>CAVPZF010000007.1:0-706292 GCA_963710195.1 Lewinellaceae bacterium
GCCGCTGCTCCAGCCTGTCGGCGGTCTCGCGCAGGGCGGTGATCATATCCTGGCGCTGGGCATTGGAGACGTAGTTGCTGATGCCCGGCCGGTGGAAGGGGAAGACGACGATCGCGAATCCCCAGCCCTTGGGCAGCTTGCGGGTGACGAAGGCGGCCAGGTTGCGCATCTTGGCGGCTCCGGGTAATTGGTTATTCATGGGTGGCTGCTTTTACCCGGTCATTCTTCACCACATCCACCCGCGCCAGCTGCAGATCCTGCACGGAGCGGGTATTGCTGAGAGCTGAGCAGCAGGTAGCTGGCGTCGTACTTGCGGGCCCGCTGCTGGAATCCGCGAGCCGAGCGGCCGACCTTGACCAGGTGAAAGGCGGGTTTGTTCTTTTCGCTGAGCCAGGCGATCATGCGGTCGTGCATGCGCCGGTCGCGGCGGTTGAGGGAGAGGAAGTGCTGCAGGCCAGGCTTGGCCAGCTGCTCCCAGGTCCAGACGCGGTGGCGCTCGGCGTAGGCTTTACGCTTGGCCCGGGCCGCCGCCCGGTGGGTTGCTTGTGGATTCATGCGGTAGGTGGTTAAAAGCGGCCCGGAGGTTAGGTTCCGGGCCGCGGAATGAATAAGTCGATCATGCAAAAGCTCGTGGGTGGCCGTGGCGGCCTACAGGATGATGTCTTCGATCATGGCATTAGAAAGGGTAGGGCGGCACGGAAATGCCCGGACCGCGGGTGGACCGACTGAGTGCTCTGGCGGGAAAGCTCCCGCGGGAGGGGGGTTCGATCCCTTGCGGGTGCGGAAGGGGAGGGCGCCCTGCTGGATGGCCCGGGCCTCGGTGGCATCCTTGGCGTCCTGCACTGCACGAGGCGGTCGAAGTCTTTGGAGGTCATATTGCTCAGGAGGAATTCGAGAGTGGCCAGGGAAAGGAACTGGGTGTTGGCCACGTCTCTGTGCAGCTTGCGCTGCTGAATCCACTTGGGGTACACTCGCTTACGGACGTCGAGCTCGCGGCGCAGCTCCTTCTAGGCAGGCTTCGCGGTCTTTGGTGATCATCAGTTCCAGGCGGGCTATTTCTCGCTCGGCGGCGATCGCATCGGCCGCCTGGAGCAACTCCTGGGCCAGGTCGCGGGCCTGCCGCTCGGTCATGGTGTTGGCCAGGGTGTTCACGTCGCTGCCGCGGCCATCCGCGCGGGGAACGTAGACGTCGTAGTGAAGGGTGATGCGTCCGGGGCCCCGGGATGGGGCGGTCGGCTCGACGCGGAAGCGGCTGGAATAGGTTTGGGTGCCCATGGTAGTAAGGGGGGATTAGGTGAAAGGGTAGTAGTGGAGACCACGCCCGACGCAGGGGGCGGGGACGCAGGTGTAGGGTCGCGCAGCAAGCCGGCCAGGACGGACACCAAGCAAGACAGGTAGACCGAACCGAACAGCGCGGCCAGAAAGTAGCGAGAGGTAGCCCGGGGGCGGTCGTAGTACATCGTGAGGCGATCTAAGGTGGGCGGTGAGTGAAAGCACGCCCGGACGTACCGGGCGTGATGAATACACTCACCTTATTATGTACTCACGCGGGCCGGTAGCGGCTGCGGTCGTGCCTAACGATGGTGAAGATAAGCCTTAATTTACCTATTTGCCAAATATTTAGTAAATATTTACTTTTGGTTTATGCTTTCTTTTGAAGTCTCCATCATTAAAAGCAAAACATGCGAACCATTACCCTGCTACTGATAATCTCTCTGCCCTTCGGCTTGCTGTGTCAAACTATTGAACTCGAGCAGAGGGCCCTAATGCTTAGGCTGGCCTCGGGTGAGTTGACACAGTCTGAGATGGAGAAGATTACGGCAACAAGGTCAAAGAGTTGATGGCCGATGGGCCATTTGCCGAATTGCCGGTTAACGAAAAGGGGCACCTAGTATATGAATTCACCTTTTCCACTGACCACACTCAGCAGAAATCGGCAGGAGGTTGATGGAGTGGACGGCAGATTTATTACTGATGACATAGGAGCCTCACTTCGATACGAAGACCTTGCGTTTGGAAGACTTGTCTTCAAACAGAAAATAAAGACTTACTACCGAGCTGACAAGAAGGGCTACTGGGGATTTGTCAGAAAGGACCAACTAGCGCATACCACAGTGTCCTATACGCTTAGCGCATACTTCAAGGATGGTAAAGTAAAGCTGAAGTTTCTTCATCCCAGTTACACGTACAATACTAACGTATTGGAGGCGACAGGATACGAGGAAGTCACGGCCTTGCTTGAAAATAATTTCCCTATTTCAGATGCTCCGATAGACGAAATGGACAATCGACTACAGCGTGGGATTGCAGTTGGCACCACGATCCAGCTTCTTGCCAGGAATTTCAAGAACTACTTGGACAGCATGAATACTGACTATGGTTTCTGAAAAAAAAGTTAATTATTGTGTGTGCTCTCACAAAGTAATTTTAAACTAGCTCGCTTTTTCTGCAAAACGGCTTTCGTTTACTCATAAGTTGGTAAAACGCCTTAGATTTGTTGCACAACACAAGCAGATGGATTCTAAAAGCGTAGAGGTGACTAGCCTACTTGCAACAATAAGGAAAGCAATACCGGAAGATTGGAACGCTCAAAGGAGTCGAGGCGAAAGACAGTATGGGTATAGTGAGTCACGGCTCCAGGCTCAGTTGTTTAGTCAACATCCCGAGGTCGGGACTAAGCAGCTATGGAAAACCGTATACGCCTACGACAAGTACAATCGCGAGGAGGAGCCAACCAGAGCCATGACTCTCGATAGGCTGAAGATAGTATTGCATTATCTCTATTCGGACATCGCTACCGACTACGGTTGGCCAACAGTCACTAAGGCGGTCAAAGAATTTGCCGGCGGGAAATACTTCGGACTGATTCAAAGCTACCTGGCATCTTTTGACGCCACCAAGATACAGCGGATGATCAATCGTTCCGATCTGACAAAAGCTGGTGCTAAACCGGAGAAGATCTTCATACACAGCTCTTGCAGGTCGCGATCAAAGCCAAGGCCGAGTATGATAGCACGCAAAATAGACTGAACGAGTTGGAAGACAACCAAAGGCAGTTTAGAGATACTACCGTCGAAAGGGATCAAAAATTGTCAGCATTGAGAGACAAGATCTTGCACCTGGAGGGGATACTGTCGACGAGGGCGGGTGATAAATCAGCGATTCTCAAGACATTAAACGAAATCAAACAAAAGTTTGAATAAATACTAGGTGTTTTTTCTTTTTTTACCTTTCCTTTGTCAACATGGCTGGCTTATGGTCGCCTCGAAATCGTAACCGCATGACAGAGGACAAGCGCTTTGATAACCCAGTATCTACTATAGATCTTCAGTTCGCTAAAGTGCTGAATGACATTTACGATGTAGACGAAGCACACGATAACTTAGATGACCTCATAAAACAGGCCAAGGATTTACCTACTTTAGAAAATAATTTACCTATAGGTTAGTAAATAAGAACAAACATCCCTACCTTAGCCACCGTGAAGGCTGGCCCCCTTTGCGGCAACTAAGGATAGAAGAGAAAATCCGGGGTACGGGCAGCGGTCGCCAACCGTTCTGCGCCAACCGCATCCTGGGCCTTTGTTGCCGCAAACGACGCCACCTTCCGGATCACCTCCGGGGTGGCGTTCGTCATTGTAAGCGCGCCGCCCCGGGCAAACTGCTTACCGCCCGTGCACTACTTCGCCGCCCAACATTACCTGACCCACTGCGAGGAGCTTTACCGCCGGCTTTGCCGGGAACAGACCCGGCACCTGCGCGCCGGCGCCTGCGTGAAAGCCATCCGCAAGAAACTCTGCTGGCTGGGTCGGGAAATCATGGGTTCGCGCCAGCTGATCCGCTCTATGGAAGCCGGAATCGCGAATTAGCATGAAGCCCAACATCATCATCAACCAGGCCTTCGCCCTGAAGTACGAAGCTTGACACTGCACGCAGGCCGGTCTGCTTGACTACCTGATTGCCGCCGTCGATAGCAGTTTCGACGCATCGACTATTTGTGGCAAGACCTACGCCGCATCAGACGGCACGACGTTCGTGAAGCCCTGCCGTGGGTGGGGCTGGGTAGAAGTGAAGGCGTCAATCGTGACGCGCTCGCCTTTCTCCATCTGCAGAGCAAGCGACTGATTTCCCGCAAGCTACTCGACTCGGGTCACGACTACATCCACATCCCTTTTGAGGTCGCTGACGAGTGGCTGGACTCCCTGGGAATAGACCCTTCCCGCCCATGATCAACGTTGACGACCGACTGCTGGAGGCCTGCGACGAAAAGGAGACCTACCTGCTGCTGACCATCGCGGCGAAGATGAACCGCGACCGGGCGGCCTGGCCCTCCCTGGCGTTCCTGACGGAGCGCACGGGTTGGTCAAAAAACACCGTGATCCGGATCCGCAAGCGCCTGGAGAAGAAGCGCCTGATGACGACCACGCTGCGGCCCATGGCCAGTGGCAATAATGCTACCAACGTGTACCGGGTAAACACCCCCTACATCGGCATCTACGTCACCCTCGACGACCTCGAAAGCGGGGAGGAATTGG
Source organism: Lewinellaceae bacterium (assembly GCA_963710195.1). Taxonomy (GTDB): domain Bacteria; phylum Bacteroidota; class Bacteroidia; order Chitinophagales; family Saprospiraceae; genus Neolewinella. Next base: position 4,535 of record CAVPZF010000007.1, read on the forward strand.
AGGCCAAGGGGGGTAGTGCAATGGTTGCACCCCCTAGTGCAAAAACTGAACCAGGGGCGCAAAAATTGACCCCTGGGGGTAGTGCAAAATTTGCACCCCCTAGTGCAAAATTTGCACCCGAAGTATTAACCATAGCTGGCGTTCCTGCTTGCACTGCGCGTGAGCCGGAAAATTCTTTTCTCGATTCGGAGGAGATCGATGATCTCGACCGTCAGTGCGCTGCGGACGCCCTCCAAAAAAGTTCCGCGAAAAAAGGTGCCGCCGGTCCGACCCCGGTGGTCCGCCGCCTGGAGCACGCCCGGCCCCTCGGTAAGACCGAGGCGATGGACATGCTGGAGATCTACTTCGACGGCGAACGGGGCCAGAGCACCTGGGAGCGCATCCGCACCGGTGTCGGAGCGGATCCCGGGGAACTGGTCGAGCCCTACCTCTCGGTGCAGGCGATGATCGAGACGATCGACAACCCGGAGGTCTGGAGCGTGATCGGCGCGGCCGTCAAGGCGCTGCCAGGCTTCGCCGCCATACAACTCATGAAAGAGCGCACCGCCCGCCGCCGCGAGGAGCTGGAGCTGGCGCGCATTGAACATCAAGCACATCAACACGCCCAACATGCAAACTCACGTAGCCGCCCCGGCGCAGCAAGATCTGCCCGCAGTACAAATCCCGTCATTTCCGACCAAACCGCTGTCTCCGTCGCAGAAGAATACCTGCAGGAGCACCTTGCAGCAACTGGTGAAGGTGGATCGTAGCCCAACCGCTCCCCAGCTCTGCGACGTGGAAGTGATCGCCGAGGGCCGCCTGCTGCCCATGCGGTTGCTGGCCGCACCGGTGGCCATTGGCGGCATCACTGCCGCGGTCAAGTACATCGCCCCGACCTACGGTGCCCGCCAGGAGGTTCCCCGGGAAGTGCTGCGGGAGTGCATTGACATCGCCTTCAAGCAGTTTTCCCACCTGGGCCCGGCGGAGATCCTGCAGGCCTACCGGCTGTGGGCCGCCGAGCGGATCCAGGGTCTGGAGATGTGGGGTGGCCAGTTCAACGCCACCCAGTTTGCCCGGGTGCTTTCGGCCTACAACCGCTACCGCCTGCGCATCAGCCGCGAGCTGGCCGCCCAGGAAGCGGAAACCCAGCGGGAGACCATGCGCCTGGCCCGGGAGGAAGCTCACCGCAAGCGCTACGAGGCCACGGTTGCCGGCTTCCCCGCCGCCCTGCAGGCGGAGCGCGAGGAAGGGACCATCGCCACGCCGGCCGACGTGCCGCGCAACTGGTACCAGCTGGCCGAACTGCACGGACTGATCGAGTACGCCCCCGGCGAGAAGCTCGAGCTCTGCCGCCTGGCCGAGCGGATCGTCCTGGCCGAACAGGCCGCCGAGCGCCGGGATGCCACCAGCATCGTGAACCTGCGCCGCCTGACCAGCCAGTTCGAGCGCCTCGGCCTCACGCCCATCTTCACCCGCGCGCAGCAGCTGGCCATCTGGTCGAAGCTGCTGGGGCGTGCACTACCGGAACCCACCGCATGAGCACCAGCCACCAGGTACGCACGTACCGCCAGACGGACTTTTCCAGCCAGACCGAGCTGGTCGCCCAGGTGATCGCCGACCACCCCGGCGGCATCAGTGCCGAGAACGGCGCTGCTTTGCTGCCCGCCCCCGCTGGCAAGCGAGAATTTCCCGCCGCCCGCTTTACCGCCCGGGCAAACGGCCTGATGGAGAAGGGTAGAGTATACACCACCGAGGGTGGCGGGCCGAAACTCTACCACTACGACGGCAACCCCGCCAACTGGCCGGCCCGCATCGCCCGCTACAAGGCCAGCAAGCACCCGGTCACCCGCTGCGCCGAGTGGCTCAAGCGCAACGGCGAACTCACCCCGACCCGCCGGGCCTTCCTCGAGGCGCTCTACCGGGAAACCAAAAACAGCCTGGGATGAAGACCGAACTGGAACCCCTCGACTTCCTGGTGCTCAGCACCATTGTGCTGCTCGGTCCCCACGGCCGCGGCAACCTGCAGGCTTACTTCGCTTCTCCGTCCCCGGCCCCCATTAACGAAGCCATTGACCGGCTGACCGTCATCGGCCTGGCCCGCTACTGCTACCATACCTACGCCTGCTGGCCCACGGTCGCCGGGCGGCAACTCTTCGAGCAGCGAGCTAGCGCACTGACGATTATTTCCCTCCCTCCCGAATCATCACCCGCCGGCAACACGGCACTATCCCCACTGGCATTATGAGTAAACCATTTTCCCACTCCATCGACGAGCAGATCGACGTCGAGGTGCTGCGGCACAACTTCGACCTGAAGGAGAAAGACCTTGTCCGGAAGACCTTCGAGCCGCACGAGCTCACCGAAATGAAGGAGCGCTACTTTCTCCTGTCCAGCCGCCTGGACGCCCGCCAGGAACTGGCTAAGGCCCTGAAGGGGGCCGCCGAAGCCGAGCAGGACCCCATCGAGGCCATTAAGGCGCTGCTCGAGGAGACGGTCGATGCCATTGACTATGGCGTCCAGCCGGTCAAGGAGCTCAAGACAGGTACCGGCGAGCTCCTGAAGCGGATCAACGTCGGCTACGAGGATACGAAGGCACAACTGTGGGGCGTGGCCTACCACGACTGCGGCCGCATGGCCTACTACGACGACCACGGCCTGTTCGTGTACGACCGCCCGCTCAAGCCCACCGAACGGCAAACCTCCATCCGCACCATCAAAGCTTCCTAAACACAACCAGCCATGAGTAACGAAAACCAAGAAAAGATTCACCTAAGCGTCGAAACCGTGGACGGGGAGATCACCATCCGGCACGGGGCCGCGGCGCCCATCATCCAGAAAACCCGCTTAAGTCTTTCCGGGACTATACTAGCGCCGGCTGACTGGGTAGCGCAGAAACTGGAGGCCAGCTATCCGTATTTCAACGATTATTGCCACGTCGTGGTGGATCGGGACCACCGCACCATTAAGTTCGTGTCGAACGACGAAGGCATGATGGACGGCGGCCATACCATCACCGGCCAGCTGGAAGATGCCACCGCCCTGCACGCGCTCCACATCAACAGCAACCGTACCTACTCCGCCAAGCAATTAGGGGATCTACTGAAGATGAACCGCAGTCTTTTCACGGACCGGGACGAGAACCTGGCCACCGTCACGGCCCTACAGCGCTTTAAGGCCACCGTCACTCAGGAGATGGAGAAGAACGACGACCTGAGCGGCAACAAGCTATATCACTTCGAACAGCGGGTACAGTCGGAGTTCAATCTGGGCTTCATGTTAAGTACGCCCATCTTCAAGGGCCAACCGACGCAATCCTTTCGGGTGGAGATCCGCTACGACGTGGCCGATGGCGGAGTCAGCTACTGGCTGGAATCGGTGGAGCTGAAGGATCTGCAGGACACGCAGTCGGACCGCATCATCGAAGCGGAGATCGCGCGGCTGCGCGCCGCAGGAATGCCAACCATCGAGAAGTAGATACTACCCACCACATTGCATATGGAACGCCCCATCCCTACCGTCCGCACCGCCCGCCGGACCACCCGCCGCCGCGGCACCACGGTAAAAACGAAGCCAAAGGGCCACCAGCTCAGCGTTGCCGGTGTGCTCCATGCCTATCCGGGATCTTCGCCGGAGCAAATCCATCATCGTACCGGACTGGCGTCCCACCGGGTAACGAAGTGCCTACACGAGCTGCAGGTAATGGGCCTGGTATTTACGGTGGCCGATGGCGGCTTCTACTATGAAGTGGACCAGGCGGACGTGCACATTCACGGCCTGCACTATAACCGAGAGGCCCGCGGCTACACGCTGGGGGAGTTCTACGCCATTTTCGAGAGTACCCCGACCGATCACGTCACCCGATTAAGCGAACGCTAATGTCTACCCCATCCCCCGTCCTGGTCGTGACCACGGAGGACGCTTTGCGCTGCATCATACAGGAGTCCATTACCGCCGCCCGCCAAACGGCTGTAGTTGGTCTGCTGCCGTCCACGACCGGCGAGCTGTTGGGCGGTCTGCAATTTCTTACGGCCGCCCAGGTAGCCCAGGTGTGCGGCGTTCAGGCGGACACCGTGCGCGGCTGGCACCGGGAGGGGTATTTGGCCGCCCGCGGCGAGGGCAGGGTAGAGCGCTACCACGTCGATGATGTTCTGCGGCTGGTGAGAGAGCGGATGCAGACAAAAGTTGGCGGCGGGAAGTAAACTGAATCCCAACAGATTGTTTAAATTACGCTGTGTCGGTAATCGTCTGTTAATCGTCTGTTGGCTTCGTAACTTGCTGGTAATCAAAGGTAGGAGTGGTCTCGGATGGAATCGAACCATCATCGCAGGCTTCGGAAACCTGTATACTATCCGTTGTACTACGAGACCGGACCTTCCGCGGGCGGAAGCGGACGCAAAAGTAAGCGCCCCGCCCCACACCACCAACTACATGGGGGGAAAAGCGTATTGCATAGGGGGGATTATTCTTCCGCCAAATTCTGTGATATGCGCCTTTCTTCCATTCGCCTTACACCCGCGCTGGCCGCCCTGCTGCTGCTTCTCGTTTCCTGCGTGTTCGTACAGGAACGCTATGCCTTCGTACCGCCGGGGCCCTACCGGGGGGTGCTTGAACTGGAGTACAATCCCATCGTGCCCAACCCGAAGGGCGCGCCAATCCCCGAGAAGACGGACCTGGAGTTTGACGAAGTGACCGGGGGACAGCTGCCCTTTACGTTCGACGTAGTGTACGAAGACGACACCACCTTTCACCTGGTCATTCACAACGGAGAGGAAGAGATCCGGGTGCCGGCCCGGGACATTACCGCCGGACGGGACCAGCGGGCCGGGCGGGACACCCTACGCATCGACTTTCCGGTGTACGACAGCTACATCAGCGCCTACCACGAAGAAAACGTGATCGAGGGCGTCTGGGTAGTTAATTACCGCGATAACTACCGCATTCCCTTCCGTGCCTATTTCGGGAAGGGCTATCGCTTTACCCCGCTGCGCAAAACCCCGGCGGCCGACCTGACCGGCACCTGGGCGGTCGACTTTGCCGGGGACCGGAACGAAGATCCCTATCCCGGGATCGCTGAGTTTACGCAGGTAGACAATAAGCTGACCGGCACGATCCGCACGGAGACCGGCGACTACCGCTACCTGGAGGGGACCGTGCAGGCTAATAAGGCCTACCTCAGCGTCTTTGATGGCAGCCACGCCTTTCTGTTCGAAGCGGTGATCCACGACGACGGCAGCCTAGCCGGCACCTTCCGCAACGGTCGCCACTACCTGACTGACTGGACCGCCACCCGCAGCGATACCGCCGAACTCACCGACCCCGACCTCCTCACCCGCGTACGCGCCGACGTCCCCCTAGCTTTCGCTTTCCCCGACGCGGACGGGGATACGCTCCGGCTCAGTGCAGTGAAAGGACCCAAACTCATTCAGCTCTTCGGGACCTGGTGCCCTAACTGCCGCGATGAGACGAACTTTCTCCAGCAGTACCTGGCGGAACACGACACCAAAGACCTGCAGGTGGTTGCCCTAGCCTTTGAGCGGTACGGAAAGGACGATTCGCGAAGCCGCGCCGCTATCAAGCGCTACGTCGACAATTTGGGCGTAGAATGGCCTGTCTTGCTGGCCGGTAGCGACGACAAGAACGAGGCGGGGCGGGCGCTTCCGATGCTTAATCGGGTGATCAGTTATCCTACGCTGTTGTTTGTAAATCGCGATAATCAGGTCGTTCGCATCCACACCGGCTTCAATGGGCCGGCTACCTCGAAGTACACCGAGTTTACGGAGGGTTTCGACCGGACGGTGCGGGAGTTGATTCAGTAGCGACTGAGTAAATCCTGCTGATGCAGCAGGAAGTCGTTAGCGGGATCGTGTTCTAGTGCTTCTTTAATGAAGGCCCGGGCCGGCGGGTAATCTTTCTCCGCGAAGTAGTAGTTGCTGGCGGCGACAAAGGCCGTCAGGGTCCACAACGTCCGGTCGTAGCCGTTGGGAATCAGGCTAAGTTTCTCCCGAAATTCGGTGAGGGCTTCCAGGCCAGCGGTTTCCTCCCGGGCAGCGAAATAGTCACGGACGCGCAGGGCGGCCTGACGCAGGAGGATGTCGGCGTAACGTCCGTGCTGCAAGAGGAAGGGATAACGCTCTGCGGCCTTGGCGGCCTCCGCGACCAACTCGTCGGGATTGGGATACGTCTGGCGCAGGTGGACCAGGGTGAGCTCGGCGACGTAGCCCTGGAAATTCGAATTGCCGGGGGCCCCGGCAAGCAGGGCCTCGGCCAGGTGGAGCGCCTGTACCGTTTGGCCCTGCTCCTGGTAAAAAGCGAGCAGGCGCAGGCTTTGGAGTAGCCTTAATTGGTTGCTCCAGTCGGCTTGTCCATCGGGACAGCGGATTACGTAGTGTGCAAGTAGTTCGCGCGCATCATCTGGCCGCCGTTGTTTGAGTAGGATACTCTGCCGCTCGTCAAAGTGCTGCAACAGGGCCGCCGGAAAGTAGCGATTGTGCGGAGCCTCCTGCCAGAGGGCGAAGAGTTCGGTCACGTAGCTTTCCATGTCCGGGCGATCCAGGGCGCTGAGCTGGATCTCCTGGGCCCGTTCGAGCAATTGGAAAGCGGGGCGAGACTCCTGCAGCCGGGCGTTGGCTAGCAGGCGATCGGCTCGCGCGTAGTCTGCCGTAGCGTAAGCCGACTGGGCCAAGCGGAACTGTGCGTAGGCGAACAGCTGACGGAAGGTCAGGCGTCGCCCGGGCTGGTAATAGTAGGTGAAAAAAACTGCGTCGGCCTCCGCCGGGGAGAGGGCGGGAAGTTTTTTGTCGAGGGTACTGCGGATCAGGCCGAGGTACTCGCGGCGGTACGTAAGTTCCGTTTCCGGCGTGTGGGGACGGGCGGAGGGGTTGCGGACGGTGATCCGTTTGCCCCCCGGATCGACCAGCAGGTAGCTTTCCCAGTGATCGACGTAGCCTGCGTGGGGGAGATTAAAGGCCTCGAAGGTAAGCGCGTAGAGCAGGGTGGCGGTGGCCTCGTTGTAGGTGCCGTTGCGGAAGGCATCGGCTAATTCGGCGGCCGGATCGTAGTAGCGCAGCACGTCGCGCGTTACCCGGTCCTCAATTCCCCGCACCTGCCGCCGGAGGGATTTACGGGTGAGCTTATCGGTGTAGCGCAACTGCCGAAAGAGGTTTTCGAGTTTTTTCTCCACGAAGCTGCGCGCATCAGCCACGGCAGGTTCGTCACCCGGGTACAACAGGCGCAGCCGATCACTCAGGTCAAAAGCCTGCAGGGAGAGGGAAAACAGGATAGACAGTAGAAGGCAGGTGGTACGGTGCAAGGCGGATAGGAGTGGGCCGGAGGCGGAAAACTGAATAACGGCCTGGCCGGGGATATCAGTACCACAATACTACACAACTCCCACGCATCCCGCGGCGCCTACTGGTATCGTTCCCGATAAATGGTATTATGGTGGTAGGTGTGCCCGGCCAGGATGAAGCCCATGGCCCGGCAGGACATGGCCTGGTCACTTACTTCCCCCAGGAAGAGCAGGTCTTGTTCCCGCAGGCTCTCCACCAGCCAGATAGTGCACTTGCGCAGCATCCGGAACTCTTCCACCATGCGCCCAAAGTCCCGCCGGCTGACGTCGGCTTTTGCAGCGAAGTCGTCCTGGTCGTAGCCCGGCATCGGGGCGGGATCCTGACGGCCCAGCCGCAACAGGCGGGTGGAAAACATGCGCTCGGTATCGATGAGGTGCTGCAGGGCGGTTCGGATGCTCCATTTACCGGGGGCGTAGGCGTAACCGGTCCGTTCTTCCACCACGCCATTTAGGTACTCCGCCAGCAGGGCCTCGCTCTCATCGAGGGCGGAACGCAGATTAATGTTTTCCGGCACTTGGCGCAGGTAGGTGGCATAAAATGGGCCATATTCGGTAGGGGAGAGGTCGGTTACCGTCATAGTGTACTTCAATCTTTAAAAAGGGGAAAGGTCCCAGGGGCGGGGGTGGTTCGCCAGTCAGGGCACCACTACACTTTAACGGGGCAGGAATGCCAGCCCAAAAATTCCTAAGTTAGCCCCGTCGGCCTCCCGCCGCCGCCGGACGACACCCGTCCGCTACTTAACATCCGACCACACCATGACCACCATCAAAGGCCCCGCCATCTTCCTCGCCCAGTTTATGGGCGACGAGCCCCCCTTCAATAACCTGGACGACATATGTGCCTACATGGCCGGGCTGGGGTATAAAGGTATTCAGATCCCAACCTGGGAATCCCGACTGATCGACCTGGAAAAGGCCGCCGAAAGCAAAACCTACTGCGACGAGCTCAGGGGGCGGGTCGCCGAGCACGGCCTGGAAATCACCGAGCTGGCCAGCCACCTGCAGGGACAAATGGTCGCCGTCCACCCGGCCTACGACACGATGTACAATGCTTTCGCCCCGGCGGAGGCCAAGAACAACCGCAAGGCCAAAATGGAGTGGGGCACCCAGCAGCTGCTACTCAATGCCCGGGCCAGCGCCCATATGGGCCTCCGGGGCCACCCCACCTTCTCCGGGGCCCTCCTGTGGCCCTTCGTGTACCCCTGGCCCCAACGCCCCGCCGGGCTGGTCGACCTGGCCTTTAAGGAACTCGCCGATCGCTGGCGCCCCATCCTCAATGCCTTCGATGAAGTAGGCGTCGACGTCGGTTACGAGCTGCACCCCGGCGAAGACCTCCACGATGGCATCAGCTTCGAGATGTTCGTCGAGGCCCTCGATGGCCACCCCCGGGCGCAGATCAATTACGACCCCAGCCACTTCGTCCTGCAGCAGCTCGACTACCTCAGCTTTATCGACCACTACCACGAGCGCATCTGTGCCTTCCACGTAAAAGATGCCGAGTTCAATCCCACCGGCAAGCAGGGCGTCTACGGCGGCTACCAGGGGTGGGCCGACCGCGCCGGCCGCTTCCGGAGCCTTGGCGACGGGCAGGTCGACTTCAAGGGCATCTTCTCCAAGCTTAGCAAGTACGGCTACGACGGCTGGGCCGTCCTCGAGTGGGAATGCGCCATCAAGAGCAGTGAGCAGGGTGCCGCCGAGGGGGCCCCCTTCATCGCCGACCACCTCATCCAGGTGACCGAACGGGCCTTCGACGACTTCGCCGATGCCGGCACCGACGAGGCCACCAACCGGCTAGTACTAGGCCTCGACGACTGATCGTAGCGTTAAGTAACGCATGCTGGAATACTTAGACATGGGGTCGCGCACCGTCAATTTTACTCCCTCTCCGTGCATCCCTCCGTGTCTCCATAATTTAATGGAGCTACGTACGCTTAAAAACTAAGGAGACACGGAGGTCCACGGAGATAAGAAAGGGTAACGAAATCTTAGCGGACAATCAACACCCAGTCATTCCCCCGCTCCGCGGCAAAGGGGGGGTCGAAAACGGTGATCTCCCCCCGCTCCTCCGGGGCGAAGGGGATTTCCCCGCCCGTTCGGGGGTCAAACCAAGAGTACGCACCGTCTTTGGGCAACTTATCGGTCGTTACCTCCAACTCATCGCCGTACGGGGTGTAGGCCAAAATAAGCTTGCTGTCGGGCGTCCGCGCCACGATGGTTTCCCGGCCGCTGCTGTTCGGCGCGTTGGTGAGCAGGTCCCAGTCGACCTCCAATTCGTAGTAGGGTAGGGACTCCATCAACCGCCGCAGGTGCCCCATCTGCGCCGCCCCGGGGTAGTGGACCGCCTCCTTCCAGGGAGTGCGCGCACTGCTGATCGCCTCCCGGCCGGGTTCCCACATTTGCCAGATGTTGTGGTTGCCGAAGGTGTGCCCGTCGGTGCCCGAGAGCACGCTCCACCAGGCGGCCTGCCGGCTGTCGAAGTCATTAAACCACCCATTCACGGGCCGCCAGTTGATGGGGTGATCCTCGTAAGCCGGCTCGCCGTTTACGACGGGCTTCCCCGGAGCCGTCCTATTCACGTCGCGGGGGAAGTCGTAGTTCTGTTTGTCATTCAGACTGCCGTGGCCGCTCTGGAACATGTGAAAGTCCATCCACGCATCCTCCCCAAAGAACTGGGCCGAGGTGTTTCCGCCCTGCGGGTGGTAGGTCAGCAGCTGGTGGTCGCCGATGGCCGCGCGTAGCCCCGCGGCCATGGCGCGAATGATGGCGAAGTCCTCCTCGTTCTCGGGGTTGCGGTCGCCACCGAGTATCCAGATGATGTTGTTGTCCCGGTAGCGTTCGCCGAGTTGCCGGCCAAACGTTCGGGCGTTCTCCGGGGTAAATATCTCCGGTCCTACCCCCCACTTCTTGTTAAACTTATCGCCCCAGGTGGGTAGTAGGCCTAAAAAGATGCCCAGGCTATCCGCCATTTGCGCTACCCGATCCACGTGGGCGAAGTAGGCCTCGTTCCAGTCCGTCGGGTCGAGATCGTTGAGGGGCAAGTCGCCATTGGCGTTCGGGGTGGTGAGTCCGTCCAGTTCCGCCAGCACGACGGTCTGGATCACATTGAACCCCTTGTCCTTCCGGTCCTGCAAGTACCTGCGCGTCTCGTCCTTGTCCGCGCGGTGTAACAGTTCCCATGCCGTATCTCCCAGATAGAAAAACGGCGTCCCGCTAGTCGTATTCACGAGGTGGCTGCCATTTTCACTCACCGCCAATTTAAGCTGTCCGAAAAGCAAGGCGGGGGCGCAGGTGCAAAGGATAAATGCGAGGAACACACGGGTGGGCATGGGGGAGCGAGTATTTGGTGAGTGGATGAATTGGCGGCGAAAGGTACTGCGCGGTCCTAAATCACTCTGTACGAAGGACGAGCGAAGCGAGCATCCCCACCTTTCACCAACTCACTCCTTCATTACCTAAAGGGTGAACCGCATGCGAGCAAACAAGTACCGTCCGTTCGACCCAAACTGCTGCGAGCGCCGGCTATACAAAAATCGTCCGTCCGATTGGTTGGCCGGGGAGTTGAGATCGGGATAAACGTCGAGGAGGTTGTTGGCCCCCAGGATAAAGTTGAGGCGGTTGCTGAGGGCGTAGCCGACACTGAGGTCGGTGATTATTTTGCCGGCGAAGGTCTGGTCGTTATCCAGGCTATTCGTCGCCTCGTCTACGCTGCCGAAGTAAACGTTGCGGAGGAAGAAGGAGAACTTGTCGAGGTCGTAGTTAAAGGTCAGGTTGGCCTTGGTACGGGGGACGGCGCTTTCCAGGAATATCTGACTGGTGCGGTCGAAGTACGTGTCTTCCAGGCCTTCCAGTACGGAGCTGGTATTGACCTGCTCCAGGGTCGTTTTAGCGAAGGTGGCGGCCAGTGAGGAGCGCAGTTTGCCGGTACCTATCCGACCGTTGTGGGTGATCACCACGTCGAGCCCGCGGGTGCGGCTGTCAATGGCGTTGGCGAAAAAGGAGGCCCGGTTGGCGTTGGCTTGTTGCAGCAGGCGACTGATTTCCTGGAGCTGAGGACTGGTGGTGCCGCCCTGGAACTGTCCGGTCAGGACCACCCGGTCGTTAATGTCGATCAGGTAGCCGTCGATGGTAACGCTCAGGTTAGCGCCCGGAATACGGCCGGTGAAACCCCCGCTGTAGTTAACGCTGCGCTCCTGCTTGAGCCGGGGAATGCCCAGCAGTTGCGCCGGTCGGCTGTCGTTGCTGAAGACGCCTACCTCGAAGGGCACGCCATCGACGAAGAGGGTAGAGGTGGAGTTGAAATTCAGCTGGTGCAGGCTGGGGGCCCGGAAGCCGGTGCTGGCGCCCGCCCGGAAGGTCCAGTCCTCACTCAGTTTGACGCGGGTGGTCAGTTTACCGTTCACGGTAGATCCGAAGTCCGAATAGTTCTCAAATCGACCGGCAAAGCCGAGCAGGAAGGCTTCGGTGATGTCGGCTTCCACGTCTCCGTAAATTCCAATGCTGTTGCGGAAGGCATTGACCTCGTTGTCGGGGCGGAAGCCCGGGAAGACCTGGGCACCGCCGGGACGGCTCCGCCCAAGCGGGTCGAATACGGTGGCGATGGGGCCGCTCCCGTCCTGAATGACGATCGTGTCGCCCCCCTTGCTGACGTATTCACTGGCGGCCCCGTAGTCGCGGTAACTGCCTTCCTCCCCGGCTTCGATCTGGTAGTTCTCCAGCCGGTACTCGGCGCCGAAGGCGATGTTGAGCCCGCTTAGGGCGTCGTCGAAGTAACGGCGGATGTCGAGGTTGGAGGTGTTTTGGGAGAAGGCGAAGCCGCCCGCGTCGAAGGAAGTCGGACTGGCCGAGCCCAGACTCGCGTTGAGGGTATTGTCGATGAGGTAGTTGAAGCTGTTGCGCCCGAAGACGTTGCTGAAGTCCACCTCCCACTTATTATACACGCTCAGCATGCCCACGCCCATGCTGGCGTCGTTGATGTTGGAGTTGATGGCGGGCAGGAAGCCATTGGGGTAAATGTCGGTGACCGTCCGCTCCTGGTTCGGCAGCCGGTAAAAACCGGTAGCGTTGCCGCGGCGGTAGTTGAGCCCGCCGAAGCTGTAGACCTCGGTGGCGGCCGCTACGGGGAGCTTAAAATTGTACATCACCCCGCCGTTACGGATGGCCGACTGGCCGACCCGCATATTGAAATCGCTGCGCTCCAATCCCCGGTTAGCGAGTTCCTGGTCGGTGATGTTGGCGTTAGGTTCCGTGCCCAGGCTCGGGTTGTTGTAGCCGCTAAAGATGTTTCCGGCAAACGCCTGCATCCGGTTGGTGAAGGCCCGGTCGTCGAACACGCCGGTAAAATTGAGGACGCCCCCTTCCTCGTTCAACTGGATGCCATAATTGGCGCTGACCTGGTTAAATTCCCCATCGGTACTGCCCTGGTAGTCGGGGATCTCGGAGCTGAAGTAAGCGCCGGTCTCGGCGTTTAAAGTAAGCCCCGTGTTTTCTTTTAGAATGATATTGATGACCCCGGCGATAGCGTCGGACCCATACTGGGCCGAGGCACCGTCCCGCAGGATCTCGATGCGCTCGATCGCCGCCACGGGAATGGAGTTGAGGTCGGTGCCCACGTTTCCCCGGCCAAACGTGCCGTTGATGTTGACCAGGGAGGTATTGTGGCGGCGCTTGCCGTTGATGAGGACGAGCACCTGGTCCGGGCCGAGTCCGCGCAGGGAAGCCGGGTCGATGTGGTCGGTGCCATCGGAAATGGTCTGGGTGTTGGAACTGAAGCTCGGCGCGACGTAGTTCAGCAGTTGGTTGAGGTTGGTCTGGGCGGAGGCGGAGGCGACTTCTCCTACGTCCACTACATCGACCGGGACGGGGGTAGTAAGCTTGGTGCGTCCGGCGGAGCGGGAGCCGATCAGGACGATCTCGTCGAGTACGGTACCGGAGGAAAGGATGGCGTCGACCACCCCACTCTCGCCAATCCGGACCTCAATGGTGCCGAAGCCCAAAAAGGAGAAAACTAGGGTGTTGGCGGCTTCCGGAATGGTGATGGTATACGTGCCGTCGATATCCGTCGAGGTGCCGAGCGTGGATCCCTTGACCGTGATGTAGGCCCCGGGGAGTGGCGCTCCGGTATCGTCCGTCACGGTGCCGGTCAGGGAACGCTGGGCCGTGGCCGTCAGGGCAAGGCAGAGCAGGAGCAGGAGGGTAAATAGAAGCTTGTTCATAGTGCTAGGAGTGTGTTGTAACTAAAACCACCCGCTAGTTACAACTATCTAGCTGAACAACGACAGATACTATCCGCGAAGCCTATCCAGCATGCTACTAAGCTGTTCGAAGTCCTCGTCCTCCAGGTTGCGGAAGTTGTCTGAGCATGGTATTTTCTACTGCCTTGCTGGCCTGAGCGACGATCTCCAATCCGGCCTCCGTAATCACGATATCTACCCGGCGGCGGTCCGTTTCACACTCCTGCCGCTTGACGTACCCCTTTTCTTTCAACTTGTCTACGAGTCGGCTGGCGTTGCTCATCTTGTCGATCATACGCTCCGTAAGCAGTTTGACCGTGGACGGCTGATCGCCCCGTCCCCGCAGGATGCGCAGAATGTTAAACTGCTGAATGCTTAATCCGAAAGGCCGCAGGCAGGCTGCCGTCTGCTGGTTGATCCAGGAGGCCGTGTAGATGATATTAACCTGGATCTTATGGGCCGGCGACCGGAAGGCTGATTGTTGAATTTCACTTTCTATTGGAGGCATGTGCGCGATCGTTGAATAAGCAGGCAGGCAAGGTAGTGTTTAATATAAGGGTTAAATCAATTCGTAAAAGCGATTTACCGAGTGTCGTAACGACTCCAAGCGCATCAGGATGCAGCGGGCCCGGGGCACGGGCGAATCGGGTAGCGACTTACCTTGCACCCACAAATTTAACTTAAAATGAAAATTTTGGTCATCGGTGGCGGAAATATGGGTAAAACCTACGCCCGAAGTTTATTGCGTGCGCACTTGGTGAAACAAAATGACTTAATGATCCTGGAGCGTAACCAGGAGAACGCCACCCGCTTACGGGAGGAGACGCTCGGAAACATCTACACCCAGGCCGCCGACTGCCTGAGTGCGGCCGATCTGATCATCCTAGCGGTAAAACCCCAGGACAGCCCCTCCCTCTTTGCCTCCCTCCGTCCCCTCACCGACCCCCAACAGGTCTACCTCTCCATTATGGCCGGCGTGACCATGTCCTCCATCCGGGAAGGGCTGGGGGTCGAAAAGGTCATACGCGCCATGCCAAACCTGCCAGCCCAGATCGGATTGGGCATGACCAGCTACACGGCCAGCGAGGCGGTTACCCGCATCGAGCTGGTCCTAGTACAGAACCTTCTGAATACTACGGGCAAGGCGATCTACGTCGACACCGAGTACAGCATCGACGCCACGACCGCCATCAGCGGCAGCGGACCGGCCTACGTGCTCTACTTCATGGAGGCGATGATCGAGGCGGCCACCGAGATGGGCTTCAACGAGAGCCAGGCCGAGTTGCTGGTTGCCCAAACCTTCCGGGGGGCCGTCGAACTCCAAATGAAGAACGACCTGACGTGCCGCGAGTGGATCCACCGCGTCTCCAGCAAGGGGGGCACCACCGAGGCCGCACTGAACACCTTCCGGGCCACCGGTGTATTCGAAGACATCAAGTCCGGCGCTCGCGCCGCGCTGTCCCGGGCCATTGCGCTCGGTAAACCCACCCTATGAAAGCCATTGTATTCGATCAGCCCGGTGACGAAAGCCAGCTGCACCTTGCCGAAGTAGCCGACCCCACACCCGCGTCTACCGCCGTCCTGCTCCACATCGCCGCTACCGCCCTGAACCGCGCCGACCTCCTGCAACGGGAGGGCCACTACCCCGTACCCGCCGGTGCCAGTCCCATCCTCGGCCTGGAAGTGGCCGGTACCGTCATCGAAGTCGGTAGTGAGGTGACTGATTTTGCGGTGGGCGACAACGTATGCGCTCTCGTCAACGGCGGCGGCTACGCCCAGCGGATCGCCGTCGACCACCGGATGCTGCTGCGCCTGCCCGAGCGCCTGAGCTTCACCAAGGCCGCGGCTATTCCCGAGGTCTTTCTGACGGCCTTCCAGGCCCTGCACTGGATTGGAAAGATGCGCCAGGGCGATGCGGTACTGATCCACGCCGGGGCCAGTGGGGTAGGGACCGCCGCCCTTCAACTGGCTAACTTGGTCGGAGCCCGCCCGATCGTCACCGCAAGCGCCCACAAGCACGAACGGCTGCGCGAACTGGGCGCGGCCCTGTGCATCGATTACCAGAGTGAGGAATTCGACGAAGCGGTCCTCCACTTCACCGAGGGGAAGGGCGTCGATGTTATCCTGGATTTCGTGGGCGGCCCCTACCTCAAGCAGAACCTACATGCCTGCGCCACCGACGGGCGCATCGTGAGCCTGGCCGCCCTCGGCGGCGCGCGGGTAGAGGACTTCAGCCTGGCCCCCTTCCTGCGCAAACGCATTCAACTGACGGGCACGACCATGCGCAGCCGCAGCGACCGCTACCGCCAGGAACTCACGGCCGACTTCCGGGAAAAGATCTGGCCCCACTTCGCTACCGGTAAACTGCGGGCCGTGGTTGACACCATTTACGACTGGGAGCAAGTAGCCGACGCCCACCGCTACATGGCCAGCAATGCTAATGTCGGGAAGATCGTTCTGACTATCGGGATCGTCGACCCCGAATAGCCGAACGCTAATGCCCACCGTCCAAGTGCATCACCTGGGGCGCCTGGACTATCAGGTAGCCTGGGATTTACAAACCCGCCTCCATAAGGAAGTAGTAGACCGTAAGCTGGCCGCCCGGCGGGCTGGCATGGGCGCCCCCGCCCCCCGGGATCACCACCTGCTCTTCGTGGAGCACCCCCCAATCTACACTCTGGGCAAGTCCGGCTCCCCCGATCACCTCCTGCTCTCCGAAAGCGAGCTCAAGGAACGGGGAATATCTTTTCTGCGCATCAACCGGGGTGGTGATATCACCTACCACGGCCCGGGACAGCTGGTGGCCTATCCCATCTTCGACCTCGACGACTTTTTTCACGACGTGCACCGCTACGTCCGCAGCCTGGAGGAGGTGGTGATCCGTACACTGGCTGACTTCGGCCTTACCGCCGAGCGGGACCCCGGCTTTACCGGCGTCTGGCTGTCCGGCGATCCCGCCCGCCGCCAGCCGAAGCGCAAGGTCTGCGCCATCGGCGTACACCTCAGCCGCTGGACCACCATGCACGGGCTGGCCCTGAACGTGCGCCCTAACCTCACGCATTTTCACCACATCATACCCTGTGGCATCGACGATCCCGACCGGGCCGTGACCAGCCTCAGCGTGGAGCTCCGCCGACCCGTGGAAATAGCGGAGGTCACCCCCCATATCGAACGCCACTTCGCCGAAGTATTTGCCTATACACCCGCCAAAGGTGCCGGTACGGGCATCTTGCAGGCGTAACCAATTGAGCTGACCCCTTGACCGAGCAGGAACTGATTGCCGGCTGTAGAGCCAACGACCGCCGCGCCCAACGGGCGGTCTACGAGCAATATTCCCCGCTCATGTCCGCCGTCGCCCGCCGCTACTGCCGGCGCGACGCCGATGCGGACGACGTGGTATTGACCGCCTTCTTTCGGGTTTTCGATAAGATCGACACCTTTACCGAGACCGGCAGCTTCGAGGGGTGGATTCGGCGCATCGTGGTCAATGAGTCGCTCATGCTGTTGCGCAAAAAACACGCGCTCAAGCAGGCCCTCGAGCTCGGCGATGTCAATCCTACCCACTACGCCATCCCGGCTGCCGCTGCCAACCGCCTGGCCGAACGCGACATCCTCGACGTGCTGGACGGGCTGCCGACCGGCTACCGGACGGTCTTCAACCTGTACGTCGTGGAGGGCTACAAACACCGGGAGATTGCGGAACTGCTGAAGATCAGCATCAACACGAGCAAATCTCAGCTCATCCTGGCGAAAAAGCGTCTCCGGGAACAACTCGAAAAATTGGGTTACGCCCACTAAATTATCCTATTAATGCCTACTCCCACCCCCTTCGATCGTCAGTTTCGCACTACTGCCCAAGGTATGCGCCGCCGTCCGCCCACGGACGGCTGGGACCGCGTCGAGCGCCGGCTGGACGGCCGTACGCGCGGCCCCCGGCTCCTGGGCTCTCGACCCTGGATGATCGCCGCCGTGCTGCTGTTGGTCGCGGGATTCGCCGTTCTGCTCAGTCTACCTCGGGGTGGGGCAACCGATCCCCTAGCCCAACGCGCCGAATCCATGGAAGAACTCGACGCCTCTACAACTATTCCCGCCACCCGCCTGAACGTGTATCCCTCCGTAGGGGAGGGCCGTCCGGACGGCTACCTTATTTCTCCCTCCGAGCCGCAGTCCCGCCTGACCGTCGCGCCGAAGTACCGCCTTTAGCGCTTGTTTGGGTTTTCCGAGCCTGACGAAAACGCCGCTAATTTGGGTCTATTCGAGCCTCCAAACGGGGAGCCTAGCGGGCTAGGTGACGCTTTTTGAGGCGAAGAGTAGGCGCAAAGGAGCAAGTTTGCGGCGGGGAGTGAAATCCCAAGCAAGCGCTTAGGCAAAATCGTCTTCGTCACCCAGCTCCAAGCGGGCGCCGGCCAGCTCCCGCATGGCGTGTTGCTCCCCGAGGCGTTTAGTGACCTCCATGCCGGTGGTATAAATCTTCCAGGCCTCCCGGGGCCGTTCCATGCGCTCGAGCGTTTTCCCTAGGTGGTAGTAGGTGCCGATGTAGTCCGGTTGTTCGTTCAGCAGGCTGCGGTAGACGTTAAGCGCGGCCGGATCGTTACCTTCCCCCTCCCATTCCTTGGCCAGCGCGAAGCGGAGAAAAGCATCCTTGGGGGCCCCCTCCAGCAGGGTGATGATCTGCTCTTTTCGACTCATTCCACAAATATACCCCAAACCCCAGCGTACCCGAACTTGGACTATCCCGCTACCCTCGACTACCTCTTCACCCGCCTGCCCATGTACCAGCGACAGGGCGATGCGGCCATGAAGAAGGACCTCACCAACATCCGCCTCCTCCTCGCGGAACTGGGCAACCCCGAGCGGCGGCTGCGCTTTGTACACGTGGGCGGCACCAACGGCAAAGGCACCGTAAGCCACCTCCTGGCCGCAGCCCTGCAGGCGCACGGCTTCCGCGTAGGGATGTACACCAGCCCCCACTACAAGGATTTTCGCGAACGCATCAAGATCGACGGTATCTTCATCTCCGAAGCGGACGTCGTAGCGTTTACCGACCGCATCCGGCCGGCCATCGCGCGCATCGAGCCCAGTTTCTTCGAGATCACCGTGGCCATGGCACTGGACTACTTTGCGCGGGCGCAGGTGGCATGGGTAATCCTGGAAGTAGGGCTCGGCGGCCGCCTGGACAGCACCAACGTCGTAGATCCGGTACTGGCCGTCATCACCAACATTGGCTACGACCACATGCAATTTCTCGGCGATACCCTGCCGGAGATCGCGGGCGAAAAGGCGGGCATCATCAAGCCTGCCCGCCCCGTCGTTATTGGGGAGACCCAAGCGGAAACCGAGCCGGTCTTCCGGAAAACCGCCGAGGAGCGGGGGGCGAGCATTCGTTTCGCCGACCGGGAAGCGCGCCCGGTCTTCGATACGGACCTCCGCGGCCCCTTCGCCGGAAAGAACCTGCAAACCGCCTGGATAGCCCTACTAGCCCTGGACGCAACGGGCAGCCTAAACCTCGAGGAAGCACGAGTGGCCTACGCCTTTGCTCACGTAGCCGAACTGACGTACTACATCGGGCGCTGGCAGACGCTGTCGGACGAGGGGCCCCTGATACTGGCCGACAGCGCCCACAACGGGGAGGGGCTCCGGCCCGTCCTGGAACGGCTCGAACAGGCGGGCCACGCGCGGGGTGGGGCACTTCACCTCGTGGTGGGCGTGGTCAACGACAAGGACCTGAGTAAGGCCCTGCCCCTCTTCCCGACCGATGCGGTGTATTACTTCGTCAAGGCGGACATCCCCCGCGGGCTGGCGGCCGATCAGTTGCGCGCCGCGGCGTCGGCATACGGCCTGCACGGGGAGGCCTATGCCTCCGTAAGCAGCGGCTACGCGGCCGCGCGGGCGGCGGCGGCGGAACGGGATATCGTATTTGTGGGCGGCAGTATTTTTACCGTTGCGGAGGTACTGTAAGTTTTACTTCCCCCACCGCAGGACGGCGGCGGCCCAGGTAAATCCGGCGCCGAAGGCGGCCAGGGTCACCACGTCGCCCTTTTTGACTTTCCCTTCGTCGCGGGCCTCAGACAGGGCCAGGGGGATGGAAGCGGCGGTGGTGTTGCCGTAGCGCATGATGTTGTTGTACACCTGATCTTCCCGCAGGCCCATGGTCTTCTGCACGAACTGATTGATGCGCAGGTTGGCCTGGTGGGGGATGAGCATGTCGAGGTCTTCTATCCCGAGGCCGGCCTCCGTAAGGGCTTCCATAATGACCTCGGGGAATTTGCGGACGGCCATCTTGAACACGGTCTGTCCCTCCATGTGGGGGTACACGCGCGCCTTGTCGAGCATATCCTGGTTCCAGAAGACCCCACCGTAGGGGTTGTTGTCGAGGTCGTAGTCGACGTCAAAGTCCTCCAGGCCATACTTCTCAATGAAGTAGCCGCCGTGCGCGCCGGGGTACATGTAACTCAGCTTCTCGGCGTAGGTGCCGTCGCTGTGCATTTTAGTTGAGAGTACGGAGATTTCCTTGTCCTCGGTGGCTTCCAGGATCACTGCACCCGCGCCATCGCCAAAAATCACGCTGACGTTGCGGCCGCGGGTGGTAAAATCGAGTCCCACGCTGTGCACCTCCGCCCCGACGAGCAAGATCTTCTTGTACATGCCCGACTTAATGAACTGGTCGGCGGTCGATAGCCCGTAGATGAAACCCGAACACTGGGCGCGGATGTCCAGGGCGGCGATTTCGGTACCACTAATGCCGAGCTCGCGCTGCAGCAGCACGCCGGAGCCGGGAAAGTAATAATCGGGACTCAGGGTAGCGAAAATAATGAAGTCGATATCCTCCTTATCGATGCCGGCGTCCTGAATGGCCCGTAGGGACGCCTCCACGGCCAGGGTGGTGGTGGTCTCCTGCGTGCGGTCGATGTAGCGACGCTCCTCGATACCCGTGCGCTCCCGAATCCACTCGTCACTAGTTTCCATTACTTCGGTAAGGTCCTTATTCGTGACAATATTCTTCGGAACGTAATGTCCGATTCCGGCAATCGTAGTGTAAGGCATGTAGGGTACTTTAGCTCGTGGGGGGATAAAGGTAGATAAAAACAGGGTGCGCGCGTCTTGAGGTTAGAACAGGCGCTTGCGGCGGAAGTAGAAAATGACCGCCAAGCTAAGAAAGACGGAGAGTAAAAGAATGAATACGTAAGTGTACTCACCATTTTGTAGGGGCATGGGAACATTCATCCCGTAAAAGCTGGCGATCACCATCGGTACCGTCAGGATAATGGTGATCAACGTCAGCCGCTGAATGGTGATGTTGAGGTTATTGGAGATAATGGAGCCGTAGGCGTCCATGGTCCCATTCAGGATGTTGGTATAGATATTGGCCATCTCCAGGGCCTGGCCGTTGTCGATGATGATGTCTTCAAAGAGGTCCCACATGTCTTCGTCGTGGCGGATGCCGAGGAAGTCGGCCCGCTTCATCTTCATCTTGAGCAGTTCGTTGCCGTTTAGCGCATTAATGAAGTAGACGAGTGATTTTTCGATGCTCAGCAGTTGCTTGAGCTCACGGTTCCGACTGCTGTCGTACAGCTCCTGCTCGATGAGGTTGCGCTTGACGTTGAGGCGCTTCAGGCAGGTAAGGAAGCGGTAGACCGTGTGCTCGAAGATGCGCAGGACGAACTGGCTGCGGCGGGCTGGGTTGACGTTGCGGAGCTTGTTGTCGATAAAGAGCTGCAACACCGGGTGGTCGGCCGTCGAGGTGATGGTGATCAGCGCATCGGGCGTCAGGATGATGCCAATGGGCACGGTGATATAGATGCTGTCGTTCTCGGTCTCGACCTGACTGAGCACCGGGGTGTTCACGACGATGAGTCGCGTATCGTCTTCCCGTTCGTAGCGGGAGCGTTCGTCGATGTCCAGCGGGTCGGTCAGGAAGTCGATGGGAAGGTCGTAGCGTTCGGCGATCCGGGGTAGCTCGTCGGAGGCGAAGGGCGGCACGAGGTGGATCCAGGTATCGGGACCGGCCTGCTCCACCCGTTCCAGGGTGCCATTGTTACTGGCGTAGTAGCTGATCATGGCCGGACGTTTAAGGTGAAGCGGGGGCAAAGGTAGTAAACGGGGACACGAAAATTTGCCAAGCCGCAACTTCTGCCGCCCCCCGTAGCATTAGGCCCTTGCATTCCACATTTATTCTCCACTAGTTCATCCCCTCCCATGGCACGCCCCACCCGCGAGCACATCTTTGAAGCGGAATTGCTGATCCACTACGCCGTGGTCTACAACTTCCTGTTGCGCATGACCGGCAGTGCGGCCGACGCCGCCGACCTGACCCAGGAAACCTACGCCCGCGCCTACGTCAAAATCGAGCACTACGCGGCGGGCACTAACGCCCGCGCCTGGTTGTTCTGCCTGTCCCGCAACCTGTTTAACAATGCCTACCGTAAGCGGCGGCGCCGCAGTGAGCAGGAACTGGACGAGCGACTGGCCTACCAATTGCGGGATACCGAAAGTGCCCTGGCCGGTTTTGCCGACCTGCGCGTGGCTGGGGCTCTCGACCGGGATTTCAGCGATCCGATCCTGCGGGCCATGACGCTCCTGACCGACCGCCAGCGGGCCATCGTCCTCATGGCCGACCTCTACGACTTTGCCGAAAAAGAGATTGCCGAGGCCATGGGAATGCCCCTGAATACCGTCAAGTCCGTGACCCGCCGCGCCCGCATCTCGCTCATCAAGCAACTGCAGGGCTACGCCGAGGCCAACTTCGGCATCGTTAATACCCGTAACCTAGGTTAAACCACCGTGCCGCCACCGATCCCGATCGGGGCGGCACGTTTAAATTTTATCCACCATGTTTCCTTCCTCCCCCTCTTATTCCGATCCGCAGGAACGCTCCGACGGTTCCTCCACCCCCCGCCCCCTGCCCGAAGTGGCCGACCTGCCCAGCGGGGAAGAGGCCGACCGGCTGTCCGACGAGGCGGCCTTCGCGGTCTTTATGAAGCGAAATCTGCGCCCCCAGGCGCCGCCCCCGGAGCTGCTCGGCGACATCCGCGCCCGCATCGCCAAAATCCGGGCAGAAAGCTAGAACAAAAACGGGCCGAATTTCCCTTATAGAGGAAGCAATTCAATTACCTCATGGGGGCCGCCCGAACTTCTCCTTCCCATCCCGTGCCCGATCTGGTGCACGTCTCCGATGAGCAGCCCGGCTGGTCAAGACGCCCCGCAGAAAAAGGATTTAATTATTTCCGCGAGAACGGGTCTCGCATCCAGGATAAACTCGTCCAGGACCGCCTGGCCTCTTTGGCCATTCCACCGGCGTGGACCGAAGTCTGGATATGCCCGCTCGAAAATGGCCACCTGCTCAGCACCGGTCGGGACGAAGCCGGCCGCAAACAGTACCGCTACCATCCGGACTGGATGGCCTTCAAGCAACTCAATAAGTTCAACACCCTCATGGACTTCGCCGCCGCCCTGCCCGGGGCCCGGCACACTCTCCGCAGCATTATCCAGGACGACAGCCGCAGCTGGAGTCGCGAGCGGGTAGCCGCCATCGCCGTAGCCCTGATGGACGAGACCGGCATGCGGGTCGGTAACTCTTCCTACCGCAAGCGCAACGGCACCATCGGCCTCACCACCCTCCGCCGCAAGCACGTGGAGATTGACGCCGACGGCCTACACTTCGACTACATCGGCAAGAGCGGGCAGGAACGCGAAGTCGACCTCAGCGATCCAAACCTGATTCAGCTGCTCACCAACATGAGCGAGCTGCCCGGCTACGAGATCTTTCGGTACCGCGGAGACGATGGAAAGATGCATAACCTCGATAGTGGAGACGTCAACAACATGGTTCGGCAACTCGTAGGGCCGGGCTTCAGCAGCAAGTATTTTCGTACCTGGGCCGGCACTGCCGCTGCCGTGGATGCCTACTGGGAGTTGCTGGAGGAAAATGGGGGAACCGTGCCCGACCGTCCGGACCTACGCGTGGTGGAGCGGGTCGCGCATTTCCTGGGAAATACCCTCTCCGTGTGCCGCAAATACTACATTCACCCCAGCGTGCTGGCGGCGGTGGCGGAGCAACGCATACCCCCGGAATCAAGCGTTACGGCCCAGGAAGAGCGCCAGTTCGAAGGGGAATTCGATCACGATGAGATTATTGCGTACCGCCTAGCCCGCGGTTAATGGTCGTAGTGCGGCGGCCCGCCGGAGCCCCGGAAGTACGAATGGCGCGGTAGTCGCCGGACTTAGAGGGGTCGATCCGCGACATCATTTGAATGACGGCATTTTGCTCCGGTGCGGTAGCCCCCTTATAGATCTCGATGATTTCGGTGCGCTTAGCATCGATGAAGGATTGGACAAGCGCCGAACTAGGATAAGCCTGGTTCGCGGCCTGCACGTCCTCAATGGCCAGGGTAATATTCTTGCGGGCTGCCGCGGGATCCGTGATCATCTGGTCGAGGCCCAGCCGGTGGTAAGCGTAGCTCGCCCGACGCATCGGGAGCATGCGGGGACTCAGGAGGTTTTCCAGCAGCAAGTACCGGTTGTTGGCCTTGCCAACGGCGGTCCAGCCGCCGCTGTTGGAGATGTTGCTGGGCAGGCGATTGTAGATCTCCTGGGCCTGCTGGTAAAAGGGCTCCCCGCCGAGGGGAGAGAAGGTGTCGTAATCCATGCCCAGAATCAAATAGGCATAAAAGCCCATCAAGGAGGCAAGCTCCGAGGTGTAGGACTGCTCCGAGAGCTGGATCGCCTCGAATTGCTCGTAACCGAACTGCAGTTGTTTATCCTGGTAGTTGATGATGGGGGTCACCTCGGTGATGCCGTAGACCGGGCGGGAGGTCTGCAAGGCTAGTGTGCCGCCAAAGCGGTTGGGGATGACCTCCTCCCCGCCACTGCCGTTATCGCGGGTCTGCTCCACAAGCGTCAGGAAGAGGGTAGCCTCGATCCGTTCTTCTTCCTCGAAGCGGTCGTCGGTCCAGGTCCGGCCGTTGAGAAAGATCGCCAGGTCTTTCTCCAGCGTAGCGAAAATGCGCTTGTCGGTCTGGGTAACCTGCTGGGTATTGAGGTTAACCGTCCAGTTAATTTCGCTCTGTGCCCCGAGCGTCAGGGTCGTGCATAGCACGAGCGGGAGCATTAGTTTCATGGTGTCGAATTGTCGCGCACGAGCCGGTCGAGAATGTCATCGGCCACAGCCCGCTTAGACTTTAACTCAAAGGCAGTCACCTTATTGCGGTCGATCAGTTGGATTTCGTTGGTATCGTGACCGAAGCCGGCGCCGGGGTCCCGGGGGGAGTTGAGGACGATGAAATCTAACTGTTTTCGTTCCAGCTTGCCACGGGCGTTTGCTACGCCGTGTTCCGTCTCCAGGGCAAAACCAACTACCCGCTGCCCGGGCTGCTTCGTGCGACCAAGGTCGGCGGCAATGTCGGGATTACGGACCAGGTGAAGCACAAGGTCGCCGTCCGTCTTTTTGATCTTCTCCTCCGCGGTTTCGGCCGGGCGGTAGTCGGCGACGGCGGCACACAGAATAGCATCGGTACACTCCGGCCAGCGGGTCAGGGCGGCGTCGTGCATTTCTCGGGCGGAGCGTACCTCGGTAGTCGAGATGCCGGGCGCGCGGGTGGAAAGGTGGGTAGGACCGAGGATCAGCTCTACCCGGGCACCGCGGGCTGCGGCGGCCTCGGCCAGGGCAAGGCCCATCCGCCCGGTACTGCGGTTGCCGAGGAAGCGAACTGGATCGAGGTCTTCAAAGGTGGGACCGGCGGTGATGAGCAGGTGCCTGCCGGCAAAGTCTCCAGGAGGCGGACTAAAGTGCGCTTCGAGTACACGGATGATGTTTTCCGGCTCCGCCAGCCGGCCCTGGCCATTAAGTCCACTGGCCAGCTCCCCGCTCTCTACGTCGATTAGGTGATTGCCGTAGCCCTGTAGCCTGGCAACGTTGGCCCGGGTGGCGGGGTGCAGCCACATATCTACGTCCATGGCGGGCGCGAAAAAGACCGGGCAGCGGGCGGAGAGGTAGACGGCTACGAGCACGTTGTCGCACAGGCCCGCAGCCAGTTTCGCCAGGGTAGTGGCGGTCACCGGGGCAATCAGGAAAGCGTCGGCCCAGAGCCCCAACTCCACGTGATTGTTCCACCCCTCGCCCGTATGGACGGACGAGACGACCGGATGCTTCGACAGCGTAGACAGGGTAAGCGGAGCAATAAAGTCAGCCGCCGAAGGGGTCATCAACACCCGCACCTCCGCACCGGCCCGGATAAGGCCACGCACGAGGAGGGCGGATTTGTAGGCGGCGATGCTCCCGCAGACGCCCAGGATGATTTTCTTCCCGGCAAGCAAGATCTAGAGGTCGTCCTCCTCGTCCTCCCGGCGCTCGTTGTAGCGGCTGTAAAGCTCGTCGTCCAGGTATTCGCGCATGGCGATGAGCACCGGGTTTGGCAGCTTCTCGTAGAACTTGGAAATTTCGATCTGCTCCTTGTTTTCGACTACCTCCTCAATGGTGTCGGTGACCTCGGCAAACTCCTCCAACTTTTGGTCGAGCTCGTGCTTCAGGTCAACGGCCAGCTGGCGGGCGCGGCGGCTGACGATGGCCAGGGATTCGTAAATATTGCCGGTGTTCTCAACTACGCGTTGAATGTCGCGGGCGGCGGTATCCGGGCTAAGCCCCTGTGCGCGTGCTTTGATATCTGACATTGGCTAGATCTTTTAGTTCTTCTTGTGATTTACGGAGCAGCGTACTCACCTCGTCGGCGTAGCGGCTCTCCGGGTAGCGGCTGAGAAAGTTCTCGGCCAGCTCAATCTCTTTTTCGAGGCGTTCGCCCTTGCGCAGCCGGAAACTGCGGCTGGCGAATTCGTACTCGGTGATCACCATCAGGTAGCGTATCTCCTCTGCCCGCTGCGTCTCCGGGTAATCTTTCAGCACGTTTTCGAAACTTACCAGGGCGGACTCGTACCGCTCAATGTCCAGGTACAGTTTGGCAGACTCAAAGTCCTTCAGTTCCATCTTCGCCCGCATTTCGTCAATGAGGCGGTTCGCCTCTGTGATCCGCTCGCTGTTGGGATAGCGGTTCGCAAACTCCTCGAAACCGTCGATGGCCTTTACGCTGTAGCTTTGGTCAAGCCGGTAAGTGGGGCTCAACTCGTAGTTGGAGTAGGCCGCCATAAAATCCGCTTCCTCCCGCAGGGTGCTTCCTCCGTAGGTGGTAGCAAAATTTTTGAAGTAGTAGCTAGCCAGGACGAACTGCTCGGTGTAGTAATAGGTGTAAGCATACCGGTAAGCAATTTGCTCGGCCTCCGCCCGGCCCCGGAAGGGAGCGATGGTCAGTTCGTACAACGTTTGTGCCCGCTGGTATTCTTGCGCCTCGTAGTAGCCGTTGGCCTTGGTCAGGATAAGCTCCGGGTCGGTGCTCGTCCGGATGGTCTCAAACTCGGAGCGGCAACTCACGAGCACAAGGAGGAGAAAAAAGACACTTAGTTTAATGCTGGTTTGCATAAGCGCGCAAAGATAGGGGTTTTTCAGAAGACACGCCCGCCCACCCCCGGGTTGTATTGCCTCCGTATCTTGTCCGGTCATGATCCCGCCGCGCCTCGACGAGCTCCGCTTATTCTACAATACGACCATTCGGCCCGAGTTGCTGCGGCTCGAGGCGATGCGTAAGCGCATTCTCCGCGGCATCTTGCTGTCGCTACTCGGCATCTTCGCCGTCGGGGTGGCCTTCCTGGTCTACGACCTAGGTTTTCTCATTCTGGTCCTGGTCGTGCCGGTCGCCTTCTACGTCGGCTCCCTCTACTTCCGCATCGAGAAGTTTCGGCAGTCGTTCAAACCGGCCATTGTGCAGTTGCTGCTGGATTTCATCAACGACTCGCCCAACTTCCGATCCCTCGAATACAACGCCACCCGGCCCATCCTGGCGGATCGTTTCGAGCGCAGCGGTTTGTTTCGGCCCCATCCCGACAGCTACCGCGCCGAAGACTACATCCGGGGCCTGGTCGGGGAGATGGCCTTCGAGATGGGGGAAGCCTACGTGCAGGAAATCAGCCCGGCCAGTAACCGCCTGCAGGTGGTATTCAGCGGGCTTTTCGTGCACGCCGTCTTCAACGAGAACCCCACCGGCCGCCTGGCCGTCTGGCCGCGCCACAAGCTCCGCCGCCTCAAGCGCTCGGTCGACGCCTACGTCGGCGGCCAGGGCCGCTCGGCCGACGTCGAGATCCTCAACCCGGCCTTCCGCGAAACCTTTGCCGTCTACGCCCATCCCGGCACCCAAGTCGCCGGTATCCTCACCCCCCCCATGCAGGATGCCCTGGTAGCCTTTTATCTCCGCGAGCAACGCGACCTCTACTTCGCCGTCCACGACAAGGATCTCTTCATCGGCCTCGAGCACGGCTATGACCTTCTGGAACCCCACTTCTTCCGCTCCAACGTCTCCTTCCACCTCATCCGCCGCTTCTATACGGACATCACGCTGATCCTGCAGGTGATCCAGGATTTTGACCAGACCCTTTAACTAAGGATTGAGGGAACGAGGGAATGAAGGCGGCACGGCCAACCTTCACCCTCGCTATCCTAACTCCTTCTATCCCTTATCCCTTCTAAAAGAATACCCTCCTTCATAGCATAATCACTAACTGTGATCCGCTCGATACCCGCCAGCTCGAGGATGAAGCGGATGAGGACCATGGCCACGACGATGAGGTCGGCGCGTTCGGGGGGGATGCCGGCAAAGCGGAGGCGGTCCTCCAGGGTGGAGGCGATGATGCGCAGGTGAAGGTCTTCGAGGCCGGCCATGGTTAGGGCGTGACTGGTGCGGTGGGCTAGGGCACCCTCGTCACGCAGCAGTTCGGCCATCACGTCAAAGGTGCCGGCGGCACCCACGAGGTGGGAGGTGGGATACTGGGTTAAGGCTTCACGCAGGGGCAGGAGTTGATGCGCGAGAAAGGCGGCTAGGCGGGAAAGTTCTTTCTCCGTGATCGGGTTGCTGTGGTGAAAGGCCCGCTGTAGGACCGCGACCCCCAACGGGAAGGAACGGCGCCAATGCACGCCCTCCTGCGAGGCGATGATGAATTCGGTGGAGCCGCCCCCAATGTCCATGATGAGGATGCGACCGTGAAGTGGGGGCAGGGCCGCCAGTACCCCACGGGTGATGTAGGCCGCCTCGGTGTCGCCGGGGATTAGGCGAATAGCGATGCCGGTTTGGGCTCGGGCAGTGCGGACGAACTCCGCCCCGTTCGTAGCGGTACGTAAGGCGGCCGTGCCGATTGCGGTCACCGAGTGCACTTGGTGCGCGTCCATCACTTCCCGAAAGTGGGCAAGGGCCGCTATGCCCCGGGCGAAGGGTTCAGTGCCGATCACTTCGATCCCCTCGCTGGCTAGTTTGACGAAGATGCGCTCCCGGTACACCTCTTGGATGCTGTTGTCGGCCCCCACCGCGGCAATGAGCAGGTGGAAGGTGTTAGTGCCGAGGTCAATTACGGCGCGCAGGGGAAAGTCAATCATGGGGGGAGTTAGGCGGGGGCGGGATCGCCGGTGTAAAGTAAACACAAGCCGGTCGCGCTAGCGGGCCTCGGTGGGCCTCGGCAGCGTTTCCCCGGCCCCGATAGTATATACGGCGCGCAGGGCCATGGTGCGGCCGCGCAGGCGGGGCTCCTCGGCCACTTGCAGATCGGTCAGGTGCTTCGACCAGCGGAAATTAAAGCCCACGTTGGGGGTGAGGTAGATGGTTACGCCAAACTTGAGGGCCAGCAGGTCGGTCGCGAAGGGGTAAACGGTGGTCACGTCTTCTCCCCGGAAATTGGTGACTCCATAATCGATCACCCGCTGGTAACTGGTCCCAGCTTCGGCCGTGAGCCGCCAGTCTTTATAGTAAACCATGAGGGGCAACTCCACGGTATTGAGCTGAATCTCCCGAAATTCGCTGATGTTGGCGCTGTTCTTATTTCGTTTGGCCCCCTGCTGGCTGTAGAGAATCTCCGGTCCGAGGCGCCACTTTTCGCCGAGGACCGCCACGACGCGTAGCCCGGCGTTGACGCCCGGCTGGTAGAAGCCGAGCAGGTCGTCGCCGTCGATTTGGCTGAGGTTAGCCCCGGCCAGCACCGACGCGCGAAAGGCCTGCCCCCGGAGCAGGGGAGGGAAGAACAGGATAAGGATGAGCAGGAGGACGCGCATGCAACAAAAGTAAGTTGCCGCTCCTGATGCTGGGCGTCCGGTCCCGGGCATAACCTGTACTTTTGCGGCCTTTCCCCCGCACCCGCGACCCCGCCTTATGTTGCCGAACACCAAACACAGCCTGAAGAAACTCGAAACCTTACTGCAAGAGCTGGGCTACGCAGTACGCTACGAGAAAGGAAACTTCGCCTCCGGCTACTGCCTGGTAGAACTACGCCGGGTGGCAATTATCAATCGCTTTTATGATACGGAGGGAAGAATTAACGTGCTTTACGACATTCTTGCTCAGTACGGAGCACCTGAAGACCTCGCTGAATTAAGCCCAGCCTCGGCCAAACTCCTCAAGCGGATGCAAAAATTTCTGGGGCAGCGCGCGGAGGAAGAGTAGCTAGCTCTATTAGTGGTTGCGGATGGCAGAAGGGTGAGCGTAAAAGGTGATACCTTCCCAGGTTACGTCCAGTTCCTCGGTTTCCGTCCACATTTTGGTAGTGCGGGGCATTACGTAGGCCGCGCGGCTTCCTTCCGTGTCTGCGGCATTTTTGCGGGAGATTTGAATTAGGTCAAAGGTGGTATCCAGATTAACGTCCGTTAGGTAGCTGTCCATTTGGGCGCAGTTGCCCGGCTTGGCGCATTCGAGGGAGGCCAGGGTCTTTAGGTGGACCACCTTTCCCTCCCGCACGGCAAACATATCGATCTGGCCGCGGGTGGGAGCGGCGAAGCGGGTGAGGTAAAGATTCTCTTCGATGCCCATTACGGCCAGGGCCCCGTAGAAGGTGCCTCGACTGGAGTCGGCGGCCATCCCGCGAAACTCATCGGGTAATTGGGTCAGGCTGTTCGTGCTCATCTCGACCCCACGCAGGAGGTAGGTTTCGAGCGGGTCCACGGAGGGGTCCACGTAGATGTGTAGGAAGCCGACGTCGGAGGGCTGGAAGCTTTCGACAAAGGCATCTGCGGTGGGGGCGGCGGGGTCGAGGGAGGTAGCGTCGGTGCGCTCATTGGATCCTACGTCCACCGGATTTTGTCCGAAAACGGAGGCAGTGATCAGGATAGCGGAGAGTAGGGAGAGCGGGCGATTCATGGCGTAAGTTTGTTTGCTTAATAACACGGCACCCCGGGGGGCATGTTCTGCCGTCTTCCTCCATGGGGCTCAGCGGGGAGGTGGGTGCACCAATTCCGTCTTACTTTCGCGGGAAACCCGCTACCGACCATGACTTACGCCGAAGCCCTTGCCGAACTCGAGGAAATCTTGTTGCAGTTGCAGGAAGTACCGGCTGACATCGATCACTTGCACGCCCGCGTCGCCCGCGCCGAGCAGCTCATTGCCGCCTGCCGGGAAAAGCTCCGGGGGGCGGAAACTGCCTTAGCGGAGCTGCGGGCCACCACCGAATCCTGATTTTATGAAAACTGTCCTGATCACTGGTGCTACCAGCGGTATAGGTTTTGAAACAGCCCGTGCCCTGGCGCAACGGGGCTTCCGGGTGTTGCTCCACGGCCGGACGCTGGAGCGGGCCCGGGAGGCTGCCGCGCGTATCCCCGGCAAGCAAGTAAGCGTAGTGTACGGGGACCTAGCGGACCTTGGTGCGGTGCGTCAGTTGGCTGACGCGGTGCGGAACGGCCACCCCCGTCTGGATGTGTTGGTCAACAACGCCGGCGTCTGGAACTCCCACCTGGAGCTCACCGCGGAGGGCAACGAAAAGACGTTTGCCGTCAACCACTTGGCCTACTTTCTACTAACCGCGCTGCTGCACGATCACCTGCAGCCCGGCGCCCGCATCATCTGCGTCGCCAGCGATAGCCACAAACAGGTGAGCGGTATGGACTTCCAGGACCTCACCCTCACCCACCGGTACCACGGACTACGGAGCTACGCCCAGAGTAAGCTTGCCAACGTGTTATTTTGCTACGAGTACGACCGGCGCAAAACCGGTGACACGGTGATCTGTGCGGTGCAGCCGGGTTTGGTGCAGACCGACATTGGGTTAAAGGGCAACACTTGGTTGCACCGCTTGGCGTGGCGGGTGAGGCGTCGCATGAGCGGAAACAAAACACCCCGCGAGGGCGCCGCTACGAGTATTTTCTTGGCCACCGTGGAAAGCCAACCGCCGAGTGGCCTGTACTGGGACGGTATGCGTCCCAAACGCTCCTTTTCCAGTTCGTACGACGCAGGGGAGGCGCGCCACCTCTGGGCAGTCAGTGAAGCGCTGACGAACTTAACTTTTAAACCCTAAGGCTCGTCTGCCGGCGGGTCACGGCGACGTCGGTTTCCCGGTAGCGGCTGAAGAGTTTCTCGAGAATGCGCATGCGTAAGGGGCGGGGCGTCAGGTAGCTGACCCACACCAGGATCCGCACCAAAAGGCCCGGAACGATGACGGCCTTTCCGGAAAGCATACCGGCGATTGCCGCTGGGGCGATGTCGTCCGGCATAGTGACGAGCAAGCGGGCGCGGGCACCCTGGGCCTCCACCCGCCGCAGTCCGTCCTCATTGGTGATGACCGGACCCGGGCAGAGCACGCTCACGCTTACCCCGTGGTGACGAAATTCTTCCCGGAGGGCCAGCGAGAAGTTGTAGACAAAGCCCTTCGTGCCCGTATAGACGGTTTTGTACGGCAGCGGCAGGGTCGCCTCCATGCTGCTCAGGTTAAGAACGCCCCCGCGACAGGCTTTGAGCTGAGGCAGGAGGCGGTGGATCAGCTCCACCATCACTTGGTTGTTGAGCTGCAGCATAGTACGGTATTCCGTCCAGGGCGTATGCTCGAAAAGCCCCCCGCGGCCGAAGCCGGCATTATTGATGAGGTAGTTGATGCGAAGCTGCTCTTCGTCTAACCAATGCAGTACGGCATCCACGGCCCCCGGCCGGACCAGGTCGATTCCCAGGCACCGAAAGTTGGCGGAGGAGGCAAGTGGTAACCGTTGCCGAACATTTGCCAACTCCGCATCATCGAGCGCAAGCACGGCTACGCCCAGGCCCTGGCGCAGGCACTCCCGGGCAAGGGCCAGACCAATCCCGTGGCTTCCGCCCGTGATGAGTGTCCACTCAGCTAAAGCGTGGGGGGCCGGATGACGCATCGGAAAGGTGTTAGGTAGACAAGGGAGTGACAGACTCACAAAGGTAGTCTAAACCCGGTCCATACGCGGTGCTCTGTGCATCCGGTTTACCCTGATCCCCCCATCACCCCACTCTGCGCGGGAACTTGGTAGCCAGCCCATAGCCTTGCGGAACCCTACATCATACCGGCCATACGCTATCCCCGCGCCACTTCGGCGGCTGGGGCGAGAACGCTGATCGCCCGCTTGAGGAAGCCGGGGATAACGGCATCGTGAGTATGGGCGATCTTACTGCGGTCGGTGAGGTCGGCCATGAGGCTAAGCCATTTGTCGCGGCCGTGTTCGGCGATGACCTCAGCCTTAATGTCGGGGCGGCTGAAGTGGTCCAGCATACCCGCGGCGTCGGCCTCGGGATGGAACTGGGTACCCACGATCTCCGGGGTCCACCGAATCGCCATAGTGGCGCGCTCCAGGTCCACGTGAGGCCGGTCCTTTTCAATGGCGAGGATACTAGCACCCATAGCCTCCATCTTCTCCGCATCGGGTTGAATGACTTGAAAGCGCCGGAAGTCCGCTGCCGTGAAGGGGTCGGTCAGGGAGGTGAAGATCGGATCGCCGGCCCCTTCCTCGGTGATGTGCATGGGGAAGGTGCCGAAACTCAGGCTGCGCCGTTGGGTGACTTCGGCGAGCCCCAGGTGATGCACGGCCATCTGAAAACTGTGGCAAATGAAGAACGCAAACTTTTTTTCCGCACTGCCGCGGTTAAAATCCAGCACCGAATTCAGCCACTTTCCCCAAAGTCCTTCCCACACGCCGTCACCTTCTCTTGGGTCGCCGGGGCCGCCGGAACTGATGTAAATGTCGAAAGAGAGATCGGGCACCCGGTGGGCGGCCCGAACATCAAAGACCTCGTATTCGATGGCGTCGGAGAACTGCTCCACAATTTCACGAATGCACCGCATGCCCTGGTTGGGGATGCCGTTGTACAGATCAAGTACTGCAAGTCGGAGACGGCTCATATGATTGGGGTTTTTGTTAACGTACGCTAGTGAGACGAATAGCGGAAGGTGAAGTAAACTGGCGAAGGAGAAAACCTTGGGGTTTGTCTAAAAACGGACTATTACACCAAAATAGTGCGGCGCGCCAGGGAAGAGGACGTTGAATACGAGTAACGGGGAACCCGCCCCACGGGGTTCACTGTAGGACGTTAAAGGTAGTACCTACACGTAATTTAGCAACTCCCGGATGTCCCGGATGCGGAAGGTTTCGTTCAGGTGTTGGCGGTCGGCGGCGCCCGGGTGGCGCAGCCAGCAGGCGTGGTAGCCATAATTTAGGGCACCCTTGATGTCCGCGTTGGGATTGTCTCCGATGACCAATACCGTAGCCGGGTCGGGGTGTCCCATCTGTTCGTCGGCGTGGTCGAAAAAGGCGGCGTGGGGCTTGGCGACGCCCAGCTCGTCCGAAATGGCGACGAATTCGAAGTAGGGGGCAATACCGGTATTCACGAGCCGTGGCCGCTGCACTTCCTGCAAGCCATTGGTAATCAGGCCCAGCCGGTAGCGGCCCTTCACGGCGTCGAGCAGGTCCTGGGCACCGGGCAGCAGGTGATTACTGGCTGCGAGGTACGCGCGGTAACTGAGCGAGAGCTCCTCGGCGGGGTGGTCGTGCCGGTAATGCTCCAGCAGGCGCTGGAAGCGGGTATTTCGCAGCTGTTCCTTAGGCAGGCGCCCCTGCTCGTAGTCGTCCCAGGCTGCCCGGTTGATGAGCTGGTAGGTGCCTAAAACTTCCTGCGACCAGGCAATGTCGCGCTCTACCAGCGTTTTTTCAAGGGCACTGGCCTCGGCGGCGTCGAAGTCCCAGATCGTGTTATCCGCGTCAAAGAGTAGCCACGTATACATGGGATGGGGGTTGATCCGGTAAAAAAACTGTTGTTAAGGCGTATGTAACCTGCAGTAGTGGCCTGTTACCATCTCGTTAACAAGAATACGACAGCCATTAGGAAGCCGCCGCTGTTGTATGGCCGATCTTTACACCGAAGACAAAAACCATTCGTTTATGCATAATTTTAAGTTCTCCCTCCTTACCGTATGCGTTCTCGCTATCGGCCTGTTCTCCTGCAACCAGAGCAACGACGATGTACGCGATGCGGCTCGTCAGGACATCGAGACCGTCGCACCCGCCAATCCCAACGCCGCCGCTCCCGCCCAGCCCGGGGTAGCTGCCCCCACGGGCCCAGTAACCTCCATGGCCTTCAATGAGAGTGCCTTTAATTTTGGCTCCGTGACTGAGGGAGAGGTCATCACCCATACCTACTCCTTCAAGAACAGCGGCAACGAACCCCTCATCGTCTCCGACGCCCGGGGTACCTGCGGCTGTACCGTCCCCTCCAAGCCGACGGCCCCCATCGCTCCCGGCGAAACGGGAGAGATCACCGTCCGCTTTGATACCCGCAATAAGGTAGGCGAGCGTCAGCAGAAGGTGACCATCACCGCCAACACCGACCCCGCCCAGACCGTTATTTCCCTGGACGGTACGGTCGTTGCCGACCCCAACGCCGCTACGCAGAAGTAAGCGAGGTAGCCCCCGCTACCTGACGCCCCGCCCGCACGACGCAGGCGGGGCGTTTGTTTGTCCACCTACGGGTAGAAAAGGTATTTTTGCGCCTTTGTTAGCCATCTAGATGCCCCGCCGACTCGCCATTTCCGATATTCACGGGTGCTTCCGCACCTTCGAGTCCCTGCTGGACCGCATTAGCCTCGGTACGACCGACGAGCTGTATCTCCTCGGCGATTTCGTGGATCGCGGTCCGCGCAGTTGTCAGGTGTTGGAGTACATTATAAAGCTCCAAACCGAGGGCTACCGCATTCATGCCCTGCGGGGGAACCACGACCAGTACCTGCTCGATGCCCTCCTGATCGGCGACAAACGCGCGCGTAATACGTGGCGCAGCGCGGGTGCGGCGAGTACCAAGAGCAGCTATATTCAGCCCGGTAATCCCGTCGGCGCGATCGACCCCATCCATGTGTTCTGGCTCAACGAGCTGCCTTATTACTACCTCCTGGAGGATTACATCCTAGTACACGCCGGGCTCAATTTTCGCAGGAAGAACCCGCTGAAGGGTAAGCGGGCCATGCTGAACCGGCGCAATTGGTACCGCCACATTGACTACGACTGGTTGGGCGACCGCAAGATCGTCCACGGGCACACCCCGCTGTCTAAGCTGCAGGTGGAAAGCCAGTCCCACCCCCGACGCCGCGCCTATCCCGTATTTGACATCGACGCCGGTTGCTTCCACGCTAAGCCTGGCATGGGTTACCTCTGCGCCATGAATTTGGACGAACGTACCTTCACCTTCATGCCGAACCTGGACCGATGAACTGGGAACTCATAGAACGTGAACTGCAATTGCGTACCTCCCGCTCCTCCGGGGCCGGCGGCCAACACGTCAACAAGACCGAAAGCCGCGTAGAGCTCGTCCTCGACGTCGACAGCAGCCATGGCCTCAGCCGCCGCGAACGCGATAACCTGCGTTTTCACCTCGGCAATCGCCTCGATGGCCAGGGTCGCCTTTCGGTCACCGACCAGTCCGACCGCTCCCAGCACACCAACCGCCGGCGCGCCCTCGACAGCATGCGCCAGTTGCTCGAGCGCGGCATCCGCAACCCGCCCAAAACACGAAAAGCCGGCGCCTTCCAGGCCAGTCACCGCAAGCGCCTGCAGCAAAAAAAGCGGCGGGGGGAGGTGAAGGCTTCTCGCGGGAAGGTGGATTTTTAGGGCCGCGCGCTGCGCGCTTGCGGCAGCGCCTCTACCTCACTAGTCCTTCGGACTGGAGCTCTTTCAACAGCTTATCCAGCACGCCGTTGAGGAATTCGCGGCTCTTATCGGTGCTGTAGAGCTTAGAGATGTCGAGGTATTCGTTGAGGGTGACCTGGGGGGGGATGGAGTCGAACTCCAGGAACTCGGCGATGGCCATCTTGAGGAGAATCATGTCGATGATGGCGACGCGCTCGGCGTCCCAGTTTTGGAGGACGGACTTGATGCGGGCAAGCAACTCCTGGTCGGTGTTGATGACGAACTTCAGGAGGACGTCGCCGAAGTCGGTGACCGCCTCGGAGTTGTTTTCGTACTCGCGGGCGAACTCCTCGGAGGCGGGGAGGGCCTTGATGGTCTTTTTCATAGCGCCCACGACCAGGCTCTTGTCTTCGCCCCAGAGGGGAAAGTGATCCTCGACCATGGTGAGGAAAAGTTCGTGGCCCTGCAACCATTTATAGAGGGACAGAAGGACCCGTACGGTATCCGCCTCGCCAGGTTCTTCAACTTGGGCGTACGTGAGGTAGGCCTCCGTGGAGAGGAAGTCGCGGTAGAGCTGCTTGATCTGGTCGGCGTCGACGCGACCGCGGATGTGGTAGCGGTCGTAGAGGCGGCTCAGCTCTTTGTTGTTGCTCAGGGAGCGGACGGCAGAATTGGTCGCCAGGGTAGCCCGGAAGGTGAGGTCTTCTTCGGAGGGGCGGAGCTTGGTGTTGCGGGTGGCCAGGTCCTGTTTAGCGTATTCGCAGGTGCGTTGGAGGATCAGCAGGTTCTGCAGGTAGAGCTCAAAGGAGTGACGGACCAGCTGGGTATAGTGGCTGCGGATCGGCCGGAGGTCCGTCCGCTCCTGACGCTGGGCGGCGTAGAGTACCTGCATGATCTTGATACGAACGTTGCGGCGACTCAGCATATGAAGGGTCCAGTTTTCAAGTCGGTGGGGATGGAACTATCCGTTACCGCCCCGCAAAGCAACAAAAAAAGCCGGACTACTCGCCGGAGGCGGCCAAAATATCCGCCCGCGCGATGTTGTCGAACGACGGCAGGCGGTCGTGGTGCCATTTGTTGACGATCACGCCCTGTTTCATCAGGACCACACCGGGATTGGACCGAATGATGGTCTTAAGCAGGATATCGTCCCCACGGTCGAAGGGGTAGTCAGCTCCTACGGTTGTGCTGAAATCCTTCAGGTAAGCATCATCAGCGAACTTAGTCATAGCCACCACCCGGTGTCCGGCGGCCTTGGCCTGCTCGACTACCGGCTGAATGTCCTCCCGCCAGTGCTCCAGGTAAGCGGCATCCCAATTGCCGGGTTCCCCCTTGAGCTGGTAGGCAACAATGATAAAGGTGTAGCCCGGGTCGGCCAGCAATTCCGGGACAATGTCGTGGCCCTCGGCGTCGGTGACCTCGAAGTCACTGATCTTGGTGGCCGGAATGGCGGGCTGCGAGGAGAAGGTCTCGTATTCCCAGTCCGACTCGGGATAGTCCTTATATACCTTCAGGAAGTCTTCGGTACTCATCCTCACAATATCCCCGCTGGATTTATTCGTCAATTCATACCCTAAGACGGTGACCGAGCCGGCCGCTTCTTCCTCCGCCTGTTTGACGGCCGCGACGTCGGTGCCCACCTTGAAGGGACGGAAATCCTGTCCGGGCAGGTCCCACAGGAAGTTGCTCAGGCAGTAAACCACCGCCAGCGCACCGGTACCCAGTACGAGGGCCGATCGCGTACCCGGACTAAACAGGCGGTGCATGCGGCTCGGGAGGAAGAGGAAGAGCAGCGCCGGGAACAGCAGGGCCACGTCCTTCAGGAAGCTCACCCGGGGTTCCAGCTTGAGAAAATCACCGAAGCACCCGCAGTCGGTCACTTTCATGTTACTTTCCGCGTACGGCCCCCAGGCGTCGAAGTGGAAGAAGTTTACGCCCGCGGGGACGTAGCCCGTCAGGTAAGTGTACCCGGTCAGCAGCGTGAAAAAAGCCACCACCACAAAAAAGAGCACCGAAGTGAGGCGTCGCCTAGCCCCTAGGATAAGCATGAGCCCCAGCATGATTTCCAGTACGATCATAAATACCGAGAAGCCGGCCGAGAAGGAACTCAGCCAGGGGAACACGGGGGCCAAGAACCCCGCACCTGCGCCCTCCGCCGTAGAGGAAAACTCGGCGAAGTACTGCTCCATTTTGTAGGCCGTGCCCAGGGGGTCGATTGCCTTGACGTAACCCGAAAACAGGAACAGGGACCCGGTGAAATTTTGGAGCAGGCTCAGCAACAAGTTCCGCCTGTGGCCCAGCACGTAGTAAGTGAGGCCGGTAAGCCCAAGGGCGGCCAGCGAAATGTAGAGCAGTAGGGTGGCGAGGGTCATGAGCAGAAATTCTACCCAAAAATACAACCGTCGGCGCGCCGGGTTGTCAATGCAGTGTTAACCGACCGTGGCGACGGGATTTTCCAGGTAGTCAAGCAGTTTGGCGTACACTTTGCCGTGGCGTAAGATTTCGGGGCAGCCCACGAGTACCAAGTGCTCTTGGGCGCGCGTCATGGCTACGTTGAGCTTGCGGTCCACGCCTTCGCTGCTGAGTTGTGACATACGGTCCACCTGCTCCGGCTCGTTGGCGCACAACGACATCAGGATGATACGCTTGGCACTGCCCTGGTAGCGTTCGACGGTATCGACCAGGTAGTCGTCCGCCCGCAGCCCGGCAGCCGCCAGGGCCCGACGGATGTAGGCGATCTGCGCGCGGTAGGGGGTGATGATGCCGATATCGCCGGGCTGTAGCGGAACTTCCCGGTTGGCGTAGAGGCGTTCGAATGCCTGGATAAGCTCGACCATCATATCTGCCTCGTGCCCATTGACTTTGGGGTCGCCGGTGCGGTGGTCGGCTGGAGTCTTGAGGAAGACGAGCCGGTTGGCGCAGAGGCTGTCGTCCAGGTGGGCGCCGGTCGGCAGGAGGGTGAGGGGCAGGAGTTGGCGGGTGCGGTGGGGGAGGGGTTCCGGGAGGATGTCAAGCCCCCCCCCATAGAACTCCACCGCCGGGAAGGCCATGATCTCGCGGTGCATGCGTCCCTGGTGCTTGAGTTGATCGTAGGCCCACGTCCAGCCCTGGTGTTTGGCCCGCAGGTAGAGCCGTTCGAATAGGCTGGTGCCCAGGTCGGTCAGCCCGATCTCCCGCAGCAGCGGATCGCTTACCTCGGTTCCGCTCTTCCCCTGCTGCACGACGGCCGGGAGTTGCCGGTGGTCGCCAATGAGCAGGCTGCGCGGGGCGCGGGTAAGCAGGGCGCCCAGTAAAGGCTCGAGGATCTGGCTGGCCTCATCAACCACGATCCGGTCAAAACGCTTCAGCTGAAAGAGCTCGTTCTTGCCGCCTACGCTGGCGACCGTGCCGACCACGACCCGTGTCCGGTCGATGAGCTCCTGCAACTCGCGGCGGCTGCGTACGCCCTCGCTTCGCTTTTGCAGCAGGCGCTCGGTATAGGCTTCGTTGGTGCCCAGGCGGCTGCCGATCCGCAGGTAGTCGCGATAGGGCGCGCCGTCGGGCTGTGTGATGCGCTCGATGCTTTCGCAGATCTCATCCACCGCCCGGTTGGTGTAGGCGACCAGCAGCAGGTTTTCCCCGGTGTGCTCTAGCAGGTACTTGACCAGGTGGTGCAGCATCATGCTCGTCTTGCCGGTGCCGGGGGGACCCCATAGCAAGAAGTAGTCGGGAGCGGTGACCACCTTGCGCAGGATGCGGTCTTGCTCGTCCGTCAGGCCGAAAGCGATGCGGGCGGGGTGGGGGGCGGCTTGCTCCGGCGGGCGCAGGCCCAACCAGCGGCGCCGAAAATCTTGTCTCAGCCAGCGCCCAGAGGTAGAGGCCGAGGTAGTGATTCTTAAAACTGCTGTCGAGAACGTCCTTCTCGATGGCCCAGAAGGGCACCCGCCGGAAGACGGCGTCGCTGAGTTGAGGATTGCGTAGCCGCAGGCGGATGGCGTCCTGAGTGACTTCGACGATGGTAGATTTGAAGATCTGGGAGCCCACCACGTCA
Source organism: Lewinellaceae bacterium (assembly GCA_963710195.1). Classification (GTDB taxonomy): domain Bacteria; phylum Bacteroidota; class Bacteroidia; order Chitinophagales; family Saprospiraceae; genus Neolewinella. The sequence goes on from CAVPZF010000007.1 coordinate 45,094, forward strand.
CCCGGGCCGGTGGCCGCGGCGGGTGTGCCGTAAAGCGCCACGATGTCTCCCTGCCGGAACTTGACGAGTTGATCCGCCGTGGTGGCACGGGCCAGCTCAAGAATATTTTCCTGCACCCGGTAGGCCGAAAATTCCAGCCCGTCCAGGAGCTCGAAGCGCTCGACCTTGGCGGCCCGCTCGTCGAGCCAGAGGCTGGCCAGTCCGTGAATGTGCTCGGTATGCTGCTCGCCAATCTTGGCCAGGCGCTGCTCGCGCGCTACGAAACCCATAAAGGCCCCAAAGTAGCGTCGCTCCAGATCATCCAGTTCGGCGTAGGTCGCCAGGACCGTGCGGTGGTCATCTACCGAGAAACGCCCCAGCCCATCGATGCGGTCAGGTTCGAGGCGGCCGAAGAGCGTGTCGGTCTGTTGCCGCAGGTCTCCCTCCCCGAGCTGGGCGATGAGCATTTCCAGGGCCACCAGTTGATTGCGGGCGCTCAGGGCGGTCATCTGCAGCGTGAACTCACGGGGCGCTAGGCGGATCGGCTTCGCGTAGTCAATGCTGTAGAGGATGTACGACAACACGTTCGCCCCCCGGCCGAGGGAGCGGGTAATCATGAGGTCGTAGAGCAGCGTCTGAATATAATTCTCGTGCCGGATCTCATGGCGGTTGGGCCTATAGATCTTACTGGTTTTGAGTTCCACGATGGAGGTGCGGCCGTCGGCGGAGTCGGTCTGGGATTGGAGCAGATCCAGGCGACCCTGCAGCCCGTAGTCCGGAGCAAAGAAGGTAGGCTCCAGCATGACCCGCTCGCGGTCCATCCCCAAGGCAGGCAGTTCCTCGCGGACGAACTTTTGTACGGTCAGGAAGTGGTGCTTTACGTCCGCGACCAGTCGCTTCACTTCCTGATTGGTGAAGGTGCAAAGTTCCAGCGGCTGCATCGCGAAGACGGATTGCAGGACGTCCCTAAAGCGCGTCTCTGGGTCCTGTATCAGCACGTCGAGGCAGGCGTTGACGATGTTACCCCGCACCAGCGGCGGCCGCTTTTCGAAGGGCAGCAGGCGACCGGGTAAAGACGTCCACGGCTGGTGACCGCTACCGCCCGCGAAGCACTGGGCCACGTCGGTGACGTTGACCAAGTAATCCGGTTCGAGCACGATCTGGGCCGGGTAGAGCAAGCCATCTTCCCGGAGCTCGGCGTTGATGAGGTTGAGGGTCAGGGCCGGACCGGTCACGGCCTGCAGGATGCTCACCGCCGCTGCCACAGGACCCTCCTGTAGTTCGGCCTGCCCGTAGGGGATGCGGTAGGCGACCTCCGATTCCCGCTCCTCCTTGACGTGTAGAATGCCGGCTTCGGTATCAACGTGGGTGCCTACCACCCGCAGTAGGGGGAAGAAGCGGCTGCGCGCCGGGGGGCGATAACTGGGCAGGGGAACAGACGCCGCAGGAGAAAGGGTAGCTGGGATAGCGACGCTGAAGAGGGCCTGCGTAAGCGTTAGGGCCACCCGAATTCCGACGGCCAGGTGCGCAGTCAGTACCTCCGGGGGCATACCCGACACCGGCGTCCGGCGGAAGCGGCGTTCCGCCCACGTCAGTGCTTTCGGTAGGCCAAACTGATGGGCCACGTAGGCGATGCGCGCGTAATGGGTGCTGAAGTGTAGTTTGTCCGTCTCACTGGCCCGCTCGAAGACCTCCTGCAACAGGCGGCGCAGGGCGTCGGTTCGCTCGGCCGGTCCGGCTACCTCATTGTGCAGGATGACCCCGATGCGCCGGTAGAAATTGTCGCCAAGGGCCTGATCGCGGGGGGTAATATGCATGGGGCCAAGATAACCAGCGGCGGTCGATGGGTGTGGGTGTACTGCTAGACTACATCCGATGACGAAACAGCGGGACGGCGGCGCACGGGGGCAAAGTTTTCGCAGATGGGGACAAACGAGTCTGATGCACTTTCCGTCTTGGTAGCAAACCCTAAGTTAACATGCTACGACTTCTTGTTCTCGTGTTGTTGCTACCCGCCACGGGTAAGGCCTGCACGTGTATAAACAGCTACGTCCCTCTGCCGGACAAAATCTGCGCGGCGGAGCAAGGGGGTGGGGTAGTGCTCGAGGTAGTGGTGTCGGCACACCTCGGACCTGACGTGTCGCGCGTGACCGTTGTATCGCGGGTGGTGGGCACCCATGTTCCGGATGAGCTGCAGCTCAAAAATGGCAACGGATCGTTCTGTGGCATGTCCATTGCCGGTGCCGCCCGCGGTCAGCGCTATTTACTCCTGGCGGACTCGGCCAGCGTAGCCTCCGGCGAGATTCGCCTTTTCGCTTGTGGCTCCAACCGGACCGTGTATCGGATGAGCCCGCGGGGGACGCAAGTGGAATATCCTTCCACCAATGGTCTTCGCTTCCAGGCTTTTGACCGCCAACTGACGCGAGGGGCGTGTATTGCGGAGCCGGGGTCATCACCGCAGAGTCCTCTGGTGGATATCCGGGCCTACCAAAACCCCGGTGAGGGACGGCTCCAACTGGGAGTACCCACGGGCGACTTCCCCGAGCTAAGCAGCCTGGAAGTATATACTTCAGCTGGAGCGTTAATCACCCACTTCGATATGCGCGAATACCTCCCCGGTTCCATACTCGACCTGACGTCGCTGCCCTCCGGGTTTTATCTCCTCTTGATTAGGGACGGGAGCTTCCGACGCAGCCTGCCCTACGTCATCACCCGGTAGCGGTGGGGGGTGCGGTGCCGGTACGCTGCGGAGTGGTAGCCTTCGCATAAACTTTAGTGCCAACGCAGCCCATAAGAATTACGTCTTCCTGAATAAAATACCGCGTATGCTCGTCCGCTATCTCCTTCTCCTGGGCACCCTGCTGCCCGCCCTGACCTCCGCCTGCGACTGCACCAACGAACACATTCCCCTGGAAGAAGCGATTTGCCGGGCAGACACGACCGGGACAATCGTACTCACCGTTACGCTGCTCCACCACCTGGATGGGAATGCGGCCCAACTACGCATCGATGAGGTACTCGTGGGGCAAACCGATCAACGCACGCTCACGGTAGGTAGCCAGAGCTCCTGCGCCTGGTACATTGGTGATGAACCCCTCGGGCAGCGCTACCTATACTTATACTCGCCGATAGCTTATGGTGACTACGAGGGGGACCTATTTGGGTGCAGCTACATCGCCAATATCTACCGCCTTAATCAGGACGGCACCGAGGTCGAATACGGACATCCCAACCGGGGAAACCAGAACGTCGGACTGCGGTACCGACCCTTTTGCAGCCTGATTGCCAACCGGTCGTGTGCACCCGGGGAGTCCGCAGCCGCTGCTTCAAATCCGCTGGGCAAGCTCCAACTCGCCGGCAGCCTCGGCACGGGAAGCCACCTTAGCCTCTCCTTGCCCGGAGGTGAACTGCCCACCCTGGAGGTGCTGCGCTGCTACCGTGCCGACGGTCGCCTGCTGGCCGAGATCAACCTGCGAGGGTACGTAGCGGGTACCGCGATCGATCTGTCGCGACTGCCGCGAGGCTATAATATCCTGGTTATCACCGACGGCGTGTGGCGCAAGACCCTGCCCTTCATCAAATCGGACTAAGCTAGCCCAGGAGAGAAACGGCGAATATTCGCTACTTTGCCCCGATGAAAAGTCGACAAGCAATCCTGGCGGATCTCCACCTGGATATTCCCGTGGTGGTCTCCCCCATGTTCATCGTCTCCCAACAGCAGCTGGTGCTGGAATGCTGCAAAAACGGCGTACTCGGCACCTTCCCCGCCCTGAATAATCGAACGACGGCGGGCTTCGAGGAGTGGGTCGTCGAGATCAAGCAGGCCCTACAGGAGGAGGAGACCCGCCGCGGCAAGCCCCTGCCGCCCTACGGCGTCAACCTGATCGTACACAAGACCAATCCGCGGGTGCAGGCCGACCTGGAAGTGATCGTCCGCCAGCAGGTTCCCCTGATCATCACCTCCCTGGGCGCGGTGAAGGAAGTGGTGGATGCCGTGCACAGCTACGGCGGGCTCGTCTTCCACGACGTAACGAATACTTACCACGCCCAGAAAGCGATGGATGCGGGGGTTGACGGACTGATCCTGGTTTGCGCCGGCGCCGGCGGCCACGCCGGCACCCTCAACCCCATCCCCTTCGTCACCGAGATCCGCAAGCTGTTTGACGGCGTCATCCTGCTGGCCGGGGCACTGAGTAGCGGGCAGGACGTGGCCACCACCCTGCAGATGGGTGCCGACCTGGCCTACATGGGCACCCGCTTCATCGCTACCCAGGAGGCTATTGCCGACGAAGGCTACAAGAACATGATCATCAGTTCCGGCTCCCGGGAGATCATTTACACCGCCTCCGTCTCCGGAATCCCCGCCAACTGGATGGTCGGGAGCCTGGAAGCCGCCGGCATCACCAAGGAAATGTGGGACCAAAAGGCCAAGGCCGATTTCGGCGCCGAGCACGAAGCCAAGGCCTGGAAGAACCTCTGGAGTGCCGGGCACGGCGTAGCCAACATCCACGATAATCCCCCCGCCGCCGATCTCATCGACCGGCTGAAGCGGGAGTTGCGGGAGGCCTTTACCAACCAGGCCGAGCGGGCGGCAAAATTTCATGTTTGACATTGTAAATTTAAATATGACCCGATGTACGCTCCCAATCTCTTCGAAGGAAAAACCGCCCTGGTCACCGGTGGCCGCTCCGGTATTGGCTACGGCATCGCCGAAGCGCTCCTCAAATTGGGGGCCAAGGTGTGCATCTGCGCCCGCAAGGAAGAACCTCTGGCCGAAGCCGCCGATGCCCTGGCTAAGCTTGGCACCTGCGTGTACCGCCCTTGCGATATCCGCAAGAGCGAAGAGGTGGAAGGCCTAGCCGACCTGATCAAGGAGGAATTTGGCCACCTGGACCTGCTGGTCAACAATGCCGGCGGACAGTTCCCCGGGCTGGCCAGTCACCTGACCGACAAGGGCTGGAACGCGGTGATCAACACCAACCTCAACGGCACCTTCTACGTGAGCCGCATCATGGCCGAGCGCTTCTTCATTCCGCAGCAATCGGGCAACATCGTCAACATCATCGTCAACATGCTCCGCGGTTTTCCCGGCATGGCGCACACGGGGGCGGCGCGCGCGGGTGTAGAGAACCTCTCCAAGACGCTCGCGCAGGAGTGGGCCCGTTACCACATCCGGGTAAACTCCGTGGCCCCCGGGACCATCATTTCCTCCGGTCTGGACACCTACGCCGAGCCGGTGAAGCAGTTGCTCGACCAGATGAAGGCGGACAACCTCATGAACCGCCACGGCACGGTGGAGGAAGTGGCCAATGCCGTACTTTTCCTGGCCAGTCCGCTCTCCAGCTACACCAGCGGCACGACCCTCTACGTCGACGGCCTGGACCACCTGCACGGCAACCGGATGCGGATGGTGGATATGTTCCGGAACTAAGCTCGTATCCCAGTATGCACTACCGCGTCGAACAGCAAATCGCCTACCTCACCTTCGACCGCCCCGGGCGGGCCAATGCGCTCGACCTGGCCGGCTGGCATGGCCTGCGCGAGGCCTTTGCGCGGGCGGATGCGGATGCCGGGGCGCACGTCGTGGTGCTGGAAGGGGAGGGCAAGCACTTCTGTGCCGGCATCGACCTCAGCGTACTGCAGGGACTGCAGGAGATGCCGGGACCGAGTGAAGCACTTGAGTCGCGGCTCAGGGCGTTCATTGCCGACCTGCAGGATTGCATCAACGCCATCGAGCGCTGCCGTAAGCCGGTCATTGCCAGCATCCACGGCGGGTGCATCGGGGGCGGGGTGGACATCGTCACGGCCTGCGATATGCGCTACTGCACCCGGGAGGCCAGTTTTTCCGTTAAGGAGATCGACCTAGGTATCGTAGCCGACCTGGGCACGCTACAGCGCCTGCCCCGCATCGTCAACCCGGGGCTGGCCGCCGAACTGGCCTTCACCGCCCGCCCCATCGACGGAACGGAGGCCGCCCGCATCGGCCTGGTCACCGAAGCCCTGGGCAAACAAACTGAACTTCGCTACCGCACCAACGAGCTCGCCCGCGCCATTGCGGCCAAACCCCCGCGGGTGACTGCCGGCATTAAAGCAACGCTGCTCCACCAACGGTACCATTCGCTGCAGGATGGGCTAGATTTCGTGGCCGCCTACAGTGCCGGGCTGATGGTGGGGAGGTAATTGGTGGGTTGGCGGGTCGGTGGAACAGATGAAGGCTTACGGATCGCGTGACTCCCACACGCCTCGCCCACCCTACGCCCCCCCCCCCCCCGACAAAACAATTTCACCCGGATATCAGAAAAAAACTACAAATATTTAAAATAACTGGAGGAAAACTTGCGCGGCTGTTTGAAAATGTTTTAATTTGAGGCAGAATTAACTGATACTAACAAATGATTACCACCGACCGCCGCGATTTGAACGAACGGTTCATCGAGGTTTTCCAGATTTTGGAGGACCGAGGGGAGATTATCAAGAACGACCGCAACGGACGCGGGCTTGGTGATTTCGCCAAACGTATCCTGAATAACCGGTCGTACGGCCACATCATTCGGGCTTACCTCAACCCTACCGACAAGCGTTGCATCAATTACGAGCAAGCCCGCCGCGTGTGCAGCGAGTACAACGTAAATACGACCTACCTGCTGGAGGGCACCGGCACCCCCTTCGGGATGGACTTGCCGAAAGCTACCGAGACAGACGGGAAGGAAAGCAAGCAAAATATTCTGTTCACCTCCGTGGAAGCCTTTGCGGGGGCTAGCGTTGACGCCGACAGCTTCCTGCGGGAAGAGGCCAGCTTCTTCACCCTGCCCGATCTATTCGGCGACGGCTTCGTCGCCTTCCCGATCAACGGCAATTCCATGGAACCCGTCATCAACGATGGCGACGTCATCATCTGTCGGCAGATCGCCGGGGTTCACGAGATTAAGGAAAACAAGATCTACGCGGTGCGCGCCAAGGGCAGCCTGTGGGTCAAGTACGTGCAGCCCATCAAGGATGGTAAGGGACGTATTCATTCCCTGAAACTGATCTCTGCGAACTACCTGGAGCACGATCCTTGGACGGAGGAGGTAGACAAGAACACCCGCCTCTACGAGGTACAGCGCCGCATCAGCGAGCTGTAGGCAAGACTTAGCGCTTGTGTGGGTTTTCCGAGCCTGACGAAAACGCCGCTAACTTGGGTCTATTCGAGCCTCTAGCAGGGAAGCCTAGCGGACTAGGTGACGCTTTTTGAGGCGAAGAATTGGCACAAAAAAGCAAGTTTGCGGCGGTGAGCGGAATCCCAAACAAGCGCTTAACGTAGACTGTCACAGATAACGGCGGTGGTCCGGCCCAGCGGCGCCGGGCCACCGCTTTATCATATACGATCTATCCTGCTGTTTATATGTTTTGCCCGCCGGCCCGACGTACGTTGGGCCGGTTTTCGGGTGTGTGGTCAGTACTACTTAGCCGGTCCGTTCACGGTAAGGGTCACAGTCTGCAGGTCGGCATCACGGCTACTGTTGCCGACCATGATACGGAAGGTGCCGGGTTCCACCACCGATCGCATGTTGGCATTTAAATAACTGAGCTGATCGAAGCCCAGCTCGAAGGTGACGGTCTTTGTCTCTCCGGCTTCCAAGTAGATTTTCTCGAAGCCTTTTAACTCTTTGACGGGGCGCGTGAGGGTGCTGTAGTCGTCGCGCACGTAAATCTGGACGATTTCTTTTCCCGCCCGCTTCCCGCTGTTAGTGACTTCTACGCTGACCGTGGTGTTGCCGGTATCCGTAATTTGGGCGGCGGACAGGCGGGGTGGGCCAAAGGTGAAGTTAGTATAACTCATCCCGTAACCGAAAGCGTAAAGCGCGTTGGCGTTTTCCAGTAAGTATCCGCGGCGGGCCGTGGGCTTGTAGTTGTAGTAGGCGGGAATGTGGCCGGCGGAGCGGGGAATGCTGATGGGCAGCTTGCCGCTGGGTACCGCTAATCCGTAAAGAACATCCGTCACGCTATGGCCGGTTTCCTGGCCCAGGTAAAAGCACTGAAATACGGCACGGGCCTTCTCCGCCAGGTTCGCGATGTTGAGGGGGCGTCCGCCGAAGACCAGTCCGACCAGCGGAATATCAAGATCTGCCAACGCATCGATGAGTTCGTTCTGGGTACCCAACAGCTCTAGGCTGGCTCGGTCGCCGAGGTGGCCCTCTGCCCAGGCTTCCCGACTAGTGAGTTCGTTGCCGCCCACGGCGACCACGATCACGTCGGCCGCGGCCAAGTCTTTCACCGCCTGCACAATGCGTTTGCGGTCATCCTCTTCACTGACTTGAACCACGGGATCCTTATACCAGCTGCCGGCTTCGGTGACGCGCGTACCCTCGGAGTAGATCAGCTTGCCCCCGTTTTTGTCTGTGTAAGCCTGTAGGCCCGCCCGCAGGGTGATGAAGTGTGGCGGTTGGTCACTGTATCCGCCCAGCAGCACCCGGTCGGCGTTGGGGCCTACGAGTCCAATGGTCAACTCCCCGGAGAGGGGCAGTATGCCCTCGTTCTTTAGCAAGATCATAGCCTCCGTACCGGCCAAGCGTACCAGGGCATCGTCCTCCGCAGTGTTTGACAGTACCTTTTCGGGATCGGTGTAGGGATTTTCGAAGAGCCCCCGGTCGAATTTTTGGCGTAGAATGCGACCCACCGCCCGGTCAAGCACCGACTCGCTCAGGCGGCCAGTATTTACGGCGTCTACGAGAAAGGGAAACGCCTCGCGGTCGGGCAATTCGATATCAATGCCGCTGCTGATGGCACGGATGGCGGCCTCTTCCAGGTTAGGGGCTACGGCATGGCGGGTATGTAGTTCTTTGACGGCAAAGTAATCGGAGACGACCGCGCCCCGGTAGTCCCACTCCCCCCGAAGGATGTCGTTGAGCATCCAATTATTTGCGTGACTTGGTACCCCGTTTAGTTCGTTGTAGCTCGCCATCACGTTACGGACGTTACCGTTCCCTATGATGTACTTAAAGGGGTAGAGGTACACTTCCCGTAGCGTCTGTTCGCTGATGTTGGCGGGGGCTGTGTTGTTGCCCCCTTCGGGTTCCCCATGTCCGGCCAGGTGTTTGAGGGTGGCGTACACTTCCCCTTCGTCCCACTGATTATCGTCGCCCTGAAACCCAAGGACGGCCTGCAGGCCGATCTCTCCCGCTAGATAAGGGTCTTCCCCCAGCGTCTCCTCTACGCGCCCCCACCGGGGATCCCGGGCTACGTCCACGACCGGCGTAAGCACTACGTGGGCGCCGCGGCTGGCCGCCTGTCGCCCGGCCACTTCGTAGAGCCGGCGGGTGAGGCGCCGATTGAAGGTGGCCGCCACGGAGATGGGCTGCCCCCAACTGGTTGCCTCCCTGGCAGCCAGGCCGTGTAGGCTCTCCTCGTGCATCAGGGCCGGAATGCCGAGCCGCGTTTTCTCGACCAGCCAGTGCTGGATGGCGTTTACGTACGCTACCTGCTCCGCTCCGGTACGGCCTGGCTCGCCACTACCCGATAATTCACTCGGGCGGGTGACGTGGCCGATCCCGTGGGGCATCACCTCCGCAGCCTTCGCGGGGTCGAAGGCATACGCGTCTGTTTCCATTTTGTGTTTGTCGGCCCACACGGCCGTAACCTGAGCTACTTTTTCCTCCATCGTCATCCGTCCGATCAGGTCAGCAATCCGGTCGTTGACGGACTGGCCAGGATCTTTGTAGATGGCAAGCTCAGTGTTCTCCCGGGGGCTGTCTATGGCCGCCAAAGGGGTAGGGGAGTTGGACGGACCCGATGCCCGGTCGCATCCCGATAGCATCAACAAGGCCAGTAGTAGCGGGAGGTGTAGGTTCATAGGGTAGCGTAAGGAAGTCCGCAAGGAATAGGTAATGTAATCAATATAGACGCTTAGCGGCCTACAGACCATCCAACAGCTCGAAAAGCTCCCCATTGTCAATCAGTGCTCCTTCTTCCATCCGCAGAAAAATATCCTGATCGCGGCCGATGAGTAGGTAAGCGCGCTCCGCGGAATACACCTTAGGCGTCGCGCCGTCGCGTCTGAGTTGTTCGAATACCTCCCGGGGGGAGCGGGTGGGGTCCGTCAGGTCAACATTGGTCTGTCCTGAGATGAGCAGTCCGCGCATCTCAATCTTGTCCGGACCGGTGCGGTAGGTGCGCAGGTCGTGGGGCTTGCGTTGGATGAGGTGGGTCACTTTTTCAATCACCCCGGCGAAAACGATTTGGCTAAACTGTAGGATGTAGCCGTCGGCCCGGGTGGGGGCGTCCTGCTTCATCGTTACCCAACTTTTGGCATCGATGCCCTGAACGCTGAGGAACTTTACGAACTGTGCACGGACTTCCTCCAGTTCATCGCGGCGCAATCGCCGGAACTTGGTTTCCTTCATAGTGAGCCCAAACAAATGCCCAGCGGTGTAGTTTTGCGAAGGTGGGGGGAATCCAACCCCGCCCAATCAGCTTATCTCCTATGCTCGAAATTCCCGACTTTGGCAGCGGTGCCGTTTGGCTTTCCTTACTTACCCTAACTTTCCTCGAGATTGTCCTAGGGATTGACAACATCATTTTCATCTCCATCGCGGCCGGTAAACTGCAGTCGGAGGAAGACCGGAAGAAGGCGACCAGAATAGGGCTCATTCTGGCTATGGGGCTGCGAATTGCGCTCCTGTTTGGCGTGTCCTGGCTGGTGTCGCTCGAGGATCCCTTTGTCAGCTTTGACTGGGGATGGGCTAGTGCCGGCTTCAGTGGACAAAGCCTCATCCTTATTGCCGGAGGCGTCTTTTTACTCTATAAGTCTACCTCCGAGATTCACCACAAATTGGAGGGGGACGAGCATCTGGAAGGTGACCCCGGTACACCGTCGGTCGGAGCATCGCTGAAATCCGTGATAGTGCAGATTACCATTATCAATATCGTGTTCAGTTTCGATTCTATCCTCACTGCGGTAGGCATGACGAATGGATTGATCGGTGCCCTCTGGATCATGATCATTGCCGTGGTTATCTCCGTGCTGATCATGATGCTTTTTGCCGTCCCGGTCGGTAATTTTGTCAACCGGAACCCGACGGTACAGATGCTGGGGCTAGCGTTTTTAATCCTGATCGGCTTTATGCTCATCATCGAGGGCGCCCACTTAGGTGACCTGGAGTTCTTCGGCAGCCACATCGGGACGGTACCCAAGGGCTACCTCTACTTCGCGATCGCCTTCTCCCTACTCGTAGAATTTTTAAATATGCGTATTCGGCCCAAGGGGAAGGGAAAGCAGGTCAAACTAAATACCTACGCCCAGGAAGCGGCCGATCAGGTCGATTACATTCGCATGGAATAGTAAGCGGGTTTCCGTTCACTAAACAGGCCCCGGCGCAGTACTGCGCCGGGGCCTGTTTGTTTACCCGGGGTCCGCTAATGCCTACTTATCGTAGAAGGTGATTGCCTCTCCTCCCTTACCGGCCCGGCCGGTACGGCCGACGCGGTGGATGTAGGTATCGTAATCCGTGGGCGCTTCGAAATTGATGACGTGGGTGATGTCGTCAATGTCGAGTCCGCGGGCGGCTACGTCGGTAGCACACAGCGCCTTAATTTTGCCGGCTTTGAAGTTACCCAGCGCCTTCTGACGGTAGTTCTGGCTCTTATTGCCGTGGATCTCGTCGGCCGAGATGCCCGCCTGGTTAAGCTTTTTAGTCACTTTCTTTACGCGGTGCTTGGTCTCCGCGAAAATGAGAACGCGCTTCAGTTCGGGCTCCTTTAGCAGGTCGATTAGTTCTTCGAACTTGTTATCGGGATCTACAAAACGGACGGTCTGGTTGATGTGCTCTGCGGAAGCCTGCCCACTGCTAACGGCTACGGTGATGTAATCGGTCAGAAAGTGGTCGATTAACTTCTGCTGGCTCTTATCCAGGGTAGCGGAGAAGAGCAGCGTCTGGTCGCGCTCTCCCATCTTATCGGTAAGGTACATTACGTCCTTCTGGAAGCCCATATCGAGCATTCGGTCGAACTCATCCAGAACCAGTACGGAGGCTTCCTGGAGATCGATCTTGCCCTGCTGGTAGAGGTCCTTCAGGCGTCCCGGGGTAGCTACCACCAGGTGGTAGCTGCGCTTCCGCAGGTTGACGATGTCGGTATTAATGTTGCGGCCACCGATGAGGGTGATGGCATTGTACTTCATACCGAGCGTGAGGGCGCGGAATTCTTCTTCGATCTGCAGGGCCAACTCCCGGGTAGGGGCCAGCACGAGCGTTTGAAACGGCAACTCACTGTCGAGCAGCGCGTCAACAATGGGAATCAAAAAGGCACCCGTTTTTCCGGTGCCCGTCGTGGCGATGCCCATCACGTCCTTCAGGCCGCTGATGTGCTCGAAGGTTTTTTCCTGAATCTCGGTCGGGTACACCCAGCCGGCCGCCTTGATGGCGCTCTTCAGTTTGGTGTTAATTTTCCAATCGGAAAATTTAGTTTCCGCTTTATATTCGACAGACTTCAGGGTCACGCCCTCGTGCACCATCATGTCGGCGGGCAGGGGTACGTAGTTGTGATTGGAACGGCCACCGCCGCTGCCGCGCCGGTCTCGGTTACCGCCGCCCCCGCCGCCACTGCGTCGGTTGCCGCCACTGCTGCGATTGGAAGTGGGTTTGCTGCGGCCTTTGCCGGAGCGGGAAGAGGGACGTTTAGTGTCCATATAGTCATTAGGGGTTGAATAGCCCGGCGATAGCGGGGCGAAACGTGATTCAGCGAAAGCGCTGAGAAACGTAAAGGCGGCTCCGGTCCGAAGGTGTAATCTGCCTTCCTGTCACTGGGGCAGCACCGCATAGCGCGGCGCGAGGCGTGGATCGGTTTGGAGTGAAAGGTCCTGGCTCGCGGCGCGAAGGTAGGGAGAAATTTACAATTTACCATTTACAAGGTACCATTTACAATTTGCAGGGATGCTCGCTACGCTCGTACACGCAGGGATGCTCGCTACGCTCGTACACATAGGGATGCTTAGTGCCTGTAAGAAATCTCCTGTGTTCCTGCCCGCAGGAATGCGAGGCATCAACTAAGCAAGAACCCAACAACCCAAAAAACCAACAACCCTGGACAACTCAACCCCCAAGACAACTCAACCCCCCCAACCTGCGTTTACCCCATCCACACGGGCTTCAAAAATTGGTTGACCCTACAATTTATTTAAATTGGGAAGTGACTTCGGCTTGTCTAGGGCGGGCCTCCACTCCTTCGACTTGTCAGGATTCTGAAACTGGCGTGCGCCGGTGGAAGACAAGGGGATTACCGAACCAGGCCAGCTATCCCAACCATGTTTTCAGCAGGAGTCAAACCACCTGGGAGCACGTGTGGAATTAAACGGAAAACGCCCGGTCGAGCAGAGCTCGATCGGGCGTTTCCAATAAAAGTGGGACAAGAACTTACTCCTCTTCGCGCCCACCGGCTAACTTGGTCTGAAGCGTTTCAAGCTCTCCCCAACTGCCGGCGGCAGCGAGGGCCGCCTGCTGCGACCAGGTCTCCGGGTTGTGGATCGCATACGCGGAGCCGGCATCGGCCAGTATATTCTTTACGAAGTCCGCATCGGAGTCCGCCAGAGCCTGCCAGCTGTTAATGCCGGAAGCGCTCAGCAGGCCTGCGATGGCAGGACCCACCCCTTCGATGACGGTCAGGTCATTGAGCTCGACCTTACGTCCGCTGGGCAGTACCACGCTTGCGGGCATGTCGCTGCCGGTGACTTCGGCGGTATTCAACGCCCCCCCCTGATCGGCGGTGGCTACGGCCAATTCGGCGTCGTCGGTGACGCCGGGCGCCACGGAGGGCATCTCGGGTGCATCATCCTGGTGCACAGGCTGCTTATTAGCGGCTACCGAAGCCCGCGATTGGGCGGGAGCTCCCGCATTGGAGGGCTTGGTTGCGCTGGCGGTGGCGGTGTTGCTGCCCTTACCGTTGCCGTTACCGTGGTTGGCCGTGTTGTTCTCGTCGAAGGGCTCGATGCTGACGAACATCCGGTTGAGGCGGCTCTTGCGGAAGGCCACCTTGCCGTCTACTTTAGCGTGAATGGAGAAGTCCTTGCTCAGGTATACGTTTTCTCCGGCGTGGTACTTGGTACCGCGCTGTCGGATGATGATGTTGCCGGCCGTAGCGGTCTGCCCGCCGAACAACTTAACGCCGAGACGCTTGGATTTGCTGTCGCGGCCGTTGTCGGTACTACCTACACCTTTTTTGTGTGCCATGGTACTTAAAATTTAGGCTCCCCGAGGGGAAAGTTAGGAATGGGGCCGGGACTAGCCCGCGATGGAGTCGATCTTCAGTTTGGTGTACTGTTGCCGGTGGCCGTTCTTTACCCGGTAGCCCTTGCGGCGCTTCTTCTTAAAAATAACGACCTTATCCCCCTTGACGAGGGGTTCAACGACAGTGGCGCCAATGGAGGCACCGCTGAGCATCGGCGTGCCGACGGTGACGTCATCGCCGTTGGCGAGGAGGTGCACCGCGTCGAAACTGACGGAGTCGCCAGCTTGGGCTTCTAGCCGGTGGACAAAGATCTCCTGACCTTCCTCTACTTTGAATTGCTGACCGGCTATGGTTACGATTGCAAACATCTAGTGTGGATGTTGGTGAAAAAAATTGATTTCGGGGCGCAAAGGTAAGGGAAAGAATCAGGACTTACCAGCGCCGCCGCATAATTAGTCCGTTAGTCCGCGGGCAAAGCCGTAGTAAGCCGGTTTCCGCTCCAAATCTTCGTCGAACAGCGTAGGCCAGTCCTGCAATTTGAAGAAGCCCCTGATCCACGTATCCCGGTCGGTAAAGCTCCAGAAGGTAATGCCGTAGCGCTGGGCCGGCGGTACGTTTTCCCGGTACAAGCGCGCTACCGTTTCGTACTTTTTAGCCTGGGCCTCCAGGAGCTGTGGGGTCATTTCGGTTACCCGGAGCGGACGGCCGCGCTGCGCGTCGTCGTGACGGTTAAAGATGATGTCCAACTCGGAGAGGTGAATCAATAGGCCCGTCGCCGCGGCCCGCGCCAGCGAGGCACCCAGTTGGGCCTCATCCGTATCCATCCGTAAGTGCATCTGAAAGCCGATGCCGTCGATCGGCACGTTATCCGCACGTAAGTCTTCCACGAGCCGCAACAGCGCGCCGAGTTTAGCGGTATCGCTCTCCGTACTAAAATCGTTGATGAATAGTTTAGCCTCCGGATCCGCGACGTGGGCGGCGCGAAACGCCAGGGCTATGTAGTCCTTGCCCATTTTTTGTAGCCAGGGGGTGTCGCGTAGGCCGCCCCCCGCGTCTTCGAACGCCTCGTTCACTACGTCCCATCCGTCCACACGGCCCCGGTAGCGCGTGACCACCGTGTCAATATACTGGCCTAGGTAAGCCTCCATAGCCTCCCGGTCGAGCGCCTCCACGTATCCGGGTAGCCCGTAGTGCCACACGAGGGTATGACCGAATACCCGTTTACCCCGGACTTCCGCCAGTCTGACGAATGCATCCGGCTTGCTGAAGTCCATCCGGCCGTCTGCCTGTACGATCGAATACATCTTCATTGCATTGGTCGCGGTCAGGCGGTTAAAATCTCGATCGATAATGGCCAGCGCCCGCGGATCATCGGTCATTTTAGGCATGTTCACCGCCCCTCCGATGGGAAAGTCCGTCAGTTTGTACAGGCCCCCAAGAGTAGCTTTCGGCGCGGTGGGAAAAGCCACACCGGTGCAGCCCGCAAGGGCCAGCAGTAGGGAAAGGGGGAAGACTCGCGTAATCAGCTGCATCGGATTAAGGTATGCATTTTAGCACACGGAGGTGGCGGGGACGCAGGTGCCCAGGAGTGGCCCGGTGGCCCGGTGGGTTGGAGTTCACGGCACCCCGCGCGCCGCCGCCCCACCCCCGCACGGTGATCGAAGAATTCCGGATGACCGTCGATTCCGTACTGGCGCACAACATAAACTTCCGACCTTGGCCCACTAAGCAGCAACATAAATCAGTATTCATGAACAGTATGCTAGACGACATCCTCGACGGCGCACGCAAAGCCGTATCCGGCCTGGCCAGCACCGTAGGGGAGGGCACCCGCGACAAGACCAATAAATTGATCGAGGACTGGCTGAAGATTTTCCCGACCCTGGCGGCCTACGGGCTGGAGATGACCAGTTTTGCGATGTCTCTTGCGCTGAGCCCCTCGCTCAATGTGGAGTTGATCGGAAAACACGGCGACTGGCACGAAGAGCGCATCAAGGAATTATTAGCCCAGCACCGGGGCGATACCGCAATTGTCATGGTCCTGACGGCGATCCGTACGGCCTACCGGCTACAGCGGCAGACGAGGGCGCCGTTGCACGACCCGCTCATTCTAAAGGTCATTGTCCGGATTACCCCCGAGGTCAAAGTCGTGCTGGGTCAACCGGTGCTGGAGGATTAAATCGCTTAGTTCGCGGTACAATTCTTGGTATTTCGGCTGCTGGAGCAGGGCAAGGTGACGCTTTATCGTTGCAGTGTCCCCGCGGGCGGCGGCCCCGGTCTGGCGGCTGGCTGGGGACTTGCCGTCTTCGCGCCCGGCCGTGTTGCGAATGATGGGTAAGAGCAATTCAAAGGGGATTTTCTGTTCCCGGCACAGTCGGTAAGCGACTTCGTAGAGCGCAGAGACGAAGTTGTTGGAAAACACCGCGGCTAGGTGTAGTTGGGCCCGTTGGGCATCGTTCAGTTGGGCTACCGATCGGCTGAGCCGGTGGGCGAGCGCGTCGAGGTAGTCCGACGCCACGTCATCAGTCCCATGAATTACCAGGGGCAGATCCAGCCAGTTACTTACCGTTTCTCCCTTGCGCAGGGACCGGATGGGCCACAGTACCCCCCGATGGGCGAAGTGGTCCGCGATGCGGTTGACGGGTGTCGCGCCGCTAGTATGGAAGACCAGGGTGTCTGAGGGGAGCCACTGGGCCAAGTGTTGGCTGGCGTTTGCAATCTGATTGTCGGGTACCGCAAGGAAGACTGCCTGCGGTTGCAGGGCCTCCAGCTCCTTAAAATTAATGAGGGGAACCGTCCAACCTTCGCCTTCCGGCACCGCGTAGCGGGCCACGACTGCTACTTTCTCAGGGACGACCGCTGCCAGGTGCCAGGCGAGGTTGCCGCTGCCAACGATGGCAATGCTTGCTTCCACGGAATCAGCCCCGCAGGTCGGTAATAAAGTCGCGGAGCGTATCCACGTCCTTCACCCCCGGCGCCGTTTCGAACCGGCTGTTGAGGTCGACGCCGCGCAATTGAGGATGATCGAGTTGGCGCACGGCCGTAGCATCCCGGGGGCCGATCCCGCCGCTCAGCAGAAAGGGGACCGGGCTCTGATACTCCTTCAATTTACTCCACTCCCATTTTTTACCCGTACCACCGGCCGCCGCCTGTCCCCCAGTATCGAAGATGAACAGCGGGCAGCTGCTGACGTACTCGTTCGTTTGCCGGAAGTCAAAGTCCTCAGTCACGGCAAAGGCCTTCGCGATGCTGGCTTTCCGGAGGGTGTTGACGCTCCAGAGCAACTTAAGTTCCTGGCAGTAACCCGCACTTTCGTTTCCGTGGAGCTGTACCCAGTCGAGGTGGAAATCGTGGACGGTATTGAGGACGTAGTCGATTTCGGCATTCACGAATACACCAAACAGTTGGACGTCGGCCAGCAGGCTTTGGTTGGCGGCAATCCATTCGGCCAATGCGGGGCCATCTGCGTAGCGGGGGGAGTCGGCATGAAAAATGAGGCCCACGTAGTCGACCCCCAGTTTAATGACGGCGGCGATGTTCTCGGGTTCCCGCATCCCGCATACTTTCACTTTCATGCGATCGCGTCCTTGTAAATGTCCTCGATCTCGTGGGTTTTGCGGATGAAGTCCGCACAGGCCTGGCCGGGGTCGGGCTGCCGCATGAAGTAGGTGCCGATCAGGAAGCCCCGGAAGCGGGAGCGCCGTAGCTTGACGATGGTCTGGGGATCCTCGATCCCGCTTTCACTGATGCGCATGATGCCCGGGGGGAGCATGGTTTGTAGCTCCAGGCTGGTCGTAATGTCTACCGCGAAGTTGGTGAGGTTGCGGTTGTTAATGCCGATGATGTCGACGCTGGGGCTGATCTTGGCTACTTCCTCCTCGTTATGCACTTCACAGATCACCTGCAAATGGAGGTCGTTGGCTTCCTCCGCCATCTCGTCGAGTTGCTGGGCGCTGAGACAGCTGGCGATCAGCAGCACGGCATCCGCCCCCATCGCTTTGGCCTCGTGAATCTGGTAGGGGGCGATCAGAAAATCTTTCCGGATGATCGGGAGGCTCACGGCTGCCCGTACGTGGTTGATATCGTCGGGGCGGGCGCCGAAAAAATGCGCGTCCGTCAGGCAGGAGATGGCGGCGGCCCCCGCTTCGGCGTAGCCCCGGGCTACGGCGGCGGCATCCGCATTCAGGTTGATGTCCTGTTGACTGGGAGATTTTCGCTTGAACTCGGCAATGATGCCAAAGTGCTCGCTGTTTTCGAGGGCCTTGCAGAGACTGCGCCGCTCGTGGTGGTAGCCGTCCGTATCCTTCAAGCGACCGAGCGGCAGTTGGCTGCGTCGGCGCTCGACTTCGAGCTTTTTATGTTCGACGATGCGATGTAGGATGTTGTCCATGTGGTTCGTGCTTGTGGCCAAGATAAGGTTTAAGCGGGGTACCCGGTTGTGTCAGCCCAGCAGTTTACGGAGCACCTCCCGGGCCCGGCCGCTCTGGATGCTTTCGCGGGCCTCGGCTACGCAGGTTGGCAGACTTTTTTCCGGGTGGACGACCCGGATGGCCAGGGCGGCGTTGGCCAGCACGACGGAGAGCTGGGCCTCCGTGGCGGTGTTTTCCAACACGTCCAGAAAAACTGCCCGCCCTTCTTCGGGCGTTTCGCCGCCGTACAGGGCGGCTGGGGCGAACTGGGGTAGCCCAAAGTCTCCGGGATTGAGAATGGCCTGAGACCTGCGTCCCCGCACACTGGCCCCTCCCGTTAGACTGATTTCATCGTAGCCGTCTAGGGCATGGACGATCAGGTAGTCGCGCTGCTCCTCCCCCTGGAGAATGTAATCGTAGATGCGGCTCACCTCGCGGTCGTAGGTGCCGAACACCTGGTAGCGGGGGCGGGCTGGGTTGATGAGGGGACCAAGGAGGTTGAAGAAGGTCCGTACGCGCAGGGCTTTGCGGACGGGCGCCACGTTCTTCATGGCGGGGTGGAAGAGGGGGGCGTGCAGGAAACAGATGCCGGCCCGGTCGAGCTCCCCCAGTAGCCGGTCGCGGTCGTTGGAAAAGGTATAGCCCAGGGCCAGCAACACGTCGCTGCTGCCCACCTTGCTGCTGACGCCGTAACTCCCGTGCTTGGTCACGGGGTAGCCCGCGCCGGCGACCACTACACAGGATAGGGTGCTGATGTTGAAGGTGTGCTTGCCGTCGCCGCCGGTGCCGACGATGTCCACGGTCTTCCGCCCCTCCAGGTCGAGGGGAATGGCCAGGTCGAGCATCGCGTCGCGAAAGCCCTGAATTTCGGACAGGTGCGCCGGACGCATGTTGATGGCGGAGACCACGGCGGCAATCTCGGGTTCGGCCGCCTCCCCCTTGGCGATGCGGTGGAGGGTATCGTAGGCAGTAGCCCGACCTAACGGCGCGCGCCCGTAAAGCTGGTGGAGGAGCGACTGCATGCCTAGAATCTAAAGCCAATACTGGCTTGAATGGTCCGGTTGTAGTCTTTGTCGTCGGTGTTGTACTCCCGCTGTTCTACTCCATCGGTGATGGTCAGTCGCTGATCGTTTTCTCCCCGCGTAGTATCGGTCAGGCCGAACTGGTAGCGGGCACCGAGGTAGAGACCATTGTTCAAGAAGTAAGCAACGCCGCCCACCAGGCCAAAATCCAGGCGGCGGTAAAGGGGGTCGTTACTGGAAGCGTTGTAGTAGGCGTCGATGACGGAGGGGGGGAAAGTGCTTCCGCCGGGCACGAGCAGTTCGGAGGAGGTCTCTACAACGGCGGCGCGGCCGATGGGATCACCGTAGTAGTTGTAATCATAATTGAAGCTGAGGGGCCGGACCGCGAGCTGGTCGGCGGAAAGCGTGTTGGTATACTCTGCCGAACCACTGGCCCGGCTGTTTACCAATAAACCGGCGGTGAAGCCCCCCTCGACTTCTAGCGGGCCAATCCTGTAGTAGGCTACGATCGGTACGTCAATGTAGCTGTTGAGCACATCACGCTCACTCTGGAGGTTGCCGGTCAGCCGCTCGTCGGTGCCATCGCCATAAATGTAGTAATAGGAGGGGCCTTCGTACAGGACTTCGCCGCCCTTCTGACTGTACATCAAGTCAGCTTTGAAGCCGAACAGGTCGGTGATCTCGTAGGCGAAGGTGGCCCCGACGTGGAAACCGGTGGTGCGGTTGAAGCGCTCGAGCGTCATGCCGTCCGCACTCCTCTCCTGATCGCCGTCGAAGGTGGTGAAATTGAGCCCGGCCCGGAAGCCACCGCTGAACTCCTGGGCGGAGAGGGAGAGGAGCGGGAAGAGGAGCAACAACAGCGGGAAAATACGGTGGGGGGTCATGGCCGATGTTTTCGTAGCGGCAAAGATGGGGTGAAAAACGGGATGTTTCACCATCCCGTTGTCAGAGAGCTCGCTCAGAGATAATATGGTTGCCTGGACCTCAACTCCGGCGTACAACTAAGGAATACTCCCGGGCAGGCGGACCCGTGCTGCGTAGATTCAACCCATTTCCCCACCAGGCGTTAATTGGGCAAAGAAGATTGCATGAGCACCACCACCGCCACCAAACGCCCCGTTCTCCTCTACACCGAGCAGACGCCGAACCCCGAGACGCTGAAATTCGTCACCAATCGGATGCTCTACAACGGCACGGCGGAGTTTCGCGAAGAGGCGTTCGCCCGCGAGTGGTCACCCCTGGCCGCCGAGCTTTATGATTTTGCTTACGTGAAGAAGGTCTACATCGCCAACAACTACGTGACGATCACCAAAGAGTTC
This sequence comes from Lewinellaceae bacterium, assembly GCA_963710195.1. Lineage (GTDB taxonomy): Bacteria > Bacteroidota > Bacteroidia > Chitinophagales > Saprospiraceae > Neolewinella. Next base: position 66,022 of record CAVPZF010000007.1, read on the forward strand.
AACTACAGTTGGGACGATATCATGCTCAAGTTGAAGGAGTTTGTGAAGGGCTACCTTGAAGAAAATAAGCCCATCATCAACGATGGCTTTGGCGAGGCCGTCGCGGCGATTGAAGCGGAGCGCGGCGTGAGCTACGAGTACACCGAAGATGAGGCCGAGACCGTCACCCAGATCAAGGAGCTCATCGACACCTACGTCAAGCCCGCCGTCGAAATGGACGGCGGCAACATCGAATTCAAGTCATTCCAGGATGGCATCGTTACCGTCATCATGCAGGGTGCCTGCTCCGGTTGCCCCAGCTCTACCGTCACGCTAAAATCGGGCATCGAGCAGATGCTGAAGCGGATGATGCCGCAGGTGAAGGAGGTGGTGCAGGAGATGGGATAAGGGACTCACAATTAGCTACGCTGCTACTGCGTGGTTACAGTAGACCACTTACCATTTACCATTTGGCGGCTCAGCTCGCTGCGCTCGTGCTAGGCAATTCGTCACGCAGTGGTGTTCGGCTATTTTGCCTTCGCCGATAGCTTCCGTACCTGCATCCTGTAAACACGCCGAAGCAGCGTAGCTGATGGTTATCAATCCTTTGGATTTGTCTTTCGACCGCGATCACCTTTGGCATCCCTATACGAGCCTGACGGATCCGCTGCCCACCTATGCCGTCGCGTCCGCTGCGGGTTGCCGGCTGAGATTGGCGGACGGCCGGGAGCTGGTGGACGGGATGGCCAGCTGGTGGTGCGCCGTGCACGGCTACAACGTGCCGGAACTCAATGCCGCGGCGACCGAGCAACTGGGGAAGATGTCCCACGTGATGTTTGGTGGGCTGACGCACGCACCGGCCATCGCGCTTGGGAAACGCCTCGTGAAAATCACTCCGGAGGGACTGGACCGGGTATTCCTCGCCGACAGCGGCTCCGTCAGCGTGGAGGTGGCCATGAAAATGGCGTTGCAGTACCAGCACGCCCATGGCTTTTCCAGGCGATCTTCCTTTCTTACCCTCCGGGGAGGATACCACGGCGATACTACGGGCCCAATGTCGGTGTGCGACCCGGTCACTGGGATGCACCAGTTGTTTTCCGGTTTTCTGCCGCAGCACCAGTTTTACGAACGCCCGCCGGGTGGGGTGGGGGAGCCCGTCGATGAGACGTACGCGAGTGGACTTGCAGCGTTCTTCGCCGACCACGCGGAGTCAGCCGCTGCCTTCATCATTGAACCAGTAGTGCAGGGCGCAGGGGGCATGCACTTCTACAATCCCGCATACCTGGACGTTTTCCGGCGCTTGTGCGACCGCCACGGCCTGCTGTTGATCTACGATGAGATCGCTACCGGCTTCGGCCGTACGGGGGAGCTGTTCGTCGGATCGCGACCGACCGCCCTGCCCGACATCATGACGGTAGGGAAGGCGCTGACGGGCGGATATATGACGCTGGCGGCTACCCTCTGCACCTCTGACGTGGCGCAAACCATCGGGCGCGGGACCGCGGGTGTGATGATGCACGGCCCCACCTTCATGGGCAATCCGCTGGCCTGTGCCGTTGCCGTGGCGAGCATCGATCTCCTCCTGTCCTCCCCCTGGAATAAACGGGTGGTGCGTATCTCGGAACTGCTGACCCTCCACCTGCGCCCCGCCGCCCGGAGCGAGCGGGTGAAGGATGTGCGCGTGCTGGGAGCCATCGGCGTGGTTGAGCTGCGGGAGCCCATCAACCAAGCTGCTCTTCAGGCGTACTTCGTGGAACAGGGGGTGTGGATCCGGCCCTTCGGAAGATTAATTTACCTCATGCCGCCCTTCGTGATCCGGGAGGCAGACTTAGAACTGCTGTGTCGCGTGGTGGTTAATTATGTCTTAGCTTCGCCCCCCGCAAATTCCCCCAGCTGATGGCCACCGTGAAATTTACCTTTGAGGACAAGAGCATCTCCCCCAAAACCGTGGAGAACGTGCCGACCGACGTGAGTATCCTGGAGGTAACGGAGGAAAACGACATCCACCTGAACCACAACTGCGGCGAGGTGTGCGCTTGCTCTACCTGCCACGTCTACGTCAATACCGGCGGTGAGGCGCTCGAAGAGATCAGCGACAAGGAGGAGGACTTTATCGACCGCGCCATCAATCCCCGCATCGAAAGTCGACTTGGGTGTCAGGCGGTTATCCTGGAAGAAGACGCCATCATCGAGGTGGAGATCCCCGACCAGAAGCGCATCATCGGTCACGAACATTAATTAGATCTTTAGTTCTTTAGTCTTTTAGTCCGCTAGCGGGCTAGCTTACCTAAAGAACTAAAAAACTAAAGAACTAAAATACTACCTCCTTGAGTTTCGAAGATTTCAACGATTTCCCCTTCGGCTGGGTCGACCACGAGGACATTGCCATCGCCCTCTACGACCGCTTCGGCGACGACTTCGGGCAGGACAAGATTTACCGGCTCCGCTTCACGGACTTGCTGGAGTGGATCCTGGAAATTCCGCAATTCACCGGCACCCGCGAGCAATCCACGGAAGAGCACCTGGAGCAAATCCAGGCCAAGTGGGTATACGAGTGGCGGGAAAACCAATAGTAGTGTTTTAGATCTTTAAGTAGTCGGACACAATTATCTATTCAATTTCCCTCGCTGCCTCCTGCGGCTCTCCTTCGTTGAAAAGCCTCGCCAACACTCAGGTGTTGTCTGCGTTTTTCGCCTCGGTGAGCCACACGATTCACCAGATGGAAATGGCACGATAAATATGTCCGACTACTTAGTTCTTTAGGTGGGTGATCGTAGGTGTACGAAAGATCACCCACCTAAAGCACTAACGTACTAATAATGAATGAGCTAGAGCGCTTCGCCGAAATAACCACCTTCATTTTCGACGTGGATGGCGTACTGACCAATTCCCAACTACTGGTGCAAGAGGACGGGAGCCTGTTGCGGATGATGAACGTGCGGGATGGCTACGCGATCAAGCGGGCGATCGAGGTGGGGTTTCCCGTGTGCGTGATTACCGGGGGGAAGAGCATGGGCGTCGTGGAGCGGCTGCGCGGACTCGGGGTGGTCGACATCTACTATGGCGTCAGCGATAAGGTGGAGGCCTATCGGGAATTTAAGCATCTCTACGAGCTGGACGATGCCAACGTCCTCTTTATGGGTGACGACGTGCCGGACTATGAGGTGATGCGCCTGGTAGGTTTTCCGGCTTGTCCGCGGGATGCGTGCCCGGAGATTCTCTCCATCTCCAAGTACGTGAGCGACAAGGGCGGGGGCGCGGGTGCGGTGCGAGACGTGATCGAGCGAACGCTGCGCCTACACGGAAAATGGATGCCGACTTCGGAGGCGGTCGTGCCGCGAAGCGATTTCTAGCTATTCAGAAAAGTCGACATCGCGGTAAAGCTCGGCGAGGGGAAGGGTGATCCCAATGCTCGTCAATTCGATGGTGGCGTCTAATCCGTCGGCGTAGTGAAAGCTACCGAGGCTACTGTCCTCCTGCCTTCGGTAAACCGTTATGTGCACCCGATCTTGGTCAATGAGCACATATTCTTTGACGGTAGGCACACTTAGATAGTAACGCATCTTTGCTCCCTGGTCGTAACGAGCAGAGGTCTCGGAAATCACTTCCACCACTACTCTCGGGTTGCGAATGGCCCCCCTGATGGTGGGTGACTCATTGATCTTGCCACATACGACCGCGGCATCCGGATACACGTAGCGGTCAGCTCGTTCAATTTCTATCTTGACTTCGGAATTAAAGGCGATGCATTTCTTGCCCCACTCATTGATTTCTGCCCGCAACGCGCCCGCCACATTGTTACAGAGTAGACTATGCTGAATCGTACCCCCAGCCATAGCATACACCTCCCCGGCGTGGTACTCGTAACGAACTTCACCCTGCTGTTCGAGAATAAGGTACTGATCTAGTGGAAGCTTTTTAGTAGCAGTAATAGCCATGGTGGATTGCTTAGCACCAAATATAGGGCTCCCCAGCATTCCACCCGCGGCCCCGCCCAACAATTTGTTGCTTATCTTGACGGCCGCTCAAAACCGCTACATGATGCCCGATCCCCAGACCAGCAGCTACCTCGATTCCCTCAATGACGTGCAGCGGCAGGCGGTGACGACCATCGACGGTCCGGTACTGGTCGTCGCGGGCCCGGGCTCGGGAAAAACCCGGGTACTTACCTACCGCATCGCCCACATTATCGAGCAGGGGTCAGCGCCCTGGGAGATCCTGGCGCTCACCTTTACCAACAAGGCGGCCCGGGAGATGAAGGCGCGCATCGAAACGGTCGTCGGCAAGCGCGCCAGCCACATCTGGGCGGGCACCTTTCACAGCCTCTTTGCACGCATCCTACGGGTGGAGGCGAAGCACATCGGCTACCCGAGTAACTTCACGATCTACGACACGGACGATACCAAGAGCCTGATCGGCTCCATCATCCGGGAGATGAACTTCGACAAGACCGTCTATCAAGCCAACGCGATCAAGAACCGGATCAGTTCGGCCAAGAGCAGCCTCATCACCCCCAAGCTCTACGAACGGAACGAGGAGTTGCTGGCCCAGGATAAGCTGGCTAACATGCCGATGGTCTACAAAATCTACGCCGCCTACGTGGCCCGGTGTAAGAAAGCTGGGGCCATGGACTTCGATGACCTCCTGTTCCGGCTCTACGAGCTGCTGCAGAACCATCCCGAAGTGGTGCAGAAGTACCGCGAAAAGTTCAAGTATGTGCTGGTCGATGAGTTCCAGGATACCAACACCCTGCAGTACGCCATCATCAAGCGCCTGGTGCAGTACACGAAAAGTCCGCGTAACATCTGCGTAGTGGGCGACGACGCCCAGTCGATTTACGCCTTCCGGGGCGCAACAATCCAGAACATCCTGGACTTCGAGCAGGACTTCGGACAGTTCGGCATCCAGACCTTCAAGCTCGAACAGAACTACCGCAGTACGGAAAACATCGTCAACACCGCCAATGCGGTCATCAGCTACAACAAGCGGCAGATCCAGAAGAGCATCTGGAGCGACAAGGGGGTGGGGGATAAGATCCGCGTCATCAAGGCCGTCGACGACAATGAAGAGGGGCGCCGGGTGGCCGACACCATCCTGGAACAGAAGAACCGCTACCACTTGCAAAACAGCGACGTAGCCATTCTGTACCGCACCAACTCCCAGTCGCGGATTTTTGAAGAATACCTCCGACGCTTCAACATCGCCTACCGGGTGTACGGGGGGCAGAGCTTCTACCAGCGCAAGGAAGTCAAGGACCTGATCGCCTACCTGCGCATGGTCGTCAACCCGAACGACGAGGAAGCCTTCCGCCGCTCCATCAACCACCCCAAGCGGGGGATCGGCAATACGAGTGTCGCTAAGGTGGCCACCCTGGCCCGGCAGGAGGGCATGACGCTCTTTCAAGCCCTCAAGCACACCGCCCTGCCCAAACGGACCCGGCACGCCGCCGACGGGTATATCCACGTCATCGAAAAAGCCCAGGCCAAGGTAGATACCGCCAATGCCTACGAGGTGGCCGACCTGATCGCCAAGGGATCGGGGCTTACGGATATGCTGCGCAACGATAAGTCCATCGAGGGCATGAACCGCCTCGAGAACCACGAGGCCCTGCTGGACGGCATCAAATCCTTCGTCGAAGAGGACACCGTCATCGATACCGACACCCTGCCCGATAAGTCATTAGCCACCTACCTGCAAAATATTGCTCTGCTAACCGACGCCGACGAGGGGGATGCCACCAATACTGACGTGGTGACCCTAATGTCCGTACACGCCGCCAAGGGACTGGAGTATAAGTCGATTTTCGTAGTCGGCCTGGAGGAAAAGCTCTTCCCGAGCTGGATGAGCATGGACAGCCTGGAGGGGCTCGACGAAGAGCGCCGGCTGTTCTACGTCGCCATCACCCGCGCAGAGCTCTATTTGACGCTGAGCTACGCCAACACCCGCTACCGCTACGGCAAGATGGTGATGAACGAGCCGAGCCGCTTCCTGGCCGAAGTACCCGCCGAGGCAGTCGAAAATACGACGGGCGGCGGGCGCAGGAGCAATGACTTTGAGTTCGATAAGGTGGCCCGCCAGCGGGAGCACCGCGCCCGGGTCACCGGCGTCATCCCCAAAAACCGGCGGGGGACGGCGCGCTTCGCCGCACCCAAAGTGGACCCGACCACCTTCGAGCCCAGCCCGGTCAGCGAAGTCGAATCGGGCCGCACGGTCCTTCATCTGAAGTTCGGGGAAGGCAAAGTGATTCACGTAGACGGGGGCAGCGATAATCGCATCGCCACGATTCACTTCAGTGAGCTGCCGCAACCGGAAAAGCGGATCATGCTGAAATTTGCCAAGCTGCAAGTGTTGGACTAGTATTTCACTTTACTGCATATTCGTCAAATTCCAGATGTACACCGTCAGGAAGGTGAGGACCGCCAGGGCCAGGCCGCCGATAAAAGTATTGTAACTGATGGTAAGTAAGAGGTACTTGCGGTGCAGTACTTGTCCGAGGTCGTAAAGGTCGCGGCCCAGGTCGTCGTAGAGGCTGTCCTGGTCCATCTTCATTTTAGACATGTAGCGGATGAAGTCGGACTTCTCTATTTTAAGGAAGTTGCCGAAATAAAGCAAACTCGCCTCCTTACTCTCCAGGAGTTTGCGCTTCTTGATGCGGTATTCGGTCACCTTAGGCCGGGCGGAGAAAACGGCGAAGATCACGGCCGTTAGCGAGCTCATGAGCAGAATTACGATTGGGGCGAGAAACTCGGGACTGTCGAAGACCAACTCCTCAAAAAAACTGAGGCCGGCACCGGAGACCGCGATCAGGATCGACAGGATGATCGTATTGATGGAGATCATCATGTTGGCCTTGTCGTCGGCGATCCGGCTCAGATTGATGTGGTTGCGGAAGGCGGTCCGGTACATGGTGTCGATGCCGCGGCCAAAGTTCTTCCCGGTCTTGGCCTTTACCTCCTTCTGCTGGACCTTGTAGTTGTTGCTCTGTTGGGCGCTCACGTTCTTGCGGCGGCGCACGTCAAATGCGCGTTTTCCCTCATGCGTGAGGTAATTGAAGCGCAGCAGGAACTCCTGCATTTCCTCCCCGAACTGCACGGGGTCGCCCTGTTTGCCGTCGATGGCTTCCCGCTCCAGTTGCAACAAGTCGGAGCGCCGGTCATAACGCTTACGGCCGAGCCAGTTCCAGGACGCGTCGTGCAGCAGGCGGGTGGGAAGATCGCTCTGGGCAGTTGCGGTAGGTACCCCCGTAATCCAGTCCGCCGCGTCGCCCGACTCGTAGTGCTCGCGCTGGGCGAAGGTTTCCAGCTCGGTGGCGGAACGTTGGGTGAAGCTCTCTGGTCCACCGATGTAGCCGAGGGGGTAAAAGAGGGCCGCTAGTTGGAGCCGTTCAGTGGTGATCTTATCCAGTTGGGCATCCTCCGCAAGTTCCTTGACCTTATCCGCTATCTCTTCGGAGTAAGCAAAATTGTGAAATAAATAGATGGGCTCCAATTGGGTGTTGAAGCGTTCGCGCACATACTTACGCCCGGCGTTGACGATGGTCGGTTCGATCTCCGCTACGGTGGATTTTTCATCTTTGCTCATCAGAAATGGGTTGCACCTGGCGGGTGAGTGTAGCAATAATACCAAGTCCGCTGCGGCCCTCGCTACTGACGTACAGATCGCCATTTTGTGCAAAAGCGATTCCCTCGGGTTGACCGAAGACTCCCTTTTCGAGCAACTCAACGTGTTTAATCTGGCTTTCCCGGTCTAGGACGACCAGGATATTCCCCGCGGAAGATATGACGAAGACGTAGCCGGAGTAGGGATCCACGGCGATCCCACTGGGCTTTATGGTGTACTCGCGATTCTTGCCGTAGACGATCTGGCCAACTTCCAACTCATCGATGTAGTAGGTAGGCTGGGAGTTCAGCGTCTCGGTGGTCAGATCGAAGGAGTAGACACCCCGACGGGGGTCACTCTTGCCAACCGGATTGAGCTCTTGCTCCTTCGGCACAATAAGGAGGGAATTTGTCAGGGAATCATAGCAGATGCCCTCCGTGTCATTGCGGTAGCTAAAGGCCGTCTCCATTTTGGAGGCGGATACCTCAGTGGTCGTATCTGAGTAAGAGAAGTAGTGGATGTCGCCGTCCGTCTCCAGCACGTACATCTCTTTGTTGTTGCGCGTAACGCCCTCGTAGTCCCGGTTCTTATCAAAACTCACCCGTTGTATGACCTCTCCGGAGCGGCTGTTGACAAGGAAGAGTACCCCTAGTTCGTCCTGAATGGCGAACACTTCGTCGGGTCTAAAGCCGGCGGCTAAACCGCTGATTTCCACCAAATCGGAGGGAAGCTTAACTACTCGATCCAGGCGATCAAAATTATAGGGAAAGAAGTAGTCTTGATCCACCGTAAAACTTTCGGTTTCTGGTCGCTGGGATAACGTGAAGGCCACATAGCCGGCAGCGATTGCCAGTACGGCAAGCAGGATCACTACGGAGATGAGGTTCGGGCTTTCCCAGATTTTATTCATACGTGCAAAGGATTAGAACGGAAAGCCAGCCGCGAAGTTAACTCGGCCGCTCTCTTCGTCCAGGAAGTAGGTGAGGCTGAGGATCGTTGCTCCGAGGGGCGCCACCCACACGCCGCCCCCGTAGCCAAAGTGCCACACGCTGCTGTCCTCTCCATCGAGCCAAACGCGACCGTGGTCCAGTCCAAGAATAAATCCGCCGACGGTAGGTACCTCCCCCTTGCCGAAACCAAAGCCCATGAAACGGAGGTCGATGTTCTGATAGATCATGTTGTTGCCGAGGTAGCGGTCTACCCGGGCGGCGCGGTAGTTGCCCCGGCCCCCCATGGAGGCGAGCTGGTAGAAGAGTGGATCTCCCGTGTTGAGCTCAAAGCCAATCCGCGTAGCAATGTTGATGGCCTTCTTCAGCATCCGGTAGAAGGTGAGGTTCCCCCCGTACTTCGTAGTTGATTGATCCGACTGCTCGAGGTTCCAGCTTTGCCGGAAGAACAACTCGTACTTGACGCCATTATCGGCGAGCAGCGGGATGGCCAGGTTGTTGGACATCAGGTTAGCCGCAACGCCGGCGAAGGGCTGGCGGTCGAAGACAGCAGAGCTGACGGCGTCCGTTTTACGAATCTGAGTAAAGTCCTCCGCCTCGTCAAGCTGGTAGCTATGAAAAAAAGGGCCCACGGAGAAACTGAAGCGGTTGCGCTGGCCCCGAAAACGCAGCATGGGGTTAAAGTAGACTTCCTCGCGGCGGGCCCGGTTAAACTCCAAGATCTCATCCTCCGGCACATCCTCATCCCGGTTGTCTTCATCGGGTTGGCCGGCTCCCTCGTTGCCGAGCCCAAAAAAGTTGGCTACATAGCCAGGACTGTAGTAATGGCCGGTCAACGTGAGGTCATTCCGGCGGCGGAACAGGTCGTTGATCTCGCCGTTGTACCGCAGGGTGTAGAATTCGTTCGTACTGTAGGTCCCCAGGAAGGTGTGCCGCTGGGCGTAGGGGTCCGGTTTCCACCCCGTAACGGTGTGAGTGAATCCTGCACCGACGAAGAAGCCATCGTCGACGTTGAAACCGAGCGCGGGGATGGGTGTGGTATAGTTGGGGTAATACTCCTGGAAATCGTACGTATTGAGGTCGGGATGATTATCACTCCTCCGATCCGATAACCGACCGGTATTTCCCTCCAGGTCCATTCCCTCTTTTTCGTCGTAGACGCGGGCGCTGAGCCGTCCTTCGGCTATTGCTACGTCCCCATCGGTGCCCCCGATTAGCCGGACTTTGACGGGACTGGTCGCCCCGGAAAGGATAAAGCGATCATCTCCATCCAGTCCATACACGCTAATCGACTTGGTTTCGTCGGGATGAAAGGTGCGATCGTAAAACACCTCGTCCTGATTGCCGTCCTCGTCGGCATCGTACACCCGTACCCGCAGATTGCCGTTCTCGAGTCCTTCCAGGGAAAATACATCGTCCTGATTAGTACCCAGTACGTTGACCCGTTCGGCGAGCGTGGAGTAGTACTCTTCGGCAAAGCGGTCGAGCTGGGCCAGTCGAGACTCCAGCTTACCGTCAATGTCTTCATTTTGTAGGCTATAGGCTCGCACCTCCGGCGGGAACCGCTGTAGGGCCGAGTCGATAACGCTTGGTGTCAGGGCCTGCTGGATAAATATGGCCTCGTTGACCATCTGCTCGCGGGTGACCCCATTGAGGAAGACGCGGTCGTTCCACTTACCGTTCAGGGCGCGCCAGCGTGCTTTGTCCAACTTACCGGTGAAGGGGCGCAGTTTGCGCGCCTCCGGGACGAATACCCGGGCTACGCTGAGCAGTCCGCCGTCGAAGTTGCTGTAGACCTGGTCGCGGTCGCGGCCGACTCCCACGTAGCGGGTACGTCCATCTTCTTCCTCGAAGGCCGCCCATCGCCACTGGTCGCGGTGACGGTCCCAGTCCCCAATCAAGAAGTCAAAGAGCCGGGCCCGGGCGTAATTTTGTTGGTCGGCGTAGTTTTTCCAATCATCGCCCAGCAGTTCGCGCATGTCGCTGTTGCTAACGATGTTTTTGCTGTTGCCGAACATACCGGTGCCGCTCCAATCCTCGTCTGGCCGTTGCTCTACCCAGTACATTTCGCCGCCAAAATTGGTGTTGAAGTTATTTAGTCCACTCTGCTTAGGCACGTAGTACAGCAACGGATCGGCCGCGAGCAGTCCGAGCTTTTGCTGCATGAGGGGCAGCGTCAGGGGGGCGTAGGGATGAATGGCGGTGAATTGGTCCTTGGCCAATTCGGCGGCGAAACTGTTTTCCAGTAGGCTAGGCAGCAATTGAGCCGGGTTTTTCCGTACGGAACGCAGTTGGTAAAGGTGCCCATCCCCTCCCTCAGTATGAAGGCTCATCGTGGTCATGCCGCCCCCTCGGCGATAGGGCGTTAGTCCTCCGAACAGGGTGTCAATATTGACTACGGGGACTTCCACCGGCAGATAGTAGAGGCGGCGGTAGTGACGTCCGAACGTGGTATTGTAAGTGGCGGTCCGGTCGCTCGCCTCGCCGGCGTAGATGGGGGTGCGTACGCTGTCGGCATTGACGACTTCGGCGGGTACCGCTTCGACGCCTACGTCCTGGGGGGCGAAACGATCCTCGATGATCCGGCGGTAAAAGATGCGTTGCCGCTGGCCGTCTTCCTCCACGGTGTAAAACCCGGTATAAACCGAGCCATCGTCGTAGAAGTCCAGGCGACTGTAGCCGATGGCGCCTACGACGAAGTTGGCATCATTGCCGCCTATTGCGGGTCCCCGAACACTGCCACTGCCCGCCACGATCTTGACGTACTCTTTTTCGTGAGCCAGCATCATATTGTGCTCGTGACCGCTGACGAAAATGACGTTGACCTCGTCGTCGATACCGGCCTCCACCTTCCGCACAAAGTTTTGGTAGCGGAGGCTGTTTACATCCTGGGTGCCGCCGCCCACGCCCTGAAGCAGACGGAAGATGCTACCGACAACGGGTAGGGGGATGTAGGCACCCGGAATAAGGTCCGTCAGAGGAAACAGGTGTTGCTTGACGCTGAATTGCCCGCCGCGGTTGCCGTTGGCCTGGAGGGGATGATGCATCATTACGATCTTCACCTGGTCCCGGTAACCCTTGATCTCGTCGGCCAACGCAAAGGTCATAGCGTCCCGATTGGTGTAGTCACAGCCCTCGCTCACCTCTTCATCGCGGTACCAGTCCGCCATGTACCAAGCGGTGTTGATGCCTATCAGGCCAATGCGATCAAAGAGTTCGTCGTCATCAGGACCCGAGCAGGCCTTGTTGGGCATGAAGCGGACTTTCTTCTCGCTATGGTCATCAAAGTAGTCCTCGAGGCGGTCCAGGCGGCTGAACTGCCCGGCATGACCGAGTTCGTTCTCGCCGGGGGTGTAGTAAATCTTGCCGGGCACCCGCTGTAGGCGGCTGATGATGGCATCCAGGTGGGCGGCCTCCCCCTCCTCGTCCTGGGAAGCTTTCCGCAGACCCTCCTTGCCGGTAATGTCCCCCAGAAGGAGGAGGGAACTTTTCTTTTTTCCCGCCGGCATATCGTCGATGAGGGACGCTAGGGTAGTAAGACCGCGCTGGTAGTCGTAACCGAGATCGCCGACCAGGAAGGTGGAGTACTCGAGCGTTCCGGTAGGCGCAACATTACTGGTGAGATCTTCGATGGGGGCCTCGTGAATTTTGTAGTCCGCGCACTGACTACAAACAAGGAGTGCCACCAGCAAGGCCGTGGTCCGGTAAAAACGTTTACGCATCGTTTGGGTAATGTTCGGTTTATAACTTCGTGTAGCTACGACAAGTTCGTCGGCGGCATAAGCCATCCACGCACCACCTCGCTGTACTGCAGTAACTGGAATTGCCTCCGGTTTAGCGTATACCCGAATCTTTATCGCACACGCCGGTAAACTAAGCCCGCAGTGCGGGGTTTGTCCTACTTAATTTATCTCCCTCCGTAACGTATGAAAGTTGATCTGCTCGCCATCGGCGCCCACCCCGATGACGTTGAATTGAGTTGCGCTGGCACCCTATTAAGCCACGCCGCCCGGGGATATACCTTTGGGCTCCTAGACCTCACCCGCGGCGAGCTCGGTACCCGGGGCACGGGAGAAATCCGAACCCGGGAAGCCTACGCCGCCGCCCAGAAGCTGGGGGCCAAATTTCGGGAGAACCTCGACCTGCCCGACGGCTTCTTCACCCCCGACAAGCAGAGTTTACTGAAGATCGTCTCCGTGATCCGCGATTGCCGTCCCGACATCGTGCTGGCTAACGCCCTGGCCGATCGCCATCCCGACCACGGCCGGGCAGCTAAGCTCATTGCCGAAGCGTGTTTCTATAGCGGACTCAAGAAGATCGAAACTTACGACCTCGACGGCGAGGAGCAGGATCCCTGGCGCCCGGGTGCCGTGTACCATTATATTCAGGACCGGAACCACAGGCCCGATTTTGTCGTCGACATCAGCCCCTACTTCGAGCGGAAGATGGAAGCTATTGCCTGCTACGCCTCCCAATTCAACGATCATGCGCCTGGGGAGTACCAGGAGGAGCCGCGTACGCCCATCAGCGGTGGCGACTTTATGGAATTTCTCGCGGCGAAGGCCCGCAGTTTTGGCCGGGAAGCCGGCTATGAACTCGCGGAAGGGTTTAAGGTGACCCGCTATCCCGGCGTAAGTAACTTATTTGATCTCAAATAGTTAGCGGAATTTACTTAGATCTTTCAGTAGCGTAGCATAAGTGTCCCACCACCCCGCCCAGCCGTAGTCCGCCGCAAAGCTGCTGTTGTGCCAGAGCAGGAGGAAAGGGCCTCCGAATTCTCGCACGGAGGTTGCTAGGCTCCTGATCTCTGCACCGGCGGCCTCCGCCGAAAGATTCTCGTAATTTTTTAGGGTCACGTCCATTGCGGCGAAGGGGTGAATAGTCAGGCTACTTTGCCGCTCCCGCTCCAGGTCGTACCAGGGAAAGGGCAGATTGGTCCCCGCCCGCCAGCCGACCGCGTCAGCGTAACCCATGCTGTATTCATCCGTGATGCCGGCGGCCTCCAGGGCGCGGTAGGTGTGCGGCAAGCCGAAGCGTAGGAAGTGCTGGCGGGAAGCGGTCACGGACCGGCCCAACAAGGTTTCCATGCGCGAGCGCTCCACTTCAAAGACTGCTGGTGCTTTACTCGAACGATAGCCGGGGTGAATTCCCTGCAGGGAAGTGGCCTCCAGCTGTTGCATCCAACGCCGCTGGGTTTCGGGGATGGGGTAGGGGTTGGGGTCGCGCCGGTCTGCCCGATCAGCCAGCAGCCAGAAGTAGGTGGGAGTGAGGCCGAGCTTCTGGTGGAGATCCTCCAGCCGGGGCAGGGTAAAGTAGGGGTCGCGGTCGCCGCCGGCGGTGATCCGGGAGCGGGCACGGCAGAAATGGCCCTGGAAGAGGTCTTTTCCCAGGCTGCCCAGACCACGCCGACCCCGGTAGCGGTAGGCCCAGAGCAGATCTATGTCGTAGGTTGGCCGTAGCGCGAACGGCGGCCGACGCGGCGGGGGAAGATCGGGAAACCATGTGCGTAATTGCCTGCCCAGAGCGGCCGTCCACGCTCGGACTACCGGGCGGTGCAGGTAGCCTTGTTGCCGGGCGTGCGAGGCCGAGGCCGGGAAGCGGCCGTGGGCGTCCGGGCGAAAGGGGGCGTACTCTTCATAACGGCTCAGGGCGTAGAAGATGCACGCCAACAGGTCGTACCCCTCGCCCACGGGGAAAAAATAAGGCAGGCCATCGACTTTGGCGGGGGCGGTGTCCGCAGGTGTCGGGTGCTTACCGGAGAGCAGCGGATGGTGGGGAAGGCAGCGCTCCCCCCCGCCCCCGTAACGGATCGCGAAGCGGGGTTCCGGAGTTCCAAGTACCGAGCGATCATTGAAGTAGCGGAAGCGGTAGCCGAGGTCCGCACCCACCACGTCCAGGACGTACCGCAGGCGGGGATGGCGGACGGCCGTCTGCACGGTGATCTCGGGAAGGGTGGACAAAGCGCGCGACAATTAGGGGGGATAAAGGTAGGCCCAATCAACAATGGGGTGGACCACGCTGTATTTTCCCTATATCTTTGTCCCTATGCAGCGATTCCTTATTCTTTGCGCGTTTCTCGGGGCCTCGCTATCGGTGGTGGCCCAGCAGGAGCTGCCCGGGAACAGCAACATTTACGATGCCCGGGGTATCGGAATCATCTATGACCACGAGCTGACCTTTAATGTCGCACTGGCCACGCCGCGCAACTTTTTCCTGGGGGTCCGCTCCGGCAAACTGATCACCTACGACAAAACGCGCTTCTGGACCCTGAGTCTGGGGGATATCCGCCACAGCCGCGAGCGCCGGGAGAACCCCGACCGCGTCAACGTAGTGAGTAACCGCGTCAGCCGCGCTTACGTCTTTGGCAAGCAGAATCAGTTGTATGCCCTGCGCCTGGGCTTTGGGACCAAGCGCTTCCTATCGGAAAAAGCCCGGGAACGCGGCGTTGCCATCGGTTATTCCTACGAATTCGGGCCCACCCTGGGCATCGTGAAGCCCTACTACCTCGAGATCGAGCGCAACGACGCCGCGCCCATCGACGTACGGTACACCGGTGACAATCTCGACGTTTTCGTGGGCAATCAGAACCTTGTTTTTGGAGCCTCGGCCTGGACCGTCGGCTTAGACGAGATCGGGCTCCGGCCGGGCATACACGCCAAATTTGCCACCCACTTCGGCTTTGGCGCGTACGACGAGGTGGCTAAGTCCCTGGAGGCTGGCCTTATGGCCGACTACTTCCTCGGCAGTACCGACATCATGGTGGAAAGCGAGCTGACCCCGGGGGTAAGTAATCCCCCGGTATATCTCAGCCTGTTCATCAACCTGCAGATCGGAAAGCGCTGGTAGGGCCGGCGCGGTCGGCCGTACGCATGTCGGGACATCTTCGTTACTTGGTGGCATGACGCTATCCGTAGACCAAGACTACTCTATTGAAATCGCCCCCATAGCAGGGGGGCATTTCCGCTGGCTCACGGCCCGGAACTACGCGGGCTGGGTGATCATCACGGACGTGCATACCCACCAGTACTGCCTGCCACTGCTGACCGAGTGGCTGCACGGACCGCCTACCCTAGTTATTCAGGTGCCAGCGGAGGAGCGGCACAAGCACCTGGACACCTGCCGCTATATCTGGGAAGAAATGTTCCGCGGGGGGGTCGGACGGCGCTGGTGTTGTCTCAACCTCGGCGGCGGCGTGATCGGCGACATGGGAGGATTTGCCGCGGCTACCTTCAAGCGGGGTATGGACTTCATTCAACTACCTACCACCCTGCTCAGCCAGGTGGACGCGAGCGTCGGGGGGAAGCTCGGCATTGATTTTTACGCGGTGAAGAACAGCGTCGGCCTGTTCGCCAATCCGATCGCGGTGTGGATAGACGTCCGATTTCTACGTACGCTGCCGGAGCGGGAAGTGCGCTCGGGCTACGCCGAGGTAATCAAGCACGCGCTGATTGCCGACGGGAAGCAGTGGGCAGAAATGGTGCAACAACAGGACCTGACGGCGGTCGATTGGGAACCCATCATCGCCCACAGCGTCGACATCAAGCGGGTCATTGTAGAGGAGGACCCCTTCGAGCGCGGGCGGCGCAAGGCGCTGAACTTCGGGCACACCATCGGGCACGCGGTGGAGAGTTACTTCCTGCAGCAGGAAGACCGCCTGCTGCACGGGGAGGCGGTCGCCGTGGGGATGGTGGCGGAGTCTTGGCTCAGCTGCCAGCTGGGGAGTCTGTCCGGCGAGGATCTGGCCGCGATCGGCCGCTACTGCCTGTCGGTATACGGATTCCAAAAGATTCCGGAAGGATCCTTCCCGCGCCTGCTGGAGCTGATGCAGCAGGACAAAAAGAACGACGCGGCGGAGATTAATTTCACCCTGTTAGACCGCCCGGGGGCGTGTACCGTAAACAGAACAGCGACCGTGGACATGATCGCACGGTCGCTGGACTATTATAATTCATTAGGAACGAACGCCTAACTGCCCACTTCAATGCGGCGGGGTGTTTTCGTCTGTTCTACCGGCTTTAGGACCGGGACGAATACCTCGAGGATGCCATTGGTGTAGGAAGCCGTGATGTGGTCTTCGTCGGCGCTCTCCGGTAGGGTGAAGCTACGGGTGAAGGTGTGGTAGTTGTGTTCCCTACGCGTGAAGGAACTGTGGTCGCGCTGCCGGTTGTCTTCTAATTCGCCCTTGATGGTGAGTATGTCATGGTGTACGCTGACGTGGAAGTCCGAGCGCTGGTAGCCCGGGGCGGCCAGTTCGATGAGGTAGCCACCGCGTTCTTCTTCTTCCAACTGGGTGATATTTGCGTGGGGCACATTGAGTTCAAAATCCCCGCTGATGGTCTGGTCACCGTACAGGCGGCGGCGCTGCTCTTCAAAGAGGTGATCGATGTGGCGGTAGCGGGAATTGGCGGGAGTGATTCCCTGGAAGGAGGTGAATTCTCTCATGGCGGGGGATTTAAGGTTATGCTAAATGTCCTGGGTACCGGACGTTTGTGCAACGATGGCCGTTCTATTGGTGTTCGGTTTACCGTAGTTTTGCCTCCCCAACCCCTACCGATGCACATCCGCCTCTTCCTCCTTTGTCTATTCCTTACCACCGCCCTGGCCGCCCAAAACAGCCACGAGATTACCGTAACCATTGATGGCTACGACCAGGACATCCTGACTCTCGGCTATTACTTGCTGGACAATCAGTACATCGTAGACACGGCTTCCCGGACCGACGCGGGTACCTTTGTGTTCACGAGTGACACCGCGGCCTTGGAGCAGGGTATCTACCTGGTGGTACTGGCCCCCGACAATCAGTATTTTCAGCTGCTGGTGGGAAAGGACGAAGATCAGGTGTTTGCCATGAAGACCCGGGTGGGGGCCCTCAACGAGATGGAGATCTCAGGGAGTGAAGAGAACGAACGCTTCTACGACTACCTCGCTTTTTTGGACCGGATGCAGCAGGAGAGTGCCCCGGTTCGGGTACAGTTGGCGGATTCTACCCTGACACCCGCGGCCACCGCCGCTGCCCAGCAGGCCATGGAAGGCATCGACCACCGCGTGAAGACCCACCAGCAACAACTCATCAGCGCCCATCCGGATGCCTTCGTTTCGGCGATCATTCAGGCCAATCAGGCGACCATCCCCCCGGACTTCCAGGAGGTTGCCGACCCGGAGGACCGACGCACCCGCCAGTGGCGGTGGTTGCAGGAGCACTACTTCGATGGACTGGACCTTGCCGATGCACGGCTGCTGCGGACGCCCTTCCTGTTTGAGCGGATCGACTACTACGTGAAGAAGCTGCAGGTCAACCACCCCGACACGCTGGCCGCAGCCATCGATCGGGTACTGGCCAGGTTTGATCCCCTATCCGATGCCTTCAAGTACTATACGGTACACTACATCAATGAAGCGGCCAGCAGCAAGATCGTCGGTATGGATGCCCTCTACGTGCACATGATCGACAGGTATTACAAAACCGGCAGGGCCTACTGGACTGACGAGGAACAGCTGAGCAAGATGATCCAAACCGCGGAGGACCTGCAGCCCCTGCTGATCGGGAAGACGGCCCCGGACATCGCCATGTTCACCCGGGAGGGCGAGCCGCTGCGGCTTTACGATGTAGCTGCGGAGTATACCGTACTGTACTTCTGGCGCTACGACTGCCCGGCCTGCAAAAAATCTACGCCCCCCATGAAGGAATTTTACGCAAAGTGGAAGGACAAAGACGTGAAAATCTTTTCGGTGTGTACGAAGGGCGAGGACGACCTCGGCCAGTGCTGGGAATACGTCGACGAGCACGAAACCGGCGACTGGGTACAGGTGGTTGATCCTTACCAACGCTATTACAAAGCCTACGACATCAAGTCTACCCCCACGATTTTCCTGCTGGATAAGGACAAGAAAATCATCAGTAAGCGTATCGGCGCCGATCAGCTGGACGAGGTGCTGACCCTCTTTACGGAGCAAAACGCGGCGGAGGCCGGCAAATAAATGGATGGTATGGTATTCACGCCTCTCCTAACTGACCTTTACGTTACGTTGGGAATTTGCGCGGTGGTGATCATCCTAATGATTTATCTATCGGTGGTGGCCAGCCGGTCTAAAGATTCCGATCCCCGCAAGCGGGTACTGCTGCCCATGCTAGCGTATTTCGGTGCGCTACTTGGGTTGATGGCCTTTCTGGGGGCCTTCTGGTCGACCTTCAAGTATCCCGAAGTCCGGATCAGCGAGCGTACCCTACGTATTGGTGAGGTAGAATATCCGCTGCCCAACGTGGCGAATATGCGGTTGGAGGCGGTGGGGCGAGGCGTCAACCGAGAGGAGACGGTGCTGCTGGTGCAGACCAACGACCGGAAGAATTGGGCCTTTCCCGCTACCCGTTACGAGGTACGGCGGATGTACGCTATGTTGCGGGGCGGGAAAGCCGAGTAGCGGCCCTAAACAAAGCTTTCTTATTTGCGTAACCGCTGTAAGATTTCCCGTTTATGCCACAGCCCCTCCTTGCCGACCAGTTTCGAGACCCCGAGTTTCTAAAAGCCCTGACCACCGTTATCCTGCCCACCTACCTGCCGCGGCAGCGGTGGTTTACGAGCAAGGGCAAAACGGTGGAAACATGCACGGTGCAGGACTATTTTCCCGTCCTGGCCGACGCGGGGATTGCCATCGTCGCGGTGGACTTTGCCGACGGCAGTCGGGAGACCTACCAGATGCCCCTGGCGCTGAACGGTACACCGGACCAGCGGGCTCTATTTCAGACCACGTTTCCTGCACTCATGTTGGGCGAGATCACGGGTGTGGGGATGCTTACGGATGCCGTTCCCCGACACGATTTCCGGGCCGCCCTGTACCGCCTGCTCTTTACGAATGGGGAGGAACAAGCGGCCCTGACGGCTGAGGCGGGGCGGGTGTTGCGGGATTCTGCCAGCGATGCACAAAGCGTCGTGCCCGCGATCGATACCAGCAACACCGCCATCATCTATAACGATGCCTTCTTCTTCAAGCTCTTTCGGAAGTTAGACCCCGGGATCAATCCAGACCTGGAGCTGGTGCGCTTCCTCTCGGAGCACACGGAGTTCACCCACTGCCCGCCCTACGGCGGTAGCCTGGGCGTGGGGGGCATGGACGATGATTCCTACTTGAACCTGGGACTCATGAGCGGTAAGGTGGATAACCTCGGCGACGCCTGGGCACTATTCCAGGACCTGACGCAGCGTTACTTCGGCGGCGACGCACCGGTAAACGAACAAACCCTCCGCCGGGCCCGGCAACTGGGGGTGCGCACCGCTGAAATGCATAAAGCTCTGGCCTCCGCCGGGGCCGACCGCAAAGACCTGGTGCCGGTGCCGATGACGGATGCTTACCGGGCGGAAATCACCGATGCGGCACTGCGGCTGCTTGAACGGCAGTTTGCCCAACTAGAGGACCGGCTGGAGGAACTGCCCCACGAAATCAAAGCCCTGGCCAGGCAAGTGCTCGCAGCCTATCCCCGGCTCACGGAAAAGCTGGGGGCCCTGCGTGATCGGCCGTTAGCCGCTCAGCTGACCCGTATTCACGGAGACTATCACCTCGGCCAAGTGCTGTATACAGCGGACGACTTTTACATCATTGACTTTGAGGGCGAACCCTTACTCACCATCCCCGAGCGGCGACGCAAGCGCCCCCCGTTAAAGGACGTAGGGGGAATGGTGCGTTCCTTCCACTATGCGGCCCAGGGACAGCTGCTCCTCAATCCCGAGCGGTACGCCGGCCAGGACCTCACCGTCCGGGCGGAAGCTTGGTACCGGGAGGTTTCCCAGGCCTATCTCGATGCCTACTTTGAAGAGTGCGGGAAAGCTTCCTTCTTACCCCCCGACCCGGCGAACCGGCGTGCCCTGCTCGACCTGTTCATCTTGGAAAAGGCCGTGTACGAAGTGGCCTACGAACTCAACAGCCGGCCGGCCTGGCTGCCGATTCCGCTGAAGGGGGTGCTCTCGCTGGTCTGACGTACTTTAGCGGGATGAAGATCGCACTTCTCGGTTACGGCAAAATGGGCAGGATCATCGAGCGCCTGGCCGGGGAGGCCGGGGATGTAGTGATCGTCACCATTGACGGTCCTGAGCAAGCAATTACCAGGCGCAAGGACCTGGAACGGGCCGATGTCGCCATTGATTTTTCCCAACCCGACGCGGCCGTTGGTAACATTAAGTTAGCCCTGGAAGCCGGCTTACCCATCGTCGTGGGAACCACCGGATGGCTCGATGGTCTGCCGGAAGTCAGGGAACGGGTGGCCGCAACAGGAGGGGCCCTGTTTTGGGCCTCCAACTTTAGCCTGGGGGTCAACATCTTTTTCGCCGCGGCGCGGTCCCTGGCGGGCTCCATGGCTTCGCGTGCCTACCGGTCCAGTATTGAGGAGACGCACCACACCGAGAAGCTGGATACCCCCTCGGGGACTGCACTCACGCTGGCCGCGCTCGTGGGGCAGGAAGTCGGGGAGCAGGTGCAGATCACGGCCCACCGCAGGCCGAACGTCCCCGGCACCCATGTCCTCCGATTCTCATCCCCGACCGATACCATCGAACTCACCCACACGGCCCATTCCCGCGAGGGCTTTGCCCGGGGCGCGCTCGCCGCAGCCCGCTGGCTCAGCGGCCGGTCGGGAGTCTTCACCATGTCCGATTTACTCGACGACGAGACTGCCTTACGTTATCTTTAGCCCACCAAACCACCGCCTGCCATGTTCCGCTATTTCTTTTGCATCCTGATCAGTATTGCGACCCTCACCGGACTCGCGGCACAGGCTCCCGAATCCCAACTCTTCGTGTTTGATATCCGGGTGGCGGACTCGCTGATTAATCTGACCAACCCCCGCTATCTGTCCGGCTTCAACCCCACGGGCTACAACAACCACCCTAGCTGGGCGGGTCGCGACCAGCTGTACGCGTCCATCAAGATGCCGGACATGACGCAGCCCGATATCTACCGCTTTGACCTTAATACCAAGGAGCGGTCGCGACTGACCCAGACGGAATCCGGGGAGTACAGCCCCCGGCGTATGTACAACGCAGGTCGCTTCTCCGCCGTGCGTCAGGAATACGTGGGGCAGGATACTGTCCTGCGCCTGTGGGAGTTCCCCGCGGACCTCTCCGACAACGGGCAGCCGGTGTTCACCACCACCAACGGCATCGGTTATTACGAATGGCTCAACAACACCCAGTTGGCCCTCTTCATGGTCCAGAATCCCAACCAGTTGGTGCTTGTCTCCAGCAATGGGGATGCCCCCCGCCCCATCGCGACCAACACCGGCCGCACCTTCACCCGCTTGACTAACGGCAACCTGGTTTACGTAGACAAATCCACCCTCCCCTGGCAGCTCGTTGAAAAAAATCTCTACCGGATGGAAGAGCCCCCCCGGGTGCTCGGTCCGATGATTGGAGGATCGGAGGACTTCGTCGTGCTGTCCGACGGGTCATACCTCACGGGCCGCGACAGCAAGCTCTTTCGACTTAACCCCCTGCAGGGAGACGCGTGGCGGGAAGTCGTCGACCTCAGCTTTTACGGGCTGCGCCGCATCAGTCGCCTCGCCTTCGACGGCTCGAATCAACTCGCCCTCGTGGCCGAATACTAATCTTCCGTTACTGCCCCTCAACCAGACCAATACCCAAGCTATGATCATTGGATGTCCCAAAGAAATTAAGAACAACGAAAACCGCGTCGCCCTCACCCCCGGCGGTGTCCTGGAGCTGGTCCGCCGCGGCCACACAGTTTACGTACAGACGACTGCCGGCGTCAACAGCGGCTTCTCGGACGCAGACTACGAGGAGGCGGGGGCAGAGGTATTGCCCGACATCCAGAGCGTGTACGCGCGGGCCGAAACGATCGTCAAGGTCAAGGAACCGATTGCCGAGGAGTACGACCTGATCCGGGAAGACCAGCTGCTTTTCACCTATTTCCACTTTGCCAGTTCCCGGCCTCTGACGGAGGCCATGATAAATAGTAAGTGCATCTGTCTGGCCTACGAAACCGTTACGGGTCCAAATAATTCCCTGCCCCTGCTGATCCCCATGAGTGAGGTAGCCGGCCGCATGTCAGTGCAGGAAGGCGCCAAGTACCTGGAAAAGCATGCCGGAGGGCGGGGCATCCTGCTGGGTGGCGTACCGGGTGTACCCCCCGCCCGGGTCCTGATCCTGGGGGCGGGCATTGTCGGTACCGAAGCCGCTAAGATGGCCGCCGGCCTCCACGCGAACGTGATCGTTATGGACATTAACCTGGAGCGCCTGCGTTACCTGGCCAACGTCCTGCCCGCTAACGTGACGCTCGTATTCAGCAGTGAGTACAACATCCGCAAGGAACTTAAGCGGGTTGACCTCATCATCGGGGCGGTGCTGATCCCCGGGGCCAAGGCGCCCCACCTCATCACCCGCCAGATGCTCGGTGATATGCGCGATGGTACCGTGGTGATCGACGTGGCCGTCGACCAGGGTGGCTGCATCGAGACGTGCCACCCGACTACGCACGAGGACCCCACTTACGTTATCGATGGGGTCATCCACTACTGCGTGGCCAACATGCCCGGTGCCGTGCCCTTTACGAGTACCCTCGCCCTCACTAACGCGACCTTCCCATACCTCCTGCAGATTGCCCAGAAGGGCTGGCAGCGCGCCACCGAGGAAAACCCCGGATTGAAGGCTGGACTCAACATCGTGCGCGGGGAGATCGTCTACGAGGAAGTGGCCGAGGCCATGGCTGCCCCCGTAGCATAAATCATAGTAAAGTACCCGCCGATGAGACTGCTTCTCTTTTCCCTGCTCTTCGTAGCCGGCAGCCTGGCTGCTCAATCCTCCTCCGAAACCGTGGATCGCGCCTTGCCGGAATTCCGCCTGAATGAGCTGGACCTCGCCGGGGAGATGTACTTCCTGGCCTCCGATTTTTTGGCCGGTCGCCGTACCGGCTCTGTGGGCAATGAGGTGGCTGCCGAGTATATCGCCTCTCAGTTGCGGGCCTTCGGGTATGCACCCATCAGTGGGGAGGACAGCAGCTACTTTCAGACCGTTCCGCTTAAGCAGGTCAACTCCCCCAGTTCGGCGGCCCTCCGCATCGGAAATACCACCTTCACCCACGGGGGTGATATGATCGTCATGCGGGGCCCCGCAACGGACGTGACGGGCGATGTGGTCTTCGCCAACTACGGTTGGGTTGACGAAAGCACCGGCCAGAATGACTACGCGGACCTGGACGTGAAGGGTAAAATTGTCATCACCCGACCCGGCCTGCCCGGCGACCAGAGCCAGCAGGGCATCTTCCGGGGCGTGCGCGAAAAGGCAGAAATGGCCGCGGCCGCGGGTGCAGTGGGCATCTTCGAGATCTTCGCCCTTCCTTTTCCCTGGGATGGATTCAAGGGATACCTGGGGGGGGAGCGCATGAGCGTAGATGACGGCAGCGCCCCCAGCACCATACCCTACGGGTTCGTCAAATTCGCGGACGACTTCGCCAGTGCGTTGCAGAAGAAGTCCGCTAAACTAAAGGGCAGCTTAACTAGCACCGGCATGCGGAGCCGGGATATGGGCAGTCGGAACGTTGGGGGCATCCTACGGGGCAGTGATTCCGCACTAGCCGACGAGTATATGATCATGACCGCCCACTTCGACCACGTCGGGGTAGGAACTCAGGGTGGGGGATACTTCTCCGCCGAGGACAGCATCTTTAACGGCGCACGTGACAACGCCTTCGGCACCATTAGCCTGCTGGCCGCCGCCCGCTCGTTTGCCGAAGTGCGGCCGCGCCGGTCGATTATCGTACTGGCAGTCACGGGCGAGGAACTCGGGCTACTCGGCAGCAAATACTACGCCGATCATCCCCTCGTTCCCCTCAACCAGACGGTGTTTAACTTCAACACCGACGGGGCCGGATACAACGACACCTCGGCGATTTCCGTAATTGGTATGGGCCGGACTGGCATCGATGCCCAAATCGAGGAGGCCGCAGCCGCCTTCGGTACCCGCGTGATTGCCAACCCCGCGCCCGAGCAGGGACTCTTTGACCGGTCGGACAACGTCAGCTTCGCCGCTCAGGGCATTCCCGCCCTGAACTTCGCGCCGGGCATGACGGGCTTCGACGACGCCATTTTTAAGTACTACCACCAGGTGACGGACAACCCGGAAACCATTGACATGGCTTACCTCAGGCGCTATTGCCAAATTTATACCCTTGCCGCCCGCTTGATCGCGAACCGCGCGTCCTTGCCGTTCTGGGTCGAGGGAGATAAGTATGAGGACGCCGGAAAGACCCTCTACGGAACCGGAAAGTAAGCTACCATGATCAAGCCGCTCTACACCTTCGAAGACATCCAGCAGCTGGAATTTCCTCCGGTCATCGTGTACGCCGTGCCGGTAATGGTCGCCCTGACTATACTGGAGTGGTTCCTGCGCCGCCGGGAATACATCCACGAACTGGAGGAGGCCGCCGAAGCCCTCGGCTTCCTCACGGTGTACGCACCCACCCTGCGGGGCTCGGGTTTCAATCCCGTAACCTACACCCGGAAACGGAACGCCTACGCCGAGGACATGAAGGCCTACATCGCCGACCACGCCGGCAGTAGCCGCGCCGAAAAGCACAACTATGACATCAAGGACGGACTGGCCGCCGCCGGGGTAGGGGTGGGCAACTTGATCAGTACCGCCCTGGTCAAAGCCGCCACCTTTGGCATTATCCTATTTTTCTACAACCTCACGCCACTCTATGTCGCCACGACCTGGTGGAGCTTCATCCTCTGCTACTTCGTGGTGGATTTTTGCCGCTACTGGGCGCACCGCGTGAGCCACGAGCAGCGCTTCTGGTGGGCCACCCACGTCACCCACCACAGCTCCGAACAGTACAACTTCACCGTCTCCTTTCGGCTGGGCTGGACGCAGCACATCAAAGTGATTTTCTTCATCCCCGCCGCCCTGTTAGGCTTCGATCCCTTCGTGTTCTTTATCTGCATGCAGATTGGTGTACTGTACCAATTCTGGATTCACACCGAGCTCATCGACCGGATGTGGGCGCCCATCGAATTCTTCTTCGTGACGCCCAGCCACCACCGCGTACACCACGCCACCGAGGAAAAGTACCTGGATAAGAATTACGGCTCTAGCCTCATTATCTGGGACCGCCTGTTCGGCACCTTCTGCCCCGAGCAGGAAACCCCGAATTACGGCATACTTACGCCGGTGGGCAGCTACAACCCCATCACCCTCGTCTTCCACGAGCACATGGACATGCTCCGGGATATGAATACCTACCGTCACCCCAAGGCATGGTGGAGGATCATGTTTCACGGCCCGGGCTGTACACTCGATAAGGAAAAGCACTATGGGTTCTACAAATACAAGAACGGGACGTCGCCTCCGTCGCCACCCCCGGTAGCCGGTGCAACGCAAGAGCACACGAACAAGAAGAATCCCCGCAACGTAGTGGTTTAGTCGATTCTGCTTGCGGCGACCGCCGACTAAGCTTAAATTGTGTCCGTCAAACGCCCCGTGTATGCCCCTCTTCAACGACCTCAAAAAGATATTCTTCGGCGCCAAATCCGTCGCCAAACACCAGGCCTCCCGGGCGGAAGAATCGACGCGGGAAGTCCGGCAAGAGATCACCGACCAGGGCGAAGAATTGTTGAACCTCACCAAACAGGCAGCTAAGGAGATCGCCTCCCGCGCGCCGGAATACCTTAGCAAGAGCAAGGAAGCCCTCAGCGAGCTCGGCGATGCCGTGTTTAAAGAAGAGAAGGCTCCGCCGCGCGCTGCTTCCAACCCCACCGAAGACGGTCTCGACATCATCGACGAGGAGCTTACCTTCGGTAAACTGGATCTCCGTGCGCCCCACGAATCCCCAAAATCCGGCCCCATCGATTTCGAGGAGGACTTACAGGATGGGAATCCCGTATCTCCAAAAGCGCCTTCGGCCCTCCGCGAAGTGACCGATAGTACCCTAGACTCGGCCGCCCGGGCCGGCCTCAAGGCCAAAGAAGTAGCCGGTAAGGTGGGAGACAAAGTGCTGGACCGCGCCGCTAAAGTGGGGGCTGACCTGAAGGGTAAGGCGGATAATTTCATCGAACACGCCAATCGCGAGGCGCAAAAGATGAAGGCCGAAGAAGCAATCATCCAGGCCAAAGCCGCCGCCGCCCAGGCCGAAGCCCGTGCCCGGGCCTTTGACAATCAGGAAGGTGAGCGAAAAACCGGCGAGTCCACCCTAGACGGTACCGACTCCTTCTTCGACCGCGCCGACCGCTTCGCCCGGGGCGACTACCACAACGAGGGGGGGAAAGACATGCGCATCCAGGACGACCCCGAATACCAGCCCCGCAAGAAAAGTAATTTGATCGCCGGCTTCAACGATGCAGACAACGACGGCGACAGCCTCATCGACGACGCCATTATCGAGGAAGAGTAAACTCTACCTGCTGGCCTGGGCCGCCGCGATGGCCGCATCGATTTCGCTGGCCTGTAAGTTTTTACCAATAATCTTGCGGTCGGGTCCGAGTAGGTAGAGCTCGGGAGTGGAATCGACAAAGTAGGTCTCGAAGATGGCCTGGTTCGTAGGGTCGAATACATTGGTCCACTCCTGCATTTTAAAGCGCCGTACGAAGTTTTTCCATTTGTCCGCCTCCGTGTCCAGGGCCAGGGCATAAACCGCTGCCCGCCCCTTGTTTTCTAGGTACCAGTTTAGAAGCTCCGGCGTTTCCTTGATGCAGTGGTCACACTCGGGATTGTAGATAAAAACGATGAGGTAGGGGGCCGTTTCGGCGAACAGCCGCTTCGGCTGTCCGTCCAGACCGGGTACTATCAGGTTAACAGCCGACTGACCGACCAGGCTTTGCGCCATCATATTAGCCTGATTTTGCAAGCCGAAGAGCATCATACTGTCGGCCCAGAAAGCCCGCTCCGGGGTAAAGTAGTTGCGGATCATGTGCACGTAGACCCCCTCCGGGTCCATGATGTCGGTGCGGCCCGGCTGGTACTTCAGCGTAATCGCGTTGGCGAAGAAGCGGTAGTACTCCTTCTTGTCCAGCACTTGGTTGAGCAGCGCATCCGCCGCCGTGTTAATCGAGTCGGCGTTCTGAACCGTGAGTTCGCCAATGTACCGGTCAAGATTCCCGGCGATGGCCGGGGTATTGAGCAGGCGGTCGTCGCTAAAGTTTACGCCCCTCCAGTAGGCGCGGCGAAGCTCAGCCAGCTGAGTAGCCGTGGGGTTCGGGGGAGCCTGCGGTAGCAGCGCCGCTCGCCGAAAGGAGGTGTACAGGCTCTCGGGGTTCTGCGCAAACGATTCATCGTAAAAATCGGCCCGACTGGTCAGCAGGGTCTGCTGCTGGGTGAGCATTTCCTGGTACTCGGGTTGTCCGGGTTGGGCGACCTGCAGGAGGGCGGTGGTCGAAGCGAGGAGGGGAGCTACCTGCTGGTCGTACTGTAGGCTTTCGTAGAACGATGCATTATCGGTGCTCCCGTCCACCAGCATCTCCCCAATCAGGTCGCCTTGATCCGAGGTCAGGGAAAAGGTCTGGTCCTGGTCAATAAGGAAATTGACGCGGCTTTCGTCCATGTAAAACGCAAAATAGTAGCCGGGTTCGTAAGGTTCCGCTCGCCGGAAGTGCACCGTGCCGCTGGCGTCGGCCACCGCGGTGTCGGCTTTGAATTGTTGGTCCATAAACTGGCCGACCAGAATGACGGTCCCCGGGGCCGCCCCCACGATGGAGATGGTGATGTCGGGCGGTTCCAGCGCGCGTTCGTCGGTCCTGGCTACTGCAGGTGGCGCAGTCGGAGCCGGCGCGTTGGTGTCGCACGCATAGGTGAGGGAGAGCAGACACAAGAGGAGGTAGGTGCGCATCGAAGGGTCAAGGACGGTGGAAGCCGCAAAGGTAACCGGTGGCCGTTACTCCCGCCCCAGTGCCGCCCGGACGGCGTGGAGGCGCGCTACGGCCCCGGGGTGGTCGGCGTGAATGCAGAGCGTGTCTATGGCCAGTGGGTAAGAGCGTCCGTCGCTGGCAATTACCCGTTCTTCTTCCGCCAGCAAGCGTGCCTGTGCTGCTGCCGCCGCCGGATCGTCGATGCAGGCATTTGGAAGCCGGCGGGAGCGCAGGTGCAGGGTGGGCTCGTACACCCGATCGGCAAAGCCCTCCGCCCGGAAGCCGTAGCCCGCCCGGAGGGTAGCCTCCCGCAGCTCGCCCTCCGGAGGACCGAAGAGGCAGGGGATGTTTAGCCGCGACATCACCCGCACGATGGCGCGGGCGGTGGGTGGGTGCACATTGGCGTGGTGGTACAGGGCGCCATGGGGTTTGATGTGCCGCAACGGACCCCCGGACTCCGCCCGCACCATCCCGGCCAGTCCACTAATTTGGTACAGCAGCAGGGCCGTGAGCTCATCCGTCTCCAAGGCCATCAGTTTACGACCGAAGTTTTTTCGGTCGGGAAAGCTGGGGTGGGCCCCGATGGGTACGTTGTGGTGGAGCGCCAGGACGATCGTGCGGCGCAACGTCAGGGCATCCCCACCGTGAAATCCACAGGCAATGTTGCAGGCGTCCAAGTAAGGCATTAGGCCCGCATCGTCACCGACTCGCTGGGTGTACCACGATTCGCCGAGGTCGGCATTCAGGATCATTGGCGAGGGGGGAGCGCTAGTGCGCGAGCAAAGATATGGCGCTTTGACGGGACTTAACCGGGCACCTGCGAACGCGCCTCACTACCGCAGAAAACTTGGGGCGCAACATAATTACTGGATCAAAAGGTTAACTTAGGCGGAAAACCGCTCGCCATGCATCGCAGAACCTTTTTGAAAACCACCTCCCTGCTAGGGGCCGCACTTGCCGGCAGCCAGGCTAGTGCTTTTGCGCTTTGGAAAAACGGAAAAGTAAAACGCGTTGCCCTGGTGGGGACCGGAATCCGCGGCTCCTCCCTGTGGGGCCGTAACCTAGTTAACAACTACGCCGACCAGGTTGAGTTCGTGGGGCTGTGCGACATTAATCCCGGCCGCCTGGCCTTCGTGAAGGGCGAAATGGGCGTGGACTGTCCCACCTTCACCGACTTCGACCGGATGCTGGCTGAGACCAAGCCTGAGTGGGTGATCGTCACGACGATGGATTCCACGCACAGCGCCTGTATCACCAAGGCCATGGAGGGCGGTGCCCACGTCATCACGGAAAAGCCGATGACCACAGATGCCGAGCAGTGTCAGGCCATCCTCGACGCCCAGACCAAAACCGGGAAGCAGGTACTGGTGACCTTCAACTACCGCCACTCCCCCCACAACACGGCCATTAAACAAGCCCTGCACGACGGCGAGGTGGGTAAGGTGACCAGCGTGGACTTCCACTGGTACCTCAACAACTCCCACGGGGCGAGCTACTTCCGCCGCTGGCACGCCTACGTTAAAAACAGCGGCTCCCTCTGGGTGCACAAGGCCACCCACCACTTCGACCTCCTCAACTGGTGGATCGGGGCCACCCCGGTGGAAGTGACCGCCTACGGTGCCCTTGAACACTACGGAAAGAACGGCCCCTACCGCGGCGAAAGCTGCCGCACCTGCCCCCACCAAAAAGAATGCCCGTATTATTGGGACATCACCCAGAGCGAGTACGACATGAAGCTTTAC
Organism: Lewinellaceae bacterium; assembly: GCA_963710195.1. Taxonomy (GTDB): domain Bacteria; phylum Bacteroidota; class Bacteroidia; order Chitinophagales; family Saprospiraceae; genus Neolewinella. Next base: position 96,129 of record CAVPZF010000007.1, read on the forward strand.
GTGGAAAACGAGCAGTACGATGGCTACATCCGCGACTCCTGCGTTTACCGCGAAGACATCACTACCTGGGACAAAATGAGCGCCCAGATCCTTTACGACAACGACGTGCTGGTCAACTACTCCCTGACCACCTACTCGCCGTACGAGGGCTACCGCATCGCATTCAACGGCCACGAGGGGCGGCTGGACTCGTGGGAGGATATTCCCTACCAGAACGGCCGGTATAGCGAAACAGAGCAGGGCGACCTGCACCAGAATGAGATGGCCTTCGGCCGGGAAGAGACGCCTACTGAATTTCACGAGATCATCATCCACAAGAACTTCGAGCAAGATTTTCGGAGCATCAAGGTGCCGAAATACCGCTACGGCCACGGCGGCGGCGATCAGCGGATGCTGGACTACATATTCGTGAATCCGGATGCCGCCGACCCGCTGGGTCACATGGCCGGGACGCGGGACGGGGCCCTGTCGGTACTCATCGGAATTGCCGCCCGGAAAAGCATTGCCGAACGTCGGGCGGTACGCCTGGACGAACTGGTCAAGGTATAGCCGCTCCGGGCGAGAAATGCGCCGCGTAACGGCAGGTCACGGAACAATTGTGGGTTCGCCTGAATTACACTAGCAAACCCACTATTCCCCGTAGACCCCATGGCCGCCACTAACGTACAGATTGAGCCCTCCTGGAAGGAAGCTCTCGCCCCCGAATTCAGCAAGCCTTACTTTAATACCCTGATCGGCTTCATCAAGCAAGAAAAGGTGGACGGTAAGACCGTGTACCCCGCCGGCTCGTTAATCTTTAACGCCTACAATACGACGCCCCTGGATCAGGTCAAGGTGGTCATCCTCGGTCAGGACCCCTACCACAACCCCGGACAGGCCATGGGACTTAGCTTTAGCGTACCCCGCGGGGTGACGCCCCCGCCTAGCCTGCGGAATATTTACAAAGAGATTGAGGACAGCCTACAGATTCCTAAACCCACGCACGGCGACTTGACTAAGTGGGCCCAGCAGGGCGTCTTTCTGCTAAACTCCATGCTGACCGTCGAGCGGAACCAGCCGGGGAGCCACAAGCGCTCGGGCTGGCAGTACTTTACGGACGCAAGCATTCAGGCGGTGAGCGACCAGACGGAGCATACGGTGTTCCTGCTCTGGGGAGCATTTGCCCGTAAGAAGGCCGAATTTATCGACGCGAGCCGCCACTTGGTGTTGGAGAGCGCCCACCCCTCGCCTTTCTCGGCCGACAAGGGATTCTTCGGGAATAACCACTTTAAAACGGCCAACGACTACCTAGTTGAAAACGGCAAGAGCCCGATCGACTGGAGTCTCGACTGACGTGCGGGCTACCTTTACGTAAATCCTTCCGCACTTGCGTTACCTGATACCCCTGGTCATTGTCCTTTGTAGCTGCGGGCCCGCCGCGCCTACCCCGGTCCAAGAGGTGAAGACGCTGAGCGGCCACGTCCGCTACCAGGAGGACATTCGTAAGCTGGACGTGGAACTGCTGTTGCCCGACTCCTCGGATCGCCCGCCGACTTTTCTGGGTTCGGCCATGGAACCGCTACGCACCCTGCCCGCCCAACGGTTTCGCATGGAGCGGACGCAGCCATTTCCGGAAACGTTTCGCTTCGCCGTTAGCAGCCGGGAGGAGGTGGCCAACTTTGCGTTCACCCTCCCGCCCGTGTACATCGATTCCCTACCCGACACGCTCGCACGGACCCAAGCGGCCAATTTTTCGGCGGCGGCGCGGGGACTGGCGGAGAACGAAAGTCTCGTAATTTTCTTCGAGCCGGCGGATCGCAGCACGCCCAAGCGGATTCTGGTGACGGGGCCCACCAGCAACGGCACCATTACGCTGCCCACCACGGCGATCGACGATATCCCCGCCGGGAACTACGCCGTCTACCTCATCAGGCAACACCTCTACAAAGACCGGAAGCGTAACCTCAAGGCCAGCATCCAGGCCGAGTACTTCACCCGGAGCCGTCCGCTGACGGTACAATAACCAACGTACCTTTGCCCCTCAATTTGCCTCAACCATGAATGTTTTACTCCTCGGTAGCGGGGGCCGCGAAAGCGCCCTGGCCTGGCGTATTTCCCAGAGTCCCCTGTGTGCCCAACTCTACATCGCCCCCGGCAATGGCGGCACGCAAGAATACGGCATGAACCTGGGGGTCGACCCGAACGATTTCGATGCGGTACGGGCCGCCGTGGTGGAGTATACCATCCGCCTAGTGGTTTGCGGGCCGGAGGAGCCACTGGTGCGGGGGCTGCAGAATTACTTTAGCACGGACGAGCAGTTGAAGTCCGTCTACTTCATCGGCCCCAGTAAGGAAGCTGCCCGCTTGGAGGGCAGCAAGGCGTACGCCAAGGCTTTCCTGGAAGAGTACGGCATCCCGACGGCCGCCTACCGCCACTTTACCGCCGAACAGCTGGAGGAGGCTAGTGCCTACCTAGATGGCCTTACCCCACCTATCGTGCTGAAGGCCGACGGCCTGGCGGCGGGCAAGGGTGTAGTGATCCTCAACGACTTGGCCGATGCCAAGCGTGAGCTCAAGGCCATGCTCAACGGTAAGTTTGGCCAGGCCAGCAGTACAGTCGTTGTGGAAGATTTTCTTGACGGCATGGAGTTTTCCGTCTTCGTGCTGACCGACGGCATCAGCTACCGTCTCCTCCCCGTGGCCAAGGACTACAAACGGATTGGTGCCGGCGATACCGGCCCTAATACCGGCGGTATGGGCAGCGTGAGCACCCCGCCCTTCGTTGACGCGGACCTTCTGCGTAAGGTAGAGCAGCGGATCATTCAGCCCACCCTGAAGGGCATAAAGGCCCGCAAGCTGGTGTACCATGGCTTCCTTTTTATCGGCCTCATCGTTGTGGACGGGGAACCCCAGGTGATTGAGTACAACTGCCGCCTCGGCGATCCCGAGAGCCAGTCCATTCTCGCCCGCCTCAACAATGACCTCATGCAGTTGCTCCTGGAAACCGCCGAGGGCGGCCTGAGTGGCGCGGTCATCGACATGGACGACCGCCACACCGCCACGGTCGTGCTGGTGAGTGAGGGCTACCCCGGCGGCTACGAGAAGGGGAGGGTCATCACCGGCATCGACCAGGTATCCGGCAGCCGGGTCTTTCAGGCAGGCACCCGCGAGGGCGAAGACGGGCAGCTGCTTACCAACGGCGGCCGGGTACTCTCGGTCACCAGCTACGGCACCACCATCGAGGAGGCGCTGACCCAGTGCTACCGCGATGCGAAAAAGATTCACTTCGAAGGGGTTCACTACCGGTCGGACATTGGCTTTGATCTTTAGGTTATGACGCCAATTCTTCTGTTCGACTCCTCCGTCCGTACCGCCCTCCTGCCGCTGACGTACGCGCGACCCGTGGGGGACCTGCGGGTGGGCAGTCTGACGATTGCTGAGAAATGGGCGCGACGGCAGGATCGGCCGGTGCGATTTCTGGCGCAGGAGTATCTGCGCTCCCTCTTTCCGCCCGCCCCGGAGGAGTGGAACATACTACTCGACGGTAGCGTACTCCCGACGCTGGAACTGCTCTCCTTTCTGGATGACATTAAAGCCGGGACCTGCTACTACTTAGAAGGTCAACTGCTCCTGGCACACGTGGATCAGGCTACCGTCGAAGTCTTTATGCGGAACGGGGAACTGCGCGGGGTAGCCCGGCGGGAGCTGCCCCATATGCCATTATCGCGCATCCAGCGGCCGGCGGATATCTTTATGCGTAATGGGGAGGCACTACAGGAAGATTTTGAGCTGCTTACGGTTGGGCGCCAGTCGGCGCCCGTGTCGGCTACTAACTTGGTAATCGGTCCTTCCCAACAGCTGTTTTTGGAGGAGGGCGTCACCCTGGAGGGCTGTACCATCAATTGTACGGACGGCCCGGTGTACTTCGGTCGGGATGCTACGGTGCTCGAAGGGAGTCTCCTACGGGGTCCCTTGGCGGTAAACGCGGGTGCGTTAGTTAAAATGGGCGCTAAGCTTTATGGGTCCACGACAATCGGCCCCTTCTGTAAGGTGGGTGGTGAAATTAATAACGTGGTTTTCCAGGCCAACAGCAACAAGGGGCACGACGGCTTTCTCGGCAACGCCGTGATTGGGGAGTGGTGCAATATCGGCGCCGACACCAATGCCTCCAACCTAAAGAACGACTACGGGGTGGTAAGGGTGTGGTCGTACCCCCACGAGGGGATGCAGCCGAGCGGACTGCAATTTCATGGCCTCATCATGGGAGATCACTCTAAGGCGGGCATCAACACCATGTTCAACACGGGGGCCGTGGTCGGTTTTTCCGCTAGCATATTTGGCAGCGGATTTCAGCCTGTGTTTTTACCCAGCTTCACCTGGGGTGGGGTGGAGGGCATGCAGACCTACCGGCTGGACAAGGCCGTGGCCACCGCGGAGCGCGTTTTCCAGCGGCGAGGGCACGCTTTCGGTCCGGAAGAAGCTATGCTGTTCGCAGCGATCTTTAATCGGAGTCAAAAGTACCGGTCCTGGTAATCCGGATCTTCCCCCCACTCCCCCAATTCGTGATATATGCGCTCGTTACGCCAGACGAAGTAGCTTAACGCAAGCAAACTGAGCCCTCCGCTGATCAAGAGGGGCAAAAGCGCGGTATCCATCTCGGTGTCCGGCGTAAACTCCCCCGATCCGTAAGTCATGATGACCTGAATACCGTTGAACAGCAAGTGAATTAGGATGGGAACGAGGAGCGAGCCCGTCCACCGGTAAGCGTAACCCAGCAGCGCCCCCAGGAGCAAGCGGGGCAGGAAGCCCGCAAACTCTACGTGGATGGCCGAAAAGATGGCCGCCGCGACCCAGACGGCCGCGTGCCCCCCCATGATGCCCGGCAGCAGGCGGCCCTGCAGCAGGCCGCGGAACATTAATTCCTCACAGAAAGCGGGTACCACGGCTACCGTCAGCAGCGCCAGGAGCAATTCGGGCACGCGCTCAAACGTTAGTACTCCGGCCAGTATAGCGTTACCGCTGGCTTCGGAGGAAACCATCCACTCCGGAAGATCTATTTGCACATTCCAGTACGCGAGCAAGGCAATCAGCGGCAGGCCTGATAGAAAGGCGAGCATAGCCGGCACCACCCGGGCGGCATGCACCGGCGGTACCAGTCCGGCGGCTTCTGACCAGCGGTGGCGGTAGGTGAAGTACAGCGCCAGCATGGCGGAGAGCCCGAAGCTGAAGAGATTGTTAATCAGCAGGATGAAGCGCAGGTGCTGGCGGTCGGCTACCGTCTCGAAGGTAGCGCCAATGGTGCCAACATCCAGCCCGTAGTGTACCACCAGGGCGGCCACCAGGCCACCCCCGAGCCCTACCATCGCAGTGATGGCCAGCAGCGTAAATAGCAGCAGGCGAAGGGAGTGGTCCCCGATGCGATCGGACATGCGCGGTGTTCAGCACGCAAAGATAAGCGCAGCCCCTGCTTTACCTTTGGCCCGTGCAGCTTTCCATCGTCATCGTCAGTTACAACGTGCGCTACTTCCTCGAGCAGTGCTTGCTGAGTGTCGAACGGGCTACGGCAAGTATGGAAACCGAGACCTGGGTGGTAGACAACAACTCCGCCGACGCATCCGTGGAGCTGGTCCGCCGCCGCTTCCCCTGGGTGCACGTGATCGCTAATCGCGACAACCCGGGCTTTGCGGTGGCCAACAACCAGGCCATACGGCAGGCGAGCGGGAAGTACGTGCTGCTGCTTAACCCCGATACCGTCGTGCAAGAAGATACTTTTTGCCGTTGCTACGCCTTCGCCGAGGCGCATCCCGAGCTCGGTGGGCTGGGCGTCGCGATGATGGACGGCAGCGGCCGTTTCCTGCCCGAGAGTAAGCGCGGCCTACCTACCCCCTGGGTAGCCTTTACGAAGGCTTTCGGACTGGCCCGACTCTTTCCCCGCTCCCCGCGCTTTAATCACTACCACCTGGGATACCTGGCGCAGGAAGAAACCCACCGCGTTGAGATCCTGGCGGGGGCGTTCATGTGGTTGCGGGCGACCGCCCTGCGGGAGGTAGGACTGCTGGACGAGGACTTCTTCATGTACGGGGAGGACATCGACCTCTCCTTCCGCCTCCTGAAGGGGGGCTTCGAAAACTATTACTTCCCCGAGACCGGCATCATCCACTACAAGGGCGAGAGCACCAAACGGGGAAGTCTGAACTACGTCAGGGTATTCTACCAGGCCATGGTGATTTTCGCCGGCAAGCACTTCGCCGGCTCTCAGGCTCGGCTGCTGGTGTACATGATGCAACTGGCCATCTACCTGCGCGCCTTGTTCACCGTAGCGGGAAACGGCTGGAAGAATCTTCGTTTTCCCCTCCTGGACGCTGCGGGCATGTACGCCGGTCTGCTCGTCCTCAAACGATTATGGTCCGCCTACCACTTCGGCGACGTCAATTACTTTCCGCCGCACATTAATTTCATTCACTTTCCGGCCTACACGGCACTGTGGATGACCAGCATCTTTCTCGGGGGCGGCTACGATCGCCCCTATGATTACGGGCGGTTGCTGCGAATTCTAGCGGTGGGTACCCTGCTCCTGCTTGCGGTTTACGGATTGCTGCCGGAGCAGTACCGGCCCAGCCGGGCGCTGCTGGTACTGGGCGCAGCCTGGGCGACTACTTGGACCTTGCTGCTGCGGGCAACCTGGCGCACGCTCACTTACGGCACCATCGGGGAGAGCCCGGAACGCCGGCTCCTCATCGTCGGGCACCCCGAAGAAACCCAGCGTACGCTGAGCCTGCTGCAACGGGCCGGCGCTAAGCGCAATTACCTGGGCCGCATTACACCCGTGGATGGCGCCCGCGCCCAACCGGAAGATGCCGTGGGTAACAGTACGCGACTCCTATCCCTCGTGCGACTATACCGGGCGGAAGAAGTAATCTTCTGCTCCGCCGACCTGGACCACACCACCATTCAGCGGTGGATGAGGACGTTGGGGCCTGCCATCCAGTACCGTATCCTTCCCGAAGCTAGTGAGAGCATCATCGGAAGCCACCGGCCCGACCAGCGGGGGAAGCTGTACACGATCGACGTGAATCTGCGAATTAGCGATCCCGTCAACCGGCGCGCCAAGTGGCTTTTCGACCGGGGCACGGCCATGCTGCTCTTACTACTACTGCCTGTGCTACTCCCTTTCGTTAGGAATCGCCCGGAGCTCTTTCGCAACTGCTTCCGCGTATTGTCGGGCAGAGCCAGTTGGGTGGGCTATCATCCCGCCGAACCGCGTCCCTTAGCCCTGCCCCGGCTCCGGCCGGGTATACTGCACCCGGGCATCGGGTTCGGGGTAGATAAGGCCGAAACCGTTCATCACCTGAACTTGCTGTACGCCCGCGACTACTCCATTGCGGACGACTGGAGATTGTTGGTTCACCATCTCTTCGCCTTCGGCACTCCGCCGGACCGACCCTAACGCGTACCCACGTCCCTTCTAAAGCCGGCAAAGAACTCGGCCAGGGAGTCAAATTCCCGCTTCCAGCTCAGTCCGGTACCGACCTGTAGCCGCCGTCCGTTGGCGATGTCGGGCTGGCGGCGCTGGTAGACCCGCAGCTTGAGGGAGCGGCTGTCGTTGAGTACGTACTCGAGCACCACGTCGTTGCCGATGAACGTACCCGTAGCGTTAGCGAACTGATTGTTAAGCACGTTGACGTCGCCGCGCAAGCTCAGGCGGTTGTTGAGGTCGCGGCGGAAGGAGAACTCTACGGCCTGACCCCGTACTAGCGTGCTGTTTGCGTTCAGGTTGGTGGAGGTAGAGTAGTTGTTATAAGCGATGTCAAAATCAAAGCCGGAGATAAAGGCTTCCTCCCCAAAGGCGTCCTTTAGTAGGTCGTTGAGCAACAGACTGAGATAGCTGGATAGCCACTCGCTAACCGTATTGACCGCCACGTCCGCGACATTAAAGCTCAGGTCGGCGGGCAGGAACTGGCCCACCGCGATGAGTCCGAACACCTGCCGGTTCAGTTCGCTCTGGTCGAGCAGCAGCTGCCGGCGCTTGTTGTTGGCGTAGTTCTCGAGTTGGCCGCTTAGATTAGGGAAAGCGACGTCAAAGTTGATGCCGGGCTGCGTGAGGATACCGTTCAGTTTGAGGGTAAGCTCAATGTCGGTCGCCTGGCTGGCCGTCTGGGTGATGGGGTCATTGCCCGCCGAGGGGAGGTATTCGCGGATAAAGTTGACAATCGGAGTCTTCAGGTTCTGGTAGTCGGCCTGGATATCGATGCGGGCCGCGAAGGGGTCGCCCGACCAGGTGACGGTACCCCCCGGACGCACCGTAAATTCCTTGTTAACCACTTTATAAAGCGTAAACAGGTAATCCCCTTCCGAAAGGGTGATGGTACCGTACATCTGCAGCTCTCCGTCACGGGGAATCCGAATGGTCAGGTTGCCGTTGCCCTGACCGCGCAGCACGTCGCCTACGTCCTCGTCAAAAATAATTTCCCCGATGGCCTGGTCGGTTACCTCGATCTCCATTTCTAGGCTGACGCCCGTCGGGTCGGCAGCGGCCACCCGCTCTTCCGGTTCCTGGTAAATCTTGCGGTCGACGAAACGTACGTTCTCAATGGCCCCGGTACCCACCGTACCGGACACCGGGATGGCCAGGCGGGAGTCGCGCCCCACACTAGCCCGTACGTAGATGTTGGTTTGCCGGAAGTTGCCGGAAAAACTGACCGATCCGCTGCCAATTGCCCGCCCGTAGAAGCTGGGGTTCTGCCCCGGCGCTAAGTCGAGGGCCAGGAAGCGGTCGGTCTGGAGCCGTGCGCTGATGCCCAGGTTCTTCAACCGGTCGTGGGTTATGCCGCCGGTGAGGCGGGCCACATTATTGAACCGATCGAGGAGCTTCGTCCCCGCCAGGTCGAATAGCGTGTTAGTGATCACCACCCGGCTGTCGTCGAAGTGGTAGCGGGTTTGCAGGTAGTCCAGGGTGAAGGCACCGGCGGTAGCGTCGATGTAGCCCTTCACGTCGGGTTTGTCGACCATCCCCGCAACGTTCAGCTGGCCGTCGATCTTGCCTACGATATTAGAAACCGATCCCCCCACCCAGTAGCTGGCAATATCGAGGGGGTAGCCCGTCAGGTCGACGGTGAGGTCCATATAGTTCTTGCGCTGGTCGATGCGTGGATTTTCCGCCAGTTCGCCCAGGTTAAAGGTCGCCTCGGCAATGAGCTGGGAGGTGTCCCGGTTCAAGTTCATGTAGACATTAAGGCGCCCTTTCGGGTCGGGGGCCCGCAGGTCTACGCGTAGGTAGCCATAGTCCTCGCCGTTGATGAGGAAGGTGTCGCTACGGATATCGGCGCTCAGTCCCTGTAACTTAAAGATGTCGTCAACCCCAGCGTGCACGTTCACGCGGCCGGCGAAATCCAGCGGGGTATAGTTCCAAACCGAGTCAATCAGTCCGAGGGCCATATTCTCAAAGTTGAGGTCGAGACCGCGGGTGCCGCGCTTGGCCAATCGAATGCTGCGGTCGCCACTTCGGAGGCTGAAGTTGCGGGCATCGATGTACTGCGGGCCTACGACGAGGCGGTTGTCGCGCCGGATCGCCCAGGGTTCCTGAAAGAGCACGAGGTCCGAATCATCGAAGCGGATGGCGTAGTTCGCGCTGTCGGGTAGGGTGATCTCGCCATTCAGGTTAAGTTTGTCGAGAAACAGACCGCCCGCGCCCCCGTAATTGATGCCGAAGGTAATCGTGTCGCGGTCGATCAGGCTCAACAGGGTCAGCTGATCCAGCAGTGGCTTGCCGTTGATGTAGGTGCTGTCGATCACCAGATCCAGTTCGCCCTCGGCCTCCTGGCCCTTGGTGCGCACGATCAGGTCCACCAACTCCACGTTGTCGAAGCGGAAGCGCGGGGCTACCAGCTCGGCTCGCATTTGATCCCCGAAGCCGTCATAACTGCCGACCAGGTGCACGTCCACGAGCTCGCCTAATTTTGGATCGATCAGGCGATTCAATCCCTTGGAATCCACGATAGTCAGGTCGAAACTGAAGCGGTTAGGTGCGGGAACGTTGCGCGGAGCCCTCACCTTAAGCCGCTGGGCCCAGCCCGGATAGTACTCCACCAGGTATTGGGTGAGGCTGGTAGACACTTCGTTCAGGTCGAACCGGCCGATGATCTCCCCCTGGGCAATGTCGCTCTCTAGCTTCACTACTTTTTGTCCGTCAGGATTAAAGTTGGAATACGCCAACAGTTTGCCTACGTTGATGGTGGCGGTATCGCGCACCACCTGGAAGTTCTCCAGCTCCACGCGGCCCTCCATTTCGCTGAAGACGGTATTGATGACGTTCAGGTCGACCTCGCCCGACAGCACTACCAGCCGCTCGGTCAGGTTGAGCGCCCGCAGATCGATGCGGTTGATGTCCGCCTGAAAGTCGAACACCGGAATACTATCGCGAAAATTCAACTCCCCCAGGAAGTTGAGGTCGATGTTTTCGTCTGCGATCTCGAAGCTCCCATTAAAGAATTGCTGCTCCAGGCGGCCGTTAATGCGGGCATTCTGATACTGGTAGCCCCGGAAGTCCAGCGTCTCAATGGTTGCGGCCAGGTTAGCGCTGGCGCGCTGGTTGATGAGTCCCTTACCGTCGCTGATGGCGGCGCTAAAGTTGACCGTACCCAGCTGGTTGTTGTCGCTCCACCGGCCGATGTCGAAGTCGTCGAGGGAGAGGGTGCCACTGTACTCCGCCTGCTCGGCCCCGCCTTCGATGTTCATGCGCATGTCCAGCACGGCCCGACCAATGTCCGTCCGTAAGTCTCCCTTCGCGGCAAAGTCGGTAAAGAAACCGTCGAATTGCCCGTTGAAGTTTAGCCGCACCAGCTTGTTAAAGTTCTGCGGGAGGTTCATCCGGGGGATCAGCCGCCGCAGGGTAGCCACGCTGGTCTTGAGTTCGTCCAGTTTGAGGTTGAGCGCCTCCGAGCCGGGCTGGGCCAGGTTACGGCTGCTGAAGCTGCCCGACAGGTAGGTGTTGTCGTCGAGGGCCAGAATCACGTCCTCGGCCCGTAGGTTATTTACCCGGCCGGTAAAATTGCCGCCGATCCGGATGCTGCGGTCCCGGTTGTCGCGAAAAAAGGGATTGAAGCGCAGCTTACGGGCAAAGTACAGGAGGTCGCGCACCGCCAGTTGGCCGGGTTCCATGTTGATCTGCATCCGGACCCGGTCATTGAAGGACGACCACGAGCTCCAGCCCCCGGGAAAGGAAAAACTTAGGCTGTCCGACAAGGTGCTGTTCGGCGTAGTCAGCAGCAGGTCGTTGAGCTCCAGGTTGGTCGGCGTCACCCGCAGGTCCTGCACGCTGAGCCGATCCAGTACGAAGCCGCTCGCTTCCTCCAAGCTCAGGTGCTTGAGCTGGGCCGTTAGGGTGGCTGCGGTGTACTCCAGGTTCGTAAGCTCCAGGTCCACGTTACGGGTATCGAGGCGGGCGAAGTCGATGGAGGTGAGGTCCGGCGCGGTCTCGATGGCCTCCTTGCGAAAGTTGTCGAGCACGAAGGAACCCTCAATGATCTCGATGCTGCTGGCGGCGATACGTAGGCTGACCTGGGTACTGTCCAGCGCGGTACTGTCAAGACTCCGAATGGCCTGGTCGAGCACCGGCACATCGGTCAGGGGCGTGGGGGCGAAGGTGGTCTGTCGCACAACTGGTCGCCGTAACTCCGCGCTTTGAATGGAGATGATTTTTTGTGGGAGGTCCAGAACGTCCATGCGCACCACCCCCGACTCCAGGCTGACCTCCAGCCGCTGTCCGCGTACGCTGTCGTTTTGCATAAACTCGATCCGCTCGAGGTCCAGCCGGTCCAGCGCTAGGTGGATGGGTTTAGCCGGCTCATCGCGGGGGGGGAAGAGCTTTTCCAGGGCGGTTTCCAGGTTGGTCTCCGCGTCGCCGAGGTCGCGGCGGATGACGAAGCGGGTGTCGGCGATGAGCAATTCCTCGATCTCGACCGAATTGTTGAGCAGCGACAGCAGGTTCAGGTTGGCTTCCAGCCGTTTACCGTACAGCAGGGTATCGCCGTATTTATCCTCGACGTATAGCCCTTGAATGGTGAGCTCATCCAACCAGGAGAGGCGAACGTCGTCTACGCGGACCTCCGTTTCGAGCGTATTGGAGATGCTGGCGACCACCCGGTCGGCCAGCCAGTTTTGGAATTCCGGCAGTTGCAGAAGGCCCAGTAAAAACATCACCGTTAGGACGAGGCCCACGAACACCCGGCGTACGGTCTGCCACACCCGGCGTTTGCGGGGGCGGGGCGGGGGCGTTACGTGATCCTGCGAATCTTGCATACGGTAGGCAAAGGCGGGCGGGTGGGGGGGGCGGGCCCATCAAGGGTACAACACCGGTTGCGGAGCGGAGTTTCAATGCGTGCGAATGGCTGGGGGCCACCGGTGGGCGGGGCCGCGGGTGTGAGGCAAACCTCCCGGGAGGCTTACCTAGCGCGCCGGCCGGGAGCCCCGGTGGCCAGCCGCCGGACGGTCGGAGCGAACGGGAACGCGAACGGGTACGGCCTGCTGCGATCCGGCTAGGATATCGTCGAGCAGCGCTCGAAGTTTAGACAGATCGGGAAAAAAGGAAGCGTTAGGCATAAGGATAAGCTTGTATTCAGTGAGGGAACCCCACGTATCAACGACAGATTAGCAGTATACGTACTTTAACCTGACTTTAGGCCTTTCTCCGGCAAGACCTTTTCACCCGCGTACCCGCCAAAAACCGCGAGCGGCGCCCGGGCGTTAGTTACCTTTGCCCCGTACCCCGTAACTCCGCCCCGCCTTGAAGAACATCCGTAATTTCTGCGTGATCGCCCACATCGACCACGGTAAGTCGACCCTGTCCGATCGCCTGCTCGATTTCACCCAGTCGGTGAGCGAACGGGAAAAGATGGACCAGCAGCTCGACGACATGGACCTGGAGCGCGAGCGCGGCATCACCATCAAGAGCCACGCCATCCAGATGCATTACCCGCATACCGACGGCGAGCTCTACACCTTCAATATGATCGACACCCCCGGGCACGTCGACTTCAGCTACGAGGTATCGCGCTCCATCGCTGCCTGTGAGGGTGCCCTCTTGCTGGTGGACGCGACCCAGGGCATCCAGGCGCAGACCATCTCCAACCTCTTCCTGGCCCTCGAGCACGACCTGGAGATCATCCCCGTCCTGAACAAGGTGGATATGGAAACCGCCATGATCGAGGAGATGGCCGACCAGATGATCGAGTTAACGGGCTGCGCCCGCGAGGATATCATCCTCGCCTCCGGCAAGACCGGTATCGGGGTACCGGAGATTATGCAGGCCGTGGTGGAACGCGTACCGGCCCCCAGTGGAGACCCGAAGGCTCCCCTTCAGGCCCTCATTTTCGACTCGGTGTTCAACCCCTTCCGCGGGGTTATCGCTTACGTGCGGGTCATGAACGGCGAACTCAAGAAGCACGACAATCTCCACTTCCTTTCCACCGGCTCCGTCTACGAAGCCAATGAGGTCGGTGCCATGGAAATCACGATGAAGCCCACCCAGAAAATTGGTTGCGGAGACGTAGGCTACATTGTAACCGGGCTCAAAACGTCCTCCGAGATCCGGGTGGGAGATACGGTCACGCTCGATAACCGCCGGGGCGAGATGCTGTCCGGCTTCGAAGTGGTGAAGCCGATGGTCTTCGCGGGCATTTTTCCGCTGGACAACGACGACTTCGAGCCCCTGCGCGATAGCCTGGAGAAACTCCAGCTCAACGATGCCAGCCTGGTTTTCGAACCCGAGACTTCGGCGGCCCTGGGCTACGGCTTCCGCTGCGGCTTCCTGGGGATGCTGCATCTGGAGATCGTGCAGGAGCGCCTGTTCCGAGAGTTCAATATGGACGTGATCACTACCGTGCCGAACGTAACCTACCGGATCACCGACACTAAGGGCAACGTCAGCACCATTCGCAATCCGGCCGAGCTGCCCGACGTAAACCACCGGGCCATGGTGGAAGAGCCGATCATCTTCGCCCAGATCATCACGACGACCGACTACATCGGCAGCATCATGACGCTGTGCATCGATAAGCGGGGCACGCTGACCAAGCAAACCTACCTGAGTCCCGAGCGGGTGGAGCTCCACTTCGAGTTGCCCCTGGCCGAGATCGTGTTCGACTTCTACGACCGCCTCAAGTCCATCTCCCGCGGCTACGCCAGCTTCGATTACCAGCCCAAGGATTACCAGGAGACCGACCTGGTGCGGATGGACATCAAGCTGAACGGCGAGAACGTGGATGCGCTGTCGGCCCTCGTACACCGCAGCAAGGCGGAATACGTCGGACGGGGCATGTGTAAAAAGCTCCGCGAACTGCTGCCCCGCCAGCAATTCATGATTGCCATCCAGGCCGCCATTGGCGCCAAGGTGATTGCCCGCGAAACGCTTTCGGCCATGCGCAAGGACGTCACCGCCAAGTGCTACGGGGGAGACATCTCCCGGAAGCGGAAGCTCCTCGAAAAGCAGAAGGCCGGTAAGCGCAAGATGCGGCAGTTCGGAAAGGTCGAGGTGCCGCAGAAGGCGTTCCTCGACGTACTTAAACTGGATTAGGACTCGTATTGTAATTGGACTCCATAAGCACCGCCATGAGCAGGATTAAACATTTTTTATTTGCCGGCACGACCGGGTGGCAGCGTACGGCACTCGGCTTGTTCTGGCTACTTGTTTTCGCCATTCCGGTAGGCATCGTGCTGCTGTTCGCGGGACTGAGCTTCACCGACCTGCCTTCGGTCACCGAACTGGAGAATCCAAAAAACAACGAGGCCAGCCCCGTGATGGCCGCCGACGGTACCGTACTGGGCCGCTACTTCGTGGAGAACCGGGTAATGGTGGACTTCAAGGACCTCGGCCCCCACCTCGAGGCCGCCCTGGTAAGCACCGAAGACGAGCGGTACTACAACCACAGCGGCATCGACTGGCGCTCGCTACCTAGGGTGGCGGTTAAAACAGTTATTCTCCGTAAAGAGTCCGCCGGGGGTGGATCGACGATTTCCCAACAATTAGCTAAGCTGCTGTTTACTGGACCGGCAGCGCAAAATTTGTTGGAACGTGGAATGGAAAAACTCAAGGAATGGATCATCGCCGTTCGCCTCGAGCGCAAGTACACCAAGGAGGAGATCATCGCCATGTACCTCAATCGTTACGACTTCATCAACGGTGCCCAGGGCATCCGGGCGGCGGCCGAGAACTACTTTGACGGCAAGCGTCCGGCCGAACTGGAACCCCAGGAAGCGGCCATGCTGATCGGCAT
This sequence comes from Lewinellaceae bacterium, assembly GCA_963710195.1. Lineage (GTDB taxonomy): Bacteria > Bacteroidota > Bacteroidia > Chitinophagales > Saprospiraceae > Neolewinella. The sequence continues at coordinate 111,376 of CAVPZF010000007.1, forward strand.
GCTGAAGAACGCCTCCCTTTACAACCCCTTGCGCTTCCCCGACCGTGCCCTCGACCGCCGCAATCAGGTGATGCGACAAATGGTGCGCAACAACCGCATCACGAAGGCGGCCTACGACTCCCTTTCAACCATGCCCCTCGGTGTTAAGTACACGCGCCAGCGGCACGACGACGGCCTGGCCCCTTATTTCCGCATGGTGCTGGCGGAGGAGGCTAAGCGACTACTTGCGAAGGAGCCCTACCTCAAATCGAACGGACAGGCCTACGATATCTACCGCGATGGCCTAACCTTTTATACTACCATCGATCCGAAGCTACAGCGCCACGCTGAGCAGCAGGCCAGGGTGCACATGCAGCAACTACAGGCACAGTTCTTCACCCACTGGAAAAACATGGACCCCTGGACGTTCACGAATCCCGACTCGGAAACAGAAGTCCGGGTGGACCGGCGCCAGGAAAGCCTGCGCAACGCCATCCGACAGTCCGATCGTTACCAGGCTATGCGCTACGGCATCCTTTCCCCCGTGCTGCAGAAAATTACCGGCCGCATGGACTTCCGTTTCTCCGCCAACGACCGCGAAGTGGAACGGATGATCGGGGAGGCCGCCCAGCCCGGCGTAATTGCCGAAGCCGTCCGCCTTAATTTGATCTCCAATGCTTTTGCCGCCAGCCACCGGGAGGTGATGAAACTGCCGGAGTTTAAAGAGTTGCAGACGGCCTGGGCAAAATTGCAGGAGGCCGTCAAAGTGGAATTTGATAAGCAGGTCAGGATGCGGGTATTTACCTACGACCGGGATGAGATGGAAACCGATACGCTCATGACGCCCCTCGACAGCGTGCGCTACCACAAGATGATCCTCCAGATCGGCAGCATGTCGGTCGAGCCCAGTACCGGCTACGTACGCACCTGGATCGGCGGCAGCGACTTCAAGTGGTTCCAGTTTGATCACGTCACCACCAAGCGGCAGGTAGGCTCGACCTTCAAGCCCTTCATCTATGCGGCCTCCATCGACCTGCGCGGGATTACTCCCTGCCAGAAAGTACTGGACCAGCCCGTCACCATTGGCCCCGGCGATGGTAACTTCCACCTCAACAAACCCTGGACGCCCCGCAACTCGAACGGCGGGTACTCTTACGAAGACTATACGCTTTACCAGGGCCTCAAGAATTCCGTGAACACCATCTCGGCCTACCTGATGAAGGAACTGGCCTCGACGGAGCCGGTCCGGAATATGGTGGCCAACATGGGGATACCGAAGGAGGAAATTCCCGATGCCCCCTCCATCGCTCTCGGGTCCGTAGACTTGACCGTACAACAGATGACGGGGGCCTACACCACCTTCGGCAACAACGGCGTATTCGAGCGCCCGGTGTACCTGACGCGCATCGAAGACCGAACGGGACGCATCATCTACGAGTACCTCCCCGAGGAGCGGCCGGCGATCAGCCCGCAGGCCAACTACGTGATGATCAACATGCTCTCCCGCGCCTCCGTAGGGGCCCTGGGGGGCGTGAAGGGCCCGGTAGGGGGGAAGACCGGCACCACCAACGACCAGACCGACGGCTGGTTCATGGGCCTTACCCCCGAGCTCATCGTGGGCACCTGGGTGGGCGGGGACGACCGCTGGATCCGTTTTCGATCCCTGAGCCTGGGGGCGGGCTCCAACATGGCCAAGCCCTTCTTCCGCCGCTTCGTCAGCACCGCTCAGGCGGACGCCTCCGTTGGCTGGAACACCGAAGAGGACTGGAACAAACCCCCCGGAAAGTTAGGTATTGAGATGAATTGTGACGCCTACAACGGGGGCAACGATGACCTCCTCGAGCCCGGTGCTTCCCTGTCGGACGATCCGTTCGGAAATAGCCCTGATTTCTAGGGCGGGCACGCAGGTGCGGTGGAACCTCTGTACCAAATTTGCTGCCCGGACTACGCTGGCTCGTCGCTAAAGACGTCAATCCACCGCTCCCGGAGGGCCAGTTCGGTGCTGGCACTCCAGCAATCGGTGGGTAGGTTGCGGTGAACCGCGAAGTCCACAAGTATGCGCCCCAATTCGACCCCACTCGAATAAGGAATGACCGCCGGATCCTCCAGGGGATGCCAGGCAGGAAGCAACAGCGGCTTGCCGTAAAACACCGCATCAAAGGGAGTCCCGGAAGCCTTAGTTATACCAAGAAGTTCCCGGTAACGACCCACCCGGACCTCCGATTTGATGGGCCCGAGCAAGACATCGGCAGAAGAAAGCAGCTCGACAAAGGTTGCTTCCGCCAAGCCCTCCGGGTAGTACTCTAGTCGTACCCCTCCCGGTCCCTGCGGATTAGAGTCCGGCACGGCTCGCCGGAGTTGCGCGATGATGTCCATATCGGATACCTTGCCGGCCAGGTGCAGAGTGATCTTGGCCTGTGCCGCGACTGCAACAGTCAAGGCCGCGGCAACCAGATTATAGTCGCGGGCTCTATTAATGACAGTGCCGGGGACCACCACCTGCAGGGGGCCTTCTGGGGGAGGTGCCTGCGCTGCCTGCAACCGTCCGCTAAAGGGCATGAGGTAATGCGCAGTGGAAGCAAGGTAGGATTGCTGACGGCCCTCAAGTACCATGCGCTCATAGGGATAAAGTAAACCGGCCGCCCGGGAGAGTAAGCTCCGCTTTCCTCGTTTACGAGCAAGGTCTATTCCATCGCGGACCAGGTCACCTACGCCGCGAACCGGGAGTCGGAAGGTGCTCCGGTCAAAGCAATAGTTTAGGTTATGCAGCACGACATAGTAGGGTACGCGGCATGACAAGGAGTAAAACCAGTGGGGCCGGCGACCCAGCGTAGCTATCAGCACCCGCGCGTTAGTAGTGAATGGTAGGTGTTTGAGGTACTTATCCCAACTTTCCCCCGCTCGAGGACCCCGTACCTCCGCATTTGGATGATTGGCGAGGCGCTGGATCAGCCAGCCGGCGTACCGCGGTTGAACGTGGCACACGAGGTGGGTGTCGGGCAAGTCCGCCAACAGGGGTGCCCACCGCTCCAGCAACTCGATGTGATCGAATGCTTCTACGTAGTGAATTACGCGCGATTCGGGGGGAGTGAAAGAGGGGTTCACAGGGGGCAGGGCTGGGGAAGGGGGGTGTTGCTCTTCAAAACGGCAGCCTGTAAATGGCTGTTAAACGTTCGGCGGACTGCCCCGCCCCGTAGCCGGCCTCCCGAATGATTTCCTGCCTTCGCTGGGGAGAAACGAACTGCTTACGTGGTAGTCCTTCAATTGCCGCGGCCCACCGGTGGGGGGAATCTACCTCAAGAAATTGAATGGAGTTGAGCCCTAGATCTACTTCTCGCGACACCCTAGTCGAAACCAGGGCAGTAAGCCCAACCGCTTGCGACTCCACCAGCACTACAGGAAACCCTTCGTACCGAGATGGTAGCAGTAAGGCATCCGCCCCCCGCATAATCTGGGGGATGTCATGGCGACTACCTAAAAAGGATACCTGATGGCCAAGGCCCTTGTCCCGCGCGGAGACTTCCAGCGCCCTGCGCAGTTTGCCCTCCCCCGCGAAGATTAAATGGAAGGCATAGCCGCGCTGGTGTAGGGCCTCTGCAACCTCCAGGGTAAAGTGAGGATTCTTTTGGTGACTAAGACGGGAGATCTGGCAAAGGACAGCACTCCCCTCATCTAGATCTAGTAGCTCCCGTAGATAGTTTTTGCCCACCCCCCCGCCGTCGTGAAATTGAGTGAGGTCGATTCCGTTGGGCAGCACGGAGAAGGTAGCGCCTTTTCCGAACACAAATTCTCCCGCGGCCTGTCCACACGCTACCTGCTCAGTCGCGGCTACCGAGGCCAGCCACCGGCTTATGCGCTGATACCGGCGTCCCCACACCGAAAGCGTAAGGTTCACGCTCGTCGCATGGGCGTGCGCTACTCGGATACCTATACCGGCCATTCGGGCGGCCAGTAAGTAGATGCCCCCGTCGAAGAGGTCATGTACGTGGACGGCCTGGAAGCTGCGTTGGCTACGCAGGAAAGTCAGCGTAACGCGGAAGCGCTCGACCGGATGTCGGGGGGTAGGGAGTCGGTGGATCACTCCTCCCGACGCTTCGATCTCGGCGTCATAGTCGCACCGCCGCTGCGTAAAGTAGAGGAAGTCGAACTGCAGCCGGGTCCGGTCGATGCGACGGTACAGGTTCATGATCAGGGTCTCCACCCCGGCCCTGTCCATACCTCCGGCGATGTGAAGAACCCGAGCGGGGCTCAAAACCGCCCCACGTAGGTCTCCGGCCGAATTGCCCGCAACTCTGTTTTCACCGCCTCCGAGATCGCCAGTCCCGCCACGAATTCGTGAATGACGGCGGTATCGATGTTGCTGCGCCCGCGGGTCAGGGCCTTGAGCGCTTCGTAGGGTTGGGGGTAGCCCTCCCGGCGGAGGATATTCTGAATGGCCTCGGCCGTCACCATCCAGTTGGCTTCCAGATCGGCGGCGATCTTTTCGGGGTTGAGCAGGAGCTTGCGGAGGCCCTTGTCGATGGCTTTAATGGAAAGTAGCAGATGAGCCACCGGCACGCCGATGTTGCGCAGGACGGTGGAGTCCGTCAAATCCCGCTGGAGCCGGCTGATGGGTAGCTTGTCGGCCAGGTGGGTGAACAGGGCGCGGGCCAGCCCTAGGTTCCCCTCCGCATTCTCGAAGTCAATGGGATTCACCTTGTGGGGCATGGCCGAGCTTCCGATTTCTCCGGCCACGGTTCGCTGGCGGAAGTACTCCATGCTGATGTAGGTCCAGGCGTCGCGGCACAGGTCGATAAGGATCGTACAGATGCGGTTGAGGGCGTGAAAGAGGGCGCCTAAGTTGTCGTAGTGTTCGATCTGGGTGGTGGGGTAGCTGCGGTCCAGCCCCAGCGTGTCGTTGACGAAGCGGTCGGCGAAGGTGTGCCAGTCCTGATCCGGATAGCTGACGTAGTGGGCATTCATGTTGCCCGTGGCGCCGCCGAACTTTGCGGAGAGTGGCACTTCGCGGAGTTGCCGCACTTGCTCCCGCAGGCGGTGGGTCCACACGGCAAATTCCTTGCCCAGCAGGGTGGGGGAGGCGGGCTGCCCGTGGGTGCGGGCGAGCATGGGGATGTCGCGCCATTCCTGCACCAATTTTTCTAGGTGTTCCAGGAGGGCCGTCAGGGCGGGGTAGATCACCTCGTAGAGGGCGTCCTTCAGGCTCAGGGGGATGGCCGTGTTGTTGATGTCCTGGCTCGTGAGGCCAAAATGGGTAAATTCGACGATCGCACCCAGCTCCCGCTGCCTTAGCTTTTCCTTGACGAAGTACTCTACCGCCTTGACGTCGTGGTTGGTCACCCGCTCGGTACGCTTGATCTCCTCGGCGTCGGCGACGTCGAAATCGGTGATGAGCGAATCAAGAGCAGCCATGGCTTCGGCCCCGGCGGATTGCAACTGGGGCAGGCCTAGGCGGTGCAGTTCCTGAAGGTAGCGGACTTCCACCAACACGCGGTAGCGAATCAGGGCATACTCGCTAAAGTAAGCGGACAACTCGCTGGTTTTGGAGGCGTAGCGGCCATCGATCGGACTAATCGACTGCAGGGCGGACATAGGCAGAAGTTTATCCGCGAAGGTAAGTCACCCCAGGCTAGACAAAGAACTCGTCGTCGAGTGGTGGCGCGTGGCTGTCGCGGTGCAGGTGAAAGGGCCGGGAGTCTCCCTGATCCAGCAGCCGGCCGTCGACCCGGGTGATCGGCGTGCGGGCACTGGCCAGCAGGCAGCGGTCGTTGCGGAATACGTCGACGGTGACCCCACCCATCCAATTCATGCCGATCTCGACGCGGAACTTATCCGTGCCCTCTCCCCCTAGGGCGTCGACGGTAAAGTAGTGGCTACGCCCAAAAATGCTCTTGCCTACACTGGCGAGCTGGCCGTTAAAATACACTTTTTCTTCGCCGGTCCACACGCTGTTGTGTACTTCGAGCAGGTCGTCTTCGATGGGGAGGGATAGGATACGCATACTGAATTGCTTTTCCTCTAAACTACGTCGCCCCTGGCTTGCTTTCCCCTTCCTTAGACCAACGGCCGCCGTTAGTCGATCACCGACCACTACGGTAATCAAGTATTCCCAGGGAACAATCTCCGGCCATTCCAGTGACCCGTATTACCTTCGTTGCGCCTTACCAGCCAATCCTATGACGCGCCCCACCCGTTCCTTGCTGCTGCTCTGCACCTGCGTCCCCGCCCTGCGCCTGTTTGCCCAGGCTACGGCGGAGCCCCCCGCGGATTTTTTGCGGAGCATCGGTAAGATGTACGTGGTGGTGGCGGTCATTGTGCTTGTTTTCCTCGGCCTGGCCCTCTACTTGTGGAGGCTGGACCGTCGCCTAACCGATATTGAACACCAAATTGAAGATCATGCCTGACAAGACTTTTCTGGACAGCGTAGGACGCTACTTCGACGCCGCCGCTCCCCATACCGGACTTCCTGAGGGACTCCTCAAGCAAATCAAAGTCTGCAACTCCGTTTACCAGATTTATTTCCCCGTCAAAATCGACGGCGAGGTACGCGTCATCGAAGCCTACCGTGCCCAGCACAGCCACCACCGCAGCCCCACGAAGGGCGGTATCCGGTACTCCAACCACGTGAACCAGGAGGAGGTGGTCGCCCTGGCCACCCTGATGTCTTACAAGTGTGCCATCGTCGACGTGCCCTTCGGCGGGGCCAAGGGTGGCGTGCGCATCAACCCCTGGGAGTACAGCGAGGCGGACCTCGAAAAGATCACGCGGCGGTACACCACCGAACTCATCCGCCGCAAGTTTATCGGGCCGGCCATTGACGTGCCCGCCCCGGATTACGGAACGGGACCCCGCGAGATGGCCTGGATCTACGATACCTACCGCAGCTTCCACCCCGACGACATCAATGCCGCCGGATGCGTCACCGGCAAACCCGTCAGCCAGAACGGGGTGCGCGGCCGCTCTGAAGCCACCGGTCGGGGCGTCTTCTACGGCATCCGGGAGGCCTGCAACCAGCAGGAACTTATGGATCAACTAGGACTCTCGCTGGGCATCGCGGGCAAGACCATGGTCGTGCAGGGGCTCGGAAACGTGGGTTCCCACACCGCCACCATCAGCCAGGATGAGGGCGGCGTCAAGATCATCGGCGTCTCGGAAGTCGAAGGAGCCATCTACAACAAAGACGGGCTGGACATTCACGACGTGATCCGTCACCGGACGGAGACCGGCAGTATCCTAAGCTACCCGGGGGCCGAAGCCTTCGGCAAGGATGACCGCCGCGCGGTGATGGAGTTTGAGTGCGATATCCTCGTGCCCGCCGCGCTGGAAAATCAAATCGACGCCGACAACGCCCACCAGGTCAACGCCAAAATCGTGGCCGAGGCCGCCAACGGACCGATTACTGCCGACGGGTCCGCCATCCTGGCCGAGCGGGGCATCATCGTCCTGCCGGACATCTACCTGAATGCCGGTGGCGTAACCGTGAGCTACTTCGAGTGGCTCAAGAACCTCAGCCACATGCGCTTCGGACGCCTGCAAAAGCGCTTCGACGAGCAGAACTACCGCCGCATCGTCGAGCAGATCGAAACCACGACCGGGAAGTCCATCAGCGACCGTGACCGCGAAATGATCATCCATGGAGCGGATGAAATTGACCTCGTACGTTCGGGTCTGGAAGAAAGTATGATCACCGGATTTCAGCAGGTTTACGCCCTTTACCGAGAGAAGGAGGGAATAAACGACCTGCGTACGGCGGCCTTTGCCCTGGCAATCAGCAAGATATCCAATGACTACATCAGCCTAGGTATTTGGCCGTAAGCAATAAACTGGCGAATAAAATACTTATTTCAATGCAATTATGAAATAATTGTTGGTGCTGCTATCTTTGCGGCATTCCACCCGCCAATGTTAATGTATGTCCGACAAACTTGATAAGATCGACCTGAGCATCCTGAAGATCCTGCAGGATAACAGTAAGATTACCAACCTTGATCTCTCCAAGCGTATCGGGCTCAGCCCCGCGCCCACCCTGGAACGGGTGAAGAAATTGGAGCAGAACGAAGTGGTCCAGAGCTACCACGCCCAGGTGAGCCCTGAAGCCATCGGCCTCAACGTGAAAACCTTCGTGCTCGTCTCCCTGGACTGGCGGAAGAACCAGGCGCGGGAAAACTTCCTCGAACAGGTAAAGAACATCGAGGAAATCACCGAGTGCTACATCATTACCGGGGAGGCGGATTTCCTGATCAAGATCATATGCAAGGACATTCCCACTTACGAACGGCTCCTGTTCAAAACCCTGCAGCAGATTGACGAGATTGAACGCCTCAAGACCCTCATGACCCTATCTACCGTCAAGGACGTGAAGCGTTTGCCTTTCGACTACGAAGGGGAGTAGGCAACCACCCTCAGCATGGGAAGCACACTTAAAATCGGCCTCGTCCAGCAGTCCAACACGGACGACCGCACGGCCAACATCGAAAAAAGCGCGGGCGGAATCCGCAGGTGTAAGGAGCTGGGCGCGGAGCTCGTCGTACTCGTGGAGCTACACACCGGGCTGTACTTCTGCCAGACCGAGGAAACGGAGGTGTTCGAGCAGGCGGAGCCCATCCCGGGGCCAAGTACCGAGTACTTCGGGGGTCTGGCGCGGGAGCTGGACCTCGTTATCGTACTCAGTCTCTTCGAAAGCCGGGCCCCCGGACTCTGCCACAATACCGCGGTGGTGATCGAGCGCGACGGCAGCATTGCCGGCCGTTACCGGAAGATGCACATTCCCGACGATCCGGCCTACTACGAGAAATTTTACTTTACCCCGGGGGATCTGGGCTTTCAGCCGGTGCAGACCAGCGTGGGCAAGTTAGGCGTCCTCGTGTGTTGGGACCAGTGGTATCCGGAAGCCGCCCGCCTCATGGCGCTGGCGGGTGCCGAGCTGCTTATTTACCCTACCGCCATCGGTTTCGAGACCACCGACACCCCCGAGGAGCAGGAGCGACAGCGCGAGGCCTGGATCATCTCCCAGCGCGGCCACGCCGTCTACAATGGCATACCGGTGGTTGCGGTGAACCGCACGGGCTTTGAGCCCGATCCGGGCGGCGCAACGGGCGGCATTCAGTTTTGGGGCAGCAGCTTCGTGGCCGGCCCCCAGGGAGAATACCTGTACCAGTCGCCCCGCCGGGAGGAGGATGTAGCCGTCGTGGAGGTCGACCGCAAGCGCACCGCTGACGTCCGCCGCATCTGGCCCTTTTTCCGGGACCGGCGGATCGACGCCTACGATGGCTTACTGCGGCGGTACATCGACTAGAAGCTGTACCGCAGGCCTAACTGCATCTGCCAGCGGCTCAGCAAGCTGAACTCGTTGGTGAAGGTGTTCGTGAGGGCTTGGTCAAAGCTGTACACCGGGGTGCCGTCTTCCCCTACGCTCACGCCAATGGGCTGGGTATTGGTGGGGAACTGCCGCACCCCCCAGTTGCTGTTGATCAGGTTGCCGATGTTGAGTATGTCCACGGTGAATTGCACGCGGTTCCCGCCGTTAAAGCCGAAGTCCTGCGCGATGCGTACATCCCAGTTGCTGTACCAGGGACTGAGGATGGCGTAGCGCTCGGCGTACTGGCCCCGGCGACTACTGAGGTAGTTGTCTTGCTCAATATATTCCTGGAAGGCGGCGCGTTGCCCGTCCCCACCCGTAAAGGTCATGGCCGTCAATTGCGCATCGGTAGGAATAAAGATGAGGTCGTTGAGTCCCGAACCGTCGTTGTTGATGTCGCCGCTGTAGGTGTAGCTGAAGCGACCCCCCTCGGCGTACTGAAAGAAGAGCGCTACGGTGGTGGCCCACTGCTGGGTGGCTCCATAGGTGAACCGCTGGTTAGCGCTTCCGACGACGCGGTGGCGGTTGCCGTACAAGCTGGGGCTGAGCACGGCCTGATTGACGTTGCCGAACGCGGGGTTGCGCTCGTAGGCATCGCTGCTGATCTCCGCTTCGATGGAGCTGGCCTCCTTGGCGGTAAGAAAGTTGTAGCCCAGGCTGGCAAAGAGCCCACTGGCAAAGTTGCGTTTGACCTCGAAGCTGGCATTGAAGCTGTTGCCGACGTCCGTGTTGGTGAAGACGTAAGCGTTGGTGGACCCGCCAAAGATGCCCTGCGCCCGGTCCTCCGCCCGGTAGACTGCCCGATTATCAACCCCCTGTAGGCGGCCCTGCGGAGTGCGTAGCCCGTAGTTGCGCACCATCATGGCGTTTTGGTCGGCCGTGTAGATAAGGTCGGTGGTGATGGTCCAGCCGGCACCAACGGCGAGGTCGGCGCCGAGGTTACTGCGCCACACCTGGGGAAACTGGAAGGAGGGGGCGGTAGTGTTATAGAAGAAGAAGTCCGGATTAGCCACTTGGTTACCGACCCAGACGAAGGGGAAACGCCCCGTGAACAGGCCGGAACCTCCGCGGAGCTGGAAGGTCTGGTCGCTCAGCACGTCCCAGTTGAAGCCCAAGCGGGGGGAGAACATGATGCTGTTATCGGGTAGCTCAGTCGAGTTCAGTTGTACGGGCTGATCGCTCTCGTTGTAGTAGGTGACGCTGGGAGCGTAGGTGCCACCTTCGGAGACTAAGCCGCCCTTACGGTCGATGTTTTCCTGAATTTTATCGGCGGTGTTAAAGTACAAGGGTTTGTCTAACCGCAGGCCGAGGGTTAGGGTGAAGTCTTCCGTCACCGTGAAGGCATCCTGCAGATATAGGCCGAGCTGTCCGACGTTCGTTTCGGCCAGGGCAAAACTGGTACCATCGAATCCATTTCCAGGCTCCCCGGCTGCCGCGAAGTACCCGCGGGCATTGTTGACCGCGGTATCCAGGGCGGTAGGGACGGAACTGTTCAGGGCGGCGAGGAAGGCAGCGGGACTACGCTGCGCGGCGCCATCCGCAGGTCCGAACACCCCCCCGTTGGCGCCCAGGTTGAAGCTGTTATCGAACTCGAAGCGCTCGAAACTTACCCCCGCCGTCAGGGTGTGCTTGCCGGCGAAGTACTGCAGGTTGTTGGTAAACTGGTAGACGTCTTGATTCAGCCGGTTGCTTACGCTGAAGGGTTCGTAGCCCGCTACGATGTAGTTGGTGCCGTCACGCTGGATATTCAGGCTGGGGAAGGGTTCGCTGAAGGGGTCCCGGCTGTCGCGGTAGCTCGTGTAGCCTACCTGAAGTTTGTTGCTGAACTTTTCCGCAAACAGGCTGCGCCACTCGACGATGCCGGACTGTATGTTGTTGTTGATGCGGTAGCCGGAGTTGAAATATTGAAGGGTGGTGGCATCCGGTCCGCGGCGACCTAAAGCGCTGGGGTGGGCGTTGTTGTCGCGGCTGGCACTCAGAAAATTGTACGTGGCGGTGAGGGTGTTGCCGGGCGCAATGTTCCAGTCCAGTTTAAAGAGCCCTTTCTCATTGTCGGTGCTGTGCAGATACCCTTCGAAGGGGCCGGTTTGGTAGCCGTAGCGGGAGAACAGTCCGTCGGAGATGGCCTGAAGATCGGCCGCCTCCACCCGGCTGACCTGGTCGCCGCTGGCCCCACCGCGGGCGGCAATGAAGTTGCTGCCAAGGTCTTCCCGCCGCTCTAATTCAAAGTTAGCGAAGAAGAACAGCTTGTTTTTGATGATCGGGCCGCCGAGGCTGGCCCCGGTTTGCACTTGCTGCAATTCGGGCACGAAGATTTTGTCCCCGGCCACCCGGCTCCCCGTGAGGTCCTGGTTACGGAAGAAACCGAAGACGGTACCGGAAAATTCGTTGGTCCCGCTCTTGGTCACGGCGTTGATGGCCGCCCCGGTGAAGCCGGCCTGGGTGACGTCGTAGGGCGCGAGGTTGACCTGGATTTGTTCGATGGCGTCTAGCGAAACGGGTTGGGCGTTGCTCTGACCGCCGGCGGTGGCGTCGTCGAGTCCGAAGGGGTTATTAAAGATCGAGCCGTCGAGGGTAAAGTTGTTGTACTGGTCGTTGCGGCCCCCAAAACTGTTGCCATCGGAGCTCGGAGTCAGGCGCGTAAAGTCACTGGCCGAGCGGCTGATGGTAGGCAAGCGCTGGAGCTCCGTGGAGCCAATTTGAGTGGCCGCGCCGGTCCGGTCGCTGTTGATGACGCTGTTCTTGCGGGCACTGACGACGACCTCGTCGAGCGTCTCCCCGTCGGCCAGCAGGGCGACGTCCAGCTGGCGTTTTTCCCCGAGCGTCAGGCTGATGCCTTCGATGACTTCGGTCTGGTATCCCAGGTAGCTGACGGTGACCTCGTATGGTCCGCCCACGCGCAGGTTGCTGAGGTTGTAATAGCCCTCACCTTGAGCGGAAGTTCCGTAGCGGGTGCCCGTGGGCAGGTGTACAAGCTGCACCGTGGCTCCGATGAGCCCGAGGTCGTCGGCGTCGGTAACCTGACCGCCCAGGGAGGCGGTAGTCGCCTGGGCACTGAGGCCCGCGGTGAAGAGCAGGTAGAATAAACAGGTGAACAGTCGTTTCATCTAGCGAGTCGGTTTTCCTGCGGCGCTGCTTCCGTCGTGCCGAGGGCTGTTGGGGAGAAGCGGCAAAGGTAACTTTCCGGCCGGGGGATAAGCAAAAGATTTTCGCGGAATTAACGGGCGTAATGCGCGACAAGCCCCGTCTTACCTAGGATATGCGGGGCGGCCATAAAGATGACCTTTTCGGCCGGTGCGCCTTCGGGGAGGTCGATCCGCTCGGTATCCAGGGCGTATAGGGTGAGGTGATAGGCGTGGGGGGGATCGCCGGGAGGGGGGCAGGCCCCGCCGTAGTCGTTGGTCCCGTAGCTGTTGCGGGCCTGGGCCGCACCCCCCGGTAGGCCTTCGGAGCTCGCCCCGGTGGCGAGCGAGCGTACGCCGGCGGGGATATTAAAGGCACACCAGTGCGTAAAACCGGCTGGGGTAGGGGCGTCGGGATCGTGGACCAGCAACACGTACGATTGGGTGCCCGCGGGGGCCTCGCGCCAGGAAAGATCGGGACTCAGGTTGTCGCCCCCGGCACCCAGGCCGTTGAATACATTGACCCGGGGCACCTGGCCCATGAATTGATTGCTGGTGATGGTGAAGCCTGCCATGTCGCGTGGTGTTTTGCCTCCCCAACTTCTGGGGCATGGGGGAAGTTCACCGCACCGGCGGCCCCGCCGCATTTGCGATACCTTTGCGGGCAAAGCGCGTAAACGTGACCCGAGCCGAGAAAGCCACTAACATCCAGCGCATTCTGGAGGAGTTGTACCCCACGGTACCCGTGCCCCTGGACCACACCGACCCCTACACCCTACTCGTTGCCGTACTGCTGTCTGCTCAGTGTACCGACGTGCGCGTCAATCAGGTGACGCCCGCGCTGTGGGCGATGACCGACCGGCCCGCCGTCATGAAGGAAGCACCCGTTGAAGAAATACGCCGGATCATCCGGCCGTGCGGACTCTCGCCCGGCAAGAGCAAGGCGATCAAGGAACTCAGCCGCATCATCGACGAGGAACACGGGGGCGTGGTACCCCAGGACTGGGCCGCCCTGGAAGCCCTGCCCGGCGTGGGGCACAAAACGGCGAGCGTGGTCATGAGCCAGGCCTTTGGGGTGCCGGCCTTTCCCGTGGATACCCACATCCACCGGCTGGCGTACCGCTGGGCGTTGTCTACGGGCAAGAACGTGGTGACTACCGAGCGTGACCTCAAGCGCTTATTCCCCGAGGACCGGTGGAACAAACTGCACCTGCAGATCATCTTTTTCGGCCGGGAGTACTGTCCGGCGCGGGGGCACCGGATGCGGGACTGCCCGCTCTGCTCGGTCTACGGACGCCGCGCCCTGCTGAAGCGGGAAAAAGCATAACTTGACCCCATGGAGGGACACACCCACAGCGGAACCTGGGGCCGAAAATTGCCGCGCATCCTACTGGGGGTAATTGCGGTGGTGCTCATCAGTCTGCTGTACCCCAACAACCTGACCTTCCCCTACCAGTTTGAGCTCAACCAGACCTGGCAGTACGCCGATCTCAGCGCCCCCTACACCATCCCCATCCTCAAGCGGGAAGAGCGGCTGGAGGCCGACCGGCAGGCTGTGATCCGTAACCTGACGCCGGTCTACCGCCGCGATCCCGAGATCGCCCGGCGCAACCGCACCGCCTACATCGAAGACTTCCGCGTAGCGCTGGACAGTGCCGAGGCCCAGAGTACCTTTGCCGGTTTACGCCGACAGCCCGAGGCGCACCGGCTCTACGGGTTGGAAATTTTGGATCGCATCTACCAGCGCGGCATCGTGAACCTACGCGTGGAAGATCAGGCCCGCTCGGGTATGGCCTCGGTCATACGGATTGTCGATGGCAGCGAGGTGGATACCCGCACCATCGGACAGGTGTTCTCCTCCCCCGGCCGCGCGCGCAGTTGGCTGACCGATAGCTTGCTCTACACCCGACTCGCGGCCCCGGACTTTCTCGAGCCACTCCTGGAGGAGAAACTGGAATTCAACACATTCTATAACGACAGCCTAACCAATCATTTAAGGGCGCAGTCGCTGGATGCCGTGAGCCCCTTCGACGGACTCGTCTCCCAGGGCGACGTGCTGGTGCGGCAGGGCGAAGTGATCTCCGAGAACGTGTACCAGAAGCTGGTGAGCTACCGCCGGCTTTACAATGACAACCTGCAGGGGTCGAGCAGTTACCTGTCGGTATTTGTGGGCTACAGCATCTTGGTGGGACTGGTGATTCTGCTCCTCTTTCTTTACTTGCGAACCTTCTTTCCGCTGGTGTACGTACGGCCCAAGAATTTGATCTTCATTCTGATGTGGCCCCTGATCTACGCCGTGCTGGTGCGCTCCATCGAGCTGGCACCCGGTTGGAGTGGGTACGTGGTTCCTTTTTGTATCGTGCCGATCGTAATGCGCATTTTCTTTACCGAGCGCTTGGCTTTCTTCGTGCACGTGGCGGTGGTACTGATTGCGAGTTTTCTGACCTCGCTGGGCTACCCCTTCACCTTCCTCAGCATCATGGCGGGGGTGGTGGTGATCTTTATGGACATTGACACCCGGGACTGGTCGCGCTTCTTCACCAGCCTGCTGCTGCTGTTTGCCTTTTACCTCTTCGGCTACATCGGCATCCAGCTCGTGCAGGGGTCGGGGTTCTTGACGATTAACTACGTGGACATCATGTGGCTGGCGCTGAACGTTTTCTTGGTGCTGCTGGCGTATCCCCTCATTCCCCTGCTTGAACGCTTCTTCGGGCTTATTTCACCAATCACCCTGATTGAGCTGAACGATATGAATCGGCCGCTCCTCGAGCGCCTGGCGCGACAGGCTGCCGGAACGTGGCAACACAGTCTGAACGTGGCCAACCTCGCCGAGCGGGTGGCTAGCGAGATCGGCATCAATTCCCTGCTGGTGCGCACGGCGGCCCTGTACCATGACGTCGGTAAGCTCAAAAATCCGGAGTACTTCATCGAGAATCAAACCGGGCCTAACCCCCACGACCGCATTACGGACCTGGAGAGCGCCAAGATCATCATCGACCACGTCAACGAGGGTGTACGGCTGGCTAAGGCGGCGGGCCTGCCGGAGGTGATCCTAGACTTCATTCGCACCCACCACGGTACTACCCTGACGGAGTATTTCTACCGCAACCACATCAAGGACCACCCTGAGCGGGAAGTGGACGAGCCCTACTTCCGCTACGACGGCCCCCTGCCCAGTAGCAAGGAGCAGACGGTGCTCATGCTCGCCGACAGCGTGGAGGCCGCCTCCAAGTCACTGAAACAGCCGACCGAGGAAGAACTCTACGAGCTGATCGACAACATCATTCGGGGCAAACTCACCAAGGGGCAGCTCGAACAGAGTACGCTGAGCTTCCGGGAGTTGGAGACCCTACGGCGCATCTTCCGCTCCGTGCTCAAGAGTTCCCATCACCTGCGGATTGCGTATCCCAAGGTCGCTCAGGGGACGGCAGAGGCAGAAGAAGAATAGCGGTGGCTACACCAGCTCCCGCGCGCCGTGAAAGTGTACACCGGACGAAATGACCTGGGCGGCCTCCACCATCTTTTCGGCCAAGGTCGGAGCTTGGGTCGGATTGTAGTCGCCCAGTATGTTGGGGGAAATCCTCCGCAACAGCGTCGTAACGCCTGCCGCTACCCGCTCCCCGATCCGGGTCTCACTGCGGGCACCGACCAGCACGCCCGGACGGAAGATGTGAATGGACCAGAAGTTCAGGCGGGTGATCGCTTCCTCCGTTTCGCCCTTGACGCGGTTATAAAAAAACCGGCTTTCGGAATCGGCCGCCGCTGCACTCACCAACAGGCACTGGTTGGCCCCGCTGGCCTGGGCGAGCTGAGCGGCCCGCACGATGTATTCGTAGTCGACTTTGCGAAAAGCTGCTTCACTGCCGGCTTTCTTGATGGTGGTGCCGAGCGCAATGTAGATGTCCTGGCAGCGAAAAAGGGCGCGGTGGCGCTCCATGCGGGCAAAATCGAGCTGGGGGTTCTCCAGTTTCTTGCTTTTGCGGTGCAGCGGCCGTCGGGTAGGGGCGACCACCTTGGCGTAGGCGGGGTGGGCGAGCAGGCGGTCCAGCAGTTGTTCCCCGACGAGTCCGGTGGCCCCCAGCAGCAGCGCCGTCTTGCGGCTAGCAATTATTTCCACGCGGTCACTCATGGTATACCTAACCTACGGAAGGAAAGCAGGTTTATACCGCGGCGGCGGCGGGGCGCAGGTGGAAGCGGGACAAGAAGAGCATGCCGAGCAGGAAGAAGACCGACAGGATCAGAATACTGATACGCATGCTCCCCGTTAGCGCATCCAGAAACCCGAAGAGAAAGGTACCGAACACGATCGCCACCTTTTCCAGCACATCGTAAAAGCTGAACCACGACGTAGTGTCCGTACGGGAGCCGTCGGCCTCCCGGTCGGCGGGAATGACCTTGGCGTAGGTAGAGCGACTGAGCGACTGGACGCCGCCCATCACGAGTCCCACGGCCGCGGCGATGAAATAGAACTGGGTCTTTCCCTCCACGAAGTAGGCCAAAAAACAGATGGCCGTCCAGACGATCAGCTCGCAGTACAGGGCGAACTTATTGCCCCGCCATTCGCTCAGTTTGGCGGCCAGGTAGGCGCCGCCGATAGCGACGATCTGGAGGATGAGTACCACGACGATAAGCTCTGCCGTCTCAAAGCCAAGTTCCTTCTTGGCAAAAATACTGGCCAGGAAGATGATTGTTTGTACCCCGGCGCTGTAGCAGAAAAACGCCGTCAGGAAGCGCTTGGCCTCGGGGTAGCTCGTCAGGCGGTCCCACACCTGCCGGAGTTCCTGCCACCCGCGGGCGGCCATGTCCCCGAGTCCGGTGCCGGGCTTGCGCACATCGTCGGGCAGTCGGGCCAGGGAGAGGGAAGCAAACAGCAGCCACCAGACTCCCACCGTCACGAAGGCCATCCGCACCGCTAGGGTGCCGGTCTCGGGCAGGCCGAACCACCCGGGCTTTTGTACCATGGCCAGGTTGAGCACCAGCAGCAGGACGCTGCCGATGTACCCCATGGCGAAGCCCCGCGCACTGAGGCGGTCGAAGCGATCCTCCGTCGCGATCACCGGCAGGAAGCTGTTGTAAAATACTAGCCCACCGGCGAAGCCCACCAGGCCGACGATGAAGCCCAGGCTACCGATCCACATCGTTTCCATCCCCGTAAAGAAAAACAGGCTCAGGCAGCCCAGCCCGCCCATGGTCGTGAACAATTGGAGGAACCACTTGCGCCGTCCCCCGGCATCCGCGATGCCACTCAGAAGGGGAGAGAGCAGGGCAATGACCAGGTAGCTGAAGGTAATCAGGTAAGCGAACCACGAACTGTTGGTGAACCCCACCCCGAGCACCGTAAACTCCGGGTCGACCATCTCCTCAAAGTAGGGCGGGAAGATGGCCGTCGTGATCACGAGCGCGAAGGCGGAATTGGCCCAGTCAAAGAGGGCCCAACCGTTCAGCGTCTTCCGGTCGTTGAGGGGGTGCGTCATGCAGGTAAAGGTAGCCGGTTAGCGCCGGAAGTGGTTTCTTTGCGGATGGCCCACCCCGGGTAGGCCCCGTTCTGTTCTACTCACCTACCACAACCCATAGCGTTCATGCCCCTCATCAAGTCCATCTCCGGTTTTCGCGGCACCATTGGCGGCCGTGCCGGCAGCAACCTTACTCCCGAAGACATCGTGTCCAGCGTGGCGGGCTACGGCGACTGGCTGCTCCGTACCGGCGCCAATCGGCTGGTAGTCATCGGGCGGGACGGGCGGCCCTCCGGTCCGGTAGTCTCGGCGCTCACCGCGGCTACCCTGCAAAGTATGGGCATCGACGTGCTGGACTGCGGATTGGCCACCACCCCGACCGTGGAGATGGCCGTGGTGTCCCGCGGAGCCGGAGGCGGGATCATTCTCTCCGCCAGCCACAATCCAAAGGAATACAACGCCCTCAAACTCCTCAACCACCGGGGCGAGTTCATCAGTCACGAGGATGGACGGGAACTGATCGCCAGCGTATCGGCTGGCGACATTACCTACGCGGGCGTAGACGACCTGGGCACGCTCCAGCAGGATCATACGGCCCTAGACGATCACATCGCCGCCGTACTGGCCCACCCCCTGGTGCGGGTGGCGGAGATTCGCGCCGCGGGCTTCCGCGTGGTGCTCGATGCGGTCAACAGCGTAGGGGCCCTATCGATCCCCCCCTTGTGCGAACGGCTCGGCGTGGCCTGCGAAGTGATGAACGGGGAGCTCAACGGGCAATTTGCCCACAACCCCGAGCCCCTGCCCGCCCACCTGGTCGGGCTGACGGAACGGATGCAAACCTCGGGTGCCGACCTGGGCATCGCCGTGGATCCGGACGTCGACCGCCTGGCGCTGGTCGGGCCGGGTGGCCGCTGGATCGGGGAGGAGTACACTTTAGTGACCGTGGCCGACTACGTGCTGTCCCATGATCCCGGCCCGGTGGTGAGCAACCTGAGCAGCAGCCGGGCCCTGTCCGACATCGCCCGGCAGTACGGGCAGCCGTACTATGCCTCCAGCGTGGGAGAAGTGAATGTGGTGGCGAAGATGAAGGAGGTCGGAGCCGTCATCGGCGGGGAGGGCAACGGTGGCATCATCGATCCGCGCCTGCACTACGGCCGGGACAGCCTAATCGGCCTAGCGCTGGTGCTCAGTCACCTGGCTATGAGCGGTAAAAATATTAATGTCCTACGCGATAGCTACGTGCACTACGAGATGGTCAAGGACAAGATTGAACTGGATCCCGCCCTCGACCTCCCGGATGCCCTCTCGGTGATGGAGAGTCTGTACCCCAATACCCCCCTCACGAACATCGACGGCCTGAAACTAGATTTCCCCGACGGGTGGGTGCACCTCCGCGGTTCCAACACCGAGCCCATCGTGCGCGTTTACGCCGAAGCGAACACCCAGGCGCGGGCGCAGGAACTGGCCGGAGAGGTGAAGGGCAAATTTATTGAATTAACCCGGGCCAGCTCCCCGGACTAAGGTCACTAACTTATGGAACTTAGGTACACCATCTCCAACAACTTCTTCTTAATTGCCGGCCCCTGCGCCATCGAGGGGGAGGACATGGCCATGCGTATCGCCGAGCGGGTTGTGACCATGACCGAGGCACTGGACATTCCCTATATTTTTAAGGGCAGTTACCGCAAGGCCAATCGCAGTCGCATCGACAGTTTTAGTGGCATCGGCGACGAGAAGGCCCTCAAGATATTGCGCAAGGTGGGGGAAGCGTTCCATGTGCCCACCACGACCGATATCCACGCCGAAGAGGAAGCCGCCATGGCTGCGGAATATGTGGACGTTTTGCAGATCCCGGCTTTCCTCTGCCGGCAGACCTCACTGTTGGTAGCTGCCGCCCAGACGGGGAAAGTGGTCAACATCAAAAAGGGCCAGTTCCTAAGTCCCTCCGCCATGCAACACGCGCAGCAGAAAGTGATCGACAGCGGAAACGACCGGGTGTGGTTGACCGAGCGGGGCGTCACCTTCGGTTACACAGACCTGGTCGTCGACTTCCGGGGCATCCCGACCATGCAGGCCTTCGGCGCACCGGTCATTATGGACTGCACCCACAGCCTACAGCAACCCAACCAGAGCAGCGGCGTCACCGGTGGCCGTCCGGCCATGATCGAAACGATCGCTAGAGCCGCCGTCGCGGTCGGTGTGGATGGCTTGTTTATAGAAACGCACCCCAACCCCAGCGAAGCGAGGAGCGACGCGGCGAATATGCTTCCCCTCGATGAGCTCGAGGCGCTGTTGACCAGGTTGGTGCGAGTACGGCAGGCCATCGCGTAGCGACGGCTTTAGCCGTCCTGCTGCCTCCGGAAGTTAGCCGTCCTGCTGCCTGTGCGAGTAGCAGCTTGGCCACTAAAGTGGCCGCTACGTATCCGCCATAGCCCGCTACGGCACCTTTGATTGAACTTCTGTTTTTCGGTATAGAGCGCCATCCTCCTAAGATAGGAACTTCCGCCCAACTTCGCCGCTACATATGCTGGGCGATAATGTTCTCGTACCGCTCCTGGCGCCCACTGGTCTGGGGGGGCTCACCACCGGAAAGGCCGATATTCGCCAGGTCCTCCAGGGAGAGTTTGCCTTCCTCGAACCGCTTCCCGTCGCCGCCGTCGAAGCTGGCGTAGCGTTCCTGACGCATCGCGTTGAATTTTGACTGGGTGAGCACCCGGTCGGCCGCCAGCAACGCGCGGGCGAACACGTCCATACCCCCGATGTGGGCGTGGAAGATGTCCTCCAGGTCGGTCGAGTTGCGCCGCGTCTTGGCATCGAAGTTGACGCCACCCCCCTGGAGCCCCCCGGATTGCAGGATTACGATCATTGCCTCGGTCAGCTCCTGGACGCTGTTGGGAAACTGATCGGTGTCCCAGCCATTCTGGTAGTCGCCGCGGTTGGCGTCGATGCTGCCGAGCAGCCCCTGGCTGGCGGCCACGGCGAGCTCGTGCTCAAAGGTGTGCTGGGCCAGGGTGGCATGGTTGACCTCGATGTTGAGTTTGAAGTCGTCCAGGAGGTCGTACTGCCGCAGGAAGCCCGCCACCGTCGCGCTATCAAAATCATACTGGTGCTTGCTGGGCTCGAAGGGCTTGGGTTCGATAAAGAAGGTACCGGTAAATCCCTGACCGCGGGCGTAATCGCGTGCCACGGTCAAGAAGCGGGCGAGATGCTCCGTCTCCCGCTTGAGGTCGGTGTTCAGCAGACTCATGTAGCCCTCCCGGCCGCCCCAGAAGACGTAGTTCTCTCCCCCAAGCCTGATCGTGGCGTCGAGGGCGTTCTTGAGTTGGGCCCCGGCGTAGGCGACCACCCGAAAGTCAGGGTTGGTGCTCGCACCGTTCATGTAGCGCGGATGGCTGAATAGGTTGGCCGTGCCCCAGAGGCAGCGAACGCCCGTGGCGTCCATTTTTTGCTTAACGTAGTCAGTAACCGTCTCCAGGCGGTCCTTGTAGGTGGCCAGGTCGGCGCCCGCTTCGTCCAGTAGGTCGACGTCGTGAAAGCAGAAATAATCAATGCCCAGCTTCTCCAGAATTTCAAACGCTGCATCGGCGGTGTTCTTCGCCTCCTGTACCGGGTCGGAGTCGCCGAGCCAGGGGTAGTTTGCGGTCCCGGGACCGAAGGGGTCGCCACCCGTGTTGCGCAGGGTATGCCACCAGGCCATGGCAAATTTGAAGTGTTCCGCCATCGTTTTTCCAGCAACTACTTTGTCCTTCTGATAGTACTTGAAGGCTAGGGGATTGTCGCTGTCGGAACCCTCGTAGGTAATCGTCGGAATTTGTTCGAAGTAGGTAGCCATGCTGGATCGTGTCATATTGGTGCAGCGCAAGGTAAGTACCGGTGGGCTACTCCTCCTTCGGAATGGCCCCGGTAGCCTGCCCGAAGTAAAAAACAAATTGCTGCATCTGATTGGCCAGTTCCTTATTCTGGGTGGCCCGAAAGTAGGTATCCGCCAGGCCGCGCAGGGTCTGGTAAAACATGCGGTCCATCTCAAGTACTTGCATCTCTTTCGTCCACAGGTCAATCTTCAGGGTCTCTTTGGTCTTTTCATCAAAGAGCGCTAGAAGCATTGCTTTGCAGGCTTGGGGGGTATTGCCGCTGGGGTTATCGCTGGCCGTCCACCGCATTTCCACGGGCATATTCTGGGCGTCCAGGCCGACATCGATGGTGATGCGGCTTTTTTTATTGACTGCGTTCTTGGCCATGCTCCTACATTTTGGGCAAAGGTAAGCGCGTGCAGTCAAGCGGGATCGGTGCGGCGGGTACGCGGGTGCGGGGCTTTTGCCGGGGCACCCTCCCCCATGGCCTCGTGGTAAATGGCTTACATTGCCCCGACAAATCGCCCTTATGTACCTGATCACCGGCGCGAACGGCTTCATTGGTAGCGTTCTGGTAGGCTACCTCAATCGCCTTGGCATTACCGACCTGATCCTCGTTGACGACTTTGTGCACTACGCGGACAAGACCCCGAACCTCCAGGATAAAGAGTTTCTGGTCAAAGTGGAACGGGCAACGCTGTTCCCCATCTGGGATCAGGAGCAGTGGCCGCTGCAGGGCGTCTACCACCTAGGTGCGCGCACCGATACGACGGAGACCGATCGGGCGATTTTTACTAAACTAAATCTGGACTACTCCAAAGAGATCTGGGAGCGCTGTAGCCTGCTCAACATCCCGCTCGTCTACGCCAGCAGCGCGGCCACCTACGGGGGAGGGGAGCACGGATTTAAGGATGACGAAAGCCAGCTTCCCTTCCTGCAACCCCTCAACGCGTACGGCAGCAGCAAACACGATTTCGACAAGTGGGCCCTGCAGTACCCAACGGCCCCCCCCCACTGGTACGGCCTAAAGTTCTTTAATGTGTACGGCCCCAATGAATACCACAAGGGGCGCATGGCCAGCGTGATCTGGCACACCTTCCGGCAGGTCAAGGCCACCGGGGGCATGCAACTCTTCCGCAGCCACCGGGAGGAGGTGGCCGACGGGAAGCAGCGCCGCGACTTCATCTACGTTCTTGACGTCTGTAAAGTCTGCCACTGGCTCATGGAGCACCGCCCCGATCCCAGTGGACTGTATAACCTCGGCACCGGCGAGGCCCGTACTTTCCTGGATCTCGTACACGCCACGTCTGCCGCCCTGGGCCAGCCCCCTTCCGTGTCCTTTGTGGATACCCCCACCGACCTGCGCGAAAAGTACCAGTACTTCACCCAGGCCGATATGCACAAACTTCGCGTGGCGGGGTACACCGAAACCTTCACCACCCTGGAGGACGGGGTGGCCGACTACGTGCACGGCTACCTTACTCCGGGCGCTTATTACTAGTCCCAATCAAAACAATAACCCCTGTCCCGTCATGAAAGCCCACCCCCAGACCCTCGGTGAATTCATCATCAGCAACCAAAAGGATTTTGAGTATTCGTCGGGCGAACTCACGCGTCTGCTTAACTGCATTCGCCTGGCCGCCAAGGTCGTCAATCACGAAATTCGTCAGGCCGGACTGGTCGACATCACCGGCACCGTCGGCAACGTAAACGTGCAGGGCGAACAGCAGAAAAAGCTCGACGTATTCGCGAATAATGTCTTCATCAACGCTTTGACCAACCGCAATATCGTATGCGGTATCGTATCCGAGGAGAACGAGGCGTTCATCACTATCAGCGGGGCTAACAAGGCCAACCGCAACAAGTACGTAGTGGTCATGGACCCGCTCGACGGCAGCTCCAACATCGACGCCGGCGTGTCGGTCGGCACCATATTTGGCATCTTCCGGCGTATCTCCCCCGAGGGTACGCCGGTGACCATGGACGATTTCCTGCAGCCCGGTAACATGCAGGTAGCTGCGGGCTACATCATCTACGGTACCTCCACCATGCTGGTCTATACGACCGGAAACGGCGTAAACGGTTTCACCCTTAACCCTGCCATCGGCACCTACTATTTGTCCCACCCTAACATCACTATCCCGCAGCAGGGACGGGTGTATTCCATCAACGAGGGCTACTACACCCACTTTCCACAGGGCGTCAAGGACTACATCAAGTACTGCCAGCGGGAGGAGGAAGACCGCCCCTACACCAGCCGCTACATCGGCAGCATGGTCAGCGACATTCACCGCAACCTGATTCAGGGGGGCATCTACATCTACCCCAAAAGCTCCGAACGCGAGGAGGGCAAGCTCCGGCTGGTGTACGAATGCAATCCGATCGCCTTCATCATGGAACAGGCTGGCGGCAGGGCCACCGATGGCTACCGGCGTATCCTGGACATTAAGCCCCAGCACATCCACGAGCGTGTGCCCCTCTTTGCGGGAAGCCAAAAGATGGTGGAAAAGGCGGAGTCATTCCTCAAGCAGTAGCTGATGTACGCACCACCCACCGACCGGATTCTCTCCGTCGATCTGCTCCGCGGCATCACGATTGCGGGTATGATTTTAGTTAACACGCCGGGGACGTGGCAGTCTGGGTACGCGCCCCTGCTGCACGCCCCGTGGCATGGGTATACGCCCACCGACCTGGTGTTCCCCTTTTTCCTCTTCATCGTGGGCTGCTCGATCGCCTTTGCGTACCAAAGTAAGGCTCCCGGCCCCACCGTGTACCGCAAGATAATAGTCCGCAGCCTGAAACTGATCGCCCTGGGGATCTTCCTGGGGGCCTTCCTGATCCACCCGCCCTTCGTGAAGGCGTGGAGTGACATCCGCCTGCCGGGTGTACTGCAGCGCATCGGGCTGGTGTTCCTTTTGGCGGCGCCCCTGGCGTTACACCTGCGTTCCCGCCACCTAGCGCTCGTAGTGGGAGTGTTGTTAGCAGGGTACTGGGTGTGGATGGGGTTCCTTCCGCTGCCCGACGGCAGCCTACCCACCTTTGCACGTGCGGCCAATAATTGGGCGATGTACGTAGACACTCACTTATTGGGAAGTCACACCTATAAACCGGACTACGATCCGGAGGGCTTATTGAGCACGCTGCCCTCCGTGGCGACCTCCCTCATCGGGGTGTTGGCCGGACGCTACTTGCTGGCCGCCGGCACGGATAAAACCCGGGGCTTACTGCTGGGGGGAGTCGTTTTACTGGTGGTCGGTCATCTTTGGGACCTGGTGTTCCCGATCAATAAAGCGCTCTGGACAAGCAGCTTCGTGCTGGTGACGGCGGGTTGGGCGCTGGTGCTGCTGGCGGTAATCTACTACATCACCGACGTGCGGGGCGTGACGTGGGGGAGAGTGTTTAGTTACGCCGGAGCAAACGCCCTCATCCTTTATTTTCTGAGCAGCTTTACCTCTAAAGTGCTCGGGAGCATCCGCGTGGGAGAAACATCACTACACGGCTACCTCTACCAAACGCTGTTCGTGCATGACTTTCTACCACCGGAGCTTTCAAGCTTGTTGTACGCGCTCGTGGTGGTGGCCTTCTACCTCGCCCTGGGCACCTGGCTCTACCGACGGGGATTCTTTGTTAAAGTCTAATGGCTAAGGTCCGGTTAGCCCTTCAGGTCGTTAAGGTTATTTACACCAAACTCCCAGCTAACATGCGAACCTTTTCCCTAACGGCAGTCATCGTGACGCTACTTTCTTCCTTCGCCCAGGCGCAGGACAATCCACTCATCGATATCGACATTGATAGAACGGAGTGGTACGAAAATCCCCTCCTCTGGGTGGGTGTCGCGGCCTTCTTTATTATCCTGATCATCGTCACGCGTCGCAAATCGGCTTAGTCTCAAGAAGACCAGCTTTTATTACGGCGACGTTTGTTTTCCGGGGGCGCCGGAGTACTAGGGGCGAGCGGCGATGTCCTTTAGTCCACGCGTTAATTCCCGGATGATTCCTTTTGTCTCGGGGTCATATATCCAATTGGTGTCAAATCGTCCGAGCAGCGCAGCATTGGCCTCCCGGGCGAGGGCAAGGCTGTGGAACTCCGTACTTTTGTTGTGCTGGTAATGGGCGATCTCGTCGAGCACCTCCCGGTCGATTTTATACATCACGAAGTCGGAGATCATAAGTACGTCGGCGTCGGCGTAGTCGTTGGATTTCAACTGACGCAGCGCTTCGTACAGCGCAAGGGTCGCGTCGGTACCGCCGTAGAAGGACATGCTGAGGAAGGCCGCCAGCTCGTCGATGGAGCTGGCAATGTCATACAGGTCAATCGTCTTGACTCCCGTGCTGAAACTAATGAGGTAGGCCCGGCGGTTGCTCTGGACGGCCATCTTCAGGATGCCCAGGGTAAGGACCTTGGCGATTTCCTCCGGCCGGCCCATCATTGATTGGCTGGTGTCCACGCAGACGATGAAGGGGCCCCGCTCGCGTTGCTTGACGCGCTGGTTGACCTCCATAATTTGGTCCTCGCTCCGGATCAGTTGCCGGTCTTCGTACCGTAGGGTCAGGAGGCTGCTATCGGCATACTTTTTCAAAAAGGCGGTTTCGGTAGCATCGTCACTTAGCAAGGCGGCTTCGGAGCTCAGCAGGTGGTTGAGGTCCTTACTCTCGTGGATGCCAACTACTTCGGAGCGGGCCAGCGGGTCGACGCGCCACTCCTGGCGGACGATCGTTTTCTCGAAGGTTTCCTCCTCAATCTCGATTTCTGCTTCCCGCAGCTGACCAAGCAGGTCGGCCAGGCGGCGCAGACTGTCTTCATCGGCCAGTAGCTCATCGTAGCGCTTAAGTACGTCGAAACTGGTCGATTGCCAGAGGTCGCGGCTCATGTCCCAGCCAAGGTAGTCGGTGAAGGGGTTGAGAATGGACTTTAGGCGGCGGTACTCCTCGACTTTTTGGCCCAAGAGATCGAGGTAGTGCTCCTTCGATTCACTAAGCTTGCGCAGTTGGTATGCCAGTATCTTAGTCTGCAACAGGGCGTCCCATTGACTCAGGAGGTCCGTGAGGATGCGTTCAAAATTCCTACGGTCCTCCTCCATCCAGTCGGAAAAGTCTGTGGCGAAGAAGCGGCCGAGCCGGTCCCGGTAAAAGGCGGTGTCCAGCTCCTCCCGGGTGTAGGTGCTGCCGAGGAATTGCAACAGGTTGGAATAGCGAACCTTGAAGGCTTTGGCTGGAGTGACGCTCCAACCCCGCAGCAGCGCGACTTCCTTAGTGTAGGGATGACTGGCGGCGACCTTATTGAAGGTCTTTTTGATCCAGTACAGCGTATCGAGCACGATCTGGCGGGTGATGCTTTCGTTGTTGTCACAGACAAAGAGCAAGCTATCTAAGCCGAAGATCTCGTCGAGTGCCCGCTGGAAGTACTCGGCGTAACGGTCGTTGAGGGCATCCCCCTGGTAAACTTGGCCGCTGACTTTGGTACGGAGGTATTCGACCAGGTAGCGCCGGGTTGTCCGGTCGAGGAGCTGCCCGAATTCAATAAAGCGGTGGTACTCCTGTTCGAGGACTTCGTCGTGGTGGGTCACTCCCGGTAAACGGGCGAGGGGAGCCGGGGTTGCGCAAAAAAGGACCGCCCGGCAGAAACTGCGGGCGGCCGGGAAAACCACTTAGAGAAAAAATAAGTCGGTACGGGCGGTTAGCGGCGGTCGAGCTCAAACCGGTCGATGATTGTTAGTAACTTCTGAGCGTAACGGGGGTCGCGACTGTATCCGGTCTGGGCGAGGGCGGCAATCCACTGTTGGTAGTTCACCGACTCACTGGCCAGTTCCGGAAAGCGGCGGGTGAGGGTTTCGCTGTGGGCGCGCCAGCTGCCCCAGGCGTTGTCGTAAGACTTGTTGCCGAGCGAGGCGGAAAAATGATTGTTGTTCTTGGTGGCGCCCGCATTCGCCCCGGCGTCACTTTCAAGAATGGCCATCGCCAGTTTGGCGGGCGCGGGAATAGAGAATTTTTCCTCCTCCGTGCGAGCAACGCGTTGGAAGCGGTCTACGTAAGCCGTTACGGCGGCGGCCGGGAAGGTATTGACGCTCCACTCCGGTGCGGCGGGGGC
Source organism: Lewinellaceae bacterium (assembly GCA_963710195.1). Lineage (GTDB taxonomy): Bacteria > Bacteroidota > Bacteroidia > Chitinophagales > Saprospiraceae > Neolewinella. The sequence goes on from CAVPZF010000007.1 coordinate 139,223, forward strand.
GGAACTTCCGGTGGGCAACATGCTTAAGGCGGTAGTGGTGGAGGGGTGCGCGCTCCCGGTCGCTCCGACTTCTGGTCGGGCAAGCCCGAGTCCGTCAGCACCCACGCTCACGGTCAGGTCGATCTGCTTTTGGGTGTAAACAAACAGGGCCAGCGCGAGCAACCCCAGTCTAAACCAAGTCAGTCGCAGACGACTCATCCATACCGGGGGGATATATTCGGTCGTGGATGCCCGGTGGCGGGCGGAACTGGCCAGGAGACCAAATTGGGCGCGGAGGCGACGCAGGAGCAGGCTCCAGTTGACGGTGAGCACTTTTTGCTGGCCGGCGGCGCTGGCCGGGGTAGTGTAATGGGACATTAGCTTATTTTTTTGCAACCGCGCCCACCTGAAGTCGGACGCTAAGCAAAGCTACACGCTAATGTTTGAAAAAACAACCCATAACCAACAAAAAGTTGTTTTAATCTTTTTGCCCCGGCTTAAGTAGCACCCGGATGGGCGAACCGTCGGAACCGGTGAGTCTGAGCGGCAGGCAGATCATTTCGTAGTCTCCCTCCCTAATGTTACGCAGGTCGACGCCCTCAATGATCCAGACCTCGGAACCCATCAGGGCGCGGTGGGTCTGGGGATTGCCTTCATAGAAAGGGCCGACCGAGAGGTAGTCTACCCCCACCAGCAGCATCTTTTTCCCGGCGAGGTATTTGGCCGCTGCGGGCCCGATGCCGTGGTAATCCTTGTCAAAGGGCTCCTGCAGCCAGTGCTTACGGTCGCTGTTGGGGGTGCGGAGAAGCAGTCGTTCCCCGGCTTTCAGCGCACGCGTCCGAACCTCATAAGCCTGCAGTTGGTCTACGGTCACCTCAGCGGGGCAGTCGATCACCGCAATACGGACGGGCCCCAGCCCGACCTCTAGGGGAGCCCGGCTGATGTCGATACCCTGGGCCAGGAAGTGGCTGGGGGCGTCCATATGGGTGCCGGTATGCGCGCTGAAATGAAGCATCGTCACCCGGGCCGCGTCTCCGCAGTGAATGCAACTGAGCACGTCGTAGGACGTGACCGGCTGCCCGGGCCACCCCGTCATGCCTTCAAAAATAGGGTAGGTCACATCCGTCCACCCCTCGTACCAATTTGCCATAGTTAGCGTTTTCTCCAGTTGTCGGAGGGTGTAAGCGTTCCGTGCGAGAATTGTTGACCCCATCGTTTAATCGCATCCGTCACTACTACCCCGAAACGAAAAGCGCGAGGCGTCCCCCTTCTGATTATTTTGAAATGTAAAACGTTGTCGCCTATCTTGGTGCCCGTAACGGCACTTGACCGTCAAAGATTCTAGTCGATCCTGCACGTATTTGATTATGGGCTGCTTTCATTACTCCTACTTTACGGGTAGCCCCGCCAAAAGACTACCGCCTGATTTAGTGCGCTGATCCACGGTAGCTAGCAATTCTTATAATACTATGGATAGCCGCCAGCTTTAGCTGCGGCTCTCTTTTTTGGTGGTATTTCCGGCTGCCCCACTCCCTAAACATCTTCTTCTCTTAAGGGGCTACTAGGAGGGAACAGCTGACCCCGCAATTTTTGTGGCTGGGTTGGCACCAAGCTTAGGCCTACTCAAGTGTGAGATCCAGGAAGGTACACTTGAGTAAGTGTCGGCTACGTGGAGTGAGCTAGGGGCCCACCCCTAAGTTGCAACGCGTTCGGCCCCAAAAAGGGCATGGCAACATTCACTTGCAGTGGCTGCGTAAAGGCTACCACCGACCGTCAGGGTTTTCCGTAGGAAGATTGGTCTGGGGAGGTTTTCTGCCGAATGCAGTATGTAATTCCGTAGAAGGTGGCATCTAAGCAGTAAATCATGTGATTATGCGCTACTTTTTGTCCTGTTGTCTTCTATTGCTTTGCACCAGCGTCCGCGCCCAGGTGGTGAACCCGGGGGAGGCGGAATTGGCATCTACCATAGACCGGGTGCTGGTGTATCTAGAGGGGGCCCAAGTGCAGCGGAAGGCGGAAACGCGGGTGCTGGGCGGGCGGTCGGCCCTGGTTTTTACCGGCTTAACCGGGAGTCTTGACCCGGGGAGTGTACAACTTTACGTCAACAACCCGGAGGTCGTGGTGCTCAGTGTCAGTCACCGGCTACACTTTTCGGAAATTGGAGAACGGAGTGCCGCTGAAACAGCCGTTTATGCGCGCATCGACGCACTGGAAGACCGCCGCCGGGAGTTGAATACCAGGGTAGCAATCGCACAGGAGGAGGAAGAGCTGCTCCGCGCCAACCGGGACTTGGCCGGAGCGGCCAGCGGCGTAAGTGCCGACGACCTGGAGCGGGGCGTGCGTTTTCACCGGGAGCGGATCACCGCCATCAAACTGAGCTATCTGGCGCTGTCGGACAGTCTGCGGAACAACGCTCATTCCCGCCAGCAATTGCAGGAGGAGCTGGCCGCGTTGGGGCAGGCACAGGTACAACCGGCCACGAGCCAAGTCGTGGTCGAGGTAGAGAGTGGTAGCGCGCAGTCCGTGGGTATGCAGCTCAGCTATCGGGTAGCGGCCGCCGGCTGGACGCCTGAGTACGATGTACGGGTGGACGACATCAGCCAGCCGATCGACCTTCGGTACCGCGCGCGGGTATATCAAGACAGTGGGGAAGACTGGAGTCAAATCAGCCTGACGCTGTCCACCGGAGACCCCTCCCGGTCCGCCACTGCACCCGACCTGCGCACCTGGCGCGTGCGGCCCGGGCTGCTCCCGCCCGTTTACCAGCCATCTAAACCGATCGTGGAGGCAGGTACTATCCGTAGCGTACGGGGCAGGGTTAAAGACACGGAGGGCGGTGCCCTGATCGGAGCGACCGTGCTGGTCGAAGGGACGACCGTGGGCACCATCACCGATTTGGACGGCCGTTTCGAACTGGAACTCCCCGGCGAAGCCGAATTTCTGAGAGTAGACTATTCCGGCTATAATAATAAATCAGTCCCTATCACCGGTGTCGAATTAGAGATCGTACTTGAGCAAAAGGTGGACCTGCTGCAGGAAGTAGTCGTCACAGGCTATGCCAGTAATGGAGTTGAGGACCTTCTACAGGGTAGGACTGCCGGAGTAAATATAAACCGACGGGATGGTCGGAAAGCGCAGGATGAAGCCGCCCCCGTCCCCACCCGCACGGACCGTCAGGCCACTTCCGTCACCTTTGCCATTGAACTGCCGTACACCATCCCCTCCGACGGGCAGCCGCGCAGCGTGGAGATCAAGCGATACGAAGTCCCCGCGACCTTCCATCACCTGGCCGTACCCAAGCGAGAGCCGGACGTCTACCTCTCCGCCGTCGTGCGGGACTGGGAGCAGTACCATCTAGTGAGCGGTGACCTACAGCTCTTCTTCGAGGGGACCTACCTCGGCACCTCCCGCCTGGAAGTAGAACGAACGGCGGATACTCTGCTGCTCTCGCTGGGGCGGGACCCCGGGGTAGTGGTGACCCGCGAGGCAAATAAAGAGTTTCGGGTACCGGGGGGCTTCCTGAGCGGCAAACGGGTAGACAGCCGCGGCTGGACAATCGCAGTACGCAATACTAAACAGCAGCCCGTCGAGCTCACCATCCTCGATCAAGTGCCGGTATCCGCGGATGGTCGGGTGGAGGTAGAGGTCCGCCTGCCGGAGGCCGCCCTTTTGGACGAAGACAAAGGAATCCTCAAATGGAAACTCACGGTACCGCCATCCGGTGAACGGAAGCTAGTCTTTGGCTACGCAGTCCGGTATCCGGCGGGACAGACGGTCTACATAGAGTAGGCCGGAGCGTGGATGCTTGAGCTGAGCCGCAAAGTGTACATTGGCGATCGTAATCTGCAAATGTCCCTTTCGTATGCTCGATCGCCTCTACATCGCCGCCACTTCCCAGCACGTGGGCAAAACCACCTGTACCCTGGGCCTGATGGCTGCCATCCAGGGTCGCGGCCATAAGGTGAGCTACTGTAAGCCCGTTGGCCAGGAGTGGGTGGATTTAGGGGACCTCCAGGTGGACAAGGATGCGCTTCTGTTTGCCCGGGGTATGGATTTCGAGCTGAAGGCGGAACTTCACAGCCCGGTCATCATCGGCGACGGCGTGACGGCTAAATACTTGGACGATCCCTCCGGCTACCAATTTAATCGGGCCATTACTAAAGCGAGCCGGAAGCTGCAGGCCAATAACGACTTCGTTATTTACGAGGGGACTGGCCATCCCGGCGTCGGTAGCGTGTGCGATGTTAGCAACGCCCAGGTAGCTCAGTTACTGGATTCCTCGGTAGTGATGATCGTGGAAGGGGGCATCGGCAGTACCATCGACCGCTTAAACATGAACCTGGCGATGTTCCGGGAGCGTAGGGTTCCCGTCCGGGGCATCATCGTGAACAAGACACGCCCCGCCAAACTGGAGAAGGTGCGGTACTACGTAAACAAGTACCTGGCTAAAACGGGTATCCCGCTGCTGGGCGTGCTGCCCTTCGAGCAGATTTTGTCTAATCCGATCATGGCCTCTATCCGGCACTCCCTCAAGGGGCGCACTTTGCTTAATCGTGAGGGACTGGACAACCAGGTCGAGCACATCGCCAGCGGGAGCCTCCTGGCCCAACAGGAAGTTGAGAACCTCAAGAACCTACTGGTCATCGTGAGCCATCGGCGCCTCGACGAAGCCCTGAGCGCGCTACAAGCCATTTTGAAGGAGCGGGGACTGCCGGGCTCGACTATCTCGGGGGTGGTGGTCACCGGACTAACGGACGAAACGCCCCGCCTGCCGCACACCAAGTTTCTGGAATCGCACAATATTCCCGTAGTCGCCTGCCCCCTGGATACCTACGGCGCGGCGGTCCGCATCAGCCAAATGGAGGTCAAAATCAACCTTAAGACGCCCTGGAAGATCCGGCGGGCGGTCGAGCTGATTGAGGAACATATCGATATGGACCTGCTGCTCTAAGGAAGGAGGAATTCTAGGAGTGAAATCGTGGCTACTTCGCCGGACCCTCTACGGGGCTGCCTACGCTGTTGAGCTTAGCGAGGTAGTCGTCGCGGACGGTGAAAAACTCGGGGAGATAGTCCTCGGGCATGGGTTCGTTTTCCTGGAAATTCATCTTGGTGTGGTCGACCTGCTTGCCGTTGTCCCAGAAGCGGAAGCAGACGTGGGGGCCGGTTGCCAATCCGGTGGAGCCCACGTAGCCGATGACTTCCCCCTGCTTGACGCGGCGCCCGACGTTCATCCCCTTGGCGCGGCGCTGCATGTGGAGGTACTGGGTGTCAAAGCGCTTATCGTGATGAAGCTTGACAAAGATGCCGTTGCCGCCCGTCCGGCCGGAGCGACTCACGGTACCGTCGGCTACCGCTACGATGGGGGTGCCGTAGGGGGCCGCGTAATCGGTGCCCAAATGGGGCTTCACGCGACGCTGCACGGGGTGAAACCGGCGAAGGTTGTACTTGCTGCTGATGCGGCTGTAGCGCACGGGGGCCTTTAAGAAAGTAGACTTCATAGGCTCCCCCTCGAGACCGAAGTAGCCCGACTGGGTGCCGTCCTGACTCTGGAAGTAAAACGCGTAAATGTCTTTGCCTCCGGTACTGTACCGGGCGGCCCGCACTTTGCCGAAGCCGGCTTCCTTATCCTGCACGTACTCCTGTTCGTAGACCAGTTGGAAGGCGTCACCCTGTCGTACGTGGTAAAAGTCGACCGACCACTGGAGGGCGTCCTCCATTTTGTCGGTTAAGGTGAAACTATGGCCGGCATCTACCATCGCGTTCCAGAGCGAACTCTCGACTTGTCCGGCGGCCAGGCGTTCCGAGATGATGACCGGCATTTCCACGAACTCGTCCAGCCCGGTGTGTTGAAGGTCTAGCCGCACGTAGCGGTAGACACTAGGGGAGTAGACCAGGAAATCTATACCGGGCGTGTCCTCGTCATCGAGGAGTTCGTACGTACGGCCCGCACGCAGATTACGGACGTCGAGCATGGCATTGAAATTCTCCGCGGCCGCGAAGACCTTCTGGGGCTCCATGTCCAGACTGAGGAGGATATCGGACAGGGTTTGTCCGTACCGGATGGTGTCGATCGTTACGGTGAACGTATCCAGCGCTACCCCGTAACGAACCGTGGGTTCCACGATAGGAAAGGCGGTGGGCGATAGGGCAGGGTCACCGGGCGAAGGTGCACTGGCCATCAGGCTGGCAAGAGTAGCTGCGAAAGCGATGAGGGAAGTGAGGGTGGCTGGAAGGAGCGTGTGCTTCCAGTACTTTTGATTTATCACGGGCGAGCAGTTTCTACGGGATACAACGCGGCGCGGTACCGCCGTATTTGCAAATATAGAAAAAGGAATGTGTGTACCCGATTTCCCGCCTATTTCTACTTCTTAGGGGGTCCTTACCCGGGTCGTCTCCTGGATCCAACAGCCGACGGTGTAGGAATCTCCCACCTTAATCCCCCGCTGGAAAATGTCGGACTTGGAGGGCATGTACTGGGTATAGCGATTAATTAGCGCATTAGCCTTGCCAGCTAGCGCGGGCTCGACGCTTTTGGCCCGCTGCCACTGGTCGATGGCGGGCCAAGTAACGATCTGGCTATCGAAGCCGGTACCGGGACCACAGAGGGGGCCGCTGCTCGCGTATAGCGTGCCGATGAGCATATAGGGGTCCCCATCGTTGGGATTGGCCGCGGCCGCCTTCCGGGCCGTGGCCCGCGCCTGACCGAAATTCCGCAGGTTGCTGTAGTAGACTTTGGCGGCCGTCAGGTAGTAGCGTCCTTTCCGCTCCGCATCGTCGGTCGCCTCGGCGGCCTGCTCGAACAGTTGGACGGCTTCACTGGAGCGGCCCTCCTGCAGGGCGGTGTATGCCTGCCGCAGGGTACTGCCACCGCTAGCGGTGGCGGGGATCTCCGGCTTGTTTTCCTCGTAGGCCGTGGCAATGGCCCGGTATTCAGGGAGGTCATCGGCGCAGTCGGCCCAGCGCAGGCGGCTGTAGGCGGTGGTGATCACGTCGAGGTCCTTCGGGTTCTCCTGAAAATCGGGGTAGTACTCGTCTACGTAGTACTGGCAATCGTAGAATCCCTTGACCGTTTCGAAGTACTGCAAGCTGCTGGGAGCGTAGGACTCAATCGTCTTCCAGGCCTCGCACTGAGCGCCCTTACACTCCGCTAAGCCTTTTTCCAGTCGGGCCTTTAAGGCATCCACGACTTTCTTCGCCTCCGCATCGTCGATTTTCTTGGCCTCGTGCTGGTCGACGACCAGACGCGACATGGGATTGATGATAAAGTACTGCAACTTGTCGGGACCGTCGGTCTCGATGCTTTCCTTGAAGAGCTCGTAAATCTCCTCGTCCGTGGCGCTGCCGGGATAAGTATAGTAGCTGTCGAAGGCCTGAATGCCGGCCATGTAGCCGTCTCCGGGATAGCACTTACGGGCTTGTTCGTAGAGCATGATGATGCTGTCGCCATAGGCCTGCTTTTTGTCCGGATTTTCGAGGATCAGGTTATTGTAGAAAGCTACCCCGTCGGTGTACACCGTCGGGCGGCGGCCATCGGCGGCAGGACTTTCGGCGTACACCCTGCGCCAGGTGGCCATGGCGCGGTCCATTTCTTTTGCTTTCAAGGCGGCGCGGTAGATGACGTAGTTTGTCTCTGCATCGTCGGGGCTGCGCGCATCGGAAAACTTTGGGCAAGGACTCAGCTCCTCTCCGGCTGCGGCGGGTTTCGAGGCCGTAGTGGACTTTTTAGGAGCAGTGGACGTATTCGGGTCAGTCGTTGGTCCGGCAGCCTTAGGGGTGCAGGCAACGGCGAAAAGGAATAGGGCACAACCGGCCAGGAGGAGCGAGAAAAGTCTAGTCATACGTCGGTCAAGGTTAAGTACCACTATAAGGATGCAATCCGTGCGGATGTTGACGCGTGTCCGTACTGTTTACTGCGGACGGTTAGCAGCCGGAGGACGTTACGCTTCCGTAGTGGGGCGGCAGCAAACTATCTAGACGCAGAAGTATTCTACCCTGACAAGTTAGGCTCACGTATTTTTGCGCCCTTAAAGCATCGCCAAATGAAGAAGATCAATTTCAGCGCGGGTCCGGCCATCCTCCCTGCCCGGGTGCTCACCCAGGCCGCGGCCGCCGTAGAGAACCTGGACGGCAGCGGCCTTTCGATCCTGGAAATCAGCCACCGCTCCGACGCCTTTGACGCCGTACTCATTGAAACGGAGGCCCTCGTGCGCGAATTATTAAAGGTGGGCGAGGAATACGCGGTGCTTTTCCTTACCGGCGGTGCCTCCACCCAGTTTTTCTATACGGCCATGAACCTGCTTAATCCCGAGGAGACGGCCGGCTTCCTCGACACCGGTGCGTGGTCCGCCAAGGCGATCAAGGAAACCAAGCTCTTTGGTCAAGTGAATGTGCTGGCCAGCAGCAAAGCGGACAACTACAACTACATCCCCACCGGCTATACCGTGCCCGAGGGCCTGAAGTACGTGCACATTACCAGCAACAATACGATCTTCGGCACCCAATTCCACACCTGGCCCGAGACGAACACGCCGCTCGTGGCTGATATGTCCTCCGACATTTTTAGCCGGCCCCTCCCCCTGGAGCGTTTCGGCATTATTTACGCCGGTGCGCAAAAAAACCTTGGGCCCGCCGGCGTCACCCTAGTGATCGTGAAAAAGAATCTACTCGGGACCGTTGAGCGTGCCCTCCCCAGCATGCTCGACTACCGCGTACACATCCAGGGCAGTAGCACCTTCAATACGCCACCCGTCTACCCAATTTACGTGATGATGCTGACCCTGCGCTGGATCAAAGAACAGGGGGGGCTGGAGGCCATGGCTAAGCACAATGAAGCCAAGGCCAAATTGCTGTATGACGAAATTGATCGGAACCCCAAGTTTCGGGGCACGGTCATCAACAGGGAGAGCCGGAGCTTAATGAACGTGACGTTCGTGTGTACTGACGAATCAGAAACTGAAGCCTTCATCGCCGCTGCCGAGGCAGCGGGTTGTGATGGCATGACCGGTCACCGCAGCGTGGGGGGCTTCCGGGCCAGCATTTACAACGCCATGCCGACGGAAGGCGTGCAAACCCTGGTTGACGTAATGAAAAATTTCTAGCCGGTCACCTAGTAGGGCGGGGACGCAGGGGCAAACGTAGCACCGGTGTCCCCGCCCTGCCTAATTTGGGTTTCGGAGATAAATGGTGTATATTCAACCTTAATTTACCGCAATACCGCTGCCATAATGGCTCACCGAAAGGCAAAGATTTTCGCTCTCCTCGCGCTCGTGCTGATCCTCAGTGCTAGCTGCGCTGGCTTTTTGGTCGGACGGACCGTACGCCTGCACGAGGAAGGAAAATTTCAACAAATGCAGCAAGTGGGCGATCACCTCATGGATGTTGGTGGACTGGCGTACCGCTGCGTGGATGTCGTCAAGCGGGTCATTCTGCGGTAGTATCCGCCCGGGCACCAGGTGCTGCTTGGGCTACCTCATGGTGGGCAAGTTAATTAGCCATACGGCTTGCGTACGCCATACCTCCGTTCCCGCCCCCCAAATACCCGAAAACTTTTTCCTGTGAAACTTCGCGGACTCCTTTGTGATCTCGACGGTACCCTGGTTGACTCCGAGCCCCTCCACTGTACGGCCTGGCTGACCACCCTTTCCGAGGGGTTCGGGATCGAGTACGACGCGCACTGGTTCGAGCAGTGGATTGGCACCAGCGATAGCGTGGTTGCCCATTACCTAGTCGAGCAGCATCAGTTGGACGCATCGGAAGAGGAATTGATAGCGCGTAAGCAAGCCCGCTACCACGAGTCCGTGGCCACCGACGGCCGAACTTTCCCCGGAGTCGACCAGGCCCTGCGGCGGGTGGCTGCCCGCTTCCCGCTGGCCATTGCCACCAACAGTGGTCGAGAGGACGCCGACGTGATGATCGAGGCCACGGGCCTGCAGCGGTACACCTCCGTCAGCGTAACGGCCTCTGACGTCAGTAACATGAAGCCGAAGCCGGACATCTACCTGCTGGCGGCCGACCGGCTCGGCCTTCCGGCGGCGGCGTGCATCGCTATCGAAGACAGTGGCCCCGGGGGCCAAGCCGCCAAGGCGGCAGGCTGTTACTTGATTGCCCTTACCGCCAAAGTCGCGGAGGCGGATGAGCGGCTACAGAACCATAAGGAGGCCATTTTACGTGCGCTTTACTTACTGGAACAAGACGCAAACTAAGTACTGTCCCCCCCTAGCTTCGTGTGCCCCTTACAATAAGTTAACACAAGCCTCATTTGGAGTTCATGCGTGGACGTGACCTTTGCAGCGAATTAAGAACCCGTTTGCAAACTACTACCACGTATGAACCGAAACTTTACCTTTCTCATCGCCGCCCTGGTAAGCTCAGTCGCGGCCTTCGCCCAGACCCAAGTAACCATCACGGATGCCAGCCTGGTAGCCGGGCAGACCTACGATTGGAACAGCGACACCGAGTACCTGCTTGATGGACTCGTTTACCTGGAAGAAGGTGCCATCCTTAACATCGCTGCCGGTACCGTCATCAAGGCTAAGCTGAAGACCAACATCACCACCGGGGATAACGCCTCCGCGCTGATCGTTTCCCGCGGCGCCCAGATCTTCGCTCGGGGTACCGCTACCGAACCCGTCATCTTTACTGGGGAACGGGACGATGTTACCAACCCGAATGACCTCACGGTACAGGACCGCGGGGAATGGGGCGGTCTGATCATCCTCGGCGACGCGCCCATCGGTTTCTCGGCCGCCGAGAACGGCATCGAAGGCATCGTATCCAGTGAAGTGCGGGCCCGCTACGGGGGCACCAACCCGGAAGACAACAGCGGTGTGCTGAACTACGTATCCATCCGCCACGGCGGCTTCTCCCTGACGGGAGGTGACGAGATTAACGGCCTGACCCTGGGTGGGGTAGGTTCCGGCACGGAGATCGACTACGTCGAGGTTTTCGCCAACTCGGACGACGGCATCGAGTGGTTTGGCGGCACGGTGAACGTCAGCCACGCCTCGGTGGCCTTCTGCGGCGACGACGGTATGGACTACGATCTCGGTTGGCGTGGCAAGGGCCAGTTCTGGTTCGTCATCCAGGAAACCACCAACGTCAATGGAACCGGTCGTTCCGGCGAGCACGACGGTGCTTCCCCCGATGCGGCTACGCCTTTCAGTAAGCCAACCATTTACAATGCTACCTACATCGGTATCGGTGAAGATGGCAGCGTGGATGACGGCGATGCCGAGACCTCCCCGAACCCCGTCTCCGTCCTGTTCCGCGACAACGCGGGTGGCTACTATTTCAACTCACTCTTCACCTCCTTCAATGGTGCCGCTATCGGCATCGAGCAACGCAGCGACGACACCCCCGATTCCTACGACCGCCTCATTGCCGGAGACCTCGGCCTAAGCAACAACCTCTTTGAGGGCTTTGGCGCGGGTAACACGCCGGCGGATCTTTTCCTCGTGCTCGATCCCGACGAGGAGTTGCTCCCCGTACCATCCGCCGAGCTGGTCGTTAGAATGGCCGCCGCCGGTAACACCATCGGTACTTCGGGACTAGCCGGCATCGGCCGGGCCGCCGACAACTTGCTCGACCCCCGCATTAACGCCGGGGGAGCCGCCCTCACGGGTGGGGTACCCAGCGACGACGAATATTTCGCTCAGGTCAGCTACCGGGGTGCCTTCGGCAATACCGCCAACTGGCTGGAGGGCTGGACGGCGCTGTCCGACAACGGCTACCTCGGAGACCTGGTTACCGAAGTAGATAACAGCTCCGCTAATTGCGTAACCATCTCCGATGCCGACCTGGTCGGTGGCGGAACCTACGACTGGACGTCCGATGAATGCTATAACCTGGATGGCCTCGTCTACCTGGAAGCGGATGCCGTCCTGAACATTGAGGCGGGTACGGTAATCCGCGGTCTCGACGTGAACGACATCTCCACCGGTGACAACGCCTCAGCGCTGATCATCGCCCGTGACGCCCAGATCTTCGCCCGGGGGACCGCTGACTCATCCGATCGTATTCACCGCGGCCCGGGATGACCTGGATCAACCCTAATGACCTGACTTCCATCGACAAGGGACTCTGGGGTGGCCTCATCATCCTCGGTAATGCCCCCCTGGCCTTCTCCGCCGCGGAAAACGGTATCGAAGGCATTGCCTCTAACGAAGAGCGCGCGCGCTACGGCGGTACCGATGAGGCCGACAACAGCGGCGTACTGAACTACGTCTCCATTCGCCACGGCGGCTTCGCCCTCAGCTCCGGAAACGAGATCAACGGCCTCACCCTGGGCGGTGTAGGATCGGGTACCGAAATCGACTACGTGGAAGTCTTCGCTAACCTCGACGACGGCATCGAGTGGTTCGGCGGGAACGTCAAGGTCAACCACGCGTCCGTTAGCTTCTGTGCCGATGACGCGATGGATTACGATCTCGGATGGCGCGGTGGCGGCCAGTACTGGTTCGTACTACAGGGACCCAACGATCCGAAGGGAACCGGACGTTCCGGCGAACACGACGGCGCGTCCCCCGATGGCCAAATGCCCTTTAGCCAGCCTACGATCTACAACGCTACCTACATCGGCATCGGTAACGGTGAAACCACCGATGACGGCGATGCGGCAACTTCCCCCAACCCCGTTTCCGTTCTCTTCCGCGACAACGCCGGTGGGTACTACAACAACTCCATTTTTACCGACTTCAACGGCGCGGCCATTGCCATCGAGCAGCGGTCGGATGATACCCCCGACTCCTACGACCGCCTGGTAGCCGGTGACCTGGCCTTCCGCAACAACATCTTCTTCGACTTCGGCGCGGGTACCACCGCCGCTGACCTGTTCCTAGCCTTGGATCCCGATGAAGAGATCATCCCCGCCGCCTCGGTCGTCGTCGCCGACAGCTTCATGCGCAATAACAACCGCATCATCAATCCCGAACTGAACAGCGACGGTACCGCGCGCGACGACGAGGGAGGCAACATCGACCCACGTCCCTTTGCCTTCGGGGAAGGTGCCACCGGCGCCGCCCAGGCCGAAGATGGATTCGAGACCACCGCCTACTTCGGTGCCTTTGAACCGGGGAACAATGCCGGCAACCCCAGCTGGATCAGCGGCTGGACCGCCATCAGTCAGCAGATGCTGGTCGACAACCTGATTAACTCCGTAGGTCAGGCCGAACGCAACGGATTCTTGCTCGATGCCCCCGTACCGAACCCCGCGTACAACACCGCTCAGGTGAACTTCGAACTGCCCAGCGCGGCCGAGGTGTCCATCACCGTGCTCGACCTACTCGGTCGCCCCCTCGCCCGCCGTACGAACCAATACCAAGCCGGCGCTCAGTCCGAGACGGTAAACGTTCAGAACCTGCCTAACGGCACTTACCTGATCGTCCTCGACGCTCCTGGAAGCCGCCTCGTACAAAAGATGGTGGTTCGCCACTAATCGACCCGATAGTTCTTCCCCGGTCCCCCCGGAAACGGCGGACCGGGGAAAACTTATCTACCCCTTTTATCTAGTGCACACTTTAAATTTTTTGATTATGCTTAAGCGCATTCTAAGCTTAGCTGCTCTACTCCTGGTAGCAGCGACCGCTTTTGCCCAGAAGGGCGCCATTTCCGGTACGGTGTTTGACGAAGACGGCTTCCCAATGCTGGGGGCCAGCGTGGTGATCGAAGGCACCAGCATCGGTGCCCAAACCGATTTCATCGAGGGTAAGTATCAGTTCAAGGCCGAACCCGGCACCTACAACATCGTCACTACCTACGTGGGCTACGCCGACCAGAAGATTGAGGGCGTAGTCGTCGCGGCCAACGAGACCACTATACTGGACATCACTTTCGGCGCGGACGCGGGTGTGGAGTTGGCGCTCGACGTTACCGTAACCGCCCAGGCCATCGAGCGTGGGGAGGTCGCGGTCATGAAACTGCGGCAGAATAGTGATAAGGTGCAGGACGTCATTTCCAGTCAGGAAATACAGCGGCTCGGTGCCGGTACTGCGGCGGCCGCCCTTACGAAAGTGACCGGAACGACCGTAGTGGACGGTAAGTACGTCTATGTGCGCGGCCTCGGCGACCGCTATTCCGCTACCACCATCAACGGGCTGCAAATTCCCAGTATCGACCCCTACCGCAACTCGGCGCAACTGGACCTCATACCGACCAACATTCTGGACAACATCGTTGCCTCCAAGACCTTCACCCCGGACCTGCCGGGAGACTTCACCGGCGGCAGCGTGAACATCAAGATCAAGGCACTCCCCGAGCGCTTCACCTGGGGCCTGAGTGCCTCTACCTCCTACAATGACCAGTCTAATTTCCGGGACGACTTTCTCACCTTCGACGGAGGAGGAAACACCGCCCTGGGCTACAACGACGGCACCCTCGACCTACCCGCCATAGTGGACGATCCTTCGGTGGCGGCAGTTAACGGCCTGAGTAACACGGTGGCGAGCGATGCCAAAACCGATCAGGCAACCGCCGAGGCCGTGGAGAACGTAGCCAATGCCTTCGGGAACGGCTTTACCATTCTCAACAAGCGTACCGGACCCGACTACAGCTTTAGCGGTAACATCGGCAACCAGTTCAATCTGGGTACCATGCCCCTCGGCGTGTTTGCATCGCTGAGCGTGAGCCGCGATTTCAGTCAGTACCAAAACGGTATTCGGGGCAACTACCTCAACCCCGGGGCCGGCGCTACCACCCTCCAGGAAGTGTTCGACCTCAACGACAGCAAGAGCGTGGAGAGCGGTAAGATCGGCGGTATGTTCGGCCTCACCCTGCGGCCCTCACCCGCCAATAACATTTCGTTTTATACCCTCTACAGCCACCAGGGCTTTTTGGAGGGCCGCATTCTGCAGGGCAGCAACGAAAGCCTCAGTGCCGCCGGTACGCCCGAGAACTTCTACCGCTCGCAGGCCTCGACCTTCATGGAACGGGAATTGATTGATTACGTCCTCCAGGGAGAGCATACCCTTACCCAACTGGGCAACGTTAAAATCGAATGGACGGCCAACTACGTCGAGAGCGAGCAGAACGAGCCCGACCTGCGCTTTGCGGAATATACCCAGAACCAGGGACGGTATTCCATTGCGATCTCCCGCTTCCAGCCCCCCAGTCGGTTTTTCCGGGATCTGGCTGACCAAACTTACCAAGGTAACCTCGACTTCACCGTGCCGATCCTGCAGCGTAAAAGTCGCGGCAACGCCATCAAGTTTGGTGGCGCTTACCGCCAGAAGGACCGCGACTTCAACGAACGTGCCTTCAACTACGATCGGGCCGGCGGACTGTCCCTCACGGACGCCGAAGGGGATTTCGGCGTGTACTTCGGTCCCGGTAACCTGGGCACCCTCGAGACGCCGGGAACCAACAACACGATTGGTGCCTTCGTCTTCGAAAATACGAACCTGGCCAACAGCTACGTAGGCACCTCCGAAGTCGGCGCGGCCTACGGCATGATGACCTATGAGGTGACCCCACGGCTGAAGGCCATCTTCGGTCTACGAGCCGAGCGCACCCAGATCCTGGTCCAGAGTGATGTGGTCTTCAACGAACTGCAACGGCCTACACCTAGTCCCGTACGCATCAACGACAACACCGCGAACATCGATACCCTCAACTTCATGCCCGCCCTGAACCTGGTCTACAAGGTGGGGGAGAACAGCAACCTACGCGCCAGCTTTACCCAGACCGTTGCCCGGCCCAATATGCGAGAAGTAGCTCCTTTCGGTGCCTTCGGCTTTTTGGGGGAACCCCCGGTTTTTGGCAATCCCGGGCTGCGGCTGACCAGCGTCGACAACTACGACCTCCGCTACGAGATTTTCCCGCAGGCGGGGGAAGTGCTAGCCGTGAGCGCTTTCTACAAGCGATTCCGCGATCCGATCGTGACGACCTTCCGCCTGAGCGGGGATCAGCAGTTCACCTGGACCAACTCGGAGAGCGCCGACCTCTACGGCCTGGAGCTGGAATTCCGCAAGAACCTGGGATTTGTGACTTCCGCCCTGAGCAATTTCACGGTTAGCAGCAACTTTGCACTTATTGACTCCAAGCAGCTCATCGACGAGCAGGAGTATATCACCAGCTTGAACATCGATCCGGAGGCCCAGCGCGAGCGGCAGTTCAACGGGCAGTCGCCGGTCGTGATCAACGCTAACTTATCCTACACCACGCCGGAGTCCGGCTGGGATGCCATCATCGCCTTCAACTACTTCGGTGACCGCCTGCAAGGGATCGGTGCGGTAGGTAGCCCCGACGTCTTCGAGCGTGGACGTTCCGTCCTTGACCTGTCGCTGTCCAAGAAGATTCAGAATTTCACCGTCAGCGTACGGGGCCGTAATCTGCTGAACCCCAAGTTCGAGAGCTACTCCACCTTCAACAATCAGGAGTACCTCTTCCAGAGCTACGAGCAGGGCCGGGAGGTTTCTGTAGGCATCAGCTACGGCATGTAAGCCGGTAAGACGCACTAGATTACATATTGTAGTCCCATTCCGCGCCCTTCGTACTTCGTACGTAGGGCGCTTTTTATTCTTTGACGCGCTCCGTGCCGACTAGGTAATCGTGCAGAAAACGGTGCTCTGCGCTGCACAGAGCGAAAAGAAGTAATAACCCACCCCCGAAGAGCGTAAACGCCTTGATCAGAGAACGGGAAAATCGTAGACCCAGATCCGGCAATTGCCCGCTGGCCTTCCTTACCACCCGCGATCCCCGGATGGAGGTGGCACGCGGATCAAAGTCCATGATGGTCCAGTAGGCGGCCGCGCCACACAGGGTAGTGAGATAGAGACCCCGATGTCCCTCCAGAAGCAGGCCTAGCCAGTGATCGGGATCGTGCGAGAGGGGCCACTCCCCGCGAAAAAGGAGAAGCTGCACCCCGATGATCGCGAGCATCACGCCACAGTCAAGCAGGTAGAGGAAATAGCGGCTAACAACATTCATGGTGGTTATTCTTGCGTCCGGCAAATTAAAGGAGTGGGCTAGGGTAGGCAAGAATTATCGACTTAAGTCAAGCGTTTATCGATCATCGTGCGGGAAAGTACGTGCTCTAGTCGGAAAACGTAAACTACTGACCTTTAATAGATTAAAATAAATAGTGCAGGCTGAGAGGGTGATTCTTGCAGGAACGCAGGATGGGGAGGTGTCCTTTTTTGGGTGAGGGATGCTCAGGAACTTTGTAGCAAATAATTACTCATGTCTGCATCTACCTTTCCTACTCGCGTTCAATTCGTCATTCTGTTTCTCCTGTTCCTCGGTGGGCAGTTGATGTCGGCCTTAGTGGTGCTTACCCTCCAAGCTATGGGGGGCGCGTCCACGGGGGGCGGAATCCCCGACTGGGCCTTTCCCATAGCCGGAGTACTGAGTATGGCCCCCATCATGATCTACGCCTGGCGGCAGGCCGGCAGGCCGCCAGTGAAGTTGCAGTTCTCACAATGCTTTCCAGTGCGTACGACCGCTCCGTTGCTGCTAGCGACCCTGTTGATCGCATTTTGTTCCGGGATTCTGGCGGGCTACCTTCCGATGGCGGAGTATATACCCCAGGTCGGGGAAAACCTCCGCCCGGGAATCGGGATGTTCATTAGCATCGTGTTCATCGCCCCGGTGCTGGAGGAGGTGCTGTGCCGCGGCATCTTGCTTCCTGCCCTGTTGCGCACCCGCTCGCCGCGCACTTCCATCATTGTTTCCGCCGTGGTCTTTGGCCTTATGCACCTGAACCCGGCCCACGTGATCGCGGCCACCCTGGTCGGATTGGTGCTGGGCTACGTGTACTACCGAACGCGTTCGCTTGCGCTGGTGGTGAGTCTACACGCCGTAAACAATTTGCTATCCTACGTAGGTGGGGTACTGGAAACCGGGGCTGAGTCCGCTCCCGGTGCGCCTGAAACCGTAGCGCAGCTGGCGCTAGCCCCCCTCGCCGGGTACTTCGGCGTCCGCCTGCTCCGCTGGGCCTTGGACCAGCGGGTAGAAGCGCCGGCCGAATTACAGCCCGTTCCCGTTCGGGTCGATTAAATTGGGTCCATGGACCGTAGAACCTTTACCGGCCGGCTGGCGGCAACGCTGGCCCTTCCGCTTCCGAGTTTCCTAGCACCGGCGCCCCGCCGCCCTTTGTTACCGGCGCGTCTACGCTCGGGCGATACGGTGGGCCTGATCGCCCCCGGCAGCGCTCTGAGCGATGAGGGCGTGCAACGGGCGATCATGCAGGTGCAGGGTTTAGGCCTGAGGGTGAAACTGGGGCCCCACCTTCGCGCGCAACGCGGCTATCTGGCGGGGACCGACACGGAGCGCCTGGCCGACCTGCACGCTATGTTTGCCGATCCTAACGTGCAGGCGGTGTGGTGCGCCCGCGGCGGCTACGGTTGCGGACGGCTGTTGCCCCTGCTTGACCTTGGGCTTATCCGCCAGCATCCTAAACTGCTTATCGGCTACAGCGACGTGACGGCGCTGCTCAACTTTATCAGTCGGTATACGGGTCTGGTCACTTATCATGGGCCGGTAGCGAGCAGTAAGTTGACCCCCTACTCGACGGAACGGCTACTGGATGCCGTAATGGAGGGGAGGGAACTGCGCACGATCGATCGGGCGGAGGAGTCGGTTGCCAGCTACGTCATCCATCCCGGCCAGGCGGAGGGGCCGTTGTGGGGCGGTAATTTAAGTTTGTTAGCCGCCGCCGCGGGAACCCCCTACGCGCCACCGGTCAAGGGTTCGCTACTGTTTATCGAGGACATTGGCGAAAAGCCTTACCGGATCGACCGGATGCTGACTCAGCTCCGGCAGGCCTGGAAACTGCAGCAGGCGGCGGGTATTTTGCTCGGCACCTTCGCTGATTGCGAGGCCGATCCCGAAGACCGTTCGCTGACCCTCCGCGAGACGCTGACCGATCGGCTCGGAGATCTCGGCGTACCGGTAGCCTACGGTTTCTCTATTGGCCACATTGCGGCGCAGTGTACCCTACCCGTTGGCATTCGGGCTAGTTTTGATACCCAAGAGCTGACGATCCGGTTCCCCCATGGATAAACGGCCCACGTTATCTGCCATACCGATGATCTATCCGGATACCAAGCATGATACCCCCCCCGGGCCAAGGGCCTAATAACAAGAATATGCATACTTTGCGTGATAATCTCCAAGCACTAGCGAATCCCTAAATTCCAGTGCTCGGCACCCCGCGGATGACGTCGCTGCTGCTTTGAGCAAACGACAACCGGACAAAGCATTTCAACGCATTCGCGAGAGGTAAGTCAGTCACATGAAGAATTGGTTTTTATACCCGATCCTGGTCATCCTAGTGGCAGCAGGCGGTTACTGGTGGTGGGACGCCGGTTTACCGCTCCCGGGGTGGGTGGGCAGCCGTGGGGAAAGTTCTCCGACACCCAACCACGAGCAAGTGGTAAGGGCAATTTTCACGCTGCCGGACTCTGCTCCTGGTAAATCAGTTCCGTACCTGCCGCACATGATTCTTCAGCTGCCTGCGAACGGAGCGGTGGGCCCTATGCCTGATCTTCCCGAACGGCCAGTGGACGGACCGGTACTGCTGACGGTCGAAAGCTGGGGTACCCGGCAGGTCAACTCGTACGACAGCAATCCACTCATTGACCTGTTGGAAGGAGACTACGACGAGAGCATTAGGCAGTTGGGCCGTCAACTGCCGCAAGCGGGAGAAAACGTCTATGTGCGGGTAAATCCCGACATGGAAGTGCCCGGCAGCCGGTATCCCTGGCAGCAGTACCCCAGCATCTACATTTCCGCTTTCCGGCGGTTCGCGGATTTGATCCGCGAACACGCGCCCAAGGTCCGGATGCTATGGGCACCAGCTGGCTACCCGGGGGCTATGGAATATTACCCCGGGGATGCCTACGTGGATGCCGCCTCCGTGACCGTACGTAGCCGGACGGAAGCGGGGCTGAGCGCCTATCCCATTAACGAGGAGCTGGCCTACGACCTGTTTCGCCGGATTCACCGGTTGCGGAACCTCGGCGTCCCCATTTTCGTCCTGGGGGAGGGGAGGACTGTTGCGGACTCCCTTACTGCTGACCTGGTGCAAGGCCTCGGTGATCGGATCACGTCTGCCAGGGATTTAGCTTACGGAGCCGAGTACACAGTTCGCCCCAAACTGGGTGAGAGCATGCCCGTGGCACCGCCCAAACTCCTGATCGGCCTACACGATCCGATGGAGCAGTTGCTAGATCACCCCCACGTCAGTGTAGAGCACCTATTCGTCGACTTTCGGAGTTTACGCAACGGTTATTTCGCCAAAGACTTTGCCGAGGTGATCGCCAGAAACCACAGCCCAATCGTATCGTTCGAGCCGTTCTACCTTCCTGATGGCCAAACCGATAGTGACGCCTTGCGGCACGTGACCGAAGGAGCGTACGATGACTACATTCGGGAGCTGTACCAAATCCTGGCAACCACCAAAAAGCAGGTCTACCTGCGGTATGCCCACGAGATGGAAATCCCCATCCACCGTTACCCGTGGCAGAGCAAGGATCCGTTGGAGTACATTCGATCCTACCGGTACTTTATGCGCGCAGACACGGTAACCGACAACGTAGCGCAGGTGTGGGGACCCGCCGGGGACCGCGGCTCGGAGGAGTGGTACCCCGGCAATGCGTGGGTGGATTACGTCAGTATTGCGATCTATGGGCTGCCGGATAAGAACATCACCGATCCCAAACAGCAGGAAAGCTTCGCCCGGATCTTCGACCGCAAGATGTGGCGGATGCGCTTTATCGACAAGCCCGTCTTTATCACCGAATTCGGGGTGAAGGGACCGGAAGCGTATCAGACCGGTTGGATGATAGAGGCCGCGCGGGTCCTCCGTGACGACCGCCGGGTTGTAGGCGTTAACTACTTCAATATGTCCGATACCCCAGCTGCGTGGGGGGAGATCAAGCCCCCGGACTGGAGCATCACCCGGACAACCCTCGCTGCCTTCGTGAAAGCGCTGGAACAGTAGGTACGCCAATTGGTCCGCCGGCCTGCTCATTTACTGCCGGGGCGCGGGTGCAGCGGTTGGGCAGCCTGCAAATGTATGTATCTTGGTCCCGTGAGTTTTGCTAGCACAACCCTGGACCTGGTGATCATTGGCCGCTCAATTCTGAGCAGCTACAGTAACCCGGCTGCCGATCTGTACCGTGGCCTAATCAATGAGCTGGCCCGCCACGGTCACCGGACCACCTTTTTAGAACCTTACGATTTCGCAGGCATCGCCCACCGCGATATGTTGCGTTCCCCCTACTGTGAGGTGTGGACCTACGGAGACATTGACACCCTCATGGAGGAATATTTACCGGCTATTCAGTCGGCCGACGTCGTCATGCTGGGCACCGGCCTGGCCGAAACCAACCGCATTGCCGATTGGATTTGTCAGGAGGCACGGGGGCTCACGATTTACTACGATACCGAATTGGGCGAGACCGCCGCAAACCTGGCCGATGGGTGTACCCACTGCAATTCCCTTTCGCAGGAAAGTATCCGAAGCTTCAACCTGTACCTGTCGACTACCGGAGGGGATGCCTTAGAATCTCTCGCTAGTACCTACCAAATTCGCTGTGCCCGGCCGCTCTACGAGAGCATCGACCCCTTTTCCTACTACCGGATGGACATGGAAAAAACCTACGACTTAGGTTTCATGGGCAACTTCCGGCGCGATCGGCGGGAACTGTTGGATGCGCTTCTGCTCAGTCCCGCCCGGAGCACGCCGAACCGCCAGTTCGTGCTGGCCGGCGACAACTATCCGCGCTCCGTCAAGTGGCCACAGAATCTCACTTACCTGGAGCACCTGCCCGGAACCAACCACGTGGATTTTTATAATCGGCAATCCTGCAATCTATTCTTAGGGCGAACGGACCGCAGGTTACTTGGCTACACCCCCTCCCGGCAATTGCTGTCGGCCGCGGCTTGTGGTGTGCCGGTCCTGACGCAGCACTGGCGGGGCCTGGGGGAATTCTTTGAAGATAAACAGGAGGTATTTTGCGTAGCGGGTGAGCAGGATGTTCTGGACATTCTCTACGGCACCGATGAATCCATCCGACGAAAAGCAGGCAATTCGGCCCGCCTACGCGTACTGGCCGAACACACGACCGCCCAACGCGCGCAGCAGTTACTAGGCTACTGGAACGAGGTGGCAGATTAGTTCTTCAGGTATACCCAATCGTCCGCCGTACTGAGGTCGGCTGCGTAGCGGTGGTCGTTTACGAGAAGTTCCTTAAGTGGTTCGGCAGTAGTGATGCCTTCAAGCGTGATCAGACGCGCGAGCTTACCCCGTGCCCGCTTGGCGGTGAAGCTCACCACCCGGGGCTTGCCCGCTCGCATCTCCTTGAAGTGAACGGTTAGCACGCGGCCCGCTACTTTAGGGGGGTGAATACTGCGGAAGTATTCCTGGCTAGCAAGATTAAGAACGAGTCCCGTAGGGTCCGTGGCTAAGTCTTCGTTTAGCAGCTTAGTAATCCGGAATCCCCAGAACTGATATAAATTTGTGCCCCGACGGGTGGGTAGGCAGGTACCCATCTCCAGTCGGTAGGCCTGCATTAGGTCACGCGGCCGCAACAGGCCGTAGAGTCCCGAGAGAATACGGAGCTGGCGATCCGCGAACGCAAACTCCTGCTCCGAAAAATCGTCGGCTCCCAAATCTTGGTACACATCACCCCGAAAGGCGAGCAACGCCGGCTTGGCATTATCCGGAGTATGGGGCAGGATGCAGTCTTGATAGCGCTGGTAGTTGAGGGCCGCTAGCTGATCACTGATCGACATGAGTTCCCGGAGCTTAGTTGGCGATTTCCGACACAGTGTACGCAGCAACTTCTCCGTATCATCGAGTAGCCGGGCTTGGGTGGCCTCCACCGTCACCGGCGACATGTCCAGCGTCTTGGCCGGGGATAATAGAACAAGCATGTATCAAATTTTCTCCCGCAGGCGCAGTAGGTAGCGCCGTTTTAAGTAGTAGTCCTTGAGGATGTTCAAATCCGATTTGCTTACCGACTCATCATCGTAGCCGGCAATGACCGATGCTACGGAAGCCCGCAGCTCGGCATCGAGCCGATTGATGAGCCCGGCTACTTTCTCCCGTACGGTGGGGTCGTCCTCAAACTCAAGCTCCATCAGCGCCTCGTTCACCTCCATGATCTCCATGAGAAAGTCCTGAGGCACCTGGTTAGTGCCCTCCGCACCGAGTATGCCACGGAGTTCGAGGAGGTGCTTTAGGCGCGTATCTTCCTGCCTTAAAGTCTTATAAGCTTGGTTATTGAGCGTGCTTTTCTCGAGTACTTCCCGCTGGGTAGCCTCCGCTTCCAGGGTGTGAAAGTCCGGGTGAAAGCGCTTGCTGTTGGCGTAGAAGGTCTGCTTTAGAGCGCTTTCGTCGAGGGTGGGGGAGGGCCGCAGCCCAAAAAAGCTAAAGAAATCCGTCATCATCCGTTGATCCAGCGCCAGATATCGAGTCCGTTGGCCAGCACGACGAGTCCGAGGACAATTACGAAACCAACCATTGTGGCTCGCTCCATAAAGGTGTCGCTCGGCTTGCGTCCGCTGACAACTTCGTACAGCAGGAACATCACGTGTCCGCCATCCAGCGCGGGAATCGGAAGGAGGTTCATAAAGGCCAGGATCAGTGATAACGAGGCCGTCATGTACCAGAACCGCTCCCAGTTCCAGGTCTTGCCGAACATGGAACCGATGCTGGCGAATCCACCCAGGCTTTCGGTTACCTTGATTTTACCGGCAAACATCTGTCCGAAGGCCTTGAACTGATCGCCCAAAAAGTTGATACCCTGGTTGATGCCCGCAGGAATGGCCTCCCCAAAGGAATATTCCTGGCGCTCCGTTTGGTAGAAGTAGTCGGGGCCCGCAGGCGCTACGAGGATCTGCCCGTTTTCGTTGAGGGTCACCGGCACTTCGCTTACGGCCGTAGATCCCTTATGTTGCACACCCAGGACCAAGCGTTCGCTGGTTCGGCCGCGGACTACATCCTGGAAGTTGTCATAAAAGGGGGTGGGGGTGCCGTCTACGCTGACGACCTTATCTTCCGTTAGCAGGCCGGCCTCATCGGCGGGACCGCCATCGACCACCTGCCCAATTACGAAGGGCATACGCATAAAGAACAAGCGGGAGTTTTTATTCTCGTAGCGGGTAAGTAGGTCTACCCATTTCGGGTCGACGGCCACGGTCGTGGGCTGATTGTCGCGCTCCACTTCGATGGTCGTGGCGTTGTTAATAGCGATTTCCCGCAGAACCACCCGGTCGTTGAAGCGGGTGAAGGGAACTGCCCCGACCCGAAGAATTTTGTCGCCATTCAGTAAGCCGATCTCCTGTCCTAGGCTATCTACGGCAATGCCCGCAGTCACGTTATCGGCCGGGAAGTACTCCTCTCCGTAGCCGAAGAGGACCAGGGCGTATATGAGGAAACCGAGGAGGAAGTTGACGGTCACCCCGCCGAGCATGATGATGAGCCGTTGCCAGGCTGGTTTCGAGCGAAATTCCCAGGCTTGGGGCTCCTGTTCCATTTGCTCCTTATCGAAGCTCTCGTCGATCATCCCGCTGATCTTCACGTAGCCGCCGAGCGGGAGCCACCCAATGCCGTACTCCGTCTCCCCAATCTGTTTCTTAAAGAGACTGAACCCGGGATCGAAAAAAAGATAAAACTTCTCTACCCGAGTGCCAAAGAAGCGGGCCGGCAGGAAGTGGCCAAATTCGTGGAGCACAATCAATATAGATAGGCTCAGAACCAACTGCCCAACGGTGATCAAAGTATCCATACGGTAAAGGTAGCGCCCCCGGTAGTTTTCCGGGATCGACTAATTAACCAGCGGAACGGGTGATGGTTGACCCCGGCAGCGGAGCGGCAGCGCCACCGTTCCCCAGATAATTTTACATTTGCACCTTACGCTTCAACATAAGCCGCAACCGGATTACGTTAAGCAACCGCTAAACACACCGAGATGCACCTGAGCTACCTGTTCCTTCTCCTGCAAGCGCAGGGTGACCTTGACCTGGCCCCCGTCGAACCCGCAGTAAAGAGCGAAAGCCTGCTGGACGTACTGCTAGAATCGGGCATCCTCACCATGGTTATTGTGGGCATCCTACTGCTGCTCTTCGTCATCGGCCTCTACATTTTCTCCGAGCGCTACATCACCATCAAGGCGGCCGGCGCCGACGACGAGGGGTTTATGGAGCGCATCCGTCGGGAAATCTCTACCGGCAACATGGCTAATGCCCGGGCCCTGTGTACTACCACTGACAGCCCCGTGGCCCGCATGGTCGACAAAGGCTTACAACGCATCGGTCGACCACTGCGTGACATTGACGCGGCCGTTGAGAATGTAGGAAACCTGGAAGTTTTCCGGCTGGAGAAAGGCCTCAGTACCCTGGCCAGTATCGCCGGAGCCGCCCCCATGATTGGATTTTTCGGTACCGTAACGGGCATGATCAATGCTTTCTATGAAATGTCCAATGCGCAAAACATCACTCCGGATGTCCTGGCGGGTGGCATCTACTCCGCCCTGCTTACTACGGCCGCCGGACTCTTTATCGGCATCTTAGCCTTTGTAGGGTACAACTTACTCGTCGCCCAGGTAGAGCGGGTGGTATACAAGATGGAGCGTTCCACGACTGAATTTATGGATTTGCTGCAGGAGCCGGGATAGGGGGAACGATGTATCATTTACGATTTATGACGTACGATTTATAAATAACGTGGTAAGCGGGACATGGGGGCAGGAACCGTAGGATTTCTCTGAAATAACCGGTGTGACAGGCGTAAGGGGGGGGCGGGGACGCAGGTGCAAGTGTAGTCGAATTGGGCAGTGTCCTATCGTAGGCAATAGTCTAGCTATATAGTCTTTTGTATAGGGTAGTTCGTAAATTGTAAATTCCTATGAGCTTAAAACGATCGAATCGGGCGAACGCAGAGTTCAATATGTCCTCGCTGACGGACATCATTTTTCTGCTGCTGATTTTTTTCATGCTGACCTCCAACTTCGTACAAATCCGACCCTTCGATCTTCCGAAATCGGACAGCCAAACGGTGGCACCCACCAATATTGTCGTTGAATTGCAGAAGGATGGGATAGTGCGGGTCAATAGCATCGAGGTGCGGGGGGCGGCCATATTACAGGCCTTAGGGGACGCCCTGGACCAGGCAGAGAACAAGGACGACGCTACGGTCACCATCGTCGCCGAAACTGGTGTTCCGTTTAACCGCCTGACTCCGGTCATGAATCTAGCCGCCCAGCGCAAGGCCCGCGCCATCATCGCCACCCAGCCCCGCAGGAGCTAAAGCATACTACCATGGCACTCAGGAAACGATCAAAGGTTAGCGCGGAATTTAACATGTCTTCCCTTACGGACATCATCTTCCTCCTGCTGATCTTCTTCATGCTCACGTCGACGGTAGTGGCACCCAACGCCCTAAATCTAAAAATGCCCGGGCGCGCCGATACCCCGGCTAGCCCCACTACCGACCGCCTCGACGAGGTGCGGATCGACGGACAGGGAGCCTACTTCTTTAACGACCGGCGCATCGACGCGACCGCACTGGAGGAACAACTGCGGGGTCGTACGGGAACTGGCTACAGTATGCTCATTGCCCCGGACCGGGAGGCGCCCGTCGAAGGAGTCGTCACCATCATGGACCTAGCCATGCGCTTGGACATCAACGGCGTACTGGCCGCCGAGGAGGATAATTGAAGCCACCTTAATCCGCCGCTTTAGGGTGATAGAGCCGGGTACACAGGGCCCATATTGACTGTTTCCCCACCAGGGTCCGGTGAGCACTAGTTCCCCCTGCCGGTAGTCCACCCGCAGGTCGTATTCCTTTATACACCAGGAGACCTCCAGGCCAGCCTTATTGTCGCGGATAACTTCTGTCTCCGACAGGCGCCAGTTGCCATTGGCCGTTTGGTAGCCCCTGAGCTTCATTTCTGCTTGCAGTTCTCCCAGCTTGACGTAAGCCGTTCCCTTCAGGCTCAAACCGATCTGCTCTACGTCAAAATACA
Source organism: Lewinellaceae bacterium (assembly GCA_963710195.1). Lineage (GTDB taxonomy): Bacteria > Bacteroidota > Bacteroidia > Chitinophagales > Saprospiraceae > Neolewinella. Next base: position 166,168 of record CAVPZF010000007.1, read on the forward strand.
GTTCGAATTGATCGGCAAACCCCCCCTCGTTCTGTAACAGCAGGCCGGACCAGGTGCCGGAAATGTCCTCGGAGATTTGTGCGCGGCCGATGGCCGGCGAGAGGACAAATAAAACAAGAAACGCAAGGGAACGCATAGGAGCCGGTATTGGGAGCAAGGTAGGCATTCTGACGTCGCAGTTGCCTCAAATGACGGAAGCGTCCGCCAGCAGGGCTGGCGGACGCTTCCGTCTAATATGTACACGTTGGGCGGAATCCCAAACAAGCTCTAACTCCAGTTCCCTTAGTCCATACCTGCGGGGGCAGGATCTTCGGTGGCTCCCTGCATACCGGTGAGGAATTCTACCCGACGGTTCACCAAGCTCCGGTCTAGGGGTACAATAGCTTCTTCCTCGCCCCGGTACTGGAGAACCAGGCGCCTGCGATCCACTTGGTGGTTCGATACGATATGATCGATGACATTCTTAGCGCGCCGGTAGGAGAGGTTTACGTTGCGGTCGGAATTGCCGGTACGGTCGGTGTAGCCTCGCACCACCACGGTCAGACTCGGATTGGCCTGCATGACCCGGGCGATGCTGGCAAGCAGTCCGTAGTCCTGGTACTTCACCTCAGACGAGTTGAGGGCAAAGTAGATCATCGGCAGGTAGGTAGCTCCGCCTTCCCGCTTAAAGATGGTCGTGTCGCGGGCGGCGCGGGCGATGCTGGTATCGATAAGGGTCTGGATCTCGCCCTCGGTGAGGGGAGCATCAATCTTGTTGGTGACCACGCCGTTGGCGTCCACCCGTTCCCCTTCGCGGGGGGGGAAGAAAGGCTCGCGGTCGCGGTAATCGGGCACGCCGTCCTTGTCGCTGTCTAGCGTTCGTCCGCGGCTGTCAACGGGTACGCCTTCGGGCGTGTCGTTCTCCTGATCCACGGAGTCCATGATGCCATCGCCATCCGTATCGGTGGTAGCGGCATCCACGCGGGTGTTAAGGGCCATGAGGTCCTCCTTCACGGGGGTAAAGGCATTGGTCCAGTAACGGGGCTCGGTGAGCTTTTCCTTATTGCCGATATTAAGGTTGAGCGCAACGCCGATAACGTTTACTACATCCCGGAATTGGCCGGAGCTGTACCCATCGACCAAGTCGGCCCGATTGCCTAGCGGCACGAAGGCTTGGTATTCTAGGCCTAGGTTAAAACGCTCATTAACGCGGAAGTTGATTCCCGCACCAAAGGCTGCGTGGGTACGGAAGGTACTTTCGATTTCCCCGTTACGACCGGTCTCAAAGGGCTGACCATTTGGATTATCGGAGGGGCAACCAAACCGGCGTACATCGCTGTTACACTGAAGTTCGGTGGAGTAAAAGTTGCCACCCGCTCCCGCCATCAGGAAGACGTTGACGTTGCGGATGTCGCCTTTGAAGGTGAAGTTGTTCATGGTAACTACCCCGTATGCCGTACCGCTCGCCCAGTCACCTTCAAATCGGCGGTTGTTGGCGTTGCTGCCCGTCTCATTGTCCCCTTTGATCGTGGCATACATGCCGTCCAGACGAATGGAAAAAAGGTGATCTAGCGACTTACGGAGGTGGACACCAACACCGTAACCGGTCTGAGCGTCTACGTCACTGGATACTCTCGACACTACCGGAGTAATTCCAAATTCTAACATGGAAGGCTGGTCCCGCTTGTTGGGGATAGTTTCAGCTTCACCATCCGTCATGGTAGTGGTGGTGCTGGTTGCCGGGTCTTGGGTCGGAGGTACCGGGGTGCCCTGTGCACTAAGACTGCCGGTAAGGCAACAGCATAGGCAGATAAGTAAAAGGTTGCAATTCTTCATAGAGATGTTTCTAAAAACTTAAGTTTAATGGGTGGAGACCGCTGTACATAAGCGGCAGGAAAGGTATAGCCTTCTGTTAACAATTTAGAATGCCAGGGGCAACTTCTAGTTTTATCGCCCAAAGGTAAAGGATGTTTAGAAAACATAAGACTTTTTGTAAAGTGAGGCGTAGGCTACCTTTGTGCCCCACTATTGCCCATGTATGAATCCTGGTTAACTCCCCCCGCCGAGGCTGAACTTCTAGCAAACCCCGGAACCCTTGGGGAGCGCATCCAAAGGTCCGTCACCAATACCACACGTATCGCCTTAGTCGGCGTGGATGCCTCTGCTTCCCGTTCGGTGCGCAAGTATCTGTACGGCCACCGGTGGGATTTTGGTGAAATCGCCCTGGTCGATCTAGGCGACATACGCAAGCAAACGCCCGAATTCGTTATTCCGCTGCTTCGGGAGCTTCACCATGCTGCTATTCTTCCTATCATCATCGGCGCAGACGACCGCCTTCTGCCGGCGCAGTACCTAGCCTTCGGTGCGCTTAACCGCCAAGTCAGCCTCTTTTGCGTAGATCAGGAAATTCGTCTTAGTCCCCGGGTACCCGACGGGAAGCAGTCGAGCGTGCTAGATGCCGCGCTTTACCGCAACCGTACGCCGGTTTACCACTTGGCCCACGCGGGCTCCCAACGCCACCTTAGCGACCCTGTCCTGGAAGGGCTGTTCTCAGACCGCCACCTGGAGGCGTACCCCCTTGGTCGGGCACGGGCCGACTTAGATGATTTGGAGCCCTCCATTCGCGATGCCGATCTGCTAACACTGGACATTAGTGCCCTAAGCTGGCCGGAGGCCCCTGCGCAAGTAGGGTATAATCCTTCTGGCTTCACCGTACAGGAAGCCTGTCAGTTGTGCTACTATGCCGGAAACAGCGACCGGCTATCTTCCATTGGCGTGTACGGCATGACGCTGGGTCAGCGGGGAGAGGACGCAGAACAATTGACCGCGGCCACTTACGCTCAACTGATTTGGTACTTCATTCACGGCTACAGCCGCCGCAAAGACGACTTCCCGGTGAGCCTTACCGGCATGGCAGAGTACGTGGTAGCTACCAAACACGCTGAGCAGCTAACCTTTTGGCGATCGCCCCGGACCAATCGCTGGTGGATCCAGGTACCCGCTGACCACTCCGCCGGAGAAGCAAGAAACCGACTGGTAGCCTGCAGCTATCAGGACTACCTCACAACCAGCCAGGAGGGTCACCTCCCGGATCGGATTGTTCGCGCCTTTTCCCGCTATTAAGCGCTTGTTTGGGTTTTCCGAGCCTGACGAAAACGCCGCTTATTTAGGTCTATTTGAGCCTCCAAAGGTCAATGCTAGCGGGCTAGGTGACGCTTTTTGAGGGGAAGAGTAGGCACAAGGGAGCAAGTTTGCGGCGGTGAGCGGAATCCCAAACAAGCTTTACGTTCTAGCTAGCCTTTGCGGCCACTTTATAATGCTTACCTTTGAAATATACGCCCATGCTTACCCCGTTGAGGTTCATCATCATCACCTTTTTGAACATTGGGGAGAGGGTGTCAACGGATCGGCAGCTTTAGCCCGTTTGCACGAGGGTTCAGCGGCTGGTATGCAGTGGTCACTTTCGGTGTGGCCCCCCCCTTGCCGCGTCCTTGCCTTATCTTTACACCCGCTTTCTGATGTACCATACGTTCCCCGCCGTCCTGCTGACCGTGCTCCTGTTGTGCGCATCGCCCTTGCTCGGGCAGGCCAACTGCTCAGAAGAGGATCCCTTTCTGGTTCCTCCATCCCGGACTTATTGCGTGGATAGCAATGGAGTGGCCGTGATCGCCTTCACGCTACGCAACTTTGGGGCTCCCGGAAATTACCTCGTCAATTTTCCCGATGGCAGTGACACCACTTACTCAGGTATCGCAAGTGAAGTGGTCATCGAGCGCCGGCTACTGTTTGCGTGCGGCACTCCACCGGGTAACCCCCAGCTTCCGGTACCCGGATCCCCTTTCTACGATTACCGGGGTCAACTCGACATCACGCGAACGGACTGTGTGGATGATCGGGGAGATCCGCGCCGGGGCTCCTACGATTTTAACATCGTCCCGAATCCCATACTCGACATCCGGTCCAGCGGCCCCTCGTGTAGCTCCCCGCCTTTCCGGGTTGACTTGACGGCCGAACTCTGTAGCGAGGAGCTGGTGGATACCTACACTTGGTACGTTAATGATAACTTGGTGCCCGGGGAACAGGGACCCGAGCTACTCAACTACGTTTTCAATCGAGCGGGTACCCAGCGTCTGCGTTTAGAGGTGACTACTAAGGCTTGCGGCTCCTACAGCTTCGACCGGGAAATTGTCATTTCTGCGCTGCCCCTCATCGAGCTGAACTACCAAGTTGACAGCAGCCAACTCTGTAGCCCGGACGTCACGGTGGCGACGCAGGTTACCGTGGAGAACGCCACCGCTGTCCGGTGGAGCAGTTCTTCTCCAGACGTCGTGTTTTCCAACCCAAACGCAGTGAACCCGGTCATCACGATCGCCAACACCCAACCGAAGGCGCACCCCATCCTGGTGAGTGCCTCTAACCCGTCCTGCCCCACTGTAGAGGAGCGTTTCACGATCACCACGTTTAGCGGACAGACCATTGACACGCCGGAGCCCATCAGGGCCTGTGCCGGTTTTGCACTCACACTCTGTGATCAACTGACTTATGCGCCCCCGCCTGAATCCATTCGTTGGTCGGGATCGAGTCCATCCGTGAACCTGACCGACGAGGACACCACTTGTCCGGAATTAAGCTTTTCCCAACCCGGCAACTACGTGCTGACGGCTACCGGTACCGATGTGTGTGGGCTGCGCTTTGCCATCGACGTGCCCGTCTTTGTCCGGGAGGGGGCACCCCTTCAGATCGATATTTCGGCGGTAGACACCCTGTGCGCCTCCCAGGATGCTCTGTCAATTCTTGATTATGTCAACCCCCCCGGCAACGTTTCCTCCATAACCGGTAGTGGCGTGGTGGCCGCGACATTCGATCCCGCCGGCCTGAGCGGCAATATTGCGGTTCAACTCACGGATAGTTGCGGCACCGTGTACCCACTTAACTTTTACGTGAAGGAGCCAGGGACCGCTAGTTTACCTGATCGCACGGTATGCAGTGGCCTCTCGGTTGACCTGGACACCGGCGCCCCCGGCACCTACCGGGGCACGGGAGTAACGAATAACCGGTTTGAATCTACGGGCCTGCCCGCGGGCGACTACCGAATCGACTACGTGGGCGAAGCTTTTTGCGGCAGCGTCGGTGCGTTCACCATTACGGTTGTCGATTTTCCCATCGCGGCCTTCTCCATCAAGGCCGACAGTTGTGCCGGCGGGAGCGCGGGTGCCAGGTACCCGACGGACCTGCCGCTGCACCTCCAGAGTGGTACCACCGCTGCTGTTAGTTGCTATACGGTGCTGGAAACCGGGGAGGCGATCTGCGGTCAGGATACCGCTGTGTTCACTTTCCCTACTCCCGGTACCTACACCCTACAGCAGGTGGTCCGCGCCGCTCAAGGAGGCTGCACGGATACCTTGGAACGCCGCGTGGAGATTCTCGGCGACATCAACCCCCGCTTCGCCGTGCGGATAGACAGCAGCAATTGTGACTCACTAGGCCTGGCATTTACCTCTCTATCTGGAGGAAGCTCGCTGGACTACGATTGGGTTTTTTCCTCCGGCGACACCAGTGTAGAGGCCAATCCAGTATTAATGCTTGCGCGGCCCTTTGAGGCTACGGTACTGGAGGCCGTCGTGCAGTCTACCAACAGCTGCTTCACCCAGGTAGACACGCTAGCTTTTGCCCTTCCGCGGCGCTTTGAAGTAAGTTTTGGATTACTCAACGACAACCACACAATCTGTTCGGGGGACACTGCTTATCTGATTAATTCCTCCGTGAATGCGACCCGCTACCGGGTTACCTTCCCGAACGGACGACAGACAGCGGAACTCCCCGCTACCCTCGTGATTCGCAACCCCTCGGACACCACATTGAAATACCCGATTCGCCTGGAGGGCTTCCGGATGGGCTGTGCCGATCAGAGCGTGAGCGACACGCTGTATATCCTCCCAGTAAGCACCGAAGCGGCATTTTCGCTGGCGTACGACGACACCTGTTCCCCTGCAGAGCTTCAGCTGATTGATTATTCCACACCCGGAAGTAAAGTGACCATTTTTTGGGGAGACGGTTCGACGCCCCAGCTCGCGACTGCGGGGGATACCTTGAGTCATCAATATCAGGTACTGCAGGACACCGTGTTCCGGATCGTTTTAGAGGCCGCGCTGTGCGGGAAGGACACCTTCGAGAATGAATACCTAGTACGAGTTGGTGCGGAAGCAGGATTTGCCGTAGCGGAGGACGTTGCCGCTTGTGTAGAGGATAGCCTCTCCTTCCAGCCCGCCTTCGCTACGGATGGCTACAGTCTGGAGTGGACATTCGGCGACGGGGGCTCCTCGTTGCTATCCCAGCCGGTCTACCAGTACAAACTTCCGGGTACCTACAGAGTGTACCTACAGACAACCAATGCCGGTGGCTGCCCTGCCCGAGATAGCCTGGAAGTGGTGGTAGGGGGCTACAACGGGCCACCGCTGGAGGTTGTGGTACCCGCAGCTACGTGCGTCAATGCCTTTTTTCCCATTGGAGTATCGGGTTTTAGCGGCAACATCAGTTACGATTACGGAAACCAGCTCCTGGCGGAGTGGCCGATTGCGCGGCCTTACCAGGAAGAGGGGGAGTACCTGCTGTCCATCACCGCGACCGCTGCGAACGGATGTCGCACCGACACGAGCCGTTTGGTCACCGTATACCCGGAGTTCACGGTTGCTATCACGCCCGCAGCAATGGATACCACCATCGAACTGGGGAGCGAGCTTGCGCTCAGTTTTCAAATGGAGCCCCTGCGCAAGTTGGATAGCATTCGGTGGTTGGGTGACGCCGTGGACAGTTACAACACCCAACAGACTACCGTCGCTCCCATCGAGGACGGCTACTACCGACTGCAAGTAACGGATCAGTACGGTTGTTTTGCTACGGACTCGCTCCGGGTAGCGGTAGCGAAGAATTACGCCCAACGCGTTTACGTGCCCAACGTATTCAGTCCCAATGGGGACGGAAGAAATGAAACCTTTGGGGTCGAGGTGGCGCCCAACACCGTGGAGGCTATACGCAGCTTCCGCATTATGAACCGCTGGGGAACCATGGTGTACGGATGCACCGATTGTCCCGTCGGCACGGTGGGAAGCGGCTGGGACGGCACGGTTGGGGGAAAACCCGTAGAGGAAACAGTTTATCTGTGGATTGCCGAAGTGGAATTTCGGGATGGTTACCGCACACGGTTTACCGGAGACGTGACGGTGATTCGGTAAGCACACGGCACCCGCGGCCCCGTCAGACGAGACCAGTTTAGTGTTAAAGTTTTCTTTGCCGCAGCAATATTCCAGTTCCGTGGACCGATAGATAGATAGCATTGGCTGTGGCCAGTGGTGTGTTGTCTTGCCCGCCCGCATGGGCATCGATTTATGGATATTTTTATCTCCTGGTCAATTCGTGCCAGTGTCTCTCAAACTGAAATGCACATCTGCAGCTAACTTATGTCAGCTGTCTTAGGTCCGATCTACGATGATTGGTACCGCTCCCTTTTCCCCTGTGTTTGTGAGTGCCTGGACAAAATTGAGCCAAAAATGACTCAGTTCATATGTCTCATTTTACAAAGCTTTTATTACTACACCTCCTGTTTTATCTCTCCTTCGAACTGGCCGCTCAATCCAGTTGCGGCACGGAGGAGCCATTTTTACTGCCTCCCACCAGTACCTTCTGCGCGGACAGTAGCGGCCGGGTAACGATCAATTTCAAAATTTATAACAACGGGGCACCGGGAACGTACAAGGTGACCTTTCCGGACGGAAGCGATACCGTCTACACGAACGTCATTAATACCGCCGAAGTAGTCAAGAGCTTTGATTTTGACTGTGGTAAGCCCATGGGTACGCCCATCGCGCCTACTCCGGACGCCCTGTTTTTTGAGTACCAAGGCGCCCTGATTATCACCCGGGAAGACTGCGTCGACGAGCGGGGGGATAACCAGCGGGGATCCTACGATTTTCGGGTGGTGCCGAATCCCATCGTCGAGGTCAAGCACACCAACACCTCCTGCATCGAAGACCCGTTTGAGATCACTTTTGAAGGAAAGATGTGTAGCGAAAGATTGGTGGACGCATACCAGTGGTATGTCAACGAGGTGGCGGTCGACGGAGCCACCACCAAAAAACTTGAAAAGTACTCCTTCGCCACTCCCGGGGAACACGTGGTCAAGCTCGAGGTGACCACCTTCAAGGGCTGTAATAAGTACTACTACGAAAAGAAAATCAACATCCAGCCCAAGCCGGTGATAAACCTGGGTTTCGACCTAGACACCAGTCAACTCTGTAACGAGACGATCCAGGTGGAGACCAACACCACTTACCAGTACACCACCCAGTGGCAGTGGAGCAGCCCTTCCGCAGGGGTGACCTTTTCCGACCCGCTGGCCCCCAACCCAACCATCACGATCAGTAACAATAAAGCGGGCGAGCGCATGATTGTCGTCAGCGCATCCAACGCGTTCTGCGCTGCGGAAACGGACACCTTCTACGTGACTACCCAACGCGGACAGACCATCGACGTATTGGAGGAAATCATCACTTGCGACGGGTATGAGCTGGACCTGGGCGAGAAATTGCGCTACACCCCCACGCCGGACGACATCAGGTGGTCAACCACGCAGCCTGGGGTCACCATTGTCAACCCCAACTCTCCCTACCCAAAGTTGACCTTTGACGCCATCGGGATGTATACCCTGACCGCGACTGGTCTGGATGCCTGTGGCGAGAGCTACGCCATTCCCGTAGAGGTGCGCGTCCGGGACGGTTCGGAGCTGGAGATCGACATCTCGTCCGTCGATACCGTCTGTAGCACGGTTGCCCCGATTGATCTGCTTAACTTCATCACTAAGGTGGGGAATGTGCGCTCCATCACCGGTAAGGGAGTCGTAAATAATGTGTTCGATCCCTCCGTAAACGTGGGGAATACCCCAATCATGGTTACCGACAGTTGTGGTACGGAGTACCCACTTAGCATCTTTGTTATCGCCCAGGAACGCTACGAGGGTACGAACATCGAGATCTGCAAGGGGGATTACATCGACCTTTACGCCTTGCAGGCGGGGGAGTATACGGGTACTGGCGTAAAGAATAACTTTTTTGAATCGGTGGATCTGGAAGTTGGCTCCTATACGGTCCTATTCCACAGCCTAACCTTTTGTGGGGGAACGGATAGTCTAACCGTCCGGGTGCAGGAGTTTCCCCGAGCGGACTTCGCCATTGTCACCGACTATTGTGGCGACCCTGACTCCCCCAAAACCGATAAGGTATATGCCGGCTTAGACCCCATTAACGTAGAAAACCGCTCTACTGCCCGTACGCTCTGCTACGAGGTGCTGGAAACCGGAACGCAATCCTGTAATCGCGAGCAGGCCCGCTTCGTTTTCACCGAACCGGGTGTCTACACCATTCAGCAGGTCGTTGCTTTTCCCGGGGGACAGTGTACGGATACTACCACTCAGCGACTCGAGGTACTGTTCCCTCCCGAACTGAATTTCTTTGCGGACATGGACAGTAGCGTGTGTGATTCCCTTCGCATAGCTTTTTCAGCCGGCAACCATCCTCCCGAATGGGGCTACAATTGGTCCTTTAAGGGCTCCGACAAGAGCAGTAAGTCCAATCCAGTACTGGATCTTATCCGGCCCCTAGCGCCGGAAGTGCTCGACGTCAAGGTTGGTGTCACCAACGCGTGCTACACCACCGAGGACAGCTTTGGAGTCGTACTTCCGCTTCGCTTCCGGATATCCTACGATGTCCTCAACGACAACAACACTGTTTGTTCCGACGATACGATATTCCTGTCAAATACCTCGGTCAACGCCTTTAACTATCAAGTCACGTATCCTGACGGTCGGCGAACCACTCAGTTGCCCCGCACACTGACCATAAAAAATACCGGAAAAGATGTCCTGCGGTACCCGATCCAACTGGCGGGATCCAACGTCAGTTGCCCCGACGAGAGCATCACGGATACCATCTACGTGCTCCCGATTACCACGGAGGCGGCATTTGGCCTGAACTACGACGACGTCTGTGCGGCCGCGGAAATTCAACTCGATAACAGTTCCACCCCCGGCGCCCTCACCTTCGTCAACTGGGGCGACGGATCTACCCCCCAGTTCATTGATGATCTGGAACGTCTGGCGCATGCCTACGACGTGGACCGCGACAGCACCTTTGAAATCAGCCTGACCGCTCGGTTGTGCGGGCTGGATACCTTCCGGCACAGCATTACCGTGCGGCCCTCTCCGAAAGCCTCCTTTGAGGTACTCGCCGCTGAGGTAAACTGCGTGGATAAGGAGATGATCTTCATTCCGACCAACGGATATAATGCTTACGGGGTGACTTGGGATTTCGGAGACGGCAGTTATAGCCACGACGAAGAAGTGCAGCACGCCTTTGCAAACCCCGGAGGCTACACCGTCAAAATGGAGGTCTTCAGCGACAACGGCTGCACTGCCGTCGACAGCGCCCTGGTAGAGATTGGCGCCTATAATGGTGCCCCACTGGACTTCACCATGCCGCGCTCGGTCTGCGAGCGGTCCCCCTTCGATCTCCAGATTACTTCGCCGCTGACCGGTTGGGACATTAATTACGGCAACGGCATGGTCTCCGACGTGCCCCTGGCGGTACCCTACCACGCGCAGGGCAGCTACCAGATGGTCATGAAGGCAACCTCCGAGAACGGATGCAGTGTCGACAGCTCGACCATCATCAAAGTAGTGGAAGGCTTTACCGCCGAGATCCAGACCACCCAAACGGATACCATATTGAGCTTAGGGGAGCTACTGGACCTCAGTGTGCACCTCTCGCCTCCCCGAAATATTCGCGAACTCCTGTGGACGGGTGACTCCATCGTCAGTCCATCCTCCGCCTACACCTCGGCGCAGCCCCTTGATGATGGCTTCTACGGCATTTCACTGGTCGATGCGCATGGCTGTGTCGCGAGCGATTCCATTCGGGTCAGGGTGGAGAAAGATTATCGCGGCCGCGTTTTTGCGCCTAATGTGTTTACCCCAAATGGTGACGGATTTAATGAATTCTTTGGACTCAACATTAAAGACAACACGGTACGGTCCATACGCTCCCTAAAGATTGTTTCGCGCATCGGTGCCTTAGTGTACGAATGCGAGGATTGCAAGCCGGGGGGAGTCAACTCGGGCTGGGACGGCCGCCTGGGTGGCCAACCCCTTGAAAGTAACGTCTACATCTGGGCTGCAGAAATCGACTTCGTCGACGGAACCAGCCAGCTATTTACTGGTGATGTCACCCTATTGCGTTGACATCTGGTGGCCGGAGTAGACCATTTTATGCTTATCGGGGCTTGTCGGATCATTCCGGCAAGCCCTTTTTAGAGGGTACCGATCCCCGCACGGTACACGGTGGTATTGGGGCCAGGCGTCAGGTTAAGTTGACGGCCGGCGGGGATAAAGACCGTGCGCTGGTGAGGGTCAAGTTGCAGGTTGTCGCCGCGGAGCGAACCGTCCATGAGCAGCAAAATAACCGGGCCGGTAGTCGTGTCCACGAGCAACTCCTCGTTGGCTGCGGGCCGGGCGAGCGCCAGGGCAAAATCGGGAGCCGGAGTGGGGTAGGGGCTCCAGCCGTTGTTCGCATCGGAGGCCGAGAGGATGCGGGGCGTGACGGCCTCGAAGCGGGTCTTATCGAGCAGTTCGGGCACGTCGATGTGCTTAGGCGTTAGGCCCCCGCGCAGCACATTATCGCTGTTGGCCATCAACTCGATACACGCGCCCTCCAGGTACGCGTGGGGGATGCCGGCGTCCTGAAAAATGCCCTCGCCGGGGCGCAGGTGGACTAGGTTAAACCAGAAAATCGAGAACATGCCCCGATCGTGGTGCCCCTCGGTGGTGTACTGCTCGACGGCGCGCTGCGCCCAAAATTCCGCTTGGTCGCGGGTGTAGCTTTGTCCCTTCAGTTCCTCGGCCAGGGGTTGCAACAGCGCGTCGACCTTTGCCTGATCGGCATACATCACGTGGGCGTACAGGCCCGCCGCGTCGTGCTCGTCCAGCACCGTTAAGAGGTCGCTCCAGCCGGGGACGCGTTCGAGCGTGGCTCGGATGGCCGACCGGGACTGAAAACCGTGCAGAAGGTAGAAATCCGTCAGCGCCACCCCTAACTCGGGCTTGTGGTTGTCGTCGCGGTAATTACGGTTGGGCGCACTGATGGCGGGCCCCTTCTTTTGCTCGGCGGCAAAACCGGCTACTGCGGCGGCTTTGGTGGGGTGTACCTGAATGGACAGCATCTCCCGCACGTCCAGGATTTTGAACAGAAAAGGCAGGCGGTCGTCGAAGCGGGCGGCCACCGCGGGGCCGAGCAGTCTGGTCGGGTCTTCTTTAATTAACTCCTCTAGGGTAGCGGGAGAACCGGCGACCTGGCCCGGCCCCTTGGGGTGGGCACCCATCCAGAGTTCGGCCCAAGGTTCGTGCCCCGGATTGCGGCGGTGGAGAAAATCAGGAAGGAACGCGTAGCCCCCCCAGGCATAGTGCTGAATGACACCTTCAAACGGAAATGACTTACTCAAATTGGATGTATTTAGTGAACCTAAACATAGTTGAACCAGCAGGCGCATGTTCACGCTGCACCTAGGTGAAACCGAAAGTAGCTGGCGCGGGTACATATGCCCAAATCACCTACCTTGCGGCACTTTTAGCAAAACCTGCACTACATGCCTTACCTCTTCACTTCCGAGTCCGTATCCGAAGGCCACCCGGACAAGGTAGCGGACCAGATCAGTGACAACTTAGTTGACCATTTTTTGGCCTTTGATCCCAGCTCCAAAGTGGCTTGCGAAACCCTCGTGACCACCGGGCAGGTCGTGTTGGCCGGTGAGGTAAAGTCCAATACTTACCTCGACGTACAGACCCTGGCCCGCGACGTAATTCGGAAAATCGGCTACACCAAGTCGGAGTACATGTTTGAAGCCAACAGCTGCGGCGTACTTTCTGCCATTCACGAGCAGTCGCCCGACATCAACCAGGGCGTAGAACGGCAGTCTGCCGAGGAGCAGGGGGCCGGCGACCAGGGAATGATGTTCGGGTATGCCACTAACGAGACGGAAAATTATATGCCCCTTGCGCTGGACCTTAGTCACCGCATACTGAAGGAACTGGCGGCGGTGCGCAGGAGTGGAGATAAGATGGGATACTTGCGTCCTGACGCCAAATCGCAGGTGACCATTGAGTACGACGATAACCACCGGCCCGTACGCATCGATTCCATCGTGGTCTCGACCCAACACGACGATTTTGGGGAGGACGGCATGATGCTGGCCACCATCCGTCAGGATGTCATTGACTACATCATCCCCGCCGTGCGCCGGCAGCTCAAAACCGAGCTGCAGGCACTCTTCACCGACACGATCACTTACCACGTCAACCCGACGGGCAAGTTCGTGATCGGCGGTCCCCACGGAGATACGGGCCTAACTGGCCGCAAGATTATCGTCGATACCTACGGGGGCAAGGGAGCCCACGGCGGCGGGGCCTTCAGCGGAAAAGACCCGAGTAAAGTAGACCGGTCGGCAGCTTACGCGACCCGGCACATCGCCAAAAATCTGGTGGCTGCCGGCGTAGCCAATGAAATCCTTGTTCAGGTCAGCTACGCCATCGGTGTGGCCAAGCCCACCAACATATACGTGAACACCAACGGCAGCGCCCGAGTAGACCTGACGGATGCTCAAATCTCTCAACGCATCGTAGAGCTCTTCGATATGCGCCCCTACGCCATCGAGCAGCGCCTGAAATTGCGCAACCCCATCTACCTCGACACCGCCTCCTACGGGCACATGGGGCGCCAGTCCGAGATCAAGACGCTTACCTTCCGCAACGGGTCGGGGGAAACCAAGACCATAGAGGTAGAGACCTTTACCTGGGAGAAACTCGATTATGTAGATCGGATCAGGGAGACTTTTGGTATAGCAAATAGCTAGTGGTCTGTCCGGGAACAGGGCAGTCATTACTCCGGATCGGGATTTTTAAGATCTCCTCAGCTCTGTGCATCCCTCCGCGACTCCGTGATTTACACCAGTTACCACAGATCCCCGGTGGCGTACCGATTTGGAGCACAGATTACCACGGGTTGTCCCCGTAGCTAATGCACTTCGTGGGATGCAAGATCACCCGGATGCACGGAGGTAGGACGCCGCGGGTAACAAACTAGTCTTCCCCCTCCCGCTTTTTCATCGCGGCCGCAACGAAGGAAACAAATAGGGGGTGGGGCACTTCCACGGTACTCTTCAGCTCCGGGTGGTACTGTACCCCCACGAAGTAAGGATGATTCTTAATTTCAATCACCTCCACCAGGCCGGTCTCCGGGTTGGTGCCCGCGATAGTGAGTCCGGCTTCCTCGAGTTGCTCCATGTAGGCGTTATTGAACTCGTAGCGGTGGCGGTGGCGCTCGCTGATCTCGGTGGTGCCATAGGCCCGCGCGGTGCGGGTGCCGGCCCTGAGGTGGCAGGCGTAGGCCCCGAGACGCATGTTGCCGCCCTTGGTAGCGAGGTTCTTCTGGTCTTCCATGATGTCGATGACGGGCGATTGGACGAGCTCGTCCACCTCCGAAGATCCCGCGTCCGCAATGCCGGCGACGTTGCGGCTGAATTCAACTACGGCGCACTGCATCCCCAGGCAGATGCCGAAGAAAGGGATGTTATTCTCCCGAACGTAGCGGACGGCCTCGATCTTACCCTCGATGCCCCGTTCGCCGAAACCGGGGGCCACAAGAATGCCGTCGAAGCGGCTCAGAAAACTTCGGACTTCCTCCGCATTTCCCTCCAATTGCTCGGAGTGGATGGGCACTACGCGCACCTTGCACTCGTTTACCGCGCCGGCGTGGATAAAGGCTTCGTAGATGGACTTGTACGCGTCCTGGAGTTCGTTGTACTTGCCAACCAGGCCGATGGTGACTTCGTGGGTACTATTCTTGAGCTTGCCGAGAAAGTTTTTCCAGCGCCGGAGGTCCGGGTTCTTGCGGTCGGGGAGCCGCAATTTGCTAATAACGGTGGTGTCGAGCCCCTCCTTGAGCATGTGCAGGGGAACGTCGTAGATGGTCGAGGCGTCCAGCGCCTCCACGATGCAGCTTTTTTCCACGTTGCAGAACAGGGCCAGCTTGCGACGGATGGCGTCGTCGATGGGGTGCTCGGTGCGGACCACCAGGATGTCGGGCTGGATGCCGGTCTGTAGGAGTTCCTTCACGCTGTGTTGCGTGGGCTTGGTCTTCAATTCCTTGGCCGCCGCCAGGTAGGGAATGAGGGTGAGGTGGACGGTAATGCAGTTGTCGACGCCGAGTTCCCAACGCAGCTGCCGCAGGCTTTCGAGGTAGGGGAGGGACTCAATATCGCCGACCGTGCCCCCAAGTTCCGTGATCACGATGTCGTACTCGCCCGTGTTGCCGAGCAGCTGGATGCGGCGCTTGATCTCGTCGGTCACGTGGGGAATGACCTGTACGGTTTTGCCCAGGTAGTCACCGCGGCGCTCCTTCTCGATGACCGTCTGATAAATCCGGCCGGTGGTTACGTTGTTGGCCTGGCTGGTCGGGGTGTTCAGGAAGCGCTCGTAGTGGCCGAGGTCCAGGTCAGTCTCGGCACCGTCGTCCGTCACGTAGCACTCGCCGTGCTCGTAGGGGTTGAGTGTGCCCGGATCCACGTTGAGGTAAGGATCAAATTTTTGAATCGTGACGGAGAGTCCGCGGGCCTGCAGAAGCTTCGCAAGGGAAGCGGCAATAATGCCTTTACCGAGGGACGAAGTCACCCCGCCCGTAACAAAAATATACTTGGTCATATGCCTGGATTACGGGATCCAAAGGTACGACAACTTGACGCAAGGCCGCCCCGATGGGAATGATGCGCGCGCCCTATGAAGCCGCTCGCAATAATTGTTGTCCCAAAGCGGTTATGTTAAACACCTTCCCAATGTTAATTCAATGTAAATTTTTGGTTAACTTGCATCGGACAATTTGCCCCAATGTTAAATCTATCCCCCTTGCGACACCTCCCGTACTGCCCCTTGGCGGTGGTGTGTCTGCTTTGGACGGGAATCCTTACAGCACAGCGGTCGATAGGTTTTTTACGCAATGAGTCCCACGTCAGCGTACGGGAAGCTGCGGCAAGTGGTGCGGAAAGTCCCGTCGAAGCCTTTACGTTCTCCCGCAACCTGATCTTTTTCGAGGCCGTGGTCGACGGCCATCCCGGTAACTTCATCCTGGATACGGGTGCACCGACCTTGATCGTCAACGACCGGGGCGCGGGCGCGGGGATGGGCAGCCACACCGGCGTCGGCGCGGGAGGGAGCGTACAGTTAACGGATCACCGCATCAGTAGCTTTGAGATGGGAGGGCGCGCCATCGACAACTACTGGGCGGTAGGGCTAGACCTCCGGGACATGGAACGGCGCACGAACGCGCGGATCGACGGCTTTGTTGGCTATGACCTGCTCAACTCGGGGGAACTACGGATCGATTACGGTCGCCGGACCTTCCAGTTGCTGCCCTCCCTCCGCCGCCCCACCCACGCGGGTCGTGTGCCCCGTGCCGTGCTGAAGTTCGTGCTGGTGGACCATTTACCCGTAGTGCAGGTCAGGATCGAGGGGAAGAAGTACTACTTCGCAATCGATACCGGAGCCGGCTCTAACCTGATCGACGACGCGCTGACCGGAGGCGCATTCACTCAGCCCACGGGAGCACTCATTAACATTCAGGGACTGGACGGCAATCCCGTCGATTGCCCCCTTGTTACCCTGGCCGGAACCAACAGCTTACCGGCGGGTCCTCAGGCCCTGGAGTTTGTGGGCATCGACCTAAAGCATTTGCAGCGGAAAGGAAGCTTGCCCCTGGCCGGCATCCTCGGATCGGTTTTTCTCAGTCAGTACACGGTGGGTATTGATTACCGGCGGCACAAGCTCTACCTCTGGTAAACGTGGCCCGGCCCGGGACGACATTGCACCCGCGTCCCCGCCCCGGTGTGCTACCTTTACACGCTCACGTAAGTATACCGCCCCGATGAAATTTGACGTACAGGCCCTAGACCAGAAGTGGCAGCAGTACTGGAAAGCCCATAAAACGTACGCCACCGGAGGGGATACCTCCCGCCCGAAATACTACGTGCTCGATATGTTCCCCTATCCCTCCGGATCGGGCCTGCATGTCGGCCACCCCCTAGGCTACATCGGCTCGGACATCGTGGCGCGGTACAAGCGGCAGCGGGGGTTTAACGTCCTCCACCCCATGGGCTTTGACTCCTTCGGCCTGCCGGCGGAGCAGTACGCCATCGACACGGGGGTGCATCCCTCCGAGTCCACCGCCGTCAACACCGCCCGCTACCGCGAGCAGATGGATACCCTGGGACTCGGTTTCGACTGGGACCGCAGCGTCAACACCTCCGACCCCAACTACTTTAAGTGGACGCAGTGGATCATCGGGCAGGTCTTCGAGCACTGGTACGACCAGGCGGAAGACCGGGCCCGGCCCATCGCGGAACTGGTGGCCCACCTGCAAGCGTATGGCACCGAAAATCTGCAGGCCGCCGAGACCGAAGCGCTGGACGTAAGCGCGCAGGACTTCCGCCAACTGGACGAAAAGCAGCGCAGCGACCTGCTCATGAACTACCGCCTGGCCTTCCGCAGCGTCAGCTACGTGAACTGGTGCGAGGCCCTCGGTACCGTCCTGGCCAACGACGAGGTCAAGGACGGCCGCAGCGAACGTGGCAACCACCCCGTGGAGCAGCGCCCCATGCTGCAGTGGAGCCTACGCATCACGGCCTACGCCGAACGACTGCTGGCGGGCCTCGAAACCGTAGACTATAGCGAAGGGCTGAAGGCCCAGCAGGTCAACTGGATCGGTAAGTCGACCGGTACCCTGATCCACTTCGACATCGAGGGGCACGACGAGCGGCTGGACATTTTCACTACCCGGCCCGATACGATCTTTGGGGCCACCTTCATGGTCATCGCCCCCGAGCTGGACCTGGTGCTACGCCTAACCACCCCGGCACAACGCAGCGAAATTGACGACTACCTGGCCTACGTGGGCCGGCGCAGCGAGCTTGACCGCATGAGCGAGCACCAGGTCACGGGTGCCTTCACCGGGGCCTACGCCATCCATCCGTTGAACGGTGCCCGGGTGCCGATTTACATCGCCGAGTATGTACTGAAGGACTACGGGACGGGAGCCATCATGGCCGTGCCCAGCGACGATGACCGCGACAAGCGGTTTGCCGAAAAATTTGGGATTGAAGTGATTGACGTAGTCGACAAACGCGACTACCCCGGCGCTACCCTAAAGGACAAGCTGGGGAAGCTTGTCAACTCCGATTTTCTGAACGGCACAGAAGTGCCGGAAGCCATTGCCGCGGCGACCGACCGGATTGAGGAGCTGGGTCGCGGAGAAAAGCAGATCAACTACCGGATCCGGGACCTGGTGTTCAGCCGCCAGCGCTACTGGGGCGAGCCCTGGCCGATTATTTATGACGCCCATGACGTACCCCGCCTGGTGCCCGAGGGCCAACTGCCCGTGACCCTGCCGGAAATGGAGGACTTTCGCGCCGTCAGCGGGGCCTCCCCGCTGGAGCGGGCCGAAGACTGGGTGAATACGCCCGATGGCCGCCGGGAGACCGATACCATGCCCGCCACGGCGGGGTCGAACTGGTATTACCTGCGGTACATGAATCCCGACAACGACAAAGCCTTCGTCAGCAAGGAGGCCGTGGACTACTGGCAGGACGTCGATCTCTACGTCGGTGGGGCCGAGCACGCGGTAAGTCACATCCTCTACAGCCGGCTGATCCACAAGTTCTTGTTCGACATCGGTAAGGTGCCGACCCAGGAACCCTACAAGAAGCTGCTTAATCAGGGCATGATCGGCGGACCGATCAGCTACATCCACCTTGGTCTACTGCTCTCGGAAGACGGGCAGCGCCACCCCCTTTGGATCAGCAGCGACGTGGCGGAAGGAACTCCCCTGGAGGTAGCGGGCGTTGGGTCCGGCTACCTGGTGCTGGACGAGAGCACGGGCACCCGCCTGACCCCCTTGCGTTTTGTGACGGAAACTTCCGTGAATAATGAGACTAGCTTTCGCCTGTACCACAGTGCGGTGGCCGAGGCGCAGCAAATGGAGCACCAGGACGCGGCCTACTTCCGCACCATCCTGCAGCAAGCCGGTGCCTTTGCCTGGAAGGTCGATAAGGAAGGCCGCCAGTACCTGGAGTTGAGTGTCGAGCAGGGCAAAATGTCTAAGCGGAAGTACAACGCGGTCAACCCCGACGACATCTGCGCGCGCTACGGCGCCGACTGCTTTCGCATGTACGAAATGTTCCTCGGCCCCATAGATCAGGCTAAGCCCTGGAGCGTATCGGGTATCGACGGCGTGTATCGCTTTCTGCGGCGCTTTTGGAACCTCTACATAGGGAGCGGCGACCAGCTGAGTGTCAGTGATGAGGCCGCGACCAAGGAAGAAATGAAGGTGTTGCATACCCTCATCAAAAAGGTGACGGAAGACATCGAAATGCTCAGCTTCAACACCTGCGTGAGCGCCTTCATGATTGCGACTAATGACCTATTGAAGCTACGCTGCAATAAGCGGGAAGTACTGGAACCGGCCGTCCGCCTCATTGCCCCCTTTGCTCCTCACCTGGCGGAGGAGTTGCACCTTGCCCTGGGTGGGGAGGGCAGCGTTCATCACGCGGCCTGGCCCGCCGTGGACGAGCAGTACCTTATCGAGGAACAGCTGACGTACCCCATCGCCTTCAACGGCAAGACGCGCCTAACGCTTAACTTTCCCACGGAGGCCACCCAGGCCGAGGTGGAACAAGGGGCACGGGCGGATACGCAGGTGCAGGGGTACCTTGCCGGCAAGGCCATTCGCAAAGTCATTGTGGTGCCCGGCCGCATGGTGAACTTCGTGGTGGGGTGAGTGGACGGGCGGAGCACGCAGGTGCGAATTTTCCCCGCCGGACCTATCTTGCCTCAAGTGAACACCTTCGAAGAGAGCGACCTGGAACTGACCTTTCCTTCCGACTGGATCGTGCGGCAATTTGACCGGACCCCCGCCTACCAGAGCGTAAGCGGACACGGACTAAAGGGGGTTGACTTCCTCTGTCTCCTGCCGCAGGGCGACGTGTGGTTGGTGGAGGTCAAAAATTACCGCTCTCGCAGTAAAGAGCACCGGTCGGTACGCCGCAGTCCGGAGTCCCTGGCCGCCCACGTCGGCAAGAAATTTTCGGACACCAAGCGGCTCGTGCGCATCGTCAACCGGGCTATGCGGCGCAACTGGTGGTCGGGCCTGTTGCTGTGGTATTATGATCGGATTAAGCGGGAGCGGCCGGGCTCCCACTACTGGTTCTGGGCCGAAGCCCGGCGCCGGATCGATAACCCGCGGAAGCTGGTCTGCCTGCTGTGGATGGAAACGCCCGAAGGCGCGGCCCACTACGAAAGGGCTACTCGGGAGGCCCTGGATGAGTGGCTCGAACCCGGTAACGTACTCAAACTTGCGGAGATGGACGCCCCGGGAGACGTGCCCGTATCCGTTAAACTGCTGACCCAAGACTGACCCATGGCCGAACACTACGCCCTCGACGATCTCGACCGCAAGATCCTAGCCCTCCTTATGGAAAATGCCAAGCGCCCGTACACAGAGCTGGGGGCAAAACTCTTCGTCTCCGGAGGGACAATCCACGTCCGGATGAATAAGCTCATCGCCGCCGGCGTGGTGAAGGGGCAGACCCTCGTGGTCGACCCCGGCCGGCTGGGCTACGACGTATCCGCCTTCTTGGGGATTTACCTAAAGGGCAGCGGGCTCTACAACCAGGCCGCGGAGTACCTGAAGGGCATCCAGGAAGTAGTCTCCGCCCACTACACCACGGGGATCTACAGCATCTTTGCCAAGGTGGTGTGCCGCGATACCGATCACCTGCGGGACGTGCTGCAGCGTATCCAGGCCTTCGACGGCATTCAGCGTACGGAGACATTTATCTCCCTGGAAGAGACCATCGACCGGCCGGTGCAGGTGATCGGCCGGCAGGAACTGGAGGACCTTCGCGGCGATACCTGATTCTATAGACGATCCAGCAGGATCTGGCCAGCCAGGTAGGTGATGGCTTGTCCCGCGATCCGCACCTTCTTGCCCCGTAACTCACAGTTTAGACTTCCCCCGCGGGTGGAAAGCTGGCGAGCGGTCAGCTGCTGTTTACCAAGGCGTTTCGCCCATAAGGGTGTAAGAACGGTATGGGCGGAGCCGGTGACCGGATCCTCATCAATACCGAAAGCGGGATAAAAGCAGCGGCTGACAAAATCGACCTCGTTACCGGGCGCGGTTACGATCAGTCCGCGCCTTTTTAGCGTGCCTACGACGTGCAGGTTGGGCTTTAGCTTTCTGACCGCTCGTTCGTTCTTCAGCACCACGACGACATCGTCCTTCCCGGTGTAAACCGCTACGGGCTTGACTCCCGCCAGGGCACCCAGGATTTTCTTGGAGGGCTTGCACTTTTCCGGCTTGTCGACGGGGAAGGCAATGGTGTAACACCCCACCTGGTCGCCGGGGGTGACCACGAGGGTGCCGGCCTGGCGGGTACGAAAGTGCAGCTTCTCCAAATCCTTACCTCCCGAGCTGTAGAGCACGTGGGCGGCGGCCAGGGTGGCGTGTCCGCACAGGCGTACCTCCGTGGTGGGGGTGAACCAACGAATGTCAAAACGGCCCTTCCCACGAATGACCACGAAGGCGGTTTCGGAGAGGTTATTCTCGGCTGCGATGTGCTGCATTAATTTATCGGAGGGAAAATCGGGGACGGGTACGACGGCTGCGGGGTTGCCGCCAAAGAGGTGATCGCTGAAGGCGTCGACCTGGTAAAGGGGGAGGTTGTGCATGAGATATAGAATTATTTGAACGGACTGGGGTTTGCGTAAATCCAAAAAACCGAATTCATCGTACCGTAAGACGGACACAAACTTGCAATATGTGGGGATGGCCAAATCAGGCCGCTTTATTACATTTCACCCTACCCCACGCCCTAAACCGCTAAGTTATGAACTCATTTAACACGCATCTTCTCGACCACCTCTTCCTCCGGGAAGGAACTACCTACACGAAGATCCCCCTGACGGAGATCCACTTTATCCAAGCCGACGGAAATTACGCCTACATCCACACCAAGGAGAAACGCTACGCCGTAAAGCGCAGCCTGGCCACGATCGCCGGTGAGCTGGAGGCGGGCGATTTTGTCCGGGCTAGCCGGGGGCTCTTGGTCAACTTTTCCCAGGTTAACCGGGTGAGTTTCGCTGAGGGAACCATCGACCTGGATGCCCACCAGCTGAAGATGGGCAAGGCCTACCACGCCGACATCAAGAGCCGGATGCCGCGGCTCTAAATCCTCGGCAGCCCCGCCATTGAACGTAGTACACGGCTACCCGTTCTCCCCCTGTGAAGTTCATCGTGTACGATATTGAGGCCAGCTGTTGGGAGGGGCGCCCGCCGGGAATGGTGCAGGAAACCATTGAGATCGGTGCCTACGCGCTGAGTGCCTACGGTGAGGTGGAAGGAGCCTTTAGCCGGCTGATCAAACCGCTGCTGCATCCGCAGTTAAGTTATTTTTGCCGCCGTCTTACGCAGATCGACCAGGCCGATATTAATCGCGCCCGCGACTTCCCCCGCGTGATCTCCGCCTTTCAGGATTGGATCGATCTCGACGAACAACCTTACGTGCTTGCCGCCTGGGGCAACTTTGACGAGCGGCAACTCCGCAGGGATTGCGCCCTGCACCGCATCGACGACCAGTGGCTGGATTCCTCCATTAACCTGCGGGCGCAGTACCGCGAGTTGCGGCAACTGCCGAAAAAGCGGGGGCTAGCCTCTGCCGTGCGCCACGAGGGCTTTGAATGGTCGGGAGATCAGCACCGGGCGTTGGACGATGCGGAAAATACCGTTAAGGTCTTCCGTAAGTTGCTCGATGTGTGGCGATACTGATTGCCCGGTCGTCTTCCCTTGCTATCTTTGCGGCCCTTGCCCTACGCTTCCCTCATACTGCTAATACTGCTCTGCACCCTGTCGTCCTGTGGAGACGCCGAAGAGGCGGCTTATGCCGACGCCAGCCTGGCCTTCTCCTGGATGACCGCTCCCGCGGTTAACCGTACGGGCATAAACTTCCGCAACGATCTCAGCTATACCGAGGCCCTGAATCCGTACACTTACCGCAACTTTTACAACGGAGGGGGGGTAGGCGTGATAGACTTCGATAACGATGGCCTCGTTGATCTGTACTTCACTGGCAACCTGGTTGCGAACCGCCTGTACCGGAACCGTGGCGATTTTCAGTTTGAGGACGTCACCACGAGTGCCGGCGTTGGGTGTCCCGACAGCTGGAGCACCGGCGTAGCGGTCGTAGACATCAACGCCGACGGACTCCAGGACCTGTACGTTTGCAAAGCCGGCCCTCCCGCCGGCGAGCGCATCGCGGGCATGACCGGCGTCCGGCACAATGAGCTATTCATTAATCAGGGCGACGGTACGTTTCGGGAGTCCAGCAAACAATACGGGCTCGACGTGGTCGGGCTGTCCGTCCACGCCGCCTTTTTCGATTACGATGGCGACGGCGACCTGGACTGCTACCTGCTCAACAACTCTACGCGCGCCACCACGGGCTACGACCTACGGGTCGGGCTGCGGGACATCCCCGATCCGGAAGGGGGCAACAAGCTCTTGCGCAATCTGCTGAGCGAGACGGGCACGACCACCTTCGAGGAAGTGACGCAAGGCGCGGGAATCTACTCCTCCGGCATCGGCTTCGGCCTTGGCGTGACGGTGGGGGACGTCAACGAAGACGGTAGACCGGACCTCTTTGTAAGCAACGACTACTTTGAACGCGACTACCTCTACTTCAACCAGGGCGACGGTACCTTCCGGGAAGACCTGGTCCATCACCTCCAAGAAACCAGCAAGGGGAGTATGGGGGCTGATCTGGCGGACCTCAACAACGATGGGCTGCCTGAGCTTTTCGTTACCGAAATGCTGCCGGCCACAGAGCGCCGGTACAAAACCAAGGCCGCCTTCGAGGGCTGGAACCGCTACCAGCTGTACCGCGACCAGGGGTACCACCAACAGTTTAGCCGGAACGTCCTGCAGTGGAACCGCGGCAACGGGAACTATTCCGAAGTGGGCCGCATGGCCGGTGTGGAAGCCACCGACTGGAGCTGGGGGGCACTGCTTTGCGACCTGGATAATGACGGCTTGCGCGACATTTTCGTGGCCAATGGGACGGGCAAGGACCTGCTGGATCAGGATTACATAAACTTTGACGCTAACCCGACGGCGGTTCGGCGCATGCTCTTCGAGGAGGGCAAGGGAATTACCGACATCATTGACCAAATTCCCAGCGAAGCGCTGGCCAATGCTGTGTTCCGTAACCGCGGCGACCTGACCTTTGAAGCGGTCGGCCAGAAGTGGGGGCTTGATGAGCTCACCTTCAGTAACGGGGCGGCCTATGCCGATCTGGACAACGACGGCGATCTGGACTTGGTGGTCAACAACGTCAACGACGTGGCGGGCATCTACCGCAACAACGCGCACCGACCAGCGCGTATGGTGCACCTCCGGGGGCAGCAGCGCGGGAATCCAGACGCCATCGGTGCACGCGTCACGGCGGCGGGACCCGCGGGTGTAATGACTACAGAACTCTACCCCATGCGTGGATTCCAGAGCACGGTGGACATACGCGTCCATCTACCGGGCCAAGCGGATACAGTTTATGTAAACTGGCCCGACGGCCGGGGGGAAAGCTTTACCCTGCCCGACAGTAGCCGCGTGGTGGAATTGTACCAGGGGCAGGGGCGGCCGGTCAGTACGGCAGCCGTAACGGCCGCCGATGACCGGCCACACGCCCTACTTACCGCAGTGCTTACTGCCGGAGGCCCCGTGACTCATCGGGAGGACGGGACCGTCGACTTCGATCGCGATCCCTTACTCTTTCTCGGCATCAACAATGAGGGCCCCGCACTGGCGGTCGCCGACCTAAACGGGGACGGAAAGGCGGACCTATTCCTCGGCGGGGCCGCTGGATACCCGGGGCGACTCCTGCTCTCGGGCCGCGCGGGCAACTATGAAACAGTGGGTGTGGAAGCCCTCGTGGCCACTACGGAGGGGGAGAACGTCGGGGCCGCGTTCTTCGACGCGGACGGCGACGGCGACCTGGACTTGTACGTGGCTAATGGAAGTAATGCTTTTGGTCCCGCATCTACCGCTTTGCTAGATCAGCTGTACGTGAACAACGGGGGCGGTCGCTGGGCCCGCTCAGCGCAGCTCCTGCCGGATGCCCGCCGGCCCGTTGCCAGCTCCTGCGTGCGCCCGGCGGACGTGGATGGTGACGGGGATACGGACCTGTTTGTGGGGGGCCGCCTGCGGGTGGGCACCTACGGCGTCCCCGCCGATAGCTACTTCTTGTTGAATGACGGCACGGGAAAGTTTACACCCCGCGTACTGTCGGAGCTGGGCATGGTCACCGACGCAGCCTGGCTGGATACGGATGGTGACGGACGGGACGAACTGGCCATAGCCGCCGAATGGGCCCCGCTGCGGTACCTCCACCTCGATGGCGGGGGTAGGGTGGTGCGGATCGATACGCTAACGGGAACTGCCGGATTATGGAGCGGGCTGACCACCGGAGACTTTGACGGGGACGGAAGGATGGACCTGGCCGCCGGCAACCACGGACGGAATTCCCGACTGCATGCTTCTCCGGGGCAGCCGCTGGAATTGCACGTCAATGATTTTGACGGAAACGGAAAGGCGGAACAACTACTTACCCAGTATGCCGCGGACGGACATCCGTACCCCCTCGTCTTGCGGGATGACTTGGTCAAGCAGCTCCCCGGGCTGCGCAAATCGCTACCGCGCTACGCCGATTACCCCGAGCGGGGCATGCAAGACCTATTTTCTCCGGAAATTCTGCAACGGTCGGTCGTGCAGCGGGTAACGGAGCTCCGCTCCCTGGTAATCTTAAATGATGCCGCAGGACCAAAACTCGAGTTTCTCCCTACCGAGGCCCAACTCGCGCCCGTTTACGCGTTAGTAGCACAGGACCTGAACGGAGACGGCCGTACGGACCTGCTATTCGGGGGCAACCAGTCAGTCGGCCGTCCCGAGTGGGGAATCTACACCGCCGGATTTGGGGGGATACTGCTGAACGTGGGCCAGGGTAAATTTACGGCCGTTGCGCCGGCCGAAAGTGGGCTGTACCTAGCCGGCGACGTGCGTCAACTGGCACCTGCGACCCCGCCCACTACCTTTTTCGTAGCGCGCTCCGGGGGGGAGTTGCTGAACCTCACAATCAAATAAACCTATGCGTCTGACTTTCCTACTCTTCCTGATCGCCGCCGCCCTGACGGGTTGTAAGAAGGAGGACAACAGTCCGCTGGGCCGCTATCGGTCCGCCTTGATAGCAGGCTTGGAGGCGGAGACCGGGCCACGCGAAGCCATGCTTGGCATTGAAATTGGCATCACCGACCGGGAGTACTTCGATCGGTGTACGGAACTTAATCGGCTGACGCTCATCACCATGGGTGGTGGTAGCAACTTGGTCGACCACCGCCTGGTCAATGATCTGGACCGACCGGCCACCCTGAGCTTCTGGCCCGTCTTTCTGGGGGAGAACCCCCGCCGGGTCCAGGCGGTACAGTTTAACGTAATTTATGATGATTGGTCCCCGTGGAATAAGGATGCCTACGCCGACAGCCTGCTGCCTCAGGTGAGGGACTACTTCGCCCGTACGTTGGAAACGGAGCTGCAGGAGCTTAATCATCCCGTGAACGGCACGGTGTACGTGAGCGTGGAGGGTTTGCGCCACGTTGCCCTCTGGGCAAAGGATGAGACTACCATAACCGGCCAGATCATCGACCTCCGCACGCTATCGTCCGATCCCCTCGGTTTATTTCAGTAAGTATGCGCACCCACGTAGTTTGTATTTATTGCGGCGTTCTCCTCGTGCTCCTGCTTACCGGCTGTAGGGACGAGCGCGTGGAGAATAATGCCCCCGAATGGGATGGGGCCACGCGCTTTGAGGCCCTGCCGCCGGCAGTCTCCGGTGTGGAGTTCGCCAATACGCTGGATTTTTCCGAAGACTTCAACATCTATACCTATCGAAATTTCTACAACGGGGGTGGGGTAGCCCTAGGAGACATTAACAACGATGGCCTGACTGATATCTACCTCAGTGGTAATCGCGTGGAGAATCGGCTGTTCCTCAATCGCGGGGACTTAAAATTTGACGACGTCACCGACGAAGCCGGGGTAGGCGGGCGGGCGGCCTGGAGCACCGGGGTCACTATGGCCGACGTCAACGCCGATGGCTGGCTGGACATTTACGTCTGCAACTCCGGGGACATTCAGGGCGACAACCGCCGCAACGAACTATACCTCAATAATCAGGACGGAACCTTTACCGAAGCTGCCGCCGAATACGGACTTGATAATGAGGGATTAAGCACTCACGGGGTATTCTTTGACTACGACCGCGACGGCGACCTTGACTTCTATCTCCTCAACAACAGCTACCAGGCCATCGGCTCCTTCAATCTGGAGAAGAACGAACGTCCGAAGCGCGACTCCGTGGGCGGCGACCGGCTCTACGTGAACCGGGAGGGCTACTTTTACGACGTCAGCGAGGCGGCGGGCATCTACGGCTCCATCATCGGCTTTGGGCTGGGGGTGACGGTGGGGGACGTAGACCGCGACGGCTGGCCCGACCTCTTCGTAAGCAACGACTTCTTCGAGCGGGATTATTTGTACATGAATAACCGCGACGGCACCTTTCGGGAAACCCTGACGGCGTCCATGCAGTCCATCAGCGCCGCCAGCATGGGCGCCGATATGGCCGACATCGACAACGACGGCTACGCCGAACTCTTCGTAACCGAAATGCTGCCGGCCTCCAACCAGCGCATGAAGGAGGCCACCACCTTCGAAAACTGGAACCGCTACCAGTACAACCTGAAGAACGACTACTACCACCAATTCACCCGCAACATGCTGCAACATAACAACGGAGACGGGACCTTCTCCGAGATCGGCCGGATGAGCGGGGTGGAGGCCACCGACTGGAGTTGGGGGGCGCTGATCTTCGACATGGACAACGACGGGTACAAGGACCTTTACGTCGCCAACGGCATCTACCAGGACCTCACTAACCGCGACTTTCTCGACTACCTGGCCGACGCGGAGTTCAAGCGAAAGGTGACGGCCAGCGGGAAGGTCGACTACCAGGTACTGGTCGATGCCATCCCATCCAACCCCGTACGCAACTTCGCCTTCCGTAACGAAGGGCCCGAACACGATTTCCACTTCCGCAACGTAGGACAAGAATGGGGGCTCGACTTGGAAGGCTTTACCAACGGATCTGCTTACGGGGACTTGGACAACGATGGCGACCTGGATCTGGTCGTCAACAACACCAACGCCGCCGCCCTCGTCTACCGCAACCACAGCAGCGGCAACCACTGGCTCCAGCTCGCGTTCCGTGGCCCAGATAGCAACCCCTTTGGCGTCGGTACCAAAGCCACCGTGGTGGCTGGCGACCGCAGTTTCTACCTGGAATACATGCCGATGCGGGGCTTTGAGTCCAGTATGCAGTACCGCCTCCACTTTGGCCTCGGAGATATCCAGCAAATCGACCGCATTGACCTTGAGTGGCCCGATGGGACGCGCGCTTCCATCCCCGGTCCGGCCCTCGATCAGCTGATCACCGTCGCTCAGGATCAAACGGCCCCATCGCCGACTGCCCCGGCCCCCGCCCATCCGTCACCCCTCTTTATGCTGGAAGGGGCAGACGCTAGCGGCATCGATTTCGTACACGCCGAGAACACCTTTAGCGACTTCGACCGGGATCCGCTCACTTACTTCATGCTCAGCGCGGAGGGCCCCGCCCTTTGCTCCGGCGATCTAAACGGGGATGGCCGGCCCGACGTCTACCTGGGCGGTGCCCGGGGCCAGGCGGGGGGACTGTACCTGTCGGCCAGTACCGAATTTCGGCCTTCGGCTGAAGAGATGTTTGTCACCGACCGCGAAAGCGAAGACGTAGCCTGCACCTGCTTCGATGCCGACGGGGACGGTGACCTTGACCTTTACGTGGTCAGTGGCAGCAGTGAGTACGGGAGTGGCTCTTCCGCACTCTTCGACCGCCTTTACCTGAATCAGGGTCATGTGTGGACCAAGAGCAAAGAGATTCTGCCCAGCAAGCGGGCTACCGCTTCCGGCAGTGTGGTGGTCGCTCACGATGTGGACGGCGACGGTGATACCGACCTCTTTGTGGGCAGCCGCCTGACCAGCGGGCGCTACGGCATTCCCGCCGATAGCTACCTGCTCATGAACGACGGGAAGGGGCGCTTCACCGAGCGCATCCTTGAAAACCTGGGCATGGTCACGGCCGCCGCCTGGGTCGATCTGACGGGTGACCCGGGTAAGGAACTGGTCGTAATTGGGGAGTGGATGGCCCCGCGTGCCTTTAGCGTCACCACCACCGGCATCCACGAAATTGAGTTACCCCCATCCGTAAGTGCCCTCACGGGCTGGTATACCGCCCTGGAGACCGCCGACCTCGACGGGGACGGCCGCACCGACCTCATCCTGGGCAATCACGGCCTCAACAGCCGGTTTAGGGCCTCTGCCGAGCAACCGGTCATGATGCACGTCAACGATTTCGACGGCAACGGCTCGGCCGAACAGGTGCTGTCTACCTACGAAGACGGCAAGGCCTTTCCCACCCCCCTACTGCACGACCTCGTCAAACAGCTGCCCGGGCTCCGCAAGCGCTACCTCCAATACGCCGACTTCGGCGATAAAACCATGCAGGATATTTTCGGGCAGGAAGCCCTGGAGCAGTCGCTCTATTACGAAGTGACGGAGCTGCGCTCCCTGATCCTCATGAATCGGGCGGCGGGCGACTTCGAGGTCACCTACCTGCCCGCCGCCGCCCAGTCCACACCGGTCCGCGCCCTACTAGCTGACGATGTAGACGGGGACGGGGACACCGACCTGCTGCTCGGCGGCAACTTTTATTACGTCAAGCCCGAGATCGGTCGCTACGACGCCGGCCGCGGACTCCTGCTGGAGAATGATGGAACGGGCCACTTTGAAGCGATGCGTGCGGAAACTAGCGGGATCAAAATTGTCGGTGAAGTGCGGGGCATTGCGCGCCTGGCTGATGGCCGTTACCTGGTTGCCCGCAACAATGCCGCACCCCTCATTCTTCATCGATGAGCGCCGGGGCCCGCCTGGTACTCCTCTGCTTCCTGGCTTTGCCAAGCTGGGCCTGCCAGCAGAAAGCAGAACCCGCAGCGACGGCGAAGTCTCATTTTCGCGAGCGTGAGCATACTGGCGTCCACAGCAGCAATACGCTACAACCAACGGAGGCCTTCAACATCATTGAATACCTGTACTACTACAACGGGGGTGGGGTAGCGGCCACTGATATTAGCGGCGACGGACTTGCCGACCTCTACTTCACCAATAACCAGGGCCCCAATCGCTACTACATCAACGAGGGCAACTGGCAATTTCGCGACGCCACGGAAACCGGCGGGGTCGCGGGTATAGGGGAATGGTCCACTGGCGTCAGCGTGATCGACGTCAACGCCGACGGGCGGATGGACATCTACGTATGTAACGTCGAGGGTTATCGGGGGCTGACCGGAAGAAACGAGCTTTTTGTGCAGCAAGCCGACGGTAGCTTTTCCGAGGAGGCCGCAACTTATGGCCTGAATTTCAGTGGGTTCAACACCCAGGCTTACTGGTTTGATTATGACCGCGACGGGGACCAGGATATGTATTTACTGCGCCACTCGGTCCACAACGACGCCACCTATGGCCGGGCTGCTTTCCGGGAGCAAGCCGACAGCCTATCCGGGGATCTGCTGTTGCGGAACGAGGGCGGGAGTTTCACCGATGTGACCGCCCGGGTGGGCATTTATTCCTCCCGAATCGGCTACGGGCTGAGTGCGGCAATCGCCGACTTCGATGGGAATGGCTACCCGGACATCTACGTCTGCAACGACTTTTCCGAGAACGACTACCTGTACCTGAATGCGGGCAACGGCACGTTCCGGGAGGCTGTCCGGGAACGCACCGGCCATACCTCTAACTTCAGCATGGGCAGCGACGTAGCGGATTTGGACCGGGACGGCCGCCCGGACGTGCTAACCCTCGACATGCGGCCCGGCGAAGAGCACGTGCTCAAATCAACCGCCAGCGCCGACGCGTACAACCTCTACCGCATCAAACGGCGGGCGGGTTACCACGACCAGCTCCCCCGCAACAACGTCCAGTGGAACCGCGGCAACGCCAACTTTTCGGAGATCGGAGAACTGGCCGGACTGGCGGCTACCGACTGGAGTTGGTCGGTACTCGTGGAGGACTTCAACCTGGACGGCAGCCCCGAGGTCTTCGTCGCCAACGGCATCGAGCGCCGGCCCAACGACCTGGATTACCTCAAGTTCATTAGTTCCTCCCTAGCCCGGGCGGCCAGTAACCTCAACGTCGTTGCCGAGATGCCTTCCGGACATGTGGCCAATCAACTCTTCGTCGCAACCGAAGTACTGACTTACGCGGAGGCGGACTGGGGGCTCGGCTACGTAGGCAGTTCCTCCGGCGCGGCGGTTGCCGACTTCGATGGCGATGGGGACTTGGACCTAGTGATTAACAACGTGAATGCCCCCGCCAAGCTGTACGAAAACCTAACCCTCAGCGCTAAGCAGTCCGGAGATTCCAGTTACGTAAGGCCGGTTCGCCAGCCCATTCCGGGAGCTACCGCACAGCGGGGATTCATGTCGCAGTCGGAAGTGGCTGCCGGCTACGCCCCCCTCCCTCTACGCAGCGGGGACACCATAGCCTACACCTTGAGCGTGGTGGATACGGTGTTGTACCCGCCCGTGACCGCCAGCTCCTTCGACCGGGAGCCCCTGCAGCCCTATGCCGATGCCGGCCGGGGGGAGCGCGGGAGTGAGCTAGTCTTTGAACTAACGGACCAAATACGTTTCGTGGCTGGAATGTGGACGCCCATTGTAATCGGGCGCTTTGGGGACGACAGCATTTGGCGATACGATACGCTAGCGGGCAGCGGCGGTTGGTGGCAGTCGATCAGTGCGGTCGACGGGGCGTACGGCCGCGACCTGATCTTGGGCAACTGGGGACTTAACAGCACCCTGGCCCAGCCGAACCCTGCCAATCCTTTACGGCTCTACCTCCAGGACATCGACGGGAACGGGCGCGAGGATCCCCTCATCACTTACGTTCGGCAGGGCCGGGAGTACAGCCTGGCGGGCAAGGATGATCTCGCGGGGCAGTTTCCCTCCTGGAGGAAGAATAACCTCAGTTATGCGGAATTCAGCCAACGATCCTTCCGCGGGAACTTCCCCGACATCTCCGTAGCCCCTAAACGGGCAGAAACGCTGGCGCACGTCCGCCTGAGTCGCGATGCGGCTGGTGCCATCACCCTGACCGCGCTGCCACCAGCCGCACAGATCACGCCCCTCAACGTGGCACGGCAGACGCCCGTAGGTATACTCCTTGGCGGAAACAAACTGGACGTCCTGCCCAGCATCGGACGACAGGATGCCGCCGCCCTGCAGCTTCTACGGCCGGATGGAAGGGTGCAGTTCATCGACCTGGGAGGCGCGCGTAACCGGGCGGAAGTTCGGACCATCACAGCGGACGGGCGCAATGCCTGGTCGGTGCGATTACACACGGGGGAACTCCTGCGCCTGCAATTTTAACGCGTTGGCCAGCGAGCGCAGGCCTATGCCTTAACTTCACCCTTCCACCTTGCCCCCCTCTCCCATAGGACACCCCGACAATTTACTTCAGACCCGTATCGCCGTAGCTCTGACCTTTGCGATCAACGGCTTCATCTACGCTAACTGGACCAGTCGCCTGCCGCGCCTGCAGGAGATGTACGGCATTGACAACGGAGAAACGGGCTTCGTCCTGACCGCCCTTGCGGTGGGGGCCCTGGTGGCCATGCCCCTGGCCGGCTTCCTTATTGTGCGCCGGGGAAGTCGGCAGCTCACCCGGTACGCTACCCTGGCCTTTATCCTCGCCATTCCCGTTATGGCTTACCTGCCGGACTACTGGGGGCTGTTAATTTTGATGCCCCTGGTGGGTATTTTTACGGGCGTCATGGATGTAGCGATGAATGCCCAGGCGGTGGATATCGAGCACCTCTGGGGAAAGCCCATAACCTCCTCCTTCCACGCTTGCTTTTCCGGTGGCATGTTCGTGGGGGCCGGGGCCGCCGCGGTGTTCATCTATCTGGGTTTCGACTTGGGCATCCATCTCGTGACGGTCGCCCTGCTGATGCTCGGGGTGGCTGCCTGGTCCCTGCCGCGGCTGCTACCGGTCGACGGTTCGCAGGCAACCGGTGCGGAGCAAGGAGGCAGTACATTTTCTCCGGCAATCGTCATGCTGGGTCTGGCCTCCCTATGCTGTATGATTGGGGAGGGATCTATGGCCGACTGGACCCCCCTGTACATGACGCGCGTGACCGGGAGTCCGGAGGCCGTTGCTCCGCTGGGGCAGGCGGCCTTCAGCGGGGCCATGCTGCTCGGCCGATCGCTGGGAGATACCGTGCGTGCACGCTTAGGGTCGCGAACGGTAGTGTCTGGCGGAGCGCTGCTAGCGTTTCTGGGCCTCTGCCTGGCAATGGTATTGCCGCTGCCCGCCGTGTCGATTGTCGGTTTTGGTATGGTAGGCTTAGGACTTGCCAACGTCATCCCGATCGTGTTTAGCCAGGCGAGTAAGGTGCCCGGGTTGGCGGCCGGTGTCGGCATTTCCTCGGTGAGCACGATCGGCTATTCCGCCTTCCTCTTCGGCCCGCCCCTCATCGGCTTCATCTCCGACTACCAAAATGCATTGCTGCCGCAGGGCCTTCCCCTACTCGCGGGCGTTGCCGGCCTGCGGGTCGGGCTGGGATTCGTGGCGGTGCTGCTGGCCTTGCTGATCGCCCTGTCGGTCCGTTACCTCCGGGTTACGGATTGACTCCTGCTGTTTACGTACCTTTGCGCGACACAACGATCAAAGCAACCCTACCATGAAATTCAGCATAGACAAGCAGGAGCGGTACAGCGTGATTAAACCGGAAGAAAAAAATTTAAATTCGGCGGTAGCTCCCCAGCTCAAGTCGGAATTTGTGATTTTGGCCAACGAAGGGATTAATAACCTAGTTTTAGATCTAAGCCTAGTCAAATACATTGACAGCTCCGGCCTGAGTGCTATACTGACCGCCCGCCGACTCTGGAGCAATCTCGGTACGTTCATCGTCACCGGGGTCAACCACAGCGCCGTACAGCGGCTGGTGGAGATCAGCAAAGTAGATACGGTGCTGAACATTTTACCCACCATGAGCGAAGCGGTCGACTTTATCTTTATGGAAGAGTTGCAACGGGATATGCAGGCTGAGCCGGGGGAAGACTAAGGGACTTCCCATAGATGCGGTTTGACGTCACCATTCTGGGATCCAACGGCGCGGTACCTACGGCTGCACGTCACGGTTCCGGTCACCTGCTGCGCAGCGAAACTAGAGATGTACTCATCGACTGTGCGGAAGGAACTCAATTGCAATTGCAGGCGGCCGGTCACGGCTTCGGGCGGGTGGAGCTAATTTTAATCACCCACCTCCACGGTGACCACTACTTCGGGCTGCCGGGCCTCCTGACCAGTCTCGCCCTAAACGGACGGGAACGCCCGCTGCGGATCATCAGTCCGGCCGGGCTTCGTGCTAAGCTGGCGCCGCTCCTGGAGCTGGACCGGTGGACCCTCCCCTTTCCGCTCACCTTTGAGGCGCATGAGGCCACTGAATTTGGTCCCCTGACCACCACCGGCGAGCTGGACGTATTTAGTTTTCCGCTCCGCCACCGCCTTGCTACGAACGGCTACCTCATCCGGGAGAAAACACGACTGCCCAATATTTTAAAGACTAAGATCGAGGAATTTCGCATCCCGTGGCCTGACATCCCCGGGATAAAAGCTGGCGGAGATTTCATTACTCCCGAGGGTAGGGTAGTGCCCCACGCGGAACTCACTACACCCGCGCCCGCGCCCCGCTCGTACGCCTACTGCTCGGACACCGTTTATTTTGCCGAGCTGGCCGACTACGTAAGGGGGGTGGACCTGCTGTACCACGAAGCCACTTTTTTGGACGAGATGGCCGAGGAGGCCCGGCAGAAGGGGCATGCCACCGCCCGCCAGGCGGCCCTCACCGCCCGGGCAGCCGGGGCAGGGACGCTGGTGTTGGGCCACTTCAGTTCCCGGTACGCTGAAGTGGACGGGCACGAACGCGAAGCGCGCACCATTTTTCCGGCCAGTTTCGCCGCCCGCGATCTGTACCGCTTTGCCGTCCCCTTTCCGGCCCGGCAGGATTAGCCGGGTTCCTTCCGGATGCTTTACCTTGCCCACATAAACCGTTCGATCATGCGTATCCCCTTACTTTTCCTCAGCCTGTGCTTCTCCGCCGGTTTGCTGAGCCAGATTACCGACCCAAAGGCCACCGAGTTTTACGAGCCCGTGCCTCCGAAGGTCAAGCCGGGGACTATCCTGGGCGAGGCACCGGCCGATGCCATCGTGCTCCTGGGCAAGGGCGCCGACCTGAGTGAGTGGACCTCCGTTAAGGACGGCAGCGACGCCAACTGGACCAAGGAAGGCGACGTTATCGTGGTCAAGCCCGGTGCGGGAGCCATCCAGACACGGCGGAAGTTCGGCGACGTACAGCTGCACGTAGAGTGGCGCTCCCCCAGCGAGCCCGAAAAGCAGGGGCAGGGGCGCGGCAACAGCGGTATTTTCTTACAGAACCGCTACGAGGTGCAGGTGCTGGAGAGCGAAGGCAGCGACACGTACACCAACGGGCAGGCCGGCTCGATCTACAAACAAACCCCGCCGCTAGTTAACGCCCTCCGGCCCCAGGGCGAGTGGCAGAGCTACGACATCCTTTACAACGCTCCGGAATTCAGCAAAAATGGTATCCTTACCCGTCCGGCTTACGTCACCCTACTTATGAATGGAGTGGTCGTACTGAACCACTTTGAGATAAAGGGGCCTACGGAGTACATCGGACTGCCCCACTACGTGCCCCACGGCGACGACGTCATCCAACTCCAGGACCACGGCAACCTGGTGGCCTACCGCAACATCTGGATCCGGGAGCTGTAGAGCCCGCCCCGCGTGCGCATCCTCGTCTGTCCCGATAAATTTAAGGGTAGCCTATCCGGCCAGGCGGCCGGGGAGGCCATTGCCCGTGGGGTCAGGCGCGCGATCCCGCGCGCCAATTTGGTGGTACAGGCCCTCGCCGACGGGGGGGAGGGGAGTCTGGAGGTGCTCTCTCGCTTGCCTGGCCTGCGGCCTAGACGGCTGTCCGTGACCGGCCCACTGCGGATTCCGGTGGTGGCTAGCTATCTGCTGGGGAACAATAAGGCGTACATTGAATCTGCCGAGGCCTGCGGGCTGCACCTCATTCCACCCCTCCAGCGCCACCCGGCGAACGCGACTACCATTGGGGTAGGCATGCTAATTGAAGACGCCATTGCCCGGGGTGCGCGCGACATCAGCCTATTCCTCGGCGGGAGTGCCACGAACGACTGTGGGGCGGGGATGGCCGCCGCGCTGGGCTACCGATTTATTACCCACGCGGGGCAGGATTTCATCCCCATGGCCGACACGCTGGGCACCATACGCGCCATCAACCGCAGCGAGGTACTCCCAACGCTCGGCTACGTTTGCTTCACGGCAGTGTGTGACGTGGATAATCCCCTGCTTGGCCCGCAGGGAGCGACTTACACCTATGCCCCGCAAAAAGGCGCTGCGCTGGGGGAGCTTCCCCGGCTGGAGGCCGGTATGACTAAATTCGCCGAGCTCCTGCGCCGCGACCTTGGGGCGGACGTGACCAAGCTGCCGGGAGCCGGCGCGGCGGGTGGCCTGGCGGGCGGCGCGGTAGCCTTCCTGGGCGCCCGGCTGCGTTCGGGCAGCGAACTCCTCCTGGAGGCGGTGGAATTTGACCGCCTATCCAAAGCGGCTGACCTGATCATCACGGGGGAGGGTAGGGTGGACGAACAGACCCTGCACGGCAAGGTGGTCGCGGGAGTGGTGAGCCGGGGCAAGCCTACACTAGTCGTTTGTGGCACGGCGCTTATTACCGCCGAGCAACTGGGTGTGCAGCGCATTTTGTCCCTGACCGATGACGCACACCTGACGCCCGAAGTGGCCATGCGGGCCGCCGCCGTGCATCTGGAGGAGCTCGTGTATTCCTACCTCAGTACCCAGTCTGGACGGTCGGCTGACTAGGGGGCAAAAAATTTATCGCCTAATCGTTTCCCCAAGCCGAATCTCCTCCGTAAATTTGCGTCGCTTTAGCACTAGCGGTCCCGCAACTATTTGGAGAAGGGGGAGCGTTGAGCGCGGACAATCGGAGACGTGGGTGAGTGGCTGAAACCACCGGTTTGCTAAATCGACGTACCTTTACCGGGTACCGCGGGTTCGAATCCCGCCGTCTCCGCCACGGGGCATAGCGCAGTCCGGTTAGCGTGCCTGCTTTGGGAGCAGGAGGCCCCAGGTTCGAATCCTGGTGCCCCGACTGGAAAAACGAAAGGCGACCGCACTGCTGCGGTCGCCTTTTTGTTTGGCTCCGTCCGTTATTCTGGCCGGGGTCGCTTGGTTCCTGCTGAACCGGACGGATAGAGTTGGGGGACTAGGGGGGAACGGGTGGAGCGGGAGTTAGTACCGTCGGTCACCGTAAGTCGCAGCTCGTAGCGCGTGTAGTCCTCAGTGATTTTCAAATTCAGAACGGGCCCATCGGGCAAGCGTTTAAGGGCAAGGGGGTTGCCGTACTCGTCCTGCTTAACCAACATCCACTCCAGGGTGGCACTTGGCGAGGACTCTTCGGCGAGTACCCAATTGCCCTCTTTGTGGAAAGTGGCGTGGTAGCGAAAGTTGCTTCCTGCGTAGGGAGGGAGTGCTGGAGGCAGGATACCAATGATCGGCAGTTTGATGGGGGCTTGATCCTTCTGCCACCGGTTCTTCAATTTCAGGTAAGTTGGTTTGAGTCGACCACTGAAATCCACTAAGCCATCAAAACTGACCTTCTGGGTGTCCCACTCATTTTGCCAGTTGGCGAGTACGATGTAGGTTCCCTCCAGGCTGTCCGGAAGCTGGAGGAGTTTTTCGGCGCTGATCTCGTTGACGACGACGTGATTCCCGTAGCGATCGAGAATAGCCTGAAGTTGGCTCTGGCTCACCGCAGGTCCCACCGACAGTCCGAGGATGTCCGCTCCAAGCTCCGATAGGTGAAAATCGGAGATGAGGCGGGCTAGTCCGGAGCCGGCGCCCACCGACAGGACAACGGGGCGAGTGCGGTCGACCTCCTTGATGGCGGCGATGGTTCCAGTCAACCACCGTAGGTAAGCCACTTGCTGTACTTTCAATTCCGGCTGCAGGTAGTAGCGTGCCAGTTGCGTCAGTATATCATTACCGAAGTTCCAACTGATGA
This sequence comes from Lewinellaceae bacterium, assembly GCA_963710195.1. GTDB lineage: Bacteria > Bacteroidota > Bacteroidia > Chitinophagales > Saprospiraceae > Neolewinella. The sequence goes on from CAVPZF010000007.1 coordinate 204,655, forward strand.
TTCCCGCCTCATCGCGGTAGGTATCCACTTGCTGCACGATTTCAGTGGCCAGCGCTTGCAGCGCTACGGAATCCTTGGTAAAATCCAGGCTCTCCGGTACCCAGAAATTATAGATTACCTCCAGGCCGTAATCCGGGGCGATGCGAAGCATGTTATGCGCATAAATGCCGGGATCGGTAATCCGGATGGCGTTAATGCCCAGCGATCGCATGCTGCCGTAATCGCGCTCGATGTTTTTGCGGGACGGAATGTATTGCGCCTGGCTCCAGTTGTTTCCTTTTTTATAGGCCACCGCCCGGATGGGGTGGTCGGGCAGGGGAAGTCGGGCATGGCCTAGGGGCGCAGCTATGCCCATGGAATCTAGGCTAATTTCCTCTATACCGGCCACAAGTCGGCGGTCAAAAGCAGAAAAGAGAGGGGAAGACTCTAGGGTCCAGTCCAGGTAACGCAGTTGGTGCCGGTTCGGTGGAGGGATGTTCTTATCGAAGGCACTGTTAAAGGCTACCACAGCTACGATTTCGGGGTAATGGAGGATCAGCGTTTCTTTGGCTTCGCCGATCCACGCCAGTTTATCCGCTTCCGTACCAAGCGAGCCGAACTCCGCGAGGATCACCTTTAGTTCTGGGAGCGCGCGGGCGGCTTCCCGAAAGGGGGCATAGATGGAGTCTAGGCTTTCGGATCCGGTCTTGTTCAGCGATCCGTAGTTGAGGGTGGTCAGGCCGATGTAGTCGACGTATTTCTGCCCGGGAAAGTAGTCAGCCATCGCGTCTGCCTTCCACGGATTCCATACCCAGCGCACATTCTTGGCTCCCACCCGCTCGAAGATGTCGTATACGTGGCGCCAGGCACGGATGAACTCCTTTGGCGTATTCCCCCCGGTTGGTGACCAAGGATATGCCGGATTGTCGAATTCGTGGGCAAAACGCAGGTAGACCGGTCCGCCAAAATCCTTCATGTTATGGGCTACCTTGTGGATGTAGTCGTCAAAAATGCCCTCCGCGATGTACTTAAGCGCCTTTTTCTCCTGCCGGAGGCCGGCGAAGGTATCGTGACGGGCAAAGCTACTTACCCAGGGCTCCCAGGTGATCATCGGTATAGAACCCTGGCGCCCGACGTCGTTCAGGTACGAGAGCAGGTGAGGGGGGGCGTCGTCGGGTTTCCAGGCAAAGTAGCTGGAAATAATGTCTGCGTGAAATTGGTCCTTTTCCTCCATTTGACCAACTAGGGAAATGTCCGAAAGACCAGTTTCGTCACTGGGGTAAAACAGGCCGAGTTGAGTGGAAGGGGCCAAAGAATGATCGGGAATTTGGGGCTCAACTAGGTCAAAGCTGAGTTTTTCGTAGTGGTTTACCAGGGCAAAAGCCGCCACAATAACGGCCAGCAGAAGTGCCGGAGCAAATTTGCGGACGGTGATGGTCATGGCGTCGAGCGACCAAAGTAAGCCGTTACGGGCATGCCGTCCGAGACTCAGGGCGAGCGTCGGAAGGCGACTGCGCAGTACGCGATTGCGGTTGGTAACGCCGAAGGCTAGGTAGGCGCTGAAGAACATGAAAAACGCGTTCAACAGGGCAAAGGCAGCCATGATCAGGGAAAAGGGGGTGAGGTCACGCTGCAAGCCATATACGATGGCACCCAGCGAAGCGACGCCGACGAGTAGGTTGGGAAGTATCAGCGACGGGTGCGTTGCGTCCTCGTCGTTTTTGGGCGTAGGCAGGTAGGGGACCTTCTTGTTAATTAGGGTATAGATAAATCCGATACTAAACACCCACCAAGTGAGTATTTCCAGGATCCCACCAACAATGTGAAAGCCCCGCTCGTCGTCGGAGATCAGCCAGCGTTGGATGTAGAAACGGATAACGAAAGAACTGAACAGGACCGGGCTGACGAGTAGTACGAAATCCCCAAAGTCTCCGGTCCAGGGCGTATCAGACAGCACCAGGGAGAGAATCGGGATTAGAAAGCCGAGGAAGTAAAAGATGCCCGCCAGATAGTGCAGGGGCATCATGGCGTAGTGCAATCGCTGCCGCCAGGTCAGCGAGGAAAAAATCTTAGGGTATACCTTGAAGAAAAGATCGAAGGTCCCCCGCGACCACTTAATTTGCTGCTTGAAGTAGGCCGTGATGGTAGACGGTACCAGCCCTTTAGCAAGTACCTGCGGGACGTACACCGATTTCCAGCCGGCATTATAAAGCAACATGGCGGTGTGCATATCCTCGGCCAGTCCGGGAGCGTGGCCACCGATGCCGGCGAGGGCGGCCCTTCGGAAGGTGCAGTTCGCCCCGATGGCGTTCACGGTTCCGTAACTGTTCATCGTCATCATCATCGGACCGTAGAAGTGAAAGGTCTGCTGCGCGGAGCCTTTTGCCACCAGGGTGTCCTGCTTATTATAGTAAGCCTGGACGGTTTGCACAAAACCGATTTCCGGATTTTGGAAGTGGGGGATGATATGGTCAAGAAAATCAGGTCGAGGAATATGGTCCGGATCCAGGATCAGGCAAATTTCGCCGGTCGCCTGGCGCAAAGCGTTGTTGATGTTGCCCGCCTTGGCGTCGATGCGATTGGTGCGCGTACAGTGAACGACGCCCAGCTGCGCGCATACCTCCCGCAGGTAAGGATCATCGGCTTCGTCGCACAAATACGTGGTATGTGGGTAAGTAATCTGCTGGATCGCCTCCAGCGTGGTCACGATCATGTCATACGGCTCTCCGGGGTAGAAGGTCGTAAGAACGTCGACGGTGAAGGTGCGGGTAGTCGCAGGTGTCTCCGGAACGGAGATCGCCAAATAATGGTACCACATCCCAAAGTCCCGAATAATGCCGTAGATGATCACGCTTGTGAGCAATCCATACAGGACGGGGTGGCCAATGTATTCCGGCTGGAAGAAAAAATAACAGAAACATCCGGTACAAAGGGTGCCCGCTACCACGAGCAAGCGGATAGTCAGTTGCTCGGTGGCGGTAGGGTTGCGCACGTTAGGATCATTTAGCATGAGCCGGGTTTAATACGAAAAATGGCGTATTAGCCGTAGCGTAGAACCCGAGGGTATCGGACACGGTAAGGTAAATGCGGTAGGGGCCGCCGAGGGCGGGTACACGAAAAACAAGGGAATCGAGGGAGGAGGAGATCACCAATTGATGCAGGGCGAAGATATCGTCGGAAAAATCGCTTGCTCCCAGCCAGTCCTCCGGAGAGATACGCCACTGATAGCGGAGACTATCTGTCGGGTGAACTCCGACCGGAAAGGTAGCTTCGGCCGTGACGGAGTCGCCGGGGTTCAGGAGGATTTGATCCCGGGCACCCTTGCCGTCCACCAACAGGTATTCGATGCCCGGGCCGGGGTAGGGAAGATCGGTTTCCTGCCAAAGGTTACCCAGGGCAAAGACCATTTCACTCGTTTGCCCCTGTTCCGAGAACAAGCTGAACCAGGTTGGCGTCTGTTCCTGCTTAAAGCCCCAGTAGAAGGCCAAGCTGCCCAGAAACCGCCCGTCGTCGATAGGTGCGATGAATTTTGTGTACCGTTCCCGCAGCAGTTCGGCCTTCTTCCGGCTGGTCGCTTCGATGGGTACCTGCCAGGGGGTTCTCTCGGATTCCCAATGGCCGTCGGTGCCCCACTCGGAAAACAGGTACGGACCTCGCCAAATCGCTGAAAGCCAGAACCTGGTCTCGTCAAAGGAGTTTACATTCCCGAAGATGTTCAGGGAGATAAAATCCACTTTTATATCCCGCCAGCTTAGGTTCATATCCGCCAGTTGGTGACGAACAGCGGCGGTTGTAATGGGGTGGTTCGGGTCCATCTTCCGAACGGCCTCCGCCAGCTCGTTGTATCCCCGGACGAAGTCACGGCCGTAGCCCATCTGAAACACTTCATTTCCTAGCATCCAGCAAAGTAGGGCGGGATGACCCCTGTTTTTTTCCACCACCTCGCGGAGGTAGGCCAATTGTTCGGCAATTTCGAGCGGATCGGCCAGGCCTAGGTACCGGCTGTCGTACTGGGGCAGCGGAAGGTCGGCGATCACGGCCAGGCCCAGGCGGTGGGCCTCCTCGAGCACCCGGGGTAGGCTGTCGGGCTCATACACCCGCACGGTGTTGCCCCCGTGCTCACGGAGGCGTTTCAATTCGCTGCTGCCGGAGGCCCCCTTGATGAAGAATGGAGCCCCATCGCGAATCAATTGATAGCCCAGGACCTGGTCGTGGGAAACGTACACCCGAGCATCCGCCGGAGGGTGGGAGGTGTTGGTACAGCTAAAGCTGAAAAGCAAGGCATAGAGCAGTACTGCGACTGCTCCGCCATTCAAATATCGACCCACCATGAAGAAATTTAGGTTGTTCTGTGTTGGAAAAATCCAGGGTCGTAGGCGCCCCAAAGATAAAACATTCAGTGTTGTAATGACTCAATTCCGCCTTATTAACGGTATTTAGTGGTCGAGGGATTTCCGGCCTCGGTATGCTGGGGCAGTAAACGGTAATTGTAGTCAAGAAAACGAACGCTCCGCGCCGCGTCCTACAACAAGCACCTTGTATTTCGGTTAGGCAATGAAGAATTGCACACTATGACCAACATCGAGAGCCTCTACAACTACCTTCCCTCCCAGTATGAAGCGGTGGACCACCTCCTGAGTATGGGGGTAGGCGCACACTTTGCCGCCCTCATCTTTTTTATCCTAGTATCCCGCTTCGTAGCTCCGAAATACCGAACGGCCACCGCGCTCTCGTGCATCGTGATGGTCTCGGCGGGAACAATCCTGTACGGACAATCCGGCCTCTGGAGTGACGCCTTTACCATGAACTTCCAGGCGGGCGTCTACGAACCTACCGACACCACCTTCACGAACGGTTACCGCTACGTGAACTGGATGGTCACCATTCCCTGCTTACTGACGCAGCTCCTCATCGTGTTGAACATCCGGGGTTCCCAACTCTTCCGCGATGCAACCATCCTCATTCTTCTCGCCTGGGGCATGATTATTACCGGTTACGTAGGCCAATTGTACGAGACTACCGCCCTAGGTACGCTGATGCTGTGGGGCGCCATATCCACCGTGTTCTTCGTGGCGATGAACTGGATTGTCGGCACCCGCATTTTCCGCGGAGCCATTGAAATGCCCCCGGCTGCCGCTTCGGCAATGCGTAAGGTCTTCTGGCTGATGATGTTCGCCTGGACCCTCTATCCCCTGGCTTACGGCATTCCCTACTTCGCTCCTGACGCAGCGGGCGTGGTGTGGCGGCAGGGACTCTTTACGGTGGCCGACGTGACATCTAAGGCAATTTACGGCCTCATGATCACGTACATCGCCCTGCAACGGAGCGCGGCGGAAGGCTTTGAGCCCGCCATGCAGGTACTAGACATGCTGCCCCAACGGGGCAGCGTAGCGAGCTAGGGGCGGTCGGTGCGCCGCCTCCTCCTAGAACTGCGTGACCTGATCCGCAGCATCTCTAGCCTGCCCGCCCTGGTTTTTCTGCTCTTCGCAGCCCTGGGCGTAGTGCAGGTAGGCACTACCGATGGGAATTATGAGTTGCCGGACTGGGTACAGCCCTACAACATAGCCGACCTTGATACGATTAGGACGTTGCTGGCGGCCATCATTGGCGGGGTGTTTACTCTAACGATCTTCGCCTACACGATGGTGATGAATGTAATCGACCGGTCCATCGGCTCCTATTCCCCCCGGTTGCTGCCGCTGATTCTGGCCGAACGCTACCACCAATTGATTCTCGGAGTGGGGGCGGGCACGATCGCTCACAGTATTATCCTCTTTCTGGGGGTGACGGAGCCACCGGGTAACGCCCGTCCCCCCCTGCTGGCAGCGGCCAGTGCCGGCTTGTTTGCGGTAGTGAGCCTCATCCTGTTCATCTACTTCATCTACCGGGTATCCCGTAGCATACACATCAACGTGGTGCTGTACAAGTCCTACCGCCATACGCACACCCGTCTCCAGAAGCTTAGCCGTTCGCGCAGCCGCCTGGCGTGGGTGGAGGAGGTGGCCGACACCTCCGGGGAGTGCTACTATGCCGATCGTTGCGGCTACCTGGATGGGGTGGACGTAGATACCCTGGTCAACTTCAGCCGAAAGAAAAAAAGCCCCGTCACCTTTCTGGCGCGGCCCGGTTCTTTTGTCTACGCTGGACAGCCCGTCCTTCGCTGGAACGGGAAGGGGGAAACACGCGGCAAGGAGGCCGACCGGGAAGTCAGTATCTCCGAGCGGGAGCCGATCGGTGTTTACGCCACTGGCTTTAAACACCTCGTAGAGGTCGCGATAAAGGCGGCTAGTCCGGCCATCAACGACCCGGCTACGGCTATGACGGCGGTCAACTACCTGACCCAACTCTTCCAGGATTTAGCGGAAATACCCCGGCACAATGCAGCCACCGATGACTCCGGCGGGCTGGTATTCCTGGGGGAGTGGGTTTACGAAGACCTCCTGCGCAGTTGTTTTACCGAACTGCGGTGCTACCTTGACAGCGACCCGTGGGCGGCAGATAATATGCGCACTAATCTGGAGCGGATCGCAGAGTGGTGCGGGGAGCGAAACCACCCGGAAGGGGAGGCAGTGGCACGTCAGCAGTTGCAGTTGTTGAACGGAAATCCCTAGACTTGGCAGCCATCCTCCGCCAGCACTTGGCGCAGGTAGTCCAGGAGTTGGTCCGTGTTCCTCCGGGTAAAACAGAGGGGTGGTTTCAATTTAAGCACATTCTCGTGGGGCCCGTCGGTACTCATCAGGAAGCCAAGCTCGCGCATGCGGTTTATTAGGTAAGCAGCGGGCGCGGTCGCCGGTGTAAGGTCTTGCCCACAGAGTTCCACGCCGAGAAAGAGACCCGTACCACGTACGTCTGCGATGAGTGCAAACTCCTGGCGTAACTCCTCCAGCGCGTGTTTTAGGTACCCACCGATTAGCCGGGCGTGCTCCATCAATCCCTCCTCCTCCACGACCCGCAGCACTTCCAGGCCGATGGCACTGCTTACTGGGTTACCGCCGAAGGTATTGAAGTACTCCATGCCATTGTCGAATGCCGCCGCAACTTCGGGCGTACACACCACAGCTCCCAGTGGATGGCCGTTACCCAACGGTTTCCCTATCGTCACCATGTCGGGAGTCACGCCCTGTAGCTCAAAAGCCCAGTAGTGGCAGCCGGTGCGTCCGACTCCCGTCTGTACCTCGTCGGCGATGCAAACGCCCCCGCTGGCGCGAATGTGGCGATAGACGGTTGCGAGATAGCCTGCGGGCAGCATCCGTTGCCCTCCGCAGCTGACGATAGCCTCCCCGATAAAGGAGACCTTTTCATCCGGCAAAAAGGGGCGGGGGTCCAGGTGCTGCTGCCGTAGGAGGTCGGGTAAAGGGAGCAGGAGGGTATCTTCCGGGCGGCCCGCTCCGCCGCGCCGGTCGAACTTATAGCTGCTGACGGCTATGGTGCGGGAGGTGTTGCCGTGATAGCCCATTTCCATAGCCAACGCGCGGGATGTACCGGTTACGGCGGCAGCCATACGCAGGGCCAGTTCATTGGCCTCACTTCCGGAGTTTACGAAATGGACGACCGACAGGGCCGGCGGCAGGGTAGCCGTGAGGGCCTCCGCAAATTCCACTACCCGTGGGTGAAGATAGCGACTGTTGGTGTTCAGCAGGCTCAACTGCCCGGCCCCCGCTGCTACAATTCGCGGGTGCTCATGCCCCACGTGCGCCACATTATTTACCGTGTCTAGGTACCGCCTGCCCGTGTGATCGTACAGGTACTGCATGGAACCGCGCAGAATATGGAGGGGAGCCCGGTAGGAGACGCTCAGCCCATAGCCGAGCCGCTCCCGCCGTCGGCGGAGTAGGGATGCCACCGGTTCGGGGGGAGCAGCCTCGGCAGGTACCGGGAAAGGCAAGAGCGTTCGGGGGTCGGGGCACAAGCCCAGCCACACGCCCGCCTCCTCGGGGTAAGCTACTCCGGGGAAATCCGCCTCATTCCCCAGCACATCCAACAGGACCTGAAAGTGGAGATGAGGGGGCCAGCCTCCGTTTTCCTTGGGTGAACCGATCCGCGCGAGCTCGTCACCTCCTTGCACCTGCGTCCCCGCCCGCAGGTCAGCCACAGCATCATACGCTAAGTGCCCGTAGAGCGTAAAAAATTCGAGGCCCTCCTGCGGACGGTGCCGCAAGAGGATAGTGCGGCCGTAGCCCCCTGCGGTAGGGTCCTGCCCGCAACTGTGCACCTCCCCGGCCAGAGGGACATATACGGGAGCGCCGGGCTGGTGCGTCCAGAAATCCAGTCCGAGGTGGACGCTCCGCCACCGTGGGCCCGAGTTGCCCGTACTGGCAAAATCATCGGTGGTGTACACGGGCCGGGTCTCCCCATAGCCGCCCGTACCGACCTCCACTCCGGCATCCTCGAGCAGCCGACGCACGTGAGTGGTGAAGCTGGCGAGGTCTTCAAAATTGTGATTAGGTCCGAGCTCCCTGCTGCCCACCCCCAAATCCAAAGGCCCTAGTTGGTCATGCGTCACGGCGAGCACGGGATGTAGGTCCGCGCCCTCCGCCCAATCCAGGTACGCGGAGCGCAGCGGGTGTGCGCTACGTCCGGCGGCTACACGGAAGTGGGCCCGGGCCAGTCGTGGATGAATGGGCCGCAACTGGCGCAGGAGCTGCCAGGCTGACCCGCTGGAAACTTGGAGGTAAATATTGGCTGGATTCCGGCGGGCATTAGCTGCTGCAGTGGTCACCGTAAGCAGCAATCTGGCGAGGATGAGCGAAAACAGGGCCTCCAGTTCTTCCTCCTCTATCGGGAAAATGGAATGATAGCCGGCCACCAGCCGGCCCATGGCCCCGAGGGGGTCGGCCTGCCCCATTCCCGCGTACGCGCAGGCAATGGCCAGTTCGCAGACCGTGGCCGTGTACACTGCATCCCCAAAATCAAGGACGCCCGTGATGCGGCCGTCCGGTCCGATCAGGAGGTTCTGCTCATGCGCATCGTTATGGTTGACGGATTTTCGTAGCCCCGAGAAGTCAGTCTGATTTACGACGGAAAAAAAGTACTCCGCCAGTATTTTCTCATCCTGTTTGAAGGATACAATTTCAGCGGCCTGCTGCCTGACGAGGAGGGGATCCCAGGAGTATTCTCGGTGAGCACCAGGGTGATCAAAATCGACTAGTGCCCGTGAAAGCTGGCCACAAGCTTCTCCCCAGGACTGCCACAGCAGCGGAGTGCGGGGTGTGATATTATCCAGTAGGGTGCCGGGGATCCAGTGGTACACGCTCAGCAACCGCGAGCCTTCCTGGGCGGTTCCGCGGTGTCGCTCCACTAATTTCGGGACCGCGAAGGACAGATCGGACTGCGCAAGATGTTTGAGCATCGCATCCTGAAATTCCAACTGGTCGGATTGCGTTGTGGGGTGAGCAACTTTGAGCAGGTACTGCTCCCCGGTCTCCGAAGTTAGGAGATAATTGTCGTCGACTTCACCGGGTAGGGGTAAACAGTTCGTAACGGCAAAACTTACGTGGTGAAGCGGGGGCATTTCGCTAACATACGTCGGGGAGGGAAATGCACACGCTTCGTCGGGTGCCACTGAGCACATCAGGGAAGTCACTTAGCACAACCCTACCCAATGACTTGCAGATTTATCTGTGTCTCCCATATTTTAGAAGCACTAGTTACGGAATACTTACACCCAGCCCAGATATAAGTTAAACACTAAGAGACTGTGTTACTTGCCTTAATTTTTTTTTGATCTTACTAGATTTTTACGCGTAACAAGCTACTTGACAACCCAAGCTCCTTCGTTCCGATCATTTCACACTACACTACGGTAGTCTGATTTTGTCCGCACCGTTTCCGGTCCGGGCGATACCTACCCAAGAACCGTATGCAGTCGTCCAGATAGCACTGTATCCGAGAGTTCTTTTCTCGTCTCTCCTGTGAATATGTTGGAACTTTAGATTTCGGGTGGTCATGTTTAGGCCACCCTTTCGCCTGTCGCAGATAAAGTGTGACTATTTTTAGTCCGGCCTAGCAATTCTCTCTCTTGAAAAATGTCTCACTCCCCCCCTTGCTCCTACTCACTGTCTGGCTGTTGGGCCTGCAGCCGGTTGTCGCCCAGGTAGGCACCATCAGTGAGGAACGTGAACGCGCCGAAGCGCTCATCACCGCCTCATACAACGACAGTGCGTTGGTGGTACTGCAACACGCCTTGGATCGCCTGACGGAAACGGAACAGCACTACGGCAGATCCGGCCTCATGATCCGACTCACCCGCACGCACGCTCTTAGCCGACAACGCGAGTATTCCTGGGCGGCTGAGGAACTGCTCCCCCTTATCGATGATAGCCGGCGGACCGGGCACTATTACATCCAAGCCGCTGCCTCCTTGCGGATGGCACTGATCTACGAGAAGCAGAATGATCCGGGCAATTGCTTGCGGTACCTCGATAAAGCCTGCTACCTGATTGAGAGACATGATATCTACGCCCTTGAACCGACCCTGTTTAATCGCCAGTCCAGTTATTTTCGGGTTTACGGAGATACCCTCACCGCACAGAGATATGCCTGGGAGGCCCTTCTTCTGGCGGAGGAAAGGAAAGATAAGCATCAGCAGGCCCTGGCACATTACTATTTGAGCTTGCTGTCGAGGAATACGGAGGCCGACAACAGCGAATACCACCTGGACCAGGCGGCAAAGTATTACCATCACACGGGTAGTGCCGTTGACTACCTAGTGATGATGTTAGGACTCGGCGACCTTCGTTACCGGGCCGGGCGCATTGCCGAAGCCTTGGAGGCCACTGATTCCGCCATGGTGTACGTCTCCCGGGTAGAAAATCGCGATAGCACTTACTGGCCGCGCATCTACCAGCTCCGGGCGAACCTACTCCGGGCGATCGGAGAACAAGACTCGGCGTGGTACTACCTCAACCTAGCCCACGACGCAAGCGTCGAGCAACTGGAGGAAATGGCCTCCCAACGGGCCGCGGAGGTAGAATCTAAGTACAGCAACGATAAGCAGGCGCTCCTGATCGCGCATCAAAACCAGCAACTGGAATATAAGCGCCGCCGTGAACAGTGGATGTGGGGTACGATCGCGATCGTCCTGGCCGCTTTATCCGTTTTGTTCCTTTACTATTACCGGCTTACTAAGGCGAATACGCTACTCAACAAGCAGGCGCGGACGATCCAGGAAAGGAACGACGACCTGGCCGTCGCCCTCAACGAACAGCGGATGTTGCAGGGGGAAGTACACCACCGCGTCAAGAACAACTTGCAGATTATCATCAGTCTGCTGGAATTGCAGCGGGAAGAGCTGCCCGACACCCCGACCCGCGATGCACTAGCCTCCATGGCGGGCCGGGTATACAGCATGGCGGCGGTGCACGAAACGTTGTACCAGGACGGGCAGTTGGGGCAGATAGAATTTGGCAAGTACGTCCGCAAGATTTGCGACCACTTCAGCCAGCTCTCCCGACTCCCTACCGGCTGCGAATACCACATCGACATTCCAGAATGTTGGCTTAATCTGGAAACCGCCATTCCCCTCGGTACCATTCTGAACGAGTTGCTGACCAACAGCTATAAGTACGGCGTACTTCCGGAACGTCGGCTCCGCATTTCCATCACCCTAGAGGACCTACGGGGGGAATACTGTCTTCAATTCCGCGATAACGGCCCAGGTTTCGCTGCCGGCCGGCTCCAGGAACGGGTAGGGGGGCTCGGCACTTACCTACTGCACGGAATGAGCGAGCAACTGCGCGGCAGGGTTGTGACGCGGAGCGAACAGGGCGCCCTGACCCAGGTCTACTTCAGAAAAAAGAACGATTTGCAGGCGGCCCGAGAACGGCGCATCCAAGCAGAATATTCGGATATTGTGCCCTGAGTGATATGGAAAACCATGAGCAACCCAGCCGCTACCCCGTCTTACCGCGTTCTCATCGTCGAAGACGAATTTTTAATTGCCGACAGTATTGCCCGGCACCTGAGCCGGCGGGGGCATACGGTGGTTGGTAAAGCCATTTCCTACGAGGACGCCCGAGAACTGTACCTTAAGGAACAGCCCCACATCGCGCTGCTGGATATCCGACTCAGCGGCGATAAAACTGGAGTGGACGTCGCTCGCTTTCTTAATGGGCAACCGGTACCCATTCCCTTCATCTACCTAACGTCTCAGAGCGACCCGAACACCGTTGATTTAGCCAAGGATACCTTCCCCTCCGGCTTCCTGAGCAAGCCGGTGCAGATGGACAGTATGCTGTCGATGGTTGCGATCACCATGCACAACCACCGGGCACGCAGCAAAGAGGCCACCGTCACCCTCCGGGATGGTCGGGTATCCCACGTACTGCAGCTTGAGCATATACTTTACCTGCAGGCCGACCACGTCTACGTGCACGTAACGCTACTGGAGCAGGCTACCCTCGTCTTTCGCAGCACCCTTGGTGACCTGATTGACGAAATCGGCACCACCATGGTGCAAACCCACCGGAGCTTTGCCGTCAATCCTTCCCGGGTGACCCGGTACACGGGTGACTACGTGTACATCGGAGAAAAGGAGATCCCGGTGAGCAGAAGCCGCCGAAAGGCGGTGGCGGAGCGCTTTCAAGCTTGAGGCGAGGGCCACAAACAGCCGAGCGATGGACCGCGTAAATTGACCCGATGAAGCGCTATCCCCCTACGGCCGACCCGACCCTCAAAGTGTTCAGCGCCGCGGACGACCTTTTGCTAAATTGGAGCCGGAACCACCTACCCGTTGATGCGCCGGTACAGGTCTTCCACGATCGTTTCGGTGCCCTGGCCCTAAGCCTGCCCCAGCCCGTACGCTTCCGCGCAACTTACCACAGCCAGGAGGAGGCCCTGCGCCGTAACGCTTGCGGACGTGTTCCAGTAATCGATTCCCTCTTCGACAAGCCCACCCCAACGGGCGGAGCCTTACTGCGGGTGCCTAAGTCGCTAGACCTCTTCGAATCTTATTTGGCGCTCGTGGCTGCGGCTTCCGGACCCTCCACCCGCGCGGCGGCGGGTTTCATGACACGCCACTATACCCCCCGGCTGCTCGAGATTGCGGGGCGCTTCGCTGGCAGGGTGGAGCAAAGTAGGGCGCACCGCAAGGCACGACTGCTGCTGCTCTCCGAATTTAAGGCGGGAGTGGGAGGGGGGGCGCTCCCGATTCGACGCATTTCCTATGCCGGCAAGGTATACCGGCAGTACGCCGGGGTGTTTTCCGTGGGGCATATTGATTACGCTACCCAGTTCCTGCTTCAGCATTGGGACGAGTTTAACCTCCCCATGCCGTCAACTATACTGGATGTCGCATGCGGGAACGGCATAATTGGGGATCAGCTTTTGCAACGGTATGCCGGGGCGGCGCTGCTGGCCACCGATGATTCGCGGCTGGCGGTCGAAAGTGCTTGCCTGAACTTGCCGCCGCTACGCGCTCGGGTACTGTACGCGCATACGCTAGAGGAAGTGCCAGCTGCTTCCCAGGATTTAGTGGTAACCAACCCGCCATTTCACTTCGGGTATGAGAATAACATCGAAATTAGCCTGGGGCTATTCCATCAGGCTAAGCGGGTGCTCAAACCCGGAGGGCGACTAGTGGTTGTTGCTAACCGCCACCTAAACTACGGAAGTCACCTAGCACGCCTGTACGCGGTCGAGGTGCTTGCCCAAAACGATAAATTTGAAGTGTACGGCTGCCGCTAACCGAATGACTTATAATCGGTGAGGTAGGACAGATTGGCCCCGAAGTTGGGGTGGCCACCGTTCAGTACCTGGCGGCGCCATTTACGTAACTGACCAAAGCTTAGCATCCACAGCGACCGGCATTCGTCCAGGTAGCGGACCACGGCACTGCGGTGCCCTAATTCCAACAGCCGTTCGGCGAGCAGCATATTGGGCCCGAAGGCTTTCATTTGCGGGGAGCCGGGGGTGCGGGCGGAGTCGAGCAGGTAATCGGCCGCTCTTTCCACCCGGTTATGCTGCAGTTCCACAAGGCCAAGCAGGGTGTTGGCTTGATGAATGGCGTTGCCGTAGTTGGCGCTGTTTCGATGGCGCTCGGCTGCGGCGAGGTAGTCCGCCGCGATACGAGAGACCGCAAAGTAATCGCGCTTGTCGAAGGCCAGTAACAACGTACGGCCTAACAGTAGGAAGTCCTTTTCCATGAAAGTGTATTGAAAGCTACATGATCCTCCCCTCCAACGCTCTTTCTTAACAGTATGTTATGGTAGTTTAACAATATTTCAACCAATATTTCTTTTGGCTGGATCATTGTTTACACAATTATGCTAGCCAAATGACTTTGGATCTAGGAGATAGCTCAGGTTTGCTCCGAAGTTGGGCGTATGCCCCGCCCGAATCTGCAGTTTCCACTTCCACAGGCGGCCCATGCTCAGTCTCCAGAAATTCCCACAGCCGTCTAGGTAGCGCAGGACCGCCCCCCGGCGACCGTTGTCTAGCAGCTTCTTTGCTAGCAACATATTCGGTCCCATGCCCTTCAATTGGGAGGACCCCGGTGTCCGTGCGGCGGCCAGCAAATACTGTTCCGCCAATTCAACTTCATGGCGCTCCAGGGCGATGAGGCCCAGGACGACGTTGGCTTGGTGAATGGCGTTGCCGTAGTTTTTGGAGTGGCGATGGTGTTCCGCGGCCTCGAGGTAGTCCTTCGCCAGGTGATGTACCGTCTGAGAATCCCGGTGCTGAAAGGCTTTTAGCAGTTGAAGACCACGCAGCACGAAGCTGTTCCCCGCATAAGCAGGATTCGGCAGCATGGTCGCTACCAGGTTAGGATTTTTCATGAGACTGAGAGTAGAGACAACTAAAAACAAAAGCTAGGCTAAAGATAGGGAATTCCAACAGGCGCGCAAGGGCTAACCCGCGCAGGATTAGGTATTTAACGTTTTTGGATGAGCACAATAAAATTTAAAATTCGACGAAGGTACCATCGGACACTGCTGGATATTACCCGTAAACCTCCTCCCGTTGGGAGTCTCGACTGGACTGGAAGAGTGAAATTCAACGCAGTAGGACGCCGGGATCTGACGCATATGGTCACTATCAATCGGGCAAAGGCGGCCACCCGGATAGTGACCACTGATCTTTTCTCGCGACCATGGAGTTATGATGCTGCCGCCGCACTGATGGCCAAACCCGACTACTCATGAACGCAACCGATGCCCTTTTTCAATCCGTCCGCGCTAAGGATGCCACCCGCGTGGCCGAACTGGTAGCTACCGATGCTACCCTCCTAGATGCCCGGGACGATCGGGGATCTACGGCCCTGGTACTGGCCACCTACCTAGATGACCTGCCCACTACCCGGGCGCTTGTCGGCGCCGGAGCCCCAGTCAACGCACAGGACGCAGCCGGTAATACGGCCCTGATGGGAGTGTGTTTCCGGGGTCACGCCGACATTGCCCGCTACCTGCTGGAGCAGGGCGCCAGCGCTTCGGTCACTAACCACAGCGGAGCCACCGCCCTGACCTTCGCCGCTACTTTTAACCAACCCCTGATGGTCGACCTGTTGCTCGCTGCCGGGGCCGATGCGGCCCACCGGGATGCCCGGGGGCTCTCTCCCGCCGATCACGCCCGCGGTCAGGGTCACCAAGCGCTGGCGGACCGGTTGGACCAATAATAGCAATAGGATACTGCTCCGGGAATGGTGGTGCCCCTTACTTGCGCACCATCTTCATGCCCAGGGCTACCTGAGCCGCGCGAAAACCAGTGTCGCGCTGGTAGGGGCTCAGGTTGAGATCGATGGCGTTTAGGCCCCAGCCGAGCACCTGTAGCTGCGTCAGGCTGTCCGTGTAGAAGAGCCTAATGCTGTATTGATTGGCCCCCAATTGGCTCAGGTCGTAGTCGCAGGTGTACCACACGTCTGTCGTGAAGTGTTGGTCATAGCCAGCAAAGTAGTCAACCGCCGTCGGCGTGTAGTAGCGGTAGCCCGGCCGCAGGGTAAATTTCGGACCCAATTGGACGGGTAACTTAACGTTCACCGTACGGGAGGCTCCACCCAATTCGTTAGGTCGAAGCGACAGCCCATCAACTTCACCCTGCGTTGGTAGGTGGAGTCCTGACCCTAACCGATCAGCGGTAGGCAGCACAGCAGGCCCAGCAGCAGGGTGCGGATCACTGCAGGAAATCTTTCAGCACGGCCAGGTAAGCCTCGGGGCTAAGCTTCTGGTAGCCCGTCTGCCCGACCACTCCTCCTTCCGGAGTGAGCACCACCACCAGCGGGAACGCCCCCCGTGGATTGTAAGCTTCGGCCAGCTCAACGTTGGCGGCCGCCAACCGGTCATCTAGTCTGTTTTCCTTTCTTCGGGGGAAATCAGCTCGGTAAAAAACGAAGTCCGCATCTGCCGCCTGCTGAAAATTTGCATCCTGCCAGATCTCCCGGTCGAGCTTAATGCAGGGCGCACACCAGTCGCTGCCCGAGAAAACCACTACCACGTGCTTGCCCTCCCGAGCGGCGATCACCTGGGCGGTCGCGTATTCCGGGGCCCACTGTTGAGCGAAGGTAAACGTGGGGCAACAGAGCAGGGCGAAACCTAGGAGGAAGGACTTCATAAGTAAGCGGTTAATTTTCCTTGTAAAGACGTAGGCCGAGTGAAGAGGATTTAGACCTTGTTGGGGTTTTCTGAGCCTGACGAAAGCGCCGCTATTTTGGGTCTATTCGAGTCTCGAAGAGGGGAGCCCAGCGGGCTAAGTGACGCTTTTCGAGGCAAGGAATAGACGCAACAGACCAAGTTTACGGCGGTGAGCGGTATCCCAACCAAGCTCTTGGTGGGACGGTTAAAATTTTGACCTACCGACGGGAGAAGGTGCATGACGGTACGCCCCATTCAAAAAACGTAATCACTTGGCTTATGATACAGCCAAGCAGCCCGTTAACGCGTTACCAACTTAAAGTTTAGCATGCCCTATCTCGCCTTTCCCCAGGTCCTGGGAGGAACCGGACCGGTCGCCTACCTCGTCCTGGCCGCCATCGTTACGGTGATGTTGCTAATTGTCTGGTTCATCTACCGCCAGCTGCAGGAAGAACGTTAATTGAGCCATCAAATTTTACGGACTCCCGCATCAGGGAACGGACAAAATCAAGGAAGCAGTCAAGATCCTGCTTTACGGTCGCTAGGCCTACAGATACCCGAGTGGCCCCCCGCATACTCCCGAGAAAGGCGATCATCCTCGGGTAATCTGCATCCGGGTCCTCCGCAAAGAAGGTTTGCAACGCTGCGGCGGAAACCCCGGAATTAATTTCGTCGAGCCCCGGGTTGCAAAAGCACCCCGAGCGTAGGGAAATGCGTCTCCGATTGGCTCCGGCTTCCACTCCTTCGAAGGGAAAGCGGCGCCCGACTGCATCGTAAAACGCCATTACGAGGGTGCCCCCTACGCAGGTCCTGTCCGTAGGACCAAAAACGCGGACCGCCGGGCTACCATCTGGATAACGCAATTCCCGCAAGTGGCGATACAGGTATGCGGTCAGGGCGGCCGTGCGCGCCCGAATCCGCTCCATGCCGATCCCGGAAATGAAGTCTAATCCAATTTTTACGGCGGGTAGGTCGAGGTAATTTAGCGTACCGTCCTCAAACCGCTCGGGGCCGTCCACCAGGCGGTGATTGGGGTGAACTACGGAGGCCAGACGCACCGTCCCCCCGGCAAACCACCGCTTACGGAGGCGCGTAAACTTGTCTTTGCGCACCAGCAAACAACCCAGCCCCGTCGGGTAGCCAAAGATCTTATAAAAGGATACGGAGACAAAATCGGGGCGGCAACGGCGCAGGTGTAGCGGATTGCCCGGGACGAAGGCCGCCGCATCCAGCAGCACATCCCAACCGAGACCTTGCGCCCGCCCGATCCAGTCCAGGGAATGCCGCACCCCGGAAACATTGGACTGTGCCGGATAGGCGAAGAGCCGGGGAGTGGGACCCGCCGGCCGGGACAGTTCTCCGACCAGGGCGTCCCCGTCGACGGTGAGGTCGGGAGAGGTGACCGGGGCGCAGGAGTAGTTGGCTCCCGCGGCTTGGGCGTACTCCCGAATGCCATTGACGGAATTGTGGTTGTCGGCCAGCAGCAGGAAATGGCTGCCCGGGCCGAAGACGTAGTTCTCGCCCACCAGTTTCAGGGCGCCGGAGGCATTGGGGGTAAAGATGCAGTCGTACTCCTCGCCGGCATCAAAGAAGTCCAGTACCGACTGGCGGGTACGCTCGATGAGGGCCGTTGCATAGCGGGAGGTGGGGTTCGTGGAGTGGGGGTTACCCAGGGTGTGCTGCCGCAGGAGCGTGTAGTGCTTGTCCAGCTGGCTCGCGGCGGGCAAATTGCCCCCGGTGTAATCGAGGTAAACGTGCCCCTCCAAGTCGAGGCGGGCGTATTCGCGCTGGCGCAGCGCTTCGAAGTAGGTGTCGTGGGCCAGGGTTTGGGGAAGGCGGGGGCAGGGGCGGGGGGGAGGGTAGTCTGGATCAAGTGTCTCGGTATGAATGTGCGTTAATACACTATTCCGTACCGATCCGGCCCGTTACACCTCCAAGGGCAAACCTTGTGCCTATGACACCACGACCGGCGACCCCCGCAGGCACGCTACTGAGGGGTGCGGGCCTCCCACGGGCCGTATACCATTTCTGGCCGGGAAGCTGTATCGTAGGTGCCGTTTTCCAGGACCTGCGAGCGTCGGTACTGCCGGGGCGGTGGGCGCTGAAAGTCCGTGACGATCTCCACTAGTTTCACTTCTGGTGCGGTCTCCAGGCGAAACTCCCGGGTTTTAAGCACCCTGCCGAGCGTGTCGGTGAGGGTGTAGGCCCGTTCGTAGCCGTAGTCTCCCATATCGGTTTGCCGAACGGTGAGCTGCGCATGGTCCCGTTGGTATACCGTGATGGTGCTTACGGCGTCCCCTCCGCTGCTCTCGCGGGATTCGAGCGTGGTCCAGTCCGTCAGGTCGTACGTTCCGAAGTGAGCAAATTCAAATTCTTCGGGGCCCCGGTACCCCATCCCCTTTGATTCGCCCGGCCGCTCCAGGGCACCGCCGAACACCCAGCCCTGAATGCCATCGGTGGTCACCACCTGTAGCCAGGGCTCCCGAAAGGCTGTACCTCGGAGTACGATGGTTTCACCGAGGTCAGAAGCCCGTCCGGTGTAGGTGAGGGGCGACCCCTGGCTGACCTGTAACAGAATCTCCGACTTTTTATCGGGCTCAGCCCGCAGAAACAAGCCATCGACCCAGGCCGTCAGTTGATCCCCTTCCCCCAGCGGCGGTGGAGGGGGCTCCTCGGCTAGCGTATCCCGCAGGATGGTCTCGGAAGAGTCGACTGGTGCAGTACGCACGGGCGGTTCGCCGCACTGGAGAATAAAACAGGCGGTCAGCACTGCGGGAAATAAGTAATGCATAAGGAGATCAGTAGGGGCTCAAGTTAAAGACTTCCCGGGCACTGCAGGTCGCTTCGTTGGAAAGGAGCACGGAACTTCCCCACACGCCGCGCGCCGCCGCCCTAGCGCGAATTGTCTGCGAGGACCTCCAACGATTCGGGGGGCTTTCCGTTATTGCAGCAATGACGACGGAAGACTACAAACGCATCGCCGACACCGTGCCTAGGCAACCCGGGGTGTACCGCTTCATTGGGCCGGAGGACAACATCCTGTACGTAGGAAAGGCCAAGACCTTGCGCAACCGCGTGGCTAGCTACTTTGGCGACCGCAAGGATCGCCTGAACCGCACCCGCGTCATGGTGAAAAATGCCCACCGCCTCGAATTCACCATCGTGGAGTCGGAAGCCGATGCCCTCCTGCTCGAAAACGCCCTGATCAAGACGCACCAGCCGCGGTATAACATCAACCTCAAGGACGATAAGAACTACAGCTACATCTGCATCAAGAAGGAGCGCTTTCCCCGCGTCTTTATTACGCGGCAGGTGTGGCGCGACGGGAGCTACTACTTCGGCCCCTACACCAGCAAGGGGCAGCTGAAGATCATCCTCGACCTGGTCAAGCAGCTCTTTCCGCTGCGGACGTGCAACCTCAACCTAAGCCCCGAGAACATTGAGGCCGGCAAGTTTAAAGTCTGTCTGGAATATCACATAAAGAACTGCGAAGGCCCCTGCGTGGGTGAAGAAGACGAAGAGAGCTACAACGGGAAGATCGAGCAGGTCAAGAATATTCTAAAGGGCAACTTCGCGGAGGTGAAGCGGCACTTCCAGGGGGAGATGGAGGAACTGGCCGAGCAACTCGAGTTCGAGCGCGCCCAGCAGATCGCCGACAAGCTCAAGGCCTTCGAGAAGTACCAGAGCAAATCGACCATCGTATCGACCAGCATCCGCGACCTGGACGTCTTCGGCGTAGCGATGGACGAAAAGGAAGCGTACCTCAACTACATCAAGATCGTCAACGGCGCCGTCATCCATACCCACACCCAGGAGATCGAAATGAACCTGGACGACGACGAGGAGAGCCTGCTCACCTACGCCATCCCCGAGCTACGCGACCGCTTCAACAGCATTGCCCCCGAGATCATCCTGAATCACGAGCTGGAGCTGCCGGGGGTGGAGGCATCCGTGACCGTACCCAAGATCGGGGACAAAAAAAAGCTGCTGGACCTCAGCGAGAAGAACGCCAAGTACATGCTGCTGCAACGCAAGAAGGCCCGCATCAGCCACGCCAACCGGCAGACGCCCGCCGAGCGCATCCTCAAACAGTTGCAGGCCGACCTGCAGATGGACGAGCTGCCCTTCCACCTGGAGTGCTTTGACAACTCCAACATTCAGGGCACGAATCCCGCCAGCGCCTGCGTCGTCTTCAAAAATGCCAAGCCGAGCAAGAAGGACTACCGCCACTACAACATCAAGACGGTGGTGGGTCCCGACGACTTTGCCAGCATGCAGGAGGTCGTGCACCGCCGCTACCGCCGCCTGGTGGACGAGGGGGAGCCACTGCCCCAGCTGGTCATTATCGACGGAGGCAAGGGGCAGCTCAGTCACGCCATGGAGAGCATCGACCTCCTCGGCCTGCGGGGCAAAATGACCGTGGTCGGCATCGCCAAACGCTTGGAGGAAATCTACTTTCCCGACGATCCCGTGCCCATCCACATCAATAAAAAATCTGAATCCCTTCGCCTCATTCAGCAGGCGCGCGACGAGGCCCATCGTTTTTCCCTGCGCCACCACCGCAACAAGCGGAGTATCGGCATGCTCCAGACCGAGTTGCTCAACATCCCGGGGGTAGGGGAGAAGACGGTGCAGAAGCTGATCTCCCACTTCGGCAGCACTAAAAAGGTCAAAAACGCCCTGGCCAGTGAGATCGCCGAAGCCACTACCCTCAGTACCGCCAAAAAGGTCATGGACTACTTCCGGCGGCAGGAAATCGCGGCGGGGGAAGTGCCTAAGGATAGGGGGTAGGGGCTCGCTGCGCTCGCGGTAGACGGCTTCGCCGGGGGTAGACGCTGTGCTCGACTAGTTCGGTGCGGGTAGTCCATCACGTCACTCGCTCACCGAAGCACCCACGCCCACACCCTATATTCGCCCCATGCGCCTGACCCTTCGCCTTACCGCCTGGTTATCCTTACTCCTGTGTTTTTCCTGCCGCGACGATTTTAGTCTGCAGGCCCCTTTTCAGGATATACCCGTCGTATTTGCTTACCTCGATGCCCAGGACCCAGTCCACTATATTCGCCTAGAACGAGCCGTACAGGCGGAGGGCGGGGACGCGGGTGCCGCGGCCGGTAACCCCGAGCAGCTGTATTACGGACCCCAAGCGGCCACGGTGACCCTCACCAATGAGGCGCTGAATCTAAGTTTGGAAATGGAGCGGGTGGACGGCAACGCTGTCGGCTTGCCCCGGGAAGCGGGCGTATTCGCTACTACACCTAACGTGTTGTACCGGGTATCCCAGTCGGACTTGCGGCTCGCGGGAGGACAGGAGGCTACCCTGACCGTGCGGCGGCCGGGGGAACCGGATGCCGTGGCTCGCACGACTATGCTTCCTCCCGTGACCATCATACGGCCGACCACGACCGTTCGAATCGATGATTATCGCCGCCCCCTACTGCTGTCGTGGGAGGCCGGCGACCAGGCTGCCGTATTTAGCGTGCGGTTTACCTTTTACCTGCGGGAGTTCAGTACCGCCGACCCCTCCCAGGATCGCGATCTGGAGCTGGTGTACGAGCTGGACACCCGCTACCAGCCCGACGGGGAGAACCGCGCTTCGGGGCAGGTCCGCTTCGAGGTGAATAATGAGGCGATCTATCAATTCATCGGCCGAAGCCTTCCCGTGCAGGACGGCACCACGCGCCGCTTTGATAGCTTCGACTTGGAGATAGCTGCGGCCGGTGAGGAGGTGGCCCGCCTACTTACGCTCGAAAACGCCAATGCCGGCCTGACCAGCGCCCAGGCTTTGCCGCGCTACAGCAACGTCACCAACGGGGAGGGGCTCTTTACCAGCCGGACCGTCTCAACCCGTAGCGGCATCGTACTGGATGACGCCAGCCTGGATAGCCTGAGCAACGGACAATACACCCGCGCCCTAAATTTCCGCTAGAGCGCCGGTAACTTCCATCCTTTTTTGCGGAACCATTTTGAACCATGCCCACTTTCATCGGTATAGCAGAGCACCTCGACCCCCGCGACCTCGACCGCGTCATCGAAATGGCCTGGGAGGATCGTACCCCCTTCGCCGCGATCGAATACCAATTTGGCCTTACTGAGGCCGAAATCATCCGGCTCATGAAGCGCGAGCTTAAGCTCAACAGCTGGAAACGGTGGCGGAAGCGGGTCCAGGGTCGGAAGACCAAGCAGCTGGCTTTGCGCGGAACTCGGGTTACGCGGTTTAAGTCGGACGCCCAGCGTACCATTAGTGCTAATCGGCCGTCTAAACCGCGGTAGCTTCGGACTGCCTGATCGGACGTATAAGATAATTACGGGATACTTTGCCGGATAATTGATTACGCGCCATCCCCCGGTTAACTATGGATCACCACCTGCGTTGGGTAGAGAATTACCATCATCCGACTACCCCGTGTGTAGTTTGAGGTGTGCTCCAAAACTGGCGGGGGGGCAGCGCAATTTGATCGCTAACCACTAGATCAAAGCAGGCTCAAAATGCCCACCAAGCCAATGTCCAAACCATCTGGTGTATCTTTGTGCTCGAGCGTTTGACCTAAACACCGCCTTAACAATATGGTTATGGCTTTATCAACCTAATAAAACCCAGTCATGAAAAAAACACTTACTCTCTTTATGCTAACCTCAGCGGTGTTCCTGCTGAGTTTCTCCCTAGCAGCACAATTCCCTGAGGGGGGTGTCGCCCGCCTTAGTGGACAGCAAGAAACCCTACCCGTACTCTCCCCTGGATCTGGCACCGTCACCCTGGGTGTCGAGGAACTGGGTGAGGATAATCAGCTCCGCCTTACGCTTTCCGGTTCATTCGAGGACCTGAGTTCTCCCCTGCTAACGGGGGAAGAGGGCGGCGTGTCTCTGCGCATTGGTTACCCCGGCCGGGACGGCGGTATCCTTAGGTCACTGACCGTGTTTCCGTTTAACGATGGACTAGGCGGGCAGATCGCAGCTGAGGATAATACCTTCATCATCGATGGAGATCAACTTGACGGCGATGACCTTGGTGAATTGTACCTGACGATTAGGACGGAGCGCCACCCGAGAGGAGAACTGCGCGGAAACTTTATTGTTGAAGGTCGTGAGAGTTACTACGTCAATCTGTTCGGCACGAACGAAGTGCCAGCCGCCCTCAGTCGCGGGTATGGCGCACTGCTGGTACAGTTATCTCCAACTTCCAATGTGCTGACGGTCACGGGGTCGTTTACCGGCCTCAGCGACACCCTGGCTACCAGCTTAAGGGGTGGTGTACACTTGCACCTGGGCTTGCCGGGACAGAATGGACCCATCGATATTTCTCTAACTGCCAATCTCGACGATGACCTCACACCGAACCTTCCGGACGATGGTCGCAGGGGGGGGATATTCACCACATTTGCTAACACTTTTACCATCGACGCGGAGCAGGTAGCCGCCCTACGTGCCGGACGTTACTACGCTAACATTCATAGCGGTGCATATCTTAGTGGCGAGCTCCGCGGACAAGTCCTCCCCACGGCGGATGCCGTTTTTCGAGCTCACCTTGCGGGCGTTAACGAGTACCCCCCGGTATCTAGCGATGCCTCCGGACAGGTACTTGCACATCTTACGGGCAACACCGTGCGTGTCATTGGGTCATTTGCTGACTTGAGCGGTCCCGTCGCAACCAATGTGCGCGGTGGAGCCCACCTCCACAGTGGATATGCCGGACAGAACGGCGGTATCCTACAGGATCTCACCCTCGAGCTGGCTGCGGACAGCCTCAGCGCTACATTCCCACTGAGTGAAAATGTTTTCGAACTGGATGAAGACCAACGGGCTGAACTCCTTGACCGGGGAATTTACGTCAACATCCATAGTCAGTCGTACCCTTCCGGGGAGATCCGCGGGCAGTTGCTTCCCCAAAGCCAAGCTATATTCACTGCCTTCCTTAATGGAAATCAACAGATTCCCTCCGTAACCACCACTGGTCATGGAATGCTTAAGGTAGAACTGCTGGGTAATGAAATGATCGCCTCCGGCAGCTACGCCGAACTGACCAGCGACCTGAATACCGCCATCTTGGGTGGGGCACACTTGCACGCAGGCTACCCTGGGCAAAGTGGACCGGTAATTCATCCTTTGACCGTTAATGAGGACGATGGCGGCAACCGCAGCGGTATTTTTCTGCCCGCCTCCAATACCTTTCAGATCGGTATTCCCGATACCCTGCTGCGCCGGTTTTTTTATGCTAACATCCACTCCCTGGACTACCCCGGAGGCGAGATCCGTGGTAGCGTACTGGCCGAAGCCGAGCGGTACTTCCTGGCTCCTCTCTCCGGCGCTAGCGAACCCCAGGGTGTGCCTACTATGGCTACCGGGATGATCGCGGCCGAGGTGACCGACACTATAATTAAGCTTGTGGGGTCCTTTGACGATTTGGACAGCGACTTTGCCGCTGACGTGGCAGGTGGCATGCATTTGCACCGCGCAATAGCCGGCAGTAATGGAGCCATCGTGAAAGGAATCAACACCGAATTGAGTGACGATAATCGGAGTGGAGAAATTCTGATCGACAGCAATCGCTTTGATTTGGAAGAGGAGCAATTTGCTGCTTTGCTCGACCGCGAGATATACGTCAACGTCCACACGGCCGATTACCGCGGCGGTGCTATCCGCGGACAGGTGCTTCCGCTTGCTGGCAGCTACTTCCATACCACCTTTTCCGGAGCGAATGCCACCAACTACGTCATGACTACCGCACAGGGTGGGCTCAAGTTAGAGCTGAATGACACGACGCTCCGGGTTTCCGGTAGCGTAACCATGCTCGACGGCGATTTCGATCCCTCCGTGGCTGGCGGTGCGCACCTGCACCTGGCCCCCGCCGGGCAGAACGGCGGAATCGTCATCCTCCTCAATGCCGATCCTGCAACCGATTTAAAGAGCGCTAGATTTGCCGTGGACAGCAACACTTTTGAGTTGGCCGACTCGGTAGTCATGGCTCTTCGTACCGGACGACTGTACGCCAACATTCACACGACTACCGTTCCTAGTGGGGAGGCTCGCGGTCAGATCCGCGGCGAGTTAAACCTTCCTCCTGCCATGTCGATGATTTTAAGTCCATCCGATGGCGACAGCTTAAACCTCGAAGGAGCTTCCACCTTGCCGTTCCGCGTCACCTACCTGCCGACTACCGACCCCGATATGGACACCGTTATCTACGTCTGGCAACTGGCCACCGACGAGGATTTTGAGAATGTGCTATTTGGTGCCAATACCGGCCGAGACACCTTTTTCAGCACGGACTTCGGTACGGTAGCGGCGCTGCTCGATGGTGCTGGCGTGATCAGCGACACCACGCTCACACTTTACCACCGCGTATTGGCGAGCGATGGGAGCAATTATACCCCCAGTGAAGCTGCTCAGGTAGTAATTGCCCGCGGGGATATTGTCGGTACCCGCAATCTACTTCCCGCAGGCTTTGCCGCCCAGGCCTTCCCGAACCCCGCCCGGGGCACCCGCCTGGTCACCTACGAACTGAAGACGCAGGAAGCCTTCCGGGGCCGATTATTGTTGTTTAACCAGCTCGGACAACTGCGCCAGGATGTGAACCTTAACGCCCAGGTTGGCACCCAAAACATCCCGATCGACATGACCGGGCTACCCGCCGGCCAGTATTTCCTGACGCTGCGGAATGAGGCGGGACAACTCCTTCACGCTACGCGCCTGCTGATGCAGTAAGCTATAAACGAAGATGGAAAGAAAGCCCCTGATCGGTAACGGTCGGGGGCTTTCACGTTTATGGAAAGCACCTACATTACCGAGACTGACAAAATGTCAAGATGCCGACGCCGCTTCATGCCAATTTTCGCTGTACCGGCGTACCCGCCCGAAAAAGCGTCAGAATTTTGGCCCCTATTGGTCTGGCACAGTGCTTGCAATTACCAAGGCGACAGTATTATCAAGCAAAATTTAGAAACAAGAATCGTATGAGCAAGATTATCGGAATAGATTTAGGTACGACCAACTCATGCGTGGCGGTTATGGAGGGCAATGAGCCTACCGTGATCTACAACGATGAGGGTCGGAACACTACCCCTTCCATTGTAGCGTTCCTGGACGCCGGAGAGCGCAAGATCGGCGAGCCGGCCAAACGTCAGGCCATCACGAACCCCACGCGGACGGTTGCATCCATCAAGCGTTATATGGGCCAGCGCTTCGACGAAGTGAAGACGGAGGTAGAGCGCAGCGCCTACAAAGTCGTGAAGGGCGACAATGGGCTGGCCCAGGTGGAGATCGACGGGCGGAAATACACGCCTCAGGAGATCAGCGCCATGGTCCTCCAAAAAATGAAGAAAATTGCCGAGGATTTTCTCGGTAGCGAAGTAACCGAGGCGGTGGTAACGGTCCCCGCTTACTTTAATGACTCCCAGCGTCAGGCCACGAAGGAGGCCGGCGAAGTAGCCGGACTGACCGTCCGCCGAATCATCAACGAGCCTACCGCGGCCGCCCTTGCCTACGGGTTGGACAAGCGGAGTAAGGACATGACGATTGCCGTCTACGACCTTGGTGGCGGAACTTTTGATATCTCAATCCTTGATCTAGGCGACGGGGTATTCGAAGTAAAGTCTACCAATGGGGACACCCACCTGGGTGGTGACGACTTCGACCGCGTGCTAATTGATTTTCTTGCCGACGAGTTTAAGGGCCAGGAGAACATGGACCTTAAAAAGGATCCTATGGCCCTACAGCGCTTGAAGGAAGCTGCCGAGAAGGCCAAGATTGAGCTCTCCAGCTCTACGGAGACGGAAGTCAATTTGCCCTACATCACCGCCGTCGATGGCGTGCCCAAGCATCTAGTCGTCAAGATCAGCCGGGCCAAGTTCGAGCAGCTGGCCGACGAGTTGGTCCAGCGGACCCTGAAGCCCTGTGAAAAGGCCATGAAGGATGCCGGCATTAGTAAAAGCGAGATTGATGAGGTAATCCTCGTAGGGGGGTCTACCCGAATCCCCGCAATCCAGGAGGCCGTAGAAAAGTTTTTTGGTAAGAAGGCCAACAAGAGCGTCAACCCCGACGAAGTGGTCGCTGTAGGCGCCGCCATTCAGGGAGGGGTACTGAGCGGAGATGTTCAGGATGTGCTGCTGCTCGACGTAACTCCCTTAAGCCTCGGCATTGAAACCATGGGCGGCGTGTTTGACACCGTGATCGAGTCCAACAGTACTATTCCCGTTAAAAAGTCCAAAGTGTACTCCACGGCCACCGATAACCAACCGTCGGTAGAGATCCACGTGCTTCAGGGTGCCCGCCAGATGGCGAAGGACAACCGCCCCATCGGGCGCTTCGTCCTCGGCGACATTCCCCCCGCCCCCCGCGGCGTACCCCAGATCGAGGTCACCTTCGACATGGACGCCAACGGGGTGCTGAGTGTCACCTCTAAGGATAAGGGCACCGGTAAGGAACAGTCGATCAAGATTGAGGCCGGGACCGGACTGAGCAAGGAAGACATCGAGCGCATGAAGGCCGAGGCCGCCGAGAATGAGGAAGCCGATCAGGAGGCCCGGGAGCGGATTGAGAAGCTGAACGGTGCCGACCAGTTGGTCTTTCAGACCGAAAAGCAGATCAAGGAGTTCGGAGACAAGATTCCCGCTGACAAGAAAACGGAAATCGAAACCAATCTTCAGGCCCTGCGCGACGCCCACAAGTCGGAGGACATCGCCGCCATCGACAAGGCCACGGAGGCGCTTACTGCCGCCTGGAACGCCGCCAGCCAGGACATGTACCAGGCCGGTCAGCAAGAAGGCAACCCGACCGCTGATGCCGGAGCCGGTGCGGATGCCGGAACGGGTACCGGTACCGGTACCGATGACGTCCAGGACGTTGAATTCGAAGAGGTGGAAGGCAAATAAGCCCCCCCCATCGCAACGACAAAGCCCGTCAGTCTTACTAGAAGGCTGGCGGGCTTTTTTATGGATATGTGGTTTTGAACTTTAACGTCTGCGAGCTGGCGACCACGCATCCTGCAACTGCTTTACGAAGTGAATACTCGGAGCATGGGGTAGCCGGTGGTTGTCGGCATCTAAATCCCACAGGCCACAATTGGAATACGATTTGAGATCATCCCAGTCCGGCCGGTCTATAATGGGGTAGATGCATACGCCGAAAAAGTCGCTGGTCACGGCAAGCACCTGCTCTACTTCTTGCACGACGTCCTCCAGCCAGGGCACCCGCCCCTCTCCGAAATGCCCGGTTTCCGAAAGAAAGAAGGGCCGCCGGTAGCGGTGGTAAGCGTTGAGCAGGAGTTGGTGGAGCGGGACCCGGTGGGCCTCCCCCTCGGGTTCCGGCCAGGGGAGGGGCACGACGCCGTCCCGCCACTGTCCGTTGTAATAGTAGTTAAAACCCAGCAGGTCCAGGTACTCCTCGCGGCCACCGAGTTCCGGACACATCCGTCCCCCGATGATGTCCATAGCCTGGAACTGATCGTTGTTCATCCGGGCAATCTGGCCGAAATCGGACTTGTTGTGCCCGTGGACGCGAATGAGCGGTTCAACGGTCAAAATGCGACACTCAGGGTCCACTTCGCGAAGGGTCTGTATCCCCTGAATGGCCGCGCGACAGAGGTGCCACTTTATGTCCCAGCCGGAGTTGGTGGCGAAGGGTACCGTACCCCGAACGTCTCCGCTATGCCAGGATAAGAAACTGATCTCATTGATGGGAACAACGTACAGCCGGGCATCGGTGACTTGCCGGTGAAATACGGCGAAGGCGCGGCACAGCGCGACGAAGCGGGGCACGAATTGCGGGTGAGTAGGGATGAGTCCGTCGGGATAGCCGAAATGGCAGAGGTCCCACATAATCTCCACCCCGACCGCGTGGGCCGCCCGCATGCGGTGCGCCACCTCGCTGAAGTTAAATTGGTAGGGGGAAGTCTCGACGGCGCTCCAGCAGATCCCTTCGCGGGCGACCCGGATGTCGAGCGCCGCCAGGTCGGTGAAGTCCTGCACGGCACGTCGGTCGTGCTCCGTAAGTGTTAAAAGATTGACGCGCTCACCCGATCGGTTGATGTGGTCGGCACATTCGTAACCGCCCATCAAGAAAGAGGGTAGGGTGGGGATCATTCCGCGGCGACTTCCTCGGTCCGCACCGCCGGGCTCGGATCGAGGATTTCCCCTTCCAGTTGTTGGAAGAGCTCCAGGGCGTTGCGGAAGGCTTGGTCCATATTGAAGTACTTGTAGTTTGCCAGGCGACCCACAAAATACACGTCCTTCAACGCTTCCGCCTCCGCGCGGTAGCGCTCGTAGATGGCCTGGTTGCGCGCATTGGGTACCGGATAGTAGGGATCGCCTTCGTCAGTGGTGTACTCCTTGACAATGGTAGTGACCCGGGGACCGGTCTGGTTGCCAAAGTGGCGGTACTCCACGATGCGGGTGTAGTCCACTTCCTTGCCCGGATAGTTGACGACGGAATTTTCCTGAAACACCTCCTGCTCCACGGTCTCGGACACAAAGTTGATGGAGCGATATTCCAGCTTTTCCTGTAGGCTGTGCTTGAACTCAAAGAAGCGATCGATCGGGCCGGTGTAAAAGAGCTTTTCGTATCCCGTCAGTTGCTCCTTGACGTCGAAGAAGTCCGTACCGAGGTGCACCGTGATGTTGGGGTGATCGAGAATGGCGGCGAAGAGCCGGGTGTAACCTCCCTTAGGCAGGGCCTGGTAGCGGTCGGAAAAATACCGGTCGTCGAAATTGGTCCGCACCGGGATCCGGTTGAGGACCGAGGCATCGAGCTCTTCCGGGTATTTGTCCCACTGCTTCTTCGTGTAGTGGCGGAACATCTTTTCGTACAGGTCATTGCCCACCTTGTGCAGCACGGCATCGCGGCCGTCCTTGGCCGTGGGATTGTCGATGCGGTTGGCATCCAGCCAGCCGCGCATTTCCTGTTCGGTTTCCAGCTGGAGTCCGTAGAGCGCGTTGACGGTGGTGATGTTGACCGGGATGGGCACGAGCTTTTCGTCTACCTTGGCCAGCACCTTGTGCTCCCAGGGATACCAGTCGGCGAACTGAGTTACGTAGGCCCAGACGTCTTCGTAATTAGTGTGAAAGAGGTGGGCGCCGTACTTGGAAACCAGGATGCCGTTGTCGTCGATGTAATCGTAGCAGTTGCCCGCAATGTGGTCGCGTTTTTCGAGGATGGTCACGCGCTTACCGGCGTTGGCGTAGCGTTCGGCCAGGACGGCACCGGATATGCCGGCACCGATGATGACGATATCGGAGGGGGTCATGCGTGTGTTTTGTCCAGGATGGCGCGCATCTTAGTCGCAGTCGCATCCCAGGAGGTATTGTTCAAAATGGTGGAATAGTCAGGAGCGGAAGAAACAGACAGCGCGGACTGAACGGCCCACTGAAAGGTGTCGGGACTGTCCACGATGGCTACCGTATCGGCGTATTCGCGAACCACGTCCCGAATCGCAGTGCTGATGATCGGTCGACCGGCGGCCATGTATTCGAGGG
Source organism: Lewinellaceae bacterium (assembly GCA_963710195.1). Taxonomy (GTDB): domain Bacteria; phylum Bacteroidota; class Bacteroidia; order Chitinophagales; family Saprospiraceae; genus Neolewinella. The sequence goes on from CAVPZF010000007.1 coordinate 235,661, forward strand.
TCTTGGTGGGACTGATAAACTTCGTAGCGTCGTTGAGCGCAAAGGGCATCATGGCCACGTCGAAGCGCTGTAGGTAGTTGGGCAGCTCCGCGTAGTCCTTCATGCCCAGGTAGTGGAGGTTGTCGCGCCGGGGCAGGTCGTCGGCATGGATTTTTGCCAGGGGGCCAATCATAACGAACTGTACGTCGGGCAGGCGGTCGGCCGTCCCGGCCAGCAGTTCAAGATCGATGCGCTCGTCGATCACTCCGAAGTAGCCTACAATCGGCGACGGGGTAGAGGCGATGTCCGCAGGAATCGGTAGACCATCCAGCGCGCGGGCGAAGTGCTCCTGGTCCACCGAACTTGGGAAGCAGTACACGTTGTCGTTGCGGCTCTGTTTAGCTTCGTAGAGGGAGCGCCCCCCAGTGAAAACGACGTCGGCCCGCCGGAGCAATTCCGCTTCTTGCTCGATTAGTTGTGCGGGCGCTCCCCGGAACAGACTCAGCTCGTCCATGCAATCGTACACGATCGTGCCGAAATCTAGCGCCGGCAAAACCGGAAGAAAGGAAGGGGAGTAAAACCACCCGACGGCAGCCCGGTGGCCCGCGTACCCGGCGACCACGGCGCCGACCTCATCGAGGTGGCGAACGTTGGGTTGCAGGACATCAAGGTTACCGCTGACGGAGTACCGGACGCTATCCGTCCGTTCGGGACGGTGCCAGGGCTCCTCGACGACCAGCACCCGCCGATCGTGGGCCAGGCGGCTGATGAGGTGTTGCGGGCGTTGGTACACGAAATCCCAACGTAGGTGACAGAACACGATGATATCATACGGCAAGCGGTCGGCCGTTACGTCGTGCCCACCCCCCTCCGGGGCATAAGCATGGGTCATTCGATAGTGGTTGTTAAAACGAATACAAAAATTGATCAGTCACCGCGGAGCGTCACGATACACCCCGGACGCCCGGGCCCCAAAAGGCCGGAGGGGGTGGTGCTGATCGGGGAATTAACTCAAATATGAGAAATTGGTTGTTGGAAACCCGTGATAATTATCAGACTGGGGAACAAATGCCAAAAATGCCCAAATAATGGGTAGTGGTATAGGGCTACGGGCCGCTCGATCATCTTCGCACCCTCCCCTGTTTTAGGGGAAGAACCGCGCCACGTCGACCTCGGGGGGAACCGGTTTTTGCTCTTCCAGCAGACTGAACAGCCACCCGCTGGCTAGGGGGGCGATGGAGGCACCCTTCGTTCCTAGACCGTTGAAGATGTACCGCGTAGGCTGTTGCGGGTGCTGCCCGATGACGGGCCGTCGGTCCCGGACCGTCGGCCGCACGGCTGCCTCCTGCCGGAACAGGGTGTAGGGCACCCGGAGAACCTCCTCCAGGCGGTCGATCAGGAACTGACGGGCGGAGGGGGTAGGGGAGTCGTCGGAAAAGGGGTGCTGATTAGTGGCCCCGATCCAGTAAGTCCCGTCGGCCCGCGGTACCAGGAACACCCGGTGCTTAAACATGCACTTCAGCGGGGGCGCTTCGGTCCTGACGATGAGTACCTCGCCCTTGCTGCCGCCGGGGGGCAGGAAGGAAAACAGGGGATTGAAACACACGCGCCAGCCCTCGCAGAATACGATGCGGTCGTAGGGCGTGGGCAGGGCGTTGTAATTGACCTCGGCGGCAAGGAAGCGGCCCTCGCGCACGAGCTGCTTGCGGTATTCGGTAATAAGGGTGGCAACATCGACCCGCGCCGTATGCCGAACGCCGGCGTAGGCGAAGGCGGGCTCCGTCAGCTCGGGGAGCCTACCGAGCGCGGGCCGGTCCTCCATATAGTCGGCGTAGCCGGGATCGGCCGAGCGCACCAGCCAGTCGTTCTCGTCGCCGCGGTTGAAAAGCGTACGGACCAACGGCAGGTCATACCAGACTTTAATGCCCAACTCCGCTTCCAGTTCGCCGTAGAGGCGGCGGGCCTCGGGCAGGAGCTCGTCGATACGCCAGCTCTTCACGAAGCGGCGCCCCGTGATGGGATTGATAATGCCCGCAGCCACGCTGCTGGCGGCGGTTTGCTGGGGGGCATCCAGATAGTGGACCCGGTGGCCCGCCCGCTCGAGCCGAAAGCCAAGGAGGGTACCGGCGAGGCCCTGACCGATGATGAGGTACTTGATACGGTAAAGAACCGAATAATTCGGCTTCCGTTCCCCTCCCGCTTACCTTTGCGCGCTCAATTGTTCCCGCATGAAAATCCTGAACCTGACCAAAGGCCGCGAAGGCGCCATCCAACGCCGCAATCCCTGGGTATTTTCCGGAGCCGTGCACCGCGAGGACAAGGGCATACACGACGGCGAGCTGGTGCGCGTCACCGACCATTCCGGACGCCAGCTGGGCGTGGGGCATTATCAGGCCGGTAGCATTCGCGTACGGCTGCTGCACTTCGGAGAGACCGCGTTTCCCGAGCACTTTCTGCGGGATCAGCTGGCCGCGGCCCTGGAGCTCCGCCAACAACTGGGACTGGCTACGGACCCGCTTACGAATGCCTACCGCCTAGTCCACGCGGCCGGGGATGGCTTGCCGGGCCTGGTGATTGATCGCTACGCCTCGGTGGCCGTGGTGCAGTGCCACAGCATCGGCATGCACCTTCACCGACGGGAAATTGCCGAGGCGCTGCTGGAGTTGCTGCCCGGCGTTATCACGACGGTCTACGACAAGAGCAGCGCCGTCCTGCCCGACCGCTACGCCAACCAAGCGACCGACGGACGGCTGGCGGGAGAGGCAATCAAGGAAGTCGTCGTCCTGGAAAACGGCCGCCGTTTTCGGGTAGACTTCGTCGACGGACAAAAAACCGGCTTCTTTCTTGACCAGCGGGAGAACCGGTGGTTGCTGGGCAGCTACGCCACGGACGCCCGTGTCCTCAACACCTTCTGCTACACGGGAGGCTTTTCGGTGTACGCCCTCCTGGGCGGCGCGGCGCAGGTGCACAGTATCGACCTAAGTCGCCCGGCAATCGACCTTACGCGAGACAATGTCGCGCGCAATGGCGACTTGGCGGACCGCCACGAGGCCCATACCTCAGATGTCATGGACTGGCTTAAAGAGCACGCCGAACCCCGATCCTACGATATTGTCGTGGTGGACCCGCCCGCTTTCGCCAAGAATAAGCACCGCCGCCATAAGGCCGTCCAGGCGTACAAACGACTTAACGCCCGGGCCATCGCAGCCATCCAACCAGGGGGATTGCTCTTCACCTTCAGCTGCAGCCGCGTGGTGGACCGCCAGCTCTTCTACGACACCATTGTAGCGGCGGGTCTGGAATCCGGGCGGGCCGCCCGGGTACTGCACCAACTGGGGCAGGGACCGGATCATCCGGTCAACCTGTATCACCCCGAGGGCGAATACCTGAAGGGGCTGGTGCTGCGGATTGACTGACCATCAAATTATCCCCCAAGCAGCTCAATTCAGTAAGGCGGTCAGGGTGAGGTCAGCAGTCGTGGTACCGTTAGCGGAAACCCCAATAGCACGCACATTTATCCCCGCAACTGCGGAAAGCTTAAAGGTGCCCTGCATCTCCGTGCGTCCGTCGTCATTGGTGTCCCGGTAGGCAACGGCGACCAGTTCGTAATTGCCGGCCCGAAGAAAAGCTAGGGTGTACGCGCCGTTGGCCTGAAGTTCCGTACTGGAGACGGCTCCGAGAAACTGGTCGGCTTCCGCACCCTTAGCCTCCTGGTCATCGTAGGTCCCCTGCGCATAGGCGTACACGATTACTGTTCCGTCTTCGCCGGTGGTGTTCGTCACCCGACCGCTCAGGGTACCCGTAGAGTCACGCTGGACCATCCGCACGGAAGTGTTCAGGCGACTCTGGCCGGCAAACTGGTAGGATGGGGCGTTGTCGTTGGAGCGCACGAGGGCCTTCCGCAGATCAAAATCCGCCACGGCGCGCACGGCACTATTGCGTTCGACTCGGAAGGCTGAGTTTTGCAGACTTATAAGTCCCTCACCGGCTGCCTCGAGGGCAACTTTCTCGCCGTCCTGGTTGAGGACATAACAGCCGGGCTCCCCATCGACGATCGCATCGTCCAAAATCAAGTCGACGCTGGAGTAAGAAGCGGCCCGTACCTGTCCGGTGTAGAGCGTCTGGGTACGGCCCTCGGTAAGGGCGGAGAGTTCCACTGAGGTGCGGTTGAAGCCATCGATCTCGGCTCCATTGAGGCGAATACCGGCTACGGTGACGAATACAGCCTTGACTTCGGCATCATCGATGGGCGCATCGGTGATCTCAATGGAAAACTCCCCGGTGGCCGGCATGCTCCCCTCGTCCTTAACGCAGGAAGGTAGCAGGAACAGCAGACCAAGAATAGGGGTAAGGGTAACACGGGAGAACGTCATGTCGGTGGGTTTAATTCAGGAGAAGAACTGGTCTCCCTCACAGGATGAGGCGGAGGAAGACGCTTACAGGGAGGGAGACGGAAACAAAGCCAAAAGGCCATATTGATAATCACCGCAGGCCGATCGCACCTACCTTTATAGAGGTATTGTACTTGCAACCCGCTGGAGCATTAAACGAAAAATTCTTTCCGGGATTGTCAGTATTAACACCACCCGTGTGCCATTCGTCGCGCCGCTGCCGGGAACGCAGGTATGCCGGCCGGGAGCGAACCTTAAAATTACTGGCCGGTTCTACTCCGGTACGAACGATTAAGAAGATCTCCTTTGGCAGCTAGTATTGGTAAGAAAATCGGCAGGTTTATCTTTTGGTTCGTGGTGTCCGTACTGGGCCTCGTGGTGCTGTTATTTCTGCTCATTCAGCTGCCCTTCGTGCAGCAGAAAATTACCAAAGAGGTCGAAAAATTAGCCCAGTCTACCCTGGGCAGCGAGGTGGGCATCGGCGACATTTCGGTCCAGTTTCCTTCCCGCATCACCGTGGACGATGTGTACGTCAACAACCCGGCCGGCGATACGATTGCGCGGCTCGGTCACCTGGGGGTGGGCATCAATATGTACGCGCTGATCCGCTCTACGGTTGATATCAGCGACGTCGAGATCGACGATGTGTACGCGAACCTCATCACCACCGATACGACCAGCAACGTTCAATTTCTGCTGGATGCCTTTCTCCCTGCCGTAGACACGGTGGCCATGGAAAATTCCCCCCAGGCGGACTCCGTCGCTACGTCTTCGGGCGGGTTCCTGATTGATCTGGATGGTGCAAGCTTACGCCTCACCCGGGCCGATATTTACTACCAGGACGACCCTGCGGGGATTCTGGCTGAGGTCACGGCGGGCAAACTGGAAGCGGAAATTAATGGAGCGGACCTGAATGCCATGCGTTTTGACCTGGACTACGTCGACCTGGAGGGCACGGACATCGCCGTGCGCATCGGCGAGAGCGATACCCCGGTTGATACGACCGCCGAGGCCGTCCCCCTCGAACTGGTCGCGGGCCGCTTGACCATCTCCCAGAGCCAGTTTAAGATGGGTATGGACAGCCTCGATTTGTTTACCTCCCTCCCGTATGTCAACCTCGAAGGCGCCAGTTTGGTGATGGGGGATAGTTTGGACTTTCGGGGAGAGTTGTTCCAGCTGAAGCAGTTCGGCCTGCGGATGGATACCCCCGCCCCCCCGCTGGTGGGTCCCGGCATGGACTACAATCACCTAGCCCTAACGGAGGTGGAAGCTGAAGCTACCGACATCGCTTACGTGGTGGATTCTCTACACCTGCGCCTGCGCCAACTGAGTGCCCGCGAAGAGAGCGGATTGGAACTGCAGCGCACGGAGGGGATCGTGGAGTACGACCCGACCTTTTTGGGCCTCCGGGATTTCTTACTGCGTACTAGCCACAGTGAGCTGCGCAGCGAAAACACGGCTATCAGGTACAACTTTGCCTCCGCTAAGCTGGAGGAAATGGTTGCCCGGGCGCAGTTAGAAGGCCATTTAGGTCTGGAAGATATTGCCCTGCTGGCCCCCGATTTAGCCAAGGAATCAGTGATTCGCAACAACCTGGGCAAGCGCTTCGAGTTTCGGGTGCGGGCCGATGGAACCGTGGCGGCTATGGATATCGAGTCTATCCAACTAGACGGCCCGGGGGTGAAGGTGCGGGCAAGCGGACGGGGCACCAACCTGCTCGATCCGGAGCGCGCGGGCGGTACCCTGGTGTTGCGGGAATTGAGCCTTACGCCCGGTCCCCTGCTTCCCCTGCTGCCCGCCGGCACCCTGCCCCCCGATATCGTGTGGCCGCAACGCATCATCGCGGAGGGAAAAGCTACTTACAACAACGACCGGCTAGAAATTGACCTGTATGCCCTAGAGAATCGGGTGTTTGGCAACGGCCTGAACAGCCGCGTACGCACCAGTGGGGTGGTGAATGGGGTGACGACCTTCCCCACTACCCGGCTGGACGTCAAACTTGACACCCTGCTGGCCACCCGCGCCACCATCCTGGCGTACGTACCGCCGGGCTCGATCCCTGAGGATTATACCCTGCCGGACTTCGTGCGGGGAAGTGGATCAGTTAGCGGTCCGATGGACAACCTAGACGTCAACCTGCGGCTCAACCTGCCGGGAGACTCTACCTACGCCCGCATCAACGGCAACGTGCGCAACGCCCTCGACGTCAGTACGCTCGCCCTGGACCTGGAAGTTAGCGATTTGGGTATCAACATCGCGGACGTGCGCGCGATCCTGCCCGACAGCCTTTTTCCCGCTAACCTGAATGTTCCCAACCTACGCATCCGTAACGCCCACCTGTCCGGCTCCCTTACGGATTTGGCCTTTGACGTTCCCCTCGAGACCGACAATGGCGAATGGAAGGTGAGTGGAAAGTACAATCCGGAAGACCTGCGGGTGGCGGCCAGCATTGCGGGGGTGAGTGTTCCCGATCTATTTACCGGGGCCATGCGCGATAGCTTGCTAAGTCTCGACCTCGGCCTGCTCGACATTCGCGCGGACGTCGCAGGACGTTTGGAACCCACCATGAGCTTAAACGTCGAGGCCTTAGTAGCTCAGACCGGCGGCGATTCCCTCCTTGACCTAACGGCGCTGGTGAGTGACAAGCGCTACGAGGCTGAGTTCGACCTGCTGCACCCCGACCTGAAAGCCGCCGGAAGCGCCCGTTATTTGCTGCATGAGGACAGCACCGTTTTTGTTGAGGCCATTCTGGACCTCGAGCGGGCTGAACTGCAAACCTGGCACGTCACGCAAGTCCCCCTGGCCGTATCCGGACACTTAGTGGCCCGCAGCGAAGGCATTGATCCCTATAACCTTGACGCATTCGTCCGCCTGGACGACTTTATTCTGCGGGGCGTAGAGGGTAGCAGCTTCGTGGACAGCTTACTGCTGACGGCGGCGATGCACGATTGGGATAACGAAATTTACCTGCGCTCCGACGTAATCGACGGAGACGTGGTGGGTCGGTTCGACCCCCTCAAAACGCCGGAGAAGATGGTGACATTTTTAATGGCCTACTGGGATCCCACCTTACGGCAGCCCAACCCGGTGGAAGACGGCAGCCGCCTGGACATTAGCCTCAACCTGAAACGCCCCCAGCCCTTTACGGGAGGACTGATACCGGGCCTTACCGAATTGTCTCCAATGAATATGTCGGTGCTGTACCGGGACGGCCAGCCCGAATTTCTTTTCAATCTTAACCTGCCGGAGTTGGTGTTTTCCGGTCTCGAGGCCCGCAACCTTCATATGACGGCCATCGGCGACACGGCTGAGTTGGATTTCAATGCCGACTGGGGCGACGTAAACTATAACGAACAGGTACAACTCGGCCGAACTGTGATCTCCGGCGAAACGGAGGAGGGACGCCTACTCGTCCAGTTGAAGCTCTATACCGAGGAAGACAGCCTGCGTCATTACCTCGGGGCGTACGTCCAGCAGGAGGGCGATACGCTAAACGTACAGCTGGAACGCGAACAGATCCTCAACTTTGAGACCTGGCAATTGCCTGCAAGTAATCTCATCACCCTGGCCGGTCCGACCCTGCTGATCAGAAACTTTGACCTCCACTACGGCACGCAATCCCTGGTTGCTAACACGCCCGAGCCGAATCAGGTAGCCATCACCTTTAACGATTTTGACCTGCGGACCCCCAGTCGCCTGGTTTTTTCGGAAGAAGAGGTGGCCGGCGGAATAATCAACGGTAGCGTCGGGCTGGATAACGTGCTCACTAAGCTAGGCATCCGTAGCGACCTGACCATCGATCGCTTCAGCTGGGCCGGACAGGTAGTCGGGGACGTAGATGCCAAGGTCACTAGCGGCGATGAGCAAAACTACCACCTCGACGTGGCACTCACCAATGAAGGTAACGACGTGGACATTACGGGAGATTACGCCCTGGATGGCGGTATGGACATTCTAGTCGATGTCAACAAGCTGATGTTGGCAAGTGCCGAACCCTTTAGCCTGGGTTACCTTCAAGAAACCGAGGGCTTTCTAACGGGGCAAATCGACGTGGGGGGCACCGCGGTGGCTCCTAGGCTCAACGGCAGCCTATCCTTTAAGGATGCCAGCCTGGTGATTAGCCTGCTCGGCGAACGTTTCCGCATGGGCGATAATCCCATCACCTTTAGTGGCGACCGGGTCACCTTTACTGACGGATTAGCCATCTATGATTCCGACAACCATGCGGCAACGCTGACCGGGAATGTAAACCTCAGTAGTCTAGACAACATTCGCTTGGATATGCTGCTGGTGGCTGATGATTTCACGGCCATTAACTCGACCGACGACGACAACCCCGACTATTACGGCATCATGTCGGTAGACGCCCGGGTGGAGATTGGGGGTACCGCGATGCTGCCGGTCCTTAATGTCGATGCCACCACGAACGATGGCTCCGACTTGACCTATGTCTACACCCTACCCTCCGAGGGCCTGGTTGACAACGAGGGAATCGTAGAGTTCGAGGAGCATTACCAGTGGCAGGACATTCTCCGTCGGGATACCGTTCTGGACATGGACAGCCTCATGGCCCAGCGGACGGGGATCGACATGACCATCAACCTGGACATTAAACCGAATTTGCGCGTAACCGTAGTGGTCGACCCCGCTACCGGGCAGACCTTTGTGGGCCGGGCCGAAGGGAACCTGACCCTAAAGATCAACCCCGACGGCAGTCAGGAAGCCACCGGCCGGGTGGAAGTGGTCGAGGGACGCTACGACTTCATTTATCAGGTCATCAACAAGGAATTGGACATCGTCAGTGGCAGCACCGTGACCTTTAACGGCGACATCCAAAATCCGATCATGGACGTGACCGTCCGTTACGCCGTGCAGACCTCCTCCCTTCCCCTGGTGGAAGCCATGAACGGAAACGTATCGGACGCCACCACGCTGCGGCGCAAACAGACCTACTACGTACTCATCGGCCTGAACGGTGATCTGACGAATAGCAACCTCACCACCAATGTCGTATACCCAACCGACGTTTATGGCAACTTAGGACTAAGTTCGGTGACCGACGCCCTGGCCACCCTTCGCCAAGACGACAGCCGGATGACGACCACGGCGTTCCAGCTACTGGCCTTCGACGCCTTCAGCATTCCCATCATCGATCAGGGCGGGGGAGACGGTACCAGTCTAGCAAATACCACCCTCAATAATGCCGTCGGAGGGTACCTCAACAACTTGGCCAACAAATACGTCGGTTTCGTCGAGTTGGACTTCGGTCTTGACAGTTACCAGGCGGAGAACGGCAGCACCAACACGAACCTACGGGTAAGCCTCCGTAAGACGCTATTCGATGACCGCGTGGTGGTGAGCGTGGACGGCGTCGCGGGAAATGCCGCCGACGAGGCGAATGGCACCCAGCAAACCTATTTAGACAACATTACCGCCGAGTACCTGATCAACGCAGATGGAACCTTCCGGCTCAAATTCTTCAACGACCGCGACCGGGATGTGCTGGTGGGGGGCAACGTGGTCCGCTTTGGGGGGCGGCTCACCTTCAGCAAAGACTTTGACCGACTCTTCTGGAGTCCTAAGACTACCCAAAAATGACGTGGCGACTCCTCCTCTCCCTGGTCGCCGTAAGTGCCATGGGTTGTAACGTGACCCAGTTTCTCCCCGCAGATGAACTCCTGTACCGAGGGAGTTCCCTGACCATTGAGGCGGCCGATAGCATACCCACCGCCCAGCTGGAAACTGAATTGTTGGCCACCTTAAATCAGAAGACCAACGCCAAGATTCCCCTGATCGGGTACCGAAACATCTGGCGCTACTACAAATTTGAGCAGAAGAAGGCCAGAAAACCCGAGAAGTACGCCGACGATCCCGATCAGATCAAGGGAGAGGAACCTATATTTTACGATCCCACGGTAGTGGAGTCGGTTAATACACTGATTGAGAATCGCGCCTCCAACAACGGGTACTTCGAAAACAGGGCCACGTTCGAGCTCGATACGAATCTCGATGCTCGGGAGGTCGCGGCCAGCTACACTATACGGGTGGGTGCGGAGTACCGCCTCGATTCGGTGGAGTACTACCTGCGCGACAGCAGCGTACGTCAGATTATCGATTCGGTGCGCGATCAGACCGTGCTGCGACCGGGCGCCCGCTACGACCTCGATGCCATCAAGGCGGAGCGGGAACGGTGGAAAGAAACCTTAAAATCGGAGGGGTATTTCTTCGCGAGTTCCGGTGATTACCTCTTCCTGGCCGACACCGTTACGGGCGATCGGGACGTAGCCATGCTGGCGAAATTGAAAACGGATGTACCCCCCCATAATTTGCGTCCCCAACGGATCACCGCCGTAAACATTTACCCCAACTTCGATGTGTCGGATACCGCGCGGTTGGACCGCTTGCCCCTCACCGAGCTGAACGGCTTGGAGATTCGCTGCGTGGATTGTCCACTCAAGCCCAAAATCCTCGATGAGGCATTCGCCATGCGGGCGGGTGATCTCTACAACCCCACCCGCCACCGGCAAAGCCTGCGGCGGCTGGCGAGCTACAATACCTTTCGCTACATCAGCCTCGACTACGAAGCGGTTCCCGGTTCCGACTCCACCCTGGTCCTGAATGCCTTTATGGACCCACTGCCCCGACGCCGCATCGAGGGGGAGTTCGGCCTGACCTACAACAACGCCCAGTATGTAGGTCCCAACGTGCGTCTGGCCTACACCAACCGCAACCTGTTGCGGGGGGCGGAGCTGTTTGAGTTGGTGGGGGACTTTAGCTACGCCGTTTTTTTAGGTAATACCGACAAGATCCGCGTGCCCAGGTCGGGCATCTACGACATCAATGCATCGCTCACTATACCACGTCTGTGGCTGCCCAAGCGGCGCAAGCTTATCCCCCGGGTCATGTCGAGTGGGACCGTCATTTCCTTAGGCGGCAAGCTGGAAAGCCTCTCGCTGACCCTGTCCAAGTTCAAGCAGGAGATCAGCCGACTAGCGCTGACGGAGCTGGCGCAGGAGATCGAAGCCGACCCCAATGCTTCAGAGACGGTCAGTTTGCTTCAGTTGCGGGCCCAGTATGGCTACAAGTGGCAGCGGCGCATCAAGAAAACGCACCAACTAAATCCCTTCTCCGTTCGCTACCAGAATCCGGTGGTCAACAACGAGCAGGTCTTGAGCATTGCCCGGAGCCTGGGGCTATCCCCCGGTGCAGAAGGTACCGCGGCCGGAGCCAGTCGTTTCGACCGTATGATCGTCTTCTCGCCGAACTACACGCTGACCTACGACACCCGCCTGGACGGTGAGGACCGCCACAACCTCTTCTGGTTGCAGTACTTATCGATGAACGTAAACAACGTTTTTCCGGTCGGGCAGGGCACCGAAGACATCGGACGCGTACAAAGTCTCTATCCCCAGGTAGAATCGGATCTGCGGTACTACCTCAACCTGAACCCCTCGTCTACCCTGGCGATGCGGGTGCACGGTGGCGTAGCCTATCCATTCTCGGACCGTGCCATTGTTCCCTACTTCGATCTGTACTCCATAGGTGGCCCCAATAGTCTGCGGGGCTTTTATCCCCGGCAGATTGGTCCCGGCCGGACGGCTCCCGTCAACAACAACCTGCTCACCTTCGGCGGATACGGCAACCTGGTGTTGGAATCGAGCATTGAGTTCCGGCAGAAGGTAAATCCCCTGTTGGAGCTGGCCGCCTTTGTTGACGCCGGCAACCTCTGGACCTACAAGACTGAACTGGAGCCCCTGGATACTGATTTCCGCCGCACCACTTTCTTCAACGAGTTGGCCATGAACTACGGCATTGGTTTTCGCTTCGACCTGACCTTCCTCCTCTTCCGCATCGATCTGGCAAAACCCTTCCAGATTCCTTACGAGGAGGCTGTTAATGACTTTCGCATCCCCCAGACCTTCGTCGGCGATCCGGTCGACCGAAGCATCAACCTCGTCGTTGCCTTCGGTTATCCGTTCTAAGGGGAGGCGCGGGCGCCGGTATAGGGTTGGTTCACCCCTAACATTGCACACGTTCGAACTCCGGGGAGGGGATGTGGTATAATGGGAAACACCATTTTACCATGAGAGCATTAACCTACCACGGCCAGGGCGACGTCCGCGTAGATACCCACCCGGATCCCCGCATCGAAGCCCCCACCGACGCCATCATCCGCATCACTTCTACCGCGATTTGCGGGTCCGACCTTCACCTCTACGACGGCTACATCGCGATGATGAAGGCGGGCGACATTATCGGGCACGAGCCGATGGGAATTGTGGAGGAAGTGGGCTCGGCGGTCACGAACATTAAAAAGGGCGATCGCGTCGTGGTATCGTTCACGATTAGCTGTGGCCACTGCTGGTTCTGTGAGAAGACGCTTTACTCCATGTGCGACAATTCCAACCCGAAGCCGGAAAATGCGGAGGCACAAATGGGACATTCTCCCGCCGCCGTGTACGGCTACAGCCACCTGTTGGGGGGCATTCCCGGCGGACAGGCGGAGTTCCTGCGCGTCCCCTACGCCGATCTGGGGACCATCAAAATCGAGTCCGACCTCCCGGATGAGAAGGTGCTGTTCCTTTCCGACATCTTTCCCACCGGCTACATGGCCGCCGAGAACGCTCAGATCGAAGCCGGCGACACGGTGGCTGTCTGGGGCTGCGGCCCCGTAGGTTTATTTACGATGAAAAGTGCCTGGATGATGGGTGCCGGCCGCGTGATCGCCATCGACCAGGTACCGGAGCGGTTAGCCCTGGCCCGCGAGAAGTGCGGCGTGGAAACCCTGGACTTCTCTGAAGTCGACGATATCGTCTCCACCCTGAATGAGATGACCGGCGGCCGGGGTCCCGACCGCTGTATTGACGCCGTTGGTGCCGAATCCCACGCCTCCAACATGGTCTCGGTAGCGGCCGATAAACTCAAGCAGACCGCCCACCTCCAGACGGATCACCCCTATGTGTTGCAGCAGGCCATCATGTCTTGCCGAAAGGGCGGTACGCTATCCATCCCCGGGGTGTACGGGTCTACGGCCACTATACCCATGGGAGCGGCCATGAACAAGGGGCTCACCTTCCAGATGGGCCAGACGCACGTCCAGCGCTACATGCAGCCCCTGCTCGACAAGATCACGGCCGGTGAGATCGACCCCAGCTTCCTGATCACCCACACCGAGCCCCTGGAGAACGCCCCGGCGATGTACAAGAAATTCCGCGATAAGGAAGACGGGTGCATTAAGGTGGTGCTTAAGCCCTAGTCGGGGCGGTTTAGGACGCCAGAGTTTAATGCTGCTATCGGCAGCGCCTACTCAAACTCCCAAGCGTCAGCGTCCGTCACTAGGATGCTGACGCTTGTATTTGAGGTAGGCCCATCGACTTCGATCTGCTTGCGGCTGCCGCGGCACGCTTTCGCTCCCCGCATTTCCTTTGCTGCTAAAACACTCCTTCGCAAAACTTCCTATAGCTCACCGGGCAGCGCATACTCACTCCGCACGACTTACCGCTCGAACCATTAAGTCGCCGCGCACCGCTGTGAACGCTTAGTCCGGTACGTTGCTGTGAGTAGTAGGATTACCGGGCAGGTGGCGTTCCTGCCGTGACCAGACCTGCCGCAAGGGAAAGGACAGAAGGTTGAACACGACATAGAGTTTCAATTTTTGCGGATTAGGGATAGCGAGACTGGTGAGTTTGCTGGGCTCCTGGGAGTGGGGAGGGGTGCAGTTTGCAAGACTTAGGATGATAGTGTCGCAGGTCAGAAACAGTGACCTTTGTCTCAGTCGACTTACAAAAATGGTCGGGCAAAAGAGGATAATCGAAGTTCTGTACCTTGTCTATTGGAACGACCCCTAAGCGATCGCATAAACTAGCTGCTAGTGCTTCAGGATTGAACTAAGCAATAGCTACGCCGACAGCATGGTGCTGAACGAGCGGACGAAAGTTCAGCAAACTAAGTCTTACGGTGCCCTACCCGTAAGACCGTATAGCTACGGTGGATTTTTGGCTGGGAAGTGCAGCGCCGCGATGGCAATTTAAGGTGCAGCTTATTTCGGTCCTGAAGCACTAGTTCCATCCACGCTTGCAGTAAACATTCGGCGGCGCTGTCATCACTGCACAGACCATAATACCCGATGCAAAAAGTTATTTTAGGCTTAGCCTCGCTACTCTTCCTTGGCTTTGCTGGCTCGGAGACCCCGGGCAGCCAGCCCGTCGAGTATCAAAAGCCCACCTTAGATTGAGCAGCCGTCAATCTACAACTTGTGCAAATGGTCGTGCGAGATCAGGAAATTCAAATGGGGCATGAGTTTGGTGAGCCTAAGGCAGTAACTGATAGTCTGTATGCGTTGCAGAAGGTCATATTCGAACAGAATACCGATACCATAAGGGAGATTTTCGATAGCTACGGATACCTGGGGTTCGACAAGGTAGGCAAAGCAGGCTCCAACAATTTTTGGCTACTGGTTCAGCATGCGGACCATGATCGTGAATTTCAGGAGATGGTGCTAGACAGCATGGTTAAGGCCGTCAACGCAGGTAACGCCGATGGCAAAAGTTATGCTTACTTGAAGGATAGAGTACTGGTTAACGGTGGTCAGAAGCAACTATACGGTACACAGGTTTCGTACACGGAAGGGTACTGGATTATTCCACAGCCCCTGCAGGATAGTTTACAGGTAGATGAGCGGCGAAGTGAGGTTGGCCTTCCACCTATTCGAGACTACCTAAATCAAATGATGGAAATGCACTTTCAGATGAATAAGAAAAGCTTTGCAAAGGATGGAATTACCGAACCGCTTCGGTATGAATTACCTAAGGGGACTGAGGAGTAATTCTGGCGAAGGTATTTTTCTCTTGATTTGAAGTAGGTCACACTTTCTGTATAAGTGTAACCTAGGCAAACGGTAAATCACCCAAAGTCAGCTGCGTAAGCGGGTCTAAATTCCGCGGTACGATAGCCCGCTGAGGTAGGCCGGTTGTCGGTTCGCTAACCTGGATGCACCAGCTGCGGGCGTGCTGCCGACTACTTCACCGTGAGCTCCGTTTTCGCCTGCTGCTCCCCCGCCGTTACCTCGACGGTGTAGGTGCCCGGCCGCAGGTAGTAGGCGCCGTTTTCCGCGGCCTCAATACGCATAGGCTTTACATCGGCCTGGCGATTGGTGTTGAGGAGGTCCTGCAGCTTACCGGCCTGCTTCGCCTCAAAACTCAGGTCGTACCTCAGGGTATTGAGGCCCGGCTGTAGTGCCTGGGTGGCGGAATGGAGGAGGGTGCCGTCGTCCGCGCTTACCGTAAGCATTGCACCTGCGTCCGCGCCCGGACTATAGACCTGAAAAGTGAGATCGGGAGCGGTGTCGTCGCTGTACCAACTGGTACGGCCGTAGCGCTCGGAGTAGCGTTGGGCGGGCAGTTTGGCGATGGTGAGTTCCGGACGGGACTTGCCCGCCACCTGTTGCAGGAGCCCGATACTGGCGCGGTAGAGGCTGCGGCCGTGGGTACCGACGATCAGATCCCCCTGGGTGGGCTGCACCACAACATCGTGTACGGCGACGGCCGGCAGGTCGGTCACCGCTACGAAGGTGCTGCCAGTATCGGTGCTGAAGTAGAGACCATGATCCGTACCTACGTAGAGTAATGCCGGGTTAACCGGGTCTTCCTTGATGACGTTGACGGGCTCGGCGGGCAGATCGGCGCCTATGCGTAGCCAGGTGCTGCCGCGGTCGGTACTGCGGTAAGTGTAGCTTGAGAAGTTGTCGTCACGGTAGCCGTTGAGGGCGAGATAGACCACGTCTTCGGCGTGCTTACCTGCCTGGATGCGGGATATCCAGAGATCCGTCGGGAAGCCGGAAAGTTGCTCCCAGTGGGCGCCGGCGTCGGCGCTGCGGTGGACGAGCCCGTCGTCGCTGCCGGTGTACAGCAAGCCGAAGCGGAGGGGGCTCTCGTCAATGGTGGTCAGGGTGCCAAAGGTGACGTCGCCGGGCTTGCCGCCGGTGGTGAGGTCGGGGCTGATGGTCGTGAAATCATCGCCGCGGTTGAAACTCCGGTGGAGGTGGTTGGAACCTAGGTAAAAGATGTCGGGCTGGTGGGGGCTGATCAGAATGGGCGACTGCCAGTTCCAGCGGTAGGGGCGCTGCCCGAGCTCGTGCTTGGGGGTGAGGAATTTGCGGCTTCCCTCCTTGGGGTTGACGCGGTAATAGTTTCCGTACTGGAAGCCTACGTAGGCGGTCTCGTGATCGCGGGGGTCCACCTGCACCTGCATACCGTCGCCGCCAAAGAGCATGCGGTAGGGATACTCCCCCCGCTGTTGCCAGCCGGTGCTGGCCTCGTAGTCGTGGGGCCCCCGCCAGGTACCGTTGTCCTGTAGGCCGCCGTACACGCGGTAGCCGTCGGGGTGGTCGTCCACGGCAACGTGGTAAAACTGTCCTACGGGGGGCATATTGCACTTGATCCAGTTGTCGCCGCCATCGTAGCTGATGTTGACGCCGCCGTCGTTGCCGTTGATGAGGTGGTCGGGGTGGTCGGGGTTGATCCAGAGGTAGTGGTGATCCGAGTGCACGTTATCCCCGTTAGCTCCCTTCCAGCTTTTCCCGCCGTCGGTGGATTTGATGATCGGTACGCCCATGGCGTAAAGCACATTTGGATCATCGGCTTGTACGGTCAGGGAGCCGAAGTAGTAGCCGTAGCTGGAGTAGACGTCGTCTAGGTACTGCCCGTGGGTGCGGGTCCACCGCTTGCCGTCGGTACTGCGGTAGAGCTCAAAACCCTTCACCTCGGTGTCGAAGAGTTGGGCATTGGCGTCCTCCAGGTACTCCACGAGCTGGAGGGGGGTGAGGTTGCCGCTTTCTACCTGGGTGCGGAGGGTGGCGGCATCCAGGTCCTTGGGATAAGCATTGGTGCGCAGGAAGTCCTCCAGGAGGTAGTTCTCTAGACGCAATAGGTCCTCTTTGGGCATAGTGCGGAGTTGACCCTTAGTGAGCACGTCCGAATCCGACTCTTCCGCTTCCCTCAGGTGGTAGTTGTCGATGCTGGCGTAGAGCACCCGCTTGCCCCGCTGGTCGTAGCTAAGTGCCAGGCCGATGCGCCCGGCACCGGTGCCAGTAGGGAAGCCCTGTCCGGGTGGGGTAATCAGTTTCCAGTTTTTGCCCCGATCGGTGGAGTGGTAAACGCCGGAGCCCGGACCGCTTTCCCGGAAATCCCAGGCCTTGCGCTCGCGCTGCCAGGTAGCGGCGTACAGCTCGTCGGGCTTACGGGGATCACGCACCAGGTCGACGGCGCCGGTGGTGTCGTCAACAAAGAGGGTTTTCGTCCAGCTCGCGCCTCCGTCGCTGGTCAGGAAGACGCCGCGCTCGGGGTTGGTCCCGTAGAGGTGCCCGAGGGCCGCTACCCAGACCGTGTTGGGGTCCTCAGCGTCAACCAGCACGCGCCCAATGTGATGGGTTTCCTCCAGACCGAGGTGGGTCCAGCTTTTGCCTCCGTCCCGGCTCCGGTAGATCCCGTTGCCCGCGTAGGAACTGCGGCTGCTGTTGACTTCGCCGGTGCCCACGTAGATCGTTTGTGAGGGCCAGTGGACGTCAATATCCCCGATGGTCATCACGGCCTCGTGATCGAACAAGGGCGTGAAGCTCGTCCCGTTGTCGACGGTTTCCCAGAGCCCGCCACTGGCGTAGGCCACGTAGAAATGGGTGGGATCTTGGGGGTCGACCGCGATGTCGGTTACCCGTCCACTCATGATGCTGGGGCCGATGCTCGTAAATGTGAGCCCGGCGAGTGGAGAGTCCGCTTGCAACTGCCCGCGCTGGGTGAATCCGGCGGTGCGCTCGGCGGCCGGGGTGGGGGACTGGCCACGAAGGCCAGTAAGTATTATTAGGAGTAGAAGACTAAGTGAGGTGCGGAGAGGCATAATCGCGAACTTGTGAATCCGCCAAGGTAATGGCTACGGAATTCTTAACGCCACCAGAAAAAAAGGAACGGAGCCCTAAGGTTGCAGGTCTAGTGCTACTGTCCCTTGTTGCTATCACTGTATTCACAGCGTCTCTCAATAATGCACAGCTCTAGCAGGAAAGTAAACTATCAACACAACGATGGGTCCGTTCCGGGTCTCTTAGGGACAGCAAAACTGCCGGCAGCTAGCTCACCGGCCGCCTATTTGTGTTTTAAACGAACAATGGGGTGGGCCGCGTTTCGGTAATTTGGAATTAACCCTTCCTTAATATATTATTTTATTCGTCGTACAAGACCAAAACGAAGTAGATATGTTGCGGCCTCCGCAACGCAAAATGGCCGCCGTCAGCTGGGACGGCGGCCATTTTGGTCATTGCACAATAAGCAATTGGCTTACATAGCCGTCTTGGGCATGAGTACCGTGTCGAGTACGTGAATGATGCCGTTATCCGCCATCACATCGGTAGCGGTCACGGTAGACTTACCGCCGTTGCCGTCGGTCAGAATGACATTGTCGCCCTCCATGGAAGCAATCAGGCTCTCCCCGCTGATGGTTTGGATCCGAAAGTAACCCTTGTTGGCCTGGATGGCCTTCACCAGATCGGCGGCGGAAACCTTCGAAGCAACTACGTGATAGGAGAGGATGCCCTGGAGCTTCTCCTTGTTGCTGGTTTGGGTCAGATCGCTGACGGTTCCTTCGGGAAGCTTGTTGAAGGCTTCATCATTGGGGGCAAAGACGGTGAACTCCGTATCGCTACCGAGCAAATCACTCAGTTCGGCGGCTTCGATGGCCGTGACCAAGGTCTTGAAGTCGCCATTCTTACTGGCTACGTCGACGATCGTATTGCCCTTGCCGTAAGCGGTAGTACCGGGAGCGGTGCGGGTGGTGTTCATATCCGTGTCCATGTCCATGTCGTCACCGTCGGTCATTTCCCGTGCGGTTTCGGTGACCTCGTCATAAGTGGCTTCAGCGGCGTTGCCAACGGCCTCTCCAACGGTACTGGCGGTTTCACTAACGGCATTTCCTACTTCCTGAGCGGTACGCTTGACGCCCTGAGCGGTCTCTTCGCCGGCGTTTTCCATGGCATTACCCATTTCCTGGCCTTCTTCCTTCATTTCGTCGGACATGTCATCCATCATGTCGTCATTCATTTCGTCATTCATGTCACCCTCCATTTCGGCCATATCCTCCGTCGTGAGGGCGGCTACGTCCAGGTCGGCGGGAAGCAAAACGTGGTCAATTAAGTGAATCACGCCGTTGCTGGCCATGATATCGGTCTGGCTGACCATGGCTTCGTTGCCCTGGCCGTCGGTGAGGCGCACGCCTCCGTCCATAGTGGAGGCGGTAAAGTCACCGCCCATAGTAGTGGCGGTGAAACCTTCGTCCCCGGCGCCATCGATGGCGGCCATCACGTCGGCGGCCGCAAGCTTGCCATCGGCCACGTGGTACTTCAGGATGCTGACGAGCGCATCGCGATTCTCTGCCTTCAACAGGGCGTTGAATACTTCCTGGGGCAGCGCACGGAAAGCATCATTAGTTGGCGCAAAAACGGTAAAGGGACCCTCACCCTCCAGGGTAGAAGCAAGGTCAGCGGCCTGTAGGGCGGCTACGAGGGTACTGAGTTCGGAGGTCTGGCTGGCCAGCTCCGTTATCGTCTGCTCACCCATATCATCCGACTGTGCGCGGAGGGGAGTAGTGCTTAATGCCAGTATGGCGATAAAGGCCATGAGGCGTACAAACAAGGATTTCATATTCGAAAGTTTGATTAAAAAATAGACGGGGATTACCCCGGTTGGTTATGAACTAAACGTAGGGCAGATAAGCTTGTTCATTTCCTTATTGTGCTCCCATTCCGACCGTCGGTTGGCTTTGACCCCGCACATTTCCTACCCGTCAGCGTATCTATGGCAACTCACAGCTATCAACCCTTCCCGCATGCTCAGTAACCTCAATCCCACCACCACCCTCGCCTGGAAAGAGCTCGAAATCCACGCCTACGAGATGAAGCAACGGCACATGAAGGATCTCTTTGCCCAGGATCCCGACCGCTTCGCCCACTTTAGCCAGACGATCGAAGACATTCTGCTGGACTACTCCAAGAACATCCTTACCCAGGAGAGCCTCGACCTGCTGCGTAAGCTGGCGGAGGACTGCGGCGTCAAGGAGGCCACCGAGAAGATGTTTACCGGCGAGGTGATCAACGGCACCGAGGGCAGAGCCGTACTACACGTTGCCCTCCGGAACCGCAAGGGGGACCCCATTCTATTGGACGGGGAAGACGTTATGCCCGAGGTCAACACCGTCCTGGACCGTATGGAACAATTCTGCCAACGTATCCACTCCGGCCAGCACTTGGGCTATTCCGGCAAGCCCCTGACTACCGTGGTCAACATCGGCATCGGGGGCTCCGACCTGGGGCCCGTGATGGTCACCGAAGCGCTGAAGCCTTACTGGATCGAAGGCCGGCGGGTGCACTACGTGTCCAACATCGACGGCAGCCACTTGGCGGAGGTACTTAAACTAGTCGATCCCGAGACCACGCTGTTCCTGATCGCTTCCAAAACCTTCACTACCCAGGAAACGATGACCAACGCCCGCAGTGCCCGACAGTGGTTCCTGGAGCAAGGCGGTAGCCAGGAGGACGTGGCCAAGCACTTCGTCGCCCTGTCTACCAATGCCGCGGGGGTCAAGGAATTTGGAATTGCGGAGGACAACATGTTTGGCTTCTGGGATTGGGTCGGCGGCCGCTACAGCCTGTCGTCAAGCATCGGAATGAGTATTGCTCTGACCGTCGGGTTTGACCACTTCGCCGGTCTACTGGACGGCCTCCACGCTATGGACGAGCACTTCCGGCACGCGCCGCTGGAGGAGAACCTGCCCGTGACTCTGGCGCTCATCGGCGTGTGGTACACCAATTTTTTCGATTCCGAGACGGAGGCCATCCTGCCGTACGACCAATACCTCCACCGCTTTCCCGCCTACTTCCAGCAGGGCAACATGGAGAGCAACGGCAAGAGCGTGGACCGCAACGGCGATCCGATCGAAGACTACGACACCGGGCCCATCATCTGGGGAGAACCCGGCACCAACGGGCAGCACGCCTTCTACCAGTTGATCCACCAGGGAACCCGGCTCATTCCCTGTGATTTCATCGCACCCGCGGTCTCGCACAATCCCATGGGGGAGCACCACGCCATTCTGCTGAGTAACTTTTTCGCCCAAACTGAAGCCCTGATGAACGGTAAAACAGCCGCTGAGGTGGAGGAGGAACTGCGCGCCGCCGGCAAGTCGGACGCGGAGATTGCCGAACTCGTCCCCTTCAAGATCTTCGACGGTAACCAGCCCACCAACAGCCTGTTAGTGAAGCAGATTACGCCCTATACCCTAGGGCAACTGATCGCCCTATATGAGCATAAGATATTTGTACAGGGCGTCATTTGGAACATCTACAGTTTCGATCAGTGGGGTGTAGAGCTCGGCAAACAGTTGGCCAAGGCTATCCTACCGGAACTCCAGGGGGGCGGGGAGGTAAATACCCACGACAGCTCTACTAATGGATTGATTAACGCCTTCAAAAAGTGGCGCGCCTAAAATGAAGGAGCGCACACTGGCCGGCAACCTACTATTCCTGACCCTCGAATTGGCCCTGCTGGTCGGGGGCGTTTACCTGGTCCACTTCGACGAGCACCTGCTGTGGGCAGAAGGCCGGCCGGAGTTCTTCCGCATCCTGCTGTACTTTGCCATGACGGTGGCCATCCTGAACGTGACCACCCGCTTTGTGAAGTGGCTCTACCGCCGCCGCAACTACGCCAAACGCCGCGGAGCCAAAAATTTCGTCTACGGGGTCGAGAACATCCGTAAGTTACTGATCGGGGCGATCGTTGTATTTACCATCCTATCCCTGATCGGCATCGACTTCCGCACGCTCTTCACCTCACTGAGCATTGTCGCGGCCGCCATCGCGATCGTCTCAAAGGATTTCGTGAATGACCTCATTGTCGGAATCTACTACAGTTTCACCGACGTCTTTGAGGTGGGTGATTACGTTCGCTTCTACACCTACCGCGGACGGGTGGCCGACATCGGCCTGCTCAAGGTGAAGATCATGAACGACAACGACGACGTGGTCATTCTTCCCAACGGTAAGGTCTACGCCAACGAGATCATCAACTACACCCGGCGCGACGTGCGGCTGATGAGCATCGACTTCGAGATGGACATCAAGGCCATCAAAGACGTCAACGTGCTCGAACAGGAACTCAAGGAGAGCGTCGGGGAGTACGCCGAAATGATCGAAGAAGACTCGTACCTGCTGAAGATCGTGGAAGTAAAGAAGGATTTCATGGAACTAAAGTTCCAGTTTCGTTTGAAGAGCTTCGACCGTCCGCAACAACGTGAGATCAAGCGCATGGTGGTGCGGGAGGTGTTCAGCTACGTAGGTGCCCATAAACCTTAATTAGGTCTACTTCAGCGCAGTAGCTAGTTCCAGCATAAGTGTTTGATTGGGGGCCGTCACTGCATTGAGCACCCGGAAGCGTAGCGTGAGCTCTGCTAGCTGGGTACCCGTCATTACCGATATCGTCGTCTCCCCATCCGGTGGAATGGAGATCAGCCCGAGGTCGCTCTGCAGCGCATAGCCGGTGGCATTTTCAAGCGTAAAGGCGCAGTCGCTGGTGTTTCGGATGGTCACGTCGGCCACGGCCGAGGGGCCCCGGTAGGCGGCATCCACGACCTGTAAACTAGCGGCGACCACGGGGCGCAGATGCTCTTCTAATCCGACCAGCGTATTTTCGAAGTAGGCTACGGTTCGCCCGGCGCGCAGGGCTTCTTCGATGGCTTCTGCACTACGTTCGGTAGCCAGCACGAGGGTGACGGGGCGGTGACCGCCTTCGTGGACGTGAAACTGCCAGTCCACGAGCCCGTGAATGTCCGAGGTGCCCAGGATGGTCAGATTATTGTCGATGGCGAGTTGTAGGGCCTCCTGGCTGATGGTCAGGTCGTTGACCACCTCAATACCCTGCAGGTAGCCCATGTCGATTAATTCCCGGTGCAGGGGGGTAAGGGTGGCCACGCCGTCCGGACGCTGGGCAATCCAATTGGGGTGGTTCCAGAAGGTGAAAGCCCCCTGCCGGTGGGCCTCCGCGAAGGCGTCCATCGCATTTTCGGTGAGCAGTTTGTTGGCGTCCTCGATAAAAACAGCGTTGCAGTGGCCCGGGGGCATGGCACGGGTGATCTCCGCCCCCCGAATCACCAGCAGGTCATGGGGGCGGCCCAGGACCTCAGCGATTTCGTAGGAGCGGTTGCGGTCGGGGTGGGGCAAGTCAGCGGCGTGGGGCTGGTACTCCAGGTGCTCGGTCAGGGAGATCGCATCGATGCTGTCCTTAACTGCCTCCTGTACGCGGATGTCCGGCCACACGCTGCCGTCGGAAAACACGGTATGCATATGGAGGTCCACCGTCAGGGTGCGGTAGTCCTCCGTATCCGGAAAGTGAATGACGCGGGAGTGAGTATGCCCCTGCTGGGCCATCAAAGAAAAGGAGGCCAGGAGAAAGCCGAGGATTAGTTTCATAGCTGCTATGATACTACTGGGGGCGGGGACGCGGGGGTGGCACCACGCCCGGGTGCGGCAGTTCTCCCGCCGGCCCGACGTGCCAACAACACGGAGAGCCCCGCGTTACACCACCCATACTACGCCCCGACATGCTTAAATTCTTTATCCCCCTGTTGCTGCTCGTGGCTTGCTCGGACAACCCCCCCACCACGCCGGAGACCGTGCCCGTCGATAACCCAAACGCCGGGAACACGGCCATCTACGACGTGGACCCCGACGATCCTTACGAGGTGACTGACCGTGCCTTTCTAGATATGCGTCCCGGCCTGGACATCGGCCCCTTCAGCAAGTTCCTGCGTCCCGGCATCATTCCCGTTGACGGGCAGGACCAGACCGTCTATTACATTGAGGGACGTAAACGGGAACGCCTCGGATACCTTCAAGTAGGGGAGGGGGACGCATCGCGGATCAGCGAGATTCACATTACCTCCCCCAATGTGGTCACCCGCGACGGGCTCCGCACGGGCAACAGCTACCGGGAAGTGATAGAACGGCTGGGCCCGCTGGACGTGGTTGGTGGTGGCAGCAACGGTGCCGCCTACCTACAGCACGGCCTGCTGGCCTATCGCTTGTCCAGAAATGACCTGCAGGCGGCCTTTGACCCCGCGGCCATCGATTCCACCACCAAGATCCTCGAGATCGTCATCAAATGACCGACCAGTGTCCCTCGCCATTCTCATACTGGCCGCGGGCAGTTCCCGCCGGATGGGACGGCCTAAACAGCTTATGCCGTGGGGCGACACGACGCTGGTCGGACACGCCGTCCGCCAGGCCGCAGCGGTAGCGGACGCCGTATTCGTGGTAGTGGGAGCGAACGCAGCGCACCTGGAACACGAACTTGGGACAGGAGCCGTCACTATCGTACATAACCCGTCCTACAAGGAAGGTTTGGGCTCCAGCCTGGCCCGGGGAGTCGCCGATGTCTCCGCTGACCCCCGCGCATTTTCCCGCGTTCTGGTCACCCTAGCCGACCAGCCCTCGGCAGATGCCGCTTATCTCCTAAGCATCTGTCGGGCCGCGGATAGTGACCCACGGCGCATCGTCGCCACCGCCTACGGCAGTCGACCCGGCGTTCCGGCACTCTTCCCCTCCGCTTATTTTGCCGAACTTTGCGCACAGGGCGGGGACGCGGGGGCCGGGCAACTCCTACGGGCCCACTCCCAAGCCGTAATTCTTGTGCAACCCCCGCGGCCCATCTACGACATCGACACCCCGGAAGATTACCGACGCCATGAAGGAGATCAGGAACATCATTGAGCTCTACGATACCTTCCGGGAGCGGGCAACCGCTTGTTCCCTGGCCACCGTAGTCCGGGTAGAGGGGTCTTCCTACCGGCGGATCGGTGCCCGGCTGCTGGTGGGGGCCGATGGCCGCTATACGGGGGGCATCAGCGGCGGTTGCCTGGAGGGTGACGCACTGCGGCGGGCCCAGCAGGCCATTTACCACGGGCACCCCTCCAAACGCGTTTACGACACCCTGGACGGGGAGGACCGGGAGATCGGCATCGGATTGGGTTGCCACGGACGCATCGAAGTGCTCTTTACCCCCCTTGACTTCTCCGATGATCAAAACCAGGTGGAGGTGCTGCGGGAGCGGATCGCCACCCGGGTGCCGCGTCTGCTCGTCCAGACGGTCACGGCACCCGCTGACGAGCCCCTGGACGGTAAACTGCGGGAAGTGCCGCTGGACTCCGTGAATCTACCGCACGGGCGCTCGGCAGTACGTAAGTTCAACGACGCGCGGGGGAGGGTTTCCGAGCGGTTGTTCGAAATCCTGCGCCCGGAATTGCACTTCATCGTGATTGGGGACAACTATGACATGCTGCCCTTGGTCACTACGGCGGTGCACCTGGGCTGGAAGATCAGCGTGATCGGCCTGCGCCGCAAGTTCTCTACCCCGCTGGCCGCTCTGACCGACGGCCTGTATGATTACAGCGAGGTAGGAAAGCTGCGCGTGGACGCGTACACGGCCGTAGCCTGCATGTCGCACGACTTCGAGCGCGACAAACAGATGGTGCGTCACTTCCTGCCGCAATTTCCAGTTTACCTGGGCCTACTCGGTCCCCGAAAGCGAGCCCTAAAAATGGATGCCGAGTTGCGGGCCAGTGATCAACTGCGACTGCTCGAGTACCCCCGCCTGTTCAGCCCTATCGGTTTGGACATCGGTGCCGAGACGCCGGAGGAAATCACCGTGTCCGTGGTAGCGGAGATCATCTCGGTGTTCCGCGACCGGGAGGGGACCAGCTTGCGTGAACGGGAAGGGACGATCCACCTTCGCCGCTAAAATTCTACTGGGGGACGCTACTCTTCGAGCTCCAGCTGCTCGGCGACGAGGGTGCGCTTGATGAGGTGATAGGTTTCCTCCTGGCTGCGGATGCGCAGGTCGCTCCCGCCGCGGTAGTACGCATTGGCTTGCTGATTGCTGAGCAAGCGAGACTTGACGTTGTCGGCTAACTGGATATCCAGAATCTCGAGGATCTTGTCCTTGATGTCCTCATCGTATACGGGGAAGGTGGTCTCCACCCGGTGGCTTAGGTTGCGGGTCATGAAGTCGGCCGAGGAGAGATACACGCGCTCTTCCCCACCGTGGTGAAAATGGAAGACGCGCGCGTGCTCGAGGTAGCGATCGACGATGCTGATGCCGTGGATGTTCTCGCTGTAGCCCTTGCGGTCGGGGATGAGGCAGCAGATGCCCCGGATGATCAGGTTAATCATCACCCCGGCCTGGCTGGCGGCGTAGAGCCGTTCGATCATGGTGGGGTCCTGCAGGCTGTTCATCTTCAGGGTCATGGCGGCGGGGCGCCCGGCCTTTGCCTCGGCGATCTCGAAGTCGATGAGGCTTTCCAGTCCGCTGCGGAGGTTAAACTGGCCGACCATCAGGTGCTGGAAGGGTTGTTCGGGCACCGTCACGTTTTCGAGGAAGCTGAAGATGCGGGCCACTTCGCTGGTGATGCGCTCATCGGCCGTAAAGATGCCGAAGTCGCTGTACACTTTGGCGGTGTCTTCGTGGAAGTTGCCGGTGGAGAGGTAGTTGTAGATCTGTTCCTGCCCGTTCTCGACCCGACGCACGAGAGCGAGCTTGGAGTGGACCTTGACGCCCGGGAAGCTGTAGTGGACGTGGACGCCCGCTTCCTCCAGTTTCTCGCCCCAGCGGAGGTTGGCCTCTTCGTCGAAGCGGGCCTTGACCTCGATGAAGACGCTGACCTGCTTGCCGAGGCTGACTGCCTTCATCAGGGCCTGCATGATGCGCGACTTGCGGGCAACGCGGTACTGCACGATCTTGATGTGGGACACGGCGGGGTCCTCGGCAGCCCGCTCAAAAAAGAGCACCACGGACTCGTACTTGTGGTAGGGATACACCAACAGGTGGTCCTGCGCCCGGATCGCGGCCCAGTAGTCGCCCGTCTCTTCCAGGGCGGGGTAGGGCAGGGGCGGCTGGGGGGGATTTTGCAGCTTCGTCATGCCGAAGCTGGGGAAGCTAAAGAAGTCGAAATTGTTGTGGTATCGTCCCTCGGTAAGGATGTCGTAGCGGTCCAGCTCGAAGGTGTCCTCGAGGTACTCCCGCAGCTCCACCGGCATGGTGCGGTCGTACACGAAACGGCTGGCGGGGCCGACGTGCCGGCGGTTGAGGCTGGACTTGATCTTGGCGAGTAGGTCGCCGGTAAATTCGTCGTCGATGTAGAGCTCAGCGTCCCGGGTCAGCTTAATACTGTAAGTATCTTCAATCTCGTAGCCGGGGAACATCCAGGAGACCGAGTGGCGGACGATGTCGTCCAGCATGATCAGGTTGTGCTGGTCGTCGGTGCTGGGCAGGGGAATGAACCGGGGCAGGTGGTCGCTGGGGATTTTGACGATGGCGTAGGCCGTCTTCCCCTTCACCTTATCCTTCATGAGGATGGACAGGTACAACTGGGCGTTGTTGAGAAAGGGGCGCACCATATCCTTGACGAGTAAGACGGGTTGCACGTAGGGGAGCATAAATTCCCGGAAGTAATTCTCAACGTACTGCCGGTCCTCCTCCGTCATGTCGAGGCGCCGCTTGAGGTGAATCCCGTGGGTGGCGAGCTGGGGGATGAGCTTTTTCTCAAAAATGCGGCTGAACTCCTCCTGCTGGCGGTTGACGATCCGCTGGATGGTCCGGACGGTCTGCTTGGGGCTGATGTCGAGTTCCCGTTTCGTTTTCTTATTTACCCGCAGAAGGTTGCGGTGGTTGGCCATACGTACCCGAAAGAACTCGTCGAGGTTAGAGGAATAGATGGCCAGGAACTTGACGCGTTCGAAAAGGGGCAACGATTCATCCTTGGCCTCCTGGAGTACCCGGTGATTAAAGGAAAGCCAGCTGATGTCGCGGGGGATGACGGGAAAATCGTTGGTCATAGGTCAAGACGGGGTGTACAAAGCTAAAACAGACGCATCTGCTCCGGTCCCTGGTGGAGGGCGGGTCCGCGGGTGTTGGAAAAGTCCAGTCCGGTTAGGTGATCGGTAAACCAGGCCGCGGCGTCGGGGGCCAGTAGGTTGTCGGGTTCGTGGGGGAAGATAAATGATTCCGGAAGATTCCACTCGCGCAGCTTCCGGGCCCAGTCGGCCAGGCGGGTGTAGTCGCTGTCGATCAGGCCGTTGCCCACGAAGCGGACCATCGTTCGGGGGGCGGTTACGTAGCCGTGCAGCACGTCCCGCCTCCCGGCCACGTCGGTAATGACCGCCGCCACTCCGCGGGCGGCCAGAGCGTCCATGAGCGCCTCGGTAGCGAAGGGGTCCTGGAACCAACTCTCATGGCGCACCTCCACCGCCAGGGGCAGCAGGCGCGGCCAGCGGTCGAGGAACCGGTCGAGTACCGGCAGGCGGTCGGCACCGAAGTAAGGGGGCAGCTGAATGAACGCGCAGCCCAATTTTTCCTGCAGGCCATCTAGGGCTGCCACGAAGCGTTGCAGGGCATCGCTGCCGGCGCCCAGGTCGTTGACGTGACTGATGGGGCTCGGCAACTTCGGGCAAAAACGAAAGTCTGCGGGCACCGCCGCATACCAACGCTGCACGAGCTCGTGGGTCGGGATGCGGTAGTGGGTCGTATTGAGCTCAATGGTGTTGAACTGTTTTCCGTAGGCGGACAGGTAATCGGCTGATTTTGTGCGCTCCGGGTACCACTTACCGACCCATTCTTTCATGCTCCAGCCGGTGGCTCCGGTGTAGATGCGGGGCCGCCCCTCACCGACCCCCAGTTCGTAGCGGTCGAGGCGCAGGCGATTGGCCAGGGGCTCAACCGGCAGGTGGTAGGTAAGGGCCCCGGGATTGGATATTTTACCAAACTTCATACCCCCTAATACACGGCCACCCCGCCGCGTGTTGGCGCTTCTGGGGGTTTTCCGGATGGCCAGCCGACCCGCGAACCCGCCCGCCTGAGTGCGCAATACCATCAATTTTCGCCCGTTACTTACCTAGAATATGCAGTCACCATTCTGAGTATATTTACTTTGGCTTAGTACACCGCGGGCGTCTTCGTCCGCCTCAATTCCCATTCTCCGCATGAAGGTCGACCACCTTTTTTTCCTGCTCCTCTGGGCGGGGCCCGCGCTGTTAATTGCCCAGTACGAAGGTGGCACCCGCTTTGGGGAGGTGACCCCTGCGGACCGGCAACTTACCCTCGTGCCCGGCGATACGGCCGCCGCAGCCTACGTGCTGTACGATCACCTCGACCTGCGCTACCTCTACCGGGACGATAAGGGCCCTTCGCTCAGAGAGACGTTTCACCGCCGGATCAAGCTCCTCAAGCCAGCTGCTTTCGACCTGGCGAACATCACGATTAGTTACCGCAAGGGCGATCAGGAAGTAGATAAGCTGCAGGCCGTAATTCACCTGCCGCAGGGCGGCGCCCTGCCAGTGCGGGAGGCCGACTTCGTACGGGAAACGGATTCCGACGGGCGTACGCTAGTGAAGTTCACCTTTCCCCGCGTAACGGCCGGGGCCATCATAGAGTATACCTACAGCCGGAATACCGAGAGCATCCTGGCACCCACCGTCCACTACTTTCAGGAATCCATCCCGGTCCGCTGGTCGGAGTACACCGCCCTCATCCCTCCGTATTATCAGTACATGAGCCTGGGCAACGTTCGGGGACAGTACCACATCCAGGAAGCCGAGATCGTCAAAGAGGACTTCGGACCCGAATTCGGGGCCGGGGCTTACCGCACGAACGGCAATCGCGTGGAGCACTCCCAGCTGCGGTGGGTCATGAAGGACCTGCCCGCCTTCACCGACGAACCCTACACCAACAACGCCAGCGACTACCTGCCGCGCATCCGCCTGCAGTTGCAGGCGGTCAGCTACCCGGGGCAGGGGGTCCAGCCCGTCTTCAGCGACTGGCAGGAAACGGTGAATACCCTGCAGGACCGACCTGATTTCGGCCGCTATTACCGCAACCGCATCAACTACGGTAAACTCTGGAAGGAAGCCGAGGCCACCCTGGAGGCTGCGGGTACCGACCGGGATAAAGTGGAGGCCGCCTACCGTTTCGTGCTCGACCGCGTACGCTGGAACGGGGAATACCGCATCCTCGCCTCCCAAACGCCCAATCAGATCCTGGCGGAAGGAACGGGGAATAGTGCCGACCTGAACATGTGTCTGCTGGCCCTGCTCAACGAGGCGGGGATCACGGCCCACCCCCTGCTGGTTTCCCTGCGCGACCACGGGGCCCCCATTGAAGTGTACCCGGTGATCTACCAATTCGATCACCTGATGGTGTATACGGAGTTAGACGGCCAGCCCCTGCTGCTCGACGTGAACGACAGCGACCGACCCGCCGGTCTTCCCCGCCTGAACGCCCTCAACCACCGGGGCTGGGTGGCCGACAAGGCCAAGCCCCGTTGGATCGACCTCGATGTCCCGCCCGCCCGCAGGACCGTGCTGCAGGAGATTGTTATCGGAGACGATGGCGTTGCCACGGTGGACCTGAAGAGCCGTATGGAGAGTTACTTTGCCTTTGCCGCCCGCTCGGAACTGCACGCGGCTAAGCAGCCGGGGGAAGCGCCCCTAGCCAGCGAAATCCTAGTACGCTATCCGCTAACGGAGGTAATTGAGCCATTTACTCCCGGTGAAAAAGATGACCCCAGCGGTCCTCTGGATTACTTCTTGCAGCTCCGGGTCCCCTCGGTAGCGCAGGTGTACGAGGATTA
Organism: Lewinellaceae bacterium; assembly: GCA_963710195.1. Taxonomy (GTDB): domain Bacteria; phylum Bacteroidota; class Bacteroidia; order Chitinophagales; family Saprospiraceae; genus Neolewinella. The sequence continues at coordinate 266,740 of CAVPZF010000007.1, forward strand.
CCTCTACGTACAACCTCTCCTGCTTGCGGTGCTGGACGAGGAGCTTGATGACGTGGAGGAGCGCGTCTACCCCATCGACTTTGCCTTTCCTTGGCAGCAGCGCTACCTAGCCAAGATTCACGTCCCCGCAGGCTACGTGCTGGACGAGGCACCGGGTAACATTCGCCTCCGGGCTGAGGATGACAGCATGGTGGCCACCTTCGCGACGGAGGTGCAATCCGATGGCGTAGTGTCGGTATCCCTCGTCGTTAACCTCGACCGCACCTTTTACCCCGCCGAATATTACCCGGGGCTCCGCGACATGTACCGTCGCATCATTGAGCTTCAGGATACGCCCCTCGTGTTTAAACGCGCCAAATAGTTTCTATGTACCCGTTGTTACCCTTACTGCTTTGTTTATGCTGTTCTTCCGTACTCTCCGCCCAGTACGCGGGGGAGGAAAAGTTTGGCCGGGTCTCCGACGAGGACCGGGCCCTGATGGTGGTGCCCGGTGACCCTTCCGCCGAAGCCTACGTCCTATACGACAAACTCGACCTGCGCTTTGACTACTTGCCCGAGAAGGGGCCGGCACTGGAAGAAACCGTGCATACCCGGGTCAAGCTACTCAAGCCTTCCAGCTTTGACCGGGCCGACATTTCCATCCGATACGACCGGGGCTACGAATCGATTCTGAACCTCAAGGCAGAGGTGCACTTACCGGACGGCAGTAGCATCAAAATTCGGGGGCGGGACTTCGTGCGCCAGGATCTCGAGGAGGACCGTCGGAGCATTAGTTTCACTTTCCCCCAGGTGACACCAGGCTGTATCGTCGAGTACACGTATACCCGGAAGAGCGAGCACATCCTGTTACCCACTCCTTACACTTTTCAGGAGGACATCCCCGTGCGGTGGGCGGAGTATACCGCGCAGATCCCCGAATATTATAAATACGTAAGCCTGGGTTTACAGAGCAACTATCACCTCCAGGACAAGGGCTATACTTCCCGCATCTGGCGCACACCGGGCCACGCCACCGGCAGTACGCCCACGCCCATAGAATTTGTGGATATGCGCTACGTGATGGTGGATCTACCGGCCTTCGAGATCCAGCCCTACACCAATAATTTGACGGACTACCTGCCTAAAGTGAAGTTACAATTGCAGTCCGTCGATTACCCCAACACGAGTTCTCAGCCCGTCTTTAACAGCTGGCAGACGACGGTGGAGGAATTGCACCAGCGGCAGGACTTTGGGCGCTATTACCAGGTCAGGGGCAATTTTAAGAAGGTGTGGGCAGCAGCCGAACCGGTCATCATGGCCGGAACGACGGTGAAGGAGCGGGTAGACGCCGCTTACTACTTCGTGGCCAGCCACCTGAAGTGGAACGAGCGCTACAGTTTCCTGGGCTCCGACACACCGGACGACGTATTTGCTGCCGGCATGGGCAACAGTGCCGACCTGAATTTGTGTCTGCTCGCCCTGCTTAATGAGGCAGGCATCCCCGCCTACCCGCTGCTGGTTTCTCTGCGAGACCGAGGGGCACCAGTTGAGCTGTACCCCCTGATCAATCAATTTGATCACCTCCTGGTCTACACCGAAGTAGACGATCAGCCTTACCTCCTGGATGCAAACGGCATGGATCGGCCTCCCGGGCTGCCGCGGGAAGCTGCGCTGAACCACCGGGGGTGGGTAGCCCTGGAAGAAGCTCCCCAGTGGATTAATGTAGAGGTGCCCCGGGCCCGTCGGGTGGTGGTGGCCGACATCGTAATCGATGCGGCCGGCGAAACTACCGCCGAATTGACCGGGCGGATGGAGAGTTACTACGCCTTCTCGGGGCGCACGCAATTGCGAGGCATGGACAAGCCGGCGGAAGGCCCGCTTGCCCTGGAAGTGATGGAGCGGCACCCGGAGGCCCAGATCTTGGAACAGACTTTAGTCGACGGTAGCGATGACAGCACCCAACCCCTGACCTACAAGGTGGCGATGAACTTACCCGCCGCGATGGCCGCAGAGGACTACCTCTACGTTCAGCCTATTCTAATTGAAGTGCTGGATGGTGAGCTCGACGACGTGGAAGAGCGGCAGTATCCCATCGACTTTCCCTACCCCTGGCGTAAACAGTACATCGCGACCATCCACATACCCAAAGGGTATGTCCTAGAGGAAGCCCCCGAACCCATTAGGTTTGTTTCGGAAGATGGGGGGATAACGGCCACATTCGCCTCCGCCATGCAACCCAACCAGACGCTGCTCCTCAATTTTACCGTGGACCAAGATCGGACCCTGTACCAGGCGGAGGATTATGCCGTCCTGCGCGGCATGTACCGGCGCATCATTGAGTTGCAGGAAACCACCTTGGTCTTTAAACGCGCGAAGTAATGCGGAACCTCTTGCTTTTACTCGCTTTATTTCTCGGCACCTGCGGCCCCGCCCTGGCCCAGAAACTATCTCCGACCTCGCTGACCGTCCCCGATTCCCTACGTACGGGAAATAGTGTAGTGTTGGCTTCGGAGGAAGTTTACGAGGTGACCGGACCGAGTTCGGCGACCTACTCCTACCGGCGGGTGGTAACGCTCTTTAACGGTAAAGAGCAGGGTGGCAACACCCTACAGGAAGCGTACGACGGCCACAGTAAAATTACCCGCTTTGAGGCGGCCTCTTACGATTGGATGGGAAATCAAATGGGCCGTGCCCGCAACTCCGATATCGAAGATCGCCGGCATACGAGTGAAGGAACTTTCTACGAGGATACCCGCTACAAAACGGTAACCGTGCCCTGTACCAGCTATCCCTGCACCGTTGTCTTTGAAGTAGAAAAGCGGCTGAATGAGATTATGTTAATGTTTGCCCTGTCGAGTTGGCAACCGCAGGCTTACGAACAGGGGGTGGTGAGCAGCAGCCTTACCGTAACGGTGCCTGCGGAGAACGAACTTCTTTACCAATCGAGCCACCTTCTTCCGCCGGCCATTACTTTGGATGACCGTAACCGACGATACCGCTGGGAAGTGAGCAACCTACCGGCACAGAATAGTGAACCCTATACCCCATCCGTGACTGCGGTGCTGCCATTCCTGCGCGTGGCGCTGGCTGATTTCGAAATCGAGGGGTACCGCGGCAGCTACCGGAGTTGGAAAGATTTTGGCACTTTTATCGGTTCCATCCTGGAGGGCCGTGACCAGTTGCCTCCCCAACTGAGGCAACAGGTCCGGGAGGTGGTCGCGGGGGCTACCACGGAGCACGAGAGGGTCGACCGGCTGTACCGCTTCATGCAACAGCGGATGCGCTACGTGAGCATCCAACTTGGCATTGGCGGGTGGCAACCCTTCTCGGCGGAATACGTGGAGCAAAATCGCTTCGGCGACTGCAAGGCCTTAAGTAATTATATGGGGGCCATGTTAAAGGAGGTGGGAATAGTCTCCTATCCGGTGCTCATCAACGCAAGCGAGCAGCCTTACTACCCGGTCACCGAGGACTTCACCTCATCGGCGTTCAATCACATGGTGCTCTACGTTCCTTCCCAAGAATTGTATCTAGAGTGTACGAGCCACACCGCGCCAACCGGCTACCTCAGCGAAGCCACGCAGGACCGCAACGTGGTCTGGATCACTCCCCAGGGGGGGGAACTCCACCGGACCCCGCGTCTAGAGCCTACCGAAAACGGGCATACACGAACCGTGAACGTACAGCTCGCCGCAGATGGAACCACCACCCTGCAACTGGGCGCTACCCACTATGGCGGCGAACAGGAGCAGTTTCGGGGCTTGGTCGATTACGTAGGTGACCCCGCCGAGCAACTTCAACGGCTGCACCGGTACAACTACTTACCCGACGTTTCCGGCAGTGATTATCAGTTGGACGTGGACCCCAGGCGGCCCCACGCCAGTTTGCGCTACGCCACCAAGGTTAACAACTACGCCCGCAAGATGGGTACCCGACTCTTCGTGCCCATTAATCCCTACTACGGGTATGACTGGATACCCGAACGCAATGAGGACCGCCGATTGCCAATCGAGACGCACACAACCCGGTATTGGGTGGACACAGTAAACGTACAACTGCCAGCAGGGATGGAAATCGAGAGTGGAGTAGTCACGGATCCGCTAGTTTACACCCACGCTGCAGGTACCTATCGCTCCGAAATGCAGCCTACGAAAGATGGCGTGCGCTGGATCCGCATTTTAAAACTGCTGCCGGTAAGCCTACCCGCTGACGAGTACGCGGCCTTCCGGGAGTTCTACGTGAACGTTGCTAATGCGGAGCGCGCCCAGCTCGTGGTGCGACAGCAACGAACCAAATAGATTTTACCGGAACGTTTACGCGCCAATGTCGATCGACTGTTGCTGCGCATCCTGATCAATCCCCTTATAGAGCCATTCGGAGAAAAGGGAGTCCATGACAGGCGTAATCACGTAATTAAGCAGCGGGACCAGGATGGCGGTCTCACAAAGCAGCTTGAACCACAGCGGTTCTACCTTGAGCCACTGCAGCGTATAGGCGATGGTCAACAGGACGGGAAAAAGGCCCAGCCACTTGACCAGCATCAATTTCCAGGTGGGGGGAGCGGCGCCCCGTTTGGGGTTACCCATGGTCAGGGGGTTTAAGGGTCAGGGAGCTATGGGGCCAAGGGGGCAGGGCAGGGACTGAGGGGAAGAGGGAATGAGGGATTGAAGGGGGAGGGAGGGACTGCGAGCGTGAAAGGAAGACGTAGTGTCACATGCCCTTCAATCCTTTAACCCCTCCCTCCTTCAGTCCTTAGTACCGGTAATGCTCCGGCTTGTATGGACCGGTCTGCTCGACGCCGATGTACTTGGCCTGGGAAGCGCTGAGTTCCTCCAGTTCTACGCCGATCTTCTCGAGGTGGAGTCGGGCAACTTGCTCGTCGAGGTGCTTGGGGAGCATATAGACTTGGTTGTCGTACTGGTCGGCGTGCTGCCAGAGCTCGAGCTGGGCGAGCACCTGGTTGGTGAAGCTGTTGGACATCACGAAGCTCGGGTGACCGGTAGCGCACCCGAGGTTGACGAGGCGGCCCTCGGCTAGGATGATGACGTCGTTGCCGTCGATGTTGTAGAGGTCGACCTGGTCCTTAATGGTGTCTTTGGTGTGGCCGTAGTTCTGGTTGAGCCAGGCCATGTCGATCTCGTTATCGAAGTGGCCGATGTTGCAGACGATCACCTTGTCCTTCATGGCGCGGAAGTGGCGCTCGGTGAGGATGTTGTAATTGCCGGTAGCGGTGACGATGATGTCGCCCCGTTCGACGAGGTTGTCCATTTTCTTCACCTCGTAGCCGTCCATGGCGGCCTGCAGGGCACAGATGGGGTCGATCTCAGTGACGAGCACCCGGCAGCCGGCGCCGCGGAGGCTGGCGGCGGTACCCTTGCCGACGTCGCCGTAGCCGGCAACGATGGCGACCTTACCGGCCATCATGACGTCGGTGGCGCGGCGGATGGCGTCGACGGCAGATTCCTTGCAGCCATACTTATTATCGAACTTCGACTTGGTGACCGAGTCGTTGACGTTGATGGCGGGCATCACCAGGGTGCCGTTCTTCATGCGCTCGTAGAGGCGGTGGACGCCGGTGGTGGTTTCTTCGGACAGGCCGCGGATGTCGCCGACCAGTTCGGGGTACTGATCGAAGACCATGTTGGTGAGGTCACCGCCGTCGTCGAGAATCATGTTGAGGGGCTGGCCGTCGGGGAAGGCGTATAGCGTTTGCTCGATGGCCCAGCTAAATTCTTCCTCGTTCATGCCTTTCCAGGCAAAAACGGGCACGCCCGTAGCGGCAATCGCGGCAGCAGCGTGGTCCTGGGTGGAGAAGATGTTGCAGCTCGACCAGCTGACGTCGGCGCCGAGTTCGACCAGCGTCTCGATGAGTACGGCGGTCTGGATGGTCATGTGGAGGCAGCCAGCGATGCGGGCACCTTTGAGGGGCTTTTCCGAGCCGTACTGCTCCCTTAGAGCCATGAGGCCGGGCATTTCGGCCTCGGCGAGGCGGATCTCCTTGCGGCCGTAATCGGCCTGGCTGATGTCCTTTACTTTGTACTGTTGTTGGGTTTGCGTTGCGGGCATAAAACGTCTTGATTTTGGAGACGCAAAGGTACGTCTACCAGGGGAAAGAGCGGAAGCGGCCTTTGGTTCAGCGGGGCGGGGGGCGCGGAGTGCGGGCTGACAATGTTGCAGACCTCCGAGGTCTGTCAGTTTGGCAGTCCCGCCTGCAGCAGTTGCCTCCCGCTTGGGCACCCATCAGATCGCCGCAACGCGTTGGCCGAAGCGCTTGGACGACCAGACGCGTATCTTTATCCCCGCGGGACTTTCCCTGCACCCAGCGTTAAGTAAACGACATGACTCTCAAGAACCTACGAATCATCTTATTTTTTGGCGTGATTGCCGCCGTCCTTTTTCCCTCCTCTCCCGCCGGCAGCTACCCCATTGACGGGTTCGCCGATACCGGCATCGCGCGGCTGGTCCGGCTGACGAAAATGGATAGTGCCACCCTGGTGCGGACGCTGCCCTACGGCAGCCGCCACGCGCTGGAGTACGTGCGCCTGAACCTCATGAGCGATCCCCTGCTAGAACTCCCCGCGGTAGATGCGGACCTGCAATCCGAGATCGAAAAGATCTTCCCCAATATGCACCCCTCTTACTCCGTCGCCGTCTTCGACATGACGGAGGGCCGCCCCCACCGCTACGCCGAGCGCAACCCGACCGCCGGCTACCAGCCCGGCAGCGTGGGTAAACTGGCCGTGGTCACCGCTTTTTTCTGTGAGCTGCAAAATCTCTACCCCGACGACTACGAGAAACGGTGGGAATTGATGCGGACGAAGATCGTCAAGGCCGGTCCTTTCGGCGTGTACGATCACCACACCATTCCGCTCTACGATACAGCCAGCGAGCGCTACGCCCGCAAGCGCGTGGACCCCAGCGACGAGTTCAACCTCTACCAGTGGGTCGATCACATGCTCTCCGTCAGCAACAATGGGGCCGCCAGCATCGTCTGGCGCGAAGCCTTACTCATGCGCGCCTTCGGCGAAAAGTACCCCGACCTCACCTACGACGAAATGATGACCTACTTCAAGGAAACGCCGCGCGACACCCTCCGCAACCTGGGCGAGGACATCGTCAACGGCCCCCTCCGCGACCTGGGCATCGACGGGGACGCCTGGCGGCTGGGCACCATGTTTACCCGCGGGGCCAGTGGCATCGTGCCCCCCAAGGGCGGCAGTACCGGCACCGTCCGCGGCCTCATGCAATGGCTCACCGCCCTGGAATCGGGCAGGGTAGTCGACGCCCCCTCCAGCCTGGAAATTAAGCGCCTCATGTACATGACGGATCGCCGGATCCGCTATGCCCATGCGCCCGTCCTAGACTCCGCGGCCGTTTACTTCAAATCCGGAAGCCTCTACGGCTGCAAGCCCGGCACCAGCTGCGGCAAGTACAAAGGCAACCGGATGAACTACATGAACTCCGTAGCTATCGTCGAGCAGCCCGACGGCACCCGCTACATGGTTGCACTCATGTCCAATGTCCTCAGCCGCAACTCCGCCTATGATCACCAGGTGCTGGCCACGCGCATCGATAAGGTCGTCCGCCGCACCCAGGTCGCCGACCCCAGTGAGAACATTGGTACGGGGGAGGATGCTGCGGATAGCGGGAATGACTGAGAATTTACCAGTTGCAATTTATCCATGTACCAACTACAATCTGCCGGGCAGCTCGCTTCGCTCGATTTATTGCAAAGCCGGCAAATGAGCGCAGCGAGCTTAGCCACAAATGGTGAATGGTATATTCTCTACCCCGGCATCGCCGGCCGCACCTCCACCTTACTCGGCAGCGTACGTGCGGGCATCCTCAGCAAATCGACGACCAACTGACCGAGGTCTTCGATCTGAATTTTCCAGGCGTCGCTTTCGTCGGGGGTGTTGCCGTTGAAGTGGGTAGCCACGGAGCCGGGCATGATGGTAGTCACCTTGACGCCCTGATCGCGCACGTCGAGCATCACGGCCTGGGTGAAGCCGACCAGGCCGAATTTAGAGGCGTTGTACGCAGACCCCTTCGCAAAAAAGTTGGTGCCGGCCAGGCTGGCGATGGTAATGAGGTAGCCCTTGGTTTCCAGCAAGGCATCCAGGCTAGCCTTTACGCTATTGAACACCCCGGTAAGGTTAATATCAAGGGTCTCCTGAAATTGCTCGGGGGTGAGGTCCTGGATAGGGGCGAAGTGGCCCACCCCGGCATTGGCCACGACAATGTCCACGCTACCGAATTGCTGCCGGGCGCGGTCGACGGCTTTCCGCTGGCCGGCGAGGTCACGGACGTCCGCTTCCACCCCGATGCATGCACCGGGGTGCCCGAGTTTTTCGAGGGCCTTGGCTGCTGCACTGGCGGAGGCTTCACTGCGGCTCGTGATGACCACGTTTACGCCGGCTTCCATGAGTTTCTCGGCTACCCCGTACCCAATTCCTTTACTTCCTCCGGTGATGTAGGCGGTCTTGTTAGCTAGATTTTTCATGTCTACGCCAACGTGGCCCGCGGGCAAAGGTTGGGGAACAACCTAAGTCCCATCCCGATTGTCTGTACAGGGGAATGGATACACTGAGCATCGGCATTACGCTCTCGGGCGGCGGGGCGCGGGGTGCGGCGCACATTGGGGCGCTGCGGGCTCTTCTGGAAGCCGGCATCTCGCCTACCCGGGTGGTCGGGGTCAGTGCCGGGGCGCTGGTCGGTTCCATGTACGCAGCGGGCGTATCGCCGGACGACATGATGGCCTTTGCCCTGGAGTCCTCCATCTTCCGTTTCTACAAACTGGGCATGCCCCTGACCGGACTGACGAGCAGCGACTACCTGAAGGAGCGGCTAGCGACGGTGATCCCCCAGAATAGTTTTGCGGGCCTCCAGTACCCCTTTCACGTTGGCGTGACGAATTTGAATACCGGACAGCTGGAGTGCTGGGATAGGGGCCCCCTCCACGAGTTGGTCGCCGCCAGCTGCGGTATTCCCTTCCTCTTTCGTCCGGTGGTCATCGATGGGGCGCAGTACGTAGACGGTGGGGTGATTGAGAACATGCCCGTCAAACCCTTGCTTAGCCGGTCTGACTTCATCATCGGCAGCAACCTCATGCCGTACGAGAACCTGAAACCCGCCGACGTCAAGACGGTGGTGGGTATCGTGTGGCGCTGCTTCGATTTGTCAATCATGGCCAATACCCTACCCTCGGCGGAGCTGTGCGACATCGTGCTCGAACCCAGCACCCTCAACGACTACCACATCTTCAATCTCAACCGCCTGACCGATCTTCACGACGTGGGCTACGAACATACCGTGAAGCGCCTGCCTTACATCCTGCGTTCCCTGGAAAGTAAACGCGAACTGTTGGATACCCTTTCGTAGCAATCTTCCGAAGCCGGCCTGCATGCTCAACATCGTCAATACGCTCTTTAAGACGTACCTGACCCGGTACCGCCGGGAGCTGCACCTGCACTATACCAACCCCCTCGGACTCCAGGCCGATACCCTGGAAGAAATTCTGAGTACTAACCGCGACACCGCCTTCGGGCGCGAGCACGGATTCGCGGATATCCTGCACGAGCCCGCTCGCTTCTCCCGTCAGGTACCCGTGCGCAATTACGAGGAGCACCTGCCGTACATCGAGCGCATATTAAGGGGCGATCCCGCCGTGCTCACCAACGAACCGCCCAGCTGGATCGCCACCACCAGTGGCACGACCGGCTCCGTTAAGTACCTGCCCATCCCCCAGAGCGCCGTCAGCGATATTCACCTGAAGGGGAGCTGGATGAGCCTGGCCATCCTCTACGAAAAGGACGAAGAACTACAGGTCTTCAGCCACAAGAACCTGCTGATCGGCGGGGCATTTAAGGGGACGGATAAGGAGTCCGGGCTACCAAAAGCAGACATCAGCGCCATCATCATCCAGAGTATCCCGCGGCTAATGCGGCCTTTCTACATCCCCGACGTGGGCCTGGCGACCGCCCCCAACTACGAGGAAAAGATTGAGAAGATCGCCCAGCTCGTGGCCCACGAGCCCAGCATCACGATCCTGGGGGGGGTGCCGACTTGGAATCTGCCGCTCTACCGGCGGATTTTGGAAATTCACGGGGGAAACAACATGCTCGACGTCTGGCCCGACGCCTCGGCCTTCATGCACGGCGGAGTAAATTTCGCGCCTTACCGCGCCCAATTCGAACGCTTGTTCCCCAAACCGGGCTTCCTTTTCCAGGAGATCTACAATGCGACGGAGGGCTTCTTTGCAATCCAAGATAAAGATGAGCTTCGCACCATGCTCCTTCTACTTAATACGGGGATCTACTACGAATTCATCCCCTGGCCGGCCTATCAAGCAGGAAATTTGGAGGCCGTGCCGCTGGCGGGCGTAAGGCCCCACATGACCTACGTAATGCTCATCACCACCGCAGCCGGCCTGTACCGCTACCCGATGGGCGACCTCATCGAATTTACGGAGGTGGATCCGTACCGCATCGCCATCCTCGGACGTACCCAAGAGTTCATCAACGCCTTTGGGGAGGACCTGCTGCGCTCCGAGGCGGAGAAGGCCCTCCTGCTGGCCTGCGAGGCCTCCCACGCGGTCGTGCGCGACTTCACCGTGGCTCCCCAGTACATCGAAGTGGGGAAGCCCGGCCGTCACCACTGGCTCATTGAGTTCGAGCAGCCGCCGGCAGACCTGGAAAATTTTAACCGGGCGCTCGATGAGGGATTGCAGTCGGTAAACTACAATTACGCAGCCAAACGCAGCAACGATTATGCCATCGTGCGCCATGAACTCACCCTGTTGCCGGACGGCTTCTTCCGCGCCTGGCTCCGCGACCGGGGCAAGCTGGGCGGCCAGCACAAGGTGCCCCGGCTGGCGAACCACCGCAAGTTTCTAGAGGATATCTTAAACAGGCTGTGAAGGCAGCCGCGGTCCTTATCCTGCTCTTTATTAATCTCCTGTTTCTGTACAAGTACGGGGGGCGGGTTACTTCCCTGGCTGCGCCGGCCGTCGTGGTATATGCGCTGTTCTGGTGGGCCATTCTGAAGTGGGCTGCCAAATTTACCGTACAAGCCTGGATGCTGGGGGTGGCGATCGGCTGGGTGGCCCTCATTACCGTAATCACCCACTTATATGTACCGTTAGCAGACTTAAATGTGGACCGGTGGAGCGTAATCTCTTCTTTTTTGGAAGCGCTCTACGCAGGAGACTACCCCTACGCCGCCCTCTCCCACCTAGGGAATCCGCCGGGCCCGATGCCGGTGTACTACCTCCTTGCCGCCCCCTTTCATGCGCTTGGGGTGCTAGAAGTTTTGAGTGCATTGGGATACACGGTTGCGCTGATTTGGCTGTACCGTCAGGGTGGGGGCGCGGCCGCAGGTATGTTGCTCCTGCTCAGTAGCCCGTTCATGTATTGGGAAATCGCCACCCGCAGCAATCTCTTCACCTTTTCGCTCCTCACGCTTTGGGGCCTGACGAACTTTGTCCGCCGACCTGATTACTTGCGGGCCGTAGTGGTAGGCCTGCTGTTGTCCACCCGGTCGGTGTATGCGCTGGCATACCTGATTTACTACGCGGCCTTGCTGCGGGAGGGGGTGCCGTTTCGGCGGGTGCTTGGGCTGACCGTAGTTTCCGCCCTGGCGTTCGGCCTGAGCTTCCTGCCCCTCATAATAGGGTGGCCCGAAGGCTTTGTGAAAATGAACCCCTTCATCGTGCAGGGCAGCTTTCTGGTTCCGCCGGTAGTGATTGTCGCGTTCTTCGTCCTGGCACTGCTTGCCGCCTACCGCGCTCAACAAAAGACGGCACCCTGGCTGAGTGGGGTGGTACTCTTTGTCGCCATCCTGATCTATGGGTGCGTCCTAGTCGGAAGCTATGGTTGGCAGGTAGCTTACGTAGACAGCCGGATCGACATCTCCTACTTCCTGTTCTGCGTACCCTTTCTCGGATTTTACGTGTTACAACGTGACCTAGCGCGTCCGGGATAAACCCAGGGTTTTCTGAGCGTGTCGCGCTTCCGGAGGCCGCTCTCGGTTGCGGGTGCACAAACCTACAAGTCTGGCTTCGGCGCTTAGTCCATTTGGCGCTTGTTTGGGCATTCCGAGCCTGACGAAAACGAGGCTAATTTTGGGTCTATTCGAGCCTCCAAAAGGGGAGCCTAGTGGGCTAGGTGACGCTTTTTGAGGGGAAGCGTAAGCGCAAAGGAGCAGGTTTACGGCGGTGAGCGGAATCCCAAACATGCTCTTAACTCCGCAATCAAGGCAGCTGAGGTAGGGGACAAGCCCAATAAATTGCGCGCCGGGATCACATAAAGAGGGCAGGGCGCTGGGTAATCTCGTGATAGCAGACCCGCGTAGCGTCGAAATAATGCAAAACCATGCTCTTCCGGCTTTTTTCGGGGTCGGTTTGCGGTTCCCCGCCGTGCAATAGGTTGGCGTGCCAGATGAGCAAGTCTCCCTTTTTCGGCAGGAATACCTGTTTGACGTAATCGCTTCCGGCGAGCTTCCCGGCAATCATATTTTCGTAGTCAGTGTACAGCTTATCCCCGATGGTCAGCAGGCCGCCCTGGTTGTCGTACTCCTCATTGAGGAAGTAGGGCAGGTGGTGGCTCCCGGGGTAATAGTGAAGCGGTCCGGCTCCGGGATCGATATCCTCGAGGGCGATCCAAATTACCAACAGACCGCCCAGGGGGAAGGTCGTCATATGGATGCTATCGGAATGGGTGCGTTGCTGACTTCCCTTCAGGAAGTTGATGCTCTGGAAGAGCCGGGCGCGGCCGCCGATGAGAGCGTCCAGGAAGGTCTCCCAGTTCTCCTGCTCCAGCAAGTCCGCCAGCACGGGGGACTTCCGGATCGCGAACATCAGCTTGTTCCGGTAAGTGAAGTCCAATCCCTCCTGCATGAGGCGGTCGATCTCCGCATTGATGGTATCTACGGTAGTCCCGTCGAAAAACTCCTCCACCACGCAGTAACCAGCCTCCTTGAAATTATCAATGGATGCCCTGGTACGTCCGTCTGCTTCTTGGTAAAAGCGGGTCTCCCCAACCGCCACCGGGCTCACCGCGCTGGCGAGCAGTCCGGGATCCTTACCGACGAAATCCGCGCTGGATACGGAGGAAAAGTACTGCTTCTTCAGCTTGAGCTGGCGGTAAGGTTCCTCGTTGTGGGCTAAGGATTTACGCCTGAAGAGGTTGTAGATCCAGTAGGCGGGTTTGAGTCTTCTGAGCATCGCTTGAGGTTTTGCACCAAGTGGACAGGCTGCTGCCGCTAGTTCGGGGCCACGGTTTTTTGGAATTTGAGAATGACGCTCAGGGCTTGTGCCACCCGGTGATCCCCCTCGATGATCGTAGCGGTGGGCAACAGTTTTCGGTACCGGCTAAACAAGGCCGACCGCTGCAGCTTGGTCGGGTGCTCCCGCAAGGTATCGAACTTCCACGGCAGGTCGGGCGCGCACAGCAAGGTCAGGTCATAATGGGCGGCGCGGCAGGCTTCCAGCACGGCGGGGTCGCAGGTGCCATACTTGACCTCTGACCAGACGCGGATAACTTCCGGACCCGTATCGCACAGCTGGAAGGATGGTACTAACGCCCAGGCCCGGGCCTGGGCAGCTAGTTGAAGCGCCAGGATACGTGGCAGGTCTTTCGCGGTGTAGGTTCCGTCTAGGGTGTGCAGGTAAGCCCTGGCTGATTCCGCAACGTAAATTCCATCCAGCGCCCAGGCCAGGGTGCGGCTTAGAGTAGACTTCCCCGAGGACTCCGGACCGGTAACCAGAATTTTCAATTAGCGCTCCAGTTCGATCTTCTCGCGCTGCTTCTTCGCCTTGAGTTTATCGCTGGTGGCTTTCATCTCCTCGCCCATCTTCTGGCTGGCGATAAAGCTGGCCGTCATGTTGGAAAGCATGTCTGCACCTGCCGTCGGGGCATTGGGCAGCATGATCAAATTAGAGTTGACGTTCTCGCCCATGCTCTGCAGGGTATCGTAGTGCTGAGTGACTACGATTAGGGCCGAAGCCTCCTGGCTGTTGATGCCTACGCTGTTGAGGATGTCCACGGACTCTTCGAGTCCCTTCGCGATCTCGCGGCGCTGATCGGCAATGCCCTGGCCCTGGAGCCGCTTGGATTCAGCCTCGGCGCGGGCCTTGGCGACGATGCGGATGCGGTCGGCCTCCCCTTCGTACTCGGCGGCCAATTTCTCGCGCTCGGCGGCGTTAATGCGGTTCATGGCCACTTTTACGGTGGCGTCAGGGTCGATGTCGGTCACCAGGGCCTTGACAATGTTGAAGCCGTAGTTCTGCATGGCCTCCTGCAGCTCGGTCTTGATGGCGTTGGCAATATCATCCTTGCGCTCGAACACGTCGTCCAGCTTCATCTTAGGTACCTCGGCGCGGACTACGTCGAAGATGTAGGAGTTGATCTGCTCGTAGGGGTTGTCCAATTTGTAGAAGGCGTCGTAGACGCTGTCGGCGCCTACGGCGAACTGTACGCCTACCTTGAGCTTCACGAAGACGTTGTCTTTCGTCTTGGTTTCAACGTTAACGTCCAGCTGCTGCACCTTCAGGCTCACCTTGCCGGCCACCCGGTCGATGAAGGGAAACTTAAAGTGAAATCCGGGGCCACGAATCGCGGTGAACCGACCAAGTCGTTCCAGCACGGCAGCGGTCTGCTGGCGCACCGTGAAAAAGCTGCCGGTAACCAGGAGCAAGACAAAGATCAGGGGGATGAGAAAAAGAAGTGACATATAAGGGAGTTTGTGGTAAGATAACGATTTCTTAAAGGGAGAGTTGCCAATTTTCCACGCCGCCTTCGTCGCCGGACGCCAGTTCACCGTATTGTTGGATGGGGGCCTGCGGGATGTCCCCTGCACCCGCGGCCGCGCCCAAAGTATGTCTCCAATTTCCGGCCAAGTTTCCTATCTTTGCGGGGCGCTCATGGGAGTCGCACGACCTGGTAATGCCTTAAGTGGCATTACCGGGTTTTCTTTTACTGCCTAAAAAACGACCGTCATGTACGAACTGAACGATACCTACAAAGCCCACCTCGACGCCATTGCGGAGGCCATCCAGGCCAGCCCCAGCCTGGCGCAGTACTTGGAGGACGAAGAAGATGAAAATTACGAAGCGCTTAAGGCTGAGTTTGAACCGCAGATCGAAGCGGCCCACGAGCAGATCAACCACTACTCGCCCTTCGAGATCGAGGCGTTCGAGCGCTACCTCCTGGACGATCGCTTTGAGGGACTTTTCCTGCCCCGGGTGCTGGGTTACAGCGTCCTCCGGCCGCAGATCAACGAGCTGGTGCACTACTCGCGGCAGAACGATCACTTTGGCACCATCCTGAGTTACATCTCCGGCAACATGAATTTCGACCAGTTGCGCAGCCGCATCGGACAGGCCGTGCAGGTGGGCTTCGCGCTGAGCAGTGATATTTACGTGACCGGCTTAATTGAGGAGATTCCTACCAAGCGGGTGCGGCAGTTCCTTTTGCAACAGAAGTCGGACGACGCCCGCACTGCCGCCGGCCGCCGGCAGATCTTTAACCGGTACAAGCGGCAGTTCAAGAGCCGTAACTACCAGTATGCCCCCTTCCCCCAGCAGGAGTCGGAGTTGATCTCCCATACCGACCACCTGGTCGACTTCCTGCTGTACCGGGTCTCGAACCCCGACCTGAACAACGATGCGCTGCCCGCGCCGCTGTATACGTTCGTGACCAACCAAGCCTTTGCGGACCGTAAGGAGCTCGTCCGGCCGATTATCATTTACAGCGCCTTCCTACCGCCCGAAGACGACGCCCGTCAGGCCGTGACCGACGTGCTGAACCGCGAGCGCCAGGCCCACCCTAAGCGGGTGGCCGAGCAGGTGCTCTCTTTTATTCTGGAACTGAAGAACGACGCACAGATCACTTTCGGTAAGGACGAAGAGGCCAACCTGGGCAAGATCATCGACCGGTCGATCGATGACGACCTGACGGCCTACTTTAACCTGACCGACCGCATCCACAGCGATGGCTTCACGGAGCCCGAAGTGCAGGAAGCCATCAATGAGGAAGTGCTCAAGCAAGACGGTCTGAGCGACTTCAACGAAAACATCCGGCGCACCATCCTCGTCTATTTTGATCAGATGGCCGGCCGCCTGGGTACCGACGACTACAATGAGTGGTTTGCTTCAACCGGTAAGCAATTTCCGGTCTACATGAAAATCTTTGCCAACGAGCAGTTCAACCAGGAACTGCGCCGCCTGGCTATCCGCTACACCAAGCGCCTGATCAAGGTGCACACAAACAAGCGCGGAAAGGACTACCGCGACATCAAAAAGACTACGGTGAATACCTGGACCGATTACGGCTTCATGACCGACAAACAACTCAAGGAGTTCTTTAAGACGCCCCGTAAGCGTAAGCCCAACGCATAAGAGCTTTTGGCTACTAGTTTAACCTAAAGCTACGGCGAGCACGTCGCTGAACATGGTGGCGAAGTGGGCCGTGATGCCCTCCTTGATGTAGTCGTCAAGTTCCTCGAAATCCTGACGGTTTTCCTCCGGGAAGATAAGCGTGGAGATATTGACCCGCCGCGCGCCGATGGTCTTCTCCTTGACGCCGCCGATGGGTAGCACGCGGCCGGTCAGAGTCAGCTCTCCGGTCATGGCCAGGTCGTCGAGGGGCGCCCGGTCGGTGGCGAGGCTGTAGAGGGCCAGCGCCATGGTGATGCCCGCGCTGGGTCCGTCCTTAGGGGTAGCTCCCGCGGGGACGTGTAGGTGAATCTCGTGGGTGTCGAAATAGTCGGTGCCCTCCTGGCTGAGCAGCGACTTGACGTAGCTCAGGGCTATCTGGGCGCTCTCCTTCATCACGTCCCCCAACTGGCCGGTAAGCCGAAAGCCGGGATTCTTTGCGGGGATGCCACGGGCCTCGATGTAGAGGGTGGCGCCGCCCAGGGTGGTGTAGGCCAGGCCGAGCACGACGCCGGGTAGCGGCCTGTCGTAAAGCTTTTCGGTGTTGAAGCGCGGCCGGCCGAGCATTTCCTCGACCAGGCTGGCGGTGATCTCGAAAGTATGTTGGTCCGACTCGGCCTGCTTGAGGACGAGCTTGCGGATGATCTTCCGGATTTGCTTCTCCAGGTTCCTGACCCCCGCTTCCCGCGCGTAGCGGTCCACGAGAAAATCCAAACTTTCCACGGTGAAGGTGACCTCGTCAGTAGCGAAGCCGTGCTCCTTGAGTTGCTTGGGGAGGAGGTACTGCTGGGCAATCTTGATTTTCTCCTCCTTGATGTAACCGCTCAGGCGGATAACTTCCATGCGGTCCAGAAGGGGGCCGGGAATAGTGTCCAGGGTGTTGGCGGTGGTGAGGAACAAGACGTTCGAGAGGTCGTAGGGCACATCCAAATAGTGATCGACGAAGGTTTCATTCTGCTCGGGGTCCAGAACCTCGAGCAGGGCGGAGGCGGGGTCCCCCTGTCCAGTGCTGATTTTGTCGATCTCGTCGATCAGGATCACCGGATTGCTGCTCTTGGCCCGGTCGATGGCCTGGATAAGCTTACCGGGCATCGCGCCGATGTAGGTGCGGCGGTGCCCCTTGATCTCGGCCTCGTCGCGCATTCCGCCCACGCTGAAGCGGTAGAACTGCCGGCCAAGCGCCCGGGCAATGCTCTGGCCGATGCTCGTCTTACCTACGCCCGGAGGGCCCACCAGGCAAATGATGCTGCCGGCTACCGAGCTGCGCTTAATGATCGTAGCGAGAAATTCGAGGATGTTGTCCTTCACGTCGTCCAACCCGTAATGGTCAGCGTCGAGAATCTGTCGGGCCTCGGCGATATCGTGAATATCGGGACTGTAGACGCCCCACGGTAGGCCCGCTAGCGTCTCCAGGTAGGTGCGGGTGACGTTGAATTCCGGGCTCTGGGTGTGCAGCGCGGAGAGTTTACCGAGTTCCCGATCGAAGACTTCACGGACGTCCGCCGGCATCTCCTTGCCTTCCAGGCGGGCCAGGATGCGTTCGGTGATGGACTCTCCGTCGTCCTGCTCCTCACCGAGTTCCCGACGGATGGCAGAGAGCTGCTCGCGCAGGAAGTACTCCTTTTGCTTGGCGTTGACGCCCTCCTCGATCTGTTTGTTGATGCGGGATTGGATCTTGGCCACCTGCAGCTCGTCCTTAATGATGGACAGGAGCTGCTTGGCCCGTTCACCAATCTCCCAGGTTTCGAGGAGGTCCTGGAGCTTGTCCTTCTCGGAGCTGACGAGGTTGCTAATTACGTCGATGGTTTGTCCCGGTTTCTCGTAGTTCAGCTGGGTGACCACCATGTTTACCTGTTCCTGGAACAAGGGGTTGAGCGTCAGGAGACTTTTGATGTCGGAGCTTATGGCCAGCATGTAGGCCTTGAGTTCGGCATCGGGCCGGGTGGCGGGCTGGTTATCGTATTGCACCCGCCAGCGGAGACTCGGTTCGGTCTGGACCACCCGCTGCCGCCGGAAGCGTTTGACGGTGCGGCCCAGCACCTGCACCCCGTGGGCACCCATGGGCATCACTTTAAGGATCTGATAGACGGTGCCGACCTCGTGGTAGTCGGACTCCCGGTAATCCTCGCTGCCCTCTTTTTCCAGCACGGCGCCGATGAATCCCTCGTGCTGCTCTACGGCAATCTTGATGGCCATGAGTTTCTCGGTTCCGGAAAAGGTCATCGGCAGGGCGGTGCCGGGGAAGATGGGACGCTGGGAGAGGGGTAGTATGGTGAGCAGCTGGGGTAGGGTGGGGTCGACGAGCTGCATGGCCATATCGTCCATCATATCGGTCGGATCAAACGTCTCGTATTCTTCCAAGGGGGAGGGGTCTTTAAGCTACGGGTACAATACTGGGCAGCTTCCGCTTTTGTTCAGCCGGCGATTTACCTTGCAGGCATGCAGAAATCGATTGTGATCACCGGGGCGGCCGGCGGATTTGGGCGGGCGACGGCCGCTAAGTTTGCCGCTCTCGGATACTTCCTGGGCCTGTTTGACCTGGACGAAGCCGGCCTCGAGCAAATTTTATCCACCTACGGCGAAGACAAGTGCTTCATCCGTCGGCTTGACGTGACCGACCCGGAGGACTGCCGCGCTGCCCTCGCTGCCTTCGCGGAGCGTACCGGCGGACACCTACACGTGCTGCTCAACAACGCAGGCATCATGGCGGTCGGGGACTTTGAATCAGTGTCCCTCGCTAAAGAACACCAGGTCATTGATGTCAACATCCGGGGGGTCATGAATCTGGCTTACCACGCCCATCCCTACCTAAAAGCCACCCCCGGTTCCCGCCTCATCAACCTAGGCAGCGCCTCGGCCCTCCACGGCAATCCAGAGATGGTAGCCTACAGCCTCAGCAAGCGGGCGGTCAACAGCTTTACGGAAAGTTTGGACATCGCCTGGGAAAAGGACAATATTCGGGTGTGTGACATCAATCCGATGTACGCCCGCACCAACATGGTCAACGCCAATCAACACTTGCTGCGCCGGCTCCCCGACTCCGGCGTGCGGCTGACCGCCGACGACGTAGCCACGGCTATCGTCGCTAGCCTGACGAGCAAGCGGGTGCACCATTATGTGGGCTGGGATACAAAGCTGTTCTCCAGCGTAGGAGCTGTACTGCCCTTCCGCCTGCGCCGCTTCTTTTTAAAAAAAGTGATTGGCTACTAGGGTTGGGACTTGCTCGCATGCAATTGCCGGTAAGCTTTGCCGAGGTGGCTAACTACATCCTCCGCCAGCAGGCTCTCCTGCTCTAACTCTTCGGCGGCCAGGTCGCCGGCAAGGCCGTGGAGGTAGACCCCAAGCGGGGCGGCATCCGCTGACGTGTAGGACTGAGCCAGCAGGCCGGTCAAAATGCCCGTAAGGGCATCCCCGGTGCCGCCCGTCCCCATGCCTGGATTGCCGGTCGTATTGAAGTAAAGGGTGCCGTCCGGCATCGCCACCGTGGTGAAGCCGGTCTTGAGTAAGATGACCAGCTTGAGCTCCCGGGCCTTGCTTCGCTGTAGCTCCCACCGGCTGAAGTCATCGTCGGTCTCCCCGAACAGCCGCTCAAATTCCTTCGGGTGGGGCGTCAGAATACTTCCCGCAGGCAGTGCCGCGAGTCGCTCTGGCTCCTGCGCCAGCAGGTTCAGCGCGTCCGCGTCGATGACCATCGGCTTGCGGTAAGCCTCGATGAGCTCGCGGAGCCCAGTCTGGGTAGACTCGTCGGTTCCCAATCCCGGGCCGATACCGATCGTATCGTACTGATCCAGGTTCTGCGTCACCGCAGTGAAGTGGTAGCGGTGATGATCTACGCTACACATGGCCTCCGGAAAACTGATCTGCATGATTTCGTAGCCGATCCGGGGGAGGTGGGCAGTCACCAGTCCGGCCCCCGCCCGGAGGACGGCGCGGGCACAGATTACGGCGGCCCCCATTTTCCCGAAGGCGCCGGCCACCAGCAGCGCGTGGCCGAACGTGCCCTTGTGGTCATTGGCGTGACGCTCCCTGAGCCGTGCTGCCACGCCGTCTCTGGTCAGCATGCGGTACTGCACCGACAGCCCTTCCACAAAGTCGTGAGCGACCGCGAAGGGCACCAGCTCCCAGCGCCCGAGGTACGCCGTGTTGGCGGGGGAGAAAAGCGCCAATTTAGGGTAGCCGAGACTGAGGGTGCGGTGCGCTTGCACGATGTGGCCTACCGAATTCCGGTCAGCGAACAGCCCACTTGGTAAATCTACCGCGATGCGTAGTACCGGGGAGGCATTCAACTGGCCAATGAGCCGGCCCCCGAAGCCCTCGACCGGCCGACTCAGTCCGGTACCGAACAGGGCATCAATGACTATACTTCCCGCGGGATAATCGGGCAAGGGCTCATTCTCCTGCAGGATGCGCAGCGGCACGCCCACATCCTTAGCCCGCCGCTGATTGGCCTGGTTATCGGGGGACGCGGGTGCAAGGGATGCCAGGAGGATGCTGACGTCGTAAGTCTCGAAGCGCAGCAGGCGGGCGATTACGAGTCCGTCGCCGCCATTGTTGCCGGGGCCGGCGAGTACCGTGATGTGGCGGTCTTTTTTCGGGTAGAGTTCGCAGAATCGCTTCGCCCAGGCGTTGGCGGCCCGTTCCATGAGTTGGAGACTGCTGATGCCGTCTGCGCTGAGGGTGGCCGCATCGAGCTCGCGGTGCTGTTCGACCGACAGGATGCGCATGACGGAGTTAGTTTTCTTCCACGGCTTCGTCCTGGCGATCGAACTTCAGAACGCGCTTGCGGCTCTTGAAGGGCACGTAGCGGTAGGGGCGGTCCTGGAAATCGGTCAGGAGGGTATCGGCTGCCAGACTGGCCCGGTTTAGGCGATTGTAAATTTCATCATCGGTCAGCAGTTTGCCGAGGGTGCCCTTCCCATTTTGTACGTCGTTCATGACGGAGGTGACGCCCCCCAGGGCCCGGTCGGCCTCGTCGAGCGTGCCGCGGAGGCGAATGATGCTGCTGTTCACCTCGTTGACGGTCTCCTGCAATTGCAACTCGCTGAGGTTCGAGGACAGGGAGTCGGCATTATCAATGATGCTCGCAATCTTCTCCCCCTTGGCGTCGATCGTGTTCGTCAGACTGGCGAGGTTACTGAAGGTCGTGTTGATTTGCCGACTATTCGCATCGATCAGGGCGGACAGCCGGGCGGTCGAGGCCTTCAGGTTTTCCATCGTAACGGCGAGGTCCCGCGAGGAGCGGGCGATCGGGTTGTTGCTGTCTTCGCTAAAGAGCGTCCATTTGATACTATCCACTGCTTCCCCAACTTGCGACTTGAGCCCTTCGGTCGGATCGGCGTCCGGATCCGTGCCGAGAAAAGAGGCGAGGATGCCCTTGGAAGAGCCCTTCAGATAGCTGCCGTCCTCGGCGCAGTCGCCGTCGCCAAAACAGGGACGATCGTACTCCAGTTGTACTGCCTTCTCACCCAGTAGGCTAATGGTGCTAATGTAGGCTTGGGTACTGACGGGCACGTTGACGTTTTTCTTGACCTCCAGGGTGACGACCACCAGCTTTTTGACCTGATCGAGCTTGATCGCCTTTACGGTACCCACCGAAACCCCACTGATCTGTACCGGGGTGCCCACGGTAAGGCCGGCTACGTCCTTATAGTCCACGTAAAAAGTTTGCGAGGAAGAAAAGAGGTTACTCCCCTGAATAAATTTGAATCCCCAGAAAGCCAGCAAAATTGCCACGAGGGCGAGGATTCCAATCTTTACTTCGTAACGCATAGGGTAGGGGAACTGGGTGCGCCGGCAGACGCGGTGAGTTAGACACGCGACTGTAACGCGATGGATTACGGATAGGTTTGCGCCGGCGTACGGTGGGAGAAGGGGTTCATCGGGGCCCGGCACGGCCCCGCCGCAATCATTCGGCGATCTCGTATTCTTTGATCTTGCGGTAGAGGGTACGCTCGCTGATTCCCAGTTCTGCGGCGGCTTCCTTTCGCCGACCTTTGTGCTTCTTCAGCGCCTTGCCGATGAGGTCCCGCTCGGCATTCGCCAGGCTAAGGTCTTCCTCGATGATCTCACTGCGGTCATAGGTGCGTTGCATGGCGGAATCCACCAGGATGGGATCTTCCACCGCCCCTCGGTACAGCTCCGTCTCCGCCCCGGCCATCCGGTCAATTTCCTCCGCGGCCGCCGGGTAGACGGCGGGGAGTTGCAGGGACCGCACCTTACCCATATCGGGCACCCGGAGGTCGTTGTTGCGGATCAGCTCGAAAATGAGGCCCTTCAAATCGTTCAAATCCGACTTCATATCGAAGAGCACCTTGTACAGGATTTCGCGCTCCTGCAAGCCCTCCTGTACTCCCGGCCGGGTTATGGCGGGGAGATGGCGATCGCGCAGCTTGGGCATCATGGTCAGCAAATCCACGGCCGCTAACTCGCGCTTCTCCGCCAGGATGCTAAGCTGCTCGGCGACGTTCTTCAGCTCCCGGATGTTGCCGGCCCACCGGTAATTTTCCAGCAGCCAGCGTGCTTCCTCATCGATCTGCACCGGCTCGAAGCCCTGCTGTTCGGCGAAGTTATTGGCGAAGTAACGGAAGAGCAGGTAGATGTCCTCTGGCCGTTCCCGTAGGCTGGGCAGCTCGATGTTGACCGTCGCCAGCCGATAGTACAGATCCTCGCGGAACTTCCCACTGGCAATGCGTTCGCTCAGCTTGCGGTTGGTGGCCGCCACGATGCGCACGTCGGTGCGCTGGGTGGTGCTGGAGCCCACCCGGATGAACTCCCCGCTTTCGAGTACCCGCAGGAGAAAAGTCTGGGTATCGAGGGGCATCTCGCCGATCTCGTCCAGGAAGATCGTCCCCCCGTCGTAGGTCTCGAAATAGCCCTTGCGGTCGCCGCCCGCATTGGTGAAGGCGCCCTTGAGGTGGCCGAAGAGCTCACTGTTAATCGTCCCTTCTGGAATCGCCCCGCAATTGATGGCGATAAACTTGTCGTGCTTGCGCGGACTGTTGTCATGGATAATCCGGCTAAAGACCTCCTTGCCCACGCCCGATTCGCCGGTGATCAGAATCGACAGCTCCGTTGGGGCCACCCGCAAGGCCGTATTCAGTGCGTTCTCCAGCGCCGGCGACCGGCCCACGATGCCGTAGCGGCGCTTTACACTCGCGATTGGTGCCATAGTTTACGCTGGTTCTACGAAGTGACCGAGTAAGGTTGCGGAGGTGGCCTCCGTGATGCGTACCCAAACGTATTCTCCGGGCTGCTGCCGCCCCTGTTTGGCAAAGATGACCATCTTGTTCTGCGAATTTCGCCCCTTCCAGTCGGCGTCCGAACGCTTGGACTCCCCTTCGATGAGCACCCGAAAGGTCTTACCGATATCGGCCTGGTTGAGTTTGTGGCTGATGCCGGTCTGGAGGTCGATGATCTCCTGAAGGCGACGCTTTTTGACGGGCAGGGGGACGTCGTCCGCCAGCTTACGGGCGGCCGGCGTGCCAGGGCGCTCGGAGTAGTAGAACATGTAAGACATGGTATAGCGGGCGTAGTCGATCATACTCAGGGTGTCGCGGTGCTCCCCCTCGGTCTCGGAGCAAAAGCCGGTGATGACGTCGGAGCTGATCGCGCAGTCCGGAATGATTTCATAGATACGGTTGATCTTATTCAAGTACCACTCCCGATCGTAGGTACGGTTCATCAGGTCCAGGATGCGGCTGTTGCCCGATTGTACCGGCAGATGAATGTAGTTGCAGACGTTCTCGTGGTCCCGCATAGCGTAAAGAACTGCGTCGGTGATGTCCTTTGGGTGACTGGTACTGAAGCGAATACGCAGGTCGGTATGAACCGCTGCGGTAAGCTGCAGGAGCTGAGCGAACGTGACTACTTCTTGCGTTTCCGGGTGCGCCCACTTGTAACTGTCTACATTTTGGCCGAGTAGGGTGACCTCCCGGAATCCCCGATCAAAAAGCTCGGTAGCTTCGGCGACGATGCTGTAAGCACTGCGGCTGCGTTCGCGGCCGCGGGTGTAGGGGACTACGCAGAAGGAGCACATGTTGTCGCAGCCCCGCATAATGGAGATGAAGGCCGTAACTCCGTTACTCTGTAAACGCAGCGGATTGATGTCGGCGTAGGTTTCCTCGCGACTCAGAAAGACGTTGACCGCCCGGTCCCCCGCTTCCGCGCCCGCTACCAGTTGGGGCAGGTCGCGGTAAGCATCGGGGCCGACGACCAAATCCACTAATTTTTCTTCCTCCAGGAATTTGGCTTTGAGGCGCTCGGCCATGCAGCCCAGTACGCCTACCAGCGTGCCCGGCTTGCGGCGTTTCACCTTGTCGAATATCCGTAGGCGCTTGCGCACGGTATCCTCGGCCTTCTCGCGAATGGAGCAGGTGTTGATGAGGATAAGGTCAGCGGCCTCGAGGTCGCGCGTAGGGCCGTAGCCGGCTTCTCCGAGGATGGAAGCCACGATCTCCGAATCGCTGAAATTCATCTGGCAGCCGTAGCTCTCGATATAAAATTGCTTGCCGGTCGGAGGGACAAAGTCGATCACTTCTAGTTCACCGTAGACCTGCCCCTGGGCTGCCTCGTTGACCCGCTTGGGCTCCAGTCCGGGCAGGGTAGGGTTATCGTCGTACATAGCACTCACTTTAGCGGGCAAAGATACACCAATGTACTGACAGATTGTCAGCAAGCGCCAATTTTCGGGCGGGGGCGCAGGTGTGAAGGCTATTCACCTGCGGCCCCGCCCTGCTCTCGGGAAATTCTCTTCCCGGGCGTACCTTCCGCTGGAAATTTCCCACCATGCGCTACTTACTCCTGCTGTTGTTTCCCCTAGGGGTGCTGGCACAGCCTCAACTGCCGACGTACGAGTTAGACCACCGCATTCAGCTGAGCGTGGACCGCCTGACCGACCCCATTGCCCACCCGGCTTTCACTTACGACTTCTTGCTGGCGGACGTGCGGCTCAATCCCGCCGACCCCCGCCGCTTCTACAACTTTAGTGGCGACCTCTCCGGCCGCTACTTGGAGGTGATGAGTCTCCTACCGTCAGCCAAGCAAAGCGGGGTACATCTGCGCGAGCTTGTCCAACAGATCATGGTCGAGCAGCAAGCGGACGGGCGCTTTGGCGACGGAACCCTACAGTACACGGCCGGAGCCATCGGTGGCGAACACATGGCCCTGCTCTGGGGCAACGGGCGGCTGCTGGTGGGCCTCATGACCTATTACCAACGGACGAACGATGCTGCTGCCCTGGCCGCCGCGCGCCGCCTGGGCGACTTCTTCATCACGACCGCCGCGGCCTCCCGTAGCCCCGAGATCGCCGAGCGCCTTAAAGGGTTTGGAGCTAAGGGCATCATCTGCTTTACCCAGTACATCGAAGGACTAACAATGCTGGCTGCCGCCACCGGGGAAGAGCGCTACGTACAGGCCGCTGAGGACGCCTACACCGTCCTACCGGAACGGGGAGAGGTACATACCCACGGCTACTTGACCACCCTGCGGGGCGTGTTGATGCTGTACGAAATTACCCAAGATCCTACCCAGCTCGCCTACGTCAAGGCCACCTTTGATGACCTGCTGGCTTCCGAAGATTACAGCCGGCACGGGGCGGTGTATGAATACTTTGGGGGGCACGGGGACCGCGACGAGGGCTGTTCCTCCGCCGACTTCGTGCGCCTGGCCTTCCACCTGCACGCCCTTACCCAAGACGAGCACTACTTAGCGGTAGCTGAAGAGGGTTTACTAAATGCCCTATTTTACAACCAGTACGAAAACGGTGACTTCGGGAATCACTTCTTCACCGACGGAGGCATATCGCCCAGTAATCCTCGGCGGGCCTGGTGGTGCTGTACGATGCACGGACTGCGGGCTCTCCTGGAAGTACGCGATCGCTACCTGGTCACGCAGGGGAAAGGCGCGACTCACCTCAACCTCTTAGTGACTACGCAATACCGGTCGCCGGATATAGCCTTTGATGTACAGCAGGACAGGGGACCAGATAACTCGGTACGCTACCTGATAACGTTTATTAAATGGGATGGCAGTGCGCTCCGCCTCCGGGTGCCGGCTAACAGTTCCTTATCCACCACGGCCGTCCAACCCCGGACCGGAGATTCCCTTGCGCTGCTGGTGACCCATGAAGTGAAATTTCACCAGGGCCAGGACCGGCAAGGAGGCGCCCTGCCGGAACGAAAAACCACGGGTTACCTCACCTATGGCCCCTACCTGATGGGCATCACGCAGGATGATTTCGTGGCCGAACCCGACTGGGGCAACCAAATCAGCTGGAAGGATTTACGGCCCGGTACCTTTCCCCTCTCCCTAACGGCCGCTTACCGTCACGGGGGCTACCCCGGCCTTCACCCGGTTACCTTACTGCCGATCGCTTACCAGCCCTATTTTGGGCATCCTTACCTCCGGGTGACTACGGCTTACAGTGAAACCATCGTGCCTACTTCCGCAGACTAGCCGAGGCGGGCGTTCGTAAGGTAAGCTGCCGGACAGCCCCGCACACCGGTAGAAACAATGCTCAGCACTGCTGGTTTTCACCTAAAGCCTCCCTTTATGCCACGCCTGCTGTTCGTCGCTTTTGTACTTGCTTTTCTGTCGAGCTGTACCTACACCGCCAAGATCACCGACGGGGCCACCGCCGTAGACCGCAAGCAGTATGATGTGGCTGTCCCCCTGCTGGAACGCGAGTACAAACGCGCGAAGTCCCGGGCCCAGCAGGGCGAGATTGCCAACAACCTGGCCATCAGCTACCGGGAGACTGGGCGCGACGAGCAGGCGGCCGACTGGTTCCAGACCGCTTACGACAACGGGGTAGGGCCGGACGCCCTGCGCGAAAAGGCATCCGCCCTGAAACGAATTGAACGCTATGAAGACGCGATCCAGGTCTACACCGATCTAGGATTTGAGATTGGTTCCAAGTATGAATTCCGTCGGGACATCGCCGGCGCTCAGTTAGCCCTGCAGCTCAGAGCGCAGGAGGCCGCGCAGACCACCAAGGAGTACGAGGTGACTCCCGCCGCCTTTAACGGTCCCGGTGCCGACTACGCCGCGGTATCCTACGCCGATAAGCTCGTTTTCACCAGCGACCGGAGCGCCTCCACCGGTGAGGGGACCTACAACTGGACCGGCCGCAGCTTCAGCGACCTGTATCAGGTTTCGCCGGAAAGCAGCGCAGTGGAGGGCTTTTACGCTGGCCTCAACACCGAAGATAACGAGGGTACCCCGGCCTTTTCCGCCGACGGAAACACCATGATCTTCACCCGCTGTAGTCCGCCCGCCAAGCGCGCCGACGCTTATTGTGGCCTTTACCGGAGCGAGCGGGTGGGGGACAGCTGGGGGCCCGCCGAGAAACTCCCCTTCGTCACGCCGGAGGCCAATTACATGCACCCGGCTCTGAGCGCGGATGGGACTAAGCTGATCTTCTCCGCCAACCTGCCCGACGGTTGGGGGGGCTACGACCTCTATACCGTTGAGCGGGACCCGAACGGCGCGTGGGGCACTCCCGACCTTATGAATCGCGCCATCAATACCCTCGGCAACGAGCAGTTCCCAACGCTCGACGGCGATACCCTCTATTTTTCCAGCGACGGACTGGAAGGTCTCGGCGGCCTTGACATCTTCCGGACCTGGCCCCTGGAAGACGGCCGTTACAATGCCCCCAAGAACCTGCGCTTACCCATCAACAGTGGAGCGGATGATTTCGCCTACACCATCGTGCGGCGCAACGGCACCGGTGTGGGCTCCACGACGACCGGCTACTTCAGCAGCGCCCGCTCCGGAGGCTCGGGCAGCGACGACATCTACGCCTATACCCGCACCCAGCTTCCGCCCCCTCCGCCCGACACCACACCCATCGTCTACCGCAATGTCCTGGACGTGACGGTGGTCGAAAAGATCCTCGAGGACCCGGCCAATCCGGCCAGCCGGGTGCTGGGTGTGCGTCCGGTACCCAGTGCTACCATCATCGCCAAGGTGGGTGACCAGAGCCGCACGGTGGCTACCAACGAGGAGGGGCAACTTAGCCTGATCCTGGTCGATAACCAGCAGTACGACTTCCGGGCCGAACGGCCGGACTACCTGGCCGATGAGGGACGCTTCAGCAGCCGCAACCTTCCCCGCGACCCCACCGCCCCCGAACAACGTTACGAACTGGAACTGGAGATTGAGAAGATCTTCCGTAACCAAGAGATCGTCCTCCAAAATATCTACTACGACCTAGACGAAAGCTTCATCCGCGAAGACGCCCAGCCTACCCTCAATAAGCTGTCTGATCTTCTCGCCCGCAACCCCAACATCCGCATCGAACTTGGTAGCCACACCGACTGCCGGGCCAGCGATTCTTACAACGAGACCCTCAGCCAGGCCCGCGCCAAATCCGCCGTGGATTACCTCGTGCAGGGTGGCATCAGCCCCGAACGGCTATCCGCCAAGGGCTACGGCGAATCCCAACCCGTCGCAGCATGCCTGTGCGCCCGGTGTACGGAGGAGGAGCACCAGCGGAATAGACGGACGACCTTTCGTATTTTAGAATAAGGATTGAGCGGGTGGGGGAAGGAAGCCTTGTGGAGCGCGGGTGCCCTTCACCCCTTGACCGGCAAGCGAACCGCCTTAATCATATATCCCTCGGAGCTCTCGTGGTCGTACAGCTCAATGTGGGTCTGCTCGATGAGGATGTTGACCAGGGAGTAGGTCGTGCCGATGGCGTAGCCCTTGTTGGCGAGGTACTGGGTGACGAACCACTTCAGGCCGACGTAGGTCGTGAAATTGAGGTGAAGGGCGTCGTGGAGCTCCTCCAAGATCTCTTCGGCGGTGATGACGCGGTAGCCCGGCGGGGCGGTGTCGCGGTAAGTGTTGGTTTTGTGCTCGAGCTTGATCTTGCCGATGATCTTGGGGCCAATGAGTTTGACGCGGTGGTCGTGGGCGGGGAGTTCGCCGGTCACCGGGTTGAGCGTCTCGCCAATTTCCTCCGGGGACGGGAGGGGCGCGCGGCTCCCGTTGATCTCGTGGACATGCTGGTGGACGGCCGCTTCTTCCTGCTCTTCCCGGACAACCTCGGCGGCGGCCTGGTGGATAGCTTGCTTTTCCTTGAGGGAGAGGACAATCTCGTCAATGTGACTTTCGGCCTCCTTGATGATGGAAGTCAGTTCGGCGGAGAGCTCGATGCCCTTGCGCAGTTCGCTGTGGAAGAAAGTTGCCTGGTGGGCTACCTTGTTGCGGATCTTGGACATCTCCTTCCAGAGCCGCTCAAAGTTTTTGTCGCGGAAAAAAGTCTTAAAGTACTTCGTGTAGTTTCCCTCCAGGTTGGATTTTAGCTCCTGTAGTTCCTCCAGGGTATCGATGTTGGTGAGCCGCTCGAGGATCTTTTCCGGCTCGTTGAAACCGGTGGACTGCTTGTAGATCAGCAGGCCGAGGTCATCAAAATCGGCAAATTCGATGTCGCTGTTGATAAAGTAGCTGAACTGGTTGGAGCGGTTGCGCTGCCGGGCCTTGACCTTATCGATCATCTTGGGTGTAGCCGTGACTTCCCACCAAGACATGCCCACGCGCTGAAAGAAAAATTTGATTAGGTAACGGCGCAGCAGGTTCTCGACGGCATTAATTTTGGGGTAGAGCTGATTGGCGATCTCACTGCTGATGTCGTCCTGCAGGACCCGCAGGTGGGCGAAGCCCAGCTTGTCGTTCAGGTGGCGGAGCAGGCGCTGCCGAAAGGGTTCGAGGGGCTCGAAGAGTTGGCTTTCCACCCGCAGCACAAAGGCGGCTTCTACTAAATCGGTTAAAATTTTACTGGTGTCTACATTAATGACGGTGACGGTCATGCCGCTCTCTCCCTTTATGTACTCGAGCCCGTTTTTGTCCTTGGTAATGATGGGCGAGCGGCCATTCCACACATCGGTACTGTAGCTGATGGCGTGGATGAAGCCCCGCTGATTGCTGATGTCGTCAGGGTCGATGCAGAGCAGTTCGAAAATGAAGTTGGAAGGCATATCATAGATAATTGACTAGGGATGGTTAGATATAATGATTCTGGGGAATATAACCATTCCACGAGGGAGCGGCAATTATAATCCCGGGGGCGTCTCTGTCTAGCAACGCTTGACGGCGGGCCGGTGTCCTTGGGTTAACGCGGATGCGTACCTTTGCCGACGCTACTTAAGGAAGCGTTAAAGCGTGCCGGCCCGGGCGGCATCCGATTGGCTGGCCCCGTTAGCCTCATCGGAGATAAACACTGCATTGATTCCAATTTTTCAGCACCTGCGCACCGCCGCCCCCCTGCTTGTCCTGCTGCTTTACGTGGCCCGGGCGGGGGCGCAGGTGGACAGTATTCCGCAGGAAGTGCCGTTTGCCGGCAGCACCGAGCAGTACCGCATTAGTCAGGACAGCCTGGATGCCCCGGTTACTTACCGCAGTCGCGATAGCATGGAAGTCGACCTAGTCAATCAGCAAATTCACCTGTACGGCGAAGCGGAGGTCAACTACCAGGAGATCAAGCTGCAGGCCAACCATATTGTGCTGGATTACGGGACGAATGTGGTGAGTGCGGAACCCTGGCCGGACAGTTCTGGAACGTTAGTAGGTGACCCGCAGTTCAGTGATGGGGGTCAGGACTTTAGCTCGAAAAGTATCACGTATAACTTTAAGAGTCGCAAGGGCATCATTACCGAAACAATGACGACCCAGCAGGATGTATTCATCCACGGCACGAAATCTAAATTCGTAAGTGGGGGTGTACAAACTAACGACAGTACCCGGTCGGACGTGATCTACACCGAGGGGGCCATTTTCACCACCTGTTCGCTCGACCATCCGCACTTCGGTATCCGTACCCAGCGCGCTAAAGTGGTGCCTAATAAGCTGGCCATCATCGGGCCATCTAACCTCGAGATCATGGGGGTGCCGACGCCCTTCTGGTTGCCCTTCGGTTTTTTTCCGTTGAAGAGCGGACGGAGCACCGGATTGTTGTTTCCGAGTGACTACCAGTACAGCCAGCAGTGGGGCTTCGGCTTTCAGGGGGTGGGGTGGTTCTTCCCGATCGGGGAGCACGTCAACCTGCAACTGACCAGCGACATCTACCTGAACGGGACCTTCACCATCAACACGTCGACCAGTTACCGCCGCCGGTACAAGTATTCGGGCAATTTCGATTTCACCTACCGAAACCTGATATCGCGTACCTCCATTGCGGCGGGCTACCAACCACAGACCGAAAGGGGGTTCCGCATTGGCTGGACCCACCGGCAGGACCCCCGGGCTCACCCGACCTTCACCTTTGGGGGCCGCATCAATTTCCAAACCAATAAGGTCGACCAACGCTTTCTAAACTCCTACGAGGCAGC
Source organism: Lewinellaceae bacterium (assembly GCA_963710195.1). Taxonomy (GTDB): domain Bacteria; phylum Bacteroidota; class Bacteroidia; order Chitinophagales; family Saprospiraceae; genus Neolewinella. The sequence continues at coordinate 298,480 of CAVPZF010000007.1, forward strand.
CAGTAGGAACGTGATCAATTCCTCGATGAACATCACGAAAACCTTTCCCAAGCTCAAGTCTACCCTCACCGCAGGCTTAAACCACAGCCAAAACAACCAGACCGGCGACATGACGGTCAGCTTTCCCGACGCCCGCTTCCAGACCCAGACCATCTATCCCTTTCGCCGGCTAGCCGGTAGCCCGCAGGCCTGGTACAAGAAATTTAGCTTTCGCTATGGCAACCAACTGAAGACTGAGTTCACCGGACAAGACACCAGTTTCTTCCAACAGCAAACCTTTGACGATGCCCGTTACGGGTTTAAGCAGGACATCACCAGTTCGCTGAGCCTCAACGTGCTGAAGTACTTCAACGTCAGCCCCAACGCCAGTTACTCGGAGGTGTACTACGGTAAAACCCTGGATTACTTCCTCGATCCCTCTACCGTTAGAACGGAGGAGGGCATTGACGAGAACGGTAACCCCTTTACGGATACTACTGCCTTCGCGGAGATCAGCAGCCGGCTTAACCCCGGCCTGGCCAGCTACCGCACCTACAGTGCCGGAGTGAGTGTGAGTACCCAGCTGTTCGGGAAAGTCCAGCTGGGCAACCGAGGGATTTTCGGACTGAAGGGCCTGCGGCACGTGATGAAGCCGTCGATCAACGTGGGGTACACACCCGACTACCAGAACGCCAGTGATTTCATCAGTGGCACCCCCTACTTCATCCGCCGCAATTTGATTGACCTTGAGCGGGGCGACTCCACGCGCTTCGTGACGCCGTTCGACGGTCAGATTTTTGGCGCCCCGAGTCCCTCCCTTAGCCGCTTCGGTATTAGCTATTCGATCTCCAATCTGTTCGAAGCCAAGGTGTATAACCGCAAAGACAGTACCGACAACATCATAAAACTCTTCCAAAACATCGGCGTAAGTGGAAATTACGACCTCTCGGCCGACAGCCTCCAGTGGAGTACGATAAACGTTAATGGAACTACCCGATTCTTTAAGGGACTGACCCAGGTGAGCTTGCGTGCCAATTTCGATCCCTATATCAGCCGGTATAATGCAGAGACGCGGTCGGTAAAGCGGATTGATGTTACTACCCTGAGCGAGCGCGGCGTTCCCGTTCAACTAAATACCTTCAACGGTACGATCTCTACGAACCTGACCGTGGCCAAGATCCGGGAGCTGTTCCAGGGGGAGGAGGAAGAATTCGTCACCGATGTAGTGGAAGAGCGGCGACAGCGCCGGGAGGAAGAGAATACGCTGTTTGAAGAAACCGATATCCTGAGTTTATTCGAGAAATTTAGCATTCGCCATACCCTGAACTACACACTGAATCGGGAGGTTGCCGCCAATTCCGAATTTCCCGATGCCCGAGATACCCTGCGCTTTAATACTACCGCAAACAGTATCGAGTTGCGCGGGGCCCTCCAGCTTACGGAGAACTGGAGTGTCAACATCGGCCAGATCGGGTACGACTTTACCAGCAAACGCATCACCTATCCCTTCCTGAGTTTCGCCCGCGACCTCCACTGTTGGGAGATGCGCTTCAGCTGGGCGCCACAGCGCAATACTTACCAGTTCAGTATCGCCGCCAAGCCGGGCGTATTTGATTTCCTGGAGGTGCCTATCAATCAGAACCGTTACGACGGGCAGCGTCAGTTCGGCTACTAAAATAAAAACCCCATTTCACGGGTGCGAAATGGGGTTTAAATAATTTCATTCTGGGGTAAGCTGCTTAGAGCAGGTCGTCTTCTTTTCTTTGTCGACGACTGTTGTACAGGTCAGTGTCGTAGAAGTCGGCATCTAGTTGGTCGGCGCGACGGTATTCGTCGGTCGAGTAGCGCTCCCGGTCGTAGGAACTGCCGGAATCATGGACATCGGATAGGTAGTCGTTCGTACGAATCTCGTAGTCGGTCGTATATCCGTTCTCCCGGTTGAACCGGGGGTAGTCAATCAGGTCCTTGACCAGCATACCGGATACGTAAACTGCTCTATTTTCGCGGTCGATGCGTACTACGCCAACGGGGATGAGGGCGTGTTGATCCTTGTCGGAGTAATGGCCATTAGTATGTTGGCTCCGCATTTCTGCGTCGACTTCCACTTCGATGTAGCGGACCAAATTGGCGTTCACATCAGCGAGGAGTCCTTCGACTTCACCGATACTCTCGCCGGTATCCAGACGTACGGTGTAGCCGCGGGGGTCTACATCATCGTGGTGTACCTGGTAGCCGGAAAGGTTCTCGAGAAACTGCAGGTTTTTATTCTGGGTGGGTTGGAGGGAGGTGTTCATGATTTGCGGGTTGGGTAGTTAAGGAAGGGGTGGCGGAGGGGGCGCGATTTATTTCATCCCTTCGAGGACCATACGGGCCTGGCGAAAGAAACTGCGCACGTCATCCTTCTGATTGAGGGTTAGGGCCTGGGCATCAATGGCCTGCGCCTCTTGACGGAGCTGCGTCAGTTGGTCACCGTATTCGCCGTTGTAGGCTTGCTGGTCGACGTCCTCCAGCATTTCGGTAATGAGTAGCGCAGACATTTTGATCTTATCGGCGTGGTCGGTGGCGGTGGGGTCAGCCGTTATCTCGTCGGCCATCTGCTTTATGCGGGCTGCTTTGCCGTCGACACTGCTGCCGTCATCCACTCCCTTACGGGCGGCTAAGGCGGCCGTAGCATTAGCTAGTTGCGTGAGCGCCTGGTCGGTGAACTCGTGACCGAGTCCCATTTCTCCCTCCATGTTTTCCGTGGTCTGCATGTAGTTGGTGTAGGCCTCGTCGTTAAATTCTTTGTAGTTGTTGTTTTCATCGATGCCCGTGGCTACGGGAGCGACGGCTTCGTTGTCTTCAACCACTTCAGTTTCGGTGTATTCCTCATCGGCTTCGTCAAACGCTTCCGCAACACCCCAGATAATTAGACCTAGTAGGAGCAGGCCGATGATCCAGGGTAAGGGGGAGGAGCCGCTCTTTTTTTCTTCAATGCGTATTTGTGACATGGTGCTTGTGTTTTTGATGGATAAAAAAAGGCGGCGACTCCCAGTGGGCGGGAGTCGCCGCCTGCTCGTAGGATCCGGCTAGGATAGTATGCCGTCGTTACGGTCGTTGCGGTCGTCAAGCTTACGGTTACGCAGCTTAGCCTGATCGTCCTCTACTACATCGACCTCGGTTTCCCGAGCAGTCTCGCGAATGGTCTCTTCGCGGCTACCCACTTTCTTGCCGACGTTGATCTCTTCCACCACCCGGGCTTGCTTAGACACGAGTGCCTCTTCGGAAGTTTCCGTTACGGTAATGGTGCGATCGCGGAAGTCCGCATCCGTAGCGGGGCGATCAACCGCATGACGGTCGATAAACACCTCTTCGGTGCGCAGGCGCAGGGTTTCTTCGATAGGACGCTCGATGACGTGGCTACGCACGGTAACTCCGCCCGTTTGAACTTCCCGCTTACCGATCTGTACGTCTTCTTTCAGTACCTCCAGGGTCTGATTGGCATTATCGACATCTCCGAAGCGTTGGTTCAACACGCTCCGGTTGCGGTCGGCATCGAAATCGTCATTCTGGTACTGCTGGTAGCGATCGTCCATGTCAATGGCGCCAAAGCGATCGAGCACTGCGGACGCGCGGCGGGCCTGGTCCATATTCGACGTGTGGACGGTAACCACGGTTCCGCGGCTCGCTACTTCGCGGGCGGCGTCGGTGCGGCGGTAGTCGCGGTCGTTATCGTCATCATCGGTGCCGAACAGGCGGTCGAAGAAACCTTCTACCTTGTTGGACTCCTCGTGGAAATTGTCGCCGACAGTCCCGTGGGAACCGTACTTGGAGATATCAATACTGGACTCAGTAATTTGTCCTTCGGCGATCAGCGCCTTCCTGGCGCTCTTGGCTTGGGCTAGGGTATCAAATACGCCTATTACAGTGTGGTTATTCATAACTAATGCTGGTTTTGGTGATGGTACATTAATGCAATCGGGTTAAAAAATGCCTGCTCAACTCGAGCAAGCTGATCTTAGGTTGGTGTTCTACGGGCTACGGTGGCCGATTCGGTGGATAGCGTGATCGCCTCCGTTCTTTCGGTGTGCTCTACCTCGCGTATGAGGTGAATTTCCTCCACCAGGATCAGTCGCTTGACAACGACTTCTTCCTCGCGAACCACGGGAATGATAAGCGTTCCATTCTCCTCGCGGGTCTCGGGCATGATGGTGACAATCTGGTTCACAGGGCGGCGCTCCTCCCGGTAGCGGGTATGAACGGTCTGCAGCGGGACTTCCACTCTTTCGTGGCTTACCTCTTTCTGAACCGTCAACTCACCCGTGACCACCTGGTGAGTGGAAATGACCAATCGCTCTTTTATAACCGGAACTACTGCCTCCACCACAACATTCTGTGGATCAGCAGAGATTTTCGGTATATGCTCTTGGCCCTCTTCCATGCTCATATATGTCGTGGTCCGGTGTCAATGTTCTGAAGAAAGGCCTAATTAGTCGGTCCAATTTATGGACACAGCACAAAAAAGCCCCCGACCAGAACCTGATCGGGGGCTAAGTAGTGAAAGCATTGCTCGGGCTATACCACAAGAGTGCTACTTAAAGATGTAGCGAATACCTAGCTGCATATTCCAGCGGCTGCTCCGCAGTCCTTCGTCATCTAGGGAATCGTCAAAAATGTTATCCGGGGTTGCTCCGTTAAGGATGTCGCGGTTCACGGAGTAGGTAGGCACGCCCTCTTCGCTAATGTTTTCCAGATCAACTAAGGAAAACGTACCGAATCCAAGGCGGTTAATGCGACCCCATTCCTTGTTCAGCAGGTTATTGAGGTTGAATACGTCAACGGAGAACTGCAGAATGTTCGACTTGCTGCCCGTATTGAGTTTGAACTCCTGTAAGAATCGCGCGTCGAAAATGGTCCGAAAGGGTGCCCAATTAGAATTGCGCTCCGCATACTGCCCCCGGTTGTTGCTCAGATAAGGGTCATCGCTGATGAACTGGTTGAGAATCTCGTACTGCTGGGCGGGGGAAAAGCCGTTGCTTTCCACCAGGTTGATTTCGCTTGCGGCAGCAGGGATGTAAGCGACCTCGTTGAAGCTGAAGCCGCCGTCGTTGACAAAATCTTGGTTGTTCGCCCCAACGATGTAGGTATAGGCCCCGGCATTCTGTCCGTTCATGAACAGCGAAAACGTTTGGTTGGTGCTTTCCCCCTGAAGGGTGTAGGCCACGTTACCAAAGATGCGGCTACCACCGGCGAAGGTGGAACGTTGCACGGGACCTTCATTATTCCTGCCTTCGGGGTTATAGTACCCGCGCCACTGTGAACTGTTCTGGCTCGAGGTACCGTCAAAGAGGGAGTAAGAGTCGCCATAGGAGTAACCTACCGTACCCTGAAAGCCATTCGTGTAGGGTTTTTGAAAGACGATGCTGCCGTTCCAGCTGTACCCTTTGTCGGTGTTCGTACCTAGGTAGATGCCATTGTAGTCGGTATCCAAGAACTGGGGTCGGTTGTAGTACACCCGGTCGTCGGGACTGCCGGATAAGCGTGCTTCACTGTCTGGATTAAGGTCCAGTCGCTGGTAGCGCACGTAGTTATTGAACTTGGTGTAAAGGCCTTCGACCGTCATGACTACCCCCAGGGGCAGTTGGTAGTCGACCGCCAGGTTCAGCTTGGTGGTCTGGGGTAACTTGAAGTTCTCGGCGAAAAGGTCGATCTGGCCGGAGGGATCGGGGTTGGTCAGGTCAATGTCGCCGGGCTGCTGGCTGTTAACATCAGGATTGAAGGGTACCTGGTTAAAGCGGTTGACCCCCCCGACATTAAAGCCGTAGTTGTTGTACGCACCGCCGGGCCATACGAGCGGGATCCGGCTGGTAAAGATACCGATGCCGCCCCGCAGTTGCAGTTCCTGAGTGCCAAACACATCGTAATTGAACGCCACTCGGGGGCTAAAGGCGATCTGGGTCTTGATGAACTGGCCGGTGCGGGCCCCTTCGAGGTTATATCCCAAACCTTCTAGTTGTGGGATGACGTTGTCGTTGAAATCCTGGTTGGAGGGGACGTCGGTGGGCCAAATGGGGACGTCGATCCGCAGGCCACCGGTCACGCGGAGGTTTTCATTGACGGTGTACTCATCTTGTACGTAAAAGCCCAGAAGGGTCTGCTTGATGTTGGCAATGGCACCGCTCTCGTCGCCGGTCACATTGTCTACCTGGCTGAAGCTCCGCTCGAAGCGGCTGGAGGGCAGGCCAAGGAAGAACTGTGCCAGGCCGGTAGTGTCACCAATGCCGTTGAAGTCGTAGTCACCGTAGTTCTGCCGAATAAAGAGGTTACCGGCCGAGAAAAATTCAGCGTTGACGCCTACTAAGACGTTGTGGCGACCGCTGTAGATGCTGAGGTCGTTGCGAACGGTGACCACGTCCTGGTTCAGCAGGTTGGCCGTACTAAAGGGCTCACCCCCGAACTGCACACTCGTGCTGTTAGCATCGCGGATGTTCACTACGGGGAAGGGGGCGCCCAGGGGGTCACGGTCATCCCGGACGAAGGTGGCTCCGATGGTCAGGTTGTTGGCCATGTTTTCGAATACGCTATTGAGTTCGATGGCGGAGCTGTTGGTCTTGGACGTGAAAAATTCCGATCCATTGAGGAAGTTGATGCTGCGGGGACCGGAGCTGCGGGCCTCCAGGTTCTCGGCCGTCACGTAGGAGTGACGCAGGGACAGCTTGTGGATCTGGCTGAGGTTGAAGTCTAGTTTACCAATGATCTTTTCGCTATTCAGGTAGGCCGTGTTGTTGTCGTAGTTGCCGAGGTCGTAGCCGTAGTTGGTCGTTACGAAGTCGCGCAGGGCACTGATGCTGTCGGCGGTCAGGTTGCCGCGGTAGTTGTCAAAATCGAAAACCTGGGGGGTTTCGTCTCGCTGAAATTCGGCGTTAACGAAGAAGAAGACCTTGTCCTTAATGATGGGGCCGCCAAGGCGGGCGCCGTAGGTTTTGGCGGTAAAGTCGTTGAGGTCGGGGAAGGTGTAGTCGACTTCGTTGGTGAACCCCCGATCGCGGGTCAGGCCCTGATTGCGGAAGAGGTAGTAGGCACTTCCCTCTACGTTGTTGGTCCCCGAACGCGTGACGGCGCTGATGGCACCCCCCGCAAAACCGCTCTGGCGGATATCGAAAGGAGCTACCGACACCACGAACTGCTCCACGGCGTCCAGCGAGATCGGCGATACCCCGGTCTGCCCGCCGTTGGTGCCGGAGCCAGAAAGTCCAAAGGCGTCGTTGTTGACGGCACCGTCGATGTAGATGGAGTTGAACCGGTTGTTCTGTCCGGCAATCTGAATCGCGAAGCCGTCACCGCCTTCCTCGATCTTAGCGAGGGGGTTGAGGCGCGCAAAATCGGCGATAGAACGGCTGATGGTCGGCAGCACGTTGATTTGCTCTTCGCTGATGGAGGTCTCCTGACCGGTGCGCTTGCCGTCAAAAATGGTTGAGCGGTTACCGACCACCGTCACCCCTGCTAGGTTGACGCCAGCGGTACCCATGTCCACGGAAAATTGATAGCCCTGGCCGAGCTGCAAGTTTATCCCCTCGCGAACGACGGGCTCGTAGCCTACGTAGGAGGCGGTAACGGTGTACGGACCCCCCACGCGCATACCCGGCATGCGGAAGAAGCCTTCCTCATCGGTGACGTTTCCGTAGATGGTGCCCGAGGGCAGGTGGACGGCCTGAACCGTGGCTCCGATCAGTGGCTCCCCACTCCCCGCTTCGGTCAGCTGGCCGTACATGGAAGAGGTGGTCACTCCCTGCGCGGCTACGCCCACGGGCAGTAGCAGCAGCACCAACAGGGCGATGGTAAAAATGGCGTAAAACCGCATACTAGTAAGATTTGGTTGATTGAGTTCCGGGGAGGTGCCCCCGTAATTTGGCGCAAAGGTCGATAGCTTATTCCACCTCTGCGTTAACTCAACGTTAACCTTTCTTACTCCACACCCGCGGCCCGCCGGCTGCTTATTTATCCTGCCGGGCAAAGACTTTGCGTAACAGTTCCGTATTTCGCAGCGCGGGGTTCTCGCGTAATTCCGTTTCCTTTACCTCGATCAATCCGAACATTCCTTCCAAAGCACGCTGCGTCACATAGGCGTCGAGGTCCGGCTCGGTTTTTTTCACCAGCGGAATTTTGTTATAGGCAGTGACCGCTTTCTTCCAAATTTCGTTCGCGTTGACCTCGTCGAGCGCCGCCCGAATGACCGGCTGAAACTCTCCCGTCAGGGCGGAAGCGGTATTGCCTTCCAGGTAGCGGGTGGCCGCATCGTCTTCGCCGAGCAGCAGGTTCATGGCATCCTGGAAGGTGAGTCCTTTAATTGCGCTCACGAAAATGGGCGTGGCCTTGCTCGCAGCTAATTCCGCCGCCCGGTTAATGCGCTCCGTCAGGTCCTGCTCCACGTTGCCGAGGCCGGGTAGGGCGCTTACGCGACCGACAATCATCTGAGCCTCCTCGGGCAGCAAGATTTTGTAGGGGCTCTGATAATAACCGTTGGCCGCCGAAAGCGAAGTGACCGCCTTGCCTACGCCCTGATCCAGCGCCTCCTTTAGGGCTTCACCCACCTCCTCGTTGCTTAGTGGAGATCCGCCCTTCAGCACATTGGTAGCCTTGTCGGCAATTTTGCCCAACTTGCCGAATTGGGCCGATGCCGTGAAGGATAAGGAGAACAGGGCGGCAAGGGTAAGCAGGTAACGCATGCGCATAAGTCGGAATTTATCACTTAACGCTAAGCGGGGCTGGCAGATTACCTGGCCACGTTAAGGTTGGCCTAAGGTTTCCTGGCCGACCGGTATATCCTCGCGCGTCACGCCTTTGACCTGCATCACCAGGTCGGCGCCGTAGAGGCCGGCGGGGGTCTGGTACCCGGGCTCCACTTCGCCGGCGAGCACCCGTTTGACGATCATCAGCGCGGTGATGGCGGTAAGGGTGTACCCTTCCGGGGTCCGTAAGCGCGCCGCCACGGTGTTCCCGCTGACGTCCTTCACCTCACCGTAGACGTAGGCTTCGGCCGTGGCCCGTTGTGCGTCGCTGGGACCGATCGGCCGGGCGGCGATCTTCTTGGCAAGGTATTTCTTCACCACGCCCAGGCGCAGGATGGGACCGAGCAGATTGCTCCGTTCCATCGTTTTGATCTGCGCGGGCGGTACCGAGAAGAAAGTCTTGATGTTCGGAATACCGGTCGTGAAGTAAGCGGTAAATACGTCGCCCCACGGGATGGTCACCGCTTTGAGGTTGGTGACCGAAGTAAAGGGGAAAGACCGGATTTCGTAAGCCGCCTTCACCTTGGTGATTTTACCGTGCCGGCGGATGGCCCCGCCTTCACCCAGTCCACCGAGCATCGTCATCGAGGTGCCATGGCTGATCAGGCCGCCCTTCCAGGCAAAGGCAAGCACGAGTTCGGTAGCCTCCGGCATCTTTTTACTTAGGTAAGCGGCCAGGCAGTCGGTGGGAACCACGTCAAAGCCCACCCCCGGCATCAGCATAATGCCGGCGCGCTCGGCCGCGGCACCGCGGCGGGCCGACTCGGCAAAGACCGCGATCTCGCCGGTGATGTCTAAGTAGTGGGTGTGGGTAGCCGTACACGCCTCCTGCATCGGTTCGGCGGTGTGTACGAAGGGGCCGGCGGCGTGCAGCACCACGGGGTAGCCCCGCAAGAGGTCGTGCAGTTCGGTCCGGTTATCGAGGTCGACGGCCCGGTAATCAAAGCCGAACTCGTGGGACATAGCGGCCAGCTTGTCCGCGTCGCGCCCGCTCAGCAGGGGGCGTAGTCCGTAATCCGCCGCCATCCGCGTGATCAGGCGGCCGGTATAACCGTAGGCGCCGTAGAGTACAAAATCAGCCATATAGATTGTTAGGTTTATCCGGCGGTAAGTTACGTGCCCTCCGGTCGGAGCGGGACCGTTGGCAAATATGGTGGACAAATGGGACCCATCCGCACCATATTCCCCAATTCTTCCCTACCTTTCGGCCATGCACATGAATATCAACCGCAACAGCTGGTGGCTTTCCCGTACTCTCTGCTGAGCGCGCACGGCCCATTTGCATAAAAATCAAAGGCTCGTCGGTTGCTCCGACGGGCCTTTTTCGTGGGGTTCCGGCGGGAACCGGCACAAAATTTATCCATTTGCCCACACCAATAACCACCCACGAAGCGACGCACATTCGCGTGCTCACCCGGAGGCTCACGGCGGATCAGCTGACGCCGGTATCGCTATATCTGGCTCTGCGCGACCAGTTTACCGATCCGGTCCTACTTGAGTCGAACGAAACCCGCCACAACGAGCATTACTTCAGCATCATGGGCCTCGAAACCCTGGCTTCCTACCGGGTGGAGGGCAAAACTATTTACCGCGGTCGGGTAGGGGAGGCGGGGACGCAGGTGCCGTGCTCCGACGCCGATACGGTGAGTGCCGACCTGAGTGCCTTTCTCCGGTCCTTTGTGCTGGACTACGGCGACACGACCCCCCTCGTACGGCAGTTCAACGGCCTGATCGGGCACACCAACTTCGAGGGCGTGCAGTACTTCGATACGCTCTCCTTTGACAATCCACAGCACCTGCGGGCCCCCGCCCTGCGCTACCACCTGTACCGCTTCGTACTCGTCTTTCACCACTACCGCGACGAGCTGTTGCTGCTCGAAAATTTGCCCGAGGGGGAGGCAAGCCGGCTGGATGAGGTGGAAGTGGCCATCCGTGCCGGGGGTACCGTACACCCCTTTCACACCACTGGAGAGGAACGTTCTAACCTGACCGACGCGCAATTTCGTGACCTGGTCGCCATGGGCAAGCACCACTGCCGGGTCGGTGACGTCTTCCAGATCGTGCTCAGCCGACAGTTCCGGCGGGAGTTCCGGGGCGACGAGTTTCAGGTCTACCGGGCCCTGCGGAGCATCAACCCCTCGCCCTACCTTTTCTACTTTGACTACGGCGACTACCGCATCATGGGGTCGAGCCCGGAGAGCCAGATGGTGATCCGCGACGGCCTGGCCCGCCTCAATCCCATCGCCGGCACCTACCGCCGCACGGGCGATGCCGAACGCGACCGGGAGGCGACCGAACGCCTATTAGCCGACCCCAAAGAAAACGCCGAGCACGTGATGCTGGTAGACCTGGCCCGCAACGACCTGAGCCGCCACACCCGCGACGTGACCGTGCGCAGCCTGCGGCAGGTGCACTACTACAGCCACGTGATCCACCTGGTCAGTACGGTTGACGGTCGCCTCGCAGAGCAGGGGCTGGCCGTGCGCATCTTTGGCGACACCTTTCCCGCCGGGACGCTGAGCGGCGCGCCGAAGTACCGGGCCATCGAACTGATCGACAAGTACGAAAATCAGCAGCGGGGTTTCTACGGCGGGGCCATCGGCTTTATCGACTTCGACGGGGGGATGAACCAGGCGATCCTGATCCGCTCCTTCTTCAGCCAGGACAACATCCTTTATTACCAGGCCGGGGCCGGGGTGGTGGCCGCCAGCGACGAGGAGAGCGAGTTGCAGGAAGTGTACCACAAACTCGCAGCGCTCACCAAGGCCCTCACGAAGGCCGAAACCCTACCCGCCAACTTCTGACCGGTTGGACGGCCCCCCCCGGTTGGACGGCCCCCCCCGGTTGGACGGCTATAATACATCGAATCCATATTTCCAAATGAACGTACTGATTCTCGACAATTATGACTCCTTCACCTATAACCTGGTGCAGTACATCGAGGAAGAGCTCGGGGAAGTGGTCGACGTCTTCCGCAACGACGAGATCGAGCTGGAAGCCGTAGCCGCCTACGATCTGATCGTGCTGAGCCCGGGCCCCGGCCTCCCCGCCGCCGCCGGTATCATGCCCGCCCTCCTCCAGCGTTACGCCGCCGAGAAGGTGATCTTTGGGGTGTGTCTCGGGCACCAGGCCATCGGGGAGGCCTTTGGGGGTAGCCTGCATAACCTCTCGCGGGTGCATCACGGGGTGGAAACCGACATGCAGCGTACGCTTACCGACGACGTGCTGTTCGAACAGGTACCGCCAACCTTTCGGGCGGGGCGTTACCACAGTTGGGTGATCGACCCGGCCACCCTGCCCGGCGAGCTGGAGGTCACGGCTACCGATGAGGCCGGCGGCATCATGGCCATGCAGCACCGGCGGTACCCGATCTTTGGCGTTCAGTTTCATCCCGAAAGCATCATGACGGAGCACGGTCGCCTCATGATCAAAAATCTCCTGACCTTCGTTAACTCGCGAACAGCTACTACCGTATGAAAAATATAGCTATTGACGACCGCGGCTACTACGGCCGTTTCGGGGGCGCCTACATCCCGGAGATGCTGCACGGCAACGTCGAACAGCTGCGCCACAGCTACCTGAGTATGATGGCAGACCCGGGATTCCGGCGCGAGTTCGACTTGCTGCTCAAGGACTACGTGGGCCGTCCCAGCCCGCTCTACTACGCCGACCGGCTGAGTAAGCACTACGGCGCCCGGATCTACCTCAAGCGGGAAGACCTCAACCACACCGGCGCCCACAAGATCAATAACACCATCGGCCAGATCCTGCTTGCCGAGCGGCTGGGAAAGAAGCGCATCATCGCCGAGACCGGGGCCGGGCAGCACGGGGTGGCCACCGCGACCGTCTGCGCCCTCAAGGGACTGCAGTGCATCGTGTACATGGGGCAAGTCGACATCGAGCGGCAGGCCCCCAACGTAGCCCGCATGCGCATGCTCGGGGCCGAGGTGCGTCCCGCGCTCAGCGGCTCCCGCACCCTTAAGGACGCCACCAACGAGGCCATCCGCGACTGGATCAACAATCCCGAAGACACCCACTACATCATCGGTTCTGTCGTCGGGCCTCACCCCTATCCCGACATGGTGGCCCGCTTTCAATCCATCATCTCCGAGGAGACGAGGTGGCAGCTGCAGGAGAAACTCGGGCGGGATTACCCCGACGCCATCGTGGCCTGCGTGGGTGGGGGAAGCAATGCCGCGGGGGCCTACTACCACTACCTGAACGACGAGCGCGTGCGCCTGATCGCCGTAGAGGCTGCCGGCTTGGGCGTCGACAGTGGGGAATCGGCCGCTACCAGCCAACTGGGCACCGAGGGCATCATCCACGGCAGCCGGACGCTGCTGATGCAGACCGCCGACGGACAGATCGTCGAGCCCTACAGCATCTCCGCCGGCCTGGACTACCCCGGTATCGGCCCCCTCCACGCTTATCTGATCGACAGCAAGCGGGCCGAGGCCATCAGCGTCACCGACGACGATGCCCTGGCCGCCGCCCTCTTCGTGGCCCGGCAGGAAGGGATCATTCCGGCCCTGGAAACCGCCCACGCTTTTGCCGCCCTGGACCAGATGGAATACGGGCCGGAAGACGTGATTGTGGTCTGCCTGAGTGGCCGGGGCGACAAGGACCTCGCCGCCTTTTCCGCCTACCTAGATTCCGTGCCGCTATGACTACCAATCGGCTCGCCAAGCTCTTTGCCACTAAGCGGCGGGACATCCTTAATATATACTTCACCGCCGGCTACCCCGAATTGGAAAGCACGGTGACCATCATCCGTACGCTCGCCGCGGCGGGGGTGGACCTCATCGAGATCGGTATGCCTTACTCCGACCCCATGGCCGACGGCGAGACCATCCAGCAGAGCAGCACGCAAGCCCTGCAGAACGGCATGACCCTCCGCACCCTCTTCGACCAGATCGCCGAGGCGCGGGAGGAGACCCAGGTGCCGTTGGTGCTCATGGGCTACTTCAATCAGGTGATGCAGTACGGCATGGAACGCTTCGTCACGGCGGCCGCGGCGGCCGGGGTGGACGGGCTCATCCTGCCCGACCTCCCCGCCTACGAGTACCAGCGCGATTTCCGCAAGTTGGCCGAGGCGGCCGGGCTCCAGGTCAGCTTCCTCATTACGCCCCAGACGAGCGATGACCGCATCCGCGAGATCGCCGCCACCAGCAGCGGATTCCTGTACATTGTGTCAAGCAGCAGCATCACCGGAGGGAGCTCCGAGATCAGCGACCGGCAACGTGCCTACTTCGACCGCATCGCCGCCCTTCAGCTGGACAACCCGAAGCTCATCGGTTTCGGCATCAGCGACGCCAAGACCTTCCGGACGGCCTGCGAATACTTCGAGGGGGCCATTATCGGTAGTGCATTCATCCGGGCGCTCGCCGGTCAGGAGGAGCGGGTAGCGGGGGCTGCCCGTGACTTTGTACTGGGTATCCTCGACGTCCAGAAAGTCTAGCGTGGCGCGTGAGCTCATCGTCATCGGCGGTGCGACGGCTAGCGGTAAGACCAGCCTCGCCATTGCGGTAGCGGAGCGGCTGAGCACCGAAATCTTGAGCGCCGACAGCCGACAGTTTTATCGGGAGATGCGCATCGGCAACGCCCGTCCCACCCAGGAGGAACTGGCCGTCGTCCCCCACCATTTTATCGCCGACCGTTCGCTCGAGCAACCCCTTTCCGCCGGTCGCTACGCCGAAGAGGCCCTTCCGTTGCTGGAGGTTCTTTTTCAGCAGCACCAGTACGTGGTACTGGTGGGGGGGAGCGGGCTTTACCTCCGTGCGGTTTGCGCGGGGCTCGACGAGTTTCCCCAGGTAAGCGACGAGGCGCGGACGCGGGTGCAACGCTTGCTGGAAATGCGCGGCCTGCCGGGTTTGCAGGAGGAATTGTTCCGCCTCGACCCCGACTACTTTGCGGTGGTCGACCAACGGAACGGGCGGCGACTCGAACGGGCCTTGCGAATTTCTTATACCGCCAATCGACCGTACAGCAGCTTTCTGGGGCAGGCTCCCCCGCGTCCCTTTCGTTGCCACCACGTACAGCCCAAGATCGAGCGGGCTACCCTATACGCACGCATCAACGAGCGCGTAGACCGGATGCTAGAGGAGGGGCTGGAGGCCGAGGCCCGCGCCCTCTCCCCCTACCGCGCGTCGCCGGTCCTCCAGACGGTGGGATACCAGGAGTGGTGGCCTTATTTCGACGGAGAGTACGACCACGAGCGGGCCGTGGAGCTCATCAAGCGCAATAGCCGGCGCTACGCCAAGCGGCAGGGAACTTGGTTTCGCGACTACTCGGCGGTCGGTGGGGTGGAGGAAGTGCTGGCGTTGATCGATTAGTCTAATTGCACAGCCGGGTATTATTAGATCCCCACCCTGTGGGACCTTCACCAAGCGCCTGGTTCGTGCTGCCAGCGGCCGGCAGCAGATATTAGGGGCAAAGATGTTCGCCGGCGGACATCTCATTTGTCGAATCGCCACGCAAATAGGGGGAGGCCGTACTTTGAGTAAGCCCTCAATTCCCATCTCTATGACCCACAATTCCTTCCCGCTGTGCGTTCTGTGCTGGCTGCTGTGCGCCAGTTCCGTTCGGGCGCAACTAGACCTTAAACTCATAGAATTACCCGCTACGTTCAATCAGCCAGTAGACCTCGTTTCCTCGGTCAATGCCGAGGGCGTGCTGTACGTGGTGGAAAAGGGCGGCCGGGTGCAGGCGCATCGCCTGTCCGACGGCAGTACCAGCTTGTATCTGGACCTCACCAGCAAGGTATCCGCCACGTCTGAAGGCGGACTGCTCGGGCTGGCCTTCCATCCCGCTCCCGACAGCAACTATTTCTACGTCAACTATACCGCCCCGGGGCCGGGTGGGGGAGTTGCCCTAGTGACCACCATCAGCCGCTTCACGGTAGGCGAAAACGGCGGGGTCGATGGCGCCACGGAACGCGTACTCCTTACCATAGATCAGCCGGCCGCTAACCACAATGCGGGGGACCTGGCCTTCGGTCCGGACGGCTACCTCTACATCCCGACCGGCGACGGGGGCGGAGCCGGGGACCCCTTCGACAACGGCCAAAATCCCCAAAGCCTGCTCGGTAAACTGCTTCGCATCGACGTCGACCGCAGTGACCCGGTTACGGGCACGAACTACACGATCCCCGCCGACAATCCCTTCGCGACTTCCGTAGATACCCTGGCCGAGATCTGGTCCCTGGGCTTGCGCAACCCCTGGCGCATCTCCTTCGACCGGTTGACGGGCGACCTGTGGATCGGCGACGTCGGGCAGAACCAACGCGAGGAGATCGACTTCCAGCCGGCGGGCAATCCCGGCGGCCAGAACTACGGCTGGAACTGCCGGGAGGGCCTGGTCGCCTACGGGCAGCCCTCCGGTCGCTGTGGCACGGATATACAGGACTACGTAGACCCCATCATCGACTATCCACACGGCGGCAACGGCGATTTCAACGGGCGGTCCGTGACGGGGGGCTTCGTGTACCGGGGTCCATACGCCGACCTCGATGGGTATTACGTTTTCGCTGATTTTGTCAGTCCCCGACTCTTCTTGTACGACAAGGAAACCGCCGAACCGGTGACGGTCCGGACCGATCTCCCCCCCAACTCGATTTCCACCTTCGGGGAGGGAAACGACGGAGCGCTGTACGTAGCTGACTTCCGGGGTAAAGTGTACGAGATCACCGCCGGTGCCGCTACGTCGGTGAGTGCCGTCGCGGATCTTGAGCTACGGATATATCCCAATCCCGCTAGCGAATGGCTGTACGTGGAATTGCTCGATGTCCGGGAGGCCGCCCGCCAATTTATTCTCTACCAGGCCGATGGGAAACGGGTGGGGGAGTGGCTGGCTCCATCTCCCACCGCGGACGGGCGCTACCGCCTTGCGTTGCCGGACTTGCCAGCCGGAATATACACCCTTAGCGGTACGGGAGATACCGGGCGGTATACCGCTCGCGTGGGGATTTTGCGGAATTAAGCGACGTTCCACTGCACCCGCGGCCCCGCCCGGGCGTTAGCGAAGCAAAACACAACGAATGCCTAGAGTAATGATCATCGGCGCCGGCGGCGTCGGACGCGTAGTAGCCTATAAGTGCGCGGAGTTCCCCGACGTATTCACCGAGTTTATGATCGCGAGCCGCACGCGCAGCAAATGCGATGAGATTGCCGCCGACATCCAACAGGACCTCGGCTACGATAAGATCACCACGGCGGCCGTCGATGCCGAAGACGTGCCGGCCCTGACCAAACTGATTGAGGACTACGACCCCTTCATGGTCATCCACGTGGCCCTGCCGTACCAGGACCTGACCATCATGGACGCTTGCCTAGAAGCCGGGGTACACTACCTCGATACGGCCAACTACGAGCCGAAGGAAGAGGCCAAATTCGAGTACAGTCACCAGTGGGCCTACCAGGAGAAATTTAAGAACGAGGGCCTGACGGCGATCCTGGGCTGCGGTTTTGACCCCGGCGTGACGAGCATCTTTACCGCCCGCGCGGCCACCCATTTCTTCGACGAAATCCACTACCTCGACATTGTCGACGCCAATGCCGGCGACCACGGCAAGGCCTTTGCGACCAACTTTAACCCGGAGATCAATATCCGCGAAATCACCCAGCCCGGCAAATACTACGAAAACGGCAAGTGGGTAGAGATTCCCGCCTTTAGCATCAGGAAAGACCTGACCTATCCCGACATCGGCCCCAAACCCAGTTACGTCCTCTACCACGAGGAGCTGGAGAGCCTGGTTAAAAACTTCCCGACCCTCAAGCGCGCCCGCTTCTGGATGACCTTTGGCGATGAGTACCTGACCCACCTGCGCGTAATCCAGAACATCGGCATGGCCGGCATCGAGCCCGTCAACCATAAGGGCGTGGAAATCATCCCGCTGGAGTTTCTCAAAACGGTCCTGCCCGATCCCGGCGGACTCGGTGAAGGCTACAGCGGCGAAACCAGCATCGGCTGCCGCATCCGCGGGATCAAGGACGGCCAGGAGCGCACCTACTACATCTGGAACAACTGCAGCCACGAGCGCGCCTACCAGGAGACCCGCGCCCAGGGCGTCAGCTACACCACGGGCGTTCCGGCCATGACCGGGGCCATGATGCTCATTCAGGGCAAGTGGGCCGGGGCCGGCGTCTTCAACGTCGAGGAGTTTAATCCCGATCCTTTTCTAGACGTCCTGGGTAAGCACGGCCTGGAGTGGCACGAGGAGGTGGGGGCGGATCTGGAGTTGTAGGAGCGGGGTATGGGTCGCTGATTGCGGGGTACAGCTTGCGGGGCGCACGCCCCTACAGTAACCAACAACCAAACCACCAAAAAAACCAAGCTCCCCCTAGCAATATCTCCCCGTTTGTATTACCTTTGCGGCTCATTTGAGGGATAGCAAAACTTCCCAACGCATGACGCTCACTGCCCGCTTCGTCTTTCTTTTCTTGCTTTGCTTTCAGGTTAGCTTGGTTTCTGGCCAGGACATGAATGACCACGGCACGGCGGGTGACCACGGTACGGCCGGCGATGAAACGGATGTCCACCAGAGTTGCGGGGGCCACGACGATGCGTACGACCCCGCCGGCGTCATCCTGCACCACATCGCGGACGCCAACGAATTCCACGTTTTCGGCGATGTTACCCTCCCCCTTCCCGTCTTCCTCTACGCGCCCGGGCACGGCCTGACCGCCGGACTGAGCAGCATGTTTCACCACGGTGAAACCGCCGTGGACGGCTACATCATGAACCATGGCCGGGTGAATCGCCTGCAAGCTCCCGCCGATGCTGCGGTCATGGCGGGAGACCACCGGGTAGAGTGTATTACTCACACGGTAGTCACCTCCGAGGATGGGAAAAAGAGTGACGTCTACGCCGCCCGCATTGCTGGTCAGGATTACCTGCTTGACGCCCCTTCCGTAGGGGAAGGCGGCTTGCTGGGTGGCGGCATTACCAGCTTTTATGACTTCAGCATCACGAAGAACGTCTTTACGATGTTGCTCGCGGCGCTGCTGCTGATCTTCCTCTGGGGCGCGGTAGCCAGTGGTTACAAAAGAAACGAGGGCCGCGCACCGAGCGGCATTCAAAGCTTGATGGAACCCTTCTTCGTTTTCCTGCGGGACGAGATCACCATTCCCATGATCGGCGAGAAGCACTACGCGCGCTTCCAGCCCTTCATCATGACGGTCTTTTTCTTCGTGCTGTTCTGTAACCTGTTGGGACTCGTCCCCTTCATCCCCGGTGGGGCGAACGTCACGGGCAACATTGCCGTCACTATGGCCCTGGCCGTAATTGCCGCTTTCGTTGCCTACTTCCACGGCAACAAGCACTTTTGGGGACACACCCTGTGGATGCCCGGCGTGCCGGCACTGATCAAAATTTTTATCCTGACCCCGGTCGAAATCCTCGGTTTGGTGATCAAGCCCTTTTCGCTGATGGTGCGTCTGTTCGCCAACATCACGGCGGGCCACATCATCATCCTGAGCCTCATCAGCCTCATCTTCATCTTTGGGGCGAACGGGGAAAACGTCATCGGCGCGGGCGCGGGTGCGGTGGTGGGCGTGGCCTTTACGCTCTTCATGAACTGCATCGAGTTGCTGGTCGCTTTCGTGCAGGCCTTCATCTTTGCCATACTTTCGGCGAGCTACATTGGCGCGGCGGTGGAAGATGCCCATCACCACGATGAAGCTGGTCACCACGGTGAAGAAAAAGTAGCGGAAGGAGGAGCGATGGGAGGTGCCGTAATCGGTATGCACACCCCAGCCACTTAATTGTCGAATTTCTTTCCTAAGCCGGCAACTGCTCCAGCAGCTACTACCGGCCGGAAGGCTTGATTACAAGAATTTTATTTACCCATTAAATTATTCAACATGGGAGCTCTTGGAGCAGGTATCGCCGCCCTCGGCGCTGGACTCGGAATCGGTTTGATCGGTAGCAAAGCCACCGAAAGCATCGCCCGTCAGCCCGAAGCCGCCGCCGATATTCGTAGTGCCATGATCCTTACCGCCGCCTTCGTTGAGGGTGCCGCGCTGTTCGCGATCATCGTAGGTCTGCTGGACAAACTGCTCTAGCAGCAGCCTAGTCCAGGCCACACCCCGGGTCGGAGTCGTACTGCGCTTGGCAGCGGCTCCGACCCTATTTCAACCGCTTAGCAAGCCCTCTTTCCGAGCTACAAACTTTACCTCATGTCTACGCTCTTTCTCGCCGATTTTAGCGTCATCAAGCCGGACTTTGGCCTGATTTTTTGGACCGTAATCATCTTCCTCGCGCTTTACGCTATCCTGGGTAAACTGGCCTGGAAGCCCATTCAGAAGGCGCTGACCCGCCGCGACGAAGAAATTCAGACCAGCATCGACGAAGCCAAATTAGCCCGCGAAGAGATGATGGCTCAGGCCGATGAGAACCAACGCCTGCTCATCGAAGCCCGAGAAGAGCGTACCCGCATCATCACGGACGCCGAGCGTCAGAGCAAGGAAATGGTTGCCGCCGCGCGCGATGAAGCCCGTTCCGCCGCCCAGAAGGTAGCCTCCGACGCCAAGCGCGACATCGAAAATATGCGCAAGGCCGCCATGGTCGACCTAAAGAAGGAGGTGGGCACCATGGCCATTGAGATCGCCGAAAAGATCTTGCAGAAAGACCTGCGCAGCGATGCCAACCAGGAGGCGTTCGTTCAGGAGCTCGTCAGCGACCTAAACTAAGTTGCCATGACCAATCCAACCGTAGCCAAACGCTACGCCCAATCGCTGATCGAGCTGGCCCAGGAACGCGGTCTACTGGAACAAATTAAAGCGGACGTGGATACTCTCCTCGCGATGGGAAAAAACCGCGACTTCGCCCTACTACTGGCAAGCCCCGTAGTCAATCCGAGCAAAAAGCAGACGATCCTAACCGCCCTGCTCGATAAGGCCGGCGTGGACCCCCTGATCCGCCTCTACGTTAAGTTGCTGATCGACAAGGGGCGCGAAACCGATCTGCTCGGTATTTTCAAGGAGTTCAACGCGCAGTACAAGACGATCAACCATATCTCGACCGTCAAGCTGACTAGTGCCGCGCCCCTTACCGCCGCCTCCCTGGAGGCCGTGAAGCAGAAGTTGATTGCCACCCGCATGACGGAATCCCGCATCGACCTGGAGACCCGGATCGATCCCGAGCTGATCGGAGGATTTGTCCTGGAATTCGACGGACGCGTCTACGATGCCAGCGTATCCCACAAGCTCAAAAACATGAAGACGGAGCTACGCAAGCCCAACGTCTACGTAAACCAAGTCACCGACTGATCGCCACCGATCGGTCCATATATATTGCTTCCTCCGGGCGGCACCCTCTACAAACTGCAACTAATAAGCCATGGCTGACGTAAAACCTGATGAAATCTCCGCAATCCTGAAGCAGCAGCTTTCCGGATTCGATACGGCTACCGAATTGGAGGAGTACGGCACGGTACTGCAGGTCGGTGACGGTATCGCGCGTGTATACGGCCTCAACAACGCCCAGGCCGGCGAGCTGGTCTCCTTCGAAACGGGTACCGAAGCCATTGTACTGAATTTGGAGGAAGACAATGTCGGGGTAGTTCTCATGGGCTCCGCCTCCGGCATCCACGAGGGCAGCCGCGTCTCGCGCACCGGGCGGATCGCCTCGATCGAGGTCGGGGAGGGTATGGTCGGTCGCGTAGTCAACGCCCTGGGTCAGCCCATCGATGGAAAGGGGAATATCACCGGCACGACCTACGAAATGCCACTGGAGCGGAAGGCGCCCGGGGTAATCTACCGCCAGCCGGTCAACGAACCACTCCAGACCGGGGTGAAGGCCATCGACGCCATGATTCCCATCGGCCGCGGCCAGCGGGAGCTCATCATCGGGGACCGCCAGACGGGTAAATCGGCCATTGCCATTGATACCATCCTCAACCAGCGGGAATTCTACGAGCGCGGCGAGCCCGTGTACTGCATCTACGTGGCCTGCGGACAAAAAGCCTCCACCGTAGCCCAGGTCGCTAAGACCCTGGAGGAGAATGGCGCGATGGATTATTCGATTATCGTTGCTTCCTCGGCGTCCGAGCCCGCCCCCCTGCAGTTCTACGCACCCTTCGCCGGCGCCGCCATTGGGGAATACTTTCGCGATACCGGCCGGCCCGCACTCATTATCTACGATGACCTCTCCAAGCAAGCTGTAGCATACCGCGAGGTATCTCTGCTGCTCCGTCGACCTCCCGGACGCGAGGCCTATCCCGGTGACGTTTTCTACCTGCACAGCCGCCTGCTCGAGCGCGCCGCCAAGGTGATCAACAACGATGCCCTAGCCCAGAGTATGAACGACCTTCCCGTCAGCCTCAGCGCGGCCGGCATCGTCAAGGGAGGCGGATCGCTGACGGCTCTGCCGATCATCGAGACCCAGGCCGGTGACGTTTCGGCGTACATTCCAACCAACGTTATCTCCATCACCGACGGTCAGATTTTCCTCGAGTCTAGCCTGTTCAACAACGGCATTCGCCCCGCCATCAACGTAGGGGTGTCGGTATCGCGGGTGGGAGGAAACGCCCAGATCAAGCCGATGAAGAAGGTATCCGGCACCCTGAAGCTCGACCAGGCTTCGTACCGGGAACTGGAAGCGTTCGCCAAATTCGGTTCCGACCTCGACGCTTCCACGATGAGTATCCTCGAAAAGGGGATGCGCAACGTGGAAATCCTCAAGCAGCCCCAGTACAGCCCCGTCCCCGTAGAGAAGCAGACCGCCATCATCTACCTCGGTACCAAGAACCTGATGCGCGATGTCCCCGTCGACCGCATCAAGGATTTCGAAAAGCTCTTCCTGGGAGAGCTCGGCCGCAAGAACCCGGAAGTGCTGGACAACTTCCGTTCGAAAAAGTACCAGGAGGAAGACCTGAGAAAGTTAGAAGTGCTGGCCGCTGAATTGACCCCACAGTTTAAGTAATAAGGATTAAAGGAATGAGGGAGGGACCCTCAATCCTTCTCTCCTTCCTACCATCAATCCCTTACCCGCAGACCATGGCAAACCTAAAGGAAGTACGCGAACGCATCCGCACGGTTAAGAACACCCAGCAGATCACCAGCGCCATGAAGATGGTATCGGCGGCGAAACTGCGCCGGGCACAGCAAGCCATCACTGAGCTACGGCCCTACGCCGATAAGCTCGATGAGATGTTGCGCAACATTCTCACCAACCTGGAAGGCGATGCCGACACGGTCTTTAATAAGGTGCGTCCCCTTACCGGGGCCTGCGTGGTGGTGGTCACTTCTAACCGGGGCCTGGCCGGTGCCTTCAACACTAATGTGATCAAGGCCGCCGAGGCTTCGATTCGGGAGCTCGGCAGACTAGAGGGCCCGCTCGACATCATCGTCATCGGACGTAAGGGAGCGGAATACTTCCGAAAGCACTACGGCAAGCGGGCGAACGTGAAAGTGATCAGCGACTACCAGAGCCTCTTCGATAATCTCGCTTTCGATCATACCAAGGAGGTACCGGAGCTTATCATGGACCGCTTCCGCTCCGGGCGCTACGATCGGGTGTACATCGCCTACGCCCGCTTTAAGAATGCCGCCGTTCAGTACGCCACCAGCGAACAGTACTTGCCGGTAGAGGATGTTCTGGCGGAGGGTGAGGACGGGGAAACCGTCGTGAAGTCGACCTTTCGTGCCGATTACATCTTTGAGCCCGGCAAGGAGGAACTGCTAGCTTACCTCATCCCCAGCATCTTGGAGACTAAATTCCAGGCCGCGCTCCTCGATACCCACGCCTCCGAGCACGGGGCCCGCATGACGGCCATGGACAAGGCCACGGAAAATGCCCAGGATCTCCTCCGCGATCTCAAGATCAGCTACAACAAGGCCCGTCAGGAAGCCATCACCAACGAAATTCTTGAGATCGTTGGCGGTGCCGCCGCGCTGGAGTCCGCCTAGCGGTAAGGCGGTACGACTTTATCGCGAGGGACCACCTGCGGCAGCTGCGCTGCCGTCCTCCTCCGCCTCGCTAATTTGGGACGTCCCCTCCGGGGCCGGCAGGACATCCTTTACAATGCAGCCCCCGGCTGCGTCCGTGCTTTGTACTTACAGCTGCATCCTACATGACGCATAATTTACCGGAGACAGCCCCGGGCTAAACCCACACCGCAATCTGCTAGCTAGTCCGCCAAGTTTTTTTCCGGAAGTAGGGAAAGCTGAGGGCAAAAATGAGCACCCAGTACACGATCTCCGCACTCCACGCCAGCGAAAGGTTCCCCCAGCCACTGCGGACAACCACAAAGATTAGCGCCATGTAAACCACTGCGCAGATGGTTTGGTAGATCAGCGCCCGGCGGGTTTGCCCCGCTCCGATGAGGCCGTTGAAGAAAATACTGCCGAAACTAAAGGCGATCAGGATACCCAGCAGCACCCAAAAGATGGGGTACGCCGCCTCGATCAGGTAGGCCCGCCCGTCGCCTAAGATGGGGTAGAGGACTTCCCGGGGGAACAGCAGTAGGGGTAAGCCCATAATGAAGGTCACGCCCAGACACAGGAAAGAAGTTTTCCACAGCAACAGCTTCACCTTGTGCCGCTCGTTCTTCCCCACGAAGTAGCTGACCATGGTATTGATCCCGGTGCAAAATCCCCAGGCGGGAATGCTAAGAATGAGGTAGGCGATCCGTACGATGTTGGTCACCGCTAGGTCCCGCTCCCCGAAGTTCTCCACCAGCCCGAAAAAGAAAAAGCTGCTGCCAAGTCCCACGACCGACATCGTTACGATGGGAACGGAGAGCCCCACGATCTCCCGGATCAGCTTACGGTCCCAGTCCGGCAATTTATCAATGCGGTAGATGCGGTTTTTGCGGTCCCAGATCATGTAAACCACAAACACGATTAGCGCTACGTACTCGGAAATGGTACTGGCGAGGCCGGCTCCCGCGATGCCCATCTCCGGAAAACCATACATACCGAAAATGAGCGCTCGATCCAGGAAGATATTGGTGAGCGCAAGCACCAGGGTATCGACGATAATAAATAAAGGACGGGCAATTCCCGTGTACAGCGCCAGGCAGGCAACCCCCAGGTAACTGGCAAACACGCCCCACTTGCGGGTCTCTAGGTACTCCAGCGATTTATAGAAGATGACGTCGGAATCTACCAGCGAGGCGAACAGCCAGTACGCCCCGTAGGTCATGAACAGGAAGACGCCGAGGGCCAGGGCGAACTCGAAATAGAGCGTGCTGTAGAAAGAACGACCGACCTTTTCGGGCTCCCCGCGCCCGGCGAAGTTGGCGATCATGATTTGCCCGCCCCGGCTAAAGCCGAAACCGATAGCCGCTACGATGATGTAGAAGGCGGCAACGAACCCGATGGCAGCAAAATCATCCTCACTGCGGTAATACAGAAAGACGGAGTCCGTCATCGCCACCACGTTTTGGGCAGCGCTGCCGATAATTATCGGGAGGCTGACTTTCCAGATGCTGCGGTATGAAGTCCCTAGTTCCAAGGCGCCCAAAGCTACGACATCCCCCCGCTTTGCAATTATTCGGCGGTCAGTTCAAAGGGCGTTACGGGCAGGCCGTTTTTGCTGAACAGGTTGGCGTCGTCAGGATTATTAAACCACGCATAGCGCACCGCCGTGACGGTCGTCCCGGCGGGATTCAATACGGTAAGTACGTTGTCCGTCTCGTCCAGCGCGCCCAGGGCCCAGTGCCAGGCCCCACTCTCATCGCGCACCGTAAGCGATTTCACGGCCCGGTAGCGGTCGTCTTCCTGAAGCTGCACGGTAAGGCCATCACCCGTTTCGCGAAAGTAGATGCGGGCTACGTCCCCGTCGACGGCCAGGCGCTCGGCCACGGGGCTACTGGCCTGCACGTCGCGGCCATAAATACGCTTTAGGGCGTGCAGGGACAATCGGCGACCCACCTCCCATTTATTTTTAGGGTGAATGTCATCGGCCTCTCCGATATCGGTGATGATGGCTTGTCCAGTGCCCGGTACGTCCAGCGCCGCCGTCTGGCTCTGGCGCAGTACCGCCCACCCCGGGTCGTTGGGGCTCGTGGGGGCACCCATAAAGTTGGCGAGTTGTACCCAGTAAAAGGGAAGCTCAGCTTGGCCGAAGCGCTCGCGCCAGGACGTCACCAGGGTCCGCATCTGATCGGCATAGGCGGTAGCATCACCGGCCCCCGCATTGGATTCGCCCTGATACCAGAGTACGCCACTTAGCGGCCACTGCTGGAAGGGGGCGATCATGGCGTGGTAGAGAATTGTCGGCACCTGATTCACCTGGGCGCTAGTAGATATGCTGCCAACACGGTAGCGGTATTCCCCGGCCAGGGCAAGCGACCCCTCAGCTGTTTCTAGACGCAAGGTTTCGGGGGTGCCCATAAGGCCGCCCCCGCCCCCGGTGTCGGTGACGCGAATGGCTAGCGTGTTTTCTCCCACGCGCAACACGGAGGCGGGAACCGTGTACACGCGGGGTTCGGAATAAGCATCCGGTGTGGTACCTACCTGCTGCCCGTTAACGTAAGTTTCGTCGCCGTCGTCGATCGGACCGAGGTACAGGGTAGCCTCCCCGCCTGCCTGAGCCGCGGAGAGCGTAAAGGTGCGGCGGAAATAGAATACCCCGTCCGCGTTGGCATACCCCCTTTCTTCCCAGGCACCCGGGAGCTCCATGCGCCCCCACGTGCTTAGGTCTGCCTGATCGTCGAGAAAACCCTGTACCTTGCCTGAGTCCTCCGTAGGCAGGGTCTCCCCCGGGAACTGGTTGGTATAGTAAGCCCGGGCTTGCGCTAGTCGCTCCCGTGCGCGACCTGCCTCGTCCATCCCCGCCTTCGTCGGGTCGATGCCCAGGGCCTCTGCGCTCATCCAGGGCTCGATGCGGCTTCCGCCCCAACTGGAGTGGAGCAGACCGATGGGCACCTCCACGCCGCCCTCTCGCAGGTAGTGGGCGAAATAGCTGCCGACGGCGCTAAAATCGGCTATTTCTTCGGCAGTACCGGGCTTCCATTCTTCGCTTAACTGGAGGTGTTCCTGCGGGGTGTCCGCCGTAGTTTTGCTGACCAGTACCTGTCGGATCAGCGGATCGGCAATGGCGCGGGCGCGGGTGCTGTCAGGATCAGACTGCACTAAGCGCCACTCCATATTACTCTGCCCGGAAAGTAGGTATACGTCCCCGAAATGGAGATCACTCAGGGTCTCGGTCGACCGCCCGTCCGAGATCGTGAGGGTGTGGGGGCCACCCGCGGTGGTGGGGGGGAGGTTGATGGACCATTTGCCGCTGCGGTCCGCCCGGGTAGTGTATTCCTCTTCGTCGAGGGTAAGGGTAATCTTGCGGTTGCGTTTGGCCCAACCCCAGATCGGGTGGTCAACGTCGCGTTGGAGCACGGCATGATCCGTGAAGAGTTCAAAAACGCGGAAATCTTGGGCTTGAACGTCCGGAGTGAAGCCGAGTAGTAGTAATGGGAAAAGACTGCGGTAGAATAGGGGCACGATCGTAAGTTATGTGAATCGTGAAATATCGCAATTATTTCTGGCTCCAGATAGCCCAGGCCGCTTCCGCCTGTTCATGGAGCATTCCAAGGCCATTCGCTGCACCCGCGCCCGCGCCCCTGGCCCGCTGGAGGAAAAGGGTTTCCGCGGGATTGTAGATCAGGTCGTAACAGAAGTGAGCAGGGGTAAGCAGCGCGTAGGGGAGATCGGGGGCGGCATCGACCCGCGGACTCATACCCAATGGCGTAGTGTTGACGATCAGGTGGTGGCGCGCGATGAGGTCCGCGTCTATGTCTCCGTAGGTCAGCTGACCGGGAGTAGGTGTACGACTGACGAAACTGCAGTGCACCCCGAGACTGGTCAACGCCGCCTGAACGCCCAGCGAGGCGCCGCCGGTACCCAGGATGAGCGCATAATTACCGGACAACTCCTCATTCCACCGCTGCTGCTCCATCTCCGCTAATAAATCCGCCCGGAAGCCCACATAGTCGGTATTGTAACCCATCAGCCGTCCACCTTCAATGCGAATAGTGTTCACCGCACCGATACGTGCTGCTACCGGATCCAAGTCGTCGAGGTAGGGAATTACGGCCCTTTTGTAAGGGATGGTGACATTACAACCGGCCATGTCAGCGTACTCCTCCAACATTCCCCTAAAAAGTTTTATGTCCGGCAGTTCAAAGTTCACGTACCTATGGGTTTCGGCCAGACCGAGTTCCCGAAATTTTTGCGTGAAGTAGCCACGGCTAAAGGAGTGAGAGAGGGGGTAACCCAGCAGGGCGTAGGTAGGCATACCAGCAGACTTATTCTTTGCCGGCGAAGGGCGCGGTAGCCTTCTTGCTGTCGGCGGTGGCTTCGAGCACGAATACGATGGCGAGCCCGGCGAGGAAGAAAAGGATAGCGGCGACCACGTAGGGCGGATCGGGAATTTGATCGATGCCGGTGTAGCTGCCGGGCAGCACGTTGGCCTCTAGGATTGGCACCAGCTCGCCGTGGCTGTCCGTCCGGGTGGTCACCGCGTTGCGCCAGGGCCAGAGTTTATTGAGGGAACCGATCATGAAGCCCGTCAGGATCGCGAAGGTGCGGTCGGGGTAGGTCTTGAAGGTCCAGGTGAGCAACTTGGAAAAAGCTGCCAGCCCAGTAAGGCAACCCACCGCGAAGCAAATCACCACGAGTAGCGCCCCCGCTTCGCCGCTGGCCACGCCCCGCACCGCGCCGAATACTACGGTGTACATGCCCAGCAGTACCAGGATAAAACTCCCCGAGACTCCGGGCAGGATAAGGGCCGAGATCGCAATGACCCCCGACAAAAACACGATGATCGGCGAAGTACTGCCCGCCAGCGGGTTGATGGTGGTGAGCAGGTAGGCAGTGACGGCACCGAGGATGAGCAGGGCCACCACGGACTTTCCCCAGTGCTTAATCTGACGGCCCACATAAATTGCAGAACTGATGATCAGCCCAAAGAAGAAGGCCCACACCACGGTCGGGTAGTGCTCTAACAGCCAGGCAATTACGATAACGGCAAAGCCCAAGCCTACGGCCATGCCGCCCGCCAGTTGCGAGAGAAAAGCACCGTCGGCGGCGTGCCAGGCGGGACGGAACCCTTCCCGGCGGAAGGTTCCGGCGACCTTCGTGCCCAAAATGGATCCGATGGCCTTTAGCAGCCGCTCGTAGATGCCCGTGATGAAGGCGATGGTGCCGCCGCTGACCCCCGGGATAGCCTCAGCAATGCCCATGGCCACGCCGCGCAGAATAATGCTGATGTTCATCTAATTGGCGGGTTTTACACTCTCGTACATCCGCTGGATCTCCTCGAGATTGTACACCCCGTCGAAGGAGTTCTGGAAAACGATTTCACGGTCGCCCCGGTAAACGATGTAGCGGAAGCCGAAGAGACTCGTGGTGTCAATCCGGTTTTCAAAAACAAAGCCGGCGGGCTCCTCAGCCACGATCCTTTGAAAGTAGCG
Organism: Lewinellaceae bacterium; assembly: GCA_963710195.1. Lineage (GTDB taxonomy): Bacteria > Bacteroidota > Bacteroidia > Chitinophagales > Saprospiraceae > Neolewinella. The sequence goes on from CAVPZF010000007.1 coordinate 327,637, forward strand.
GCCTTCGCGGACCAGATCGAGTTGTTCCGCCTTCATCCGGCTCATATCATTCGTGGAGGCGGCGCTTGCCAGGATCTGTACGGCATAGCGGTCGGCCGGGCTCTTCACGGTAATGTCGTCCATTAGGCTCGTAAGACTACCGGAGACCACTCGGGCACTGTCCGGGGCCTGGATGGTGACGGGAATATTGTAGGAGGTTAGGTCAAGGTCGTGGTAGTCAACGCCGCCATCCGTTGAGCAGGAGGGGCAAAGGAGGGCAGGCAGCAGCAAAAGAATAAGGAAGCGCATACGGGGCAATTAGGCCGCAAAGATAATCGGGTGATTGGCAAGCATCGAATCCCTTCTATGCTCGCTTGCCAGGACAACATTTTGTTGTTCGGATCACGTGCCATAGCTTTGCTCCAAGATGATGTATTCCACCCCCTATTTCTGGTTTAGCTTTTACGGCCTGCGCGAGTAGGGGGGGGGACGCTGAGTACAACACACGAAACAGCAGCTGAGCGGTCCCCACATACGGGCACCGCTTTTTTTATTCCTATTGCTTATGCTACCCCTTACCGCCATTCACCCCCTGCGCGTCAGCATCCAGGGCTACGCCGGGGCCTTCCACGAGGCCGCCGCCCGGGAACACTTCCAGGACCGGCAGGTCGTCACCGTGCCCGGACATACTTTCTCCGAGGTGATCGCTCAGGTAGAAAGCGGCGAGAGCGACGTGGCGCTTATGGCGATCGAAAATACCCTGGCCGGTAGTTTGATGGCCAATTACGACTTGCTTCAGCGATCCCAGCTCCGCATCACCGGGGAAGTCTACCTGCGCATCCGGCAGAACCTGATGGCCCTGCCCGGCGTGGGCATCGAGGAGCTGCGGGAAGTCTACTCCCATCCCATTGCCCTCATGCAGGTGCGCGAATTTTTTCAGGCCTGGCCGAAAATCCGTCTCGTGGAAGCCGCCGACACCGCGCTTAGTGCCCGCCACGTGCTGGAGCGCCAGGACCGCACCCGCGGGGCCGTCGCCCACCGCCTGGCGGCCGACCTGTATAACCTTGATATCCTAGCGGCGGGCATCGAAACCAACAAGCTGAACCACACCCGCTTCCTGGTACTAAAGAAAGGCAGGGACACCAGCAATGAAGGTGGCAACAAAGTAAGTATGAGCTTTGCCGTCAGTCACGAATCCGGCAGCCTTTCCCGGGTGCTGATGGTCCTGGACGCCTACAAGATCAACCTGACCAAAATACAGAGCACCCCGATTGTCGGCCGGCCCTGGCAATACCGATTTTACGTCGATTTTCTGCTGACTGGCGACGTTACGGTCCAGGAAGCGCTCCGCGGCATCCAGCCCATCACGAAGGAACTACGTATCCTCGGAATCTACGCCGCCGGCGAAAAACCCTAACTGAACATGACTTCTCCCGTCACGATTGATACCGTCATCCCCATCAGCGACCGCCTCGGCGATACGCAGGAATACTACTTCAGCAGCAAATTGCGGGAAATCGGGCAGCTGCGGGCAGCCGGTAAGGATATCCTGAATCTAGGTATCGGGAGTCCTGACTTGCCCCCCGCTCCCGAGGTGATTAAAGCCCTAGCCGACAGCGCCCGCCGTGCCGACTCGCACGGCTACCAATCCTACACTGGCGTGCCGGAATTACGCCGGGCGTTTTCCGGGTGGTACACTACCTACTTCGGGGTGGATCTCGATCCGGAGAGTGAGCTGCTCCCCCTGATGGGCAGCAAGGAGGGGATCATGCATATCAGTATGGCCTTTCTAAATCCGGGCGACGAAGTACTCGTGCCCAATCCCGGCTACCCCACTTACCGTTCCGCTACGGAGCTGGCGGGGGGTAGGGTACGCAGCTACGAGCTGTCCGACGCGTCCGGCTGGCTGCCCGACCTGGACGGCCTCGAGGCGCAGGGACTCGCGAAGGTCAAGATCATGTGGGTCAATTATCCCCATATGCCCACGGGGGCCGCCGCGCCGCCCGACTTCTTCGCCCGCCTGGTGGACTTCGCGCGCCGCAACCGCATTTTGCTCGTCAACGACAACCCCTATGCCTTCATCCTCACCGACTCCGTGCAGAGCCTACTTTCCGTACCCGGTGCGCGGGAGGTAGCCCTCGAACTCTCCAGCCTGAGTAAGGCGCAGAACATGGCCGGCTGGCGGGTGGGCGTGCTCGCGGGTGCGGCGGAATACCTCAAGACGGTCCTGCGTTTCAAGTCGAATATGGATAGTGGGATGTTCCTGCCGGTCCAGCGGGCCGCCACCGTTGCCCTTGGGTTAAAGCGAGATTGGTACGATCGCCTGAACGCAACCTACCGCAGCCGCCGCGTGATCGCCTTCCGCATCATGGACGCTCTCGGGTGTACGTACCGTACGGAGCAGGTGGGGCTGTTCGTCTGGGCCAAGTGCCCCGCTTCCACCGACGGGTATTCCACCTGCGACCGCGCCCTTTACGCGCACGACGTCTTTCTTACGCCGGGGGGCATCTTCGGGTCGGCCGGGGCGGATTACGTGCGCATAAGCCTGTGCAGTCCCGAAGCCACCCTCACCGAAGCCCTCCATCGCCTGGGCGGCGGCGCGCAGGTGCAACGGAAAGTCCCGCAGACATGACCGTAGGCATCATCGGCATCGGCCTCATCGGGGGCTCCCTGGCCATCAGCCTGAAAGAAAGCGGGTTCGCGGAGCGTGTGATCGGAATGGATGCTAGCCAGGCAAATTTGGATAAGGCCGTCCGTCGCCGACTCATCGACGACGACTTACCCCTGGAGCAGGGCCTCCGGCTGGCGGACGTGATCGTGCTTGCGACCCCCATGGATGTAATGCTTACGCTGCTGCCCCAACTGCTCGACGTAATCCGGGATGACCAAACGCTCGTCGACGTCGGCTCCACCAAGGAAGCCCTGCTCGACCTGGTGAAAGACCACCCTAAACGGGGCCGTTTCGTTGCCTGTCACCCGATGGCGGGCACCGAATTTCGTGGACCGGAGGCGGCCGTTCCGAACCTTTTCGCCGATAAAACCTGCGTACTAGTGGATGCGGAAGACAGCGACGCCGATGCCGTGGATACCGCCAAACGCGTGTTTCGTTGTGCCGGCATGCGGTTTACCCACCTCGGGCGGGCGGCCCACGACCTGCACTGCGCTTACGTAAGTCACATCTCACACATCGCCAGTTTTGCTCTGGCGCTGACCGTGTTGGAAAAAGAAAAGGACGAGCAGCGCATCTTCGAACTGGCGAGTTCCGGATTCGGCTCCACGGTGCGGCTGGCAAAGAGCTCGGCCGATATGTGGGTGCCCATCTTCCGCCAGAACCGCGATCACGTCCTGGACGTCCTGGACGAACACATCGAACAGCTGTCTAAATTTCGCACCCAACTTATAAAACGTGATTACGCGGGCTTCTACGAACGCATCGAACGCGCTAATCAGATCGAAAAAATTCTAAAATAGACTACCATGGACATGAACATCAAGCAGGTCGTCGCACCTACCCCCGGCCGAGGCATCGTGATCGCCGGACCGTGCAGCGCCGAGACCGAAGGGCAAGTTATGCAGTGCGCTAAGGACCTCGCTAAACTAAAGCAAGTGGACCTCTTCCGCTCGGGCATCTGGAAGCCCCGTACCCGCCCCGGCAGTTTTGAGGGGGTAGGAAAGGAAGGGCTGGCGTGGCTCAAGCGGGTCAAAGAAGAAACTGGCCTGAAGACTACCACCGAAGTGGCCAAGGCCAGCCACGTGTACGACTGCCTGAAGGCCGACATCGACGTCCTCTGGCTCGGTGCCCGCACCACCGTGAATCCCTTCAGCGTGCAGGAAGTGGCCGACGCGCTGAGCGGAGCGGACGTGCCCGTACTCATCAAGAACCCCATCAATCCCGACCTGGGGCTCTGGATCGGCGCGGTCGAGCGCATTTACAAGGCGGGCATCACCCGGATCGGCCTGATCCACCGCGGCTTCAGCTACCACGGCGAAACCCCCTACCGCAACGTTCCCCGGTGGCAGATGGCCATCGAGATGAAGCGCCGTTTCCCCGACCTGCAAATGATCGTCGACAACAGCCACATTTGTGGCAACCGCCATATGCTCGCCGAAGTCGCCCAAGAAGCGCTTAACTTAAACTACGACGGCCTAATGACCGAGGTGCACCCCCGCCCCGACGAGGCCTGGTCCGACGCCGCCCAGCAGATCACCCCCGCGGTATTTGGGCAACTGCTCGAAGGCTTACGCCTCCGCAAGCCCACCGTCGACGAGATGGAAATGGAGCCCCTCACCGAGCTGCGCCGCCAGATCGACGAAATCGACGCGGAGCTTATCGGCATGATCGGTCGCCGCATGAAGATGTCCGACCAGATCGGCGAGTTCAAAGCCGCCCGCAACATCGCCGTCCTGCAGGAGAGCCGGTGGGAAGCCGTTCTCCAAGAAGCCAGTAAAAAAGGTACGGCCCACGGACTGAGTGCAGAGTTTATGGAAAATTACCTGCGAGCGATTCACCAGGAAAGCATCGATCACCAGGACGCCATTGTCAATAAGGTAGGGTAGAGGGGTAGGTTGTTAGGTTGTTAGTTCGTTAGTTCTTTAGTTCTTTAGGTGGGTGCTTTTGGGTAGTCTTCGCCTTTGTCATTCTATTTTTTGCTTTTTACGGAAGGGAGGGAAGGAGTAGTTCGTTAGTTCGCTAAGTGGATGCTTTTGGTGAATTTACAGTTGGTCCATATTCCAGCTGTGTTCGTTTGAGGCGCTCAGCATCTTATACGTTTCCGCGATTGTAGTATATATCAAAAACCACCGAATTGCCTCACAATACACATCCAGTTTGGAACCAGAAGCCGATGAAGAGAAGCAAACTCAACCGCCAGGATACCACATCCCCCTAAAGAACTACCCCACGATGCACATCCAGCCTAGGGACAACGACCTATACAGAAGAGCAAACCCTACGGCCAGGATACCACATCCCTCTAAAGAACTAAAGAACTAAAAAACTACCCTACGATGCACATCCAGCCTAGGGATAATGATCTATATAGACGAGCAAACCCTACGGCCAGAATACCACATCCCTCTAAAAAACTACCCCACGATGCACATCCAGCCTAGAGATAATGACCTATATAGACGAGCAAACCCTACGGCCGGTGTACTCCACCCAACTAAAGAACTAAAGAACTAAAGCGCGTAGCGCCCCTACTCCATCCCCATCACCAGATCCGCTTCCATGACGTCGGGCTCGGCTTTCCAGTACTGCTTGATTTTGCCGTGAAAGGCGGTGTGCTCCTCGTCGGCGACGTGCTGCTCGAAGTGGGCGTAGGTATCCCAGCATTCCATAGTGGCGAACCTGGCGGAATTCTCGCGATCGCGAATCAGGTAAAAGAACAGGCAACCGACTTTAGCGCGGCTAGCCCGGGCGTGTTCCTTAAAGATTGGCGCGAATTCGTCCGGCTTATTCAGTTCAAATTGAGCGGTAAGGTAGAGTTGCTTGGACATAAAAGTGTTGTTTGCTGTCCTAACTGCCTTCGCCGTCGGTAGTTTACTTCCCCCCCCCCTGCGCAGCCGATTTGTCCTTTATACACCGCTAGGCAATTCCCGCTCGGCGCAACCTCCGGGAAGCTCTCGCTACCTCCGTGGTAAACTTTTCTTACACATTAAACCGGAAGTGCATAACGTCCCCGTCTTCCACCACGTATTCCTTACCCTCAACGTTGAGCTTACCGTTGTCGCGGGCCGCAGACTCGGAGCCATACTGCACATAATCGGCGTAGTGAATCACCTCGGCCCGAATAAAGCCCTTCTCGAAGTCGGTATGGATCACCCCGGCCGCACCGGGGGCCTTGGTGCCGCGGTGGATGGTCCAGGCGCGGACTTCTTTCTCGCCAGCGGTGAAGTAGGTCACCAAATCTAAAAGTGAGTAGCTAGCGCGAATTACCTTGTTGACGCCGGGCTCGGTCAGCCCCATTTCCTCGATGAACTCGGCACGTTCTTCTTTGGTCTCGAGCTCGGCGATGTCCGCCTCGATGCCGGCGGAGATCAGGATGACCTCCGCCCGCTCGTTGGCCACCGAGGCCGTAAACGCCTGGGTGTGGTCATTACCGTCTTCGATGCTGTCAATGTCAACGTTGCAGACGTACAAGACGGGCTTAGCGGTCAGGAGCATGAGTTCCTTGACCACCTCGTTTCCCTCCTCGCTCGTTTCAAAACTGCGGGCGGGCTGCTCACTTTCCAGATGGGCCAGGAGGGCTTCGCCGACCTCGACGACGCGCTTGGATTCCTTATCGCCACTCTTGGCGGTGCGGCGGAACTTCTCGACCTTTTTCTCGACGGTCTCGATATCCTTGAGGATGAGCTCGGTGTCGATGATCATCTTATCGCGGACGGGGTCGACGCTGCCGTCTACGTGCACGACGTTGTCGTCTTCAAAACAACGGACCACGTGGAGAATGGCGTCCGTCTCGCGGATGTTGCCGAGAAACTGGTTGCCGAGGCCCTCGCCCTTACTAGCCCCCTTGATGAGGCCGGCGATATCGACAATGTCCACGGCAGTGGGCAGGATGCGCTGGGGATTGACTAATTCGGCGAGTTTGTCCAGGCGGGGATCGGGCACGGTGATCACGCCCAGGTTTGGCTCCTTGGTGGCGAAGGGGTAGTTAGCCGCCAGCGCCTTGGCGGAGGTAAGCGCATTGAAAAGGGTGGATTTTCCGACGTTCGGAAGACCTACGATGCCACACTTGAGTCCCATAAATACTTAGATTTGCTAACGGGCGGCAAAGGTAAGTCTATTTTTCCCGCTTCCCGATAGCGATCGGCACCCTCGCCCTAAAAATTGGGACCCTTGGGTTGCATCAGCTCTTCGAGGAAATAGGTCATTAAAGCTGGCTCGAAAGCCATCACCAACACGGAGTAGGCGACCAAGCCGAAAATGGCCCCCCAGAGATGGGCGTTGTGACCGATGTTGCCCCGCCCCTGTTTGTCGGCGTAGTGGGAGTAGGCGATGTAACCCACGCCGAGGAGGATAGCCGGTAGCGGGGGGAAGATGAACCAGTTCCAGGGGGCCAGCATCACGTAGGGCCAGATCGTGGCAGCCACCCCACCTGATGCGCCGAGACTGGCGTAACCGCGGTTGTCCTGGTGGCGCAGGTAGTCTGGAACACTAGCCGCGACGATGGCGATTAGATAGAAGAGCAAATAAGCTACTTTTCCGATGGTAGGTCCAAAGAGGTATTCCGTAAACACAAACTCTACCGAGCCGCCGAAGATGTACAACGCGTACATGTTAAATAGCAAGTGCTGAAAATCGGCGTGAATAAAACCGTGCGTCAAAAAGCGGTAGTACTCCCCCCGTTCCTTGATGGCCGTGGGCAGGAAGATGAGCCTTGCTTTGAGCTCCGGATTATTAAAAGCCTGCCAGGAAATCAGTACCGTGATCAGGATGAGGATGATGGTCATAGATAAAGGGTTACCGTGGGTAGCGTACCTTGGCCACGCACTAAGCTACATCAATGACCTACCGCCCCCTAATGTTTGCCTGACTGTTGATTCTTGGTGTTACCTCAACCACTTGCTTAGCAGCCATCTCAATCTACCGCAATGACGACCCCGACCGATCCGGGCATGGCCCATACCGTTTACTTCTGGCTCCAGGAGGGTCTCTCCGCCGAGGAGCGGCAGCAATTCGAGGCGGGGGTCCGCCAGCTGTCCGGTGCCCCCACCGTCAAACGCCTCTTTCTGGGCGGCCCCGCCTCGACCCCCTCCCGCGGCGTCGTGGACAATAGCTTCGACTACAACCTCGTGCTCTGGTTCGACGACGTGGCCGGCCACGACGCCTACCAGGTCTCGCCCACCCACCTGAAGTTCGTAGAGGATCACGAGGCCAAGTTCGATGTGGTCAAGGTCATGGATACCCAGCTGCTCGACTAGACGCTAACTCACCTGGTCGCGCAGTTCCAGGAGTCCTTTTCTTTCGTCGGGACTCAGCTTAGCGGCCCGAACCGCCCCCCGCCAAGCCAGCCAGGTTTCCGCCTGGTGCAGCGACCATCCGGTCAGCAGCACGGAAAGCAGTAGCCACATTTTTCCCACCCACGGCAGCAGCACAAGCAGGGGGAGGTAGAGCAACGTACCCACCGCCACCGCCGCGAAGCGTACCGGGCTGTAAAACTCGACCGTTTTCGGGCCGCGCAGGGCGATCAACTCGGCCGTTATCCACAGGGGGAGTTGGGGCAACAACAGGATCAGGGCGGGCAGCAACTTCCACGCAGGGGCTGAAACCGCCGTGCCACGTAGTAGATCGGCGTCCTTAATTCCGCGTTGGTGTAGCCAGGCGGCGTAGCGCAGGATGCCGGCTTGGTCCCGCAGGGGAGCGGCCGCTACGGCGAGTTCGGCGTCCAGTTGCTGGCCGGAATGGGTCAGGCCGGTGGGTTTCCAGCCAAGGTCGTTGCGCGCCAGTTCCAGCCGCGCCTCGTAGCCGTCGGCAACCTCCCCTTCGGAAAGCTCTATCACCAGGGATTTCAACCGCTGCCTCAACTCATCCGTCAGCGTGCGCAAGCCCGCGGCCTCATTTTGCCGGTAAGCCTTCAGGTAGGTAGTGGCCGTAATCGGCGCCCCGCAGCGAATTAGCACGGTGCTGCGCACCCGCTCGGCGGCCGTGAAGTTGACGCCCACCGGTACGATGTATACCTCGGCCAAACTGGTGTCTCCATCCAACGCGCCGAGGGCAATCCGAGCCGTACCCTTCCGGAGGGGCCGAAGACGCTTCTCGTGGATGCAACGCCCCTCGGCCAGGATCATCAGGGCCTGGTGCTGACGGAGTACCGCAAAGCAATCATCGAAGGTTTGGTAGTTGCGGCTCAGTTGGCCGTAGCCGCCGTCCTGAATGCGGTATACCGGCAGTATACGCAGGGCGCGCAGGATCCAGCTGGCCAGCTTATTCTTATAGAGGTCACCCCGCGCGAGGAAGTGCAGGGGCCGCCGCTGAAAGCACGCCAGAATACAGGGCTCTACGAAGGCCGTGGGGTGGTTGGCGGCTAGGATGACGGCGGCATTGGGGGGAATATGCTGCAGTCCGGTGATGTCGATACGACGGAAATAGTAGGACAGGACGTAGCGCGCCACGGGGCGGATCAGAAAATACAGCATCTAGACGTCCTTGCGCCGCGCGGCCAGGAGATAAAGGACCGCCATGCGCACCGCCACGCCGTTCTCCACCTGCTGCAGAATGATGCTGTGCCGGGAGTCGGCCACCTCGGTATCGATCTCTACCCCCCGGTTTATGGGGCCGGGGTGCATGATTACGATGTCCTTGTCGAGGCGGTCCATGCGGGCCTGGGTGATGCCGAAGTGGCGGTTGTATTCCCGCAGGCTGGGGATGAACTTGGTGTCCTGCCGCTCCAATTGGATCCGCAGCACGTTGGCTACGTCGCACCAGGCGAGGCTTTCCTGTACGTCGTAACTTACCTCCACCCCGAGGCTGCCGATGTGCTTAGGGATCAGGGTGGGGGGGCCACACACCCGCACGCGTGCCCCGAGGCGTTGCAGGCAAAAGATGTTGGACAGCGCTACCCGGGAGTGGGTAATGTCGCCGAAAATGCAGACGTGTTTGCCGCGCAGGTCCCCGCCGAGGGCGTCGCGCATGGAGTAGGCGTCGAGCAGGGCCTGGGTGGGGTGCTCGTGGGTACCGTCGCCGGCGTTGACGATGCTGGCGTCGATCTTGCCGGACAGGAAGTGGTGGGCCCCGGGGGCGGGGTGGCGCATCACGACCATGTCTACCTTCATCGCCAGGATGTTATTGACCGTATCCAGGAGGGTCTCCCCCTTCTTGACCGAAGAGCTGGAGGCGCTGAAGTTCACCGTGTCGGCGCTCAGGCGCTTTTCGGCCAGCTCGAAGCTGATGCGCGTACGCGTGGAGTTCTCGAAGAACAGGTTAGCGATGGTGATGTCGCGCAGACTGGGCACCTTCTTAATGGGGCGGTTGATCACGTCCTTAAATTCCCGGGCGGTTTCCAGAATCAGCTCGACGTCGGCTGCCGTGAGGTACTTGATGCCGAGGACATGTTTGGTGGAGAGTTGCTGGACGGAAGCCATACGGGGGGTTAGGATCCGGTGAGGATGATCTGGTCGGTACCGTGGGTCTCGGCCCACTGCACGTCCACGTATTCGTTGGTGAGGGTGTCAACGGTGATGCCCCGGTAGTTGGCCTGGACGGGCAGGGTGCGACGGAAGCGGCGGTCCACCATGACGAGTAACTCCACGGCGGCGGGGCGGCCGAAGTGATTTAGGGCGGTCATGGCACTCAACACGGTGCGGCCGCTGAAGAGGACGTCGTCAACCAGCACCACCCGCTTGTCCTCGACCAGAAAGTCGATTTCGGTGGGGTGGGCGGTCAGGGGCCCGGCTTTGGTGCGAAAGTCGTCCCGGTAAAAGGTGATGTCGAGCTTGCCGTAAGGCAAGCGCTCCACGCCGAGGGTTCGAAGACGTTGGTGCAGGCGCTCGGCCAGTTGGACGCCGCCGGTCTGGATCCCGATCAGGCAGCTGTCGCGGAAGTCGCCGTGCTCCTCCATGAGGTGGCGGCAAAGCCGCTCCAGGGTCAGGGCGAAGCGGGCGGGATCGTGTATGGTGCGGGAGTCGGGCACGGGGCGAAGGTAAAGGTTTCGGGGGCAGTTGGTGGATGCGTGGAAGGGTGAATTACTGAATGGGTGGGATAGGGGGGCTGGCCTTCCCCGAACCCAGCTTGTCTCCACCGGTTATGCGTGCGGGCGTTGCTGGTGACGCCGTTTACCCTCTCCCGATTTATGCAGTACCGGCCCGGACAAGCCTCGGACTTCAACCACCTAGAAACTTTTGTGTGGCAGGCCATCTTTCCCGCCTTCGACGTACCCGGGCTCACCGACGAGCAGCGGAAAGAGAACGACGTGCTCGTGGAGGAATCCCGGTCTACGGCGCTAGACGCGTTGAAGGCTTCGACCAAAGCGGTATTTACGGCCTGGGATGAGCGGCGGCGCGCCCTGGCGGGCTACGTCATCGTAGACAGCGGCGCCGGTAGTGAGTTCGCGCAGGGCGTGCAGCTGATCGTGCGGCGCGCCGACTGGGGGCACGGGGTAGGGAGGAAGCTCGTGGAGCTTGGTATTGACCACCTCGGGGGCCACCGCCCGGTCATCCTGTCGGTGCGGGCCTACAATGCCCGGGCTATTGCTTTGTTTCAGAAGATGGGCTTTGTCGACTCGGGGGAATCAGCTGGAGACTTCGCCATTGAGCGGATTCTGATGATTCGGGAGGCGGAGATTCCTGTGCCGCCTGCGCCCGCCGCGCCGCCCCCAAGGGAACTCATGGAGGAAGGCGCGCCTTTCCCCTCCGAAGACGACGAGCCTTATTACGAGGAGCTGCCCGATTACTCCCTGGCTGCCGATGCCCTGGCCGAACCGATCTTCGATCCGGAACAATCTTCCCTCGATGACAAGCAAATGGACCAGCTGGAAACCTTCATCGCCCGGGCTAAGGCCATTAAGGCCGGTAAGAAAGTGCCGCCTAAGGAAGAGCTAAAAAACAATCCGGACTCGCCCGTAGCCTCCCGCCATCCCGAAATTGAACTGGAGATCGTGACGGGCGCGCCGGAGAAATTGGCGAGCAGTGAGGAAGTAGCCCCGGAGGTTTTAGATCCGGAGGTTATGACCCCTTCCCCGTTCGCCTTCGAGTTTGCCTTTGGCCCTACCCCTGCGTCCCCGCCAGCTGAATGTGCGAACTGTGGGGTGGCGGTGCCCGCGGGTGCGGTGTTTTGTCCCAACTGCGGCCACCGCCTGGGTGTGGAAGATGACCTGCTCGACCTGGAGGACTTTCCGCTAGAGGAAACGGAGGATAGTCCCGAACCGGAAGTCAGCGTGCCGCCAGCCCTGGAGGGGAGTTCTCCCTCAGCGGAAATTACTCCGCTCGAACTGCGCAGCGAACTGGAGGACCGGCTCGGCGAACGCTTGTCGGCCTACTTCGGGGCGGAGGTCCTGCCGGACTACCTGAAGCGCTACCGCCGCGACGAGGACTTTCACCGCATCCGCGACGTCAGCCTGCAGGGACTGGCGCGCTACCTCAACACCGAAGGCGTAACCCAAAGGATGGCCCGCCGCCGCCGCCGCGATACCCTGGGGGAACTGGTGGAATACTTCGTCGTGGAAAGTGGGCGCACCGTGCACGGCGACGAGCTCTTTAACCAGCGGCTGTTGCGCTACCAGGGCGCGGACTGGAAGCAGGTCGATCTGTTTCGCCTCGTCAAAGACTACCTGCAGCTGGACGGGCAGGAACTGCGGGTGTACACGGACTTCGTGACGACGCCCCCGAAAGTGCTCCGGAAGGCGACGGCCAGTTACCTGCGGGCCGGACGCGACGAGCGGGTGTTCTTTATCGTCGACCAGAGCCTCTTTGGGAGCGGCAAGCACGGCTTTGCCCTGACCGACTCCAACATCTACTGGAAGAACGTGCTGCAACCCGCCGGCTCGGCTACCTACACCACGCTGACCATCGTGGAGGTGAAGGAGGGCCACCTGATGATCGACGGGCAGTACTTCGACGCGGGCCGGACGGTCAACCTCCGCGTGGCGCTCTTGTTGGATAAGCTCCGCCGAATGGACCTCTCGGAATGATTACCTTTGCGCCCCAATTACGCCGCCATGCACTACATCACCCGTCGTGAGACCTTTAATGCCGCCCACAAACTGGCGAGGGCGGATTGGTCGGACGAACAAAACCGCACGGTCTTCGGGAAGTGCGCGAACGCCAACTGGCACGGCCACAACTACGATCTGCGGGTAACGGTAGCCGGAATTCCGGACCCAGTGACCGGCTTCGTCATGGATGCGAAAAAGCTCTCGGACCTTGTCAAGCAGCTCGTCGTGGACGTGCTCGATCATTCCAATATGAACCTAGACATCGACTGGTTCAACGACGGCAAGCTGCCCACCACCGAAAACCTGACCAGCCAGATCTTTCAGCGCCTGGAGGGAGCCATTGCGGAGCAAGGAGCAAGCCTGTACCGGATCCGTCTGTACGAAACCGAAAACATCTACGCCGACTACTACGGTCCGGCCGGAAGAAAGTAAGCTATGGCCTTTAAGAACGTCACCACCTACCACGAACCCACCACGGAGGCCCTCAGCGACCACTTCGCCGAGATCATCACCGGGATTGGGGAAGACGTCTCCCGCGACGGACTACTAAAGACCCCCGTGCGCGCCGCCAAGGCCATGCAGTTTTTGACCCAGGGCTACGACCTCGACGCCGAAAATATCCTCCGCTCGGCCATGTTTGCCGAGGACTACTCCGAGATGGTGATCGTTAAAGACATCGAATTCTACTCCCTCTGCGAGCACCACGTGCTGCCCTTCTTCGGCCGGGCGCACGTGGCCTACATCCCCGATGGCTATATCGTGGGCCTCAGCAAGATCCCCCGCGTGATCGAGGTGTTCTCCCGCCGCCTACAGGTGCAGGAGCGGCTGACCGATCAGATTCTACAGGCCATCCACAAAACGCTGAACCCGCTTGGCGTAGCCGTCGTCATCGAGGCCCGCCACATGTGCATGATGATGCGCGGCGTGCAGAAGCAGAGCAGCGTGACGACCACCTCGGCCTTCACCGGAGCCTTTAAATCGGAGCGGACGCGGAATGAGTTTTTGAAGCTGATTACTAGTAGTTTGCACTAGTTAATGGGTTGTTGGGTTGGCTTCCGCTGTTGCTGATGCGCGGGGCTTTCGACGGCTTTGTCGCGTAGACGCTTTTCAAGCTTGCCTTTTCGCCCAGGCCTGTGAGCGCACGGTTGCCTTTTGGGCACGGGCGCATCAGTTCTTCACGAACCCAACAACCCAATAACCCCAAGAACTAAGAATCCTTCCGACGAACGACCGGCACGTCCTTTACCACCATCTGCAGCGTCAGCGGCAAGCGGCCTTCCAGCAGGTTGACCTTGCCCCGGCGCATGCTCTCGACCACGTCTGGCGTGTAGTGGCGAATGGTGATGAGCTCTAGATTTCGGTCGATGGTCGTTTTGAAGTGCTCGTCGACCAGCGCGCAGAAGCGTTCCACGCGGTCGTCGATGTCGTTCACGACGACGTTGAAGCTGATGGCCGTATTCTGCATCATATTGACCTGTAGGCGGGTCGTGGTGATGTGTTCGAAGAGCTCCTTGATGTGGTGCTCGGCCACGAAGCTGAAATCGCGGGTGCTGATGTTGATCAGGGCCTGTTCGCGTTCCACGGCTACCATGGGGGGATAGGCATCGCCGGCATCGTCGCTCACGAAGGTGCCTTCGAGCTCGGGCTCGATGAAAGAGCGGACGTACAGGGGGATACTTTTGTTTTGTAGCGGCTTGATGGTCTTGGGGTGGATCACCTTGGCGCCGTAGTAGGTCATCTCAATGGCCTCCCGGTAGCTCATGCGATCGATCTTGGTGACGTTCTCAAAGATGCGGGGGTCCGCCGTCAGTACGCCGGGCACGTCCTTCCAGATGCTCATCGCCTCTGCGTCCAGGCAGTAGCTGAAGATGGCCGCGGAGTAGTCCGAGCCTTCCCGGCCTAGGGTGGTCGTGTAGTTTTCGGTCGTGTTGCCGATGAAGCCCTGGGTGACGACAAAATCGGTCTGCTCTAACAGGGGTGGGATGCTGCGTTCGGCGCGCTCGATGGTTTCGGGCCACCGGACCCATCCCTCGCGGTAGGTATTGTCGGTCTGGATGACGTCACGGGCGTCGAGCCAACTGGTGGGTAGGCCGATGGTAGACAGGTAGGTAGCTACAACGTGACTGCTGAGGAGTTCGCCCAGGCTAACGATCTGGTCGTAGTCGAAATCGTATTCTTGATTTGGCGTTTCTTCCAGCGCCCATTCCACCGAGACGAAAAGATCGTTGATGGAGGCGGTCAGCTCTTCCGGCGCCTGGGCGAACAATTCCTGGATGACCGTCGAGGTGGCCGCATGAATGTCGTTTAGTTTGCTGCGCGCCTCGTCTCCCTTGCCGTGCCAGTAGGCGTAAGCGACCTCCTCTAGGGCGTTGGTCGTTTTGCCCATCGCGGAGACGATAATGACCAATTTTTCGCCCGCAAAGCCCTGTAGGATATTTCCTACGTGGCGAATTGCGGACGCATCCTTAAGGGAGGCTCCCCCAAACTTAAATACATTTACTTTCTTCTGCATAGCGGCGCAAAGGTAGCTTTAGGTCCCCCTTACGGGAAAGCATCATCGCTTGTTTAAAGGCGCCTCTTTTAATGCACGAACACGCACATCCTCCACTGGGCGGGGCCGCAGGTGCAAGGCAAACAGCAATCAGCGAATTTTCGCTGGCAATATTTGCGCGCCCCATCTCGCCCATTTACCTTTACCCGTATGGTACAGTCGATCATTTTTGCACTAGTCGCCCTTCTGGCGCTGGGCTTTGCCTACGTGCAATTTAGCCGCGTGCGGGCCAACGTCATGTTGGGTAAGGATGAGGAGGTGACCGGTCCGACCGGCGAGCGCTTCAAGAACATGTTGCTGGTCGCCTTCGGCCAGAAGAAGATGTTCAAACGGATCATCCCCGCAGTGCTGCACCTGATGTTGTACGTGGCCTTCGTCTTTACCCAAATTGAACTGATCGAGATCTTCATCGACGGCATCTTCGGGGTACACCGCTGGTTCCTGGGGCCGCTGGGGGGTATGTATAACGTAGTGATCAGCAGTATTGAATTGCTCAGCATACTGGCCTTCGTAGCTACGGTCATTTTCCTGGTGCGCCGCAACGTCCTGTTCATTCCGCGCTTCCATAAACCCGAGATGCAGGGATGGCCCAAGCTCGACGCGAACCTCATCCTGGTGTTCGAACTGATCCTCCTCGCCTGCATCTTTACGATGAACGGCACGGACGTGGTGCTGCAGGACAGCGATCCCACCCACTACCGGGCCACGAACTTTGCCGTCAGCGGCTGGTTAGGGCCTATCCTGTTCGGTGGATTGGAGCCCTCGACCCTCCATATCCTGGAGCGGGTCGGGTGGTGGGGCCACATCTTCATGGTTTTCGTCTTCCTGAATTACTTGCCCAGTTCAAAGCACCTGCACATCCTGCTGGCGTTTCCGAATACCTTCTTCGCCCGCCTTAAGTCCCGCGGCGAGATGTTGAACATGCCCGAGATCATGAACGAAGTGAAGTCGATGATGGGATTGGGCGATCCTGAGGCCCCCGAGCCCGACATGAACGCCCCCCTGCCCGAGTTCGGTGCCGACGACGTGATGCAAATGAGCTGGATTGACGTCCTGGGGGCCTACAGCTGCACCGAGTGCGGCCGGTGTACGGCCGTCTGCCCCGCCAACATCACGGGCAAGAAACTGAGTCCCCGCAAGATCGTCATGAACGTCCGCGACCGCGCCGAGGAGGTCGGAGGTAAGATCCGCTCCGGCAATACTGACTTTGCCGTCGACCCGGAGTCCCCCCTCAGCCGCACCAACTTTTCCGACGACCGTAACCTCTGGGACTACATCACCCGTGAAGAGATCCACGCCTGCACCACCTGCAACGCCTGCGTCGAGGCCTGTCCGATCCTCATCAACCCCCTGGAAATGATCAACAAGCTGCGCCGCCACGAGATCCTTACCGAGGCTGCCGGACCCGCGGATTGGCGTCCGCTGTTCAATAGTATTGAGAATCAGCAACGGGCCTGGTCGGTGGGGGCCGGGCGGATGGATTGGGTGGGGTAGGTTGGTTGTTGGGGTAGGGAGTTGTTGTGTTGTTGAGTTTCGGGCGTTGGAGGAGTTGCTGAAGCGGAGTTGCTGAAGCGGAGTTGCTGAGCGGCGGAGTTGCTGATGCGGAGTTGCTGATGCGGAGTTGCTGATGCGGAGTTGCTGATGCGGAGTTGCTGATGCGGAGTTTTAAATTCACTGACTTAATAGATGGTATGGAACCTCTGGATGTTATTGATAATCTATTCCTTGAGCCTCAGGCGGTATACGGGGAGCAGCGTAAGTCCAGTAAGGCATTTGCGGTTGAACTGAAGGGGCGGACGAAGCGGGCGGCCATCCAGGTGGTAAATTTTATGGAGCGGGCGGGGAAAGCTCCGGCGTTGAATGTCGTCAGGTATCAGATCATAAAATCGGCTACCTCGGTGGCGGCGAATTACCGGGCGGCGTGTAGAGCGAGGTCCAAAAAAGAGTGGTACGCTAAGCTCTGTATTGTGGTAGAGGAATGCGACGAGACCGTCTTCTGGCTGGAACTGCTGATGGAAAGCGACATTGCTGTGGAAGAGGCTACGGTGCGCACCTTAGGCAAAGAAT
The DNA here is from genome assembly GCA_963710195.1 of Lewinellaceae bacterium. Classification (GTDB taxonomy): domain Bacteria; phylum Bacteroidota; class Bacteroidia; order Chitinophagales; family Saprospiraceae; genus Neolewinella. Next base: position 344,887 of record CAVPZF010000007.1, read on the forward strand.
ACCAGACGCTCCTACAAATTTTCGCGAAATCCCGCGCCAGCGCCCGGCTTTAACTGCTTATTCCATCACCTGACTTACCAGGCAACATACACCTCTAAGGTACCCGGGCTTCAGACTCCCAAACCTACATACTACAATACCTGCACACCCATAATATTTGCAATTTCTTCACTTCCGCAACACCCGCACACCTGCAACACCCCCCATCCTACCGCACCTCCCAAACCTCCAACGTTCGCAACCCAACAACCCAACAACAAATGACCGTAAAAACCATGGCCCAACTAGCCGCCGACAACCACCAACCCGAAATCCTCTTCTGGGTAGGCTGCGCGGGTTCCTTCGACGATCGGGCACAGAAAGTCACGCGGGCCTTTGCGGAGATCCTAACGCACGCGGAGATCGACTTCGCCGTATTGGGAGATGAGGAGGCCTGTACGGGCGACCCGGCGCGGCGGGCGGGCAACGAGTTCCTGTTCCAGATGGTGGCCCTCCAGAACATCGAGACGCTGAATATGTACGGGGTGAAGCGGATGGTCACGGCCTGTCCCCACTGCTTCAACACGATCAAGAACGAATACCCGGCCCTGGGGGGGCACTACGAGATCGTACACCATACGCAGCTGCTGCAGCAACTGATCGACGAGGGACGCATCAAGATGACGGACGGGGGTACGTTTCAGGGGAAGAAAATCACCTATCATGACAGCTGCTACCTCGGCCGGGCGAACGGCGTCTACGCGGCCCCGCGCTCCGTACTGGAGTCGATTGACGGACAGCTCGTGGAGATGAAGCGCAGCCGCCAGAATGGCCTCTGCTGTGGTGCCGGCGGGGCGCAGATGTGGAAAGAAGACGAGCCCGGTGAGAAGCGCATCAATATGGAGCGGACGGACGAAGCGCTCGGTACCGGGGCCTCCGTCATCGCGGTGAATTGCCCCTTCTGCCTGACCATGATGACCGACGGCGTGACCGCGCGGGAGAAGCAGGGAGACGTGATGGTCTATGACCTCAGTGAGCTCATTGTGCAGGGCCTGCGCACCTCCTGATGGGGGAGGGTTAGACCTGATTTAGCGGACCACCGTGACCTCCCCGGATAACGCCGTCGTGCTGCCATCAACAAGGCGAACGGTGAGGTGATACACGTAGAGGCCGGGATTAACCACGGTAGGGGAACGCTCTTCACCTGCGGCCCCGCCGTCCCAGAATGCGGGCGTGTTGGCGTCGTAGGTCCAGACTAAGTTGCCCCAGCGGTCGAAAACCTGCCAGTCGAGAATATTGCTGACCTCCGCGCCGAAGCCGGGTACCCAACGGTCGTTGGTGCCGTCGTCGTTGGGGCTAAAGGCCGTCGGCAGGTAGAGCCGGGGCAGGCTCGCATCGGTACGCGTAAATAGGCTGTCGGTAGCCGTACAGCCGTTGGAATCGGTGGCGAGGAGGGTGATGAGGGTATCGCGGGTGAGGCGGAAGGCGGCCGAGGGACAGTTGGCACAGTCCGTTAGTTCAGCCGGGGACCAACTGTACCTGAGCCCACCGGATGGAGTCGCCGTAAACGTTGCCGGGTCGCCCAATCGTACGAGGCTTGGGCCCGAGATCGCCACGGTAAGCGGAAGCGGATCGGGGAGCAGGACCTCCCGGAATACCTCGCAGCCGGAAGACGTGCGGAGAATGAAGGGGTAGGTACCGGCGGAGAGGCCGTCGATGCGGTCCGGGGTAAAGGTAGAATCCTGCAACAACCTCAGGCTAGCGGAACCCGGGGGGGAGAGGACGATGGCACCGTCTGCCACGTCCGTGCAGGAAGGGGCAAGGGCAGTGAGGCTGGTACCCCCATCGGTTCGTACGTCCACCTCCACCGGAAGGCGAAAGGGAGTGCAGGCCGCGCGGTCGGTAACCGTAACCGAGTAGCTACCCGCCGGCAGCTGCGGGCTACCGCCCACAATGGACGTGTCGGACCACGCGAAGGAGTAAGGGGGCACGCCCCCGCTGACGTCAATGGTGACGCGCGCGATCGGGAGGCCACACTCCGGCCTTACACGGTACGTGGCGGTCGGACCGGCGGACTCGAGCACCTCCGTGATCACTAGGGAGTCGCAGGACGTATCCGTAAGGGTATCGGTGTAAACCCCCGGGCTCGTCAGGTAGCGATCGCCGACCAGCAAGGAATCGCCGACGCAAAAGGCGGCACTCGAGAAACTGCGGGTGGTGCAGCTTTCACAGGGCCGGTCGCAGTCGTCGTAGGTGGTGAGTGCAGGTACCACGGGGGCGGAGGGCATCCGGCTCCAGCCCATCTCCGCACGCTCTTGCGTGAGGCTTACCGGACGCCAGACGGCCGGAAGCTCCGTGGTGATCACCGTGAGGTCCGCCATTTCCAGGCACTCGTTGGCGGATCCCCCCTCCGCGTCGAGCCGGAGGAGAAGGCCCTCATGGGGGCGGGCCCCGGAAAAACTGTAGGTGGCGGTTAGGTAGATGGCATCCGCGTCGATCAGGAGTTGCTGGCTGGCCCGCTGGTACACCTGGGCGCGTCCCGGGAGCACGTAGCGCTTTGCCCAGGCCAGTTGCCCGCTGGTGGAGATTTCTAGGAGAAAGATGTCACGGGCACTGTTCAGCGAAAAGCCGTAGAGCAGTAGGCGGTCGGCGTGGACCACCAGCTCGATGGCGGTCTCTCCGGAGAAGTCATCGACCTTGAAGCGGCGCGTCCAGCGGGGCAGGCCCGCTGGATCGAAGGCGGTGAGGATGGCGCTGGTATTTTCCGCCCCGGTGATCTTACCAATGTCGCCCCACTGCAGTAAATAGGTGGTATTCCCCACCACTTCTACGTCGAAGCCGTAGAGACGGGCATTTTCGCCGCCCGGTACCGGGCCGACCTGAGCGTTGAGGGGCAGCCCGGCCTCATCAAGCCGTAGAAAGAGGGTGCGGGTGGACCCCGCTCCGTTGACCACGGAAGCATTGCCCACCACGATGTAGCCACCGTCCGGGTGGGAAATAAGGTCCAAAAAATTTTCTTCCCCGGCCAGATCGAGCAGCGTAGCGGGTGCGGTCGGGCGGCCGTCGGCGCGTGCGACGCGCTGGGTCAGGGCCCGGGAGAAGAGGGGAGAGGGCAAGTCGAGGACCGCCCCCGACAGCAGGTAGTCCCGGTCGATAGTTTCGACGAGGCCGGTCAGCTCGCTGTCTAAATTCGGCTGCACCAGGTAGAGCAGGCGATCGGCCAGCGGATCGTAACGAAACAGGAAGCCGTGCTGCCGCTGGTTGCGAAAATCGTTGCCGACTCCCGCAATCATGCCGTCGGCGTCGATGAGGACGGTGTTGAGGGTGGTCAGTTCGGTGCTCTCGCTGCCGGTGCTAAAACTACGTCGCCAGCGCACGTCGCCGTTCCGGCTGATGCGCGAGAGGAATACATCCCCGTCGGCCATGCCGCCGATCAGCAGGTCGTTGGGGCTGCCCCGATAAGGGATGACGCTCGTCAACCGTACGTCACGCCCGCTGGTGTCGCGTAAAAGCTGGGCGAAGGTCGGACCGGTGCACCCGTTGTCCTGGGATACCAGCGGCGGACTACCGAGGAGCAGTAAGAGATAAAGTAGGCATACACGCACCAGCCCAAGTTAGCCCGGCGGGGGGGAATGAAAAAACCGGCGGCGGACGAAGCGTCCGGCGCCGGTCAATCTTACCGGGTTCGGTCCTAAAAAAGGATCTTTTCCCCGCGCTTACGCTCCGCCTCCCGGAGGAGGGTCTTGCGAAGACGCAGGCTCTCGGGCGTGACCTCGACGTACTCGTCGGCTTGAATATATTCCAGCGCCTCCTCAAGGGAGAACTTCCGGGGCGGGATGAGGCGCGCCTTATCGTCGTTGCCGGAGGAGCGCATATTGGTGAGCTTCTTGGTCTTAGTGACGTTGATAACTAAGTCTACCGAACGGCTGTTTTCGCCGATGACCTGTCCTTCGTAGATCTCCTCATTGGCATCGATGAAGAAGCGGCCGCGGTCCTGGAGGTTGTTGATGGAGTAGGGGATGGCCTTGCCGTTTTCCATGGAGATCAGCGAGCCATTGAGGCGACCGGGAATCTCCCCCTTGTGGGGCTGGAACTCCTTGAAGCGGTGGGTCATGATGGCCTCGCCCTGGGTGGCGGTGAGCATGTTGGAACGCAGGCCGATGATGCCGCGGCTGGGGATCTCGAACTCGAGGACTACGCGTTCGCCCTTCGGCGTCATGCTGAGCATCATACCCTTGCGCTGGGTGATCATATTGATGGCGGTACCGGAAAGGGCGTCGGGCAGGTCGACCGTCAGTTCCTCCACGGGTTCTTGCTTCTGGCCGTCGATCTCCTTGACAATAACCTGGGGCTGGCCGATCTGGAGCTCGTAGCCCTCGCGGCGCATCGTTTCGATGAGGACGGAAAGGTGCATTACCCCCCGCCCGAAAACGCGGAATTTATCGGCGCTTTCCGTATCCTCTACGCGGAGGGCCAGGTTACGTTCTAGCTCGGCGGTGAGGCGGTCCTTGATGTGTCGGCTGGTGACGTACTTGCCCTCCTTACCGAAGAAGGGGCTGTCGTTGATGGTGAACACCATACTCAGCGTCGGCTCGTCGATGTCGATGGTGGGCAGGGCCTCGGGGTTCTCGCCGTCGGCGATGGTGTCGCCGATCTCGAAACCGTCGACGCCGAAAATGGCGCAGATATCACCGGACTGTACCTCATCCACCTCGTTGCGACCGAATCCCTCATAGACGAAGAGACTGCGGGCGCGCGCTTTGGTTTCGACTCCCTCGCGGCTGATCAGCGTTAGTTGTTGGTTGGCCTTTAGCGTGCCGCGGCTAAGCTTACCGATGGCCATGCGGCCGATGTATTTGCTGAATTCGATACTGGTGATGAGTAGTTGGGTGTTGCCTTCCTTGATCTTAGGTTCGGGTACGTGTTCGAGGATCGCGTCGAGCAGGGGCAGGATGTTTTCGGTGGGCTGGCGCCAGTCGGTGCTCATCCAGCCGTTCTTAGCGGAGCCGTAGATGGTGGGAAAGTTAAGCTGCTCCTCGGTGGCGTCGAGACTGAACATCAGGTCAAAAACCATCTCGTGTACCTCCTCCGGGGTACAATTGGGCTTATCCACCTTATTGACGACTACGAGGGGATTGAGGCCGAGCTTGAGGGCCTTATCCATGACGAAGCGGGTCTGGGGCATGGGACCTTCAAAGGCATCGACGAGCAGCAGGACGCCATCGGCCATATTCAGTACGCGCTCGACTTCGCCGCCGAAATCCGCGTGACCGGGGGTATCGATAATGTTGATCTTCGTGCCCTGGTACTGGATTGACACGTTCTTGGCCAGGATGGTGATGCCGCGCTCGCGTTCCTGGTCGTTGCTGTCCATAATGAGTTCCCCGGGCCGTTCGTGGTCTCCGAAGAGCTGGCCCGCCAGGAGCATTTTATCCACCAGGGTGGTCTTGCCGTGGTCGACGTGAGCGATGATGGCGATGTTACGGATTGACTGCATACAGGGGTGGCTTTTGGGGGTGCCGCTTTTGAGCGCGCAAAGGTACGGGTTTTTTGTGTGGCAAAGGGTAGGGAGTTGTTGGGTTGGAGAGTTGTTGAATGTTGGGTTGGTGAGTTGGCGGTAGGGTAGGGGTGGTAGGCGTAATGCATGGGGTAGGGGCTCTGTAGGGCGATTGAGGGTGGGGCTGGCGGGTTTGGGGCGGGTGCGCGGGTGCGGGGAAGGCGTCAAGAGAATAGGTACGGGGCGGGGGCTGACGGTGTGCGGCCGTGTATGGATAGGGTGCTATGCGATTTATGCATTATTTTGGGGGCAATGACCGATCAATGAGTAAGGTGAGATGGGCATGTGACGTAAGGGCGAGCGACACATGGCGGGTGAAGCCGTAACTAAACGTATATATTCGAGTATATGCGTTTAGATTCGGGTAGTTGGCGGATATTGGCTTTTCCTTTAGGGGAAAGCAGCATGCATGTCTACCATTTTGATCCAGAAAGTGAAGGGGAGAAAGGAAATCCGCTACGTCTTTCGTCCGGAAGAGTTTATTCCTCATTTTCAAGACGTCTGCGGGAACATCACTGGTCTCCGGTATCATACCAAGCGCAAATACTGGTCCGCTCCGACGGGGCGAGAAACACTGGGAGTACTGACGGCGCGTTTCGGCCGGCACTGTCTCCAGTGGACCTACCGATTGGAGACGACTGCCCGTCCGGATGCTCGAGGTGATTCGACGATAGGAACCTTCACCGGAAAGGAACCTGCTAGTCGCTCTCACGCTGGACGTCAGGAGTTGCCTGCGCACTGGGCGGACCGGCTCCTTAAAACTGAAGAAGAACTGCGGGTCTTGCGGTACAGTTGGCGTACCGTTAAGGGGTACCTAGCACACTTGCGGGCATTCTTTTACGCCCGCAGGAATATGGACCCTTCCGAAGTGACCACGGAAGTGGTGAAGCACTACATTCTCGAGCGTGGCTCGGGGGGGCAATTTTCAAGCTCCAGTCAGCACCAGCTTCTCAACGCGCTTAAATTCTGGATGGAGCAAGTTGAGGGGAGGGAAAAAACGTTCATAGAGCTGCGGCCGCGGAGGGAACGAAAGCTTCCCCAGGTGCTGAGTGTCGAAGAAGTTAAGCGGTTGCTTGCCGTGGTAGCAAATCTGAAACATCGCTGCATCCTCATGACCATTTACGGAGGGGGGCTGCGGCTGATGGAAGTTTGCAAGCTCCGCCTGACGGACGTACAGCGGGACCGCAAGCAGCTCTTCATTCACGCGGGTAAGGGAAGAAAAGATCGCTATACGACCCTGCCGAACGTCCTGCTGCGAGAGCTTGATCGTTATTTGACGCAGTACCAGCCCGACTACTGGCTGTACGAAGGTCAGCATGGAGGGGCGTACTCCGGCCGGTCGGTGCAGAAAATCCTCAAGCGGGCGGTACGTGATAGTGGGGTTAATCCGCACGCGACGGTGCACACGTTGCGCCATAGCTATGCGACGCACTTGCTGGAACGGGGAGTAAGTCTGCGCCACATCCAGGAACTTCTGGGGCACGGCAGCAGCCGTACGACGGAGATCTACACCCATATTTCGGGTACGGAGGCCCGGCGGATAGTCAGTCCGCTAGACGATTTGTAAGTTTGATGAAGGTTCGCCTTTCGGTTAGGTGGGGTGCGCACACCCGTCACTCTGCGCACACCCGTCAACGGGCGCATTGACGTACCGCTCCGAGGGCGTATTACCTGGTGCATGGTGGTGCACACCCGAAAGTTATGGCTAAGCCATTGCGTGCGTATGCGACATGCGTATGCGTTAGTGTTGGGGGCCATACCCGACAAAAACAACAGGGTTGTCACCCCGCCCGCCGGTAGAAATAGGACCAGATCGGAGCCACTAAGGCAAGGCGGTCCCCGGGTAAAATCAGGCAGTTGGCTAGCGTTTATCAGAGCGACACGCTACTGAGAAAGTGCCGAAGCTACGGGCGGGACGGTAAGTGAGCTTAGGTGAACCGCCGGAAGCGCGGCACGTGCCCTGCAGAACTGCAAGAGCAAGCTAGCCAACAGCCTGAAGGAGAAAAAGGTTGGGACCGCCCGACCAAAAAATAGCGGGGCTCCGATCAATCAATGAAGTAGACCGGCGGGCGTGTTTTTGCCGGCGGCGGCGTAGCGGAAGGAGAAAATTACCACTACGCCGCCGCCGGTGACCGGAATGCGCGCATCAATCACCGATCCAGTATTCACCAGCAAGACATCAATTAACCAGGATCGGCGGCACAAAACATCCGGTCATCGTCAGGACGTGTCTCTCCTAAAAAAGCGACTGCGTTGGTGGTCAAACCAACGACAAGGCTTTTTCTTAACGGAGAGGTTTCTATTTTGCTAGCGGAAGCGGAATCCATAAAGATCCCGCACTACGGATGCAAAAAACAGAAACACCACTGTACGGCCCCCAACACCGCATCTGACGTCCATGCTCCTAGCGTCGCACGGCGCAGATGCAATCGTTGGCTGACATCCACACCCGCAGGACAGAAAATCCATGAGTGCGACGCCGGTAGATAGGGCATCCTACTGTGCAGAGAATGAGAGAGAAAGCAAATTCATCAGTGGCTAGATCTCACAAATGGGCACAACTAAGATCCAGGATTTCATAGATCATTATCCATGCCACCGTGACAATGGCTCGCAGTATCTGACGCCGAACAGGACAAATATGGCCAGCAGTATTTGATGCCAAGCTGGATAAATATGGCCAGCAATACCTGATGCCGAGCTGGGCAGATATAGCCCGCAGTATCTGACGTCAGGCTGGGGATAAGGATAGAGGAGAGACTGATCCAGTTATACACATCAGCCTGCAGCCACTGATGCAAAAGTAAGGAAAAATAGCTGTAGTATTGAAATCTAAATATTAGAGTTAAACACGTAATTATAAATTATATCGAATGTCTATATCCGCCATTGTGATAGTGCTCTTACTTTTAGTATACGGTGTGTATTCCGTATACAACTACCTTAGAAATTTACTTAAAAATAAGACGTCAGCGCCAGGCACCAGATACTTTGAATTACAAGGACTTTTGTCTGGAGTGGTTAGTTTATTTTTAGCTATGATGATTCTAATTGGAGGTATTAAAATCGATCTGTTTTGATTGAGAAGATAACGCTTATGTCTACTGACGCCTCTACCGATTAAAAAAATCGGGAGCAACAGAGGAAACATTAAAAGGACATCAGCCAACACTGCGCCAACGTCAACCCGGCAGTTGAGCTGGTTGGTGCTGATAAGGGATTTAGACCGTAGATTAGGGCTGGTGATGATCCTTTAGCCAACCAGTGAAGCCGCGCCGCGCTGGCGCACTCGTTGGGCACAATGACACACCACAAAACAGCAAATCGAAATGGAAATCAATGACTATATCGAAAGCCTAAAACTGGATGGTAATAGCCTGCTTCAAACTGTGTCCAAGGTAAAACGACTGATGCACTGTGACTTATCAGAGTCTGTAAAGTTAGTCCTGAATTCGCCATCTTGGAGTGATCACAAAGAGTACTTTATGAGACAACAAGATGAATTGTGGACCATGATTAAAGAGGAGGCTGATGAAACCGGAACCCACTTACATGGAGAAAAATTTTATACTTTTAAAGTAAATAACATAAAGAATCAGGAAGAACATTAATTAGCGACTTATTACCCACGCAGTCAGTCAAGGTTTACAAAATGCCGCGATACGTTATGCGGTGGTTAGAGTTATGATAGCTGTGGCGATGATGCCCGGTGTTTTCGTCGATGTTTGCTATCGACCAAAAGCCTTCGCTTACGCTTCGGGTTTTGGCCGATGCTCTCAATCGTCAAAAAGACCTTAAACAGTAATACGGAGCTTTGCCTTTCTCAGACATTATTTTTGGAACAGCCTTCACTAGAATTTAGAGAAAAACTATTATGAAACATGACCTTGAAGAAACACTAGAATACTGTTTAACTAAATCAATTTTAAAGCACAAATCGCCAGATTTACGCGGATTTTGGTGTGATGGCATCACCTTAGAAGATCCAACTCCTATAAAAAATGATGCCATACTATTTAAAGGAGTGGCGTTTCTTGGTTCAGATGGTCAAAGGAAATTTTCACTTAGCGTCAAGCTAGGACCTGAAGCGACAGCTAACTATTTAGAAGGCGGTTGCAAAACGATGGTACTTGACCTTGAGAATTCAACGGACTGGTATCAAATCCACCTTGGAGATGGAAAGGTAAAAATGGACATAAAGTAAAATAATCACTGTGCCCAACACCGCCTACCACGTACAGCCGCCGATCGAGATTTCAGGTGCTATTGATGCATTAGAAGTGGCTTAAAAGAAAGTCGCCACCCTGAGCGTTTGCTGGTTGAGGCGGCCGTCGGGTAGGCAATCGTTAGCGGCAATAGACAAGCATCCATAAACGATGAACAATTAAATTTGCAACTTCTACATTTACGTTAAAGAGTATTTATGACTTACAGAGAGAAACTAAATTCATCGCAAGTTGAAGCACACAATCAAAATATTGCGACAAAAATATTGAGAGACCTCTCAAAGCTAAGGTCAACTGTAGAGGAAAATAGTTCAAATGCCAGGAGATGGATTTGGGAATTAATTCAAAATGCGCAAGATGTATCCAATCCTGGTGGAGTTACAATACAACTCAGACGATCAACAGATAATGAGTTCATATTTAGTCATGACGGAAAACCGTTTAAAACTGATAACATCAGGTATTTGGTTGAACAAATTTCTACTAAAGATCAAGAGGATCAAGATGAAAGTGGTAAAAGAAAGAGTACAGGAAAATTTGGGACAGGCTTCTTAACTACTCATCTATTATCGGAAACAGTAACAGTTCACGGAGTTTTAAAGGAGGATTACCTACCATACAAGCAATTTAGTGTAATCCTCGACCGAAGCGGATTCACGAATAAAGAGATTATTTCGTCTGTAGAGAATTCACGAAAAGTTCTAAACGAGATTGATAATTTACCTGATCTTAGAAACTACAATTCATCTTCTCAACACACAAAATTTATATACAATATATCTGATGATATAGGTAAAAGAGTTTATTTAGAAGGGATTAATGATCTTAAAGCAAATATTGGATACACGTTAGCAGTCACCAATAAAATTAAGCAAATACTTTATGGCAGTGCAGGAAGCAAAGTATATAAATCTGAAAATGAAATCCCACTACCCGGCGTTGGAAGGATTATCGAAGTGATCGAAATTGACAAAGCTGGCAAAGAAAATTATAGCCATTTTGCAGTTTTAAGTAAAAATTATACTTCGATTGTATTGCCTATTAGCGTTTTAAATAATGGTTTCGAAATAATCGAAATTGATGAATCTGTGCCCTCATTATACTGTCAATTTCCATTAGTGGGCTCCGAGGCATTTAACTTTCCAGCAGTAATTAACAACCCAAACTTCAATCCGACTGAACCTAGGGACGGAATTTATTTGACTACCACAACAAGACAGAACCGACTTAGTGAGGAAAACAAAAGTTACCTTGAAGATGCGATCGAATTATTCAAAGGTTTTATTTCTTACGCTATAGAGAATAAATGGAAGAATTTACACCTCCTCGCAAAAGTTAGGCCCAATAATGATTATCCAAGCTGGTTAAGTAAACGATTATTTGAAGTTGATGTAGTAGACGCAGTCCGATACCACATTCGAGACAAAAAAATAGTAACAGCGGCTAACGGTAATGCTATTTCCTTGTTCGACGAATATGATAATAAATTTGCATTAATTCCCAAAATAGCTGGCAGAAAATTAGGCAAGAGATTTTGGGAAAAAGGAATAACAATATTTCCGGGTCGACTACCTAAGGAAGATGACTTAGCGTTTTGGAAGAAATACTCTTGGGACGATTGTGGTAAATATACAAGCAGTTCAATATGTAAATTTATAGAAAACTGCAAGACGATTGATTCTTTGGCTCAAAAAGTACACGCCAATAATATCTTTGATTGGTTGAACGATGTATATAGGCTTCTTCTTGAAGATGAATACAATTATGGTAGAAATATCAATAGTTACAAACTATTTCCCAATCAAAATGGAGAATTCATAAAGCGGCAAGATGTAGTTTTAGAGGAGGATAATATTGAACCCATATTTAAACTTATGCTGACTGAATTGGGTGTCAATGTAAAAGCAAAGCTTGTAAATAAAAAAATTGAGTTCAATTTTGAAAGCAATAATACAATACCCGAAGTAGAAGTAATTAGGCAAATAAACTCTTTGGCTTTTGAAAAAGCTAATGAGAGAGAAATTGCCAAGCAATATCGATCTGCATTCAACTTAATCTTGAAATATTTCAGTGAGAATGAGAAGGAAGCGAGAAATAAATTTCCAACTCTCTATAAAAACAAATATTTACTATTTGATGAAGACGAAATGATATCGAATGTAGAAAAGGTTGAAGAGCTGAATAAGCTACTTAAAGAATTCAACCTAACTAGTATTTCTGAAGTTAAAAGTGCTTTAGCGGAAATCTCTTCCCAAGAAGAAAGGACTAAAGAGTTGTTACCTATTACCTCTGAGATACTATCTAATTTGGGCATAACAAGTATAGATGAATGGAGAGAAGCTATGCAAGACAAAGATCTTGCTGCAATGTTTGATCATGCATCTGTACCTTCAACTGAAATGTTTATGGCAGCAGCTGCATACATTGAAAAAGCGAAAGCAGCAATTTTTAACTATTTACAAAATATTCCGCAATACGATCTTGCAGATGCAGATTTTACTGCTGATACAGTCTTGGCAGGTGTAAAAAAAAATGGATCTACCTTGGACATTGTCTGTCGACCTGCCTACAAGAGCGAGGTTATTATATATTATGAATCAGAGAGAGATGTTTTAGACTTTGGTGATAGCGAATTGTGGATCGATTCAGTAAATGGCGTAAAACGAATATCTCTTGGCCACATTCTCAAATCGGCACAGATACATAAATTTCCAATCTAGCTTCTGTGAACATAAAGAATATCATCGGTCAGCCTGAGAGCCACACCTTGGAATATAAAGCTGTCCTTCCACCGCCAAAAGCATTAGCAGCTTTAATTGCTGCTTTTACTAACTCTAATGGAGGTAAAATAATTTTGGGCGTCTCAGAGCAACATGGTTATCCAGAGATAGTTGGTATAAGTAGAGAATTCAAAATCTCTACTATCATATCCCGTGCTCTCGAGTATTTAACGCCTTCCCCTTCTATTGAAGGGCATTTCGTAGAGCTTAATGACAAAGATATTTACGTAATAAGCGTTGAGAAAAGTTCCCAAGATGTCGCAACTGCAGATGGGAAATTATATGTGCGAAAGGGTACTTCAAATGTACTTCAACAAGTTGGCAACGATTTGAATAGTGGGCGTGATTCGAGATTAAGGTTACTGCTTTCTGGTTTGAAGTTTCGAACCAGCGGTATCACTCAATCATTAAGCGAGTTCAATAGAGTTGTTGCGCTAGCATTTGCTAGGGTTTGAGCTGAAAGTTCCATAGACCAGCGGCCACGCCGGCAATCATCGAGTAGTATTCAGCGTCCCGGCAGCGTAAGCGATGAGTTAACCACCAGTAGCGTTTCATTCCTCCGATGGCATTCTCTACATAGATACGCTCGCTACTCACCGCCTTATTGTGTGCCTTTTGCGCCTCCGTAAACTTGACCTTGGGGTCTTTCTTGGATTGTCTGCGCTTGCGTTTGATCGGAATTTTGACGCGGTCGCCCCCGTAGTCCTTGACGATACCAAGAAAGCCTAGGTCGACGTACAGGTCGTGATCAGAAAACCAAAGGGGCTCGTCAGGGTCAAACTCCAGGTTAAGCATCGCGTAATCGTGAACGGAGCCGCAATAAGGTTTGCTGAGGTAGTGAATGCGTTTATCCTTGCCGGAAATGACCAGCATCTTTATCGTGTGGGCTTTTTTTTACCCGAGTAGTCCGCACGCTGATCTTCCTCATTACTAGGACGTTGTCTGACTTGCTCGGTGGCATCCAACAGTAACGACTCGTGCTTTTCCATGTCCTGCTTGAACTGCTCCACGGACTCATAGACTCGCTTAGGTAGGTCACCCGTTTGAGCGAGCGTCATGCGCAGAATACTCATGCCGAAGGCTTGATTGCGAAAGGCGTTGGCTCGGTCCATGCCAAAGCTGAAGGCGACTACATCGTAGGTTGACCCCGTTTTGATGCTGTAGAGCAGGAAGAATAGTAGGTCGGCGTAACTAGCAAAGGTCGCCGCATCCTTTGCTCCCTCATGGCGCTGTTCAATGGTCTCTCCCAGAAACGCTTCGTAGGTGACTTTGAAGTGCTCGACCAGTTGAAAAAACTTCTCGCTACCGAGTCCGGTAGTAGCGCGCCAGGTACGTTCGTCGCGAATATCTTGGTAACTCAGAGCCATGGGCGTAGTTTGAAGGCCCAAAAAACGACAACTGATAATCAAGCAGTTAGCTTACAACAACTCTAATAATCATGTAGATAGTTTGATTGATATCATAAGTAGTGTGATGAATCAATATTTTCGAGGAGAATTAGCCAATCCATCTTCAAGTCAAAATGGGAAAGTTTTGACAAGGGTTGTGTTTTCAAGTATTGCAGATAACTTTGAAGTTTACATGTCAAATATTCTGTACGAAATCTATCTGTCAAATTCTAACATTTTAAAATCGGACGAAAGTGTATCCATAAAAGAGGTCTTAGCATGCCAGGATATTCAAGAATTTGTAGAGTATTGGGCTAGAAAGAAAATAGGAAAACTCCAGCAGTTCTCACTATCGGTAATTTTGGCTCGGGTTGCTACTTTTGACTATGGAAAGCAACGATGCGGCTCAGTTCAGCGGACAGCTCAGTTTTGATCATCTCTACAACCAAGTTATCGTCCCCTTTTTCCGCTCCCTGGATGATGGGCGAGCCTTCAACGCCAGCTACGCGCTGCTCGACGCACTCAAAGCTGCCTTTGCCATCTACTCGCTCAAGGTACCCTCCCTGTTTCAGTTCCGCACGATGTCGCAGGCCGAGGATCATAACCTGAGTACGGTCTATAAGATCGGTCGCCTCCCGAGTGACAACGGCCTGCGTAAGGTGCTCGATGGTCTTGACCCGGCCGCCCTGCGCGTCGGCTTTGCTCACCTAGCCGAGCACGTCAAGGCAACGGGACTACTGGAGCGCTACCACGTCTACGAGGACTACGTGGCCCTCAGCGTGGACGGCGTGGAGCACTTTTGCTCTAAAAAGGTCTCCTGCCCGCGCTGTCTACAGCGGCGTCACCGCGACGGTAGTGTGTCAAACTACCATGCCATGCTAAGTGCGGCAGTGGTCAAACCCGGACTGGCCGAGGTGCTGCCCTGGGACCACGAGCCGATGACCCAACAGGATGGCGAGGTCAAAAACGACTGTGAGCGCACCGCCGTACACCGGCTGCTGGCGAACTTCGAGGCGACCCACCCCGAACTGGCCACCATCTTCGTGCTCGATGCACTCTATGCCTGCGCTCCGGTAGTCGAACGCATCGAGGCCAACGCGCGTTGGCGCTACCTCATCGGTGTCAAAGATAAGGGTCACGCCCACCTATTTACCCAGTTTGACGAACTGGATAGTCAGTACCAGATTCCCTGGCAAGAAGGCAAGACGAAGGGGCGGGAAGAATACGCCGTGGGTTATGCTAACGGCCTGGAACTAAACGCCGCCAACGCTGAGGTGGCGGTCAATATGCTCTACGCCCTCATCAAGGACGCCAAGGGTCAGGAGACGACCTTCACCTTCATCACCAACCTGGAGCTGAGCCCCGACAACGTAGCGGAGCTATTAGCGGTGGGACGCGCACGCTGGAAGATCGAAAACGAGACGTTCAATACACTCAAGAACCAGGGCTATCACTTTGAGCATAACTACGGTCACGGTCAGGAGCATCTTTGCACCGTCATGGCCTACGTGATGCTGCTGGCCTTCTGGGTCGACCAGCTACAGCAGGCGGCCAACCGCAAGTTCGGCGCCCTACTCACTAAACTCAAAACGCGCGTGAAGTTGTGGGATGCCACCCGTTCGGTCTTCCGGGTCATGCCCGTCCAGTCCATGGACGCTCTGCACGATCAGCTCATCGACCTGTACTGCGTCAGGCTCATTTGACCGATAGTGAGAACTGCTGGGAAAACTCCAGAAAGGAAGCGTTAAAGGGTTTATAAACGAGAATAAGCAGATCCGACAATTAGACGTATTGTCAAAAGATGATATAAGGTCACTAGAACAAATTTTGCAAATTAGACACCTATTTACGCACAGTAATGGAATTGTAGATGAAAAATTTACAATTTTTTTCAAGTCCTATTCAATCAACGATGTATTTGAGTTAAGCTTGAAAGATATGTTTGGTCATCTATCAATTCTTATCGACACCGTCAACAAAATTGATCTGGCAGCTATAGAGAAATATGACTTAAGTATAAATTAAAACTGCCGCTAACATTGCGCCATCGTCAAGCCGGCAGTGACGCTTTTGGGTGTCGAGAAAGCTTTTATAAGCTACTTTGAAGCTGATTGAGACCCGGATGCTGCCTGGTAGAGCCGGCCTGCGTTGGCGCACCCGTTGGGCGACATGGCCCTTAGGGGCCACGGAAAAAATCACTTCTTCCGGAGCATGACCACTACGCGAGGAATCGTGTCAAAATCGGATAAATGCGTATCAAATCGTATCACTTAGCCACGGTTTTGCTACCTTTCCGCTATGGAAAACACAATGACGCTCTACAACTTCAGAGGAGACCTCGACTGGAACTTAGTCAACCTAATCAGTGAGATTGATCGGTTTGATGCTTCGTGGGCCATAATCAAACGTCGCGAAGGAGCCACGCTTAATCAACTAAGAACCATGGCTACCATCCAGAGTGTGGGTGCCTCAACCAGGATTGAAGGTTCGAAGATGACCAATTCCGATGTGAAACGTTTTCTATCGGAATTAGATATTAGTAAACTGGAGAATAGAGATAAGCAAGAGGTAGCAGGATACTACGCGGTATTAGAAATTATTATCGAGAATAATGATACAATTAGAGTAGAGAAGAGAGATATTCTCGGGCTACATAAGATATTAATGCAGTATAGCAGAAAAGATGAATGGCACCGGGGGAATTATAAGCAGCATAGCAATGCGGTTGAGGCAAAGCTACCGGATGGGAGTCGGCACATAATTTTTGAGACGACACCGCCGGGTCACTTAACGGAGGATAAAATGAATGAGATTATCCGGTGGTACAATACACCGAATGAAGTTCACCCTCTAGTTAGAACCGCTGTACTGGTGTACGAATTTTTGACGATCCATCCCTTTCAGGATGGCAACGGAAGAATGAGTAGACTGCTGACTACCTTAAGTTTATTACAGCAGGGTTATGATTGGGTGCAGTACGTAAGTTTTGAGCATCAAATAGAATCAACGAAGAAAAGCTACTACCAAGTACTGCGTCACTGTCAGGCTCAAAGACCAAATGAAGATATCACCGAGTGGATACATTACTTTATGAATTCGCTATTAACAATTAAAAGAAAGATTGAGAATAAGATCGACCGGACGAATATCAAATTTAAGATGTCACCCAGAGAAAAAACGATCTACGAATTTATAAATAATAATGCCGGGTGTCAGTCCGGACAGATAGCAGAGCAATTAGAAATTCCTAATCCTACGGTGAAGAGAATACTGTCTAACATGGTAGAAAGATCAATTGTCAGGAAGCATGGCCAAGGACGGTCTACGAACTATACGGTAGGAACATAAATCGCCCAACACAGCGCCAAACGTCAACCGGGGCTGGTGGGGGAGTGCTGGTTGGGTTTTGTTGGTGCCAGGTGCCAGCCCGTCGGCAATGGGCCAAAAGCTCGCTCCGCTCGGTTTTGGCCCATGCCACCGCGCCGTCCCCTCAAGGATGAAATTAGAGTTACTACCTTCGACCTATTGAAACCCCGGTTGCGTTGGCGCATTCGTTGGGCGAAATGGCCCGCATTAGGCCGGCACCCACCACGTTAAACCTGAGCCTATTATGACACGACTAAGCAAGGATTTGATCGGCCTGATAACGGTTCTTGTGCTGGCAATCGGAAATTTTTCGTGCCAAAAAAATATGCTCAAAACCGTACCCGAAAGGCACAAAAATCAACAGCGCAATCATCTATGGATGTTGGCGAACGAATGTCAAATCGACACGAACAGCATAATTTTACAGCACCAACACGACCAGTTTGAAAGTGCTATCCTTACCAAGTCCGGGGATGAAATTAAGGGCTACGTCGTGCAGACGATTCGCAAGCAAAGCGGAAGAAATGATAACCTGCCTGACTTCACTATTCAGTACACTATTTTTGAATTACCCGACACCGCCGTCGACACAATTGAGATGATTTATCATCAACTATCAATAGACAGTTTAGTTGACCAAGATCACATTCAGTCTTATATACATGGATATACAGATTGTACAAGTGATGTTCTAAATGTTGTAAAGGCTGATGGTACACCTTTTAAGGTCGCGTATCACTGTCTAGGACCCCAGGACACTACAGTTTCGGAAATCCGCTATGCACAGGAGACAATGTCTTCCATTACCAGTGCAATTAACTACCGTCAGTATTACGACCGCTTAGTCGCTAGCCTTGAACCGGGGCTGCGGTACAACCGGGGTATGTTTGACATTTACAAATGGACTGATAAAAAGGTGAAGGAATGGGAAGAGACCTACCCTAAACGGGAATACCAATCAAAGCAAAGCGATTCCATAACCCATCTACTTACTACCGATCTTAACGATTTGTGGGCGCAACATCCGGAAGATTACAGATCACGAACCGAGGACTACTGCTATGAGGCATTTGATGTTTATTTTCAAAAGACACAAGGTATTTGGATCGTAATGCCGCCTGGGCAAAACACTGAAGTGGACAAAGACTACCGCCAGTGTAGAAAACGACTACGCAAACTTTTGAGGGCTTACAATCCACAGTATGAGTTGCTGTTTGATGAACTACGGACTGTAAATGTTTATGCAGATAGTATTGAAGTAGAGGACAATACATACTACGGACATTTTGAGTAATTCGCCCAACACCGCGCCCATCGTCAACCGGGGCTGGCAAAATTGTGGTTGGTGAATACTATTGATGTCCGGGTTCGTCGCGTCGTCAATGGTCCGAAAGCTCCCGCTGGTCGGTTTCGGGCTATGCCGCCGCGCCGCTCCCTCGTGGGTGGGTTAAAGTTTTTACCTTGACCTTATTGATGCCCCGGCTGCGTGGGCGCAATCGTTGGGCGCAAGCTGCTAAGGCAGCCTGCCTAGCGCGACTATTTTTTGTGGAGCTGGGTGATGCTTTATGCGGCGCGAGTTAAACAAGTACAACCTAGCCGCGCAGCACAAACTGCAGAGCAGCGGCAGGTCTTCAAGCTCTAGATTTCAAGAAGGCAAAAACTTTTACGTGTAGAAAACGTATATTTACACGTAAAAGCAAAGGTTGTGGACAGAAAATTAACATTAAGTCTAAACTCGACTGTGATCGACAGAGCCAAGAGCTATGCCCGGGATCACGACATGAGTCTATCTAGAATGATCGAGCAGTACTTGGCTTCATTGACAAGGACTGCGGAGGAGGACGAACCCGAAAAATTTACCCCCCTGGTCGATCGACTATTGGGGGTGGTTGATCTACCGGAGGGTGATGGTTACAAATCTGGCTACAGTGATTATCTGCTAGAGAAGTACCAATGACCCGCCTCTTTGTAGACACCAACATTGTACTCGATCTGCTGGCTAAGCGCAAGGAATTTCAGGCAGCGGCTAAGCTCTTTGTGCTAGCGGATAAGGGTGAGGTCAAACTGTTTGTTTCGGCGCTAACCTTTGCAAATGCCAATTACATTCTGACCCGGCAGCAGGACCGAGTATCAGCAGTCAAGGTTCTGCGAGATCTAGAATTACTGGTAACCATCGTTGATTTGAGTGGAAAGGTTGTAAAACTGGCCATGAATGATGATAACTTCAGCGACTTTGAGGACGGGTTGCAAAATTACTCTGCCGTCGACAATGATATGGAGATCATAATTACACGAAACCAAAAGGACTTTAAGCACTCTCAGCTACCAGTTCTTTCGGCGGATGAGTATTTGAAATCGCTCAAGTGATGGGGAGCGAGCAAGACAATTGCAATTTAGGCGCGGCAGCAGAATTTGAGGAGTTGCGTGTAACCAACGAAATATGGTAGTTTCACGCCAACTGTTGCAAACGTGCAGTAGCTAGCAAAACACCTCCTCGAAATTGCGCTTTACCAGTGGATGTCAGGTGGTTACCCGTCAATAATTGCACGCCCATGGTGAGAATATACGCAATGCTTAAACCGACATGTTGGGCGAAAGAAATAAAATAATCAAAAATGACAATTAAACCTTTTACGATTGATGAATTAGTGTCAATAATAAATGGTGATGGGTATCCACCTAATAGAAAGGGACGAGATTTAATTCATTTATTCAATAGATACGGAGCGAGAGATATATACGACGAGTATGGTCTCCCTGATATTGGTAAAAGAAATGGGCAACGTCCATCCAGAAAGGAATATACAAAATTTGGGCTTCAAAAATTATTGGGAACCCACAACTTGCGAGAACTGTTGCATCGTGTATTTAATGAGTTGGAAGATAAGGAAGGAACAGTTGATAAACTAAATGAGATTTTAAATCCTGATGGTTATCAAGTTAGCTTACATGGTAACCAATTAACTATACAAGGAGGAGTGATTGATAGAAGGCAACCTGTTGTAAACGAGGCTCATTTCCAAGAAATTCAGAATAGAATTATTAGTGCATTAGATGATTCCAAAGTCTCTATTAGAGTGGTTATGGCATGGTTTACGAATGAAATGTTATTCAATAAATTAGTAGAAAAGTACAAGAAAGGTGTAGATGTAAGAGTTGCAATTTATGATGATGGAATAAATCGAAAACACGGAATAAACATAGCACAAGTTCCTCACGATTTATTAAGGAGAGGACAGAAAGGAGGATTGATGCATGATAAATTCTGTGTAATTGATAATCAGGTGGTTGTTACTGGCTCATATAATTGGACCGATAATGCAGAATTCAGAAACGATGAAAACATCACAGTAGAAAAAGACCCCGAACAAGCAACAAAATATTCACAAGAATATAGAAGATTGACGAACGTTAGGAAGTAGGCCCCTACTGTATTGACGCACCCAATAGGTAAAATGTAAATAAAATATAAAAATGGAAAAATTTGTAGACTTATATGAAATTTTGGACTTATCAGCTGATGCTGACTCATCGAAAGTACGAAGCCAATTCAGAAAACTTGCAATAAAGTATCATCCAGACAATGTAGACTTCCCCTCAAGCGTACCATTTGATTCGTAGAAGTACTCCCTTACTTTTACTTCAATCCATCACCAACATGCGTAAGAGCAAATTCACCAAACAGCAGCGGCTCGAAGCCCTTGCCAAACACGACGGGGGCACCTCCGTAGCCGACCTCAGCCGCGAACTGCAAATCAGCCCCGCTACCTTCTATAAGTGGAAGAAAGACCAAGCTACGGAAGAAGACGACACCCAGCGCCGACTCAAGGAACTGGAGAGCGAAAACAAACGGCTCAAGAAGATCTACGCCGAGCTGAGTATCGATCATGACATCCTCAAACAAGGCTACGGCATGCTAAAAAAGTGGCAAGCCCAAGACGACAGGAAGGCTTGATCGATACCGTTCGATCGAGCCAGGGCAGCAGCGAACGCCGCAGCTGCCGCGTCTTGGGCTTTCGCCGCGCTACGTATCGTAGCCGTAAAGCCGGTCACCGTCCGGAAGTAGCGGACGAGGAGTTGGCCAGGTTGCTGCGCCGTACCGCCACCGATGAGCGCTACCTGAGCTGGGGCTTTTGGAAGATCTATCACTACTTACGTAACCAGGGCAAACTCAGTGACAACCACAAGCGTGTGTACCGCATCTGGCGAGCAGAGGGGCTCAACCTACGCCGTCCACCCCGCCGTAAGCGAATACATCGGGAGTATCGTGACCTGATTAGTCCCGATGGAGTGAACGAGGGCTGGGCCATGGACTTTGTCAGCGACTGGGTGGTGGGACCAACCAAGAAGCAGGTACGTATCATCAACGTGATGGACGAGGGAAGTCGCCGGGCGCTGTGGACGGAAGCTCACGCCAGCATCTCGGCCAAAAAGCTCACCGAGGTACTGGACCAGATCGTCGACTACCGGGGTCTTCCTGCCTATATCCGCTGTGACAACGGCCCGGAGTTCATCTCTCACCAGCTACGCGCGTGGGCAACCACTAATGGGTGGAGATCAAATTTATCCAGCCGGGTAAGCCCACTCAGAACGGCCAAATCGAACGGCTAAACAAAACCCTGCGTGCCGAGTAAATCAATCAGACATGATTCCAGAGCATGGCTCAACTCAACGCCGAGTTGCAGGCCTAGTCGCAGGTGTATAACTCTGGTCAAACCCCACCAAAGCTTAGGGCACGTAACTCCCAGTGACTACGGGACCGAAAACCAGAATTTTTACTATTTGGTGGTAGCGGCTTAGGGAAAGTTTTTACACGTCTGCTGTGAACGCAGTAATTTGTATTCCTGATCCGTGAGCTCAAAGGGCATAGACTACGAAAACAACCGTGTCCCAAACCAGTTCACGACCGGAGTAGTCATCGCGGCCGTCGGCTAGCCCCCCAGAGTCAAAACCAAAATCATATGGTAGAAATTTCTGTAATCATTCCCTCCTATAATCACCCCGAAAAAATTTTTCAATGTGTGCAATCTATATTGCGACAAGAGTTGAAGGAGGAGTTTGAAGTTATAATCGTGGATAGTTCAAATGCAGTAAATCAAAGTAGACTTGAAGATTTGTGTAGGATTGACAGCAGGGTTCGACTAATCAAGCTAGATCAGCAAACGTTTCCAGGTGCGGCAAGAAACATAGGCATCGAAGAATCAACAGGAAATATCATTGCCTTAATTGATGCCGATTGCCTTGCGAATAAGGGCTGGTTGAGGAATATTGTTGAAAATAGTACGACAAATACTATCTTGACTGGTGTAATAGAGAATGGAACCGAGAAAAATTTAATGGGAACCTGTTCTTACCTAGTGGAATTCAATAAGTTCTTAAAATTTGATGCCTCTAAAAGGGAAATTGATGCCGCTGCAACTTGCAATTTTTCCGCGCAGAGAAAAGTGTTTGCAAACGCCGGAGGATTTTCAACTGATAGAGCGTTCGAAGATTTTCTTTTCTGTTACAAGTTTAGGAAATCGGGAGGAATAGTATATCAAATAAAAGACATTACCATCACTCATATTAATCGAACTAGTTTTAATGAAATAGTTCAAAATCAAAAAATGTTAGGTAGGTATTCTGCAATAGTTAGGAAAAAAAACGGGATGGCTCCTAAGCTCGTTTTTAAATTTCCGGTGCTTGCCTTTGCGCTACTGGGCTTTAGGTATGTAAGTATTTTTTCTAGGGTGATGGGCACGAAATACTTCTTCAAATTTCTACTTTTTTCACCGATCATCGTATTTTTGTTATTCTGGTGGTGCATAGGCTTTTTTATTGGGGCACATGAGGACTGAGTTAGGGCATACTTCTAGCAGAAGATACCCGTAAAGTCTCCTTCATCCGCTGACCAGCCGATAAGCACAAGCAATGGAGAAATAACTACCGTTTTGATTCGGTTTTTTATTAAGATTTAAAAGGATTGTACCAATATTTCGGGAGTAACTGCCGCCCGACCTTCACCTATGTTCAGTGATCTAGTGCTTCAGGACCGAAATAAGCTGCACCTTGACTTGCCATCGCGGCGCTGCACTTCCCCGCCAAAAATCCACCGTAGCTACACGGTCTTACGGGTAGGGCACCGTAAGACTTAGTTTGCTGAACTTTCATCCGCTCGTTCAGCACCACGCTGTCGGCGTCAAGCTATTGCTTAGTCCAATCCTGAAGCACTAGCGCGTTAGGCAGATTTCTGCGTTCTTCTATTTTAAGGCTTATGATCTAAAGGACCCGTATAGTTCTGATTTCCTTAAGTGGATTCACCAGTCGCCTCTACGGCGTACCTTGTAAATGCCACTCATGGCCGTAGTACCTTGTCAGCGGTCCAGCTAATTTTCCCATGTACGCCCCCCGAGTTCCTCGCCCCAAAGTTCTGCGCAATCTCCTGCGGCTGGCGCGGCGTCCCATCCCCGTGTTTACGGAATACCTGGAGCGCTACGGCGATAACTTTATCCTCTCCGTCGGGGGAACGCGGGTGACCCACTTCACCCGCGACGCCGAAGTGGCCCAACACGTGCTGCAGCGCAACCACCGCAACTATGAAAAAAGTGAAATTCAGACGGAGCAGGTAGGGAAGTACCTCGGATTCGGGCTCTTGACGAATAGCGGCGAGGATTGGCTCCGTCAGCGCCGCCTCATCCAACCGGGCTTCCATCGCCGCCGCATGACCGCCCTCACTGCCGAGATGCAGAACGTGATCGAAGAAGAATGCATGCGCACGGCCGGCAGTGGGACCGTCGACCTGTTCGGCTTCACCCGGCAGGTGGCTTTTCGCATCATCGTCCGGGCGCTGTTTACCCGCGGGTTCGGCGAGGAGGACACCCGCCGGCTGCACGCCATCCTGGATAAGCTACAGGCCTACGTCATTTACCCCATCCGCCTGCCCTTTCTACGGGGCGTGTTACGTTGGACCGGCCAGGAGCAACACCACCTCGCTCTGGCCACGGAAAGTCGCGAACTCATCCGCCAGCAGATCACGGACCGGCGTCGCACCCGCGGCCCCGCCCCCGACGACCTGCTGCAAATGCTGCTCGACACCCGCTACGAGGACACGGGGGAACCCATGAGCGACGAACGCCTGATCGACGAGATTATCATCCTTTTCGCGGCCGGTTATGAGACCAGTGCCAACGCCCTGGCCTGGACCTTCTGGCTGCTGCTGAAGCATCCCGCCGAACTGGCCCGGCTCCGGGCCGCCCCCAACGACGAATACCTCACCATGGTCCTCGAAGAGAGTATGCGGCTGTACCCGCCGGCGTGGATCACGGATCGCGTAGCGCTCGGTCCCGATAAGGCCGCTGGCTTTACCATCGACACCGGCATGGTCATCGGCCTGTTCATTTACGGCATCCACCACAACCCCCGTTACTACGACGATCCGGAAGCCTTCCGCCCCGAGCGGATGCACCCCGATCGAAAAAAGGAGCGCCACCCGTTCAGCTTTATCCCCTTCGGTGGTGGGCCCCGGCTGTGCATCGGTCACCATTTCGCGATGCTGGAGATGCAGTTGTTCCTGCGGCACCTAATCGACCACTACCAGCTGACGGCCGTCGGCGCACTGCCACAGCCCGTGGCCAAGCCCTACGTTACCCTGCACCAGGACCGGCCCGTACCCATACAATTGACCCTGCGCCACTCAGCGGCTACGGTGGGGTGATTGACGACCGCTCAGCCACACCCCCGTGCGGCGCCACGAAGAGGGGGCGGGGCCGCAGGTGCAGGGGTAGGCCAGCCATTCCTAATGAACAATAAAACCGCGTAGATCGGATTAGCTATAGATGCTGGCCCTTACCCATCTTTAGGTTTGCTTAACTATCGGCGGCTAAATATTTAATAATTTGTCTGGGCATACTTACTTCCACATTCGATGAGAAATTTACTGCTCTTCCTATTGTTAGTTCTCTCGCTGGGTGCCTGTGACAAGGAGGAACTCGTCCCCCGGGACCCCTCGCCCCCCCAGGAACCGGTGCTTGAGGAACCCGTAGCCTCCGTCGATTCGTTTCACTTAAATCTGGTCACTTTAGATACCACCTGGGCCCGAGTGGGCTTCGTCATTCGCGACTTCACCGCCCGGGTACCCGGGGTCATTTGGGGAACTACCTACCGCGAGGAGCGCAGTGGGGTAGTAGAGGGCCTGTTCTCCTTCGATGTCGCTACGCAGCGACTAGATTTTATCTCCGCGCCTTCGGATCTGGGGCTGCCGCACTACATGCGAATAACCGCGGGAACGAATGGGCAGCTATACATCCATTCATCGGGAATCGTGAGCGACCGGGTCGCCGTATACGACATGGCCACTCAGGCGTGGTCGACGATCCAATTGCCCGGATACGTGAGTGGGACTACGTACGATGACTTCGACAAGAAGCTTTGGATAGCGCACGATGAGGGCGTATCAACTTATAAAGACGGGACGCTGTATACCTACGACAACACCAACTCTCCGCTTCGCCGGATCCTATCCGGATCCAACAACAGCTTTCTCGGTGGCGCGCCGACCGTAGACCGGGAGGGGAATGTGTGGTACGCAAACCAACGGGATCTTTACTTATATGTGCACGGCGAATGGGCGGAACATCCCCTCTCCCCAATTCCCGGTTCCTTCCGGATCTCGCATTTGGTGGCCAGTGAACGCACCGGGGTACTGATCAATGCCTATGATGAGTACCTCTCCCTGATCGACCCGAGCAAGAAGGTGAAAGATTACCAGCAGATCCCCGAACTGGCCGAGCAACGGAAATTCCCGCTAAGCCTACTCGATCGCAATTCCGACGAAAGCCTGATCTACACCCATGCTTATGGGTTGTCCTACTACGATGCCGTGCGCGATACGGTCGTCCAGGTCGATGCAAGCAACAGTGTTCTGCCGGCGCGCGAAATGAACTTCCTACTGGACCGGGATCCCGAGGGTAACATCTGGATAGGCGGCGTTAACGTATTAGGTACCCTGCCCGAAACGTGGTAAGGAAGACCGCAACGTCGGGCGGCCCTTTCCTTACGGCATAGACCTATCCCCCTAGCTTTACCGCAGCCAAGCCGGAGCCTGATCCTTTGTCCACCTTGCTTAACCCCCGCGTCCCCGTAACGCAAATTGCCAGGAGTGAAGGAAGACCAGCTGTACTCTAAGAACGCGTCAAACGAAAAATAAGCGCTGGAGGCTGTTTCCCTATTTTTTGGGAGCAAACTGGTGTACAGCTTAGGCCGGTCGAACGGCTTCGGAAAGTCTAAGCTGCTCGATCCTGGCCGGTGTGAGGAAACCCGTTTCCGGTATTGTTCCTATTCCCGGCGGCCGCAGGAATTCTCCTGCAGGGCATCCCGATGCACCCGGTAGCGACGGGTAGGTAGAACCGGTGATTCGGGGGGGGTATTCACCCGGGTGGTTAGATTTTCTTCAATATCTCCCCCAACGATTCCCCATTTTAATCTCATCGCCCAACGCTTGAGGCAAAGCCATGAAAAATCAAGTCTACATCGACCGCAACTTCGGATGGTTCTTTGGCAGTTTTGACCATAACAGAAAGCACCGACACTACGCCGTTCAGCTAAGTGTCCCGGTACATGATTTACTCACCCTAACTACGTCCGACAAGACCATCCAGACCAAGCGCCCACTACTGATCGGCTCGAACGTCGTGCATCAGCTTGTATCTGACGCCCCGCACTTTCTTTTATTGGTGAACCCATCCTCTACAATTGGACACTTCTGGAAGCAACTGGCAGAAGACCCGGTCCAGGAGATCAGTTCCGGACCCGCCCTGGACTTGCAGCGGGTGCTGCTCGATGCTCACCAGACCGCCATACCCTTGAAGCGCTTGAACTTCCTCATCAACCAGTATGACTGCTTCTGTGCGTCCGCCGTTCACCAGGGCGACGAGAGAATTAACGAAACGCTGAAACTGCTTTCTGATAAGGCGGAGCGTGTAGTCAGCCTGGAGGAGGTGTCCCGACACGCTCATTTATCCCCCGGCCGGTTTCTACACCTATTCAAAGCAGAAACGGGCATCACGTTCCGGAGAGCACAACTGTGGAACAAATTGGTGAATGCCCTGCCACTGCTACGCAGCCGATCCATTACGGAAAGCGCCTATGCCGCAGGCTTTGCGGACGGCGCACACTTTAGTCGGGTGTGTAAGGAGACCTTAGGGTTCACTCCGAGAGAGTTTGTAAAACTTAGCCAGTTCATGCAAGTATAGGATGTTAACTTCCCTGACCTTTGTGATCTCAACAAACAGTAGAGTACCATGGACCAGGAATTACAACCTACAGTAGAGGTCGGCAGATACCTTAGTAAAACTAAGATTTTGGATTTTGAAGCGCCGGCGATCCAAGCCACTATAGCAACAAGGCGGTGGGGGGAACTTGATCTTCCTGATCGGGTAGAACAGATCTACAATTTCGTGAAGGACGAAGTGAAGTTTGGCTACAACGAAAGGGATGACATTCCGGCCTCTCGGGTGCTTCGGGACGGGTACGGGCAGTGCAACACTAAGGCTAACCTATTTATGGCATTGCTACGCGGGGTGGGCGTGCCGAATAGATTACACGGCTTCACGATCCATAAAGCGCTGCAGAAAGGTGCCTTAACGGGAATTTGGTACAAACTTGCCCCCCGGAATATTCTCCATAGTTGGGTCGAGGTCCATTTAGCTGGTCGGTGGATCAACCTGGAAGGGTTGATTTTGGATCGAGAGTACTTACACGCGCTACAGCAAAAGTTCGCTACCTGCAAGACTACGTTTTGTGGTTACGGTGCCTATACCGAAGACTTGAGTAGCCCAAAGGTCAATTGGATTGCTGACCACACCTACATTCAAGCGAAAGGAATTAATCAAAATTTCGGCGTGTTCGATACACCCGATGCCTTCTACTCCGCGCACCGCCAGGGTTTGAGTCCGCTAAAACGCTGGGTTTACGAAAACTACGTCCGACACACGATGAACAGAAAGGTGGACCATATCCGCAGGCAGGGCGGAGGATCAGACACTGACTTGCCCTAAGTAAATGGGCCTTTCTAAGAAGACGTACTTTTAGGGAATGAATGGTCACGAAAACTTTGTCCGGGAAAATATCGCGCAGTACGTTAGACTTACTGATGCGGAATTCGATCTATATTACAGTAAACTTCAGTTCAACCGGTTTAAAAAGCGAGAAAACCTACATTCCATCGGTCAGGTGTGCCGCAACGCTTTTTTGATCGTGGAGGGGTGCATCCGGTATTACAACATCGTGGACGGTGAGGAGCACACCGGGCAGTTTTTTTTCGAAGGCGCCTGGTACAGTGATTACGAGAGCTTCCTGTTCAATCGCCCATCGGAGCAAACGATCCAGGCACTGGAGCCAACTACGGTGGCGATGCTGTCCCGATCCGCCACGGAAAAACTGTTTGTCGAGCTGCCTAAATTTGAACGCTTTGGTAGGCTCATGGCCGAAAACGCCTTTATGGGTTTGCGGCGGAGAACGGAATCGCTGACCCAGCAATCCGCGTCCGAACGCTATGAGGAGTTGGTCAACAACCGACCAAAAGTAGTACAGCGAATACCGCAACGGTATATCGCCAGCTACCTAGGGATCCGGCCGCAATCCTTGAGCAGAATTCGCAATAGTTAAGTAGCCGGACACAATTCTCTATACAATTTCCCTCGCTGCCTCCTGTGGCTCTCCTTCGTTGAAAAGCCTCGCCAACACTCAGGTGTTGTCTGCGTTTTTTGCCTCGGTGAGCCACACGATCCACCAGATGGAAATGGCACGATAAATATGTCCGACTACTTAACGCTCGAAGCATTTATTAACCTAGGTGAACGTGTTGAGGATCTCGGGCCGGTAATTTTGCATCATCCTTTTACCGCATAAATAGATGCAAAATGAACAGAATTATTCTATGGGTCCTTTGCACCCTTTTGTCCTGCACCGTTCTTCAATCACAGACCAATAAGGTACCGGTATATGCAAGCGTGGCCTTGGGTTACGGAAACACCTTCTTCTCCGGTACGCTATCCGACAAGGAGACCATCAACGATGGAAGGGGTTTTGGCAGGAACCAGGGCAATACGCTCTCCACCTTTTTCTACGCCGCTCCCGCAAATTGGAACGGGCTGGGCGTAGGCGCGGGGGTTAAGGGCTTCTTTGCCACCCCGAACAATGGAGGCGAGAACGAAACGTACTTGTTCAACTACTATCACGTGGGGCTCGGATTAAAGCACTTCCCTTTTTCTAAGGAGTTCAACAAGGGCTTGTACACTAAAGCTAATTTTGGATTCGGTCAGATGACCGAGAAGATGAAGTACAACGACGAGCAGCGCTACGAACACCAGTTTGCTATCGGGACCACCCTGTTGGGAGGTATCGGATACGCCGTCCCCATTGGTCAGGCTAACAACATCGCCCTCACCTTTGATCTCGAAGCGGAATATGCTTCCCGAAGAGGGGATGTCACCGGGCTGGGGGAAGATCAAACCTTTCAGAATAGCCACGTGAGCTTCAACATTGGGCTCAGTTTTTAATTAATGTTCCTTCAATAATCCAAGCAATGATTAACGAAATGCACACGATACTCGGGGCAACCGGAGCGGTGGGCCAGGCGGTCATGCAAGAACTCCAGACCCGGGGGCTCACCTACCAGGGTGTCTCCAGGAGTAATGGCTCCGGCGTAGCCAATCACGTGCGGGCCGACCTGCTCGTCGGGGAAGAATCCGAGGCAGCCATCGCGAACAGTACCTATGTCTACCTCTGCGTGGGATTGCCCTACGATTACCAGGTTTGGAACGAGCAGTGGGAGACCATCATGCAGAACGTCATCGCTGGCTGCGCCAAGCACCGGGCTAAGCTGATCTTTCTGGATAACATTTACCTGTACTCCTCTCCCTTGCCCGTGCCTTTCGATGAAAGAACGGCCCAACATCCCAGCAGTAAGAAAGGAGAAGTGCGCAAGCGGACGGCGGATATGCTGCTGCGTGCCATCGAGCAAAACCAGGTAGAAGCACTTATTGGCCGCTCGGCAGACTTCTACGGACCGGGTGCCGTTAACAGTGTGTTTTATCTCTCCTTTTTGGACCGCATGCTGAAAGGAAAGAATCCGCAGTTGCTTACGCCCGGTGACGTAAAACATACGTACGCCAACGTGGCGGATGTGGGCAGAGCCTTAGTAGAACTCGCGCTGTGCCCGGATTGCTACCAGCAAGTTTGGCACCTGCCCGTGGGTAGGCCCGTGACGATGGAGGAAGTCCTACGGATGGTCAACGCCCATATGCACAGCAATTTCCAGATCAAGGTCATGCCGGGAGTGCTAAAGAAAGTCCTACCTTACTTCGTGCCCATGCTTAAGGAAGTCTCCGAGATGGACTATCAATTCACACGAGAGTACCGCATGTCCACCAAGAAGTTTGATGCTAGATTCCCAGACTTTAGGGTAACACCTTACGACGAAGGAATCTCCCAGATGGTCGACTACTTCCAGAGAGCTTAAGCGGAGCACAGATGACCGCAACCGTTTATCCAGCCCACCCGATCCAGTGCGTAAGCAGCTTTCCAGCACTCGCAGCTACGGAATTTTACGGAAGCGTGAATGCCCTGTGCTGGCCCCGGAGGCTGAGCGGTAATTTCTCGGAAATCGTCGCTCAGATTCCCCAGGAGGAAGAGGTGATTACGGTTACGAAGGAGACGCTACGGGGGCTTGTGTTGACGTCGGATGGGGACCGTGCCCGTGCCGTGCTGCTACGAGATTTAAAATTGCTGGAGGAACACGGCTCCGATCCAACCCTGAATCTTATCGCTGGCTATGTGCGGGATGTGGACTACTTGGTGTTTCCCACCGACGTATATTCCTTTCACGTAGACCGGTCGCCCATCCCTTCGGAAACGTTTTTGTGCACCTATCACGGGCAAACAAGTGAGCTGCTTGCTAATGACCAGGCGATTCAGCAGGTGCTTATCCCCGAAGTACGCGAAGAAATTAAGCAGTACTACAGCGGACCGGAAGCAGGCTTCGAGGCGTTTCTGAGTAATTACTACTTCGACCTGCATTACCGCATGAAACCCGGCGCAACGCCAATTCAGCTGGGGCTCGGTCACCTCTGTAAGCTGGCCATTGACCATCCAACATCCGAGGTCCCACCCTGCGTGCACCGGGCGCCGGAGGAAAGGGGCCATCGGCGGCTTATGCTCATTTGCTAGCTCCTACCGATGCGCCACGCTTGCCGGCCACGGTGAGTGATATTATCTGGTGCAATACCTCTATGCGTACCACCTGTCTCAGGAAGCTTGCTTTCGTCCTTCGCTGCGGAACGGGCTTTCCGTTCCCCACTCTAAATGCTTCACTTCCAAAACCTTACCTAAATGAATCGCAAATCCAAGCCGGTATGCGCTGGAGCGGGGTTGGTCGGGATATTCCACCAGTTCCGCGCTAATAAACTCGACGTCGACGGTCGGCGAGGTAGCCGTGTATCCGTTCCGAAAGCGCACAATGTCGTAGGACCGGGCGTCGCGGTACTCGCCGCGCTCATCTTTGGCCAGCAAACGGGCGCACCAGGAATCGGTGTAGTCCCGGTAATCCACCGTACGTGTGCCGGCTACGATAGCCTCAAAGTGTCGGCGGCCAGTGGTGAGATGGAGAATGTGGGGTGAAGTGTGCATGAACAAAAAACTTACTTGTTTTGACAAATTTAGGCCAGAGGTTGACTCCCGGCCACCCCACTGTATGGGGGCAGTTCGCTTTCTCCCATGCGTCAACCGCTATCCACCCTATTTCTTCCGCTGGTCCGCTACACCTGCGGTCCCGCCCCCGCAGTAAAAGCCACGGATGCCCGCCGGCCCAACATTTGGTTAGGTATCCCGAACTGGGCCGGGCCGACATGGACACCGAGGCGCTCCTGCTGAATAGGAATCCGGCGTCCACTCTTTTAGACCCGACTGTAATTCCGGCTCCCAACAACCTGCAGGGTACGAGTTTGGTGCCCCTCTTGGAGGGGGAGCCCGGCAGGAGGGCGTACGGGGAGAGCGGCACACCGGGATTCACTTTACGGAACCCGGCTTTGGGGGCTACAAACGCTGCGACCTCCGGGAAGATCCGACAGGGATGGACAACCGG
Source organism: Lewinellaceae bacterium (assembly GCA_963710195.1). Lineage (GTDB taxonomy): Bacteria > Bacteroidota > Bacteroidia > Chitinophagales > Saprospiraceae > Neolewinella. The sequence goes on from CAVPZF010000007.1 coordinate 377,301, forward strand.
ATCGATGAGCCTATTTTAGCCGCGAAAAATGGAGCGACTCCGGGGTACCTTTTGAGAGAAGCATCGGGCTGGCAGGTACAAAGAAGCCAGCGTTAAGTGTATAATAAAGCCAGGCCGCCGCGGCAACCATCGAAAGCATTAGCCTGTTGCCGTAAGCAGCCACCCTCAAGTGTGGTCGCTGTCCTATTTTCACCCCAAACAATTATAATGAAACAGCTGCTTCTTTTTCTGGCCCTGGTGGCTTCCGTGGGCCTATCCGCTCAGCTCGTCGCCCCCGACAACTGGTGGGAGCTTGATCGCACCGACAATGCTTTCCCCGGTGTAAGTGCTACCAAGGCCATCACCTACCTGGAGGGCAAGAAGGCGGCGCCCGTGGTGGTTGCCGTAATTGACTCCGGAGTCGACATCGAGCACGAAGACCTGAAGGACGTCATTTGGACCAACCCCGGCGAGATTGCCGGTAACGGCATTGACGACGATAAGAACGGCTACGTCGACGACATCCACGGATGGAATTTCATCGGCGGCGCTAACGGCGAGAACGTAAACTACGAGAACCTGGAAGTCGTCCGCGTATACAACAAACTGGAGGCTAAGTATAAGAACCGGAACCGCGACGGGCTAAGCAAGAGGGAAAAAGCGGAGTACGACGACTACATCGCGTACCAGGAGGAAATTGAGGCCAAGCAAGCCGAACTCGGCCCCACGGCCCAGCAGTACACGATGATCAAGGGCGCCGTTGACGAAATGCTGGAGACCATGGACAAGGGCGCCGAGGAAATCACCGCCGCGGATATCGCCGACTACGACAGCGACGACCAGAACGTGATGATCGTCAAGAACATCGTAGCTAACGCTACGGCCAACGGCTCCTCCTTTGCCGACCTGTACGGTCAGCTGGAAGGCGCTATGGATTACTTCGACAGCCAGTTGAAGTACAACTACAATAAGGAATTCGACGCCCGCTCCATCGTCGGGGATAATCCCGATAACCTCACCGAGCGCTACTACGGCAACAACGACGTGGAAGGGCCGGACGCTTCCCACGGTACGCACGTCTCCGGTATCATTGCCGGGGAGCTTAACAACGGGATCGGCGTGAACGGCGTCGGCGGCGGTAACGTACGCATCATGAGCGTCCGGACCGTCCCCAACGGGGATGAGCGGGATAAGGATGTGGCCAACGCCATCCGCTACGCGGTGGATAACGGTGCCCAGGTAATTAACATGAGTTTCGGGAAGGGCCTCAGTCCATATAAGAAGGAAGTAGACGCCGCCATGAAGTACGCCGAGAAAAACGACGTGCTGCTCGTCCACGCCGCCGGCAACGACGGCAAGCTGCTGACGCTGGAGAATAACTACCCCAACGATACCTACCAGGGCAAGCGCAAGACGGGCAAGACCTGGATCGAAGTCGGGGCCGCCAGCAGCAGCTACGACGCCGGCCTAGCCGCCCCCTTCAGCAATTACAACAAGCGCTACGTGGACGTCTTTGCCCCCGGCGCCCAGATCTATTCGACCATTCCCGATGACAAGTATGCGAAGTTCGACGGCACCTCCATGGCCGCCCCGATGGTCGCTGGCATCGCCGCCCTCGTCCGCAGCTACTTTCCCGACCTCAAAGCAGAGCAGGTGAAGGAAATTATCGAGGACAGCGCCGTCCCGGTAGTCTTGGAAGTCACCAAGCCAGGTACCGAAGACGAAACGATCAAGTTCTCGGAGCTTTCCGCGACCGGTGGACTCGCCAATGCCTTCACCGCCGTCAAGCTGGCGGAGCGCACCAGGGGCAAGCACCGCCGCCTGCGGGGACAACGTGACGTAAGCCTGCAGCTGTACTAATGGTTAGATTAACCGAGTTTTCTCACGGCGCAGGGTGCGGATGTAAAATTGCGCCCGCCGTCCTGGATACCATCCTCGCCCAGACCACCCAGGGCGACCCCTACCCGCAACTGCTGGTTGGCAACGCCGAGCGTGACGATGCAGCGGTGTATGACCTGGGAGATGGGACCGCCATGATCAGCACCACCGACTTCTTTATGCCGATCGTGGACGACCCCCTCACCTTTGGCCGGATCGCCGCGACCAATGCCATCAGCGATGTGTACGCTATGGGCGGCACTCCGCTGCTAGCTATTGCGATTCTTGGCTGGCCCGTAGACAAACTGCCCCCCGAAGTGGCCGGACAAGTCGTCGAGGGCGGGCGGCAAGCTTGTGCAGAAGCCGGTATCCCCCTGGCCGGCGGTCACAGCATCGACTGTCCGGAACCTATTTTCGGCCTCGCCGTCAGCGGCCGCGTCGACCTCGGCAACCTGCGGAAAAATGGGGGAGCCCGGGTAGGAGACCTCCTCTACCTCACCAAGCCCATTGGGGTGGGCATCCTCAGTACCGCGCAGAAGCAGAAAAAGCTGCGTCCCGTAGACGCCCTGCTGGCCACCGAGCAGATGGTGCGGCTCAACAAGATCGGCCCGGTACTGGCGCAGCAGGACTACGTACGTGCGATGACCGACGTGACCGGCTTCGGCTTGCTGGGGCACCTTAGTGAAATGTGCGCCGCCAGTACCACCCACGCGGAGGTGCGACTTGCTGACGTCCCGCTAATCGACGCCGCGATTCTCGATCACTATCTCGAGCATGGCTGTATTCCGGGAGGCACCAAACGCAACTGGACCAGCTACGGCAACCACGTCTCTCTCCCGAATGAGCGCGCCAGGTGGCTGCTGGCCGATCCCCAGACCAGCGGGGGACTGCTGGTGGCCGTTGACCCGGCCCGGGCGGAAGCGTTCGAGGCACTCTGCGCCGGGAACGGCCACCCGGTGACTGCCCTCGGTCAAATGGTCGCCCCCGGACACGGAAAGCGCATCGAAGTGGTGTGAACCTAAGCTCCTGGGGCGGTATTACTACCGCAAATACCGTCCCATGATCAAAGTCTTCTCCCGTTCCCAGCTTCCCACGGGCCACATGCACCAGTTTAGCGTTGGCGAATACGACGTGCTCCTGGCCAACGTGGCGGGCGAAATCTATGCCATTCAGAACAAGTGCAGCCATTACGGGGCTCCGCTCTCCAAGGGGGCCCTCTGCGAGCACCGCGTCCGCTGTCCCTGGCACCACGCCTCCTTCGACCTACGCACGGGCGAGCAAATCGAAGCTCCGGGAATGGACGGCGTACCCCGCTTCGAAGTCCGCGTGGAGGGCGATGACATCTTCGTCTCTCCGGAGCCGGTTACCGATAATACGATTAATTTCCCATCCCCGAAGCCCCGGATTGGTGCAGCACGGGACCACTACGACTACGTGATCGTGGGCGGCGGTCCCGCAGGAGCCTACGCAGTAGAGGCAATTCGGGCCGCCGACTCCGAGGGTAGCCTGCTGCTCATTAGCGCGGAGGACCTGCCGCCTTACGACCGGACCAAGGTGAGCAAGAACTACCTGCAGGAAGACTCGGCCAGTCAGCTTCCCCTGCGCTCCGAAGAGTTTTACGCGCGACTCAACGTGCACTTCATGGCGGGTACGCGGGTGGAAAAGCTGGATCTCCACGCGAAGTCCCTACAGCTAGCGGATGCGCGCACCATCCGCTACGAACGGGTGCTGATGGCTTCCGGTAGTACGCCCGTGTCGTTAGACATTCCCGGGGCCGATTTGGGCAACGTGTTTCCAATCCGCACCGCTAAGGATGCGGAGGCGGCCCGGGCGGCCGTCACCGAGGGGACGAAAGTGGTGATCGTGGGGGGCAGCTTCATCGGTTTGGAAACGGCGATGAGCCTCGGCAAACGGGGGGCGGACATTACCGTGGTGACTCGGGAAGAAGTCCTCTTCGAAAAACCCTTCGGGGTGCCCACGGGTAGGTATATCCAGCACCTGCACGAAGCGGCCGGCGTAAAATTTAGACTGGGTACCCAAAGCCGGGCCTTTACGGGAGACGAAAAAGTTAGTGGGGTCGAGCTCGAAGACGGTACCACCCTGGAGGCCGAAGTGGTGATCGTTGGTATCGGGGTAAAGCCCAATACCGACTACATCTCCGGCATCGCTTACCAGGACGACCGCAGCCTGGCCGTAGACGGCCACCTGGCTGTCCACGCGGAGGATGCCTGGGCCGCCGGAGATATTGCCACCTACCCCGATCGCGAAGGCATGGTGCGGATCGAGCACTGGAAAGTTGCTGGTCAGCAGGGACGCATCGCCGGCCGGAACATGGCCGGTACCGCAGCGCCCTACACCATGGTGCCGTATTTCTGGACCAACCAACAGGGGGTAAACTTCCGCTACGTAGGTCACGGCACCGACTACGATGAAATTGTCTACGACGGGAAGCCGGGCGAAGCCCCCTTCTTGGCCTTTTACATTAAAGATCGCCACGTGCAGGCTTGCCTCGGGGTAAAGCGGGACGCGGAGGTTGCCGCCATTAACGAGCTGCTTGCCCTCGGGAGAATGCCGGCGGTCGAGCACCTCACCGGACAGGATTGGCTAGCCCGCTGCCGGGAAGTGTAGTAATTACGGGACGATCCAAGTCTGCCGCCATTCTTGATTGACCCAACGTACGGCAAGGCGAACGTTACCCTCTCGCCGGAGGTGAAGGATGTCGAGCCGGTCCAGGGTAGTCTCCAACACGCCGAAGTGAGCACGGGCATAGTCGGTTTGGTCCAGCTCCCGCTGCGGCCAATCGTGGGGCAGCCCACTCGCGGGGTGGGGCAGGGGAGTACCCGGGGCCGCCACGGTGGCGTAGGCTTTCCGCCCGTGTTTAGGTAGCGTTGCAAATATTGCTTCAGCAACCTCATCTTCCAGCAATTGGCCCGGGCCGCTGCCACTGACCTGCACCCTGGATCCGGGGTCCCAGAACAACCAACTCAGCGTGGGAGACCGCCGCAAGTCGTTGATTTTCACGGATCTAGTGTCCACATAACACCTTAAGGTGGCGTTCGTCCGGTCAGCCTCCCGCAGGATCACCGTCCGGAGCCGGGGGATGGCCGGCGGATGCAGACTACCCAGTACGGGACTGGCGAAAGGGTGGGCTGAATCAGAACAAGCCGTTAAAATTTGATCCCAGGCTTGTTTTGAAAGGGATTCAGCCGTTATCTTTCCATTCATTAAGCACAGTTATAGAACAATCTAAAAATACCCGGGCCGTTTAAGATCCAGATGTTACCGGTAAGAACGTATATATACGCACCTACTTAGCGCATCTCCAACCCGGTAACCGGCTTAACACGATTTCTTTATTTGAAGAAACTTCCCTGTTGGCCTCCGGGATATTGCTACGATAAAGGAAAACGCGTCTCTCAAACCAAGAATATGGGTTTTAGGTGTTTTTCCGGAGGGTTTGAACTTAGGTTCGAACCCTCTTTTTAATTTACAACCAACCTCCCGGCTAAGTCGTTTTACCTTGGCACGCCAAACTTCCGCTTATGAGTTTTCTCACCCTCTTTGCCGTGATCTTCTTAGCCTTCGGCTTAAGCTTCGTGCTGATCAACATCCGCCACTTAGTGACCGGGAATGAATTCCGGGGCACCTGTGCCAACAACAACCCCATGCTGACGAACAAGATTGGCAAATGCGACGTCTGCGGCAAGTCTCCCGAGCAAGAATGCCAGATGCCGGAGCTCCCCAAAGTCTAGACCCCCAGCGCTCACTTTAGTCGGCAGGAGGTGTCCACGGCGTAGCGCGGAGAGGGTGTCTTGATGATCACCCGCCGTACGGCCAACAAATCCGTCACGAAGCCCTCTGCCCGGAAGGCACTTAGGTATTCCGCATTAAACAGCAGTTGGGTCTGGATCATGTGGCGGCACTCCATCACAAAATAGAGACGCTCTTTTGGATCGTACGCCACCACCAGGATCTCCTTCGCGGTTAAACTGGTCAACGGCACCAAGTAGGGGTATGGGAAATAGTCATCGTTCCATATGTCGTAGAGTCCCGCCTCAAACAAGGGATATACACTCAAGTGGGTGATTATACCTTGGTCCGCACAGGCGTCAACGAAATCATTCAGAGCGCGCACCTGGACTTCCACTGGCCCTTCGGTTCCCGGCTCAAAGGTTTTGTAGGGTAGCCAGGCGTCGGTACGCAGGTCGAAATATTCTGACTGGCCCAGGCGCAATTTGTAGTCGAAGCGCTGGTAACTGGGGACTACATAGCCGGGATAATAATAGCGAAGACCGAGCTCCAGGCAGTGCTGTATCTCCAGCAGCATCGTATAGTATCCGAGGCTAAAGGATTTTAAGTTCGGATCGAAAATTCCCAGAATGCTGGCCGCAGAATCATTGCCTAGATCGAAATAGCTACTCGCTACGAGCTTTCCACTGATTTGGTCCCGCACGCTCGTTTCCCAGGTACTGAACACCACTTCCCCATCGTAGTCCTCTAGGCTGTCGGCAATGGAGGGGGAGAGCCGTCCATCGAATTGGGCCGCGTACCGATCGTACAGGTCTTCGTGTTCCTCGTCAATAACCCGGGCGGCTACTTGGACGTCAAACAGCTGCTGATTTTTCCGGAGCAATTTGCGCTGGCTCTTGGAAAAAGCAAACTCCCGCAGGTCCAGCCGAATCCAAACGGCCGAATAGGGGCGGTTCTTAAAGAATAAGAAGTGGGTAGTGAAGATGGTCGACCCCATACGGTACCAGCCCTTGGCGAGGTGCCAGTCCAGGCTTTCGGGGCTGAGGGTGAAGGGGGTGTTTTTCTCCGCGTAACTGAAGAGCATGGATGGGGCGGGCCGTTGGGAGGGGTAATATCCGAATTATCGTCAGGATAGCCACGATTTACAGATCGTGCACCTCCACACAGTGTTGCAGATCGCGCGGATCGTTGCTGGCAATCACCGTTAATCGCCCCGCGGAACAATCCGCCAGTTCCCGGTCAAACCACGCGGCCGCTTCCACGTCCAGGGTCACGGTCGGCTCGTCCAGGAGTAGCAACGGGGTATTCGCGTAGAGCCCCGTGGCCAGCAGCACCCGCTGTCGCATACCCGAGGAGCAATCCGCGATCTTGCGGTGTTGAAATTTCGTCAGCTCGATGCGTTCGAGGACCCCGGTTACGTCAAGCCCCGCCCGCAGGGGCTTTAGCGTAAAGTGGAAGGTGAGCAATTCACCCACGGTAAGTTCCTCCACGATTTCTAAATATGGCCCCGTCCAGCTAAGCAGCCGGTATACCTCCGCTAGCTCGATGCGCCGGTTGCTGAGATACCAACTGATGCGGCCGCGGCTGGGGCTTAGTTGACCGGCCAGTAAACGCAACAGCGTCGATTTTCCCGAGCCATTTCGCCCGCGAAGCCCGTAGGTTCGCCCGCTGACGTAAGTAGCTGCAAAGTCGCGGATGATCCACTCCCGCCCAAAGCGCTTGGACACCGCTTCCAGTTCAACGCGAAGGGGAGTGGCGGGACTAGTTGCCATTATCCAGGGCCTGAAAGCTCCGGATAATGCCCGTTTTCTCCGTGGCATTGATAAAGCTGATTACCTCGTCCCGCTCATCGGACACGGGAACGGAAGCCTCAATTTCCGTGACGGCGTTAGTGATGTTAAGTCCCTTTACGAACAAAATACGGTAGATCTCATGGATCGCGTTGATCTGGGTGATGTTGAAGCCCCGCCGCTGCAGCCCGATGCGGTTAACGCCGATGTAGCTCAGGGGCTCGCGAGCCGCGCGGATGTAGGGGGGGACGCTCTTGCGCACGAGACTGCCGCCGGCAATGAAGCTGTGGCGTCCGATCCGGACGAACTGCTGTACACCTACCTGCCCCTCGATGATGACATAATCTTCCAGTTCTACATGACCCGCTAAGTTGACGTTGTTAGCGATCACGATATGATCTCCTAGCTTGCAGTCGTGGGCCACGTGCGCGTATGCCATCAGCAAGCAGTGCTTACCAACCCGGGTAATGCCGGCCGCCGCGGTACCCCGGTTAACGGTTACGTACTCCCGAACGGTGGTCCCGTCGCCGATTTCGGCTAGGGTGTACTCCCCGCGAAACTTGAGGTCCTGAGGGATGGCGGCGATTACCGCGCCGGGAAAAATGCGGACGTTCTTGCCAATGCGAGCACCTCCGTAAATGGTAACATTCGGGCCGATCTCCGTGCCCTCCCCGACCTCGACATCTTCCTCAATGGTGGTAAACGGTCCAACGGAGACGCCGGCTCCGATCTTGGCGTTTGGATGAACGACGCTCAGGGAATGAATGGACATAAATCGCTTTAAAAAGGTGAGTAGGGGATTGGCGCAATCAGCTCCGCCGGACGATCTGGGCCACCAGGTCAGCCTCCGAGACCAGCTTGTTGCCCACGTACGCCGTGCCGCGCATTTGACAAATGCCCCGGCGAACGGGCGCGATCAGCTCCATTTTAAAGAGGACGGTGTCCCCCGGGACCACAAAGTTTTTAAACTTGGCATTTTCTATCTTTAAAAAGTAGGTGTCCCAATTACCCGGGTCATCCTGCTGCGTAAGCACCAGCAGCCCCCCGGTCTGCGCCATCGCCTCGATCTGCAGAACGCCCGGCATCACGTGGTTGCCGGGGAAGTGGCCCTGGAAGAAGGCTTCATTGAAGGAAAGGTTTTTCAGGCCAACGATGTGACGATCGCCTTTCTCTATGATCTTGTCAATCAGCAGGAAGGGGTAGCGGTGGGGCATGATATCCAGGATCTGCTCCACGTTATAAACCGGCTCGTCATTGGGATTATAACTCGGGCGGCCCTTTAAGCGCCGCTGGTCGAGGTAGGCTTTCTTGAGTAGCTTGGTAAAAGCAACGTTTACCCGGTGGCCCGGCTTGGTGGCCAGGATACGTCCGCGGATGGGGACGCCCAGCAGGCTGATGTCGCCCATGACGTCTAGCAGTTTATGACGCGCGGGCTCGTTGTGAAACTTGAGGTCAAGGGTATTTAGGATGCCCTGCTCCGTGACTTCTACCGTCTCCTTGCCCATCTTCTTGGCCAGCGCATCCAAGCGCGGCTGGGGCACGTGGCGATCGGCGATCACGATGGCGTTGGTCAGGTCGCCCCCACGAATCAGGTCATGCTCGAAGAGGGCCTCCAGTTCGTGGAGGAAGACGAAGGTGCGACAGGGCGCGATCTCCTCGGCGTAATCAGTATAGCCCCGCAGGGTAGCGTACTGCTGTCCGAGCACCGGACTGTCGAAGTCAATCATGGAGACCACTTCGAAGCCCTCGTAGGGCAAAGCAACAATTTCGGACCCCGTGGCCTCGTCGCGATAGGTGATGGGTTCTTCCACAATGAAGTAGTCGCGTGGGGTATCCTGTTCCTCCATGCCGGCGGCCAGGAGCCGGTCTACGTACGGGCTGGCGCTGCCGTCGAGGATGGGTACCTCGTCGCCATCGATTTCGATGAGCACGTTATCCACCTGCAGGCCAGACAGGGCACTCAGGAGGTGTTCGATGGTAGAGACGGTGGCCGAGCCGCCGCCAAGGGTGGTAGAGCGTTCGGTACTTACGACGCGGTTCACATCGACGTTCATCAGGGGTTGGTCGGCCAGATCGGTACGTTTGAACTTGACGCCGTGGCCGACGGGAGCGGGTTTAAAGACCAGGTTCACTTCCTGACCGGTATGCAAGCCCACCCCGCTGATGTACACCGGGCTGGCTATCGTACGTTGATTCATATATACTATCCCACTTTCTTGGGCGGCAAAGATAGTACCTCAGGTCTGATTGTAGCGGTGCGTCGGGTCGCTGGCCCGGATGATGCGCGCGTTGCGCTCGTCGCTTTCGGTCTCGCCGTCACGCAAACGCACAATGCGGTGGGCGTGCTCGGCGATGTCCGGCTCGTGGGTAACGAGGATCACGGTGTTGCCGCGTTGCTGGATTTCCTCGAAGATCTCCATGATCTCGATCGAGGTCTTGGTGTCCAGGTTTCCGGTCGGTTCGTCAGCCAGGATGATGGCCGGCCGATTGACCAGCGCCCGGGCGATGGCCACCCGTTGCCGCTGCCCGCCCGACAGCTCGTTGGGACGGTGGTCCAGGCGGTCGCCCAGACCGACGGACTCCAGCACGTCCGCCGCGCGCTCCTGCCGTTCCTTCCGGCTCATGCCCGCATACACCAGGGGGAGGGCCACGTTCTCCAGCGTAGACTGTCGCGGCAGCAGGTTGAAGGTTTGAAAGACAAAGCCGATCTTCTCATTGCGGATATTGGCCAACTCGGTATCGTCCATCTTACTGACGTCCTTTCCGTCCAGGTGGTAGGTCCCCGCGGTGGGCGTATCCAGGCAGCCCAAAAGGTTCATGAGGGTGGATTTTCCCGAGCCGGAGGGCCCCATCAGGGCGACGTACTCGTTGGTTTCGATCCGCAGGTCGATGCCGCGCAGCGCCCGCACCTGGGTCTGTCCCATGAGGTAGGTCTTGGTGAGATCGTGAATATCAATGACGGCGGACATAGGCGAATAACTTGGTTTTTTAGGGCACTAAATGACCCGGGGGACTAAAAAGAACTCCCCATCACTTTCCGGGGCGTTGCGTAGTGCCCGCGTACGGTCCAGGGTGCCGCGGACCTCGTCGGGTCGCAGGCGTTGTTCTACTTCGGTGACGTAGCGCAGGGGCGCCACGCCGTCCAGGTCGAGTTCGTTGAGCTTTTCCACCATGTCCAGGATACGGACGAGGTCCTGCCGCAGGGTACCCACGCGTTCGGGGGGCAGGGCGAGCTTGGACAGTTCAGCGAGGCGTAAAACTAGGGCGTCGTCAACGGTCATGGCTTACTTTTCGACAAAGCTACCGCTTCCTCCGCCGAACTTGTGGGCGGCGGCGCGCGAAGTGTAAGGATGTTGCCTCGCCCAGCAGCCCCCTCCGGCACAAGTCCGGCCCGTTGTCCGTGCGCAAAGGCGTGGGACAAGGTTCTGTGGGCGGCGCATGAGTTGCGGGAAGGCGGGAAGTAGCGCTCCCGCAGCGGGTCCACTAACCGTAGGTTGGCCGCATCGATGCGCGCGCTGACGATCCTTGGTCGATCTGCCCCCGGCTCCGCCGCACACCGGCGGACCCGCCCCCCGGGACGGCCGGAAAATCGCTATGTTTGACGCGATCTACGCTAACAACGATGAAGAAATTGTTACCCGCCTGGGTACTGCTGTGTTTGATCCTCGCGACGCTGCCCCTGGCGGGACAGTACCGCGCGGACCTGCGCACCGCCGATAAGGAGTTTGAATTGCACGCCTACCACCTCGCCATTGCCAGCTACCAGCGGGTACTGTCCGTCCGCCCGGACGACGAGGGAGCCTTATCCCGGATCGCGCAGTCCTACCAAATGCTCAACAAGCTGGACAGCGCCCAATTTTACTTCCAGCGCGCGGTGAGCGGGCGCCGCGTAATTCCCGAGGTACTGCTAGCCTACGCCCAAACCCTAAAGTCGCTCGGCCGCTACGAGGAGGCCAGAACCCTCTTCGTGGCCTACGCCAAGGAGACCGACGCCACGGTGGGCGAGCAGTACGCCCAGAGCATCGACTTCGCCCGGCGCCAAGCCCGGGAGGACGCCGGATATACGGTCACTAACTTGTCCCTGAATAGTCCGGAGTCTGACTTTGGTGCCGACGTGGCCCGTCCCGGCCAGCTGGTGTTCAACTCCTCCCGCCTGGAAGGTGACTTCAAGGGGGTGGCGGTGACCGCTCCCTACGTCGCGGCCATCGGCACCGCTGGCGGCGTGTCGGCATCCGTCGTACTGTCCACGGGCTATACTAGCCCCAGCGGAGAGGTCGGCCCGGTGAGCTACAGCCCCGATGGCCGCCGCGTGGTCTTTACCCGCAATAACTTCACCCCGGGCACGCGGATCGTGCCCGAAGCGGGCATCACCCTCAACCTACTGACAGCGGACGTCAACGCGGCGGGGCACTGGGTGAACGTGCGGCCTCTCCCCTTTAACGGGAATGATTTCAATACCGGCTTCGGCACCTTCGGACCCGAGGGCGAGGTGGTGTACTTCGCCAGCGACCGCCCCGGCGGATACGGTGGATTTGACTTGTATCGCGTTGACCTCCGTGCAGCCGCGGGCCCTAGCGTTCCGGAGAACCTGGGTGCCGTGGTCAACTCCCGCGGCAACGAAATCACCCCCTTCTACGACGGCATCAGCCTCTACTTCTCCAGCGACTGGCACCAGGGCCTCGGGGCTTACGACGTATTCCGGGCCTCCATAACCGCTCAAAAACCCCAGTCGCTCTACCACCTCGGAGGGGCCGTGAACAGCCTGCGGGATGATGTGGGATTCACCTTCCATCCGGCCACCGGACGCGGCTACCTCACCTCGAACCGGGAGGGGGGCAAGGGTAATGAAGACCTGTACGGCGTAGCGTTGCGTGACCTCCCGGTAGCGGAGCTGGCGACCGCCGGCAGTGGCCGCCGCCCCAGCACGGACGTACCCACGGGCGTCAACGCAAATGCGCCCGTGCCCTTCGGGACGGTACGCGGCTACGTCAGCAGCAGCGAGACCGGTGGACCCCTCGCCAATGCCCAAGTTGAACTTATTCAGCGGGCTACGGGTCGGGCAACTAGGCTGACAAGCGACCTGGAGGGCGCGTATTATCTCCAGGTGATCCCGAACTCCGTATATGAGGTGGCGGTAGCCGCGGAGGGGTTTGCGCCCATCACCTTCACCGTGACTACCGCCGACGGCAGCAATCCTAATGTGTTTGGCAACATCTCACTATCGCCCGGCACGGAGGAAGCCGCTGCTGCCGCTCCACAGACTTACGGTTCGACCACGGTGATGCCCCCGGCCCCCACCAACCCCACCGCCCCGCCGGGCGCAACCGCTTCCCCCGGCGCGCTTGCGGTCCGGGAGCAGTTTGCGGTGCAACTCGCCAGCCTGGCCGATGCACCTCGGCTGGAGAACTATGCCAATACGGCCTCCTTTGGTCGCGTGTATGCTGCGCTGACCGACGGCCGGTACAAGGTGCGCCTCGGCACTTTCCAGAGTCGAGAAGCCGCTACGGAAGCGGCCCGTCAGCTACAAGACCTGGGATACGGTGGAAGCTTCGTGGTTGCCGACGCCGGCCCCCCCGTCCCCCTGCCGTCCCCCACGGCAGCGCCCCCCACCGGAAACCCCCAGGCACCAAGTCCCACCCCCGCACCGATCTTGGAGTCGGATGATGGAGCCGCAAAGTCGCCCTACCGGGTGCAACTCGGTGCCTTCAGTAAGCCGGAGAACTTTAACCGGGCGGCTGCCGAAGGCTTAGGCACCCTAATGACCCAAACCCGGGGCCCACTTACCGTCTTCTACCTGGATCAAATTCAGACGCTCTCCCAAGCGGAATCGCTCCGTACCCAGGCCCTGGCCCAGGGATTTGCGGGGGCCTACATATTGAAGTGGTCCGGGGAAGCATACACCAACCTTTGAAATGATCATTATGCGTCTGCTCCTTCTTCTTTCCCTACTCTCCGTGGAGCTAGGCGCCCAGGAGGAAATATTCCCCGTTTACGCCGGGGAGGTGCCGTGCGCTACCCATCGCCCCGCCACCAGCCGCGACGATGCCGAGATTGGATTGGTACTCACCGACGTGGCCGTACCGGAGCTTTATCATTTTGCTCCGGTACCGCGGGCCAGTCGAAGTACGGCGATTATGGTAATCCCCGGGGGAGGATACTACATTGAGGCCTGGGACCTGGAGGGCGTTGATATTGCCCGCTTCCTGGCGGCGGAAGGGTACGACGCTTTCGTCCTGCGCCACCGCCTCCCGGGCACGTTGGAGGGTCCGTGCAAGGACCACGTAGCACTGGAGGATGCGCAACAGGCGCTGCTGACGGTCCGGGGACTAGCCGACACCCTCGGCTTCGCGGCCGACCGGGTGGGCATCATGGGATTTTCGGCGGGCGGCCACCTAGCCGGGTCTGCGTCCGTACACTGGCGGGAGGCTGGTGGGACCAGCAGTCGGCCGGACTTCAGCGTACTGGTCTATCCGGTGCTCATCATGAACGAGCGGGCGGAAGGGCATGCGGGTAGTCAGCAGGCCCTGCTGGGAAGTACTCCGGACCCCGACCGGCTCAGCTTCTACAATTTACCGGCACAAGTGACCGCCGACTCCCCCCCGGCCCTGCTCATTCACGCTTCCGATGACGAGGGCGTTCCGGTGCGCAATTCAATCCGGTACTACGAAGCCTTGCTACAGCAGGGCGTGGCTGCCGACTTACGGGTTTACGCGACTGGGGGACACGGATTCGGTGCAGCCCGAGAATTGGAGGGGCCCGTAAGGGGGTGGTTGGACGAAGTGGTGCGGTGGCTCGAAGCACGCTGATTACTGGAAATTTACCTTGCCATCGGTTAAATCCGCCGCACCCATGACCGAGCTACTCCCCCTACTTCAGCCACCCAACCAGGCCGAACTGCTAATAACCCACGAGGCCATTCATCCCTTCATTCACCGCACCCCGGTGATGACGAACCGGAGCCTCGATGAACGTAGTGGTGCCAAGCTCCACTTTAAGTGCGAGAACTTCCAGCGCATCGGGGCCTTTAAGATGCGCGGGGGTGCCTCGGCGGCCCTGCGTTTCTCCCCGGCCGCCCGGGAACGTGGACTAGCGACCCACAGCAGCGGCAATCACGCGCAGGCCGTAGCCAAAGCCGCCCAGCTATTGAAGGTGCCGGCCTACATCGTCATGCCCCACGACGCGCCCCGCGTGAAGGTGGCCGCCGTGAAGGGCTACGGGGCCCACATCACCTACTGCAACAATTCGCCGCGCGAACGGCAGGAGGCCCTGGAAGCGGTGGTGGCCCGTACCGGGGCGGCCTTCATTCACCCCTACGACGATTACGGGGTGATCGCCGGACAGGCTACGGCGGCCATGGAACTCATCGAGGACACCGAGCCGCCCCTGGACTTCGTGTTATCGCCCGTCGGGGGTGGGGGACTGCTGGCCGGCACTGCCCTGGCCGCTCGCTACTTCAGCGTGCAGGCCACGGTGTACGGCGCGGAGCCGGCCAGTGTGGACGATGCTGCGCGCAGCCTAGCCAGTGGCAAGATTGAGGTCAACCAGAGCAATAAAACGGTAGCGGACGGGCTACGCACCAACCTCGGTGAACGCAACTTCCCCATCATTCACCGCTATGTACCCAAGATCTTGCTGGTCTCCGAGGAAGAGATCGTACAAGCTATGCGCCTGATCTGGGAGCGGATGAAGATCATCATCGAACCTAGTTGCGCCGTGCCCTTTGCGGCGGTCTTGCGCTACCCCGATGCGTTTGCCGGTAAGCACGTGGGCATCATTCTGACCGGAGGCAACGTAGACGTCGACCGCCTACCCTTTGGCGGCTAGAACCGACTTCCTCGATCAAGTGTATTCCCCCTAAATTCACGACCATGGCCTCCGCCCTCAAGAACCTCAGCAGCTACGACGAAAGCAACATCCCCGACGCCGCCCCCCTGACCTTCGGCATCGTGGTGGCCGACTGGAACGAGGACATCACCCATGCCCTCTACGCCGCCTGTTACGCAACCTTGCTCAAACACGGCGCCGAGGAAAGTAGGATTCATACGGAGCAGGTCCCCGGGACCTTCGAACTCCCCGCGGCGGCGCGCATCATCGCCGGACGGGAGAAATTGGACGCGGTGATCTGCCTGGGCTGCGTCATCAAGGGAGAAACGCAGCACGACGAGTACATCAACACCGCCGTCAGCCAGGGACTTATCAACCTAAGTATCGCCACCGGGAAGCCCTACATATTTGGGGTACTGACGCCCAACACCCACCAGCAGGCGCTCGACCGGGCGGGCGGGAAGCACGGGAATAAGGGGACGGAGGCCGCCGTTACCGCCATCCGCATGGCCGCCCTGTACCGCAACAGCAAAACCGGCAAGAAATCCATCGGCTTTGGCAACTAGCTACTCCTTTCGTAGTCGAACCTTTCCTCCGCGTAGGCGAACATCCACTGCACCCGGGCGCAGCTGCTTCGGGTCGGTCACCAGCGTTCCTTTCTGACTGACCAGCGCATAGCCGCGGGCGAGGGTCGTTTCCGGTCGTAGGGCCTGCAGGAGTTTTTCTTGGTTCCGGAGGTCACCTTCCACCGCTACCAGGGCACGTTGGGAAGTTTGCCAGATCTCCTGCTTCAGGGCGGCGGTGCGCAGGTGTGCAGCCTGTAGAGAAACCTGCGCGGCTCGATCCACGCGCTCGCGCAAGGCCCCGAGTAAAGCGATTTGTCCGGCTACCTCCCCTCTGCCGTTGGCCACGATGGCCCGACCGGTTTGCAGGAGGCTGGATTCCGCCCGCAGCAATCGCTCGATGAGAAAGACCGCTACCGCAGTAGGGGTCTTCAGGCTCCGGTGGACCACCCGGTCCAAAACGGTGTCATCGATTTCGTGGCCCACCCCGATCAGCAGGGGAAGCGGAGCGGCGGCGGCGGCCCGGCACAGGCCTTCCTCGTCAAAGGCGGCCAGATCCGTTTTGCCCCCTCCTCCGCGAACTAGTACGATGACATCATATTCCTCCTTGCGCCGGGTGATTTGACGAAGTCGGGCCTGTACTTCCGCCCCCGTTTGTGCGCCCTGCATGGCGGCGGGATAAAGAGTAATCTGGAAGGCGTAGCCGTAAGGGTTATCCTCCAGTTGCCGCGTAAAATCGGCTAGGCCCGCGGCCGTGTCCGAGCTAATGACTGCCAACCGTTGGGGAATGGTGGGGATGGGAAGGACGGCATTGCGGTCGATCAGCCCATCCCGGCTCAGCGCTTCCAGGGTGGCCTGGCGGCGGCGCTCCAGACTGCCGAGCGTATGGGAGGGGTCAAGGTCTTCAACCACCAGTTTCAGTCCGAAGCGCTCGTGAAAAGATGCGCTGACGCGCAGCCGCACCGACATCCCCTGCTGCAGCAGGCCGGTGACCGTTCGCGCGCCGTGCTCCTGGCGCACCCGCCGTAGGCCGGAGGCCCAGAGGACTGCATCGAGTTGAGCGACGATGTCGTCCTCCTGGTCGCCTTTCTCGACGAGGGTCAGCCAAACGTGCCCGCGCGACTCGCTGACTTGAGCGAGTTCGGCGGACACCCACACCGGTTCCGGAAGATTCAGGGCAAATACCCGACGAATGAAGGCGGCAAGGTGGGAGAGGGGCAGGGTGTCCAAGACGGAAGTAAATTTAAGGAACCAAGATCATCATTCCGGAGGCCTACGCCCAACTCACTGCCGATATTTCTTCTGATGCGCGTGCTCGGCGCCGCACCCGCCCTCCGGGCCCAGCAAGGATTTTCCCTCCTTGCCGGGCCGCTACGCTAATGACTTTACGGAAGGGGAGCTAGACTTCGAGGCCACCTACCCGCGGAATGACGCGTACCCCGGCGGGCAATTACGCGATGCGCGCCTACTTCTCGGTGACCAAACAGCTCATTTGCTACGTCGAGTATTCCGATAAGCGGCGAAAAATTTGTGACGGGCTTGACTGGGAATGGTACGATTCCGGAGAACTCCGATTCGAAGGCCAGAATGTCGCCGGTAATTCCGAGGGTTTAGACCGCAACTAAGTAGTCGGATATATTTATCGTGCCGTTTCCATCTGGTGAATCGTGTGGCTCAACGAGGCGAAAACGCAGACAACACCTGAGTGTTGGCGAGGCTTTTCAACGAAGGAGAGCCGCAGGAGGCAGCGAGGGAAATTGTATGGATAATTGTGTCCGACTACTTACGCCCAGGAGGGACACCTAAGTTCAGAAGGGGAGTACCGGACCGGAAAGCGCGTGGGCGAATGGACGGACTTCCACGCCTATGGTACCGTGAAGCAACTGGCCTCCATCGAGTTGCACAACTTCCAGGGAACGACATAGCGGCTATCCAGATCGATGATGGCCGTGAGGGACAAAAAGCTCCGCTTCATGGGTACGGGCGTGATGTCGGTCGCTCAGGCTTGATTGCTGCGTTCGATCTTGAGTCCCCGCAGTAGGTAGGGGCAATCTGCGTGGTTTTTACCGCGCTTGGAGGTATGAGGCCCCGGCAGCAGGGACTGCAAGCCCTGAATTCGGTAGTGCAGCCGCTTCACGCGATTACGGCTTACGGAGTAGCCTTCGTCACGAGCCAACCACGCATGCATGCATCGAGCTTCCCTTGTACGCATGGTTCAGGGAGTGCTCATCCATCAGGCGCATCACCTCCAGATTGAGCTCATTCGCTCCCCGGGGTTCGTAGTACATCATATAGCGGTTGACGCCCAGCAGCTCACACTGAAGACGCATACTCAACTGCCCGTGGTGAGGGTCCACCAAAGCCTGAAGGAGGGTCGGTGACCGGCTCACTTCAGCGTTTTTTTTGGAAACTGTTCTCTACCTGCAACTGTCCGATCATGCGCAGCACCCCGTCCTCCCGCATCTGGGGTCCGGACCTTTGGCCTTGTTGGACTTTTGGAAATTCTGGGCTTCACCAGCCAGTAGTTCTTTTTTCCAGGTGCTGCTTTGGGCGGGAGCAAGCTGGTGCTTCTTGGCTAATTCCGGCAGGCTGTGGGCTTATGGCCTCCACAGCAACCTTAAGCTGCTGTGTTTTGCCATTACTTCGATAATTGACTTATAAATTCTGAATACCGCCTATCTCCCGAATATTCCTTAGAGCGTGTTTAAAAATTTTAGAAGCCCGCTTGGTACAAGCTCGAAATTATCATCTGAATATTTGCTGACAAAATCATCGCAGCAGAATTTCTTACGGTTCGTTCGTGATCTTTCGTTATGCGGCGGTACCAATTGAACCAAGCAAAGCTTCGTTCGACCACCCAGCGTTTGGCTTCGACCACGAAACCCTTGTGTCCCTCTGCCCGGGCAGGACATTCAAACCTTACCCCATCGTCTACTACCTGGATCAAGTCGGCAAACCGACCACAGTACGCCGAATCACCCAGCATCAATTTTACTCGTTCCATCTGGCCGGTCAAGTTGGGATAGAGTAGATCCAGGCCGGCTACCCCATCGTGAATATTGGCCGCGTGAACCTCTACTCGCCAGATCCTACCTAAGGTATCGGTGAGGATCGACCGCTTGCGGCCATTGATCCACTTACCACCATCAATGCCACGATCCGCCGCAATCCTGGGATCGAGTCTAACGGATTGAGCGTCAACCAGTAACAGACTCGGCGATTGCTCGCGACCGTGCACTAACTCCCGCTCTAAGCGGAGTAACCCCTCGTTCATTCTCTCCCAGGTAAAGTCTTTGGACCACTTACTGAAGTAGTAAAATACGGTGTTGTAGGGAGGAAACTGTGAGTCTAAGTTGCGCCACTGACCGCCCGTTCGGACCATCCACAAACAGGCATCGACGATGTCCCGCAGTGAGTATTTGCGTGGGCGGGCGGTATTCAGATGAACCTTAACTTTGTTCCACTGACTGTCGGTCAGGCGGGTAAACTGCTTTGACATGTTTTGTGTGTTTGGTTACCTACAAAACACGACAGTCAGTACTTAGCTCACTACTCCAAATCAGTCTCCAGCTAGTCGCTGGTTTTTTGAACACGCTCTTAGGGTTGGATGCTGAGAAGGTTTGGGTAACAAACAACGTTCAGATTGAAGATTATCTGATAGATGGCGACGGAACGGCAGTAATTGTAATGACATTCGGTTTACGTCTGACATACAATAAAACTGAAGCGGTCCAGTTTGCCTTAGATGTAAATCGACGACCATATTATTCAATCGGGTACTTATTAGAAATACCTATTGATAAACCACCCTTCACCTCCTGTACCAAAGGAGGATTTAGTGGAGATGGGGGCCCCGAGTTCATGGCTATTTTTTCTGGTCAGTATACAATACCCATCGGAAATCAGCTATATTTCTCCGCACTTCTCGGCACGGGTATTTCAAAAGTATTTCCGGGTGCTCGTGCGGTAAATGAGGGGCCGCCTGAAGACTTCGGCCCGGGTATGGAGCGGAGTACGAAACTATACCGGACGCTTGAAGAAATGATTCATCATCCCACCTGGATCGGGACCTTCGGCCTGGCGCTCCGCTACCGCCGCTTCGTTCTGCAAACCCGCTATCTGAAAACACTGAGTCACTCCATCACCCGGCCCATCGAGTTTGAAGGACGCACCTACCCCTGGTTAAATAAGCGGGACGGACTGCAGTTGACGCTGGGTTACCGTATTCCCATCGGAGGCAAATCGAATTCGAGGCAATAGCTTGCACCTGCGCGCCGCCGCCCCATTCGGAATTGCCTAAAAATAATTTTCGACGGAGGGGTATTTTTGCTTGATGTCAAGCATAGATCATCAATGGGATCAACTCAGGGAGAAATGGCAGAAGATGCGTCCTTTTTCTGGACGAGTGTAATCGCCGGGTATCTGCGAGTCTGGAGGTTCAGCAGATTGGAACGGGGGGCAAAAGTTTGTTCGTGAAGTTACGGGCTCGAACTGGAAGACAATTGCCCGAGGCATACAGGACGCTGCGGCAACTCAGTCGAATGAAACCCTACCTATGCCATCGCTACGTGGTGCGGGTCGCGGACGTAAAGCGGTAGGCCAGTCGATCCCCTCCGGTTTGGTGGGTCTGGAAGTACTCATCGAGCCCCACGCCGAGGGAGATCCGGTATGCCCCCTATGGTGGACGTTAAAGAGCACCTACAAGCTTTGCGCTCAACTTCAAGAGGAGGGCTTTTCGGTCTATCCCTCCACGGTGGGTTAGTTGTTACGAGAGGTGGGATAGAGTCTGCGACTGAACCATAAACACGAGAAAGGTAAGATGCTCGTCGATCGCGACCAGCAATATGCCTACATGGATGAAGAGGTGAGCGTTTTCAGCGAGCCAGGTGGGCGGCGCTATCGTAAACGCCAAGAAGCAAGATAACCTGGGCGAGTTTAAGAACCCCGGGGCCGAGTATCACCAACGGGGGCAGGCACGCCTGGTGGAAGAGCACGACTGTCCCGATCAAGAAACGGGCGAGCTTGCCCCTTACGGAATCGATGATCTAGTGCTTCAGGATTGAACTAAGCAATAGCTTGACTCCGACAACGTGGTGCTGAACGAGCGGATAAAAGTTCAGTACACTAAGTCTTACGGTGCCCTACCCGTAAGACCGTGTAGCTACGGTGGATTTTTGACGGGGAAGTGCGGCGCCGCGATGGCAAGTTAAGGTGCAGCTTATTTCTGTCCTGAAGCACTGGGGCAGAATAAGGAGATGGTCAACGTAGGGATCAGTTACGATACCGCAACCTTTGCGGTCAATAGCATTTGCTGCTGGTAGAAGGGAACGGGCCGCACTCAGTACCCCCAATCCGATGCCTTAGTAATTACCGCCGACCATCCAGGTTTGCCACTTCCCTCTGGCAGGAGTAAGTGAATAGGATCGAGCACCGGATGATTTGCTTCATGACCAAGAATACCGGGGCACCCCCCCGGTCGATCAACAGACGGTGGTCCAGCTCATCGGCAGTACCACTAGCACGAAGGGTTTGCAGATCAGGGTTCGGATCGATGAGCGGATTTACGAAATAGGGATCAAAGTCACGGATGCTGGACTAGCGAAAGTCAACCTCGTACCATACGAGGTACACCAAAAATGGAATGTTATAACGAAGCCTTGTTAACTGGTCTGATTTATTGGGGGTACATCATAAAATGGAAGGACCGCCTACTACCCAAACCTAAAATAAGTAGGTCTTTATTTATTTACACTTACTAAGCCAAAGCAGGAGCCGTAGGGAGGTCCTGACCCGCGTAGCGCTTCACGACCTTATTGACATAGGCCAGCTTCTCCCTTACGGGGCCGTTGATCACGAAGGGATAGAGGTCCGGCCGCCCCATACCCCGGTTGAGGCTGTTGATGGCAAAAGTGAGGGGGACGCCAACCTTTAGAATGCGTTCCATATCCGGTTGCTGGTAGGGGTCGAAGTCGGCTGCCGCGTTCATCATCCGGTCGGGCATCCCCCCGGGGTCGATAATCATGCCGAAGGCGTGGGCGGTTTCGACCATGTCCATAATGTGCAGGTAGTGGGCCCAGGTTTCGGCCCAGTCCTCCCAGGGGTGGGTCGTGGCGTACTCACTGATGTACCCGGACCCCCAATCGGCGGGGGCACCCTGACGGTAGTGGAGTTTAAGGGCTTCCCCGTAATCCGCCCGTTCGTCGCCAAATAGCTTCCGGAATTCGTCCAGTAAACTCGCATCCGTGGCGATAAACTGGTCCCAGTAGTAGTGACCGACCTCGTGGCGGAAGTGCCCGATGAGGGTGCGGTACTTCTCGTTCATCTGAATGCGGGTGGCTTCGCGGTTGACGGAATCAGCTTCCTCGATGTTGAGGGTGATGAGCCCCTCGTCGTGGCCGGTCATCACTCGCTTCTTGGGATCTTCGTCGGCCAGGAAGTCGAACGCTAGCCCCCGTTCCGGCGCGTCCATACGGTCGCGGACGGGTAGGCCCAACCGCAGTAAAGAATAGACCATGCGGTGCTTGGCCTCTTCCAGTTTTTGCCACTCCCGTAGGTGCTCCGGGTCACTGAGGTTGGGAACGGTGCGATTCAGGTCACAGGCATCGCAGAGGCCGGTAGGGTCGCTCGCGGGGATGATCCAATTGCACGCCCGGTGCGCGTGGTTGCTGCAGTAAATGAAGCTTTGCGCCGAATCACGGTAGGGTTGCCAGGAAGTTTGCCCCGGGGTGAGAGCGACCATACGGTCCGTGTCGCTGGAGTAACCCAGCCAGTGCTGGCAATTGCCGCAGACTACGTTCTCAAAGTAAACGGGGTAATTACAGTTTCCGCAGTGGAAAATTTTCATAGCTAAGTTTATCCTTAGCTCAACGCTGTCTCGCCCCGTCAGGTTTCCCGGGTAGGCTCCTCCGGGCGCTGTCTTTCTATCTGCGATATGCACCCAAACAACCGCTACGGCCGTCCTCATGATTTTGCCGAACTGGCCCGGCTGGAGCCCCAGTTAAAACCTTATCTGCTCAGCACTCCGGACGGACGAACCTCCCTCGATTTTGCTAGTGATCGGGCGGTCTACCTCCTCAACCGCGTCCTGCTGCGACGCGACTACAAGTTGCAGCACTGGGACATCCCCCCACAGAACCTCACGCCACCCTTGCCGGGGCGCCTAGATTATCTGTTACACCTGAACGACCTGCATCCCCCTACCCGGCGGGTGTTAGACATCGGGTGTGGCGCGAGTGTCATCTATCCCATTCTGGGGGTCGGTGAGTTTGGGTGGTCCTTCGTCGGCTCGGAGGTCGATCCGCGAAGTACCCGGGTGGCCCAGGCGATCGTGCAATTTAACCCGGCGCTCCGCCGCTCGGTAACGATTCGCGGCCAGTCCGATCCGTCCCGGTTATTCGCGGGCATCGTGCGCGAGGGGGAACGGTTCGATCTCAGCATGTGCAATCCACCTTTCTTCGCCGACCGGGAGGAAGCGCTGCGTGCCAGCCGTAAGAAGTGGAAAAAGCTCGGATACGCGGACAGGGGGTTAACCTTTGGCGGGGTGGATGGAGAGCTCTGGACGAGTGGGGGAGAGGCAGGGTTCCTGCGGCGGATGATCGACGAGAGCGCAGCCTACGCCCATCAATTTGCGTGGTTCACTACGTTGGTCTCGCGCAAAGGGTATTTGCGGGCGGCCCGCCAACAGCTGGAAGCGCTCGGGGCGACAACGACAAAGACCATCAATATGGGACAGGGAAACAAACGAAGCCGGATACTGGCCTGGAGATACTAAGCACCGGTACCGCGTTCCCCGAAGAGCAAGCTGCCGATACGTACCAGGGTCGACCCCTGCGCCAGGGCGATCGGGTAGTCGCCGGACATGCCCATGCTGATTTCAGAGAAGGCGGGGTCTTCTGCGAAGTACCGCTCCTTGAGCGCCGTGAAAATCTCGTGGAGCCGCCGAAATTCAGTGGAGACGACCGACTCGTCCTCCGTGTAAGTAGCCATGCCCATGACGCCTACGATCCTGACGTGCTTGAGGGGGGTAGTCTGTACCTCCTCCAGCAATTCCATACCACCCGCCTCCGTTAGGCCATACTTGCTTTCCTCCCGGGCGATGTGGTACTGTAACAGGACATCGATGCGCCGCTCGGGCGAGCGCTTATCCAGTTCACGCAGGAGCTTCAGGCTGTCGCCGGAGTGGACGAGGTGGACGAAGGGCACAATCTCCCGAGCCTTGTTCGACTGCAGGTGGCCGATAAAGTGCCAGTTGATGTCCTTGGGAAGAGACGTGTATTTGTCCTGCAGCTCGGCTACCCGGTTCTCACCGAAGTCGCGGTGCCCGAGGTCATACATCTCCTGGATGACCGCAATGGGGTGCGTCTTGGTGACCGCCACCAGGCGTGCACCGGCGGCGGCGACTTCCCGACTCAGGCTTTGGTAATGGGCAGCTAGGGGCATACGTTAAGATTTTGATAGCGGGCGGGCACCGCTCCGGCGGAAAAGCAACCACTCCGTAAGTGAAAGTGACCGTTGGGCAGAAATGCCGTAACGGATGCGACGTCAGGATATGAACTAAGGTATATTAGGCGTTTCAGTATTTGTAACGTCAACTTACTAAGCCACACCAACCATGAGCTATATCACCCTCAAGAACGACCGTAAGCGCCGCCGGCAAGCCCGCGTAGTCACTTTTATCGTCACCCTCACCATGCTTAGCGCCGCTGCGTACGGGGTAGGCGCGCTGGATCAGCTGACGGAGCTGCTGCACCAGTACATGGGCAGCAGCCCCGTGGATCAGCCGGTCGCCTCGCTTATTTAACCTGGAATAGTTCCACGTCAAAAATCAGGGCGGCGAAGGGGGGAATCTTGGGTGGCGATCCCTGCGCACCGTAGGCCAGGTCGTAAGGGATGTAAAAGCGGTATTTCGCGCCCTCCTTCATTAGCTGTACGCCCTCGGTCCATCCCGGAATAACCCGATTCAGGGGAAATTCAATGGTCTGTCCCCGCTCCACGGAGCTGTCAAAAACCGTCCCGTCAGTCAGCGTTCCGTGGTAGTGCACCTCAACGGTCTCCGTCGCGCTGGGATTTTTGCCCGTGCCTTCCTGGAGCACTTCGTATTGCAGCCCGGATTCGGTCACCTTGACCTCCGGGCGTTTGGCGTTGGTCGCGAGAAATGCCTCGCCGTCCTCCCGCGCCGATGCACCTGCGGTCTCCGCCTTACGCTGTAAAAAAGATTGAATGTACTGATTGGCCTCCTGCGGGGTGACGGTGGCGGTCCCGTCGAGTCCCTGCTCAAAGCCTTTCGCCAGGCTGGTTGCGTCTATGGAGTCAAAGCCCTGACTCTTAAGGTTCTGGCTCAGCACGATGCCCAAGCTGTAACTGGTGGTATCCATGGGTGTGGATGGGGTTTGGGCCCCAACGGAGTCGGGGCGGATAAAAAGGAAGAAGACAAACAGTGGCGCTAAGTGTTTCATGCCCGGGATTTGAGTCGGTGGCTGTATTTTTTGCGAATCTTACTCACCTTGGGGGTGATGACAAAGGTGCAGTAGCTGTTGCGATCACCGACCTTATTGTAGTAGTCTTGGTGGTACTCTTCGGCCGCGTAAAAGGTTTCGAAGGGCAGCAGCTCGGTGACGGCCGGCTGGCCGTACAGCTCGGGCACGAGTTCATTCATGACCTCCTGGGTGGCTTCCCGTTGCTCCTCGCTGGTGTAAAAAACAGCGCTGCGGTACTGAGGACCGACGTCGTTGCCCTGGCGGTTGAGAGTGGTGGGATCGTGGGCGGCGAAGAAGATCTCGAGGATCTCGCGGCGGTCGATCTCTTCGGGGTCAAATTCTACCAGCACAACCTCCACATGATCGGTGCGCTTCGAGCAAACGGCGTCGTAGTTGGCGGTCTCGGCACTGCCGCCGGCATAGCCGCTGATCACGCGATCCACGCCCTGCATGTCCAGGAAAACCGCTTCTACACACCAAAAGCAGCCGCCACCGAGAATAATGGTTTCTTTGCGGGGGGTATTATTTATTTCGGCGAAGGCTTCACCAAAACGGGGAGAGGTTGACATACAATCTGGTTTAGGATGTTGGTTAGTTAGGAGTTAACAAATCCGTATGCAGCAGGTTCTGAGCAAGCTATTTCGTGCCCGCCCGGGGGAGTGGGGGCCCGTGCTGTTGCTCCAACTGCTCGTTTTTCTAATTATCTGTACGCTGCTGATCGTCAAACCGACGGCAAGTGCGCTCTTCCTCTCCGAGTATGGAGCCATCGGCTTGCCGTACATATTCCTGGCTACGGCGGTTCTTGCGGCGATAGTGAGTACCGGATACTCCGCAGCACTCAGGAGGTACAACCTGCTAAAGGTCAGTATTGTATCTCTGGTGGTTTGTCTTCTTATTTTGCTCGTGTGCGCGGCCTTCATGCGCTTACCGCTGGCCCAACCCGCCATTGCAGTCACGCTGTACCTCTGGACCGCCATTTTTGGGGTACTGGCGGCTTCCCAATTCTGGATGATGGCCAGCTTCGTGTTCGACGTTCGACAGGCCAAGCGACTTTTCGGGCTGATCGGCGCCGGCGCCATTGCGGGCGGAATTGCCGGGGGGTACCTCACGACCCTGCTGGCCCGGGAAATTGGCGCGCGTAACCTTATTCTGCTGGCCGCCAGCTTACTGGTCCCTTGCCTGATCCTGACCGCCTACGTCTGGAAGCGACACGTCGCCAAGAAGCAGAGCGTCATATCCCGCAAGAAAAAGTCGAATGCCGGCTACGAGGCGCCCCACCGCTTAATTCTTGAAAGCCGTCACCTACTGCTGCTTTGCGGCATCGTAGCTCTGAGCGTGACCGTGGCCAAGTTGGTGGACTACCAGTTCAGCGTACTGGCAGCCGAGCGCTACGGCGATCAGGACCGGTTGGCGGCCTTCTTTGGTTTCTGGTATTCCACCTTTAATATCGTCGCCCTCGCCATTCAGTTGCTTTTAACCCACCGGGTGGTGCAGGGACTGGGCGTCAGCGGCGCGCTGCTTTTCTTACCCATTGGCCTGGGGCTCGGAGCCATGTTCATGCTATTCATGCCCGGGCTCAATGCCGCGATCCTCAGCCGATCCGTAGACGGGAGCCTGAAGCAGAGCCTAAGTCGGGCCAGCGTAGAAATGCTCTTTCTGCCGCTTAACGAAGAGACTAAAAAGAAGGTCAAAACCTACATCGACGTATTCGTGGATAGCCTCGCGGGGGGCTTCGGTGGACTGCTGCTTATTGCGCTGACGCAGGTGCTAGGCATATCCGCCCCGGCCATCAGCTGGTTCATCCTATTGCTCGTTGCCGCCTGGATGGTAAGCGTGATTCTGATCCGGGAGGAATACATCGAGGCGTTTCGAGCCCAGCTTTCCCACCTTAAGCCCAAGGAGAAACGCAGCCGCCTCAAGAGTCACCACCGTAAAGTTATGGCCGGCTTCCTACAAGTTCTGGAGGAGGGGCAGATGAGCACCCACGAGAAGCAACTGTTGTATGTACTGGAGCGGACCGACGACCTTAGCAACGAATCCTTCCGCGAGCCGGTGCGGCGACTGCTCGGCCACCCCGCGGCGAACGTCCGCTCCCGGGCACTGCGCAGCCTATACCTGCAGCCGGGGGCCGAGCTGGTGGAAGAAGTCATGCCCCTCTTGCGGGATGAAGACAAGCAGGTACGCTCAGCCGCTTTTGACTACCTCTTTTCGCGGGGAAAGGCGGTAAGCAACGAGGTGTTGCTGTCCCTGCTGGAAGATCCCCAGGTAGACGTTGCCGGTGCCGCCCTCGTCAGCCTCGCTACGGAGACGGCGGGCAATGATTTTAGCCAACGAAAGTGGCAGGTGGGCAAACGGATGCGTCACCATATTCGCAAATTGGCGGATTACGCCCCCGAGGAGCGCATGAAGTGGTACCGTTACTTGCTGGTCGCGGCGGGGCGCTCGAATACTGCCACCGGGCGCGCCTTCATTCAACGTTGCCTGGTCGACGTAGACCACGACATCGTGCGCCACGCCATCCTGGCGGCCGGCGAGAGCTTGCACGAGGACCTGATCGTGCCGCTTCTGCACCTCATCGTGGATCCCACCCTGCGCCCCCTGGCCATCAACGCCCTCGTGCAGTACCAGGGTGGTCTGCTGGCGGTGATCCCCAACCTGGTTGCCTCGAAAGATCTCTCGCTAGCGGAACTGCGTCGCCTGCCCTCCGTGCTCGAAAAAATCGACCGCCAACAGACGGTGGAGGTGCTGCTCGCCATGGTGGAACGGTGGTACCCTCACGATTTACCGCTGCGGATGGAGGTTTATCGGGCCCTTAACGCAGTACGCCGCGATTACCCTAAGCGCACGGTCCCCAGCAAGCTGATTTACCGACTGATCGTCGCGGAGGCCCGGACCTACGACTCCCAGCAGCAGCAACTCAACGTGCAGAACATCCTGCAGCAATTTCAGCGCTCGGAGGAGGAATTGACCTACCGGGAAGCCTACAGCAGCCTCCTCAAGCAGCGCATGGCCGGCACGTTCAACCGGCTGTTTCGGCTGCTGGGCCTCCGGTATCCCCCCGCTGACATCATTCCGGTTCACTTGGCTCTGCTTAGTGATAACCCGACTATTCAGGTCAGCGGGATTGAGTTTCTCGATAACCTGCTGGAGCTTTCCCTCAAGCGGCTCATCATTCCGCTGCTCGACCGGCGGCAGCGGCAAATCAAGTCCGTCGGTCTGGAACTGCTGCAAGTCGACATCGACGTGGATCAATTGCGTAGACAACAGTTCAAGGCCCTGAGGCGGGTGCTGCGCGGACCTGATCTGCGGCTAAAGATTGCCGCCCTTCAACTTATCTCGACCCTTCAGGATCCCCAGTATATGCCAATGCTCACCCACCACGCCGCTGCCGAGGCTAACCCGCTAAAGATGCGCACCACGGCTCAGGAGGCGCTGGAACAACTTCGCGCGAGTCTGACTCCGGTGCGGCTGTAGGGGTGACCGCCCGGCACCCTATCTTTGCCGCCCTTATGATGGAACTAGCCGAAATCCTCACCGCCGGAGTCCGCGACGGCCTGCAAACTTTGTACGGAACGGATGCCTCCGGACTTGAAATTACCCTGCAGACCACGCGCAAGGAGTTTGAGGGAGAATTTACCGTCGTCACCTTCCCGCTCACGCGGCTGGCCCGTAAGCAGCCCGAGGAGATCGCGAACGAGCTGGGCAACTATCTGATTGAGCACGTCACGGAGGTCACTTCCTGCAACGTTATTAAAGGCTTCCTAAATTTGGTCATCGCCGACCGGTACTGGACCAACTTCCTCCTCGAGCGCGCCCTAGCTGACGGTTTCGGCCGGGAAGCTGCGACGAATGAACGGGTCGTGGTGGAATTCTCCAGTCCTAACACCAATAAGCCCCTGCACCTGGGCCACGTGCGCAACATCCTGCTGGGCTGGTCAACCAGTCAACTGCTGTCCGCCGCCGGCTACGACGTCAAGAAGGTGCAGATCATCAACGACCGCGGCATCGCCATCTGCAAGTCCATGCTGGCGTGGGAACGCTTCGGTGAGGGCGCAACCCCCGCATCCACTGGCATTAAACCGGATCACTTCGTGGGACGCTACTACGTGCGCTTCGAGGAGGCGTTTCAGTCAGAGTACAAGGAATGGCAGCAACAGCAGTTCCAAAACAGCGGAGGTAAGAAAGGCATGGGTAGTGAAAGCTACTGGAAGAAGTACAAAAATACCTACTTCAACGAGTACAGTGCGCTCGGCCAGGCCGCCAAAGAAATGCTGCGGGCCTGGGAAGAAGGGGACCCAGCCACCGTAGCCCTCTGGAAAAAAATGAATGACTGGGTCTACGAAGGATTCCAGGAAACCTATCGTCGACTCGGCGTGAGCTTCGACAAGCTCTACTATGAGTCGCAGACTTACCTGCTGGGGAAGGACATGGTGGAGGACGGACTCGCCCAGGGGGCCTTCTACCGCAAGGACGACGGTTCGGTATTCGTAGACCTGACCGAGGCCAAGCTCGATGAGAAGGCTATCCTGCGCAGCGACGGCACCAGCCTTTATATCACCCAAGACCTCGGCACGGCCCGGCTCCGCTACGATGATTTTGGTGCCAAGCGGATGGTGTACACGGTAGGCGACGAGCAAAACTACCACTTTCAAGTCCTATTTGAAATCCTGAAGCGCCTCGGAGAGCCCTACGCTAACGGACTCTATCACCTCAGCTACGGGATGGTGGATCTGCCCACCGGCAAGATGAAGAGCCGCGAGGGCACGGTGGTGGACGCCGACGACCTGATGGACGAGGTCATCCAGGAGGCCTACCAATCTAGCCTGGAACGCGAGGCCACCAGTGAGCTCAGCCAAGAAGAACGCCGCGAAATCATCCGCAACATCGGCATGGCGGCCCTGAAATTTCAGATTATCAAGGTTGGTCCCCAAAAGCGCATGGTGTTTGACCCCAAAGAGAGCGTGGACCTGCAGGGGCAGACCGGCCCCTACGTACAGAACGCCTACGTCCGTACCCGGGCCGTCTGGCGTAAGGCGGGGGAGCGCGACCTCTCCGCCGCCGAACACTACAACCAGCTGGAGCCCGCCGAACGGGAACTGATCAGTCTGTTGTACGCCTATCCCGGGCTAGTCCGAGATGCCGCAGCCGCTTACGATCCTTCCCTAATCGCGATGTACTGCTACGAGCTGGCCAAGAACTTGCATAAATTCTGGCACGACGTCAGCATTTTGAACGCAGAGACCGCGGCCGCCGTGGCCTTCCGCCTCCAGCTCTGCCGGGCGGTCGGTAACGTCCTCGAATCCGGCATGAATATCCTAGGGATCGATATGCCGGAGCGCATGTAAGAGCTTGTTTGGGTTTTCCAAGCCTGACGAAAACGCCGCTAATTTGGGTCTATTCGAGCCTCCATAAGGGGAGCCTAGCGGGCTTGGTGCCGCTTTTTGAGGTAAAGAGTAGGCGCAAACAAGCAAGCTTGCGGCGGTGAGCGGATTCTTAAACAAGCTCTAAATGGGCCGACTACTTCTGATAGCCCTCCACGAAGTACGTCGTTCGTCCAGCTACTTTGATAATTTTCACCTCGCCAACACCCTCCGGGCCAGGCTTGCCTTCTTCGCGCCAGACGTGCCAGAACCAGTTTTCCGGGTAGTCCTTATAGTACGGGGCGTTGTCGGTGCCGTAGGTCATCACGGCCACGGTCTCGGCGTGCACGGCCGCCAACTGCTCTTCCGTCAGCTCGTTGACCCGGGAGGCGGGGTGGATGCGCGTCCGGTAGCAGATCTCGTCGGCGTACAGGTTGCCCACGCCGGAGAGAATGGACTGATTAAGTAGAATAGCCTTGATAGTCGTTTTCCGACCACTTACGGCGGCTAGCCATTCCTCCTTTGTTATGTCCAGGGCATCGGGACCCAGCTTGATTTCCTTGATGTAGGCGTCGCGGTCCTGCAGGTACAGCACCCGGGCGAACTTGCGGGGATCGTCGAAGCCCAGGATATTGCCATCCGCGAAGTGCAGGGCGAAGCGTTCAAATCTGTGGCGGTCTACCTCATCCTGGTAGAGGTTCAGGTCGCCGGTCATCCCGAAGTGCAAGAGTAGCGCGTGGCCGTTCTCCAGATTCGCAAACAGGTATTTGCCGCGCCGCAGACTGTCCACGATGCGGCGCCCGGTCAGCGCGTCGGCAAAGGCGGAGCCGGTCATGTTCCGCAAAATGTAAGGATCGTGCACCGTTACGCTGGCGATGGTCTGACCGGTAGCCGCGGCGTCGAAGTAGAGCTTGAAATTGTGGACTTCGGGTAATTCGGGCATGGCTTCGGGTTGGTGTGGCTACCAAACACTACCGTATCCATCCTGTTGAAAATTTCGATTCGCTAGATAGGAAGTAGTCTCTTCTCGACTAGGTAATAGCCGTCATCCTGCCCTCCGAACTTAGCAAAATACTCCTTTACTCCCGGAAGTTCCGAGCCTTCAAAATCGAAGCAGGCACCCGCTTTCTCGGAATCCCGGGCAAAAATCTGTGTTATCAGCCTTGTCATACCGCGCCGGCACATTCCCAGTTCGGTGGAGGCTGCGGTCAGGTTGATTGTCCGCCCACCCATGGTAGGAAAGAATCCTATGGCTAATAACCCGTCCGCTTCGCGCACCTGGTAGCAGTCTCCCATGCCGCGTTTACGGCATGCTTCGATTAGAACTGCAAGACGTTCGAAGTGAAAATCACGCAATCCGCCTCGCCCCCGTAAATGTGCTCGGTAACATCGGATGGTTTCGGTAGGGTCCGCAACCATCAATTCATCCTCTGGAGACCGGCGGATCAGAGCGCGTACCGTTTTGGGGAACTGCCGCTGAGTCTGCTCGAAGGGACGCTGCAGGTCAAGGACGTAATTTACCCGCCGGCGTACTGAGAACCCTTCAGGAACTTCTTCGATTGGCACTGTAGCAAGTAAAGGAAGAGCGAGCTGAACGCTAAAGGGGATAGAGCTAATCAGCGCAGCGATGTCCCCAGCTACCACCTCACCAAAGGGTCCCAGCTGCTGGGTGAAGGGGGGGCGCAGAATCGCCGGCAATATGCCGAGACGACGCAGTCGGGGCAATGGCAACACCGCGCGGTAATCATCGACTATGAGTCCGCTCCACTGCCCGTCGGTGGCCGCGTCCAACCACCAAGTGAGTCCATAGGGAAAAGAATGGTTACTCGACAGCACACATGTATCCCACCGATCGTCATCAATCGCGCTGCGGTTTACTCGGGAAACTGCCACTAACTAGCGTTCCTTTTGGGCATCCCCCATGATCTGCCGCACGTATTCAGTATACTTCACCTGCCGAAAGTCCCGCCACTTCTCGTAGTTCTTCGGGAACTTCCCCAGTTCCGCCTTGAAGTTTTGGAAGGGGTTGGGCCGCTTGAGGGCGTAAGTTAGGGCCTGCCAGAGCTCCTGGTTGCGCACGCGGTCGGTGAAGGCGGCCATGACCTTGATCGCTTCGGGGGCCGTCATGCGCTCGATGTGGACGTAAGCGTCCGGGTCGGTGCTGACGTCCTGCATGATGGCCTCGAAAATTTCCGGATCGGCGCGGACGTTGCGCTCGGGGTCGTCGGCGATCATCATGCGCCCGTGGGCGCGGTGCACGTAAACTTCCATGCCGCGGCGAATGGCGGTGGCGGCTTCGTTGAGGTCGTGGTCATTTAACTCAATCATAATCCATTCAATTTTACCCGGACCAGGCGGTCCTGGTTGGTCAGGTACAGCCAGTCTTCGGCCGGAGACAGGGCGACGTTGGATACCGGCCCCGTGGTCCGGAGTTTGGCCAGGAGGGTCCCGTCAGGCTCGATCACCCAGACGCCTCCCGGACAGGTCGCATAGATACGGCCATCACGCGCAACGGCCAAACCATCCGGCAGGCCCGGCAGGGTAGCGGTTAGGGCCGTCGCGTCGATGAGCACCCGCGCCGGTCCGAGGGTGAAGTGGTCGTCGAGGATCGGCGTGGCCGTCACCACCGCCCGCTCCCCGTCCGAATTTCCGATGTAGAGGGTCCGCTGATCGGGGCTCAATCCGATGCCATTAGGCCGGCTGTATTCCTTGGTGAGGAGGGTGACTTGCCCCCGCGGATCGATGCGAAACACCCCGCAGTAGTCGAGGTCACGCTCCGCTCCGTCGGGGAGCCCGTAGGGGGGGTCGGTAAACAATACGCTCCCGTCGGCGGCTACGACCAGATCGTTGGGGCTGTTAAACCGCTTGCCCTGGTAGTGGCCAGCCAGCGCCGTGTACTCCGCTTGGGGAGCAGACAGCGGCGCTTCCATACGGGCTACCTGCCGGCTGCCGTGCTGGCACAGGAGGAGTTGCCCGGAAGCGTTCAGGGCCAGGCCGTTCGATCCGGGCTCCCGGCTGTAGTCGTCGGGAGCCATGCCGGAGTTCTGTAGCCAGACGTGGCCACCGGTAGGCGTCCATTCCAACACCTGATTGTGCGGCACGTCGGAGCAGATGACCTGTCCGGAGGGCAACACGAGGGGGCCTTCCGACCAAGTCATGTCTGTGATCAGTACCTCCGAATGCGCGCGCTTGCCAAAGAGCGCGCGGGTGACCGCAGCGTCAATGGCTTCGATGCGTACCGGAGCCGCATCGGCGGCGCGATCGGGGCGCACTGCCCCGCAGGCCAGGGCCAGAAGCAGGGAGCTGGCGAGCAGGTACTTCGTCATATCGGCAAAATTAGGGAATTTAGGGCACCCCGTCTGGGTAGTGGCGGGGACGCAGGGGTCAAGCGATTGAAAAAACAGTATACTTACGGCCTCAATTTCCGCCCCGGCGGAGCTCACTACGTAGCAAGTCGATCGATGAACTCATTTGAACTGTCCGCCTTAGACCTGACCGTCATGGCGGTGTATGCCATCTTCATTGTGGGGTATGGTCTGTATTCCGCGAAAGCCCAGACTTCCGAAGAGTATTTTCTGGCCGGGCGCAACATGACCTGGCCGATCGTGGGCATTTCCCTGTTTGCCGCCAACATCTCCAGTTCTACCCTGGTGGGGCTGGCGGGGGATGCGGCCAAAACCAATACTCAGGTGTTTAACTACGAGTGGCTGGCCTCGGTCGTCTTGGTATTCTTCGCCATCTTTTTTCTGCCGTTTTACTTGCGCTCCAAGGTATACACCATGCCGGAATTCCTGGAGCGCCGCTACGACGCCCGCTCCCGCTATTATTTTAGTTTCGTGACCATCATCGGCAATGTGCTCATCGATACCGCGGCCGGTCTTTACGTGGGTACCGTGGTCCTCAAGCTGCTGTTCCCCGGCCTGACTACCCTGGCCATAGTCTCCATCCTCGCGCTGGCCGCGGCCGCCTACACGGTGCCCGGCGGCATGAACTCGGTGATCCAGACGGAGGTGATCCAGGCCATTTTGCTGGTCATCGGCAGTTGCCTGATCACCTACTTCGCCTTCGAACAGGTGGGAGGCTGGGACGAGATGATCGCCCAGCTCAACGCCCTTGGTGCGGCCGGGGAACTGCCCAACATCAACGAGATTGACGCCGGGGCTTCCGGACTGGTGGAAGGGGTGGCCACGACCACCATTCCGCTGGCGGACCGCGTCTACGAGACCACCTACTACACCCCACAAACGGCGGAGGAAGTGCTTAGCCTCGTGCGGCCAGCCAATGACCGCTTTATGCCCTGGACGGGTCTCCTGCTCGGTGCGCCCATTCTGGGCTTTTATTTTTGGGCCAATAACCAATTTATGGTGCAGCGGGTACTGGGGGCCAAGGACCTCGACCACGGCCGTTGGGGAGCGCTCTTTGCCGGTCTCATAAAACTACCCGTGCTGTTCATTATGGTACTGCCGGGTACCCTGGCTATTCTCCTCTTTAAGGACTTCGACATTGCCAGCCTGAATTACCAATTGCCGGACGATAGCATCTGCCAGAACCTGGTAGACTGTCCAAATGCCACCTACCCCCTGCTGCTCTTTACCCTACTTCCGAAGGGCGTGCTCGGACTGGTACTGGCCGGGTTACTGGCGGCCATGATGTCGTCGGTCAGCGCCACCTTCAACTCGGCTTCCACCTTGATTACTATGGACTTTGCCATTAAAATAAAGCCCGATCTGACCAGCAAGCAGCTCGTCCGGATCGGACAGATCTCCACCCTCGTGCTGGTGGTGCTGGCTTGTCTGTGGGCCCCGCAAATCGAGAAAGCCGCTTCCCTGTGGGAATACTTGCAGATCGTGCTGAGTTTCATCGCTCCACCCGTGGCCGCGGCTTTTATTGTGGGCATGTTCTACCAGCGGGCCAACGGCGACGGGGCATTCTACAGCCTGATCTTCGGCGCCGTGGTCTCGGTGGTCTACGTGGTCATGAATGTGATGGTCTCCCGGGGCAGCCTCGAGAGTAACGCCTTTCTGGAGATGCACTTCCTGCACCGCACCTTCCTGCTTTTCCTGGCCTGTGCCATCCTCAACATCGTAGTCAGTAACCTAACGCCCCCGCCCGCCCCCGAAAAAGTAGCGCACTACACCTACAGCCGCTCCATCCTCGACGCGGAAACCCGTGAGCTGGAAGGAGTCGTGTGGTACAAGAACTACCGCTACCAGGCCGTCGTGCTTTTAGTGCTGACGTTTTTGTTGGTGGGGTATTTTTGGTAAGGAGTGAAGGAGTGAATTAGCACAATAGAACATGGAGAGAATTGATTTGAGCACTATTTCTACCCGGGCACCGGAGGACCTCGACCGTGACCATGCGGAGCGGGTGACTAGGGAGCGCGCCGAACGCATTGGGAAATTGAAGCACCTGCTGAACGCGGAGGGAAAACATGCCGTACTGGTGATCCTGCAGGGCATGGATGCGAGTGGAAAGGACGGGGCATTGAAGAACGTCTTCGGGGAGTGTACGCCGAATGGGTTGCGGGCGGTGAGTTGGAAAAAGCCTACCGAGGAGCAGATGAACCATGATTTCCTCTGGCGCATCCACCGGGAAGTGCCGGCGAAGGGGGAATTGGTCATCTTCAATCGCAGCCATTACGAGGACGTGCTGATCCAGCGGGTGCATG
Source organism: Lewinellaceae bacterium (assembly GCA_963710195.1). Classification (GTDB taxonomy): domain Bacteria; phylum Bacteroidota; class Bacteroidia; order Chitinophagales; family Saprospiraceae; genus Neolewinella. Next base: position 413,589 of record CAVPZF010000007.1, read on the forward strand.
GCTGGGTGGACGATGCGCGGGTGGACCGTCGCATCGCTAGCATCAATGCGTTTGAGCGCCTGCTGCAGTACGACAACAGTACCCTGATCCTGAAATTCTACCTGCACCTAAGCAAGGAGCAGCAACGGGAGGAACTGTTAGAACGCGTCCACGAAACCGATAAGCACTATAAGCACAACGACGGCGACTGGGAGGAGCGGGAGCACTGGGACGCGTACCGCGCTGCCTACGAAGACGTTATTGCCCGAAGTGAGGTGCCCTGGCACATCGTGGGGGTAGATCAGCGGTGGTACCGCGACTACGTGATGACCCAGATCGTGGTCGATGCCCTGGAGGGGTTACACATGCAATGGCCGGATTTGGTAACGGAACGCGATCGCTTCAAATAAACCGCTATGAACGTCAATCTTCGCCTGGGACGAGTGGATGAGGGGGTCTCGCTTAACGCAGCAGAGAAGCGGTCGTTTCTAGCGCGTTACCACCATCCCGGCGGATTTGCGGCAGATGAGGCGCGTTTTCGCGACGATACCCGCAATCAATGGCGCACCTGGGAGGCTATTCCCGGAGACCGGATCACTCAACTGACCCGTGCGCTACAGCGGGCGGGGTTCATGCCACACGCGGTGCACGATGGGGTATTCGGCTACGTCACCCAGGCCGCAGTACGGCTGTTTCAGGAGTATGTCCGTACCGTAGATCTGACCTTAGCGTTGCCGGCCGACGGTCCGGCCTGCTGGCCGGATGGCATCGTGGGGCGGGACACCGCCCATTACCTCGGCGAGTGGGCGAGCCACGGAGAGCCGTGCCGCTGGGCGACTGGTCCAGCTACCGAAGATTATTTGCAGTGGATGGACTGGCTGCCCCGGGTGGCCACCCACTACCACGAGCAACCGACTACCTCCATGCGCCACCTCATCGCTGCAGGTAAGCGCGGTGATTCTTTAGTGCCGGCTGAGTGGCAGTTCCCCCAGGAGGAGCCTCACCTCATTGGCATTCGCCGCCACGCCGCCGATGCGCCGGACCGGCACGGTAAGCGTCCCCCCGATGATCTGTTCGTACTGCTAATCAACGGGCGCAGTTTCTATTTTTGGGGCTCCACCGACGCGAATGCCCAGGAAGGGCCCGAAGCCTACCTCTTGGAGGGGCAACACCAGTACCGCTTCAACTGGCACAACTTAGGCCCCCACCGGCGCTGGCGTATCTACAAGGCCGCCCGCCCCGCTACCTCCGGCGTGCTGGTGATGCGGGACGTACACGACCACGGTGCCCTAACCCCCGCCAATCGCCAGGACGGGTTCGATCCACGCCCCAACCCAACCATTAATATACACTGGAGCGGCCGTGGCAGCAGCAACTGGAGTGCCGGCTGCCAGGTAATTGCGGGCGGGGCCTACCTCAACGACCTCGGGGAAGTAATAAGCTGCCAAGTTTATAGCGCCCACACCGAAGCCCAGCGCGGCACCAAACGCGATGCGCAGGGTCCGCGCCTCACCATGGGCGCCTACACTTTCCTGAGCGACCTCCTGCTCGCCTACACACCCCCGGCGCCCCCCGGGCAAAAGCCCGTCTTCCGCTACACCCTACTAGAGGAAAACAGCCTAGAGGTGGTCCCCGGCCTCGACAAAGATGAACTACGCGCCCACCTCTCCCGCCTCCGAACCTCCAACACCTGATTTCCGCTGCCTCAATCCTTCCCTCCCTCCATCACTCACCCCCTCAATCCCTCAATCCTTATCCCCCATGGCAGAAACTAAAACCTTCGGCGACTTCATCGACGACATGAGCAGCCTGGACGTCGTCACCCTCACCGGTAACCTGACCATAAAGGTTAGCGACCTGACGGAAGCGACTACCCCCGACGGCGGCAAACCGCTGCGTTTCTCCCGCATCATGCGGCAACTCGAGGGCAACATACTCAAGCGGGACTCGGAGATCTCCGCCCTGGCAGCCACCCACGTCAGTATTGACAAGGACACGGTGACCTTCGTCAAGGAAAATATCCACCGGGAAGAGGCCGTCTACCTGGAGTTCCACAACGAAACCGTGAAGGCGGCCGGCATCGCCCGGGCGGCCATGGCGGACGGCATCGCCAAGCTCTTGCTGGGCAGCAACAAATAGCCGACGGTGGAAGTCGCGGAGTTCACGGTCGCCTGTCGACAAATCAGCGAACTGAATCTTTCCCCCGCCGTTGCCGAGCACGCCCACCGGGCCGTGGCGGAGGAGATGACCGCGCGCTACGCCCTGCCCTTTCCGGGGGGAGTGGAGCAGACCTTTGGGCCCGCACGCGACACGGCCCGCAATCGCCGCGGACAGTGGCACGAACTCGTACAGCACCTGACGGACCTCGCCTATCTAAGCCCCGAACAATTTCGCTGGTGGCACGCCTTTCGGGCGGCGGACGATCCGCCCTCGGCTGATTTGATGGGTGCCGTCCTCGTGGCCGCCGGGCAATTTGTGGCGGAGGACGATCCTGCGGCCTACGTAGTGGTGGAGGACTTTCCGCCCCGCCTGCGGGTAATGCAGTTGCAGTGGGTAGAGCGCTACCTGCCGCTGCTGATCTTCCGGATCTCCCGCTACACTTCCTTTGACGGCGAGCTGGAGGTGCAGGCGGACTACCGCGTGGGGGAGCGGGGAGCCTACGGTAGATCCCTCGCTTTCCGTATCCGGGTATATTTTCACGACTACCTGGATCGCCGCAGCGCGCGAAGAAAGGCCTATTTCGACGCTGATCTGCTCCCCTTTTTGCACAGTTTGAACAACTCGCTGCAAGGGACGCTCCACGATCTACTGCCCCGGGCCGGCGCCGAGCGTCTGCACGCGGAGCTACACCGCTTGCTACTGGATGCCGGCCACCTATTCCGGGTCTTCCGCGAGCACCACCGGATGTTGGAAGGGAGCGGTGGGCGTTACTTTTTGGTATATGAGTTGGAAGAGGATTCCACGGTAGGGAGAGAAGAGGAACTCGACCGGCGGACGGAACGCCTACGTCGGCGCGCCGGGCGACAACTGAGCCGAGAGGAAGTGCACGTTGACACCGGTCATAACCGGCTTGGAGTGCGCTTACTACAACTAGGCCTGTGGCGGGCGGGCTTCTACACCGGCGTGCTGGATGGCGCGTTTGGCCCACTGAGTCACGCCGCCCTGCTTGGCCTGATCGGGCAGGAGCAGGAAGCTTCGAATCCAGTGCTAAACCGGCGACAGCTGGCGCGCCTGCTCGTTCGGGGTGCGGATAGCGCGGCCTACGTAGTCGACCTACGGGGCTTTGGCCGATTGCTTGATGCGTACGCGCCCCCTCCGGAGGCGGTAGCGCGGGAAGAAGAAACCGTACTCTGGAACCACATTGCGGAGGCGGGGCTGGAAAAACAGCTTGACGACCGCTTCGTCGAACGGGAAGCCATGCTCAAGGAAGCCTTTGGGGAACAGCAGCGCCACCCTGACCGCCGGGTGTACTACGGCCTGCGGGGGCTTATTCGCGGGGCCTTCCGGGCGGCGGGTCGGGTGCTGCGGTGGATAGCCGGGGCGATAGGTGAGGTACTGGGGGCGGTCTTTGACTTCGCAAAATCCCTGGTCAAACGCATTCAGGAAGGAGTGAGCCTCTTTTTCGAGGGCTTTCGGTATTTGTCCCATTATCTCCTTGGACGTCCCTTCTTCTCACTGGGGCAGGCCGTGAACGGGGTGCACCCCCTTATGTCGACTCGTTTCGGCCTGGGCTTCGATGCCGTCTCCCTCGCCGATGCGGGGGCTAGTGTGGATGACCTGCGCCGGCACGCAAATGAGCTCCGGCGGATGGGGGAGGGGATAGACTACTTCATGGGGGTGGCTACCTCGCTGATCCGCTACATCGGTGCCCTGGCTTCCCCCGGCGGCTGGCTGCGGCTGGGCGTAGCCATTGCCCGGTGGGTGCGGCAGTGGCTGCGTGGGGAGGGGAATCGCGGCGCAGTGACTGCTTAGGCTGGCTTCTGGGCGGATTCAAACAGGTGGAGCAAATCGCTCAGGCGTTCCGTCAGTTCGGCGCGGTCGACGATAAAATCCAGAAAACCGTGCTCCAGCAGAAATTCGGAGGTTTGAAAACCCTCGGGGAGCTCTTTCTTGATCGTTTCCTTGACGACCCGGGGACCGGCGAAGGCAATGAGGGCTTCGGGTTCCGCCAAATTGATGTCGCCGAGCATCGCGTAGCTGGCCGTGACGCCCCCGGTGGTGGGGTCGGTCATAAGGCTTAAATAGGGGACGCCCGCCTTAGCCAATTGGCTGAGCTTGACGCTGGTCTTGGCCATTTGCATAAGGCTAAAGGCGGCCTCCATCATCCGGGCACCGCCGCTCTTGGAAATAATCAGCAGGGGCGTGTGCGTCTTGCGCGCTTCGTCGATGGCAAAGGCGATCTTTTCACCGACAACACTGCCCATGCTGCCCCCGATGAAGCTGAAGTCCATGCAGGCTACGATCATGGGCCTGCGGTTCAGCTTGCCGCGGGCGACGCGAATGGCGTCGGAAAGTCCCGTATGTTTCTTGGCGGACTTCAGGCGGTCCTTGTACGACTTTAGGTCCTTGAAGTGCAGCACGTCGACGGCCTCCATATCGGCTTCGTATTCTTCGAAGTTGCCGTCGAATAGGAGGTCAAAATACTCCTGGGAGCCGATGCGCTCGTGATAGTTACAGTGGGGGCACTTAAAGATGTTCTCGCGCAGTTCCTTGCGGGTGACGGTCTCACTGCAGCGCGGGCACTTATACCACAGGCCCTCGGGGGCTTCCTTTTTGTTGCGCGTAGCGGTTTGGATACCGTCCTTGAGTCGTTTAAACCATCCCATACAGTGCGATTAGAATCGGTGAAGGTAAGGATATTCAGTTCGTCCTTAACAGCACCACTCCACCGATAATGAGGGAAACGCCAAGCACGCGCATCCAATTGATCGAGTGGGCAGGGATACCCATCAGCCCGTAATGGTCGATGATCAGGCTGAAGATCATCTGCCCGGCCACCGTCAGCCCGATCGTCAGGGCCACGCCCAGGCGGGGGGCCAGGATGATGATGGCAAAGACGTAAAAACCGCCCAGTACGCCTCCCAACCAGTAGTACCAGGGCAGCTCGAAGGCCCGGCGCACGTTGCCCAGGGGAACGCGGGTGACCAGGCAGTAGGCAAACAGCGCCAGGCCCCCCGCGACGAAAGAGATCAACGCGCCGTAGACCGGACTCTTCACCGCCCGCCCCATCTCGCTGTTCAAGCCCGCTTGCACCGCCAGCATCGCACCGGCGATCACCGCCATCAAAAAAAGGAGAGATTGCTGCATGGCCTTGGGGTGTACATTGTATGTTTGTCGGCCCAAAGTAGAAAGTAATGCTGAGAGAGTTCAATACCCTTACCCCGCAGGAACAACAGCTGATGTTCGACGTTATCCCGCTCATCACCATCCTGGTGGGCGCGGCCGATAACCACCTTGACGAGGTAGAATTGACCGAAGCCCAGCGCCTCGCCGACATCCGCAGCTACAACAACCGCGGGCGGCTCAATGGGTACTACGAGACGATAGACGAGGGCCTCACTCAGCGCATCCAGGACCTCTACAACGGCATGCAGAACGGCCAGGAACAACGCGAGAAGTACATCGTCGGAGAGCTGTCCAAGTTGAATACGATACTGCCAAAACTTCGCCCCCCCTACGACTACCTCTACTTTCACAACTTCCGGACCTTCGCGCGCCACATCGCAGAAGCCCACGGCGGCTTCATGCGGTTTATAAGTATCGGACCCAAGGAGGCCAAGGTGGTCGACCTGCCGATGATCCACGCCATTGCTAAGCCCCCGGAAGATGAGTACCCTAATCTGATCTAGGCGAAAAACGAGGGAAAAGTCCTAGCTTGGGCGCTCACTCCCCGACGATATGAAGAAGCTCGCGCTCCACTGGCAGATTTTACTTGGCATGGTATTCGGCGTCGCCTTCGGCGTGCTGGCGGCCAACCAGGGGTGGGGCGACTTCGTGGGCGACTGGATCAAGCCCTTCGGCACGATCTTCATCAACAGCCTTAAGCTGATCGCCATTCCGCTGATCGTGGCGAGCCTCATCAAGGGAATCACCGATCTCAAGGACATCTCCAAGCTCAGCAGCATGGGGGTGCGCACCATCGGCCTCTACATCTCCACCACCATCCTGGCCATCGTCATCGGCCTGGTTATCGTCAACGTCGTGGGGCCGGGCCGGGGCATCGACCAGACCACGCGCGATAACCTGCTCAACGACTTTGCCGCGGACGCAGGTGCCAGGATCACCGCCGCGAGCGAGCAGACGCAGGCCGGCCCCCTGCAGGCCCTGGTGGACTTAGTGCCCGATAACATTGTAGGCGCGGCCAGCAACAACGGCAACATGTTGCAGGTAATCTTCTTCGTTATCTTTTTTGCGATCGGGCTCATTCTGATCGATCCCAAGCGTGCCCAGCCGGTCAAGGACTTCTTCGACGGGGTTAACGAGGTCGTACTCAAGCTCATCGACATGATTATGCTGGCGGCCCCCTACGGCGTGTTTGCCCTGCTGGCGGCACTCGTGGTGGAGGCGCCGAGCAAGGACCTGTTCTTCGCCCTGCTGAAGTACAGCGCCTGCGTGTTGGGCGGACTCGCTATCATGGTCATTGTGGTATATCCCCTGCTGGTGCGCCTATTCACCGGTGTCGGCTTCTCCCAATTTATGAGCGGCATCAGTCCCGCCCAGTTGCTGGCCTTCAGTACCAGCTCGAGTGCGGCGACCCTGCCGGTGACCATGGAGCGGGTCGAGGAACACTTAGGGGTCGACGAGGAAGTGACCAGTTTCGTGCTGCCAATCGGGGCCACCATCAACATGGATGGTACCAGCCTCTACCAGGCGGTAGCGGCCGTATTTATCGCTCAGGCCTACGGCATGCAACTGGGGCTAGGTGACCAACTGACCATCATTACTACCGCCCTGGCCGCCAGTATCGGGTCGGCCGCCGTTCCCGGTGCGGGCATGGTTATGCTGGTCATCGTCCTCGGTCAGGTAGGTATACCGGAAGTGGGACTGGCCCTAATTTTCGCGGTGGACCGCCCCCTGGATATGTGCCGGACGGTCGCTAACGTCACCGGCGACGCCACCGTCGCGATGTTGGTGGCCAAGTCGGTCGACAAACTGCATGATCCGCAGGAGCGCAGGCTGGACGACTACTACGTCGAGGTCTAGTTTACTCGGGAGCCGTCAGCGCCACCTGCGCCAGGCGGTAGTAGCCGTCGGGCAGTATCAACTCGGGTTTAAACCCCAGGGGCACGCGCTGGCCGTCGCGCTTCTCGTCGCGCAGCCGTACGCCGAGCGTATAAACTCCCGGCGTAAAGAATTCCGGCACGTGAATAGGGTAGCTTAACCAATTCGCCAGGTGCAATTCACCGACGGTATTGGCGCCCGAGGGGAGGGAGTACACCTGAGTTTGCGGACCGCTCAGGAGCAGGTCCATGGTATAGCGGGCATTCGGATCCACGCTGCCGACGGTGCGCCACTCCATCTGCACCTCGAAAGATTCGCCGGCCGTGATTTGTGCGGGTATGGAGAGAGCGTAAACGTAGTGGCCGACGCCATCCTCCGGTTGCACTACCACCGCATCACTCAGGTCGATATCTTGACGCTCGCTGGAGCGGGAGCAGGCCGAAAGTAGGGGGAGCAAAATGAGTGGAAAGTGGGATAATTTCATGGATACATTGGTTTTGGAGGCGGGGGGGTGCTGCGCAATTTGTTTACATTTGGCCCAGGGGCAGGCCGCAGTACTGCAGGCCTCGCCTAAACATTCCAGAATTACTCGTGCTATACCCAAAGGCAGCGAAGGCGGAATAGTTCCCGACGCCATTTGCTGAATTGCCCGGCAGGCTTACTGTTGGATGTACCTTAATACTTAGTGTGTAAACAAGTTAGTCGTGAAAGCGCCGTTATTTTCCTGAAGCCCTGTTCCACTTACGAAGCCAAACTACTTAGAAGATGAAACTAGTTTTCGTGACGCTCGCCTTCCTATTGTGGGAAGTGGGTCAGGCCGAACGCTTATACGTGCTGTTTGAGGATGCCTGTGGCAACCGCATTCGCTACGAGCGCATGGCTGGGGAAGAAACCCGCATGGACTACTTCTCGTACAGCTTTTCCCTCGGTGGCGGCGTTGATTTGCTCTTCGAGACCGACGGGGAGGGCGTGGGGTTGCAGCACACGCTTCCGGATAACTACCTCACCTGCAACGACTTGCGCGTCACGGCCGACTTGGCCGAACGGATCAATGGGGGGGAGGCGCAACTGTTTATTCTCTTACAGGATGGGGAGGGCCGCTATCAAGTGCAGCCCGTTGTTATGGCCGCCCTCTTCGAGCGGCAGGGCAATACCCTAAGCTACCGTTCTCCCTTTGCCGATTTCGCCTTCAACCTGGATAATACCATTATCGGGGAGGACCTAGGGCGGAGCAGCGACGGCGCGCAGGTGTATTTTGAAGGTAGCGAAGGGGTAGACTGCAGCACCGGCTACCTCTTCCAGCAGCAGAATCCCCGGAGCGCTTACCCCGTCATTGATTATAAAGTAGTCCCCGGATTAGGGATTACCGAACGCCGGTTGACCGGAAACGGTACCTACACTACGGGGGCCACCATCACGGCTAAGGAAGTTAATGGGGAATCGCTGCTGGACTATTTACAAGCGCGTTGCGCTACGGAAGCGGCAGCGGAGTCGTCCTATACCGAGACCCAGGACAACTTCGTGCCCTATTACGTGGAAGCGGAAGCACCCTCCATTTATACCCAACAGTCTCCCGTGCTGATCGCCGAAGCGGCCAGCGGCAAAGCCGCCCCCGCACCGGGCCGAGCACCCGCGGCTACGCCGGTAGTAATCCACCGGGTCGCCGCGGGGGAAACCCTCTACGGCATTGCCCGGCGGTATGGCCTCAGCGTAAACACGATCCGGGCCGAAAACCGGCTTGACGGAAACAACATTTTTCCGGGGCAGGAGCTCCGTATCGGCAGCGAGGAATACGCCCCCGAAACCTTTATTGGCGAGGAAGCGGAATATTCTTATGATGCCTTGCCTGGGGCCCCGGCTGCCCCCCCACCCCCGCAGGAGAATCCTTACCCACTCATCGTGACGCCTCCCGCTGCGGTCACCGAACCTCCCACCCCGACCCTCTCCGCAGGCCACTGGCATACGGTACAGCGCGGGGAGACAATAGCCAGCCTGGCCCTTCGCTACGGCTACACGAGCGCCCGCTTTCGGGAGTTCAATGAGCTGGGTGACCAAGCAGTTGCATTGGTGGGACAGCGGCTCAGGACCAGCGACTGCGCCTGCCCGCCGGAGATGCCCACGGCCCCTGCGGAAGTGGAGGTTCCTCCACCAACCCGCTACGAAACTCCGACCCCGGCCCCGCCGGTCGTGGAGGTGCCCCTGCCCGCCTTCCCGGACTATCCAACTCCCCTGCCCGTCGGGCGGAACACGCCGGTCAACACAATCGTTCCGCCCGCCCTCGCTACACCCGCGGCCCCGCCCGCTGATCCGCCCGCCTACGGAGGGGGAGGGGTACCCGCCAACACCGGCAGTAGCCCCGTGCCCGCTTATCCATCGGCTGCCCCGGCACCCGCTACCCGCCGTGCTACCCACGAGGTGAAGGAAGGAGAGAGCCTCTACGGAATCTCCCGCCAGTACGGCATTTCCGTGGAGCAACTCCGGACGCTTAATTCCCTGAGTTCCGCCGACGTGATCGTCCCGTTCCAGAAATTGTATCTAAACTAATTGGCCCGGGCTTGCCTTCAAGAGGAGTCAATCCACCCACCCGTATGGTCTCCTTACTGCTCTTTGCTTTCTTCTCCATTGCCTTCAGCTTTCTGTGCTCAATCTTTGAGGCGGTCCTGCTTTCCATCACCCCAAGCTACGTGCAGGTTAAACTGCAGGAGGGGAGTAAGGTGGGGGAACTGTTGCAACGCTTCAAGCGGGAGCTAAACGAACCCCTGACGGCCATCCTGTCACTGAATACCATCGCGCACACCGTGGGCGCCATTCTGGTCGGTGCGAGCACCGGCGCGGCGTTTGGGGAAGGGGGCATGCCCCTACCCTTTACCGATTACGAAGTGTCTTACGAGGTCATTGTAAGCGTGGTAATGACCCTGGCTATTCTCATTTTCTCCGAGATCATTCCCAAAAACCTGGGAGCTACCTACTGGAAAAAACTGGCCCCCTTTACCGTGCGCTCGCTTGACATCTTGGTCAAAATCTTTTCCTTCCTGCAGATCGTTCGCATTTCCAACTGGATCGATGGACTGCTCAAGGGGGGCGACGTGCACGGGACCGCCCTTACCCGGACCGAGTTCGCCATGATGGCCGAGGCCCAAACTAAAACCGGGCAACTGAAGGAGGAGGAAGGCCGCATTCTGCGCAACCTGCTCAGTTTCGAGTCCCTTACCGTACACGACGTCATGACCCCCCGCACCGTCGTCGTAGGGGCCAAGGCCAACCTGAGTATTCAGCAATTTTACGAGAAGTTTGCCAACAGCCCCTTTAGCCGCTACCCCATCTTCGGGGAAACGCGTGACCAGGTGATTGGCTACGTACTTAAGGATATGGTTTTCAAAGCCATCATCGAGCAGCGACAGGCCCAGAGTGTCGGAGAACTGGGTCGGGAAATACTGACCGTCTCCCAGGATGCCTCACTGCACGAACTTATCGACCTGATGCTCCAGCGGCGGGAACCCATTGCGCTAGTCGTGGATGAATTTGGTGGTATGGAAGGCCTGGTAACCATGGAAGATGCCATGGAAACGCTCCTCGGACTGGAAATTATGGACGAAATGGATAGCACCCAGGACATGCAGCGGCTCGCGCGGGACCGGTGGCGGGATCGCGCCAAGGCGATGGGCCTGGAGCTTCCCAAGCCTACGGCGGACTAGTCGATCTTTCCGCGCAGCCCCAGCTCAATCACCTCCAGGTGTTCGACCCGGGCGGCTGTGACGGAAAACCTAAGTAGGGTGCGCATCCGGTGGAATCCGTGTTTGCCACAGGCGCCGGGATTCATGTGGAGGACGCCCCGGGGCTTATCCATCATCACCTTCAGGATGTGGCTGTGGCCGCAGATGTATAGCCGCGGCTTAAGCTGATCGAGTAGTCCGCGTAGCCGGGCCGAGTATCTGCCGGGGTAGCCGCCGATGTGGGTGATGAGTACGGGCAGGCCCTCTACTTCAAAGTGGTTGTTGAGGGGCAGCCGCTTGCGCACGCCGGTGTCGTCGATGTTGCCGTATACGCCCCGGACGGGGCGGAAGGCCTCCAGGGCATCGAGTACGCTGGCGTCGCCGACGTCCCCAGCGTGCCAGATCTCGTCGCAGTCCGCAAAATGGGTGAGAATGGCGGGGTCGAGGTAAGAGTGGGTGTCCGAAAGCAGGCCAATGCGTTTACTCACGGGGTCCGGAGGGATTAAGTTTGTAGATACCGATGATGATGTCTCCCCGGGGCGCGAGTTCGAGGACCGGCCTGGCGAAATAGTCTTGGCGGTCCCAGTATAGGGTCGCGTCGTTCACGTAGAGGAAATTGGTCGCAACGTAGTGTGCGCTCAGCCAGTCCTGATTTAGCTTCAGTTTGCCCTGGTAGGCGGGCGGCAGGGAACGGAGATTGTCGGCACAGGGCCACGTCTCGCAGCGTATCCCCCATACCTCCCCCTCCGGAACCTTTTTTGCTAACTGGATGAAGGCTTGCCGGAAGCCTACGCCCCAGTAATCCATATCAAAGCGCTTGATGAGGGGTTTACCGCCCACCATTTCATTAAAGTACACCTGCTGCTGGGGATGAATACGGATCATATCCAGCGCGATTACGCTAAGTCCTATTGCTAAGAAAGTTGGGGCCACCCGGGGGAGATGACGGTGCAACACGTCGAAGCCCACCACCCCCAAGAAGACCAAACCGGGATAGATGAAGTGCAGGTGGCGCCACCCCTGGTAGAGCGTAGAGCCCAGGGCGATTACCACCAGGATGGGACCGCAACTGAGGCCCAACTGAATAAAATCCATCTGGCTGAGCCTGTCCGACCACAATTGCCCCCGCCAGCCGCGGCGCAGGGTGGCCGCCACGGTGCGACCCAAACCGGTCAGCATGAAGATGAGGTAAGCTACGGGGGTGGTTACTACAATCCAGCCGGGGACGTAGTAGGCGGGCAGGTCGCGGGCCTGCAGCCGTTTGCCAAACAGCAGGGCAGTACCCCCCCAGTCGTAATCGGCCATACTCGATAACGCGCCGGAGAAACGGGGCCCGGGATCCGTCCACAAATAAGGGAAGAACGGCACCATCAGCAGCAGGGACAGGGGAAGGTACAGAGCGACCTGCCCCAAGCGGCGGTAGTTGCCGGGCCGCTCAGTTACCTGCTCCCACAACAAAATGAGCACCGTAGCCGCCAGGATGATGAGGGACGGCAGCCGGGTATTCAGCACGAGGGCGGAGGCCAAAACGTGCCAGGCCAGCGCGCCGCTGGTGCGCTTCCTGAGGAAGTTCAGCAGCGTATAGGTCGCAATAAGGTAAAAAACCAGCAGGGTATGGTCTTTAGGATTAAAGAAGGCATGGCCGAAAATGCGGGGACTCAGGACCAGCAGGGCCGTACCCAACAGGGGGTACCAAAGCCGTTCGGGCCACCGCATCCGCAGCGTGCGGTAAAAGAAGATCAGGGCCACCCCGAATAGCAGGAAGTTCAGGATGTGGCGGATGCGGTAATAGCGGTAGGGATCGCCGGTTGCGCCCAGTTGGAGCTCGACCAGCGTAGCGGCAATCTGGAAGATCATCCCATAGGGAGCAAAGCCCTTGCCACCGGTGTCCATGGGGGGGTGGTCGAGGCCCAGTAGGTCGGCTACGTATTCGATGGTGACGTGTCCGTGGCGCCGTTGCACCCCTTCATCCCAGCTGATGCCAAAGTCATCGACAATTGCAAAGCCCACCAGCAGGTAAGTCACGAAAAAAGCAATGACGGCGGTCCGGTGGTAGGCGCGCATGCAGCTCGGTTTACTCGAAGAGGCGCAGTGCCTCCCGCAAAACTTCCCGCGCAGACTCCACCGCGGGGGGCGTGGCCCCAAAGTTAAAGTCCGGTCGGTAGAACCCCCCCTCCAGCAGGACGCGGGCGTTAAGCGCCTGGAGGGACCAAAGCAGCGACTGCCGCGCCCGTTTTCCCCGGGGCGCTCCGGGGGTGAAGGTAAATGCCAGGATAGGCTTGTCCTCCGCTTCCCCAGAGGTGGCGAGCCAGTCTAGGCCATTCTTGACAATGCCGGGAAGATTGTGCAAATAAGAGGGGGTAGAAAAGATGACGCCGTGGGCCTCCCTCCACTGCTTACGCCACTCCAGTACCGCAGGGGACCACGGAGCCGCATCGTCCGCGGGGCGGAAAGCGGGCAACTCACTCAGGTCGAGGGAAACTTGGAGGGGGCGTGGGGTGAATTCAGACAGGCAGGCCAGAAAGCGGGAGTTGGCACTCCGGGGGTCCGGTGAGCCCGAAACGGTGAGCAGAAAGCCCATGACCTAATCTTCATCCCTTTCGATATCTTCCTCGGAGAGTTCATCGAGGTCGATATCGGCCTCTTCGATATCGTCATCGTACTTATCGCCGTACTCCTCGCGGGCCTCGTCCGTCAGCATGCCTTCGTCATCGTAGTCCTCGTCGTCTTCGATGATCAACAGTGCCTCGGACTTGGTCATCCGTATGAGGTAATATTTTTCTGGCGTCTCGAAGGGAAGGGCGCTAGCAATTTTACCGTTCACGTCCGTAAATCGGATAAGGTTCCGCTCAAACCCCTGGGGATAGTTCAGTTTTATCTGTTCGAGCAGCTCGTCGTCGAGCTTATCATAGTTCTTTATAACTCTTGGCTTACTCATGGGGAGGCTAGAGGTGAGAGGTATAGCTGAGAAGTAAGGGGCGGGGTCCGGGCGCCGCTTTGACCACCCGGACCACCGCAGGAGTTAGGATACGACGCTGAGGGCCTTTTTGTGATCGGCCAGGAATTTCTCCAGTCCAATGTCGGTCAGGGGGTGCTTGAACAGACTCTCGAAGCTGCTCAGGGGGCAGGTCACCACGTCAGCGCCAGCCTTGGCGGCGGCGACAATGTGTGAACCGTTGCGGATGGAGGCGGCAAGAATTTCGGTTTCAAAGCCCTGGACGGCGTAGATCTCGGCGATGTCGGCAATGAGGCTCATCCCGTCCCAACCAATGTCGTCGATACGGCCGATAAAGGGGCTCACGTAGGTGGCGCCCGCCTTGGCGGCAAGAATGGCCTGACCGGCGCTAAACACCAGGGTGCAGTTGGTACGAATCCCTTGTTCGCGGCACCAGGCTAGGGCCTTGACGCCCTCCCGAATCATGGGGATCTTGACGACGATGTTGTCGGCAATCTTGACCAGCTCGGCGGCTTCCCGCTTCATGCCCGCGAAATCAGTGCTGATGACCTCGGCACTCACGTCCCCGTCGGTGATCTCACAGATTTTCCGGTAGTGCTCCCGTACGTTATCGTCGCCGGAGATGCTCTCCTTAGCCATGAGGCTCGGGTTGGTGGTCACGCCGTCGAGGATGCCGAGGGATTCCGCTTCGCGGATGTCGTCGAGGTTGGCGGTGTCGATAAAGAACTTCATGGGGGGTGATTTTGCTTGAGGTGAAGGCCCGGAGGCTTTATGGCGCTAACATACCAATATCCCCGATGTTTCACGCCGGGGATGTTGTTTTCTGCCGTTGCTACCCGGACAAGGCAGTGCACAAGGTCGGTCGTGCACACCGGAAAAGCAAGAAGTAGCGGTTAGGCAGGCGAAGACGCGGGTGCGGTGTTAGATACTAAAAATGTACGGCGTAAAGGCTGGTACGGCACGGTAATAATTACTACCTTTGCGCCCCGGCAAAACCGGCTGCCCCCTGGCGGGAGTAGGCCGGTCATTACTAACTAAGACAAGTTGTCACCATGCCAGTTAAAATTCGCCTTCAGCGTAAGGGCCGCCGTAAGCGTCCCTTCTACCACATCGTCATTGCGGACGCCCGCGCGCCCCGCGACGGTAAGTTTATTGAAAAGATCGGCACCTACAATCCGATGACCGTACCTGCCACCATCGAGCTCGACCGCATGTCGGCCTACGACTGGCTGATGAAGGGTGCCCAGCCTACGGACACCGTCCGTGCCATCCTCCGCTTTAAGGGCGTCCTGTACCGCAAGCACCTCATGCGTGGCGTAGCTAAAGGCGCCCTTTCGCAGGAAGAGGCCGACCGGAAATTTGAGGAGTGGATTGATACCAAAGAAGGCACCAACGCCGAGCGCCGTGCCGCACAGGAGAAGAAGGACGCCGATTTCCGCGCTGCCGTCTCCGGAACCCCGCCACCACCGCCCGCCCCTGAGCCCGAGCCGGTAGCAGAAGCGGAAGCCCCCGCCGAAGCAACTGCCGAGGCTTCGGCTACGGCGGAACTCGACGCCGCCCGCGCGGAAGCCGGCGGCGCCGAAGTTCCCGCTGCCGAAACACCTGCTCCAGAAGCCCCCGTTGCCGAGCCCGCCGTTGCTGCAGCCGCCGACGTAGTTGGTGAAGCCACCGCCGAAGCCAATGCCGCTGAGGCCGCCGGAGAGGCCCTCGCCGAAGCCAACGAAGGAGAAGGTGATGCCGCTACCGGCAACATCGAAAAGGAAGTCTAAGAGCTTGCTTGGGTTTGCCGAGCCTGACGAAAGCGCCGCAATTTTGCATCTATTCAAGCCTCGAAAAGGGGAGCCTAGCGGGCTAAGTGACGCTTTTCGAGGCGAAGAATAGACGCAAAAGAACAAGTTTACGGCGGTAAGCGGAATCCCCGATCGGGTCATACGGTCGGGGATTCGCTATTGAATGTATTCCCGCCAGCCCTGCATCAGTCGCGTGGTCACGCCACCCGCGGCCCCGTCCCCCACGGGCTGCCCGTCGATGCGCGTAATCGGCATAACTTCCTTAACGGAGCTGCACATAATGGCCTCATCCGCCCCGAGTACGTCCGCTACGCTGACAGCCCCTTCCCGTACGGGAATGCCGAGCTCCAGGGCCACGGCAATCAGGTGCTTCCGCGTGATCCCGAATAAAATACCTTCGCCGGGGGTGACGAGTTCCCCGTCCTGCACGATGAAGAAATTGGAGCGGTCGCTCTCCCGCACCCTGCCCGCCCCGTCCACGTACAGCGGATAGTCTGCGCCCCGTTGCCGCAACATCGGCTGTATCCGGATGCCCTCGATGTAATCGATCGTCTTCGCTTCGGGAAGCTGCCGGGTATACCGGTGCAGCACCACCGAGCAGCCCGTCGCATACTTGCCCGCCGGCGGAGGCGTAAACGCATAGGGAAGCGCGAGTAGGTTAGGCATAACGGGCGTGTACCCGTCGGTCGCATAGCCTCCCGTCAGGACCAGCCGAATGCCACCATCTTCGGCATCATTGCGTTCGATCAAGGCCAGGATGACTTCGGCCAGTTCCTGACTTGCTAGCGGCACGGGCAGTCCCAGCAACGAGGCACTACGGGCGAAGCGCACCAGGTGGTCCTCGATAAACCGGGGGCGGCGGGCCGCGTACCGGAAGTAGTCAAACACGCCGTAGCCCCGCAGCATGCTCAGGTCGGAGACGTGCAGTCGCGCGTCCTCCTGGTTGAGGTACGCGCCGTTGAGGTAAACTTGCTTCAGCACTTAGAGCGTGATTTGTCCGCTGAAGACGCGCACGGCGGGGCCAATCAACTGCAGGTGACGAAAGTGGGCGCCGTGCCGCTCGCCGGTGACGGCGAGATCACCCCCCTTTGCCCGGACCCCGATGTTGAAGGCGCCGTCAACGGGCCGGGCGTTGCGAAGCAGGGAGCCGATCACCGCCGCGGTGACACCCGTACCACACGCCAGGGTTTCGTTTTCCACCCCGCGTTCGTAGGTGGCCAATTCTAGTCCGGTGGGAGTTTCCCGCACGAAATTGACATTGATGCCCTCCGCGCGAAAGGCGGGCGACTGTCGGATGGCCCGCCCTTCCTTAAGTACGTCGATCGTTTCCAGTGAGTCGACGAACCGAAGGTAGTGGGGAGAACCCGTGTTCAGGATTAGGTTTCCCTCGTGCTCCTGTGCGCCCAGCACATCTTGCATACTGAGGGCAACGGAGCCGGCGGGGGTGATGGTAGCCGCGTGTGGACCGTCCACGGCCAGGAAGCGGTAGATATCCCGGCGTATCCCCAGGTCGGCGGCGAAGCGGACGATGCACCGTCCGCCGTTGCCGCACAGGGTGCTGCGTCCGCCGTCGGCATTATAGTAATCCATATCGAAGTCGAAGTCGCTGTCTGCCAACCCGAGCAGCATGAGACCATCGGCACCCACGCCGAAGTGGCGATCACAGAGGTGGGCAATGGCGGCCCGGTCGAGGACCTTTAGAAGCTTCCCGTCCCGGTTATCACAGAGGATAAAGTCGTTGCCCGCCCCCTGGTATTTGTGGAAGTGGAGTTCCATCAGTAGGAGCGGGCTTTGCGCAGCGAATCCGCCGCCGCCGCTTCACGGTCCGCCTTTTCGTGGTAGTAATCGCGCTGGTTGGGCATAGTAGTAGGATCATCAAAGCCTACTGGCACCTGCAGGGTGTAGTGACGGTAGGCGGCCAGTGTCCCCAGGAATAGGATGACCGCTAAGCCGATGAACGAGATGCGCCAGCCGAACACGTTGCTAGGCGGGGGGGGACCAGAGTCGGGCAGTTGGTTGAGCTTCACGCATGCAAAGGTAACAAAGCCTTCTGGGGGGACGTTGATTGGCCGATGTCTATCGCTACGCGCCTGCTCCTCCTGTTCGCCTGTTTTTGTTCCGCCCTCCTCGGGGTGCTGGTAGGTGCTTGGGTGCAGGGAGGGACGCCGGTTGCATCCGTGTCCTATAATCCCAGCCGCGACGAACTGCGCTTGCGCACCTTTGCCAGCAGCTCCCCCACCTCCTTCATTAAGGCGGCCGAAGTGGTGACGCCGGCCGTGGTGTCCGTCCGCGCGTTTTCCCGGCCCGGCCTGGGCGACGAGCGCATGCGGGAGCGGAACACCGCCGGATCAGCAGTGATTATCTCCCCTGACGGCTACATTGCCACGAATAACCACGTGGTGGAGGGCGCGGGTAGTATCCGCATCACCCTAGAGGACCGACGGGAGTATGACGCCCTAGTAATGGGGGTAGACGAGAGTACCGATCTCGCCCTGCTGAAGATCGACGCGAATAACTTAACGAGCCTCACGTTCGGCAACAGCGACAGCCTGCGGGTAGGGGAGTGGGTACTGGCCGTGGGCAACCCGTTCAGCCTCAAGTCCACCGTGACCGCCGGCATTGTCTCCGCGAAGGGCCGCAGCATCGATGTCCTCGAGTCCGACGACCGGATCGAGAGTTTTATCCAGACCGACGCCGCCGTGAACCCGGGCAACAGCGGCGGTGCTCTGGTCAACACCGCCGGTGAGCTCATTGGGATCAACACGGCCATCATGACCAACAGCGGCCGGCACGAAGGCTATTCCTTCGCGATCCCTGGTAACCTCGCCTACCGCGTCCTGAACGACCTGCGGGAATTCGGGGAGGTCAAGCGGGCCGTACTCGGGGTCTGGATTCAGGCCCTCAACGACGCCCAGGCACGCCGCCTAATGCTGCCCTCCGCGCGGGGTGCCCTCATTACCAACCTGACCCCCGGAGGACCCGCCGTCCGGGGCGGCCTGGAGGTGGGGGACGTGCTGACCGAAATTAATAAGGTGGCCATCAACTCCAGCGCCGAGATGCAGGAACAACTGAGCCGCTACCGTCCGGGTCAACGTGTCCGGGTTACCTACCTGCGCAATGGCCGGGAGCGCCGGCTCACCATTCTGCTGCGCGATAAGGCCAACCGCCCCGGCCGGCTCGTCAGCGAGCAAGCCGACAATCTGCTGCACCACCTGGGTTTTGAAGTGCGCAGCCTTACGGAGGGGGAGAAGGAACGGACGCCCGAGGGCGGCGTTCGGGTCATCTCGATCTTCCGCAACAGTCCCGTAGCCGCAACGAATATGAACGCAGGTTTCATCGTCACCCGCGTCAACGACAAACCCATCTACAGCGCCCGCCACTTTGCCGATTTGCTGGCGGGTACTCCCGATAGCCTCGTATTTCGTGGGATATACGAAGGCTACGATGGGGAATATTTTTACCGTCCGGAATAGATCCATCAGTACGTGACGGGGGTAACTTTGTGTGCACGCAAGTACAAACTCCTAGCGTATGAACCTCCGCACGGCAGCCTCTTTCTGTGTTTCGTCGCCAGGCCAGTGGGCTATTGCGCTACCCTTCGTGCTGACCCCATCCGCCTGTGAGCCAGAACAGATGCTCGTACTCGAGAGACATGCTACGGGGACGCTCACGCCACCGAACGTCAGCGAGTGCATATTTTCTGATGCGCCCTCGCAAGTAAGTGACACCCTCTTGCTCTCAGCGGATGAAACTACTATGCTGTACCTCGGTATCGGCGGTTGGTCGCGCGAGGCGTGGCAACGCGCCCAAGCGTGTCTTTCCGCTAGCGCCAGCAGCTCTGAAGTCTTGGGTATACGTTTCGCTAGCAGTACGGTGACTACCTCCGGCTACGGCAACAGCGAGCTCATCCTTAGTTTCGAATAATCCACCTGTAAGCCCAGCAACTATGCCTTCCGTTTCCCAGCGCTCCCGTACCGTACCCCTATCTCCCTTCCGAAAACTCATTCCGCTCGCGGAACGCGCGCGCGCCGGTGGCAAACACATCTACCACCTCAACATCGGGCAGCCCGACATCCTGACTCACCCCACTGCGGTTGAAAAATTCCGGAAGCTGCCCTGGCAAATCCTGGACTACAGCCCCAGCAACGGCATCGACTCCTACCGGGAAAAACTCTGCGGCTACTACCGGCGCTTCGGGGTGGAGCTGAGTGCGGATGAGATCATGGTCACCACGGGGGGGTCGGAGGCCATCTCCTTTTTCATGCTGGCCTGCCTCGATCCCGGCGATGAGATCATCATTCCCGAGCCCTTTTACGCCAACTACAATGGTTACGCCCACGTGGCCGATGTCCACGTGGTACCCATCACCTGTCAGATCGAAATGGGCTTTCAGTTGCCCTCTCCGGAAGAATTTGCGCGGAAAATCACCCCCCGGACCAAAGCTATCGTAATCACCAATCCAAATAATCCGACCGGTGCCTGCTACTCCCGGACTGACCTAGCGCAGATCGCCGAGATCGTGCGGAAGCACGACCTGTTCCTCTGTGCCGACGAAGTGTACCGGGAATTTAGCTACGATAGTCCATTACAGTCCATCCTCCAACTGCCCGGTCTGGAAGAATACGCCATCGTGATCGACTCCGTTTCCAAGCGGTACAGTGCTACGGGGGCCCGCGTGGGCTGTTTGGTGTGTCGCAACACCAGCGTCCGGGAGTCGGTCGATCGCCTGGCGAAGTTGCGGCTGAGTCCTCCAGGACTGGGCCAGCGCCTCAGTGAGGTCATGTTGGAAGATGATGGCGGCTATCTCGCCGAGGTGAAGGGCGATTACGGCAACCGCCGGGATACGGTCTACCGCCGGTTGCAGCAGATGCCGGGAGTCTATGCTTACAAGCCGGGGGGGGCCTTTTACTGCTTCGCCCGCTTCCCCATCGAGGACAGCGAAGATTTCTGCCGCTGGCTGCTGGAAGACTTCAGCTACCGGGGCGCTACGGTCATGCTGAGCCCCGGTCCGGGATTCTACGCTACTCCGGGATTAGGCAACGACGAGTGCCGCATCGCCTACGTCCTAAATGTAGAGGACTTGGAGCGTGCCATGGACTGCTTGGCGGAAGCCCTGCGGGTATATCCCGGCGTACCGGCTGCCTCAGTTGCTGCGGAGCTGTCGGGCGACCCCGACGAGTAATACCTCCTCCACCCAGCGTTGATACTGCCGTCCGCTGGGGTGCAGCTTATCCCCGGCCACGAGGGTGGGTTCGGCAAGCCCCCGACGGGAAATATCGGTAATGGAGTAGAACGGAACGACGTACCGATCGGCTATCTCCCGGGCACCGGCGTTAAAGGCGTCGATGTCTTCGGAGACCCGGGGGTTGCCGCCTCCGAAGGGGGTATAGGCATAGTCGGGAATGGAAACCACGAATACGTGGCCAGCCTCTCCACCGGCGTAGGTGATCGCCTGTTGTAGCAGCGTTTCGAAGCGTTTTCGGTACCCGTCTAGGGAAAAACCCTGGTACTGATCGTTCACCCCGATGAGGAGGGATACCAGGTCGAAGGACATACCGGGGGGAGCGGCGGCGAGGGCATTGGCCAGGTTGTCGGTTCGCCACCCGTTGCGGGCTACGATCTCCAGAGGCTCGACGCGGATCCGCTCCCGCTGCCGGAGCTGTTCGACCAGTTGATCGGGCCAGCGCTCCTCGGGCGCTACGCTGGTGCCGATGGTGTAACTATCGCCGAGGGCAAGGAAAGAAAAGGTCGTGTCCGCGGGTGCCGGGCTAGTGGGAGCAGCGGGGGACATCGGGGTAGCCATAAGGGAATCGTCTTCGCCGCAGCCGGCTAGCAGTAGGAGAATGGCCAGTGCGGACAGTAACAATCTCAGCATAGCCTCATATACGCCGTAGGAGTAGGGATTGGATGGCCCCAGGCATTAGTAACGGTAGCCCTTTACGGCGTTGACGAAGGCTTTCACCCCGTCGAGGGGGGTGTCGGGATAGACGCCGTGTCCGAGGTTAGCGATGTGCCCCCGACCGAAAGTAGCTAGCATTTCCTGGGTGGCCCGGGTGATCTGCTCCGGTGAGGCATAGAGCTGGCAGGGATCGAGATTCCCCTGCAGGACTTTCCCCCGCACCTGCGTCCGCGCCTGCTCGATGTCCGCGATCCAGTCGAGCTGTACGACCTGGCAGTCCAGCTGGCCGATGGCTGGCAGGGCATGGCGGGCATCCTTGGCAAAAACGGTGACGGGGGTGTCGCCTAGTTCCTGGCAGATCAGGTCGATGTAGCGCAGGCTAAACTCCCGGTAGTGGGCGGGGGGCAGTACGCCGGCCCAGCTGTCGAAAATTTGGATCAGGTCGGCGCCGTGGCGGGTTTTCTCCTTCAGGTAAGCGGCCGTGGCGACGGCGATCCGCTCGAGTAAGCGGTGGCTCAGGGCGGGCTCCCGGTACAGCAGGCGGCGGGCCTTGCTGAACGTCTTGCTGCCGCCCCCCTCCACCATGTAGGCGAAGATGGTCCAGGGGGCACCGGCAAAACCGATGAGGGGCACCCGGTTGTCCAGCCGCTTCTTGGTCGCCTCCAGGGCGTCGAATACGTAGCCCAGGTGCTGGGGGGCCGCTTCGGCGGGGCGCAGGGCATCGATGTCGGCCTGGGATTGAATGACCTTGGGAAAACGGGGACCAACTTTCTCGACCATCGTGTAATCCAACCCCAAGGCTTCCGGAATGACCAGGATGTCGCTAAAGATGATAGCGGCATCGACCCCCAGTTCGTCCACTGGCTGTACGGTAACCTCCGCGGCCAGATCGGGGGTAGAGACCAACTCCTTAAAGCCGCTCAGGCTGGCACGTAAAGCCCGGTACTGGGGCAAAATGCGCCCGGCTTGCCGCATGAGCCACACGGGCGGGCGTTCGACGGATTCCCCGCGGGCGGTACGTAAAAAAAGGTCGTTCTGATACATGGCGGCGAAAGTAAGGCGGGGAGGGAGGACCCAGTGGCCGGCGGAACGGGGAGGGATTGTTTTGACGAAGGGTTTACAGCTCAGGTCTGCACCGCACCCACGTTAAAGCGCTCGGTCGGGGCGTGGGTGGCCGCCTCGATGCCCGCCGAGATGTAGTCGCGGGTAGACCGGGGGTCGATCAGCTCGTCTACCCACAATCGGGCGGCGGCATAGTAAGGACTGGTCTGCGCATCGTAGCGGTCGGTGATTTTTTTCAACAACTCCTGCTCTTCCCGCTCCGAGACTTCCTCGCCGCGGGCCTTCTGGCTGCTCACCTGGATCTGAAGCAGCACCTTGGCGGCCTGCTCGCCGCCCATCACGGCAATGCGGGCGGTGGGCCAGGCCAGCATCAAGCGGGGATCGTAGGCCCGGCCACACATGGCATAGTTGCCAGCGCCGTAGCTGTTGCCCACTACGATACTGAACTTAGGCACGGTGCTGTTACTCACGGCACTGACCATCTTAGCACCATCCTTTATGATGCCCCCCTGCTCCGAGCGGCTGCCGACCATGAAGCCGGAGACGTCGTGCAGAAAGACCAGCGGGATGCGCTTCTGGTTGCAGACCATGACGAAGCGGGCGGCCTTGTCGGCCGAGTCACTGTAGATCACCCCGCCGAACTGCATCTCGCCCTTACCGCTCTTTACGACCTCCCGGTTGTTGGCGACAATCCCGACCGACCAGCCGTCGATGCGGGCGTAGCCGCAGAGTATGGTCTTCCCGTAATCTTCTTTGTATTCCGTGAAGGTGCGGCCGTCGACGAGTGCGCGGATGAGCTGGCGGCCGTCGTAGGGTTTGGCCCGTTGTTCGGGGAGTACGCCGAGAATATCGGCATCCTCCACTGCGATGGGCTCGGTGCGGTCGAAGGGGGTCAGCACGTCTTCGGGGATGCGTCCGACGAGGTCGCGGATGGTGCTGAGGCACTCCTGATCGTCGGCACACTTGTAGTCGATCACTCCACTGACGGAAGCGTGCATCTCCGCTCCCCCCAGATCTTCGGCGGCCACCTTTTCCCCGATGGCGGCGCGCACCAAATAGGGCCCGGCCAGAAAAATGCTGCCGGTACCCTCCACAATTAGGCTTTCGTCGGACATGATGGGCAAGTAGGCCCCACCCGCCACGCAGCTGCCCATGACGGCGGCGATCTGGGTGATGCCCAGGGCGCTCATCCGGGCGTTGTTGCGAAAAATGCGGCCGAAGTGATCGGCATCGGCGAAAATTTGGTCCTGCATCGGCAGAAAGACGCCGGCGCTGTCTACGAGATAAAGAATGGGCACGCGGTTTTCCATGGCGATCTCCTGGGCACGCAGGTTCTTCTTGCCGGTGATGGGGAACCACGCGCCGGCCTTCACGGTGGCGTCGTTGGCTACGATCACGCAGAGGCGTCCCTGTACGCGGCCGTAGCCGGTGATCACGCCGCCGGCGGGGCATCCGCCGTATTCCTCATACATCTCGTAGCCGGCAAACGCGCCGAACTCCAGGAATTTGGAGCCGGGGTCGATGAGCTTGGCGACCCGCTCGCGAGCGGTGAGTTTTCCTTTCTGGTGTTGTTTAGCGACGCGTTTGGCGCCGCCACCTTCTAGAATCCGTTCCAGGCGGTGGTTCAGGCGGGCGACCTGCAGCAGCATGCCGTCTTCGTGGGCGGCCGCGGTGCGTTCTTCTTTAGTCATGATCGGTTATTGGGCGGCCGAAAAGTACGATATTCGCGCTAAGCCCCTTTCTTATGACCGCGAGCATCATCGGCCTCGTTATCGAGCTTCTTTTCCTCGCCCTCGGCGTGTACCTCTACCTCTTTGCCCGGGGCAAGGTGAGGGCCGGCACCCCCGAACAGCGTAGCCGGGCCGAGGCCTTCCGCCAGGAGAACAAGGGCTGGATGCGCCTGCTGGGTCTGGCCCTCGCGGCCGTCATGCTGCTGAACGTCATCCTGCACCTGACCGAACTGTTTTAAACGAGGATAAGGCGGGGCCACGGGTGTAAGGTAAAACAGAAAGGCAGCAAAGCGAACCGAAGATCGCCTGCTGCCTTATCCGTACCCGGAACGGGAATCGAACCCGTACTCCCAGTACTGGGAACTGGATTTTAAGTCCAGCGCGTCTACCAATTCCGCCATCCGGGCGAAGGTTTGACAAAGGTAGGTATTCAGCCCATGGTGAGCTAACCGTCGAAGGTTTTTTCCCATCGGAGCATTTGGTGAGCCGTTGAGAGAGCGATCCGCACAATGCTGCTTCTTTCAGATAACTCCCAAGCGCAGCTCGACGTAATTTCCGCCCGTGAGCGACCAATTACATCAACGCAGTTGGTTTAGAGCTTCTTTGGGATTCCGCTCACCGCCGTAAGCTTGCTCTTTTGCGTCTATTCTTTGCCTCGAAAAGCGTCACTTAGCCCGCTGGGCTTCCCTGTTCGAGGCTCGAATAGACCCAAAATAGCGGCGCTTTCGTCAGGCTTGGAAAACCCAAAAAAGCGCTTAAGTCCCTGCACACTGCGCGTTCACCAACTCGTATACGAGGAGCGAGCCCGCGGGACTACAAGTCCCGGGGCACAGCCGCGGTTGGAAACCGCTTCTTACCGGCGCTTATCCCTCATACAACTCCAGCGGCAGGCCATCCGGGTCGCGGAAAAAGGTGAACTTGTGACCGGTTTTAGCGTCGGTGCGGATGTCTTCCACGGGGACGCCCATTCGGTCGAGCCGCTCCACACAGTCTTCCACGTCGGTCACCGCAAAGGCCAAGTGGCGCAAGCCGGCAGCCTCGGGTAGGGTAGGGCGGGGGGGCGGATCGGGGAAGGAAAAGAGTTCCAGGAGGTACTCGCCATTCAGCGAGAGGTCCAATTTATAGGAGTTCCGATCTTCGCGGTACTGCTCGCTGACGACCGTAAGACCGACGACTTGCGTATAGAATTGCTTGGAGGCGGGATAGTCCCGGCAGATGATGGCCAGGTGGTGTAAATATTTCAGGGGTAACATGAGAGCTGTTCTGCCGCAAAATTACGCACGTACGCGGACCACGGCCAAGTGTAAGCGGAAGGAAGCCAGCGACCGGGTGTTTATTTCTTAGTTGCCCTAGATCTTCCGAGCATTTCCCGCTAGTTGGTGTTGATGCAAGTTGACGGGGATGTCCCCCGGCCCGAGCCCGCCATTCTCCCCGCCTATGCTCCTGCTGGAAGTGCTGGACCTTTCCCTTCCCCTGACGAACCCGGTGATCAAGTTTCTCCTGATCCTGCTCATTATCCTGTTCGCGCCCCTGCTGCTCAATCGCGTCAAAATCCCGCCGCTGCTGGGCCTCATAATCGCGGGCGCCGTGGTGGGGCCGCATGGCTTCAACCTAATGGAGCGGGACAGCGGCATTATCCTTTCGGGGACGGCCGGCCTGCTGTACATCATGTTCCTGGCCGGACTGGAGATTGACCTGGCCGAGTTCAAAAAAAACAGCCGCAAGAGCGCGGTTTTCGGGGCCTACACTTTCAGTATCCCCATGGTGCTGGGCATCCTGGCCGGCATCTTCTTCCTGGGCTATTCCGTCCCAACCGCGGTGCTGCTGGCCAGTATGTTTGCCTCCCATACCCTGATTACCTATCCCATGATCAGTCGTATGGGCGTCGCGAGTAATCGAGCGGTCAACATCACGGTGGGGGGCACCGTCATTACGGATACGCTGGCCCTGTTGGTCTTGGCCATCATTGTGGGCATGACTACCGGGGAGGTGAACCTGGCCTTTTGGCTGCGGTTGAGCGGCTCCATTTTGGTTTTTGGCCTGGCCGTACTTTTGGGCTTTCCGATCATCGGGCGGTGGTTTCTGAAGCGGGTGGACGATGGCGTCTCTCAGTACGTATTTGTTTTAGTAATGGTATTCCTAGGGGCGGTGCTGGCAGAACTTGCGGGCATCGAACCGATCATCGGGGCCTTCCTGGCTGGCCTGGCCCTCAACCGCCTCATCCCGCTCACCTCGCCCCTCATGAACCGGATCGAGTTCGTGGGCAACGCTATCTTCATTCCTTTCTTTCTGATCGGCGTAGGGATGCTGATCGATTACCGGGCCTTTATCCAGGACTTTGCCACCGTCCGGGTAGCGGCAGTCATGACCATCGTTGCCATGACCGCCAAATTCCTGGCCGCCTGGGCCACCCAACGCACGTACGGTTTTACGGTAGACGAGCGCCGCCTAATCTTTGGACTCAGCAACGCCCAAGCCGCCGCCACCCTGGCCGCCGTACTGGTCGGCTACAATACCATCCTTGGCACTGCCGATACCGGAGAGCCCCTGCGCCTGCTCAACGAAAACGTACTCAACGGGACCATCCTGATGATCCTCATCACCTGCACGGTGGCCTCCCTGGTGGCGCAGCAGGGCGCGTCAAACGTCGCCCGTTTGGAGGAAGTGGGGGCAACAGAGGAGGACGCGGACGCTAACGAACGTATCCTCATTCCCGTCCGCAACAAAGACACCACCGAAGAGCTCATCAACCTCGGCGTGACCATCAAGCCTAAGAACCGCGGTACCCTCTATGGCCTTAGCGTCATCGACCACGACTCTCAGGACGCGGCCGCCGAAGCCAAGGCCCGCAAGGTGCTCCACCGGGCCGTAACCACGGCCTCCGGGGCGGATCTCGAGCTCGTGGAATTGCTGCGCTACGACCTAAACATCGCCAACGCCATCACCAGCGTGGTGCGCGAGAACAAGATAACCGACCTCATCCTCGGGCTACACCTCAGCAAGGGTTTATCTCAGTCCTTCCTCGGCACCCTCACGGAGGACATCCTGACCCGTTGCAACCTGACCACCCTGATCTATAAACCGGCCCAACCCCTCGCTACGATCAAGCGACACCTCGTCATCATTCCCTCCCGTGCCGAGGTGGAGCCGGGATTCGCCGCCGGCCTCAACCGGCTTTGGAATATTGCCCGCAACTCGGGGGCTAAAATGATTTTTTACGGCACTCCCGCCTCCCTCGAGCCCATCCGTGACCTGCACGCCGAGACCCCGATCGACGCCGTGTTCACCGACTTTCCCGACTGGGATGACTTCCTCATCCTCGCCCGCGATTCTACCATCAACGACAACCTTATCCTGTTCCTGAGCCGCGATGGGGGCCCCTCCTATCACCGCAGCATGCGCAAAATTCCGGGCTACCTCAACCGCTACTTCCAAACCAACAGCTTCATCTTGCTCTACCCCGTACAGGAGGGTGTAACTGACCAAGGGGCGATGCGCTTAACCGATCCCTCCCTGGCCGAGCCCCTCCAGCGCATCAACAGCTTCGGTCGGGCCATTGCGGGCAAATTGCGTGGGTAGGCCTCTCACCTGCGCCCCCGCCCGGGCGGTAGCCCTTGTGGACATTGCAAACAATTGGTAAGTCTGGCGGAAATTGCCTACCTTTGCGGCTTCTTAGAATCACACGGGTGGTTTTGGGGTTTACGCTGGGGCGCTGTTTGGGCGCATTGTAGTAGACCGTTTCACCCGTTTTAACAACAGGTGAAATGGAAAATTTCAACGAGACGTCACTACGTGATGACGTCAAACAGGCCGTGGCACACCTCGGCTTCACTACCCCCACGCCCGTACAGGCCAAAACGATTCCGGCAATCCTTGGCTCCGACCGCGACCTGATTGCCCTGGCCCGTACCGGTACCGGAAAGACCGCCGGTTTCGGCCTTCCCGTTGTCGATGGCATCGATCCGGAATTGAATGCCGTGCAGGCGCTTATTCTCTGTCCGACCCGCGAACTCTGTCTCCAGATCACAAAGGACCTTACCGAATTTGCCCGCTTCCGCAAGGGGGTGACCGTGGTCGCTGTCTATGGCGGCGCCAGTGCCGGTGACCAGATCCGTGCCATTCGCCAGGGCGCTAACATCGTAGTGGGCACCCCCGGCCGGACCCTCGACCTGATCAACCGCAAAAAACTAGTGGTCGACCAGCTCAAGCGCGTCGTGCTCGACGAAGCCGACGAAATGCTAAATATGGGCTTCCAGGAAGAACTCAACGGCATTCTCGACGCTACCCCTAAGGAAAAGCAGACCCTGCTCTTCTCGGCCACCATGCCGAAGGAGGCCCGCAAGATCTCCACCGACTACATGAATGACCCCCAGGAGATCAGCATCGATCATACCGACGCGGGAAATTCCAATATCACCCACCTTTACTACAAAGTAAAGGGCTCGGATCGCTTCAGCTTGCTGAAGCTGCTGGTGGAGCTGGACACCGACATGTACGCCGTGATCTTCTGCCGCACCCGCCGCGAGGTCGATGGCGTGGCCGAGGACCTGCGCTTCGCCGGACACGCCGCGGACGCCCTGCACGGCGATATGAGCCAGGCCCAGCGCGACGACGTGATGAAGCGCTTCCGCAAGGGACGCATCAAACTGCTCGTGGCCACCGACGTGGCCGCCCGGGGTCTGGACGTCTCCGACCTGACCCACGTCATCAACTACAACCTCCCCGACGCCCCCGAGGTCTACGTCCACCGCAGTGGCCGCACCGGGCGTGCCGGCAAGGAGGGCATTGCCGTGTCGATCGTCACCGGCCGGGAACTGCGCAAGATCCGCGACATCGAACGTTACGGCAAACTGGAATTCAGCCAAGCGCCTATCCCGAGCCAGGACGAAGTTTACCGCCGCCGCGCCATGGCCTTTGTCGGCTCCGTCAAGGAAGCCGAACTGACCGACAAGAAACTCACAGCCCTCCTGCCCGAGGTCACCAGCGCCCTGGAAGGACTGGATCGCGACAGCCTGATTCAGAAATTCATAGCGCTCAGTCTGGGTGACTTCAGCAAGCAGTTGGGCAGCGTGCGGACGGTAGAAGCACCAAAGGAGGAGCGCGGTGAGCGTCGGGAGAAGCGGGAACGCCGGTCTAACGTCAGCTACACCCGTCTGTGCATGGCCGCCGGCCGCCGCCAGGGCTATACCGTACCTCAGGTAATCGGGATGCTCAACAAGAACGTTCCCGGCCGCCAGATCGACCTCGGCAAGATCGACCTGCAGAACAACCTCACCTTCATCGATGTCGACGAGAAGGAGGCTACGCGCGTGGTCGCTGCCTTTGACGGCGTCCGCGACAAAGGGCAGGAACTGAACCTGCGCATCTATGACGGCAATGCCGGGTCCTTCGACAACGACAACGAGACCAGCCGCGAGAAGCGTCCGCGCAATAAATACCAGGGATTTACGGGCGGCCACGCCGGCAACTTTCGCAAGGAGAAAAAGAAGCACCGGAAGGGCCAGGGGAAGTAGTTCAGGCTTTTAATTCTTAAGAGGGGATCCCCCGGTGGTCGAGCGTTGCTCGATTGCCGGGGGATTTTCTGTGTTGGGCGTGTCAGTGGACGTCTTCCATACGGAGGTCGCGGCCCAGCTTGACGGCCAGGCGGGTGAGGAGCTTAAGCCAGAGGACCGCGGTGATGTAGCAGTCGCCGAGGGCGGTGTGGCGGTCGGAGAGGGGGATGCGGTAACGGCGGGCGAGGGCGTCTAGGCTATAATCGTTATGTGGCGACCAGTATCCGGAGGGGCGCAGGCGCTTGGCTACATCGGCGGTGTCGATGACGGGATTGCGGAGGGGGCCGGCCCCGTTGCGCCGAAGCGTTCGGTCGAGCATCTCCACGTCGAAGCCGATGTGGTGACCGACGATCACGGCGTTGCCCAGGTACTCGACCAAGTCAGCCAGGAGGCGGGGCTCGTTGGTGTAGGTGTAGCGGTGGGAATTGGGGATAATGCCGTGGATAGAAACTGCGGTAGGATCGCTGTAGCCCGGTGGGGTAGGCAGGTAGGCCTCGAATTTTTCCCCCAGACGGATGCTGTTGCCCAGTACGCGCAGGGCGCCGACGCAGAGAATACGGTCGGTGCGCACCTCCAGCCCGGTGGTCTCCGCGTCCAGGATGACGATGGGAACTTGCGCCAGTGATTGCTGCCCGTCGTACCCCACCGCGGTGAGGTGGGCGTGCTCGCGGTACCAGGCCGGCCACCGGGGATCGTCCGGCGGGATGCTGCTTCCCCCCAGGCGGCGCCGCAGTTTGTCGAGCCAATCGCTGCCCTCCATCAGCGCAGGAAGTTGAGCTGAAAGCGTATTTCCAGGAGTTGCTGAATGTCCTTGACCGGATTAAAGCTGTTGCGCAGCAGCAGCCGCTGCACCTGCGAGAGCTCTTCCGGGCGCACGAAGCGGCCGCTGTCGTTGCGCTTGAGGCCAAGTTCAGCCCGCAGGCGGATCAGGGTTTCGTAAGCCTCGGCGGCCTCCTGGTAAAGGGTCGCATGCTGCGGCTCCAGTCGGGCCAGGGCTTCGTAGCGGCGCAGGGTGTTATTGATATTTCCCTCCCGGGCCTGGAGGATCAGGACGCGGGCGGCATCGGTGAGGGGGCGCATGGCGCGGGCCTTCAGGTCAAACTGGTCCTTGTGCTCGCCCGAGCGTTCCACCACGAAATTGCGAAAAAAAGTAAGGGGGCTGGGATTCTGGAGAGCGGCCTGGGCCAGGGAAGCCTGGAAGCGGGTGGATTGATTTGCTATCTCTTCGAAGATGTGGGCCGTGAGCTTATCGGGCAGGCTGCCGTCGCCCCACACGCCGCGGAAGTCGAAGAAGATAGAGGTGTTCAGCAGGTTTTCCGCCGTGTTCTCGTGCATCCAGGTGCTGAACTGGTCTTTCCACTTGCTCACACTCAGGCACCACTTGGGGTTGCTGGCCATCATGTCGCCGTCGCAATAGGCGTAGCCGGCGTCGTTGAGGAATTCCGTGACAAAATCGGCCAGTTTCAAAAAGTAATTTTTGACGGAATTGTATTTCTCATCGGCCACGTCTTCAAAGATGAGGGCGTTGTCTTGGTCCGTGCGCAGCAGTTGTTCGCCCCGCCCCTGGCTACCGAGGGCCAGCCAGTCGAACAGGGCAGGTGGGTGGCCCAGGCCGTCGGCCTGCATACGGGCAAGGGCGAGTTTCATGCACTTGCGGATGATTTCGTCGTTGATCTGCGTCATCACCGCAGTGATGTGGCTGATCGCTACTTGCTTGTCAAGGTAGCCGCGCAGGATGGACTCCG
Source organism: Lewinellaceae bacterium (assembly GCA_963710195.1). Classification (GTDB taxonomy): domain Bacteria; phylum Bacteroidota; class Bacteroidia; order Chitinophagales; family Saprospiraceae; genus Neolewinella. Next base: position 445,236 of record CAVPZF010000007.1, read on the forward strand.
CCTTGTCCCGTAACCCCCTTAAGTAGCGGCTGTTATCGGCCCGGCTAATCTCCTGAATGAGCACGGCCGGACTATTACCCTGCGCCAGCAGCAGGTCGTGCTCGCTGAGGACGCCCATCACTTTGGACTTGTCCGTCCCGTCTTCCGTAACCACCAGGTGGTGGTAGCCGGAGCGCAGCATGCGAATCTGGACGTCGGTAACGGTAGCCGTAGCGGTGATACAGCGCACGGGGCTGGACATAATGTCCGACACCGGGGCCTGCCGACTCACCAGGGCGGTAGCTACGCAGCGGCGGAGGTCGCGGTCAGTGATAATGCCGATGGGACACCCCCGGGGGTCCACTACGACGATGGAGCCTACTTCTTCCTCGGTCATGAGGAGCGCGGCTTGGATGATGGTTTCCGTAGGCGCGCAGGTGACGGGGTCGCGGGTGCGTTGGGCGGCATGCAGGGATTGTAGATCGGGATGGGTAGTCCGTTGGTCAGTGCGCGGCCCGTCGTTAGCCGCCCGGTACTCCACGGCATAGCGGCTGCTGCCGGCCATGCTGGTAAGCAGGTACTCCAGTACGCGCGGGTAGTTGGAGATCAGTTCCCGAAAGCCTTCACTGTTCACGGCGTAGAGTAAGCTTTCCTCCACCGCACGAGCCAGAAAAATGTAGTTGTCTTCCGCCAGCAGCGGTCGGATGCCGAACACCTCCCCCTCACCGCAGCGCTCCACCAGGCGTTCGTTGCCCGCGGGGTCTTCGCTGTAGAGTTCGATGATGCCCTCCTTGACCACGAAAAAGCGATCGCGGGGCGGCTCCCCGGGGCGGAAGACTACCGTACCGGGCGGCTGGTAGCGCACCTCCACGCGGCCGGCTACGCGGAGCAGGGCGGCGCGGTCGAGGTAACTGAACGGCTCAATCTCCTTGAGAAAATCGTAAACGCGGTAGGCGACCTGGTTAGGCATGGAGCTAAGGTAAGGGTGGGGCACCCTTACCGCTTATTCGTACCGCAGGGATTCGATCGGGTCCAGCGCCGCCGCGCGCATGGCGGGGTAGAGGCCGGAAAGTAGTCCCACCACGCTGCAGACCACCAGCGCCAGTCCGATCCACACCCAGGGAATCAGGAACTGCCCATTCGTGAAGATGACCACTAAGTTTCCCGCCGCGACCCCCAGCAAGATGCCCAGCAGCCCCCCCAACTGACAAATGACCACGGCCTCGAACAGAAACTGCAGCAGTACGTTGCGCCGGGTGGCTCCCAGCGCTTTGCGGACGCCGATTTCCCGTGTACGTTCGGTCACCGAGACCAGCATGATGTTCATCAGTCCGATGGCTGCCCCCAGCAACGTCATTAGGCCAATGCTGATAGCGGCTAGTCGTAGCGTGACGGTGTTGTCCTTAATGATACTGACGAGGTCGGAACTGTTTTCTACCTCAAAGTCGTTCTCCTGTCCAGCGCGCAGCCCCCGGACGCGGCGCATGGTCAGGACGGCTTCCGACATGGCCGCCTCGATGCCCGCCGGATCGCGGACGGCCACCAGGATGTCGTAGTTCGTCCGGTTGGATGCGTAGAAGCGTTTGGCTGACTGTAAGGGAATGAGGACGCGCTTGTCGTTGCTGGTCATGCTCGATCCCTTGCTTTTCAAGGTTCCTATAACGGTAAAGCGCAGTCCCCCGACGCTGATTTCCTTACCTACGGCAAACTGGTTCTTCCCAGTGAAGAGGTCGTCAACCAGGTCCGCTCCGAGGAGTGCAATGTTGCCGCCCTCCATCGTTTCCCGCTGCGTGAAGTTACGTCCGGCGGCGATTTCGAAGCCCTTGCTGGTCAGATAATTGGCCGTCATGCCGTAAACTGACACATTAGGGTTGGTCTCCCGCTCCTGGAAGGTCACTGCCGTGGCGCCCTTGCCCCGGAAACTGACGCTCACGTCGGCGGGATAGTCATAGTCCTCACTGAAGGCCATGGCTTGGTCGTAGGTGAAGGGTTCGGACTGTTTGCCATCCCGACCACGGCCGCCGCTGCGGCGTACCGTCTCCCGCTTCTGGTCGATTTCAAAGGTGTTCGCGCCGAGGCTAGAGAGGTTGGACGACAGGGAGTAGATAGCCGCGTCGATCGCCGTTAGGATGCCCACTAGGGCCATAATGCCGACCGCAATGATGAGGGTGGTCAGTAAAGCGCGTAACCAATTGGCTCCTACGCTGCGCAGGGCCACCCGGATGTTTTCCATCATATCCATAAGCACCAAATGTAGCGGACACCGGCGGAAGCCCTCGCCTTTTTCGACCAACGGGGAGAAGCCGCGGTCGTTCAACCAAAGCCGGGTAGTTTTGTACTTGTACTTACGCACCCCGCCCCGTATGATCGACCTCCCCGTAGCCCCCTCCCGTGCCGAACGCCAGCGCAAGCCCGACTGGCTGCGCGTCAAGCTGCCCATCGGACCCGACTACAAGCGCGTCCGAAAACTAGTGGATGAGTACCAGCTCAATACCATCTGCCAGAGCGGCAACTGCCCTAACATGGGCGAATGCTGGGGAGCCGGTACGGCCACCTTTATGATCTTGGGTAATGTCTGCACCCGCTCCTGCAGCTTCTGTGCGGTCAAGACCGGCCGTCCTACGGAATACGACACCGACGAGCCCCGTCGCGTCGCCGAGGCCATCGAGCTGATGCAAGTGAAGCACGCCGTCCTGACCTCCGTCAATCGGGATGAGCTCAAGGACCGCGGCGCCGAGATTTGGTACCAGACCGTACGCCAAATTAAACGACGGACACCGCAAACTACCATCGAAACCCTCATTCCCGACGTGCGCGGCAACTGGGATGCGTTGTACCGCATGATCGACGGCGGACAGGAGGTAGTCAGCCACAACATGGAGACCGTGGAAGAACTGTACCGCAAGGTGCGCCCCCAGGGCCGCTACCAGCGCAGCCTCGAAGAACTCAAGCGGATAAAGGAAGCCGGGAAGCGGACCAAGACCGGCTTCATGGTCGGCCTCGGCGAATCCGAAGCGCAGGTGGAGCGCATCCTCGACGATCTCGCTGCCGTCGGGGTGGACGTCGTCACCATCGGACAATACCTCCAACCCACCGCCATGCACCTGGCCGTGGATAGCTTCGTTACGCCCGACACCTTTGCCCACTACCAGGCGCTGGGTATGGAAAAAGGTTTTGACTTCGTGGAGAGCGGGCCCCTGGTGCGGAGCAGCTACCATGCGGAGAGACATCTGTAAATTTTCAATTTGGAATTTAAAATTTCAAATTTTAGCGACACCGTACCCATCTACACCCTAGTCTGGCTGCGCATCGCCCTAGGCCTCCTCGGAGCCGGCGACATCCTGGGCAACGGCATCTATTACCACTGGTACCGCGACAGCTTTTCGGGATTTACCTTCCGCTACTTTGGTTTTGAGTGGGTGTGCCCGCTGCCGGAACCCTTTCTGAGTTTGTTTTTCCTCGTTGGATTCCTGGCGGGGATCGCCGTGGCGGCGGGGTGGCGCTTTCGGTTTACGGCCCCCCTCTTTGCGCTGTGCGCTACCTATCTGTTCCTGCTTGAGAAAGGGCACTATCTCAACCACGCTTACCTCTTCACCTGGCTCGTTTGGCTGCTCGCCCTATCGCCGGCGTGGCGGGAGTGGTCGCTGGACGTGCGGCGCGATCCCCAACAGTGGTCGCCGGTCGCCCCGAAGTGGAGTGTATACACCTTCCCCCTGCTGATGGGGCTCGTGTATTTCTTCGGCGGTTGGAACAAGATCAACTACGACTGGCTCATCGAGGCCATGCCCCTGCACCTCTGGCTGAGGGCACGGGCGGAGATGCCGGTGCTCGGCCCGCTGTTCGCACTGAAGGGGACGGCCTACGTCATGGCCTGGGGCGGCATGCTACTTGACTTGGTCTGTCCGTTTATGTTATTGCACCGGCGGCTGCGCTGGGTGGCCCTGGCTTTCCTAATTTTATTTCACGCGACTAATCACCTCATCTTCAACATCGGCATCTTTCCCTACCTGTCGTTGGTGCTGACTTCGCTTTTCTTCGAGCCAAACTGGCCGCGGCGGGCGGTGATCTGGCTCTCCCACCGCGTAGATCTGGTGAAGCGTTGGCGCGCGGAGTGGAGGCAGCGGATCGGGGATCGTACTCCGGCCCGTATTGCCTGGCACCCGCGCCCCGGCGCCCTAGTGCTGTTAGTGGGTCTGCACGTGTTCCTGCCGCTGCGCAACTACCTGTTCGGTTCCGACGTCAACTGGACCGAGGAGGGGCACCGCTACAGCTGGCGGATGATGCTGCGGAGTAAACAGGGTACGGGGTACTACCGGGTAGTGGATGCGGACACCGATCGCGAGGAAGTCATTCATCTGCAGGACAGCCTGGACGACAAGCAGTACCGAAAAATGGTTACTCACCCCGATATGATTCTGCAGTACGCCCATCACTTACGGGACGTGCGGGCCGCGGAGGGCCATCGGGTGCGCGTCTATGGGAACTTCCGGGTGCGGTTAAATGGGCGGCGGCTGCAGACCTACATCGATCCCGAAACTGACCTGGCGCAGACCGAATGGTCCTGGCTGTCCGCGAAGCCGTGGATACTCCCCGAAATCAAAGAGTAGAGAGGTAGCGGTCGCCGCGATCGCAAATGATGCAGACCAGCAGGCCGCGCTCCAATGTAGCGGCTACGCGTAGGGCGGCGGCCGTGGCTCCCCCCGAACTCGTGCCGGCAAATACGCCGCATTCGGTGGCCAGGCGGTGCATCGTAGTGGTGGCCTCCTCTTCACTGACGTCGATCTTGAAGTCTACTGAGCTGGGATCGTAGATCGCCGGCAGGAACTCCGGGCTCCAACGGCGGATGCCGGGAATGCTGCTGCCGTCGGTCGGTTGTACGCCCACGATTTGAACATCGGTATTCTGCTCATGCAGGTAGCGGCCGGTTCCGGTGATGGTTCCGGTGGTGCCCATACTGCTCACGAAATGAGTGACTTGACCATTGGTGTCTCGCCAGATTTCCGGTCCCGTCGTGCCGTAATGGGCTCGCCAGTTGTCCTCGTTGGAGAATTGATTTAACTGTACGTAATCGCCGCTGTCTTCCATCTCCTGGGCGACTTCGCGGCTGTACTCGATGGTGCGCTCGGCGGGGGTGAGCAGGACCTCCGCCCCGTAGGCGCGCATGGTCTTGATGCGTTCCTCGGTGCTGTTTTCGGGCATGATGAGGGTGGTCGGAATACGGTAGCGGGCGGCGATCATGGCGATGGCGATCCCCGTGTTGCCGCTGGTCGCTTCGACGATGCGTTTGCCGCGGCCGAGTACACCCCGGGCTAGCGCGCCCCGGATCATACTGAGGGCAGCACGGTCCTTCACGCTCCCGCCGGGATTCTGCCCCTCCAGCTTGCCGTAAAGTTGGACGTCGGGGTTGTCTTGGAGGTCGGAGAGGTCTACCAGGGGGGTGTTGCCAATCAGGTCGAAGAGCTGCATCATCGGTCGAAGTTCAGGTAGGGCAACAGCGCGTCGCGGCTTTCGGTGGTGAGGGCCCGCACTTTTTCCAGGTCCGCACTTGAGGTGAAAGGCCCGTGGTTGTCGCGGTAGCGCACGATGATCTCCGCCGTGCGCCGCCTAAGGTAGGGGTGGCGGGCGAGGGCGGCGGCGTCCAAACGGTTGATATACAGGGAAGGAATGAGTGGGGAGTGCCTAAGGTATGGGCGTATTTGCTGGAAGGTAGAGTCGGGTAGTCCGTACGTCGTACCCACCTGATCCAGGCTGATAAAGCCACCGAGCGCTTCCCGGAATTTGACGAGGCTGGCCGCCCGGGAAGCACCGATACCGGGCAGGCTCTGCCAGGCTGCCGGGGTGGCCGTGTTGACGTCGAGGGAAGCGAGTGCGGGGGCGGAACGCTTGGGATAGGGCGCGTACGCGGGTGTAGAATCCCTAGGCAAGACAATCTCAACGTACGCCAGTAGGCGGTTGAGCCGCTCACTGTCCAGTGCGCCAACGCGACGTAAATCTTCAGGTTCCCGGAAGGTGATGTCCCGGTAGCTGCGGTACTTCAGTAGGGCTTTCACTTCGCGTGTGGAGAAGCCGAGCAGCGCCAGGCTGTCGCCGGAGATCGTGTTGGGGTCGAAGGGGAAAGTTTGGATCACTGCGTTGGATGCGGGTGGCGAGGCGGCCACCTGGTCGGCCCGGTCCTCCGGCAGTTCCGCCAGCGCCATGAGCGTGGTCGCCTGTGCCGGCTGCAACACGTAGAGCTTGCCGATGTCCTCCACCGAACGGAAGGGCCGCTTGCCCCGAAACTTGATCCAGGAAGCCGCCTGCCGGGCGGAGAGGCCGAGGCGTTGGAGGTCCGCAGCGGAAACGGTATTGGGGTCGAAGCGGAAGCGCTCGGGGGCGGCGGGTTGTTCCGTGGGCTCAACGTCCATCGCGGCCCGTAAGTGCCGGGCGGCCGCGAAGAGCGCAGAATCGTCGGGGCTGGGGTAGGGCGGGCGGGCCGCGGTCAGGTGCCGGTTCACCCAGTAACCGCCCGCGATCAGCAACAGGAGGAGCAAGAGGCCGTAGCGTTGGTTACGCGTGTAGGACCAGGGTTGGGGTGGGCCGGAAGCCATGGGTTGGAATTATACCTGACAAGTATAGCAAGCCGTAGCTTCCGGTACAATTGGTAAGCAGGATATGCAAAAGGGGGGGGGAGAAATGAGCGCTTAGATTTCACCCCGGCCTGAATTGGTTGTAATTTTGGGCTTTTCCAACAAATTCCTCTATGATTAAGCGGCTGCACATCAGTAACTACGCCATTATCGAGGAGCTGACCCTCGACTTCGCGCAGGGGCTGAGCATCATCACGGGCGAGACCGGGGCCGGCAAGTCGATCGTACTCGGCGCGCTCAACCTTATTTTAGGCGGCCGCGCGGACACCAAGACGCTCTTCGACGATACGCAGAAGTGCATCATCGAGGGCCGGTTCGACGTGTCCGCCTACGACCTCCAGGAATTCTTTGCGGAGAATGACCTGGATTACGATCCCGAATTGATCATTCGGCGCGAGATCACCCCCTCGGGCAAGAGCCGAGCCTTCATCAACGATACCCCCGCTAATCTCAAGCTGCTGCAGCAGCTCGGCGCCACGCTGATCGATCTCCACCAGCAATTTGATACCTTATACATCAACAACAGCGAGTTCCAGCTCGAACTGCTCGACGCCCTGGCCACCCAACGGGAGGACGTGAGGGCTTACCGGGCCAACTACACCAAGCTCCAGGACACCCGCCGCCGGCTCAACCTGCTGCTGGAAGAACAGGCCCAGGCCCGCCGCGAGCAGGAGTTCCTGGAGTTTCAAGTCAATGAACTGGAGGAAGCCGACCTCCGCCTCAATGAGCAAGAAGAATTGGAAGCCGAACGCCACCGCCTCAGCAACGCCGAAGAGATTCAGCACCTCACGGCTGGGGCCTTCAACTACCTCACCGAAGGCGACAGCTCGGTCACCGACAGACTGCAGGCCATTGCCGTTAAGCTCACCCCCCTGGCCGCTGGCGATCCCAAACTGCGGGGCATCAGCGAACGCTTTGAAAGTCTGCGGCTGGAGCTGGAAGAAGTCGCCGCCGACCTGGAGGCCTTTGGGGAAGATACCGAGGTCAACCCCAAACGCCTCGAGGAGATCGAAGACCGGCTAAACCTGCTCTACCGCCTACACACCAAGCACTCCGTTAAGGATAACGGCGAGTTGATCGACATTTACGACTCCCTCTCCGGCCGTCTCGGTCACTTCGCCGATCTCGGCGGGAACATCACCAAGCTGGAGAAGGAAAAGGAGCGGCTGCTCGCCGCCCTCACCCAGCAAGGGGAAGCGTTGCGCAAGGGGCGGGAGCGCGTCGCCCCCGCTTTTGCCGCTCAGGTCAAGAAGAATCTTGCCGACCTCAGCATGGGGAACGCCCGTCTGGAGGTCGACTTTAAACCCCTGGAGCAGCCCGGACCGCACGGCCTGGACGAAGTGCGCTTCCTCTTCAGTGCCAATAAGGGCGGCAAACTGCAGAGCATCAAGGATGCCGCCTCGGGGGGCGAGATGTCCCGCCTGGCGCTGGTTACCAAAAGCCTCGTAGCCTCCGCCATGGAACTGCCTACCCTGATCTTCGATGAGATCGATGCCGGCGTGAGCGGCGACGTGGCGCAGAAGATGGGACGCATTTTGACGGAGCTCAGCGAGCACCATCAGGTAGTGGTCATCACCCACTCCCCCCAGGTCGCCAGCCGCGCCCACCGTCACTACTTCGTCTATAAAACCGACAAGAAGGACGCCGAGCGCACCATCACCCGCGTACGGGAGCTGGACCGCGAAGAGCGGGTGCGCGCCATCGCCACGATGCTGAGTCAGAATCCCCCGAGCGACTCGGCGCTCAAAAACGCGCGCGAGCTCATCGAGGCGGTCTGATTAATTTCTGGTAGCCGTCAGCACCCCGTAGCGGATCGCCCCGGAGGCAAACCCCTGTTTCATGTACTTCATCGCCCAGGCCCCCTGGATGGTGCCCAGGCCGGCGCGGACGAGTCCCGGCCAGTTGCGCGGATCCAGGCCGCTGCGAATGACGGCGCCCCAGAAGGGTTCCACGGACTTAGACCAGTCGTCGGTTTGCACCTCGCCGAATCCGGCGGCAGCCGCAGCCTTTGCCAGCTCGGGTACGCTGACCAGGGGCGGCAGGTGGTAGAGCTGACAGATCTTCTGTAGGGTATACTGGTCGGTGGGGGAGAGGTAGGGCGGTTCCGGCCGCTGACACCAGGTGGCCATCAGCAGGCGACCGCCGGGCTTCAGGAGTCGGTGAAAGAGCTCGAAGAGTCCCCGCTTGTCCTCCATGTGCTCGGCGGATTCCATGCTCCAGATGAGGTCGAAGGTGCCTTCGGTAGCGGGGTCCAGCTCATAGACGTTTTTAGCGATCAGGGTGACGCGGTCGGCTAACCCAGCTTCTCGGTTGAAGCCATTGCCGCGCTCGGCCTGGACGGGACTTAGGGTAACCCCCAGCCCTTCGGCCTGGGGGTACTTGAGCGCGAGGTAGCGACTGCTGCCCCCCACGCCGCAGCCGGCATCGAGGAAGCGGGTGAGGCCGTCTCCCGAAGCCTTTCCATAGTCTAGGAGCGTCTCGATCATGTCGAGCTGGGCCTGCCGGTGATCGGTCTTGCGCTCGCCGTGTTGGCCATAATAGCCATGGTGCATCTGCTCGCCCCAGGTATTTAGCCAGAGGGGGGTGGACTGGTCGTAAAACTCCCGGATGCGTTCGTTGAGTAAGGCCATCAGCGCTTGCGGACGATGGCGCGCACGAGGAAGAAGGTCAGCAGGCCACCGATACCGATCAATACGGCTTTCTGCTCCTTGTTCAGGGGCTCTACCTCGCCCTCGATACCGCGCAGGGGCGCGCTTACGTGGGCTAGGAGGGCCATGGGGATGAACAGGAAACCGGCGGCAGAGCCCACGAGTACGCGGCTGGTGAGTAGCAGGTTACGGCCGAGCCAGCCCCCCTTGGGTTCGGCTTCGACGACTGCGGTGCGGTTGCGCCGATCGTTCACACCGGGACTCTTCCCGGGGGCCGGCTTAGTACCCCGCATGGCGATGCCGTAGCGCTCGTTCTCCTGCCAGTGTGGCCGGATGTAGGTCCACTTGATGTCGGTGAAGCCGGCCGTATGGAAGTAGAGGTGGTAGTCATTTTCGGGCGGGAAAAGCATCCAGGTGTTCGCGATGAACTTGCTGATGGGGTTGACGGGCTCGATCGGGCCGATCATAAGGGCTTGTCCGCCCTCCCTGATCACGCGGTAGGCTTCGTCGATGCCGCGCTGGGGATCGGGCCAGTACTCGATGGACCCGGCGGAGACATAGCGGTCGAAGGTGTCTTCGGCGAAGGGAAGATTTTCGGCATCGCCGAGGCGGAAACGACAGTCTTCGAGGTCGGGCTTGACCATGGCCCGCTCCATTTGCTGGGGGCTCTGGTCGAGGCAGACCACATTTTTAGCGGGTACGCGCCGGACGATGCCCTGGGTGGTGAAGCCGGTGCCGGAGCCTACGTCCACGACTTTCAGCTGCTCGCCACCTTCCCAGTCGACGATCTCCAAAGATTTTTCGCGCATGCTGGCGGTCCAGAAGAGGGGGTTGACCAGCTTGTCGTAGAAATTGGAGAGGTAGCGGTAGAACCAGAAGGCTTCCCGCTTGTGTTGCATCAGTCTCATCAGCGTGTTTAGATTGCTTGTTTAATACCTTAGTCTAGCGATTGTTCGCACGCTCCGGGCGGTGGAGGTCCGTCCGCCGCACCCGCGTTCCCGCCAAACACCTACATTGAGTGCTTAAACCCGCCGCCTTGCCCACCGAACTGACGAAACGCGATTCTTCCTGGCTCGAATTCAACGCCCGTGTGTTGCAGGAAGCCTCCGACCCCCGCGTCCCCCTGTACGAGCGCATTCGCTTTCTGGCTATTTACAGCGCTAATTTGGACGAGTTTTACCGCGTCCGGGTGTCCTCCCTGCGGCAATTCAAAAAACTACCGAAAACGGAGCGGCGGGAACTGTTCGACTTTCGGCCCAAGCGTGAACTGAAGGACATCCGTAGGACCGTTTACCGCCAGCAGGACGAGTTTGGGCGCATCTTTCGGGAAGAGATTTTGCCGCAGCTGCGCGACGAGAACATCCACCTGATCCACTCCGACCAGATGAACCTCGAGCAGCGGGCATTCGCCGCCCGCCACTTCGACAGAAACGTGCAACCCCACCTGGAGCTGCACTGGCTACCGGGCAGCGATACGGACGAAGGGGACCGCGAGCTGCCCTTCCTCGATGATGGGCAACTCTGCCTGGCCGTGTCGTTAAATGATCCCGAGGCCGAGGAGACGGGGGAGGTGGCCCTGGTGCCCATACCCGTCAAACAAACGGGCCGCTTCGTCGTGTTGCCCGCGCCGGAAGATGACCCGGAGGGCTACTACGTCATCTTTACCGACAGCGTCATCCGCGCCAACCTGGGGCGGTGGATGGACCGCCGGGTGGATTTCGGGTACAGTTTTAAGCTCAGTCGCGACGCCGAGTTGTACATCGACAACGAGTTCGACGGGGACCTGCTGCGCAAGATCGAGCACAGCCTGACCCGCCGGGATGCCGGCCTGCCAACGCGCTTTTTGTACGACGGCGATATGCCCAGTTGGATGCTCAAGCGCCTTAAGGATGCCCTGAAGCTCTCGAAGTACGACATGATCCCGGGTGCCCGCTACCACAACTTCAACGACTTCTTCGGTTTCCCCCAACCCCCGGGCCGCGAATACCTTGCCTACCCGCCCATGCCCCCGCTGCCGCACCCGCAACTGGAGGGGGCCGACAGCATCATGGATGTGCTGCAGGCTACGGATATTTTGCTCAGCTTTCCCTACCAGAAGTACGACTACATCCCCCAGTTGATCCGGGAGGCGGCCAATCACCCGGAGGTGAAAAAGATCCGCATCACCCTCTACCGGGTGGCTAGCAAGTCCGAGGTGGTCAAGAACCTACTGTACGCTCTACAGCAGGGCAAGGAGGTGGAAGCCTTCGTGGAAGCCAAGGCCCGCTTTGATGAGGCCAGCAACCTTTACTGGGGGAAGGAGATGAAGGAGGCCGGGGCCTACGTGCGCTACAGCTACCCCGCCGTGAAGGTCCACACGAAGCTGCTCCACATCGAGCGCCGCCTGCCCGCGGGCGACCAAATTCACTACAGCTACATTGGCACCGGCAACTTTAATGAGAAAACCGCTAAACTCTACACCGACCACGCCCTGCTCACCTGCCGGCCGAAATTGGGCAAGGACGTCGAGCGGGTGTTTGACCTGCTGCGCGGTAAATTGATCCTGCCCCGCTGCAAGCACCTCCTAGTGGCCCCCTTCAACATGGAGTCCGACTTCCTTGACCTGATCGACAAGGAGATCGAAATCGCCCGTTCGGGGGGGCACGCCTACCTCTTCCTTAAGATGAACAGCCTGGAGGAAGAAGCCATGATCAAAAAGATTCGACAGGCCGCCCGCGCCGGAGTGGAAGTACGCATGATCGTTCGGGGCATTTGCCGCTTGGTGCCCCACGTGGACGAAAATATTCAGATCATTAGTATTGTCGATCGCTTTCTCGAGCATGCCCGCGTCTTCATCTTCGGCAACGACGGCGACGAGAAGGTCTTTATCGGCAGTGCCGACTGGATGAACCGCAATCTGTACCGGCGGGTAGAGGTGGTTACGCCCATCTTCGATCACTTGATCCGGCTGGAACTGCGCCGCATCATGGATATGCAGTGGCGGGACAATCAGCGCGCCCGGCTGGTGCAGGAAAGCAAGCTCAACACCTACCGCAAGGCCGTACCGGGCGAAGGGTCTTTTCGGGCCCAGGAGGATATCTATAACTACTTTCGCCGGCAGCTGGAGGTCCGGTGAACTTCCTGGCGCACCTGACGCTCTCGCGTTGCTCGGCCGACCTGCAACTCGGAAACTACCTCGGCGATTTTGTGCGGGGGCGGGAGCTGGCCACCCTGCAAACCGGGGTACAGCGGGGCGTGCTGATGCACCGGGCCATCGACCGGGCCACCGACACCGACCCCGACGTACGGGCCCTCAACTCCCTGCTGACCGGGCGGCACGGCCGTTATGCGCCGGTCGTCTCCGATATTGCTTTCGACTACTACCTGAGCCGCAACTGGAATAACCTGGTTGGCATAGATTTCAATGATTTCTGCCGGAATACCTACCAGCGTTTGCTGGGTGGAGCCGCTGACATGCCGATGCGCCACCGGGAACTTCTCATCCGAATGGCAGCGGATGATTGGCTTGCCCACTACGGGTCGCGCGTGGGGATGGACCTCGTGTTCCGTCGGTTTCGTAGGCGGCTCAGTCGCCCCGAGCTGCTGGATGGGATTGGAGATACACTGACTGACCTGGATGCCGTATTCAACCGGACCCTGCTGCGCTTGTTTCCCCGATTACAAGCCCTAGCCGACCCCTACTGTGAGGAATCCCCGTCCCCTTAACTTGCGCCTCGACCGCTTCTCCAGCAAACTCTCCATCAAGGTGGACGGCAACCGCCGGATGGTCTTCGGGGAGATCCGCAAGAAGTGGCTGGTCCTCCAGCCCGAAGAGTTCGTCCGCCAACTGTTGATCCACTTCCTTATCGGTGACATGCGGTACAACCGCAATCGCATCACCGTCGAGCGGGGGGTAGCGGTGAACGGCGATCCGAAGCGCACCGACATACTGGTCTTTGACCGCGACATGCGTCCCTTCCTGCTCGTGGAGTGCAAGGCCCCAAAGGTGCCCCTGTCCACCGACACCTTCCGCCAAGCGGCGCACTACAACGGGCCCCTCCAAGTGCCATTCTTGATGATCTCCAACGGGCGGGAGTCGTACATTGCCGCCATTGACTACGCTGCGGAGGACTACCGTTTCCTCTCCGCCGTGCCCGAGTGGTAAGCCCCCGCTTATGAACCCCGCCCTGCTCCACGTTCAGGACCTTTCCCTCGCCTTTCCTGGTCAGCCTCCCGTGTTGGAGGCCCTGACCTTTTCGCTCGCTCCCGGAGAATCTATCGGCCTGGTCGGTCCCTCCGGATCGGGCAAAAGCCTGGCTGCTTCCGCTTTGCTGGGTTTCCTTCCGGCGGGGGCGCGGGTGTTGGGGGGATCCGCGACGTACACCAACAAATCCGGAGATTCCATCGAGCTGCTCGGCTTGAAGGAATCGCACATGACTCGATTGCGGGGACGGGAGATCGGACTGGTTTTTCAGGAAGTCGAGTTGTCGCTCAACCCGATCCTACGCTGTGGGGTGCAGCTGCGGGAGTCGGTCCGCTTTCTGCGCCCTGAGGTGGTAGACGTTCCTACCTTCCTCCGGGAGGCCCTTGAGCGCGTGGAGTTGGGTGATGTCGTCGAGCGGGTGCTAGCTGCCCGTCCGGCGCAATTGAGTGGCGGCCAGTTGCAGCGCGTTTTGATCGCCATGGCCCTGATCGGTGAGCCCCGCTTGTTAATTGCGGACGAACCGACCACGGCCCTCGATTCCATCACCCAGGCCGATATCGTCCGCCTGTTGGATCGCCTGCGCCGCGAGTTACGAATGGGCATGGTGACGATTTCACACGATGCCGCCCTCCTGGAGCGCGTGACGGATCGTCGAGTCCTGGTGGGGCAGGAGCCCGCCACCTGCGCCCCGCCGCCGCCCGCTCCCGTCTGCGTCGCGCATTCTCCTGGAGTGGCTCCCGTAGTATTTGAGGTACAACACCTTAGCGTGGGCTATGGCGCGTCTCCCGACCAGGTGGTGAAGGAAGTTTCCTTTCGGCTCCGCGCGGGGAAGTGGCTCGCGCTGGTGGGGCCCAGTGGTTGCGGTAAATCGACCATCGCCAACTGGTTAGTGGGCCTGCTGCCCGGTACGCAGGGTAGCCTGTGGGTTGCCGGACAGCCCGTGCCCACTGACCTGAGTGGACAAGCCTGGCGGGACGCGATTGGCGCCCAGTTGATCTTCCAAGACGTAGCCGGCTCCCTCAATCCGGAGCTGACCGTAGGGGCAGCCCTACAGGAGGTGGCCCGGCTGCATCCTGACGGGGAGGCGGGTGATGCGCTACTGGCCGCATTGGGGCTCGATCCGGGAAGGTTTGGGGAACGCTACCCCGACGAGCTCAGTGGTGGACAGCGGCAACGGGTGGTCATCGCCCGCGCGCTTGCCGCTCGTCCGCGCATCCTTATTTGCGATGAGGCCATGTCCGCGCTGGATGCCGCGCTGCGGAGGGAGGTGCAGAGCTTGCTGGAATCGGTGTGCCGCACCCGGGGGATTGCCGTACTCTTCATCACTCACGACTTGCGGCACGTGGCCCGCCACGCCGATGAGGTGCTGCTCATGGACCACGGCCGGATCGTGGAACGGGGAGCCGCCGCTGCCTTGCTTCGCGCCCCGGAAAGCGAACTTGGGCGGCGGATGGTTTGGGCGGCGGGGCTAAACTCGGACTCCGCCGACCCGTAGCGGCGGTGAACCAAACCGAAGCGTACCTACGTTATAGCGCTTATGAAGCTACCCGCCGCCCTGCTGTGTTTTTTCCTTCCCGTCCTGCTCGTGGCTCAGTCCTACGATGCCGCCCTGGGCATCCGGGTAGGCACGGAGTGGGGGGCCACCGCGCTGCTTCGACTGCCCCAGGTGCACAAAAATTTCGTGCTCGAAACCATCCTGCTTTCCGCAATCGGTAAGGATGAGGGGACGGTCACCGTTCTGGGGACCCAGCATCAGCCGTTACTAAGTCGTCGGCTAAATCTCTTCTACGGGGCCGGCATTCACGCGGGATGGAATAATGAGATCAACGGCGAAACCGGCCAAACCTTCAACGGCCCCAAAGGAATCACCGGAATCGTAGGTTTGGAAGCCACCGTCGGTAAGGTCAATCTGAGTTATGACTTCAAACCCGCCCTTAACGTGAGTGGTGGAGAGTCCGTGCTCTACACCCAAACCGCCGTCAGCGTGCGCTACGTGATCGCCAAGCGGTACAACCTATGGAACAAGGACATCGAAAAAACCCAGCGTCAAAAACAGCGGGCCAAACGACGGAAGCAGCGGCGGGAGGACCGGGCCAACTCAGGCAAGCGCTGGTATGAGGTGTGGAAGCGGGACTAGCGCCCGCCGAATGGCCGGTTGAACACCTTACCGCCCATGGGGTTTGGTGGTAGACAACTAAGCTAGATGCCCCAAACTGACTACGACCTGATCATCGTGGGTGCCGGTCCCGCCGGTTCCACCACCGCCCGATTTGCCGCCACGGCCGGCCTGCGGGTGCTCCTGATCGATAAGCGGCAGGAACTGGGAGCCCCCATCCAGTGCTCGGGGGCCATCAGCGGTCACGGGCTCGAGGCGGCCGGCATCGCACCCGACCCCGAATTTATCCACGAGGCCATTTATGGCTTCGCCATTTACGACGAGCGGGGCGAGCGGACGGTGCACGACTACCGGCTTATCAAGGGGGACGAGTACGGGCCCGAACCGGGCAAGAAGCCCCTCGGTTACGTCGTCGACCGCCGCCGCTTTGACCGCTACCTCGTCACTCAGGCTGAACGGGCCGGCGTCGAGGTGTGGCTCAAGACCGAAGGGCGGGGCTACCGGCCCGAAGCGGACGGAACCTGCACGGTGTTCCTGCAGCGCTACAACGAGGTACGGCAACTCACCGCCCGGGTGGTCGTGGGGGCCGACGGACTCCAGTCGCAAGTCGGCAAGTGGGCGGGGCTGCAAACCCACATTAAGATCACCGAGCTGGCCGGGTGCCTGCAGTTCATCGTCGACGGGGTAGCAACGGAGGGCTTGCTCGAGATCGTCACCGGCCACGAATGGGCCCCCGGGGGCTATGCCTGGGTCTTTCCGAAGGGGCACGGCTACGCGGAGATTGGATTGGGGGTCATTCCCACCATGACGGGGCACCCCGCCCGCTGGCACCTCGACAAATTTATCAAGCACAGCTTTTTTCGCGACCGCTTCGCGCAGTGCAAGATCCTGGAGGTACAGGGGGGGGGAGTACCCCTAGCCGCCCCCTTGCGCACCCAGTATGCCGACAACATGATCCTGGTGGGGGACGCCGCCCGCCACGTCAACCCGATCACCGGCGGGGGACTTCACACGGCGGTCTCCGGGGGGAAGATCGCCGCCGAGTTCTTGATCGGCCATTTGGAAGACGGGCTTCCCCTGCAGGGAGGCGCGCTGGAAGCCTACCAGAACCTCTGGCTCTCCGAATTGGGCGATAAGATGTGGAAGCTCTACGACATCAAGACCGAGATCTTTCACAACATGAACCTGGCCCAGCGCGATCAGCAATTGTACGCCACAATGTCCGACTACTTCAGTCCAGCCTCCGAATTCAAGAAAATATGAGCCAGCAGCAGCCCGTCCTTTTCAAAATTGGTTGGAACGCCTGTATCAACTGTGGAGCCTGCGTGGCTATTTGTCCGCAGGAGGCCGGCTTCGTCAGCCCCTTCGATACCATTGCGGTCGACCGGCCCTGTGACATCGCCTGCCTGCTGTGCGAACGCATTTGTCCCGTCGATACGATTACCCACGTGACGGTAGGGGCGCCCGTGAAGCAAACTGTTGTAGCCGTTCGCTAACGTAGGCAATCTGTTCCCCGCTCACGTCCAGGTGAGTAGTAAAGCGAACCGTTTTCGGGCCGAAGGCGGAAGCCAGAATGCCGTGCGACTCCAGGGTGTGGAGAAAATCGGCCGCCGTGCGATCGGCCAATTCAAAAATGCAAATGTTGGTTTCCGTCTTCGCCACCGCGGACACGTAAGGCAGCTCAGCGAGCGTTTCGGCCATCTGCCGGGCGTGGGCGTTGTCGATCCGCAGCCGGTCGACGTGATGCTCCAACGCGTATATTCCGGCGGCGGCCAGGTAGCCGGCCTGCCGCATACCACCGCCCAGTACTTTGCGGTAGCGGCGTGCTTCGGCGATGAAGTCGAAGGGGCCCATCAGCAGGCTACCCACCGGGGCACCTAATCCTTTACTGAGGCAGATGGAGATGGAATCAAAGGTAGCTCCCCACTGCGCCGGCTGCTCCCCCGTCTCCACCAGCGCGTTGAAGAGCCGGGCGCCGTCGAGGTGCACGCCCAGGCCGTGGTCTCGGGCCTCCTGCGCCAGGAGGGTGGCCTCTTCGATGGTGTAAATGCTGCCACCCCCCTTATTGCAGGTATTCTCCAGTACGAGCAGCTTCGTGCGGGGTAGCCAGTCGTGTACCGGCTTGATCGCGGCGGCCACCTGACCGGGCAGGACCTTGCCGCGCTCGCCGTGAATAAGGTTCATACTCACATTGGAGATCAGGCTGTATACCCCGCCTTCGTACTGGTAGATGTGGCTTTTTTCTTCGCACACCACCTCATCGAGGGCGCGGGTGTGGCACTTGATGGCCAACTGGTTGGTCATCGTGCCGGAGGGACAAAACAGCGCGGCCTCCATGCCAAATTGGGCGGCCGCCGTCTCCTCTAGCCGGTTGACGGTGGGATCCTGACGGAAAACATCGTCGCCCACCGGGGCGGAAAACATTGCCTCCAGCATACCGGGCGTGGGCCGGGTGGCGGTATCGGAGATCAAATTGACGCGCCTGGTGGCCATGGACTATGGAATAAGCATGCCCGCGGCAAAATCGCGCAGGTAATTGAACTGGGTGCCGAGCTCGCCGTGGGTGGTAATCGTGGCCCGCTCTAGAATGTCGCTCCTTTCCTCATTGAACTCCGGCAGAATCTTTTCGATGAGGATTTGGCCGAACGCCTTGCTGGCGTCCCGGGGCAATTCGCTGGGGAGGTTGTCAATGGACATGACATCGATACCGTTTTGGCGGTAAGGCGCGATCTCGGTTTGGGTGGCGGGGTCGTAACCGAAAACGGGATCGGCGATCGTAGACGCCTTCAGGGTGGAGGGGACGCTGGACGCGGGTGCAATGTCGCAAGTAACGTCGGCGATGGTGCGGATCCGGAACCCCGGCTTCCCCATTTCCTCCGCCGTGAAGAAGGCGGGCGCTTTGCCGTCCCAGAATATGCCGTTGACGAACACGTCCGCCCGGGCGGCGTAGCGCGCGAAATCCGAGGTGTACTCCGCCCCGTGGGCATAGTAGTGCTTGCGGTTCACGGTCTTGCGCTGCCCGTGGCGCACGTACTTTTCTAGCGGCAGCTGGGTGAACACCGCTCCGCTCGTTTCTCCGAGAAACTCGTCGGGAGAGACGCGCCGCAGCCCTACATCCGCCAGGACTCGCGCCGCACCCGCGCCTACGCGCCCGGTCCCGGTAAGTACCACGCGCAGGTCATCGGGCAATTGCAGGTCGGCATAGATCGCTTTGGCGGCGGCATAATCGTAGAGGTCCTTGAGCCGGGGCAGGGAGAAGGCCCCGGTTCGCTTGCCGTAGGCCCACAGTCCGTTGTGCGCGCCCACCATGCCCGCCCAGTAGCCGAAGGCGATCAGCCGCTTGCCGGCACCATCGGTGAGGTATTCGTAGTCAATGTGGGTGATGTGCTGGTCAAGAAGGGCCCGCAGTAACGGCTGGTTGTAGGGCTGGAATTTAGCTACGTGGGCAAAGTTGCAGTAGGTTTTGCCCGGGAGCAGCCGGTCGATGGGCACTTCTTTGATGCCAAGCAGCAACTGGCGGTCCGTAAGGTCCTCCTGTAGGGGGATGCCAAGGGCCCGGTAGTCGTCGTCGGTGAAGCAGCGGTGGGGACTGGGCTGTACAACCACGTCAACACCCTGGCGCCGGAGGGTGGCTACCTGCTTAGGAGTAAGCGGGACCCGTGCGTCGGGGGGCGATTTTTCTTCCCGCAACACGGCGATGGTGGGGGTGTGAGAGGTGGGGGACATACGTTTTAGGGGATAGGGGTTTCCTTCACGGGCGGCAGGGTGGGCGAGCGCGACCACCAGATGCCGTCGTTGAGGACCGTATTTTCGGGAAATACCCTCCACTGGAGGAAGAACATGGCGATGGCGATCAGCAGCCCGAGGAAAGCCCCGGCGGTTACGTCGCGCAAAAAATGATACAGTAAGTACATGCGGCTGAAGGCCACTTCTGCGGCCAGCACAAAGCAGAGAATGCTGATGAAGATCTTGGGTCGCCGCACGTTGAAGCAGATGAAGCTATACAGCGCAAAGGCCGAGGCGGAGTGGCCGCTGGGGAAGCTTGAATATCCCCAATTGCGCATGGGCTCTTCAAACAGGTTGAGGTTGTGCCAGGTCGCCTCGAAGTTGTCGAAGAAGTAGCGCATGGGCCGCGCCTCGGCAAAGTACAGCTTCAGAACTCCGGTGATGAGGGCCACCACCCCGCCGGTTAGGGCGGTAAAGAGCGCGGTTCGCAGCCGGAACGTGAGGGCCAATAGCAGCACCACGATGTAAGCGACCGGCTCGCCCAGTTGGGTGCCGGCAATAAAGACGCGGTCGTAGGTGGGTGTCCGCAATTGATTGATGGCGATTAGTTCGTCGCCCTGCTGGTTGGTCACCACGAGGTACAGAAAACCCACGAGCAGCAGCAACACCCCAATTAGAAAGAAGCGGTTTGCGCGGAGGAAAGTCCGGAACCGCAGGCTCGGCGGGGTGTAGTGGCGGCGGATGAACGGCATGGGGCGAAGGTAGAACTTTAGCGCTGGTTAGCACTGCGGCTCACCGCGCGGCGCAGGGCGACTACCTGCTCGCTATCGCGGGCCCGCTGCACGGCCTGCTTCAACCGGTCGGCGTCAAACAGCTTGGCGTCGTTCATGGCACTATAGGTGATGTACAAGCTCACCGGAAAAAGAATAAAACACGGCAGCCAACCGGCAAAGGCTCCGCTAACCACGAAACTCTCCGCCAGCTTGCGACAAAAGATTGTCAGGATGATGAAAATCACGAAGAAAATTATGCTCACCAGGATGGGGTAGCCAAAGCCCCCCTTGCGCACGATGGCCCCCATCGGAGCGCCGATAAACACGAAGATTATACAGACCAGCGCCATACTGTATTTCATGTGCAGGTCGTAGACGTGCTTGGCCCGCGACTCCTGAATGCCCGGCAGCAAACGAATGGTCGACTCCGCCTGCCCCGTCACCGATCGGAGGCTCGACCGCGCCCGGTTATAGATCCGGTTGCGGTCCGCAGGGGGGATGCTGTCCAGCAGTTGCTGCACCCCCGGCCACGCCCGGGCCCCGGCTACTAGAGGGTGCGCCAACGCATCGGCCAGCAGATTGTAGTTGCGACTACTCATGACCATCACTTTTTGCTCCTCCGGTGCGTTATCGTCGGGGGTGATCAGTCCTGGATCGATTAGACGGTCTATCACCGCCGTGTCGTCGTCGGTAAGCGGGTTTTCGCCGGCATTCGTACGGAGAATGGCCTCGGCGACTCCGGGTTCCGTGGTGGGCACCGCAGGCCGGTAAACGATCGTATCCCGCGGCAACTCCGGTAAATAAGCAATCAGGTGGTTGCTCAGCCCCTGCTTGCGGATGGCGATGTCCACGTCAATGGAATCCGCCCCCTCCCTGAGTTGCCAGGTGGACAGCATGCTCCGATTGGTTGCAAAGAGGGAGGAGGCGTGCCGCTCGAGCTGAAATTCGCTGAGGTCGAAAATCTTCGTGTAGCTGGCAAAGCGCGTCCGCATGAAGGGGGTGTTGCTGCCGCCGCTCCCCCCCGGGCGTTGCTCGACGTACTGGTGTCCGTCGTATAGGCGCATCACGAAAAACTTGCCCGCTTCGGCGGAGAACATTTCCCCGCTGTTGGCCACGATCTCCGAGAGCTGCCCGACATTCGCTTTGGTGTGATCGTAGATAAGCACGTCCTCGATGTCCCGCCCATTGTCGTCCCGCCCACCCAGTCGAATCGTAAACTGGTTAAAATCTTCGTTGAATTGCCCCGGCTCCATGTTGAGCGTTGGCTTTTTTTGCTGAATGTCGTACATCCGGGCCCCAAACTGCAGGTTAGCGGCCGGAATCACATAGTCCTGACAAGCGTAGGAAATTGCAGCGCTGATCACCCCAAAGAGAATGAGCGGACGCATTACCCGCAGCAGAGAAACCCCCGCCGACTTGAAGCTCGACAGTTCGTAGTGCTCAGCCAGATTGCCCAGCACCATCACGGAGGAGATCAACACGGCCAGCGGCAGGGCGAGCGTGACGAGGCCTACGCACTTGTAGGCCAGTAACTCCATGATGAGAAAGAAACTCAGCCCCTTACCGGCGATGTCGTCGAGGTAGAGCCACAGAATCTGCATGAGCAACACGAACAGGGCAATTCCGAAGGTCACGATGAAGGGACCCACGAAGGACTTGGCCATCAGTTTATCCAGCTGCTTCATGCTGGGGAGAAGACGCCCCAGTCGGCGGGATTGTTGCCCCGCCCCGGCCGCTACTGGTCCTTCTTCATGTCCTTGCGCAGCTCATGAAATTCTTCCTCGCTGGGGATGTGGCCGGACTCCCGCATGCCGTCCACGGCGCGGCGGGCTTCGTCGGGGCTGAGGTCGTGCTTGCCTCCGTCGTCCACCGATTCCTCATTGATGTTGTAGGAGGTATCATTCACCACGTTTTGGCGAGGGTCGGCGTTGTGCAGGTGCTTGGCCCGTTGGGTGTATTGCGCCCGCTTGGTCAGGAAGAAAACGATACCGAGGACGATAAGGGCGCCCAGAATCCACCAGACGTCTTCGCTAAGCTCATTGGACTGCAGGTAAAGCGACATTTCTTTTTTTTTCTTTAAACCGCAGTTGCCGGCCCTATTGTTCGCACGGGGCGGGGCCGCGGGTGTGGGGCAAGTCAGGCCCAACGGCGTACTTTTACCCGTAATTTCAAATACTTCTCCATGGAATTTTGTGAAGGTCGTTACTGTATTAGTGGCGTGGATGTTCTGGAAGTTGTCGAACAGTTCGGCGCGCCCGTGTATGTCTACGATGCTGAACGCATGAAACAACAGTACGCACGCATCCATGCGGCCTTCGCGGGCGTCTCCCGCCTCCGCATCAACTACGCCTGCAAGGCTCTGACAAACCTCAACGTGCTGCGGCTTTTCCGTCAGCTCGGTAGCGGCTTGGACACGGTCTCCATGCAGGAACTGGACTTAGGGCTGATGGCCGGCTTCGATCCACACGACATCCTTTTCACCCCGAACTGCGTCAGTTTGGAGGAGGTTAACGAAGCGGTCTCGAAGGGCGTGCGCATCAACATCGACAACATCTCCATCCTGGAGCAGTTTGGCGACCAACACCGGGGCGTACCCGTCTGCATCCGGCTGAACCCTCACATCATGGCGGGGGGGAACAGCAAAATAAGCGTCGGACACATCGACTCTAAGTTCGGCATCAGCATCCATCAGGTACCCCACGTACTTAAGGTAGTCAGCGCCCTCGACCTTAAGGTAGAAGGGCTGCACATGCATACCGGCTCGGACATCCTCGACGCCCAGGTGTTTTTGCAGGGGGTAGAAATTCTGCTACGGGCGGCCACGGACTTTCCTGATCTCGATTATCTTGACTTCGGCTCCGGCTTTAAGGTCCCTTATAAGGAAGGCGGCATTGCCACCGACATTGAGGATCTAGGCGGTCAGCTCGTCACTCGCTTCAATGCGTTCTGTGCAAATTACGGGCGGGAACTGGAGCTGATGTTCGAGCCCGGCAAATTCCTGGTCAGCGAAGCCGGGACGTTCCTCGTGAAGACCAACGTCGTCAAGACCACCCCCGCCACGGTTTTTGCCGGTGTCGACAGCGGACTCAATCACCTGATTCGGCCTATGTTCTATGATGCTTATCATCACATTACTAACGTGAGTAATCCGGGCGGTAAACCAAGAATCTACACCGTGGTGGGCTACATCTGCGAGACCGATACTTTCGGCATTAACCGACAACTCAATGAGGTGCGGGAGGGCGACATCCTCTCGATGGCCAACGCCGGCGCCTACTGCTACATGATGGCGAGCAATTACAACAGCCGTTACCGCCCCGCCGAAGTCATGGTACTGGACGGCAAACCCCACCTCATCCGCCGCCGCGAGACGATGCAGGATCTGCTCGGTACCCAGGTCGAGCTTAGGCAGTTGAAAGAAACGGTTCCTGCGTGATGGAGTCTTACTGCGTTCGTGCGCTATACCGCTACCCGGTCAAGAGCCTCGGCGGGGAAACCCTCACCGAAGCCCTGCCGGAAGGTAGGGGACTTGCCGACGACCGCCGGTGGATGCTTATCGATGCCGAAGGGCAGTTTATCTCCCAACGCAATCATCCCCCGCTAGCTCAATTCCGGGCGGAAATTGTAGGCCTGCACAGCCTACGCATCGTCCGCATTGCGGATGAGCAAGTCATTGCCGACATCCACCACGCTCGACCTACGGCAGCCCCCATTATCCCGGTCACGGTATGGGACGACACCTTCGACGCCAATTTGGTGCCGACTAACAAAGGATTCGGGCGAAAACTGGGTATACCCGGCGCACGGCTGGTTTACATGAATGCACAGGCCGCACGCCCGGTAGATCCCCGCTACGCCAGCCGGGAAGAGACGGTCAGTTTTGCCGACGGCTATCCTTATTTGATCACGACCACCGCCAGCCTGGACGACCTGTCGGCCCGCCACGGGGAGGCCCTGGACGTGCGGCGCTTCAGGCCCAATATTGTCATCCAAACTGACCGCCCGTTCGCCGAAGACCGGTGGCGGGAACTCACCATCGGAGATCACCGGTTTACCCTGCCCAAACCCTGTGCCCGCTGCATCATGGTCACCCACGCCCCCGCAACCGGGGAGCGCGACCTAAGCGTCTTAACTCATCTGTCTCACTACCGGAAACGGGAGAACAAGGTGCTGTTTGGCGTCAACGCCCTGTGGTCGGGGGGCAGCGGCATGATCGGGGTAGGGGCTACCGTGCGGCTACTTAGCTAAGCGCTCGCGAATCTCTTTTAAGTCGGGATGCTTGGAGTCGGTGGCTTCCGCCTTTGCCAGGTGGGCTTTTGCTTTTTCCAAGTCCCCCTGGCGGGCATAGATACTGGCCAACAGGCGGTTCACATCGATGTTGTTGGGGCGTACCGCGTATTCCTTTTCTATATACTCCAGGGCCTTGTCGTAGTCCTCGTACTCGTCCCGGTAGAGGGTCGCATACTCCATATCCATGTTGTGGCCGCTATCGACGTCGTCCTGCAGCATCGCCATTATCTCCTTTTGGATATCCTCCTGCTCCTCGGTGCGACCCTGCAGTTTATAGAGCTTAGCGAGGTCGACGTAATAGCCGACTTCGGGGATGATGCTGCGCGCTTCATTGAGTAGGCGTTCGGCCTTGTCGTAGTCCTGCTCGTCCATCGCCAACTCCGCCTGGGCGGCGATGGCAAACGGATAGTTGGGACGCTCCTGTAGAATCGCGGCGTACTGGGCGGCTGCCTTTTCGGACTGCCCGTAGCGGTGGTACAACTGCCCCAGGGTGAGGCGGGCCCAGGCGGTAGACTCATAGCCCGGAGCACCGGCGTTGACGGCCCGTTGCATGGCTTCAATGGCGCCGTCCACGTCGCCGTAAATTTCCCGCAGGTAGGAGGCGCGGCTGTAGGACCGCAGGTCGGGACGAATCTCGTTCATCTTGTCGGCGGCGGCGACTGCCGCCTCGTAATTACCTAGCTCAACGTTGGCGTCGACGACGGCTCCGTAGACCTGGGCGTTGTACGGATTCAGGCTTACGGCTTGTTTGGCGGTGGTAAGGGCGTTGGCAAAATCGTGTTGGGAGAGCTGTACCCCGGCCTTAGTGGACAGCGCGTCGAATTCCAAATTGGGGTCCTTAGGTCCTTTATGGTTTAAATTCAGCGCTTCGTCGATCATCTTAAGGGCGGCCGGGTAATAGTGTCCGTGCTCGCCAGTCACCCGCGCTTCGTTGACAAATATTTTGGCCAGGGTGATCCGGGGTTCGATGGCATTCGCGTCTTCCGTGCGCAACTGGCTGCTCATCTGCATGTACCCGCTCTGGGTTTTGTCCCATTCCATGGTATTCTGTAGGGCTTCCGGCCGCTTAAGTAGTTCCGGGACATTAACCTCCCCGGAGGAGGCGGCGGCGGTGGCTGCGTCGTCCCCGGCCTCGTTGCCGCAGCCCATTAGGGAAAGGCTGAGGAGAAGAACGGAAACGTATATTTCTAAGGTTTTCATGCATGGTTGGGTTTGCCCGACAAACGTGCCGGAGTGTATTAAACTATAAAAAAGCGTGGTACCCCAACCACTTGTCGGAGTACCACGCTGGTTGCATCAGATTTGGTGCAGGGATGGGTTAATTAGACTTCACCATGCGGATCGTCTGCAGGATACGGCCGTTGCCACCGGATACTACGGCGAAGTAGACGCCCTGGGGCAGGTCGGTGACCTGCACGGGGACGTTGTACTCCCCACTTTGGTAAACCTCACGGGCCAGGTTGCTTAGGCGGCGTCCGTTCACGTCAAACAGGTCAATGTTAACTGCCGTAGTCTCCCGTACCCGCAACTTAATGGTAGTCTGGGTTTGGAAGGGGTTGGGGAAGTTTATACCCACCACGTTGGGGGCATCCAGTCCCATGCCATCGACGGCAAAGAAATCGTTGCTGGAGTTGGGACGTACGGCACCACTACACTCGCCCTTGGCGCTGTGCGGTAGGGCTAAGTAAGGGAAGCTGTCGCGGAAGGGGAGGTCGTTGTTTTCTACACCGGTGGTGTAGCCCAATACACCCCCTAGTTGAGCGGTGACGGGGTTACCGTCGTTCTCTAGATCGTAATCATCGTAAAAGAGACCCACGGCTGCCAGCACCACACCGGCTACGGCCTGCAGTTCAATGCGCGTAACGTCGTCTTCCAGGCGGCGCCCGTTGGGGAAGCCATCCATGTTGGGGATGAACTGGATGTCGGTGTTGGCGTAGGTAGCGTCGGTGAGTCCCAGGACGGCGGCCTGCACCAGTCCGAGAGAGTTGAAAGACGAGCTGTCGCGGGATGTGGCGGGAACCGCCATGTTAAGCCGCAGCATATCCCCGCCGTTGGGTAGAAAGTTATTGATGAAGGGCTTGCCGGCGGAGAGGGGGTTACCCGCCGTCTTCCCGGTGGCCAGTTGGTAAGGAGCCAAGTTGGGTACACCCGTGTGGAAGATCGGCCAGAGGTCGACCGAGCGGGGCTTTGCTTCTCCGGGCAGCAGCAGCGTACCGAATATCTCGTCATCCAGCGCGGTCCCGTTAAGGGCAGCATTTCCCTTCAGAATGAAGAGACCATCGGCACCGTTCGAAAAGTCTACAGGACCAAGAACAGTGGGGCTGGCTGTCTGCACCCGCAGCGGGCGGAAAGCCGGTACCGCACTTCCGAATTGGTCATCGTCCATGTACAGGGCCAATTCGGGGTTGTAAAAGTACTGATCCAGCGTCTCGTCATCTAGTTCCTCGTAGGGGGTGATGGAGTTCCAGTAATCCTTCATACCCACGGGAATGACGGCCTCGTTGGTCAGCGGCATGCCCAAGCGGCTTACCTGTACGTAGTCATTGTCTTGAATCTCTGGCTTTGAACCATCATCCTGTAGAACGCGGACCTTGGGGCGGCTGGCCGAGGCCCAAACGCCGATGACGAAGTCGCCATCGAGGATGTTTTCGGGTTCGTCTGCGGCACCTGACTTCTTAAGCATGTCGATCGGCACGTTGAGCACCAGCGCGTTGGTGTTAAAGCAGGCGAGTCCATCAATGGGATCGCCATTTTGACGCGGCGTGTCGCCCAGGTCAAATATGCCACCAAGATCCACAAAGAAGGGGTCATCTACCGGGCCGGCGAATACCGTCATACCGTTTACGGTCCGGACGGTACCGTCGGAGTAACTGGCGTAATTATCCTCTCCCAGTCCCACGGGTGATTCAATGGAACGGGGGCCGATGTTCGGGGCGGGGACTACTCCATTGTCGATGATGTTGGTCACTTCCCCGGCGTTGTTGATCATGTCCAGGGAATAGGTAGTTTTCAGGTTCTCCTTACCGAGCCGGATATTGAAGAAGGTGGTCGGATCTTCGTTTTCGCGGGTAAAGGTGAATCGGTAGGTGATGTCGTCACCCGGAGTGTCCACGTCGTTGTCGATGTGAATCTCGTACCGGATGTCCTCCCCGAAGTGGTACCAGTTGGGGCCGCCGTGCGGCAGCTGCATGGGGATGTAGGTAGCGATCAGGGTGATCATGTTCGGCTTATCCGGGGAGCGGAAGGCGTACACGTCGACGTTATCCGCCAGCGGGTCGTCCGCAATCAGGGGCGCCTCACGGTGGGAAGAGGCGAAGAGCGCCGAACCCATTAGGACTGCCAGCAGCAGCAGGACCGCGCTTTTAGTGGGTTGAATAAATTGCATAGTTTTTATGGTGTGCCCCGGCCGAAGGACCGGGGCGGTCAGTTAATTTGATGGTCCGCGGCTTACTCCGCCAGGTTAGTGTGGTTCACTTCCGTTCCGCGCCAGGGCATGGCTACGTAGGGGAAGGTGGTGCGGAAGGGCACGTCGTTGGCTTCTACTTCCGTAGTGTAGCCTAGTACGTTCAAGAGCCCGGGGGTGAGTGGAGATTCATCCCCAACCGCGTAGTCGTCGTACCACAGGCCGATGGCGGCCAGCACGACGCCGGATACCGCCTGCAATTCAATGCGCGTTACGTCATCCTCTAGGCGGCGTCCGTTAGGGAAGCCGTCCATGTTCGGGATGAACTCGATGGAGTCACTAGCGTAAGTGGGATCGGTGAGGCCCAGTACCGCAGCCTGCAGCAGCCCCAACTCATTAAAGCCATCGCTGCTCCGGTCCGTGGGGGGCACGGCCATGTTCAGGCGCAACATGTCTCCCCCGTTTGGCAGGAAGTTGTTGATGAAGGGCTTGCCGGGGGCCAGGGGATTTCCGTCGGGCTTTGTCGTAGCCAGTTGGTAGGGAGCCAGATTGGGGACGCCGGTATGGAAGATCGGCCAGAGGTCCACGGAGCGAGGCTGGCCTTCGCCGGGCAGCAGCAGGCCTCCGAAGTTAGCCTCGGAGAGTGCCGTTCCGTCTAGGGCTTCATCACCCTTAAGCCCGAACAGGCCGTCGGCGGTGTTATTAAAGTTAAAACTTCCTAAGCTGTTGCGCTGAATACGCAGCGGAGCGAAGGCGGGTACGGCACCGGCAAAGAACGCGGTATCCATGTAGAGCGCCAACTCGGGGTTATAGAAGTACTTGTCAAGTTCGGTGTCGGCGAGCTCATCATAGGGGGTGATCGCGTTCCAGTAGTCCTTCATCCCGATCGGAATGATGGCTTCGTTCGTCAGGGGCATCCCGAGACGGCTTACCTGTACCCAATCACCGCTGTCTTCGATGTAGTCGTCGCCACCGAGCGTGCGAATCGCGGGCCGGCTGGCGGATGCCCATACCCCGATCACGTAGTCCCCGTCAAGAATGTTAGCGGGAGTGGCGGCGGCACCTGACTTGCGCAGGGTAGCAATAGGAATTTTAAGCGCCAGCGTGTGCACGTTAAACTGAGCCAGACCATCGCGACTGGAATCGTCATCGCCCTGCCGGGGGCTATCGCCCAAGTCAAAAATACCGCCGAGATCGACGAAGAAGGGATCGTCACTGGGGCCGGCAAAAACCATTTCTCCCGTGGAGGCGGGGGTAATGGCGGATTCCCAAAGGGCCATGTACTCACTGTTCAGTCCCACCATGGAATCGATTGAGCGGGGACCGATATTGTAGGGAGGCACGATGCCTTCCTGCACGATGGTCTGGTAGCTCATGCCACCATTTATGCTGCGTTCAAGCTGGTAGGTAGCCTTGATATTTTCCTGCCCCAGGCGGATGTTGAAGAAGGTAGAGGGGTCCTCGTTCATCCGGGTGAACGTGAAGCGGTAGGTAATTTCGTCGCCCGGCTCTGCGGCGTCGTTATCGATGTGGATTTCGTAGCGGATGTCTTCGCCAAAGGTGTAGTAGTTGGGTCCGCCCTGCGGCAGCTGCATCGGGATGTAGCTGGCGATGATGGTAACGGTGCTGGGGTCGTCGGGACTGACGAAGGCGTAAACGTCGGTATTGTCTGCGAGCGGGTCATCTGCGATTAAGGGTGCCTCCCGGTGGGAAGAAGCCTGGGCCGGACGGCCGAGCGCAAAAAACAGAACGAAACAACCCAGACAGCGGAGTAGATGCTTTTTCATAAATGCTGTATGAGGTTAGAAAAATGGAAATGGTCGGTTAGCCAAGTGGCTACCCAAGTATACATACGTCAGACGATATCAATCGGGATTTGTTCGTGGTTGCAGTTCACAAGGGTAAGAATTTTATTCCCCCGCGGTGGGGTAAATAATCACTATTGGTTGACTAAGTGCGTTTAGCCAGTATTTATGGTGTCTTTTGGGGGGTATCGGAGCCCATTTATGAATTGGCGGACTGCATCCGGGGCAGTCGTCTCGCGGACGTATTCCGGTAGGCCCGGTACGCCCATGTAAACGGATGGATTGCGGTATTTCATGCGGCTCTGCTGGCGGGCAAAGGCCGTAGCGTGCACTTCACGGGCATTAGTTGCGCGGACGAACGCCCCTACGTTCTCCGCCGTGAGGCCACCTCCGGGGAGAATCGTCAAAGCATCTTCCGCCTCCTCTATAAGTCGCCTGATTGTCGCTACCCCCGCAGGAGCCGTAGCCGCCTGGCCGGAGGTGAGCACCCGATCGAACCCCAACGCCCGGAGCTCTGCGAGCGCCCGAAAGGGATCGCGGCAAACGTCGAAGGCCCGGTGAAAGGTAGTTTGCAGGGGTCCCGCTGCCCGCATCAACCTGCGCACCTGCGGTCCCGCCACCTCCCCCTCCGGC
The DNA here is from genome assembly GCA_963710195.1 of Lewinellaceae bacterium. Lineage (GTDB taxonomy): Bacteria > Bacteroidota > Bacteroidia > Chitinophagales > Saprospiraceae > Neolewinella. The sequence continues at coordinate 475,418 of CAVPZF010000007.1, forward strand.
GTCAGTACTCCAAAAACTACGCCCATGATGTTGAGCTCTCGTAGGTGCAGAATGTCGTTTTCCATAACCTGTAACTCCCGCTGAGTGTAGTCAAAGTCACCCCCCCGAGGACGAATCATCACCATCACGTCAATGTCCATTTCCGAGGCGGCCTCGATGGTTGCGAGGCTGGGCGTCAGTCCCCCTTCCACCAGGGCGGAGCACAGTTCTACGCGGTGCGCCCCGCCGGCCATGGCGGCCACGATATCGTCCGGACTCTGTAGACAAACCTCAAATTTTACTTCACTCATTGCGGGGAAGTTTACTATCGGGCAGGACTATACGGTTGCCCGCCTCGGAGGTGTAGACGGCATAATCGAAATCGGGATGAATGCAGTAGCCCCCCGTATTGCCTGCCACGTCGAGGGCGATAAACCCCACCTGAATGGCTTTCCAGTCGGGATTCTTTGCGATCACCCGCTCCACCGCCAGGCGACAGGCCGCGGTGGGGGAATGGCCCTGCCGCATGAATTCTACGACGAGAAAGCAGCCGCAGGCCCGAATGACGGCCTCGCCCCATCCGGTGGCCGTAGCGGCTCCAACGGCATTGTCGGCGTAGAGACCGGCGCCGATTAGGGGAGAATCCCCGACGCGACCGTGATACTTGTAGGCGGCCCCACTGGTCGTGCAAGCGGCGGCAAGGTGGCCTGCATTATCCAGGGCAAGCAGGCCGATGGTGTCGTGGTTCTCGACGTTTATGGGGGGGCGGTAGCCGGGGTTGGTTTTTTGCCAGTCTTCCCACTCCCGACGTCGTTCTTCCGTAAGTAATTCTTCCGTTTCGAAGCCTTCCGCCAGTGCAAACTGCTTAGCACCCGCACCGACAAGCATGACGTGGGGCGTCACTTCCATCACCTTACGCGCAACGGAAATGGGGTGCAGGATGCCCTCCAGGGCGGCCACGCTGCCGCAATTGCCCCTGCCCTCCATGATGGCGGCGTCAAGCGTAACGATGCCGTCGCGGTCGGGGCGCCCACCAATACCCACTGTGGCAATCGTGGGGTCGCCTTCGGTGACCCGTACGCCCGCCTCTGCGGCATCCAGGGCGGTGCCGCCGGTGGAGAGTACCGCCCAGGCAGCCTCGTTAGCCGCCAGTCCGTGCTGCCAGGTCGAGATCACTACCGGTCGGGCCGCCACCTCCGGCCCTACGGTCGCTTGTTCTTGGGCGCAACTAGTCGGGAGGCTGGCAGCCGCCAGCACGGCCGGGGTGGCGCGGAGGAAGGTTCGACGGGTAAGCTTAGACATCGGTAGTGGCTGCGGGGAGACCCGATAGGGCGCTCAGGGTGGGAATCTGCATCGTGAGGCAGTGGAGCGCTCCGTGTTGTTCGATAAAGGGCCTACAGTCAATGGGTACCACCCGATAGGGCGATTCCGCCTCCAGTAGCGCACGGGCTTCCTGGTCGGCCGCCCCGCCGTAAACCGGCAGAAAGAGGGTGCCGTTGCTGAGCAGGAAATTCGCGTAGGAGGCGGGCAGGCGATGCCCATCGGTGCTGCTGTGCAGGGTGCCTGGCCAGGGAAGCTCCAGGAGACGATAGTCACTGGCTTTCTCCCGGAGCTCTTGCCGCATGGCCACGAGGTCAGGGTACTGGGGGTCGTCCGGGCCGGGTGGGCCCACGTACGCAATTGTATCCACAGTCAAAAAACGGGCCACCGTATCGACGTGGGCATCGGTATCGTCCCCGATCAGTTCCCCGTGTTCCAACCAAATGAAGCGGTGGGCGCCCAGGGTGTCGGCTAGCATGCGTTGGGCTTCCTCGCGGCTGCGGTAGCCGTTGCGTCCCTCGGACAGCAGGCACCGCGTGGTGGTCAGGATGGTACCGCGACCGTCGGATTCGATGGAGCCGCCTTCCAGTACGGCGTCAATTTTTTGGTAATCGAGGGTGGGGTAGAGCGCTTGGTGGAGGCGGGCGGGCAGGCGGTCGTCGTTGGTGGCGTCAAACTTGCCGCCCCAGCCGTTGAAAGTGTAGTCCAGCAGCAACGGCGCGCCGGAAGCAGCCACGGTGATTGGTCCGGAATCCCGGATCCAGCAGTCGTCGGTGGGTAGCTCGATTACTTCTCCGTGGAAGTCTGCGGCATAGGATGCAAAGTGTTCCCGGTCGCCCACCACCAGCGTCACCGGGCAGGCCTCGTGTACCGCGTTGGCCGCCGTGATTAGGGCACGAGAGGCTTCTGCCAGCACCTTCCCCCAATCCCCCTCCCGCCGGGGGAATGAAAACAAGACACGTTCCTGGGGCGCCCATTCGGCCGGCAAGTGCCTCATCCTACTTACTTTTAGGGATCAATATCGCCCTAATTCGCGTATGTCCTCCTGCAAACTGCTTTTTTTGTGCGCGCTCGCGGGTGTCCTGTTTTTCTGTACCGACCCTGCCCCCGCTCCGGTCCCCCCGGCCACCGTGGCCCCAAGGGCGGATATGGTCTGGATCGAGCACCCGGCGGGCGGCTACTGGATGGACCAAACCGAGGTAACCACCGAAGCCTTTAGTCGGTTTATCGCAGCTACGCATTACCGCACCGAGGCCGATAGCTTCGGCTGGTCGGGCGTGTTTTCCAAGGAGCAACAAGCCTGGTTGCCGGTGGAGGGCGCCAATTGGAAACATCCCCTGGGACCGCACGCCCCACCTGCGCTCCCGCAAGATCCCGTTACTCAGGTCAGTCTGCGGGATGCGCAAACCTACGCTCACTGGGTCAAAAAACGGCTACCCACGGAGGAGGAATGGATGTGGGCTGCCACCCAGGGGGGGCAATTCCGGCAATTTCCGTGGGGGGAAGAAATGCTGCCTGGCGGGGAATACCTGGGAAACTGGTGGCAGGGCCCCTTCCCTTATGCGGACGAGGTGCGGGATGGCTACCCGGGCATCGCTACCGTCAAGCAATTTGCCCCATCGCGGAACGGGCTCTACGATTTATCGGGAAACGTGTGGGAATGGACGGCCACCCACCGTGCCGGAACCCAGGAGTCGATCATCAAGGGCGGGAGCTTTCTCTGCAGCACCTCGTACTGCACCGGCTTTGACCTGCAGCAGAAACAGTTTACGGCCAAAGACAGCGGCCTGAATCACCTGGGCTTTCGCTGTATAGCCGATGCCACAACAAAAGAAGCGGCTCCCAATTCGGGAAGCCGCTCCAAATAAAGCTTAAAGTCGATCATGCCAGGGTAGAGAGCAGGGGCCGAACGGAGCGTAAAGTGTGGTCGCCTTATACTGCCGTACACCGGTACATCCTGCTGACCCCACAAATATACCGTGGGAATGGAGCTTATAGGTACCCATGTCGTGGCGCCTTTGTGAGCTTCAGAACGGTGGAGGTCCGGGTGGTCCGCAGTTGACTACGGTAATAAATTTCACTAACCAATAAATTGGGAAATTAATATGCTGTACTTAACTCAATTGCGGTACAATATTTCTCAACACGTGTCTGGGGAGTAATCAATTTGTTATCGCCAATGGATTGCAGTTGGTGGTAAGGAGGGAGATCTTAGTGTTAATTTAACACTTACTGGACCCGAACTGTCCTTCTCAGGCTACTTCCGTTCTCGTCGGTGACCTGAAGATGGTGGATCCCGGCTGGTAGATGGAGTGAAAGTTGGTGGAAATCGCGGGTCGTCCCGTGAAAATCGTCGTCTACGTACCAGTGTACCGCGGTTTTTTGGTTGGTGTGTGCCAGTTCGAAGTGGAGCGGCTCGGTTTCCCCCTGCCAATTCTTGGTGGCGCTGATTGTCCCCTCGCCCTCCGGGTAGACCCACTGCATGGTGATGTGGGCTAGCCCGCCCCCGGCACAGCCCTCCAACCAGTCGGGCAGGGGCAAGTAATCAGGGTGGCGCCGCCGGTAAAAGTAGGCCTGGCGGGCGGGCAGTGCGAACCAGTTGGCTGGCCGGGCGTCGGGCGAGCAATCAAGGCGCGTTCGGTAGTTACCGGTCGTGGTGACGAATATCTTCTGATGGTAGGGGCAGGGCGCGGCGCGTTCCCCCGCCAGCGGCGCCCTCCGCGACAGAAGAGGACAATCAGGCGCGGCGAGGAAGCCCGAGGTCGCGCAAGTCGTCGTTTCTACTACATCATCGTAGGGGGACGGAAACCAGGTGGGCGCTGTGGTCTTGTAGGCTTCAAGGATCCGGAAGATGTCGAATAGTAGGGGAGCCGCGGCCCGTACGCCCACCAGCCCGGGCCTGCCTGCCCCATCGGCATTCCCCGCCCATACGGTGACTGCGTAGGCAGGGGTAACGCCGACGGCCCAGGCATCCCGAAAGCCGAAACTGGTCCCTGTTTTCCAGGCTACCGGCCGGTGGCTGGCAAAGCGCATGCTCTGGCCGTACTCGTCGGGCCGTTGCAGTTCCCGCAGGGCGTTAAGAACTGTGTACGCGGCCCCCGCGCTCATCCCCCGGTAGGCCGTTGGCAGGTTAGCCTGCCGGAGGCGGTCGTAGTCCTGCACTTGTTGGGCCATCCCCAAGAAGGCGCCGTGAATCTCCTCCATCGTGATCTCCGCTCCACCCAGTACCAACGAGAGCCCGTAGTGGTCAGCGTTCCGGTCCATTTGCGCGAAGCCCAGATCACGCAGGTTCCCGAGGAAGCGGGCTACCCCGTAGCGCTGTAGCAGGTAGACGAAGGGGATATTGAGGGAACGCACCAGCGCCTCATCGGCCGCCACGGCTCCGGCGAAGTCTTCGTGAAAATTGGCGGGCCGGAAGTTGCGGAAACTGGTGGGCACATCGGGCAGCAGTTCGGCGGGCAGCAGCAGCCCCGCATCCAGCGCTAGGCCGTACAGCAAGGGTTTGAGCAGACTGCCCGGGCTGCGGGGCGCCGTTATCAGATCGACTGCGGGGGAGTGGGTGGCCGCCAGCCCGGGTACGTTTCCCAGGTAAGCCACCACTTGGCCGCTGGCCACCTCGCTAACCATGACCGCCAGGTTGTGCACTTGGTTGCCAGCCAATTGTCGGTGGTGGCGCAGCACCGCAGCCGTAAGCTCGGCCTGCAAGCCCGGAATAAGGTCCGTGCGAACTCGGCCGCCCCCCATTTCCCGTTTTTTGCGTTCCAGTAAATGTGGAGCGAAGTGGGGCAGAGGCAGGGGCGCAGTCGGCAGGGGCTCCAGCAGGGCTAGGTCATAGGCCTCCTGGTCAAGCAACCCCTGTGCTAGAAGATCTCCCAGTAAGCCGTCCCGCTTCACTCGCAGGGCGCGGCGATTCCTGCCGGGATGGATGAGCCCCGGGCTGTTCGGCAGTACCGCCAGGGTTGCGGCCTCCGCCCAGCTCAGGTCAGCAGGATCGCGCCCGTAGTAGCGTCGGCAAGCAGCCACGATACCCACCGCGTTTCCGCCGAAGGGGGCGTTGTCCATCCACAGTTTCAGGATCTCCTCTTTTGAAAAGGACCACTCCAGTCGCAGCGCCACGGCAGCCTCCAGGAACTTTTGTATAAGGTTGCGTCCCCGATTCCCTCTCGCCATGCGGGCCACCTGCATGCTCAGGGTGCTGCCTCCGCTGACCACGCGTCCGGCCCGAAAGTTGGCCCGTACCGCGCGTATCAACGCTCGGGGATCTACACCGGCGTGTGCATAGAAGCGTTTGTCCTCAAAAGCGACCACACAGACACCCAACTTCGGGCTGATGGTATCGGCCGGTGGCATCCTCCACTGCCCGTCCGGGGCAATGGCCGCGCTCAGTAAGCTGCCGTCGCGGGCCAACAATTCCGTGGCATAAGGTGGTGCAAATAGGGGAGCGGGTAGGCAGCTCAGCCACCAGCCCAGCAGGAATAGTACGGCGGCCGTCAGTACGTACCCATTCCTGCAACAAAACCGGCCTAAAAACCGTTGGACAAGCACTATTTGTTGTACTTTGAGGAGCTCCGATTAGCGGGGTTATTTGCCCCTAAACACAGGCTACCATGAATGAGCGCACCGCGGAAAAACTTACGATTCTTGCGGATGCTGCTAAGTACGATGTTTCGTGCAGCAGTAGCGGCAGCAAACGTGAAAATACGGCGGACGGCCTCGGCAACGCCACCGGCATGGGTATCTGTCATACTTACACTCAGGACGGCCGCTGCGTATCCCTGCTCAAAATCTTGCTGACCAATCACTGCATTTTCGACTGCGCCTACTGCGTCAGCCGACGCAGCAACGACGTCAAGCGGGCAGCTTTCACCGTGGACGAGGTCGTTGATCTTACCCTCAACTTCTACCGCCGGAACTACATCGAAGGGCTTTTTCTGTCCTCGGGCATATTCAAGAGCGCGGATTACACGATGGAGCGGCTGGTCCGCATCGCGAAGAATTTACGGACCCTCCACAAATTCAACGGCTACATCCACCTCAAAGCCATTCCAGGGGCCAGCGACGAGCTCATTCACGAAGCCGGGCTCTACGCTGATCGCCTAAGCGTGAACCTGGAAATGCCCAGCGAGGTCAGCCTGAAGAAGGTAGCTCCGGAAAAGAACTACGCTGACGTATACAAACCCATGAATTTCCTGAGTGAGTCCATTACGGGGTATAAGGAAGAAAAGAAAGCGCTCGTTAAGGCGCCCAACTTTGCGCCCGCCGGTCAGTCCACCCAAATGGTCATCGGCGCCAGCCCCGAAAGCGACAAGGATATTCTCACCCTCTCCGCCTCGCTCTACGCGCAGCAAAACCTAAAACGGGTCTACTACAGCGGATACGTGCCCATCAGCGACGACAGTCGACTGCCCACGCTCTCCGCACCGCCCCTGCGCCGGGAGAACCGGCTGTACCAGGCGGACTGGCTCATGCGCTTCTACGGCTTCCGAGCCGATGAGATCGTCGATGACAGCCAGCCTAACCTCGATCCGGATCTCGATCCCAAGTTGGCCTACGCGCTCCGCCACCCGGAGATGTTCCCCGTGGATGTCAATAAAGCGTCCTACGAAATGATCCTCCGCATCCCCGGAGTGGGGGTTAAGTCCGCCAGGAAAATCGTTACCTCCCGCCGGTTCCGCCCCCTGCGCCGCGACCACCTGCAGAAGATCGGCGTGGTCTGGAAGCGGGCGCAGTACTTTCTGCTGTGCGCCGACAAAGACTTCCGGCAACTCGGCTTCGATCCGAGTGCTATCCGTCGCCAGGTTACTCACCAGGCGACGAAAACCGGGCGCCACGCCGCGGATACCGGTCAGCTGGTTCTCTTCGGTTAATTGATGCGGCTACTAACAAAAAAAAAGCCCCGCCTTGCTGTTTGCAAGGCGGGGCTTCTTTTTGTGCAGAAGAGGTGAATTACATGCCTTGCTCGGCAAAGTAAGACTTGGCGTTCTGCTCTCCGGCCTGGACCTTTTCAATGCGGGTCTTCATCTCTTCGGATGCTTCGAAGTTGTCGCGGCGGGCAAAAATCTCCTTGAGGGCGATCAGGGTGTTCATGTTGTTCGGATCGGTCTTTTCCGCCTTCTGGAAGTAAGGATACGCGATATCGAATTGACCGTTGATATCGTTTTCGAGGGCTTCGTACTTTTTCTGTCCTTCCTTGCTGAAGTCGTTGCCTAGTTCTACGAGTTGCTCCGTCATCTTGGCAGCGCGGTTGAAGTACAGGGCCCCAATGCTGTAGATGAGCGAGGCGTTGCTGTCGTCGATCTTCAGACCGGCTTCGTAATTTTCAATGGCTTTCTCAAAGTAGCCTGCGGCTTTTTCCGCATCACTTTCGCGGGTAGTCTGGTAGAGCTGATCGTAGACTGATCCGAGCGTGGAGTAGAGACTAACATTCTCGGGTTCGGCAGCAATGGCTTCCTCCAGTTTGCCCGTCAATTCATCCAGGCGGCCTTGGGCCAGGTAGTAGTTGATCTCGGTGAAGAGCAGCTGAGTCTCCTCGGGAAACTTGGCGCGACCCTCATTTAGGTACTTGCCGGCTTTATCCATATCATCCTTGCCGCTGTAAACCTTATACAGCCCGTCGTAGAGGCCGACATCATTGTATTCCGCATCGTAGAGAGCAAGGAACAGGGGCTCGGCACCCGCGAAGTCTTCATTCAGGACGGCGGAAAGGGCGGCGTAGTACCGCTCATCGTTCAGTTTGGTTTCGTCTTCGGCGAAAGCGCTGCTCCCCCCGTTATCGGAAAGGAACTGGTGGACAGCTACGCTGGTATTAAAGGCCTGGTAGCTGTCGGCGTAATTTTTATCCTGGATGGCGTAAATACCCTCGTTGGAAATGTTACCCTGCAGGGTTTCGAGTGCTTTTAGGGCATCGCGCTTGCCACCTTTTTTCTCGGACATGTTGTACGCCTTCATGTAGTACTCGGCGGCCTGGGAGGCGGCGCGGGCCACAATGGGGTCGATCGCTTCGTTGTTGGCTAGGGTACGGTCCTGCACGTACTGGTTGATGGCCCCGGCGTAAATGTCACCTGCTTCGAGGTAAGACTTGTAGTCTGCCTGTACCGAGGGATCCTCCATCGCGATCTGAATCGCGTCGACGGCTTCTTGCAGTTTCACTGCATCCCGGCTGGTGGTGTAATTGTCGTAGGCTTTGGAAGCCTCCTTGAATTTGTCCGCACCGCTCTGGGCGGTTGCTGCGGAGAAGGCAAAGAGCGCGACCAGGGCGCTAAGCATAATGTTACGCATGGTAATTGTTGTTGGTTTCAAATTGTATGTGTGTCTCTAAGACGTGTAAACGCGCCTAAGGATAACATGGAAACGTTAATCCGCCTCCAGCTTATCGTTAACGCCTTCCTAAAATTTGGAAACAGCCCTCGGCAGGTGGTGTTCATCCCTAGCGCCTACCCGGAAAGCCGGCGGCCTCTTACAACGCCGCCGGCTCCACGCAAAGAAAGTAAGTATCCCCTATTCTTCCTCAGCAATAATGTCGTCCTCGTCAATGCTGACCACCGCGACGTCCGCAATCGAGTCGTCGCCGTCGATTTTGATGAGGCGTACACCTTGCGTAGACCGTCCCATTACCCGCAGCGCATCCATTGAGGTACGGATTAATATACCGGAACGGTTGGTGATCATCAGGTCATCGTCGTCGGATACCGCCTTAATGGTAACTAACTCTCCGGTCTTCTTGGAAATCTTCATCGTAGAGACGCCCTTACCTCCGCGGTTAGTAATGCGGTACTCCGACCATTCGGACCGCTTGCCCATGCCCTTTTCACTCACGACGAGGATCGATTTGTCGGTATCGGTCTCGTGGTCCAGGGTCACCATCCCCACGACCTCATCCCCCTTGCCGTTGAGGGTGATGCCCCGTACTCCGGCGGCGTTGCGGCCCATGTTCCGCACTTTCTCTTCTTCGAAATGAATCGCCTGCCCCTTGCGGGTCGCCAGGAAAACGTGGCTGCTGCCGTTGGTAAGTCTAGCCTCTAACAGTTCGTCGCCCTCGTTGATGGTGATGGCATTGACGCCGTTGGTGCGGGGACGGCTGTACTCCTCCAAGCTCGTCTTCTTCACTTGCCCCTTGCGGGTGGCAAAGATGACCGAATGATTGGAAAGGAAGGCCTCGTCCGTCAGGTCCGCGATATTGATGTAAGCCTTAACGTTGTCCTCCTTGGGCATGGCCAAAATGTTTTGGATGACGCGTCCGCTGCTCTGCTTGCTGGCCTCCGGAATCTCGTAAATCCGCAGCCAGTAACAACGGCCCTGCTCGGTGAAGAGTAACAGGTAGTTGTGGTTGCTGGCAATAAAGATGTGCTCGATGAAGTCGGCGTCCCGGGTTTTTGATCCCCGGCTGCCCCGACCGCCGCGGCTCTGGGCGCGGTACTCCGCTACGGGCGTGCGTTTAATGTAGCCGAGGTGGGAAATGGTTACGACCACGTCGTCGTCGGCAATCATGTCCGTGATGGAGATGTCGGCCGTATCCAGGCTGATCTCGGAACGGCGCTCATCACCGAAGCGGGCACGCACGTCGTGCATCTCCTCCTTAATAATGTCCCGCTGTAGTTCCTCGCTTTCGAGGATGGCCCGCAGGCGATCGATCAACGCCCGAATCTCAGCGTACTCATCCCGGATCTTATCGATTTCCAGACCGGTCAGTTTTTGCAGCCGCATGTCCAGGATCGCCTTGGCCTGCTCCTCGCTCATGACGTTGCCCTCCGCTACCGTGAGCTCTTCGGTCTGTACTTCCCGCACCAAGTCACCAAATTTTTCCCAGAAGGCGGCGGTATTCTCTATAAAGGCCCCCGCCATCAGCCCCTCTTTAGCTTCCTCAGGATTTGAACTGGCACGTATCAGCGCGATCACCTGGTCCAGGTAGTCCAGAGAGATCAGCAAGCCGATAATAATGTGGGCGCGGGCCAGGGCCTTATTGAGTTCGAAAACCGTGCGCCGCTGGATAACTTCTAAGCGGAAGGCCACGAACTCCTCGATCAGATCCTTCAGGTTGAGCGTCATCGGACGGCCGCCCACCAGGGCTACGTTGTTGACCCCGTAGCTAGACTGCAGCGGCGTGTACTTGTACAGGTAGCTGAGGACAATGGAGGCCATCGCGTCGCGTTTGACCTCGATAACGACGCGCAGGCCGTCGCGGTCGGATTCGTCGCGTACGGCGCTCACGCCGGTAATCTTGCCTTCGTTGACCAGCTCAGCGATCTTGGCCACGAGGGTGGCCTTATTGACCTGGTAGGGGATCTCACTGATGATGATCGTCTCCCGGTCATTGCTGTCGGTCTTGATGTCGGCACGACCCCGCACTACCACCCGTCCCCGGCCGGTGCGGAAGGCTTCCCGTACACCGTCCATACCGAAGATAATGCCCCCGGTGGGAAAGTCGGGGGCCTTCACGAACTGCATGAGCTCTTCGACCGTAATCTCCGGATTATCAACCATGGCGATTACCCCGTCGACCACCTCGTTGAGGTTATGGGGCAGCATATTTGTTGCCATACCGACGGCAATACCGGAGGCGCCGTTGACCAGTAAGTTCGGGATGCGGGTAGGCATCACAGTCGGCTCCTTGAGGGTATCGTCGAAGTTTAGCTGGTAGTCGACGGTGTCCTTATCCAGATCACCGAGGATGCTGTCGCTGATGCGCTGCAACCGGGCCTCGGTGTAGCGCATGGCGGCCGGGCTGTCGCCATCCATGGAGCCAAAGTTCCCTTGTCCGTCGACGAGGGGGTAGCGCAGCGACCAATCCTGAGCCATCCGCACCATCGTGTCGTACACGGAGGAGTCGCCGTGGGGGTGGTACTTACCAAGTACCTCTCCGACGATACGGGCCGACTTTTTGTGGGAGCTGCGGAAACTCAGGCCGAGTTCTGACATTCCGAAGAGCACCCGGCGGTGTACCGGTTTGAGTCCGTCACGTACGTCGGGCAGGGCACGGCTTACGATGACCGACATCGAATAGTCGATGTAGGCCGACTTCATCTGGTCCTCAATGTTGACCGGAATGATTCTTTGATTTGGCATTTAAGTGGTTGTTTTAGCGGGAAAGGTGCCCGGGCTTAGGGGCGGGTACGCAGGTGCAATAAAACACCCGTAACCCCTGCTTTCACCTACCCGCGAAGGTACAAAAATCGTGCCTGAATTCCTACCGCCATTGAGGTTAATTTGGCCACTCCGGAAGGCTCGATGGAGCTTGATATAAACGCTGCACCCGCGCCCGCGCCGACCCCTGTACGGGAGTTCTCAGGGCGTGTCCGCCAGGCTCACCTGCCGCTTCCGCAGAGTGCCCTCATCCAGGGTGTGATGAAGTACGCCTTCCTCTCCTGGGTCGATCTCGGCGGCATTGCCTTCGTCCGTATCCAGGTGCATCTCCAGGCGGTAATCGGGGGAGACGCGAATCAATACGTTGCCGAAGATCAGGGAGCGCTCCCCGCTGCCTACGGCCACCTCCACAATGTCCCGATCCTGCACCCCAAAGGTCGTGGCGTCCTGGGGCGTCATGTGGACGTGTCGCCAGGCACAGATTACCCCCTCGGGCATGTCGTGGGTCCCGGCGGGGCCGATAAGACGACACCCGGGGGTATGGGCTACCTTGCCCGACTCGCGCACCGGGGCATCGATACCTAGGAAAAACTCGTCGGTGCGGCTGATCTCCAGCTGGTCGACGCTCCTTACCGGACCTAAAACCCGCACCCGTTCGATGCGATTGCGTGGGCCCACGACGGTGACGGTTTCTTCCGCGGCAAACTGCCCGGGTTGGCTGAGCCATTTCTTCACTCGCAACTCGTGGCCTTCCCCGAAGAGCTGGTTCACGGTTTCCTGCCGGAGGTGCACGTGGCGGGCGGAGACGGCCACCGGGATGGTGGGCAGGCCGTTCACCGTGTCTGCCTTCTCAATTAGTTTTCCCACCTCGCGGGCAATGGCCAGCTGCTCGTCGGTACGTACCGCGAGCAGTTTGACCCGACTGTGCTGCATGCTGAAGTCGACCACCGGATGCGAGTCCGATAGGGTGGAGGTCGCGTTCTTGTCCTCGTTGATGATGGCCCCCAGATAATCCAGGCGCTGGCTGGCGCGATGGCGGATCACGGGGCTGTTCTCCCCAATACCTCCGGTGAAAATGATGGCATCGACGCCGCCCATGACGGCCGCGTACGCCCCGATGTACTTGCGAATGCGGTGGGAGAACACCTGCACGGCCAACTGGCAGTCGGCGTCGCCCTCGGTAGATTTTTGCAAGATTACTCGTAGGTCGTTACCCGCTCCGGATAAGCCGGCCAGGCCGGAGTGTCGGTTAAGCATTTCGTCGATGGCGCTCATACTCATGCCCGCTTGCTCGTGGAGGTAATGGGGGATGCCCGGATCGATGTCCCCCGAGCGGGTGCCCATCACCAAGCCTTCCAGCGGCGTCATGCCCATGCTGGTTTCCACGGAGCGCCCGAACTCGATGGCCGCGACCGAGCAGCCGTTGCCGAGGTGGCAGCTGATGATGCGCAAATCGCGGGGCTCGGCGCCGAGGAAGGTGGCAGCCTTAGCGGCCACGTATTTATGGCTGGTGCCGTGGAAGCCGTAGCGGCGGATACCGTGCGTCTCCATCAGCCCCTTGGGCAGGGCGTAGGTCTGCGCGCGCTGGGGCATGTTGCGGTGAAAGGCCGTATCGAAAACGGCAAAGTGGTCGATCTCGGGAAAGAGCTGCTGGGCCGCGCGGATGCCACGCAGGTTTATGGGGTTATGGAGGGGCGCCAGTTTACTCCATTGGTTGATCTTCTCCAGGGCTGCTTCGTCGATGCGTACTGCCCGGTCAAATTCCGGACCCCCGTGCACCACCCGATGCGCCACGCCAACGAGCTCCGTGTCGCGCAATTTGTCGCGCAGCGCTTCCAGGCATATCCCGATGGCGCGGTCCGGACCGCGGCTTTGCAGCTCGAGGCTACTGCCGTCGGAGAAGGTGATGGAGGGCGCATCGAGTAGCCGGTCGGCGGTCATTTCCAGCCCGCGCGCGCCGGTAGCGGGGTCGACCACGGCGGCCTTGACGGAAGAAGAGCCGGCGTTTATTACGAGAATGTGCAAGGAAGATACTTTTGGGGTTCTCAGGCCTAACGTAGCCGCGCGTTGCGGGTTTGGGGGTTTCCCGCGTTCCGGAGCTTAATGACCGGGAGCGGAGCGAACCGGCGGCGATTTTCCGCCGCACTTTGCGTGCGTCGCGAAACCAAACCCCCCACCAGCAGTTTGTTGAGGCATGATGCACGACCACGATACGGTACAACCCTACGGAAAAGCGGGGGCAAAGAAGCGGGAGGTAGGCAAGATGTTTGACGCTATCGCCCCCACTTACGACCTGCTTAACCGCGGCACCTCCCTGGGCGTAGACACCCTGTGGCGCAAGAAAATGATCGCCAAGCTCGACCCCGCCGTGCACCGTCGGATCCTCGACGTGGCCACCGGGACGGCTGACGTGGCCATCCAGACGGTTAAGCGCATGGGGGCCGAGCACGTCACTGGGGTGGACCTCAGCGCGGGGATGCTTGCCTACGGCCGCAGTAAAGTTAAAAAGGCAGGACTCGAGCAGCGCATCACGCTTGAGCAGGGGGACAGTGAGGCCCTGCCGTATGCTGATGACCAATTTGACGCGGTAACGGTGGCCTTCGGCGTGCGGAACTACGAGAACCTCGAGCGCGGCCTCCGTGAAATGCGCCGCGTGTTGCGCCCCGGCGGCCGACTGGTGATCCTGGAATTCAGTCGCATAAAGTACGCGCCCATCCGCTGGGCCTTTAATCTCTACTTTGGTAAAATTATGCCGCTGATCGGCCGTTTACAAAGCAAAGACCCCCGCGCGTACGCCTACCTCTTCGAGAGTGTACAGGCCTTTCCGAGCGGGAGTGACCTCCTCGCGATCCTCCAGCGGGTCGGCTATAACAACACTGAATGCCAAGCACTAACCTTCGGAATCGCTTCCATCTACACGGCTTCCAAGTAGGATTCACCCTTTTGTTCCTGTTACTCAGCACCGGCGTCCACGCCCAGTACGTGGGCGGCCGCAACGACAACTTTTTTGATTTTCAGTCCAAAGCCTATTATTTCGGCATCACGCTGGGGTTTAATTCCAGCCGGTACACGCCCTACCGCAGCAAAGATTTTATTTACACCGACAGTATCGTGGGGGTCGAGAGCCTGGCCGGACCGGGCTTCAACCTCAACCTGATCGGTAATCTCAAATTGGGCAAGTACTTCGACTTTCGCTTTACCCCGGGTTTTAGCTTTGCCGAACGCAATCTCAACTATACCCAGAGCACCGTGCGGCGGGAGGAGTCGCAGGAAAAGGTGCAGTCCGTGTTCGTAGAAATGCCCTTTTACTTCCGCTACAAATCGGCTCCCTACCGCGACAAGCGGCTTTTCCTGATCGCCGGCATGAAGTACAGTTTCGACGTAGCCAGCGAAGCCCGCAGCCGCCAGGCGGAGGAACTGGTGCGCATTAGTCCCCACGACTACTCCATCGAGTACGGGGCAGGCATCCAGATCTTCTTCCCTTACTTTATTCTTTCTCCGGAGTTCAAGATCAGCCACGGCATCGGCAACGGGCTGCTTTTCAATCCCACCCTGCCCGAAAGCCGGGTGCTGGAAAAGGTAACGAGTCGCACCTTCACGCTATCCTTTCACATTGAGGGCTAGCGGGGACTAGCGACCCATCGCCCCGATAATGGCCGTGAAGCCCTCCGCGTCGAGGCTCGCGCCGCCGACGAGGCCGCCATCCACGTCCGGCTCAGCGAAAAGCTCGGCGGCGTTGTTGGGTTTCACCGAGCCCCCGTAGAGGATGGTGATGTTGGCCGCTACCTCGCT
The DNA here is from genome assembly GCA_963710195.1 of Lewinellaceae bacterium. Lineage (GTDB taxonomy): Bacteria > Bacteroidota > Bacteroidia > Chitinophagales > Saprospiraceae > Neolewinella. Next base: position 490,589 of record CAVPZF010000007.1, read on the forward strand.
GCCGAACTGGTTGGCGATCATGCGGCGGATGTAGTCGTGCATCTGCTCGGCTTGCTCATTGGACGCGGTCACGCCGGTGCCGATGGCCCAGACGGGCTCGTAGGCGATGACGATCTGGCTCACTTGCTCGGGGGAAAGGCTGGAGAACGCTTCTTCGATCTGCTTGCCTACCACAACCTCCTGGTTGTTGGCCTCGCGAATGTTGAGCTTTTCGCCGCAGCAGTAGATCGGCTTCAGACCTGTCTCGAGGGCGCGGATGATCTTCAAGTTAATCAATTGGTCGTCCTCCCCGCAGTATTCCCGGCGTTCGCTATGGCCCAGTATTACGTACTCAATGCCGGCGTCGACCAGCATCTCCGCACTCAGCTCACCCGTAAAGGCACCACTAGCTTTTTGGTGCATATTCTGGGCGGCTACGGCGTAGTCGCGGTGTCCCTTCACTAATGCCTGAATTGCCATCAGTTGAATGGCGGGCACCCCAAAAACCACTTTAGTGGTGGGCATTCCGACGCGCTGCATCACCTCCTTAACCAGGGCGGTTCCCTGAGTGGGGGTGGTATTCATTTTCCAGTTTCCGGCGACCATTGTGCGGCTCATAGGATTAAACTTGTAGGGTGGGGTTAAGAACGTTTGGCTTCGTTGCGGGCGATGGAATGGCCGGGGCGACTCCACTTGATGCGGTGGTTTTCGGACGGCGGGCCGGGGTCGGCGGTCGGTACGGGACGCGCTCCCTTCGCATAGGCGGCCGTGGGCCGCAGGCCTAGGGCGGTGAACAACTCCATATCCGCAAAGGCTTCGGGGTTGGGAGTCGTCAGGAGCTTGTCGCCCGCAAAAATGCTGCCCGCCCCGGCGAAGAAGCAGAGCGCCTGCCCCTCTGGACTCATGTTCGTGCGTCCGGCACTCAGCCGAACAGTGGTGGTCGGCAAGACCGTACGGGTCACCGCGATCATGCGGACCATCTCAAAGATATCAACGGGCGTCTGGTCCTCTAGCGGCGTACCCTCCACCGCCACGAGGGCATTAATGGGGACGGATTCCGGCACGGGGTCCAGGGAAGCCAGGGTCAGAAGGAGTTTCAGCCGGTCGTCGACCGATTCACCCATACCGATAATGCCGCCGGAGCAGACGGTCAGGCCAGCCTTGCGGGCGTTGCCAATGGTCTCGAGGCGGTCGCCGTAGCCCCGGGTGGAGATCACTTCCTTGTAGTATTCTTCGCTGCTGTCGAGGTTATGATTATAGGCGTACAGTCCGGCGGCGGCCAGGCGCTCGGCTTGGTTGGGGGTAAGCATACCGAGGGTGGCGCAGACTTCCATGTCCAGGCCGTTAACGGTACGGACAAGCTCCAGCACCTGCTCAAATTCCCGATCGTCGCGCACGTTGCGCCAGGCGGCGCCCATGCAGAGGCGGCTGCTGCCGAGACCCCTGGCGCGTTCCGCCGCAGCTTTCACTTGTTCTACGCTCATTAGGGCGTTCTCCTCGATGTCGGTGTGGTAACGGGCTGCCTGCGGGCAGTAGCCGCAGTCCTCGGGGCAGCCGCCGGTCTTGATGCTGACGAGGCTGGATACCTGTACTTCGTTGGGGTCGTGGTGCGCGCGGTGCACCGTGGCGGCACGGAAAAGCAGCTCCATCAGGGGGCTGTCGTGCAGTTGCTGCAGTTCGGCCAGGGTCCAGGGAGCGGTAAGGGTAGTTGTCTGGGCGGTCATCGGCGGCAAATATAGGAAAGATCGGGGGCCGCCCGCTGCTAGTTTCGGAATGGGTGATTCGAGGCTTATCATCAAAACCTCAGCAAGTTCGTGCAGCTTTATTCGTGCACCCGGGCAGGACTGGCGCTGACCGGAGCCGATGGCGCATCCTCTACCTCAACCGGCCCCGCGTCCGGTACAAAAATGGCATTTAGATCCGGCTGGCCGGCATCCACCCAGCAGCTGTACCAGACGGACCCGACGCTGCGGATGGCCGCCCGGAAGCGATCTTCTACCATGCCGTTCATGGCTTCCGACCAGGCCCGGCTAAACGCAGTACACTGTGTTCGTACTTCGCGGCCGAGCCGCTCCTCGTAGCATAGTTGCTGGTCCGCGGGGAACTCCCTGCGCAGGCGCCGCTCAGTTAGCAGCACGCTGTCAACCAGGTCGTGGCTAGCTAGTACCATGTCCCAGTAATACGTCTTCGGATCTTCAATGTAGGTCGCCGGTCCCACCAGGTAGTCATATTCCGCATCAGCGAAGAGCTCCGGTAAGCGGCTTTCCCAAAAGGCGTGAATGCCGGTCTGTCCGGTTAACTGTCCGTTGTAGTTCTCGGTGGTATGCAGGGGCACGTGGGCATCGCCGACGTAGTGCCCCATCTCGGCGGCTAGTTGTAGAATACGTTCGGTCTCACCCGCCGCAAAGGCGAGCGTCAGCCGCCGGTGGTAGCGCAGTAGGTGATAGGGGAGAATGCCGTAAGCCGAAAAGCCTTCCTGCACGCGACCGGCTTGCCCACCAGTGGTAAAGCCCGCAGCCGCCAGGGAATCAGGGGAAACATCACCGGACTCGGTGTAGAGCGCCGGCAGCAGACTATTGTACCAGAGGCGGCGGAAGGCCAGTCGGTCCAGGTCAATCGTAGTGGAGGCCGACCGCAGCAGCACCCGGTCCATAATTGTTGTATCGTAGCGGAAATGGAGGCTGTCGCCCGCGGCCGGGACGACGCTGATGGTCGCGTGTTGCCCCAGGGCGTCGATGTACGTGCGCGGTAGGGTGGCGAAGGGCGGTTTGCCCCAGTGGTCCAGGTCAATGTAGTGCCGCACGGCTTCGTGGGGGGAGGCGTAGCGGCGTTTGTCGGGGTCCACGGCGTGCTCGGCCAGGTAGTCAATCCCCCCCCGAAAAGCGGGCATCATGTCGGGCGGTAGGGTGAAGACGGCCAGGCGGTTGATCCGTCGGTGCCCGAAAAAGCCCCAGGGCGGCGGCGCGCCGGTGTACTGCCCGGCACCCGCGATCCCGCAACACAGCAGCACCAGCAGGAGGTAGCTAGAACGAATCATAACTCACCAGCAGGGGTTGGGTAGTCTCGACGGCCAGCAGGGCCCAATCGCGGTCGTCATTGATGAAAGCGGTGTAGGCGATTAGCTCCTCGTCCGGACTGTCAGGATGCCGGAAGCGCGCAAAGATCTTGACGAGCTGCTCGTTCTTGCCCTCCTCCTTCAGCCGGATGATGGCAAAGGGAAGTACTTCCCGGGCCGCGTCGATGGAGGGGGTATCCGCGTTCTCGTACCGGCTGATGAAGTACGTTTCGTAGCGACTCAGTATGCCCTCGGCCACCCCGCCGGGCACCTCCCGGGGCGGGGGACCGCCGGGGTAGTAGGCCGATAGCCGGTAACTTCCCCCCGACTGCCGCTCCAGGCGGAAACTTTCGCTGCGCTGGCGGGGGTACTCAATGCTCAGCGATTCCACCCGATCGGGATCGGCCCGAAAGAGGACCTTGGAGCGCCACTCGTCGCCCCGTAGGTTGAAGCGGTGGCGCAAGTTACCGGTCCACATGGGCAGGTGCACGATGTACGGGTTGTCGCTGTGTTCCATAATGGCCACCGTGCCGAGTTCCCCATTAGCACCACCCCCGACGTAGTAGCCCCGGAGCTTGCGGTCCTGTGCGTCAAAGAGTTGTACGAGTATGCCGCCCGCGGCCAGGTTGCGGACGAGGTTGGGGATCGCCTTGCTGGTGGGCAGCGTCTGTACGGAGATCTGTTCGACGGCCTGCAGGAGGTTTTTGACGGCGTTCTCGTTGGCGGGGTAGCCGTCGAAGGTCCAGCCCGAGGGCCCGCCGCGCTTCAGCGTCGCTTGATTGCCCTGCCGGTCGGCAAGGAAGATGCGGTGGATGTTTTCGACCTGGGGATAAGCAAAGTCCCGGTCGGCCGCGGCATCGGTGCGTGCGCCGCGGGTCGTGGCGTACCAGGCCAAGCCCCCAAGAAGGAGGACGGTAAGTAACAGCATGAGGGTGCGTTGCATACTCGGCTAGCTTGCGTACCGCCGTCGGCGGATAAGGTTGAAAACGAAACCGAAGATCGCCAGTACCCCGAGAGGGAGGGCAAGGTTAAGCAAACGCCAGTAGCCCGCCTCGGCCAGCGCCTGATTCTGGTCGAGTAGGCGAAGCTTAACCTGCTTGCTGCGGCTTGTAATGACGCCATCGGGATTGAGCATATACTCTACGGCATTGAGCATAAAGTCCTTGTTCGCGTAGGGAATCTTGGAGTAGGGGTTCAGGCCCAGGAAGCCCACCTCCCCGCGGCTATTGACGTTGTTGGCCAGCACGTCGCCATCGCTGATGACCAGCATGTTAGTAGGTACGGACGTGGATCGGTACTGCCCGCCATTTCGCCGCAGCAATTGCTCGTTCTCCCGGCTCAGGCGGTTGGCATAGGGACTGTCGAAGGTCCCCTCCAGCAGTACGGCAATGGGAAGGTTTTTTTCGTTAAAACGGTCGAGATCGACGCTGAACTTCTGCGCGTCCAGGTCGATGGGCGAGGGGAGACGCTGACGGCGGGAGTGATCACTGCTAGCCAGCAGGACCGTCTCGCGCGCTTTCGTGCTTCCGCCCACTAGCTCAATGAGGGTGGGGTAGCGGGTGTCCACGCCGTCTAGATTTTGCACGATGGGATTGTCGCCTACGGGAAGGGCCAGGACGTGGTAGGGGAACGGGACGAGCGAGACCTTGGGGCCAGCCTGTCCCTGGCTGGTGGCAATCGGAATAGGCGTGTTCACAAGGTCCAAAACCAGTTGGTTCCCGAGCCGGAACCCATACTTAAAGAAGAGCTCGTCCAGCCCCGTGGTCCGGCTTTCCGGATAGGCTTCGCCGGTCTGCCGCAGGCTATCGAAATCCATGGCTACGGCGTCGATGGCCCAGATGACCTTCCCGCCGTTCATTACGTACTGGTCGAGCTTGAAGGCCTGGAAGTCAGTGAACGGTACCGTGGGCTTCGCCACGATGAGCAGGTCAATCTCCTGGGGCAGAGTGGCGAAGCTATCGGGGTAGACCGGCCCGATCTCGTAATTCTTGCGCAACTCACTGACGAAGTCAGCCGACTGCAGGTTGCTGAGTTCCCCGTTACCGAGGGCGAAGCCGACGACGGGGCGGTCGCTGTCGGTGAGCCCGTCGATGGCCTGCGTAAACTTGTACTCGAGGAGGCTACCGGCTTGATTGAGTTGCTGTTCGATGGGTACGTCCGGGCGGGTGGTCTGAATCAGGGGTACGATGCGCTGACGGTCCGCGTAGTACACCAGGGCGTAGGGGTAGATCGCCCGCGTCGTGCGTTCCCCTGCCGTCTGTTGGTAGTCGGTCAGCGGCAGGATGCCGTCCTGCAGCATGGCTTCCTGGCGCTGGCGAATGTCGTCCGGTGTGCCCGTCAGGGGATCCACAAATTCGTACTCTAATTGATCGGTGTAGGCCGTGAAGTCTTCCAGCGTTTCTTCCACCGAGGTGCGGAGGCGTTGGTAGCTGGCCGGCAGGTCCCCGTCGAGTAGAATGCGGACATAAACCGGTTCCTCCAGATCGCCCAGTTGTCGGCGGGTACTTTCAGTTAGCGTGAAGCGCTGGTCTTCGGTAAGGTCCAGGGCGCCGTATAGCCGGGTGTTGCCGAAGCGCGCGTTCGCCAGGACGTTGATGACCACCAGCAGGAGTACCGCCAGGACAAACTGGATCAGCGACTGGAGGCGGTACGTACGTTCGAGTGGGGGCATAAGGGTGAGCGGTGGCGAAGATAAAGCACTTACATTTGGTGGCTTGTCTGTTGGATACCAATGAAAAAGTTCCTCGCCTTCCCCGCTTTCTTTCTGCTGGTGTACCTAGGCATCACGTACGTGATGAGCGGACTCGTCCTGGATACCCCCCTACGGTCGCTCGAGGAGTCGCGCACCATGGGAGCGGAGCGTTGGCACCTCAATTTGGACAGCCTGCAGGCCGCCCTTCCGCCCCCCGCGGAGGTGGAGTTCGCCAATCCTACCGACGGTATCGTGCTGCGCGGCTGGCTGTTCCGCCAGCCAGACCCCTCCTGCGCGGTCATTTTCAGCCACGGCTACCACGACAACCGAGTGAGTATGCTCAAATACACGCCCTATTTCGACCGCTGTGGCTGTGACCTTTTGCTCTATGATCACCGCGGTTTCGGGGAGAGTGAGGAGGCCTACGCGACCGGTGGGGTCAACGAAGCCGCCGACCTGCTAGCCGCCCATAAATTCCTGGCTCGGGAAACGGGCCTCAGCGATGACCGGATTGGGTGGCTTGGCGAAAGCTGGGGAGCCGCTACGGTACTGCTGGCCGCGGGAAGGGGTACGGTCACCCCCGCCTGGATTGTGGCCGAGAGCCCGTTCGCTGACTGGGAGTCCGCCGTGGTGGAACGCGGGGTGCGGGACTATGGCCCGGCCCTGGCGCTGCTCACGCCCGGGACTTTTTGGTGGGTTTCGCAGCGCAGCGGCACTGACTTTTACACCGCCAGTCCGCTACTGGCCGCGGAGCGTATCGACGCTCCCGTGCTGCTGCTCCACTCCCTCTCCGATACCCTGACCGCCCCCGCTCAGTCGGACCGGATCGCGGAACGCATACGGCCTGAACTACTTACCTACCACGCACTTGATTGGGGAGCCTGGCACGCCCATAACGTGGTCTGGCGCCCGCGGGCGTACGAGGAGCTGATGATGGAATTTGTCGTACGGGTCCGTCCGGGCTTTTGCGGGAACCGATAAGGGGCTTATCCCAAATCTGGCGTATTGTCGGGGTTCAGCTTAGTAACTCTGTTCTGCGTTGTACCTTGGAGCGTTCCTCCGATGACGCGCTGCCTCAGCCTTTTTGTTTCATCAGCACCCCGAATTATGATGCGTATCCGTCGATTTGCTGCTTACTCCGTTTTGCTGACACTCCTGTTCACTTGTGGGAAGGATATCAATCCAGACTACCAGGAGGAGGTCGCAAAACCCGAGTTTTTTCACCGTTCCGTGAAGCAGCTCACGGACGTGATCGTACACGACATCTTCTCGCCGCCGGTAGCAAGTCGAATTTACTCGTATTCCAGCATTGCCGGCTACGAAGCGCTGGCTGCGGGGGACCCCCAGTTGCGGAGTTTATCCGGACAGATCCCGCATCTAGACCCTACACCCGCGCCACCCGCCAACACGGAAATTGCCTTTCCCCTGGCTGCAGTAGCCGCGCAGCTCAAAGTAGGTAGAAGCCTGATCTTCAGCGAGCCAAAGATGGATGCGTACCGGGACCAACTCTTTGCGGAAATTCGGGAGATCGGTATGCCGGAAGAAGTATTTGACGCATCCGTGGCCTACGGGGAACAGGTAGCTGACCACATCATTGCCTGGTACGGGGGCGATATGTACAAGCAGACGCGCACCTTCCCTAAGTATTCCATCACCGACGATGAGACGAAGTGGCAGCCCACGCCCCCCGACTACATGGACGGCATCGAGCCCAGCTGGATGAAGATTCGATCCTTTACCCTCGACAGCGCCAGTCAGTTCCGGCCCCTTCCTCCCACTGCTTTTAGCCTGGACCCCAGCAGCCAGTGGATGAAGGAGGCCCTGGAGGTCTATACCGTGTTTACCGGGGTAGACGAGCGGGAGTCGGCCCAGCGGCAGGCCATCGCCCAGTTTTGGGATTGCAACCCCTACGTCAGCCATACCGTGGGCCACCTGATGTTTGCCACGAAAAAGATTACCCCCGGAGGTCACTGGGTTAACATCGCCGCCATTTCCAGCCGGGAGGCCAAGGCTGACTTTGCCAAGACGGTCGAAACCTACGCGCTGGTGAGTATGGCCATGTACGATGCCTTCATCAGCTGTTGGGAAGAGAAATACCGCAGCAAATTGGTGCGTCCGGAGACGTTTATCAATCGCCACATCGACCAGGAATGGCGCCCCCTCCTGCAGACGCCGCCCTTTCCCGAACACACGAGCGGTCATTCAGTCGTCAGTCGTGCTTGCGCCATCGTACTGACGGACCTGTACGGCGAAAACTTCGCTTTTGCGGACGACAGCGAGGAGGAATATGATCTACCCACCCGCAAATACACGAGCTTTCTCGCGGCTAGTGAGGAAGCCGCCATCAGTCGCCTGTACGGGGGCATCCATTACCGCCCGGCGATCGATTACGGCATACGGCAGGGGGAATTGGTCGGCCAGCACGTACTGGAGCGTATCGATACCCGTCCCAAGATTACCCAGGCGCAGTAGCCGTGAACTTCGCCCTGCTCCTGATCGGTCAGCTGATCTTCTACTCGCTAGTCATGCTGCTGGATGAATATACCGGCACCCTGCTGGCGGTCATCCTCGGTGCCATTTGCCTGGCTATCTGGGCGCTAAGCCACCTCGTCGAGCTGGTACAGCCCAGCCGCGTGTCCCATACCTACTACACCTACCTGATCACGGGCTGGCTGGCCCCCTTCGTGGCTCTGGCGGCTTTCCTGGCCCTGCGGGGGGGCGTCGGCTGGCTCTAGCGGACGAACATGTCCCCCGGCGTTTCGCTTGATGCTTGGGTATGAAGAGATTGATCGCTTATTCCCGCAACCGCTTTGCCGCCTTTGGCTACGCCTTTAAGGGGGCCTACGATCTGCTGGCCAACCAGGCGCCCTCCCGCATTCACGTGGCGGCCTTGGTGGCCATGATCGGCCTAAGTTTGTCGCTTGATTTCCCCCTGTGGAAATGGGTAATTGTACTGCTGTGCGCCGGCCTCGTGCTGTCCGCGGAAGCGCTTAATACGGCCGTGGAATACGTGGTGGATTTGGTGAGCCCAGAGTACCACGTACTGGCGGGGAAGGCTAAGGATGTAGCGGCTGCCGGGGTCCTCTTCGCTTCCGTGTTCTCGGGCCTAATTGCGCTGCTGCTGGTGTACGATTCCATCTGGGGGTGATGGAGGGGCCATACGCGTCGCTGCGCGATTTTGGGCCGGGTTATCGGAATGGCGGACCGCTCCGTAGCAATCAAGTAGCGGCCATTTAATACCACGCTCATGTGGCATTCCGCAGTCAGTGGATCAGTCCCGCCCGCAATTTACTAATCTAACAATCAATACGTTTTAATCATATTATCCGGCACCAACAACATAAAATCCGCCTTGCCCACAAACTGTGGTTCCAGCCGGTTAATGGTGGGTTGCTCCAGAGTGGTGATGGTCAGGACCTGGAGTTGGGGCTTGTACTGCCGGAGGTACCAGGCAATGCCCTCGTAGTCATCGCTGTGGTAGCTGCCGTTGAGGTGGAGGAACGGCCGGCCGGAGCGCACGTTTTTGGCAATGAACCAAGCCATGGTCGCGTCTTTGATGGCTTGGGCCTTGGGAAAATTTTCGCCGCCGTGTCCCGCGCCCATCCCGTCCATCACCATGGCCTTATAGCTCTTTAGGTCCGCGTCGTAGGGAGGGGGGAGGGGGGGAAGGTAAGCCTGCTCCTTAGCATCCAGGGACTGTAGTACCACGAAACCCCGCTGAAAGACCATGCGGGCGTGTCGACGGGGGGTGTTGGTGGCGATTACCCGGGCATCGGTCCTGCGCGCTTGCTGGAGAAGGGGCAGGTAGTCGGTATTGAAGTTGGGCCACGCGCCACCAATCAGGCTGTCGAGTTGGGCCACGGTGAGGCTGTCGGCCATGAACTGATTAAGGGGCTGCTGCTCGTCGGTCTCGAACATCTCCAAGCCGAGATCATAGCTGCGGAGGCGCTTGGCCACCTCTAGTTGGATCCAGTGGGCGATCGGATTATCGTGGTATTCTCCAAACAGAATGACGTCGGCTTCCGTAAGCTCCCTCATCATTTTACTGAAGGATACCTCTTTGCCCTTGCTGTTGGTGAGCACAAAGGCACGCGGTTCGACCTGGGCGCCAACGAATCCGGTAGCAAACAATAGTGGCAGGAGAAATTTCAACGTCATGCGGGGAAGGTAAACAAGCTCGGGGACTTACCGACCGATAGGCCTCCCGGTCAGAAAGTCCCGGAACCAAGTTTAGTAGGGCATCTCGCCACCCGTCGCCCCGATCACCTCACCGGTCATGTAGCTGGCTTCCTGGGAAGCGAGGAGTACATAGACCGCAGCCAACTCGACGGGTTGTCCCGGGCGCTTCAGTAGGGTGGTGCTCCCGAATTTCTCAATACTGTCCTGGGGCTGGCCGCCGGAAGATTGCAGCGGCGTCCAGAAGGGGCCGGGGGCCACGGCGTTCACCCGAATGCCTTTCTGGGCCAGCTGAGCGGCCAACGCCTTGGTGAAGGCAACGTTACACGCCTTGGTCTGGGCGTAGTCGAGTAGGTTGGCCGAAGGATCAAAGGACTGCACCGAGGCGGTGTTGATGATCGAGGCACCGGCTTCCATGTGCTCCAGGGCAGCCTTAGTGATCCAGAAGGGCGCGAACACGTTGACCTTAAAGGTATTGGTAAACTGCTCCGTGGTCAGTTCGCTGATGCGCTTCTGGGCGGTCTGTCGGCCGGCATTGTTGACCAGGATATCGATGCCTCCCAACTTGTTGACGGCAGTGGACACCAACTCTTTGCAAAAACCCTCGTCGGAAATATCCCCGGGAATCGCGACGCCGGTACGCCCCTCGGCTTCGATGAGCTTGATGACTTCCTGGGCGTTGGCCTCCTCCGTAGGGAGGTAGTTAATGGCTACGTCCGCCCCCTCCCGGGCGTAGGCGATGGCGGCGGCGCGTCCGATGCCGGAATCACCCCCGGTGATGAGGGCCTTGCGGTCCTTCAGGCGGCCAAACCCCACGTAGCTGTCCTCCCCGTGGTCGGGTTCAGGCTCCATTTTATGCACGGTACCGGGGCGGTTCTGCGGCTGGCGGGGGAAGGGCGGCTGGGGGTACTGGGTTAGCGGATCCTGCTTACGGTAACGGTCGGTGAGTTTATCGGTGGTGGACATGGTCAGAATCTTAGTTTTCTTATGCGATTTCGTAGGGGGTAACGGGGGCTTTTAGCATATGTTTGGCGCATTAATGGGTCTCTTAACGCCTACATCTTGTTAGTTACGACCACCGCCTACTTCCCCCCCCTACGCTGGTTCCTAGCGGCCACCCGTCAGGGTGGCTGGCACTGGGAAACCCACGAAACGTACCAAAAAGGCGGCTGGCGCAACCGCTGCCGAATCGCTGCGGCTAACGGTCCCCTCCTGCTGTCTATACCCCTGAAAAAGGGCAAACACCAGCAGCTCCCCATCACCCAGGTACGCATCAGCTACCGGGAAGACTGGCCACGGCGGCACGCCCAAGCCATCCGCTCGGCCTACGGACGGGCGCCCTACTTCGAGCACTATGGCCCCCCCCTGCTGGACCTCCTCAAGCAGGAGCAGGATAGCTTATGGGACTACAACTTCGCGCTTACTGGCCGGCTCCTTGAACTCCTGCAATCTCCCTTTTCTATCTACCCAACAAAAGAATTTAGCGGCGCGGCCGCAGGGGTTAACCAAGCCACCGGATCCCACCCCGCCTACCGTCAGGTGTTCGAGGAGCGGCACGGCTACCTGGAAGGCTTATCGGTACTAGATGGATTGTTTTGTCTGGGGCCGGCGCTCCCCTTGCTGGCTCAAAAGCGGTAGATCAGGCGGAGATCGAGGGGGATATTGAAGGTGGTTTCCGTACCCGGGCCGTTGCGGGTAAACCACTCTTCTACATTGACAAATGACGCATACGCATCCTCATTCCGGATGCGGTCGGTATGGCGCACGCGGCGCCAGCGCCACCCCAAACCAATCGAGGCGTCTACGATGAATGGGCCCACCGGGAACTCCATGCCAACCATGCCGTTGACCGTAAGTATGGTGGTGTTGACCCCAATGCTGTCGCGGTAAATCGGGCCAAACAGTTCGCTCGTGTCGGGTAAAGACTCGAAGGACGCCACGGAGCGGTGTGACCGGCGGAGGTAATCCGTCCGCAGTTGCAGGTAAGGGGCCGGTACATTCGCCGGTTCTTCCGGTTTAAAGTACCTCCGGAGACCCAGATGTACCCGGTGACCCCGGTTATCCTTCACCCGTTCTGCCCAGGGAATATTTTCGAAGAGGTACAGGTGCCCGACCTCCACGGCGTATCCGGTGGGCCACTTGATCCCCACGCCATAGAGTGCGCCGGGATTCACCCGGTCGATGGTCTTCAGGGGAGAGACGAAGACGTAGAATTGCTTACCGGGCTGTGGCGGGGTCGCGGGGACCTCATCCTGGGCCGAAAGGGACAGGTGAGGGACCGTCCCCAGTAAGATCAGCAGAAGTAGACGTGCACAGGACCGCATGATGTGGAGTTATGGCAATGGTAACTGTATTGAATATACGCTCCGAACCTTTTCGTTGCTGCTTCACCTACGTAATTATGACCAATTTAATCGATGCCGGTCTCCAGGCCGATCGCGCCCGTCTCGAGGAAATCATCAAGCGGCTACACGAGCTAACCATCCGCATCGGCCACGAGGAGATGGCCCAGACCGTCAGCGACCTGCGCAACCGCATCTTCGAGCCTTTCATGTTCGTGATTGTCGGGGAGGTGAAAGCTGGAAAGTCCAGTTTCGTCAATGCCCTACTCGCTACCGGCGAGGAGATCGCCAAGGCGGCCCCCCAGCCCATGACGGACACCATCCAGCAGATCATCTACGGCGAGGAGCGCCGGGAGATTATGGTCAATCCCTACCTCAAGAAGATCTTCCTCCCCGTCGACATTCTGCGCGAGATCGCCATTGTCGATACCCCTGGCACCAACACCATCGTGGAGCACCACCAGGAGATTACCGAGCAGTTCATTCCCGCCAGCGATCTGATCGTGTTCGTGTTTGAAGCCAAAAACCCTTACCGACAATCGGCCTGGGACTTCTTCAAGTACATCCATGGCGACTGGCGAAAGAAGACCATCTTTGTACTTCAGCAAAAGGATTTGGCCACCAACCAGGAACTGGAAGTGAACCTAGCCGGAGTAGCCGAGAAGGCCCGCAAGGAAGGCATTGAAACTCCCCAAGTCTTTGCCGTATCGGCCAAGGTGGAGCAGGCCGGCGGGGGCGAAAGCGGCTTTGCCCCCTTGCGGCAATACATTGCCGCCAACATCACTGGGGGGAAGGCCCCCAGGCTGAAGCTTACCAACAGCGTACTGACCGCCCAGACCATTAACGCGCGTATCTCCGATGGGCTCCTGGTCCGCCGCAGTCAGTTCGAGGCGGATACTCACTTTAGGGAGGAGATCCAGCAAACGCTCGACGAGCAGGTAGCCCAAAGCAACAAGCAGGTGGACCTCATGGTCGAGAACCTGCTGCTCACTTACGACGGCATCACCCGCGAAAAACTGGCGGAATTGCGTACGGGCCTCAGCATGTTTGGCCTGGTTAAGCGCAGCGTGGCTTCTACCTTTGGCAGCACGCCGAGTGCTAAGACTTGGCTGGAAAACCTAGCCCACGAGCTGGAGCGCGACCTCAATGACAAACTCCGCGCGCGGCTGAACGAAAATGTGGTAGATCTCGCCGAGAGCATTCAACAAATGGTCAAGACCATTGACCTTAAACTGCGTAGCAGTCAGACGATTCTAAGCAACGACCACGAAATTTTCAGCAACATCGCCGAACGGCGGGAGAACGTGCTGCGCGATCTTCAGGACCAGTTCAATCGTTTCGTCAGTAAAACCGAGAACTTCACCGACGAAAGCCTCTTTGCCGACCGGGAGAACCTGGCACCCAACCTGGCCGCGGGTGGGGGCATCGCGGCCCTTGGGGTAATCCTCATGGCCCTAAGTACCCTGCCGGTGGTGGACGTAACGGGTGGTGTTCTGACCACGGTGGGAATCATTTTTGCCGGCTTCAGCACCCGCGGTAAGCGACGGCGCATCGTCGAGAGCTTTGAGCAGGAAATCACCACCGGCCGTAGCCGATTGGCCGGGGAGCTGGAGGAAAAGCTAAAGGTCTATATCTCCACTTTACGCCGCCGCATCGAGGCCAACTTCTCCCGCTTCGACGAAATGCTGGACCGGGAGGAAAAAAACCTGCTCATCCTGGAGGGAACGTTTCGCGAAGTCGAAGGCGACCTGGCGAGTCTGTCCGAGGAAATCTGATGCGGTACTTTTTGGTGAATAAGCCTTACGGTGTCCTGAGCCAATTTACCCGCGAACAGCCGCATCACCGGACACTGGCCGATCTGTATGACTTCCCTCCGCGGGTGTACGCCGTTGGTCGCCTCGACCGCGACTCGGAGGGCCTGCTGCTGCTCACCGATGATACACGCCTTAACCACCGACTCTTAACCCCCGCCTTTGCCCACCGCCGCACCTACTGGGCTCAGGTAGAGGGGCTGCCCCCTGCGGAAGCGCTTAGGCGACTCGCCGCCGGGCCGACGATCCGGGCAAAGGGTAAATTGCTCGACTCCCGCCCGCTTGAGGTGGCTTGCATAACACCCGCGGTAGCGCCCCGTCAGCCGCCCGTGCGGGTACGTCAGCAAATTCCGGATGCCTGGCTGCAACTGGTACTCACGGAGGGGAAGAATCGGCAAGTGCGAAAAATGTGTGCCGCCGTGGGGCACCCGGTGCTCCGGCTGCTGCGTTATGCCATAGAGGAGGTGCGCCTGGAGGACTTACAGGGGGACGTAGTCCGGGAGTGTGCGGCCCAGTGGATTTTGCCGCGCCTGAAGTTGAATAAACCCCTATATTAGCGGGGAGTGGAGTAGACTAAGCAAAGCAATATGGAAGTTTTACGCAGAAAATTGGAGCGCTCGGCTTTCGGCGTCTGCGGCTGGTTGGGGGATAAGATGGGCATCCAGCGCAGCCGGGTGCGCATCTACTTTATTTATCTTTCCTGCCTTTCTTTGGGCTCTTCCCTCCCGTTTTATTTTTTCGCGGCTTTTTGGCTGAACGTACGCAACTACATGCGGGAAGGCCGCCGTCAGATGGGGCTCTAGGTTTTTGCCTGGCCCGCTAATTTATCGCTCTCGTGAATCATAAATCCCTCGCCTTAACCGGCCTGTACCTCTGCGGCATCACTGCGCTGGGCGCCCAAAATACCTACTTACCCGTCACCGAAATCACGCCCGATTACGCAATCTGTCCATCTCCCGGCAGTGTATCCACGGGCGACCGCCTGTTCGTTTATCAACATGCGGGTGCTCAAGTCCCGGCCACGGGCGAGGCGGCCGGGCAGCTTACCGATCTGAAAGGTGCCGGTCAGTATGCCCTGGCTATGCTGGACCGGGTTGGGGGCGATACGTTGTACTTCACGGCACCCGTGGCGGGGGAATTTGAGCCTGCTTTCACCCAGATTGTGGCTGATCGCGGACCCGCCGACCGCACCGTCAACACGGGTCAAGCCTCCGCCTTCGACGGGCGAGTCGGGGGAATCCTATTTTTATCCGCTACCGAACGGCTAAGCCTGACCGGGGAGCTTAGCGGCACCGCTGCGGGCTTTCGGGGCGGGGTGGGGGTGGAGGCCCCCGGATCCTGTACATTCCTTACGGTCGCCAACGCGTACACCTATCCGACGGGCGACTACCGGGGGTCCGGGCGCGGGGAGGGCATTGCCGCGGCTTCCCCGGCTACCGCACTGGGTCGGGCCCCGCTGGCTAACGGTGGCGGGGGCGGCAACGACCACAATACCGGCGGCGGGGGAGGGGGCAACACCGGGGCCGGAGGCGCGGGTGCGGTGAATGTGGTGAACTCGCCTTTCCTGTGCCGCGGACGTTTTCCCGGCCTAGGGGGACTGGCGCTACCCCCCCAGGACGACCGCTTGTACTTCGGCGGCGGCGGTGGGGCAGGCCACGCCAACAACACCGACGCCGCAACGGGCGGTCGGGGCGGCGGGATCGTCGTGCTGTGGGCACCCGAAATCAACTTTGGGCCCGGAAGCAGCCTCGCCGCGGCGGGCGCTGCCGCCCGGACCATCAGCGGTGATGGGGCGGGTGGCGGCGGTGCCGGTGGAAGCTTGTTGCTCTACGCTGAAGTGATCAGTGGCGCGCCCCTAGTGGATCTCCGGGGCGGCGAAGGGGGCAGCGTGGAAAACCTCGCGGATCGGTGCTTTGGCCCGGGTGGGGGTGGCAGCGGCGGTCGGCTTCTCGTGACCGGCGATCGCCAGGGCTTTAGCCCGGAACTTCAACTCGCCGGGGGGGCTGCGGGCCTGCGCTTGAATAGCAACATTTGTGCGACTACGGAGGCCCCGGCCGCAGGGGGAAGTACGGGGCAGGTACAGCCATTCGAGGGCCGGCGGCCGGTGAGTGCTTTTCAGCTCAGCGCTGCCTTCGTGTGCGCCGGCCAAAGCATCAGCATAACGGACGCAAGCCGTGGCCGCGACACCGTGGTGTACCGCATCACGCCACAGGTGTCCGATTTGCAGATGATCGAGGACGGGAGTACGTTGGAGCTCACCTTTCCCACCACGGCCTTTGGAAGCTACACGGTGACGCAACTGCTGGTCGTGGGGGCCGATACCCTGGCCGGAGAGCAAGCCCCGTTGACCGTTGGCGGCCGGCCCACTGCAGACGATCTCGTGGTGCAAGAAGTGGGCGACAGTCTGGTCCTGGAGGCGGTAGGTGCCCGCTTCGTTGATGAGTTCGTGTTTCGCCTGGGAAATGGGGATTGGATCACCACCAGCCAACCAATCATCCGCTACCAATACCCCGCGGCCGGAACCTACGTCCCCTCGCTGCTCCTGGTTAACGACGATTGTGGGAGTGTTACCCTGACGGGAAGTCCGGTCACGGTAGCCGAACCGCTACGTGCCCTCATCCTAGAAAAAGACCCCTCGGGGTGCGCCCCGCTCACCCTTGACCCCCTTGACCTCAGCCGGGGCGAGTACGGTGGGCGGCGGTGGGATTTTCCGGGAGGCAGTCCCACTACCTCCACGGAAGAGCGCCCCGTAGTCACTTACGCTCGGCCGGGTCGCTATACCGCAACCCTCACCCTCACCGATACCAAAGGGGGGCGCGACAGTATCGCCACGATGCTAGTCAACGTATTTGATACCCCGATGGCGGATTTTAGTTTTTCCGTAGTGGGTACCACCGTGGACTTTCAAAACCTAACCGCCGGCGCGGAAGGATATGAATGGACTTTCGGAGACGGGCAAGGCAGCAGTGTGGAAAACCCGACGCATACCTACCCGCAAAACGACACCAGCTATGTAGCGACGCTAGTAACGCGCGGTAGTTTCTGTTCCGATACCCTCCAACAAACCATCCTCCTAGGCGAACCTACCGCGATACGCGATCTGCCGGCCGTCGGGCTAGCCGTTTATCCCAATCCAACCACGGGTCAACTCTTTATTACAGGCCCGGGGATCCCAATGGGTTTGTACGACCTCCGGGGCCGAAGACTCGCTAGCGGTTCTGCGTCGTTAGACCTTCTCAATCTTCCGGCCGGTACCTATATGTTGCATATACGGGTAGGGCAGGCCTCTATTATGACGCCAGTGATACGACGGTAAACCTACGCGGTGACCCCGAGAGTAATCCGTACGAATTTAGGGGCGGTGATGACTGATGATATCTTCGATGCCCCCCCAATAATTGGGTGAGCGGTGTTGGGTGGAGTGTGTGGTGTTCATTGTAAGTGTTATTAGCAAAAACATTCAAAGCGATAAATGCTTTGATGGGTACAAAAATAGGGTTTAGCAGTTAGATGAACCTCTGGATACACGTGTAAATATTGCTAATACCCTTCTTTTTTGCCGCTATTACACATGTCGACACCCCCCGATCGCCGGCTAAATGACTGGTCCGAACAACTTAATACCCTCGCTACTCGCGGGGCCCCATGCTTTTTTTTGGTCGACTTCGAGGCTAACCGTCCGCTTATTTGGGCGCTGACTGAGGACGACCGTGGCGATATACGGTTTAGCTTTCCGGGACGCCCGGATGGGGGCATACGTGGGGTAGGGCGTGTTCCCCGGATCACGGCGGGTGAGCTACCGACCGACAAATTCCTGCGGGCATTTCACCACGTCCGCGCCGGCATACAGCGGGGCGATAGTTTTTTGGCCAACCTGACGTTCCCAACCCCGATCTCGCTCACGGGCTCGCTGGAAGACGTGTTTCTCCACAGCCACGCCAAGTACCGGATCTGGCTGGCCGATCGATTTGTGTCCTTCAGTCCCGAGACCTTCGTGACCATCAGCCCATCCGGCTACCTGGAGAGCCGACCGATGAAGGGCACGGCAGAGGATACCCCCGCCGGACGCAACTACCTGCTTCGTAGCGCAAAGGAAATTGCGGAACACGCGACCATTGTCGACCTTATCCGGAACGACCTCAGCCAGGTGGCCCGGGGCGTGCGGGTCACGGATTACCGTTACCTGCGCAGCGTCACTACTACCGGGGGGGGATTGGTGCAGACGAGTTCCAAGGTGGGTGGGCAGTTGCCGGGCGACTGGCGGGACCGGCTCGGTACGATTCTGGCCACCCTTCTGCCCGCCGGATCGGTAAGTGGCGCACCCAAGCCGGCCACCCTGCGATTAATTCAGGAGGCGGAGGGTGAGGACCGAGGCTACTACTGCGGCGTGGCCGGGTATTTTGACGGACGGGCCCTGGATACCTGCGTACTGATTCGGTTTATTGAGCGCCGGGACGGCCGGCACTACTTTCGGTCGGGGGGAGGGATCACCGCGCAGAGCGACTGGCGGGAGGAATTGGCGGAGTTGCGGTCCAAAATTCGAATTCCCTTACGCTGACGGTTGTTATACCACGCAGCTTATCTTTGTCCCCCGTTACCCTTTGCCCGTCAAACCGATAGTTCGATTGTCTGATCCCGTCCTCCTCGAAAGTATCCGACTTAAGGATGGTAAGCTTCCGCTCCTCCCGTACCACCAAGAACGCGTCGACCGTTCCCGCAGGATTTACTACGCCAAGGCACCGGCCTTCCGGTTAATCAACCTAATCGAAAGTTTGGAACTGCCCTCCCGTGGGCTATTTAAACTTCGGATTTTGTACGGGGCCGGCGCCCACAAAACGGAAGTGGTCCCGTACGAGATCCGGCCCGTGAATTCTCTCCGCGTAGTCCACGCCGATGGCCTGCGGTACGGCCGCAAGTACGCAGACCGCGCGGGCATCGAGCAGTTGTTCGGCCGGCGGGAGGGATGCGACGACATTCTAATGGTCCAAAAAAGCTACCTAACGGATGCGAGTTACGCTAACCTGGCGCTGTACGACGGCAAGCGCTGGTACACACCCGCTTGGCCGCTCCTGCGGGGGACGCGCCGGGAACAACTCATTCGGGAAAAAATCATTCAACCGGCGGTCATTCGCCTGCGCGATCTCGGCAACTTTAGGCAAGTGCGCCTCATTAATGCCATGATGGAGTGGGAGGAAAGCCCCACCGTGCGGGGGGAGGCCATTCTTAGAGGCTAAGCCAGACCGTCTAATTAACTGTAACCTATGATCCAAGGACGGGGGGGAGGGGAAAGACTAACGGGTGGCGCAGCTTACGCTCTCGTCGCATTAGCCTGCCCTCATACGTTGGCCTACGGATTATACTGCACAGACACGTGACCTATGAGCGAACTGCGCTACGCATATAACACCAACGGGTGTGCCCACCACCGGCTACCGGATGCGCTGCGGCTGATCGCGGCGGCCGGCTATGACGGGGTTGCCCTTACGCTAGATTGGCATCATCTAGATCCCATGGCGCCCGATTGGCAAGCCCGTACCGGCGAGGTGGGGGAACTGCTGCGAAGATATAAATTAGGCTGCGTGATCGAGACCGGCGCGCGCTACCTGCTGCGTGCGGACCAAAAACACGAGCCCACCCTCATCAACCCCTTACCGGAGGGACGTGCGCTGCGCCAACGCTTTCTACAACGCGCCGTGGAGATTAGTGCCCTGCTGAAGGCAGAAACCCTCTCTTTTTGGGCTGGCATCAAACAGTCCAGCGTCGCGGATTCCCAGGCCCGGGCCTATCTTGATGAAGGAGTGACCCAGTTAGCCGAGTTCGCGGTCGACCGCGGCGTGCGCCTAAGCCTGGAGCCGGAGCCGGGTATGTTCGTGGAATCCAACGCCGACTTTGCCGCGCTCCTGAGGCGCCTTCCCGCACTGCGGGGACAGTTGCGGTTGGCTTTGGACCTTGGCCACGTATGGGTGACCGGAGAGGACGATCCGGCACGCGCTGTCCATAACTACGCAGATCACCTCGGTACGGTGTCGATCGAGGGCATGAACCGCGGCGTCCACCTTCACCTGCCGCTGCACGAGGGGGATATGGAGATCCCCCCGCTGCTGGAGGCCCTCCGGACGGTTGGCTTTCGGGGCTTGGTCTGCGTAGAGCTTAGCCGCGAGTCTCCGCGGGCACACCTCGCAATTCCCGAAAGCATTGCCTTGCTTAAAAAAATGGAAACTAGCGCGCCGCCTCGACCCGCTGGCGAAGATTGACCATCGTGCGCGCGGGGCCACCGGTGAGGATCTCCTTGCGTAGCCAGTTGGGGAGGCCGGCACCCGCATCCGTACGCACGGTGACCTCGACCACTACCTGGGTGGGAGAAAGGGGCGTGACGCGCCATTCGCCGAAATAAGTAGTCTGCCGGTCCCGCCCCTTATTGGGCGGAATGGCCCCGGGCTCGGCGGTGATGGTGCGGGTGTACTGTCCGTTGACGTCAGTGTGCTGGAGCACTCGGGCCACGACTTCCTTGTCCCGGAAGGGGAAGGGCATATCGATGCCCGAAACGAACACGTAGTCATCGGCTGCGCCCCCCTCCAGGATGTACGCCGCGTCGCAGCGGTGCACCCACTGCGGGTAGGC
Source organism: Lewinellaceae bacterium (assembly GCA_963710195.1). Taxonomy (GTDB): domain Bacteria; phylum Bacteroidota; class Bacteroidia; order Chitinophagales; family Saprospiraceae; genus Neolewinella. Next base: position 511,265 of record CAVPZF010000007.1, read on the forward strand.
TACCGCGTCGTCAAGAATGGCGCGGACCTCTGGCACCTGCGCCCGCGCCTTAGTGGTAGCCCGTACGGTCATATCGCCGTTCGGTTCTTCGCGCACGAAGATTTTTACACCATCAGCGTTAGCCTCCAGCACGAAGTCGGAAGGGGCCTGGGCGCGGACGCAGGTGGAGAGCAGCAGCAGCAGCAGCATGCCGGAGAAGCCTTTCATTCGTATATTGTTGGGGCAGGGGCAAGGACGCAAAATTTATTCGTAGGTTGCTTGCAGTATTTATTCACACCGGCGTGCGCCCGGGGTGCCAATCGCTGGCAGCTACCGCGTACGAACAGATAACCGCATACACATACTATGAAACTAACTGATTTATGTGCCTTATTATTCCTCACCTGCGGCCTACCACTGATGGCCCAGGAGGACGGCTTTACCGCACTGACCAACGGCAAGGACCTGAGCAACTGGGAAACCTACGGTGGGCAGGCGCCCTATAAATTGGAGGGGGACGTGATCACGGGCACCGCGGTGGTCAATACGCCCAACACTTTTTTGTGTACCGACCGTACTTACGGGGATTACGTGATGGAGCTGGAGTTCTACGACGACGCCCCGCTGAACAGCGGCGTCATGGCGCGCGGGCAGTGGCGGCAGCAGGATAATATTCGCAGGGTCTACGGCTACCAGGTAGAAATCGATCCGAGCCCCCGGGGTTACACCGGTGGCATCTACGACGAGGCCCGGCGCAGCTGGATTTATCCGCTACACTATAACGACAAGGCCCGTACGGCCTTCAGACACGGCGAGTGGAACTCCATGCGGGTCGAGGCCATTGGCAACGAGCTCCGCACCTTCATCAATGGACAATCCGCGGCGGTGCTTATCGATAGCCTCGACAGTTCCGGCCTGATTTGCTTGCAGGTCCACTCGATCTCCGAGGAGCTCTCCGGCAAGCAGGTGAGATGGCGCAACATCCGCGTAAAGGACAATGCCACCGAGGCCGATCGGATGCCCGCCGTGCTGGCCCCCACGGAGAACATGATGGTTAACCACCTCTCCGACTCTGAGAAGCGTCGCGGGTGGCGACTGCTCTTTGATGGTACTTCCACCGAGCAGTGGCGGGGCGTTAAAATCAATGACTTTCCCGCCTCGGGCTGGGAAGTGGCCGATGGCGAACTGCGGGTACTGCCTGGCAACGGCGGGGAGTCTACCAACGGCGGCGACATCGTCACCCGGGAACACTTTGGCGATTTCGAGCTCATATTCGAATTCAAGCCCACCAAGGGGGCCAACAGCGGCGTGAAGTACTACGTAGATCCCGACCTGAACAAAGGGCCTGGCTCAGCTATCGGCCTGGAATTTCAAATTCTTGATGATCAGGAGCATCCGGATGCGAAAATGGGCATCATGGGCAACCGCACCATTGGATCCCTCTACGATCTCATTCCCGCCACGGTGCAGGACGTACCCGGCCGGGGTAAGGAATACACTATTAATGGATGGAACCGCGGCCGCATCAAATCCAAAGACGGAAAGGTCGAGCACTGGCTAAATGGTTACAAGGTCGTCGAGTACGACCGCTTCAGTCAAATGTTTGCTGCCCTGGTCAATACCAGTAAGTACAAGGACTGGGAAAACTTTGGCACCTGGCCGGCCGGACCAATCCTGCTGCAGGACCATGGAGACGCCGTAGCGTTCCGCACCATCAAGATTCGTGAGCTTTAATAAAATTCATCATGCCAAACCGTAGAAATTTCATCAAAAAGACCGCCCTTGCGGGTGCGGGAATGACCCTGGGCCTGCCCGCTTTCAGCCGGTCGCAAATCCTCGGGGCCAATGACCGGGTGAACGTCGCCTGTTTCGGGGTCAACAGCCGGGGTAACTACCTGGCCGGTACCTTCGCCACGGCTAAAAATTGCCGGGTAAGGGGCATCGGCGACGTGGATACCCGCGCCATCGCCAAGTGCCAAGAGCACGTCAAGGAAAAGTCCGGTAAGCAGCCCAAGGGCGACCAGGATTTCCGACGCTTCCTCGACGATAAGGACATCGATGCGGTAGTCATTGCCACCCCCGACCACTGGCACGCCCCCATGGCTATGATGGCCCTCGACGCCGGTAAGCACGTATACGTAGAGAAGCCCTGTAGCCATAACCCGGCCGAGGGCGAGATGCTCGTGGCCAAGCAGAACAAAACCGGACTCAAGGTGCAGATGGGCAACCAGACCCGGAGCAGCGTTAGCCTCAATAAGGTAGTCAAGGAAATCCATGAGGGCCTTATTGGACATGCTTACGCTGGAAAGGCCTGGTACGCCAATATGCGCGGGCCAATCGGGGAGCACCAACCCGCGCCCGTACCCGAATGGCTGGACTGGGAACTCTGGCAGGGCCCCGCTCCGCGGCAAGATTTCGACGCCCTGCTGGTCCACTACGAATGGCACTGGTTCTGGAAGTACGGGACCGGAGAATTGCTCAACAACGGTACCCACGAGATAGACATGTGCCGTTGGGCCCTGGGGGTGGAATTTCCCGAGCAGGTGACGTCCAGTGGCGGTCGGTTTGCCTTTAACGATGCCTGGGAAACCACGGACACCCAGCTGGCCAGCTTCACCTTCCCCGACGGCAAGCACATTCACTGGGACGGCCGGAGCTGCAACGGCATGCCCCTCTGGGAGCGCGGTCGCGGCTCCATGATCTACGGAACCGAGGGGACGGTGCTAATGGATCGCGGTGGGTACGTGGTGTACAACCTTAAGGGCGAAGAACTCCGGCGCGAGGAGGAAACCGGGGATTCCGTAAGCATGGACACCACCGGGGGCGGCAACCTCGACGAATTACACATCGCCAACTTCATCCGGGGCATTAATTCCGACGAGGCGCTCAACAGCGACATCAACGATGCCAATCCAAGCGTGACCATTTGTCACTTGGGCAATATGGCGCAACGGACGAACTCCGTAATTACCTGCGACCCGACCACCGGCAAGCCGAAAAACAACGAGGCGGCCCTCGCGCTCTGGAAGCGGCAGTACGAGCCCGGCTGGGACCCCGTTGTCTAGCGGTTAGGGCCGCGTGAGCAGAGCAACACTCCGCTTACGCGGCCTATCTTTGTCCGCCAAATGAAAATTCACTACCAGCTCGACCAATTGCCGCGCTTTCACCGTGCCGTCATTACCATTGGTAGTTTCGATGGTGTGCACCGGGGACACCAGCAACTGCTGGCCCGCATCCAAAAAATGGCGGAGAGGCGGGGGGGGGAGAGTGTAGTGATTACTTTTCATCCTCACCCGCGCAGCGTGCTGCAGCCGCAGGGCAACCCGCTCCCCTTACTCTCGACCATCGAGGAAAAGGCCGCATTCTGCGCGGCGGAAGGCATCGAGCACTTGGTCGTCGTCCCCTTCAGCCTAGCATTTAGCCAGCAGAGCCCCCCCGAGTACATCCGGCAGTTTTTAGTCCGCAACTTTTGTCCGGACCGCATTGTCATCGGCTATGATCATCGCTTCGGCAAAGACCGGGCCGGCGACGTCGACCTGCTTCGCCATTACGCCAAAGCGTACCACTACGAGGTCGTGGAGATTGCGGCCCAGGAGGTCGACCGCATCACGGTGAGTTCCACGAAGATTCGCCAGGCCCTCCTGCGGGGGGAGGTCGGCCGGGCAGAGCACCTTATGGGGCGGCCCTATGAACTGACGGGTTCCGTCGTAGAGGGACAGCGAATCGGGAGAACCATCGGATACCCCACCGCTAATCTGCAGCCCGAGCACCCGCACAAACTCATACCCGCCCACGGCATTTACGCGGTGGAAGCTGCCTTCAACGGGACGCGGTACCGGGGCATGCTGTATATCGGCGACCGCCCGGTAGTAGCCGACGGCCGGGGCACCACCATCGAGTTGCACCTGTTCGATTTTGCCGAGGACCTCTACGGTCAGGCGGTCACGGTCTACTTCCGGAAATTCTTGCGGGGCGACGTTGTTTTCGACGGCCTCGATGCCCTTAAGTCGCAGTTATCGAGTGATGAGGCCCACGCCCGCCAGGTGCTTGACGCACTTGCCCAGGGCGGCGGCGATGCGGAAGAAAATCCGGACACCGCCATCGTCATCCTCAATTACAACGGCCGGGGGTACCTTGAACGCTACCTGCCTATCGTCCTAGAACACCTTGAACCGAACTGCCGGGTAGTAGTTGCAGACAACGCCAGCACGGACGATTCCGTGGCCTGGTTGCGGGACACCCATCCAAGGGTTAAGCTACTTACCCTGTCCAAAAATTTCGGTTTTGCCGCCGGCTACAACGAAGCCCTCAGGGACATCACCGCCGAGGTGTACGTCCTCCTGAACAGCGATGTGCGGGTGACCCGCGGCTGGCTGGGTAGTATTCTACCCTTGTTTGAGGACGCGGCCGTGGGGGCTGTCCAACCTAAGATACTGGCGGAGCACGCGCCGGAATGCTTTGAATACGCCGGGGCGGCGGGAGGGTACCTCGATATCCTGGGCTACCCCTTCTGCCGGGGGCGCATATTTGGTAAAACGGAGCGGGATGAGGGACAGTACGACTGCCTCACGGAAATATTTTGGGCTTCCGGTGCCGCCCTCTTCGTGCGTGCCAAGGCCTTCCACGACCTGCAGGGGTTCGAGCCGGAATACTTTGCGCACTCCGAGGAGATTGACCTCTGCTGGCGCATGAAGCGGGCTGGGTACCGGATATTGGCAGAGCCGTCGGCGCGGGTCTACCACGTCGGCGGTGGCACGCTGGCCTATGATACGCCCCGCAAGGCTTACCTCAACTTTCGGAACACCCTGGTGACCAGTTTCAAGAACGAATCGACGAGTCGCCTACTCTGGTTACTACCCGTCCGTTTGCTGCTCGACGGAGCCGCCGCCTGCCTGTTCGCCTCGCAGGGCAAATGGGCGCACATTCTGTCAATCCTGCGGGCCCACTTTCATTTCTACAGTAATCTCCCTCTCTGGGCCTACCGGCGGGCCCGCAGGTCTAGTGAAATTAACGCCGGCCGGGTTGCCCCCCCCCGCACGGATTGCGGGCGCCTGGCGGACAGCGTGGCCCTACACTACTACCTGCTGAGCCACACGCGCTTTTCGGAGGTGGTGATTCCCCAGGTGCGGGTGGAAGCCGAGCCGGTGGCGGCGAATTAGCCGTCGTAGAAATGGGGCAGTTTGGCCCGGGGGCTTCCCCCCCCTTTTGCATCTTTGCCGGTACTACAAAACTACAGCTATGGCGATGTTAAACTTTGGCGGCACGGAAGAGAAGGTCGTCACCCGGGAGGAGTTTCCCCTAGAGAAAGCCCGCGAAGTACTCCAGGAGGAAACCATTGCCGTCATTGGGTACGGCGTGCAGGGGCCCGGGCAGAGTATGAACCTCCGGGACAATGGATTCAACGTGATTGTCGGCCAGCGCAAGGGGGGAGCCTCCTGGGACAAGGCCGTCGCTGACGGTTGGGTGCCGGGAAAAACCCTCTTTCCCATTGAGGAAGCCGCCGAACGCGGTACCATCATCCAATACCTGCTCTCCGATGCCGCCCAAATTGAAGTGTGGCCCCGCATCAAGCCCCACCTGACCCCGGGTAAGGCACTCTACTTCAGCCACGGCTTTGGCATCACCTACAACGACCAAACGGCCATTGTCGCTCCGGAAGGCGTGGACGTAATCCTCGTGGCCCCAAAGGGCTCCGGCACCAGTCTACGCCGGATGTTCGTGGCGGGGCGGGGCCTCAACTCCAGCTACGCTATTGACAAGGACGCTACCGGCAGGGCCTACGAGCGGGTGATCGCGCTCGGCATCGGGGTGGGTTCCGGCTACCTGTTTGAGACGGACTTTCAGCGCGAAGTGTACTCCGACCTAACTGGCGAGCGCGGCACGCTGATGGGGGCCATCCAGGGCATCTTCGAAGCGCAGTATGACGTCCTGCGAGCCAACGGCCACAGCCCCTCCGAAGCCTTCAACGAGACCGTGGAAGAGCTGACGCAGAGCCTGATGCCCCTGGTGGCCGAGAATGGCATGGACTGGATGTACGCCAATTGCTCCACTACCGCCCAGCGGGGGGCCCTAGACTGGAAGGACAAATTTCGCGATGCCGTGAAGCCCGTGTTCGAAGACCTCTACGAAAGTGTCTCCAGCGGCCGGGAGGCCAAACGGAGCATCGAGACCAACAGCCAGCAGGACTACCGTGTCAAGCTCGAAGCGGAGCTGCAGGAGCTTAACGACAGCGAGATGTGGCAGGCGGGGAGGACCGTGCGTGGCCTGCGGCCCGAGAACGCGGCGGAGTAATTAGCCAGCTGCTAACCATTTGCCGCCCGCCGCGTTGGTAGCTCAAAAGCTCACCCGCATGCACGCCCTTCAACAACGTACTTCGACCATCCATCGCCTCCGGGCGCAATCCTTCGACCTGGTAGTGGTTGGGGGAGGAATCACCGGCGCCGGGGTAGCCCTGGACGCTGCTAGTCGGGGATTGAGCGTTGCCTTAATCGAGCGCAATGATTTTGCTTCCGGAACCAGCTCGAAATCCACCAAGCTGATTCACGGCGGCCTGCGCTACCTCAAAAATCTGGAGATCGGCCTCGTGCGTGAAGTTGGGCAGGAGCGGGCGGTAGTCCACAAGGTCGCACCCCACCTAGTACGCCCCGAAAAGATGCTGCTACCCCTGGTGGAGGGCGGATCACTGGGGAAGCTGTCTACCAGCATGGCACTGTGGGTCTATGATTTCCTTGCCGACGTTGAGGGCGAGGACAAACGGGTCATGCTCAGCAAGGAAGAGACCCTCGAAACGGAGCCCCTACTGCGCGAAGATATCTTGAAGGGCGGTGGTTTTTACGCTGAGTACCGCACGGACGATGCCCGCCTAACCATTGAGAATGTGAAGACGGCACAATCCCACGGAGCGGTCGCGGCCAACTACGTGGAAGCTACCGACTTTCTGTACGACGCGCAGAAGCAGATTGTCGGGGTGCAGTGTCATGACCGTTTCGGCGACGAAGCGTTCACCATCAATTGTGAACACGTCATCAGTTCCGCGGGCCCCTGGGTAGACGACCTCCGGAAGATGGACAAGAGCATGAATAACAAGCGGCTCTTCCTCTCTAAGGGGGTGCATATCGTCGTTCCCCGTGAGCGCCTGCCGCTGGCCCACGCCTGCTACTTCGATGTGGCCGACGGTCGGATGTTATTCGCCATTCCCCGGCTGCGGTCCACTTATATCGGTACCACAGACACCCCCTACAAGGGAGACCCCAATGCTGTGCCGGTCTACCGCGAGGACGTCGAGTACCTTCTCCATGCCACCAATGAGATATTTCCAACCGTAAAACTGGAAATTACCGACGTGGAATCGAGTTGGGCAGGCGTACGCCCACTGATTTATGAGGAAGGTAAGTCGGCGGGAGAAATGTCCCGAAAGGATGAAATTTTTGAGAGCGACTCCGGCCTCCTCAGCATCGCGGGGGGTAAACTTACCGGCTACCGAAAAATGGCTGAACGGGTCGTCGACCGGCTGGGTAAACAGCTTCATGCGGACGGGGAAGATCTTGACGACACCACCACCCGGCAAATCGTACTGAGCGGCGGCCCGTTCCGGGATTTTCAGGAGGTACTGAACTACGAAAAGGAAATTGCCGATCGCCTGACGGCGGCCAGCCTTTCCGCGGACCGGGCTGCCTACCTCGTATCGAACTACGGCAAACAGTCGCCAGATATAATTGACGAGGCGGTCGGGCGATCGGAGGAGACGGACGTAGCGCGTCTGGCCTGTGCCGAGGCCGCCTGGTGTATCGAGCACGAATTGGCGTTGTACCCGGTCGACTGGATCGAACGCCGGTCGGGGCGCCTGTACTTCGACATGCCTAGCATTGCGCCCGTCCTGGAGGAGGTCCTAGCCGTTTTTGCCAATGCCTTCGGCTACGACGAAACGGACACCGCGCGTGAACGCGACCGGGTTCACGAGTCCATCCGTTGGGTGAGTACCTTCCCCGCGGAACCCCAGGCGGCAACCGTTAGCTAACAATTATTGGCGGTTAGCGTTACTCGGAAAACGTAGCGCCATGACTTCCGAAGGATCGATTTTTGCCCGCCGGGTGGACCCCGTACTGCAGGCCGCCGTGATCCTCGGCATCGTATTTGTAGTCGATGTAGGCAGCGTCATCGTCGCCGGCACCGACACTGTGGGGGTGAGTAACCGCTTTCCCTGGTTGTGTGCCGCCAGCTTTATGCTCTTCTTTGCGCTCTTTAATGCCGTGCTCAGCGCCTCGGCGCCCAATACCGGAAAGTACTGGGGGCGGAGCCTGTATAGCTTTATGGGTCTGGCGCTTGGTGCCGGTCTACTCGCCTGGGCCTTCAGCGGCCTAACTATTTCCCAGGCGGGCTCCTACCGTTGGATTTACCTAGTAGTGACGGTGGGCTATCTTGTATTTCTAAGCCTGATTTCCGCCATCAAGAACGTGGTCAACTTCGCCCAGCGGGAGGAATGGAACCAGCCGCGGCGGAAGAATCGGTAGCGTGGGGAGTAACCAACCATCCGCTGTCCCCTGCCGTTATCCTTTATTACCGCGCGTTTATGGCTATGCAGTTCCTCCCCGGAGATACTTACGAAAAACTCGAATTCGATAAAGTCCTTGCCCTGCTCGAACGGCAGTGTACCGGGGACATGGGCCGTCAGGCGGCGCTTGAGTTAGCTCCGAGTGCCGACATTAATGAGGTAAATCAATGGCTCGATGAAGTAGCTGAGTTCCGCCAGGGGACGGACGAACGTAATATGTTTGCCATCGGCGCATACGATGATATAAGTGAGGAGTTGCGGGCGCTGCGGGTGGAAGGGTACGTACTGGTGGAATCCGGACTCGCCAAACTTAATGTACTCCTCCTGCAGGCAAAACATGTCTTTTCGTTTTTCACTTCTAGTTCCCGCCAAACGACTTACACAAGCTTGTATAGGGTGGTGCGGCAGGTGGAATACGTGCCGGAATTATCGGCCGCCATCGAGCGGGTGATTGACGCCGAGGGGAATATTCGCACCGATGCTTCCGACGAGCTAGCCCGCATCCGCCGGCTCATCGGCAGCAAGCAACGGGAGGTGGAGCGGGCCTTCCGCAGTGTGATCGAGAAATACCGCCGGGCTGGCTACCTCAGCGACACGGTCGAGAGCTTTCGCAACGGCCGCCGGGTGCTTACCGTGCCCAGTGAGCACAAGCGGCAGATCCGCGGCATCATTCACGATGAGTCTGCCACGGGGAAGACGGCTTACATCGAGCCCGATGAGGTGATCGGAATCAACAACGATATTTTCGACTTCCAGCAGGAAGAGCGCCGCGAGATCTACCGCATCCTGCGGGAACTAAGTGCCTCGCTGCGGCCGTACCTCCCCCAGATTACCGGCTACCGCGACCTCATTGCGTACTTCGATCTCGTCCAGGCGAAAGCCAGTCTTGCCCGCCAGATGAAGGCCGAGCGACCGAAAGTAGAAGATAAATCCATTATTGGCATTCTAGAGGGGCGACACCCCCTGCTGTACCTCAAGAACAAGCAGTTCGCACAGAAGACTGTTCCCTTTGACCTGCGGCTCCGGGGAAAAAATCGCCTGTTGATGCTCTCCGGACCGAACGCGGGCGGCAAGTCCATTTCGATGAAATCCGTCGGCCTTCTCCAACTGATGTTGCAGTCCGGAATGCTCCTACCCGTTGACAAGGAGTCGGAGCTGGGCATTTTCCACAAGATTTTTGCCGATATCGGCGACCAACAAAGTATTGAGGACGACCTGTCCACCTACTCCAGCCGGCTAAAAAACGCGCGGGAGTTCATTAAGGCGGCGGATGACCGCACGCTGGTGCTGATCGACGAATTCGGCTCCGGCACCGACCCCGTACTGGGGGGCGCCATCGCGGAAGGCGTACTCGAGGGACTAAATACTAAGCGGGTGTTCGGCGTCATCACCACCCACTACAGCAACCTAAAAATTTACGCCTACAAAACCGCGGGCATCGTCAACGGCGGCATGAATTTCGACAAGGATACGCTTTCCCCAACCTACGAGCTCAAGGTGGGGCGGCCCGGGTCAAGCTACGCCTTCGAGATTGCTCAGAAGAGTGGCCTACCCGGTGAGGTGCTGGCCTATGCCCGCAAGCGTGCCGGAAAGAACGAGCGAGCCGTCGACCAGCTCCTCGTTGACCTCCAGCGCGAAAAACAGGAGACTGAGGAACAACTGCGGGCGCTGGGCTCCAAACAAAAAACCCTGGATGCCCTCACCCGCACCTACGAGGAGCTGCACCGCGACATCGAGGTCCGCCGCAAACGCCTTAAGCTGGAGGCTAAGGAGCAGAGCCTGGCCGAGACCGCCAAGTACAACAAGGAGATGGAGAACCTCATCCGCCAGCTGCGGGAGGAGAAGAAGATCGACGAGGCTAAGGTGCAAGCGAAGGTACTGCGTGACGAGCGCGAAAAGATTAGCGAAGAGGTCACCGACCTGCGGGAGACCATCTACTACCAGCCCAGAACGGGGAAAAAACAGCGGCCAGACTTCGTCGAGGGCGACTACGTAAAGCTGCGAACGGGCGGTGCCTCCGGGGCCATTGAAACCGTCGATAAGAAGCGCGCCATCGTGATCGTTGGCGATCTGCGGCTGAACGTGAATCTCCGTGATCTGGAGCACGCCGACAACCCCATGTCGCTGCGTCGGGAGAAGAGCGTCACCAGCAACGTCAGCGCGGTGGCTGCCTTCAGTAACCAGCTTGACGTGCGGGGCATGCGCTTCGAGGAGGTCCTTAACACCACCCAGGCTTTCGTTGACCAGGCGTTGATGTCCAACGCCAGCCAGCTCCGCATCGTGCACGGCAAGGGAAGCGGAGCACTAAAACGCGCCGTCCGTCAAAAACTTAAAGAATACCACCACGATTTCAGCCTAAGTACGCCCCCCCGCGAACAGGGAGGCGAGGGCGTGACCATCGTAGACCTCTAACCGGGGACATACACTTAACCATGGAACTCAGCAAAATTGCCGCAGCCCTCGCTACGGTAACCGATCCCCAAACCGGGCAAGATATCATTACCGCCAATATGGTCCTTCACCTGAAGGTAGCCGCCCCCAACGTATCCTTTACCCTGCAGCTCCCCAAGCTGGAAGCCGACTACAAACAACAACTCAACTTTGCCTGCCAGGAGGCCATACTGAATGTTTACCCCCGCGCACGGGTACACGTGCACATGCAGAATCCGGCGGTAGCTCCCCCCACCGCGGGCAAGACAGGTGGGCCCCAGCAGGCGAACCCCCTTCCGCACGTCAAGAACATCATTGCCGTGGCCAGCGGCAAGGGTGGAGTAGGGAAGAGCACGGTAGCCGTCAATCTGGCACTAGGACTACAGGAATTGGGCGCAGCAGTCGGCTTGCTGGATGCAGACGTTTACGGACCCTCTGCGCCGACCATGCTCGGACTACAGGGGCAGCGACCGCAGGTAGAAAGTATTTACGGCAAGCCTAAGATCAAACCGCTCTTTGCCTACGGCCTGCCCGTGATGAGTACGGGTTTCGTCATTGATCCGGAGCAGGCGGTCGTACTCCGGGGCCCCCGACTGGCCGGCATCATCCGGCAGTTCTTTGAGGAAACCATCTGGCCGCCCCTCGACTACCTGGTCGTCGACCTGCCCCCCGGAACGGGCGACGTGCAGCTCACGCTCGTGCAAACCGTTAGCGTTGCCGGCGTAGTGCTGGTGACCACCCCCCAGGAAGTAGCCCTGGCAGATGCCATCAAAGCGATGAATATGTTTTTTCTCGAGCACGTCAACGTCCCGGTCCTTGGGGTCGTGGAGAATATGTCCTATTTCACGCCCGCCGAGCTGCCCGATAACAAGTACTACATCTTCGGGAAGGGCGGGGGAAAGACCCTGGCCAGGAAGAGCAACTCCATGTTACTCGGTCAGGTTCCGCTGGTGCAGTCGATTCGCGAAGGGGGGGACAGCGGGCAGCCCGCCATTTTGAATCACGAAGATCCCGTAACGCGGGAAGCCTGGCTAAAGGTAGCCCGCAACGTAGCCCGCCAGACGGCCCTGCGCAACGAGCTGATGGGGCCGACCCAAAAGGTCGAAATGAAGCACTAGACCTGGCTGAGAAAGGGCTCCAGCACCCTTTTCAGCGCCGCATTTAAGTTGGTGACGGCCAGGGGCACGTTCCAGCTCTCGCGGTCGCGGACCTGAACGAAGTTACTGATGGCCCGCAACTGTAAAACTGCTACGCCGCTCATCATACCGGCGTAGAAAAAGCCCGCCCCTTCCATGCTTTCTACCTGCACGTTGGGAAATTGGGTTTGGAGGCGTTGCACCGAGGCTAGGCTCCCGGTGGTCCGGTTGACTGTCCCCCCGGCAACCGCGGGAAAGGGCAAGATGGCGGAGGGGCCCAGGGGACGCAACACGCCGGAGTCATCGTAGGGGTAGCCCAGGGGAAAGCCCATATCTGCCGGGCTCAGGTGTTGGCCCGAGGCCGTTTCCGCGCCTAGATCCAATACACATTCGGAAGTGACATTCACGACCTCTCCGATCGTCAACCGGGCATCCACCGCACCCGCGATCCCCGCCTGAATGGCCAAATGGGGGGGATGATCTCCGTGATAGTGTTGTCCAAAAAGAAAAGCAGTTTGCATACTCCCCAAGCCGGTGAACGCCACGGTGACTTGGCAACGGGCAAAGTACAAGACATTGCGTTCCTGACGCTCTGCACGAGCTTGCAACCAGGAAATTAGCGGTTGAATTTCGGGAGGCGTGGCGGCGAGCAGGAGGATGTTCACGCGTGGACTTCGATCAGGGTAGCCACGGCCGGCAAGTGCACGAAGGCCGCTGCCACAGGGGTGCCGAGTTGGGCCTCCAGGAGCTCCCGCAGTAGGCGTACTTCAGCCAGCTTAATCCCGGCTTGATTCTGATACTGCTTGGGACCGAGACAGGTATCCTGGATGAAGACGTGTCCACCCGTCGGGAGCTCCCCCAACCAGTCGATGCGGTGCTGGTATAGCCGGTTGGCGATTTTGCCGCGTAGGGGGAGGTTCCTGCGGACCCGCACCCCGGGCCAGTGCGCCGCGATGAAATCCTGCAGACTGTCGGCGATAGCAGGAAGGTAATTGTCTGGCACTTCGCCCCCAGGGCGAAAGCTTTCCAGGAGGCCCTCCGCAAGTTCTTGCCGGTAGGCCGGGTCCGTATCTCTGCCCGGATCTCCCACCAAAAAATGACTCATGCAGGTCCCAAACACGCGCAGGTCGGTGGCCGGATCAGGCTCGCCCATTGCGTGGTACGCGATACCTTCCCCACAGGTACCGTTTGCATACCGTTCGAGCAGGAAAGTGTCATCCACCCAACTTGGCGGGTAAGGGGCCGTACCCGGGCGAAGCCCGTCAATAAATGGGACTGGTTTAAAGGTCCGGGGCGAGCGCGGCTGATCCGACGGCTCGATGTAGTGCTTGTTCGTCTTGTCAATGTCGTGACCGTCCCAGGAGAAAGGCGTCTCCGTAGTCTCAGGGGAGAGGACGGTGGTGGCCGCCCCGCCGCGGGCGTAGACCCGGTCTACCCAGGGGGCTCCGGGTTTCCCGGTGGGAAGGATGAGGTAGTCGCGGGCGCGGGTGCAGCCGACGTAGAGGAGGCGGGCCTCTTCGGCCAGGGCCTCCTCAGTAGCTCGTGCCTTCCAGGGACTTTCGTTGAGGGCGTCCACCCAGGGGATTCCGCCGCTCAGCCGGTCGTAGGGATTGACCCAGAAACGCAACCACCGGTGGGCGAGGGGATCGGCCAGATCTACATCCTGCGCCGGATCGTCGGGAATCACCGAGCGTCCCCACACCTCTGCCCGCAGGCGTTGGTCGAGGTCGAAACAAATCACGGCGGGCCACTCCAGGCCCTTGCTGCGGTGGTAGGTCAGCACGTTGACGGCATCCGGCCGCTCGCTGGCGCCCTGCTTGTCCTGCCCCTCCCGCCGCAGGGTGTCCAGGTACAGCAGGTAGCCCCCCAGGGAAGCCGCCCGGTGCTGCCGATGACAGCCGTCTTCGTAATTCACCGATAGGCGACGGAGCTCGTCGATGTTACTGAGCCGCTGGGGGCCGTCGCCCCAGGCCACAATGATGCGCCGCAGGTCAGTACGCTCAAGTACAAGGTTGAGCATTTCGCTGGTCGAGTGCTCCCCGGTGGCGGAGCGCAGGTCCTCTAGCATGTTCAGGAGAGGGTCTTCAGCGGCCCACCGGTCACCCGTTTCGGCGGATTCGAGGAAAGCCATCCGATGGTCAATCAGTTCGGGGAGCCGGTAGCGGCTGCCGAAGAGTAGGATCTCGGCTACCGAGAGGCTGTCGCTGCCGTTGAGCATGTACTTCAGGCAGGCGAGCAGCAGAGTAGCCTCGGCCGTGTCCAACAAGCCCGTCCGAGCGATGGCCGCCGAAAGGCCCTGTCCCGCGAGTGCCTCCGCTACCTCCACACAACCATAGTTGCTGCGGCACAGGACGGCGAGGTCGCCTGCGCGCAGGCGGCGTTCGTCCCGCTCCCCCTTGGGCAGGATCAGTGGGGGATTGGCGAGCAGCTCCCGCACGGCCTTGGCCAGGGTGGCGGACATGAACCGCTTGCTGTGCCGCCCCCGGCCCTCCGTTTCGAAGTGCCAGTGAATCAGGCCAGCCGAGTTGCTTAGTTTAAGACTTTCTGCAGAGGCGAACTCGGACCCTGCGCGCCTACGTACCGGATTTAGGGCTACCTCCTCGGCCCGCAGCTCGGGGAAGGCGCTCACGAACAGGCTGTTGCAGGCGTACACGATGTCCTCACGGCTGCGCCAGCTATCGGTTTGGATATTCGCTGGATCGATGGGGCCGTTAGCGTGCATGACGGCCGCCATCAAGCGCGGCTCTGCGCCGCGGAAGCCGTAGATCGATTGTTTAGGATCGCCCACCCACACGCTCTGCTTGGCCAGCTGACTGAGCCGCAGGAAGATCGCCAGCTGAATGGGTGAAGTGTCCTGGAATTCGTCGACCATCAGCAGGTCGAGCTCCCGGGAGAGCGCTTCCTGTACACTGGGGTGGTCCAGCAGCTTGAGGACGAGCACCTCCATATCGGTGTAGTCGATCCGGCCGCGGTTTTTTTTGTAGGTGTCGTATTCCTCGATGGCGGACTGGGCGCAGTCGAACAGCAGGTCCTGATAGGCCTTCAGGTCTTCCTGGAAGGCGGCCAGGGAAGCGTGACGCTGCCCGAGCTCAGTGAGTTCGGTGACCAACTCGCGGCTCTTGGCGCCGACTTCCCGGTCGAACCGTCCCATCTTGGCGTATTCCAGCCACGGTAGGTAGTCCTGACCCTTTAGATCGCTCAGTTTTCCGCGCAGGTAAAGGGCGGCGGTCTCCGTCTTTTTGGTGCCGTCCGCTTCATTGTTCAGCAGGGCCTCGTAGGTCTCTTTCAGTAGTCGTTTCGTACGGGTATGGAACTGATTAAGGGTAAGACTGGAGTCGACGGATGGTAGAAACTCGCTAAGGTTCTCCCAACTTTTGGTTTTACTTCGGGTAGTGTCGGCGGCGCTAAAGTTATTGCCGCGGATGATCTCTACGAGTCCAAGGACGTCCTTCCGCCAATTGTATTTTTCTCCGTTTCGGCTCAGGGATAATCGGTCGCAGAGTTCTTCGATGTGCCGGATCTGGTCCAGGCTAATCACCGCGGCCATACTGAGGTTGAACAGCCGCTGGTCGTCGCCATCGGCCAGGATATCTACCTGGGGGCTTACCCCGGCCTCAAAGGCAAAGCGGTGGAGCAGCTTCACCCCCAGGCCATGTACCGTCCCGATGAGGGCATTGCTGAGTTCGTTGGCTTCCTTGGTCATGCCCTCGCGGAGCAACTTGACGCGCACACGGTCCTTGAGCTCCGCGGCCGCCCTTTTGGTAAACGTCGTGGCGATGATGCCACTCGGCCGCACCGCGGCGCTGGTCAGTAAGCCGGCCATTTCCTGGGTGAGCCGGTAGGTCTTGCCGCTGCCCGCGCCGGCGGAGATGAGTTTCAGATTCTGGAGCAAGGAGCAGAGTGGGTTGGTCGGGCGCTAAAGTAAACGGAATGTTTGGAATTGTGGCCCGGCGCTTTCCGCAAATCCTATACGTCCGCCAGGATTTGCTCCCGAATTTTCTCCAGTTCCAGTAGCAACCACGCATCGAGATGCCGGTACCAGTCGAGGTGGGGGGAGAATTCGGCGCAGGAGATGCACTGGGTGTCCTTGAACTGCTTCTTGCAGTTGGGGCAAATGGCGGTCGTTTCGAAGGTGTCGAACCTGGTGAGGCAATTATCACAGCGCCAGTGGGGGCGGCCGTCGGGCTCCCAGTCACACTTCGGACAGGCGATTTGTACTTCCATACCCATAAGACAGTTACCGCAGCCAAATGATCGGTCAGATGAGCATCTCAAAGAGAATGGGTTGGTCGTTGAGGTGTTCGTAGCGCAGGCGGCGGGCGTCCATCCGCTGCAACAGCTCCTCGAAATCCCCACGTTGACCAAGCTGTATACCCACCAGTGCCGGTCCCATGGCGCGGTTGTGTTTCTTGGTGTACTCAAAGTGGGTAATATCGTCTTCGGGGCCCAGCACGTCCAGGAAGTCCCGCAGGGCGCCCGAGCGCTGGGGGAACTCTACAATAAAGTAGTGCTTGAGGCCCGAATACATCAGCGCCCGCTCCTGAATCTCCGGCGTCCGGGTAATATCATTATTGCCCCCGCTGACCACGCAGACGATGTGCTTTCCGTGGAGGTCACCGAGCTGTTCGAGCACGGCAATCGAAAGTGCACCGGCGGGCTCTACGACCAGCCCGTCTTCGTTGTACAGGTCGAGCATGACGCCGCATACCTTGCCCTCGTCCACCAGCTCAACCCGGTCGAAGGTGGCCTGGACCATCGGAAAGTTGTGGGTTCCCACCCGCCGCACGGCGGCGCCGTCAACGAAGCTGTCGATCTTATCCAACGTGACCACTTCGCCCCTGCGCAGGCTGTCGTACATGGCCGGCGCCCCGGTGGGTTCTACGCCGATCAGGCGGGTAGCCGGACTCAGTTGGTGGAACACGCTGCCCACGCCGGCACTCAGCCCGCCCCCGCCTACCGCCATGATGAGCAGATCGATCGGCTTGGTGGAGGCATCCAGGATCTCCAGGCCGACCGTCGCCTGGCCAGCGATGACTTTCAGGTCGTCGAAGGGGTGTACGTAGGTCAGCCCGCGCTCGGCGGCTACCCGCATGGACTCCGCATAGGCGTCGTCGTAGGTGTCGCCCACGAGGACCACCTCGACAAAATCCCCGCCAAACATCCGCACCTTACGCACTTTCTGCGCCGGCGTCACGACCGGCATAAAGATCACGCCCGTCACCTGCATCGCATTGCAGGCGTAGGCCAGCCCCTGGGCGTGGTTGCCGGCACTGGCACACACGACCCCGCGGTCCCGCTCCTCCTGGCTCAGCGAGGCCATTTTGTTGTAGCTCCCCCGAATCTTGTAGCTGCGCACTTCCTGCAGGTCCTCCCGCTTCAGGTAGATCTCCGCGCCGTAGAGCTTACTAAGCCGGGTGCTCCGCATGAGGGGGGTCTCCAGCGCGATGCCCCGCAACTGGTGGCGCGCCTTGATGACATCCTCTACGGAGATAAGCTTGACGTCGGTTGCTGGCATCCGGCAAAGGTAAGCAACGGCCATCCAGCTGTGGGCGCGGACGCGGGTGTCATGGAGGTCCTTATCCGGCCAGGTGGCTTACCTTCCGGCTATGAACCAACCGGAAATCATCTGTGCGGGCGAACTGCTCATCGACCTGATCAGCACCGAGTATGCCGACAATTTTGCGGGGGCCGATACGTACCAGCGGCTCCCGGGCGGGAGCCCCGCCAATCTGGCGATGAACCTGGCGCGGCTGGGCCGGCAGGTCGGGCTGATCGCCGCCGTAGGCGACGACGATGCCGGCGCACTCCTGCAGTTGGAAGCTGAGGAAGCGGAGGTCGACATTACCCACCTGACCACGGTGCAGGCCCCGACCACCATGATCCTTGTTACCAAATCCCGCGCCGTCAGCAATTTCGAGGCTTATCGCTCGGCCGACCTGCTCCTGACGACCGCCGTAATTCCGGACGCCTACCTGGAGCAGTGCCAGGTGTTCCACACCACCGCCTTTGCCCTGAGCCGGGACCCCGCCCGCTCCGCCATTCTGGAAGTCGCCGCCCGGGTCGTGCAGGCCGGCGGGCGCCTGAGCATCGACGTGAACTACGCCGGTAAGATCTGGCCCGACCGCCTGGAGGCCCTCTGGGTAATCAATAGCTACCTGAGCCTGGGCACCAACCCGGCAAAGTCAACCCTAGTCAAGTGCAGCGACGTCGATTACCTGCGGCTATTTGACGAGCCCGTAGAAGAACTTGAAGAAGCGGGGGAACGTCTGCTCGACCTGGGCGCGGGGGTGGTCTGCCTTACCCTGGGGGAGAAGGGCTGCTACGTATTCAGCGACGAGGGTTCGTTCACGCTACCGACGCGGCCCGTTGAAGTAAAGGACACCACCGGGGCCGGGGATGCATTTTGGTCGGGCTTTCTGGCGGCCTACCTAGCCGGTCACCCCTGGCGACCATGCGCGCTCGCCGGACGGGGCATGGCGGAAAAAAAGCTGGCTACCGTGGGTCCTTTGCGGGAGAAGGTTGACCTTGCGGGCCTCATCGGGGAGTAAGCCCGCACCCGCGTCCCCGCACAATCAACACACTTATGGAACTAGTACAGATTGGGGTCACCGGCCGCCCCCACGGCATTAAGGGGGAACTCAACCTCTTCGTGGACGAAGGCTACGTACAGGATATCCTGCGTAGTAAGGCCGTGTTAATCGGGGAAAAACCGGTGCCGTATTTCGTGGAACGCTTTCGACACGGCGGCAAGTTGACCGTTAAGCTAGAAACGTTCGAGACGCGGGAGCAGGTGCTGCTGCTGTCCAATAAACCCCTGCTGCTGCCCGCCAATCAGGTCACCGAACTAGAGGAGGAAGACGAGACCCCCTGGGATGCAATCATCGGAAATTATATCGAAGCGGAAGGCTATCCCCGTCTTGGACCGGTCGAAGCGATCCTGGACCTGCCCGAGCACTACCTGGCCGAACTCACGCACAACAACAAGACCGTGTACATCCCCCTGCACGAAGACCTGGTGGTCGCGCTGCGGGAAGACGACAAGGCCCTGGTCATGGAGCTGCCCGGGGGACTGCTTGATCTGGGGGCCTAGCGCTTGATTACCTTGCCGGACTGCCGACCATTGGGGCCGTCGATGTGGTAGAGGTAGAGACCGGCGGGCAGACCACGGAGGTCCCATTCGGTGCGAACGGTACCACTTACCGACCGGGCCGATTGGTGACGCACGGCGCGTCCGTTCAAGTCCGTCAGGGTAGTGCGGTAATCACCCGACGTCGCGGCCCGGAATGAAAGGGTCAGTAAGCCGCGGGTGGGGTTGGGAGCGATCAGGGCACCGTAGTCGGCCGGCGCGGAGCGGGTGGAGGTATTGATGTCGGTGTCCACCACCGCGAGGATAAACATTTCCGCTTGGAGTCCGCTCCAATTATCGAAGACCGATCCGTAGCCGAACCCCCCGTCCACGGGAAATATTTCCAGCACGTTGCGCCCGTTGCCGCAGCCGTCGCGGGTGCTGAATACGCCTACGAAGCCTTCTTGAGTAGTGCCGTAAGTATCGGAAAAATCAATCGCGACGAAGAAGCTGTCGTTGTCTACCTGTACGGGTTCCGGAAAAGTAAACGAGGTGAAGGGGACGCTGGTCTCCGAGACTAACAGATCACCTACCCGAATCGAATCGCTGACCCCGAGGAAGGCGCCCAGGGTGCTGTCCGGGTTAAGTTCCGCGTAAATTTCTACGGCCACGAATCGATCGGCCACGGCGGCATCGGCTGCGGAAAACGCCACGCTGACCTCGGTAACGGCGAAGGGGGCGGCCGCCGCGGGGTAGACTAAGCGCTGCAGCTTGACCACGTCGCCGTAGCCGTTAGAACCGAAAATATACCCACCCTCGCTTGTTTGGTAGGGAAATGCGGACCGCGCGCAGGTATCGGCCAGGATGGCGGGGCCGATCGTATCCACTACGAATTTTTGGGGAGACAGCGGCGGGCGCTTAAGCATGCGTTCCTGTGCGGACGTGGACGACATCGTTTTCTGCGCGACGGCAAAAACCGGTAGGGTGAGGACAAAAAGAAGGAGTAGCGTCTTCAGCATGGAGGGGATTTTTGAATCACTAGTAACAGCACGAATATCGCAGGATTTGTTCCCGGTGTCAAGCGGAGGGAACCCCCTTAAGAAAACTTTATTTCCGGTAGGCTGCCATTTGTCGGGCGATGTACTTTCCGATGATGTCGAACTCCAGATTGACCTGGCTGCCCGGGCGGAGGGCGCGGAAATTGGTGTGGGCGTAGGTATAGGGGATGATGGCTACCTTAAAGGTGTCGTTGGTGGGCTCGACGACGGTCAGGCTCACCCCGTTGACGCAAACGCTGCCCTTGTCGACCAGCAGGTCGTCCGTGCCGTACCGGAAGGTAAAGTACCAGCTGCCGGCGCTGTCTTCTACTGCCAAACATTCGCCCACGGTATCGACGTGTCCCTGCACAATATGGCCGTCGAGGCGCGCACCGGCCTGCATGGCGCGCTCCAGATTGACGGTACCACCCACTTCCCACTCGCCGAGCCGGGTACGCGCTAGGGTTTCCCGGACAGCCGTAACCGTATGGGTTCCTTTCTTCAAGTCAACGACCGTTAGGCAGACGCCGTCGTGGGCGAGGCTTTGGTCAATCTTTAACTCCCCGCTAATGGGGCTGGTAACCGTGAAGTGAACGTTGTCCCGCTCGCGCTCGATGGCGGTGATGGTGCCCGCGGCTTCGATGATTCCTGTAAACATAGTTTAGTGTTTCCGCCTCCCGGGCTATTCGATGGTAACCTTCCGAAACCCGATGGGCACAACAACCGAAGCCGTTCGTTGGTCGAACCGCAGGGAGTGGGGCAGCAGTTCGCCGTCTACCGTTACCCGGCCCGGGGCGTGGTCTAGCCCCACCAAGCGGATATTGGCGTAGCGGAAGGAGGAGATAAAGTCCCCCGAGACGGTCTGTTCAAGGGTGATCCGCTTACCCTCCCGCCGCATGCTCAACTGGCGCGTAGTATGTTGCCCAATCTGGTACCCGTAGCCATCCCCAGCATCCCAGTAAAAGGTCCCCATCCCGGTGGCAGCTAGAAAGAGGGAGAAGTGAACGATTTCGGCTCGGGCTAGCGCGCCGGTGTGCTGCACCGCATCGACCGTAGGCAAAATGGCACCGGCGCGGGCAAAAATTGGCAGGCGGTCGGCCTTGATCCTCGTCCGAATTTTTTGTTTGCCGGGGTAGTGCTTGCCGGTCCAAAAGTCATACCAGTTTCCCGCGGGGAGGTAGACGCTGAGCGATTTTACTCCGGGCTCTACCACGGGGCACACTAGCAGGTCGTCCCCGGCGAGGAACTGGTCGCCGTACTTGCGGCACTGGGGGTCCTCCTGGTCGAAAAAGAAGAGGTTGCGCAGCACCGGCTGCCCGGTCTCCACATGCTTGCGGAAGGCGGCGTAGAGATAAGGGAGGAGCTGGTAGCGCATTTCGATGGCCTGGCGGTTGCGCTTGGTGTGCTCGCCGCCGTGGACCCACGGCTCCTGGTCCTGCCGGTTGTCCCGTTCGGCCTCTTTCACATCTTCGGCTTCCGCTTCGGCGGCGCCGTCGGTATTGTTGCCCATACTGTGCACCCGCATCAGCGGATGGAACACGGCAAGTTGCAGCCACCGGGTCAGCAACTCGGGGCTGGGATCGTCCACGAAGCCGCCAATGTCCGTTCCCACAAAACTGTAGCCACTAATGGAGAGGCGCAGACACTGCCGGTTAGCCAGCGCCAGGTGTTCCCAGCTGGCGATGTTGTCGCCCGTCCAGAGCGAGGCAAACCGCTGCCCGCCGCTGAAGCTGGCCCGCGCGAGTAGGAAGGGACGCTTGGCCGGAGCCAGGGCTTTGAGTCCATCAAAGGTCGCGCGCGTCATCTGCATGCCGTAAATGTTGTGGGCTTTCTTGTGGTCGCCCGTCTGCCCATCGAAGTCGTGGCGCACGTCCAGGGGAAAGGTCAGGGCATTGACCTTGAACATGGCCGGTTCATTCATGTCGTTCCAGAAGCCACTGACCCCGTCTTCGAGGTAGAGTGCCTGGTACAGCGTACCCCACCAGTCGCGGACCATGGGGTTGGTGTAGTCCGGCCACACGCACTCGGGGGGCCAGACCGGCCCGATCATCTGCTCGCCGGTGCTGCGGCGGCAGAAGGCGTCCAGCTTCGCACCCTCGGCGTATACGGCATAGTCGTCGTCTACCCGGATGCCCGGATCGATCATCACTACGGTGTGAAAGCCGTCTTCCCGCAGCTCGGAGATCATGCGCTGCGGGTCGGGAAAGTATTCCTTGTTCCAGGTGAAGCAGCGGTACCCATCCATGTAGTCGATGTCGAGGTAGATGGCATCGCAGGGAATTGCTTGTTGGCGGAAGGTGGCGGCCAGTTCCTTCACCCGCGCCTCCGGATAGTAGCTCCAGCGGCACTGGTGGTAGCCTAGGGCCCACAGCGGCGGCAATTCCGGCACTCCGGTGAGACGTACGTAGCGCGCAGCCACGGCGTCCAGTTTAGGGCCGTTAATAAAATAGTAGTCAAATGGGCCCCCGTCCGCCCACACGGTCGTCATCCCGTCGGAGTTGCTATTGAAGTCGAAGTGGCTCCGGTAGCTATTATCCAGAAATATCCCGTAGGCGTGTCCCGAACGTAGGCCGTAAAAGAAGGGAATCGTCCGGTACAACGCATCCCGTTCCCGCCCGTAGGCAAAGGAGTCGCTGTTCCAGTTCTCAAAGGAGCGCCCATTCAGGTCCGTGTCCCAGGCTTTGTCGCCCAGGCCATAGAAGCCTTCCCGTCGGTCGGTATGAAACTGCAGGCGCACCTGGTCGAGACCTTTCATAAGGGTAAAGCGCGCGTAAAAGGGGGCCGCGTACTCGTGCACGATGAGCCCGCTGGCCCGGTCCACGATTCGCACGGAAGCGTCCGTCTTGTCCAGGCTAAGTTCGAGGGTAGCGGTGGTAATTTGATACACCGCATCGCTGTCCGATGTGTCAATAGGAACCGCTAGTGGGGCGACTTGCGGGTCCCGCGCATAGCTAAAATCCGCCCCTTCGCTGCCGTAGGAAAAGAAGAAACGGATGAGATCGTCACTCCAAATTTCAATGCGCAAGTGAACGGATCCAGTGCTCTGTACCACAAACACCTGCTCTTCCCTCCGTTGAATGGACTGCACCGCTCCTACATAATGATCGTAGTATACGTCGTCGTAGCGCTGGGTAGCTACCGTGTCTCCCTCAAAGACGACATTAGGAGCCGTAACGTAGGGTAGCCGGACTTGCTGCTTGATCTTAGCCATGGCGCAAGGTAGAAATTATCCCTCCTTATCGGCGCCCGCCCGCTAATCGTTTAGGGTCCAGTCGTAGTCAAGAAAGTGGAGTTCCTTGCTGGCGGGAATGTCCGTACGCAGGTAGCCGTTGATGAACGCTTTCACATCGCCAAAGTCATCTTTATACCAATCGAAGAGGGGGGATACCCGCACCACCGCCTCCTGGGTTACGTTGACTTTCTCGTCGTTAATGAACTGACGGGTGCGCTGCTCCAGCAGGCTCTCCAGGTTTTGTGCCGTATACGCTTGGTTGGCGAGTGGGGGACAGCTGACGGCGGCGCACACCAGGGCGAAGTGAATGCGGGGCTCCCGATACGTCGGGCGGATCACATCGTGCTCGAGTTGATTAAGGCTGTATGTCTTCCCCGCCAATTTAATCCATTGTTGATCCCAGGGGTCCTTGATGTCCCGGATACTCTTGACTGGCCAGTTGTCCAAGATTAGCTGGACGGTAAACGCGTTGTAGGCATTGATCCAGTAGGCTAGGGCTTCTTCGCGACTCCAGCTTTTATCCGGCCGCCTCTCCGCCAGCAGGACCAGGTAAGCGTGCAGTTTGGCTTCCTTTCGCTGTAGGGCTACGTAGTCTACGTGACCGCCGGGGGAGACGTGGTTGCTCAGCAATTCGTTCCAGGCCCGATGATCGGGGGCATTCGAAGTGGTGTTGCCTGATGGTGTCGGGGGAAGCGTGGCCGCAGGTGTAGTGTTTGTGGGAGCAGGCGGAGCGACGGGCTTAGGTCGTTTAACCGGCGCAGACTCAGGGAGGGTGACCTCCGCCACCGCCAGTTCTGCAGCCGGAGCGCCGGGGCTTTTCTCCAGCGTGTATTCGATCTGGTCCCGGGCTACGGTGTCGGAAAGCGGTGTCTCGTCCATGGGCGAGCCCCACCGTTCCGGGGGACCATCGGCACAGGCAACGAGCAGGAGCGAGATACAGCAGCTAAACAGGATTCTGAGCATGGCGGGATAAATCATAGATGAAGCTAGAACGTGCCTGTCGGGGCTACGTGTTCAATCCCCGTGCCGGCCCGGGCGGGGGCGAGTAGGCGAAGACACCAGTCTGTGCGTCCCACCTTACCCACAGCGCTGGACCATTAGCGAAGATCAGCTTTTTCCCCATTCGCGCGGTTTGGGGGTGAAGTGTACACACCGACAATCGGTCAGATGAGCAGACTGATTTAGCGTAGTTTAGGACCTCAATTGCCCTCAAGAAGTTACCGATCATGCACCGTCCTTCCCTATTCGTTATGTGCGTTGCCCTGTTAGTTTTGGCTTGCGGCCCCGAAGCGGACGCGGTTTCCGCTGGCACCCCGGATGCTACGGAAAAAAAGCCCCCCCCGCTGATCGACACGGTCGGCACCTTCATTCCCGGTAAAAGCTTGGGCAGCATCACGTTGGGAGAAAACGCAACTAGTGCCTTCCAGGGACTAGACAGCCTGACCTACACCAAAGCCACTGGCGGACAATCAACCAGTGCCTACGTCATTGACGACAACGGAACTCCGGCAAATTTAGACGTGATGACCGCTCCCGATTCCAACTCCATGAATATTCAGCGGGTAATCCTTATCCGATGCACTGCCGGCAAGTACAAAAACGCCCGGGGGCAGGGGGTCGGCACTCCACTACGCGAATTAGGAGAAACCTACGCCCTTCGTCCCATCGCGACGTTTTCGCAAGAAGGGAAGGCAAGTTCGCTTTACGGCAGCGAGCAAGGCGTGTTTTTTGAATTTCACAAGGACTCCATCTGCCGCGCTACGGTCGTTGGCCCCGCTAACAGTAACCCCGAAAAACTCTACCAAGCGCTTTATAATAACTTCACTTCAGTTAATTCCCAATAAAAAATGACCCGCGCCGAAGGCGCGGGCCGTACAATAAAGCTTTCTAACTACCATAATAACATTAAGTTACGGCGCAAATTGCCGTTAAAAAACTAGTCAAGCGCGTTTGATCAGCATATAAGGTGCACAATCAAACCAGTGTAAATCGTGGGGTTACTGTATTGGAGTAAATTTCTTTAGGTGAGGATGTAGGTATACCTCTATAACGACAAAAGTGGAATTGCTTGACCCCATCCCCGTGGGGATACGGGCTATTTTCCCGTACAAAAAAGGGCCCTCACAAATATGTGAGGACCCGAATATTACACTTTCTAACTACCGTAAAATACTCGTGTGGCACTAAGTGCCGAAATGGTTTTTGGTTGCTTGCGAAACCGACATAAAAAGGGAACCGCAAGAAGTAAGTTGGCAAAAGGTTTATTTGAGAGAGACGAAATCCAACGAAAGGAAATTGAATCATTTCCCTTCGGTACGCTACAAAGATAAGGGGGGGAGGGGAGGGGCGCGACCCCACGATTGTGGGGGGGAGCAGAATAAAAAAGACCCGCACGTTGCACCGTGCGGGTCTTAAATCTTTTAGTCTATACTGAGCTACTGAGATACTGACAACTGCGCAATGGGCGCAAGACAATCACTTCAAGAAAAGGTGCAGGGACAAAAATCCTGCTCCCGTTAACAAATTAGGTTTAAAAATGAGAGACACGTCAACAAAAAGGTAAAAGACCCTTTCGTTGTTGGTGTAAAGATAGGAGGATTGGGATACAAAGTCAACCCCCACGATCGTGTGGTGCCAGCAAAACCTGCTAAAAATTTCTTAAAAACCAGGACAATAGGGCTCGTTGATTGTCAGCGGCGACTGCAGTAAATAGGCACACCGAAACTGCGCTGGTACATCAGCGGAAAAGTCTGGGGGTAATACCGGAATTTTCGGGGGTCAAACCAGAATGTCAACCCCCAAAGAGGTGGGTCAGCGAGCCATCCGCTTCCAGGGGCCGCGGGGGGAGTAGCTTGGAGGGTTTCGGGAATTTGTCGGCGCACGAAGAAGTTTCTTCGGTCAGGCTGGAAGTGGAAGCATCCAGCTTACCGCGCTTTTTTCTGTAAGTATGCTTCAAAGCTCATTTTCCGAAAGTGCCCTTCGTTGATGTACACTAGCTCGCGCAGGTAGTCCTTGGCGGGTTTAAAGCCTGGGCTTACCGAAATGCGTTTTTCCTCCCCGTCAAGGTAAACGACGCTGGGATAGCTCATGCGCCCGTCGAGCAGCGATACGGCGAGGGCGTGGATGCCCCTACGACCGTGGTCGGGATCGTAACGGAAGACGTGGTCATCGTAGGAAATCGGTTCGCGCTGCTCGGCGTTGAGCTTGACCGCATAAAAATGCTCCCGAATGTAGGCGGAAACCTTGGCGTGGGAGAATACCTGCTTGTCCATCTGCTTACACCAGCCACACCAGTCGGTGTACACATCGACCAAAATGTTTTTCGGCGTCTCCTGATTGCGCCGGATTGCCTCCTCCCAGCTTAGCCATTCGACCTCCTGGGCTGGAAGTAGGGAGGTGATGGTAACCAAAGCCAGCAAAAGGAGAAGTTTCATAGATGGGGAATTGAACAAGTATAATCCTGGAATAAACGTCTTTAGTATACGGTAGGATTAAAATTTGGGACAGGGAACGGCCTCGTCGTCCTCACTGAGGCCGGTGTACGTGACGCTTAGCTCAAAGGCGCCCCGGTGGCGGGGACTGACCGCAACGGAGCTAATCGCGGCGTCGTAGCTCAACCCAAAGAGGAAACTGCCGACTTCGAATCCCACTAGTCCAGCCATGCTTTCCGTGCCAAATCCACTCATATTGCGCACCAGCCGTATCCATGTACCTAGGTGAACGGCCGAACTTCCGCTTTCGTCTAGGGGTAGCCGGAGATTGCTCCCCAAATTCGTCAACGCGTGGCTTCCCTGCTGGAGGTAATAGATGCGGGGGGAAAGCTCGGCGCCTCGCCCCACCGGCACGCGTAGGTTGAAGTAAATCCCGTACTTCCGGTCGAGGGTGTTGGTGACCTCGATGTTCCCACCTGCGGACTGGGTGGCGTAAAAGCTCGTCTCGGGGGTGGTCAGGTGGTGCACGGCCACGCCGGCTACGTAGGCAATGCCGCCCACCGGTCGGTAGCTGTAGTTGAGGCCCAGGTGATAGTCGCCGAAGGATACGCTGTTCTCCGGAAGGGCTTCCCCCCCCGATCCCGGGACAAAATCGGTACGACCATTGAATTCGTCCTGGAAGGTCAGGTTGCCGTACCCTAAACTACGCTGGGCAACGCCCGCCTGTCCGCCGAGGCTAAGCAGGCGCTCTCCACGTGTATCCAGGGTTTTGTGAAAAGCACCCGCCAGCATAACTTGGTTGCTGGACCAGCCTACCTCGGGGACACGATCGTTGACGAAGAGTATGCCACCGCCAAAGCTGTCGGTGTCTCTGCGCCTGGCACTCAGGTCGTAGTGAAAATCGGCCGCGAAGGAAGAAGTACTAAAGGGAGTGGCCAACACCTGTCCCCACTGACTGCGGTGATTGATGGCCACCCGGTACCGCCCGGAGAAGAGTCCGGTAAGCGCTGGGTTCAGCGTTGTCGGAGAAGCAAAGAACTGAGAAAAGTGAGCGTCCTGTCCAGTCAGGTCGGGTACGAATAATGCGGTGCCGAGTAGGCAGAATAGGATGCGTAGGTTGCGCTTCATGCACCAAAGGTAACGGTCGGCAGGTGACGTATCTTGCCAAAACCTAGCCCTAAACCGGCCACCTGACCGAGATTTGTCTAGGCCGGCAGTTATCTTGCCGCCGATGCCAGACTCTTACGCTACGGGCAAGTACACTGCCGCCGCCCTGCGGAGTCGGCCCCACCGGCGGGCGGCTGTGGACAGTCAGTTGTTGCTGGGCGAACCGGTGGTCATTCTGGAAGAGGGTGAGCGTTTCTACCGCATCCGGCGATCAGAAGATGGGGTAGAGGGTTTCGTGCTACGTGACCAACTCCTGCGCGTCTCGGAGGAACATCATATTCAGCAAGTCGCTGCTCCAGCTTTTGTCCTCGATCTCTTCGGAATGATGCTGGGCGAAGCGTATGGTATACCCCTCACCTTCGGCGCTCGCTTGCCGGACTACGACGGCCTGCAGGCACACCATGGGGTGGACAAATTCTTGTATTCGGGGCAGGCCGTCTTGTCGGAGGACATACGCCCGGACGCCGAGCTGCTCCTGCGCCTCGCCCGCAAGTGGCTCTACGTACCGGAAATGCCCGGAGGACGTACCCCCACGGGCATCGACTCCGTGGCCTTTGTCCAACTGCTGATGCGCGTGGTTGGCGTCTCACTACCGGCTGCGTTAACCGAAATGAGCACGGGCGGGCAGCCAGTAGATTTTGTAATCCAGTGCCAGGAGGGTGATCTGGCCTTCTTTGGCGAGTCTAGGGGCCGGTTGGACCACCTCGGCATCTTATTGCCGGGGAGTGAAATCCTTCACGTCTCCGGAAGGGTACGCATCGACGGGGTGGATCACCTTGGCATATATAACCGCGAACTGCGGCAGTATACCCACCGCCTCCGAGTAGTGAAACGCTGGCTTCCCGCTGCCGAGCGTAGACCGGTGAGCCTGACCCAGCGGCACCCGGACCCGGAGGTCGACACCCGCCAAATCTTGATTTTTTAGTTACCTTCCCCCGACTCCCGATAGCCATCGAGATCCCGCCACGCGACTTGGTTCTACTGAAACTTTACCCCCCACAAAATGTCGAGACTTGTCATAATTTCTAACCGGCTACCCATTACAGTCAACCGCAACGACGGTGAGTTGCACTACCATCCGAGCGCGGGCGGGCTAGCCACCGGACTGAATTCGCTGGATGAGTCTTACAACAAGATCTGGATCGGTTGGCCCGGGCAGGACATCACCAACGAGTGGGAGCGCGAAGCCATTAAGAACGACCTCATGAAACGGAGCCTCGTGCCGGTCTTTCTCACCGAGCGCGAAATCGATTTGTATTACGAGGGCTTCAGCAATAAGACCATCTGGCCCCACTTCCACTACTTCACGGAATACACTACCTATGACGATGAGATGTGGGCGGCCTACCAGGAGGTGAACTTTAAGTTCCTACAGGCTGTAGAGGATCAGTTGCGGGAGGACGATATGGTGTGGGTGCACGATTACCAGCTCATGCTGCTGCCGGCGATGATCCGGGAAAAGTTTCCCAAGATCAGCATCGGATTTTTTCTGCATATTCCCTTTCCGAGCTACGAGGTCTTCCGTATCCTGCCCTGGCGCAAGGAGATTCTGGATGGCATCCTGGGTGCCGACCAGGTGGGCTTTCACACCTTTGGCTACATGCGCCACTTTCTCTCGGCCGCCTACCGGATCACGGGTTACGAGCATGAATTCGGTCGCCTAACCATCGAGGACCGGCAGGTCAACGTAGATGTGTTCCCGATGGGCATTGAGTATGACAAATACGCCCATCCGGACGTCGACGCCCAGAGTGACCGCAGCAGCGGCGAAATTCGCAAGTTGCACGCTAGCCGTAAGATCGTGCTGAGTGTGGACCGGCTCGACTACACGAAGGGCATTCCCCACCGCATTCGGGCCTTCGGCGATTTCATCCGGAACTATCCGGAGTACGTCGGTAAGGTCAACCTCATTATGATCGTCGTACCCAGCCGCTCTAATGTAGACCAGTACCAAAGTCTAAAAGCGGAAGTGGACGTCCTGGTCAGCCAGGTGAATAGCGAGTACGGCACCTTCGACTGGATGCCCATCCACTATTATTACCGCTCGCTGAATTTTGCCGCCCTTACTACCCTCTACAAGGAAGCGGACATTGCCCTGATTACCCCCCTCCGCGACGGGATGAATCTGGTGGCCAAGGAGTACATCGCCGCTAAGGAAGAATCCAAGCGCGGGGTACTCATCCTCAGCGAGATGGCCGGGGCGGTCTACGAGCTCAACGATGGGGCCATTACGGTGAACCCACAGAGTAGCAGGGACATTCAGCACGCCCTGGTAGAGGCGCTGGAAATGCCAATACAGGACCAGGAGAACCGGATTATCATGATGCAGGAGAAGCTGCGGCAGTACGACGTCAAGCACTGGGCGGCCACCTTCATTAAAGAGCAACTTAAACTGAAAGAGAAGAATAAAATGCACCACACCACACCCCTCCGCGCCGAAGCGCTTGACGTCGTGGCCGAGAGTTACGAGCAGGCCAGCAATCGCCTCCTCTTTATCGATTACGACGGCACCCTGATGGATTTCAATCCCGACCCCCAGGCCGTCAGTCCGGATACCGAAGTCCTCGGCCTGCTCGAAGCCCTGGCCGCCGACCCGAAGAACACCGTCGTTATCAACAGCGGCCGCGATAAATCGACCCTGCAGAAGTGGCTCGGGCACCTGGATACCGCCATGGCCGCCGAGCACGGGGTGTGGATGAAGGAGGACGGCAGCTGGCAGCTTAATCCGAACGTCGTGGATGGCTGGAAGCCCAAGGTCCGCGAACTGCTCGAAAACCTGGTCTCCCGTACCCCAGGATCCTTCATTGAGGAAAAGGACTACAGCCTGGCCTGGCACTACCGCAACATCGATCGCGACCTGGGCAACAAGCGCGTGCGGGAATTCCGCGATATGCTGACCTACCTCATCCAAAACCAGGACCTGCAGGTGCTGGAAGGCAACAAGGTCGTGGAGATTAAAAATGCCGGTGTCAATAAGGGGAAGGCTACCCAGTACTGGGTCGGGAAACAAAATTGGGACTTCGTTCTAGGCATCGGTGACGATAGTACCGACGAAGATATCTTTCGCGCGCTCCCAGAGTGGGGCGTCAGCATCAAGGTGGGCCCGGGACGCACCGCCGCGCACTACAGCCTTAGCGGGGTCGCCGAGGTGCGTAGTATGTTCTCCCGCCTCACCATAATTGCCCAGAAAGCGTGATTCAGACGGGACTGATTACCGGAGCCAGCTCCGGCATTGGCCGGTCGTTGGCCTTTGAGCACGCGCGTCGGGGACGGGATTTGGTCATCGTCGCGCGTCGGGAGGCCGAACTGAACCAACTGGCCGGCGAGCTGCGGGAGCGCTACGGCATCCAGGTACTGGTCGTCGCTAGTGATCTTACTTTGCCCGAGGCCCGCAGCGACCTCTTCCAACGCATGGAGCAGGAAGGCATCGCGATCGAATATCTATTCAACAACGCGGGCTTCGGGGGAAACAGTGAGTTCGCGGATCAAGACTGGTCCAACATCTCCGGCATGATCCAACTCAACGTGCTCGCGCTTACGGAACTGATGCACCTCTTCCTGCCCGGCATGATCGCTCGTGGCCACGGCAAAATCCTGAACACGTCCAGCACGGCGGGCTTCCTTCCGGGTCCCCTGCAGGCGGTCTACTTCGCCACCAAGGCATTCGTCAATTCCATCAGCAAAGGCGTCGCCGGCGAACTGGGTGGGACCGGCGTGACGGTCACCAACCTCTGCCCCGGAGCCGTTAACACCGGCTTCGCGGAGAACGCGGGCATGCACGACAGCAAACTATTTGCTAACGCCGCCACCCCCGAAACAACCGCGGCCCAGGGCTACACCGCCATGGAAGCGGGCCGGCTGGAGGTCATCACGGAGGTGGGACTCAACCTGGCCATCAAGGGGCTTATCCCCTTTATTCCCGACCGCTTGGTCATGAAGGCAATCAAGAAAATACAGAGTTGACCCCCCTCCCCCCTGGGGAAGGGCCGGGGGAGAGGACCTAGTACCCTAAAATCTGCAACATACTCTCCGCCGTCTGCTTGCCCGCCAACAGGCGATCGGTGAGGTTGCCCGCCTCGTCGATGTCGATGATGATGTGCTGAGGGCTCGGGATCATGCAGTGCTTGATGCCCCCGTAGCCGCTAATGTTGTCCTGGTAGGCGCCCGTGTGGAAGAAACCGAGGTACAGCGGCTCTTCATCCCCCTCCCGATCGACCGGCAGGTAAACCTGGGATTCGTGAATCTCCGAATTGTAGTAGTCGGAGTTGTCGCAGCTCAGCCCGCCAATGTTAACTCGCCGGTAGTCGCGGTCCCACTTGTTGATGGGAAGCAAGATGAAGCGCTCCCCAATTCCCCAGGCATCGGGGAGGGTAGTCATGAGCGAGTTATCGATCATGTACCACATCTCGCTGTCGTTCTGCTGCTTACGTGCCAGCACGCTGAAAATAGTTGCCCCGCTTTCGCCTACCGTGTACTTGCCAAACTCCGTGAAGATGTCCGGCTCCGGAACCTCGTCTTCCTCGCAGGCATCTAGAATATTTTTGACGATCTCCCGCACCATATATTTGTAGTCGAACTCAAAGCCAAGGCTATTTCGGATGGGCATCCCCCCCCCGATGTTGAGCGCATGGAGGTTCAGGCTCTCCTTCTTCAACTCCCCATACAAGCGCACGGCCTTTTTCAATTCTCCCCAGTAGTAGAGCGTGTCCTTGATGCCAGTGTCGACGAAGAAGTGGAGCATGTGGAGTTCCAGCTTCGGATTATCCTTAATGCGGTCGCGGAAAAGGGGCAGCACGTCCGCGTTACGTAAACCCAGGCGACTGGTGTAGAACTCAAAGTTTGGTTCTTCCTCCGTGGCCACGCGAATGCCAATCTTGGCCACGCCAGTTACGTGGTTCTGATAGTAATCCAATTCGTGGCTATTGTCCACCACGGCAATCACGTTTTCAAAACCGTCGTTCATCAACCCCACAATGCCCTCTAGGTAATTCTCGGGCTTAAACCCGTTGCAGACGATTTTGATCTTCTTGTCCAGTTTTTTTCGGGCGTACAGACGGCGAATGAGATCTACGTCATAAGCGGAGCTGATTTCCAATTGGACGTCATGATCGAGGGCCTCCTCCACTACGTGGGCGAAGTGGCTGCTTTTGGTGCAGTAGCAGTAATGGTACTGTCCGGCGTAGCCCTGGGCGCGCATGGACCGCCGAAAGAGGTTGCGGGCCTCCTTAATCTTCCGCCCGATACTGGGTAAATAAGTCAGTTTGAGGGGGGTACCGTATTTCCGGATGAGGTGAATCAGGGGGATCCGGTTAAAGGTCAGGTAGCCGTTCTCCATATCGAAGCCTTCCTGGGGAAAGTAAAAGGTCTGGTCGATGAGGTCAAAATACTTGTTAGCCACGCGCGATTTTTTGAGGGGGCAAAGATACGGCGGGGCCGCGGGTGTAAAGCTTATTGGTGAATGTAAGTGCCCCTGCTTTAGTTGTACGGCCCAGGACGCGCCATCACCCCACGGCTTCCCCGAGTGGTGTACACCCGGCGTACGTATCTTGCGGCTTTTTCACACCACCGGCCCCGCCGGCTAGCCCCAGATTATGCAATACATTTCCCTCCCCAACCTCCGATTCATGCTCCACGAGGTCCTGGACCTGCGGGAACTCTACGCCAGCGAGCGCTTTCAGGACTTCGACCAGGAGGCCATCGATTTCAGCCTCGATGCTGCCCAACAGCTGGCCGATCAGTACCTCTACCCGGTTTATCGAGAAATGGATAAGAACAAGGCCTACTTCGAAGATGGAGAGGTCCACGTGCTGCCGGAGGTGGGAGAAGGTATGCGGGCCCTGGGCGAAAGCGGCTGGCTCAGCGCGGGTTGGGGGCTAGAGGACGACGGACAGCAAATGCCGCTCACCGTGCAAAATGCCGGAAGCCTGATCTTTCAGGCCGCCAACGGTAATCTGGCCGCCTATGGATTCCTTACCACCGGAGCCGCCAATCTGATCCGGGAATTTGGCAGCGAGGAGCTCAAAAAAACTTACCTGAAGCCAATGGCAAGCGGGAACTGGCAGGGCACGATGGCCCTTACCGAGCCGCAGGCCGGCAGTTCCCTGAGCGACATCACCACGACGTACTCCATTCAGCCAGACGGTTCCTACCACATCCAGGGGCAGAAAATCTACATTAGCGGGGGTGACCATACCAGCGTAGAGAACGTCGTCCACCTGCTGCTGGCCCGCCAGAAAGACGGACCGAAGGGGACCAAGGGGGTCAGTCTCTTCGTGGTACCCAAGCACGTCCCAAGCCCCGACGGAAAACTTACCGACAACCACGTTACCACGGCCGGGATTTACGGCAAGATGGGGCAAAAGGGCTACGTGGCTGCCCACCTGATGTACGGCGAACAGGGACCCACGCAGGGCTTCCTGGTCGGGAAGGAACTCAACGGCCTGAAGCACATGTTCTTGATGATGAACGAGGCACGCATCGGCACCGGCATGATGGCCGCGGGCTCCGCCTCCGCCGCCTATTACGCCAGCTTGCAGTACGCCAAAGAGCGGCCGCAGGGGCGCCACCCGGGCAATAAGGACGTGGACGCTCCTCAGGTGCTCATCATCGAGCACGCCGATGTACGCCGGATGCTGCTGTCTCAGAAGGCGGTAGTGGAGGGCAGTATTGCCCTGCTGCTGCAGTGTAGCCTGTACGAGGATACCTACCGCATCCAGCAGGACGAACGCAGTCGCCTGTTACTCGAACTTCTGACGCCGATTGCCAAGAGCTTCCCCAGCGAGTACGGCAACGAGTCCGTCAGCCTGGCTATGCAGGTGATGGGCGGGGCCGGCTACACAGACGACCACCCCATTGAACAGCTCTTCCGGGACATCCGGGTCAACTCCATCTACGAGGGAACCACGACTATCCACGGTCTGGACCTGCTCGGCCGCAAGGTGGTGATGGAGGGCGGCAAAACCATCGCATATCTGGCGGAGGAGATCGCTAGCACCATGCAACAGGCCCAAGGATACGAGTCTACCCGGCCGTTAGCCAGGCTCCTGGGTGCCGGCGTGCAGCAGCTACAGGACGTGCTCCAACAACTGCTAGGGACCGCGCAACGGGAGGCCGACCCCCGGGTATTTCTGGCTGACGCGACCGTGTTTCTGGACTACTTCGGCCTGCACGTCATCGGTTGGATGTGGGTCAAGCAGGCCGTAGCTGCCGCCCGTTGCCTAGAGCGGGGCAGCGTCGTTGGCGGGCCGGTGGTCGGCCGCGAGCAGCAGGAATTTTACGAATCTAAACTGCGTACCGCCGCCTTCTATTTCGACTACCTGTTCACGCGCAGCAGCGGCTTGCACCAGACCCTCCTTCGCGCCCAAGGCATCACGCTGGCGGCTGACGCCCGGTTTTTAGTCTAGGACCATCCATTAGGAAAGCGATGGTAAAATATCCGGCTCCTACGCGCGTAAGCACTTACCTTTCCCGTACCTAAATTAGCTTACATGCGCTTACTGATCGGCCTGGTCCTAGGGACACTGATGGTATCCTGTACCCCTAAACTGACCCCCTTCGGAGCCGAGAACGGCACCTTCCGGGCAAGCTTCGACCACTACGCCATCAACGTGGTAGACCTCCAGCGGAGTGCCGATTTTTACCGACGGGCCTTCGCTCTCGATACCGTCTACAACGGCACGGCCAACGATCGCCGGGTGTGGTTCAGCCTCGGGGAGGGCATGGCTTTACACATCATCGAGACCGACACGGTTGACGTGAAGACCACTAAAGGAGTACATCTCTGCATCGCCATGGAGGATTTTGCCGCGTTTGTCCAACACCTGCGCGACGCCGCCATCCCCTTCGAAACCTGGACGGGTGAGGCTAACCTGTCGAATAAGCGGCCTGACGGCGTCAGTCAGGTCTACCTTCAGGACCCCGACGGCTACTGGGTGGAAGTAAACGATAATCGCCGCATGTGGGCGCAACAACGCAGCTCCAGATGACGGTACACCTGCGGCGAAAAGACGACGCCTTTCTCTTTGAGACCGCCAATGAGGAGGGCCTAACCGTTACCACCGACGGCAGCCCCGACATCGGCGGACAGGGCAAGGGTATGCGGCCCATGCAACTCGTACTGGCCGCCGTGGGCAGCTGTTCAAGCATCGATATCGTGCTGTTGCTCAAGAAACAACGCCAAGACTTGCAGGATATCAAACTGACCATCTCCGCGCAGCGGGTGGATACGGAGCCGCGGGTCTTTACTAGCATTCACGTGTGCTACCGACTGTACGGTACGCTGGATGACAAGAAGGTCGAACGGGCCTGCCGGCTGAGTATGGAGAAGCTCTGTAGTGTGTCCATGATGCTAAAAGCTGGGGGGGTAGACATCACCTGGGACTACGAGATCCATCCCATGGGGTAAGTATGGGGGAACTAGGGGCTGCGGGGCGCACGTTCGATGCGCGTACGCTTACTCGTTTAAGTTCCCGGTTCCATGAAGTGTTTTTCCTTAGTTGTTCCGTGCCTATTGGTGGGGAGCCGCGTGTCGCTACTTACCTTGCTCATCTTATGTTACGGGCGCCCGGCCGTGGCACAGTCGGGTCCCTGTGGAGCGGCTATCACCTCCAGCCTTCACCAGGCTTTCGCCCCCCCACCCGTGATCCTTACCGCGATGACCGCCCGGCCTTCCGGATCCTCTCACATTTTGGTGGAGTGGACCACCGCGGGCGAAACCGATAACGATTACTTTGAACTGGAGCGCTCAGAAGATGGCGTGCATTTTCTGCCCGTAGGCCGGGTGAGCGGTAAAAGCCCTACGACGGAGGTCGTAGACTACAACTACTTCGATTACTTTCCTACGCCCGGTACGGCGCATTACCGCCTGCGTCAAGTCAGCTTCCGGGGTGGGGAATGGCTGACCGAAGTAGTCGCCGTGCGCACCGACCCGTATGCGCGTCGAGCGCTGGCTGTATTGCCTACCATCGGGACGGAGGCCTACGCCGGGCAATTGGTGGCTCTAAAGTAGATCCCGCACTCTAGACCATGCTAGTCCCGCCGGTTATTGAGCACTTTTTCTACCGAAACCCCCAGGCGATTAATCAACTTCCCCTGCTGGGCGATGGTGGCCTTTAGCTCGCTCATTTCATCGTGGACGTAGCGCTGAATATTCTGGGGCGAGGGGAGGAAGGGCGTAATGCGAGCCCGCACGTACCAAATCTCTCGCAGGTCAGATAGCGGGATGCGGTAGGTTTCGTAAAAACTGTTGTCGGAAATAACCTCCAGCTCCTTGCTGCTGGCGATGTGGTTGCGCACCCGCTTGACGACCACGTCGCTGCGGGTTACGATGATGTAGGCGTAGTTGTCCTTGATTCCGCTTTGCCAAAGGGTCGGTTCCAGAAAGGCACAGACGACCTTATCTCCTTCAAAAAGGGTAGGCTCCATACTATTGCCCGGCACGTCAAAACTGCGGTGAGTACCCACCTTATACTTGTAGTCGGGCAGGCTGTAGGTAGGCAGGCTTTCGACGAAAGAGGGGTCCCCCAATTCCCCAGCGTACGCGGATTGTGCCGGTAGGGGCACGTGTACGATCAGTTCATCTGAATCCGGTGTGGTGATGGTGGTCAGGACCCGAAAGTTTTGGTTGCTCTCTTCGGTCATGAACATCGGACCGTCACCCGTAAAGAGGTACACGGGGTTCAGCTTATAGGTGGCAATGGCCTGCCGGAGCAGCTCAATGGTGACGTCGCGCCGGCCCTTGAGAATTTCGCTGAGAGACTGCGGCAGGTAGTTCAGGGAGAGCGCAAAGGCTCGACTGGAACGAATACGTTTCTCGGCTTTGAGCTTGTCGTGACACTTGATAAAGCGTTGAGAAACAACGTTTTTCATAAGAGGGAACTGGAAGGGCGTAAAGGTAGGCGATCAAAACGTACCTAAGGTAGTGATGAAGCGATTAACTGGCACTCATTTGCTAACTTAATTTTCCCCTTCAATGACCGCATTGTCTTTCTGCTTCTTGCCCAGCTCAATGGTCTTTTCGGCTTCCTGAAGGTCGTCGGAGTCCGGATTCTCTCCCTGATTTTCGTCCTGCATGGGCTCGTAGCTCAGGCGGATCAGCACGGGGAAATGGTCGGAACCCACGTAGCGAAGGCGTTGCAGCCCCAGCACCGTGAGATCGGTGGAATGAAAGACATGGTCAAGCGGCCAGCGCAGCAGGCGATAGTCGGCGTGGAAGGTAGAGAACATGCCACGGCCCCGGCGGGGGTCCAGCAGTCCGCTCAGGCGCTGAAAGAGCCGGGAGGAGTGGGACCAAGCTACGTCATTCATATCTCCGGCTACGATGGTAGTAGCTTCCGGTTTTTCCTTCACCTCCAGGCCCACCAGCGCGAGCTCGGCATCGCGTCCGGTGCTGGCGTAGGCTTCGGTCGGACTCGGCGGCATGGGGTGCAGGAAGTGAAGGTCGACTTTTCGGCCGTTCTCCAACTCGATTCGGGTGTCAATGCTGGGGATGTCGTCCTTGATTCGGTACTTGACCTGAGGATCTTCTAGCTCGTATTTGCTCCACAGGTGCATCCCGTAGAGATTTTCCAGGGGCACGGCCACGCGGTAAGGGTAGTCTTCTCCGATGCCCTCCAGCAGCTTCTCTTCCCACCACCCATTGGTCTCTACGGTCAGCAAGATGTCGGGATTGATCTCTCGCACCAAGTCGATCACCAGATCGGTCCGCTTGTTGGTCTGCAACACATTGCTCATCATCAAACTTAGGTGACCGTCTTCCTTGTCGACGATCAGCGCGTCTCTGGCATCCTTGTCGTGAAATTTGGTGTAGGGTACGATGCGGTAGGCTTGGTAGCAGGCCGCCGCGGCGAGTAGAAGCCCGATGGTCCAGTTCAGCGTATCGCTGGAGTGGCGGGAGATGCCCCAGCAAATTGCTGCAATCACCAGTATACCGACCAGTTGTTGGCGTGGATAGTCAAAGCCGCGGATCCACCAATCGTCGTATTTGAGAAAGGGTAGGAGCGTGCCCACGACTCCGAATGTACCAAGTACGTAGGCTATTATTCGCAGTACAATCACTAAAATGGCTGGTTTGTGGATAAGAAGCCCGGATTGATTACAATGTTCATTGGCCGCGGCGCGCGGGTGTTAAGCGGCCCGGTACGCAGGCGGAGCAAGTGAGAAGGTAAGCTGACCGGCAACATGCAGTGGTGGCAGTTGTAAGTGGTAACTGAAAACCCTATACTTTATTACCGTCCGCTTGAGTTTAGGCATCAGCGTACCTTTATGCGTCCGTACTCTCTCATCACCAGCAGTTGATATAATGGTTTTTGCTCCTTCCCCCCGCCGTACGTCCCCGGTACTTGCGGTCCTGACGATCCTGTGTTTCTGCCTCACGGACCTGCTTGGCCAGACCGGTGACGCGCGGATTCGCGACCTGATCGAAGAATACCGCAGTGATGCCCGGGGTCCGTACAGGGGCATCTTCTGGTTTTGCACCGATGGCAGCATCCGCGCCGCCCGCGATCCCTGCCCGGACGACGACGAGGCTCACCAGCATGCCGACTACAAACCGGCCGTCCGCCAACTTATGCGGGACGATAAACTTTACTTTGCCCAGATCCTGGCGGATACCAAATTTGCCGACTTCTGGAACGCGGAGGACGACCACAGCCGCATCAAGCAGTACCAACTCAACAACTACCTCACCGCGGTCGACAACGGATGGATCCTAGAGAAAGCCCGCTATTACCGCGGCGCCTTCCAGGTGGAAGACGAAGAGGATTGGGGCCGTCGCTTCTTCCAGTGGTTGCTGGCTAAGGAGGAGGTGCTACGGACAGATTACTACCTGATCGCCCAGGCGGCACGGGATATCCCCCACCGCGGCGATACCGACCTTAACCAGCGGATCCGGGCCCGTAGTAAGGACATCGCCGACCGCTACCCGGCCTTTATGGATCTGCGCATTAAAATTCACGGACGGCCAGGGGCCGAGGACGCCGCCGCCGTACGGGCCTTTACCGACGAACACGACGACGAACTCAAACAGCGGAAGCTCTACTCAATTACCGAAGACCTGGTCGCCGACATCGAAGCTGCTTACGGGGGCAGCGACCTGAACAACATCGCCGACCTGACCGCCGACCTGCGCGCGGAGGACTCCATCCGGGCCCGGATCGAAACCTTTATCGAGCAGCAGGCCCGCAGCGAGGGCGTGGACAACGACATTGCCCGCCTCACGGCCGCCGCCGAACTGAGCGTGGACATCCGCCGTGCCCTGCTTGCCAACGACCGGCGGGCCGGTGATCGCCTCCGACTCCTGGACATCAACAACGAACTCGGCGACCTCGTCTTCCGCTCCGCCGCCAACTGGAAGCCCGCCACGGCCCGGGAGCAGATGGAGAAAATTTGCTACCTCGGACAGGCCGCCACCGGTGCCGGATTCATCGAGCTGTGGGAGTACGAGGTCGGCGGACCCAATATCGCCGATCCCAACTACCAGTACATCTGGCCCGGTATGCTCAACGATTACCTCGACAACGCCCGCCGTTTCGTGGAGTGGGGGACGGCCACCAACCGGGCCACCTACGGCGACCTCGTCGAACGCTACGCCACCTTCGAGCATAAGGCGCTGGGCTTTCTGGACGATCGCATCCGGGGTTCCGTCCTGCTGCCCCTCGGCCAGGCCGTAGGCGAGCTGGGGGATTGGCTGGCCCGCAACAGCGAATCCGGCAACGCCCTCATGGACATTCGATCCCAGGCGCAGGCGCGCGGACTTAACCCAGGCTATGCCCGGGGGACGCTACACCTCATCGAGGGTACCCCTGACGAGGTCGAGGTCAACAATCGGGACATCTATATTTTCAGCCGCCCCCCCGCCGACCTGAAGCCGGTAGGCGGAATCCTGACAGTTAGTGAGGGCAATATGGTGAGCCACGTGCAGCTGCTGGCCCGCAACTTGGGTATTCCCAATGCCGTACTGACCGACCGCCAGTTTGAGGAGTTGCTCCCCTACGACGGGCAGGAGGTTTTCCTGGCCGTCTCCAACGAAGGGACCGTGCTGATGAAGCCGATTGACGACATGGACGCTACCGAGCGCGCACTCTTCGCGGTCCGCGAACGGAGCCAGGAGCGCATCCGGGTGCCCGTTGATCGGGTCGACCTGAGCACCCGCGATGTGCTGGACATGCGCGACGTCAACAGCAAGGACAGTGGCGTCCGCTGCGGACCCAAGGCCGCGAACCTCGGGCAGTTGAAGGAACTGTTCCCCGAGAACGTGGTGGAAGGACTCGTGATTCCTTTCGGCGTATTCCGCGCACACCTCGATCAGGAGATGCCCGGTCAGGCGGGCGGGGTATCCTACTGGGAATTTCTGAACGATCGCTTTGCCACCGCCGCTCAAATGGAAGCCGACGGCCGCAGCGCCGAGGAGGTGGAAACTTACACGCTGGAACAACTCTCCGTCCTGCGAACGGCCATTGCCGAGATTAAAATCGAGGGCAAACTCATCGCCCAGCTGCGCAGCGGGTTCTCCGGCATTCTGGGCGGTCGCTTCGGCGCGGTACCGGTGTTCCTGCGCTCCGATACCAACATGGAAGACCTGGCTGAATTCACCGGCGCGGGTTTGAATAAAACCATCTTTAACGTGGTCAGCGAAACGGCCATCCTCCAAGGCATCAAGGAGGTGTGGGCCAGTCCCTACACGGAGCGGAGCTATCGCTGGCGCCAACGGTACCTGCTTAATCCCGAAAACGTCTTCCCCAGCATTCTAGTGATTCCGAGTGTCGACGTCGATTACTCCGGGGTGATGATCACCAAAGGGGTGACCACGGGCGAAGATGACGATGTGACCGTAGCCTTCAGCCGTGGCGCCGGCGGCGCGGTCGACGGACAGGCAGCGGAGTCCTACCTCCTGGACCGTTTTGGTCGCTTCACCCTGCAGGCCCCCGCGCGGGAACGCACCTACCGCCGCCTACCCTCCACCGGGGGGAGTGAGATGCTGCCCGCTACCTTCGACCGCGCGGTACTCAGCCGTCGCAACCTGGTTGACCTCTACCAGCTGGCGCAGCGGGTGGAGGAAGTCATGCCGAAGGCCCCCGGGGTAGCGGCGGAGGGGCCTTACGACGTGGAGCTTGGCTTTCAGCAGGACAAGATCTGGCTCTTTCAGATCCGTCCCTTTGTGGAAAATAGCAAGGCGCAAAGTTCGGAATACCTGCAGGCCATATCCCCTAAGAAGCGGGAGGGCGTGTACATCGATCTGGACTCCCCACTGGAAGGCTAAGCTTACGGCCTACACCTCCTTAAAGAGCCCGTGTAGTTTCCCGCTGACCATATTAATGACCTTGCCGAGGTCTTCCTGTTTGTTGGCGAAGTCCACTTCGTCTACGTTGATGATCAGGATGTTGCCCTCCCGGTAGGTGGAAATCCAGTCTTCGTAGCGGCGGTTGAGCTGCTTGAGGTAGTCCAGGCTCATGCTGCCCTCATAGTCGCGCCCCCGGCTCTCGATGTGGGCCACTAGGGTACCGATGCCGGCGCGTAGGTAGATCAGCAGGTCAGGGGACTGAATACGACTGGTCATCGTATCGAAAAGCTCGGTGTAACTCTGGAAGTCCCGCTCCGTCATCAGGCCCATCCCGTGGAGGTTGGGGGCAAAGATGTTGGCATCTTCGTAGATGGTCCGGTCCTGAATCACCGTCTTGGCGCCATCCTGAATGTCCAGGATTTGCTTATAGCGGTTGTGTAGGAAGTACACCTGGAGATTGAAGCTCCAGCGCTTCATGTCGGTGTAGAAATCGCTGAGGTAGGGGTTATTCTCGGCGCTCTCGTAGTGTACCTCCCAGCCAAAGTGGTGCCCGAGCTGACGGCAGAGGGTAGTTTTACCCGCGCCGATATTTCCGGCGATGGCGATGTGCTTGATGGGCTTCGGCGTATTTTCCATGAGCCGCCAAAGGTCGCAAAATTTATGTTTACGCCGCCCCGTGATGCGGTGCGGTTGCCCTGGACGGCGTTACCAGCTCCAACCGAAGCGGGCCTCGATCTGCACGACGGCTCCGCTGACGTCCTTTGCCGTCACGGCCGGGAACTCATCGACGCCACTAGCAAAACGGTAACCGCCCTCGATACCGAGCCGGAACCACTGGAAAAGATTCAGTTCGGCACCGGCCATGAGTTGGCCGACGAGCATGCGGTCCTGCTGACCGTCCGGCAGTTCGATACGGCCGGGACCGACGATGGCCGTGAAGCGGGGGTGCACCACGTTATCGCGTCCGGGGCTCACGGCCATGATCAGCCCTCCCTGCCGAAAATCGTACTTCACCGCGTTGCCACTCGTAGGGAGGTCGTTGTTAGTGAACTGCTCGCGGGAACGCCACCCGCCGTATCCGATGAAAACGGTTTCGCCGAATTCCATCCCGCCGAAGCCGCCGCGTACCAGTGCCCAGTCTTCTCCCGTTGCCGAGTAATTATAGGTTGGCCCACCCCAGAAGCCTGAGAGGTCGAGGTCGCCCAGTAGGGTTCTTTCCCGGCGGGCGGAGTAGGAGGTGGGGCTGCTGCTGCTGCTCACCGGCAGGGGCGCGGCCGCAGGGGTGGGGGATAGGGGCCCGTAGCCGGATGTCTCAACGGAGGCGAAGTCCTGTGCCGTAGCACAGATGGACCCGAGTATAATGGTAAAAAAAAGAAAGCTTTTCATGGTGACTTACTTTACTGGATGAAGAGGCGTGGCACCTGCGGCCCCGCATAAGTAAGGGCGGTAGTGCTCCGGCAAAGGTTGCAGTTGCGCTCCTTAATTTATCACAAGAATGTATTAATGGCATCCTAAAGTCGACGGAGGGGGCAGTACATTGGCAAAAAATAGTGCGGTACATGCAGCAGGGAAGCATCTTGATCAAGGGAGGAACGATCGTCAACCGCGGCAAGCGGGAGGTGGGTG
Organism: Lewinellaceae bacterium; assembly: GCA_963710195.1. GTDB lineage: Bacteria > Bacteroidota > Bacteroidia > Chitinophagales > Saprospiraceae > Neolewinella. The sequence continues at coordinate 555,198 of CAVPZF010000007.1, forward strand.
ATCTGCTCATTCGCGACGGCTTCATCGAGGCGGTCGGCGGAACCCTCTCCGGGCCCGCCGACAACGAGATTGACGCGGAAGGCTGCTTGATCTTGCCCGGTATCATCGACGACCAGGTGCACTTCCGGGAACCCGGGCTGACCCACAAGGCCACCATCGGCTCGGAAGCCCGTGCTGCCGTAGCGGGCGGGACCACCACCTTCATGGAGATGCCCAATACCAAGCCGTCGACCCTGAACCAACTGCTGCTCGAGGAGAAGTACGCACGCGCGGCCGCCACCAGCGTAGCCAACTACAGCTTTTTCATGGGGGCCTCCAACGATAACCTCGACGAAGCCCTCCGCACCGACCCCACCCGGGTGTGTGGCCTCAAGATATTCATGGGCAGTAGCACCGGCAATATGCTGGTAGACGACGAGCAGATCCTCGACGCCCTCTTTGCCCAGAGCCCATTGCTGATCGCGACCCACTGCGAGGATGAGGCCACGATCCGCCAAAATGCCGCGGAGGCCCGTAACAAGTGGGGCACGGACATTCCGGTTTCCGAGCACCCCAACATTCGTTCTGCCGCGGGTTGCCTCCAGAGCAGCCGCCTAGCCGTGCGCCTGGCCCAACGCCATAACACCCGCCTGCATATTCTGCACATCAGTACCGCCGAGGAGGTGACGCTGTTTCGCAACGACATTCCCCTTGCGGAGAAGCGCATTACGGCGGAGGTCTGCGTGCATCACCTCACCTTCAATGCGGATGACTACGTCCGCCTGGGAAACCAAATCAAGTGCAACCCCGCCATCAAGGCCGAACACCACCGGGCAGCCCTGCTGCCGGCTCTCCTCGACGACCACTTCGACATCATCGCTACGGACCACGCGCCCCACACCGCGGAGGAAAAAGCTCAGCGCGACTACTTCAAGGCCCCGGGCGGCCTACCGCTGGTCCAGCACGGCCTGGATATGATGATGCGCCTGCACCAGGCGGGGAAGATTTCCGTCGAGAAGATCGTCGAAAAAATGTGTCACGCTCCGGCTATCTGTTTTCAGATTGACCGGCGTGGCTACCTGGACGAAGGCATGTACGGTGACGTGGTGGTTTACGACCCTGAGGAGCGTTGGACGGTGGGCAAGGAAAATATTCTCTACCACGTGGGGTGGTCGCCGCTGGAAGGACAAAGCTTCCGGGGCCGGGTGCGGGAAACGATCGTGAGTGGACGCGTCGCTTATCGTCGCGGGCGGGTGAACGACGAGGTGCGGGGGCTGCGGATCGGCTTTGACCGCCGCTAGCGGGCGCAAAGAACCCCGGTCATCCTTGCGGTGCCGGGGCTCGTTCCAACTTACTGATACCAAATAAAAAAATCGAGTGCGGGGCGAGGCCCGCGAAGTTTTGATGCCGCAGCGTTTCCCCAAAAATAGTGAAGGGGCACCGGTACTACAAGTGAGGAGCCAAAAAAGCCACGGCCAATTATTTGCGGGCGGCGATTAAGTAGCGGTAGGCGGCCGCAAAATCGGGGATGCCATAACCCAGCGATTCGTCGGGCTCCGCCGCCTGGGAAGCCGTAGCCCGAATGGCATCCACGATTTCCTGATTGCTTGCCCCGGGCACGGCCTGCAGCAAACAGGCTACCAGGCCAGTGACGAGCGGAGCGCTCAGGCTGGTCCCATTGGCCCCGGTCAGGCCCTTTCCATTGGCGGCTACGGCGGCGACCATCACCCCGGGTGCACTAATGTCTGGCTTTACCCGTCCGTCCGCGGTGGGTCCGTAGCTGCTGAAGTATGCCCGGTCATCCATATCATCAATCGCACCAATGCTGAGCGCCTTCTCCGCGTCGGCGGGAATGCCGATGTGCTTCCATTCATCCGCGCCGTTGTTGCCTGCGCTGGTGACAATAATCATCCCGCGAGCAAATGCCCGGTCGATGGCCACGGAGGCGGGACTGGTCTTCCCGTTCAGGTCATGGTAGCTATAATTCATGCTTGTATCGGTGAAGGTGGTATAGCCTAAGCTACTGTTAATTAAATCAATACCGATGCTGTCCGCCATCTCTAGTGCAATAGCGTAGTTAAGTTCCTCCATGCGGTGTTCCCCCCGGCCATTCTCCGTCGTAAAGAGAATATACCGGGCGGCCGGTGCCGTACCGATAAAGAAGAACGGGTGGTGGGCGGCCATGGTGCTAAGCACCGTCGCCCCGTGGGTCGATCCGTCGAGGGCGGAGGTATCCTGCTCCACCAGGTCATAATTACCCGGTACGGCTTCGGACTGATCATAACCCAAGAAATCTTTGTACGCCACGTTGGGGAAGCCACCGTCGAATACGCCGATTAATACGCCATCGCCCCGGAAGCCCAGGCGGTGAAGGCTGTCACCGTGCATGCGCTGCAGGTTTTTCCACCCAAAGCCGTAGAAAATTTCGGATACGGGTACCGCTTCCACAACCGGAGCGGGCTGACCGAAGTCCGTGGGGGCCGGGGTACGGGCACTGCGGGGATACTGGGCGGGGGCGGCATAAAAGGTGGTATCGACGAAGGGCAGCGAGGCGATGGCAGCCACTTGTTCCTGGGTAGCCCGGACGACCACGCCATTCATCCACTTGCTGCGCAGCCAGAGGTCAGCTCCGAGGTCTAAAAGTTGCTGCTGGTAGGTCGGGGATACGGGAAGGTCCATTTCATCTACGCCCGCGTCGACTTTTGCCCGGCGGTCGAGCGCCCGCTGGCTTAGGAACTCGAGCGGCCTTTCGGTGGAGTAGGGGGTCCCCGCCTTGTCGGAGAAGCCCACGAAATAGAGGGAGGGGGAGGCCGCTTCCTGGCCGGTAGCCGTATGGAAATATAGCACGGTCAGGAGTAGGAAGAGCGGACGGTACATGCAGTGGGGCTTAGTGAGGAGGGAGGTGCTCGGAGATCAAACGCGCCAGATCGGTGTTCGGGTTGTCGAAGGTGATATGAAGGCTGGCCCGTTCGTAACAGGGCCGGCGTGCACTGAGTTTTTCCCGGACGGTGGTCTCCAGCGCAGCGGTCTCGGCGAGCAGTGGTCGGTGACCGAGTTCGGGGCGGAGCCGGTGCAGGAGCAGATCGAGGGCGGGATCTAGAAAGACCGTCGTGCCAACGGCGTTGAGGTGGTCAATGAGCTGGTGGTGGCACGGCGTACCGCCACCGGTGGCCATGACAAACATCGGCAGCGGAGAAAGTTCGAGGACGGCCTCGTGCTCTAAGTCGCGAAAGTAGGCCTCGCCGGAGCGGGCGAACAGTTCACTGACGGAAAAGCCCGCCTTCTCCTCGATGTACTGGTCGAGATCGATAAAGGGCAGCCCGCGGAGGTCGGCCAAGCGGCGGCCGCAGTAGGTCTTGCCGGAACCCATAAATCCGATAAGAAAGATGCGCATCTACCCATGCTTTACGCGAAGGCCAATAATTGGCTGGCAGTAAGTTACGGTCGCGGTTTGTAAGAATTACGCGGTGTGCGGGCTTATCTTTGTCCGTCCAAGTCACCGCAGATGAAACTGGCCACCCTAATTTTGCTATGTCTCCTCCTGGGCGCCTGCGCCGAGGACGGCGAAGCGGCCACCGCACACGGGCTGGAGGCAACGACCGGCAACGCGGACCTGATCCGCAACCCCGTGGCGGCACCCGTACCCGAAGACACCAACCGCGTAGCCCGGATGGAATTTGACCACTCGGAGTACGCCTTCGGCACCGTCCGCGCCGGGGCCCTGGTCGATCACCAGTTTACCTTCACGAATACCGGTGCGGTTCCCCTGCTCATCACGGATGCCCGTTCTACCTGTGGGTGTACCGTGCCCAGCTACCCGAAGGAGCCCGTTGCACCCGGGGAGCAGGGGGTGGTTAGCGTGCGCTTCAATACCGCGCACAAAACGGGGCGGCAGCGCAAACCCATCACGCTGACGGCCAATACTTATCCCTCCATGACTACCCTTTACGTTGACGGGCACGTAGAAACTGAATAAACAACACCTATGCATATTCTTCTCCAGGCCGGCGGCGGCTTATTCACCAACGGATTTTTCATGATTGCCATGCTGGCCGTACTCGTGTTCACGATGATCCTTCCGCAGCGCAAGCGCAGTAAGGAACAGAAAACCTTCATGGGCGGCTTAGCGAAAGGCCAGCGGGTAGTGACGGCCAGTGGTATCCTGGGCACCATTGATAAGGTAGAAGACAACATCGTGTCCCTCAACGTGGGCAACAAAACTTACATTCAGGTCACTAAAAATGCCATCTCGAAGGAGCTTACCGATGCCATCTACCCTACAAAGACTGAAGGATAGCCTGCCCCTGCAGAACATGGCGACGACCGACCGGCAAATGCTGCTCTTCTGCATCGGTCTGGCTTTTGTCTTCTGGTTAATCCTTAATCTTTCCCAGGATTACGAAGTAAATAAGGAGGTACACATTGAGTACTTGGTCAGTCCCGAACGGGTCATCGATGGGGATCCCCCGCGCACGGTCTCCGTACAATTGCGCGGGAGAGGCTGGAACCTGATTTGGGAAAGCCTGCGGGGCCGTGCCATCCGTGTAGACGTCGACGTTGAGAATAATCCCAGTCTGTTGCTGACGACCAATCTCCTACAGCAAAAAATAGCGCGGGAACTCAGTAGCGGCGATCTGGAAGTGGATAACCTGGGCTATGAGGCCCAGCGAGTGATCACTACCGAGCGGGACGGCAAATTGGTTCCGGTCGTTCCACGGGTCTCGTTGAAATTCGCACCCGGTTATTTTGCCGCTGATGGCATGCAAATCGTCCCCGATAGCGTAAGGGTCAGTGGTACGCCCGAAGAGCTCGAGGGCGTCGTAGACTGGCCCACCGATCCCATCGTCCTGACCAAACTGGAAGAAGACACCGAGATCACCGTCGCCCTGCAGGCTCCCCCCGAAGGGCTCACCCTCAACTACGCGGCCGTCCGCCTCGACATCGGTGTAGAGGCGTTCATTGAGCAGCAAATTGAAGTGCCGGTGCGCCTACGCAACGCGCCCCCGTCAGACTCCTCGCGCGTTTACCCCGCCACGGTGACAATTACCGTGACCATTCCGGAGAGTGAATTTGGTAAACTGACGGAGAGTGATTTTCGGGTGGAAGCTGACCTAGACCAGTTGCAAATAGCCGGAGATCACAACACGCTGCCCCTCAGCCTCACCCGCATCCCCACTACAGCTAAGAGTATAAATTTCAGTCCGCGGGCGGTAGAATATTATGTCTACCGACGGGAGTTGCGCTAGCGGGCGCGCAGTACCGAGATGGGCATCAGCTCGTCGTAGGTACCGGTTAGGGTAGGGGTTTGAATGTTGCCGGTGTAGCCACGCACCTCCCGGTAGACAAATTCGAAGAGCTCCTGTACCGACACCATCATGTCGTGGTTAGCATCCGCCTCGCCCTTCATCCCTCGAATGAGGAAGTGGCTGAACACGCCGGAGCGTAACCCACCATCCTCCACGCTGATCTCCTCCCCACGACTGGACATCATCAGCGCCGTAGAGGCGGCCGCGTCGGTTAAAGCCGAGTAGTAAGCGGATAGGGAAGCCGCGCTTTCCCCGCCGGTGCGGGCCACCAGGCTGCCACTGTGGCAAGCATCGGCGATCACCAACTTATGCCGGGATCGGGAGGACAATAGGGCGTCCTGTACGTCCTCGTGGGCCAGGGCATTGAACATACCGTCGTAATCGACGGGAAGAAAGGAGCCGGGTAGGCCGTGTCCGCTGAAGTAAAAGAGAATCACGTCGTTTTCGTCCGCCTGCCGGTAGGTGTCGCGCATGGCGGCCAGGATGTTGTCGTGGGTAGCGTCCTCGTCGATGAGGACCTTAACCTGGTCGTCACTGAGGGCACCGCCCTCAATACTTTTGAGAAATGCATAAAATTGGTAGGCGTCGTCGTCCGTGTAGCGCAGCGTTTTCATGTGCTGGTAGAAAGCACAGCCCACGACGACGGCCCAAACCTTTACTTCGGGATCAAAATCAGCCACGGCGACCTCGGTGGGTTCCACTCGAGTATCGTAGAGGCGGCGGTAAAGCATCCCCTCGTCCCAGATGCCCCCCTCCACCTGACCGTCCGCATAATACATCACGCCGAGTCCGTTAGGGCGATGGTTAGTGAAGGTGCCGTAGTAGGTGTTGCCGGAGGGGAATATTACCGTCCCGCGACCGTCGGGGATGCCCCGTAGAGTTTGCCCGTAGAAGATGGATCCATCGGCATAGGTGAAGCGGCTCTGCCCGTCGGGGCAGCCCTCGTTGCAGGAGACCAGCAGCGCCGTATTCCCCACAAAGCCAAGGGAAGACCAGTCGACGTCGAGTTCCCCCCGTTTCCAGGTCCCGCTAATCTCGGACGCGTTGGCGAAGGTCATTTTCCCACTGCCACTGCGCAAATTGTTCTCCCAGTTGCCGGCGTAAGTATCCCCATTGACGTACTGCATGGTACCGAAACCGTGCATCAGGTCGCGCGCCATTTTGCCGACGTAATAGTCGCGGTTCGCAAAGGCGAAGGTTACCTCACCGTCTAGCTGGTCGTTAACCCAGGCGCCGCTTACGGTACTGCCGTCGCGGTAGGTCACCGTGCCGCGGCCGTACCGTTTTCCATCCCGCCAGAGGCCCTTATACGTGTTACCGAGGTTGTCCGTAAGCTGCCCGTTGCCGTGCTGCAGCTGATTCCGGAAATCGCCGGTATAAACGGAACCGTCCGGATAAGTAAGCGTGCCCAATCCGGCGAACTTGCCGCCGCTAAAGTGGCCGGTATACAGGGCGCCGTCGGCGAAGCGGAGGACCCCCTCCCCATCGTAACAGTTGCCGCGTTGGCAACGCCCCTGGGAGGAGGCTACCGATGCCCATAGAAGGAGCACCGGAAGGAAAATAAATTTAAACATGCTTGACGTGTAAGAGTGTGGTAGGTATCAGTGCTCTCCCTGCGCCTTAGTAAAACGGATTCAGACGGGGTGACCGAAGAACCTAGCCCGGCCGGATCACCCCTTGTCCTTAATCTGAAGTACAAGGAAAAGCTAAACAAAAGTTTATTTCTCGGAGAGACACTGAAAACCTATTCATGCTGAGAGACAAGCATATAGCAACCGCAAGACGATTAAAATTGCAAATTTTGTCCGTAGTAACAAGTCCCTTTAAGGGAACGGTAGCTAAACGCCCGGAAACGGTAGGCAATGAGGGTGTTGCGTGATCTTACTCGGCCCGCAAGCCACCCCATGTACCCCACATGCCCCTAAAGCTTTACTTTACGCCAAACCAACGCCAACGGCCGATGCGCTATTACTTCTTGCTCCTCTTAGTTTCCTCTTGGTGTGCGGTAGTTGCCCAACAGGATGTATACGATCGGCTGACCTTTCCCGAGAATTTAGAGGCCCCTACCGTCCGCTCTCCCCGACAATTTCTGGGCTATCGCCTCGGCGAGCGCTTTACGGAATACGCGCGCTCGGTGGAGTACTTTGAATACTTGGCGGAGCAAAGCCCCCGCATTAAATTGGAGCGCTACGGCAGCACCTATGAAGGTCGCCCCCTGCTGCAACTTACGGTCAGTGGCACCGAAAACATGGATCGCCTGGACACCATCCGCCAGAACCAGCTGCTCCTCGCCAATGGGTTTCGGGAGGCGGGGCCGCAGGTGGAAGCAATCCTGCGGGATCAGCCGGTCGTCAATTCCTACAGCTACAGTATTCACGGCAATGAGGCCAGCAGCACCGAAGCGGCCATGCAATTCGCCTACGAGCTCGCGACCACCGAAGATGCAGAAACCCTGGAAGCGTTACGTCAGAGTGTCATTCTTCTATTCGTCTGCATCAATCCCGATGGCCGCGACCGCTACGTCTACTGGTACAACGGCATGGCCCGCGCCACCGGCGGCGCCGAACCCCGGGACCTAGAGCACTACGCCCCCTGGCCGAATGGGCGTACCAACCACTATTGGTTCGACCTCAACCGCGACTGGATCTGGGGCGTCCACCCGGAAAGCCGCGGCCACGCCCGCGCATACCAGCGCTGGATGCCAAACGTGCACACCGATTACCACGAACAGGGCTACGACGCCAATTACTTCACGGTACCCGGGACTACCCCGCGCAACCTGCTGCTGCCGGATGCCTATGAGACCTGGGCCGACACCTTTGGGCGCGCCAACATCCGGCAGTTCGACCGCCAGGGCATCAGCTACTTCACCCGCGACCGCTTCGATTTCTTCTACCCCGGCTACGGCAGCAGCTACCCCTCCGTGATGGGTGCCGTGGGCATGCTCGTCGAGCAGGGAGGCATCGCCGGTGGGCGCGCCGTGGAAACCGAGGACGGCTACGTGCTCACCCTCCGCCAGCGCATCTGGGACCACTACACCACGAGCATCGCCCAGGCTAAGACCGCGGCGGCCAATCGCGAGGCGCTGCTCCGCTACAGCCTCGAAGCCTGGGATCCATTGACCAGTAAGCAGGGGACCACGGGCTACCTCATCGAAGACGACGGCAGTGCCTACCTGGAAGACTTCGTCGACGTGCTCCTGAGAAATGGAGTGGAACTCGAGCGGACCACCGAGCCCCTGGATATCGAAGGGAGCAGCTACCGCGATGGTCAGCGCACCCGCCGGACTCACCCCGCGGGTAGCCTCATCATCGCCACCGAGCAGCCGCGCCACCTCTTCCTCAACAGCATCATGACCAATGACCTCGAGATCGAAGACAGCGTGATGTACGATATGTCCACCTGGTCCGCCCCCCTAGCCTACAACCTGGACGCTTACCGCTTCTCCGCCCCGGTCACGGTCAACACCGAACCCTGGATTGCCAATCGCCGCAAGGGGGCGTTGAACGCCTCTGCCGATGCTTCGGTATACGCCTACGTCATCGACTGGCAGCAACGCCACGCCCCGCGCGCGCTGGCGGAATTGTGGAAGGCCGGTCTCCGCGTCCGGGCCGCCCTCGAACCCTTCACTTCCGACAGCGGGGAAACCTTTTCCGCCGGTAGCCTCATTGTGTTGCGCGGACGCAACCTAGACCATGAGGAATCGCTCCCCGCGCTCATGCAGCGATTGGCGGACGACCACGGGCTCCGCATTGCGGGCTACGCTACCGGGCGCATGCGCGACGGCAACGATCTGGCCAGCACCCGCAATTTCCCGATTAAGGCGCCCCGGGTCGCTCTACTGGTCGACGAACCCTTCGACACCTACACCAGCGGACAAGTCTACTTCCTCTTCGATTGGGAAACCCAACTGCCCGTCACCCGCATCCGCACCTCGGTCCTGCGGCAGACGGCGCTGCCGAAGTTTGGAACCCGCTACGGCTACGCCGACCTCAACGACTACGACGTGCTAATTCTGCCCGACGCCGACGACTTAAAAGAGGTCTTTGGGGAAAAGGAACGCGAATTGCTGAGGGATTGGATCACGGCCGGAGGTACTTTAGTGGCGGTGGGCAGCAGCGCGGAGTATTTCACGGCAGGCCATGGCTTCCCCGACCAAGAACTCCTCACATCCGCACGTGACACCTCCCCGACTGCGGCGCAGCTAACCTACGCCGAGCGTACCGACTACTACGGCAAGCAGAACGTACCCGGTACCGCCCTGAACGCTACTCTGGACGTCACCCACCCCCTGGCCTTCGGCCTCAAGCCGGAGGTGTTCACCCTCAAGTTCGGCAGCAGCTCCCTGCGGCCCGCCGCGGACCTGCAGAGCGTCGGTCGCTACGCTAGTGACTCTACTGCCCTGCTAGCGGCCGGCTACGCCGACCAGGCTGTCCTGGACCAGCTGGCGGGCAACACCTGGGCCGGCGTGCGCACCATCGGCCAGGGCAAGCTGGTCTACCTCGTGGACAATCCGCACTACCGTATGTTTTGGCGCGGCCCCAGCCGGTTGATGCAGAACGCCGTGATGATGGTACCTGGCATGTGATTACGGTCGATCCCGTAGTGGGCTGAAACCGGTCTACCTTTCTAGGAAGGCCCGCATAAGTTTACCCCCCCGCTGGAAAACTACCGATGAACACTAGGGTTGTAGCAGTACCCAACTCAACTAGTATGAAGTCCTTTTGTTACCTGTTGCTCTACACCTGCGTCCTCGCCTCCTGTGGTCCTGCGGGCAACCCCCCCACCGCCCCTGCGGCGACTGCGGGAGCGGACATGAACGCCGACACTTTGGGCAAGGAACGGGTCGTCGTGCACCCCATCTTTCACGCCTCCACGGTGCTGACACAGGGGGACCGTACCCTCTTTATCGACCCCTACAATGGACCGGAACGCTACGCCGAGTACGGAACTCCCGACCTGGTCCTGATCACCCATACCCACGGCGACCACCTGGATACGGCTACCCTGGCCGGACTGGACCTCTCAAATGCCGTCCTCGTTGCTCCCCAGGCGGTACTCGATGCCCTCACGGATAACCCCTTCGCCTCCTCCCACGCGCTGGCCAATGGCGAGAGCTACGACTGGGCAGGCATCATAGTAACTGCGGTGCCCGCCTACAATCCCCCCCCCAAAGAAATGATGCACCCGGAAGGAAAATTCAACGGTTACGTCCTGGATTTCGACGGGGAGCGCTACTACTTCAGTGGCGATACCGAAGGCGTACCCGCCATGCGAAATTTGAAAAATATTGATTTTGCCTTCGTGTGCATGAACCTACCCTACACCATGGACATCCAGCAAGCGGCCAGTGCCGTACTCGATTTTGCCCCCCGCGTGGTCTACCCCTATCACTACCGCAACCAGGACGAAACGATGAGCGACGTGGAGGCCTTTCGGCGCCTGATCGAGGCAGGCAACGCAGACATTGAGGTACGCCTCGAAAACTGGTATCCGGCAAAGTAAGAGCTAGTTTGAGCGGCCGCCCACCGCCGCAACCTTGTCTTGTTGCGCCTACTCTTCGCCCCGAAAAAGGTCGCTTAGCCCCCTAAGGTGCTCCTTGCCATGGCCGATCAGACTCAGGATAGCGGCGTGGTCGTCAGGCCCGGCAACCCCAAACAATCGCTAATCACTCACACTCATATTTGCCCCGCCGGGCTACCTGCAACATGACCTCGCTGCCGATGCCGTCATCTACACCCGTTCCCGTCTGTTGTTCGGGAATACTGGCCGGGTCGGGGGCGTCCTGCCATGACCGGATTCTATAATCTTTGTAGACCCGGTCGATCATGTTGTTGGCGTGATAATAGCGGCGCTCTTCGTGCACGACCTCTTCCGTACCCGGTGCTTCTTGCCCCTCCTGATTTGTCTGCATCCTTTCAGTAAACGACCAACTAGAGGAACTCAAATCCGCCAGGAACAGGCTGCCCCCGTCGTAGTAATACGTTTCGCTGCCGCCACCATGGTTGCCCCGCGCATAGTCGTGGGTTGCCCGCACTAACTCCTTATCTAGGTAGCACAGCCGGAAACTCCCCCCTCCCGGGTCATAGGCGCAGTCATAGCCGATGGATTCGCAATGCAGCATACCCAATCCCTCCATCTCCTCAATGCGGCGATACCGCTTGAGCACAAAGGCCATTTCATCGCTTGCATTCGTGGTCACCCCGGGGTGGGGCACGTTGCTGGATGTTCCAACCGCCGGCGGTGGAGGATCGGATACGTCGTCGCTCACGGCACCGCATCCGGTTACGAGTAGCACCATGAGTATCAGTGGGGCAATTAGGGTCTGCATCATACCGCTAGACCCTTTAGCCTGAGCCGGCTTTCTCCCCCCTTTTGCTGCGCAGCTGCCTACGGCGGTAGGGGCTAGGGGGCAAGAGTCGGCAGGGGCGAAACGTCTGATGGTATGGATCTGCATATAATTATCGGTGGGCTCACACATCCTACCGCCAGCATTACTAGTGGAGGGCCGCTTCGTCCCCCTTTCGGGGCGGGGGCGGGAGCCGGAAGGAGCAATTATTTACATTTAATCGAGGATGTACAAACGCCTATTTGCTAGGCGGCTACGTCCACCTTGCGGTAGGCTTGCAGCACGGCTTCTTCGCCTGCTATGCCGTCTAGGCTTTTTCCGTGTTCCATGCCGTAAACGCCGGTGAAACCCTTTTCGTGGATGTGGCTCAAGACCTTCTGGTAATTGATTTCGCCAGTGGTGGGCTCCTTCCGTCCGGGGTTGTCGCCGATCTGGAAGTAAGCGATGTGGTCCCAGGCAGCGTCGATATTAGGGATCAGGTTTCCCTCCGTAATTTGCTGGTGATAAATATCGAAGAGGATCTTGCACGAGGGGCTGTTGACGGCCGCGCAAATCGCAAATCCCTGGGCTGCCTTGGTGAGGAAGAGTCCCGGATGATCCCGGTAATTGAGGGGTTCTAGCACCATGGTGATTCCGTGGGGCTCCAGGATCGCCGCCCCTTGTTTCAGCGTTTCCACCACGTTTGCCATCTGGTAGTAAGGCTCTAGCCGCAGTTGGACGAAGCCCGGCACTACAGTAACCCACTTAGCATGGGTGCGCTTGGCGACCTCAACGGAGGCGGTAATGTCGCGGAGGAAGGCGTCCCGGTGCTCCCCCGCACCGTTCGTGAGGGTGGGCTCGTTCCAGTTGATCGAGTTGGCGACGAATACGCCCATTTGCATGTTGCGTTCCGCCAGCAAGTCTCCGATCTGGGTTTGCAGCCCGGGTTCGCGGCCGGGCATCCCATTGTCCTCCCAGGCGGTAAAGCCCTGGTCGCTGGCCCAACGGATTTGGTCGAGGGGGTCCTTTCCGGCGAGTCCTTCAAACAAACCGAAGTGCGGCGCAAAGGCGAGCGTAAAGGGCGGGGCGGCGGGCGCGGGTATCGCGGAGGGCGTGGCACAAGCGGCAGCAAGGGGTGCAAGCCCGAGGCTGGCGGTCAATTGAAGGGCGGTACGTCGTTGCATGGCGAGAAGTTTAGGACAATGTAAGTAGGCCGGTTTGCTAACCGCGCTGGGCAACTTACATTTAGGTATGCCAAAATACGTATTTCTCCTGGCCGCGCTCTGGCTTGCCGCCTGTAGCGAAGATCCCCTCGCCGTACGGACCATCCAGACGCAAGAGGCGCAGTTGTTTGACGGCCTCGACCCACTGGAATTCGACGCGGAAACCTCCAACTGGTCGCATGAAAACGGTGAGTGGACGGCCTCGGGTCCGGCAACACTCGAGCTCCTCCCGGAGCACGGCGCGCTTAGCTTGGCGATGTCGTTCAAGCTGAGTGAAGGAGGCGCGGCCCGTCTGCGACTCAACGATCGTTTTGTGCTGGACCTGCCGACGCTCCGGCTGGCCGACAGCATACAAGCCTCTCCGCCCTTACAGGTAACCCCCGAGATCTGGCACGACCTAGAACTTACTTACCAGCCCGCCCTCGCCAAGGCACCGGCGCGGCTGGTGGCGGCGTACCTGAACGGGAATCTCGTCCACTACCAGGTTCCCCTGGTGGGCTCCAGTAGCGACCCCGGCGGGTCCCTCACCCTGGAGGTCAGCAGCGGTACACTTGCCCTGACCAACTTGCGCACGTCCGACCAAACCGGGCGGCGCTCCAGCCTTACCAGCGACGGCTCCGTTGTGCTCAATCTGCCGTTGATCCATTACGCATACTATGAGATGGAAGGGAAGCCGGAAGACGTAACGAACTACGGCACCCTCACTCCTAAAAAGGAGGGCTACATCTCCCGTTTTGACCTCGGGGCGATAGCGGAACGAGGTTCGGATTACGCCATTCGCTTCGCTGCCGAACTCGATATACCTAAGGCTAAGGAGTACACGTTTCGGCTCTGGGGGCCCGCCTCTTCCCGGCTTTTCATTGACGACCAGCTGGTTGTCGATCTGGGTGGCCGCGACGAAAATTATGCAGCGACGGGTTCGATTGACCTTGGGGAAGGCCCGCATCAACTCCGCGTTGATCACTACCAGTATACGGGGTGGAATCGCCTCGACGTCCAGTACCTAAACGAGGACGGTAACCCAACGAGCCTGAATGACATGCCGGAGGGTCGGGCCATTGCCAGGCCCGTCACCTCTGAGGGGATGGAAATCGATACAGACGACCGGCCCTACCTGCTGCGCAGTTTCCTAAACTTCCCTCCCGCCAAAGTCTACGACTTCACCAGCAAACGCACTCACGTGGTGAGCGTGGGGGAGGGGCAAGGACCCCACTACAGCTACGACCTCCATAACGGCAGTCTCCTGCAGGTGTGGCGGGGCAAGTTTCTGGACGTCGGAGATATGTGGGTGAATCGCGGAGAGGCCCAGGTGGCGCGGGCCCTCAGCAACGTGACCGCATTTGACGGTCGACCCCAGTGGGCGGAGGAAGGGAAGCAATGGCCTGACAGCCTACCCGGTCTACATCACTTACGGCACGAGCTAGACGAGACGGGCCGCCCCACCTTCTTCTACGCCTTCAATGGCGCGGAAGTGACCGACCGCCTGCTGCCGGAAGACAACGGCCTCTCGCGCACCCTGACCAACCGTTCGGGAAGCGCAACCCTCCTCACCCAGATCGTGGCCGCCCGCAGTATCCGCCAAACCGCCCCCGGCACCTTTGAAATGCAGGGACCCGGCGCTACCGTCCAGGTAACCGACCTAGCCGCCGGTGGCCTGCGCTTGTTACAGGCCCAGGGGAGCGCGCGACTGGTGGCTGAATTACCGCCCGGGGAGCACGTGACCTACCACCTCGACTTCTGATGGACTCGTGAATCGCACTACCTCCTTACCAGCTCATTCCTCCAATCTTCTGCTATGCGTTACCTGTTATCCTTCCTCTGGCTAGTATGCCTAACCGCCGTCACGGCCCAGGAAGAAGCCGACTTCTACCAACTCCAAGCGATCGACATCCCCGAAGAGATCAAGTTGGAAGTAGGGGGCATGGACTTTCTGCCCAACGGAGACCTAGCGGTGTGTACCCGCCGGGGGGAGGTGTGGATGATTAGTGACCCCACCGGTACGCCCAGCTATACGCTGTTTGCCCGGGGCCTACATGAACCCCTCGGACTAGCGGCCCACGCCGGAGCCATCTACGTGGCGCAACGGGGGGAGGTGACTAAGCTTAGCGACAAAAATCAGGATGGGAAAGCCGACGTCTACGAAACGGTTTACGAAATCCCCCTATCCGGCAACTACCACGAGTATCATTACGGGCCGCTGTTTCGACCGGACGGCACGCTGCTCACAACCATGAACGTAGGCTGGGAAGGGAAGGGCGTGAGCCGCGTACCCTGGCGGGGCTGGATGATGCAATTCGATCCCGCGCGGAAGCAACTCCTCCCCTACGCCGCCGGGATGCGGAGTCCGGCCGGCTTCGGCACCAATCTGGAGGGGGACGTGTTCGTCGCCGAAAACCAGGGCGACTGGATCGGCTCCGGCCGCATTACCCACCTACAGAAGGGGGATTTTGCCGGACATCCCGCCAGTCTACGCTGGGCCAACCGGGAGGGATCGGAGGTGAAACTTAGCGAGGACCAACTTCACGATGAGTTCAGGACCATGTACAACGCGCGGAAGGAATTGCCGGGCGTGAAGTTGCCCGCCGTCTGGTTCCCGCACGGGATTCTTGGTATCTCTACCGCTGCGATCGTGGCCGATCGAACGGAAGGTGCCTTCGGCCCCTTCGCCGGCCAGCTTTTCGTCAGTGACCAGGGCCAGAGCAAGATCATGCGCGTCGCGCTGGAGAAAGTAGCAGGCGAATACCAGGGGGCCGTGTTCCCCTTTCGCGAGGGCTTTAGCTCGGGCCTGTTGCGGCTCAACTACGGCTCGGACAACGCGCTGTACGCCGGACAAACCGCCCGGGGCTGGGCAGCCACCGGCGGGGAGGAATTCGCGCTCGAGCGCCTGAAGTGGACCGGTAAAACGCCCTTTGAAATGTATGCGATCCGGGCCACCACGGACGGATTTGAAGTAGCGTTCACCCAGCCGGTGGAAGCCGCCAACGTGAAGCCCTCCGCCTTTGCTATCCAGAACTTCACTTACCTCTACCGCCATGACTACGGCAGCCCAGTGGTAGAAATTGAGTCCAACTCCATTTTAGCTACCGAACTTCTGCCCGATGGGAAAACCGTGCACGTGCGCCTAGGCGGCTTTCGGCCCGGGTTTATTTACGAGATCCGAGTAAGCGGATTGCGCAGCACGGACAATGGCCGGCTGCTGCACGACTTTGCCTACTATACCCTCAACGCCATCCCCGGTGGGGGCAGCGGGGACGAAACGAGGGAAGCGGTAGTCGACGAAGCGGACGGTTCAGCCAAGCGGCCCACCGAGATGCCCAAGGCTTGGAAGGGGGAGTACGATGCGGAACTCGTGCTAGAATCCGCCCTAGGGATGAAGTACAAGCAGCTCTACCTCACGGCCGCGCCCGGCGCGAAGCTCAAGTTTACCTTTCGCAACCCCGACGATATGGAGCACAACTTCGTACTCACCAGTGGCAAGATGGGGGACAGGGTAGGGTTAGCCGCAGCTGACCTGGGTTTACGGGGGCCGGCCATCGGTTATATTCCGGACATACCGGAAGTCTTGGTCCATACCAAGTTGGTTTCCCCAGAAACGGAAGACACGATTTACTTCACCGCGCCCACCAAGCCGGGTACCTACGAGTACGTGTGTACCGTGCCTGGCCACTACGTCGTCATGCGTGGGGTTTTGGTGGTAAAGAAGGAAAGTACTTGAAGCTTAGGCCGGCCCCTGCACGAGTATGCTCACTGCATTGCCGCCAAAGCCGGTAGCATTCACCAGCACCGATTCCGGGACGTGGTCGGGTGGGGTAGGGCCATAGGGCGGACTGAGCGTCCTCCCGTGTGCCAACATTTGCAGCGCGGCGGATAGACCCAGGGGCCCGCTGGCCCCGAAGGTGTGCCCGGTGGCCCACTTCAGCGACATAACCGTGGGTGGGTGGTCAGGGAATAGGGCTGCGACAGCCGCACGCTCCGCCGCATCTCCCCTTTTAGTCCCTGGAGCGTGCGCCACGATCACGTCGGGAGCGCCGGAAAAGTGCCGCAGGGCAGCGCGCATAGTCGACTGTAGGGCACCACCCTCCCGGCTGATGCCCGTGGCTCCGTACCCGCCCTCTCGCCCAAAGCCTAATCCGGTAATGCGGGCTTTGCCCGTCAGGGAATGGCGCGCCAAGGCAAAGAAGGCTGCTCCCTCCCCCATAACCATTCCGGTAGCCGGTACCGCCAGTGGACGGCAAGCGAAGGGTTCCGCTAATTCTCGGATTTGCGTAGACCCGTAGGACCTCCATCTGCCGCAGCGTGAAGGGACTGAGGGATGCTTCCGTCCCCCCCACCAGTACGCGTTCGGCCATACCTGACTCCAGCAGGGCAATCCCGTGTACGAGCGCATGAAACCCCGAGGAACAGGTAACGCTCAGACTAGAGGCTAGCCCGGAGAGGCCAAAAAAGTCGGCCAGGGCAAAGCCGATCGAGCCCAGCGTAGTGGCCGGCGACGATCGGAGGGGTGGGGTACCGGTGGCCTTAAAGCTTGAAAACGTGTCTTCCCAGGCGAGGGTAGGCCCGCGGGAGCAGCCCACTATGATGGAAAAGGCCCGATCCCCCTCCCATCCCGCCGCCTCGACCGCCTGCCGCGCCGCGTGGAGGGCCAACAGGCTGCTGCGGTCCGTATTTCTACCGGCCGCGAAGTCTTTGATCGCCCGAACCTGCGGCAACCGAGGGATGGCGTAGATGGGCAGGCCGGTTTCCAAATCCCACGCCCAGGTAGTTTTACCCCGCACGTAAGTGTCCCACTGGGCGGCGGGAGAGCAGCCCGCCGCCGACACCGCCCCCGCGCCCGCTACGGTGATGATCATGCTGGGGTGCTTTCCAGGGCGGCGGCGAGGGCCGTGACCAAGCCGCTCACTTCCTCCCGGGTATTGAACGCGTGCAGACAGATGCGCAGTCGTTCCTCCCCGGCCGCTACGCTGGGAGAGCGAATGCCTTTGACCAGGTAGCCCGCCTCCTGCAGCAGGGCCTCCAACCGCATTACCGCCGCGTTGCCCGGCACCCGGATAGTTTGTATGGGTCCCTCCACCTCCGGGCTGTAATGGCCGAGCCCGCGGGCCGCCACCCCGTCACGAAAGTGTCGAATCGCCTCCCCCAGTAGCTGTCGCTGCTCCGGTTGCTGGGTCGGTAAGAGCGCGTATACCGCCCGGATACCCTCTACCTGGGCCGGGCGCGGCGCCGTCGTAAAGATGAAGGGACGACTGAAGTTAATAAGGTAGTCGCGCAGTTCCGCCGATCCGAGCACCGCCGCCCCGTGGAAGCCGGGAGCCTTACCGTAGGTAATTACGGTGGCGAACACCTGCTGTTGAAGGTGGAGGGCAGCAATGCGTCCGGCCCCGTATTGTCCGTCCACGCCGATGGAGTGGGCCTCATCCACGATCAGGTGGGCCCCGTGGGTGGAGCAAAGGCGAGCCAGTTCGGCCAGCGGTGGGGTGTCGCCGTCCATGCTAAATCGCGCTTCCGTCAGGCAGAAAACCTCTCCGTCCGTTCGGGCCCGGGAAATGCCCGCCGCCCACTCCTCTTGGTGATTGTGCGGACACCTGCGCGCCGCCGCCCCGCTTAGCCGAATTCCGTCGCGCATGCTGGCGTGGATCCACTCATCGTATAGAAAGGTATCGGTTCGTCGACCCAGACAGCTCAGTAGGCCCGTGTTGGCAGCGTAGCCGCTAGTGAACAGCAGCGCTGCGGGGAAGCCGTGAAAGGCCGCAATCTCTTCCTCCAGCGCCGCAATGGCCGCGTGATCTCCAGAAATCAGTCGGCTGCCCGGTGCCGTAGCTAGTGTAGGCGCGGATGGTTCCAGGAAGCGGGAGAAGCCTAGGTAGTCGTTGGACCAAAAATCGATCCCCCGGCGCGTACCCGGAAGGCTGCGGTGGGCGCCGGTGTGGTGAAGGTCGGCGAGGCGGCGGGTGAGGAATTTCGTTCGGTCCAACGCTTAATCTCCCTGGCGCATGGCGGAACGAAAGATGCGGTCCCAATTGACGCCGTTGAAGAGGCTACCCTCCTTGACCGAGAACCAGATGAATAAGGGCTTGCCGAGGATATGATCCTCGGGCACAAAGCCCCAGACCCGGCTGTCTTCGGAATTGTGGCGGTTGTCGCCCATCATCCAGTAGTAGTCCTGGCGAAAGGTGTACTCCGAGATCTCCTGGTCGCCGAGGTAGAATTTCCCGTTGCGGGTGGCGAAATCCTCGTTTTGCTCGTATACCTTGATCACGCGCCAGTACAGCTCGTAATTCCGCTCGTCCAACTTGACCGTCAAGCCCCGGGCGGGGATCACCATAGGCCCGTAATTATCTACGGTGTTCTCACCGAAGTACTTAGCACTGTGGGGATATAGTCGGCGGCCATTGGGGGCGGTCTGGTCGTAGAATTCGAAGCTGCCTTCGGGATCACCGGCCTTTAAAGAGGCTAGCTGTTCCGCACTCAGGAACATAACAAAGCTGCTGGCAGCGCGCTGTTGTACATCGTCGGTGCTGATGCCCATATCCGCCCACCTGGAGCGATTAGGCGGACCGGAAAAGGTGATATCGTAGAGGTACTGGACGTTCTTGGGGTCCTCCACCTGGGTACTGTTGATGTATAGCTTACGGTCCTTGATCTCGAACGTCTCCCCGGGCAGTCCGACGGCCCGCTTGACGTAGTTTTCCTTTTTGTCTACCGGACGGGTCACGAGCTTGACGCGGCCCGATTCAATGGCGCGGGCATCGGCCTGCATGATGTTACCGACGAGGTAGTCGGAGCTGGAGTACACCCGGTGCGGAAAGATATAGACACTATCCCCCGAGGGCACGTTGAAAACTACGGGGTCATAGCGGTCGATTTTCTCCAGGGCCGGCAGGCGGCGGTAGGGGAGTCCGGCGCCGTCGATGTAGCTCTCCCCACCGACCACCGGGGCGCGGTTGTGCACCAGGGGCAGCATCAGCACCGTCTCCGGAAGCCTCAGCCCATAGTTCACCTTAGAGACGAAGAGGAAGTCGCCCACGTTTAGGTTCCCCTCCATAGACGGGGTGGGGATGATGTAGCTCTCGATGAGCAGCAGGCGGATGAGGGCCGCGGCAAAAATGGCAAAGATGGCAGCCTCGGCCCAATCGCGTAGGACCGGTTTAGCGAAGGGTTCCTGCTTGCGCAGCTTGCGGATTTCCCGCTGGTCCTTAGACTTCTCGGCGGCCGCGACCTTAGCTTGCCAAGCCCGCTCTTCTACCAGGATAGGACCGCGGTACACCGCTTCCCTAGTGCCCAACCAGCCAAAGTAGCCCCAACTGGCCACCACGGCCAATAGGTGCTCGAAGAAATTGAAGCGGTTAAAGGAACGGGCCAAGTCGACCATGAGTCCGGCAAACCAGATCATGTTAAACCAGGGGATCAGTAGCAGGAGGCTGTAGCTGCCCTTCCGACCAACGAGCTCCGAAACCACCCACATATTATAACCGGGGATGAGCGCGAGTTTCGCCGCGCGGCCGGCACGGGGAAAGAGGCGGTACAGGGAAAGGCTCAGGCCGATGTAGCCCAGCAGGAGGACCCAGGTCAACCAAGTCATAGGTGGTGCGGATTTATGCGGCAAAGGTACACTTTACGCACCGCGTTCACTGCGGCGACTCGACGAATCCTTCCATCCACAGCTTGTGGCCGCCCTTGTGTGCGTGGAAGTACACCTTGACGTATTTGCGGTAAAAACCGACGTTCGCCGCGTCGTAGGTGACGTTGATCGATCCCACCGCTCCGGGCGCCACCGGAGTCTCTTGCCATGCGGTGGCCGTACAGCCGCATCCGACGCGGACGTTATCGACCAGCAGGGGGGCGTCGGTCAGGTTGCGAAAACGGAAGGTGTAGGTGACCTCCTCGTCCAAAAAGGTATCGCCGACCTCGATGGTCGTTTCCTGCAGCCACTCCACGGGACCGGTCGTGGGGGGGAAGAATGGTCCGAGTACGAGAATGAGGTAGAGCATGGGTGGTTAAACGTCGCAGCGGCGCTACTATTTCGTTAAGGAAGTCCTATACTTGTCTAGAGGGGTATCCGGAATTGCCGTTCACGCCTTTTCTTACAAAGCAACCGATTCTATGAAAAAGCTACTTCTCGCCCTGACCCTGGTTCTGGGCACCGCTACGGCCACCTTTGCCCAGGTGGTTGTCGACGGCGTCAATATTAATAATTTGGATGAGGTCCAGATGGTCCGGATGATCGCTCAGGAGCGCTTTCTGTCCAACAAGGTCACCATCTTCATCGACTACGGGCAGAGCATCAATGGCGGCTCGCGCAACCGCATGGAGGTCATTGATCCCTCCGCCGGCGACCGCATCAAATTCAACAGCGTGATGCACGCCGTGAACTACCTCATTGCCAACGGCTGGACCTACGTGGAAGCCATGGTGCTGCCCAGCGAAGGTAACGCCAGCACTACGGGGGGAAGCACTCAGTACCTCTTCGTGCGCGATGCCGCCCGCTAGGCGCTAGGTGCTAGTTGAAAATTAAAAAGGGGCACATCCGACCGGATGTGCCCCTTTCTCGCGTAAGGCGGAGATCTAGAGTTTTACCTCCAGTACGTGTGCCGGCCAGTAGCCGGGGTCGAGGCGGACGTAGTTTCCTTCCTGATTCCACACGTAGGGTTCGCCGGTGAGCAGGTCGCGGACGCTGAGGTTTTTTCCCGTCTGTAGCATGTCAGGGACGGCGCAGATGCCATCCTGGGGCCGGTGGGGATCAAAGTTAACGATGGTCCAAATGATGCTGGACCGGTCTTCGGAGTACTTGACGTAACTCAGCAGGTTAGGGTTAGTGGTTTCGCCGAACACGAGGTTATTGGTCTGCTGCAGGGCGGTATGCTCCTGGCGCATGCGGTTAATGCGTTCGTAAGTATCGGTGATGCGATTGCGGTACGACCAGTCGTAGTGACGGGCCACGTACTTCTCGCTGTCGTAGTATTCCTCCTTGCCGTTGGTGTTGCCACGGTTCTCCATGATCTCGTAGCTTGGACCGTATAGCCCGTAGCTGCTGGAGAGGGTAGCGGCCAGGAGTAAGCGCTTGACGAACTGGTTCTCGTTGGCTTCCATCATCTCGTAGGCGAGGATGTCGGGGGTATTCGGCCAGAAGTTGGGTTGCATGTACTCCCTCAGCTCGGTAGTGGTCAGTTCCTCCAAGTATTCCCGCATCTCGGCGGCGGTGTTGCGCCAGGTGAAGTAGGTGTAGCTCTGCTGGAAGCCACGCTTGGCGAGTTCCGACATGATGGCGGGCCGGGTAAAGGCTTCGGCAAGGAAAAAGACGTCCGGGTACTGTTGGTTGGTTTCCCGAATGATGTACTCCCAGAAGCGATACGGCTTGGTGTGGGGGTTATCTACACGAAAGATCCGGACGCCGGCTTCGCACCAGTACAGGGTGACGTCCAGCAATTCTTTCCAGAGTGCTTCGTAGTCCTCGGTTTCAAAGTTGATGGGGACGATGTCCTGGTATTTTTTCGGCGGGTTCTCGGCGTACATGATGGACCCGTCCGGCCGCCACGTGAACCACTCGGGGTGCTCCTTGATGTAAGGGTGATCGGGGGCACACTGAAAGGCGAGGTCCAGGGCCACCTCCATATTGTAGTCCCCACACTTCTTCAGTAATTGCTTATAGTCTTCAATGGTCCCCAGTTCCGGCAGGATGCTTTTGTGGCCCCCCTCGGCGGACCCGATAGCCCAGGGACTGCCCGGTTCGCCCTCCAGGGCCTCCGTGGCGTTGTTGCGCCCCTTACGGTTGCGGCGACCGACGGGGTGAACCGGGGGCATGTACAGCACGTCAAAGCCGAGCTCCTGAATGCGCGGAAGTAGGGCTGCTACGTCCTCGAACGTTCCGGAACGCTTGATGTCCGGAGAAGTGGAGCGGGGGAATAACTCATACCAACTGCTGAAGCGCTCCTTGGCGCGGCCCACCTTCACCTGCATTCCGGGATCGTACACCGTGACGTGTCGCCGCAGGGGGTGGCGCTGCAGAAACTCCGCGAAGGCGGGACTGAGCACGTATTCCGTAGCGGTCTGGGTATCTGCTCCAAGATCGTGGATGGCGCGAGTTACCTCGTGGTGGGCATCCCCGTCGATCGTAGCAGCCTTCTCGCTCAGGAAATTGGCCCCGATAAGCAGCTCGATATCCATTGCTTGTCCGTCGGCCTGTTTCTTTAGAAAGCCGTTGTACCAGGTTTTCAGGTGGTCGACCCAGGCGACGAGGCGGTATTCGTAGTAGCCCTGTTCATTGACGGTAAAGGTCGCTTTCCACGCATCATTGGCCCGCTCACTCATCTCGACGACCTGCCACTCCTCGGACCCCGTCAGGCGAAATTCCACCAGTGCCCGCAAGTAGTCGTGGCTGTCTCCAAATATCTTGGCGGACACGGCCACCGATTCGCCGACAACGCGCTTGATGGGAAACCTCCCGTGATTAATTAATGGCTGGACGTGGTCGATAACGGTGCGGTGCTGCATAAAAGGAAATAATTTGGCTAAAGGGATAGAAAGGATTCGCGGCGTTGACGTTCACCGACGGCCCGAGTATTTGTTCCTGGGATTTGCGGCGGGTACCGCATGACCGCGCAGCGATCTCCCCCGACAGCGGTCTTCCGCACAGCGGACCTACCTTCGCCAACCCAAATCACCAGGCCGGTGTTACACGGCCACAACCAAAAAACAGCAGACCTTATGGCCTACGATCTCATTGTTGTCGGAAGTGGACCCGGCGGATACGTCGCCGCAATCAGAGCCGCCCAGCTGGGCATGAAAGTCGCCGTCGTCGAGCGGGAAAGCCTCGGGGGCATCTGCCTCAACTGGGGCTGTATCCCTACCAAAGCACTGCTGAAGAGCGCCCAGGTGTTTGAATACATTCACCATGCGGCCGACTACGGCATTACGGTGGCCCAACCAACGGCCGACTTCGACAAGATGATCAGCCGCAGCCGAGGCGTAGCCGACGGCATGAGCAAGGGCATCAACTTCCTGTTCCGCAAGAATAAGATCGAGGTATTGATGGGCACCGGCAAGCTGATCCGGGGCAAGAAGGTCGAGGTGACCGACGCCGATGGCAAAGCCACCACCTACGACGCGGAGCACATCATCGTAGCCGTAGGCACCCGCGCCCGCCAACTGCCTAATCTGGAAATCGACGGTAAGCAGATCATTGGCTACCGCGAGGCCATGACCCTGCCGACTCAGCCCAAGCGCATGGTCGTGGTGGGGGCCGGCGCCATCGGCGTGGAGTTCGCCTACTTCTACAGCAGCATCGGCACCGAGGTGACGATCGTCGAATACTTGGAGCAGGGACTCGTGCCCCGCGAAGATGCCGACATCTCTAAGGAACTCACCAAAATCTACAAGAAAAAGGGCATTACGACCCTAGCCAACACCAGCGTGGAGAAAGTCGATAAAACTGGCGAAGTCCTCAAGGTCACCACTAAGAACCGCAAGACGGGTAAGGAGGAAGTGATCGAGTGCGACATTGTCCTCTCCGCCGCCGGCATCACCCCGAACACCGAGAACATTGGGCTGGAGGACCTGGGCGTCAAAACCGATCGCGGCATCATCCACGTGGATGAGCTTTACCGTACCAACGTGCCCGGCATCTATGCCATCGGCGATATCGTGCCCGGCCCCGCCCTGGCGCACGTGGCCAGTGCCGAAGGTATCATCTGCGTAGAGGGCATCGCTGGCATGAAGCCCGACCCGCTCGACTACGGAAATATTCCCGGCTGCACCTACTGCTCGCCCGAAGTGGCCAGCGTCGGCTACACCGAGCAAGCTGCCCGCGAGGCCGGCTACGAGATCAAAGTCGGAAAGTTTCCCTTCTCCGCTTCGGGGAAGGCGAGCGCCGCCGGGGCCAAGGAGGGATTCGTGAAGGTCATTTTTGATGCGAAGTACGGCGAATGGCTCGGTGCCCACCTGATCGGCGCGAATGTCACGGAAATGATCGCCGAGGTGGTGGCTTGCCGCAAGCTGGAGACTACGGGCCACGAGGTCATTAAAACCGTTCACCCACACCCAACGATGAGCGAGGCCATCATGGAGGCGGCCGCGGCGGCTTACGACGAAGTGATTCACCTGTAAGCAGACAGGCCATTCCATCGTCGGCGGACGAGGCGAGTTGCGTAAGGCTCGCCCGCTGACTATGGGATCAAAAAAGCCCCGATCAACAGCGTCGATCGGGGCTTTCTGATACCTAATGGGGAAGGGGCTAAGCTTCCTCCTTAGCGGGCTCGGTAGTTTCCGCGGGGTTTTCCTCGGTCTCGGCGGTCTTCTTGGCGAAGCGGCTCTTACCAAACTTCTTGTTGAATTTGTCAATCCGGCCGGCGGTGTCGACGAATTGCATTTTACCGGTGAAGAAGGGGTGGCTTTCGCTGGAGATCTCCAGCTTGATGAGGGGGTATTCGTTGCCGTCTTCAAAAGTGTCGGTATCGCGGGTCTTGGCGCAGGACTTGCCCAGCCAGCTTACGTTTGCGTTGATGTCGCGGAAGATCACCTTGCGGTAGGTCTCTGGATGCAGTTCCTTTTGCATTGCTTTCTTATTTTAGCCCGCAAAGGTAGGAATATTTTTGATAACACAAAAGCGATCAGGCCTCTCCGCTCGCTAGGGAGATAAGCCTCCCCCGGAACCTGCTTGTCACCCGCGTCCCCGCCGGGAGCCTTACTTTTGTTGGGTGCGCATTTCTCACTGTTTCCTGCCCTTGCTGTTGTCTACTATGGGGAGCCTTTGTGCCCAGGACTTGCTGGTCACGGAGATTATGGTCGATCCGACGCCGGTGGTCGGCCTGCCGAATGCGGAGTACGTGGAGCTATTCAATGCTTCTGACCGGGACATTCCCCTAAACTCCATTGCCATCGCGAGCGGCGGGCGGGCGGTGCAGCTGGATACGGCTAGTGGCGTACTGGCTGCCGGGGAATATGTCATTTTGACCAAACCTGCCCCGGCCGAAGCCTTCCGTACGGCTGGTTTGCCCGTCCTGACGACCGCACTACCTGGTCTCACTAATACTAACGATCAAATCACGCTATACCTTGATGATGAGCCTGTTGTAGAACTTAAATACACGCTAGACTGGTATAAGGATCCGGAACGGGACGGCGGGGGATATGCCCTGGAGTACACCGGCAGTGGTGAGATAAGCTGCTCCGGCAACTGGCGGGCGAGTCTAAGTACTACCGGCGGCACCCCCGGGCGTGCGAATAGTGTGGCGGGGACGCGGGTGGATAGTCTGCCCCCCCGACCGGCCGTAGTGGAGATCACGGACACCGGCGCGATTATACAATTCGATGAGGGCCTGGTGGCGCTACAGCCCGACCTGTTTGTGCTGGAGGAGCAGCCCGTGACGTTGGAGCCGGTGGATGCGCGGACTTACTTTTTGAGGCGAACGCTAGCCCCCGGCGTCGCCTTTCTGCTTAGGGTCCTACCGGATTACAGCGATTGCGCGGGTAATTTTGCGGAAACAGAAATTGTGCTCACCCTCTTCCGACCGGGACCCATCGCAACGGGTGACCTACTGATCAACGAAGTGCTATTCAACCCGGTTCCGGGAGGGGAGGATTTCGTGGAGCTGTACAATGCGTCTGACCAGCTCATTCAATTGAGGGGGTGGCAAATTGCTAATGAGCAGTCCGGTAACCGGCCTAAAGTCATTGACGCGGATTACTTGCTGGCTCCGGGGAACTACTTGGTGGTTACCGCGGACACGGCGGATATTCGCCATAGGTTTTTGGGGGTGCAAGTGGATTGGCTTTTGGAATCCAGCCTCCCGTCACTGCCCAACGCGACGGGCAACGTCACCCTGCAAACTGCGGACGGGCTGCGCGTGGACGCTTTCACCTATTCCGAAGCTATGCATTCCTCGCTGCTAAGCGACGTGGAAGGCGTCAGCCTGGAACGCGTTCGGCTGGATAGGCCCGCCGGCGACGACAACAACTGGGCCTCCGCCGCCAGCGTAGTAGGATACGCTACCCCCACGCGGGAGAATTCCCAAGCCCGGGTGGGAGAGCAGGGGAGTACGGAGTTCTACCTGGTGGAGGCGGCTTTCAGTCCGAACGGGGATGGTTATCAGGACCAACTGGAGCTGGCCTACCGTACGCCGACGCCCGGTTGGCTGGCGCGCGTAAGTATCTTTGACGCCCAGGGTCGGCCGGTGGGCGAATTGCCACGCACCAGTCTGCTGGGCACGGCCGGCGCCCTGCACTGGGACGGTACTGGCGCCGGCGGACAAGCGGCGCCGACCGGGGCCTACGTGTTGCTAGTCCACGCCTTCGCCCCCGACGGCCGCACGGAAACACACAAACTACTGGCCATCCTGGCCGGATAAGTACGCCCCCTTGGACCACGCCCTTTTTGATGTGATCAACCAGCACCTAGCCAATCCCGTGTTGGATGCCCTCATGCCGTGGTACCGTGACAAGCGCTTCTGGATCCCGCTTTACCTGCTCCTGGCGGTGCTGATGTGGCGCGCCCACGGCATCCGGCGTACGCTATATTTAGTACTCTGCCTCGGGATAGTGATCGCGGTGGCGGACCAGGTAGCCGCCAGTGTGCTCAAGCCGTGGGTCGGGAGGCTACGTCCCTGTGCGGAACCATCGGTGGCCGATCACGTGCGGATGTTGGTGAGTTGTGGGGGGAAGTACGGATTCCCGTCCAACCACGCCACGAACCACTTCGCGGTGGCGACCGTACTCTCGCTCACCTTCGTCCGGCGGGCGCGCTGGCGGTGGTTGCTGTACTTGTGGGCCCTGTCGATTTGCTTTGCCCAGGTGTACGTCGGCAAGCACTATCCGGGCGACACCCTGGCGGGAGCTTGCCTCGGGGCCGCGGTGGCGATCGTGGGAGTACTGATTTATCACCGGGTGGCCGCGGGGGAGGCGATCGGCTAGGCCCCCGTTGACGGCCTTAACTAAACCCGGGAAGGGACGTTTGTAAAGGCCCCACCGCAACTCCCCCTTATGGCCCTTTGGCAATACGTCCTGCTTTTCTCTACTGCCCTGGCCGGGGGTGGGCTGGCGCTGTTGAGTGATCTCCGCTGGCGGGCTTACCTCCCCACTTTGCTCTCCTTTAGCGGTGCGTATTTACTGGCCATTGCTGCCCTGGAGTTGATACCGGATGTATTCGGGCAGCAGCTGGGTGACCCGGGGGCCTGGCTGCTCGTCGGTTTTTTCATTCAACTTTTGCTCGAAGGCTTCAGCCAGGGGGTCGAACACGGGCACGTACACGCCCACAAGGACGCGCGCATCGGCTACGCCATCCAGGTGATGATCGGCCTGGGGCTGCACGCCTTTCTGGAGGGCTTACCCCTGGGCACCGGGGTGCCGGAGCTGACTACGTACACCGGCGAGACCCACGGCGACCACCTGCTCTTCGGCATCGCCCTGCACAAGCTGCCGGCAGCCTTTGCGCTCGGACTGCTGCTGCGTAACTCCGGCTACAGCCGGCGGATCGTTTGGGTGTGCCTTGGCATCTTCGGACTGCTCTCGCCGATGGGAGCTTTCCTCGGGGAAATTGTCAGCATCGACCCGGAGTGGCGGGTGCGCATCCTCGCCCTCGTGGTGGGCAGCTTTCTGCACATCTCCACAACCATACTTTTTGAGGCCGACGGCACCCATCGCCACGGTATTTCCCTGCGGAAGTTCATGGTCATTATCGCGGGTATGGCGGTGGCCTACCTTACCGTCCACTAAACCACCCCGGCTATGACTTCCGCAGCCTCCGCTGACCGCGCCCGGCGGATCGGCATTTTGTGCCTGCTAATCGGCGCGGTGCTCTTCAGTTCCAAGGGCATCATCATCAAGCTGGCCTACCGCTACGAGGTTAGCAGCGCCAGCTTACTGGGGCTGCGCATGATATTTTCCCTGCCAATTTTCCTCCTCATCGGCTACTTTCGGGGCGGCAAGCGGGCGGGTGAGGCACCGCTTCAGCGGCGGGACGTGCTTACCGTAATTGGCTTAGGCGTGGTCGGCTACTACCTGGCGAGCTACACCGATTTTCTTGGGCTGCAGTACGTCAGCGCGGGCATGGAGCGCGTAATTCTTTTTACCTATCCGACGATGGTCTTGCTCATCCAACGGTTGGTATTCGGGACGGCCATCCGGCGGGTGCAATGGTTAGCCACCGCGCTGTGCTACTTGGGCATCTTCGTGGCCTTCAGCGGATCGGACCTGACGGCGGGGAGTAATTTCCGGTTAGGAGCGGGCTTTATCTTCCTGTCGGCCTTTCTATACAGTCTGTATATGATCGGGAGCGGACGGCTGGCCCCGCGCATGGGCAATGTGCGCTTCACGAGCATTGCCCTGGTAACCGCGGCACTGACCGTTATTCTGCACGTGTCCCTGAGCGACGAGCCGCTGCTGGGCCTGCCGCAGATGGTCTATGTGTACGGCGCAGTGATGGCGGTATTCTGCACGGTTATGCCCAGTTACCTGGTGACCGAGGGCGTCCGGCGCCTGGGTGCCGGCGATGCCGCCATCATCGGCGCGGTAGGACCGGTAGCGACCATCGTAGGGGAGTACCTTGTCCTGGGCGAACACCTCAACGTGCCCCAGGGGCTAGGCGCCACCCTAATTATTGTGGGAGTGGTGATGATCGGGCGCAGCAAGGGATGAAAGGTAAAACATTTTGTTTTATCTTCGCGCGCTAGATAGTATGGGTATGGCCAAAGTAAAAGTCGCGTTTTTTTGTACGAATTGTGGTGGGGAAAGTCCAAAATGGATGGGACAGTGCCCCGCTTGCCGGGAGTGGAACACCCTCGTGGAAGAAAAAGTCGTGAAGACCAAAAACGACCGCATTGAGCAGCAACCGGACTGGCGGGCGGTCGGAAACGGGGCCGCTGCCGCGGCCGCCGGACCCCTGGGACGGGGACCCCTCCCCGTACGCCTGGACGAGGTCACGGCCGGGGAAGTTGATCGCATCATCAGTCCCGATAAAGAACTAAACCGCGTACTGGGCGGGGGCATCGTACCGGGCAGCATCGTGCTCTTTGGCGGGCAGCCCGGCATTGGAAAGTCTACTCTGCTACTGCAACTGGCGCTGCGGCTCGGCAAGCGCGTCCTCTACGTGAGCGGTGAAGAGAGCGAGGAACAAATTAAGATGCGGGCCGACCGCCTGGGCGGCGCCACCAAGAATTGCTACCTGCTCACCGAGACCAACACTGACCGCCTACTGAAACATGCCGCGCAGCTAAAGCCCGACCTGCTAATTGCCGATTCGATCCAGACGCTGAGTAGTCCGCACGTAGACAGCATGGCCGGTACCGTCAGCCAGGTTCGGGAGTGCGCCGCGGAGCTCCAGCGCTTCGCCAAAGAGAGTGGCATTCCCGTATTTTTGATTGGGCACATTACGAAGGAAGGCAGCATTGCGGGGCCGAAGTTGTTGGAGCACATCGTGGATGCCGTGTTGCAGTTTGAGGGCGACCGGAACTACACTTACCGGATCTTGCGCACGCTGAAGAACCGCTTTGGCTCCACCGACGAGCTGGGCATCTACCAGATGGAGGCCATCGGGCTGCGCGAGGTATCTAACCCCAGCGAACTGCTGCTGAGCGAGCGCGACGAGAACCTCTCGGGTTCAGCCGTCTGCGCTACCCTGGAGGGCATGCGGCCGATGCTCGTGGAGGTACAGGCCTTGGTCAGTGCAGCCGTTTACGGCACCGCCCAGCGTTCCGCGACGGGCTATGACCTGCGCCGGTTGTCCATGCTGCTGGCCGTACTGGAGAAGCGGGCCGGACTGTCCATCGGCAACCAGGATGTCTTTCTGAACATCGCCGGCGGCCTGAAAGTAGACGACCCGGCCATTGACCTGTCGATCATGGCTGCCCTGTTGTCGTCGGCTCAGGATGTCATGGTCCCACCCAACCTCTGCTTTGCCGGCGAAGTCGGACTCAGTGGAGAGATCCGCGCGGTGACCCGCATTGAGCAGCGCATTCAGGAGGCCGACCGGCTTGGCTTCCGGGGTATTTACGTGAGTAAGTACAACACCAAGGGACTGGACCCCGACCGCTACAGTATTCGCATCCACACGGTCGCCACGGTGCGGGAGCTGTTTGAAGCCTTGTTTGCCTAAAAGATTTCTAGTAGGCGGGTGAGCAGTCGCTGACGCTCTACAATAATGGTCGCTTCTCCTTCCATGTAGGGCGTAATTTCCAGGGTAAACTCACGGTTGGTGCGCATGCCTTGGGGAAAGATCACGTCTACCATAAGCTGGTGTTCCACCGGCACCAGCCCAACACCCGCGATCTCGCCGCGCACGGAACCATACTCTAGGTAGGGCCAGCGTAGAAAGTGAACGACCACTTCCTGGCCTGCCGCGACCTTGCCGCTGCCCGTCACGTTCAGCTGCATCCGTCCCACGGTGTTGCCTGCGTCCAGGGGAAGTACGGTCGCTACCAGGCGGCCGCGAGACAGCAAGTTATCCGCGCGCACATCGGGTTGAAAAACTACCCGGCCGTTGATGGGGGAGACGATGGTGAAGTCCCGTTTCCAGTTGGCTACCGCCCGTTGTAGCTCATCGTAGGCCTGCTTCAGGCCGGCGGCCGCCTGATTGGAACTGCCCTGTCGCCCGCTGCGGTAAGATTCGATCTGGTTGCGCATCAGTTCAATGGAGAAGCTGGCGGCCCGCAGGGCGGCGGCGTTGGCCTGCACCCCTTCCTCCGCCCGCTCGACGCGCTCCCGGGCTTGATCCAGCTGGTCGTTGTCCTGCAGCCCTTCCCTCGCCAGTTGACGTTCCCGGTCCACACCGAGGCGGGTAGCGACCAGGCGATCTTCTAGGGCGGCTTCCTGGCCACGAAGCTGCCGGACTTCCCGCTCGGTTTCCGCGATCATGCGGCGGAGCTCCGCGGAGGTGTAGCCGTCCAACCTGCGGGCGGTCAGGTTGCGGTAGCGCTCCTGCTGTTCCTTAAAGGCGTAGGCCGATTCCTCCAGGGGCCCTAAGATTAGGGTGGGGGAGAGCTGGAGCTTGAGTAAGTCGTCGGCGTCCTCCCCCCGGTGCTCAATAAGTTGGTCGTCGAGGTACATCACATTCTCCAGGCGGGCGCGGGAATTGGCGGCCAGTACGAGGGTTTGTCCGGCCTGAACGACGGAGCGGTCGGGTACCAACACCTCCTGAACGACCATCTCCTGGCGGGCTTCCAGTTGGCGCGGGGGATCTACGGTGGTCAGGACCAGGGTGCCCCGTAGCGTGGTGGGATAAGTATAGAAAGAGGCGAGGGCGAGCAGGCCGACGCAAGTGGCGCCCAAAAGCAGCGTACCGTGGCGCACTAGCCAGGCCGCCGGTTTGCCGATGAACTCCTGGGTTTCGTTCGCGTGTTGCCGTTTGTCCATCAGTTGCCCAGTTGGGTTTGGTTACGGACCATCCGGAAGTAGTTGCTGCGATCGGCCATGAGCTCGTTGTGGCTGCCCCGCTCCACGATCTGACCTTCGTCCATGACCAGGATGTGGTCGGCCCGCTCGAAGGTGGTGTAACGGTGGGCGACGATCAGGATGGTGGCCCCCTGCATGTAAGTGAACAGATTGTCCATCATAGTTACCTCGGTGAAGGCGTCCAGTCCGGTGGTCGCCTCATCGAGGAAGAGGTAGCGTGGTCGGTGGTAGATGGCCCGGGCGATCAGCAGCCGCTGTTGCTGTCCCTTACTCAGGCCCATACCGCTCTCGCCGATGCGGGTGTGGTAGCCCTCGGGTAGGCCATCGATAAAGCGCTCGATCTGGGCCACCTTAACGGCGGCCAGCAGCCGCTGTTGGTCAATGCGCTCCTCCCCCAACACGATATTGCGCGCGATGGTATCGCTGAAGAGGTAGCCGTCCTGGCTCACCATGCCGATCTGATCGCGCCAGAAGCGTTGGTCGATCGTCGCCAGCTTGGTGCCCCCCAGCAGCAGTTCGCCCTGATCGGGGGGGTAGAATCCGAGCAGCAATTTCAGTAGGGTCGACTTTCCGCTGCCGGATGCGCCGACAAGGGCGGTTATCCGGCCCACGGGGATCTCCACGCTCACGCGACGCAACACCCAGGGGGCATTGGGCATGGTGTACTTAAAGGAAACGTTCACCAGTTCCAGCTTGCCTGCTGCCGGGATCACCCGCATCCTGCGCTCCGCGTCTGGCTGTTCGTCTTCCTTGTTGTGAATTTCCTGGATGCGTTCCAGTCCGAGTAGGTTCTCCTGGTATTCGCGGACGAACTCACTGAGGTCCTCGATCGGACTGTTCAGTTGGGCCAGGATGTAGTGGATGGCCACCAAGGCACCGATCGAAAGTGAGCCGTTTAAAACGGCCAGTGCGGCCAGTAAGGTGATCACCAGGTTCTTTGACTGATTGATGAGGGTACCGACGGTGCGCTGGTACTGGTCCAGGTTATTCAGTTCAAGCGTGGTGCGGTAGAGGCCGGTGCGACTGCGCTCCCAGGCCCAGCGGCGCTGCTGGCCGGCGTTGTTTTGCTTGATCTCGGCAATGCCGTCGATGATCTCCATCAGTTGCTCATTGTTGGCGGCGGACCGTCCGAAGTAGGCCTTATTGAGCGCCCGCTTGCGTTGCTGAAGGTAGCCCACCCAGGCGACGTTAAGCAGGGTGCCGACCAGGAAAATTCCAAAGAGGGGGAAGCTCCACAACAGTAGGATGAGAGCGAAGGCTAGGAAATTGACCAGGTCAAAGACCCGAAGCAGGGTGCTGCCGGTCAGGAATTCCTGAAGCCGCTCGTGGTCGTAGATGCGCTGGAAAATATCGCCCCGGCTCCGGCTGTCGAAGAAGGCCATCGGTAGCCGCACCAGCTTGCTGAGGTAGTCGCTGACCAGGCTGACGTTCACCCGTCCGCCAATGTGGATGAGGATGTAGCGCCGCAGGCCCGCCAGCAAGGTAGTGGTCAGGATGAGCACCCCCTGGGCCAAGAATACGATGACGATGAAGTTCGGATCATCGAGGACGATACCGACGTCCACGAGGTTTTTGAGGAGAAAGGGCATGGCCAGCTGGCAGAGCAGGGCGAGCAGCAGTCCGGCGCCCAGATTTCCTACTAGGCGACCGTACCCAAGGATGTAGCGCAGCACGTAGCGGTAGCCCTGCTGCGCACTTTCGGATTCCCCCGCGGTGTGGAAGGCGGGTGTGGGTTCGAGCACGAGGACCTTTCCGCAGTCCTGACCCCCCTCGTTGGTTTCATCCGCCCAGGCGGCCACAAACTCGGCTTCGGAGAGGGCGACCTGTCCCACCTCGGGGTTAGGATCGGCGACGTGAAACCCGTCGCGTTCGATGGACTCCAGGACTACAAAGTGGTCCGTACGCCAGGGTAGGATACAGGGTAGAGGGAGTGTTTGGCGAACCTGATCGACCGTTGTGGTCACCGCCAGCGTCTGCATTCCAATGCTCTCGGCGGCCTCGCTGATATTGAGCAGGCTGACACCCGCGCGGCTGATGGCGGTGCGCTCGCGGAGCGCTTCCAGGCTGTACTCCCGCCCGTGGGCGTAGGCGACCATGCGCAGGCAAGCTGCACCACAGTCCATCTCCTCAAACTGCTGGAAGTAGGTGAACGCCGACATCCGGGTAAAGATAGCAACTTCGCCGGGCCGGTAATCGTTACCTTTGCCAACCTTTTGGCCGGGCCCTTGAACCCGTGCGAAAACCTACGCTATGAGCAAATTTGGACGCGTACTGGTCGCCATGAGCGGCGGTATCGACAGTACGGTGACGGCCATGATCCTGCACGAGCAGGGCTATGAGGTTGTCGGCATCACCATGAAAACCTGGGATTACGCGAACTCCGGTGGCTCCAAGAAGGAAACCGGCTGTTGCAGCCTCGATTCCATTAATGATGCCCGCAGCGTGGCCGTTGAGATGGGCTTTCCCCACTTCATTATCGACATCCGTGAGGAATTCGGCGACCACGTGATCGACAACTTCGTCGATGAGTACATGGCCGGCCGCACCCCTAACCCCTGCGTGCTCTGTAATACTCACATCAAGTGGAGCGCCCTGCTGAAGCGGGCCGACGCGATGGACTGCGAGTTCATCGCGACCGGCCACTACGCGCAGTTGCGGCAGACCGAGGCCAGACGGTGGCACGTGCGCAAAAGCGCGGACGACAAAAAGGACCAGAGCTACGTGCTCTGGGGACTCAGCCAGGAATGCATGGCGCGCAGCCGCTTCCCACTGGGCCACATGACGAAGCCAGAAGTCCGCCAGCTTGCCTACGATTTCGGCTACGAGGAACTGAGCAAAAAAGCGGAAAGCTTCGAGATTTGCTTTGTGCCCGACAACGACTACCGCGGCTTTCTCAAGCGGCGCTTACCGGAACTGGAAACCCAGGTCGCCGGTGGGCAATTCATTAATACCCGGGGGGAGGTCATCGGCACCCACGACGGCTACCCCTTCTACACTATCGGTCAACGCAAAGGACTCGGCCAAGCCTTCGGGGAGCCCATGTACGTCAGTAAGATCGATGCCGCCACCAACACGGTGACCCTTGGTCCGCTGGACTCCCTCGTCAAGAACGGCATGCTGGTCGGCGGGGCCACCCTGCAGAAATACGCTACCCTACCAGAGGCCGGCATGGAACTGCTGACCAAGGTGCGCTACAAGGACGCCGGTACCCTCAGTCTAGTCGAGCAGATCGCCCCGGACCGGATGGCCATCGACTTTTATGCCGATGTGCGCGGGGTAGCGCCGGGACAGAGTGCGGTTTTTTACGAGGGGGACGATGTGGTGGGGGGTGGATTAATCCACGCTAGTCGGTAGCTGGGGGTTGAGGGAGGGCCCGGGGCTAGGGCTAGAAAGTAAGAGCGTTAGGGTTGCCTCGTCAGGCAGCGCTTTACCCGCAAGCGCGGGATGCCACTTCCCAGAGGAGAACTTCGCTGAGCTCCGACTGGACGTGGACTTCACTCAATTCTTGCCGCGGTGTACCCACCGGGGGATTGGTGCAAACCGTTGTGCACTGAGCCTGATCTACGCCGAACGGCCGCTGCACGAAACCGAGCTGTGCATCAAATTTGACTCCTACAAGCCTCAGGCAATGCCGGTAGAATAGGTGATGATTTGTCTGGTTATGGACGGGGGCTGCGGGACCAAGACCTAGCGGGCGCTGAGAACAGGTCGGATATCAATCATGTACATTTGCCGCTTCCCACTTTTGTGGGTGCTGTCGAAGAAAACCCAGTGTCCTTGCTGGTCGGCGCGGGGATGGAGATCGCAGCGGTACTCCCCCCGGAACATGGCCGGCTCGTGAAACTCGCCCAGGTCGATGCGCGTACGGGTGGGCAAGTGGTATAGATAGAGCTCTTGCTTCCGCTCCCGCCCTACTGGATAGGTGTCGTTCAATATCCACGTAGAGTTCGTACCGGGAATGAAGGTGTTATGGCCATTCTGCGGCATGCGGAGGGTATCGATCAGGATAGCCTCGTGGGTGCGGTCGGGAAAGTGATAGAAGGCATCCCGGGTGCCGGCATTGTCCATGGCCCAGGCCGTGATGGTATCCTGTCCCATCCAGATGAAGTGACTGAACATGCCGCTGAAGTTGAGGGGGTAAACGGTTGCCCCGTCGGTACCGGCAGTGAATGCGCGGGTAATGTACTGCTCGCTCCCCCCCTTGACGGCCGGACCCCGCCAGCTGGGGTTCTGCTGAGCGTACACGCTCATCTCCCCGCCGTCCTTGATGGGTCGGGAGCGGTTAAGAAAGATGAAGCGATCGCCGGTCGGATTTATGAGGAGGTGATTGAACCAGTGGTAATTTTGCCCGACGTCGGGGCCGGGGACTTCCAGGGCCGCGATGGCCGCATAGCTGATCAGGAGTTTGGAAGCACCACTCCGTAGGTCCATGCGCCAGATGCCATCGTCCGTGGGGGCCAAACTATCCACGCTCAGGGGCAAGGTGCTGGGGTAACCGTAGCCGGGGCGGAAGTACTGCAGGCGGCTAAAATCGAGCGTTAGGGCATAATCCCCGGCGGGGTCGAGGGTATAGATCGGCCGGGGAAGTACCCTGCTTTCTCCGGTACGAATGTTGTAGATGCGACTCACGAAGCGCTCCCCCTCCCGATCGTTCCAGATCACTTCCTCATCGCTGCCGGGCACCCACTGTAACATACAGCCCTGCTGCCAGCCCCAGCTGGTACTCTTGCCGATGTAGCGTTTAGTAAAGTCATTCTCCAGGTCGATTAGGACGATATCGAGGGTATCGGTTACCTCCGGACTGGTCATAAACAGGTCCACCTCCATTCCCAGCGCGTAGCGGCCCGTGGGGTCGATCTGCTGCTTATCGTAGTAGCCGAACCAGTGTTGGCGACTGGTGTCGGGGGTAATGAGTACCGCTTCGGACGGGTAAGCGCTCGGCCGGGCCGCGACAGTGGATTTGGTGCTGGGCACCGACTGGCAACTGGATAGCAGGACAAGGAGACCGGTGGTTATAAGCAGGCGAATCATGATAATCGATTGTCAGTAGCTAAGGTAGTTACCTAGGTGCTGCTCGACCCTAAGCCGTGGGGCCAAGTTGAGTTTTAAGCTATCGTAGTAATGCAGGAAGGTTTGGCTCACGCGGCGGCTGGCAATACTTGACTTTGACCATTGGGTACCGTGCGGGCAGGGGCGAGAGGGATCGGAGAAGGGTTAGCGTATCCATCCTATTTAGTCACCGTCATCTCCAGTGCGTACTCGATGGAAAAGAGGCCCTCGGTGCCGAAGTCGGGCCGCCAGTCAGCCAGGATGACCTTGTTACGGCCCGCAGATAGCTCTACGTCGACGTACGTTTTCTGGTCCACCTGACGGCCGTCGGCGTCGTGGACGGTGACGGTCAGGTCAGTGCGTCCGGCTTCTCCCCAGTGGTTAATCACCGGTGTGATCTGATCCTCGGGGCCGTAAACGGTATCTACGTCGTAGCTACCCGCTACCGTTCGCTGGAATACCATTTTATTCACGTGCCAGGCTATTTTGGCGTGCCCCAGGAAATCAATCAGGGGCTTTTTGTAGGTGACACTGTTCGGCCCTCCGTGTAGGCAGCACCAGCTGAACCCATCGTAATCCAGCCACCGCATCTTCTTCATGGCTTCCCAGGCGCTGAAGCCCTGCCAGGCCTGACTGGCCGCCCACTCCTCCGCCTGTAATCGACGACCGATGGTGACCTCATCGTATTCCCATTCGTAGCTCTGCAGCAGGTACCAGGGCCTGCCCTTGCATAAATTCCAGTTGGGCTGAGCGGCGCTTTCCTGGTGCTCGAAATTAAAGTAGGCGCGATCTTTACTGTCCAGCATGCCCTGCCGGTACTCGCCCTGGGGCCAGGTCCTGACTTCCGACCAGTCCTTGCGGTAGCCGGTGGGACTATCCTGGTTGCCGCGGGTGACCCCGGGGGCCGTCCAGGCGTAGGTCGGTACCATCGGCTCACCGTCGTGGGTGATGGTGCCGGCGTCGTTGCCGTAGTGGAGGTGGAAGACGTAGCTATTGACGCTCAGCAACCGACTGGGGTCGACCGGGCGCATCATTTCGTACACAGCCCGTACGTAGCGGTTGCTCTCCGCGTAGGGCTTGTCCTTGAAGGACTGTGTATGGTTGGCGGCTTCCCACATGACAATGCTGGGGTGGTTCCTGACCTGCCGCATGTTCTTGGGGAAGCCAGCAAAGTCAATATCGTTCCACCCCCGGCCGGTGCGGATCCAGCTCGTGGGGCACCAGAGGATCATCAGACCGAGTTGGTCCGCGTACTCGGGATACCGGGGGTCGTTGATTCCCCGGGCGGGAAATTCCCAGGCGTGCACGTGGGTACGGAGGAGGTTACCGTTCATCCGCTTGATCTGCATGATTTCCTTAGCGACCCAGTAGGCCGGGGCGTTCCGCTGGTCCGTGATCGTGGTTTCGATGGGAGACCGAAACCCAAAGGTCTGCGCCCCATTAAGCATGCTGACCCGTCCATTCAGATGGAAAGAACCGCCCTCCTGATCTACCGTACGAATGCCCGTGGTGATGACGTAGTCGTCGATCTCCTGACCCTGATTATCCCGGATGATTGCCCGGACTTTGTAGAGCCGCGGCCGATCCGGGGTCCAGAGGTCCACGTTCGCCACCGACATGGTGAGTGTAGTAGTGTCTAGGGTGCTGACGGCAAGGGGATACGTTTGAGTAGCTACGACCGGGCCTTCGGTGGGAAACCAGGGGCTCAGCTGCAGCTCGACCGACCCATCAAAGCTCACAAATGCGCCGTTACTTATGCGTGGCTGCACGGTCAACTCGGCACCGGCGGCCCCGCCCCCCGAGCCGTTTATGCCCTCAAGCTTGCTGGTGTAGACGAAGAGATCTTCGAAGTGCAGACGCTCGGTTAATTCCAGTTTCATGCGCCCGGCAAACCACCCAATGTTAAAGTCTAGGCTGCTGTGGGGCATAAGCTCGCCCACCTGTTCGGTAAGGTAAAAATGGTCGACTTTTACGGCCAATTGATTTTTTGCGTTGGGTAGGAGATAGTCCGTGATGTCCACGCGCAGGGGGTGGCGATTGTTGGCGCGGGCTACCAACTGGCCGTTAACGAAGAGTGCTCCGGCGGGATCCAGCGTCTCCACGTTCCAGTACGCCTTGCTGACCGCGCCTACCTCAACGGTCTTGCGCAGGTAGAGGTCCTCCCCCGTATGTCTTTCACTACCGTAGCTGAGGGGAAGCGTTCCGGTTTGCCATAGGGAATCGGCGTACCCACTACTTTGCCATCCGGTGATGGGCGCTTTGGCGTCATAGTCCTGGTCCAGGAAGGTTTCCACGGTGTAGGGGTAGCTTTCCCGGCCGGTCAGCGCGTAGCCTACCCCCCAGAGATTGTCTACGACCGTGCCGGCGCCCGCCTGGATGGATAATTGGGTCACTTTGGCCAGCGAACTGAAGTTCTTGGCGTAGCCGACGCCCTCCTGGATCACGCGCTCCAGGGGTACGTAATCGGCGACGAGGCGGTCATCCACATAGATATTGTACCGGCCGAGGTCCGTTCCCCTTTTCCGCGCGGCCAGGTCAAATTCTATCTTGATGCGGCTGTGTTTAGTGGGGGCTAATTTTTCGTCGATGGTGACCGCCGCCCCGTCGGCCGTAGTGTAGGTGAAGTTGCCCCCGGGACTGATGGTTAGAGTAGCCGCCCTAACTTTTCCTTCCTCGCTCAGGGTGATGACGGTTGGTTCCTTCGTTCCCGCTTGGAGATCAAAGTAGCAGGCGAAGCGCCAACTCTGGCCGGGGAAGCGCCAGGTCTTGGTACCGGAATCGATCCACTGTAGGCTAGCGTTCTTGATCCGCAGGTGGTCATCCTCCGCAATGGAGTTCAGTTGCCGGTGTGCTTCTCGTTCCTTTCCCTCCCGGTAGCCGTAGTATTGCCATGCTTCCAGGGGAATGACCGTTCGGGTGGTGGGCAGGGGCTGGGGTTTGATACCGGCCGCGATCGCGGCACTTTCCCGGTCGCTAATGACTTCGTGGGCCAGGTCGGGAGCCGCGAAGAAGGTCCGCGCTACCCGCTGGTAGTGATTAAGGAAGTCCACGCGTTCGTCGGTGGTCATGGTGGCGGTGGGGCCCCGAAAATCCGTCTCTCCATTCGCCGCGCTTGCGTTGGTGACCCGACGTACTTCAAAGGACCGGGCGTTCTGGGCGATGAGCGGAAGCTGAACGACTAGCAGGAGGAATAGACTGAGGTTAGCGTGGGTCATGCAGTAAGACTTAGTGAAGATGATGAGGACCGGCGAAGCTTAGCTCGGTAGTTTTCCGTGGTAAGGTAAATGCATGGTTACACTCGTGATCTATGGATACCGTGTATATTATGCTCTAGGAGTGTTGCCATGGATACCGCCCGCAAACTTCAAGTTTCGAATTTGCATCAAGGCGGAAAGCGCTGCCGCTGCTGGTTGCAGTTGGGCTAGGTTCATCCTGGAAGCATGAGCCGTGG
Source organism: Lewinellaceae bacterium (assembly GCA_963710195.1). GTDB lineage: Bacteria > Bacteroidota > Bacteroidia > Chitinophagales > Saprospiraceae > Neolewinella. The sequence continues at coordinate 595,908 of CAVPZF010000007.1, forward strand.
TGCCCCGGCCAGGGTGCCTACCTTTGGGTTAGGGTAAGCTACGGAGGCATGAAAACGATCCACCGGGCGCGCCGGATCCGCATTTGACGGAGCAGGGGGAAGGTAATGCTCCCGGGGCATCTTTTCCAGCTCCCCCAGAATTTTTCGCGCTCTGTGTCTAGTCTGAACATGGAGAAATCCCGGCAGTCCGTACTCGCCAAGTCCTGCGTACCCGTCGAAGTAGGTTTTATACGCTTCTCGTATGGCTGCGGGGGCGAAGGAGTTGAATTGGCTAGGTCAGTCACTTAAAAGACCGTCTGCACCGCAGGTTTTCGTGTCCCACAGCGCGTCCGAAGAGACCGCCCGGCCAAGTAAGAATTCTCTGACGTTCGAAACGGTCCTGAGCACGTAGTCGTTTGCTCCGGGACCGTAAGCTTCCCTCGTTCTCAGACTTGGCGGTGGTAGACGCCGTATGCCCAATTTTTTGCCGCGCGGTTCCGTGAAAGTCCGCCTGGCAGTGCCACCCTGAATTAATATCCGCAAACTCCGTAGTAACGTCACCGGAGATAGTCAGGAGCTCGCGCTGTTTGAAGTACAAGCCCTTCGCCCAAGGGACTTAGTCATCAAGGGTTTGTCTACGCCGGTCGCATCGACAATGAATTTGCGCTGGAGCGCCACGGCTTCCGAGATCATACTCGCACGCTCGGGATCCGACCGCGGTACGCCCGGGTCGGCCAGCTACATCGGACGGTCTCCAATGCCGCACAAACCAACTTGCCAGGTCACGTCCGGGTAAGCGTTCCTTAGCTCCACGTAGTGTCGCTATACCTCGACAGTCTGTTCGCGTTCGCTGTAGATACTGAGTGAGGGATTGTCCCCCGTTCCCTCCAGTGATTCCGGTAGGGAGCATCGCTGACCCCCAGTGGTTCAATGTGATGCATTGACAGGAAGATTCCCCGCCGGGACACCTCTTCGGTGAGGACTTTTTTCGCCGCATTACCAACATCCAGAAAACTAGCGGGGATGGTTAGGTTGAAACGCAGCCGAGTGGCAGCTTTCACTAAGTTAAGCCCAGCCCAAGAGCAAGAGCAACAGGCCTTGGAGTAGTTTACGTAGCGTGGGAAATGAAATTTTGCTTGCCGGAACACTGGGTTTTACGCGCGTTTCGATGCACTTCAGGGTAGAATTCCTTCCGAGCAATCCCTGCTAGAGTATATGACACCGTGTATAGGCGTCAGCCAAAGCCGTCTTCTGCAAATTTGGATTGGACTGGCACCATCGTAATTAGTGTTCCGGAAATGATCCTAATGAGTTGCACGTGCTTGCCAGGGGTATCTTTCGCTCCTTCTTTTTCCGTTACGCCCCTGTCCCCCGTACTAAGGATAGGGTCACGACGCCGGACCCGATAAGTAATTGGAGAGATCATAAGCCCACACGGACCCACCTGGCCCGTTTGGTGAGCCCATCCTAGTGGAAGCCTGGCTTGGGGGGCGCTAATGTACGGACCCCTTGTACAGCGCGTACTTGCAAAAGCGTACCTCCACCGGCCCGTTCATCAGCGGTACTTTCTGGCTCGTGCGCAAGCCTACCCGCTTGATGGCCGTAGAGTTGGCCGAGATCAGCCAGGCGGTGTAGCCCGCCCAATTCGTCTTAAAGGTGTCGCCAATCGTGCGGTAGAAGGCCTCGATGTCCCCGGTTTCCATACGCAGCTCGTAGGGCGGGTTCGTGACCAGTAGCCCCTCGGGGGCATCTTCCCTTACCACCGGCGGCGTAAGCTCGGCAAAATCCGACTCCTCCAGCGCGACGTACTGCAAAACGTTGGCGCGTTCCAGGGTAGCGCGGCTGATGGCGATGGCTACGCCGTCAATGTCCGCCCCCAGGATGGGGTGGTTCGGGACGGTCCTTCGGTCCAGCGCGGCCTGACGGATGGTTGCCCACTCGGTGGGGTCGAAGTCTGGCCAGCGCTCGAAGCCGAAGTGCCGCAGCAGTCCCGGGGCGTGGTTTGCCGCGATCAGGGCAGCTTCGGCCACGATGGTTCCCGAACCACACATGGGATCTACAAAGGCCTGCTGACCGGTGTAGCCGGCGATCAGCAGCATCCCGGCAGCCAGCACCTCGTTGATCGGAGCCTCGCCAGTGCGGCGACGGTAGCTCCGGCGATGAAGTCCGTCGCCGGAACTGTCCACGCTTAGGTTGACTTCCCCCTCCCCGCTGATGCGAAGGTGAATGCGCAGGTCCGGATTCCCCTTGTCAACCGAGGGGCGGGTGTCGTATTTATCGCGGAACTGGTCGACGATGGCGTCTTTCGTCAGCTGGGCGATGAAGTGGGTATTGCGAAACCAGCGGCCGGGGTCCACCACGTTGACGAAGAGCTTACCTTCCGGCAGGAGGTACTTGCGCCAGTTGGTAGCCCGTAGCCGGTCGTAGAGGGCCTGCTCGTGGTCCACTTGAAATTTGTCGATATTGATGAGCACCCGCAGGGCGGTACGGATCTCCAGGTTGGCCCGGTACATCAGTTCGCGGCTTCCCCGGCAGGTGACGACCCGCCGACCCGCCTTGACCTCTCCCATTCCGAGACGGACGAGTTCGGCGGCTAGTACTTCTTCAAGTCCGGCGAGGGTTGGGAGGGCAAGGGAAAGCGTATCGGACATCCTAGGTATGTTCGCGGCAAGGTAAGCCGTCTATTGGGTGTTCACCCCGTCAGCTCATCGGGTCGAGTTCCTCTGTTTCGCCCCAACGGTAGGTATCCTCGAGATCCATACCGGCCAGGTCGAGCACCCGGTCGACGACGGTGCGGACGATCTCCGTGGCGGTTGCGGCACTGCTATAGAAAGAGGGCACGGCGGGACAGATGATCCCCCCCGCCTCGGTGATGGTTAGCATGTTCCGTAGGTGGATCAGGCTGTAGGGGGCCTCCCGAGGCACGACAATCAGCTTGCGGCGCTCCTTCAGAATGACGTCCGCCGAGCGGGTAATCAGATCATTGGATATGCCGGAGGCAATGCGGGCCATCAGTCCCATGCTACACGGACAAATTAACATCACGCCGTAATGGGCCGACCCCGAAGCAAACGGAGCGGTAAATTCTCGCTGCCCGTAATAGTCGAAGGGGTAATCATGCCAGCCCTCATCCCCCAACTCAAATTTCCAGTTGTACTTCCCGTTTTCAGTAATTACTACGCCAACATTTTCCCATTTTGTATCTAATTCTTGCAGTCGGTCCATCAGGACCTTGGCGTACAGCGATCCGCTGCTTCCGCCTACCGCAACTATGATCTTCTTCATCGACACACTGACCAATTTTATCGGCTAACGTTGGGGTGGGGGAGAGGTTGTGGGGGAAGAGATTATAGCATTGCCTTCCAGGGGGATTGCCGCTGCACCCGCGGCTCCGTCTATGCGTATGAACCGGCGCCCGCGGCTGACCGCCCAGGAGTACCTACTTGATCATCGTCAGGAAGGTGGAAAAGAACCAGTTGCTGTCGACCTTGACCAGGGCGGCTAGTGCGGAGTCCGCCTTGTAGCTGTATAGTTTAAGGTCCTTCACCACACTACGGAACTCCCGTGCCTCGACGTCTTGCCCTTCGACACCGCTGAGGTCGTCAAGCAGGCGCAACATGGGTTCGAGCTCCCGCTTCTTGCGGGCGATGATGATGTTCTTGACGACCCGGGACATGTCCTTTTCCGCAACGAAAAATTCTCTGCGTTCGCCCGGGATTAATTTTTTATGGACCAAGTTCCAGTCGACGAGCATGCGGGTATTGGTATTCACGTTACCGCGGCTGATCTGGAGTTGCTCCATGATGTCGTCGGAACTCAACGGATCTGGGGCCACCAAGAGCAGGGCGTGAATCTGTGCCATCGTGCGCGTGACCCCCCAAGAACTGCCCATGGTACCCCATGCTTCAATAAACTTTTCTTTGCCCTCTTCCAGTTCCATAATCAGTTAAAGCACGCCCGGCGTAATGTGTTGAACACGTCAAGTTAAAAAAACCCCGATCGGCGGGTGCCGACCGGGGTTGGTGGTTCAAAAAAGCTGAATGATGCTTACATCATGCCGCCCATGCCTCCGCCCATTCCGCCGTGGGAATGGCCGCCCATGCCGGCGCCTTCGGGCTCGGGCATATCGTTGATGACGCATTCGGTCATCAGCACCATCCCGGCGATCGAAGAGGCGTTCTCGAGGGCGATACGGGTGACCTTGGTAGGGTCGATGACACCGGCCTTCTTCAGGTCTTCGTACTCCCCGGTGCGGGCATTATAGCCGTAGCTGCCCGTGTTGGTGCGCACCTTCTGCAGCACGACGCTCGCTTCCACACCCGCGTTATCCACGATAGTACGTAGGGGGGATTCAAGTGACTTGCGCACGATCTGAATGCCGATCTTTTGGTCCTCATTCTCGCCAACAAGGCCATCCAGGCTGTCGATGGCGCGTACTAAGGCAACTCCGCCACCTGCTACAATACCTTCCTCAACGGCGGCACGGGTAGCGTGAAGGGCGTCGTCGACGCGGTCCTTTTTCTCCTTCATTTCCACTTCGGTGGCGGCACCTACGTAGAGTACGGCAACGCCGCCGGCCAGCTTGGCCAGGCGCTCCTGCAGTTTCTCGCGGTCGTAGTCGGAGGTGGTAGATTCGATCTGCTGCTTGATCTGACCGACCCGGCCCTTGATCATGTCCTGATCACCAGCACCATCAATGATGGTCGTATTGTCCTTATCGACGGTAATTTTTTCGGCACTACCGAGCAGGTCAAGGGTGGTTTGGTCAAGCTTGTAACCCTTTTCCTCGCTGATGACGGTACCTCCGGTCAGGACGGCAATGTCTTCGAGCATGGCCTTGCGACGGTCACCGAATCCGGGGGCCTTTACGGCTACGACTTTCAGCTGGGCACGCAAGCGGTTGACGACCAGGACGCCGAGGGCCTGGCTCTCGAGGTCTTCGGCGATGATGAGCAGCGGGCGGCCACTCTGGATCACCAGTTCGAGAATGGGCACGATGTCCTGCATGTTGCTGATCTTCTTGTCGTGGATCAGGATGTAGGGATTGTCGTATTCGGTAGTCATGCTCTCCGTATCGGTCACGAAGTACGGGCTGAGGTAACCGCGGTCGAACTGCATACCCATCACTTCCTCGACGTAAGTATCGGTTCCCTTGGCTTCCTCGACGGTGATGACGCCGTCCTTGCTGACGCGCTTCATGGCGTCGGCGATGAGGCTACCGATCTCGTTGTCGTTATTGGCCGAAATGGCTGCCACCTGCTGAATCTTGTCGAAATCGTCCCCGACCACCTCACTCTGCTGCTTCAGGTGCTCGATCACCTTCTTGGTGGCCAGGTCGATGCCCCGCTTGAGGTCCATCGGGTTGGCCCCGGCGGTCACGTTCTTCAGCCCGGCCTGGATCATGGCCTGGGCGAGTACGGTCGCGGTTGTGGTGCCGTCACCGGCGATGTCGGCGGTTTTACTGGCCACTTCCTTAACCATCTGCGCACCCATATTGGCGACGGCATCTTCGAGGTCTACCTCTTTAGCTACCGTGACCCCGTCCTTGGTGATCTGGGGGGCGCCGAAAGACTTCTGGATCACGACGTTGCGGCCTTTGGGGCCGAGGGTCACCTTCACGGCGTTGGCGAGGGCGTCTACACCGATGCGCAGTTTTTCACGCGCGACTCGGTCAAAGCTAATTTCCTTAGCCATAGTATAATATAATTTTGATGTTAGAAATTGTGTAAGCGGGAGAAGTTTGGAGTCCTGTAATTATAGGATCACCAGGATATCGTCTTCCCGCATGATGAGCAGGTCCTGCCCTTCGTGCTTGAGCTCCTGTCCGGCGTACTTGCCGTAAAGGACGATGTCGCCGGTGCTGACCGTCATTGCGTTGCCGTCCTTGCCGGGGCCCACCGCAATGACTTCACCCCGCTGGGGCTTTTCCTTGACGGTGTCGGGGACGATAATTCCGCCACTGGTTTTTTCTTCGGCGGGAGCGGGCTTGACCACTACTCGATCGTTGATCGGCTTCATGTATGGTATGTTTTGTTAGAAAAGTTAATGCAAGTGGAGAGAAGCAACTGCCCCTCTCCACGCTGGCAGTGCCAACACTGTGCCACATACTTAGGGCGGTCAAAATGTCAGCCGGAATACAGGCACCCCCTTCCTGTCAGGAGGCGCGGACGCAGGGGTAAGGGAAGTTTAGCCCGCCGGTGCCGCTACTTATTGCCTACTTTTGCTCGGCAAAATTTCCCCACCCATGGCTACGGCAAGCAGCGCGAACGTCGACGTAAGCATCGCAAAGAACCTCGGACTCACCGCCGACGAATTCGATAAGATTGTGGAGATCATGGGGCGTACGCCCAACTTCAATGAACTGAGCATTTTCTCCGTCATGTGGTCGGAACACTGCTCCTACAAGAACTCCATCAGGTGGCTAAAGACCCTGCCCCGCGACGGAGAGCGCCTGCTGGTGGGCGCCGGGGAGGAGAACGCCGGTCTGGTCGACATCGGGGGTGGACTGGCTTGTGCCTTCAAGATTGAGAGCCATAACCACCCCTCCGCGATCGAACCCTATCAGGGAGCGGCCACGGGGGTGGGAGGCATCCACCGCGACATCTTCACTATGGGTGCCCGCCCCATCGCCTCCCTGAACAGCCTTCGCTTCGGAGACCCGCACCTGGCGCACACCAAGCATTTGGTGGCCGGTGTGGTGAAGGGCATCGGCGACTACGGCAATTGCTTTGGCGTGCCCGTCGTGGGCGGCGAAGTCTATTTTCACCCCAGCTACAACCAGAACATCCTGGTAAATGCCATGTCCGTCGGCATCGTCAGGGTCGGTGAGACCGTCTCCGCGGCGGCCGACGGGCCGGGTAACCCCGTGTTCATCGTCGGTTCCGCCACGGGAAAGGACGGGATCCACGGGGCCACCTTTGCTTCGGCCGACCTCACCGAGGACAGCGCCGAAGACCTCCCGGCCGTGCAGGTGGGCGACCCCTTCCAGGAGAAACTGCTGCTCGAAGCTAGCCTGGAGGTCATTGCCACCGGCGCGGTCGTCGGTATGCAGGATATGGGCGCGGCTGGCATCACCTGCTCGACTTCCGAGATGAGCGCCAAATCCGGCACGGGTATGCGCATCGACCTCGATAAGGTGCCAACGCGTCAGGCGGACATGAAGCCCTGGGAAATTCTGCTCAGCGAAAGCCAGGAGCGCATGCTCATCGTCTGTGAGCAAGGGCGGGAGGCCGAAATCCTAGCGATCTTCGACAAGTGGGACCTCGAGTGCGAGCAGATCGGCGAAGTGACCGACAGCGGCCGGCTTGAGTTCTACGCCGGTGGGGTGCTCGTTGCTGACGTTCCCGCTGAGCCCCTGGTGCTCGGGGGCGGGGCTCCCGTTTACGAACGGGAAACCCGCCGGCCGTCCTATTTGGATCAGGTGGAGGCCTTCGATCTGGACTCCGTGGAAGTTCCCCGAGACCTGCGCACCGTCGCCGAAAAATTATTCAAGGCCCCCAGCCTGGTGTCCAAAAATTGGATCACCGAACAGTACGACGGCACCGTGCGCACGAACAGCATCACCGAAAACACCCCCTCCGACGCTGCTCTCCTTCGCATTAAGGGCACCGATAAAGCCCTGGCCGTCACCACGGACTGCAACTCCGCCTACGTCTACGCCGACCCTTACGTCGGCACCATGATCGCCGTAGCGGAAGCCGCCCGCAACATTGTATGCTCCGGCGGCGAGCCGGTGGCCATTACCAACTGCCTCAATTTTGGTAACCCCTACAATCCGGAAGCCTTCTACCAATTTGTAAATGCCATTAAGGGCATGGGGGCAGCTTGCCGCGCTTTCAACACCCCGGTCACCGGTGGCAACGTAAGTTTCTACAACCAGTCGCAGTACGAGGGCGGCCGCATCGAACCGGTGTACCCCACCCCCACCATTGGCATGCTCGGCCTGGTCGATAACGTGAAGCGGACCATGTCCCTGGGCTTCAAGCAGCAGAACGACGTCATCTACCTGGTCGGCGACAGCCAGGAGGATCTTGGCTCTTCGGAATACCTACGCACCATCCACGGCATCGAGCACAGTCCCGTTCCATACTTTGATCTGGACAAAGAGCAGCGGCTACACCGTGCCATTCTGGCGGCTATCCAGGCACAGCACGTCAAAAGTGCCCACGATGTCAGTGATGGCGGCCTGTTCCAATGCCTCTGCGAGTCGGCTATCACCGGTGGCCACGGCTTCACTGTCGCCACCCAGCCGGGTATGCGCAAGGACGCCTTTCTGTTCGGGGAAGCGCAGGGTAGGGTAGTGGTCACCGCCGACGAAACCCAGACCGGCGAGCTAGAGGAACTCTTGCGGCACCACCAGGTGGGCTTCACGATTCTGGGTCGGGTGGAAGGCAACGACGTCACCGTGGACGGGGAAGGCTGGGGCGACCTCATGGCCTGGGACCTCCGCCACCACGCTACCCTGGCCGCTATCCTGGAAGGTTAACGACGGATTAACAACCCTAGGGGCCCGTAGGGTCAACCAATGTTTGTCCTTATCCTTTTCGTGAACAAATCTTTCCCCATGTTCCGTGTGCTCCCTCTGATCGGCCTTTTGCTTCTCCTGTTACCCTTTGGCTGTGGCGAGGCGGACTCCGGCACCACGATTGACGTGCACCTGGAGAACGCGGCCGGCTTATCCGCTAATTTCGATCGCATTGTCATTGGCGGTGAAAAGGAAATGTTGAAGAGCAGCCCCATTGATCAATCGGGGGACTTTTCGTTCGTCTTTCCTCAGGGACTGAAGCCCGGGCTGTACGAAGTGCGGGTTGGCGCCCAGAAGGCCACCTTCGCCCTCGCCGCGTCGGATCGCGACATAAAGATTGACGGAAAGGTATCCACCTTTGGGCAGTATGATTTCACCGTCTCCGGTTCAGCGGCAGCTAGCGAAAGCGTAGCGACTATGCTGCGAATCAAAAATTTATCGGGATTAGAGGAGTTTAAAACCGTGGTCGACGAAGTAGAAAACCCCTATACGGCCGCCTTTGTCACCTTCAACGCCCTCCTGCGGGCCGGAGAGCAGGGGGTTCCGCTGCACGAAGCGGCGATGGAGCGTTTGCCTGAATCTCCCAGTCGCGAGAGTTATAACGACTACCTAACGCAACTGAAGCAACAGATCGCCATGCTCAAATCGCAGGCGCAGATCCAGGTCGGGCAGCCGGCCCCCGAGCTGAGCCTGCCGGGTCCGGACGGAAAATCCTATAGCCTATCCGACCTCAAAGGGCAGGTGGTGCTGTTAGACTTCTGGGCCGCCTGGTGCGTCCCCTGCCGCCGCGAGAACCCAAATGTGGTGAAGGTGTACAACCGTTACAAGGACAAGGGATTCACCATCTTCAGCGTCAGCCTTGATGGACTAGACGACAGCCAGGCCGCCCGCCTGACGCCCGAGCAGTTGGAGATCGCGACGGACAACCAGCGGGAGAGATGGCAGCAGGCCATTGCCCAGGATGGCCTTACCTGGAAGAACCACGGTAGCGAACTGAAAAAATGGAGTGGGGATGCCTCCGCCAAATATGGTGTACGCGGCATTCCAGCCACTTTCCTTATTGATCGGGAAGGCAACATCGCGGAGATCGGACTGCGGGGAGCCACGGCCATCGAGCAGGCACTACAGCGAGTCCTTTAGATCAGGTGGGTACCGTCGGCGATGTGGACTGGATAGAATTCCGGACGTATGCCGTATTCGGCCCGGTAGGCTTCAGCCACCGCTGACTGTACTTTGGGAATCCTATCGGTGCGCATCAGGTTGATCGTACACCCCCCAAAGCCGCCGCCCATGATACGGGCACCCACCACCCCCTCCTGGGCAGTGGCAGTGCGCTGCAGAAAGTCGATCTCCCCGCAGCTTACTTCGTATTCGTCCCGTAAGCCGGCGTGGGTGCCGTTGAGTAGTTGTCCGAACTCCCGGTCGCTGCCCGCCTCCAGAGCGTTGATGGCGCGGCGTACGCGTTCGTTTTCTGCGATGACGTAAGCTGCGCGCTTCGCCGCGATTGGGTCGAGCCCCTGCCGAACCGCCCTTAGCTGCTCGGCCGTAACGGCACTGAGGTGATCCACGTCGGGGTATTGTCCGCGGATTACTGCCAGAGCGGTGGCGCATTCCTCGACCCGCTTGGCGTAGGCCCCGTCGCTCAGGTCGTGGGAAACCATGGAGTTGATGAGCAGAAAACTAAAGCCCACTACATTGTTCTTGACCGGTTCCGACTCCAGGGTGTGGCAGTTTAGCACGATCGGTCCCGACGCGCGGCCGTTGAGGCTGGCGTACTGATCCATAATTCCGCAGGGAATGTGCAGAAAGGTATTGCTTGACCGCTTGCACAGTTGCGCGAGCGCCGGCCGGCTTAGTCCGGCATTCGTTAACTCGTTTAACAAAAAAGCCATACCCCCCTCCAGGGCGGCGGAACTGCTCATCCCCGACCCCCGGGGCAGATCGCCGCCGAAGACAATTTCAAGACCGGGCAAAATGTGGCCCTGGTCCTGGAATTGTACACCGATGCCCGCGAGGTAGTCTACCCAAAGTTCCCCGCTCCGTCCGGTGATGGGGAGGGGGAGGGAGAAGGTTTGCTCGATGTCCAGGGCATGCAGCATCCATTCAGCCCTTTCGAGCGGTCGGGCCAGAAAGCGGATCCCGCGATCGATGGCGGCCGGCAGCACCAGCCCGCCGGTGTAATCGACGTGCTCGCCGATCAGGTTAATGCGCCCGGGGGACTGCACGCGGTGGGGCCAGGAGGAAGGGGAGCTCCCGTCCAGCTGCGTCAAATAGTCAGCATGGGAGAGGGGCATAGGTTTATTCTTCGCTCTCGTCCATGGTGTGAAAGACGTTGGCCACGTCGTCGTCTTCCTCCAGCATGTCGATGAGGCGGATGACCGCTTCGGCTTCGGTATCGTTGAGTTCCTTGGTGTGGCTTGGGATACGAACGAGTTCGGCATTGTCTACCTCGATACCGCGCTTTTCCAATTCCTGTTGAAAGGGGCCGAAGTCCTCGAAGGCGGTGTAAAAAGCGATCTCGTCCTCGTCCTGTTCGAGGCTGTCCAGGCCGGCATCGATGAGTGACAGCTCGATCTCGTCCAGATCCCCCTTCAGCTTATCCTGTCGAACCTTAAACTGACCCTTCCGCTCAAACATGTAGTCCACCGACCCATTCACACCCATGCTCCCGCCGTATTTCGAGAAGACGTGGCGAATGTTAGCGACGGTGCGGTTGTTGTTGTCGGAGGTGGCTTCCACCAAAATGGCGATGCCGTGGGGCCCGTAGCCCTCGAAGGTCACCTCATCGTAGTTCGCCGAGTCCTTTTCCGTGGCCCGCTTGATGGCGGCGTCCACGTTGGCCCTAGGCATATTGACGGCCTTGGCGTTGTTGATGGCGAGGCGCAGGCGCGGGTTGTATTCGGGGTCAGGGCCTCCTTCCTTTATGGCGATGTTTATTTCACGACCAGCCTTGGTGAAGGCCTTGGCCATGCCGGCCCAGCGTTTCATCTTGCGGGCCTTCCGGTATTCAAATGCGCGTCCCATGGGAGGTTAAATTTGGGGCAAAGATAGCATTTGCGTAGGCGTCTCCTTATTCTACATGCTCACGAATTCGACAATCTCCAGTCCGTAGCCTTCCAGTCCGATCCGGTGGCGCGGCGAGTTGCTGAGCACCCGAAGTTTGGAGACGTTCAGGTCGCGCAAAATTTGGGCCCCGATGCCGAAGTCCCGTTGCTCCTCGCTGCGGGGCTCCGGGGGTTTGACGGCCTTGCCGTCCTGCATGCGCGACTTCAGCAGCCGCAGTCCGGCAATAATGTCGTTGGCATCCTGGTGGGGACGCATAAAGAGCAAGATGCCCTTCCCGGCCTCGGCGATCTTCTCCAGGGGGCCATGCAGGCCGGTGCTGTAGCCGCTCAGGAGGCTGTGCAGGAGGTCGCGGCCGCTCGTGCTGCTGTGTACGCGGGTGAGTACGGGCTCGTCGGGCAGCCACTCGCCGTGGGTGAGGGCCAGGTGGACGTCCTCGTTGGTGGTCTGCCGGTAGGCGGTCAGGCGGAAGGGGCCGTAGCGGGTCTCCAGGTCCATGGAAAACTCGGCTTCGACCAGCCGCTCGGTCTTAAGGCGGTAAGCAACCAGGTCCTCAATGGTGATGATCTTGAGTTGGTGCTCCTGGGCCAGCTCGATGAGGTCCGGAAGTCGGGCCATCGTGCCGTCGGGCTTCAGGATCTCCACCACGACGCCGGCGGGAAAAAGGTTGGCCATCCGGGCCAGATCCACGGCCGCTTCGGTGTGGCCGGTGCGGCGCAGTACGCCTCCCTTGACGGCCCGCAGGGGGAAGACGTGTCCGGGGCGTGCGAAGTCCGAGGGGCGGGCGCTCCGCTCCGTTAGGCGACGGATGCAGGTGGCCCGGTCATAGCTGCTGATACCGGTGGTGCAGCCCTGGCCGATCAGGTCGATGCTGACGCTGAAGGCCGTTTCGTGTATGTCCGTGTTAGTATTGACCATCATGGGTAGGTCTAGGGAATCGGCGTGCTGCTCCTCGATTGGGGTGCAGATGAGTCCACGCCCGTGGGTGGCCATGAAGGTGATTATGTTCGGCGTGATGCGCTCAGCGGCACAGATAAAGTCGCCTTCGTTTTCCCGGTCCTCGTCATCGACTACGATGATCACCTTGCCCGCGCGGATGTCGGAGATGGCTTCCTCAATGGTATTGAGTTTAGCGCGGATCGCGTCCTTTTCCATCGGTTTCGTGTCGGTGAGAAGGTTGCCAGACATTGCTTGTGATTCCGTTTAAATAGCGAAAGAAACCCAGCAACAGCGCCAGGTTCATCGCCACAAAGTAGCGGAGGGCGCGCACGCGGGTGCTGTGAATTTTAAAAAAGGCCAGAACGGGCTCGATTGCAATGACAATTCCCCCCGTGGCGGTCACCAGCACAAACAAGAGGGTCGCCCAATAGTTGCCCGTTAGCCATATCAGTACCACCCAGCAGGCGGCCCCGATCAACAGCAGTTGGGGCGCCACCCAGCGCAATACCTTATGGCTGAATAGCGCGAAGGCGAGGGGGTCGCGCCAGGCGGGCCACCAGAGGTGGCGGAAGCGCACGAGGTTCTGCCAGTTGCCCGCCCCGATGCGGCGCTTGCGCCGAAATTCCTCGCCTAACGATTGCCCCACGCCTTCGTAAGCCAGCGCCCGTGGCGTGCTGATGCCCCGCCAGCCGACTTCGTAAGCCGCCATACAGAGGTAAAAGTCGTCGACGAGGAAATTGGGCGGGACGGGCACATAGGCCGCCGCGCGGATGGCCCAGCAGCCTCCGAATGGGCCGATCATGCGTCGCCAGAGTACGCTTTCCGCCTGCTTGATCGCCACCTCCCGGTTGATGTAGCGGTCTTCTAGTCGACTGATGCCCGCCCTTTCCATTCCAGTATGCACCATGTGCGCATCGACCACGCCCAGGCGCTCGTCGGTCAGCATCGGGCGGACCAGTTCCGTGATCGTGTCCGGTTGAAGCAGGACGCTGGCGTCCGTTAGGAGGTACACGCCGTCCCCCCCCGGTAAGCCGGCGGCCAGGGCATTAATCGTGCCAGGTTTACCGCCGCGGCGCACATTCCGGGAAACATGGAAGCGACCGGGGTAGCGCACGACGTAGGTGCGTAGCATTTCCGCCGTTTGGTCTACGCTGCAGTCGTCGCCGATGTGGAAGGTGAGGCTACCGCGGTAATTCTGTTCGGCCAGGGAGGCCAGCTTCTGCTTCAGTATGGCCTCCTCGTTGTGTACGGCCATGAGCACGTAGACGGGGGGCCAGGCAAGGGTTGCGTCCTGAATCCGCTCAATGGAGTGCTCGTCCTGACCCCTGCGCGCCGCCGCCCACGTGACGTACAGCGGATAAACTGCGTAGGTATGTACCACCGCCGCGATGCAGAAGAGCAACACCAGGAGAAAGGGAAGCCAGGCCACGGGCCAAAGGTAACAAGTGGATGTACGACCGCAGCTGGCCGAATGATTCGGCGAGCTAGCTGCCGAGAACGTCCACGCAGTTAAGGTCCTCGAAGGCCTTTTTCAAGCGAATAACGAAAGCTTCCTCGGCTTTGCGCACCCAGGAGCGGGGATCGTAGAATTTCTTGTTGGGTTTCTCCCCGCCTTCGGGATTGCCAATCTGGGCCTGGAGGTAGTCGTGGTTCTTGCTGGCGTAGGCGCGCACGCCGTCCCAGTATGCCCACTGCATGTCCGTATCGATATTCATCTTAATGGCGCCGTAGGAAATGGCCTCGCGGATCTCCTCCTGGCTAGAGCCGGAGCCGCCGTGGAAGACGAAGTGAATGGGATCCTCTTTGACGCCGAGCTTCTCCTTGGCGAAGTCCTGGCTGTTCTTGAGGATGACGGGGCGGAGTTCGACGTTGCCCGGCTTGTAGACCCCGTGGACGTTGCCGAAGGCGGCGGCTACGGTAAATCGCTTACTGATCTTACTCAGCGTTTGGTAGCTTTCGAAGACCTCCTCGGGCTGGGTGTAGAGGCGGCTGCTGTCGACGTCGGAGTTGTCGACGCCATCCTCCTCGCCGCCGGTGACGCCCAGTTCGATCTCGATGGTCATGCCGATCTTGTCCATGCGCTCGAAGTAGGTGGAGCAGATTGATAGGTTCTCCTCCAGGGGCTCCTCGCTAAGGTCGAGCATGTGGCTGGAATACAGGGGGAAGCCACGCTTGGCGTGGAACTTCTCGCCGGCCTCGAGCAGCCCGTCGATCCAGGGCAGTAGGTTCTTGGCGCAGTGATCGGTGTGCAGGATGACGGGCACGCCGTAGGCCTCGGCCATGGTGTGAACGTGCATCGCGCCGCTGAGACCTCCGACAATGGCCCCTTTTTGGTCGGTGTTGCCAAGTCCTTTACCGGCAAAAAACTGGGCGCCCCCGTTGCTGAACTGAATGATCACGGGGCTGTTGAGTGCCTTGGCCGTTTCCAGTACGGCGTTGACCGTGCTGCTGCTGGTGACGTTGACGGCAGGCAGAGCAAAATTGTTGGCCTGGGCGTAGTTGAAGAGTTCGGTGACCTCGTCGCCGTAGAGAACGCCGGCACGAAAGGATTGCTTTGCCATGGGGGAAGGAGTTTAAGGTACGGCGACAAAGAACGGAAAACTACACGAAAACATCGTCCCTACCCGCCGGGATGATTCCCTTTGCCCGACCATCCCGGAGGAAATGCAACACCGCGGCACGCCCCTCCTCCCCCAAGTCCCGGGTGTAGTCGTTGACGTAGAGGTCAATGTGCTGCCGCAGAACGTCAGGATTCATCTCCTGGGCGTGAGCTTCTACGTAGGCCTGGCTGGCGGTGGGATGATCAAAGGCATGGGCGACGGAGCGGGCCAGCACGCGATTTACCCGCTGCTGCACTTCCTTGGGTAGGGTGCGCCGCACCGCAATGCCGCCAAGGGGGATGGGGTAGCCGGTGGTGGATTCCCAGTACTCCCCTAGATCGGCGATCTTCTCCAGTCCACGTTCCGCGTAGGTGAACCGGTTTTCGTGGATCAAGAGCCCGGTGTCGTACCGCCCATCGAGCACCGCCCCCTCGATTTCACTGAATAAAACTTCCGTTTTATCGGTCAGCGAGGGGTGGGCTAGACCAAGTAAGTAGTTGGCGGTGGTGTACTTGCCGGGGATAGCTACGGTGCCGAATTTACTTATTACTCCTCCAGAATTTCCTATTATCTTTTTTACCAACAATGGACCTACTCCCCGCCCGAGGGCACTCCCCGCGTGTAAGATGGCGTAGGCTTCGGTCAGGAAGCCCGCCGCGTGATAGCTGAGCTTAGACACGTCGAGCTTTCCGCGGAAAGCTAGGCGATTGAGTTCCTCCACGTCCGCCAGCGTGACCTCGAATGTAAGTCCTTCGGTGTCGACGCGCCCGTGCACGAGGGCGTCAAAAATAAAGGTATCGTTGGGGCAGGGACTGAAGCCGAGGCTCAGGTGGTGGGGGAGGGGAGGCATAATTATTCGGAGTGGGGGCTAACGTTACGGGCAGCGGGGGCGTTACCTCCCCAGCCCGGCGTGTCGGTGCCCTAAAGACAACTGCATGCAGCTTCAGGTTCTGTACGAAGACAACCACCTTATCGCCGTCAACAAGCCCGCGGGCTACCTCAGCCAGGGGGACGAAACCGGCGACGTGACCGTCATGGATCTCGCCAAGGAGTACATCAAGCTGCGGTACAACAAACCAGGCGATGTCTTTCTCGGCTCCATCCACCGCCTTGACCGGCCGGTATCGGGTGTCATTCTCTTCGCGCGGACGTCCAAGGCGCTGTCCCGGATGACCGAGCTCTTCCGCGAACGCAAGGTGACCAAGAAATACTGGGCGATCGTCGCCGAGCAGCCAAACCCAATTGAGGGGCGGCTGACGGGTTTTATTTACAAGGATGCGAAAAAGAACATCAGCAAGCTACTCCCCAAGGCCAACAGCAACCGCCACCAGGGGGCCAAAGAGGCCGTCCTCGATTACCGGCTGCTGGGTAGGGTAGGGTCCAACGTGCTGTTAGAGGTCACTCCCCTCACCGGGCGCCCCCACCAGATTCGGGTGCAACTCGCCCAGCAGTTGGAGTGCCCCATCCGTGGCGACCTCAAGTACGGGTTCCGCCAAGCCAACGAGGATGGCAACATCAACCTCCACAGTCGGAGTCTGGAGTTCTTGCATCCCGTCAAAAAGGAGCAGGTCCGGATCGTTGCGGAATCGCCACGGCGGGATCAGCTCTGGGCGTTGTTTCGGGGGATTGAGTAAATTAATTAGTGACTATTAGGGAAAAATCTACAACAGAGCGAAATATATTGTCAAACGTTTTATATGAGATGTCACCCAGAATTTGTAATAACTTTTCGTAGGTATATATCTCATCGTTGGCAAACTTGGAGAACTGTAGTCGCACCACGGGAATCTGGTGTTCTGCGGTACCTAAGAGCAGCCCGTAAAAACGATCTGTCAGTAACTTCTCTTGTTCCCCCTTTCTGAATGAATATTTCTCGAATAATCCTCCGGGGCAAAATATCGCCTGCCTATTAGGTAGTCCCTGACTTGCCGAGTTATAGGCAACGGATAGGTTGTTCTTCGCTGAGTTTCTCTGGGACTTTGTGCGACTGCAACGACATCGCGTACTGGTACGATTGGACAATCTATGCTTGTATCCAATCTTCGGTAAATTTGCTCTGCGTAGTCGCGGAAACGAAGATCTATACCCCGATACGGAGCATCTTTCTTGTGTAGATCGTATTCCATCCCGGCTCGCGCGGTCTCATAATAAGCCCCATGCTTGCGCTCGAAGGGACAATATGTCAAACCCATCTAAATTAAGCTGGCTTACTATTTGGTAGAGTCAAGTGGTGCCTGCACGACCTGTTCCGGATAGGACAAGGTGTCTCCGCAATGGTTTAAACAAGTTATTTATTCAGATAGGTGACCCTCAGTTCTTCCGGGCCGCCGCGAGAGGGTCTCTGGTATCCATCAGGCGCAGCGCTTCCTGTACAGTTTCGTCTTCCCGGTTGTAAACTTCGTAGTAGGCGCTTGCTCCAAAGAGTTGCCGCGCCAAGCGGGAGCGGAAGAACAGTTCCAGGTCGCTGCGCAGGTGAAGCGGGAGTTCTGCGTTGACCTCGCCGTACTCCTGGCGGGCCAGCACGATCAGGTCGGCGGTGATGGCCTCCATGTCGGGTTGGTAGTTGCGCACGAACGCTTCTACGTCCTCGTACTGGTCCGCCTGGGGATGCGCGCGTAAGTAGGAAAACATGTAGGCGGGGATCTGCTGGCGGATCTGCAGGAAGTTTGCATTGTTGAGGCTGCTATCAAGCGGGACATAGTAATCCGGCGTGATCCCGCCGCCGCCGTAGACGGGGTGGCCATTATCGGTATAATATAGTAAAGAACTATCCACGTGTACGGCGGTACGGCCGGTGAGTTCACCGCTTTCGTAGCGGCGGTTGAGGTCGCCCCGGTAGTCGTCGTCTCCGACGTAATTGCGTTGGATGCTCCGTTCGCTGGGAGTGTAGTAACGCGCTACGGTGAGGCGCAGGGCGGAGCCGTCGGACAAGGGGTACTGTTCCTGTACGAGTCCCTTGCCAAACGTGCGGCGCCCGACGACGATGCCGCGATCGTGGTCCTGTACCGCACCGGCGACGATTTCGCTGGCACTGGCCGATCCCCCATCCACCAGGATGGCAACTTTTTGAATATTGTAGCGTGCCCGGCCGCTACTCTTGTAGGGCTGGCGGCTGGAATGACGACCTTCCGTGTACACCAGCAATTCCCCGCGCTCGACGAAGAGCTCACTGAGGAGCTTGGTGGCTTCCTGCAGGTAGCCGCCGGGGTTTCCGCGCAGGTCGATGATGAGGTTGCGGGCGTTCTCATTTTCGAGGTGGGTTTCCAATGCGGTCATGAACTCGGAGTAGGTGT
This sequence comes from Lewinellaceae bacterium, assembly GCA_963710195.1. Lineage (GTDB taxonomy): Bacteria > Bacteroidota > Bacteroidia > Chitinophagales > Saprospiraceae > Neolewinella. Next base: position 614,306 of record CAVPZF010000007.1, read on the forward strand.
TCTGGCTAAAGCGATTAATCTTGACGTAGGTCGTCTGTTCGGCGATCTTGTAGGCCGCATCGACGCTGTAGACGGGGATCGGCGCTCGGTTTAGGGTGAAGTCCAGCAGCCCGGACCGTCCGGGCCGATGAATGCGCACCGTAACGGCCGATCCTTCCGCGCCCCGCATGAGGCTGGCGGGGTCAATCTCCCGCTCGGCGACCCCGGTGACGAGGCTGTCCTCGACGTAGATCACCTGATCTCCGGGTAGGACACCCGCCAGGGCGGAGGGCCCGTCGGGCAGGGCGCTTACCACGGTGATGGTGTCTTGTACCACGAGATATTCAATGCCGATGCCCTCGAAATTGCCCTCCATGGATTCGGTAAGTGCCTGCAACTCTTCCTTGGGAATGTAGCTGCTGTGGGGGTCTAATTTTGCTAGTACGGCGGTTATAGCGGCCGCGTACAGCTCCTCTTCGTCGGGGTCGTCTACGTAGCGGGCCTCGATGTAGCCCATCAACTGTTCAACCCGGCCGCCGCCGGCGGAGCTGTTGCCCTGACCGATCGCCACGAGGGGGGCGTCGCTGCTGAGAAAATATCCCGTCAACAAGCCGGTGGCAAGTAGGGCGGCGTAGAGGAGGGGGGTCCAAAGGGTAGGGCGGCTCTTATCCATATCGAAGCAAAAGGATAAAGGTAAAGCTTAGTTTTCCTCGCCTCCCATTACTTTGCCTATTTTGCCCGCCCAATCCCGCCGCCCAGTATGACCCCACTCGCCATCGGATACAGCATCGAAGACCTGGCCCTGGTGCGGCAGCTGGAGCAGGCGCTGGAGGGCAGCATAAGGTGGGAGCACTTTGCCGCCGGAAGGGAAAATGAAGGCCCGCTGCTGGCCCCGGAAATCGGTGCCAGCAATTGTGCCTCCGTGCTGGTCATTAGCGACGACTTCCTGACCAACCCCAACTGTATGCTGGGCGCACAAACCATGTTGCAGGATGACCAAGGCGTGCTCCTCGTGGTGGTCGGGACCGACCTAGACAGCCGCGCGGCCCAGATGCGCTACATCAGCCACTGGCAGGATCGGTACATTGAACTGCGGCGGGGGGCGGAGGCATTTGATGAGACCGGTAAGGAAAACTTCAGCCGCTACCTATCCAAAATTCGGGAAACCAGTATCGGAATTCCCGAAGTAATTGAACGCCTCCACCTGCGGGGCTCGGTGACTCCGCAGATGCTCAAGCAACTGGACTACGCGCCCCTGCTAGCCCTGGCCGGACGAACCGCCGCCGCCGCCGCCCAACCGACGTGGCAGGGGCCACCCCGAGCAAAATCTCCCCCATGAACGCACCACATTCGTCCGATCCCCCCTCCGAGGAGGTGACCGACTGCGTAGACCGCGCCTGGCAGCTCTCCGACCGCGGACAAACGGGGGCGGCCCTCGACTTGCTCCACCAGGGCCGGGACGCCCACCCCGACGACACGGACCTGCACTACCAGTACGCCCTGATGCTGGCCCTGGCCGCCCGCCGCCCGGAGGCCGCCCGCACCGAACTGCATGCGCTGCTGAAGCGCGACCCCCTGCACGAAGACGCGCTCTACCTCAGCGGGGAACTTTACGAAACGGAGGAGCAGTACGGCGAGGCCCGGAAGGACTGGGAGCGACTCAGCGACCTGCAGCCGTTCTTCCCCGATTTAAATCAGCGACTGGGCATGTTGTTGGCCGATCACTTTGCTGCCCACTTCGTGGACGCCGGTAACTATCTGCAGCGGGCCGCGAAGTACGAGGATATCGGAGCAGACGTGCTTTACCGGTACGCGGAATTGCTACTTGGTCCCCTAGGAAAAAGAAAAAAGGCCAAAAAGTGGCTCCACAAAACCATCGCCGCCGATCCAAAACACGCGCCCGCTCACTACCAGTTGGCCGTGCTACAATTCGACGCGGGGAAACAGGAAGAAGCCCGCAAAAACTATCTGCTGGCCGTAGCACTGGAACCCGCCTACGATACCCCCGCAAACCGCCGGGCATTTTACGGATCCTCCGGGGAGCCACCGCCCACTACGCCCTCTGCGCCCGCTAGGGAAGGGGCGGAAACCGACCCCCTCGGTGCCCTGAAGAAGAACATTGCGGAACTGGAGGCCCTGCTCTCTGTGCGAGCCGCCCCTGCACCCGCGGCCCCGCCCCGACCCGGACAGGATAAGACGGTGCTGATCTCAGGGGCCACGAGCGGGATTGGACTAGCTACTGCGCGGCGACTGGCCGCGGACGGATACCGGCTCATCCTACTCGGGCGGCGAGAAGAAAGGTTGCAGGAAATTTCTCGGGAACTCGAAAATATTCATTCCACCGAAACCTACTCCCTGATGCTCGACGTGCGAGAACGTAGCCCGGTGCAGGAGGCGATCAACACCCTCCCGGCAGCCTGGCAGCACATCGACATTCTGCTCAATAATGCGGGGAAAGCCAAGGGATTTGACCCAATACAGGAGGGAAATCTGGATCACTGGGACGAGATGATCGACGTCAACCTCAGGGGCTTACTCTACCTGACCCGCGCAGTCACCCCGGGCATGGTGGCGCGGGGGCGGGGAACCATCATCAACGTAGCGAGCACGGCGGGGAAGGAAGTCTATCCCAACGGCAACGTGTACTGCGCTACCAAGCACGCCGTGGACGCCCTGACCTACGCGATGCGGCTCGACTTGGTCAAACACGGCATTCGGGTGGGGCAAATCTGCCCGGCCCACGTGGAGGAGACGGAGTTTGCCTTGGTGCGTTTCGACGGGGACCGGCAACGCGCCAAGATTTACCAAGACTTCCAACCCCTACGCTCCCGGGACGTCGCCGAAGCCATCCATTTCATGATCGATCAGCCCCCCCACGTCAACGTGATGGACATGGTGTTACAGGGCACCCAGCAGGCCAGCTCGACCGTGGTCGATCGCAGCGGCCGCGCCAAATTCGCACCGGCGGAAGAAGAGTAACGGATGAGCCACCACCCCCTGTTTATCGTCATCGAGGGCCTGGACGGCAGCGGAAAGACCACCCAGATTAATCACCTGCGGGACTACTTTCACGTACGCGGCGAAGCCTGCCACCTCACGGCCGAGCCGACCGAGCTGCCCACGGGCCGGCTCATTCGGAGTATCCTACGCCACGAGCATACGGTTGACCCCCGGACCCTTGCTGCCCTGTTTGCCGCGGACCGCATCGAGCACCTGTTCGCCCCCGAGGTGGGTATTTTGGCCCAGTTAGCAGCGGGGTACCACGTCATCGCCAGCCGCTACTACTTCAGCAGTTTGGCCTACCAGAGTGAGTTCGTCGACCCCGGTTGGATTGCCGCCCTCAACCGCGAGGCCAAGCGGACCCTGCCCGCCGACCTTACCCTCTTTCTGGACCTACCCCCCGATGCCAGTATGGCTCGCCTGAACGAGCGTGGCAACTCCTTAGAGTTATACGAAACCACGGAAAAGCTGGCGCACGTACGGGAGAGCTTCCGACAGGCCTTTGCCCACTTCGGCGAAGGGGAGCACATCGTCACCATCGACGCCCGGCAAACCGTAGCCAGCGTTGCCGAGGACGTCGCCGCGGCCGTAGAAGCCCTGCGCGATTAATTACTCCGGCTAAATTTTCTTGTTATGATAAACGTAATCGATCTCCAATTCCTTGATACGCCGGCATCCATTGCCACCTTCGCCGTGGAGGATGAGCGCGGCTTTACCCTGGTGGAAAGTGGACCTTACTCCACCCACGCCAATATGCTGGCGGGACTAAAGGCGGCGGGCATCCCCCCCGAGGAGGTGCACACCCTGCTACTAACGCACATTCACTTCGACCACGCCGGAGCCGCCTGGTGGTGGGCGCGCCGGGGGGCGCGGGTGTACGTCCATCCCCGGGGAATGAAGCATATGATCGACCCGACCCGACTGTATGAGTCCGCCCGACAGATATACGGAACCAAAATGGACAAGCTCTGGGGCAAAATGGAGTCGATCGACGCCGCGCGTATCACCGCCGTGGAGGACCTAGCCAGGCTGACGATCGGGGGGAAGGAGTGGACAGCCCACCACACGCCGGGGCACGCCAGCCACCACATCGCCTGGCAGTTGGGGGAAGTGGTCTTCACCGGCGACGTGGGAGGTTGCCGCATCGCCGAGGGGCCCGTGGTCCCCCCCTGTCCGCCTCCGGATATCGACGCTCGGGCCTGGCATGCGTCGATCGACCGGATCCGGTCCCTGAACGCCAAACAGCTTTACCTCACCCACTACGGCGCCGTGACCCAGGTCGACCAGCACCTGGACGAACTCGGTCAGCGCCTTGATCGCTACGTGGATTGGATGGAGGATTACTACCGCGACGGGACCCCGGCCGAAACCATTGAGCCACTTTTCAAGCGCTACTACACCGAGGAGCTCACCGATCTAGGAGTCTCGGGCACCGATCTCCAATCTTACCTGGCGGCCAATCCCCCCTATATGAGCGTCGTCGGCTTGCTGCGCTGGTTAAAGGTGCGGGATCCGCGGGTGCAATAAACTTCATTATTTTTCTTTCGGCTCCAACGCTTCCTACCCGCGCGTACGTCTAGCGTAAAAACAGCCTCACATGCAACTAGATAAAGTACTGCTTCGCTCACTCGCCCTTGGCATCGGCATGACCCTGACCACCGCCTGCAGCTCGGAGAATAAGATGGAACTCGACCCCGATGATTGTGTGGAGGGATGCGCCGAGCACTGCGTTGGGGAATGCGTCAACGCAGGCCACGCGGGAGAGGGCGAGTACACGCCCAACTATGACGACAATTGCCCCGCCTGCGGAATGGGCTAGTAGCAAGCGTATGATTCCTACCCTGGCCCTTAACGTTGACCGTCACCTGCTTTCCGCCGCCTTACCCTTACTGCGGGACGGAGCGGTAGGCGGGGTCGAGTGGTCCTTCGATGCCGTCTATGCCTTACCCGAGCTTCCCCCTTGGTTTGCGGAACTGCTTACCGCTTACGCCGGGGCGGGGCGACTCGTCGGTCACGGCATCTTTTTTTCGGTCTGCGCGGGTGAGTGGCGACCCCAGCAGCAGGAATACCTGGACCGGCTGCGGCAACTTGCCAGTGCCTACCCTTTCGACCACGTCACCGAGCACTTCGGCTTTATGACGGGGCGCGACTTTCACCGCGGCGCACCACTAGCCCCGCCCCTGAACGCCGCCAGTCTACGGGTGGGTCGGGACCGCCTAGCGAGACTACACGATGCGGCGGCATGTCGGGTAGGACTCGAGAATCTCGCCCTAGCTTACTCCGCCGAAGATGTATACCGGCAGGCGGACTTTTTGGACCGGCTGCTTGGCCCCACCGACGGCCTGCTGATCCTCGACTTGCACAATCTCTACTGCCAGGCGCATAACTTTGGCCTGGAGCTTACCCGATTGGTCGATGCCTACCCCCTGCACCGGGTCCGGGAGATTCACCTGAGTGGCGGCAGCTGGGAGGTGCAGCACAACGCCCCGGGCGGGCGGGTGCGGCGGGACACCCACGACGATCGCGTACCGGACGCCGTCTACGCCCTGCTGGCTTACGCCATTCCCCGGTGCCCCCGGCTGAAGTACGTCGTGCTCGAACAACTCAGCCCCGCCCTGCGCACCGAGGAAGCCATCATGGGATACCGGGAAGATTTTAAAAGACTCAGCACCATGCTCCCATTTCTTCCGGAGGGGGCAGACCAGGATACGACTTCTATCCCGTATGCTAGTAGTTCTACCCAACTCGGCCTCCCCCATATCGAGTCAGAGCTAGCCGCCCAACAAGAGGAGTTGTCCTGTATCCTGGAAGATTCCGAGAGCCTGTCTCAGGTCACGGAAAGCTTAGCCAATTCGCGACTAGCCGCTTCCGCGTGGCAAATCGAAACCTGGTCGCCCCACATGCTGGAAACCGCCTGGAAGATCGCCAGGAAGTGGAAATAAAAGTCAGTGCATCCGGTCACCCCGCACTTCCAATTGGGGGAGCAGCTCGGCCTCGAAGGCCAGGTATTCTCTCCAGCGCGCATCGACGAGGTCCCGCGGAAAGTATTTGCGCGCCAGTTCGATAAACAGCACGTAGTGCCCGGCCTCGGCAACCATGAATTTGTGATACCACTTGCGCAGGGCTTCGTCGGACACGTACAGACTCATCAGCCGGAAGCGCTCGCAGCTGCGGGCCTCGATTAGAGCAAACACCAGCAGGCGTTCCAGAAGGGCTACCTCCCGGCCAGCGCCCTTGCGGGAGAAGGCGAGCAGGCCGTTGACGTACTCGTCCTTCCGCTGCCGCCCCAGGGACAGGCCGCGGCGATCGAGTTCAGCGAGTACGGCACGGAAGTGACCCCACTCCTCGGTGACGATGGGTGCGAGCTCCCGGACCAGTTCTTCCCGATCCGGGTAGCCCTGGATGAGGGAGATACAGCTCGTGGCCGCCTTTTGCTCGCAGTAAGCGTGGTCGGTCAGTATCTCCCCCAGGTCCATTTCCACCAGGTTGACCCACCGGGGGTCGGTGGGCAATCGGAGGTTCAGCATTTGTACGGTCGGTGACTCCATGCGGCTGTAATTAGACCCAGTAGACCAGATTCAGGTCCTGCGCGTGGGGCATCAGATCGTGCGTCGGGCGCAGCCGGAAGCCGTATTCGTAGACGCCGGCCAGGTGCGGGTCGACGTCGATGCGGTAGGTAGCGGTCCCCTCAGTTTGGGCGGTGAGCACGAAGGGCTGGGTGCGGCGGAGCTGGAGCTTATGCTCGTCGATACGCTGGTAGAAAAGGGCTTCCAGGATCAGGTGATCGGGGGCGATGCCATTGGTAGCGATGACGACCTCGGCGGCAAAGGGCTCTCCGACGGGCAGGGCGTGGTTGACGGAGTCGAAGCTGTTGTTCTCCACGGTCTCGAGGCCTTCCCACTTGGCGGCGCTGTCTTCTTTCCAGGCGGCGTATTCCTTGCCGGGCTTCATGTCGTCCTTACGTACCGCGGCGGCGCTCTTTCCTAAGGGCAGGTAGAAACGCTCGTAGTAGTCGTCCATCATCCGCTTCATAGTGAAGGTAGGGGCGACTTCCGCGATGTTCTGCTTGACGTAGCCCATCCAGCGCTTGCTGATGCCGGTGTCGTCGCGGTCGAAGTAGATGGGGATGATCTCCTCCTCCAGGATGCTGTACATCGTCTCGGCGTCAAGCTCATTCTGCAAGTACTGGTCTTCGTAGGTGCGCTCTAGCGGCAGGGCCCAGCCGGCGTCGGGTCGGTAACCTTCCGCCCACCAGCCGTCGAGAACGGAGAAGTTGACGGTGCCATTGAGGGTGGCCTTCATGCCGGAGGTACCGGAAGCCTCCAGGGGGCGGGTGGGGGTGTTGAGCCAGATGTCTACGCCCTGAGTGAGCAGCTTGGCCATCTCCATATTGTAGTCCTCCAGGAAGATGATCTTACCGGTAAATTCCGGTTCTTTACTGATTTGCACGATCTGACGGATGAGGTCCTGGCCTCCCTGGTCGGCGGGGTGGGCCTTGCCGGCGAAGAGGAAGATTACGGGCTGGTCCTTGCGGTTGACCAGGGCGCGCAGCCGGTCGCGGTTGGTGAACAGCAGGGTCGCCCGCTTGTAGGTCGCGAAACGGCGGGCAAAGCCCAGCACCAGCGCCTTGTCGTTGATCTTGCTGAGGATGTCAAAGGTGGTGCGGGGACTCTCGCCCCGGCGGCGCATATCTACCTGCAACTTAGCCTTCACGTAGGCGAGCAACTTCACTTTCAGCTTGTGGCGGGTATCGAACAGGGCCCGGTCGTCGATCTTGCTGATGTTGCGCCAGATGTCTTTGTTGCTCTGATCACGGACCCAGTCCTTGCCGAATTTGGTCGAGTAAAGTTCGTGGATGCTGTCGGCAATCCAGCTAGGGTAGTGCACCGAGTTCGTCACGTAACCGATGTGTACCTCCTCGGCGGTATAGCCGGGAAAGAGGCTGGTGAACATCTCCTGGCTGACCTCCCCGTGCAGCTTCGATACGCCGTTCACGCGCTGCGATAGGCGGATGGAGAGCTTCGACATATTGAAGTCCTCGTTTCCGTCGTCCGGGTTGAAGCGGCCCAGGGCCATGAAGTCTACCCAGTCGATCCCGAGGTCCGCCGCGTAATTGTAGAGGTAGTTCCGCATGTAGTGCTCGGGGAAGTGGTCGTGACCCGCCGGCACCGGCGTGTGGGTGGTGTAGAGACTGGAAGCCCGCACCATCTCGCGTGCCTCGGGGAAGGTGAGTCCGCCGTCCACGTAGTTCTTTAGCCGCTCTAGGGAGAGAAAGCCCGCATGGCCCTCGTTGAGGTGGTAGATGTCGGGCTTTAGCCCCATCTCCTCGATGGCCCGCACGCCGCCGATGCCGAGGAGGATCTCCTGCTTGAGGCGGTGCTCGTTGTCTCCGCCGTACAGCTGGTGGGTCAGGGCGCGGTCTTCGGGGGTATTGTCCTCGTGGTCCGTATCGAGCAGGTAGAGCTTAATCCGCCCAATGGCGAGGCTCCAGATCTTGGCCTGGACGATGCGGCCCTGGATGGTGACGGGTACTTTAAGCCAGTTCCCGTCGTCGCCGCGCACGGGCTCCACGGGCAGCTGGGTAAATTTTTGCGGCGGGTAGTTATGGATCTGGTCACCGTTCATGCTCAGTCCCTGGTTAAAGTACCCGTAGCGGTAGAGCAGGCCTACGGCAAAGAGGTCGACGTTGCTGTCGCTGGCCTCCTTCAAGTAGTCGCCGGCTAGTACTCCTAGTCCGCCACTGTACAACTTCAGGCTGATGTGCAGGCCGTACTCCATGCTGAAGTAGGCCACCCGCGGCAGGTCTTTCTTGACGGGCTCGGCCAGGTAGGCGTCGAAGGCCTTTTCGGCCGACTTGAGGCGCTGGAGAAAGTCTTTATCCGCGGCAAGCTCCTTGATCCGGGCCGGGGGCAGCTTTTCGAGCAGCGCAACGGGATTGTAGTTGAGCTCCACAAAGGTGGCCGGGTGGATGCTCAGGAAGAGATCGGCTACCTGGGGCATCCAGGACCAGAGGATGTTGTGGCTCATGCGGCTCAGGGCGGCGAGCTCTGCGGGGATCTGATTCTGGATGAAGATGCGCTTAAGCTTCATCTCCTGCTGGGTAGTCGTTGTGGTCATGGGGTGAGGTTAAATGAGTGAGGGACTTCATCACCCATAAACGAGGGGGCGGGGAGTCGCGGGTGTAATAAGCGGCCCAAAAATGCGGATAATTCCAGGCATAACAAAGAAAGGCGGCCCGCATCCTCCTAGAATGCGGGCCGCCATCTGTGAGTAAGGGGCTGATTAGTAGAGAAACTCGAGCGCTACCCGGTCGTAGAAGCCGAACTCGCCGTCTTCGCGGCTGCTGAAGCAGGCCAGCATGACGGAGTTGGCGTCGTAGCCCGAGGGGGTGCCGGGAATGAGCACCGCGCCGTCCGATCCGGCCGACTCGCCCGACTGCCCGCACGACTGCCGGCTAAACCAATCGGTGTGCCGCAGGCCCATGCAGTGGCCGATTTCGTGGGTAATCACGTGCTCGTTTGTGTTCGTATCGTAGTTCCCCATGCCGTTGTAGATCTGGACCCATTTGTAGGGTTGACCGCCGCTGGGGAATCCGGCTACGCCCCCCGCACCGTTGTTGCTCACGTTGCGGTACACGACGATGTCGGCATTAGTGCTGGCGGCAAAGGAAAGGGTGAACGTCTTGTTAGTGTTCAGGGCGTTATAATTCGCCACCGCCCACTGTAGGGCCGTGCGCATTTTGCTGGTAAGGGCATAGCCGCTTCCGGTGTAGCCGATGATGCTGATGTTGTTGTCCGACACTAAGTTATTAGTCCGGTACTGCTTTTCGAGGGTGGCGTCCAGGGCGCGCAGTTCGCGGAGCTGGTCCTTGGTCAGGGCAATGTCGTCGTCCACGAGGTACCTAGTTTCGGTGGTGCCGTCTGGGTGCGTTTGGGTGATCATTCGGGCGTCGGCGTACTTGGCGGAGTGGCCAGCCACGTGGGCGGTGATGGGGGCTTCCAGGCCTAGATCGGGGACCTGCACGTGGCCATCTTCGTTTTCGTCTACCAGAAAGCCGGTGGTGAGCGCGGCAGGTTCCGGGGCGAGAGCACTATCTTCCGTACAGGAAGTTAGGGCAGCGCCCAGGAGAAGGGGCAGAAGGAGTAAGCGTAATTGCATAAGGTGTATGGGTTGAGGAATGAGGTACGCCGACATAAGGGGGGCTTACCGCCCGGATGTAGGGAGTACATGAATGGATAATTGTTGTGAAGGGCTGAGGGCTAGTCAGTGCACCCCCCCCGGGCGGGGGCGGCAACGAAAGGTGGATCCGGAAAAAAAGTCCGGGGGTTTAGGTTTAGGTTCGTCGCAAGGTAACCCTTCAAATTCTATATCCAATATATTTGGCTAAATTTTATTTAGCCAAACAACATTTGTCATGGTGGCACGAAGTTCCCTTAAAGTATATGCAGCCTACCTACAAATCAAAATTTATAGAAAACCCCGCAATATCCTCGGCATATGCACCGAACCCGCGCCCCCGCCAACTGGGTTATATCGGAATGAAACACCTACTACTACTGCCATTGCTGGGTATGCTGGCCACCTGTGCTACTCCGGTAAGTACGGAACGCAAGGAAACCCTCAGCCAGGAGCCGGCTGACCGGGTGGAAACCGCCGTGGGGCCGCTCGAACTCCCCAGTCCCTACAGCACCGAATCCGTCACCAAGGCAAGCGAGGTGATCGACTGGCCCGCCGACCGTACGCCCCGGGCCCCGGACGGATTTCAGGTGAGCCGCTACGCCGATAAGCTGCAGCACCCGCGGATGACCTACGTGTCGCCCGCCGGAGAGATTTTCGTGGTAGAAAGCAATACCCGCAACAGCGCCAACCGGATACAGCGGTTGATCGATAGCGACTCGGATGGCAAAGTCGACAAGCGCGAAGTGTTCCTGCAGAACCTCAACCAACCCTTCGGCATGCTCGTGCTGGACGGCTACTTCTACGTCGCCAACACCGACGCCACCTGGCGCTACCCGTATACTGCCGGACGGGCCAAACTCGACCCGGCAACCGGTGAACGGATTCTCGCGACCCCGCCCCAGGGCTACAACAACCACTGGACGCGCAACCTGCTGGCCAGTCCCGATGGCAGCAAGATCTACGTGTCGGTGGGCTCGGGCAGCAACGTCGGCGAAAACGGGATGGATAAGGAAACCAACCGGGCGACCATCCTGGAAATGAACCCCGACGGCTCCGGCATGCAGGAATATGCCACGGGCCTGCGCAACCCCGTGGGCATGGATTGGAACCCGGTGACCGGGGAGCTCTGGACGGCCGTCAACGAGCGCGATAAGTTGGGCGACGGACTGGTTCCGGATTACGCGACCAGCGTGCGCCGGGGCGCCTTCTACGGTTGGCCCTACAGTTACTACGGGCAGCTACCGGACCCCCGGTGGAGTGACGATCCCCACGCCGACCTGGTCGCCAAGGCCGTCATCCCCGACGTGCCGCTGGGTGCGCATACCGCTTCCCTCGGGTTGCAGTTTTATACCGACGACGGCTTCCCGGCGAAGTATCGCAACGGCGCATTTGTGGGACAGCACGGCAGTTGGAACCGCTCTACCTTTAGTGGCTATAAAGTGGTCTTTATCCCCTTCGACGCGGCGGGTGTGCCGCAGCCCGTCGAGGATTTCCTGACCGGCTTCATCGCCGACGAACCCGCCGGTAAGGTGTGGGGCAGACCCGTCGGGGTGAGTGTCGCGCCCGACGGTGCGCTGCTGGTGTGTGACGACGACGCTGGGATCATCTGGCGGGTTGCTGTAGCGAAGTAATCACCTCCACCATCCTCAGCTCAACCTAAAATCACCTGCACATGCCTCTGCTTATTCTCCTCCTCGGATTCTTTTTCCCCCGCATCGTCGTAGTCTTGCTTTACTTCTTCACGGAGTGGTTCCGCAACGCCTTCGACAACATCCTGATCGCGGTGCTCGGACTGATCTTCCTGCCACTCACCACCCTATGGTACGGGATTTCCGAAGCCTACTTCAGCTCGAACGTGCAAATGATCGGCCTGGTCGTGGCCGTGCTGCTCGACCTGGGCATTATCGGTAGCCGTTTTCGGCGGTAACTACTTTATATGCTACAGCGGAATGTTGCCGTGCTTCTTTTTGGGGAGCACGGCAACTTTATTTTCCAGGGTGGCAAACGCACGGATCAGTTTGCGCCGCGTATCGCGGGGGTATATCACCTCGTCGATGAAGCCCCGCTGGGCGGCCCGGTAGGGGTTGGCGAAGGTTTCGGCGTACTCGGCCTCGCGCTCGGCTAACTTCTGGCTGGGGTCCTCGGCCGCGTCGATCTCCCGTTTAAAGATGATCTCGGTAGCGCCCTTGGCCCCCATTACGGCAATTTCAGCGCCGGGCCAGGCGAAGTTGAAGTCGGCCCCGATGTGCTTTGAGTTCATCACGTCATAGGCCCCGCCGTAGGCCTTGCGCGTGATGACGGTGATGCGGGGCACGGTGGCCTCACTCAGGGCGTAGAGCAATTTGGCGCCGTTGGTGATGATGCCGCTCCACTCCTGGTCGGTGCCGGGCAGGAATCCGGGTACGTCGACGAGTACCAGCAGCGGTACGTTAAAGCAGTCGCAGGTGCGGGTGAAGCGAGCGGCTTTTTTGGAGGATTCCACGTCAAGAACCCCGGCCAGGCTGATAGGCTGGTTGGCCACGATGCCGATGCTGCGCCCGGCCAGGCGAGCGAAGCCCACTACAATGTTTTCGGCGTAGCTCTCGTGGATTTCCAGGAAGGTGTCGGCATCGATGATGCCCCGAATGACCTCCCGCATATCGTAGGGCTGGGTGGCATTAGCCGGTACTACGGATTCAAGCACTTCGCGATCCTCGGTGCCCAGGGCATAATCCAGCCGGGGAGGCGTCTCCTCGCAGTTCTGCGGCAGGTAGCTGAGTAGGTCGCGCAGCTTACGCAGACAAAGCACGTCGTTGGCGGCCGTCAGGTGGGTGACGCCTGATTTGGTGGCGTGGGCCGAGGCTCCCCCGAGCTCCTCGCTGGTGACCTCCTCGTTGGTGACGGTCTTGACCACGTTGGGCCCGGTCACGAACATGTAGCTGGTGTGCTGCACCATGATCGTGAAGTCGGTCATGGCCGGACTATACACCGCCCCACCCGCGCAGGGACCCATGATTGCCGACAGCTGGGGGATGACCCCCGAGGCCTGAACGTTGCGGTAAAAGATGTCGGCGTAGCCCCCGAGTGAGCGCACGCCTTCCTGAATGCGCGCCCCGCCGCTGTCGTTGAGCCCGATCAGGGGGGCACCCGTCTTAACGGCCATGTCCATGAGCTTGCAGATCTTTTCGGCGTGGGTTTCGGAAAGGGAGCCTCCGAAGACCGTAAAGTCTTGGGCGAACACGTAGACCAAGCGGCCCATCACGGTGCCGTAACCCGTGATCACGCCGTCGCCGTAAAAGAGCTGGTCCTGCATGTCGAAATCGGTGGTCCGGTGAGTGACCAGGGCCCCGATCTCCTCGAAGGTGCCGGGGTCGAGCAGCAGGTGGACGCGCTCGCGGGCCGTAAGCTTACCCTTCTTGTGTTGCTTGTCGATGCGGGGCTGCCCGCCACCGAGGTGGGCCTTGGTGAGCTTATCGGCGAGTTGTTCTGATTTGGTCATGGAGGGGTGGGTCTAGCGGCGGCCCTGCCACTGGGGTGAGGCGGGGTGGGGGGCGGTCAGTTGGGTGGTGGCCTGGTCGTACACGTAGGCACCGAAGAGGGCGGCCACTTCCGCGACCTGCCGGTCTTGTTCTTCGATCAGTTCAGGGCGATAGTAGCGCTTGACGAAGTGGGTGTCAAACTTACCCTCCCGAAAGGCCTCGCTTTTACAGACAAACCGGCCGAAGGGTAGCGTGGTCTCGATACCCTCGACGTGGTAGTCATCGATGGCCTCGAGCATCCGCTGGATCGCCTCGGCCCGGGTGGCGCCGTGCACGATCAGCTTGGCGATCATCGGGTCGTAGTAAATGGGCACTTCCATGCCTTCCTCGAAGCCTCCGTCCACCCGCGCATGGGCCGGCGTGCGGTAGGTGGTCAGGGTGCCGATGCTGGGCAGGAAGTTATTGAGGGGGTCTTCGGCGTAGACCCGCAGTTCGAGGGCGTGGCCGTCGATGGTCAGGTCGTCCTGAGTGAAGGAGAGGGCCTCCCCCCGGGCAACGCGGATCTGCTGCTCGACCAAATCGATGCCCGTGATGAGCTCCGTGACCGGGTGTTCGACCTGCAGGCGGGTATTCATTTCCAGAAAGTAGAAGCGCTGGTCCTCGTCGAGCAGGAACTCGACGGTACCGGCCCCTACGTAGTCGCAGGACTTGGCTACGAGTACAGCTGCTTCCCCCATCTTGCGGCGGAGCGCGGGTCCGACGACGGCGGAAGGGGCCTCCTCCACGACCTTCTGGTGGCGGCGCTGGATGCTGCAGTCCCGCTCGAACAGGGAGAGACAGTGGCCATGGGTATCGGCCAACACCTGAATTTCGATGTGGCGGGGCGCGGCAATATATTTTTCGATGAACACGGAACCGTCGCCGAAAGCGGACTCCGCCTCACTGATTGCCCGCTTCATCTGCTCCTCCAGCTCGGAGGCTGCTTCTACCACGCGCATGCCCTTGCCCCCGCCACCCGCGGCGGCCTTGATGAGAATGGGAAAGCCGATCTCCCGGGCAATGGCGGTGGCTTGGTCGGGATCGCTCACGGCACGGTCGATGCCGGGCACCAGCGGAATGTCGTAGTCGCTCACCGTGGCCTTAGCGGCGAGCTTGTTGCCCATCACCTCGATGGCGTGGGGCCGCGGGCCTATGAAGATCAGCTCGGCAGCGGCCACCCGCTTGGCGAACTCGGCGTTCTCGCTCAGGAAGCCGTAGCCGGGGTGGATGGCGTCTGCACCGGTCTGCCGGGCGGCGGCGATCACCTTGTCCATGGCCAGGTAAGACTGGGCGGAGGGGGCGGGGCCCAGGTGTATGGCCTCATCGGCAAAGCGCACGTGGGGGGCGTTGCGGTCGGCATCGGAGTACACGGCCACCGTGGCGATGCCCATTTTGCGGGCGGTACGCATGATGCGCAGGGCGATCTCGCCACGGTTGGCGATCAATATTTTCTTCATTCCAGTTCGATTAGCAGCTGGCGCTTATCCACGGCCTGCCCCTTGGTGACCCTGATGGTCTTAATACTTCCGTCGCCGGTCGACTTGAGTACGTTTTCCATTTTCATCGCCTCAAGGATCAGTAGGGGGGTGCCGGACTTCACCTCGTCTCCCTCGGTAACCAGGATGTCCAGGATCAGGCCCGGCATGGGCGCGTGGATTTCCTTGTTGTCGATCACCGCGGTGGTGGCGAAGCCAAGCTGGGTGACGATCTGGTCGTAGCGATCGGCCAGGCTTAGGTGAAAGTGGCGGCCATTGACGGCCACGGTAAGTCGCTTACTATGGGGGGAGGCGTGGATGACGCGGCAGCGGTAACCGACCCCTTGCCGCAGCAGGTGATAAGCGCCGCCGGGCAGGACGGTGATGTCTAGCTCAGCGAGGGCATCGGCGGTCACCTGAACATTCAGGTCGTCGATGGTGACGGTGTAATCTTGCATGGGGGGCAACCTAGGTGTTTTCTTGGAAATAGTCAAATACCGGCTAGCGGGGTTGCATGCGGATGCCGGCGTCCATGCGGACGGTTTCTCCGTTCATGTAGTTGTTTTCCACCAGGTGCTGGGCGAGTCGTGCGACTTCTGCCGCCTGTCCGAGACGAACGGGGAAGAGCGGTTGCTTGGCGAGGGAATCGTACACTTCCCTGGGGAAGGCATCAAACATGGGGGTGTGAATGAGGCCGGGGGCGATGGCGTTGACGCGGATGCCGTTGCGGGCCAGGTCACGGGCCATGGTCAGGGTGAGGCTTACGACGCCCCCCTTGGAGGCGCTGTAGGCGGCTTGCCCGATCTGCCCCTCGTAGGCCGCGACCGATGCCGTGTTGATAATGACGCCGCGGCTGCCGTCTTCGTCCAGCGGCTCGTTTTGCGACATGGCGTAGGCCGCTACCCGCGCTACGTTGAAGGTGCCGATCAGGTTGATCCCGATCACGTTGGCGAAGGCGTCCAGGCTGCCGGGGCCGTCGCGGCCGATCGTCTTCACCGCCGGGGCAATGCCGGCGTAGTTGCAGCAAATGTGGAGTCCCCCGAAGTCCCGTACAACATGGGCGACGGCGGTTTCTACCGAATCCGCGCTGGTGACGTCGACCGAATAGAAGCGGCAACTATCGCCCAGTTCGCCTGCGATCGAGGTTCCGGCGTCGGCGTTCAGGTCAAAGATGGCCACCCCGCAGCCCAAGCTAGCGAAGTGGCGGGCGGTGGCCTCCCCCAAGCCGGAGGCGCCGCCCGTGATGATGGCGATTTTGTCAGTCAGGTTCATGCCGCAACCTACGGTTTCCCCCGCAACCGTGTCCGTGTTCGTGTTCGCTTAGGGAAGTGAAAAATGGCCGGTCCCGTCCGTATTGTCGGTCTGCTTACCTGGAACTGGGAATTATATTAACCATGAAATCCTAGTCTCTGATTTCTTCGTAAACCAGGACAAACCAAAATACCTTATGCTGACACCCCATTCTTCCCGCGCCGTTGCCGACCGGGATCCCCGGAGCCGCCGGCGCTTCCTGCGCAACACCGGTCTCGGCCTAGCTGCCGCCGGCCTCTTCCTCACGGGATGTGAGGACGACGACGACCCGATCATGATGAACGAAGGCGTTAACCTCGGTACCGGGGACATCGGCGTCCTCAATTACGCCTACGCCCTGGAGCAACTCGAAGCCGCCTTCTACGCCGCCGTACTGACCGGAAGCTACTATACCGGAGCCAACGCGGAGGAGAAAGAAATCCTTGCCGACCTGGAGGCCCACGAGCGCGCCCACGCAGACTTCTTCGCCGCCGCCCTGGGCAGTAGTGCCATTCCCGCTCTGGAGGTGGACTTCTCCAGTATCGACTTCTCGAGCCGCAGCAGCGTACTCAGTACCGCCCAGGCCTTCGAGGATCTCGGCGTCTCGGCCTACAACGGTGCGGGTCGTTTACTCGTTAACCCCGACTTCCTGGTGCTCGCGGGTAAGATCGTCTCGGTGGAGGCCCGCCACGCGGCCGCCATCCGCAGCATCAACTCGGGTAGCCCGACCGCCTTCGCCAACAGCGAGGTGATCGACAACAACGGACTGGACATGGCGCGTACGCCCTCCCAGGTACTGGGCATCGCCTCCGGCTTTGTCACTACCCCTATCGACTTCAGCGGCCTGCCCCAGTAACCCCCAAAAGAGAACTACAATGAAATTACTATCTGTATTTAACCAGTTCGAGGCCCTGGCCAATCAGGACTCCCGGGCGCAGGCGACCACCCGCCGCGAGGCGTTCACCTCCATCGGTCGCACCCTCGGTCAGGCCGCCACGCTTGCCCTTCCGCTGTCCGCCTTTATGGCCCCCAACCGCGTAGCCGCCCAGACCAGCGGAGACAGCGTGGTAGACGTGCTGAACTTCGCCCTGCTGCTCGAGTACCTCGAGTCAGAATTCTACCTAAGGGGACTCGACAGCAACAACCTCCTTACGGGAGACATGCGTGAAACCATCGCCCTAATCTCCCAGCATGAGGCGGCCCACGTCGAGTTTCTCCGGACGGCCATAAACGGGGCGGGCGGTGATCCGATCGACAAACCCGGCTTCGACTTCACCGCCGGTGGCGCCTTCGATCCCTTTGGCGACACGCCAACTTTCCTCGTCTTGGCGCAGGCCTTTGAAGACACGGGAGTACGTGCGTATAAAGGGCAGGCGGCAAACCTGATGGGAAACAAAGACGTGCTGACCGCCGCCCTGCAAATCCATTCGGTGGAGGCGCGCCACGCTTCCGAGGTTCGTCGTATGCGCGGATCCAAGGGCTGGATCACTGGCGATAACAACACCACCGGGGTAGGGGCCACCGACCCCGTGTACGCCGGCGAAGACAACATTACCCAGCTCGGCACCAGCGCCGTAGCGGTGACGGACGTCAGCCGCGACCGCGTCACCGAGGCCTACGACGAACCTTTGACCAGAGCGCAAGTCACCGACATTGCCTCCCTTTTCCTGAGTTAAACCCCCAATTACTAGCGTAAAAGCCACCGCCCGACCCGTTCGTGCGGTGGCTTTACTTTTTCGGGACCTCCCCGACACCCGCGGCCGCGCCGACAACGGCTAGCCGAGCCCGACATCCAGAGTCATCATGACGATGAAGCCGAGGACGAAGCCAAGGGTAGCAATGTCGGTGTTGCTCTCTAGCTGGGTTTCGGGGACGACCTCTTCAATCACCACGAAAATCATGGCGCCGGCAGCAAAGGCCAGGGCGTAAGGCAGCAGTGGGGTGAAGAAGGTCACCGCCACGGCCCCGACTACGGCGGCCACGGGCTCCACGGCTGCGGAGAGCTGGCCGTACCACCAGCTCTTGAAGGGGCTCACGCCCTGGCGACGCAGGGGCATGGACACGGCCAGTCCCTCGGGAAAATTCTGGATGCCGATACCGATGGCTAGGGCCACCGCACCCCCAATCGTGGCGCCGGGCAGGTCCGCGGCTACCCCCCCAAAGAGAACCCCGACGGCCAGTCCTTCCGGGATGTTGTGTAAGGTAATGGCCAGCACCAGCAGGGTAGTACGGCGCCAGGGCGATTTCAGGCCCTCCTTCTCACTCTCCTTAAAGTTGATGTGCAGGTGGGGGAGCACCTTGTCGAGCCCGAAGATGAATAGCGCGCCCGCGCCGAAGCCCACGGCCGCCGGTATTACCTTCACAAATCCCTCTCCGGGACTCATCTCGATGCCCGGGGCCAGCAAACTCCAGAAGGAAGCCGCGACCATCACGCCCCCCGTAAAGCCCAGAGCACCGTCGAGCAGGGTGCGGTTCATGCCCTTGAAGGGGAAAACCAGCGCCGCCCCCAGGGCCGTGAGGATCCAGGTAAACAGGGAGGCGTAGAGGGCGGCCAGGATGGGGTCGATCGACTCGAGGTAGGCGACGATGGAGGTGAGCATGGCGCAAAGTTAGGTAAATCTAACAGTTGCGGGTCACGCTACCTATAGATTCCCGTCAGCTTTTGACCCCCGTGACCCCAAGGGGAAGGAAGCAGATGGGGGTTCACCCCGGTCCTAAGCTACACGAATCAGTGGCGCGAGCGCCGGTGCCGCAGCCCTTCCCCCGAGAACCCGCGGCCGGCGGATTTAAATCATTTCGCAGGCGGGCGGATTACCCGGCCAGTATTAACTTAAAATCAAAACTCCATGCAGTTGGTCCACTTTCTTCTCGCGCTCTTGCTGAGCTTATCTACCATTCAACTGATAGCCCAGCGTGGGCTCAACCTGAGTTTTGAGTTTGATGGGCGAGTCGCCGGCCAGCCCGGGGCCTGGAATTTTTACGGCAAGGAGTACCGAGCCGAGACTCGGAAAACGCTATCCGCTGCGGGAGACCAGTTCCTGCAACTGCGTACGGCCCCCGGAGCACAGGACACCACCCTGGCCTATTTCGTGCAGCGGCTTCCCGAGCAACTTCTAGCGGCCGATACTCTGCGTTTGGAAGGAAGTATTCGGGTAGTGGATACCGCTCAAATCCTTCAGTGCGGGCTATTCACGAACGCCTTTGACACCGATGGCAACCTGCTGCGATTCGAACACACGTATGATCAGCCCCTCGATTCGAGTGAATGGACCCGGGTGACCATGACGTTTCCCGTGCCAGACGGCGCGATTAGCGGGAATATAGGCGGCTTGTTTGCGGGATTTGGAGCCGTGGACTTCGATGATCTTCAACTATTTATGGACGGAGCGCGCTACGACCTGCCGCCGGCGCTGGTCGATCTGCTTACCGCCCCCCCGATGCTGCCCGACGACCCCCGGGTAGAGTGGCTGCGGCAGTATGTCCACCCGCTACTGGGCGTGGACCCCGAGCTTACCGGAAACGATGACTTACGTGCCTTCGGAGCAATGGTCCGTGACTGCACGGTGGTGGGCCTGGGCGAGTCCACCCACGGCTCCCGGGAGATCTTTCAGCTGAAGGACCGGCTGTTTCGCTACCTCCACGGCGCTCATGACTTCCGCACTTTCGTACTGGAGGGTGGGCTGATTGAGTCCTACGGCATCAACGACTACCTCACCGCCGGTACGGGCACGCCCACCAGCCACCTGCACCGCGTCGGGTACTGGTCCTGGAAGACCGAGGAGGTCGCCTCCCTGATCGAGGGGATGCGCACCAGTGGGGAGGACACACCACCCCGCTTCGCCGGCATCGATCTGCAGAACTACATGCCCGCCTACCGCATCTTGGAGGAAACCTTTGCCGATGACGCCTACCTGCAGGAACGGATGGTGGCCATGCGGAACAAACTTGACCTGATCCGCTTCGACCGCCGCAACGAGGGGGGCTACACCACCCCGCAGACCTACCTCGCCCTAACCGATGAAGTGATCGGTGAACTCTACGCCGCGGTGGACGTGGCGGATGTACCCCAAAGGGAGCGGAAGTGGTTGCGGCAGATGGTCCGGCTGATCGAGCAGTTCTCCCGAATGGACGATGCCGGCAGCCGCGATGCCTTCATGGCGGAGAACACGATCTGGGTGCAGGGCTACGAGGGGGACAGCAAACTGGTCCTCTGGGCCCACAACGAGCACGTGAAGCAAACGGGCGACTGGCTCGGTCGGCACCTGTTGGAGCGACTGGGTGATGATTACCTCTCCGTCGGCTTCACGTTCTCCGACGGGGAATACGGAGCATCGGAAGGCGGAGTGCGGTACGTCGCCACAGCGCAATCGCCTTACCCGACTACCTACGAATACTGGCTGGATCGCATCGGCGAGCCCCTATGCTACCTCGACCTGCGGGAAATCGCGGCGGACCCATCGCCCTTTGCCGCGTGGTTTCAGGACGGATTACGCTTCCGCAAAGTGGGCACCCAGCAACCCTGGGAAGAATACCAGCCGGAAGACCTGCTGGCGGCTTACGACCTGCTGTTTTTCGTGGGTCGGAGCACGGCCAGTCGGCCGTTGCCGGTGGTGCAGTTGGCGGAGTGAATGGTGGCAGCAAAAGCGCTTGCAACGCAATACCAAGTTTGCGCAGTGGCTTTTAGACGTTGTCATTGCCCGGAAAGCGAGCCAGCGACCGCTCGAAGCCATGGATTGATATGGTATTAAGCGGCGGCAACTGCTGTCATGTCAGGTACGCAGCGGCGGAGGCCGTGCGCACCTTCGATACCCTGGTATTGCGGAAGTGCCCTTAGGATTATCGACAAGCCCTACTTCTTGCGCAACTCATCCTTTGCAGCAGCTAAGGAGGCCAGTGCGGCTGGCAGTGGCTGGCGGGCATGCGGATTCTGATTCTGTAGTTGACCGCGCCAGTAAAACGCAGCTTCTGGCCGCGTTGGATGAGGAGGACCACGGAGGCGCGGATGGATGCACGGAGAGCGGGTGCTGGGGCGGTCCTATCCGTATATTCGTGCTCTCATCTACCTCAAGGGGCCGGCTGGGCTCACACAGCGGTGGCTCGGTGCTGATCGATGCTACATCGCGGACCCTTTCCCTCCTGTATTAGTTAGCGTTTGTAAATAATCCGGGAACGCCAGTGTAGTGACCAACCGCAAAATGCCTATGGAAAATCTTCAATTTCAGGTAAGGAAAGATGACTTCTTCGCCAACCGCTTAATCGCTGATTCGGCAGTTCTAGACCTGAAGGCGCGGGGAGATCCTATTGCAGGTGGAGAAGTTTGCTTATACGGCCAATAACATCACCTACGCCGTAGCGGCCGATATGATCGGGTACTGGCAATTCTATCCCGCCGCCGGAGGGGCTCAGGCGGACTGGGGGGTCATTCCGGTTTGGGGATTTGCGCGGGTGGTGCAGTCTGCCGTAAAAGGAGTAAGCGTGGGGGAGCGCATATTTGGTTACTTACCGCCGGCCACTTTCGTGAAGCTAAGGCCCCAACGGGTCACGGAGCAGCGGTTTGTCGATGGCACGGAGCACCGGGCCTCCCTGCCGGCCGTGTATAACCTCTACCGGCGAGTAACCCACGAGGGGGGCTACGATCCCGCTAACGATCAGGAACGGATGCTGCTGTACCCCCTGCACCTCACTGCCTTCTGTTTATGGGACGCGCTGCAGGAGGCCAACTGGTACGGGGCGAAGCAAGTGGTGGTCCTGAGTGCGTCCAGTAAGACCAGTACTGGATTTGGCTATGCGGTACGCGCGGGTGAGGATGCGCCCTTCATGATCGGCATGACCTCCGCACGCAATTTGCAAACGACCAGCAACCTAGGGATTTACGACCACACCATTACCTACGATGCAGTTGGTCAAATAGCGGCTAGTCAGCCCACGGTCATTGTAGATATGTCCGGCAATACGCGAGTACTGGCGGCCCTGCACGAGCACCTGGGCGACAACATGAAGTTCACTAGCAAGGTAGGATTGACCCACTGGACGGACGAGCCAGGCGCAGCGCAGATCCTGGAGGAGCGCAGTGAATGGTTCTTTGCGCCTACCCACATCCGCAAGCGCCTGGAGGATTGGGGACCCGCTATGTTTGACCAGCAATCTTCCCGGTTTTTAGTAGAGGCCGCAGCAAAAACTAAGGCCTGGCTCACCTTTAAAAACGTCACCGGACTGGAGGGATTAGCCAACGTGCACGGGGAGGTTTGTAGTGGTATACGCCCACCCGACGAGGGTCTAATTATCGTACTCTAGCTCCCGCCCAAATAGCGAGCTGTAAACAGGTAAAATTTTGGGGTGCAGGCCGCGTGTCGTGGGTAAGCGACGTTTTACAGGCAAAGGTTTCCTAATCACCGCTTATCCTGCTGTAATCTGCCTGCTATGGTTAAAATGATTCGTTGCTGGTTTATCGTCTGTGCGTGGCTTACTGCGATGTGCGGCGTCCTGGCTCAGGTCAGCCCGGGGCCTGAAGGACCATACCTGCGAACTAACGTCCTCCGGGCCGTAGATTTCGTTAATCCCGGCATCAATTTGGGCATAGGCTACCAAGGCTCCACTTTCAGCGTGGAGGCGGAGTACACGGTCCTCTTCTCCACGTTCTTAAACAAGCAGGTGAAAGTGGATCGCGGGCGCATACTTTCCCTCGGTACCTACTACACCCTTCCCGGGGCGCACGAGCGGGCGTATACGGAAATTGGCCTTCGCATGGATCACCTCCGGAGTGATTACCGGACGGTGCAAACATTCGACTACGTCGAGAATACGGGCAACTTTGACTCGCTCGCGCGCTTTCCCCCGTACAGCGACTCCCTTAGGATCAATAAAGCTACTTATACGATCAATCTCCTCCTGCGACGTACGCACGTATTCGGCCACTTCTTTTTGAGTTACCACGCCGGGGTGGGGCTCCGCTACCGCCGGGTCGAGCAGCTGGGCCGCCAGGATGAGAACGACCTGTACGCGGGCAATCACCCGACGGTCTGGCAGTATGCGGACGATCCGCAACCCAAGATAACTGTCGCGCTACCCGTAAGTCTATCCGTGGGCTACCGCTTTTAGTTTGGTCGGTTTCAGTAAAATCAATAATGTAGGTACCAGGCAAAGTTTTTTGTCAGTATGCGCTCCTTTTCCGACCGTACAAACTCCAGGTAGGCGGCGGCTACCGGCGAGAGCTTCTTTTCACTCAGCCAGATCAACCGCCACTGGGTGACCAGGGGTAAATCCTTGGCGCGTAAAATGAAGAGCTGCTTGTTCATCAGCTCATTCTGAATACCAATCAGCGGCATGATGGAATCGCCCAGCCCCGCAATCACGGCCTGCTTGACGGCCTCGTTGGACGTAAGTTCGATCCGCTTGCGGTGGTGCTTTTTCACCGTTTTGAAGTACCGCTCCATGGCCGCGCGGGTGGCCGAGCCCTCCTCCCGGTAGATCAATAGCTTGTCCTTATTCTTTTTCTGCTGGTTACCCACGAAGTAAAGTTTGTTTTCGATGAGCAGCTCCTCCTCCACGCTAAGGTCTTCCGGAAGGACGGAAACCAGCGCGAAATCGATCTCATTGTGCTTCAGGGCTTCGACCACCCTGGACTTATTGGTCACGTCCAGCACCAGGTCAACGCCGGAATGCATTTCTACGAACTCCGACAGGAAATAGGGGATCACGTACTTCCCCGTGGACGCCGAAGAAACGGTCAGTTTGCCCGTTAGTACGCCCTCGTAAGCCTGCGTCCGGTAAGTGATGGCGTCCACATCCTCGATGACTTTCTCGGACAAGCGGGCGATCTCCCCCCCAAAATCCGTGACGTAAAGTTGCCGGCCGATTACTTCGGTCAGGGGTATGCTAAACTGCTGCTGAAAATTTTTAAGCTGCACGGACACAGCGGGTTGGGTCATAAATAATTCCTTGGCCGCTTTCGTGATGCTCTTCATCTCCACCACTTTGAGAAAAATCCGCAGCTGGTGCAGGGTATAACGCATAAGGTTTGTTTATGGGTGGTATATATAATATGAATTATAATTTATGGATGAATGTACTCAACTTTGCGGGCAGAACAAAACCACATTTACTCAAACATCCAGCCATGAATACCGCCTCTACTACCCAGCAGACCTTCCCCCTCGTAAAGGGGGAGTTCAGTACGGAAGACGCCAAAAAGATTCTCCTGAACCTGCTCAACAAGAAAATTGAGTTCCACCAGGCCCAGGACTTCAGTCACCAGGAGCGCTTCGGAGGGCCCGAGGGGAGATCCGCCAACCGCATTAAGGAATTACGTCAGAGCCAGTCCACCATCCTAGCGATCATCGAGGAGGCCGGAAAGCAGGGCAAAAGCCTCCGCATCACCTCCGACATCAAACTGGAAATCGCCGAGTAGCCCAAAGCACCGGCTAAACCCCCCGAGGAATGTCTGAGCATATGTTGTCCTTAGTCGCGGTCATCTCACCGCTCGTGTTTGCAGCTACCGCGTTCGCCTCCCGCTTTTCAGCGCGGGAGCGAACGGGAACCCTGATCCAACTGAGCGTTTTCGCCGCTGTATTCAGCATCGTCATTGCCGCCCTGAGCGGCCTTTTGGTGTATACCTACGGCCTGCTGGAAAGCGACCTGCTGGGCATGTCCGGTCTGGGCCTCAGTATCCGGCTCGATCCCCTGAGCATCCTCATGTCCGCCATGATCGCCCTGCTGGGCTTCATCGTCGTCCGCTTCAGCGCCAACTACCTGGATGGAGACCCCAGACAGGGAATCTTCATGGGGAGACTGGCCGCGACCATTGCTTCCGTCCAGTTGCTGGTGTTAGCGGGCAACCTGGGATTGCTCCTGCTCGCCTGGGTCCTGACGAGTCTGTCGCTGCACCGCTTGCTCATTTTCTATCCGGAGCGGCGGGGGGCTGTGATTGCGGCAAGAAAAAAATTCATCGTGGCCCGCGTGGGAGACATCTGCCTCCTTGGGGCTATCCTATTGCTCTATTCCCATTTCGACACTGGCAATCTAGAAGCCATTTTTACCGGGATGAAGCAGCTGGCAACTTCTCCGGCTCAGGAGCCCATCCTGGAAGCCGTGGCTGTGCTGATCGCCCTGGCCGCTATGCTCAAATCCGCCCAGTTTCCGACCCACGGGTGGCTCGTGGAGGTGATGGAGACCCCTACACCCGTGTCCGCGCTGCTGCACGCCGGCCTATTGAATGCCGGACCCTTCCTGGTCGCCCGTATGGCCTTTATCATGGACGGGGCCATTTATGCGCCGGTCTTGCTCATTATTGTTGGCGGGTTTACGGCCCTCTTTGCCTCGGTTGTTTTCCTGACGCAAACCTCGGTCAAGACGGCCCTCGGCTACTCCAGTGTCGCCCACATGGGCTTCATGCTGCTGGTGTGCGGGCTGGGCGTTTACCCGGCGGCGATCCTGCACCTCGTCGCTCACTCCTTCTACAAGGCCCACGCCTTTCTGTCCTCGGGCAGTATCATCGACACGGTGCGCGCCTCGAAGGTGGCGCTGCCGAAGCGGTTGGGCAGTCCACTCCGCGTGGCCGGAAGCATCCTGCTGGCCCTGGGCGTGTACCTGGCTTTCTCCTGGCTCTGGGGGATTGATCCGGTGGAGGAAATGGCCCTCATGGCCACCGGAGCCATTATTGTGATGGGGCTGTCGCAGATCATTGCCCCCGCCCTGGACTCGGAGGGCGGCCTATCCGGCACCCTACGCGCCTGCTTGCTGGCCGTAGCGGTGGCGACCGCTTTCTTCGGCCTGGAGGAGGGCTTCCACCACCTGCTTCACACCCAGCTGCCGGGCCTTGCCCAGCCGGGGACCCTGACCTTAATACTGATTGTGCTGGTGCTGGTGGTCTTTGGAGCTACCATCTTTATCCAAATTTTAGCCCCCTCTACTCCCTCCAGCCCGTTTTGGCGCACGGTAGGCGTACACGTTCGCAACGGCTGGTACGCCAACGCGCTGTTCGACCGGATGGTCGGCGCGCTATCCACCCAAGTCCAGCCACTCCCCCGCAGAAGTTCGGAGCAAATAGTCCCCCGGGAGGGGAGAGCCGTGGCAGGCGTTCAGGAACCCTAGCGCTAGCTCTCTCCACTCCCATACCTCCTCTATTCTCTCCTCCCCACCCCATAAAATCACTGACCAATGAACCCCGATGTCCGCGGCCAAACTGCCACTTCGACCCAGGACCAGCGCTCGTCCATCTTAGCGGTGCTCCAGCACGCCTGTAGGAAGATCGCGCCGGTGTGGTCGCTCGAAAACTTCGTCGCCGTCAATCCATACCTCGGACTTGCCGACCATACTTTTAACGAGGCGGCGGAGGTCCTGCACCGGGTAGGGGGTATCCAGATGACCCTGCCGGTGGCGTTTTACTTGCAGGCCCTACAGGCGGGCAAGATGCGGACTGCGGACGTACAGGAAGCTCTATTTAAAGATGACCCGGCGGCGGAAGCGAAGGCTACGGCATTGCTCCAGCATGCCTATGCGGTGGAGGATCCGGGGGGCGTGCCGGGAAGCATCAGCACCGTAGCGGACGTGGTCTCCCGCGAGACGGGCAAGGACTGGCTGCGGTTTGCGACGGACCGGACATCGGCGTGGGCAGCCTCCTACTTCGACAACGGGCAGGCGCTCTGGGTAACGGCTGACCAAAAGGCCAGCGTGTATACCGCGTGGAAGGCGGAAGCTACGGTAGATCGGACCCCGAGCATCATGGGACTGCCCAAGTTTGCCTCGCTCGTCCAAGCATTACCGGAGGACCCCCTGGAGGCCGCCCGGTTTGCCCTCGCAGCACTGCAGGTACCGGAAGCGGGCCTCGACAGCTACCTCCACCGCCTGTTAGTCCGCATCGGGGGTTGGTCGGCCTACGCTGCCCGGATCGATTGGGACAGTAAGCTGTACGGGGGAAAGGACGGTGCCCTCGTAGAATTTCTCTGCATTTTACTGTGCTGGGAGGCTTGTCTGCTTAATTCCCTCACCAGCAGTGGGGTGCAGCTTGCTTGGGATGAGGCGAAGCAAGGGATGAGGCAAGCAACCTCCGACCGACAAACGGAGCAGGTATTGGAACTGAGGCTCCAGCTGCAGCAAGCCTTTGACCATGCGGCCCAGCGCAGGTGGATTGATCAGTTCGCTCACCCCACCCCCACGGTACCGCCCAAGCGAGAACGGGTTTCGGCGCAGGCCATCTTCTGCATCGATGTGCGCTCGGAGGTGTACCGCAGAAACCTGGAGCGGGTAGCTCCGGGCATAGCTACGCTGGGCTTTGCCGGTTTCTTTGCTTTTCCAATCAGTTTTATCCCCCTAGGGCATAAGCAAGGACTTGCCCAGTGTCCGGTTCTGCTGCCCACGGGCCCGGCGATCATGGAGGAGTTGCCCAACCCCGCGCGGCACGCGCAGGCCGTCCGCAGCCGCAAGCTAAGCCATCACGTACAACGTGCCTGGAGGTCCTTCAAACTGGGGGCGATCTCCTGCTTCAGTTTCGTAGGCCCGGTAGGACTGATGTACCTCCCAAAACTGTTCACGGACTCCTTTGGCCTCACCCGCCCGGTGCCGCACCCCGATCGGGAGGGCTTACCATC
Source organism: Lewinellaceae bacterium (assembly GCA_963710195.1). Lineage (GTDB taxonomy): Bacteria > Bacteroidota > Bacteroidia > Chitinophagales > Saprospiraceae > Neolewinella. The sequence goes on from CAVPZF010000007.1 coordinate 642,311, forward strand.
CACCCAGTACGACCAGCGCAAAGTAAGTCTGGAGGTGGGTCGGCACGCGCAGGGTGTAGTGGGGATCCCCCTGAACGAACAGGTGCAGATGGCCAAGTCCGCGCTGCAGGCCATGTCGCTGACGGAGGACTTTGCCCGCCTGGTCCTGATCGTAGGGCACGGCTCTACGACCGTCAACAACCCTTACGCTACCGGACTGGACTGCGGCGCCTGCGGGGGCCACACCGGCGAGGCCAACGCACGCGTTGCCGCGGCCGTACTGAACCAACCCGGGGTGCGCGCTGGCCTCCAGGCAGCGGGTGTCCTAATCCCCGAGGATACCCACTTCATGGCCTGCCAGCACGACACGACGACGGATGAAGTGGCGCTGTTCAATGCGGACGAGATTCCCAGCACTCACCTGCAGGAAGTGGCCGATTTGCGGCAGCAGTTGCAGGCGGCCGGGCACGCCGCCCGCGCGGAACGGGCGTTGCGTCTGGGGATCACTGACACCGATGCGATTGATCAACAGGTCATCGCGAGGAGTAAAGACTGGGCGCAGGTACGTCCAGAATGGGGGCTAGCCGGCTGTTCCGCCTTCATCGTCGCCCCGCGGTCCCGAACCGCGGGCCTGGATTTAGGCGGAAGGTCTTTCCTGCACTCCTACGACTGGAAGTCAGACAGCGGGTTCGGCGTCCTGGAGCTCATCATGACCGCCCCCATGGTCGTCGCCAGCTGGATCAGCCTGCAGTACTACGCCTCCACCGTGGATAATGAACACTACGGATCGGGCAACAAAACCCTCCACAACGTGACGGCCGGCATCGGGGTCCTGGAGGGCTACGCCGGTGACCTACGGACGGGACTGCCCTGGCAGTCGGTGCACGATGGCCGGCAGTACCAGCACGATCCGCTGCGCCTAAACGTCATTATAGAGGCGCCCATCGCGGCGATGAACGAAATCCTGGCGAAGCACGCTGCGGTGCGCCAGCTGCCCGACCACGGTTGGCTCCATTTACTGGCCATGGATAGCGAAGGCCGGGTATCCCATCGCTACTTGGGTGACCTGGCGTGGGAAAGCGTGGCGTAGGTAGCCCACTGTGTTAGCGGCCGGCAGTCCGCCCTACCCATTCCGCGTCAGCACCCTCGCCGGCACGGCCCGCGCCGCCCGCACGGTGACTACCGTCACGGCAAGGCTAGTGATGACCGCGACGATCCCCACGGCCACCACGAATACCCACGGCGACACCGCGATGCGGTAAGCGAAGCCCTCCAGCCAGCGGCTGATGCCCCACCAGGCCAGCGGTACGGTGAGGAGGACCGCGGCGCCCAGCAGGGGCACGTACTCCAGGTTAAAGCGCCGCAGGATATCCCCGGTACTGGCCCCGAGTATCTTCCGAATGCCAATCTCCTTCTGTTTGACGGCGGTAAGGTAGGCCGTCAGGGCCACCAGCCCAATCGTAGCCATCAGGAAGGCCAGGAGGCTGAAGTAGGTGCTGAGCGTGCCAATGCGGGCTTCGTCGCGGTACAACTCCGTCAGGTTGTCGGTGAGAAAGGAAGGGGCGAAGGGCCGGGGGAAGCCCACGGCGCGGTAGCTCTCCCCCACGGCCGCCAGGATTTCGGCCCGGGAACGGTCGGTGTAGCTGATGGAAGCGGCGTACACGTAACCGGGATCGCGGTAAACGGTCAGAAACATCGGGTCGATGGCCTCCCGTAAACTGAATAGGTGGAGGTCCTGGAAGGTACCGGCGATGGGGTAGGGGAAGCCCGTCTGGCCCGTGTCTTCGTCCACGTACTCCGGCTCCTGGATCAGCGTTCGCCCGATCAGTTCCGTCTCGGTCAGCTGAAAGCGGTTTGCTAGGCGGTCGGCGAGGGTACGGTTGATGAGGATGAGGCGGTCCGGGGCGGCGTCGGGGTCGGCCACGAAGTCCGGCACGGAGGTCTGGATGCCGAGTTGCTGTAGGGCTCGGTAATCCAGCGAGATGTTGTGGGCGTCGTCGTACACTTCCCCGGTGCCCTGCAGCTGGTAGGTGGTCTGATTGAAGGGAGATTGCCCCATGGGGGTACCGCTGCCGACGTCCGTTACGCCCGGGATCCGCAGTACTTCATAGCGGAAGGCCCGCAAACGGCTGCTGTCCGCATTGATCTGCACGTAAAGGATATTCTCTTTGCGGTACCCCAAGTCCTTGTCCTGGATGTAGTGTAGCTGTCGGTTGACGAACAGGGTAAGACTGCACAGTCCAATCAGCAGCACGAACTGGAGCGTGATGATGGCCTTGCGGGTCGTGAGCCGGCTGCCAGCTCGTGGAGCGCCGCTTGCCCGGAAAAGTCCTTGCACCCGTGTCCGCGCCAGTACCCAGGCCGGGTAAGCTCCCGCCAGCAGGCCGATCGCAATAGTTAGACCGAGGAGCAGCAACAGCAGGCCCGGATGCGTCAGGAAGTTGCGGGAGAGCGCCACGCCCATCAGGAGATTGAAGCGGGGGATGACCCACCACAGCGCCAAGAGGACGGGTGGCACGGTGAGCAAACTCAAGCCCACGGCCTCCAGAAGGAACTGGCCGGCGACCTGCCCCTCCGAGGCCCCAAAGACCTTGCGCAGGCCGATCTCGCGGGCCCGCCCGGCGTGCATGACGATGGACAGGTTGGTGTAGTTGCTGATGGTGAGCAAGAGGATGACCGCGGCGATGATGGCCAGGATGTAGAGGTAGCGGGCATCCCCCGGGGGCTTGAGTTCGTAGAGCAGGTCGGAGTGCAGGTGGATCGAGCGTAGGGGCTGCAGGAGCATGCCGCCGAAAAGCTCGCTACTCGCCAGCCGGGGGTTGATGCCGCCGATGCTTGCCTCCATGCGCTGTTGGACGTCTTGCGGGTCCACGCCGGGTTCAATTTCGAGGTAAGTGCGGGCCCCCCAGTAGCCGATCTTTGCCCGGTGCGCGATTAGGGAGTAGGTGAAGTGGGTATTGGGTGGCGGATCGGCAACGACTCCGGCAATGGTGTAGACCAGGGTATCGACGCGCAGGCGCTGACCCACCACGGACGCCTGCCGCCAGTCGGGACCGAAGTAGCGCCCGGCCAGGGAGGCGGTCAGCAGCACCCGATCGGGCGCTTCAGCTAGGGCGGCGGGGTCGCCGGCGAGCAGCGCTACGCCGAAGTAGTCCAGGAACTCCGCCGGCGTATTGGTTTCGAGCCGATCGGGTACGGGCAGTTCCCGCGCGTTGCCGGTCGCCAGGATGGGCTCCGGAAAGGTAGCGAACTGCACGGCGCTGCGTACGCCCGCCACGGCGGCGATGCCCCGAATCTGCCGCTGCTGCCCCGCGGCGGTGGTCGCGCCGTAGCGGTCGTAGCCGATGAGGCTGTAGCCCTGGGCGCGCACCACCATGCCCGCCCGGAATTTCCGGTCCGCAGCAGGGAACTGCCCGTCGTAGCTGGTCTCGTAGGATAAGTACAGCAGGGCCAGCGCGGCCGTGGCGATGCCGATCGTTAGGGTGGCGTAGTTGGTCACCTGGTAGGTGCGGCGCCCCCGGAGATGCCGGACGGCGAGCTTGAGGTAGTTGCCCAGCAGTGACCGGGTGGAGGCCGCAGCCGGGGGGGTGTGACCCGTTCGCTCCCGGGCCGCCGCGAAGGCGGCGGCGGGGGCATGGCCGCGGAGGAGAAACTCGTCGTAGCGGTCCAGGAGCCCCGCTTCGAGCTCGGCCAGGTCTTCGGTTTCGGGGGCGTCGCGGGCAATGACGGCAGTACGCCAGGCGGCGAGGGCCTGATCCAGGTCGAAATTCATGGGAAGGGTTTTGGGGTCTATTCGGAGAGGGAGAGCTCGGCTCCGGGGGCCCAGAGGCGGACGAAGATCTGGTTCACGTTCAGCCACTCCTGGCGGTCGCGGGCGAGCTGCTCCCGGCCGCGAAGCGTGATCTCGTAGTACTTGCGTTTGCGGCCGCCGTCGGCCTGCACCCACTGGGCGGTGATCAGCCCCTCCTTGGCCATGCGCTTCAGGACGGGGTAGAGCATGGCGTCGGTCCAGGTGAGTTCGCCCCCGGACAGGCCTTCGATTTCCCTGATGATGCGGTAGCCGTAGTTTCTACCGTGGGCGAGAATGGACAGCACGAGGGGTTTGGTGGAGGCGGCGACGAGCACTTTGGTGGGCATTGGGATGGAGTTTTGGGGGGATGAATTAGGAGGCCAGCGCTTTGTCCGGCAGCAGCTCCATGCCGTCGAAGAGCCGGACGACGCGGCCGGCGAAGGCGGCGTCTTCCGGGGAGTGGGTCACCATGACGATGGTGGACCCCGCTCGGTGGAAGTCCCGGAGCTTTTGCATGACGATGGCGCTGTTTTCGGAGTCGAGGTTTCCGGTGGGCTCGTCGGCCAGGATCAGGGCGGGGCGGGTGATAATGGCCCGGGCGATGGCCACGCGCTGCTGTTGTCCGCCCGAGAGCTGACCGGGATAGTGCCCGGCCCGGTGGTTGATCTCCAGTTCGGCCAGGGCGGCGGCAACGCGGGTGCGGCGCTCGGCGGGGGGGATGCCCTGGTAGATCAGCGGCAGCTCGACGTTCTCCGCCGCCGTCAGCTCGTCAATGAGGTTAAAGCTCTGAAAGACGAAGCCCATTCCCTCCTTGCGCAGCCGGGCCCGGGCCCGCCGGGAGAGCTTAGCGACCTCCTGCCCCCGGAAGCGGTAGCTGCCCGCCGAGGCCTCGTCGATGAGGCCCAGAACATTCAGGAGGGTGGACTTGCCGCTGCCGGACGGCCCCGTGATGGCCACGAACTCGCCGGGGCGGATCGTCAGGTCGATGCCGTTCAGGGCGGCGGTGCGGAGCTCTCGCGTGTAGTGGTATTTCGCTACGCGGCGCAGCTCGACGAGGGGGGGAGGGGAGGGGGGCTTAGGCATGCTCAGTTAATTTGAAGGCTGGTGTACTGGTCGTAGGCGTCGTAGGCCGACACAATTACGCGGTCGCCGGGGGTCAGGCCCTCCAGCACCTCGTAGTGATTGGGGTTGGAGCGGCCCAGGCGGACGGGCGTGCGTTCGGCACCCGCTTCCGTAAGCCGGTACACCCAGTGCCCCCCGGTGGATCCGTAGAAGGCGCCGCTGGCCAGCAGGACCGACGAACGTTCCCGTCCGAAGAGCAGCCGGAATCGCACGGACTGCCCCCGCACGAATTCGGCCGGTGTGATCCCGCCGTCCAGCAGCCGGCCGTCGATGCGGAAGCGGCCCTCGCGCACGGTAGGGTAGATCTTGGCCACCGCCAGCCGCAGGGTGTCGCCCCGGCCACTGACCACCCCCGCCTGGCCGACGGTCACTTTATCCAGGTAGAACTCATCTACTTCGGCGACGAGGAGCGGATCTTCCAGCCGGTAGATCTCACCGAGCCGCTGTCCACCGGCCACGGCCTGCCCGGGGCGGACGGTGAAGTCACTCAGCCGACCGTCCGTAGCGGCCAGCAAGTACAGCCGGTCGAGGATGGCGCGGACCTCGGTTAGGTTGGTCAGGATGCGGGTTTCGAAGGTGGCGAGCTGGGCCAGTTGGTTGCGGCGGGCCAGGCTGTCGGTGCGGAAGGCCTCGGCCAGCAGTTCCCGGCGGCGCTGGTAGTAGCGGTACTGGTTGGCGGTGGGTTCGTACTGGCTAGCGGCAATGACCCCCTCGTTCAGCAGTTGGCGGTCGCGGAGGTACTGCCGTTCCTGCAGGGCGAGTTGGTAGGTGACCGCGGTGAGCTGGTCGCGGCGGGTGAAGTCGTTCTGGTCGAGCAGCAGCCGGGTCTGGCGTTGGGCGTTGAGTTGCTCCAGCAGTTGGCTCTCGCGCTGCATTACCTCCAGCTCCAGGTCGGCGTTGGCGATGCGCAGCAGGGTATCGCCCCGGCGGACGTCCTGCCCGGAGGAGACGAAGACTTGCTCCACGTTGCCCGCGATCTTGCTGTCGATCACGTAGGTGGTGGCGGGCTCCAGCTGGCCATCGAGGCTGATGTACTCATAGAAGCGGTCCTGGGTGACGGTCGCGATCGTGAGCTCGCGGGCGTCGAGGCGTAGGGTAGCGGGGCGGCTCTGGGCCAGGCCGACGAGTAAGGCCAGACCCAGGAGTCCGGCAGTTAGTAGCAGCCAGCGGCGGCGCCCACGGCGGAGCGGGGAGATCACGGTATCCATACCTGTTGTTATTAGGTCTATACCTAATGACGTTAGGGCTTGGATAGTTGCCAGCGTGGGTAAACTTTTTTGGCTGCGGGTACTGCGGGGTGGTCGGGGAGTCCGCAGGGACTGCTCCGTATCCCGCGTTCCGCGCCTGGAGTAAAGCCTAAGTCGGGTGGTTTAATCGGTTAATGGTGTGCCGGATGCGTTGGTCGGCCAGTGGTAGTCCTGCAGACGCTCCAGGTAGAGGTAGGAGATAACGAAGGCGCGGTGGGCGGGGCTGCTCATCTTTTCCAGCAGGTGGAGGGCCGAGATGTAGCTCGCCAGGTTCCCGTTGGAGGAGCTGAATTTTCCATCCTCCACGTAGGTGATCACGCTGTCGTCCTGCACCCTCAGCGCGGGGTAATCTAGTTGCAGCTGCTGGCCCCCGCCGATCCAGGTGACGATTTTGCGGCCGTCGGCGATGCCCGAGGCCCCGATCAGCTGGGCGCCGGCACAGTTACTCACCGTATAGATGCTCTCCTCGTTCCGGTCCCGGATGAACTGAATGATCGCTGGATTATTAACCTGTTCGTACATATCGTAGGCGCTGGGCACGAACAAGGCGGTCAGGGTGGGGGCATCATCGAAGGTATAGTCGGGGACGAGGTGTAGTCCCTCCTCCGTGGTGATGGCCGCGGGGGTTTCGGCGATGGTGATCACGTTGAAGAGTTGGTCGCCGCCCTCGGTGAGCTTACCGAATACGTCGGAGGCGGCCACGACTTCACTCTGCAGGACGCCCGGGTACATGAGGATGCCCACCGTGGGTAGGCTATCCTGGAAGGGGCGGAGGTGTTTAGATGGAGCATCCGGCACAGCAACCACACCCTCACTGGATTTGATTTCCGTACTCCGCGCAGGAGGGGTTGCCGATTCGCAGGAACCGAATAGCAGGACCAGAAACAAGAGCATCGTGGGGAGATATACGGGCATGGGTGCGCTTTTCAGTTCTTTTTAAAGGTAAGCACACCAAGGTAAGGGCAAGAAGGGAGTCTGGCTGTAGCGCTGTGAAGCGGCTTTTTCCTGTGGGTAAACCAGCTTCGGTCGGAGCCGGGCGAGGAGGCTTACTCCATCTCCGCCTCCACGGCAGCAAAACCATTTTGACTCAAGTGATCCAGGGTGGGGTAAAGATCGGGGATGTATCCGGCATTCGTTCCGGATTGGTAGCGGCGGTCGAGTTGCGCTTCCCAGGTGTCGAGCAGCGCGTCTACCGAGGCGGAGATCGCTTGGGACCGTGCCCGAGCGTAGTCGGCGAACGGTTGCGGTCCGTGCTGTAGGCGCTGCCGCAGGCGGTTAAGCGTGGCTTGGTAGAACTGTGCGTAAAGCGGGTTGCTTGGGCATGTATTGTGGATGAGCTCCTCGCCCAGTGAATGGAGGAAATAGGTGGCATCATCGATTGGCCGCAAGAGGTAGTCCCCTACGCGTCGTAACCACTTTTGTTCCGGCGCCATCCGTCGGGTCAGAATCAGCAGACCGGCGAGCACCTCACGCGCTACCTTACCCTGGGGAAATTGCACTTGGAGATAGTCCGGAAGCCGGTGCAGGTGACCTTGTGCCAAGCGGTGATGCCCCTCGTCCTGACCTTCGGCCAGAATTCGGGTGGATTCGATCAGTTTACTCAGGCGGGTCATGTCCTCTGCCCCATGCCATCTCGGTTCCCTGACACCGACGGAACGGAATACGCGATCGACGGCCTCCCATCCGAAGGTCGTCGCCTGTGGCCCCCACAGCCCGGGCGGCACCCCGGTAATCAGCCGCTCGAGAATGGGCTCCCACCGACGGAATAGTTCGGTCGGCGGACTGCTGTATCGCCCGAGTATGGCGAGTAGCTCTGCGATGGCTGCCGTGTCACTGGGTAGGGTATAGGTGGCGCTTAGTGCCTTTTCTACGGTCGACTGCAGCACTTCGATACGTTGCCGTAGGCCATCGTCTTCGGGCGAGGAGGCCAGTTGGTGGCTCCAGTTCACGGTCCAACTGACGCGGCCGTCCAGGGGCAGCCGTTCCAGCAGCGGTGGGGTAGCGGACGGGTGCCAGATCACTACCCCCGCGTGGCGGTATACGTAGTCGGCCGTCATGCCCCAGTTGCCCATGTACCCTTCCACCGACCATTCGATGGGCTCTCCCCGCTGCTGCCCGGGGCCGGTGAGGATCTCTGTGTGCCGTAGCTGGAGTGACCCCAGCTGCGGACCGTCCTCGTCCAGCCAGTCGCCCATATTCAGCTCCTCGACCAGGGGGTCCCCTACCTCTATTTCGTCGAAGTGCTCCGGGTCTCCTTCTTCGTCCTTCGCGTAGCTCCCGTAGTATCCGGACCCGTACCTCTGACCGATCGCATCGCCATTGAGCCATTCAGCCGAGACCGTCTCTTCAATGAGTCCAACACGGATTTCCATCCCCGCCAAGGTGGCCGCCCGCCGCAGGGTCGCCACGCGTACCCGGTCGTTGCCCTTCAGCTGAGCGGAGGAAAAGTTGGAGTCGGTGTACAGGTGGTCGAGGGCCAGGACCACTGGTCCATCAACTTCCCCGATCTCGGCGAGCGTGCTTCCGGTCGGCCAGGAAGGCCACGGCGGGAAAGTCTGGCTGCGTAGCTGTCGGCAAAGTCCACCACGACGCGCTCCCCCTCCCCGGGATCAATGCGGATGGCGCCGCCCTCGTGGGCACTCGGTAGTCCGATCAGCAGCGTACCGAACATACTCGGAATCGGAGAGCATAAGCTGGCTGGCATCGATCTCGCAGGTGTTGCGTACGGTCTGGTCGATCAGCGTTGCGCGACCCTTACCAGTATCTGTATCTCATTGAGGGGGAAGGTGAGCGGCCCCAGTCCCTGTACTCCGATGGGGAGTTGGCCCCCGCCGAGCTACCCCCGGCAGTAAGCCGCACCGCCCCGCAGGCCCTGTAGTTGGTCGATTAGTTTGCTGCCGGGAATACTTATGGTTGGGATACTTGTAGGTGGTCGAGGTGCAGTTTTACGATAATAGTCTGCCTACTTACCCCATCTAAGCTTAACCTCCTCCAAGGTATACCAAGGCACGGGGAACGGTGGCCGGGGCGGTGGACCTCCCCCGGCGCATTAACCTGATTGCCTTAGGCGCTCGCGTGCCATCGAAATCGGCTACCCGCCCACGCCGGCGCATCGCTAGGCGCGGCGCGTAGCCGTTGGTATGAGGGAGTACCGCCAAGTCAGTCGCCCCCAGTGAGTGCCGGAATGTTTGTCTGTGCAGGCAAAGTAAAAACCTGCTCGCTGCAGGCTAACTTTTTATGAAGTGTAACGTAGTCTAAGCTTTATCTTTCCGTTAGCAATTAGCGTGGGGGAGGGCTTCCTCCCCCCTAGGGGCCGGGGGCAAAAGCCCGGTTCGGCCAACTGTCTAACGGGAAGATCAACAACTTGATTACGAGCTATATGCGGACGCTCCTCACCTGCCTACTCCTTGCCACCTCCTGTTCTCTGCTGGCGCAAATTCAGCGGGGGGACCGTCTGCTGCGACTGGAGTACGATAATTCGGTCGTCTCCGATAACCTGGCTACGCTGTACCACCAATCATCCGGCGACTATACCGAGCTTGCCGTGTATCCGACCTACGGCATCGCCCTTACCAACCGCCTGGTGGTGGGGGGGCAGCTTTATGCCTCGCTTTATCGCTTCTCCGGTGAGGGCTTCGCAGACATCGGACTCAGCCCCTTCGTGCGTTACTATCCCGTTAACCGCGCGCGGCTGGGGGTATTCATTGAAGCGTCAACGGGCGTTGCGCTTTCGGGCGGAGAACTCTTCGCCGGCGAGGCACTTCGGCTCACTGCCGGGCTACAGCTTCCCCTGGCCCCCGGCCTGCGCATCGGACCCGACCTGAGCTACCACTTGCAGGAGGGGTGGAATACCGTATCGCTGGGCACCCGCATGGAGCTGGTGTTAGGGCGCAACACGCGTTCGGAGTCTACCCCCGTGGCTACTTTTGGGAAGGGGAGTCTAATGGTCGGGGGGCAGCAGGCTTCCTTCAACCTGCGGCGTGACGCGAAGATCGTGTTCGGTGGATTTAGCCTCAGCGCACATTATTTTCTATCCAACCGGTTGGCGGCGATTGGCGGACTAGCCTTTTCGGCGACCTACGGCAACCTTGGTACATCCCAGAATGATTTCATTATTTCGGGGGTATCTCCCTCCGTTACGACGGGTGCTCGCTACTACCTCAGCTCCGGCCGGCGCCTGGTGTGGTTCATGGAAAGCCGGGCCACGTATGCAGCTAATTTTGATACGTCACCGGATAGAAATGGTAGGGACAGCTACCGGTATTCCGTTCAGCTGGCCGGCGGCGGCGGCGGGCAGTACTGGATCCGGGACCGGATCGCACTGGAATTCGGCCCGGAGTTCCGTCGGGTAATTGAATCCTACGACGAACTCAGTACCTCCCTGATCAGTCTGAACGGAGGTGTCCGCTTTTTGCTACGCTGACGTTGTTCGGGGTTGCCATATCCCTTTCTTGCCAGCTGCCTCTCCGCTCAATTCTCCGTACGCCCCTCCGGCAAATGCTGAGCCCATGGCATAGCGTTCCCCCATACCGGTTCGGCTTATTTTCTCTCCCCATGCAAAAAAGAAACAAAATCCAGAAAGCGACCTGGACGCCGCTAGCAATCTGCTGCTTGGCGCTCCTGGTCCTGCCCGCCTGCCAGTCCACCCGCCCGCTGGTCACCCATTCCCCCGACCCCACCGGGCTTAACCTGGGCTTCGAAGACACCACCGCCGCCGGCCGCCCGGCGGCGTGGTTTTTGATCGGTCAAGCCAGAACCGTAGCGCTACCACGGACGCCGCCTGCGTCCATTCCGGGACGCGAGCGCTCCGCCCGGCCTCCGAATCTTCCGGTGATGGAGGCTTGAACCTGTGTTTTAACTCCGTCCTGACCGACGTAGTGAACGATAGCCTGACGCTTTCCGTAAAGCTCAAGGTAGTGGGGGATCAAACGCCTTTGTGCGGTTTCTATTCCCGCCTGATCACCAGGGAGAGGGAGGGAGCGCCCGTTTTTGATACGCTGTCCGCCCAACCCCCGTCCACCGGCTGGCAATCGCACACGTTGACCTTTACCAAGGACGAACTGACCGACTACATCCTGGAGTTCGGGTTCTGGGCAAGCGGGGCCGGCACGCTGGCCGTGGACGACTTTGCGCTCCAGATCGACGGCGGCGGCTATCCGGAGGCCGTCGCCCGGTCCGTCCCGCCCCTTACACCCGCGTTCACCGCCCAACTACAGGACGCGCTGATCCCCCTGCCCACTGGGGACCCAGATGCCCCGGCTGCCGGCTACGATTGGCTCCGCTTCGCCGTCGGGGACGCCAAGATCGTGCTGCTCGGGGAGGGGACCCACGGCACCCGGGAATTCGCGGAGCAACGGTGGGCCATCACGCGCTACCTAGTGGAGGAGATGGGCTTTCGCACGGTAGCGCTCGAAGCCAATCTGCCGGAAGCGGACCTGCTCAACCAGCAGCTGGCCTCTGCTACTGACCCAGAGTCATTACGGGAGCTCATCGACGGCCTGCACTTCTGGATGTACCGCACCGAGGAATTTGCCGACTTTCTCCGGTGGGTGCAGGACTATAACCGGGCACGCGAGCGGCCCATCGAGATTCGGGGCGTGGATATGCAGCACGCCCCGGTGGCGCTCGAGGAATTAATGCGCTACGCCCGGGAGACAGCGGATCTTCCGCTACTGGCCACCCTAGACAGCCTCGGGGTGCACGTGAAACACCCCATACAATCCATCACGTGGGCCAAACGGCTCCCGGCACACGTTGCGGGAGCTGGATCTGGTGCCCCCGCGGATCGAATGCAGCGCTACGCGCAGGTGGCCCTGCAGGCCCTGACGCTCAAGTACGCCAAGCCCGCACGGAGCTACCGGGATGAGCGCATGGCCGAGCACGCCGCGTGGCTAACGGAACGGGCGGAGAACGAACGGGTGGTGATCTGGGCGCATAACGGCCACGTGCAACGGACCGAGGGGGCTATGGGCGACTGGTTGCGCCAAGGACCCTACGGGAAAGAGCTGGTTATCATCGGAATGACTACCGGGCGGGGGAGCTACCTGGCCATGGATATTTGGACCCGCACGATTCTGGCGGACGAACTTAAGCCCGCACCCCCGGAAAGCTGGGAGTACCACCTGCAGCAAAGCGGTCCGCCGGCCTTTTTCCTGGACCTTCGACCCCTGCGCCCGGATTCGCGCAACCAGGTCCGGCGGAGGATGCGTTCGATCGGCGCAATCGCTACCCCTAAGCAGTTCTTCCCCGCGGATCTGGGCCGGACGTTCGATGGCTTGGTCTACGTCGACAGCTCCCACGCGGTGACGCCGTACTGAAACGGTAGGTGAAGTACTTAGAGCTTGTTCGAAAAGCCCGAACCCGCCGATCCCCCTTTGTAGCCAACCGCAAACAGCTACCTTGGGACGACCCAAGTAAGCGCACATGGTCCTCGACAGCCACCAGCATTTCTGGCGATACGCACTTCCCAAACACGATTGGATCGACGACAGCATGTCCGCCATCCGCCGCGACTTTTTGCCCGACGATCTGCAACCCCTGCTGGCGCAGCACGGAGTGGACGGTTGCATCGCCGTACAGGCGGACCAAACGCTGTCCGAAACTGACTTCCTGCTCGATTTAGCCGATGGCCACGACTGGATACGGGGCATCGTCGGCTGGGTCGACCTACGGGCCGCTGACCTGGAAAATCACCTCGACCGCTACGCCGAGCGCAAGCAGCTGAAGGGCTTTCGGCACTTCGTCCAGGGGGAGGCCGATCCCTTGTTTATGCTGCGGCCTGAGTTTCTCCGCGGGATCGACCAACTTGGACAGCGGGGCTACACCTACGATATCCTCATCTTCCCCCACCAACTCGTCGCCGCCCTGGAACTGGTGAAGCTATTTCCGGACCAAAAATTTGTCCTCGATCACCTGGCCAAGCCCTACGCGAAGGCCGGCTACTTTACCGGGTGGGCCGCCGGCTTGGCCGCCATTGCGCGTTTGCCTAATGTGTACTGCAAGCTCTCCGGCCTCATCACGGAGGCCGACTACCGGCAGTGGACCGTTGAAGGGTTGCTCCCTTACCTCCGGCACGCCCTGGATGTGTTCGGTCCCCAACGATGTATGTTTGGATCCGACTGGCCGGTGTGCCTGGTCGCGGGCGACTACGGTCAGGCACTGAGACTACTGGAGACGGCACTGCAGGACTACGGGCAGACGGAAAGGGAAGCTTTATTCGGCGACAACGGGGCACATTTTTATGGGGTATAGCTACATTGTCCGGCTGGAGCTCACCGCGGAGCGAAGACACCGCGCTAGGCCACTAAAATTGAGATATCATGCAACAAGATTGGCTCAGACTCGACCCCGCCGATAATCTCCTGGTCGCCCTACGGGACCTCCCCGCCGGCCGGAAGATTGCCCTGATGGATACCCCCTTCCCGCTTACCGAGAGGATCCGGGCCAAACACAAATTTACGGACCGCCCCCTGCCCCAGGGAGCCCCCCTCATCATGTATGGCGTACTGGTGGGGGAGACCCTGACTGACTTGCCGGCCGGTGGACTCATCCATACCGGCAACGTCGTGCACGCCGCCCAGTCCTACGTCGCCCGCGCCGGAGCCTACCGCTGGGAGGCGCCCGATGTGAGTAGGTGGAAGTCGCGGCACTTCGAGGGCTTCCACCGGGCCGATGGTGGGGTAGGGACGGCGAATTACTGGTTGGTGATCCCCCTAGTTTTTTGTGAGAACCGGAATGTGGACGTGATCCGGGAAGCGATGCTCGGTCCCCTCGGCTACGGGCGAAAGTCGGAAGTAGCCGTGGACGTACATGCCCTGGTAAATGCTTACCGCCAGGGGGCCGATCAGGAAGCGATCCTCCAGCTCGATCCCCTGCACCCAGCGGCTAGTGAGCGGCCCGAGCGGGTGTTCCCGAACGTAGACGGCATCAAATTTCTGACCCACCAGGGCGGCTGCGGCGGCATCCGGCAGGATTCGGAGGTGCTGTGTCAACTGCTGGCGGGCTACATCGGTCACCCCAACGTGGCCGGCGCTACGGTACTGAGCCTGGGGTGTCAAAACGCCCAGATCCCGATCCTGAAGACGGCCCTAGCTACGCGCGGAGCGGCCGCTAGCAAACCCGTGTACTACCTCGAACAGCAGGCGAGCGGCAGCGAGCGCGCCTTCGTGGCCGAAGCCGTCAAGTTGACCTTCACCGGGCTCATGCAGGCGAACCACTGCACCCGCGCGCCCGCCCCCCTCTCCGCGCTCACCCTGGGCCTGGAGTGCGGCGGCTCCGATGGCTTTTCGGGGCTCTCGGCCAACCCCGTGCTCGGCCACGTCTCCGACCTCCTGGTCGCTCTGAAGGCGAAAACCGTCCTGGCGGAATTTCCCGAGCTCAACGGCGTGGAGCAGCAACTGATCGACCGCTGCGCCACGCCCGATCTGGCCGACCGCTTCGCCTTCCTGATGCGGGCCTACTCGGCGGCGGCGGAAGCGGTCGGTTCCGGTTTTAAGAACAATCCTTCGCCCGGCAATATCCGCGACGGCCTCATCACTGACGCCATCAAATCGGCGGGCGCGGCGAAGAAGGGTGGCACCAGTCCCGTAACCGACGTCCTGGACTACGCCGAACCCGTCAAGCGGGCCGGGTTGAGCCTGCTCTGCACGCCCGGCAACGATGTGGAAAGCACGACGGGACTAGCCGGCTCGGGCTGCAATGTGATCGTATTTACCACCGGGTTGGGTACGCCCACGGGCAATCCCATCGTGCCCGTCGTCAAGGTGGCCAGCAACACCGCGCTGACGGAGCGGATGTCCGATATTATCGACTTCGACGCCGGGCCGGTCATTACCGGTGAGCAATCCATCCAGGAGCGGGGCGAGGCGCTCCTAGAGCTCCTGATCAGGGTGGCTTCTGGTACTTCGATGACGGCTGCCCAACGGCTGGGGCAGGATGATTTTATTCCCTGGAAGCGCGGGGTGTCTCTTTAACGGCTTATGATGGATTCAGCACATATTACCCGCGTTGACCGCCCCCTGCGCGTCCTCCAATTTGGCGGCGGAAACTTCCTGCGTGCCTTTGCCGACTGGATGATCGACGTGCTCAATGAGCAGACCGACTTCAACGGGGGGGTGGCCATCGTCAAACCCACCGAGCGGGGGGACTATGGCGACCTCCGCGCGCAGGAGGGCCTGTTTACGGTCGTGCTCGACGGCATTCGCCAGGGCCGCCGGGTGTACGACCGCCGCGTGGTGACGTGCGTGCAGCGAGTGATCCAGCCCTACACGCAGCGGGCGGACTTTCTCGCCACCGCCGAAGTACCCGAACTGCGTTTCGTGATTTCCAATACCACCGAGGCCGGCATCCGGTTTCGGGAGGAGCCCTTGCCGGAGCGGGGTATGCCAACGGAGTTTCCGGCCAAGCTGTGCCTGTGGCTCCACCATCGCTTTACCCACTGCACGGCGGGGGGGGCAGACGGGCGGGGACGCGGGTGTATCGTGCTTCCCCTGGAGCTTATCGAGGACAATGGCGACGCCCTGCGGGAGTGCGTGCTGCGGTACGCCGACCACTGGAAGTTATCCCCGGAATTTCAGCAGTGGATCGCCGAGGAAAACTACTTCTGCAGTACCCTGGTCGACCGCATTGTTTCCGGCTACCCGGCGGATCGGGCGGCGGAGATTGCCGCGGAGACCGGGCACGCCGATCCGTTGCTCGTCGCCGGGGAGTACTACCACAGCTGGGTGATCTCTGCGCCGGACCTCGTGGCCGATGAGCTCCCCTTCGCCGCCACTAAGCTGAACGTCACCTTCACCAAACACCTCTCCGCTTTTCGGGAAATTAAGGTGCGACTGCTCAACGGGGCCCACACGAGCATCGTACCCACCGGCTACCTGGCCGGACTGGATACGGTCGGTCAGGTAATGGACGACGCCCGGATGAGCGCCTACCTGGAGCAAGTCCTGTACCACGAGATCATTCCTTCCCTGGACTATCCGGAAGCGGCGCTGAACCGCTTTGCCGCCGAGGTGCTGGACCGCTTCCGCAACCCGAGTATTCACCACCGACTGCTGGACATCTCGCTGAATTCAACAACCAAGTTCCGGACGCGGCTGCTCCCGTCGTTGTTGGACTACCAGCGAAAAACGGGGAAGCTGCCGGAGGGCATCGTGCGGGCACTAGCTGCCCTCATCCGCTTTTACCGGGGGGATCGCAACGGGCAGTCCATCCCCCTCCGGGATGCGGCGGATCGCACCAATTTTTTTAAGCAGGAGTGGCAGCAGTTTGGGGAAGGGAAGCAAGTGCTGCGAGCCCTTGTCGCGCACGTACTTTCCCAAGTCGATTGGTGGGGCCGGGACTTGAACGATGTGCCCGAGTTAACCAATAGGGTAGTGGTAGCTTTGGAGGAATACTTGCCATAACCGGTGGCGGTAACGGGCCTGCGAGCGATAAAGGTGAAAGGCCAATCAGGCGCGGCCCCTGCCATAAAGTGCTAAATTGCTAACGTGCGGCCGCAGGTGAACGGAATTTAATCTTCCAAAAAAACGTATAGATGGATTTGAAATTAAAGGATAAGGTCGTCGTCATCTCCGGTGGGGCGGGTGAGCGCGGCAGCATCGGGGAGGTGATGACCCGGGCCCTGGCGCGGGAAGGCGCCATACCGGCCCTCGTAGACCGCAACGCGCGGGGGTTCGCCTACGTGGAGGCGCTGCAGGAGGCCGGTACCGATGCCGGCTTCTTCCAGACGGACGTCACCGAACCAGACCAGATCGCCGCCGCCGTAGCGGCCATCACCGAACGCTTTGGACGTATTGATGTGCTGATCAATAATGTGGGCGTCAACGACGGCGTCGGGCTGGAGGGCAGCTACGAAGACTTCATGCACAGCCTCAAGCTAAATCTGGTCAGCTACTTTTTACTGGCCAAGCACTGTTTACCGCTGCTTAAGCAGAGCCACGGAAACATTCTCAATATCGGATCGAAGGTTGGCTACACCGGCCAGGGGGGCACCTCCGGCTACGCCGCGGCAAAGGGGGGCGTACTGGCCCTGACGCGCGAGTGGGCCGTGGACCTGCTGGGTCACCAGGTCCGCAGCAACGCCATTATCATCGCGGAAAGCTGGACACCTGCCTACGGGACCTGGATCAATACCCTCTCCGACGGGTCGGAGAAACTTGCGGGCATTGTCAGCAAAATCCCCTTCGGTAACCGCATGACCACCCCCGAAGAAATCGCCGATACCGCCCTCTTCCTAATCTCCGAGCGCTCGGCCCACACGACCGGTCAGCACGTCTTTGTCGACGGGGGCTACGTACACCTCGATCGCGCGCTCGCAACCTTAACCTAGGCCCATTTATGGATACTACCGGACCCCTAGTGCCACGGAAGCACCTGCTGCCCTTCCTGATCGTTACCTCCCTCTTTGCGCTCTGGGGGTTCGCCAATGACATCACCAACCCCATGGTGTCCGCCTTCAAAAAGGTGCTGGAGTTGGATAATACCCGGGCCTCCTACGTACAGTTCGCTTTTTACATCGGCTATTTCTGTATGGCGCTGCCCGCGGCAATCTATGCCAAAAAGTACTCCTACAAGAAATCGATTATCCTGGGCCTGGGCCTCTACGCCGTCGGGGCCCTGTTGTTTTATCCGGCCGCCAGCGCCGAGAGTTTCTCCTTCTTTCTACTGTCCTACTTTATCATCACCTGTGGCTTGGCCTTTCTGGAAACTACGGCTAGTCCGTACGTGATGACGCTGGGCCCCGAAGCCACGGCAACCCGGCGGCTGAATCTAGCTCAGGCATTTAACCCCATTGGGGCCCTGGGAGGACTGCTGGTCGCCCAACAGTTTATCCTGGCCAATTTGCGGGTTGAAGAAATCGGCCGGACTGCTTACGCGGCCCTGCCCGCCACGGAGCGCCTAGGGCAGCAGGCGTCTACCCTGGGCGCTCGGGCCTACGCCGCCCTGGATGCATCCGAAAAGGCGGGCATACGCACGGAAGACTTGGCCACGATCCGTAACCCCTACGTCATACTCGGCCTTGCCGTACTGGGGATGCTACTCTTATTCGTGTTCACCAAAATGCCGGAAAAGCAGGAAACGGACGACGGGCTGGGTATTGGCGCGGCCCTAGGTCGTTTATGGTCGCAGTCCCGCTTCGTGGGCGGCGTGATCGCGCAGGCCTTCTACGTGGGGGGGCAGATCATGTGCTGGACGTACGTCTATCAGTACGCCGAATCCCTCGGCATCCCCAATGCGGAAGCGGTGTACTACGCCGTGGCTGCCCTAGTCATCTTCCTGATTGGCCGCTGGGTCGGGACCTTCCTGCTGCGGTACTTCACGGGGGGCAGGCTGCTGTTCCTATTCGCGGTCGGTGCGGGAACGCTGAGCCTCGGCACCATTTTTATTCAGGGGCTGGTGGGCCTGTACTGCCTGGTGGGTATTTCCTTATTTATGTCGATCATGTTTCCGACGATCTACGGGATTGCCCTGGAGGGGCAAGGGGAGGATGCCAAGTTTGGTGCGGCCTTTTTGGTCATGGCCATCGTGGGTGGGGCCCTCATGCCGGTGCTGCAGGGGAAAATACTGGATATTGGGGGCGGGGGCTACACCGACACCCTGATTCTAGGCGTACCGGAAGTTAATTTCTCCTTCATCCTGCCGTTCTGCTGCTTCGTAGTCGTGGGTGTTTATGGCCTCCGCATCTCCCATCATGGGGTAAGCGAGACGGCTCCTAAAGACGGTCCAAATTATGTCTAAGCGCCATCTCCTGCTCTGCGACCTCAAGGACGATCCCGCCCTGATCGAACGGTACCGCCACTACCACGCCCCCGGGAATGCCTGGCCCGAGATCACCGATAGTATCCGCGCATCGGGGATTACGAACCTGGAGATCTTCCAGGTTGGCAATCGCCTCGTGATGATCATGGAGACTACGGACGCGTACGACCCCCAGCAGAAGGCAGCAGCCGACGCCGCCAATCCTAAGGTACAAGCCTGGGAAAAACTGATGGACACCTTCCAACAACGCCTGCCCTTCGCACCGGAGGAGGAAAAGTGGGTGGAGATGGAACGAATATTTACACTGGCGTAAAAGCGTACCGTCAGTAACAGCGAAATACACGACCTGCTTGCCGCCGCTCGCCTACGGGACGGTATTTAAACGTTGGACGATCAGTACGCCCCGGTCACTATGCTGCTGCGTCCCAGAGATGTGCGCAAGGCGGCGCATCGACGAGCTGCTCAATGAGGCGCCAGCGCAGAACAGCCCGAATGCAGTAATGGATTTGGAGGTGATGCAGTCCCGTGCCCTCACCCTACTGCTAAATGGTCCACCCACGGCGGCCAAATAGTGGGTTGTGCGGCGCACACGTGTTCCGCTTTGGAGTCTGCCCGTACGCACCGGATTGAAAGCAGCGCGGGCAGGTACGGCGGGGTCCGCTCCTGCACTACTAGCCACGTGCACATCGCTCCGGAAGAGATAGAGGGAGCGGGCGACACCAGTAAGATCGAAACCGAAAGCTTTATGCTGACCCATCACGTGAGCGCCTACAGCCGGTCGTGCTAACAAACCGAGAGGGACGATGCTATCGCTGGTTTAGTCCTCCCGGTCGCGCAGTAAGGGCCCAGCTGACTCGTGAGACTACGGCTTGCTCGCGTCGCAAACTCGGGCCTCCGCGACGGAACGAGAGCAGACAAGTTGAAGACACGAATGCTTTACTACTCCAGCATTTTCTTAAAATTTTTACTGGCTTATTTGATAGTTTAATTCAGATATGCTTACGACTACATGTATCTCCCAGCTGAGGAGGGTGGGGGCGGCCGTGCAATTGCAGTCCCGCAAAGCGTTGCACCCGCGGCCACGCCCGGATGTCACGTAGTGTAAGCCACCCCACAGCCAGCGTTTCGAAGGCTAATAGACGTAGGGGATTGCCGCCTCAACCTGATCCCACGGAAGTACCCTATTCTTCTTCGCCCAGGCTGCGTACCGTAGTTGCATTTGGTGAAGGCGGGTAGGATAGCGCAGTGCCAGATTTTCTGTTTCGCTGCGATCAGTGGAGAGCCGGTATAATTCCCAGGGTTGATTGCGGAAGCGGACTAGTTTCCAGACTCCCTCGATTAGGCCACAATTACCCATGTGTTCAAAGTAGAGGGGGCGGGCGTCTTCGGCGGCCACCTGGTTCTGAAGGAGGGGCAAGAGGCTTCTGCCTTCAACGGGCCCAAATGCAGAATCCGGCGGTGGCTCGATGGGCGAACCTGCGGCCAGGTTCCTTATAGTGGGTAGTAGGTCTACGATGTGGGTAGCGGCTTCCGCTAAATGGCCCGGTAAGAAGTGTCCAGGGTACCAGGCGATGAAGGGTGAAGCGATCCCCCCTTCGTGGATGTCGGCCTTAAAGTTTCGGAACGGGGTGTTACTTACGTTGGCCCAGTTTTTTCCGTATCCCCGGAAGGAACCTGGACCGCCCAGTTTGGCTCCTGCGTCAAAGCGGGAGTGCCCGTATTTGCCTCCGGTCAGGGATCCGGCTGGACTGGCTCCATTATCGGACAGGAAAAAAATGACCGTATTTTCCATCTGGTTGGTCTGCGTCAGAAAGCTCAGTAGTCGGCCGACATTCTGATCCAGGCGGTCTACCATCGCCGCATAGACAGCCATCAGTTGCGCCTCCTCTTTTTGTTGGGCATCTGTGAGCTCTTGCCAGTTCCTTACCGTGGGATTCTTGTCCGTAAGCCTGGTCAGGGTATCGATCAGGCCTAATGCTTGCAAGCGATCATACCGCTGTTTTCTGATCACTTCCCAGCCGGGCAGATAGGTGTCCGTATAGCGCGCTATATCCTCCGGGGGGGCGTGTAGGGGCCAGTGCGGGGCCGTATATGCCAAGTACAGGAAGAAGGGTTTGTCGGCGTCGTGTGCGGTGAGTAGCTGTAGTGCTTCGTCCGTATACAGGTCAGTAGCATAGAAGCTGGAGTCGCGCAGGTCGACGGGCTCATTGTCCTTGATAACGGTTAACTGGTTACCGGGCGGCCAGTCTTCGTTGCGGTAGGGAAGGAAGTCGTAATAGCTTGCCGCCCCCTGTACGAGAGAAAAGCAGTGGTCGAAGCCGTGGTCCAAGGGCCAGTGGCCGGGTTGCTCACCGACGTGCCACTTCCCCGATAGGTAGGTAGCGTACCCCCGCTGGCGGAGTAAGTCTGCGACCGTTTCGGTTCCCTCAGCTAAGTATCCTTGGTACTCAGGTATCGCTACACTAAGATCGGTCATTGCCCCCACTCCTACCTGATGGGGATACCGACCCGTGAGGAGAGCGGCACGGGAAGGACAGCAGCGGGCGTAGTTACGAAATCCAGTCAGGCGGGTGCCCTCCGCTGCCAAACGATCTAAGTTGGGCGTACTGATCTCACTGCCAAAGCAGCCAATATCGGAGAATCCCATATCGTCGGCTAGAATGACGATTATATTGGGTAAGGTAGCAGACCGGGTGGGAGGGGGCGAGCCCTGGCAGGAAATCAGTACAACACCGAGCAGGAGCAGCCGCAGGGGCATCAGATAGCAGGTCATCGATAGTTCTGTTTCTGCCCGTAACCGGCCCCGCCGTGGGGCATCAGTCCTTCGGTGTTTGGGTAAAGTAGTAGCCTGCTTCTATGAGCGGAATAAGGCCCAGCAGTCCACCCCACGAATAGAAGCTATCGCTGTTGCGCACGTCATCGCCGACGCCCGTCTCGGCGTTATAGTTTTCGTGCACGCGGCGTTTTTTCTCCCACTCGTTGAGCAGTAGCTGACGAGATTTGTCTGCCAGCATACGTTGGGCGCCGGGCTGATCATAGTTTCGTAGGCCTAAGTATACGAGAAAGTTCATGGGTGCCCAGATACGCCCTCTCCAGTAGGTATTGTCGGCGTAAGCGGAATCGTTACGGGAGATGGAGGGAATCATCCACTCACCGTAGAACTCTTCGGGGTTCATCAGGTGCTCGTCGACCATTCTTCTGGCCTGGTCGGCCGTGGCTACCCCGCCGAGCAGGGGGTAAAAGTTAGTGGGGGCCAGATGGGCGGAAAAGGAGTCCGTCACTAAATTTTTATCCCGGAAGATGCCGCCCTCCTCGTCCCAGAGTTCCTGTAGCTTTTTGCCGTAGCGCTCGCCGCGGTGCCGTAGTTCTTGCGCATCGTGTTGCTTCCCGAGTACTCCGGCAATCTCCGTAAGGTAGTGGCAGTCGGCTACGTATAGGCCCATTAGGCCTACGGAAGCGAGTTCGAGCATTCCCTTATCGGCGTTGAATACGACCCCGTCGAAGAGGGGTGAATTATCCAGGCCGGACTCCCATTTGGCTGCCTGTTGGGTATGGCCTTTCATGCCGGCGGGGTGGGGGTCAGAGCCCCAGGAAAGAAAGCCCTCGTTATTGCGGTTTTGATCCCACCAGCGGTTCCAGGAGAGCAAGTTATCGTAAACGGCCGCTAAGAACCCGGCTTCGCCGTAGCGGTCGTAGATCAATTTACAGGCTAAACTACCGACCGGTGGCTGGCTACGATCGAATGACTTAAGCCCGTGGGTCGCCTCCAGATTGGGCACGAATCCATCTTGCGTAATCGCATCGGTGATGGCTATCGCATTAGCGTATGCGAGTGGCTTATGATCAACGGAGGCCATGAGCGCAGCGAAGTAGGTGTCCCAGTCAAAAATGATGTAGCCTCCCCACGCCTCATTCCAGATTCGGCTCACGGAGGCCAGGCCGCGTGCGTTTGTAGCATCATAGATCAGGTTCCAGGCCATGACGGATTGCATGGCCTCGTAGGCGTCCGCCTGATTGCCGTACCGATCGAGCGATCTTCGGTAGGCCAGCTTATTTCGTTCAATGATCTCGTTTACTTCCCCGGTGGTTTTAGCGCTTCCGGTGTAGACGGCTACCTCCCGGTCGGAAGAGAAGGAAAAGTAGGGGGAGTTAAGCGGAAGGGGGAAGTCTTGCTCCTCCACCGTTGTCGATATACGGTAGGTAGCGTCCGCGAAGCGAGCACTAATGACTCCCTCACTTTTGCTCACCGATCCGGGGCGGTTCCACAAAACACCCGTTTCCACGGCGAGAATGTGGGGTAGGTCCGGCGATTCCAACGGGCGATAGAGCAGGTAAAAGTTCCCGTCTTCAGCCGCGGTTTCGACTACGGCTTGCTGACCCTCCCAGCGTATCTCTACCTGCGTATAACTGCCATCGTAGGCATGTTGGCCGGGATAGATTTTTTCGGGAAAGTTGACTTTGGGGCTGGATATATAGCTATCCCGTAACCAGTATGGCCCCTCCCGCCGCTTTCGAAACAGCAACTGGATATTGAGTCCTTCGGGCATCTTCACGTGCGACAGCACGCTGGGGTTATTCCAGGTATTCCAACCGCGTAGGAGCACTTCCTGATTGGTGGAAACCGAATAAAAAGTATCCGGGGTTGACTGCGCACAAACCATACCCAGCGGGCATAGGAGGCAAACTAAGATCAGCAATTTTGTCATAGTGTAGACTACGTTTTGGGTGAGCGTGTGTGCTCGCGGGAAAGTAAACTACCCTGATGCCAACAAGGAATAAAGCTGGCTGCTAAGCGCTTGTTTAGGATTCCGCTCACCGCCGCAAACTTATTCCTTTGCGCCCACTCTTTACCTGAAAAAGCGTCACCTAGCCCGCCAGGCTCCCCTTTTGGAGGCTCGAATAGGCCGAAATTAGCGGCGTTTTCGTCAGGCTCGGAAAACCCAAACAAGCGCTTCCTCCCTCGGTTCGGTTTTAAAGCTGCTGTCCAGGCCTTCGGCATAGGTGACAAACTTGGGGAAGTAGGGCACGTGGTTCCCGGCCTCTTCCGATTGCCAACTGTTGCGTCCAGTCAGGATGCAGATGCACCAGGGCGAACACTTGGCGTTCGGCACATCAGCGTTGTTGCACAGCAAACCCTCAACGGCCACCCGGTCGAATGCCGGCGTTTTTACCCAGTCACAACCGGAAGCACTAAACTGCGTCCAGGAGGGAGCGTCGGCAATAGCAAAAAGAATGCTCGACCGAACGAATTCGTCCGGGTTACTGCGGTCAACGTCTTGCCCCGCACCAGAACTCAGCGAACCTGCTAAAAATACGCACAGAACGATAGTGGAATGAAAGTTATTCATAACGTAGATAAATTACGACGTTGCAAGCTATTGACTTGATTGTCAGTTGGCCTACCTCGGGCACTTCAACCGCGACTATGGCCATAAGGTATTAAGAAATTCGCGACCAACGTACCTCGCACGCTACCACCAGACAAGTGCTTCAGGATTGAACTAAGCAATAGCTTGACGCCGACAGCGTGGTGCTGAACGAGCGGACAAAAGTTCAGCAAACTAAGTCTTACGGTGCCCTACCCGTAAGACCGTGTAGCTACGGTGGATTTTTGGCGGGGAAGTGCAGCGCCGCGATGGCCAGTCAAGGTGCAGCTTATTTCGGTCCTGAAGCACTAGGTAGCGAGTAAACTCTTTACTGGGCCAACGATCTGAGATGGAGCTGCGGATGAAGCAGGTAACCCAGACTGGCTGATCAACTGAAGGCGCTCGTCGTCGGGTACGTTCAGCTGAATGATGGCGCAGCCCACGGGAGGTGGCTTCCCATTGCGGCTACCCTGTCGCAGGGTCCGGAGGGCGACGGATGATTTACCAACTTGGCTGGGCTGAGGCCCTCAGACCGTCCGCTGAAAGATTAATTTGCAGTATATCCTGCTGGCCAACTTTATCGGGACTCCTACAATTTCTAGCACCCATTCTCTTCAATATTTGGGGCGTACCTGACCAAGCAGGGGTCGGATACATAGCGAGAGCACGAACGAAGAAAACTGGCTTACCTTTATTGCGGCTGATTCGGTTGTAAAATATCACCAATACTCCTTGCGGTGTCGGAATCAGCTGACCCATTCCTAAGTACACCGTTGTATTGCGCCTGGCCAGTGAACTTAATTGCGCCGCCGTCGGCAAAGCTCGCACGGATGTATGCAGTATTGTGGGTTCCTAACCTTTTGGCAGTAAAATTTTTAGACCATGAGAATGAATAAGTGGGTGGAAGTATCACTGGTTATCCTACTCGCTTTACTGGCTTCGACTGGGGGGAGGGCACAGGCCGCGACCCGCCCGCCGAATATTGTTTGGATCGTTACCGAAGACAACTCCATGCACTACCTGCGGCTGTACCGACCACAGGGAGTGAATATGCCGCGCCTGGAAGCGCTGGCCGCCCGGGGGCTAGTATTTGAAAACGCTTACAGTCAGGCGCCGGTCTGCTCCGTGGCCCGCAGTACGCTGATCAGTGGTATGTACGCCCCCCGTATCGGTGCACAGTACCACCGCAAGGTCACTGCGGTGCCTATGCCGCGGGGGACTAAGATGTTCCCCGCCTACTTACGGGCGGCAGGGTACTACACGGCTAATAATGCCAAGGAAGATTACAATATTACGGTGAGCCCCGGTACCTGGGACGAGAGCAGCCCTCGGGCAGATTACCGCACCCGCGCCCCCGGCCAGCCATTTTTCTACGTCCGCAACCTCGGAGAGACGCATGAGTCGAGTCTTCACTTTCCGGAAGGAGATACCCTTACCGTAGCGACGACCGATGATTGGGCAGGCGTGGAAGTATTTCCCGGCCACCCCGACGATACGGCCTTCCGCTACACCCGGGCCCGCTACGCCGACCGCCACCGCCGGGTTGACAGCCTCATCGGTAACGAACTGGATCGGCTCGAAGCGGATGGGTTAATGGACAGTACCATCGTGTTCGTCTACGGGGATCACGGCGGGGTGCTGCCGGGCAGCAAAGGCTACCTCCAGGAGACTGGCCTGCATGTGCCCCTGGTGGTTTACGTACCGGACGCTTACCAGCACCTTAGCCCCTATACCAGGGGGGCGCGGCCGGCTACCTTTGCCCGCTTCATGGACTTCGGACCTACCGTCTTGGCCCTGGCAGGGATTATCGTGCCGGGCACGCTGGATGGAAGGCCTTTCCTAGGAGCGGAAATAAGGCCGGTTGCGACGCAACGGGATACCGTGTACAGCTACGCCGACCGCTTCGATGCGAAGGCGGACTTGGTGCGCGCCGTGCGGGTCGGTCGGTATAAATATTTGCGGAGCTACCAGCCCTATTTGCCCGATGGCCTGTATAATGATTACCGCTACCGAATGTGGGCCTACCGCGACTGGCTGGCCGCTTATCGTGCCGGGGCACTCGATAGCCTGCAATCGCGGTTCTTTCGTCCCCGGCCGCCGGAGCAGCTATTTGACGTAGTAGTCGATCCGTTTGAAACGACAAATTTACTGAGTCGCCCGGAATACGCCGAGATAGCCCAATCCCTGCGGCAGGCCCTGGCGGAAAAGGTCGATGGGCTCCCCGATTTGGGCTTCATTCCTGAGGCCGTTTTTCTGGAGCAAGGAACGGCCGACCCAGTCGCCTACGGGCGTGAAAACTGGGAGCGGATCGCCCGCTTACGCCGTATCGCCGATTTGCAGCTTCAGGACTATACGGATGTAGAGGGTCAGCTGGACGTCGCGATGGGTGCCCCAGATCCGATGGTGAGGTACTGGGCGCTGACCGTAGCCTCCTCCTTTGGAGCACGCGCTGCTGCTCTGGGCCCTAGGGCCCAAGCCATGCTCACTGAGGGCAATGACCTGATGGTAAGGTTGCGGGCCGCTGAATTTTTGGGTATTATAAAGAATATGGATCCGCGCCCGGTGCTTGTGGAGTTGCTTGCCTCGACGGAGTCCCCCGCACAGGCTACCGCCGTGCTCAATACCATGGCATACTTTAAATTTGAGCACCCCGGCTGGCAGTGGCAGCTACCCCCGGACATCCTGCCCTTAGACTGGCTAGACACTGTTGGCGGCGAAAGAGAAAACGCCGGACGCCTTCTAGACTGGTTTTGGGGGGAAGGGAGTATCGAATAAACAATCGCGAGCTAAAAATTTACTAAGTGCCGGCGGAGAACGTTCATGGCCCGGTCGGGGTCGGCGACGTTACGGGGGTAATAGTAGTAAATAAGGTGGTCTACCTGGCGATCGAGTACCTCGGGCAGGCGATGGTCCATTAAGGCAATGTCTTCCGTGAGCAGGTTGTGGTTTTCGATCAGCCACAGCGAAGGGATTCCCCTTTGCTTGGCCGCCGCCAGGAAGCGATCGCCTGCCCCTAGCAGTACTTTCTGATGGCCCTCCCCCTGGTTCTCGGCGCGCCCTCCATCTTCCCCAGTCCAGGGACGACCGTCGCACCCAAAGTAAGCCAGGTGAGGTAGCTCTGCTCCGAGGTGGATGATTTCATTCGATTTATGGGATTGGTCAAAGTAACACTGCTCCACATCCGGGCAACGCTGGTGGATGGCGGTAAACACTCTGGCGTGAAAAGCTGCGGTAGCCCGGTAGTGGTCGGATCTAGTAGGGTTCACTCCCAGGGCAGCCATGGCCCGGGGATTGAAGTCAGGTACGAATGTCTTCGGCTCGTCCCAGATGAGACCGGCAGGTTTCCATAGGGCAATCGCTTTTACGGCCGTACGGACCAGGAAATCGAAGGATGCCGGGTCGTGTACGCTACTTACGACACCGGACACCGGTGTGAAGTAGGGTTTACCGTCGAAACTCAGGATCCAGCCTTCTGGATGAGTGACGGAGAATACACTCGGCACCTTCGGCGCACCGGCAAACATACCTCCCCAGCGGGAGGGCACCAGGTAGAGTTTCATCCCCACGCGTTCGGCTTCTTCGGCGATGATGCGCACATTTTCCACGGCGGCGTAGAGGTCTTGTTCGAGTATACCGACTGACACGGCCGTAGTGCCCACGTCTGCCATCCACTTCATGTCCTCGCGCACTTGCCGCGGCACAATGGTATACATCTGCCCCCTGAGGTAGTAGGCATTTAATACCCGACCGAGGTGAGGGGTAGGGCGGATTGCCGTAGCTAAGGGGAGGGTGGCTAATCCACCGGCGGCGGTGGTGGTAGCTTTAAGAAAGTCGCGACGGGTAGGCATGGATGGAGTAATGGGGATTTGGGAAGGGTAAGTCAAGCCTCACCTGACGAACGGAACTACTTGAGAATTCATACTTCGCGCCCCTCCTGAAAGTGACCGCATGCGGTAGGCGTAAATTCCCCTTCCGGGTCAACTAATATGATTTAGGTCTATTCACGAGATGGCACTGTAACACTCACGACGTAGCCGACCGAGAAACACACCGCAATGCCTACCGAAGCGTAGAGTAAAAACGAGAGATCAGTATAATTACTGACGATCCAGAGTACGATGCCACTCGCTAGCAGGCCCGCGGTCGCCCCGGTGCTGTGCACGCGTTTAGTTAGCATTCCGGCTAAAAATAGACCGCCAAGTCCCCCGGCAAACAGACCAATGATGGTGTTGAGTTGATCCCAGAGCGACTGAATGTTCCAGGCGCTCATGGCCAGCGCGGAGGCAGTACCCGCTATCCCTACTACAGCGGTCGTCCAGCGTGCTATACGCAGGCTTTCCCGGTCGGAGGGTGTACGGAATCTTTGGTAAAAATCGGTGGTTACCACCGTCGCCACGGAGTTCATACTGCTATCAAGACTAGACATCGCGGCTGCGAAAACTCCTGCAATCAGGAGGCCGGCCATTCCCTGAGGCAATTGGGTGGCTATGTAGAAAGGAAAGATGGCATCGGTTGGTAGGTTCTGAATCAGTTGCTCCGGATGCGTTTCGTAAAACACGTAAAGCGCAGTGCCCATCCCGAGGAAGATAACGGTTGCTGGTACACTCAGAAGGGCACCAGTCCAGACGCTTCTGCGCGCGCTAGCCTCGTCTTTAGTAGTCAGATAGCGCTGCACGACCGTCTGATCCCCTCCGTAGGTGACTAGATTGGTGCCGATACCCCCCAACAACATAACCCAGAGGGTGCCCTGCGACCAGTCCCAGCGCAAGTCAAACGCCCGGAATTTATCCCCCCTGGTGGCAACTTCCCAGAACTCCCCTACACTTCCATCCAGAGAGAAAACAATGGCAAATAAACAAACGACTGCCCCACCTAGCAGAATAACTACCTGCATGACGTCGGTCCAGATGACCGCCTCGATACCTCCCAGGACGGTATAAACGATACTAAGGCTTCCCATGATGAGGATGCAGGTGGTCACCTCAATATCCGTCACTACTGTGAGGGCTAGTGCAGGCAGGAGCAGCACGATGCCGATACGCCCGATCTGCAGGGCAATAAACATGGTGGCTCCGAGTAAGCGGACCGTTAAATTGAACCGTGTTTCGAGGTACTCATAGGCCGACACCAAATTATGGCGCCGGTAATGGGGGATAAAAAGTGCCGTAATAACGGGGGCAACTAGCACGATGGACACGTTGAGAAAAAAGTAAGTCCAATCGGTTGCGTAAGATTTTGCCGGTACGGCCATGAAAGTTATGGCGCTGAGCTGGGTGCCGAAAATGCTGATGCCGGCAGCCCACCAGGGAATACGGCCGGAGGCGCGAAAGTAATCCTCCGTAGTCCCCTCCCGGCTTGAGAAGTATACCCCCATGCCGACCAAACCCAAGAGGTAGATGCCCAGGACAGTGTAATTGAGCCCACCAAAACCCGGGTTGTAGTTCACCGCCTCCACCGTTACGGCTGAACGCTTGCTACGAAGGCGGGGGCTTGCCAGTCAAAAAAGCCCAGCCGGTTTAGCGTGCTCCTTAGCCCTTCCCGTTCCGCCCCGGTGAGGTTGCGCAACGGAGGGCGCACCGGTCCGCAGTCTAGCCCCACCATTTCCATCATGGCCTTCTGGGCGGGTAAACCGCCGTACTGATTGATCGCCACGACCATCTCCACCAAGTCGGCCTGTTCCCGGGCCGCAGCGACCAGATCGCCCCGGCTGAAACAATCCAACAGTTGACGATATTTCGGAGCGGCGAAATTATATGTACTACCGATAAAGCCACGGGCGCCTACGGCCAGAGCACTTAGCATCATCTCATCCTGCCCGTAGAAGAGCTCTAGGTGATCTCCGTAGCGGCGCTGGCAGAGCTGGAAGTCGTAAATTTGGGGACTGGTATACTTAATGCCCGCTAAATTTGGGATGCTTTCTTTTGCCCCTTCGATAAAGTCGTGGATGTCGGGGACCAGGCCCGTGAGGCGCGGTATGATGTAGTAATAAAAGGGTAAATGAGGTACCTGTCCGGCCACGAAACTGATGGTATCCAACAGGGCAGTCTGGTCGACGATGGGGTAGTAGCTCGGAACCGTTGCCGAGATGGCATCCGCACCGATGGCGGCGGCATGGCGGGCCAGGGTGGCGGATTCGTAGATGCTGTTGTGGCCTACGTGTACAAATACCTTCATCTTCCCCGCCGCCGCCCGTACAAAGGCCTCGGCTAATGCTTGTCGCTCCTCTCGGGTCAGGGAGGGCCCCTCTCCGGTACTCCCGCAGACAAAAATACCGTCTACCCCGGAAGCATAGAGCCTACTCACTAGCCCCGGCACTCGGCCGATAGCAAGTTCGCCGCTGGTTTGGAGCGGGGTGAAGGGGGCGGCCATTAGTTTGATTTGCGCCATGATGCTACTCGATTGAAGTGAGGGGCTAAGTGCTGACGCATCACGGAGCGGTATTGCTCCGGCGTGCCGGTCTTGAGCACGTTGATGATATCCTGGTGGTTAGCCGTTGCTTGGGTTTCGATGGGTTCCACTGCCTCCAAATTGGCCACGAACCGAAAGAGGGGCAGCAGCAGAGTTTGAAACCTTCGCAGCGTTTCGTTGCCCGCGATACGGTAAAGTTCCTTATGGAAGGCCACTTCGGATTCAATGCGCTGGTCGTCCGAGGCACCCTTCTCGTTGGCTACAATTTCCTGCAGCGCGGCCAAATCATGCTCGGATTTCCGTAGAATTATGAGGTCAGCAATACCCACTTCGATGACCAAGCGCAGCTCGAATATTTCCTCCATTGTTTCGAGTTCCAGCATGTCGGGATGCAGCAGCCGGCGAAATCCGCTGAACAGGTCCGGTATCCCCATCACCATCCCGCGTTTCTTCCGCGAATCTACCACGCCAAGCATCCGCAACCGGCTGAGCGCCTCCCTCAGCACGTTCCTGCTTACTCCCAGCGTCGCGGCTAGCTCTATCTCTTTTGGAACCGGGTCCCCCGGACTTAAGTCACTCTCTTTAAAAAAATCCATCAGCTTTGCCTCTACCCGATCGGCCATCGATGTCTTTTGGATGGGTTGCATGCTGGATAGTCCGCTTGTTACTGAAACCTCTGAATCGTTAGACATAACCATTAATTTTAACTGGGGTGAGGGGTGTATTATACATCGAGGGATTACGTTCATCGCTTTTGGCTGGTGGGCGGCAGGTCCGTGTCCTGACCCCGGTAAACGACCAAATGGGCAGGTCGCATGGACTCAATCATCCGCCGCTCGTCGCCCCCGATTAGCAAATCAATGAAGCCGTCGTCATCCCAGTCGTATACGCTCGGCCCTGCAAGGTGACTATACAGGGGCACCAACAATTCTTCCCGCCCAAAGGTATCATCGCCGGCATTGCGGAACAGAAACACTCCCCGGTGGAACTGGTAGATGATCAAGTCACGGTCGCCGTCGGCGTCCCAGTCCGCTACCGTAAATCCGGAGCGATTCCCCTTTTTGCGTTCCCAGAAGTCTTGTAAAATAATGAACTCTCCGGAGGAGTGCCGTAGTGTATCCGGGGGGGCCAGGTCCAGGGTACGGTTGCCGGGATAAACGACCACGTGGCCGGGGTCGGTACTGAGCATTAAGTCCGGTAAGGTGTCCATATTCCAGTCTGTAATGCCGGGGAAGACCCGGTCGGGCAAAGCGAGCTCCTCCCCCCCGAATTGGAAGTTTCGGGGCGGTTCAAAACGCAGCTCGCCGTGTACTCGTCGCCCTTTAAAGAAATAGAGTCGCCGCCCCATGGAGCCGCTGATCAAATCCAGGACGCCGTCGCCGTCCCAGTCCACCCCCCGAGGCGCAATACGGTCGGAATACCATTCCAGGGGGCCCCAGTACGAACCTTCTCCCTGCTCGATCGAAAAGGTTTCCAGGGGTTCACCGTCCGGCTGTTTTAACAGTTGAGCTGCTTCGAACTTTCGGTCCGCCTCGGTTCCAGAGTTTATGACCACCGCCGGAAAACTTCCTTCCGCGCCGAGCAGGAGATCTATATCGCCGTCCCCGTCCCAATCAATCGGGTCGATCGTAGAGATGCCCATTCCGTAAACGGGTGTGTTCTTGTCTGCGCTGATTTTTAAATAGTCGGTATAGCGCCAGCGGAGTGCTTCCTTTCCCACGCGCTGGTACACCAGGTAACGATCATTATTGCCATAATACGAAGAGCTGATCAACTCGTCCTCACCGTCGCCATTGAGGTCGGCGGGCTGCACCCTGATACTTAGAAAAGTCCGCAGTGGGGTTCCGGACTCGTCGGCTAATAGTCCCTGGTATTGGAGCACCGGTTCACCCTCCGCGGCAGTGTTGCGGTAAAACTGCAATTCGGTATTGTGGCTCCCAATCACGAGATCCATACGGCCATCCTGGTCAAGGTCGTAAACGAGCGGGTAAGGGAAAATGTACGTCGCGATCGCCTCGCCGTCGGCAAACACGGGTTGCTCCGGAGCGAACACCGGCGGGCCACCCGTTTGGCTGAGGTTTTTAAACCATCCGATTCTGCCTACTTGCGTGCGGTACGCCGAGATGGGCTTGAATCCCTGAACGCGATTGCGTTTATTTCGCACTTCGGAATCCGGTACAAGGGCGTAAATGTCCTCATAGCCGACGATAAGGTCCGTCCGGCCATCCCCGTCCCAGTCCGCTGCACTCACCCGGTAACTGCTCCAGCTTTCCGCCGCGGCCGTTATAGGATCTCCAGTTGGGCTACGGGCAATAAGACCTTCCCACTGGGCACCACCTGGGCCACCTTGGCGGTATAACATCAGCTTTCCACTGTTGTCCACTAGTCCGGTTTGCGATTGAGCTTCAAAAACCACGAGGTCGCGTTGGCCGTCGCCGTCATAATCGATGATATCGAAGTAATCACCTACTTGATCTGCGGGTAGCAATACTTCATTCTCCTCCAAGGAACGGAAGTGAGGCCGCTGGGGAGTTCCCACGTTCCGGTACCAGACCAAACCTTTTCCACGCCTGACGGTAGCGAGTAGGTCAGTGCGACCGTCATCATCCCAATCCACGAATTTGTAGTCAATTGCCAGGCCCGGCAGGGGTGCCGGGGTAGGCTGGCCGTAGGTAATGGGTTGGTAGGGTACCCGGTACCGATCGTTGGGCCCCTCATCCGCATGCGCCCCCCCAACCGGAGACCCAAGATTTGCACAGGCGGTCATCGTGACCACTAGGAAGATTAGGGGACCGAGTACGACGGGGGGGTAACCAAACTGAGTTTTGATGGGCTTAGCGTTTTGAACGTGAGGAACAATTCTAGGATCGACTCGATATTCTGCTCTAGGGGAGCGGCCAGGGACGACCGTTAATCGTAAGCGGGATCCTGCACCAGCGCCGGATTCACATCCAATTCCGCCTGCGGCAAAGGGAAAAACTCATTGACTCCATCGACAAAGTTCTTACCCTCGGCCCGCAATTCATCTCCTAGAATACCCCACCGACGCAGGTCAAAGAAGCGATGCCCCTCACCCGCCAGCTCTACCCGGCGCTCATGGTA
Source organism: Lewinellaceae bacterium (assembly GCA_963710195.1). Lineage (GTDB taxonomy): Bacteria > Bacteroidota > Bacteroidia > Chitinophagales > Saprospiraceae > Neolewinella. Next base: position 676,081 of record CAVPZF010000007.1, read on the forward strand.
AATGGCCTCGCGCATGGCCTCCTGGCTCAGGCCGGAAACGTCCGGAAGAAAGTCATCGGGCGGCGGAATATAATCTCCAACCCTTAAAATATTGCCATCGGTGGAGTTATAGACCACTTCGAAACTGTTTGGGTTCTCGGCGTAGCTATCGCGCGCCCGGGCCCGTACCCGGTTCAGCGGCGCCTCCGCCTCTTCGGTACGTCCGAGTTCGTTGAGCGCTTCGGCCTGCCAAAGCAGTACATCGGCGTAGCGAATCAGCGTATAGTTGAGCGGGCTCCCCCCCTGCCAGCCCCGGATACCGTATTCCGCCATTTGGGAAGGGGGCAGGAGGCCTTTCTTGTTATAGAGCCGCAAGTTCGTCCGGGCCACCAGCGTACCGTCATTCAGTCGCGTAGAGTCGGCATATACCGCTTCGAAGAAGACCCGGCCGGGCAGACCGAGGGTAAAGTCCAGTCGGGGGTCACCCACTTCGAACTCGGCCACCAAGTCCTCCGTACCCACGTTGAACCCGCAGCAGCCGAAGGGCCACCACGTGCCATCACGGGGAGCTGAGCCACCAAAGATCATGGCTCCCGTTGCCTGCCCAGTATTGGCGGAGTGCTGCAGCTCAAAGATGGATTCTTCGTTGTTCTCTCCCGCCAGGGTAAAGTTATTCTGATAATTAGGGTCTAGGTCGTATACACCGAGCGCCTCCAGTTCCGTGATCGGATCCAATGCCAGCTGCCATTCGCTTCGGTGAATGTGACACTTGGCCAGTAAGGCTAAGGCGGCCCCGCGGGTGACTCTGCCTACCTCCTGCTGTACGGGAAGCACATTTGCGGCTTGCCTAAGATCCTCCATCATAAAGGCCCAAACTTCGGCGCGGGGGTTTTTGGGTACGGCAAGTTCGCTGACGGCAAGGGGTTGTGTAATGAGCGGGACATCCTTAAAGACATTGAGTAATTGGAAATAGGCTAAGGCACGCAGAAAGCGGGCTTCCGCGACAATGCCACTTCTACGTTCCTCGTTCATATCGATCACGGGTACATTTCCCAGGACCAGGTTAGCCCGCGTAATTACTTCATAGCAATCTTCCCACCGTTGCTGAAACTTGCTGTTACCTAACAAAAAGGTGAAATTCTCGATTTCAAAAATGGAACGCTGATCCCCGTCGCTGCCGCCCCCTTTCTCGAAATCGTCGGAAGCAACATCCCCAAAGATCCAGTTGTTGAGCTCGAATCCCCCCCAATTTCCCTGATTTAGGTAGCCGTAAACAGCGTTTAGCCCGAGCTCGGCTTCGGCGGCGGAGGACCAAAAAGAGGCGGAAGAAAGCTGCCCCTTGGGTGATTTGTCGAAGAATTCATCTCCACAGCCCACGAAGGCGAAGGTTAGCAGTAGCAAGGCCACGAGTTGCTTGGTACAGTATTGCATGATTTTTTAGATTTTGGTTTACAGGGATAAGTTGAGGCCGAAGAGAAACACCCGTGCCTGGGGGTAAACGCTGGTATCGATGCCATAGGCCTGATCACTGCCCCGTCGCCTGCCGATCTCGGGGTCAAAACCCTGGTATCCCGTGATGGTAAAGAGGTTTTGTGCGGAAACGTAGATCCGCAGACTGGTGATCCCCACTCGGTCCAGGAGGGTATTCGGTAGCCGGTAGCCTAGTTGCACATTTCGTAGGCGCAGATAGGAGCCGTCTTCAATAAAACGGCTGGAAAAGCGGCTGTTGTTATTTGGGTCCCCAGCCACCAATCTCGGCATACCCGTGTCGGTGTTGGTTGGCGTCCAACGGTCGAGCAGGGTGGCGTAGCCGTTGCGATCAACCAAACTACTGGGTTCGAAAAATGAGCGCCCCTGGTTGTATATATCGTTGCCAGAGACCCCCTGTAGGAACAGGGAAAAGTCGATGTTTCCGTAACCTAAACTGGCATTAAAGCCGTACGTGAGGTTCGGGATCGGGTTACCGATGGCGGTGCGATCATCGGCATTCACTACGCCATCGCCGTTGGTATCGGAGAACCGGACGTCCCCCGGTGCGGTAGCCGCGTTTTGGTAGGGCGTGGAAGCGTCCCCGTCGATCGCGTTCAGAGCCGCAATTTCTTCCTCTGATTGAAATAAGCCGTCCGCCTCAAAGCCGTAAAAGAAACCGATCTGCCGGCCCACTTCCGTACGGGTGAACCCACTACTTTGAATACCAAAGTCTGGATCCTGGTCACCCAGAGAAGTAACGACGTTGTTAATGGTGGTCAAATTTAGTGACACATCGTAGGTCAAGCCCTCCGCCTTTCCACCCTGGTAACCGATCAAAAATTCGAAGCCATCATTCTCAACCGTAGCCGCATTCACAAAGGGGGCCGGCGCAATACCTCCGGTGGTTGGCACGGGGGTGCGGAGCAGGATATCTGCGGTAGTACGATTGTAATAGTCCACCGTCAGCCGTAGCCGGTAATCAAAGAGACTGGCGTCAAAGCCAAAATTTGATTGGTTGGAGGTCTCCCATACGATCTCGGGATTGCCCCGCGTCACCACGGCGTAGCCGGCGGAAGCGGCCTCCTGCCCTCCGCCAAAGCCGTAAAATGCATCTCCCCGTAAGCCGTACAGGGTGAGGGTTGGGTAAAAGCCAATGTCCTGATTGCCGAGCTGACCCCATCCCCCCCTGACCTTGAGATCGGAAAAGATGGCGGAGCCCGCTAGGAATTCCTCCTCACTTAACCGCCAACCGGCAGAAAAAGAGGGAAAGTAGCCCCAGCGGTTGGCCTTGGTGAACCGCGAGGAACCATCCGCCCGAAAGCTAGCTGTGAGCAGGTAGCGGTCGCGGAAACTGTAGCTCGCCCGTCCCAAGTAAGAGAACAGCGACCAGTCGTTGGCCCCGCCCCCCGCCGAGGGATTGAGGGTTCCGCCGTTGAGATACCGGTTGTCTTCTACTTGCGACAGAAACTGGTCCCGACCCGCTGAAACGAAATCGATGGCGAACTGCTGAGCGGTGACGCCCCCTAGCAACGTCAAATCATGCTGGCCACCCAAGTTTGGTGTATAAGTCAGGGTATTCTCCCAGCTGAAGTAGTTGGTCTGGTTGATGTTCCGCCGCAGCAGGTTGCCCGGGCCCGTCCGATTACCCTCATTAAAGTCGACCTGGAAGAAGTCATTATCATTGTTGATGTAGTCGAACTGAAAGTCACTCTTTAGGGTCAGGCCGCGAATGACATCGTAGGCCCCGTATACGTTCCCGAGGATACGCGTGTTGGTGGAAACATCATCGCGCCGCTCCGCTTGCCCTACGGCGTTTTGTTGCCGCCCATAGTACTGCTGCGGTTCCGGGGGGCCGGCGTAATTTCCGGCCTCGTCAAACACCGGGATCACCGGGGGCGTCCCCAGGGCATTCTGGAGGACCTCATCGGCATCGTCGTCGGAACTGATGAAATTGCGACTGGATCGGCTAATGGTAAGATTGGTGCCTACTTGCAGCCGGTCGCTCACGTCCGTTTCTACGTTGGCCCGCAGCGACCCCCGCTCGAAGTACGAATTGCGTATGATGCCCTGCTGACCGAAGTAGTTGGCCGAAAAGTAGTACCGGGTAGTTGTTGACCCCCCGGCAACCCCGACCTGGTAATTTTGTATGGGCGCGTTACGGAAGATCTCGTCCAACCAGTCGGTACCCTCCCCGGCAGCGGCGATTTCCTCATCCGTGTCGTAATCCGGATTAAGGTCCATGTCCCCATTAAGCAGAGATTCCCGCTGCAGCAGCGCCCATTCCGAGGCGGTCAGTGCCTCTACAAGGCCGGTCGGCGCCTGGGTACCGTAATAGGTGTTGAAACTTAGCGTCGGCCGGGAGTTGTACTGTCCTTTCTTCGTCGTGATCAGTACCACCCCATTGGCCCCCCGCACCCCATATATAGCCGCGGCTGAGGCGTCCTTCAGTATTTCAATGGACTGCACGTCGTTGGGGTTGATCAGGTTGATGCCGTCTTTCGTTTGTACACCGTCGATAACGTACAGCGGTTCGTTGTCCCCCAGAGATCCCAGGCCCCGAATACGTACCGACACGCTTCCGCCCGGAGCACCCGAGTCTTGAATGACGGTCACTCCCGTGGCCCGCCCCTGCATCGCGCCCTCAAGACTCTGTACGGGCAACCGCTCGATCTCCTCCGAAGTCACGGATGATATGGATCCCGTCACGTCCCTTCGGGCGGTAGTACCGTAACCAATCACGACCACCTCGTCTAGATTGTTCTGGTCCTCGAGCAGTGCTACGTCGATCACTGACTGATTATCAACGGGGATCTCCTGCGTACGGTAGCCCAAGTAACTAAATAGCAGTACGGCATCAGCTGCCGGCACGCTTAAAGTATACTGCCCCGCCAGATCGGTTACCGTACCAGTAGCAGTGCCTTGTAGGAGCACGGTAGCACCTACGATGGCCTGTCCTGTTGCATCCGATACTTCTCCCGAGATGGTTCGTTGCTCCTGCGCCATCACGGAGGCCCCCATCAATAACCAAAACAGTAGCAGCACCGTCCAGGCGCGCGTCGTTCCATTCTTCATGACTATTAGTTGTTATGTCTTTATGTAGGTCATATATACATAATCATTCCGGACTATCCAAATCTCACATCATTTTTTCCAGTCTTGGATCACTTATTTGGCAACCCGCCTCGCTGGTAGTCATCGTCCACCGAAAACATTAGGGTTACCGGGACGCTGCTCAGGACGCGCTCTTGCACCTGCGGCCCCGCCCCAAGCGCTGAGCATTGATGTACCTGTGACGGGAGGGCAATCCCTTTCCACCGGAGCGTTCAGTGGGTGGATTAAGACACGCAATGGTCTGGCGGCCGCTCTTTCGAGGCGTGTTACCGTAGGGTAGGGGAGTCCCTCCCCGGCTCCTGTGCGGGATGTCCTCCTTCCCTTTACATGCTTAATAAAGCAGGCTCGCAGCTTGAGGTCAGCTTTGCTAAGTTGCTGTCGCGGGGAACGCAGGAGTTAAGCCTGCACGTAGGGGGTGGGCCAGAGCGATGAAGGTGGGAGCTAACGAGGAAGAGCGGAGTAAAATCCGCAGAACCTTCGTAGTTGGCTAGAGGCGTATGGTCTAGCGGTGGGATAGGAGACAATTGATGCCTTCACCACCCGGTTACTCGCAGGTAGTGAGTAAGTTACTCATCATACGCATTTGGTGGGTCCTGGGTGTGTACGCCTGATTAGTGCCAACCCTCCGTCAATCCATAATTTTAGCCCGCATGATTAGATCGACCATTTTTATATGTGTTGCCGTAGTTGTCCCTCTACTGGTGGCCGCGCAGCGTCCTCAATTGATCGTTACCACTGACTTTGGACAGGATCCCGACGATCAACAATCGATGGTCAGGTTACTGCATTACGCCAATGACTTTGCGCTTTTGGGCCTGGTGGTCAATGCGGATGCAAACAACGATTACGAGCCGCCCGTCCTCCGACCCGATTTGCTCCATGACATGATCGATGCTTACGCGAGGATTGTCAACAGGCTAAGGGTACACGACTCACGCTACCCGGCGGCCCGCGACCTACATAAACTAGTCAAAGTGGGGTGCTCGGGCAATGGGGTACACCGGCCGGTGGAAGAATATATAGGCGAAGGCCTGGATACGGAGGGGTCAGACTGGATCGTCAGTCAGTTACGCCAGGCTGAATCGCCGGTGCACGTGGCCGTATGGGGGGGTGGGGCGGATCTGGCCCAGGCGTTATGGTCGGCTCAACGGCGCTTGTCCGCGCTCGATTTCCTGGCGATGCAGCAAAAACTTCGCATCTATTTTACAAACAAGCAGGATACTTCCGTGGACTGGATCCTGGAAAATTATCCCATCGTGCAAACCGTGGTGGCACTTGATCCCGGTGGTGACAAGTGGCGATCCACCTACCGGGGCATGTTTCTTGGTGGTGACCTTTCCCTGACCTCGCGCGCTTGGTTGGATAAGTATGTGTACGGAGGCAATCCGCTTGCCAATCTCTATCCATCGACTACTTACACCGGTGGCCCGGAGCGTAATCCTCACGCGGCCCTTAAGGAGGGGGATACACCATCCATGCTTCACTTTCTCCCCAACGGTTTAAACGAACCCGAACACCCGGAGTGGGGTGGTTGGGGTGGCCGATTCCAATCTGCCGCCCCCAACCGGTACACCGATGCCTCGGACAGTCTCTCCGGTGGAAGTGGAGAGTTTTCCCAGATCGCCACTGTTCACCGCTGGCGGTCGGACTTTCAGCGTGATTTTGCCGCTCGGATCGCATGGGGCGTGGACGAGAGCCCCTTCGTTAACCACTACCCACAGGCAATCGTCACCTCGGGAGATCAGCGGGTACAAGGGTATCTTATGGCAGAGGCGGGATCAACCATTGCTCTGGATGCCGGCGAATCCCAAGATCCAGATGGAGACGACCTGAGTTACCAGTGGACGGTCTATCCGGAGGCGGGAAGTTTAGCCGGTGCGGAACTTTTGCCCATGGATCTTGACTCGGCGGCGAACGTCCGCTTGAGATTGCCCGCTAGGGCGCGCATGGGGGAGACCGTGCACCTCATCCTTTCGGTCACCGATGATGGCCCGATTCCGTTAACTGTCTACCAGCGAATTATCGTGACCGTTGCGGCGGGGGGAGAATGACTGACAGTACATACCATTTCAGTGCCCCTAGCCGCGAAGTCTACCGCATCGTGTAATCGTCTAATAAATTCAACTGCTTACGGCCCGCATGATATACCTCCACGCGGGGTGGAATAAAGGCAGGCCCGAGGAATACCGAGGAGCGCGCACTGCCGGCGTACTTTCGACAGCTCATACGCCGGTTCGATCAGCTGGGGGCGTATCTCCGCGGAAAGGCTCACTTGAGCGACTACCTAGAAAACGGTTCCTGATTGTAGCCGGCCCAGGCTGGGCAGAAAATCATCCATGCGTGGCTAGGGGTCGGGGCCGCAGTTGTGCTGAATTTCTGGAGCAGCTAAACATCTGGCTGGATGGGTCCTTTTCCCAGGCACTAAACTAGGCTGGGGCCAATTGGTACATTCCGGCGAACTCCGGTAACCTGCGCTGTTCCGAAATGGCCGCCATGACGACCCGGAAGTTGTACCCCTTTTTATCATATCCGTGCAGCAGACCACCGCGCAGCGGGGCGGATCTTGAAATCCTAGTGCTAAGGGGCGGGAGGGGTTATTGCAGTATCGTACTTAACATAAAATAAATTGGGTGAGCATGGGTAACGGTGATTAGGAATTTATTTTGCCTATAATTTATCTTATGTTAAGTAGAGGATTTTGAGACTCCCCTACCGGTGACGGGTACATAGGTAAAGCTATAATGCCGAGTCTACAATAGTTCCAGCAAACCTGGGAGTTACCGCAAGAAATACCGCAAGCCGACTTCTCCGGTAAATCGTTGTTTAGGCAGTTCGGTCCGGTACTCAGCTGTCCGCTCCCGCTCCGACAAAAGTTCCCGGCGGTAAGTGCCGGATAAATCCAGCGCTATCCGGTCGGCGATAAAATAGGAGGCACCCGTGCCGGCTCCGATGTGGGGCGTGCTATAGCTTAAGTAAAGTGGACCACCATACACACCGTTATGCCGGAGCCATTCTGCCCCCGCGTTGATACTGAGAAAGGGCAATAGCCGCCGTCCTTGCCGGAGGGGATAGTAGCGCATCTGTACATTGAGGGTACGTCGATCGAAGGGATAGCCGCCGAGGTATTCAATATCCGATTTAGAATAGGGGTTGGTAACTTGTCGTTGCCAGTCGGCGCCTACCTCCAGCAGTAGCCCGGGTAGAAAGACGTACCCTAAGCGGGGCGACAGGTGCAGGGCCAGCTGGTCAGCTACGAACGCCGACTGTTTACCAACTCCAATAACTACTCGTCCGACTTGTCCATTGGTGAGCCAAGTCCCTCGCTGCAGAGGAGTGGAACTACCCGTGCGGGCGAGCTGCCCGGTCAGGATGTTTAATCCAACGTTCAGGGACACCGCGTTCCGACCCGACTCTATGTCATGGTAGTTTACCGCCACGGTACCCAGGACGCCTTCACCTAGCCTGGCCTCCGCCCCCAGGCCCACGTGCCAATCCTTTTCAAAAAGTGGCCCCCCGTCGGGGGTAAAGGTGCCTAGGCCTGCTTCGCCAAACAGCAGAAATTTTTGCTGCCGCCCCAGGTCGAGAAAATAGTACCGCAGGAAGGGCTGCGCCCGTAAGCTTGAATTGTCCCGTAAGTTGACATCGCGATCGAACCAAAATTGCAAGTACTCTACACGCGCGCCTGCCAGTAGACGGTTCGTGAGAAAGTATCCGCTGCGGTGACTAGCCCCTCGTAAGTAAGAACCCAGCAGCGCCCGACTGCGGAGGATATGCGCATCAGGCAGGCTACCCTCCGCGCGCTGGGCAAAGAAGTTAGTACCTCCATCTAGGTAGACGCTTCCCGCCCTGTCCTGTGCGGTAAGGCTGGCAGCCACTAGAAAGGATAAGAAAACGGGCAGGCAACGGAGTAGGACTGACATGAGGAGAAGGGGTTGAGCACGCACGGCACTACGCTAGACGGCCTCTGCCCCCTCGGGCGTTGGTAAACGCCGTCTTTTGTTGAACGGAGGAATTTACCAATACCGCGCAAAACCAAATCCACATGGGCAGTTCATCAATGATCACAGGTACTGGAACGACCGCCGTGTTCTAGCTGACTTTTACTAAAAGTAGAAGTGGAGACCGACAGAATTCCCGTCAATCTCCACTTGGTTAACCCCTAATTCTAGAGGCATAACATTTAGAAAACCGCTAGTAGGTTTTGTTGGCCAGGAGGTAATCCTGTAGCATCCGGATCTCCATCTTCTGATCGGCAATGATCCGCTGGGCGATTTCCCTTATTTGCTCCTCCCTACCGAAGGTCAGCAGGGCAACCGAATTATCGATTGCTGCCTGGTGATGATCGATCATGAGTGCGGCAAAGTCTAAGTCGGGGTCTCCCGTAAGGGGCCGCAGATCGACTCCCTTCGACATCTGCATCATGTTCGTCATTTGAAGCGTAGTGAATTCGGGCACGAAGGGCTCACGGGCTTGGTGGCCAGCCAAAAAAGCGTTGAACTCCTCAATTTCCGCCTTCTGTGCGTCGACGATGCTCTGAGCCATGGCTTTCATCTCCGAGCTTGTACCGATTCTTAGTTCTTCCTCACTGTTTTTGATGGCAATCTCGTGGTGCATGATCATCATAGAGGAGAAGTCATGATCAGGGTCCTGGGTAAGCATCATGGCTTCCATGGTGGCCATGCCCTCGTGCATGTTTCGCATGAAGACGCTGTCGTCGTGGGCAATGAGCTGGAGTCCGTCGTCTTCCTGATCACAGCTGGAGATGAGGAGAGTGCCGCCGGCGAAAACGGCGAGCAGCAAAAAGCGAAGGATGTTTTTCATGGAAAACGGTAGTTATGGGTAGAGATTGAGAGTGAAGTTTTGCAGCGGAATTCCATCGGTCGAGTAAGGCCCCGTAACGGGACTTTACGTGTTCTGAGAGCTACGCGAGTAGAAAGCTGGGCTGACTGGTTTGAGCTTGCAAGATCACTCTCCTCCACGCTCTTTAGGGCAAAAAGAGTCTATACATCAAAAAACAGTTACAAATAGCAGATTATGGAATGGGCACCTCTCGACAGTCCGTGTTTATCCTCAAAACAATGCTCTACTACAATATAAATTTCTTTCTCGTTCGGTACGCTGTGAGGTGGTCTCCCCTAGCACCCCACGTGGTTCACTGCAACGTACGTCTAGCAGAATGTCTTTCAAGCTCTACTCCCCACCGATCGGTCCGATGTAAGTAACTCTTTACTAGGTGTTCTGCGTAACCGCAGCTATAGATATGATCCTGCTAGCACGACGTTTATCCTTGTGAAAACCACAACTCGTCCTTCGTAATAGCAGATCCTGTGGGCCAGCGACTCAAGGAGTTACGTGCCTGACGTACAGTGAGCCATGACGAACATTCACACGTATTAGTCTGTCTCAAGTGAGAGAATCATCGCAAGTTTGCAACATCCCGTACATATAATACTAGCGTTTTTGGTCTTGTTCGGCTCCGCTGGACTACCGATCAACCGCCATTTTTGTATGGGTGAGTTAAGGTCGGTAGCAGTTTTCATCGAGGCGGAAAAATGCCATCAGGACCAACAACAAGCGCAGTGTCCTCTCCATCCCAAGTCGACTACCGAGATACAGAAGGGCCAAAGCAAAGGATGTTGCGACGACGAACATGAGTTGCTACAAGTCGATGATCAGGAACCAACGACCCTCAATGTTGCACCTCAGGTCATAGCGCTACTACCGGACTTCCCACCCCTACTGTTCAACTACCTGCCCCCGCATCCGCGGCCGCGCAAAAACACGAGATTTGAACAGTATCGACCGCCTCCGCTGATACCGGACCCGGTGCACGAGTTTCAAATATTCCGTTTATAGAGTCTTGATGAGTTCCCCTATCCCCGCCAGCCTGCGCTGTGCGGGGTTACCGTGATTTACATCAAGTCTTTCCGTATGCTCAATGCTTTTGTCCGGTTCTTCCTGGAGAACAAACTAGTGGTGTGGCTCCTACTCCTATGTTTTATAGGCTGGGGGTTAGCTACCGCCCCCTTTGATTTCAACCTACTGGGCCTGCCCCGCGACCCCGTGGCCGTGGATGCCATACCCGACATCGGGGAGAATCAGCAAATCGTGTTCACACGTTGGCCCGGCAACTCGCCGCAGGACGTGGAGGACCAGATTACCTATCCGCTCACCTCATCTTTACTGGGAATTCCGGGGGTGCGGAGCGTCCGGTCGACCTCAATGTTTGGCTTTTCGAGCATCTACCTGATCTTCGAGGAGGACGTGGAGTTCTACTTCTCGCGCAGTCGCATCCTGGAAAAACTGAATAGTTTGCCCGCCGGGGTGCTGCCCGACAACGCCGTGCCGACCCTGGGTCCGGATGCTACAGCCCTCGGTCAGATCTACTGGTATACCCTCGAGGGCCGTAATCCCACAACGGGCGATCCGGTCGGCGGCTGGGACCTCGACGAGCTACGCTCTATTCAGGACTTCTACGTGCGCTACGGACTTAGCGCGGCCGGAGGCGTAAGCGAGGTAGCCAGCATTGGCGGTCACGTCAAGGAATACCAGGTGGACGTAGATCCAGAAAAAATGCGCGTCTACGGCATTACCCTAGACCAGGTCATGCAGGCCGTGCGGGGCAGCAACCTGGACGTGGGGGCCGCTACCCTAGAGATTAACCTAGCGGAATACTTCGTGCGGGGACTGGGCTACCTCCAGAATTTGGAGGACCTGGAAAGCGCCGTGGTGAGTGAGGCCAATAACGTGCCCATCCGCCTGCGCGACATCGCGCGGGTCAACGTAGGACCGGCCGAACGTCGCGGTCTACTCGATAAGTCCGGAGCCGAGGCGGTAGGGGGCGTGGTCGTTGCCCGTTTCGGCGCGAACCCCCTGGAGGTCATCGATAACGTCAAAGCTAAAATTGCTGAACTGGCACCGGGGCTACCGCGGCGGGAGCTGGAGGATGGGATGGTTTCTCACGTTACCATCGTGCCCTTCTACGACCGCAGCGGGCTGATTCAGGAGACCATTGGCACTTTGGAGGAGGCCCTCACGCTGGAGATACTCATCACGGCCATTGTGGTAATCCTGCTGCTGTTCAACCTCAAGTCATCGCTACTGGTGGCCGGCACCCTGCCCGTGGCGGTGCTGATGTGCTTCATCGCCATGCGCTACTTCGGAGTGGACGCCAATATTGTGGCCCTGTCCGGTATCGCCATTGCCATTGGCACCATGGTCGACATGGGCATCGTGCTGACCGAGAGCATGGTCTACCGACTCAACAATGCCCCGCCCGGGGAGAGCCGGCTGGAGAGCATTTACGAGGCCACGGTGGAGGTCGCCTCGGCGGTACTCACGGCGGTAGCTACGACCATTATCAGTTTCCTGCCCGTCTTCACGATGGAGGCGGCGGAGGGCAAGCTGTTTCGGCCGCTGGCGTTTACGAAGACTTTTGCACTGATCGCGGCCATATTCGTATCTATTGCCTTTATCCCGGCGCTGGCCGACCTGGTCTTCGGACTGGACAAGAGTGGTAAAAAGCGCAAGCTACTGGGTAATGTCTTGTTGGCGGCGGCGGGTATCGCGGCGTGGATATTTGTGGCCTGGTGGTTGGGAATAATTACCCTGCTGGCGGCTATACTTGGTCTAGCGAACGCGGTTTTTGCTGCGCAGCCATCGACGGCGGTGGGCGGGGACGCGGGTGCAACAAAAACCGAGTGGTTGACCCCTTTGATCAACGTGCTTATAGCCCTCACCCTCGCCTGGTTGCTAGCCGGTTACTGGCTACCCCTGGGCGTCGAGCAGTCGACGGCCTATAACTTCCTCTTCGTAGTAGTGGTAGCCGGGAGCCTTCTGGGTTTCTTCTGGCTGGTGATCTATTTCTACGGTAGCATACTCCGCTTCCTGCTACGGGTGAAGTGGTTGTTCCTGATCCTGGTGGGCATCATCATTGCCGCTGGCTTTGGCGTGTACCGCGACATCGGTCAGGAGTTCATACCCGCCCTCGGCGAGGGGGCCTTCTTGCTCATGCCTACCGCAATGCCCCACGCCGGGGTGGCCGAGAACCTGCGTAACCTGCAGACGCTGGATATGGCGGTGACCACCATTCCTGAAGTCAAGATGGTCGTTGGAAAGGCCGGCCGCGTCAATAGTCCGCTGGACCCCGCGCCGCTAAGCATGTACGAGAACATGATTCAGTATAAGTCGGAGTACCTGACGGATGAGGATGGGCGGCGGCTGCGGTTCAAAGTTGACGGGGAGGGGAGGTTTGTAGATAAGTCCGGCCGGCCGCTGGACCAAGGTGCGCAATCCTTGGCGGATGACCTAGTGCCCGCCTCGGAGGGTCAGTACTACCGGCAGTGGCGCGACCACATTCGCTCCCCCGACGACATCTGGGAAGAGATTATTGCCGCCGTGAACTTACCCGGTGTCACTTCCGCCCCGAAGCTACAGCCCATCGAGACCCGTCTGGTCATGCTCCAAACCGGCATGCGCGCGCCCATGGGCATTAAGGTGCGCGGTACCGACCTACAGCAGATCGAAGCCTTCGGCCTTGAGCTGGAGCGTGAACTCAAGAACGTGGAGGGGGTAAAAGACGCCGCCGTGTACGCCGACCGCCTGGTAGGCAAGCCCTACCTGCTCCTGGACGTGAAGCGCGATGCCATTGCCCGCTACGGGCTGTCCATCACCGAGGTCCAGCGGCAAATTCAGGCTACCGTGGGTGGGATGCTCATGACCACGACCGTCGAGGGGCGGGAGCGCTACGGAGTAAGACTGCGCTACCCCAGGGAGCTGCGCGATGATCCGGAGTCCATTCGGCGCATCCTGATTCCCGCGGGGGATGGGCAGCAAATCCCGTTGGGCGACCTCATCGAGGTACGCTACGAACAGGGACCGCAGATGATCAAATCGGAGGACGGCTTCCTAGTTGGTTACGTGTTGTTCGACAAGGAGGAAGGCTACGCCGAGGTAGAGATAGTGGACAATGCTACCGCCTACCTCAACGGTCTGGCCCGGACCGGCGAGCTCGACATCCCTCCGGGCATTAGCTACCGCTTTGCCGGCAACTACGAGCAGCAGGTACGGGCCGATGCGCGGCTCAAACTGGTGCTGCCCATTGCCCTGGCACTGATCTTTCTGATTCTATACTTCCAGTTCCGTAGCGTGACAACCTCGCTAATGGTCTTCAGTGGCGTCTTCGTGGCCTTTTCCGGAGGATTTCTGCTGCTGGGAGGGTACGCCAATCCCGACTTCCTGGACTTCAACTTCTTCGGTACCAACCTGCGCGACCTGTTCCAGATGCGCACCATCAACCTGAGCGTGGCCGTGTGGGTAGGCTTCCTGGCGCTGTTCGGCATTGCGACCGATGACGGGGTGCTGGTCGCCACTTTCCTGCGCGACAGCTTCGAGCGCAACGAGCCGACTACGGTGCAGGAAGTGCGCGACGCGGTGGTGGAGGGTGGCCTACGGCGGGTACGGCCGGCGATGATGACCACGGCGACGACAATCCTAGCCCTGCTGCCGGTGCTCACCGCTACGGGGCGGGGGGCTGATATTATGCTACCCATGGCGATCCCGAGTTTTGGGGGGATGCTCCTGCAGGTGGTGACCATGTTTACGGTGCCGGTGCTGTGGAGCCTGCGGGCGGAATGGCGGGTGAAGAAACGGGGAAGGAGGGGACAAGATCCTCAAGGGTCTTCACCTACAACCAATAACTCACCGATAAGCAAGTAATGCAGCACGCTACAAACTTAAAACTTCAGGGGCTGCTCGCGGTCCTGGCGACGGTGCTAACCGTCCTTCTACCGATAACGCTGGTGGGGCAGTCGTTGGATTCCCTACGTACTCTGCTACGGGAGCGTAATCCCGAGCTAGAGGCACTAGCCTATGACTACCGTGCCGCCCTGGCCATCAGCCCGCAACTAGCCCAATTACCCGATCTGGAGATAGGCGGGGGGGTATCCATCCTTCCGGTAGAGACTCGCCTTGGTCCCCAACGTGCCCGGTTCATAGCTACCCAGATGCTGCCCTGGCCGGGTACACTAGCGGCGATGTCGGCGTTGGCTGACGCGCGAGCGCAGCCGCTACTAGAACAAGCGGCCGCACTACAGTTGGAATTGCTGTACCGCCTCGAATCCGGTTATTATCAGATTGTCGCTGCCGAAGAACAGATCGACGCGCTGACCGAAAGCCTGGAATTATACGCTAGCCTACGGCAGCTCGCACTCAGCCGGGTAGAAAACTCCCGGGGTAGCTCGGTGGATGTGTACCGCACCGACCTAGCGACGAACATGACGGAGCGCCAAATCGAGCGACTACGTGCCGAGATAGCTATGTCATGGACCGATATTGAAGAGCTGGTCAATCGAGATTTGCCCCGCAATTTCGTCGTACCACGTGTGACCCCGTCCCGTAGTTTGCCGGCCGATCTATACCTGACCGACCACCCACAAATCCGCATTTTTACCCTCCAGGAAGAGATTTCGCGCCGTACCGTAGCACTTAACAATCTGGAGGCGCGACCGGATTTTGGGGTCGGGGTGGAATACGTCGTTACGGGTCCGCGTACCGATATGGAGCCCGAACGCAACGGCCGTGACGCCATCCTGCCCCGCGTGATGCTACGCATCCCCCTCGGTGGGGGACGGTACCGGGCCGTTCGCGAGGAGGAAGCCATACGCACTCGGGCCATCGCCAGCCGCCGGGTGGCCGTGGTTAATGAGTTTTCCGCCGCTATCGAACGCGCCGATGTCGCCCGCCTGGACGCCCAGCAGCGGCTGGTATTCCTCGTCGAGCAGGTCACCACCCTGGGGGCTGCCCTTACCATCGCCCGCACGGAATACGCCAACGGCCAGCGGGCCTTCGACGAGCTCCTGGAGCTTCAGCAGCAACTCATAGACTACCGCATCGAGGCCATCGCGGCCCAGCAGACCATATTCATCCAATCGGCCCTCATCAACCGCTACCTACCATCCCGATAACTACCGGAATAAATACCTCCCCCATGAAACTACAGACCCTTCTATACATCGTATTCGCGCTAGTCGTCGGCTTGCTCGGTGGCTACCTCTTCTTTGGCGGTGCCGACGCAGAGGTCATGGACGACCACACCACTGATGCCGTAGCCGCGGGGGGTGACCTCGAGGAAACAATCTGGACCTGCTCCATGCACCCCCAAATTCAACGGGACGAGCCCGGCGACTGTCCCATCTGTGGAATGGACCTCATTCCTCTCGACGCCGCCGCCGGCAGCGACCCCACGGTGTTGACCATGACCGAGGCCGCCGTGGCGATGGCCAGGGTACGAACTACCGAGGTAGGCAGCAGCGGGGCCAACAATCCCGGTACCGCTCCTGCGATTCAGTTGACCGGTCGGCTGGCCCTGGATGAGTCCTCCGCCACCGTCCAGTCCGTCAACTATCCCGGTCGCCTGGAACGCCTGCTGGTTACGTACGCCGGGGAGGAGGTGCGCGCCGGCCAGCAGATTGGCACCATCTACAGTCCCGAGCTTGTGGTAGCCCAGGAGGAGTTGCTCGAAGCCACCAAACTCACCAACCTTTCCCCCGAACTGCTCACCGCCGCCCGTAACAAACTGCGTAACCTCAAGATCAGCGATGAACGGATCAACGAGGTAGCGCGCAGTGGGGAGGTGATCACCAACTTTCCCGTATACGCCGAGCGCGGTGGTACGGTGCTTGAGGTACGTGCCCGCGTGGGAGACTACGTCATGGCCGGCGAAACACTCTACACCCTGACTAACCTCAGCCAGCTCTACGCCCTGTTCGATGCCTACGAGGGGGATCTCAGCCGCATCCGCGAAGGCAACCGCGTGAGCTTCACGGTGGCCTCCCTGCCGGAGCAAACGTTTACTGCCCGCGTAACCTTCATCGACCCGCTGATCGACCCACAGACGCGCACGGCTACGATTCGCGCGGAAGTGAGTAACCGCTCCGGTCGGCTCAAACCGCAAATGTTTATCCGCGGAACGCTTGCACCTGCGGCCGCGCGCCCTAAGGCGAACAACGAGGAGCTGATGGTGCCCAAATCCGCCGTACTCTGGACCGGTGAGCGCTCCGTAGTCTACGTAGAGCTAGCCAGTACGGAGGTACCCACTTACCAGTTTCGGGAGGTGGAACTGGGGCCTTCCATGGGTGATGGGTACGCGGTACTATCGGGCCTGGAGGCAGGCGAACGCGTGGTCACTAACGGAGCCTTCCAACTCGATGCCGCCGCTCAGCTCCGCAATCAATCCAGTATGATGAACCGCGACGTGATCGTACAGGGACGGGAAGTAGGTGAGGTCACGGCTATGGTTCTGCCCAATTACCGTGAAGAAACACCAAATGTATTCCGGCAACAACTGTCTGCTCTGACCAAGTCCTACCTGCCCATAAAAGAGCGCATGGTCGCTAGCCAGGTAGCGGATGATGTCCTGTTACAGTCCCTCCGGCAGGGACTTACCCAGGTCGATATGTCGCTGGTAAAGGACGAGGCCCACCAGTACTGGATGGAGCAAATGGATGCCTTGAGCACACATCTGGACGGGGTCGCGGATGCCGCCTCGGTGGAGGAACAGCGGGAACAATTCGGCTTCCTATCTCAGGCACTAATTAATACCCTGACCGCCTTCGGGGTAGCCGATGACACATTCTACGTACAGCACTGCCCGATGGCTTTCGACGGGGCCGGGGCTAACTGGCTCAGTGAAGAAGCCGCGATCCGTAACCCTTACTACGGCGAGGCCATGCTAACGTGTGGCTCGACTATGGATACCCTCACAAATACAACACCCGCACTATGAACGAGCAAGACGTCTACATCGACAACATGGTCTGCGACCGCTGCATCCTGGTGGTACACCAGGTGGCTAGCAGTCTAGGTTGGAGCATCCATCGGCTGGAGCTGGGCCGCCTGACCGGGTCGCCCCCCGAAGGTGAGAACATGTTGGAGCGATTGGGGCAACAGCTCTCATCGCTGGGTTTTGCCCTACGTGATGACGCTGGAGGTGTCGTCAGCCGTATCAAAGGCTTAATTATAACTATGGTATACGACGACCAGGCCGATACCAGCCAGACGCTCTCCGATATAATTACGAGTGATATCGGCCAGAGTTACAGCCACCTCAGTCGTCTGTTTTCGGAAGAAGAAGGTCGTACCATCAACGATTTCTACCGCCTTCACCGCGTCGAACGCGGCAAGCAATTATTGGTACGGAGCCGCGATTCCGTGTCGAGTATCGCCTTCCGGCTTAACTATGGTAGCGCGAGTAGATTCACGGTGGTCTTTCGACAGGATACGGGTATGTCGCCAACTGCATTCCGCGCGCGCGGGGAATACGTGGCCCGTCAACTGGATGAGCTATGAGTACCGCATAAAACAGTAATTATTAGCAAATTATAAATAGGTAAGCCTTGGCTCATCGCTGTTTACTAGATAAACAGCATGGTATGAAATACTTCACTTTTATTTTTTTGCTTGCAGCAATTTTTATTGGTTGTGCCGATGGCAACGCCCAAACGGAAAATGCTACCGAGACCGGGATTAGCACTCCGGCCGAGGTTGAAGCCGAGCGCGCCAGCGCGCCCGCAATTTCAGACGCGAAGTTTGTTGATCGAATGACCGACAAGGTCTTTCAGAACTACCTCCATCTGCGCACCGCGCTGGTCAATAGCGATGCCGGCGAGGCAGCTACCGTGGCCGGCAACCTAGCCGAGAGTTTTGGTCCCGAGCGCGCTGGCCTTAGGGCGCTTGCCGAGCAGCTTGCCACGACCGATGACTTAGCCGCCCAGCGGCAGGCCTTCGCAACCCTAACCACCGAACTGGAACCCCTACTTACCGAGGGTCTGGATGGCGGCACCATCTACAAGCTACACTGCCCGATGGCCTTCGACGGGCAGGGGGCTGACTGGTTCAGTGAAGTGGCCGAAATACGCAATCCCTTTTTCGGTCAGGAAATGCTGACCTGCGGTAACGTGAGTGAAGAAATCAGTAAGTAATAATGAGTACTACGTCAAAAGCCAAGCACCCACCCCGACCCAGCCTAGACCACAACCACGACGGTCAGATGCAAGGCGGTATGAATCCTTACCTGAAGTTCGGACTCATGATGGCCACCTCCTTCGTGATCATGTACGCCGTGATGTTCCTCAACGTGGACGTTTTTGATCACGTGATGCTGAGCCCCAGCCGCACCTATATGACCTTCCTGATGATTGCCGCAATGGTGTTTGTTATGATGGGTTTCATGTGGGGGATGTACCGGAAGAAAGTCTGGAACTACGCCATTCTCGGGGTAGCGGCACTGACCTTCATTCTCTGTTACGCAGGAGTACGCGAGCAGACTTTCGTCAGTGACGTACAGTGGATGAAGGCCATGATTCCCCACCACTCCATCGCGATCATGGTAAGCCAGAAGGCTCACCTAAAGGATCCCGAAGCCATTAAGCTAGCCGAAGAGATAATTGAAGCCCAGGAAGCAGAGATCGCCGAAATGAAGCGGATGATCTACCGCCTGGAGCAGCAAGAATAACCAAATCCGTTTTACTATGAGTTTATCCCTCCCCGTAAAGGATCAGTACACCACCTGCATGGAATCGTGCCTGGAGTGTCTGATCGACTGCAAGGTATGTTTGACCAAAATGGTGGGCATGAAGTCGATGAACGACTGCCCCTACTGCTGCATCCAGTGCATCGAAGTACTGCAGGCTACCATCGGACTGATGGCCGCCGACAGCAAGTTCACGAAGCAGCAGTGCGCCCTGTGTGCCGAGGTCTGTGACTACTGTGCCGAGTTGTGCGCAGAGCACAAGGACCACGAGCACTGTCAGCGCTGCGCCGAGACCTGCCGCAAGTGTGCCGAGGAATGCCGCAAGATGGCCGCCTAAGCTAGCCGTCTAATTTTCTTAACCGCTGGGTGCCGTGAGGGCATCCGGCGGTTCTTCAACCCCCAAAGACTACCGACATGTCCCGCATATTATTCAGTGGTTTACCCCTACTACTAATCCTATTATCCCTGCCCGTCTTCGGTCAGCAAACTGGCGACGGGAAGACCAGTACCTACGATATGATCCCCGGTCAGTCGCTCACTACGCGGACCGGCAGTACGATGACCTACCACCTTACGGTAGCGGACACCGTCGTCAACTTCACGGGTAAGCCCACCCCGGCCCTGGCCACCAACGGCAGCATTCCCGCCCCTACCCTAAATTTTACGGAGGGCGATTCGGCACGTATCTACGTGACCAACCGGACCGAGGGTACCGTGTCCTTTCACTGGCACGGTCTATTACTACCTAATGAATACGACGGTGTACCCATGCTCAACACTAGTCTCATTAGGCCCGGTGATACCTACGTCGCCTCCTTTCCCATCATTCAGCACGGCACCTACTGGTACCACTCCCATACCGAATTTCAGGAGCAGAAGGGGCTGTACGGCTCCATCGTGATCCAACCCAAGGCGGGTACGCCAACCAAAGAGAAAGTAGTCCTGCTCTCCGACTTTACGGAGCAGGATCCCCATGAAGTGCTCCGACAGATCAAGCGCCACACCGACTGGTACGCCATCAAACGAAATGCCGTACAGAGCTACGGCGGTGCCCTCGCCTCCGGTAATCTGGGCAAACAGGCCTGGCTGGAGTGGAATCGCATGCCCAGCATGGACCTGGCCGACGTTTACTACAATGCCTTTCTAACTAATGGTCAGATAACCGATGCCTACGCCGATCTGGCCGCCGGTGAAACAGTACGCCTGCGCGTCATCAACGGATCGGCTTCCTCTCACTTCTGGCTACAGTTTGCCGGGGGAAAGATGACGGTCGTTTCCGCTGACGGCCAGGAGGTCGTGCCCGTCGAGGTAGATAAGCTCCTCATCGCCACGGCCGAGACCTACGATATTGAGGTTACGCTGCCGGCCGAGGGTCGCTACGAGTTCCGCGCTACCTCCTGGGATCGCTACAAGCATACGACCACCTGGCTCGGATCCGGCACCGAACACGCCGCCCCGGATCTGCCCCCCGTCGACTACTACGCCCTGACCAAGGAGATGAAGGATATGATGGCCGAAATGCCCGATATGCAGATGGGTAAGGCACCCTCCGACATCCCGGAGCCGCAGGTCTACCCCGCCGGTCAGGCCCCCACTAACGAGGATATTCTCATGCAATCCATGATGAAGATGGGGATGCAGATGGATATGGGGATGCAGGGCATGGAGAAGCAAGGTGAAGGCCCGCAGGGTATGGCCGCCCATGGGGACATGAATATGCCAACGGAAGATGGTTCGTCAACGATGGGTATGTCCGGTATGGACCACGGCAAGATGGACCATGGTAAAATGGGTCACGATATGCCTGGCATGAAGAAAGACACCACCCCGCCCGCCGGTATGGACCACGGCAAGATGGACCATAGCAAGATGGATCATGACATGTCCGGCATGAAGCAGGACACCACTCCGCCCGCCGGTATGGACCACGGCAAGATGGACCATGGTAAAATGGGTCACGATATGCCTGGCATGAAGAAAGACACCACCCCGCCCGCCGGTATGGACCACGGCAAGATGGACCATAGCAAAATGGGTCACGACATGCCCGGCATGAAGCAAGACACCACTCCGCCCGCCGGTATGGACCACGGCAAGATGGACCATGGTAAAATGGGTCACGATATGCCCGGCATGAAGCAGGACACTACCCCGCCCGCCGGTATGGACCACGGCAAGATGGACCATAGCAAAATGGACCACGACATGTCCGGTATGGATAAGGGCAAGACCTACAAAGCCTCCGAGATGGACGGTAAGACCATGGATATGCAGATGGGTGCCGATGCACCCATGGGCGTCATGATGACCGGCTATAACGAACTCAAAAAGGCCTACCCCGACGAGACCATCTTTGACTACAACATGCTGCGCTCCGAGGAACCCACCGCCCTGAAGGATGGCCGGCCCGTTCGGGTAGTGCACCTCTACTTAGGCGGCAACATGTTACGTTACGTCTGGATGATCAACAACGAGCCCCTTTCGGAGTCGGACAAGATTATGATCGAGCGGGGAGAGAACGTCCGCTTCGTGTTCCACAACACGACCATGATGAGCCACCCGATGCACCTGCACGGTCACTTCTTCCGCGTGGTCAATAACCAGGGCGATCATGCCCCGCTAAAGCACGTGGTCAACGTGGCTCCGATGGAGACCACCATTATCGAGTTTGCGGCCACCGAGGATAAGGATTGGTTCTTCCACTGCCACCTGCTCTACCACATGATGTCGGGTATGGCGCGCATCATCGGTTACGAAGGCAGCTCCGACCTACTCATCGCGGATAAGGCAGACTACGACAAGTTCGCCATGGACGACCGGCAGTACTTCGGTATGGCCAGCGTGAGCGGACTAAGCAACGGCAGTTGGGCGGACTTCGCCTACTTCAACATCTACAACGAGTTCAGCCTGGAGGGCGAGGCCGACTACGACGGCAACTTCGAGGTGGAGGGTAAGGCCATGCGCTACATCGACCCCCGGCAATTCCTGTCGGCCTACGTGGGGTTTGAGTACGACGGGGAGCAGGTGATGGATCCCGAGATCAACCGGGAAAGCCTGGAGACCGAGGCCGTAGCGCTGGCCGGCGTGCGCTACTTCCTGCCCATGATGGTGTGGTCGGACCTGCGCGTCGACCATCGTGGCCGCTTCGAGCTGCAGCTGGAGCGGGAAGATATTCCGCTGACCAGTCGCTGGCGGGCCTCGGCCCAGGGCCGGTACAGCTTCACCGGGCAGTCGTTCGAGTACACCTTCGGCACCAGCTATATCCTGGGGCAGTACGTCGGCGTGGAGGCCCGCTACGATAGCGATTACGGTCTCGGTGCCGGTATCAAATTGATGTGGTAGGCGACAACTCCGCAAACAATGAAGTACTCCCTCCTGCTGCCTGCGATCGTCCTACCCGCCGTGGGATTTGCGCAGCGGATCGAGGAGTCGGCGGTCGTGAATGCCTCCCTGTCCGACTTCCCTAACCTCCACCCCCTGGTCGTGCACGTACCGATCATGCTGCTGCTGCTGGCGGCGGGTACGCAGCTGGCCACCTTTTTCGTGTGGCGCAAACCGCTTGACTGGATTACGCTACTGTTTCTGGTCGGCGGGGTCGCCGGTGTAGTTGGTGCTAGCAACCTCACGCATCCCCATACGCACGACCTAAGCCCGGCCGCCCAGCAGGTCCTGAACCTTCACGATACGTACGCGGACTGGACGCTCTGGCTTAGTGTTGCTGCCCTCGTACTGAAGGGCATCAACCTCTGGGTGCTTACGGCACGTAGGTGGCTGGAAGTGGTGGTGGCGGTCGTCGTGGCGGGATCGGCCGTCACCGTCGGTCTGGCCGCTCACTACGGCGGCACCCTAGTTTACCTCCACGGGGTGGGTGTGCAGGGTAACTACGTGGAGGGCCAGTCCGATCACATCACCGAAGACGAACCGCACTAAATCTCGATCATGAAAGACTGCTGCCGGCCCGATGCGCCGAAGGGAAAATTTCGCCGCCTGCTCGATACCCTGACCACGGCGATTATCGTGCTCCTGATGGGTGGCGGCTTGGTGTTTACCCTAATTCACTACCTCCGTGGGTAATGCCATTCAGTGGGGACTGCTTCTGCGGGAATCTGGACTATTACTAGGGGGTAGTTTGCTGGCCGTCGTGGCCCTCTGGTCCGACTTCGCCCCTACCGCAGCGCTGATCGCCCTGATCGGTAGCGTGCAGTTTGCGTTTTATCTGTTTACCACCTTCCGGCGGGTATTCAATCACATCAACGGGGACGATATGTCGATCCGGAATTGTCTGGTCTCGCTGGGGGTGATGGTTGCCTTTTTTGTCACTGCCTACGGAATTAATTACTGCTTGCTGACCCTAGCGGATGGCGATGCACTGAAGAATTTCGATCCTCCCTCCCTTTTCTACCGCTTCGTCGACGGGCTGTACTTCAGCACCGTGACCTTCACGGCCACCGGCTTCGGGGAAGTCGTGCCGGCTACCTATCCGGCCAGGGTGCTGGTCTGGGGGGAGATGGTGCTGGGTTTTGCGACCACCGTATTCGCGGTATCTTCCTTTATCTCCCTTACTAACAAAGACTAATTATGACCGTACTGACTAAGACCGCCTGCCTGGGTGTACTCCTACTGTTCTGCACCTGCGCGCACGACCCGGCAACGGATGACGGTCAGGCACCGGCCGGTCACGACCACCGGCAAGATCACCAGCACGATCACGACCAAAGTACCGACGTGGAAACAACGGCTAAGCCCCCCTTAAGTCCGCATACCTCCGCCATGGGTACCATCGGCGATACGCACGTACATGTAGACTACTCTTCCCCCGGAAAACGCGGACGTATGATCTGGGGCGGGCTGGTGGCCTACGACCGGGTCTGGGCCACGGGAGCACACGACGCTACTTCGGTTAACTTTAGTGGACCGGTGAGCATCAATGGCCAGGAAGTAGCCGCAGGTACCTACGGCCTATTCACCATTCCGGGCCGGGAAGAATGGACCATTATCCTCAACGAAAACTACGAACAGCACCTGGCCGACGACTACGACGAGAAGCTTGACGTAGTGCGCTACCGGGTACAACCCGAGCGGCTCGATCGGGTAACCGAATCACTAACCTACACGGTACGCCCCACCGACGATAAGGCGGGTGCCATCAGTATAACGTGGGATTCCCTGCGAGTATCCCTCCCGTTAACATCCCTTCAGTAATCCCAAACCCATGACCCACGAATACCGCGTTGCCGGAATACACGACCGGACCACTTCGGCCACCGTTCAACGGGCACTCAAATGTATCGGGGGGGTAGAGGCCGTGGTCCTCAACAAGGACCGGGCGGTGGTCACGATGTCGCGTCACATCACTACCGAAGAGATTAATCGCCACCTGGCGCAGGCCGGAGACTTCTCGCTTACCGATAAAGTACAAGCCGTAGAAGATCACCTGGTGGAGCTCACCGAGCACGGCCACGAAAGTGCCATCAGCCGGAATAATCACGGAGCCATGGACCACAGTAAGATGGACCACGGTAAGATGGGCGGGAAATGGACCACAGTAAGATGGACCACGGTAAGATGGTCCACGGCGACGGCGGCGGTAGCCACCACGATCACCACCGCATGATGATCGAGGACTTTCGGCGCCGGTTCTGGATATCACTCGTACTGACCATTCCGGTACTACTACTGGCCCCGATGATTCAGGGATGGCTGGGGCTGACCTGGTCCTTCCCCGGGCAGATGCCGGTGCTGTTCGGCCTATCATCTATTATTTACTTCTACGGGGGATGGCCCTTCCTGAAGGGGCTGAAGGAAGAACTGAGTAAGGGGGCACCGGGGATGATGACCCTCATCGCCGTAGCCATCTCAGCGGCCTATCTGTACAGTTCGGCCGTAGTCTTTGGCCTGGAGGGAAAGACTTTCTTCTGGGAGCTGGCCACGCTGATCGACGTGATGCTGGTGGGCCACTGGATCGAAATGCGCTCCGTCCTCGGGGCGAGCCGGGCGCTGGAAGCACTAGCGGAACTGATGCCCGCCGAAGCTAACTTAGTGCGTGGCGACCAGGTCACTAAAGTAGGAGTCGGCACGCTAGAGCCGGGGGACACGATCCTGATCAAACCCGGCGAGAAAGTGCCGGCCGACGGTAAGATCACGGAGGGAAGCACCGACCTGAACGAGAGTATGCTGACCGGCGAAAGTAAACCGGTAACCAAATCGAGCGGCCAGGAGGTGATCGGCGGATCGATCAACGGTAGTGGGTCGATTCGCGTGCGGGTAAGCGGTACGGGAGAAGACACCTACCTATCGCGGGTGGTCAAACTGGTGCGCGACGCCCAGGGACAAAAATCCAAGACCCAGCGCCTGGCCGACCGGGCCGCCTTCTGGCTGACGATCGTTGCTCTCGTTGGCGGCTTCGGCACCCTTGCGGTCTGGCTGCTACTGGGTAGTACGCTTGCCTTCGCCCTGGAACGGATGGTGACCGTTATGGTCATCAGCTGCCCCCACGCCCTGGGACTGGCGATTCCCCTGGTGGCGGCCATCTCGACGAGCGTATCGGCCAAACACGGATTGCTGATCCGCAACCGCACCGCCTTCGAAAACTCCCGTAAGATCACGACCATTGTATTCGATAAGACGGGTACGCTGACCGAGGGTTCCCACGAAGTGACGCGGATCGTGCCGCTCGATCCGGCTTACGATGAAATCGAGTTATTACGCTACGCCACTGCGGTGGAGAGTAATTCCGAGCACCATATCTCCAAGGGACTGCAGCGCCGCGCTAAGGCCGGCGGTATCGAAGTACCCAGCAGTAGTGATTTTGCCTACGAGGCCGGTGTGGGGGTCAGTGGAACGGTCAAGGGTAAAGAGGTGCGTGCCGGGGGATATCCCATGCTGGAACGGGCGGGCATCACCGCACCGGTAGAGGACAGTGAAGCCGTGGAGACAAAGATCTTCGTCCTCATCGACGATACGCTGGCTGGGTTCGTGACCTTCGCCGATCGGGTGCGGGCTAGCTCCGCCGAAGCCGTCAAGACTCTACAGGACAACGGCATCAAGTGCTCCCTTCTGACCGGAGACAACGAACGGGTCGCCGCGGCCGTGGCCCGCGAGCTGGGCATGGACGACTACATGGCCGAAGTACTGCCCGAAGAAAAGCAGACTAAGATTAAGGAACTACAGGCCGCCGGCGAGTTCGTGGCCATGACGGGTGATGGGGTAAACGACGCGCCGGCCCTGGCGCAGGCCGATGTAGGTATTGCCATTGGATCGGGCACCGACGTGGCCGCCGAGACGGCCGATGTCGTGCTGGTAAATAGCGATCCCCAGGACATTGCTAACCTGATCCTCTTCGGTAAGGCAACCCACCAAAAGATGATCCAGAACCTCTGGTGGGCCACCGGCTATAACGTCGTAGCCCTTCCCCTGGCCATGGGTATCGTGCCCGGTCTGCTCATCAGTCCGGCCATCGGGGCGGCACTCATGAGCGCCAGTACGGTGATCTGTGCGGTAAACGCACAACTGCTCCGGGGTAAACTGAATGCCTAGTTCACGCGGGCGGTAAAGGCCGCAAAAAGTAGGGTGTATTAGCAAAATACAACAAGACCGTAAGCCATGCCTTAGATGTTTCCAGAGTAAGAACCTTTGACCATGGCACTGCTAGCAGAGATTGATACCTCCACGCACCCCGAAACCTTCCCCGTTACCGGTATGAGCTGTGCTAGCTGTGCGGCCAGCGTCGAGACCATCATCGGTAAACTACCGGGTGTACGGAGCGTAAGCGTCAACTACGCCAATACTACGGCGCGGGTGGACTTTGACCACCGCCAGCTCTCCCCCGAAGCCCTCCGCAGTGCCGTACAGGCCGTCGGTTACGATCTGCTTATCGACGCCGACGATCCCGATGCCGCGCAGGAGGAAATTAAGGAAGCTGAGTACGAAACGATTAAGCGACGTACCCTCTGGGCTGCGGTATTTACCCTACCCGTCTTCGTGATCGGTATGTTCTTTATGGAGTGGGAGGCCGGCCGCTGGATCTCCCTAGTGCTGGCCGCAGTCGTACTCTTCTGGTTCGGCCGCCACTTCTACGTCGGGGCCTACCGCCAGGCGCGGCACGGCACCGCGAATATGGATACGCTGGTCGCCCTCAGCACCGGTATTGCCTTTCTGTTTAGTGTCTTCAACACGGTATATCCTCAGTTCTGGCTAGCACGCGGACTAGAGCCCCACGTCTACTTCGAGGCGGCTACGGTTATCGTCGTTTTTATTTCTCTAGGTAAACTGCTAGAAGAACGTGCTAAGTCCAACACCTCCTCGGCCATTAAGAAGCTAATCGGCCTGCAGCCCAGTACGGTGCGCGCCGTGGTCGACGGCCGGGAAGTGGAGCTTCCCATAGCTGAGGTGCAAGTGGGGCATACCCTTATCGTGCGGCCCGGCGAGCGAATCCCCGTTGATGGTCAGGTCACTGAGGGCGAGAGCTACGTCGACGAGAGCATGATTACCGGAGAGCCGGTACCGGTACGCAAAGCGGACGGCGAGGCGGTGTTCGCCGGCACCGTCAACCAGCGCGGTAGTTTCCGCTTCGTAGCCGAAAAGGTGGGGGGCACTACCCTACTGGCCTCCATCATTCGTATGGTACGCGAGGCGCAGGGTAGCAAGGCTCCGGTCCAGAAACTGGTCGATAAGATCGCCGGCATCTTCGTACCCGTCGTGATTGGTATCGCCGTGGTGACTTTCATCGTCTGGATGCTGCTGGGTGGGGAGAATGCTTTTTCCCATGCTCTGCTGGCCTCCGTGGCCGTACTCGTGATCGCCTGTCCCTGCGCCCTCGGTCTGGCCACCCCTACCGCCATTATGGTTGGTATTGGCAAGGGGGCGGAGAATAATATACTCATCAAGGATGCCGAAAGCCTGGAGCTAGGCCATAAGGTGAATGCCGTCGTCCTCGATAAGACGGGCACCATCACCCAGGGAAGGCCCACCGTCACGGCGGAGTACTGGGAAGACACGATCGATGCGGGGGCGGTAAAGGGCATCCTGCGGGCCGGCGAATCGCTCTCCGAGCACCCCCTGGCCCGCGCGGTAGTGGACTGGCTGGAAGACCAGCGTCTGATCGACGCCCAGATTACCGACTTCGAGAGCCTTACCGGCCGGGGCATTCGCTTCGTCCACGGTCCCAATACCTACTACGTGGGTAATCAGCGCCTACTGACCGAGCAGAGTATCACTACCTCCACCGACCTCGAAGATCGCGCCGAAGCCCTCCGCCAGCGGGCCAACACCGTAGTTTTTATGGCCAGAAACCGGGAAGCCATCGGTATGGTCGCCATCGCAGATCCCATTAAGGAAAGCTCGGCCGAGGCCATCCGCACCCTCCACGATCGGGACATCGAGGTGTACATGCTCACCGGTGATAACCAACAGACCGCCGCCGCCGTCGCGGAGCAGGTTGGCCTGGACGACTACCGCGCCGAAGTGCTTCCCGCCGATAAGGCTGACTTCGTGCGGGAACTGCAGCAAAGGGGTAAGGTGGTGGCTATGGTCGGGGATGGTATCAACGACTCTCAGGCCCTGGCTACGGCCGACGTCAGCATTGCCATGGGCCACGGCTCCGATATTGCCATGGACGTAGCCAAGATGACGCTAATCACTTCCGACCTGGCCGCCATCCCCCGCGCCCTGGAACTCTCCAAACTGACTGTTCGGGGCATCCGGCAAAACCTTTTCTGGGCCTTTATTTATAACCTGATCGGCATTCCCATTGCCGCCGGCCTACTCTACCCCCTCACGGGCTTTCTGCTCGATCCCATGATCGCGGGGGCGGCTATGGCCTTTAGCTCCGTCTCCGTGGTGCTCAACAGCCTACGCCTTAAATCCATCGATCTGTAAGCTTAACCGTCGAACGCCTATTGGCCGTGCGACGGTTATAAATTCCCTACCCATGAAAACCATGCAATTCAAGACCAACATCAACTGCGGCGGCTGCGTCCGCGGAGTGACCCCCGTGCTGAACGACAGTAAAGACATTAGGAACTGGAAGGTCGACCTAGCTAGTCCTGACCGTATTCTTACGGTAGAGACCGACGACTCCGTTACCCCCACCGAGGTCAGCCAGACTGTTGCGGAAGCAGGCTTTACGGCGCAACCGGTGGATTGACATCGATCTACGAAAGATGTTGTGGCCAATAACTAGGATTTTCGGTCAAAAGAGCAAGATTATATTTCCGCTACTCTTTGCTCCAGGCCTGCTGTGCTATATCCCTGTCGAACTACCCTAGCCTTTTACACTCGGCGCATTTTGCCTTACCTCCAGTGCCCTGGGGTGTTTATTTTCTTGTTCGGTGTGATTGCCCGTGTTGCAGTTCGAGTCATCATGGTAAACGTTCGACTTGATGGAATGCCAGGGAGATCTTTTAGCCATGATAAAAGGAGGGATTTAGTTTCCCCAAATATAGCGGAAAAATGTTAGTCTACAAATAGAAGCCAGGGTCCCCTGGACTAGAATGAGCTGCTTCTCTTTGGGGGGTGTAATTCTTCGTTTTTATAGTAAATCGCCCTAACAAGATTAGTAGGCATGTGTCAAAGGATTGCGGAGCTAGATCACTCAACCAGAAGTGAGGTTGTCTTAAGTAGAGGCAAGAAAGAGGTTCTACCCCACCGGAATTATGGCCCTTAGCGGTCTCTATACCACCAGATTGCGACGTAAACTATAGATGTGGCCTTCCTGTACTCCTAATAGCGAGTAGATCTGCAAACCGAAGATGTTCTACTAAACAAGGTGACGAATGACCGATGTAAAGCTTTGGACAGTCAGGCTGAAAGCCTTAGCTGGGCCTAATCCACTAGGGGGTGAAGCTCTAGCAGCCATGGAGGAAACGCTTACCGTTAGGGCGACTACTAAGTTGGAAGCAAAGGATAAAGGTTTGCTTAGTCACACGCTCAAACTTCGTGGTCACGAGCTAGAGGTATGGATTGATGGCCAACAATATTTCGATCCCAGATTCTAGCAGCCTTCCCCCATGACAGGAAATACCATCTCATCGAAATCCTTACCGTCGCCTATTTTTCATCTGCCTACCGACTCCTGAGGTATGGTAGCGCCAACGAGCCATCTGAGTACTGACATTGTAGTTGT
>CAVPZF010000008.1:0-1547843 GCA_963710195.1 Lewinellaceae bacterium
TACAGGAAGTGCAACCTAACAAAGCCCGCCTCTCCTACTTATGTGCTATCTGTTCTGTACAGCATTCATGCCCTCCGCAGGCTATGGAAGGAACAGTTTCTTCAACTCACTCCAGACAGCTAGGCCGCTATCGCTATCCGTTAGGATTACGATTCTTTCCTTCATCGCTGTATAGGTTTAACATGGCGATCGAGCGGACGCCCTGATCGCTGCTAGAATGCCGGATTACCTCTTCCCCTTTAGTTTTACTAACAAACAAAGGCCGGGGGTATTTATGAGGAGTACTTCGTGGTAGTTGCTTCGACTACTTGCCCTGCACCTGCGACCCCGCCCATGTTATTGCCATCGGTAAGATGCTGGATGCGGACACAACTGCAGCGAAAATTCGATAGTTGTATCAATCGTTTGATTGAACCTCTTGATTGTACGCGTAGTTGAGGGGGGTGCGGTGGTAATAGTACCCCGTTTCTCAATTCATTTGCCAGGAAGGTGAATGACAAACTACAAGCCATGAATTCGACTACCTTATCACTTTACGTACATCAGTTGCAGGACGCTCACAGCGGGGCCGTGCAATCATTAGCTATTACCAAGGACCTACTGAAGTTAGCTACCTACCCAGACTTGAAGGCCCATCTCACTAAATCGGTGGAGGGTCTGACGGGAGGAATCGAAGGCTACGAGCAAATATTGGATAATCACGATGTAGCCATCGGCGGCGTACATTGCTACACGGGGGAGGGACTCGTTAAGGAGGCGCTAAAGGATGCCATCGAACGGAAGTTTACTAGCGATACCGACCGTGATCTGATGCTCTGCGCAGAGTATTACCGCACGGCGACCTACGGCACCACGGTTTACGATCTCCTCCTATCGTTTGCCGCCAAGGATACGCGTCTGCAGGAGGACGTAGTCATCCTACGGCGTGGTAACGATAAGGCAGAGAAGGCCGGTGAACGCACTTTAGCCATAATGGCCGAGCTACTCAAAAACTAGATGAAAGACGCGGTGGTAGACTATGGTCTTCCACCGCTTTTTATTACCCGGTGCCGACTAGTTAATACCCGGAATTAGTGAATTATGGAGCAGATCAACCAAATCTATTTTAGTAAGATCGGTCATGCGCAGCGCGCCCTCACCGAAGCCGCCGAACCGCTCGAATGGCTCACCACATATGCTACCGATGACGACTTGCGAATATTGATGGCGGAGCAGGAAGAGCTTGTCTCAGAGCAACAAAGGGAATTTCTTACCATCCGAGATCGCCACGGTATTCACTATACCATCGAATACAATCCTACCATGGAGGGTATGGCGGAAGAGGTGTACCGCGACATCGTTGATCGAAAGGTTATCAACCTCTCTGAGCGCGACATCGTTCTCTGTACGTTACTATTGCAGATAGTTAGCTACGGCATCCACTTTCAACGCCTGCTGCTAAGCCTGTCCACCTCCTTGGGGTACGAAGTCGACGGGCGGGTGTATACCAGTAATATGGCATCGATGGAAATCTTCGAGCGGCGTACTTATGAGATCTTGGAAAGATTGCTCTACCAGCGACGTGCGCACCACAAACAACGTCCCACTTACTGATTGATCACTTGCAGGGTAACGGATAATGCCTCCTCAGCTACTTTCAGGGATGATTCTACAAACTTAGGTCGCGATAATCCCATCTTTGTTACCCGGTAAGCCGATATTGGCTCCTTGGGGTAGCCGACGAAATTTGTATCGAGTTCCCCGTTGTTATTTAAATCCTGATAGGCCGAAATAGCGTAGGTGCCGGGGGGTACGTAGAAGGTATGGCTGGCCCGGTCGCTAAATTCGCTCACCGCGGCTCGGTGGGCTGCTTTAGTGGGGTCACTACCAAAACCGTCGTCACTGTCGTAGAGCATAAAGACGACCTTGCCCCGATCGACGGCCTCGATACCCGTGACGGTTACGGTGAGCTCGGTCTGGGCGTGCAGGCAACATAGGGGTGCCAGGGCCAGTAGGATGAAGTAAGGAATGGTACGCATATCGTATTGTTTTATTTTACTAAGCCACCCGTTAACCGAAGTAGCTCCACCTCTGCCTCCATTACGGAAAACCGTTCCAGCGCAATGCGCGTACGGGCGGCGTCTAAATTGAGCTGGGCGGCGCGCAGTATGGTGGCGTCGACCTGCCCCAGTCGATAATCGGTGAGGGTTTTGTCGTAGTTGGCTACGTATACGGGAAGATTATTCCGTTCGAAAGTGAGCTGTACGCGGCTATTCTCGTAGGTAGCGTGCGCCTGACGCAGGAGACGGACAAGTCGCAGCTCGGTCGTCTTCCGTTCCGCACGACTTTGTGCTACCCTGATGGTGGCATTCTGCTTTTCGATGGTACGCAGGCCGCCGTCGAAGAGGGTGTAGCTGGCGCGTACGCCTGCTTCGGAGCCGTAATTGCGGTTCTCTAACAGGAAGTTGGCGTCATCGGACTGCCGCAAATAATTGACGTTCGCGTATAGCTGCACGTTTGGTTTCCAGGCCCGGCCGGCCAGGTCCAACCCCTGCTCGCTATTGAGAATGCGCTGCTCGGCCAGGGCGAGGTCTTCGTTACCGATCAGTAGGGCGACTTCCAGACTATCGTAGGGTAAGGGGAGGGGCCGACCATCCTGAGGTACGGAAATAGTGAACGCGGTTTCCGGGTCACGACCGAGCTGCTGGTTGAGACTCCGTTTGAGGTTAGCAACCTGCAGGGCCAAATTGCGGTAAGCGGCGCTATCGGTACTGAGGTCGACCTGGGCCTGGAGGCGGCGCAGGCTGGAGGACTGACCGAAGCGCTCGTCCCGCTGCGTGCGCTCCAACCGCTCATTGCTTAGTTCGATATTACGGGCGGCCAGTTCAAGTTGGCGGTCGAGCCGGGCGGCGGCCAGATAGGTGTTCGTGACGCCGGCAATCGTTTGCTCCCGCGCATTCTCGATGCCAAGGGCGGTGGAGCGGTCAGCCAGTCGTAGCTGCTCCAGGCGCGCCCGGCCCCGGCCACCGTCGTACACCAACCAGTTAGCTTCGGGTTGCAGGATAACGCCGTGTCGTACGCCATTTAGTTCCAACGCCGGGGTTTCCGAGCCGGGGGGGCCGAGATTAACGGTCTCCACCCGCGCGTCTCCGTAACCGATCAGCGCCTGTCCCTTTAGTTCTATCCTGGGGCCGATACCCGCCACGGCAGGGTCGATGTTGTTCCGGCTGATCTCGCGGTCGTACCCGAGTGCACTGAGCTCCGGATTATTGGCAAGAGCAATAGTGACGGCCTCCCGTAACTGGAGTTCGGGTATGGTTTGTGCCCAAGCCCCCGTCGTGCTCAGCACAAATATTGCACCCGCGACCACGCCCGCTACCGCTTTTGTGGGCAAGTCCAGACGATATGCCTTATTTTTTACCGCCGGCTCTACCTGCTCCGGAGTGGCCTTTACTTTGTTGAGCGTAGTGATCCGTTTGGTCACCCGCCGGGCACCATTGAGAATGATGAGTAGGGCGGGAAGTAGGAAAAGGACGTTGAACAGGCCGAAACTCAGTCCGTACGCCATCGCGATGGCCGGTCCTTTAAGAAACTGTGCGCCAAGCGAACCACTAGCGAGCAGCGGAGCCAGACCGGCCACGGTGGTCACGGTCGTCAAAAGAATGGGCCTGAACCTGCTGGCGGTAGCTTCCTTTACGGCCGCGAAAAAGTCCTTGCCTTCCTCCAGTAGCTGATTAAGGGTAGAGACGAGTACCAGGCTATTGTTGGTGAACACGCCGATGAGCGCGATGGTGCCGATAATGGAAAACACGTTGAGTGCCTCCCCCTGTATCCAGTGGCCCAGAATGACGCCGATGAAGGCAAAGGGATACAGGGCAAAGGTTAGCAGGGCCTGACTAAAGCTATTGAAGGCCACGACGATCAGTGCCAGCATGATGAGCATGATGATGGGTAATACGACGGCTGCGCCTCCGCCCATTTTGCTGCTTTCTCGGCTTTGTCCCTCGGCTGTGAAGGTGACGGAGGGATACTTATCCGTGATCGCGGCCAGCGGTCCGCCTTCCAGCTCGCCGATCACGGTGGGTGCAGACACCCCGGCATTGGCTACGTTGGCTTCCACCCGGATCTCCCGTTCCCCCTCCAGGCGGTTAATGACCTGATTGGCCGTACCGTAATCGAAGTAGGCTACCTCACCGAGCGGGTAACTGCCACCGGTCGGCGTGGTGATGCGCATATCGGAAAGCTGCGCCTCACTGCGGCGGTCTTCGTCGGGGTAGCGTAACCAGACCTCGATCTCTTCGTCCCCCCGCTGTAGACTCTGGGCCTCGATACCGAAGAAGGCCGCCCGCACCTGATTCATCACCGCACCCAGGGTCAGGCCCAGGCGCTCGCCGGTCGGGTTGAGACGGATGATGGCTTCCTGTACGCCTGTTTGGTCGGTGTCGGAAACGTCCTTGATGTCATCGCGCCCCTGCATACTGCTTCTCAGGTCGTCACGGGCGGCGCGCAGCTCCCCGAGATCCTTGCCGCGCAGGGCCACGGATACCGGCCGGCCGAATACCGCCGTGGTGGCGCCGATACCGTAGACAAGACTGAGTGCCTCCGGAATGTCGGGCGCCTCGTCGCGAATGGCATTCGTGAGATCGAAACTGCTGATATCCCGCTGGGCGGAGTTGACGTAAGTCACCCGCAGTTTACCCTGGTTGGGCAGGGGGCCGGTGATGGATTCCACGTAGCGGATCATCTCTTGACCGTGTTCTTCCCTTAGCTTTTCGTTGGCGCGCTGGGCGGCCTGCTGGATCACGAGTAGCTTCTCGGTAGTTACCTCCAGGGGGGTGCCGGGCGGCATGTCGAGCTCGATGAATACGGCCTTGTCATCTAGGTTGGGGAAGAAGGTAAAGCCGACCACGCCGCTACCCATCAAACTAAATACGATGACCAGCAGGCCGACGAAGAGTGCCAGGGTGATGTAGGGCATAACCTTCCATCTGATGACAAAGAAGCGAAAGCACGGCTGGTAAACCCGCTCGTTGATCCACTCGATGGAGTTGTTGAACCATCGCTCAATGCGACTCGGTTTGTTGTCTTCCCGCAGCGCCTTGGAGTGGGCGAGGTGGGCCGGCAGGAAAAAGAAACTTTCCAGCACGGCGATGAGTAGTACCGCGATCACTACGAAGGCCATTTCCCCGAAGAATTCCCCGGTTTGGGTCGGGAGGAATAGGAACATGGAAAATGCGGTAGCCGTGGTCGCCAGGGAGATGAGTACAGGCACGACCATCTCCATCGTTCCCTCCAGGGCAGCCTCCGCCGGAGAGATGCCCTTTTTCTTGGCCCACTGAAAGATATTTTCGCCAATCACCACTCCGTCGTCGACCAGGATGCCCAGCACGATCACGAAGCCGAATAGGGAAACGACGTTGATGGTCAGGTCCTGCACACCGGATAGCAGGAACATACCGATGATGGCCACCGGAATCTTCAGGGCCACCCAGAAGGCAAGGTACTTATCGAGGAAGAGCGCCAGTACGATAAGCACCAGGATGAAACCGGCGATACCGTTGTTGGTCATTGTCTCGATGTTCTCCCGCACGTTCTCGCTGCCGTCCTCGACAATGGTAAGTTGCACGCCCTCGTGGGTAGCATTGAATTCTTCCACGTAGACCACGGACGTTTCCGCGTTGTCCAGTATATTTTCGTCACCGGTAGCAAAGACGTTCAAGACGATCGATTCCTCCTCGGTCAGGTAGCGTTTGCCAGGTTGATCTTTGAATCGATCGCGTATGCTCGCCACGTCACCCAGGTATATGGCCCCGCCGTCGGCCTGCGTACGCACCAGTATGTTCTGCAGATCACGGGCGAAGTAGCCCTTGTCGTCCGCCTTGATGTTGATGTTGCGCTTGCCAGTCTTGATCTCTCCCCCGAAGGTTTCCAAATTAGCGGCCCCGACGGCGGCGGCTACTTCGCCGAAGGTGATCCCGTAGTTGCGCAAATCACTCTCGCTCACCGTGATCTCGATCTCCTGCTCCGGTGCGCCGCTCATGACGATGTCCGAAATACCGGCTTTATTTAACAGGTCTTTTTCGATGTCATCGGCCAGGTCCTTCTTTTCCTGCAGACTCACCTCACCGGTGATCGCGATGGCTACCGCGAGATCTTTGATATCTCGCTTATCCACTATGGGCGGCTCGACGCCGCGGGGGAAATTATTGATCTTGTCGACGGCATTTTTGACTCTGCTGAGAGCTACGTCCTCATCGGCAGATTCCGTCAGCTCGACTGCTACGGTACCGATGTTGGGGGCGGCCCGGCTGGTGTAGCGGTCCATGCCTTCGAGCCCTTCGAGTTCCTCCTCTAGTTTCAGGAGTATGCCTTCCTCGACCTGCTCGGGCGTCGCGCCGGGGTAAGGGACGACCACATCGATAAAGCGCACCTTCACCTTTGGAAAAAAAGTGGTCTCTGTCTGGATCAACTTGAGGGCCCCCAGCCCGACGATCATCAGTACGCAGAGGTTGACAATGGTCGGGTGCTCGATGAAAAACCTAATGATATTGCGCATACTCTATTTATTTAGCCCGGGTACCGACGATAGATTCTTCGCTAGCTTCTATAATCACTCGCTCGCCATCGGTGAGGCCGCGTAGATAAACTTTATCCGCTTCGATCAGCGCTACTTCTACCGGTTTGGCGCGTACCACGCCATCAGTGATCACGTAGACTGCCCGGTCACGATTAAGCGCCTCACGGGGAAGCACCGCGACGTTTTCCAGCTTCGAGCCGGGTAGCTCGCCCTCTAGGTAGAGACCGGCGCGCAATCCCTTCCCAGATAAGCGGAGGAAGGCGGTGACAGACTGAGTAGTAACGTCAATAGCCGCCCCGAAACGATTTACGGTAGCGGTATACTCACTACCTAATCTACGCGAGTGAAGCTGAACCTGCTGGCCGCTTTCCACCTGGGCTACCGCATCCGGAGATAGACTCACCTTTACCTCGTATACGTCCGTACGACTAATTCTTGCGAGGGGCTGTCCGGGGTTGACGTAGCTGCCCGGCTCTACGGAAGCCATGGTCAGTTGACCGCTGAATGGGGCGCGGATGGTGTAGTCTTCCAGCGTAGATTCTCTCGCCTGTATGCCGTAGTACTGTGCTGGTATACCCCGGGAATTGATGAAATAGCGGAGCTGCTCGTTCTCTATAACGGGCAGTTCCGGCAGGGGCTCGTCGGCTTTGATATTATTGGTGAAGGCTTGCCAGGCGGGGTATTCATCGGCGTAATCGATGCTTAGATCGGAGAGTAGTGGCACAATGGCGGTGACTAGTTTGGCTCGGTCGGCCTTTAAACCCAGTCGCAGGGTCTCGTTATCGATGGTGACCATCACTTCTCCATCGGCGTAATACTTTCCTTCCTGTAGAAGCTTTCGGGTGGGTAACACGATGCCCGGCACCTGGCTGCTTACGGTGGCTTCCTGTAGGGGGACTACACGCCCGGTAATCACTATCGGGCGGTTGACCGTACTATTGGTCACTGTCTCGGTAGGGCGGTGCTTCGGGGGCGCGGTCGCGGGTGCAGTGCTCTGGGAATCTCCGGCTCCACTTGCGGGAGGGTCTTTTTCCTTACCTCCGCAGGCAAATAGGAAGAATATTAAACTTAAACTAAAGAGTAAACGCGTCATATAAACTAGTATTTGATGCTGTAGAGTTGAGCGATCTGAGCCTGTAGCTTCCGCCTGGCTGTGAATACCCGACTTTTAACGGTCCCGACGGGTATGCCCATGCGGATAGATATCTCGTGGTAGTCCAGCCCCCTCAACTTGAGTAGGAAGACGTCGCGGAAGGGAGCGGGTAAATTTTCAACGAGCCGCTCGATTTTCTGGGCGTCGATGCGTCCTTCCACGAGGTTCACCGCGACTTGCTCGCTTCTCCAGTTCGGGTATAGCGGTTTGTCTTCCAACAGGGCCTTGCGGCGACGCTGAAGTCGGTATTCGTTATTAAAGGTGTTGCGGATGATCGTAGAGGCCCAGGCCAGGAAGTTGGTGCCGGCCTGAAATTGCTCCCAGTTCTTATATGCCCAGTAGGCAGACTCTTGCAGCAAGTCTCTGGCCCTATCGGGGTGACGGGTAAGTTGCAGGGCCTGGGCCTGCAATTGGGGTAGATGGGCAAGGCCTAGCTCATTGAAATCTTGGATGGTCATCGCTCTCTTGCTGCGTACAAGTGTATAAGCATGCGTCGCATCAAAAGGTTCAATCAAACGATTGACTGCACCGACGTAGTCAACCATTCTCCTTTCAATTACCTTTCCTGAAAGAGAAGTCCACCCCCCCGAACCTATGACGGCTGTGTTAACTACCGAAGAAAAAATTTACCGAGCCGCGATCGAGGTGTTTACCCGTAAGGGGTATTCGGGTACTAAAACCCGGGATATTGCCGCCCGGGCGGGCATCAACGTCGCGACCCTCCATTACTACCACCGTACCAAAGACAAGCTATTCGATCTCGTCGCACGTGAATCGATGGCCGAATTCTTATCCATCCACAACGAGGTATTCGTACTCGACCTGGATCTCAAAAAGAAGATTTTTTTGTTCGTAGAGCGGTATACCGAGATGTTCCGGGCCCAACCCCACTTAGCTATGTTCTGCCTTGCAGAAACGGAGCGTAACCCGGAGGCCTTCCAAAAATATGTCGACTTTGGTCACTCCAGCACAGTGATGGACCAGCAGCTAAAGGAACTCGCCGCGCGCGGGGTGATCCGGCCGATCTCCGCACAAAATTTCATCAATGCCCTGGTAGGAATGACCATCTACCCCTTCCTGAACCGGGGTACTATTCTACAAGTAGCGGGCCTGAGTGAAACTGACTACCAAGAGATGTTAGAAGAACAGAAGGTGATGGTACCGGGGATGATCATCGGGTGGTTGTACGGTGGTAGCCGGGATGGCTCCGATGACCGGCAGGATCAGTGAGCCGACTGCCTAGATGTAGGGTGTATAATTTGATAACCTTATTCATCGCCGTTTTCAGTAGTTCCCGCTCCATGCGCCTGTGAATTCCTTAGCGGTTGTAGCATACGTTCTGGTTGCGCCACTCGTCGAATTGTGGGCCGCTGACCTGCTGAATAGTCGTTTGTACGAAGTAGAGACACAAGGACTCGTTGTACAGGGCAATGGTCAGCACATCGGCCAAGACGGCTTTCATGTAACGCCATTCGCCTTCAGCGCATTAAGGGAACTCCCAGCACATCGGCCAAGACGGCTTTCATGTCCCCAATGATACCTCGGGTTTCCAGACCATGGATCCAAGTTAGTTAATTGAAAATTGGCCGTCATTTCGGTACCGCTTCAAGAACCCGACTCTCGAGACCCCCTGTGATCGACCTGATGCAACACTATTGGTAATACTGTTCCACAAGCTTCCCCCGCAAGCACCAAAACACTCACGATCAGACCTGCAAGCCCCACCAATCTAGCAGACATTTGAATCACTTCACACACATAGTGTTTCATCAGCTCCCCCACCCTCCAGCCCTGAAACACTATTAGCATAAGTGTTTCACTTTTTGCCCCTCCCCTCCCGGAAAGCCAGCAAATCCATCCCCCGGCCACTCCCAAATCTGCAAGATTTGAAACACTACTGATGTAGTGTTCACTTAGTACACTAAACTCCGTAGTCACTGCATTCGCGACCGCGAGTGACCAAAATCAAGCCTCCACTTCCGCTTCTGTACTACAGAAGCAGAAATGAACTCCCCCCAAATCAGCCCATCCCAGCCCTGTTCGATACTCATCGGGCCGGTTTGGGGGATACTGATTTCCTATTTTGTGTGCGAAGCAGGAAACTAGCTCTATGCCTGAAGGCGTAAGGACTTCCCAAATCAGAAAAGGCGTCACGCCGTTAAGCCCGAGCTACCTCTCTCCTACTCCGGCTTCTCCTCGATTACGGTCAATTCCTTCGACCACCGTACCAAATCAGTTAGTTGAAAGGTTGGCGGCACTTCGGTACCGCCCAATTAATTCTAGTTGGCCAATGCCCCCACACGTGCTTCAGTTGCAACACTATTGTACCTAGTATGGCGCCTTACACTCCCCCTACTCTCAAAGCCAGTGGACCCGCCTGTCTGGCAATCCCCTACCCCACCCCGGCCAGAACAAAGAAGAAAAACGGACTGCAGTTGTGCAGGCAAGAAAATCCGCTAGGTCAGGGGCCTATTTTTCCCTTGCCTAAAATCACCTTCATCAGAATATCATCCCGGTAGGTACGTACCTGTCCCCAACGAGGATCTTTGGCCTTAACCGTGGGCGCACCAAGCTCCCGGCTTAGATTTGACGCCTCCTTACCCCACGTGACTGCCTGTTGGTGGGTGACGTCAATGGTGTGAATTTTACAAAAGCCGGTGATGCTGGTGTAGTCTTGCGGGGAGTTCACCAGTTGTACTTCGAGATCCGTCAGTCGGTGCTTGGCATCGGTGATATCCTCCCTAAATTCATCGTTGATCTGATCTTGCTGTTCTATGCGGTCGGCGATCATCCTTAGGCTGTAAGCTACTCCGTTGGAAGAGGTACCCGCTACTTCTGTCTTCCCGGTGGTGACCAGTTCCAAAATTCTCTCGTACATCCATACCTTAAACATGGGCTCAAGCCAACCGGCAAATTTGAGCGCCAGGTGCTCGCTCATCCAGGTGCCCTGAAACTCTGCCGCGCCACCCTGGATGACGCGCAAGGCTTCCACCGGACCGTTATTCACATCTGAATAACGGTCTTCCAACGCCTGGATAAAATCCTCCGTTCCCTTCAGTCTCAG
Source organism: Lewinellaceae bacterium (assembly GCA_963710195.1). GTDB lineage: Bacteria > Bacteroidota > Bacteroidia > Chitinophagales > Saprospiraceae > Neolewinella. The sequence continues at coordinate 10,774 of CAVPZF010000008.1, forward strand.
GAAGTTACCGGGTAGCTTACCAAAGGGCTTTGCCATCTCGGTAGCATTGATCATGCGGTAACCCTCTACGTACTCAAAGGTTACGGGCTGGCCTTTGTACTGGAACTTTACGATGTCTTGCTCACCCATATCAGTCTACTGTTACCAAACAAAGGTAGAGAGTTGCTGCACTACGGGCAGAATTAACGAGTCCTGCTCAATACCGACCGCCTGGCGCATTATCATCACCATAACGCAGGAAGGCCCGGACCGTCAGAGCACCGGCCGTGCCACAGGGACTCCGGCACAGCTTTGTTCTCCAGCCGTAATCACGGGGTACGCCAACACCCATGATTTTAGAACTGGGCGGACTGGACCTCAACCGTCACGATGGAGGTATCCGGAAGAGCTTAGACAAAACGAGATCTGCGACCCGGAAAGCAAACTTTAAGAAGGCCGGTAATCTTTATGAAAAGGCAAGCAGTGACTCAATCATGAAGCAACCGAACGTGGCACCGACCAACACCAACGACCCCTACAGACCCAGCTTTCGCGCGCGCTTCACCTGGGGAATTGATGGATCTATTCTGTGGTTGAAAGACGAGGGAACCGAATGTCGATCCCTAACCAACGACATAGAAAACTGTCTGGTGGAACTGTCGGGAAATCTACCTGCAGAAGCGCAGCTGACTCACTACCACATCATCTACCGGGACAGCGACGGGACGTGGGACGCCATTGCCATCACGGAGCTGGGTGACGTAGGTCCCGAGCGGGAACGCCTTCAATCCTTCAATCAGCGTAACGTCGCCTACGGGGTGCAGCACCTAAAGTTCCGCTTCTTTCCGATCAGTCAGGAGAGCTACGACGAGGCGGTGACCAGCGTCGTGCGCAAACGCATGTACCGGCACTTCCACCTTCCCTTCCCCCAGAATCACAACCTGAATTAACACCTTCAATCCATACCCATGAGTGATCAACTAGCATACCGCATAACCATAACCACGGACCAGGGCGAAGTGACCTGGGATTTCAAAGCGTTGCCAGAAGCCAGTTCGGTCTTTTTGGCGCTAGAGGAAGGCAAGGCAGCGCAGCCCTGCACGGTGCGTCTGCTCAATATCGAGAACAACCGTACCATTAACAGCTTCGAGATTGCAGCACCCAAGCGACCAGTCAACTACCAGGAAACCCTCGAGCGGTTGAGCGGCTCGTTCCTGCTGGTGGACTGACCGCAAGAAGTATCCCCCAACGAAGAAGCCCCTACATCACTGATGCAGGGGCTTTCTAATTTTAGGCACCACTAGCTTTCTCTTTTCCCGGCAGTTAGTTAGCGGGAACCATTTCGATCGGTCAGGCGGTAGTCCACGTCGTTGTAGGTCTTATCGACCCGGAAGTTCAGGTATTGATCCTCCTTATACTCAATGTCGTACCAAGTGTCATCGACCGCGCCGCGTCCGTCGAATGGGATCCCGTAGATGTAAAGGGAAGCATCCTGATCAATCAGCACCACCGCAGTTTCAAAGTCAGTATCGGTTTCAATCGTGCTTGGTCCGTTATTTAGGCAAGGAGCTTGTGCATTGCCGAGTTCGTAGAAACCGACGATCTCTTGACTGTCGGTTGTTGGTCCAAAGCCATTGAGATCAAGAAATCCTTCTTGAGAACATTCGGGACGAAACACCATCCAGTCAGTGCTTGACTGAATGGAATCGGTGCGCGGTACATGGGAAGTTACCGATTTGAGCCGCCAGTTGCTTACTCCAACCTTACAGTTCAGTTGATCCAGGGCATCACCGGCAGCACACAGGTTTTCCTCTTCTTCCTCCTTAGAGTTGGACGGGTCACAGGAGTAAGCCAGCGGAAGCAGCAGTAGCAACAGGTAGTTCAGGTGTTTCATTACTTGACTTGATTGATGGGTGAAGGCGATACTAAACGTGCGCCGACAATGTCTTTGTTCTTGATCTTAAGGGGATGGTGGCGACCACCGTTTGCCTCAAAGACCTCGAGTACCAACCGCTTCTTATCGGGGATGGTAAACTTGTTGACGGCGACTACGAAAGTACGCAGCTGGTGGCTTCCAATATGGGAAGGCTCCTCGCCGGCAGTGTAAACCTGCAGGAGTTCCACGTCGCGTTCCTGCACTGCAGTACGCTTGGTCTGCTTGGCGTCAATCACGTAGAACCGCCAGAAGTCAATGTCGTAGCTGACGTTGGAGGTACAGGACAGGGTGAAGCGGTAGAACATGATATCGTCGATGATCCAGATATCATTCAGGGCGAGCTCCGATCCGGATCCCTTGTCGTTAGCAACCGCGCCGTCCGTCCGGGTATCGTGAATCCGACTGCTGGCCGTCCACAGGGATTCGGTATTGATTACTGTGCGTCCGTAGTTCATGCTCATTGGATTGTCCGTGCTGTCCGAGGCCAGGGGGTGCCTATTCAGGGGAGTGGGCGTACGCACTGCCTCCGGATCAGCACCTACCGCTGCGGGGTAGTAGATAGTCGGGGTCGCAACCAGGTCAAGCCCCGGTGCGGATTCCGGCTGGGCGGGCAGGTAACTCATGGGTACGACCGTGGGCTGGGCGGGCCGGTAGGCCGGGGCCAGTTGCTTACGCGGCCAGCGGAGGGGAGCCAAGTGATAGGTCAGGGTTGAGGGGTAATACCCTATTCTGAATAAGCGCTTGTTTGGGATAGGAATTCGTGGTGCCGCCCGAAGGCAACAGACACGTTTGCCCGAACGGTGGGGGTGCTGGTGGACCAAAATATTATTCACGTAGGACGGCTTCCTCCTCTTTGGCGCCCCCGCATCGAACATCCCCACCCGCCAAACCCTTGCAAGCAGACGTACATGCCACTGATCATCCTCCATATCCTTCTTCCCCTTATGCTGACCACCGCCACTACCGTTTACGAATTCACCAAACAGACCGACGCCTCCGCCTGGCAGGTGCAGGACGATACCGTCATGGGCGGTCGCTCCCAGGGCCACTTCGAGATCACCGACCGCGGCAACGGCCGCTTCCACGGCCACGTTAGCCTCGAAAACGATGGCGGTTTTTCCTCCATCAACCACACGCTTGACGAGCCCGGGACCCTCAAGGATGCCAACCGCTTTGCCCTGCGCGTCAAAGGCGACGGCAAAACCTACCAGTTCCGCGTCATGGCGGATGCGAACCAAAAGCACTCCCACTACGCGGAGTTCGACACCGACGGCAGCTGGCAAACCATCGAATTAGCCTTCACCGACATGTCCGCCATCTTCCACGGGGAACCGGTGGACGTGCCCAATTACCAGGGGGAGCGGCTCGCGGTCCTCGATTTTCTGATCTCTAACGGCAAGGAGCAGGACTTCGAGCTGCTCATCGAAAGCATCGCCCTAAAGTAGATGCCGCTGGTCACCGATCCCCTACCCGCTTCCACCCTCGCCCGGCTGACCCGGCTGCGCGAGGACCTTACGCTACGCATTCCCGCCAAGCAACTGGAGCGCAACCTCCTCATTGCCACCTGGAACCTGCGCAGCTTCGGTAACCTAACCCGGGAATGGGAATCGGGACCCGACGACAGCCCCCGCCGCAACCTCTCCTCCATCCACTACATCGCCGAGATCATTCGTCGCTTCGACGTCGTGGCGCTCCAGGAAGTGAAGGGTAATCTGCGCGCGCTGCGGGACACCCTAAAGCTCCTCGGCCGCCACTGGAGTTTCATACTCACCGACGTCAACCGCGGCGCCGCCGGCAACGGGGAGCGCATGGCCTACCTCTTCGACACCCGCCGGGTCAACCTCTCCGGACTAGCGACCGAGATCGTCGTCCCCAAGGAATGGATCGAAGAGATCGGCAGCCCGGATGCGCTCAACGAACAGTTCGTCCGCTCCCCTTACGCCGTCAGCTTCTGGTCGGAGGGCAAGACCTTCATCCTCATCACCCTGCACATCAAGTACGGTAAGTCCTCCAAAGACCGGGTCAGGGAGCTCTGTGGCATTGCCCGCTGGATCCAGGAGTGGGCCAAGAGCATCAACGCCTACGACCAAAATCTCATCGCCCTCGGAGATTTCAATATCGAAGCGCGCGGCGACTTGCTCACCGAGACCTTTCTCAGCCAGGGACTCTACATCCCCCCTACCCTACAGGACCCCGCCGTCACCCGCTCCATCTTCAACGAGCAGAAATACTACGACCAGATCGCCTGGTTCCGCGACGAGCGCGGACGCACTGAACTGTCCATGCGGTTCCTCAATGGCGGCAACTACGACTTCGTTCCCCTCCTCTGGGACGTTGAGGCCACGACGAAACAGCAGTTCAGCTTCATGCTCTCCGATCATTACCCCCTCTGGGCCGAGTTCAGCGTTCAGTAGCTCACCCGCAGCCGCACGGTCCCCCAGGCATGCGCCCTGCCCTCCCGAAACTCCCGGCTCAGGTAGGTATGCGAAAAGTCGAGCAGCACGCCACCGAGTGGGACTTCCACGCCGGCCTGCAGCTCACCCACGATACGCGATATATCATTGGTTTTCAGTACGTAAGGACTTGTCCGGTTCAACACCCCCCCTTGCAGCGTTGCATCGTAACCCACCAGCCGGGCGGCGGGGCGCAGGTATAAAGCGAGGCCCCCGCGGCCCCGTCGATCCGGCAGCCAGCCCAGGTGGAGGTCGGTCGCCAGGCCCAATCGGCTCCGGTAAGTACCCAGCCGACCCAGTGCCGTAGCGGTCCAGCTTACCCACCGCCCGGCGACCAGGGGGCGGGTAGCCGTAAGCGCGTAGTCCAACAGGAGGTCATTGGCGATTTGGTGGTGCCACCCCCGGGGCATTACGTTGCCAGTTTGCTGGTGGATCCACTTTTGTTCGGCCGCCGCCAGGGAAGCGGGCCCCAGCACTCCGGCCAGGATTTGAGACGCCCATTGCACGCCGCGCGCCGCCGCCCACTCCCCGCCGTAGCTGAGGTAGAGGGCCCCGGCGTAGGGACGGTCGCCGTAAAGGACCTGGTCCGCCCGAATGCTCGTCGGCGTATACCCCTCCTGCCCGATTCCGTAGACGCGCCGCCCATGGCCATACTCCAGCCGGATGCCCTGGGTGTAATAGTAATCCGTAGCCGTAAAGTAGTCGTTGGCGTAGGTCAGCTGCACGTGGCGCGGAATAGCCGCCTGCCCCGCCATGGAAGCGAACCACAGGAACAGGGCAAGGCTGGCTACCATGCGGAGTGTGTGCATAATTGGCATACGGCAGGCGGCCCGTATGCGGTTCGCCTCATCGGAAATAATCGACGCCTAAACAGCTTGCCGGACTTTCCCCCACCAAACTACCCCCCGGCCCGTCGATGTGCTATATTGGACGGTATGAAACGTGTGCTGCTCCTCTCGCTTGCCCTGTGGGCCCTGTTCGCCGTGGGGTGTCGCCCTTCCCCCGCTACTGCGATCGGCGAAGCGGTCACCCCGGAGGCGGAAACCGACTGGATCACGCTGTTCAACGGGAAAGACCTGACCGGCTGGGACATCAAACTGGCCGGTCGACCCCTGAACGACAACTACCGCAACACCTTCCGCGTGGAGGAGGGTATGCTACGGGTCCGCTACGACGACTACGAAAACTTCGATGGGCTCTACGGCCACCTGTACTACCGGCAACCGTACACCCGCTACAAGCTGCGCTTTGACTACCGCTTTGTGGGCAACCAAACGCCGGGCGGTGCCAGCTGGAACGTGCGCAACAGCGGCGTGATGCTCCACTCCCAGCCCGCCGCGAGCAATGAGCGGGCACAAACCTTCCCGGTCAGCGTGGAGATGCAGTTGCTCGGTGGCCTTAACCGTGGCACACGGACGACGGGCAACGTCTGCACCCCCGGCACGGCCGTAGTCCTGGGCGATACCGTCGACTACCGTCACTGCATTAACAGCTCGTCGGCTACCTATGATGGCGACGACTGGGTCCGCGCGGAGGCTATCGTACTGGGCGGGGAAGCAATGCACTTTCTGATCGAGGGGGATACCGTGCTCAGTTTTCGCCAGCCCCAGATCGGGGGCGGCTTCACCACCGGCAACTCCGATCAGTCCGACTGGGAGGCCGCCGCTATTTTCACCAGCCGTCAGGACTGGCTCGACCGCCGGGGCCAGATCCTGACCGACGGCTATATTGCCCTCCAGGCCGAGAGTCACCCCATCGATTTTCGCAACATCCGCCTGCTTGACCTGACCGAGCATCCGCAATAGGGCGTTCGTACGGGGTGAAGCCTATACATTTACGGGGCGGAGCCGCCGGTGTGGCGTCCGTGCTAGCATTGCCGCACTATGAACCGATCTACGTTTTTTCCCCACCTCAGCCTATTGGTTTGCCTCCTGCTGCCCTTCTCCTGCGGGGCGCAAGTAACGCCGACCCCCGCCGACCCCGCCTCTCCGTTGCCCCTCGACCTGCTCAAGCAGTCCCTGGAACGGTACCGCCGTGCGGAGATCACCACCCGCCGCTTTAAGCAGGAGGACCTGCGGCCGCTGATCGACGCCCTACCCGCAGCGTTTGCCGTCGACACGGCGGGGCGTTCGGTGGAGGACAGGCCGCTCTGGCGGGTGCGCTGGGGGCAGGGGACGACCTCGGTGTTGCTGTGGTCGCAGATGCACGGCGACGAGCCCACGGCCACCGCGGCGCTCTTCGACCTCTTTGCCTGGCTGGCGGGCAGCGGGGATGGGCTGGACGAGCTGCGCACTACCCTACGCACGCAGCTGACGCTCACTTTTCTACCCATGCTTAATCCCGACGGGGCCGCCCGGTTCGAGCGGCGCAATGCCCTGGGCATCGACCTCAACCGCGATGCGCTGCACCTGACCAGTCCGGAAGCGCGCCTACTGAAGGAGGAACGTGACCGGCTGGACGCCGCCTGGGGCTTTAATCTCCACGACCAGGGCATCTACTACTCGGCCGGCTTTCCGGGCGGAAAGGGGTGTGTGCTTTCCATCCTGGCCCCGGCTTTCGACTGGGAGAAGACGATGAGCGACAAGCGGGAGGATGCCGCCCAGCTTATCGCCCTGATGAACCGGCTGTGGCAGGCGGAGGTGCCCGAGCAGGTCGGCCGCTACAACGACGACTTCGAGCCGCGGGCCTTTGGCGACAACCTCCAGAAGTGGGGAACGCGGACCATCCTGATCGAGTCCGGGGGCTTGCCCGGCGACCCGGAGAAGCAGGAAATCCGCCGACTGAACCTGCTGGGGTTGATCGCGGGCTTGCACGCGATTGCTACCGGCGGCTACGACGCCGTGCCGATCGCGGAATACTGGGGCATCCCGGAGAATGAGTCCAACGGCATGCACGCCGTGATCCTCGAAAACGTCACGGTGGAGCGTCCGGAGGGCGACTTCGTCATGGATGTAGGCTTCCGCAAGGCGGAGCGCACGGTAGGGGCCGAGAACCGCGGGTACACCACCGCAGCCTACGTGAGCGACCTGGGAGACCTCCACACCTTCGGCGCCTTCGAACGCCAGGACCTGACGGGCAAGCGCGTGGTGCCGGGCCGGCTGTACCCCACCCAGCTTTCCGCAGCGGAGGCGGCCCGCCTTAACGCCGCCGATCTCTACGCCAAGGGGTTTACCGCCGTGCGGGTGTCCACTCCCCTACCCGCGGGCCACCCCCTAAACCAACGGCTGCGCTTGCTGATAACCGGTGCTCGGCTAGCGGAGGAGATTCGCTACGGGGGTGACGTGGACCTACTCATCTACGGGGCGGGCGGGCAGCTGGAGGCCGTCCTCGTGAACGGCGCATACCATGCTTTGTAGCAGGTGGTGGCTACATGAACGCTGGTTTCGTCAATACCTAATTATCTTTTGAAATGGGGAAGAATTAAAGAATTTTTATAGTGTACAGGTAAAAGGGTTGTAGTTTGATACGGACTGCTTACATTTAGCCCGCCGGCGCGACTGCTTCCCTACGCTTCCCAACCCGTGTATTCTGGGGGCCCAACGGAATTCAGTGGGGGACGACGCGAGGCGCTCCGACCCGGTCGTGAGTTGCACTTTAATGTTGATCATACAAACTAGTTACTATGAAGCACCTTCACACCCTAATCAGAGGAGCCATTATGCTGGTGGCCCTCCTGCTCACTTTCACTGCCGCAGCCCAACAACGTACCCTGACGGGCACGCTGACGGACGAGAAGTCTGGAGATCCCCTCATTGGCGCCAGCGTTCTGGTCAAGGGTACTACCCGCGGGACGGTCACCGATCTGGATGGCAACTACTCCATTCAGGCGGCCGACGACGAAACCCTGGTGATCTCCTATACGGGGTATGCCCCCCGGGAGATCCAGGTCGGGACGAACGAAAATATTTCCATGGGCCTGGCCAGCGGCGAGCTCCTCGATGAGGTTGTCGTGGTGGCTTACGGCAAGCAAAAGAAAGCGACGGTTACCGGAGCGGTGGTCGGCGTTCAGGGTACGGAACTCATCCAGAGTCCCTCGGTCAATCTAGGCGCCTCGCTGGCCGGCCGCTTACCCGGGGTGGTGGTCATCCAGCCGAGTGGCGAGCCCGGTAACGACAACGCCCTGATCAATATTCGCGGGGTCAATACGCTGGGCAACAGCAGCCCCCTAGTCGTCATCGACGGGGTGCCCGACCGGGCGGGTGGACTGGCGCGACTCAGCCCGCAGGACATCGAGTCCATCTCCATTCTCAAAGACGCTTCGGCGGCCATCTACGGCGCCCGGGCGGCCAACGGCGCTATTCTCGTGACCACCAAGCGGGGAACCACGGGAAAGCCCACGGTGAGCTACGACTTCAACCAGGGGTGGTCCCAGCCCACGGTGTTGCCCCAAATGTCCAATGCGGTAGAGTACGCCACCATCATGAACGAACTGCCGATCTACCAGAATATTCCGACGGATGAGTGGGAAACAGCCTGGGAAAGCATACAACGCACCGGCTCCTACGATTCCCCTACCGACGGCGTCGGCACCATTAACGGTCAGTTTAGCCCGGAAACCATCGGTAACCATGCCGCGGGAAATGACCCCTGGGGCTTTCCGGACACCGATTGGTTTGATGATGCTTTTCGCACCTGGGCACCGCAGAGCCGGCATAACGTGCAAATCAGCGGGGGCACCCCCAACGTGCGCTACCTGACCTCGATCGGTTACCTTAACCAGGAGGCGTTCTACAAAAACACGGCCACGAAGTACAAGCAGTACAACTTCCGGGTCAACTTGGATGCCGACGTCAACGACTACATCACCACCTCCCTGGGTATTGTAGCCCGGCGGGAAGACCGCCGCTATCCTACCGAAAATGCTACCGCTATTTTTCGGATGCTGATGCGGGGGCGCCCCACCGATCCTGCAGTATGGCCTAACGGATTGCCCGGACCGGCCATCGAAAACGGACAAAACCCCTACGTCATCACCACCAATGCCACCGGGTACGTCGAAAGTCCTTCGGACTACCTGCAGAGCAACGCCTCCATGACGCTGACCAACCCCTGGGTGAGCGGTCTGGCCCTAACCCTCTCCGGTGCCGTAGACAACGTCAATACGCGAACCAAGACCTGGCAGACCCCCTGGGAACTTTACAGCTGGGACCGCGTGAGCTACGAAGCCGACGGGATCACTCCCCAACTGAACGGCTCGGTGGCCTCTAACTTTACCGACCCCCGCTTACGCCAGGAGCTTTCCGAGGTGCTCAACACCAACCTGTCGGCCCGCATCAACTACGATAACGAACTCGTCGGAGGACACACCATCAGCCTCATGGCCGGAGTAACGCGCGAGACCTTTCAGGGGGAGGGCAACTTTGCGTTCCGACGCAACTACATCTCCCCGGCCGTAGATCAGCTCTTCGCGGGGGGATCCCTCCAACAGGAAACGGGGGGTTCGGGCTACGAACGCGCCCGGTTGGGCTACTACGGTCGCGCCCAGTATGACTACCAGGACAAATACCTCCTAGAATTTATCTTTCGCTATGACGGTTCCTACATCTTCCCCGAGAATGACCGCTTCGGCTTTTTCCCCGGCATCCTAGCTGGCTGGAACCTCACTAATGAAGACTTTTTTAACGTCCCAGCGATCGATTTCCTGAAGCTCCGCGTGAGCTACGGGCAGATGGGCAACGACCAGGTATTTTTTGATGCCGATGGAAATGGCGTTCAAGAACTGCAGGAATACGCGTTTTTGTCTACCTACGGCTTCGGGGAATTTCCCATCAACAGCATCGTACAGACCACCCTCCGGGAACAGCTGCTGGCTAACCCTAGCTTTACCTGGGAGCGCGCCAATAACTTTAATGTCGGTATTGACGCCATCCTGTTCAACAACCGGGTAGACATCACCCTGGAATACTTCAACAACCAGCGTCGCAACATCCTGATCCAGGAGACGGGGTCGACTCCCGGAAGCTCGGGCATTACTACCCTGTTACCGCCCGTCAACGCCGGAGAGGTAGAGAATAAAGGTTTCGAATTTAATCTCGGCTACAACGGCAACGCCAGTTCCGCCTTCCAGTGGCGGGTGGGCGTGAACGGCGGCTACGCTCAGAATCAGGTGATCTTCATGGACGAAATCCCCGGCGCGCCGGGCTACCAGCGCATGGAGGGTAAGCCCATTGGGGCGTTCCTGGTGTATGAATCAGACGGTGTTTTCCGCGACCAGGCCGAAATTGACGCCAATGAAGTGGATTACAGCGCCGTTACCAGCCGGCTGCTCCCCGGTGACATGAAGTTCCGCGACGTGGACGGCAATGGACTGATCGACGGCGACGACCGCGTACGGATCAATGATAACGGCACGCCGACGTTCAACTTCGGGGCCACCGTCAATGCTTCCTACCGAGGCTTCGACCTGACGATGCTCTTTCAGGGAGCGACGGGCGCCTCCCTGCGGGTGCAGACCGAGTCGGGTGATATTGGTAACTACTTGAAGTACGACTACGACAACCGGTGGCGCATCGACAACCCCAGTACCGAAAGCCCCCGACTAGCTAGCAGGGGGGATACCTACTACACCGGCGGTAACTACGGCAATAATACCTACTGGCTGCGGAGCAAGGACTATATCCGCCTCAAGAATGCGGAGATCGGCTACTCCCTTCCCGCCACCCTTACCCAGCGCATCGGCATCCAGGGCATCCGGGCTTACGTAAACGGTTTGAACCTTATAACCTTTTCCGAGCTTGACTTCTTTGACCCCGAGTCGACCGCGGGCTCCGGGGTGTACTATCCCCAGACCCGGATCGTCAACCTAGGCTTTAACCTAACCTTCTAAATCCACCCCCCATGAATCTGCAACAATTAGGGCAAAGCACCGCACGCCTATGCTCCGCGGTTGGCCTCCTCACCCTCCTGGGGCTGTCCGCTTGCGACAATGACTTCCTGAATACACAGCCCCTCGACCGGATCTCGAGCGAGACCACCTGGTCCGATCCGGCGCTGTCGGAAGCTTTCCTTTTCAACGTATACTCGTTCCTGGGTTACGGGGGCTTCGAGGAACAAATGCTGGCCTCCATCACCGATGAGGCCATGTTCACCCACTCGGGGCGCAACATCAACACCTTCACGGAGGGCACCGAGGATCCCACCAACACCGGCTGGATGAGCCCCACTTACCAGTGGGACAACATGTACCTGGCCATTCGTCAGGCCAACATTGCCATTCAGCAATTGCCAAATTCCACCTTTTCCGATACGGACATCCGCGACCGGCTGCTGGGCGAAGCTCACTTCCTGCGGGCCTACTATTACCAACAGCTCGCTCGCTTCTACGGGGGGGTACCCCTGGTGGACCGACCCTACGAGTTAGGAGAGGATTTTGCGCAGCCTCGGGCAAGCTGGGAAGCGACGATCGATTTCATCACCAGTGACCTGGACATGGCCGCCAACCTGCTGGACGGCAAGGCCGAAACTCCCGGTCGGGCTAGCCGCCTCAGTGCGCTGGCGCTGAAGTCGCGAGTCCTGCTCTACGCCGCCAGCGATCTGCACCACGGTCCGACGGCAAGCGCCGCCTCGAGCACGCTGAGCAGTTACCCCAACCTGGAGGTGATTGCTTACCCCGGCGGTGACCAAGAGTCTCGCTGGCGGGCCGCCCGCGATGCGGCCAAGGCTGCCCTGGACGAAGGAACTGGTTACAAAATGGACCTCAGCGAGCCGGTGAGTGCCGAACAGGGCGTACAGAACTACGTCTCTCTCTCGATGGGAGGTGGCAGCGCCGTCGGCGACGCCGCCGCCGAAGTAGAATTAATCCTGCAACGCACCGCCACGCCCCTCTACACCCAGGAGAGCAACTGGCCACTCGGCCCCATTCACTTCGGCATCAACAACGGACCCAACGGCTACTTCAACTGGGCGGGTAACACCCCCATCCAACAGCTAGTCGACGATTATGAAATGATGGATGGTTCTACCTTCGACTGGAACGAAAGCGATAACGCCGAGCAGCCTTACGCCGACCGCGATCCCCGCTTCTACGCCACGGTCATGTACGATGGCGCGGACTGGAAGCCCCGGCCCCCGGCCGTCGCTCCCGTAGAGCCCTTCAACGAAATTCAGACCGGTTATTACGATGACGGATCGGGCGGGACCATCCCCGGCGTAGACACCCGGGAATCCCAATTCGAGAACTGGAACGGGAGCCGTACCCACTATTACGTGCGCAAGTTCATCGATCCCGATCCCGCCCTGCGCGACAACCAGTCCAACGCCCAGGTCATTCCCTGGCCCTTTATTCGCTACACCGAAGTCGTCCTGAATTACGTGGAGGCCAGCATCGAGGTGGGCGAAGATGACGAGGCCCGCAACTGGCTCAATCAGCTGCGCTTTCGAGTGGGGATGCCCGCCATCACGGATGCGGGGGACGCCCTGCGCCAGCGCTACCGCAACGAGCGCCGCATCGAGCTGGCTTACGAGGAGCACCGCTACCACGACGTTCGCCGCTGGCTGATTGCCCAGGAAACGCAGGGACAACTCATCCAGGCCATCGACATCCGTGCCGACCTGAAGCCGGGGATGCAGCCCCGCGTACCCTACCGCTACGACCCGACCGTCTACGACTACAGTTACACCGTAACGGACAACACGGACAACGAACGCCGCACCTGGGTAGACGCCATGTTCTTCCGCGCCATTACCCGTAACGAGATAAATCGGAACAACCTCCTCGTGCAGAACCCTGGCTTTTAAGCCTAAGCCACAAGCTATTTAAACTAGGCCCCATCCCGTCAATACGGAGGTGGGGCCTATGTGTTGAGGGATATAATGTGTACTTTTCGGCGTGTATTCCTGGTCGATGCGTGCTGGTTGTCTTGGAGTCCTGTGGGCAGTGCTCCTCCTGGGGTGTAGGGGTGGGGAAGAACCTCCTGCGGCCACCCCACCCCGCTTCACCCTGCTGCCCCCGGACTCGACCGGCGTCAGCTTCGTCAACCGTCTGACCGAAGGGCCGAATACCAACGTGCTGGTCTACGAATACTTTTACAACGGCGGCGGGGTAGCCACCGGGGACTTTGATGCGGACGGCCGGCCCGACCTTTACTTCGTCGGCAATATGTCGGACAACGCGCTGTACCTCAACCTCGGCAACCTCCGCTTTACGGAAGTGACCCGCGCGAGCGGAGCGGGCGGGCGACCGGGCCCGTGGCAAACCGGCGTCACCGTGGTCGACATTAACCGGGACGGGCTTGACGATATTTACTTGTCGTACTCCGGCATGCTACCGGAGGAAAAACGGCGCAATCAGCTGTTCGTTAACCAGGGGAACGACGCCGATGGGGTGCCCCGCTTCACCGACCGGGCGGCGGACTACGGGCTGGATTTTCCCGGCTTCACCAACCAGGCTTACTTCTTCGACTACGACGCAGACGGAGACCAGGACGTACTGCTGCTTAACCACAACCCGAAAAGCCTGCCCGTACTCAATCCCGAGCGGACCCGGTACTTGCTGGAAGTGCCGGACCGGGAGCGTGGTCTGCGGCTGCTCCGTAACGACGACGACCGCTACCACGACGTCACCGAGCGTGCAGGCCTCAACGGCTCGGAACTGAGCTACGGCCTGGGACTGGCCCTGAGTGACCTCGACGGGGACGGGGACACCGACGTCTACGTTTCCAACGACTACGAGGTACCCGACTACCTCTACATCAATAACGGTAACGGCACCTTCACCGACCGGCTGGCCGAGCGGCTCACCTTCAGCAGTCACTTCAGCATGGGCAGCGACATCGCCGACGTCAACAACGACGGCCGGCCCGATCTGCTTACCCTGGATATGCTGCCCCCCGATAACCGCCGCCGCAAGCTGCTGATGGCCGATGATAATCGCTCCCGGCACGCCAACAATGCAGCCAGCGGGTTTGCCCCCCAGCACATGCGCAATATGCTGCACCTGGCCCAAACCGACAGCAGCTACGCCGAGATAGGCCAACTCGCAGGAATTTCGGCGACGGACTGGAGCTGGTCGGCGCTGTTGAGCGATTTCGACAACGACGGCCACGCCGACCTGCACGTCACGAACGGCTACCTGCGTGACTACACCAATCTGGACTTCATCAAGTATATGGACGACTACGTGGAAACCCGTGGGCGGCTGCAACGCAAAGATCTCCGCGAGTTGCTCCAGCAAATGCCCGCCAGCGGCGTGAGCAATCAGGTCTTTCATAACCTGGGAAATGGCACTTTCACGAACACCACTGAGGCGTGGGGCCTGCAGCGGCCTTCCAACAGCAACGGTGCCCTTACTTTGGACCTGGACGGCGACGGCGATCTCGATCTCGTGACTAACAACCTCGACGCGCTGGCCTTCGTGTACCGCAACGATGGTCCGGCCAACAATTACCTCATGGTTCAGTTGCTCGATACGTCTGGTCAGGCCGCCACCGGTGCCCGGGTGACGATCACCACGGAGGCAGGCGTGCAGCTGCGCGAGCTTTTCCCCAACCGGGGCTACTTGTCCTCCGGCCCGCGGGAGCTGCACTTCGGTTTGGGGGCGACCACGCAGGTGCAGAGCGTATCGGTGCGCTGGCCCGATGGTGCCGTGGAGGAACTGCCCAAGGTTCCAGCTAATCAGGTCCTCACCCTGTACCACCACCGTGCGCGAAGGGCCAACGGAAATAGCTCTCCACCCAGTGAACCACTGGCCTACTTTGCATCGGCGGGTAGGATGCTGCCTTATCCCGCCCGGCAGGCTGCCCTGGCGGATTTTGACCGACAGGCCCTCCTACCCGCCGCGCTCAGCGGACCGGGTCCCATCCTGGCGACAGCCGATCTGAACGACGACGGCTATGCCGACCTCGTTGTCGGGAGCGCAGGCGACCGGCCGACCCAGATCTACTTCGGCCAGGCCGGGGGCAGCTTGGGGAACGAGTCGGTAGCCATCGCGGGAACGGCCGACCATGAATGCACGAGACTCTACCCCTTCGACCTGGACGGCGATGGTGATCTGGATCTCTACCAGGCCAACGGCGGCTACGGGCAACTAGCTGCGGGAGCGGCGAACCTCGCTGACCTGTGCTTATACAACGACGGCACCAGTCAGTTTACGGCGGTCGTTATGCCAGCCGCCCAGACCACCGGGGCCGCCGCTCTCAGCCGGCGCGGCGATACTACGCTGCTATTTACGGGCGGTTCGGTCACTCCGGGAGCCTACCCCCTGGCCGGACCGGCCGGTCTGTGGTACCGCACGGCCGAGGAGGAATTCCGGCCCCTTCCGCTCCGGTCATCGGCACCGCTCCACGACCTCGGTATAGTCACAGATGCTGCTTGGGCGGATCTGGATCAGGATGGCCAGGAAGAACTCATCGTAGTGGGGCAGTGGATGCCCATTCGGGTCTTTGAGTGGGTCGGAGACCGGCTCATCGAGACCAGCGCCGACTACTTCGCGGCCTGGACCCACGGATGGTGGCACAGTTTGCTGGTAGCCGACTTCAATGGGGACGGGCGGCCAGACCTGCTGGTGGGGAACCGGGGCAACAACCACCGTTGGCTGCCCTCGGTTGCCGTCCCCGCCGAGCTCTTTGCCGCCGACCTGGACGGCAACGGGGCCGTCGATCCCATCCTCACCTTCGTGGAGGCCGATCGGCGCTACCCGGAAGCTGGTCGGGACGAACTCCTTTCCCAAATCCCCAAGCTTCGAGCGCGCTACACGAATTACGCCAGCTACGCCGACGCTACCGCGGGGGAAATTCTGGCGGCGGCTGGAGGGTCAGACCTCACGCCTCTGCGGGTAGTCACTTCGGCGACCACCCTTTATCTACAGGGACCCGCCGGCCAAATGGAGCGTGCCGATCTTCCCCGGGAGGCACAGTACGGACCGGCCTACGCCAGTGCCACCCTGGACGTCAACGGGGACGGTCACCTCGATGTCCTACTCGCCGGCGATGAGACCGCCGCCAAGCTGAGTCGGGGTCCTACGGCCGGGCTGACGCCTACGCTCCTGCTGGGCGATGGGAAGGGGGCCTTTACCTATATTGACCGGGCCCGGACGGGGCTACCGGTTCGTGGGGAGGTACGGTCCGTCAGCGTTACCCCAAACCAGGTGTGGCTGGGACTGCGGGGAAAAGGAATCGCGCACTTTAAACGAAGGGACTTATGAAGTACCCGCGTCCGCGCCCCCTTTGCGCTGTGCTTCTGCTGCTGCTCGTGCTGAGCTGTCGGCAGGAAGTGACACTTTCTGATAGCGAGGTAGCCCTGGCCTGGGCCGACATGACACTGGAAGTGACCAAGGGGACGCCCAGTAATTCTCCGACCTATGCCTCGCGCTGCCTGGGGTACCTGGGGGTAGGCATGTACGAAGCGGTCGTGCACGGCCATCCGGGGCACCGTTCCCTCGTGGGGCAACTTAGTGGGCTGACCGCGCTGCCCGTACCGGAAGCCGGGGTGGACTACGACTGGGCGTTGGTGCTCAGCAGCAATCAGGCCACGCTGTTGAGCCAGCTGTACAATCAGGCGTCCGATGAGCTTAAAGTGCGTATCGATAGCCTGGCGCAGCGCGTGGAGTTGCAACGGCGCGAACGGCTAGCCGACGAGGTCGTCGACCGATCGGTGGCCTACGGAGCACAGTTGGGGCTGATGCTGTTTGAATGGTCCAAATCGGATGGGGGCCACCGGGCCTATCTGCGCAATTTCGATAAGGGCATCGTGCACCCCGACCGGCCGGGGGCGTGGAAGCCGCCGCTCTTTGCGCAGTCCTTTAGTCACCACCCCCTGCATCCGGACTGGGGTACGAACCGCCCCTTCGTGCCGGCCAACTACCGCATGGAGCCGCCCACCATCATTCCCTACGATACGGCGGTCGGTTCCCCGTATTACGAACAGTTCTGGGTGGTTTATGAGACTGAGCGCCACCTCACCCAGCAGCAAAAGGAAGCGGCGCTTTGGTGGGGCGATGACCCCAGCGAAACCTTTACGCCCCCCGGCCACAGCTACCACCTTGCCAGCGGCCTGCTACGCCAGCAACAGGCAGACCTCATTACCTGCGCGGAAACGCTTGCCCGGACGGGCATGGCCGTAGCGGACGCCTTCATCAATTGCTGGAAGTGGAAGTACAAGTTCTTCACGGAGCGGCCCAATACGTTTATTCCCGCCTTTATCGATCCGGAGTGGGAAAGTTTCTGGCCCGACCCGCCCTTCCCCTCCTTTCCGTCGGGACACGCAATCCAGGCGGCCGCCGCCGCGGCGGTCCTCACCGAGCTGCACGGCGACGAGCACGTGATTGTGGACCGAAGCCACGAGGGGCGGGCCCGCGATGAGGTGCGGGACGTGGACTTCTTACCCCGCAGTTTTACCCGGCTCGGCGACATTGCGCGGGAAACGGCCGATTCCCGCCTGTACGGCGGCATCCATACACCCCAGGATAATGAAGCGGGGCTGGACCGGGGGCGGTTGATCGGTCAGAACGTCAATACCCTGCGATGGCGAGACTAATACGGGGGGGGCTGCTCGGAGCCGCCGGTCTGGTGGCCCTCGCCGCTACCCACGCGCAGGTGGCCTTTACGGACATCACGGACAGCAGTGGGCTGGTCCACCAGTACCACGTCCACGAGGGGCTATTCGGGGGCGGAGCCTGCGTGCTAGATTACAATCAGGACGGCTACGAAGACGTCTACCTCACCGGGGGGCTGGCCGAGGACCAGCTGCTGCGGAACAACGGCGATGGGACGCTCACTGACGTCTACCGGGGATCAGGACTGGAGGAGAGTAGTCACTTCGTGACCCAGGGCGTGGTCAGTGCCGATGTTAATCGTGACGGCTACCCGGACCTATTCATCACCACCAACACCTCCCGGGATAGCCTGCAGATCATCCCGCGGGCGCGCAACCTGCTGTTTTTGGGGCAGGCGGACCACACCTTCCGGGACGCCACGGAGGAGTACGGATTAACACCGCTGTATAGTTTCAGCACCGGGGCCAGCTTTGGGGACTTCAACGCCGACGGCTGGCCCGATCTCTATGTCGGCAACTACTTTATCGCCTACGAGGATAAGCTGGATCACATCAGCGACGCGACCATTGTGGGAGCTACCCAAACTTCGAAGGGCTACCTGTTGATCAACCGCGGGGGGAAGCGCTTCGAGAACGTCTATGAGGACTACGGACTCACCCACCGGGGATTCGGCTTTGGGGGTACCTGGACGGACTACGACAACGACGGGGACCAGGACCTGCTGGTGCACCACGACTTCGGCTACAAGGCTACTCCGGACTTACTGCTGGAAAACCTGTACCCCCGCGCCGCTTTCCGGGACGTGGCCAAGGAGACCGGTATGGACTTACGCATCAATAGCATGGCCGCCGCGGTGGGCGACTACGATGGGGATGGCCACCTGGATTACTACGTCAGCAACATCAAGTTCAATCCCTTCCTGGTTGCGGGCGGCGATCCGGTTACCTACACCGACCGGTCCAAGGAGCTAGGCATGAATTACGTCAGCGTCAGCTGGGGCGTCAACTTCGGGGATTACGATCAGGATGGAGACCTGGATCTGTTTGTCTCCAACGGGGATCTGAACCCAAACTGCACGCCGCTGGGCAACTTCTACTTCGATAACGTCGGGGGACGGTTTGTAGAGAGCGGGAAAACGGTCGGTCTGGCCGACTACGGCATCGGGCGCGGGTCGGTCGCCTTTGACCTGGAGAATGACGGCGATTTGGATCTGCTCGCAGTGTGCCAGAATTCCGTACTCCCCAACTACCCTGTGGAAACCGTTACCCGACTGTGGCGCAACGACACTAAGGGCGCGGGCAATTGGCTGAAGGTACACCTGCAGGGAACTGCCGGAGACCTCGAGGGCCTGGGTGCCCGCGTGACGCTTTTCACCCAGGGCCGGCAGATGATTCGGGAAGTGGACGGGGGGTCGTCCAGCCACCTCTCCCAGAGCAGCCGCCTCCTCCATTTTGGCCTGGGGGAGCTCGAACGGGTGGACTCGGTGCTGGTTACCTGGAACGGCGGCCAACAACAGCTACGGCTAGATCAACCGACGAATCAGGTCTTGATCATCCGTCAGGCCCCCGACGAACGCTGGAGCTTCAGCAGCTACTGGATCCCCGGCCTGCTGCTGGCTACGGGAATTCTCGTTTTCTTTGCGTCGCGCCTACAACAACGTAGGCGCCGTGAATAATCTTTTTTGCCCTCCTCAGCCGATTTGCCCCCCGACCGGTACCTTCACCCCCTTCCGCCAGCCGCGCGGGGACTGACCCCCCCACCCCGTTTCACTTTTCCCTTTTATTACGTTCCCCACCCCCTGGCGGTAGCCGCCGCGGAGGACCTCCAGCGCCACCTCGCTGGCCCCCGGGAGTGGACGTTTAACTTTGGCCTAGCGGAGGATGCCGAAGCGGGACAGGGGAAGATGTTTGGCATCCTGGTTGTGGAGCTCCCGGGGCGGGAACTGCGTTACCTCGCGGCCTACTCTGGCAAACTGGCCGAAAGCAATCACCTGCCTGGCTTCGTCCCGCCGGTGTTTGATCTGCTGGAGGAGGAGGGTTTTTATAAGCGGGGGGAAGCAGCGATCAATACCATCACCCAACAAATGGAAGCGCTGGAAAACAGCCCCGCGTACCAGCAGGCCGTAGAAGAACTGGCGACTACTGAAGCGCACGTGGCCACCCTGATCGAGAACGAACGGAAGTTAGTGCGCGCCGCCAAACTCCGCCGGCGCGCGGAGCGGGCAGCCAATATCGACCCTTCGCCAGCCGCCCTGGCCAAATTGGAATTGCGATTGGCAGCCGAAAGCATCGAGCGGAGCTACGGTTTGAAGGACTTGAAGCGGGTGGGAGCTTACCAGATTGATCAAAAAAAGAAAAATTTGGATGAGTACTCTAGGGAGCTAGCAAATCTTCGGGACCAGCGCGCTCGGAGGTCTCACGCGCTACAGCAGTGGATCTTCAGTCAGTACACCTTCCTCAATGCGCGCCACGAGACGAAGGACGTGGGCGCAATCTTTGCGCGTACCATTCTGCAAATCCCACCCGCCGGCGCGGGAGAATGTGCCGCGCCTAAACTATTGCAGTTCGCATATCTCCATGGCTTACGTCCGGTGGCGCTGGCGGAGTTTTGGTGGGGGACCTCCCCTACGTCCGAAATTCGACAACACCGACGGTACTACCCCGCCTGCCGGGGGAAGTGCGAGCCCATTCTCGGGCACATGCTTCAGGGGCTGGACGTAGATCCCAATCCCCTGCTGGTCAACCCCGCGGTGGGTAAAGTGCTCACGACGGTCTACGAAGACGACCACCTCCTGGTTGTCAACAAACCGGCCGAGTTCTTGTCCGTACCCGGAAAGCACATCGAGGATAGCGTATGGCTGCGGATCCGCAACCGTTACCCGGAAGCGACTGGCCCCCTGCTGGTGCACCGCCTGGATATGTCGACCAGTGGCCTGCTGCTCATTGCAAAGACTAAGGAGGCGCATCAGGTGCTCCAGCGCCAGTTTTTCCGTCGCACCGTGCGAAAGCAGTACGCCGCGTTGGTGTCAGGTATAATCCGCGCGGATGAGGGTACGATCGACCTGCCCCTCCGGGGCGACCTGGCCGACCGTCCCCGGCAAATGGTGTGCAGGGATTCCGGCAAACCCTCCCGTACGCACTGGCGGGTCATCGAGCGGCGAGCGGCCTGCACGCTGGTCCACCTCGAGCCCGTGACGGGGCGTACCCACCAACTGCGGGTACACTGCGCCCATCCCGAAGGGCTGCACGCGCCAATTGTAGGTGATGACCTGTACGGGTGTCGCGCCGACCGCCTGTACCTCCACGCCGCCCAACTTGGCTTTCAGCATCCGTTTACCAAAGGACGGATCGACCTGGAGGTGCCTGCCGAGTTTTAGGGGGTGAGAGTCACTAGCGGCCCAAGCCGGGCTTTCCGTTGGGGGTAAGAATGCCCCGCTCAAGGGTAAACAGATCGCTAAAGGGGTCCGTCTTGAAGTCGAGGTGACCATCTAGGTCCGCATATTTGATGTTCGACCGGCTCAGGGCGAAGTGCAGCCCGCCCGCGATCCCGAGGCTGCATTCGTCCAAGCAGCCGACCATGACCTCGTTTGCGGCCGACTTCGCCACGGAGTTTATGTGCAGCGCCGCCCAGATGCCTCCGACCTTCTGGATCTTGATGTTGATCATATCGGTCAGTTCGTGCTGCGTGAGCCGGAAGGCGTCCGCCAGCGTCTTGAGGCTCTCGTCGGCCATCACGGCGATGGGCGAATCGCGGGTCAGCGTTCCCATCACGGCTTCTTCGTTGATGCTGGTGGGCTGTTCCAGAATCTCGATCTCCAGGGGTTGGGCGGCGCTGATAAAGTTCAGCGCCTGCTCGAGGCTGTAGCCCTGGTTGCCGTCGAAGCGCAGGGTCAGCTTAGGATAAGTTTTTCGGATCAGCCGTAGGCGGGCAATGTCTTCCTGATAGTCGAGCCCTCCCTTCACTTTGATGATCCCAAAGCCCCGCTCGACGTAGCCCCGCGCCCGCACCATAGTCTCTTCCAC
The DNA here is from genome assembly GCA_963710195.1 of Lewinellaceae bacterium. GTDB lineage: Bacteria > Bacteroidota > Bacteroidia > Chitinophagales > Saprospiraceae > Neolewinella. The sequence goes on from CAVPZF010000008.1 coordinate 32,653, forward strand.
CGTCAGGATGCCGATGGTGATGCTGGTCGCGATACTGTCCCGGTACCCCCCCAGAAATTGGTAGAGCGGTACCCCGGCCTGCTTCGCTACCAGGTCGTACAGGGCGGCATCCACCATCGCCAGCGCACTGCTTTTGAGGTGGGCGCGGAGGTTTTCCAGTAGGCGGGCATAGTAAAATGGGTTCTGGCCGCGGAGGGCGGGTGCGATGACGTCCTGGATGGCGAGCTCCACGTCGGCCGCCAGTTCATCGGTAACCACGAGATCCGGGGCGGCACAGCCGTAGCCCACCAGGCCGTTGTCCGTGGCCAGGCGCAGCACGAAATTCGTGGCCGAGCCAATAGTCTGGTAGGCAATGGTGTAGGGTTCGGTGAGCTCAAGTTCGTACCGCTCGTAATCCACGTGGGTGATGCGCATGCCGCGAAGGTAGCTGGTGCAACGGCTACCTGAGCTTCGTGGCGATTAATTTGACCAGGGCCTCGCTGCCGTGGGCCAGCACGTCATAGCACGGCAAGCCGGTCTGGCGGGTGACTTCCTCACACGCCCCCGCAATGTCTTCCGGCTGCAGTCCTTCGTGATTTAGCGTAATGGCCAGGACTTCCCGACCGGACACGACCTTAATCGCCCTGATCTGCTCGACCAGGGAGTGCAAGCGGTAGCCCGGAAAGCCGTCGTACTCCACCCGCGTTGGGGCGTGTTGCAGAATGACAAAGTCAGGCCGCCCGGCGGCTAATATTTCGAAGCCGCCGGGGTAGGCGGGATTCATCAGCGATCCCTGCCCTTCAATCACGATCACATCAGGGTTTTCGTTGCGGTAGGCACTGACGACGGCGTGCTCGATCTCGCCCGAGACAAAGTCATTGATGCAGCTGTCCATGATCATGCTGTACTTCGCGCCCTGCATCCAGCCGGTCTGCCCGGTCCCAATCATTTGGGCTTTATAGCCGGCCCCCTCCATTCCCTGCACGATCAGCCAGGCCGTGGTGCGCTTACCGATGGCGGAGTCGGTGCCGAGCACGGCTAGTTTCAGGCAGCCTACGGATTCAATGTCGCCGGTAAAGAAGTGCAGCTGATCGCGGTCGGGAGTCTTGCGAACGTCGCGGATCCGGACACCCTTTTCGCGGGCCGCTTCGGCAAGTTGGGAATCGTTGCTGATAAAATCATGGAGACCGCTGTCGATGTGCAGTCCGGCGCCTATGGCCTGGGCAACGGCGTCCCGACCGGCGGCCGGTAAGCGCCCGCCGTCGGGGGCCAGCCCGATGACGAAGTAGCTCGGGCGTTCGCCTAGCCGCTCCAGGGCTTCCTCCAGGCTGCGGAACACTGGTATCCCATTGGGTCGGTTGTCCAGCACCTGCCCGCTATCCTGCCCGGCGTAGGTGCTATCCATTATACCGAGCACGCGGTAGCGGTTGGTGAAGCGGGCCAGACCGTGGGCCGTTTTTCCATTGGGGGTATTAAAGGCGCCTTCGGCGTAAACAACGGCGGTGCCATCGAGGGGAGTAGAACTCATAAAATAACTAGCGTTTAGCGGTAAGTACGGCGACTTGTAGCTCATGTTCATTGGCTGGCCCCTCCAGTAAGGCAATCAGCCCCGCCGTGGAAGCGGGAAGGACTTGCAGGGCCTCCTTCCGGTTGAGGTAGGTCGACATCTTGCGCATTTTGTCGTCCGAGACGTGCATCGCCCCGCCCCCACTATCGAAGAGGGCGTCCAGCGCTTCCTGCCCGTCGAAGCTGTGCCAGTTGATGAGCGGCTCGTTGATGTCCGTCTCGTGGATCCTGGCCGGATCGAGGTCACTGCACGTGCGGCTTCCCGTGCGAAAGGAGACGACTATTGGATTTTTTTGGGTAGAGGACGCTGCTAGCATCCGCGGCACCGAAGTGGTCTTGCGTGACTCCCGAAGGTGGATAAATCCCAGGTAAATTCCCGCCAGCAGCGTGCCATTGGATACCGGCACGGCTACCGTATCCGGTACGCGGCCGAGGTCGCGGAAAATTTCGCCGGCGATGGCCGCGTAAGCGTGCAGTTGTAAGCCAGTGTTTCCTTTACCGGGGTTGGCATCATACCAACCCTCCCGGGCGGCCTCGTCGGAACTGTAAGCAACCACGTCCTCGTAGGTCCCCAACGGACGAAACAGTTCGGCCCCAAGCTTCTCCATCTCCATGAGCCGTTTGGTGTGGTAAGCGGCCGGCACAAAAATCTTGCACCTTAGTCCCCCAAGTTGGGCGGCCAGGGCCAGGGCCACGCCGTAGTTCCCGCAGGTAGCAAAAGCAATGGTGTCCATCCCCCTACTAATTGCATCCTCCACGTGCGCAAAGGCAATACGGTCCTTCTGAGTACCGCTGGGGTTATCTCCCTCAAACTTTAGATGCACGCTGCTGCGTCCGAAGTCCCGTTCGATGCCCCGGGAACGCCGCATCCAGGTGCCGCCTACCTCGGAGGCGATAAGCTTGCGAAAGGCTTCCAATCGCTCTTCTGTGTCTAGGCGGGCATCGCTGCTCGTCTCGGCGAGCACGCGGGCTTGTGGGGATACGCTGTTACTGGCCGTACGGACGGCATCTCTTAGGGTCATCTGGTGCTGCTGTACGCTATCAACCGATGCTGTGGGCAAACGTTTCGCTTGAGGCTTTCCGGCGCCTCATTTTTTCCAAATGGACCGGAGCGGACTCGCCGTGCCTCCCAGGAAGCGCACTCCGCTCGTCAATCCGTACACCCCGACGTGCGTAAAGGGCGCGCTCGGGAAAAAGACCTCCGTCATGACCGTCGCGCCCCCGTCGGCAAATAGCTCCATCGAGGCCACATCCACGATCAGGTGCATGCGCACGGTATCTCCCGCAACGGGCCGGGGGGCCGCGCTGCGGTGGCCGGAGAAATCAGCCGAAAATTCAGCCGGACCCACCATCCCCCGATCGCTGTAGAAGGTTTGTGCTAGCGCGTCGTACCCGATCCGGTAGCGCTCTCCGACCACGTTTTCCAGTTCAATGCCAAACTCGGTGTCAACAGCGTCCGCGGTGAGCAAGAACCGCACGTCGATCTCTGCCAGGACTTCCTCGTTCTTGCCAGCGCGCTTGTGGAAAATGACGGTGTCTGAGGGGCTGACTACCCGCGTGCTGGTCCGCAAGCCGGCCAGTTCACGGGCTGGTTCGGAGAACACCCGAAGTCCGGCAGCGGAAGCATGCAGACCCAGACTACGGGGCAGCGTCATTGCGCTACGCCAGGGGGAGGTCGGCACGACTTGGGCGTAGGTCCAGTTGCTCATCCATCCCAGAAACAGTCGACGCCCGTCGGCGCTGGGGATGTCCGAAAACGTCACCCCGGCATAGTTGTCCCGCCCGTAGTCGAGCCACACGCCCACCCCCCCCGTTACCGCTTCCCGAAAGCCGGGGTCGAGGGTGAAGGTGGTCCCATCGAAGTCACCAACGAAGTACTGGGTGCCCGAGCCCCCATTGGGTGCACCGGAGTTGATGCTGAGCAGCAGCACCCATTTTTCCCCTCCCCCACCCTGAACGGAGAGCGGGAACAAGTCCGGACACTCCCACACCCCGCCGTGCTCCCCGTAGGTAGCTCCAAAATCGCTGCGGTAGGTCCAGTCGATCAGGTCAGGAGAAGAATAAAACTTAACCCGGTCCCGGGCGGCCAGTACGAGGATCCACTGCCTCCTGCGCTCATCCCAGATCACCTTGGGGTCGCGAAAGTCTTGGATCCCATCGGCGTTCGCCAGGATGGGATTGCCGGGATACTTGGTCCAGCTCCGGCCCCTATCCTGGCTGTAAGCCAGACTTTGGTACTGAAAGTCGCTTCGCCCCGCTGCCTCTCCCACCGGGTCGTGGTGCGTAAAGATGGCGATGAGCGGCGGGGTGGTGCCGTCCCCCAACCCGCTGGTATTATCGTGATCGACCACCGCGCTGCCCGAAAAAATAAAGCCCAGGGAATCTGGATACAGCGCGATCGGCAATTCCTCCCAGTGCATTAGGTCCGCACTCACGGCGTGGCCCCAGTGCATGGGCCCCCATACGGTGCTGTCGGGGTGGTACTGGTAGAAGAGGTGGTACTCCCCCTCCAGGTAGACCATTCCGTTCGGATCGTTCATCCAATTGGCGCGCGGACTAAAGTGCAGCTGGGGGCGGTGCGGCTCGGCATAGCGGTCAGTAGTGGGGCTAACGGTCGCTAGGCTGCCCCCAACGCTGCGCGGCTGTGAAGTCGTGCAGGCACTGCAGAGCAATAAGGACAGGCAGCCGATGCCATAGAAATAGCGGTTCATGCTCAAATGTACGATTGCTTACCTTAGGCACCCAAACCGACCGCGCTGTGAAAATTAACCAATCCGACATCCATCCCGAAGTGTACCGCCTTTTCGACCACTACGTACACAGTAAGCTTGAACGGCGGGAGTTCATCGAGCGCATCGGCGCGTATGCGGTTGGTGGATTGACCGTAGCCGGTATATTAGATTACTTACAACCCAAGTACGAAAGTGCCCGGCAGGTTGCTCCCGATGACCCGCGTATTCAAACGGAATACATCCGGTACAACTCCCCGGATGGGGGTGGTGAGATTAAGGCCCTGCTGGCTCGCCCCGCCGCCACGGAGGGGACGCCTGGTTGTGTGCTGGTCGTGCACGAGAACCGGGGATTGAATCCACACATCGAGGACGTCTGTCGGCGTGCCGCCTTAGCCGGTTTTTTGGCCCTGGCCCCGGATGCCCTGACCCCCCTTGGCGGCTACCCGGGCAACGACGACGAGGGCCGCCAACTGCAACGCCAGCGAGACGGCGCGGAGATGCTGGAGGATTTTATTGCCGGGTACGCGTACCTGAAATCTCACCCCGGTGGAAACGGAAAGGTCGGGGTAGTGGGCTTCTGCTTTGGCGGCTCGGTGTCCAATAACATGGCCGTGCGGTTACCCGGACTCGCCGCCTCCGTGCCCTTCTACGGCGGACAGCCTGAAGCAGCCGAAGTAGCGAAAATTCAGGCACCGCTTATGCTCCACTACGCCGCGCTGGACGAGCGGGTCAACGCCGGCTGGCCCGCCTACGCCCAGGCCCTGCTGGCCAATGGGAAGCAACACTCGGCGCACATCTACGCCGCTGTGCAGCATGGCTTTCACAACGATACTACTCCGCGCTTCGACGCCACGTCCGCGACCTTAGCCTGGAGCCGCACGGTAGACTTTTTTCACCATTACCTGGACTAGACCCGGGACGCCCAACCGCCCACCCGGCTACCGAAGTCGGTTCACACGTTCAGGATTTGCTTGTCAAACGGGTTTAGACCGACCCCCTGCACCTGCGCCTCCGCCTCCAAACGATACTCGGAAGTGACGTTGCGTAGCCGCTTGGCTGCCCAGGCCAGGGAACCGAACAGCGCGTTCTTGCCGCCGAAGTCGTCCACCGGTGAGTTAACGGGTTCAAAGGAAATGCGGAAGTTGATTTCTATGGGTACGCCCTCGCCCGGTACCTCCACGAGATCCGTGCTGATGTGGCGCCCTAGCTCGTACTCGTCCACCAGTTGCCCCTCGTTTTTACCCCGGGAATACTTCTCCACCATCACCACCTTTATGGCCGTGACGCGCTGAGGATTTTTACTGGTCAGCCGCACGGTGCCGGCCAGGCTGCCCTGCCGGGGATGAAAGTCGGCGGGAAGAATGAGGTCCAGCTTGACCCCCTCAATGCCCAGCCACTGTTTTACTTTTCCTAGCATGGTTCGAAGTTAGTACGATAAAGGATTACCTTCCGGTTCATTCGACGAACGCCCCATCCCGCCATAAGTTAAGCCATGCAGCTCCTCACCAACGATCAAGTCCGCGACCTGGGCAACCTGGAATTACTCGCCAAGCAAGTCGTCGAAGGCTTCATTATCGGCCTGCACAAAAGTCCCTTCCATGGCTTCAGCGTGGAGTTTGCCGAGCACCGAATCTACAACCAGGGGGAACCCACGCGGAACATCGACTGGAAAGTATTCGCCCGCACCGATAAGATGTACACTAAGCGCTACGAGGAGGAAACCAACCTACGCTGCCAGATCGTCATCGACGCCAGCTCCAGCATGTACTTCCCGGAAATTGACCGGAAGAGTGCGGACCACGTAAACAAGATCCGCTTTTCGGCCCTGGCGGCGGCCAGCCTCATGAACCTGCTACAAAAGCAGCGCGACGCCTTCGGCCTGACCTTCTTCCACGAGGGTGTCGACCTGCACACCCGGCCTAAGTCAAGCACCACCCATTACCGGCTGCTCCTGACCTACCTACAGCAACTGATTGACCAGCCCACCCACGACGTAAAGACCGCCGCCGCGGATGCCCTCCACCAGATTGCCGACAGCATCCATCGCCGATCGCTGGTCATCATCTTCAGTGACATGTTCGACGACACGGAACGGGAAGCGGACCTTTTCGCCGCCCTGCAGCACCTGAAGCACGCTAAGCACGAAGTGGTCCTGTTCCACACCGTCGATAAGCGCAAGGAGATCGATTTTGAGTTCGAGAACCGCCCCTATGAATTCATCGACCTGGAAAGCGGCGATCGCATCAAGCTTCAGCCCAGTCAGGTAAAGGAGTATTACGTGGAGCAGGTAGCCGCGTACCAGGAGCGGCTCCGACAGAAGTGCCTGCAGTACAAGATCGATTACGTGGAGGCTGACATCATGGCCGGCTTCCGCCCCATCCTGCAGCAGTACCTGGTAAAGCGAGCGCGCATGCGCTAGGTCGGTCCCATTTAGCGTCGCCCAGGCTCCGCGTTTTCAAAGGCCGCCTTAGCGCGGCGAAGGAAAGTTTGGGCGGTTCCGGGAGTGACCTCCAAAATTTCGTAGGTCTGCCCGTCGTCCATTTCCAGTACCACGTCCTTCGGTTTCAGGTCACGCAGGGCGCTCATGAAGCTGTTGTTGTTGCTCACCACGTTAAGGATTCCATCCTTGAATCCGAAGAAATAAAAGGTTTCGCTCGGGGATTTAATAAACAAGTACAGGCGGTCCTCCCCTCCGGTGGTCATCTTCACCTCGGCGTAGGATTCAATGCGTTTGTTCACCGCCTGTCCCCCGATGGAGGCCATGCCGTTGAGGGTTTCCGTACTGACGAAAGATTGATAATCGGTACTCCAGCGCATCCGCAGGTCGGAGAAAAGAAAGGTATGGCGGTTGATCGCAGGTGGAAGGTCAATCGCGTCGGCGCCCAAACCGCCGAGGGCCCGGGCCCGATCGTTGCCCTCTGGGAAAAGCGCCGTTATGCCGGCCGTAGTGAAGGCGACCCGGTCGCGGAGTCCAAGCTCCGGGGCGCTATATCCCCCCGAGATGATGTCGGTGGCCATCAATTGGACTAAACGCGCGGGCAAAATGAGGTCAATGGCGGCCATCAGCTCCACTTCGGTGGCTGGATAGTTTTCGGCAAGGGGGGCGTCCACGGTGAGGCTCAGCTCGGTCACGTCAGTAGCCGGCGCGTCCTCGGACTCTTCCTCGAGCAGGAACATATTGTCCGTCAGGGTCTCGGGCTCGCCGTCATCTGTGGCGGTGGTGTCGCTAGCCTCCGTCGTTGCTATCTCGGAGGCTACTTCCACCTCTTCTTCCGGCATTGCTTGCGGGGGAAGCTCCATAGCAATGGTTCCGTAAGCAGCCATCTTGATGTACTGTAGCCGGGCGCCAATGCCGAGCATACCGTCTCCGCTGACCCGTCCGGTCTCGGGCTCAAAAATCATGAGGTTACCGCCGCTGGAAGCGGGGTCGGCCACGCGGGTACTATCGCCGAATAGGTAGCGATTGTGTGCTTCATCGTAGCTAAAGACGCCCGCTGCATCGAGAATAGGGTGATCCAGTCGCCGGTCGAGCGTTTGCAGCAGGACCGGATACACGTGGCGCTCTGGTTTGCTTAGGTAAAAACCGGTGTGGAGCGGGCGGGAATCCCGCCCCTGTGCCCCCCGGGTATTCAGTACCAGGTTGGTTTTGTCGCCTTCGCTTTCGACGACGAACCACTCAGCGGCGGGCAACTTCTCGTCATCGATCTTGGCGTAGCCGTCAAAGGCCAACACCTCGCTCCCCGCGTCCAGGCTGATGGTGCCGTAAAAGCGGGTCCTGTCGTCCACGTAAAAAATGGTGTCCTCCGCGATCTGTCCGTCCGCCCGGGTGGCGGTCGCTTTTTCGGACCGCAGCCCCTTCCCCACGCGGGTGCCAACAATATTCTGCAGCTTAAACTCCTGCTCGTGGGGACCGACATTGTACTCGTAGAAGCCGCTGGCAGTATACTCCTTGCGCCCGGAGATGTCCACCGTAGCCCGGTTAATGACGTGGTATTCACTGATGGTATCCGCTACAATGCGCGCGTTGGTCAATTGAGCAATTTTTCCCGCGGAGCCCACGGTAAGGCTGCTGTCACCGGGGTATATTTTGGCATCCGCGCTGATCACGTAGGGTACGCCACCGACCGAGAGTTCACTCGTCAGGTTGTCATATACCGCAGTAGACGCCGTGAAGGTCAGCGAATCTTGATCCGGGTTGATACTGGTAAACCGGTCTTGCCCTTCTTCCGTGCTAAATTCAATGTTGCCCTTGGCCATATCCCACTCAAAGCGGTTGCTGCTCGTCCGGAAAGCGATGTAGGGCAGTTCGGTCGCCAAGTCCTGGCCATTGTTCAGGAACACCGCCTTATTTGTGGCAAAATCGACCGCAGTATTGGTATTGGAGGTAGTCAGGGCATAAGAACCTGCTTCGCTGGGGTTTTTGATCTTTACCGCGGCGGTATCAGACATAATTTGCCGACTTCCAAAACTGAAGTCCGGACTGCTAATGGTGGCCTGCGACCAGTCGAAGGTTCCTGCTCCGCGGAGGGCAGAAGGGGTAAGCACCAGACTACCATCAAATTGGCGATCTTCATCATCGAACAGCTTGAAGGTTGCGCCTTCGTCCGGGACCACGACTAAGGAGTCGCCGTAAGGTTTAAAGGTGACGGTGACCCGGTCACTGAATACGGAGGGGACCTGGCGCTCGGCTGTCTCCGATTCCACCAGGCGAAACGATTCCGTTTTAATCGTGGTGCTGTCGATTCCGAAGAGGATATCGGAGCTTTCAATTTCCGCCTCTAGGTAATTAAGCTTACCGCTGCCACTCAGTCCACCGTTATTCAGCGCGACCTGACCCGTATAGGTACCCCGGCCGTAGGCCGATTGCCCGGTCGTGTCCGTTTGTCCAACAAAGCCTAGTGAACCGTCTTCCTGCACGGTCAGCTCCTGTTTCATTCTGGGGAAGATGCCGCCGCTGACCAGTTCCCCGCCGAGCGCTAGCTTGCCGTCGGTGAGGCTATCCAGATTGTTCAGGCTAAAGGGGGCCAGTTCGAAGTAGAAACTGTCGCGGGAATACAGGGAACTGGTGTCCGCTTGGTCGTAGTAGATGTAGCTGGGTCCCCGGGTCTGGAGGGAGGGAAAATAAGCGATGTTTTCCGATCCGCTCTTATTCTTTGGGGCATCCAGGAGCAGGTAGCCGCTGACGTTCTCGATACGACTGGCGGTAGACAGACGTTTGGCGCCCTCCTTGATTTCTCCTCCCTCGGGAAGGAAGAGGTCGATGTAGCTAACCGAATCAAACTGAATGTAGTAGGGTTCATATTTGAAGTGAAAATCACTTCCCGTCAGGATAGCTCCGCCGGCATAGATCTGGCCGCCGAAGTCCATATTGCGGTCGCCGACCACCGAGATCTGCCCGCCGTAGGGTTTAATCGCTACCTGTTTCTTTCGGTTGAGCGGTAGGGGAAGCACCCCATCAATCCGGATGGTACCGCCGTTGAGATCGATGACGGCATTTTCCTCCTGACTGTTGCTGACGATGCGCAGGCGGTCGAAGTCTTTTGCCTCCCGGTGCGCTAATACGAAGTGTTGCAGTTTGCTCTTTAGGGTGATGGTGTCGGTTTGCGTATTGTAGGTCAGAAACCCGCGGTCCTGCAGATCAAAGATGATGGACTGGATGTCTTTTCCCGTTAGTCCCTGCCGAAAGCGTTCCGCAACGGCCCCAATGGGGAACTGATCACTGCCTCCGTCCAGGCTGTACCGGTACTTATAGATCACCTCAAGCGGGTTAAAGCCCGCCAGCGCCTGAACGCGGTTGTAATCTTGCTCGTTGAAGTATTCCAGGCTTTCGAAGGTCACGTCGCCCTTCTCCTGGTAGCTCACGGTACGGCGGCCGACCACGGCAGAGTCGGACTGCAGATAGAGCGTGATGTTGTTGGCGTTGATGTTAAAGTTATTACCGCTGTGGTAAAAGGGGGCTTGGTCCGAGCTGCTCTTAGTCCGCCGAAGTTCAAGCACGCGTTCGGGGATGTCCACGTCGACGCTGATGCTGGGATGGGTCAGGCTGTCCTGACCGAAAAACACGGCCACCTCCACACCCTGTCCAGAAATACGTTCGCCGTAGTCGACCACGAATTGCTCCGCAAGGGCACGGACCTTACGCTCGCCATCCGGTTCGTTTATACGCAAGTTGACGCGGGAGTCAAGCGTGCCGTCTCCTGCTACGTAGACGCGACTGGCCCGTAAAGTAAAGTTGCCAAATAGCTCCATACCCTCCCCTACATTATCCAGGGCGACAAAGCCATTGGTAGAATTAAATTCAGGAATGTCACCGTTTGGCCGGGGCCCGCCGGACTGCAAACGGTCCTTGTATGTCCCGTAGAGAATGCGGTCGCCGAAGTACCCCGGGTACTGGAACTGGGCGGAATCGGAGGTCAGGAGTTGCCGGTCCGTTTGGAAGGAGTAATCGACCAGCCGAACAAAAATATCACTCGGCAGTCCTACGCGCTGCCAGTCCGTGCGCCCACCCTTACCGATAACGGCGCCCTTTGCCAGATCGACCATCAACCTGGTTTCATCAACGTGCAGGCTGTCTCCCTGCGTGGTTGCCAGTAATTGCTGTACGGTATCGATACGCAGCTGCGGAAAGCCGGGATAAGCAAAGTGCGGCTTCCCTCCCGCTACGAACCACCCATATGGCCCTTCTTTTCTGTCCAGGCGAGAAGACCGGAGATACGTCAGCGCGCTGGCCAGCGCGGAATTGTAAGACGAAAGCGGGAGGTCGGGATCGCCAAGCGCAGCCTCGAGCATGTCGTGGAACTCGGTGAACAGCTGCTGCTTGTCGTCGTCACCGCCCTGCAGATACGCGTGCACATCCAAGAAATTAGCCATCCCGTCGTCGGCCTGAACCCGCATCCTCGCCAAGCCGGTGGCGGAGCGGACGACGCGACGCTGCTGCGCCGTGTCAAGCTGCCCTCCCGCAAATACGCCCATGAAGTTTGCGAAGGCCTCGCGCGCCCGGGCATTGCGGGAGCCCGTCATGAAGTCTTCCAGCACTGCCTCGAAGTCCGCCACCGGAGCATCCGGCGACAGGTCAGCCAACTGGGCACGGACGAGCGTGGGACCGGTACATAGCAGGATGAGGAAAAGTAGTAACCGCATAGTTCTTCACGTTCAGTCCCGGGCAAAATCGAAGGCGCGCCAATCTCCGCGGGTAAAGGTTGCCCGGTGCCGGAATCCGACGCTGCGCAGGTGATCGATAAGCAGGTGTTCATCCTGAGCCAGAATGCCGCTCATTAGGGCCGTGCCCCCGACCGCTAGGCGGTCGTACAACGCCCGCCCCGTTTCTAATAGTACATTGCGGTTTATGTTTGCCACGATCAGGTCGTAGGGGTTACCGAAGGGAACATCCCGGAGCTGCCCGCAAATTACCGTGTTCAGCCCCACCCCATTGCCTGCGGCATTGTCGATGGTGCTTTCGTATGCGGCCATTTCGATATCTACGGCATCTACGTCCGCCGCCCCCAGCAGTTTGGCTAGGATAGCCAGAACACCAGTCCCCGAACCGTAGTCTAACACGCGCACGGTTTGGACCGGTGAACGATGAAAATAAGCCAGCGTGCGCTCACACATCATATAGGTGGTGGCGTGGTGCCCGGTCCCGAACGCCATTTTTGGGTCTATGACGATCTCCCGGTCCATCGCCGGCTCGGGGGGATGAAAACTTGCGCGGATCAACAGCCGGTGACCGATGCGGATCGCCTCGAACTGCCGCTCCCAGACCTCGTTCCAGTTCTTGTCCGCCAGCAGCGCCGAGGTATAGGTGAAGGGGTAATCGCTTTGAAGTGCTTCGACTACGCTACCCCAGTCTTGTGTTTCCCCAAGGGGTGCATAGGCGGCAATACCGGCGTCGGTTTCCTCAAAGGAGTCAAACCCCGCCTCGGCCAGGAAGGCAATTAGGATTTCCGTTACGTTGGGCAGACAGCAAATTTGAAAAACTCGGTAACTCATGGGCAGGGGGCGGGTACGCGGGTGTAAGGTAGGGGCAGTGATTCAAGCGGGTATGGGGGGGACGGATATTAGATGCTTACTATCAATGTTAGACAAATGAAAATTCAAGTGTACTATATTGGCAAGACCACAGAAAAGTACCTGCGCACCGGGGAAGAAATCTATCAAAAAAGATTACGCCATTACTTACCCATTCATTTCGAGGTTTTACCCGACGTCAAGAATGGAGGCCGGCTGCAAACTGCTACCTTGAGGGAACGGGAAGGCGATGCCCTTCTGACCCGCATCAACGCTGAGGATCGGCTGATCCTTCTGGATGAAACGGGTGAGCTACTGCGTAGCACGCAATTGGCCGAGTGGCTCGGCCAGGAATTGCAACGTCCTTCCCGTCGGCTGGTTTTTGCAGTCGGCGGTGCCTTCGGCTTTAGCACCGCTGTTTATGCGCGGGCCCAGTTGAAGCTCAGCCTTAGTACCCTCACGTTCAGCCATCAGATGGTACGCCTTTTCTTTACCGAACAACTTTACCGTGCCATGACCATCCTCCGAAATGAAAAATACCACAACGAATGAGCGGCGGTGGCGAGCTGGTTAAGAACTTCCGCAGTTTTGTCTCTCGGGAAAACCTGCTGCGCGCCGATGACCAGCTCTTGTTGGCTGCCAGCGCTGGCATTGACAGTACGGTACTCGCCTACCTCCTCAAGGAAGAGGGGTACAATTTCGGTATCGTACACTGTAATTTTCAGTTGCGGCATGCGGCTTCGACGGCCGATCAAGCATTCGTGCGGGACCTAGCCTACCGCCTGGATGTGCGGTTTTTCACGCGAACGTTCAACCTGTCTAAGGAAAGGGTTCAGGGCGAAAGTACACAAATGACGGCGCGTAAAGCAAGGTATAATTATTTTAAGAAAATTCTGGATGAGTACGGCTTTAACGCCTTAGTTACCGCTCATCACCTGAGTGACTCCTTCGAAACCCTGCTGCTTAACCTTATCCGGGGCACCGGACTGGCGGGATTACGCGGTATCGAGCCCCGGACTGACTTCGTCGCGGTTCGCCCGCTATTGGAGGCGACTAAGGGAGACATACGCGCCTACGCTGCGTCTCGGTCCATTACCTGGCGGGAAGATCAGACCAATGCGCGCGACGATTACACCCGCAATCGCATCCGCCACCACCTCCTCCCTCAATTTTCGGACGCATTTGCGATGTCTTCGGAGGGGCTGGCCAACACGCTGTCTAATCTGCGGTCCGCCTACCGATTCTACGAGCGGGGGATGAGCCTGCGGTACAATCCCTGCTTGAGCCGAACCTCCGGTGGTTTTCAATTCGATCGGGCGGGCTGTACCCTAGGACGGACGGACACCATCACCCTCCTGCGCCACCACACGGGTTTCATGGGGTTCCGGCTGGAGGATTACCGGCAGATGCTCAGCGGAATCGGCTACCGCACCATAGAGGCCGGTGGTTATGTCGCCAGAATTAGTACCCTTGCGATCGACTTTCTTCCCCAAACCACGGTACCGAAGGCTAAGTATCGGGTGGACGCTTTCCCCTTCCTCCTTAACCTGCCGGAGCGCACCGTTGAGATCGATCTGGTCAGTCGCCCCCTCCAACTGGAGGCCCCCCGCACGCTGTATTGCTGTTTTCCGGGTTTCCCCCTACACCTGCGGCCCCGCCGGCCGGGTGACCGGTTCCGCCCGCTGGGTATGCAGGGCAAGAAAAAGGTGAAGAAGTTTCTGAGCGACGACAAAATACCGCCCTGGGACCGCGAGCTTTGCCGGCTACTTACTACTAGCGACGGCGAGGTAATGGCGGTAATTCCTTACCGTATTGACGACCGCTACGCCTTGCGGGGTACGGAGTCCCAGGTGCTGCGGATACGCTGGAAAAGCAAGAACCCCGATCCGCGGTAGGCGGATCGGGGTTCTTACAATTTCCCTAGGGAAGTGTGCCTTATTCGGGCACCTGGGAGGGATCCAGCAGGTCGTAGAACTGGTTCAGGCGGGGCAGTAGGATGATACGGGTGCGCCGGTTGATTGACCGGTTATCGGGGGTGTCGTTCTCCACGAGCTTGTTGTACTCACCCCGCCCGGAAGCGATGAGGCGATTAGGATCGATGTCGTACTTGTTCTGCAGTGCTTTCACTACGGCGGTAGACCGGAGGACGGAAAGGTCCCAGTTGTCCTTCACGCAGGCGCTGTTGATGGGAACGTTGTCGGTGTAGCCCTCGACCATCAGGTCGAGGTTCGGACGGCTCTTGGCGATCTGGGCGATCTTTTCGAGCACTTCGCCGGCCCGGTCAGTGATCTGGTAGCTGCCACTCTTGTAGAGCATTTTATCGGAGAGGTTGATGTAGACTACGGTCTTGTCGACTTTGATGTCCACGTCGGCGTCTTCAATACCTTCCCGCAGCACGCTCTTGAGGTTGACGGCCAGGGCAAGGTTGATCGAGTCGGCTTTCGACTTAGCCGCCTGGAGCAGACGGATGTACTTGTCCTTACCCTCGAGTTGCTGCAGGGTATTGCCGATGTTTTGGTTGGCGCTCTGGCTCAGTACGGTCAGGTCACCGACCTGTTCGATCTGGGCATCGCGCTGTTTGCGGAGGTCGTCGATTTGCTCCTGGCGGATTTGGGCCTGCGACTGAACGTTGTCATACTGATTCTTCAGCTGACTTTCCCGGCGCTCACACTCCGCCAATTGCTGAGCGTAGCGGTTGATCTCCTGGTCGCGCTGGGCGAGGAGTTCGTCGCGGGAGGCAAGGTCTGCCATGCTGGCCTCGTACTTCTTCTTGCTCACGCAAGAAGTGAGCCCGATGGAGAGGAGGAAGATAAAAATGATGATCTTTTGCATAATGTAAGGTTGAGAGTTTGGTGCTCCGGTCCACTGGCTTAGGCGCCCCATGGAAGAGCGGGCGCCGGGCCGCATCCGTGGCCGGATGTTGGTTACAAAGATTAGCATTTTTAAACGCAAGTGGAAAAAATTTATGCGCTAACGGCTACCGCAGCAGGAAGGGGAGCGCTACTTTCTGTTCCCCAGCAACAAAAACCAGGTAGTATACGCCTGCGGGCGCGCCGACCAAGGTGAGCGGAATATCGATGCCCCGCCCGTTGCTGTCGTCGGGTGCCACCTGCAGTACTTGCTGCCCAAGCGCGTTGTAAACGATCAGCTTCGCGGCAGCCGGCACGCCGGGCGGCGGAACCCGTAGGAACACCCGTCCACCAGAGGGGTTCGGGAAAAGGCTGACGGCTGGGGGGACGCCGCTAGTAAAGGCGCAGGTCCTCAGTAGGTAGTCCTGCGCCTGCCCGACGTCCAGGACGCCCCCGGTACCGACCACGCCCCGCAGCCCGGAGCTCGCCCGAACGGAGGACAGCAGGGACTCCCGCACCAGTAGCGCAGCAGCGGCAGGGTCGCGCAGCAGTAAATCCTGCAGCAAGGGACAGGGAGTAGCGTAGAGGAGGGCCACGGCGCCGGTGACGTAGGGCGCGGCCGCGCTGGTGCTGCCAAAACTTCCGTAGGTGTTATCGGGTCGGGTGGAGTAACTCCCCTCCCCCGGTGCTCCAAGGTCCACGTGCACCCGTCCGTAGCCCGCAGTAGCAAATCGGTTGTTGTTTTCATCCACGTTGGTGACGCCTAGGAGAAACTCACTCGGGCAGTCGGTCGGCATGTCGCCCACCACGTCCACATCCCGGGAGACGTTGGCGACGCTAGCCGCCGTTAGTACGCCCACTTCACCCAGAGCATCGTACATCGCTCCCCATACGGGGAAATCCGCGCAAGTGCCGCCCTCTATCCCAAAGCTGGCGTTGGTCACGACCACCAGGGCGCCTTCGGTCCCGCCGGTGTCGTTGTACCGCTGCCGTTGGTCGAGGATGTACTGATAGGCCGCCACGATGTCCGCCACCGTGTTGATGGAGAACAGCATGAGCTCGCTGGACCAGTTGGTCCCGGTGATTCCCCGCGCGTTATCTCCGGCCGCGCCGATCAACCCCGCCACCTGTGTGCCGTGGGTGATCACCGGAAACTGGGGCGAATCACCGATAAAGTTCCAGCCGTGGAGGTCGTCAACATAGCCATTTCTATCGTTGTCGACCCCGTCCGCCGGAACTTCCGCCGGGTTGGTCCAGAGGCTCGGCAGCAGGTCTTCGTGGGTGACGTCAAATCCGGCGTCAAGAATTGCCGTAACGATCCGGCGGTCATCCTCCGTACGGCCCCCCGTCGTCAGTTTCCAGGCATTTTCAAATCCGGCCCTAGCCATATTTTCCTGCCGGGGATAGTCTGGGTCGTTAGGCTGTGTGCGCGGCCTGACCACCCAATTGTACTGTATGGCTTTGATGCGGGGGGAAAGCGCCAGGCGCGCATAGGCAGCGGCGGCGGAGTCAGCGTCGGCAAAGTGCAGCAGTTCCACATTCGGGGCTATGTACCTGCCCCGGTACGGTAACCCCTGCGCTTTGTGTGCGGGTACGGACTGCTGCCAGGCACAGAGGATTTCGGTATCGATGCGTTGACCGTATAGCTGGCAGGAGACGGCCATTAAACACAGTAAGCGAAGTACCAAACGTAGCATACTAAAGATTTTCTTCCCGCCGCAGTATGCGTTCGGCGACGATGCGGCCGCGGTAGGCAACCCCAGCCATCCAACCACCAAAGAGTGTCCAGCCGATAATCGTTGGGTAAAATACCATGCGCATGGTATTATCGAGATCCTCCCCCCCCATCGCAGGGTTGCCTTCCGCGCCCGGATGCAGGCTGGTGGCCGACAGGCGCGGCAGGATGTAGATCAGCGGAATCAGGCAAGTAAACGCAAAAATATTGTAGACCGCTCCTAGTCGCGCGCGCTGCTCCGGATCGGGAAAGGCGGCGCGCAGCACAAAGTAGCCGGCATAGATCAACAGCGCGATGAGGGTGGTGAACTGCTTGATATCCCAGTTCCAGTAGCTGCCCCAGGTGTACTTGGCCCAGACGGCGCCGGTCAGCAGCCCCAACACGCCGAATAGCATCCCTACTCCAGTGAAAACCACCGACCAGTGATCGGCCCGCTCCAGGCGCGTCAGGTCGGTGAGCGGACCGCCCTCGCCTCCCGCTCCGGCCTCCCGCCTAGACTTCCGTCGGAGGTACTTGATCGCATAGACCACCGCGGCGATAAAGAGAAACATCATGGCGAACCACAGGCTGACGTGGAAATAAGTATTCCGGATGGTCTCGCTCAGTAATGCCCGGTAGGGGAAGGTCATGTCGGGATTTGCCATGACCTCCCCCGGTCGAAGGCTCCCCGCGGCCCACGCTTGTTGCACCGTTTCCAAATCGGAGGGTACCACCTCCTGACGCACGATCACGGCATCCGGCACTACAAATGCGCCGTTGGCCGAGCCGCTCACGATGAGGGAGAGCTTGCGACTGCCGGTCTCTGCGGAAGGCAAAGCTTGCGGTAGGGCGAAGGTCGCAACCGCCCGTCGGTCATCAACTACCCGGATCTCAGCCGCCCGCAGCGCGTACCCCTCCCCGAAGTTGAGCCACGCCCGGGTCGTTCCCCCATCGGCAAGGAATTCCGTATTGTACCCCAGCATCTCGAAGGACTGGGTAGTGCCCAGGCTTGCCGCCGCGGGGGTCAGGGACACCAGGTTAGGTTTTAGGGGAACCAGCAATCCCGCGACCAGCGCGTAAACCAGGATCACCACCGATAGGAGCTTCCACCAGTGCTGCCGCATGAGTTTTTCCATTGGTCAAAGGTAAGGAAGATGGGAAGTCGCTAACGTTGGGCAGCGTACACGGCAGGAGAATCCGACATTAGTATGATTATGGAGTTCGGTAAGTTTTCCTTAAATCAGCCCAACAAACCAAGAGGTGGAACTCACCGTTAATTTCTAAGACGCAACTCCTCCCGCCATGACCGACCCCATCACACCAGGCATTATTCTTTTGGCCGACCCCTTCATGCTGGATAACAACTTTAAGCGCAGCACCATCCTGGTGGTGGAACACAATGTGGAGGGAAGTTTAGGCTTCATCATGAACCGCAAAATCACGATGCGCGTCGATAAGCTCGTCCAGGAGTTTCCCGAGTTTGACGCTCCCGTCTACTTTGGTGGTCCCGTGGCAACGGATACGGTCCATTACCTGCACCGCAAGGGCGACTTGCTGGAAGACAGCGACGAAATCACTAAGGGAGTTTACTGGGGAGGCAATTACGAAAAGCTCAAGTTCCTGATCACCCAGCAGCTGATTACCCCCCTCGATATTCGCTTCTTTGTCGGGTACAGCGGTTGGTCCGAACACCAGCTGCAGGAGGAGCTGGCGGGCGGCAGTTGGGTAACTGCCGGAATGGACCCCAACTACCTCTTTAATGCCGACCCCGATAGTTTATGGTCCAAGGTTATGAACAATAAGGGAAATACCTTCTCCGTCATTGCCGGCATGAGCGACGAGATTCGCGTCAATTAAGCCTTCCGCGGCGGGACGCCTGTCGCCCAACTGCCTACCTTAGCATCATGTACAGCGCCGTCACCACCGCCCTCCGTTCGATTTTGATGGAAGAAGGCAGGGTCTGCCTACCGGGCATCGGCACCCTGGTCGGCCAGGAGCAGCCCGCCGTGCTGAGCCTAATCGAGGGCAAGGCCTTGCCGCCCTCGACCCGCATCAGCTTCAATGCTAACCTGGTGTTAGATGATGGTCGCCTCACCCGCGAGCTCGAAGACAGCGCCGAGGCAACGCGCTTCCTGCAGCAAACCCGGGAGACCCTGGCCGGCGGTCATGCGGTAATCCTGGAAGGAATCGGCAAACTCTACCAGCACCACGACGGCGAGGTCCGCTTTTCTGCGGGGGCGGAGAATTTTAGTAAGGCAAGTTTCGGCTTGCCGGTACTCACGGTACAACCCATATTGCGCAAGGAAAAGCCAATGGTCACCCCCCCTGGACCCGCCTCCCGCGCCGTCCGGCGGAGCTCCCGCAGGGCCCCGGTGGCTCCCCTCCCCACCCTTACTCCTTCCCAGAGCCGCAAGCTGTGGTATTCGGCCGGCCTCGTCGCCCTGGTGTTCGGGATCTTCCTGATTTTCCGGATCATTGGTTCCGTCACTGTACTAGCCGGCGCGGACGCGGGTGCCACGTCAACTACCCCAATCCCCCGGGAACGGCTGAACGTGCCCCCCCGGGAAGCCTCCACCCCCGCCGCTACGGTGGAGGCCAGGACCATACAGCCGGGTCCCCCACCCCGCCTTAACGAACCACCGGCTACCGAAACACCCGGCGTAGCGCCTTCCACCCCCGACGTGGCCGTCATTGCAATCGGGCTATTCAGCCGCCAGCGCAACGTAGATAAAACTACCCGCAGACTCCGGGAAGCAGGTTACGAGCCGTATACGGACAAGGAGGGAAGGAATACCCGGGTAGGGGTCTCCGTGACTTACACCAACCCGGCGCAATTGCGGCAAGCCGTTGCGGATATCCGGGGACGGTACACCCAAGACGCCTTCGTCATGCGCATCAACGGCGAGGAGCAGTCGCCGCAGTAAAAAGCCCCGATCCCATGAAGGACCGAGGCTAAGTAGAACAAGGAAGTTCTGTGCCGGAGGGGGGAGTCGAACCCCCACGCTCGTAAAAGCACACGCCTCTGAAACGTGCATGTCTACCAGTTTCATCACTCCGGCGATGAATGGGGCCGCAAAGATATGCTAGCCCCCTAATTTTCCAAACGGTGAACCAACTTTTTCGCCTACCTGATTAAGTACCGCCAGTGGGAATCGAACCCACACTCCAAGGGAACTGGATTTTGAATCCAGCGCGTCTACCAATTCCGCCATAGCGGCATGTACTGTGGAAAAGCGTTGGCAAAAGTAGGGCACTTGGGATTAGCCCGCAACCAGTTCCGCGATTAAATCGTACTCGGTGGCACCGACGATCCGGGCGGTCACCATATCCCCCGTCCGCAGGTAAGCACTGCCCGCGGGGATGTGTACCTCATTGTCAACGTCGGGACTGTCGTACTGGGTGCGCCCTACGTAGTTGTCGCCGTCCTTGCGATCGATCAGTACCGTGGTGGCCTGCCCTATCCTGGCCTGATTGAGCGCGTAGCTGATCTCCTGCTGAATCTGCATTAGGCGATTAGCCCGGTCGGCCTTTACCGTGGCGGGTACGTCGTCCTCCACCTCAAAGGCCCGGGTGTCCTCCTCATGGGAGTACTGAAACACGCCCAGCCGCTCAAAGCGCATCTCCCGCACGAAGTCGCACATCTCCTCAAACTCCGCCTCGGTTTCCCCGGGGTAGCCCACCAGGAAGGTGGTGCGAATGGCGATACCGGGCACCGCCGTTCGGGCGTAGTTGATTAGGTCCGTGGTGTCGGCTCGACTCACCTGGCGGCGCATCCGTCGCAGGACGGCATCCGCCCCGTGCTGCAAAGGAATGTCCAAGTAGTTGCACACCTTCGGCTGGGCGGCCATCACCCCAAAGATGTCCCGAGGGAATTTTGAGGGGTATGCGTAGTGCAGGCGAATCCACTGGATGCCTTTTACCCCCGCGAGGGCTTCCAGTAGGATGGGCAGCATCCGCTGCTTGTAGAGATCCAGTCCGTAGTAGGTCAGCTCCTGAGCAATGAGGATAAGCTCTTTCACCCCGGTGCGGGCAAAGTGCTCGGCCTGGCGGACGAGCTCCTCGATTGGACGGCTCACGTGCCCCCCCCGCATGAGCGGAATGGCACAAAAGGAACAGGTGCGGTTACACCCCTCGCTAATCTTGAGGTAGGCGTAGTGTTCGGGGGTCGTGATAAAACGCTCGCCGATGAGGTCGTGCTGGTAATCGGCCTCTAGGCGCGACAGTAATCCGGGCAGTTCCATGGTACCGAAGTAGGCATCCACTTCCGGGATTTGCTCCTCCAGCTTATCCTTGTACCGCTGCGAGAGGCATCCCGTCACGTAAAGTCGGTCGATCTGTCCCTGGGACTTGCGATCGGCGTAGTCAAGAATAGTATTGATGCTTTCTTCCTTCGCTAGATCGATGAATCCACAGGTGTTCACGATTACGATGTTAGCTTCTTCGTTACTGTCGTGACGAACCTCGTAATCGTTAGCCTGCAGCTGCGTGATGAGGTTCTCCGAGTCCACCAGATTCTTGGAGCAGCCCAGGGTGACGACGTTGACCTTATCCGGCCTTAGTGTTTTGGTTTTCATGCACTTGCGCTTAGCGGCCGCAAAGGTACGTATAATGAAGCGCAGTCCTTTGAGTAGTCTCCACTACCTCGAATTGTTTCCCCAAGGACTCACTGATCACCCAGCCGTTTACCCACCCTGGTGGATAAGCTGACCTGGGCCCCGGCCTCCCGCATCTGCGCTACGGCAGCGGCTGAATCTCCGGCAACCAGGTCGACGCCCCGGGTCGCATCCTCGATGAGCACGGTACGAAAGCCCTCCCGGAGCGCATCCAGCACGGTGAACTTGACACAGTAATCCGTAGCCAGCCCTAAAACGTGGACCTCCTCTATTCCCTGCTCCCTGAGCCACGCGGCTAGGCCCGTAGACTTCCGGTGACCGTTGTCGTAAAACCCGGAGTAGCTGTCGATGGTAGGGTCGGTGCCTTTGCGGAACACCCGCGTAATCTTCTCCGTATCGAGTCCGTCCACGAATTCGGAACCCCAGGTGTCCTGTACGCAGTGAATGGGCCAGAGCACCTGCGGGAGGCCGTTCAACTCGATAACCTGCCCCGGCTTGCGCCACACGTGGTTGGCAGCGAACGAGCCGTGATTGGCCGGGTGCCAGTCCTGGGTAGCCACCACCACCGGATAGTGGTCCATCAGCGCATTGGCCAGCGGAACCACCCGGTCCCCTTCCGGGACGGGCAGCATACCCGTCGGCATAAAGTCTACCTGTAAATCGATTAAGAGCAGAGCGGTCATGCGGCAAAGCTACAAGCTTGTTTGGGTTTCCGCTGCTGCAGCGTTCCTTTACACCTGCGCCGGTCGCTACCGGGGCACCCGCACAATTCCAACCGCATGAAATTTGACGACTACCCCCTATCCTCCGAGATCAAGCGCAGCATCGGCAAACAGGGGTGGCGGCGGCCCACCGACATTCAGTACCGTGCCATACGACCCATTCTTGAGGGGGAGGACGTGCTGGCCATTGCCCAGACGGGCACGGGCAAAACCGCGGCTTTTGCCATCCCCATTCTGCAAAAGCTCCACGAACGCAAGGATTCTCAGTGGCGGGAGAGCGGCATCAGTTGTCTGGTGATGGTACCCACCCGGGAACTCGCCCTGCAGTTGACCGAGGTCTTTACGGCCCTAGCCAAAGGGACCCGAGTCAGCGTGCTCGGCCTCACCGGTGGCGTGGAGATAGAACCCCAAATTGCCCAGTTGACCAAGGAGCTTGATGTCCTCATCACCACCCCCGGCCGGATGTACGACTTGCTGGGGCGGAAGCTGCTGCGGCTGGAACGCGTAGATATTTTAGTGCTGGACGAGGCTGACCTCATGCTGGACTTAGGCTTTATCGATGACATTCGCGGCGTCATCACTCACTTGAAGCCCAAGCACCAGACCCTCTTCTTCTCGGCGACCATCGACGAACACATTAAAAAGCTCGCTTACTCCCTGGTGCGCAATCCCATCCGCATCCAGATCTCTCCGAAGGACCCCGTGAGCAAGAACGTCGACCACGCGGTGGTCTTTATTGAAATGGACGATAAACGTTTCTTCCTCGAACGCTTTATCAAAGAAAATCCGGAGGCAAAGCTGCTGGTCTTCACGCGGACGCGGGTGCGGGCCGAGCGCGTGGCCAAAGCTATGGGGCGGGTAAACCTCCCCACCCTCCTGCTGCACGGGGAACTGGAGCAGGCCGACCGGGAGCAGGCCCTGGAGGGCTTCCGCCGCGACGAACAGCGGGTGCTGATCGCTACCGACGTCAGTGCCCGGGGCATCGACATCCCCGACGTTACCCACGTGATCAACTACGATCTTCCGGAGCAGGCCGATTATTACGTGCACCGGGTCGGCCGCACGGGACGCGGTAACAAGCGGGGAATCGCCTATTCCTTTTGTGCGCCCAACGAACACCCTTTACTCGAAGCCATCGAGCGCTACACCGGCCACCGAATCCGGGTGGTCGAGCTCGACCGCGGCGCATACCGGGAAACCCTGTCCCTGTCACGCGAGGATCAATATGGACTCAGCGAACTCATGGAAGAAGCCGAGCGATTGCGGGGAAAACGCAAGGGGAAATAGCCGGCAGCGGGAAATTGAAAATTGAGTTGGAAAAGTGCGAAATTTTGTTAAGTACAAAAGATTGCTCCCGGTCGTCTACTGGATGAAGCTTGCGCCGCGAGCACGGAAGACGGAATTATATTCTACCGGCCAGGGCGCCAACGGTGGCCCGTCTTGCCGAAGGTTCCGCAGGTGTTGCAAGGGTTCCAAATTACCCCGACCTTTGCGGCCGAATTCAAGATACCCCAGAAAATCAAGTGATTATGACTAAGATTGAAACTCCACGGCCGACCCGTAGCACCCTGCTGAACCGCCGCGTAAACCGGGCCGTCAAGGCGCAACAGTTGGGTAATCCCAACGGACTGCGGCTGACTTCCCACCGGTCTACCCTCCCCAAGGCGCGCCGTCAGGACATCGCGATTGCCATCACCGGCAGCCTGCTGATTTTGTTCCTGACGCTGCTGCTGC
Source organism: Lewinellaceae bacterium (assembly GCA_963710195.1). Classification (GTDB taxonomy): domain Bacteria; phylum Bacteroidota; class Bacteroidia; order Chitinophagales; family Saprospiraceae; genus Neolewinella. The sequence goes on from CAVPZF010000008.1 coordinate 56,569, forward strand.
TGGTCGGTTAATTTTATCCACCCCCTAAACCTGAACCGGGCGCTCCTCTTTTGAGGGCGCCCGGTTTGCGTTTGGGGTCCTTCGCTTACCAAAGCTGGTGCACGGAGGGCTTGATGTAGTCGGCGTAAATCTTGTTCATAGCCACCAGCTGATCTCTGGTCAGGGGTGTCCGTTCGGCCGCCTGCACATTGGACCGCAGGTGGTCTACCTTCGACGCGCCGGGTATGATGCAACTGACCTCAGGGTGGCTCAGGATCCACTGTAGCGCAACGGGGGCCAGGTTGTCCTCGTCCGGGAAAATAATCCTGAGGGCTTCGACGGCCTTCAGACCTTGACTGTACTCCACTCCGCTAAAGGTCTCCCCCTTGTCGAAGGCCTCGCCGTTGCGGTTAAAATTGCGGTGGTCGCCCTCCCCAAAGGTGGTTTGTGCGTCAAACTTCCCCGTGAGTAATCCGCTGGCCAACGGAACCCGGGCGATCACGCCGATGTCGTGCTGCTTGACCAAGTCGAAAAACAGCTCCGTCGGACGTTGCCGGAACAGATTGAAGATGATTTGTACCGCCGCTACGTTGGGGTACTCCATCGCCTTGATCGCTTCTTCCACCTTCTCCACGCTAACGCCCAGGTGCTGGATTTTTCCTTCCTCCCTTAATCGTTCGAACAGCCCGAAAATTTCCGGCCGGTAATAGACAGCATTGGGTATGGAGTGCAGTTGGATCAGGTCGATGCGGTCGATCTTCATTCGTCGCAGGCTGTCCTCCACGTAGCCACGCAGCGCCGCTACGGTGTAATTTTCGGCGGTGTGTGGGTCAATTCGTCGGCCGCACTTCGTAGCCACGTAGATGTACTCCGCGCGTTGCCGGACGACGCGGCCGACCGCGGTTTCGCTGTCACCGGCGCTGTATACATCGGCGGTATCGATGAAATTTACGCCCCGGTCGATGGCTTCGTTGATGATGTGGTCGGCGGCGCGGTCGTCGAAGTCACTGCCCCATTTGCCGCCCACCTGCCAGGTCCCGAGGCTGATCTCGCTGATTGCAAAATTTGTTTTGCCTAATTTTCGGTAGTTCATGACGTCACTTTCCTACCCCAACCGGGCGGCGGCGCGCAGGTGCAGTGCAAATCGAAAAAGGGCGGCTAATTGTGCGGTTTAGGCAAAATCCAGCTCCAGCCGGCCCTCGTCCCGGCCTTCGAGTACCGACTCCCCACCCCGTAGGAAGCCATCGACCGAGCGCGCGCACTCCCGACCCTCCGCGATCGCCCATACCACCAGACTCTGCCCGCGCCGCATATCGCCCGCGGCAAACACCTTCGGCACGGATGTCTGGTAGCCATGCTCGGGACTGGCCGCTACATTCTTGCGGGTATCGAGACCGACGCCAAGTTTACTCAGCAGTCCCTCGTGCTGGGGGTGCATAAAACCGGCAGCGATGAGCAGCAACTGGCAGGGCAGCTCCCGTTCGGTGCCGGGGATTTTGACGAAGGTGTTGCGGCCGGTCTGGTCGCGGCTCCAACGAATGTTCACGGTTTTGAGGGCACGCAGGTACCCCTCATCATCCATCAAAAAGGCTTCGGTGAGCACTGCCCACTCGCGCTCACAGCCCTCCTCGTGGCTGGTGGAGGTCCGCAGGACCATGGGCCAGTTGGGCCAGGTGTTCTCAGCACGCTCCGTCGGCGGCATCGCCATGATCTCAATCTGAGTCACCGAGCGCGCACCGTGGCGGTTGCTGGTACCTACGCAGTCGGCCCCCGTGTCCCCGCCGCCGATCACGACCACGTCTTTGCCCTTAGCGTGGATTTCGTACGTACCGCTGAGGTCGTCTCCGGCTACCCGTTTATTGTTTTGTTCCAGGAATTGCATCGCGAAGTAGATGCCCTGGGCCTCGCGTCCCGGGCTCGGCAGGTCGCGGGGAATGGTGGAGCCCCCGGCCAGCACAACCGCGTGGTGCTCCCGCACCAATTTAGCGGGATCGACGTTTCCGCCTACCTCGGCATTCACCCGGAATTTTACGCCTTCCGCCTCCATGAGCGCGATCCGGCGGTCGATGACCCACTTCTCTAATTTAAAGTCAGGGATGCCGTAGCGAAGTAGCCCTCCGATACGACTGTTCCGCTCGTACACGGTTACCGTGTGTCCTGCCTTATTGAGTTGGGCGGCGGCGGCGAGTCCTGAGGGACCGGAGCCAATCACCGCCACCGACTTGCCCGTGCGGCTGCTGGGCGGGTTGGGGCGGGCGTAGCCCCGCTGAAAAGCTTCCTCGGCAATCGACTTTTCGATGTGTTCGATGGCTACCGGGGGCTGATTGATGCCCAGTACACAGGCCGACTCACAGGGTGCCGGGCAGATGCGTCCGGTGAATTCTGGAAAGTTATTGGTGGAGCTCAGAATTTCGAAGGCTTCCCGCCAGTCTTCCTCGTAGACCGCGTCGTTGAACTCAGGAATGATGTTTCCAAGGGGGCATCCGCTGTGACAGAAGGGCACGCCACAGTCCATACACCTGCTGGCCTGCCTAACCGTCTTCTCCTCCGACATCGGTTCGTAAAGTTCCTGCCAGTCGGTTTTGCGCACCTCGACGTTCCGCTTTTCGGGAAGCTCGCGGGTATACTTGAGAAAGCCTTTGGGATCTGCCATGATAATATATTTTTACGTTGCTTATACGAGTTCTGCTACCTTCACCCGCACATTGGGTTCTTCCCCCTTTTGCTCGAGGACGGCCTTGTAGTCACGGGGCATTACCTTGACGAAGTGCGGAAAGGAATTCTCCCAGTCATTCAGCATGTCCAGCGCCCGTTTAGAACTGGTGTAGGTGAAGTGATTGCGGACCAGCTGCTGGAGCAGCCTGCGGTCGAAGCCGTTCAGTGCTTCCAACTCGCACATTTCCGTATTGAGGTTCTTTTCAAAGGCTTGGCCGGGATCGTAGATGTAAGCCATACCCCCACTCATGCCCGCTCCGAAGTTTTTGCCGGTTCCACCCAGTACGACGACCACGCCACCGGTCATGTACTCGCAGCCGTGGTCACCCAGGCCTTCTACTACCGCCTTGACTCCGGAGTTGCGGACCGCGAATCGCTCGCCGGCCATTCCCTTAATGTAGGCCTCTCCGCTCGTTCCGCCATAAAAAGCCACGTTTCCAATGATGATATTCTCGTGGGGATCGAAGGTGGAGACGCGGTCGGGCACGACAATGAGTCGGGCGCCGGAAAGGCCCTTACCAAAATAATCATTGGCCTCCCCCTCCAGCAGGAACTCGATCCCCTTCGCGGAAAAAGCGCCGAAGCTCTGCCCGGCCGAGCCCCGGAAACGAAACTTGATTGCCCCGTCGGGCAGCCCTTCGCCGTGGAAGCGGCGGCTGATCTCGTTGGAGAGCATGGTCCCCACACTCCGGTCGGTGTTCTTGATGTCAAAGGCGCCGGTGACGGGTTCCATCTCCTCCAGGGCCATCTTGGCCGTGGTGATGAGGCGGCGGTCCAGTACGTCGGCGATCCCGTGGTCCTGCGCTACGCGCTTGTAGAGCCCGACGGAGTCGTCGGCTACCTCCTTGTAGAGGATGGGGCTGAGATCCAGGCTGCGGTACTTCCAGTGCTCGACTTCACTGTTCATCTTTAAATGCTCGACCTTACCCACCATCTCGTTGACGGTGCGGAAGCCCAGATCGGCCATAATGGACCGCATGTCTTCGGCCAGAAAACGGAAAAAGTTAATGACGTGCTCAGGGTCACCGTTGAAGCGTTTGCGGAGCTCGGGGTCCTGGGTAGCGATGCCTACCGGGCACGTATTGAGGTGACACTTGCGCATCATAATGCACCCCTCCACCACCAGCGCCGCGGTGGCGATGCCGTACTCTTCGGCGCCCAGCAGCGTAGCGACAACGAGGTCGCGGCCGGTGCGTATTTGCCCATCGGTTTGTAAAGTCACCCGATCGCGCAGCTTGTTCCTGACCAGGGTTTGGTGGCTCTCCGCCAGCCCGAGCTCCCAGGGGAGGCCGGCGTGACGGATTGAACTCAGGGGGCTAGCCCCCGTACCGCCATCGTGTCCCGAGATGAGGATGGCGTCGGCGTGAGCCTTGGCTACCCCGCTGGCAATAATGCCCACGCCGGCTTTTGAAACCAGCTTGACGTTAATACGCGCCCGGCGGTTAGCGTTCTTGAGGTCAAAGATGAGCTGGGCCAGGTCCTCGATGCTGTAGATATCGTGGTGGGGCGGCGGGGAAATAAGGCCCACCCCGGGGGTAGAACTGCGCACGCGACCGATCCACTCGTCTACCTTGTGTCCGGGCAACTGCCCGCCCTCTCCGGGTTTGGCGCCCTGGGCCATTTTGATCTGCAGTTCGTCTGCGTTGGTCAGGTAATGACTCGTGACCCCGAAGCGGCCAGAAGCCACCTGCTTGATGGCGGAGCGCATGTTTTCCCCCCGGTCGTTCAGCTCGAAGCGCACCTCGTCCTCTCCCCCCTCTCCGGAATTGGAACGGGCACCAATCTTGTTCATGGCGATGGCGAGCGTGGTGTGGGCCTCCCAGCTGATGGAGCCGAAGGACATGGCCCCGGTGGCGAAGCGCTTCATGATCTCGTCGGCGGGCTCCACTTCCTCCAGGGAGATGGGATCACCCTTGCGGAAGGCCAGAAGCCCCCGCAGCGTGAGCGCCTTTTCGGTCTGGTGGTTGACCTCATTCCTGTACTTTTCAAAGGCCGCCGGGTCGTTCTTGCGGGCGGCAATTTGGAGGTAGTGGATGCTCTTCGGATTAAAGGTGTGGGCCTCCCCGCGGCGCTTCCACTGGTAGACTCCGCCGACCTCGAGTTTCGGATTGGTGATGAACTCCTTTGGGTAGGCCAGGTGGTGGCGGACCAGGGCTTCGTTGGCCAGGCCGTCGTAGCCGATGCCCTCGATGCGACTGACCGAGCCCCGGAAGCATTCCTGCACCACCCGGTGGTTGAGCCCAAGAATTTCAAAAATCTGTGCCCCCTGATAAGACTGCAGGGTGGAGATGCCGATCTTTGACATAATCTTTAGCAAGCCCTTCCCTATCGCTTTGCGGTAGATTTTGATGACCTCCTTCAGTTCGTAACCTTCCTCATCAAATACGTTGCGGGCGTGCAGGTCCGCCAGGGCGGCGTACGCTACGTAGGGATTTACGGCACTCGCCCCGTAGCCGATCAGGGTAGCTACGTGGTGGGTTTCCCGAATATCTCCTCCTTCGACTACTATGGAAGTTTTGGCGCGCAGGCCGAGCTCCACTAAGTGATGGTGTACGGCCCCCATGGCGAGCAAACTAGGTACCGGAGCATTGTGGCTGTTACTTTCCCGATCGCTCAGAATTAGGATATTGTATCCACTACGCACTAAGCTTTCGGCCTGGGCCCGGATGTGTTCCACGGCGGCGTTTAGGCGTCCTTCCTGACCGTCAGCGGGAAAGAGGATATTAATTACGCTGGCGCGAAAATCGCGGTGATGGAGCTCCTTGAGTTTTGCTACCTCGTCGTTGGTCAGCACGGGGGACTCCAAGTGCAAGTAGCGGGCATTTAGTTCCGAAGGCTGCATGACGTTCTCCGAGCCGCCGAGCATGGCGTAGAGGGACATAACGGCCCGCTCCCGGATCGGATCGATTGGGGGATTGGTGACCTGGGCAAACAGCTGCTTAAAGTAGTTCGCGATGTGCTGGCTCTGCAGGGACAAAACGGCTAAAGGCGTATCGCTGCCCATGGAGCCGATTGGGTCTTTTCCCTCCTTAATCATGGGTTCCAGCAACACGTTAAGGTCCTCCTTCGTGTAGCCGAAGAGTTGCAGGCGGCGAAACAAAGTTTTTTGGTCCATGCTGATCTCCGCCTTACGGGAGAGGGGCAGGTCACGCATGTCCTGTCGGTGCTCAGTCAGCCACTCCCGGTAAGGAAGTTGCTGACAGATAGCGTTTTTGAGTTCCTCATCGCCGATCATGCGGTGCTGCTCCAGATCAGCCACCAGGATGCGACCGGGCTGCAGCCGGCCCTTTTTGACCACCTTGCGTTGGTCAACCTGTAAGGCGCCGGCCTCGGAGGCGACGATGAGGGTGTTGTCGTTCAGGAGACAGTAGCGGCTGGGGCGCAGACCGTTACGGTCTAGCGTCGCTCCGACCAGGATACCGTCCGTAAAGCAAATTGAGGCGGGTCCGTCCCAGGGTTCCATGAGTGCCTTGCTGTAGGCGTAGAAGGCCTTCTTGTAGTCCGGCATTTCCTCGTCGTGCTGCCACGCCTCCGGAATCATCATCATAAGGGCGTGCGGAATGCTGATGCCGTTCATCGTCAGAAATTCCAGCACGTTGTCGAAGTTGGCCGAGTCCGACAGGCTGGAGCCGCAGACCGGGAAGATCATGTCTAGCTCTTCTTCACTGAACTGGGACGTCTGTCGAATGAGGCTTTCTTTCGAGCGCCACCAGTTGACGTTTCCCTGTACGGTGTTGATTTCGCCGTTGTGGGCGATCATACGGAAGGGTTGGGCCAGCTTCCACTTGGGTACGGTGTTGGTACTGAAGCGGCTGTGTACCAGAGCAAGGGCCGATTTGTAGCCAAGGTCCTGTAGGTCACCATAGAAGCCGGACAGCTGCCAAGTCGTGAGCTGCCCCTTATACACGATGGTCTTGTAGCTAAAGGAGCAGAGGTAGAATTGGTCCTGGGTTTCCGGATAGGTGGTGTGAATGCGGTGGGTCGCGAACTTCCGCAGGACGTAGAGTTTGCGTTCTAGGTCAGCAGGATCCAGCTCCTTACGGGGCCGCACGAAGATCTGCTCCATCCGGGGTTGGGCGCCGTGGCTGGTTGGACCCACCTCCTCGGCATCGTGAGGGACTTTGCGGTACGTAATCACGTCGAAGCCCAGTTCGTCGCAGTAGTCCTCAAACAGAAAGCGGCAGCGTTGGCTCAGTTCCTTTTCGGCTGGGAGAAATAGCTGACCTACGCCGTAGTTGCCAAATGCGGGCAGCTCCTTCCCCATCTCGGAAAGCTTGCGGCGAAAGAATTCATCCGGCACCTGGGTGAGAATGCCTGCTCCATCGCCACTGTTCGGTTCACAACCACACGCACCGCGGTGTTCCATATTGGCAAGCATGGCAAGGGCATTCTTCACGATGCTGTGTTTCGCCTCGCCGTTTAGGTTGGCTATGAATCCGGTACCACAAGCGTCGGATTCCAGTTGGGGACGGTAAAGGCCCGGGCCGCGGGGGGTATCGTGCTGGTACTGCATAAGGAGTGCTTGACAAAACGGTAGGTGCGGAGGGCAAGTGGTTTGTGCCCGCAATGGCCTAACAAGGTAAGATCACCAGGAGCACTGTGCAACGTTCCACAGGCATAGGTTTTAAGGCGGCAGCGAATAGGTGGACACAGAGTATATATCATAACATCTAATTCTGGTGACTATAGTTTGGTATTATCTTTTTTTACGCAATTAAAATTTTAAAAACGAGTAGCCACTTAGAATAAAGAATATATATTTACAATATCTATGTATTTAGATCAGTCAATAATAATTCCAAAAATCTGTCTCCCGGGCTATTTTGATGAACGTTCCACGGGGGATCATTTGCAGCTACCGCACGGCTGCCTAGTTCCCCTCCCCTATATTAGCGATCCCGCAAAACGTCCTGAATGAAAAGCCCCGATGCCCTTGGTGATGTGGCCGAGTTTCACCGCACTTTCCACTTACCAATCCTCTCCACACCCGCGATCCCGCCCCCGGAACGTTGCCGACTGCGGGTCAACTTGTTGGAGGAAGAACTACAGGAGTTGAAGGAGGCCATTGTGGCGGGCGACTTAGTGGAAGTAGCCGACGCGCTGGCGGATCTGCAGTACGTGCTGAGCGGCGCGGTGCTGGAGTTTGGGCTGGGCGATAAGTTTAGGGGCCTCTTTGAAGAGGTGCACCGCTCTAACATGAGTAAAAGCTGCGCAAGCCGGGAAGAGGCTGAAGCTACCCTGGCGCATTATCACACCCTGCATCAGGCGGGCCGCGTTGAAGCATCCGGGGAAGTGTTCTTGGTATACCGGTGCGACGACAACAAGGTGCTGAAGAACGTACACTATTCGCCGGCCGACCTGGCCGCCCAACTCAAGTAATATGGATGACGGATTCAGGCATCGCGGGCAGCGTAAACGACTGATTGACCGACTACGATCTGAGCGGCAGTACGACGAACGGGTGCTGGAGGTAATGGGGGGAATCCCGCGCCACGCCTTTCTAGAGAGTTCGTTTACCGAATGGGCCTACCGGGATGAAGCCTTCCCCATCGATTGCGAGCAAACCATCAGTCAGCCCTCCACGGTGGCCTGGCAATCATCCGCACTTCAATTGCTGCCGCGGCAAAAAGTGCTGGAGATCGGGACCGGCTCCGGCTACCAAGCCGCCGTGCTCTCCCTCCTGGGGGGAAGGGTATTTACGGTGGAACGGCACAAGCCCCTCTACCGCAAGGCGAAACTCACGTTACGCAAACTGCGTCTGGATCGCGGCATCCGTTTTTACCTGCGGGATGGCTACCGCGGCGTACCCGAAATGGCGCCGTATAGCCGAATTCTGGTCACGGCCGGAGCGTCCTCCGTCCCCGGTGTGCTGTTAGCGCAACTGGAAGTGGGTGGCATCATGGTCATACCGGTGGGCCCCGAGGGCGACGACCAGGAGTTGCTGCGGATTACCAAGAAGGCAACGGACCAACACACGGAGGAAAAGCTGGGGACGTGCCAATTCGTACCCTTTCGCGAGGGCCTCGCCTAACTAGGCTGCCCAATGATTGTATGAATTCAGCGATTGGTAAAACTCCCGGTGCAGCTTACTGCGGGTACCGTACTTCAGCAACTTGGTGTTGGTGGGATCGGGGTGGATCCGGTTGGTGAGCAAGACAAATACCAAATCGTTGTCCGGGTCGGCCCACACGCAAGTGCCGCTGAACCCGGTATGTCCAATCGTATTGATCGACGCTCCGGCGGCAAGCACGGTATGGTATCCCCCCGCAAGCCGGTCGAAGGCCAGGGCGCGATAGTTGTAGGGGTTGGGGGCTGTGAAGGTGCGGACAGTCTCGGGCTTGAGCAACTGCCGGTCGCCGTAGCGCCCCTCGTCGTTGAGCAGTTGAAACAGCCGGCCGAGGTCGTAAGCGTTCCCAAAGAGCCCGGCGTGGCCAGCGACCCCGCCAAGCAGGGCGGCCCCCTCATCGTGTACAAATCCCCGCAGCTCACCGCGGGCAATCCACTCATCATTGCTGGTGGGCACCAGTTGGCGCAGGGGATAGTTGCGCCGGGGGCGGAAGGCAAGGTGCTGAAGTCCCATAGGCTCGTAAAACTCCTGGCGTACGTACTGGTCGAGCGCCATGCCGGTAAGGGCCTCCACCACGTACTGCAGCAACACGTAGTTAGCGTCGCTGTAGCGGTACACCGGCCGGCGGGTAGAGGATAGCTTCCCCATATCCCGGCGGATGCGGCCGGGCACGGCATCGTCCAGCCAACGCCGCTCACTGAGGGCTTGCTGAGCGGTGGGCGAAGGATGAGCCAGAATGTGCGTTTTGTTTAGGTAGGGGCCAATCGGCAGATCGGACTGGAGACCGGTATGGTGGGACAACAATTGGTTAATCTGGTAGCCCCCCGTCACGGAGCGCCTAAATTCCGGCAGGTAGGTACTTAGGCGCGCTTGCAGGTCAAGCTTGCCCTCCTCGTACAGCTTCATTATCGCCAGGGAGGTGGCCGCCGCCTTGGTCACGGAGGCCAAGTCGTAGAGGTCGTCGGGGGTTACGGCGTCCGCGCGCCCGTAAGCCTGTTTGCCGTAAGCCTTTTCGTAGATCACCTCGCCGCCCCGCAGCAGGGCGAGTTGGGCCCCGGGGGTAGCGCCGTTGCGAATGGCTCGTTGAATGGTCTGATCGAGCTTGCTTAGACGTTCCCGGTCCACCTTCAGGAGTTCTGGCTCCCGAAATCCGTGAACCCTAGCGGGCAAATCGTGGCCTGCTCCGGTGGCATAGTAAGCGGACCCCGCGCTTGCGCGACCCAAGATGGCCTGCGCACCAAACAGTGCTTGCGCCACAAAAGCCTCGCTCTCCTTTGCGCGTTGAGGACAATTTATCACGGCCCAGGAGGACGGTACGCTGTCCAGCAAGACCAGATCTCCAAAGTGCAGCAGCACCATATTCTCGTGGCCGTAAAGCGCGCGGTACCAGGGGTCACCCACGTCATGCCGGCCTAAGCCGTCGTCGGCAACAATCACGGTAGGGAGTTGTCGGGCGGCCAAGAGCGCAGGTGCAATGACAGCGGAGAAAGCCACGGCTTGCACGGAAGTGAAACGGCGTGCCATAGCGATGAGCCGGTCCGGGCGTCGGCCCTCGGGATAGAGGATACGCACGGGCTGCGGGTAGAGCAGGGGAAGCTTGTCATATGGATTCTGCAGTAACACGGTTCCCTCCAGTAGACGGGCGCGTCGGTCCAAATCTGCCGCGACGTCTAAGCTTTCGTAGGGCCATCCCTCCGTAATGGTGAGGGTATCGGACCGAGGGACGCTGTTCAGCAAGGCGAGGGTAGCGGCGGAAGGGGTCGCGCAATCAAGGAGTTTCGCCGCTTCAAGCTCCTCCAGATCGGTAGGCGCGGAGAAAAGACTGGTGAACCAATCGATGAACAGCCCCGTCCAGCTTTCGTCCGTGGAAGGAGCTGCGGAAAAAAAGAGGCTTGCACTCACGAGAACAACGAGGTAGCGTTTCATTCGGTGGGTTGAGGGGATGACGGTACACCCGGGGGTAACGGGATTGGCCAATCTAAATTATGCGCGTACTGCCTACCTTGCCGCGATGGATGCATCCCCCGGATTCTTCTATTTGCTTTTGTCGGTTACCTTCCTCCTGCTGGGTGTTCTGCTGACCTGGTTGTACCTGCACTACCGCCTGGTCGGCACCCACCTGGAACGCTCGGCGGTCGACCGGGATTACGTGCTGCGGGTGCTTTACGAACAGGTCCGCTCAGAGGCCGATCTCCAGTACGAAAACCTCCAGGAGAAGGTGGAAAACGAGGCCACTTTGCGCAGCACCCTGGCTACGCTGACCGCTGAACATGCGGCCCTGCGCGAAAGGCTGCAGGGGCAACAGGCAGAAATGGAGCGGCTACAGGCCGCCTCGGTAGCCCAGTTTGAACGGACCGCTGACCGGCTGCTCCAGGAGAAAGGGGACCGCTTCACCCTCCAAAATGCCAAGCAGCTGGAGGGCTTATTAACTCCCCTAAAGGAACGTATCCAAGGATTCGAGCAGCAGGTGGAGCGGCGTTTTCTGGAGGAAACCAGGGACCGCATTACCCTGCGGGAACAGATCAAGCACCTACAGGAACTAAACATTCGCATCAGCAGCGACGCCAATAACCTCGCCGGGGCCCTGCGGGGCAACACCAAAACCCAGGGCGACTGGGGCGAGTGGCAGTTGCTCACCCTACTGGAGGCCAGCGGCCTGCAGGAGGGCGTGCACTTTCGCGCCCAGGCCAGCTACGTCGACGACGACGGCCGGCAGAAGCGGCCCGACTTTATTGTGAATCTCCCCGACAACAAACATCTAGTGGTTGATAGCAAGGTGTCCCTGACTGCCTACGAACGCTTTTGCTCCCACCCCGTGGAAGCGAGTGCCGAGCGAAAATTGGCCGCTGCCGCTCACCTTCGCAGCCTTCGAAGCCACGTGCTGGATTTGGCGTCCAAGAACTACACCCGATTATATCAGATCAACTCCCCGGACTACTTGCTGCTCTTTGTACCCATCGAGCCGGCCCTGGGACTGGCCCTTACGACCGACAAGAACCTCTTCATCGAGGCACTAGAGCGCAACATCGTCCTGGTTACCCCAAGCACGCTGCTCGCTACCCTGCGCACGGTGAGCTACATCTGGAAGCAGGACAATCAAAAGCGGAATGTGCTGGAGATTGCCCGGCAGAGCGGTATGTTATACGATGGTTTTGTCTCCTTCACCAACGAACTGGCCAAGGTTGGCCACCGCCTGGACCAGGCGCAGTCTGCCTACCATACCGCCTTCAACAAACTGAGCCGCGGGGGCAAATACGGGGCTACCCTGGTGGGTAGGGCCGAGCGTCTGCGCCAGCTGGGGGCCAAAACGAAGAAGCGGCTGGATCAACAGTTGCTCGGCGAGGAGGAATAAGCCGCGTTCTACTTACTTTGCGGCGGTCGCTTCTATGTAGCCACGTCCTAACAACTTACACCCATCATGCAAAAACAAGTTACCGATGCCCGGGCCGCCATTGCCGGTATCCGCAGCGGAATGACCCTAATGCTCGGGGGATTCGGGCTATGTGGCATACCCGAGAAATGCATCAGTGCCCTGGCCGATAGCCAGGTGACCAACCTGACCTGCATCTCTAACAATGCCGGTGTGGACGATTTTGGTCTCGGTCTGCTGCTGCAGAGCCGGCAGATCGCAAAAATGATCGCCAGTTACGTAGGCGAGAACGCAGCGTTCGAACGCCAAATGCTGAGCGGCGATCTGGAGGTCGACCTCATCCCCCAGGGCAGCCTCGCCGAGCGCTGCCGGGCGGGCGGTGCCGGCATTCCCGCCTTCTACACCCCCGCCGGCTACGGCACGGAAGTCGGGGAAGGAAAGGAGGTTCGCTTTTTCGACGGCAAGCCCCACATCCTGGAATTGGCCCTCACGGCCGACTTCGCCATCGTCAAGGCCTGGAAGGGAGATACCGATGGAAACCTTATCTACAAAGGCACCGCCCGCAACTTCAATCCCGTCATGGCCATGGCCGGGACGGTGACCATCGCGGAGGTGGAAATCCTAGTTAAGGCGGGTGAACTAGACCCCAATCAAATACACACGCCTGGAGTGTTCGTCCAACGCATCTTCCAGGGCGACCACTACGAAAAGCGCATCGAACAGCGCACAACCCGAAGCCATGCTGGATAAGAACGGAATCGCAAAGCGCATCTCCCAGGAGCTGCAGAACGGCTGGTACGTCAACCTGGGAATCGGCATTCCCACCCTGGTGGCCAATTATGTACCCGAAGGCACCGAGGTGACCTTCCAGTCGGAAAATGGTATACTCGGCATGGGTCCCTTCCCCTTCGCGGGAGAGGAGGATGCCGACCTCATCAATGCCGGTAAGCAGACGATAACCGCCCTGCCCGGTGCGGCCATCTTCGACAGCGCGACGAGCTTCGCCATGATTCGCGGCAGGCACATCCAACTCACGGTCCTAGGTGCTATGGAAGTTTCGGATTCCGGCGACATCGCGAATTGGAAAATTCCCGGCAAGCTCGTCAAGGGTATGGGTGGGGCCATGGACCTGGTCGCCTCGGCCGACAACATCATCGTCGCCATGATGCACACCAACCGGGCCGGGGACTCCAAACTCCTGCCCGATTGCAGCCTCCCCCTCACCGGGGTCGGCTGCGTCAAGAAAGTCGTCACCAACTTGGCCTTCCTGGAAGTTACGCCCCACGACGGCTTCCGCCTGCTCGAACGTGCGCCCGGCGTCACCGTACGGGAAATCAGGGACGCCACGCAGGGCCGGCTGATTGTCCCCGACGAGGTGCCCGAAATGCAACTGGGTTAGTCGTGGTTCTAGCCGTCATCCCCGCACGCTACGCCAGCACGCGCTTTCCCGGTAAATCGCTCGCTGATCTCAGTGGGCAGTCGCTGGTGCAGCGCGTATATGCTTCCGTTGCGCGCTGTCCATTCCTGCATGCGGTAGTGGTGGCGACCGATGACGAGCGAATCTTTACCCACGTACTCGAGTTTGGGGGCAAGGCGGTCATGACCGGTTCGGACCACGTCTCCGGTACGGACCGGGTAGCAGAAGCGGCCCGTGCCTTCCCCGAGGCAACGATCGTGATCAACGTGCAGGGGGACGAGCCCTTCATAAATTGCGACCAAATACAGGCCGTGGTAGATCCCTTTCGGGACACCAGTATTTCCATCTGTACGCTAGCCACTCCGGTACGCGAGGAGCATGCCCTGCTCTCCCCAAACGTGGTAAAGGTCGTTCACGACGATCAGCAGAAGGCGCTTTATTTTAGTCGTCATGCCATTCCCTTTCTGCGGGAGATTCCCGTGGGGCGGTGGATAGAGCAAGGAAAGCACCTGCAACACATCGGACTCTACGCTTACCGGGCTGCGGTACTCCAACAACTTACTCGGTTGCCCCCGTCCCCATTAGAAATAGATGAGTCCCTGGAGCAGCTGCGCTGGTTAGCCGCTGGCTACAGTATTCACGTTGGCCTGACCCCGTGGGCGGCCCTGGGTGTGGATACCCCGGCCGATCTTGTGGCCGCCAACGAATGGCTGCGCTCGCAGGGCTAGGCGCCGACGTCGGGGTAGGAGCTTCGGTGTAGTAGCTGAACACCTTGACGCAGATTATGAAAATAGCGGCGTAGGGTGAAGGCGGAGGAAGTAAAGGCGATCTCTTGCCACGGAATGTCTTCCTCCCTAAAAAGGGCCGTCTCCAGGCTTTCGGGGCCGACCCCGAAGGCCCCGTCGACTAACTTACCAACGAACTGGAGGTAGACCTGATTAATCCGCTCGATGTTATATAAACTTATTAAATAGCTAACCTCTACCCGAGCGGAGGCCTCCTCCCGGACTTCCCGCAGGGCCCCTTCCACGACGGATTCTCCATTCTCCAGATAACCGCTGGGAACGTTCCATAGGCCGTAAGCCGGCTCGATCGCGCGACGGCAAAGCAACACCCTCTCCTCCCATACGGGTAAACAGCCCGTCACGATTTTCGGATTCTCGTAGTGTATGGTATGGCATTGGCCGCACACCAAGCGGGGATGGGTATCTCCTGCCGGTATTCGTCGTTCAAGTTCAGGGGAGCCGCAGTGGGGGCAGAAATTCATGGGGTGAAAGTACGGGGCATTACAAACAACAACGCCCCGCTTCGGAGGAAGCGGGGCGTTAAAGCAAGCACAAAGAAGGAATTAGTACCCCTGGTTCTGCACTAAGTTCCGGTTGGCGTTCAACTGCGGCTGGGGGATAGGGAAGATCTTAGCCGTTGCCGGAGTCTGTCCTTTACCAAACCAGGGGCTAGTGAACTTGTCAAAGCGGATCAAATCTTGGCGACGCGTACCCTCGAAGAAGAACTCCCGGCCGCGCTCGGCCAGCATGTCGTCCATCGAAAAGCTGTCGTCCACCTCGTCGAGGCCGGCGCGCTCGCGGATCATGTTCACCTGCATGGAGAAACCACCCTTGCCCTGGCGCATCATGGCCTCCGCTTTGTTCATCAGCACTTCGGCGTAACGGATAAGGGGGAAGTCATTGCGGATCGTATTAGGAGAGCCAATCTCGTAGCCAAACTTGAAGACTCGTGCCCCTGCTTCGCGGTAAGCGTTGGGCTCAAGTGCGTTGACTTCCGGAGTAAATACCAGCTCTATGCCGCCTGGATCGTCAGCCGAACCATCCGTGATCGGGGTGACGCCGTCTAGTGCGTACTGGGGGCCAGCCAGGAAGTTACCGCGCACCTTCTGGTTGCCGTATTCTCCCTTACGTACGTCCGTGGAGTCGTAGCTGTTGTAGAACTCTTGCAGCGTACAGTAACCGTTCCAGGGCTGATCCTGAAGATTAAAAGTTGCCTGACTAGAATAGTGCAGCGTCATCTGGGGAATATTAAATCCACCCGCCACGGCAGGAGCATCGTAAGGGATGACCCACATATTTTCCGAAGTCCCACTAAATTCGTTGTCATTGTCCGGATCGAAGTTCGCGAAGTAGTTGTCGGTCAGACTATATGCACCTCCGTTAATAACTTCGTCAGCAGCGGCTTCCGCCTCTGCCCAGCGTGCAGTACCGGTCATGACTTCAGCGTTCAGCAGGAAACGACTGACCAGCGCCCGGTTGGTCCAGTAATTGATGCGACCGTAGGTAGCGGCACCGGTTTCCCGACTGAGATTAGCCGCGGCCTCGTTCATTTCACTAATAATGAACGCGTAAATCTCCGCACGCGGAGTCGCCGTGGGCTCTCGGTCATCGGGATCGGAGTCTTCGGTGATCAGGGGAATGGAACCGAAAGCATCGATCAACTGGAAGTAAAAGTAAGCCCGCAGGGTACGAAGTTCCGCAACCCGGGGAGCCTTCTGCTCTTCGGGAAGATTAGAGTTATCGATCAGGGCAATCACCTGGGTGGCCTTCAGGGCACCCCGGTAAAGAAAGGTCCACGCACCATTGTACTGCCCGTCCTGAGCATCGAAAGTTTGCTGGTGCGTCCGCAGCCAAACGCCACCGTCAAACCAGTCAGAACCCCGCTGGGGGATCATCATTTCATCGGAAGCGACTTCCTGGATGGACATATAGCCCCCGTGATTCATCAGTCCGTACAGATCCGTGTATACGGAGAGGTAAGAAGACACGATATCGTCATCGGAAGCGGGGAAGTTAGCCGGAGAAAGTTGAGAAAAAAGCTCCTGGTCCAAATCCGTACAGGATTGGAAGGGGACGAACAACGAGGCCGCAAGGAAGCAGCCCGCAATTCGAGTGAATAGAATTTTAGACATTGTATTTATTGTTTAGCAGGGGAGGGTGGGAAAACAATGTTTCCCACTCTCCATACGCTGTTTTTAGTAATTTGGTTTAGAAGCCCACGGAGATACCAAAGGTAGCCGTGCGAGTACGGAAGAAGGTATTCCGACGGTCAATTCCCGGAGCAAGCGCGTTGCCACTGTCGGTGCTGCTCTGTTTGTCGGTAAATCGGACGTTAGGATCTACTCCGGAATAACCAGTGATGTAGAACAAGTTCTGGCCGGCAATGTAGGCCCGCAGGCTGCGGAAACCGGAATTCCCACCTAGGCGGAAAGTATACCCGAGCTGCGCGTTGTCGAGCGCAAGGAAGCTGGCATCCTCTACAAAGGTCTGGTTCAGGCGGGGGGCCGAAATGATCGACTCGTTAAGGTCACTCAGGACGATATTGTCAATCGGGCGACTGACTGCATTGCCCAACTGTCCGTAGAAGTTACGGGACATGTTGACCAGGTCGTGACCAAAGTCACCACGCAGGAAGAAGCTGAAGTCGATGTCACCGTACTTGAACGAGTTAGCTAGTCCGAGGCTGAAGTCAGGCAGGCCATTTCCTACCCGGACCCGGTCAGCGTTGTTAATAACTCCATCGGCAGCGTCGGGAATCCCGTCCCCGTTCGTATCGACCGTTAGCGCTTCCACGTAGACGTATTCGCCGGCGGCGGTCGATGCCTCTTCGTCGATGATGAGGGTGTAGAGTCCACCGAATTCGGTACCCACCTCAATGGTCGTCACGGGGAATCCGTTCTGGCCCGGGGCACCCGGTACGGTAGAGCCGAGATCTACCGAACCGCCGTCGCCGAAGTTAAATTCTGCAACGTTGTCGTTCTGTTGAATCTCGGTATTGAAAGTACTGAAGGTCAACTGGGGATCCCAGGTAAAGTTGTTGCCATCGCCCACGGTGTAGCCAAGCGAGAGCTCGACGCCGGTGTTGACCAGGTCAACGTTGTTGAGGTTGGCTTGAACGGTTCCGAATAGGAAGGGAGGAGTGGGCAGCTGAGCGGCGAAAAGCAGGTCACGCGTTTTACGGACGTAGAAGTCCAGCGAGCCGTTGAGACGGTAGTCAAGCAGCGCAAAGTCTAGGCCGGCGTTAAATTCACCCTTCTTCTCGAAGCGCAGATTCTCGTTGGCATTACTCAGCGGAGCGATGGTGGGCAGGTACACCCCACTGATGGGGAAGAAGGCCCCCGGACCGAAAGTGGCCAGGTAGTCAATATCACCGGGAGGAAGGCTACCGGTGATGCCGTAGCCCACCCGGAACTTCAGTTCGTCCGGTCCGTTGATGCTTAGGGCATCCACTAGGTCGGCGCTAGCGGAAATAGCGGGGAAGATGTCCCACTTGTTGTTCGGAGCATTTCGACTGGTACCGTCGCGACGTATGGATGCCGTAACGTTGTAGGCAGAGCCGATGCCGAGGCGGGCACGACCGAAAAATCCGATCACTTTGTATCCGCTCTGGTTGCTGTTCAAGTTAGCCAAGCCTTCCGGAATGTCGTTCAGCGATCCGATAAGGTTGTACCCGAACACGTCAGACGGAAGTCCCCGGCCGCCGGCGCTGAAATTCTGGAAATTGTACTCCTGCCAGGAGTAGCCGGCGAGAATCTCGAGGTTGTTGTCCCCCAGATCAATGTCGTAGGTACCCGTTAATTCAAAGAGCTGGTTGCTGTTGTCGTTGGCGTAGCGGCTAGCGCTGCCGAGACGGGTACTGGAACCACCGGCCCCGCCACTGGCAAGGCTGGTCCGGCTACCAAAGAACCCTCCGGTGTTGTTCTCGCGCTGGCGCGAGTAGCTAGCCTTTACGGCCAGGTTATCCAGCAGATCGTAAGTGGCCTGGAAGCTGTAGAGCAGGTCCGTCCGCTTCTGATTGTTTTGCTGCTGCTCGGCAATAGCGACGGGGTTGACGTAGTCAAAGTTCTCGACCTGGAAGTAACCACCATACACGTCATTTGCCCGGTTGGCAATAGCTTCTGGTACATCGAATCCCGCGTCGTCGACGCGCACGGGGGCGGTAGGGTTATAGGTCGTGGCGAACTTGAAAACGTTATCATCAAAGAAGTCTGCACTTCGGTCCGTCGCGGTGACATCAACACTCAAGCTCAGGCGGTCATTGAAGGCTTTCTGGGTAATGTTCAGTCGGCCGTTGAGCTGGGTAAAGCCGTCGTTCATGAAGCCGATACCCTTAATGTCGCGGTAGTTGACGGACGCTCGGTAGTTCATTCCGTTGCCGCCACCGGCGTAGCTCAGGTTGTGCACGTGGCTGATGCCGGTGCGGGTGACGAGGTCAACCCAGTCGGTGTCGCCACCGTAATCGTTAGCGGCCTGTACTCCGGCGGCCGTTGGCAGATCATCCGCGTCGGGGTTAGCGGCCCGGTTGAGGTCGGCAGCGCGACCGAGCAACCGCAGGTACTCGCTGCGGTCAGCCAATTCGGGCTGGGCAGCGACGGATTCGGCGGAGACGTAGCCCCGGTAGTCGAGCTGGCCCTGTCCTTCGCGGCCGCGCTTGGTGGTCACAATGATGACCCCGGCGGAAGCCTGGATGCCGTAAATAGCCGCGGCGGATCCATCCTTAAGTACATTGATCGACTCAATGTCAGCGGGGTCTACCGTACGCAGGTTGGCCCCCACTACTCCGTCAATAATAATGAGGGGCGAGGTGTTGCCCCCGAAGCTGGAAAGTCCGCGCAGACGGATATCGGTGCCGCCGTTGACGTTACCTCCTACCTTAGAAATGGTCAGACCGGCTACTTTGCCCTGGATAAGCTGGGTAGGGTCGTTGATGTTACCGGCGTTAAAATCCTCGCTGTCGATGGAGGTTACCGCACTGGTCACCTGCTTCTGGGTGACGGTGCCGTAACCAACTACAACCACCTCATCGAGCAGTTCGCCGGAAGTGAGAGTTTGATTAAGGGTCGTTTGACCGGTGTAGGGGATGACGGTGGTCGCGTACCCCGTGTAGGAAATCGTCAGGGACTCGGCATCCGCCGGTACGTTGAGCGTGAAGTTGCCGTCGAAATCGGTGACGGTTCCCGTGGAGGTACCGGTGACCAAGATACTGGCACCGATCAGGGGATCGCCGCTGTCGCCGTCCGTAATGGTACCGCTTACCGCAGTCTGCGCCAGGGCGGCAGAGGAGGCAAACAGGGCCATCAACAGGAAGAGACAACCACGAAAGGCATGGTTTAAATTAAGCTTCATATTAAAGGTTGTAATTGTGAACTAAATGTGGGCAGTTTTGGCACAAAGGCACGAGCGGCGCCGGGTGGCGCCCCGAAGGTCTTGGGAAGAGATGACGAGAAGCATCCAAAGTCGGGGTCGGCGATAGGGCCGGCAGTTTACATGATCGATTTAACGCGGGCTGATACCTCAGCGGGCGGAGTACCTAATTTGCCACGAAGTTCCCAACTATTTGCCAGGATTCCAAACAGGAAGCGGATTTGCTGCTGTTTAGGGGCATTTACTTTTCTTCAGGTTCGGTAGACCGCGTGGTATAGGTTCCTACTTAACGGGGGAAAACTCAAAACGCTGCCTTATGTTTAATACCTGAGGACTCATCCTTGGATACAAAACGACATGCTTTGCTTCCCCCCGGTTTCTACCGCACCTGCGTCCGCGCACTCGTCCTGAGCCTAGGACTGGTGAATGGGGGGATGAATGCCCAACGGCTGGACATGAAAGTATTGGGAAACCGCAACCTGATTGAGATTCCCTTCAGCATGGAGAATGACTTTATTGTGATTTCGGTGCTGATGAATAATGTTGCCCCCTTAAGGTTCCTCATCGATACGGGTGCTGAGAATACGGTTGTTTTGGACAAGACCGTAACCGACGTGCTGAACGTCAATTACCAGCGGACCTTCAAAGTAAGGGGCGCGGACGTAGATGCCGAGCTAGTAGCCTACTTAGCTACGGGTGTGGACTTGCGGCTGGCGGACCGTCTGCTGGCCCGGAACCGATCGGTACTGGTTCTGGAAGAAAATTACTTCAACTTTGAGCGGATAACGGGGACCGAGATTCACGGCATCATCGGGGCGGATTTCCTGATGCGATTTATCGTTGAGTTTGACTTCAGGCGCCAAGTCATGACGCTGCATGACCCCTCTAGGTTTCGCCCGCGCCGGTCCTTCCAAGAGCACCCCAGCATCTTCATTCGCAACCGGGCCTACCTTCAAGTACCGGTAGGCGTGTTGCGCGACAGCAGTACCGTCCGGCGCTTACTCGTGGACACGGGTGCGGGCCTCAGTCTACTCATGCATACCTTTCCGGCCAATGATCACTACGACCTGCCCGTGCAGACCATACCCGCCTACATTGCGAGCGGCCTGGGCGGTACGATGACGGGGAGCGTCGGACGCAGTCGGGTAGTGAGTTTGGGTGATCGGAATCTCAGCAACGTCGTCACTTACTTCCAGGAAATTGACACGGTGGGCATGGCGTGGCTTAATGAGCGGGAGGGCATCATCGGGACGCGCATCCTAAAGCGCTACGGGATGATCATCGACTACGTCAGGCACCGGGTATACCTTAAAGCCGATGGGCGGCGGTGGAAGCAAAAGTTCACCTACGACCGCTCGGGAATCAGTCTGCTGGCGGGGGGGAATAACCTACACAAATACAGCATCAGCAGCCTGGTGCCGGGGAGCCCGGCCGACCGCGCGGGGCTGCGCGTACGCGATCGCTTGCGAGCGATCAACGGAATCAGCACGAATCTACTTAGCCTGGAAACCATCCTCCGAAGGTTGGAGGGCAAGGTGGGGAGAAAGGTGCGCCTACGCGTGTTTCGCGCGGGCCGGTTATTAGAATACACCATTGTGTTGGAGGACCTCATCTAAGAACATTTGCGGGCACCCCGCGCTTACCTTTGCACTATGAAAATGCTTTTTCTACTGCCATTACTCCTGCCGGTGGCAGTAAACGCCCAGCTGGTCGGCGATAAGCAGAGTGGGTTGGCCAGCTACTATTCGGCTGAATACAACGGCGCGCAGACGGCTTATGGCACCGTTTACGACAGGAACGATTTGGTGGCCGCACACAAGGCCTACCCCTTCAACAGTACGGTGAGCGTACGCAACGAGGCAAATGGCCTGACGGTGGTAGTCAGAATCATCGACAAAGGCCCCTTCATTCGGGGCCGGATCATTGAGCTGAGCGAGCGAGCGGCCCGCGAACTTGGCATGCTGGGTGAGCGCACCGTACCCGTAGAGCTCACGCTATTATCGACCCCCGATCAACAGATCAGTCTGACTCCAAAACCTGATCCAATCGGGCGGACACCTGCTCCAGCAGCTGCTACGTCGGAGCTGACTCCGTCAGCTTCACTGCCCTCTCTGGGGGAGGAGAAGTCCGAAGGTATCGCGCGCGCGCCCGTTGCCCCCGCCCCCGTTGCCCGTGCCCCAGCAGTCGCGGTGCCCGACAGGGCTTCGGATACACAGGCCAGAGCCGGCAGTCCCAAGTATAGTCAGGTCAAAACTTTCTCGCCCGGGCTCTATGCCATCAAACTAATCGAACCCGCGGCCGGTCGCTACGGCGTGCAGGTAGGCAGCTTTGCATCAATCGAAAGTGCTATGGACAAAGTGGTGGAGTTGCAGGCCAAATATTTCGACGATATCCTGCTCCTCAAGCTTAGCCGGGCGAAAGGGTCCACGTACAAAGTCATTCTTGGCCCCTTCGACGAGCAGAAAAGTGCCCAACGCTACGCCTCCGACCTCAAGGGTCGTTATGGCATCCAGGGCTTCACCGTCAACCTCGAAGAGTGAAATATCCTCCATGTCACCCCATGAGTCGCCCCCTTACCCTGGCCACCGCCGCGCTGTTGCTGTTGTCCTCCTGCGTACCCATGGCGCAGTACGATAGCGTAGTGACCCAGCGGGAATATTACCGCAACCAAGCCGGGCTGACCGATAGCCTAGCTCAGGCCCGGGCGCTTGATCGGAGCGACAGCCTCGGGCTAGCTGCTAGTGCCGAGCGCCAGCAACTCAAGGAAATCGAAGACCTGATGGCAACCAATCAGTCGCTGCGGGAACGCCTCGCCGACACGCGCAGCCGGTACGAAACGCTGCTAGAACAGAACAGCGAATTACTCACCGCGAGCGGGAGCGACGTGATGAGCCTCCAACAAGACTTGCGAGACCGCAGTGCAGAACTTAGTAAACGAGAAGCGGCCCTACAGCGATCCGAGCGTAGCGTGCAGGCGCGGGAAGAACAGTTGAATAGTCTGCCGCAGCCCTCCGGCTCCCGGGGTACCAACCCCGTAGATCCAGAGACCGATGCTGAGGTCGATCTCAGTCGCCTGCACGGGGAACTCAGTCAATTGATGCTGGCCCTCACGGATAGTGGTTATGTGCTCCAGGCACCCGCGGCAGGGACCGTTAAGCTGATACTAAATCAAGACTTACTCTTCGCTGACGGACAGGCAGTTAGCCTAAGCGGTCAGCAGTTTTTGCGCCAATTGTCCGCAACCTTAAGGAACTATCCGCGAGCGTCCTATTTAATCGTTGGGCACGCGGAGAGTGTGGAGGGCAATGCATTGCTTGCTTACGACAGCAGCTTGCGACGCTCCGTCAACGTAGCCCTCCAGCTCGGCCAGTTCGGGTTAGACGCTGGGCGGATCGTTGCCGGGGGCATGGGTTTCTATGGAAGCGGTAGCGACACCTCCGCGGCGAAGCTCGGGCAACCCTCTGCACGTCGGACGGAGCTGATTATCGGGATGGAGGAGTAACCCAAGCCGAGCGTCGGTACCCTTCGACCAACTCCACTACCCTGCCGTAGTTGAGGAGGCCATCGTGAATTCCCTGTGCCCTGAGGTAAGTGGAGTAAGTGGCGTCGCGCAGCGCGGGTGCCAGGTCTTGGTACAACTCTCCATTAGCATAAATGGCCGTGAGATCGTTGCGGATTCCGGCGTCAAGTTCCGCTTCCCGCCAAGTGAGGTAGGTCTCGGGGTCGGCATAACGCAGCAAACCGGCGAGTTGCCGCCAGTAGGCTAATTCCAAGCTATACTTAAGCAAAGCGTCATCCGTCTCCGCGGCCGCTAGGCGCGCCCAGAACGAGCAGGTGCCCTCATCGCCGAAACCGTAGGCGTGGGCGAGTTCGTGCGCCAGTACGGCCGGCTTCTGGAGTGGGTGCAGACCGGCGTCAATATTCCCCTCCGCTGCCCACGGCCAGTAGACCCCCGCCGTGCCGAGACGCAGCAAGATTCCCCGGGGGATCAGTTCCCGACCTCGGGGGCTACCTGGCGCGGGGTACCCATGCCGCTGTAAGGCATCCGCAAGCAGAGGCCGCAGCGTCTGCTCTAAGTCCGGGGGGAAGTGGCCGGCACCCAGCGCCTGGGTATCCTGGCTTACTGCCCGGCGGTAAGTTGCCATCCGTTCCGCGCTTGTAAGGACCTCCTGCCGCAATTCGTCCATTGTCGGTTGATACCGCGTAAAGTTCAAAGATTCCTCGACCGGCAGCCGCCCGTAGTTAAAGCCCCACAGCCACATAAAGAGCACGAGCAGCAGACACAGCAATCGCGTGATACCATATATCAGCGCGCGCCAGGACCACCCCCGGCGAACCACACGCGCGATTCCGTAGCTCATGGCCAGCAACAACAGCAGCCAGAACAGGTAGAAGAGTGGAAAGGGCAGGCGGGTAAGGGTGGCATCTAATGCCACACGGACTGCGGGATAGAGGCCACGGCTATAGTAGCGTTCAACCGTGGGTGGAGAGAGCAAAACGCGGAGCAAGATCGTGAGCAGTGTCCCCCACAGCCAAAGCTTAGGGAGCATCGGCCGGGTCTTGCGCACGGAGGTTGGAAGGGGTGAGGTAGGCATAAGGGGGGCAAGCGGTACGGGGTTTGGGTCAACCAAT
This sequence comes from Lewinellaceae bacterium, assembly GCA_963710195.1. Taxonomy (GTDB): domain Bacteria; phylum Bacteroidota; class Bacteroidia; order Chitinophagales; family Saprospiraceae; genus Neolewinella. The sequence continues at coordinate 80,898 of CAVPZF010000008.1, forward strand.
GGGGTCGCCCCGCGTTTGCTGGGTGTGCGCTTCGCACACTGAACGTAAAATAACGCATTATGGCTTTCGAACTGAACGACGGGAACTTCAAAACCGAAGTGCTCGAGAAAAAAGGAATTGCTCTGGTCGACTTCTGGGCGGAGTGGTGTGGCCCGTGCAAAATGATTGGCCCAGTGGTAGAGGAGCTTTCTCAGGAGTACGACGGAAAGGCGCTGATCGCCAAGGTTGACGTGGACGAGAACTCGGAACTTACCGCGCGATATGGTGTCCGCAACATTCCCACCATCCTGATTTTGAAGGATGGAGAAGTTGTAGACAAGCACGTAGGATTCGCGACGAAGGAGGCACTCGCCCAAAAAATTGAAGCGCAGCTGGCCTTGGCCTAGGCCTTGTTTCTCGCGAGTCGCGCAAAGCCCCGATGTCTGGTGACGTCGGGGCTTTGTTGCGCTCGGGGTTGGTCATCTTTATTTAGACATGATCTAAAAAGTTAGCGAGATAAAACGCTTAGGCTGCCCCAACTTGTTCTCTTAATAATTACGGTTAGTTTTGCCACCCTACGCAAAAACGAAATAATATATGACGTCCTGGTTCACCAAATTCCTTACTTCCAGTATCGGAAAGAAGGTGGTCATGTCGCTGACCGGTTTATTTCTCATTGTGTTTCTGCTCGTCCACCTGCTGGGCAACTTACAGCTCATTTTGGCTCTGGACGGCGGACAGGCGTTCAACGAGTATGCCTACTTCATGACGCACAACCCCATCATCAAGTTTACGAGCTACGGGTTGTACGCATTTATCCTGATCCACGCTATTCAGGGAATCTTGCTGGCCTACTACAACCGCAAGGCACGGGGCGACCAGCGGTACGCGGTCAAGGTAGACCGCACTTCGGGGGCCAGTAAATCTTCGATTTATATGGGTTCCTTAGGTACTATCATACTGGTATTCATCGTGATTCACATGGTCCAGTTTTGGTTGCAGATGAAGCTGGGCAATACCGCCATGGTGACCTACGACGCGGAGCCGGTAAAGGACCTCTACACCCTCGTAGCGGCGGTCTTTGAGAACGTGGGCTTCGTCATCTTCTACGTGGCCGCCATGATCTTCATCGCCTTCCATCTGTGGCACGGTTTTCAGTCCGCCTGGCAGACTCTCGGCCTAAACCATAAGAAGTACACGCCCCTGATCAAGGCGGTAGGATACACTTACAGCATCCTGATTCCCGCGGGCTTTGCCGTCATTCCGATCATCATGTTTCTGCGCGCGCAGTAATCTCCCTTCCACAAAAAACCAACTATGCCGTTCCAATCCAACGTCCCGCCGGGTGAGCTTTCCGAAAAGTGGAAGCAGTACCGCTCTTCGATGCCCCTCGTGGCCCCTAACAACAAGCGCCGCCTGGAAGTCATCATCGTCGGCACCGGACTGGCGGGTGGCGCGGCCGCCGCGACTTTCGGTGAGCTCGGCTATCAAGTGAAGGTATTTACCTTCCATGACAGTCCCCGGCGGGCCCACTCAATTGCCGCCCAGGGGGGAATCAACGCCGCCAAGAATTACCAGAACGACGGAGACAGTATCTACCGGCTATTCTACGACACCATCAAGGGCGGTGACTACCGCAGCCGGGAGGCCAACGTCCACCGCCTGGCGGAGGTGAGCGTCAACATCATCGACCAGGCCGTGGCCCAGGGGGTACCGTTCGCCCGCGATTACGGTGGACTCCTGGCCAACCGCTCCTTCGGGGGGGTGCAGGTGTCGCGTACGTTCTACGCCCGGGGGCAGACCGGCCAGCAGCTGCTGCTCGGCGCTTACCAGTCCCTCAGCCGGCAGATCAGCCTCGGCAACGTCCAACTCTTTAACCGCCACGAAATGATCGATCTGGTCATGGAAGACGGCAAAGCTCGGGGCATCATCGCCCGCAACCTGCTGACCGGCGAAACGGAGCGTCACGCTGCTCACGCTGTCGTGCTCGGTACGGGGGGCTACGGCAACGTGTTCTACCTGTCGACCAACGCCATGAACTCCAACGGTTCCGCCGCCTGGCGCGCCGTCAGGCAGGGTGCTTACCTGGCCAACCCCTGTTTTACGCAGATCCACCCCACCTGCATCCCCGTTTCCGGCGAGTACCAATCAAAACTGACGCTTATGTCAGAATCGCTGCGCAACGACGGCCGCGTGTGGGTGCCTAAGAATCAGCAAGATGCTACTGCCATCCGCGAGGGTCGCAAGACTGGCCTGGACATTGCCGAAGGTGAGCGCGACTACTACCTGGAGCGTCGCTACCCCGCCTTCGGCAACTTAGTGCCCCGCGATGTGGCCAGCCGGGCCGCCAAAACGGCCTGCGACGAAGGGCTTGGCGTCAGCCCTACCGGCCTGGCTGTGTACCTCGACTTCGACGCAGCCATTCATCGCTACGGCAAGTCGCGCGCCCACAGCCTCAACGAGTACAATGCGGACGAGGTGCGCATCCGCGAACTTGGGGTAGCCGTCATTGAGGAGAAATACGGTAACCTCTTCGAGATGTACGAGAAGATTACCGGTGAGGACCCCTACGTCATGCCGATGAAGATCTACCCCGCCGTGCACTACACCATGGGCGGCCTGTGGGTGGATTACAACTTGCAGACCAACATCCCCGGCCTCTTTGCTATCGGGGAAGCCAATTTTAGCGACCACGGCGCCAACCGCCTGGGAGCCTCGGCCCTGATGCAGGGGCTGGCTGACGGCTACTTTGTGCTTCCCTACACGATCGGTACTTACCTGTCCAACGAGATCCGCAACCCAATGGTCGACCCCGACGGTCCGGCGTTTAGGGCCGCCGAAGCCAAGTCGCAGGAGCGCATTGACCGGCTGATGGCCATCAATGGCACCAAGTCGGCCGAGGCCTTCCACCGGGAACTAGGTAAGATCATGTGGGAGTACTGCGGTATGGCGCGCAATGCCGAAGGACTGCAGAAGGGACGCCGCATGATCCGTGCACTCCGCGATGAGTTTTGGCGTGACGTCTTCGTTCCCGGCCGCATCAAGGAATATAATCCTGAGTTAGAGAAGGCCCTGCGCGTAGCGGACTTCCTCGAACTGGGCGAGTTGATGATGCTCGATGCCCTCGACCGCAATGAAAGCTGCGGCGGCCACTTCCGCGAGGAATACCAGTCCGAGGAAGGAGAGGCCCTCCGCCGCGACGACGAATTCGCCTACGTGAGCGCCTGGGAGTGGGACGACAACAACCCTATCCTGCATAAGGAGGAACTGATTTTTGAGAACGTGGAGCTGAAAACCAGGTCCTACAAATAATTTGCCATGGATAATATGACACTGAAGCTGAAAGTCTGGCGCCAGGGAGGCAAATTCGCCAAGGGGCAGTTTGTCAGCTACGATCTGGATGGCGTCAACGACCACATGTCCTTCCTCGAAATGCTGGACGTGCTCAACGAAAAGCTCATCAACAGGAAGGAGGACCCCATTGCCTTCGAGCACGATTGCCGCGAGGGCATCTGCGGTACCTGCTCGCTGGTGATCAATGGTTACCCCCACGGACCCATGCAACAGACTACGGCGTGCCAGCTCCACATGCGTAATTTCCGCGACGGAGAAACCATCACCATCGAACCCTGGCGCTCGCGGGCCTTCCCCATCGTAAAGGATTTGGTGGTCAACCGCGACGCCTTCGACCGCATCATACAGGCGGGTGGCTTCATCAGCGTCGATACCGGACAGGCACAAGATGGTAACGCAATACCCATCGAAAAAGACCAAGCGAGTCACGCCTTCGACGCGGCTACCTGCATCGGTTGTGGAGCTTGTGTGGCGGCTTGTCCTAATGCTTCGGCCATGCTCTTTACCGCCGCTAAAGTGAGTCACTTAGCTCAAGTACCTCAGGGGAAAGTAGAGGCGGATGCGCGGGTGCAGCGCATGGTCGCCCAGCACGACAGAGAAGGCTTTGGCCGCTGTTCTAACATCACGGCCTGCGAAGCAGAATGTCCCAAGGGCATTTCGGTGGAGCACATCGCCCGGCTTAATCGCCAGTACATCGCCTCCACGCTCGGCAGTGAAAAAGTGGCTAACTAGGCCTTTCCAGATGGGCATCGAACCCTAAGTACCTTATGGGAGTGGCCTCACCTGGCTTGCTCCCCTTCTCTGAGCGCTTGTTTGGTTTTTCCGAGCCTGAGGAAACCGCCGCTAATTTGGGTCTATTCGAGCCTCCAAAAGGAGAGCCTAGCGGGCTAGGTGACGCTTTTTGCGGGGAAGAGTAGGCGCAAAGGAGCAAGTTTGCGGCGGTGAGCGGAATCCCAACCAAGCGCTAAACCTAATCGCCAGCGTTTAGCTCCCCCGCCCGCCTCCGGTGGTGAATTACCTCCGTACCCAGTGCAAGCAGTAGTCCGCTTATCCCTAGCAACAGGTGATAGTACCAGGCTAGGGGTTTCTCTCCCAAGTGCAGGTACAGGGTCGCGTCACCGAGTTCAATGCGGTGTGCCCGCCACGCATTTATGTTTGCGGTAGTCATTTTAGGCTCGGAGACGAACCCACGAAGGAGACCGGGCGGGTGTGGATCTACGGAACCATCGGCTTCCACCCAGCCGACGGCTAGCGCCGTAACGGTTTGTCCATTTTGGTAGCGTTGCAGCTCTCTCGGGCTGAGCAGTGGCCATTGCACCTGCGTCCGCGCCCGTTGGTTCGCTTGAAAGCTAAGCTTCACGGGGGCGACTACGGCTTGCGTGAGCTGTAAATAGTCTACATCCCCTACCCCTGCACTAAGCTCGGCGAGGGATAGTACCCGCAGTTTCTGCGTACCGAGCTGGCCACTGAGTAGTCCGTTACAGCCGTTGACCATCAGCACGATACCCGCGAAGACCAGGAGGAGTCGCCACACGCTGCAAATTAAGTTAACTTGGCCGCAAAGTTCGGTCCCATGCGGTGCACGCTATCTACGGTGTTACTCTTGCTTAGCCTACTGACGCTCGGGCAGCCATCCACACTATATGACGACGACCCCATGCAAAAGCTCCCCCTGGGCACGGAGCATGCGGAGTACGTGATCCGGCAAGCCACCGGACTGGAGGAAGTCACTCCCCGCACCGAGCCCCCCAACTGGTGGACCGGCATGGCGGAACCCGCCTTGGAAGTGTTGGTTTACGACCGCAACGTCGCTGCTTATACCATGGCTACAGTAGATCATCCGGGCGTCAGCGTGGCCTACGTGCAGCGCCAAGCCAATCCAAACTACCTTTTCATCGGGCTGCACGTCGGGCCCGGTGCACCGGCCGGAGCGTTTGACATACGACTTTCAGGTCAGGGGCAGACCAGTAAGCGTATCCCCTACCGCCTAGACGCCCACCCCCGCGACGAACAGGGACGGGAGCGGTTGAGCTCGGCAGATTTGATCTACCTCATCATGCCCGACCGCTTCGCTAACGGGGACCCTTCCAACGATTCTATTCCTGGAATGGCGCAGGTCGGCACCCGCCGGGATAAGGTATTCTTTCGCCACGGCGGCGACCTGCGGGGCATCATCGATCGCCTAGCTTACCTCGAAGACCTCGGCGTCACTGCACTCTGGCTCAACCCGGTGCTGGAAAACGACCAGCCCTACGAAAGCTACCACGGCTACGCCGTGTCCGATCACTACCGTATTGATCGCCGCTTGGGCACCAACGAGGAGTACCGGGAGCTGGTCACCGCCGCCCACGCACGGGGGATCAAAGTGATCATGGACGTAATCTTTAACCACGTCGGCGACCAGCACTATCTCATCCAGGACCTGCCGAGTACGGACTGGCTCCATCAGTGGCCGGAGTACACGCAAACGACCTACCGGGCCACTACCCTACTCGACCCCCATGCCAGCGAACTCGATAGGCAGCTGATGACGGACGGGTGGTTTGACAAGCACATGCCCGATCTAAACCAGCAAAACGTCCACCTCGCTAATTACCTCCTGCAGAATAGCATCTGGTGGACGCTGTACAGCGGGCAGGATGGCTTCCGCATCGATACCTACGCTTACTCCGACGCCGACTTCATGGCCCGGTGGAACGCGCGCCTGCTCGCCGAGTTTCCTGACATCGGGCTGTTTGGTGAAACATGGGTACACGGACCGGCGGTCCAGGCCTGGTTCACCGGGGGGCGAGCCCTTCACCCGGGGTTCGACACCAACTTGCCGGGCGTCACGGACTTCCAGCTCTACTTCGCCATTAACGAGGCCCTGAGCACCGAACCGGGGTGGACGGAGGGAGTACTCCGGCTTTACTATACCCTTGCCCAGGACTACCTCTATCAGAATCCCGGTAAGCATGTAATCTTCCTTGACAATCACGACATCGCCCGGGTCTTCACTTCAGTGGGGCAGGACGTACGCAAGATGAAGAGTGCCCTGGCCCTGCTGCTTACCCTGCGTGGTATTCCCATGCTGAATTACGGAACGGAGCTCGCGTTTGAGGGATCAGGTGGCGCTTTCGGGGAGGGTGGCCGGATCGACTTCCCGGGTGGTTTTCCGGGCGATAAGCTAAACCTTTTTGAACCCGCGCAGCGAAGTGCGGCCCAGGCAGCTATCTTCGACTATACCAAGACTCTAGCCACCTACCGCCAGCAAAGCGAGGCACTTAGCATCGGAGATCTTACCCAATTCGTCCCCCGGGATGGCGTTTACGTGTACTTCCGGCATACGGCAGAAGAGCGCGTGATGGTGGTCTTTAATGGTAACGGAACCCCTCGCCAGGGGGTAGACCTCTCCCCCTACGCAGAAGCCCTGGCCGGATATACGGCAGGTGCGGAAGTGACTAACGCTATGACGGAGGTCTCACTACAGGCGATCGACTTGGAAGCTAAGGAAGTGAAGGTGATTCAGCTGCACTAAGAGCGTGTTTGGGCTTCCCGAGCCTAACGAAAACGCCGCTATCTGAGTCTATCTGAGTCTTAAAAAGGGGGAGCCTAGCGGGCTAAGTAACGCATTTCGAGGCGAAGGATAGGTACGAAAGAGCAAGTTTACGGCGGTGAGCGGAATCCCAAACAAGTTCCAAGCTACTGCACCTTAAAGTTGTAGCTGATTCGTCCGCATTGCTCCGCGGGCGCCATCGGATTGGCGTCGAAGCGCCAGCGCTTGGCGTTGGTGGTGGCAGCCGCGACCAGCGTGGGATCGGCCGTGCTGCTGCCGTTTTGGGTATAGTTGGCTTTAGTGATCTGCCCGTCTGGGTTTACGCAGACCTCGATGACGACCGTGCCCGAGACTTGGGAATTCTCTTGTACCGCGGGACTGGCAATGACGCCCCGCCCGCCGAGCCCGCCACTGACGCGACCGCTGCCGGTGGAGATACCGCTGAGGCGGTCGGCGTTGGGATCGCCGTTATCGACTCCCTGGTTGCCCGGCTTGCCGGTGTTTCCTTTTCCGGAACCGGTGCCGAAGGAACCCCCGAGTTGTCCCTTGAGGGCGTCAGCTTCGGCCTGTCGTTTCCGTTCGGCCTCGGCGGCGGCTACCCGGGCGGCTTCGGCGGCCTCGGCTTTCCGGCGCTGTTCGGCAGCTTCGGCTTGCTGGCGGCGGCGTTGCTGGTCTGCTTCCGCCTGCTGGCGACGGCGCTCGGCGTCGACCTCCCGCTTCCGTTCCCGTTCTACTGCCTGACGGGCAGCCTCCTCCTTCGCCTTTTGTTTGCGCAGCGCAACTTCGGCGGGGTCTTCGGTAACGATGACCTCCCGTTGCTCAGGCTTGGGTTCGGGCTTGGTAGCCGGGGGCGGCGGGGGAGGTGGCGGGGTCACGGGTGGAAGGGGGGTGGGCTCGGGCTCCGGTTTCACATCGGGTCGGGTGGGTGCCGCTGCATTGTTGTCCCCCTGCCCGATGTCCACAAAACCCAAATTAACCAGAATTCCGGGCTGCCCGGGGGGTGGGTTTTGGAAGAAAAAGATCGGGACGAGCAGCAGGACGAGGATCAGGATAAACCCTACCGTGGCGGTGACTTTGCCGGCTCGATCTCCCCGGATTTCGCTCTTGCTGAGTGTGGTGTTCATAAACTTCTACTTCTACTGCTTAGATGCAAAACATACCTGAAATACACATTAGTGTGCAGATTAGGTCAAAAGCGCTGGATTTAAGAGCTTATTTGGGATTCCGCTCACCGCCGGAAACATGCTCCTTTGCGCCTACTCTTCCCCTCAAAAAGCGTCACCTGGCCCGCTAGGCTCCCCTTTTGGAGGCTCGAATAGACCCAAATTAGCGGCGTTTTCGTCAGGCTCGGAAAACCCAAACAGGCTCTTAGCTTATTATCTATTGCACCGGCGGGCCCGCCCCCACTCCGCGTGCTTCCCACACCAGCCATGCGATGAGGGCAAATTGTAGGGCCAGCCGCACGGCAGCCACCGATTTGTTGAACAGCACCGGGCGATCCCGCAGCAAGTCAATAAGGTGCAGCGGAAGGAACACGAGCATGAGGGCTGCCGCAGCGTACAGCCCATACTCCCGCGTCGATGAAATAAGCATCGCCGCACCAATGAGGATTTCCGCTACCCCCCCCGCCGCGTTCGCCGCGGGTTTGGGGAACCAGTCGGGCATCATGGGGTAATAGACCTGTGGGTTGATGAAGTGATAGACCCCCGCGGCGATGAGGATAATGGCGAAGCCGTAAGCGAAGAGCGACATGAAGAGGCGGATGATGTTACTTGATCACTCCAATGCGGTGACCCAGGATGAGTTCGATCTGGGTCTCCGATAAGCGGGTGTTGAGGTTAGCCGTTTGGTCGAAGCTAGGTAAATAAGCGGCGTTGATGGAGGCGTAGTTGCGGGTACCGTTAACGCCAAAGGCCAGGCGACCCCGTAGTCGGGGACTTACGCGGAAGTCTTCGATCTCGCGGTTGGTGCCAACGGGATCATAATCAATGAACCGGATTTCCGGCCCGGCGATGAGTAAGGGGGTCACGAAAAAGCCCTTACCGAGCACGGCCGTATATGCATATCCGATGCCCACACCTAGCTTCGTCTGGGAATACCGATCGATGCTCAGCTCCCTTGCCCCACTAAACGGCAGGGTAAGGCTGTCGGAGGTGAGAATTTGCCGGTTGATCAGCCCCCCCAGCAGTAGGGAGCCGGAGCTGCGGAGTTGTCGGTTCCGTAACCTGAAACTCGAACGCAGGCTAAACCGCTTGCTGTTAAGAATACGAAAGCCGTACAGCAGGGCATTGACAAAGCGGATGTCCTCCCGAAAAATGGTAGGAGCCTCCGGTTGGCTTTGTTCGAAACCCGTGGTCCGCCGCACATTTAAGTTGAGGTAAAATTTATCCCGGTAGAATTGCAGATTGACGCCCAGGGAGCGGGCGTTACCCAGATCGGTGCCGGTCCCCAGGTCGCTGAGTGGAATGGTGAACGTATAGCCTAGCCACTTATAGCGTCCCCCCAGCCGCAGGGCTAACCCCTGGTTGGACAATTTCACCGTTTCCTCATCCCCCACGAGGAACGAGACGGAATTATCCCGGTAGCGGAGCCCACCATTGATGCGCGTCTGATCGCTGAACACCTCCACGAAGTTGGAATCCAGTTGGGCGGTCAGCGGCTGGGAAACAAAGAGGAGGATCAGCCCAAAAAAAATGCAGCTTCCGTTACTTTCCCTGCTCACCCCGGAGGTAATCTAGTGCCAGATTCGTGTACAAGCGGACGCCGTACTTCAGCCCGCTGTCATCAATAAAAAAATCAGGTGTGTGGTGCCCGGGGGCGGTGGCGGGGTCCTGGTCGGCCGGCATGCCCCCTAAAAATAGGAACACGGAGGGCACCGCTTTAGCATAGAAGGAGAAATCTTCCGCCCCGGTGATGGGATTGATTAGGTGCACGTTGGCTTCCCCGACCGTTGACTTCACGGTGGGCAGCATGCGGGCCGTCAGGTCGGGATCATTAAAGGTGACGGGGTACCCCTCGTCGATGGTGACCTCAGCCGTAGCTCCGCTGCTTTCGGCGAGGTGCGTCGCGGTTTGCCGAATCCGATCAAAGATCTCGGTTTTCATATCCTCGTCGAGCGTTCGGATCGTGCCGACCATGGTGACTTCCTCGGGGATGATGTTGCTGCGGACGCCCCCGGAAATTTTACCGACGCTGATGATGGCCGGCTCCTTAGTGAGTTCCGTCTGGCGGGCAATGATCATTTGTAGGCCGGTTACGATCTGGGCGGCAGCCGTGATGGGATCGACGCCCGACCAGGGCGCGGAACCGTGCGCCTGTTTGCCCTTCACGAGGATGGTGAAACTGTTGCTGGCGGCCATGGCCCCCCCGGGTTTGTAGTTGACGTGACCGATGGGCGTCTGCGAATTAATGTGAATGCCAAAGGCCGCCTCCACCCCGTAATCGGAGAGGACGCCTTCCTCAATCATAAGCTTGGCCCCGCCCTGCTCGCCATCTGGGGCACCTTCTTCGGCGGGTTGGAACAAAAAGACAATGGTGCCGGGGATGTCGGCCCGTTGCTGGCTGAGCACTTCGGCAGCTCCCATCAGCATAGCGACGTGCGTATCGTGGCCGCAGGCGTGCATGACGCCCACCTCCTCGCCTCGGTACTCTCCCGTAGCCTTGCTGGCAAAGGGAAGATCGGCGCGTTCGGTGACCGGTAGTGCATCGATATCGGCGCGCAGGGCCACAACGCCACCGGGCTTACCACCCTTCAATACGCCCACGACTCCCGTGTGGGCGACGCCGGTGCGTACCTCCATGCCCAGGGTTTGCAGGTGTTGCGCGATGTACTTGCCCGTCTCAAATTCCCGGTTGCTCAGTTCCGGATACTGGTGCACGTGGCGGCGCCACTCGATAACCTTAGCGTCGATAGCATCCGCCGCGGCGGCCGAGCTGACGTAGTCGGTTTGAGCCGACACCGAAGTCGCAAACAAGAGGAAGAAGAGGGACAGTATACGAATCATCTTGACTGGTTTGACCAACAAGGTACGCAATACTTAAACCCAGATGTTGCCACCCGCTTAGCAGACTTTATCGGCGCAGGCGGAAGACGCAAAGGCATCGGGTTTCGCCTTGAAGACGAAGCCCATTCCCAGAATATAGCCCATGGCTTCCTTCAGTGCCACGTTGCTTTCAAAGTGCGGGTCGGTGTTGATGTCGGCGTGCACTTCGAGCTCCACGTGGTGGCGATCTAGGGTGGCGCAGAGCGCGTAGGCGATCTCTACCGACTTGCCCACCTCGTGGATCATCCGCTCGCGCAGGCTCATCTTCTTTTCATTTTTGTAGTTGGCGATGTACATAAAGCCACCCCGCTTTTCGCGCAGAAATACGATGACGGTGGCAAATTCGATAGTTTGGCCCCGCACTTGACTATCGGTACCGATACACACCTTGAGGCGGTGGCCATCCGCCCGCTCGCGCACAATGGTTTCTTCCACGGCCACTGCAATGGGCTGTTCAATTCTGCGGCCGTCGTAGCGGCGCCATTTCATTTCCGTGAGTGCCGTTGTGTGCATGGTACCAGCGTTTGAAGTAGGATACTTCCCGTAAGGTAACCCGTGGTTGCGGGACCAAAGTTGCTCAAAGATTAAGTTTACATGTATGCGTCTGCCGGGCGGCGCGTGCAAGATCCCAAGCCCAGAGCAGACGGGCAGTGGTTACCCATTGCGACTTACTGGATTAAACCTATACTTTTACCGTATGCGGGAAACCAAGGAACAAGCCGCGACCACGCCGCCGTATAAGTTCAGGGAATTGAAGGTGTACAACTCCACGGAGTACCTGTGGGATAACGTAAAGAAGTACCGCCAGGTCTTTGACCGCTTCGAAACCGCCTATATTTATTCCGAGCTCTCGCTGTTCAACAAGCGTTTCGACGACGAAGACTGGTCCCTGCGGGTAGACCTAAAGTGTTTCTCGAGCGGCGAGTCGGGCAGAACTGAAATTTGTACGCTCTCCATCGACAAGGAGGTCAGCCGGTTTGACCCGATCGTGTACCTCCGCGAAGGCTGGGGAAACCAAAAGACGGGGAACTTCTGGAAGGCCGGCACCTACTGCTGGGAAGCCTACATTCTGGGGCAAAAAGTGGGCAGCAAATACTTTTACGTTATTGAGGCTGCGGACGACGCTGAAGACGAGGAAGAAGACAATGATCCCGAAGTCCTTACCGGAAAACCCCGCGTGGCGGACCAGTACCTGAAGTTGCAGTCCGTGCGCCTGTATGAAGGCCCTTACGATGACGTTTCCGAGGATGACCGGGTTTATCTGCGTCAATTTTCCAGCCAGGAGACCCGCTACATCTACCTACAGTTGAGTTTTCAAAATTTGCAGCCCGACCGGGACTGGCACCTGGAGCTCTTTACGAAATTCCATAACGAGGCGCGGGAGATGAAGGGGCAGGTGTGCCGGCTACAACAGGTGCGGGTCGGGCAGGAGACGATTGAGCTTACGGCGGGCTGGGGGGCCGCCAATCCGAACCTGTGGCGGGAAGATCACTATACCGCTGATCTTGTTTTTCTCGACAGCCTCCTCGCTTCGGTGCCCTTTACGGTAACTGACGAAGCCGCGGAGGGGCTACCAGTTGTTTATCTCCCGGGCAGCGACCACCCTACCCTACTCCCTACAGAACCGGAAGACGCGGACAGTTTTGAGCGTATTATGGGTAAGCTCGATGAACTGATCGGTTTACAGGAAGTCAAGCAGCAGGTGCGCGATCACGCCGTTTACATTCGCTTCCTACAATTGCGCAAACAGCGGGGTTTTGAAATGGATTCCGGCATCGTGGTCCATGCCATCTTCAGCGGTAATCCCGGAACCGGCAAGACCACGGTGGCCCGCATGATGGGCAAGTTGTATAACAAAATGGGCTTGCTCAGCATCGGCCATACCGTCGTAGCCGACCGGGTCGACCTAGTGGGGGAATACATCGGGCAAACGGCCCCTAAAGCACGGGAGGTTATCGAAAGTGCCCGGGGTGGTGTACTGTTTCTTGACGAGGCTTACGCGCTGGCGCGCAGCAACGACGACGGAAAAGACTTCGGGCGCGAGGTCATTGAGATATTGGTGAAGGAGATGTCAAATGGCGCGGGGGATTTGGCCGTCATTGTAGCCGGCTACACCGAGGAGATGAACCGTTTTCTGGACTCCAACACCGGCCTTAAATCCCGCTTTAAGCACCACTACGAGTTCAGGAACTTTCTGCCGCAGGAACTGAGCCGCATCGCAGACTACGCCGCCGAGCGGTTAGGCATCGTGTTGACCGTGGAGGCCAAAGGACTACTCAACCAGGTCATCGTGCAGGCTTTCCGCAACCGCGACCGGACTTTCGGCAACGCCCGCTTCGTACACGATCTGATTGAAAAAGCCAAAATTCAGATGGCCCTGCGGCTAATGGAGCACGACGACACCGGAAGCTCGCTAAGCGACGAGCGCCTGAGCACGGTGGAGTTAGTGGATGTGCGTAACACCCAGCAAAGTGGTCAAGACGAACGCCCAACTATTCCCGTTAACGAGGCCCTCCTGAAGGCGACCCTCTCGGAACTGGACGCCCTCGTGGGAATGGACCACATCAAACGCCAAATCAGCGAATTGGTGAGCCTGGTTCGGTACTACCGGAAAACGGGTCGGGACGTCCTGAACGCCTTTAATTTGCACACCGTACTAGTGGGAAACCCCGGCACGGGAAAAACCACCGTGGCTCGCCTACTTGCTACCCTGTTCAATGCGCTAGGCATTCTGGAACGGGGGCACATCGTGGAAACCGACCGCCAGGGCCTGGTGGCCGGCTACGTGGGACAAACTGCCGGCAAAACAGCCAAGGTCATCGACCAAGCCCTTGGCGGGTTACTTTTTATCGACGAAGCCTACGCCCTAACACAAACCTCCACTTCCCAACGGGGAGATTTTGGCGACGAGGTCATCCAGACGCTGCTGAAGCGCATGGAGGACCACCGGGGCGAATTTTTCGTCTGCGTGGCGGGTTACCCCGATAATATGGAGACGTTTCTGAAGGCGAATCCGGGCCTGAGTAGTCGCTTCGACAACGTACTCCGCTTTACGGATTATACCCCAGCGCAGCTCGTGGACATCGCTGGGCGCATGCTGAAAAAGCGGCAGGCCCAACTTACCCCGCCTGCCAGGGCTCACCTGGTCAACTACCTCAACTTTATCTATAAATTTAGGGACGCTTACTTCGGCAATGCCCGCACGGTCCGGCAGATCGTGATCGACGTATTACGCCGCCATGACCTGCGCCTGGCCGGGGAGCTCGGCCGTCCGCGCAAGGGCCGGGCTAAAATTCTTAAAGTAGATGTAGAGCACCTGAAGCTGGATCCTAAGGAACTGAGCATCCAGCGCAAGCGCATTGGCTTTTAGTCTAGAACTCAGTAAATACCGTATCGTCTAGGCTGTCCAAAACAGCGATGTTGCCAAGCTGAAAGCGTCCTCCCCGATCACCGGACAGCAGGATACCCTTGTAGTCGCTATACCCATCAAAGGGCGTTTCCATGGCGGGTTCGACATCCGCCGCATCGCGGAAAAAGTCCCAGGTATTGATACGGTAGCTTTCCTGGTCCACGTAAAGCCGGTAGCGATTACCGGGCGTGTCGCCTACATCGTTAAAGGTCAGTTCAATCATTTCGGAGGGGCGGTTCTTTTTTGGATCGGTGCCCTCGCCGATGTACTTGAGGGTAACCCCGCTATCCTTGAGCTTGAAGGGCTGTACGAGCCAGTAGCTGTCGTTAATGAACATGGAATTGGCCGTTTGCAGGTACAGCGCCAGACTGTCGGGGTCGGTCATCTCCTCGCCGTTCTTCCTCACCGCTCCCGTGAGATCATCGTCGTCACCGTAGTCCAGGAGGTAAATCATCTCCTGGTCGGGCGTTTCAATCCGGACTCTTTGTTCTTCCTTATCCCAGGTTAAGTCCCGTGCACCAAAGAAGTTCCACTTAAAGTAGCGGGCCTCATCGTATGCTTGGCGTCCGCCGTGGGCCATGACTACGCTATCGGCAATGGCGATGGCGCGCGCGTCGGAGCCACGGGCATCAAAACCATCAGCAGCGGGGTTGCCATATTCCACCTCGATGGTCTCGGTGGTCGGTTCGATTGGCGAAGATTCACAGGCACTTAAAATTAATCCGGCGGAGGCAAGTAAAGCGGCGGGGAGGGTAAGTTTCATAGTGGGGGTAACGCTGAACTAAGGCAGCAGTTCGGCCTCCAGATAAACGGGCTGGTGATCACTGAACTGAAAGCCCTGTTCGATGGTCTTTACCCGTCGTATACGGACGTTAGGACTGGTCAGGAAAAAGTCGATGACGCTGCGCCGTGAGCGGTGCGCATCGTACGCCGCATCGCTCTCCCGTACCGTTGCCCTTCCCGGATCATAAGCCCAATTCCATCCCCCCGGCATGAAGTCGAAACCAATAGTTGGGGCAAGTACGGTTTGCTCTACGGTGGGATTGAGGGAGAACCAATTGAAGCCGGGCGGAAGCTGGTTCCAGTCGCCACCCGCAATCACGAAACGGCCGGCCGCGTAGTCTTCGAGCACTAATTGTCGGAGGAATCGTATTTGCTCCTGACGGACATCCCCTTCGGCGTCGTAGGCGGACAGGTGTACGTTGTATAGCACCAATTCAGGACCAAAGCGCGTAGAAAATACCTGCCGCAAGGCACAGCGGTCCAATTCAAAGAGGCGGGTGGGCCACGGCAATTCCCCCGGCAGCTGTACGCGCTCCACTTCCGTAGGCTGATAGCGACTAAGCGTCAGTAACCCACTCTGTACCGCACCGTAGTGGTCCCAGGGCTGGAATACCGGGATAGGCACCCGCCCGTTTTGGAAGTTGGGGGTATAATAGGCCGCATAATTAGGGCGGGTACGCCGGTCTAAGGCCAGTTGGTTCAGGTAGTAGCTCCGGCGACTGGCGGTATCTATTTCCTGTAGCAGGAAAAAGTCACTTTGGGTGGAGGTCAGGGTGAGCTGCTGGCCCGCAACGTAGCGGTCGACGTTTTTCCGGTCGGCGCGCGCTTTTCCGAGGTCCGTCCAGAAGAAATCACCGCGGTTGTAATAGAAGTACTCCTCGGCTCCCAGCCCCCCGAATCCCACGTTCCAGGTGGTCAGCGTAAGGATAGAATCGTGGAGTACGGCAGTGGCCGATGTTTGTCCGCCACTCGCGAGCACCGGCTCCGTACCGGTAGGTTTCCAGTCGGTCAGGGTACCATACAGCAGTACTGCCCCGAGGTAGCTTGCAATAAGTAAAAGGGGCCAGCGGAGGATCTTCCAGATGCGCATACGCAAAAGTACCCCACGGCCGCCGGGCGGTCCGGCAAACCTTTGGTGAGTTGGGGTGTAGGATAAGCCATGAAAATAGAACGCGTTCCCTTTGCCGAAGTCCCTCAGTTTTCCAAGCGCGACGTCGCCTACGCTACCGGCAGCACGGACCTTCGCCCCTTTTATCAGTATCCCGTTACCCTGGACGCGTTCGCCCAGGTGATGGAGG
This sequence comes from Lewinellaceae bacterium, assembly GCA_963710195.1. Classification (GTDB taxonomy): domain Bacteria; phylum Bacteroidota; class Bacteroidia; order Chitinophagales; family Saprospiraceae; genus Neolewinella. The sequence continues at coordinate 97,299 of CAVPZF010000008.1, forward strand.
ATAAAATGGAAGACGGTACCGACCGGGAACTCTTAGTGAGTGAGCTGGAGGCCCAGTACGCCGACCTCCCGGAAGTGGCGGCCGTTGCGGAATCCCTTCACCACCTGCGTTCCCGCAACACCTTTACGGTCATTACCGCACACCAGCCGTCCCTTCTTACCGGGCCGCTGTACTACGTGCTGAAGATTTGCTCTACGATCAACCTAGCGCGGCAATTAAATGAACGCTACCCGGATAATCACCTCGTTCCGGTGTTCATCATGGGCGGCGAGGACCACGATTTCGAGGAAATCAACCACGCCCACGTCTACGGCAACCGCCTGGAATGGAAAAATGAGGCCGGCGGATCGGTGGGTGCCCTGGCAACGGAAGGACTCGAAGTGGTCTTACAGGAACTTAAGGGCATCCTGGGCGACCGGGAAACGGCCACCGAGATCTACGCTAAAATCGAGGCGGCCTACACGCAGTACCCGACTTACGCAGCGGCTTCCGTGGCGCTGGTGCACGCCCTGTTTGGACATTACGGGCTGGTCGTGGCCAATATGAGCCGGCCAGCCTTCAAGGTGGCTTTCCGCCCCCTTATGGAGCGGGAATTATTTGATTCCGTCAGTCAGCCCCTGATCGAAAAAGCCCAACAGCAATTGGAAGGGATTGGCTACAGCGGACAGGCCCACGCCCGCGAGATCAACCTGTTCTATCTCAGCCCCGGCCGTCGCGACCGGATTGTGCGCGAGGGCAAGCGCTATAGCGTGTTGGGCACCGACCAGCAATTCACGGAGGCGGAACTACGCGCCGAGTTGGAAGCGGCCCCCGAGCGCTTTAGCCCGAACGTCGTCATGCGTCCCCTCTTCCAGGAACTCATCTTTCCCAACCTAGCCTACATCGGGGGCGGTGGAGAGCTGGCGTACTGGCTTGAGCGGAAGGAACAGTTCGCTACTTTTGAAATTAATTTCCCCATGCTCATCCGTCGCAATTCCGTGCTGTGGATCGACAAGGGCAACCAGAAGAAGCTGCAAAAACTGGAGCTGGGCTACCGCGAGCTGTTTCGCAGCACGGACCTCATCATTCGCGACTACGTCGCTCGGGCCTCGGAAAATGAGCTGAGCCTCTCCACGGAACTGGCAGAACTCGAGGCACTCTTTCAGCGGATCGCGGAGAAAGCCGAGCAGATTGATCCAACCCTCACAAAATCGGTGCTGGGCGAGCACGCGCGCCAGGCCAAGGCCGTGGAGAACATCGAGGGCCGTCTGCGGCGTACGGAAAAGCAGCGCTTCGAAACGGCCATGAATCAAATTCGGGGACTGCGCGAGAAAATCTTCCCCGAAGACGGACTTCAGGAGCGCTACGACAGCTTCCTCAATTTCTACCTCCAGGAGGGGGAGGCCCTCTTCGACACCCTCATTGAGCACCTGGATCCCCTGACCGAAGGCCTGGTCGTCGTCCAGCCCTAGCGCTTGCCCTGACTCTCCTTCAGCACGATCTCGATGGCCCGGGCCAGCTGCGGGTCCCGCCCGTGTAGCCGGTCGGCCATATTATTATCGACCCGCACGTCGGGCTCCACCCCCGTCTTCTCCAAATTACGACCGTCGAGCCCGTAGGTGCCCCAACTGGGCAGCCGGTAGCTGGATCCGTCGACCAGTCCGCCCCCGCTGGTAAAGATGATCCAGCGGTAAGTCGGTGTACCCACTACGGTGCCGAGTCCAAGCTCCTTAAAGCCCTGGGCGGTCATTTCGGCGTCGCTGAGGCTTTGCTCGTTGATCAGCAGGACGATCGGTTTGCCCTCGGGGGCGAAGTTGGGCTGCGGACTGAGGGCCCCGCTTCGATACTTCCAGCTCAGGTAGGGACGCTGGCTGAGGAATTGCAGCACCGCATCGTGCACGTTACCGCCCGTATTGTAGCGCAGATCAAGGATCAGGCCGCCGTCGCGCCGGTACCCCTCCGAGACCATCTCGTCCAGGAAGTGATCGAGCTCCCCGCCGCCCATGTTTTTCATGTGCACGTAAGCCACCCTGTCCTGCGTAGCTTCGTCGACCACCGACTGGTTGTGGTCTACCCACTCATCGTAGCGGTTATCGCGTACCGCGCTGTAGGATTGCGGATGGATGGCCACGTCGAGCCGCTGCCCGTTCCGCTCAACGGTTACCGTAAGCTCGGCATCGACGCTGGGACGCGCCAGGTAGGATTCCCGGTTACGGGCGGGGTCCAGGGCTTGTCCGTCGAGCGCCACCAGGCGGTCGCCGGGCTGGAGGTCCGCTCCGTAATAGTCTGCCGGTCCGTCTAGGATGACCCGCTCAATCACGTAGGGTGCGTCGGTGCGGTACACCAGGCCCAGATCGAGCGTTTTGGAACCGAAGGTGGTTTCCTCCTCACTGCCACTGGAATAGAAGCCAAAGTGGGAGGTGTTGAGCTCCCCGAGCAGGTCGTTCGTCAGCCGCCGCAGATCGGCCCGGGTGTTCACGTAGGGCAAGTACGCGGCGTACCGGTCGCGTAGTGCCTGGAAGTCGACCCGGTGAAACTCTTCATCGTAAAAGTTTTGTTCCAGGTTGGCCCAGGTTTCGTAGTACATCTGCTCGAATTCCGGCCGCAGTACCCGGCGGAACGTGTAGTCCAGATCGATCGCTTCGGTCTTATTTTCCTTAAGGTTAAGCAAAAGCACCTGGCCACCGCCCAACAGGTAATACTTGCCATCGGCGACCACCAGGTCATCCGCCCCCCCAATGCCTTCGCCCGCGATGCTGGTGGTTTCTTCGTCCTCAAAAGGTTGCAGTACGGTTTTGTATAGCTTGGTGTTGCCTTCCTCCTGGTCCCCTCCGTAGAGCACGATCTGCTGCTCACCGTCCTGGACTACGGCCACGCCGCCCTGGTCGCCGAAGCTGGTGCCGACCTGTTCCATTCGTTCCATGATTCTGTTCCGATCGATACGGGTGACTGAATCCGTGGTGATGCTGTCGGTCGTGAACAATTGGGCATAGCGTTCCGACCGGAAGGGTTCCCCGTAACGCTGCAACGGCAGTCGGTAGACATTTACGTCTCCGCCGCCCCGCGGGTAGCCCGGCTGGTGGCGCGCGCCATAAAAGTAGAGGTATTTGCCGTCGGGCGACCAGTACGGGCCCCACTCCGATACACCGGTACTGGTCAGGTTAAACGATTCCTTGTTCTTCGTGTCGTAAATGAGGATGTCCATTTCGAAGTCACGTCGGACATTGGCGGCCAGGTAGGCGTCGTCGGGCGACCACCGCGGAGGAGTATTCTGGATGGCCCAGAATTCGTCGGTCACCGCCACCGTGGATTCGAAGCTGGTTAAGTCCAGGATGCGCAATTCATCCCTGCCGCTGAGGTAAGCGGCCCGGGTTGTGTCGTGACTAATCACAAGTAGGCGATTATTGCGGGAATCGCGGGTGCGTTGCAGGGCTTGCCCCCTGCCGTCCGCCGCCAGGGTAAACCAGTTCTGGTAACCCTCCGCCGTGGAGTTGTACAGTAGGGTACGGTGGTCCTTGAGCCAGTGGACCTCCCCTACCCGCCCACTACCCGTAGCCAGCTGCTGGATGAAGTCTCCCTTGATGTCCGATACGAACAGCATACCACGGGAAACGAAGGCGATCTTCTTGCCGTCCCCGGCTACATCGAAGGCAGTTACCTTGCCCGAGGTGCTAAAGTCCTGCTGTTCCGCCAGGCCCTCGAAGCCGTTTGTGGTCACCGGCACCTTGCGTTCCCGCCGGCTGGATACATCGTAGGTGTAGAGCTGGTAGTCCATCACGTAGGCCAGCGTACTGCCGTCGGCGCTGATGCCCGGGGTGAAAATGGAGTGGCTATTGGTCGTGAGTGGCGTGACGGTCTGTCCCGACAAGGCGTAAAGCCGGTACTCATCGTTGTCGCGGTCTGACACGAAATAGACCTTACCCTCCCGGTCGATCAACGGTAACATATCCTTGCCTTCCCAGTCGGTGTGCTGGGTATAGGTATCCGTAGCGGCCCGGTAGCTTTTAATGTCTGGGTTGAAGGGTCCCCGGTAGCGCTTGCGGTGTACGAAGAGGCTGCTCTCCCAACTCTCATTGAAGTACACGCTGCCATCGGGGTGCTCGGCGGCGTTGTGCAGGTTACTGAAGTAGTGATCGCCAAACAGGCGCGCGGGCGTGCCGCCGCCTACCGGGACGGTATAAGTTGCCATGCGATTGTACCGCCCGGAAGTGAAGTAGATCCTGGCACTGTCCCACGACCAACTCTCCACTTTATCGTCCGCTTCGTGGTAGGTAAGTCGACTAATCTGCCCGCCCTTTAGGGGTACCAGGAACACATCCTCATTCCCGTACTGATCGGAACTGAAGGCCACCCACTTGCCGTCCGGACTGATGCTTGGGGAAGACTCGCTGCCCTCCAGCGCAGTGAGCCGCACGGCCGTGCCGCCGACGGTGGGGATCCGCCACAGGTCGGTATTATAAGCAAAGACGATCTCCTTCCCATCCGGGGTGAGGGTAGGTTCATTAGCGAAGTAGAGATCCTGGGCCGGAAGGAAAGCGGCACCAAGAAGGGCAAACAGGAGGCAAATTTTCATATTCCCAAATATACCGGCGGCGTAGGGAATGGGGCAGCCTTAGGACCCGAGTACCAAACCGTCGCCCACTGCTAGTCCCCGCAGAAATTCCTCGGTGGGCATACGGCGGCGTCCGGCGAGTTGCAATTCGTCCACGAGGAGGTAGCCGCCCGGACAGGCCACCCGTAGGTACGACTTACCATCAGTGCGCAGGGTGCCGGGAGTTTGCTGGTGATCGAGGGCTACCGTGCGGGAACGGATCAGCTTGAGGTTCTTGCCGCCCATCAGGGTCCAGGCAGCTGGCCAGGGACTGAGGCCCCGGACGAAGTTGTGTACCTCCCTCAGGGGTTGGTGCCAATCGATCCGGCAGGTCTCCCGGTGCAGTTTGGGGGCGGGGATCACCAGGCTATCGTCTTGTTTGGCCAGGGTGTAATTTCCAGTAGCAATCAGCCGGACGGTACGGAGAACAAGCTCCGCTCCTACTACCATCATCCGGTCATGTACGTCGCCGGCGGTCTCGTTGGGGTCGATGGGCATCCGGTGTTGCAGCAGCACGTCTCCCGTATCGATTTCGTGGCGAATAAAGAAAGTGGTGGCCCCCGTTTCGTGTTCCCCGTTGATGACGGCCCAATTGATGGGGGCGGCTCCGCGGTACTTAGGCAGGAGGGATCCGTGAAGATTGAACGTGCCCAGCGCGGGCATGTCCCACACGGCTTGGGGCAGCATCCGGAAGGCCACCACGATCTGTAGGTCCGCCTTCCATTGCCTTAATTCGGCCTGAAAGGTCGCATCCTTTAAGTTCTTGGGTTGTAGGACGGGGATGCCGTAGCGAACCGCGGCTTGCTTTACCGGCGACTCTAGCAGCTGTTTTCCCCCACGTCCGCCCAGCTTGTCCGTAGCCGTGATGACGCCGACTACCGGGTAGCCCTGCTTTACCAAAATTTCCAGACTGGGAACGGCAAACTCAGGGGTGCCCAGGAAGACGATGCGGGGAGTGGCATTCATGACTACAAAGGTAGCCAAGTGCCGAGACCTGGGCGGGGCGGCGGAGCGCAAGGGTAGCGAAATACCGTACATCGTAGGGCTGGGAGAATGCGGAATGGAACATGCCGCTGACGTGTATCTTCCCGGCATGATGGAAGAATTCAGCTGGAACAACGAACTCGGCCACCGCATCTATGCCGTAGACTGGCAGGCCCCCGGTGCACGGGCGGTCATTGGTCTCATCCACGGCCTGGGGGAGCACTGCCGACGCTACGACGGTGTTGCCGAATTCTTTAATGCCCAGGGGATCGCCGTGGTGGGCTACGACCGCCAGGGCTTCGGCCGCAGCGAGGGCCGCAAGGGGTATGCCAAGGCCTACAAAGACTACCTGGACGGCATCGCCCAATTGCTCGTCCACTGCGAACGGCGCTACCCCAGCCGACCCGTTTTTCTGTACGGACAGAGCATGGGGGGTCAACTCCTGCTGCATTACCTCATCCGCCGCCGGCCGTCGATCTGGGGCGCCATCGTGACCTCTCCGCACATTGCCGAGGCCTTTACGCCTAATCCCCTGGTCGTAGCTATCGGACGCCTCATGCGGCGTATACGGCCCACCTTTACGCTAAACAATCAATTGGATACGGCCATGTTGAGCCGGGATCCCCGCGTGGGGCAGGATTATTCCGCTGACCGCTACAACCACAACCGCCTAAGCAGTCAAACGGGCATCGACCTCCTCGAACGGGCGGTTTATCTGCAGACTTACTCAGGTGGCCTACCCGTCCCCACCCTCCTGCTGCACGGGGACGCCGACGGCATCACCGACCACGCGGCCAGTAAGTCATTCGCCGAACGCAACGCGGGCAACCTCACCTTTAGGAGCTTTCCGGGCCTGTACCACGAACTCCACCACGAGCCCGAACGCATGGAAGTGCTGAATACTATTCTGGGTTGGATTACGCAGCGCATAGATCTGCCGCGGTAACGATCAGTCGCGATTGTTGCAACAAGCAGTATTTGCTGATCGGGAATTTATTTGTCTTTGTTAGTCCCATACCGACTTAATTGTGCAAAAAACCGGCTACTCTTTGGAACGGTCCAGTAATTTCGTTAGCAAGTGCGCCTGACGTGTCAGTAAGGTTCACATAATATAGGCCACGCAGGGAAGAACCCATACGGGCGATGTTTAAGTAGGCCTTTATTTCATGCCATCCCGCATTCAGATTTCGGATTACTCCCCCTCTTGGTCTTCGGTATTAAGCTTGCTAGTGCTTTCGCCGACCGGTTTTACCATTTATGAGACACCTTTCCGAACTCGTTGAGTTACTCGGACCCAAACACACACCTCGTTGTACTAGCGATACCAGCATGGGTATTGCTCAAGAGAAATTGTACGCTTACGTCCGCAAGCATCCTGCCGCGAGTGCCGAGGAGGCCGCCGGCCACCTGGGGCTAAAGGCTGCCTGCCCAACTTTTCGTAAGGTCAAGCACGCACTAAAGCTGGAGCTGTTGAATGCTGTCACCCGTATTGAAATTACCGGTCGAAGTACGGACAGCCGGAAGCGGATGTACGCCTACGTTTGGAAACTCATCACCGTCGGTAAGCAGTTGCGCACCTCAGTCAATTCCGGCGTGCTCCTGCCCTACCTCGAGGAAGCGTTTACCACGGCCGCAGATGCGGAGTTCTTAGGAGCCGCCTACGAATCGGCTAAGATGCTCCGCCGACAGTACAACAACCGCAGGTTCGATCCGGCCAAGTACGAATACTACCGTAATCGAGCCCGGCAGTACCGGGATATAACGCGAAAATACGAAGACGTTGTCGCTGACTTCAATGAGTTGTCCTACCTGCGCAATACCCAGCGAGACCCCAACGAGATCGAAGAGGTAGCCAAACGTTGCCACGCCCGCCACGTCGACGCTATAGAGGCGTACGACGTGCCCCTCATTTCCTACCTAGTGTACCTAATCGAGCTGAACCGCTACCTGGCAGCCCGTGACTACCGCGGGGTGATTCGGGTTGCCGAGGCAGCCATTGATTATTTACAGGGCCGAGAGACCGCCCAGCCTACTATGTTCCAAGTCTTTGAGGTTAACCTATCGGTGGCCTACGCTCAGCTCAATGATTTCGACAACGGCATGAGCTTCGCGCGGTCGCTGCTAAAAAGGACCGATCCGGGCGAACACAACTACCTCAAAGTCTACGAAATGATGCTCCTGCTCTGCTTGCGGTCGGCTAAATTCCAGGAGGCCTACGACATTTACCGCACCATGAAGTTTGATCAGGCCACGGCTAAACAAGCTGGTCATCTTGCAGAGACTGTTCGTATTTTCGAGGCCTACCTCTACTTGCTGTACAAGCTGAAGCAAATCAACCCCAGGGACGGGGACAACACGTTCGACCGCTTCCGGATGCAGCGCTTTCTTAATTCCTTTCAACGCGTAAACACGGAAAAATCACACCGGAACGTCCACCTGCTTATTCTCCAGATTATCGATCAGGTTATTCGTCACCGGCATACCGAGTCCGACTATAGCATCGAAGCGATCACCAAGTACGCACAGCGTCACCTGCGGGGGGCCGGCCATGAGCGCATAAGGTATTTCCTTAAGGCGTTGGCGCAACTTTCCGTACAACGTTTCCACCGCACGGCAGTGGAACGCCACACCAGCAGGTATCTACGGAAAATGCAGGAATACCCGCTGAATGAGTCCGCCCAAGTGTACTACATGGAACTCATTCCCTATGACATCCTATGGAAACTAATCTTAGGGAAGCTGGGGTACAAGCGCGCCCGGATGCCGCGGCGAAAGGGCTAAGCCACAGCGGGAGTTAAGTAGCGGAGGAAGAGGGATTCGAACCCCCGGTACCTTGCGGTACGTCGGTTTTCAAGACCGGTGCATTCAACCACTCTGCCATTCCTCCGGTCGGGCGCTCGCCCGGGGCGCAAATGTAAATCGCAGAGGGGGAAGGTGCAAGCGGATTACCGGCGGTAGGCGATCCCAACAAGTAAACCTTTATCCACTAAGTGGGAATACCGATAGCTATCCAGCAGGTTCCGCGGCAAGCAGAAGCCCCCTCGGACTCTAAGCGATGACCTATACGGACGCCCGCCCCGGAGAAGTACCGCGCCCTTGAACGGCAGGTCAGCCATGCTCGAACTCATCAGGTAATACGACGATCGGCCGAAGTCAAATAGCCGCAACCGTGTGCCCAAGGCCAGCTCTACCGAATGGCAATCTACCGAGTAATCGATCGATTTCGTCGTGAAGGTGCGTGGTTGATACTGCCGGTAGTTTAGGCCACTAAACAGTGACCACCTCCGGTTGGTAAATTCCATGGGCAGCTCAATTTCAACACCCAGACGCGGAGCGGCAGCGGTTTCCAATTTGGTTCGCGGCCCATCCACTACGCCAAAGGCAGTACTGTGGTACTTTAAGGAATGCGTTTCCACGCCGATTCGCAGGGCCAGACGAGCCCGGGGGCCGACGCGACTGGTAAGTAGCTCCTGAGGGGTGTCGGCACATGCATTGAACGCAGTGACGTACTCCAACAGGCCGTTCTTCGTGAATTCGACCTCACCGACGGGCGGCAGATTGCCCCCTGAGCAGCGCAACTCCGCACCCAGCGCGGCCCGATAACGCTCATCGCCCTGTACACCGGTATTCCCTACCCGGAACCGGCGGCAAATTAGCGGTTCAGTGGCCCCCTCGTCCAAGCGGTAGAAATAGCGATCCAGTTGTCCGTTCGACCAGTAAAACAGCTCCGCTCGGCCATCCACCAACTTGCGGAGCCACACCTTATCGGAGACAAACTCCGGTTCGGAAAAGCTGGAGAGCTTGTCGAGTTGGTCCGGCGACCGGTCAATCTGTACCAGGGCACGAACCAACGTCTGCTTGTCACCGGCCAGTCCAAATGCCCGTAGATCGGCAATACCAGCCGCCTGAATAGCTCTGGAGCCCGCCGCGCGGTAGGTGATCGAGCTGGGGTTGCTGGAAAGAGGGTTGATTAAGCGAAGCTATTTCCTTATACCTTGGTTGAGACGGGCCTATTCGTTCACGAATGCCCATGTGGTAGAGCTAAATTTTAAGGGCACTCCACGGTACCCGCGCGCGCCGCTCGTGTAGCCGTGTGCTCACGGGTCGCCGGCCCTACCGGTAAGTCCAATCCTTCTATCTTCGCCCCAGTTTCAATAAACCGAACCTCACCATGCCTAAGGACACCAGCATCAAATCCGTACTCATTATCGGGTCAGGGCCCATTATCATCGGGCAGGCCTGTGAGTTCGATTACTCGGGAACGCAGGCGTCCCGGAGCCTGCGGGAGGAGGGCGTTGAGGTGACCATCCTCAATCCGAATCCGGCTACCATTATGACCGATCCGATGACGGCTGACTACGTGTACATGCTGCCGCTGACCATCGACAGCGTGGAGCAAGTGCTCAAGGAACGCCACGTCGATGCCGTGCTGGCTACGATGGGGGGACAAACGGCGCTGAACCTGGCCATCGAGTGCGGACAGGTGAACCTGTGGGAAAAGTACAATGTCCGCTTAATTGGCGTCGATTTGGAAGCCATCGAATTGGCGGAGAACCGCGAGTTGTTCCGCAAGCACATGGAGAGCATCGGCCTAAAGTGTGCCCCGGCCATGATTGCCAACTCCTTTCTGGAGGGTATGGAGGCGGCCCAGGAGATCGGCTATCCCTTAGTTATCCGCCCCTCTTACACCCTGGGTGGATTCGGCGGAGGATTCTGCTTTACGGAAGAGGAATACCCAGAGATGCTGCGCCGGGGTCTCGACGCGAGCCCCACCCACGAGGTGTTAATTGATAAGGCCGTCCTAGGCTGGAAGGAATTCGAGCTGGAGTTGTTACGCGATTCGGCCGATAATGTCGTGATCATCTGCGCGGTCGAAAACTTCGACCCAATGGGGATTCATACCGGCGACTCCATCACGGTAGCCCCGGCCATGACGCTTTCCGATACCGCCTACCAGGATATGCGCAACCAGGCCATCAAGGCGATGCGTGCCATGGGCAACTTCGCCGGGGGCTGCAACATCCAGTTCAGCCAGAACCCGGAGACGGAGGAGCTGATCGTCATTGAGATCAACCCTCGCGTCAGCCGCTCCTCCGCCCTGGCCTCCAAGGCCACCGGATACCCCATTGCCAAGATTGCCGCCAAGCTGTCGTTGGGCTACCGCCTGGACGAGCTCAAAAATCAGATCACCAAAACCACCTCCGCCTTCTTCGAGCCGACGTTGGACTACGTCATCGTAAAGATTCCCCGCTGGAACTTCAATAAATTTCCCGGCGCCGACCACCGCCTCGGCTTGCAAATGAAATCCGTAGGGGAGGTCATGGGCATCGGTCGAAACTTCCTCGAAGCCTTACAGAAGGCCTGCCAGTCGCTGGAGAACGGCCGCGCCGGTCTGGGGTCGGACATCAAGGAATGGATCAAGACCGACGACATCCTGCACCGACTAGAGAACGTCAGCGAAGATCGAATTTTCCGCCTTAAGGATGCCCTGCGCCTGGGCGTCCCCCGCAAGACCATCCAGAAACTAACCAAGATCGATCCCTGGTTCATCAACCAGATCAAGCGGCTGGTCGATTACGACGCGGAAGTCCTGAAGTACAACGTCCCCGAAGACCTGCCCGAAGCCTTTTTCCGTACCCTTAAGGAAGTAGGCTACTCCGACATTCAGATCGCCTACCTCCTGCGGGTAGACGAGGAGGCCGTGACCCGGCAGCGCTACAAACTCGGGATACGCCGTACCTACAAAATGGTGGATACCTGCGCCGCCGAGTTCGAGTCCACCACCCCCTACTTCTACTCCACCTTCGATGGAGAGAACGAGAGCGTGGTGTCGGATAAGAAGAAGATTATCGTCCTCGGGTCCGGTCCCAACCGCATCGGTCAGGGGATTGAGTTTGACTACTGTTGCGTACACGGACTTAAAGCGGTGCACGAAGCCGGATTCGAGTCGATTATGATCAACTGTAACCCGGAGACCGTCTCCACCGACTTCGATACCGCGGACAAGCTGTACTTCGAGCCCGTCTTTTGGGAGCACCTGCGGGAGATCATCGAACTGGAAAAACCCGAGGGCATTATCGTTCAGCTCGGGGGGCAAACTGCTCTCAAGCTCGCCCAGGAACTGCACAAACGAAACATACCCATCATCGGGTCGAGCTACGACGCGCTAGATCTTGCGGAGGATCGGGGTCGCTTTTCCCAGTTGCTGAAGGACCTGGATATTCCCTATCCCAACTTCGGTACGGCGAAGGACGCCGACGAGGCGCTGGACGTGGCCCACCGCGTTAAGTACCCGGTGCTGGTCCGGCCTAGCTACGTTCTCGGCGGACAGGACATGCGCATCGTGATCAATGACGCGGAATTGGAACGGCACGTGCTGTCCATCTTTAAGAAAGCTCCGGACGACGAGGTCCTCGTGGACCACTTCCTGGATCGGGCTAAGGAAGCGGAGATCGACGCGATTTGCGACGGGGAGGAAGTCCACATCATGGGCATCATGGAGCACATCGAGCCGGCAGGCATTCACTCGGGCGACTCCTCGGCCGTGCTGCCGACCTACTCCCTCAGTGTCGATGCCGTTAACAAAATGCGGGAGTACGCCGAGCAACTCGCCTTCGCCCTGAAGATCAAGGGCTTGCTGAATGTACAGTTTGCCATCAAGACCGATAAGGAGACGGGGGAAGACATGGTATACGTCATCGAGGCCAACCCCCGGGCCAGCCGCACCACGCCCTTTATCGCTAAGGCTTACCAGGTGCCCTACCTCAACATTGCCACTAAGGTGATGCTAGGCACTCACATGCTCAAGGACTTTGACATCAACCCCCAACCCAGCGGGTACGCGATCAAAGTGCCGGTCTTTAGCTTCAATAAGTTCCCGAACGTGGACAAGCAGCTCGGCCCGGAGATGAAGTCCACCGGCGAATCGATCCACTTCGTTAAGGACATGACCGACCCCTTCTTCCGGGAGCTCGACCGCAACCGGAGTCAGTACCTGACACGCTGATCATTAAAAGTGGGAAAAGCGGATGCGCGCCAGGCGATCTGACCAATCCCGCGAGAACGGTAGAAATCCATACAGGGGGACTGAGCGGCCGCCGAGGCGGAGGCATAACACGGAACGAACATAAATAGGCGGAACATGGGCGACGATTGGATTTTCGGTCAAAGGAAGCGTGCGGTGCGGACCGGGTGGCTCCATCGTACGATCTAACACTACTTTTTCCGGTCATTTGCCAGTTACTGGCTGGGGGTAACTCCCAATTGCCGCTTGAACACGCGGCTAGGTGACGCTTTTTGAGGCGAAGAATTGGCGCAAAAGAGCAAGTTTGCGGCGGTGAGCGGAATCCCAAACAAGCTCTAAAGCTCATTCCGAAGGCGGTATTTACGAGGGCCGACGTTTGTTTCCGGGTCAGGCCGAGGTCCGCCGCCAAATCGGTGAGCGATAGGCCGGAGTCGCGGTACAGGTGCCGCTGCGTCATGACTGCTTCGAGTACTGGCTTCCACGCCGCGAGATCTTGACCCGATACCGCGGCCGCGGCGGGGGCCGGTGACGGGGTTTAGGCTTCAGCACGCTCGCGCACGGTCAGCGACAGAGCGAGGGACCCACTACGCACTGCCGAGGTGTATCCGTAAATCGCGAGTGCCCCGACCACCAGGCCATAGCTCAGGTAGTACCAAAACGGCTGGCCGAAGTTGCCGAAGCCCGGATAAGCCAGGAGGAAACCCAGGCGCAGGCATACCAGCACGAAAAGGGCTATTAGACACTGCTGTACCCAGGTGAAGGTGATGGAATCGGCGTAACTGAATTCCTCGGTAGTGAACCGGCGGTAGTGCGCGTTTCGGTATACCCCTACGGTATAAATGGCCAGAGGCAACAGACCGGCGATTTGGTACCAAGTCGCCAGATCGCGATCGCGGCCGTCGGCGTAAAAGTTAAACCGCGCGGGGTCCAGTGTATCCGCGAGCCAATTTCCCAGGCTGTAGACCAGATAGAGCAGGCCAGGGGCGAAGTGCAGCAAGCTTCGCCTCCGGAATTTATTGGTGCCCGCAAGCACTGCGGTGAAGTAGTTATAGACCACCGGACCCAGCAGAAAAGCTGCTGAAAGGGTGCGTACAGAAGGAATTCGCGGTAGCCGTCTCGGGCGTACCAGCCGGCGTGTCCGGCCGCCCACGGTACGAGGTAGAGTGCGCTGAGTAACAGGAACCCGGACAACCAGGTGTGAGCGAGGCTTCCGTCACGACGCGCACGGTAGAACAAGAGGGCGGCAAACAGCAGGCAGAAGCCAATCTGCCCGGCGAGTAAGGCAGTCTGAAGGCTGATGCTCATGTCCGATAGGGGGTTCATGTTTTCGAGGTATGCTATTTCGGAGCGAAAGCGTGGTGATCGAATCAAGCTTAGAAGACTGGGATGATCCGGCAGGTGAGGCTACGACAAGTGGCGGTAGGACAGAAGTACGGGGGTACTTGAAAGCGAGGCTCGGGGCGTAATTTAGGGAGAGGCTTTGCTTTCGGGTACCGCTACCTAACTTGGGCATAAGTCGAAACCTACTATGCAACACCCCGGTATCTTAATTACGCTGCTCATGCTCACCAGCTTCCCCACCCGCGCCCGCGCCCAGCAGATGAACTTTGGATTTGCGGTCCAAACGGAAGTAGCCAACGGCACCCTGGAAGGAAATCACAGTACCCGGACGGGCGTACAGAGCTACCTCGGCGTTCCTTTCGCAGCTCCTCCGGTCGACGAATTGCGCTGGCAACCTCCGCAGGCCGCGGCAGACTGGAACGGCATACGGATGGCCAAGGAGTTCGGGCCGCGCCCGGTACAGAAGTACCTCTACAGCGACATGGTGTTCCGCTCACCCGCCGTGAGTGAGGACTGCCTTTACCTCAACGTCTGGACGCCGGCGACGGAGAACCAGCAGGGACTCCCCGTACTCGTTTACTTCTACGGCGGCGGGTTTAGCGCTGGTTCCGGCGACGAGGGCCGGTACGACGGCGAGCGGCTCGCGCAGGAGGGCGTGGTGGTGGTCACACCCAATTACCGGCTGAACGTTTTTGGCTTTCTCTCCCACCCCGAACTTTCCGCGGCATCCGCCTACGGGGGGTCCGGCAACTACGGTTTAATGGATCAGGCGGCAGCCATCCAGTGGGTCAGGGACAATATTGCGGCCTTCGGGGGCGATCCGGAGCGAATTACCATCGCGGGCGAAAGCGCGGGGTCCATGTCAGTCAGCGCCCAGATGGTTTCTCCCCTGGCGCGCGACCTGCTGGCCGGCGCCGTGGGCCAGAGCGGCAGTGTAGTCAACCCCCAACGGCCCGTGGCCGCGCTGAGCGACGGTGAAGCTTGGGGTGAAAGATTTGCGGAGGCAGGGGGTTACGCTTCCCTGGCCGACCTGCGTAATGCTTCCACCCGGTCTATCTACGAAACCCTGACAAACAATAACATCGGCGGACCGCCCGTGGTCATAGACGGCCATTTTCTGACGGAAGATCCTACACAAACGTTCCGCGACCGTGCCCAGGCGAAAATACCGCTGTTGGTAGGCTGGACGAGCACCGAGCGCCCCTGGGGCCCCTTCCCGGAAACAGCCGCTGACTACCGCCAGATGGTCGCCAATCAGTTTCCCGAAGATACTGACGCGGTGATTGAATTCTATCCGAGCGACACGCCGACCCGCTCGGCCATCGAACTGGCTTCGGATACCTGGATCGTGCTGGGTACCTGGAACTGGGCCGACCTCCAACGGCAACACAGCGACACCCCGGTATACCGCTACCGCTTCGACGAAATTCGTCCGCCGCTGAAAGGGCAGAAAAACCCCACTCAATTGCCTGGTGCCGCCCACGCCACCGATATTGAATACTTCCTGGGCAACCTGGACGTCTCGGATCAGTACGACTGGGAGGAGAAAGACCGCGCCGCGGCTAAAACCATGGTTGGCTACCTAGCCAACTTCGTCAAGACCGGCAACCCGAACGGAGAAAATCTGCCCGAGTGGCCCGCCCTGCAGGAAGGAGATACACCCGACGTAATGATCCTGAAGGCCGACAGCAAGGCCGAATCCTTCGCGGCGGAGCCCCGCTACCGCTACCTAAGTAAGCTGTTCAGGGAGGCCCGGCGCTAGTCCAGGCTGGCGTACACTAACTTTCGAATGCACACGTCCTGGTAATTGGTCTTGCGCCCGGTAGCCGCCGTAGCTCCCCAATAGACTTTACTGTTACCCCCGAAGATCTCCTCGATGATATCGGCCCGCAGGGTAGCACGTACCACATCGTCCAGCGAGACTTTCAGCGTGTTCGTACCGGGGTTCCAACTTATGGTGAGCGGGCGTTTGGCCCCATTTTCCAAATTAGGAACTTCAATGGGGCCTACGAGACTGACACCATGATGCGCCTGTCCGTGCGGCATGATAGAAATGTGATCGGCCGTGGGGTCGCCCAGGTGATAATTTTGGTAGGTATCAAATTCGATGCCCAGGGAGGGATAGAGTCCGGCAAAACCCATGCCTTCTCCCCGATACCCGGTCTGCATCGAGGGATGAAACACGAACACGATGCCGTCCGCGCCCAGCTCGTCGTTCTCTCCCAGTACCAGGTCCACGGACAACTCGAACGGGTAGCTCAGATCGATTGGATTCTGGAACCAGGCTGAGCCCGACACGTAGGGAATGTCGGGGGTAAGTCGGATGCACTCGTCGTTCAGGATCTTGGCGCTTCCCCCCAGGCGGAATTCCGAGACGCTGCTCTGGGCGGCCAGCGCGGGTGTAAGGAACAACAGGCAAAGGGCAAGCCACTGGGGCAGGGGGTAGGTGGTCATAAGTCGTTCCCGGACAGGAGTTTGAACTAAAATAGCAAAGCAGCCAGATATGTTCCGGCCGGCGATCGGCCGAAAGCCCTCGGGCCCATAGGAAGCGCCTGCCCTGGGGGGCGAGAAGGTTTTACCTCGTCCTGACCTTATGCGGCAACGCTCCGGGTACCTTCGCGTTCTATACTCGATTCTTTCGCTGCCCAATCACGCGATTCCATGAAAAAGTCCTATATCCTCGCCATTCTGCTCGTTGTAGTAGCCGTCATACTACTCGTTCAAACGGGCAATGCCACCTCCGAATATGCCAACTTTGAGAAGGCCGCCAAAAGCGGCGACAAAGTGCAATTAGTAGGTACCTACGTCAAGGATAAGCCTACGATTTACGATCCACTCACCGACCCTAATTACTTCAGTTTCTTCCTCGAGGACCTGAGCGGGAACGAGCGGGAGGTGGTGCTCCTGATGGGGAAGCCCCAGGATTTTGAGATGAGCGAGAGCATCGTGCTGACCGGGCGGATGAAGGACCAGCAGTTTATTGCCAGCGACATTCAGATGAAGTGCCCGAGTAAGTACAAGGATGAGGAGGCCATGATCAAGAGCCTTACCGAGAGCTGATCTAACCCCCCATGGAAGAAATACAGTACATCAACGAGCACCTGGGGCCGCGGTACATCGGCCACTTTGCCGTCGTGCTCGCGTTTTTCGCGGCCATCTTAAGTATGGGCAGCTACGTTATGGCCACCCAGACGCGGAACGAGGTGCTCCGTAGCCGGGGTTGGCAGCGGCTGGGCCAACTTAGTTTCCTCGCCCACGGCGCTGCTATTTTCACCGTGATCGGGTGCATCTTCTACGCCATGCTTAACCAGTACTACGAGTACCAGTACGTGACGGCCCACGTGGACGGACAGTTGCAGCAGCGCTACATTTTCTCGGCTTTCTGGGAGGGGCAGGAGGGCAGCTTCCTCCTCTGGAGTTTCTGGCACGTTATTCTGGGATATGTGTTAATGGTGACTGCCCGCACCTGGGAAAAACCGGTGATGGCTGTCCTTTGCTCGGTACAGATCGTTATCGTTTCCATGCTCCTCGGAGTCCATTTTGGCTTTGGTGAGGTGTTCTTTAAATTGGGTTCCAATCCGATGCTTTTGCTCCGGGAAACCATCAACGCCCCCATCTTCCAGCAGGCCGATTACGTGGAGTTGCTGCGGGGCAACGGGCTCAATCCCAGTCTCCAGAACTACTGGATGACCATCCACCCCCCCACCCTCTTCCTGGGCTTCGCCAGCACGGTAGTCCCCTTCGCTTTCGCCGTGGCGGGCCTGTGGACTGGGCGTCACCGGGAGTGGCTGACCCCTGCCCTGCGGTGGAGCTTATTTAGCGCCGGTATTCTCGGTATTGGGATTTTAATGGGAGCCGCCTGGGCCTACGAAGCGCTTAACTTCGGCGGCTACTGGGCCTGGGACCCCGTGGAGAACACCAGCCTCGTTCCCTGGCTAATGCTTGTCGCCGGTATCCATACTAACCTCATCAGCCGGGCCACCGGTCAGGGCATTCGCGCTACCTACCTCTTCTATCTCTTCACTTTCGTACTGATCGTCTACAGCACTTTCCTGACCCGCTCCGGAGTGCTGGGCGACACCAGCGTCCACGCCTTTACCGAGATGGGGCTGGAAGCCCAGTTGCTCTTCTTTCTGGCCTTTTACTTCTTCCTGAGCGTCGGGCTTATGGTCTGGCGTTGGAGTACCATCCCCGTCCCGGAAAAGGAAGAGGCCATCAGCAGCCGCGAATTTTGGATGTTCATCGGCAGCCTGACGCTGTTTATGTCCGCCGTCCTCATTACCGGTTCGACCAGCCTGCCGGTCTACAATGAAATTCGGGAGTGGATCAATCCCGTCTACGACGGACTTACCCTCACCGAACCCGAAGCGCACCACAACAGCTTCCAGATTTGGATCGCCATTTTCATCGGTCTCCTGAGTGGCGTAGCCCAGTTCCTGCGGTGGCGGGAGCGTAACTTCCGGGCACACCTCCGCAACTTTTCCGTCCACGCAGGTGTGGCCCTGGCCGGGGCGGGTCTGCTCACCTTCCTTACCCTACTGTGGATTCAGGCACCCTCGGTCCCGTACAAGCTTATGGTCTTCTCCGGTTGGTTCGCCGTGTGGAGCAACCTGGACTTTCTGATCTTCTTCGTTCGCAAGGACACCAAGGTCGCCGGCAGCATAGTCAGTCACATCGGCTTCGGGATTATGTTGGTAGGCATTATGGCGAGTGCCGGAAATAAGCGCATCGTCTCCCAAAATCAGTTCCTCATGGAGGGGCTGACCGAGGACGAGCAGCTGGCCCGCAGTACGGTGCGCCTCTATCAGGATGCTCCCCTGGGGATGGAAGACTACGTAGTGACCTTTACCGGGGACACTATCGATGGTTTGAACCGGCATTACATCATGGACTATCAACGGCTGGATACCGCAGGTAAGGTACTGGAGGAATTCCAGCTGCAGCCCAATGTCCTGTACGACAAAGGTTTTGAGAAGATCGCCATCACCAATCCGAGTACCAAGCATTACTGGAACAAGGACATCTTCACGGTCATCATGGGTCTGCCCCCCGAGGAACAGAGCGTTAAAATCCGTCAGGAAACAGAGGACAGCCTGAAGTACCGCATCTTCCCCCTTTCGATTGACGGCTCCGATAGTTTCCGCGATACGGTGGAAATCCCGCAGCGGGGAAGTTCCATCATTTACACCTACCGCGTCACGCTGGAAGACTTTTCCCGCCGGCCCACCCACCCGGAATACGTTTCGGAACCCGGAGACATTGGCATCAGCGCATCAGTACACGCCACCCGTTCCGGGGGAATAGCCGACCACGATACTACGGCTACCGTGGCGTTAATCCTACGGGAAGGCCTACTCTACCACTATCCGGCCCAGATAAACGACATGGCCCTGCGGGTGAAGATTGACGAAGGGGTATTTGATGCGCTGATGGTGCAGGACGAGGATTTGGCGTACCAGGAGTTCGTGCTTACCCCCGGAAGCACCTTCCGGGTTGGTGGTCAGGAGGTGACCTTCCAAAAATTTGTCTCGCAACCCCAACTCGATCATTTTCAGTCTAAGGAAGGAGACATCTGGGTCAGCGCACTACTGGAGTCGGAAGGACAAGCCATGCAACCCGTCTTTCTGATCCGCGGCAACCAACCGGGTGGCATCCGCGACGAGATCACTAGCTTGGGACTCTACGCCCACCTCGTTAGTTTGAATCCCCAGACCAACGAGGCCACCTTGCGGGTAGCCGCGGCCCGCCCCCCGGAGTCGCTGATGATACCCATTGCCGTAGCTCCGAAAAGCTACCGTACGGACTACATTACCCTTCAGGCCATTGAGTTTCCCGGCATCAACCTGTTCTGGTTTGGTGCAACTTCGATGATGCTCGGTCTTTTAATCAGCCTGTTCGTGCGGCTCCGGTCAAAGATGCCCGCGACGCGCAACGAGGTGTACTAGATTCAGTTGTCCTGCGCTTGCTGAGGTAGGTATATTTCCGCACCAGTACGTACGGGCGTTGGGTAAGGATACCCGCTACCCGGACCGGGCGGTAGAGAAGCTCGCCACGGACCAGAAACTGTGCGCCCTCTTGTAGGTGAGCGTGTAAGTCTAAGGCCGCCGGCCCCCACGCCGTACAGTGGTGCACGTGAGCCTTACCGCGCCGGTCCTGCGTGACCAGCTGAAACCGGCAGAGGTCCCGCGCCTGCTCCGTGCAATGATAAACTGGTGGCGCATAGACGCTGCCAATGAGGGTTAGGCTATTCATGACCGTACTTTTCGGGCACAGGTTCGGCAACTACGCCGACCGTGCGGGTCACGGAGCGGGAGGCCAGCACGGTAAAGGCGGAAAGATGCACCTCCGTTTTCGTGACGGCTTGTTCCCCCGCCCGAACTTGGCGGTTGACCAGCCGACCTTGTATGAGGACACGATCCCCCCGCCGCACCCTGGCCTCCAGTTGGGTAGCTACTTGGTTCCAGGCGATCAGCGGGTAGGCTTGCCGGTCCTCGGCTGCCGCCGCGCCACGACAATTCTGATAGAGGCGAAGGCTGGCCCGGTAGGTACCATCCGAGAGGGTCAGCAGTTCCACGTCATGGCCGGCCCGGCCGATCAACTGCACCTGATTGTGTATAGCAAGCATTCTGTCTGTTTTGGTGACCCCACAAACATCAGGTTACCCCGACCAGTTATCCGTAATTTAAACGAATGCTTGCGTATATATGCGTTTACAAACACTTATTATACATCAATAAAAGTTCACACGTAAGCTACAAATCAGACGATTAACTACTAGAAGTTCCAGTTTTTCTTCCAGATATCAATAAGATCAAAACTTACTTTAAAACTGGTGGTGGGCCGAGCATCATTTGCATCTGCAGCCACCGCGTACACGCCCAACCGCACCCGGCGGCGGGCACCAAGTTTAAAGATGCGTTCTACGCCGGCAAAGAGTTCCTGATAGCGGAAATTTCGGTCCTGCAAATACAAAAAGCCGCCTCCGGTAACGGCCCGGATACGGGTTTTCTTAAGCAGGGGTATATTATTGACGATCGCGCCATTAAAGTGGTGGATATGGTGGAACTCCAGATGCCTACCGGAAGTATTCAACGAGGCGTCCAGCGCCTGAAAGGTGGTCAGCGGATCGGAGTAAAGCAAGGGGTCAGAATCCCGAAACCGTTTGATGTCCACGAAGGGCAGGGCCTTCGTATTCACAAACTGCCCAATCTGCGCACGGTAGGTGGACACCCCCAGCGCGCCCAGGCTGACGTCCTGTTCCATGGCGGCCTCCAAGTAATCGAAGCGTACGTCACTAGATAGTAGTCCCGACCAACCCCGCCGGTGCACCAGCGAAAATGTGGGCCACTTACTACCCAACACCACCTTACGGTGGGGTTCCCGGAGGTAGCGCTGCCCCGGTGTAAAGGTGAGCCCCACCTGGGTGATCAACGCCTGGTATCCTTCAAACTCCACGGTGGGTGCTACGTCCGTTACCAAGTCGTCAATCAAGGAGTCCGTGTCGTAATCCGCAATGGAACGGCGGTTGATGGCCCGGATGTTGGTGCGTAAGTAGAGCCCGTTCCAGAGCTCGCGCTGCTGCCCCAGCGCCAGTTCATCCTTCAAAAAGTAGTTGGAGGCCTTCAGCTGATTGAGATAAGCATCATTGGGATTAAACGATTCGAAGTCACGCCCGACCCAAACCGAAATATCTCCTAAATGAAAGGGGTCGTACCGAAACCAAGCTACGAGCTTCCCCTGCAGGTCCAGATTCTTAAGGCCGATGTCAGCGGAGGCCATCACGTTCAACATTTTGCCGTTGGGATACCGCCGGTAGGCCGATACGTACGGGCCTACCCGCCATCCACCGACGGGCGAAAAATCAACCAGACTCGTCACGGGCCCAAAGTAAAGGTGGCTCTTGCGCCGGTTGTCCCGAATCCCCACCCCGTCAAAGGCCAGATCCAGTAACGTTACGCGGTTGTAAAGGCGTTCGATACTGTCCTGGTAGACCTGCGAGGTGGTCACGGCCTCTATGCTGTCACGCAGGTACACCATTCGGCGTTCCTCGTCGGTCAGGGCAACGGTCCGCCCGCTCGCCCAGTAGCTGCTGTCGCGCGCGTAGGCTGCTTCCGCAATCACCGCAACTTCGTTCCCGAAAAATTTCTTGGGGAAAACGTAGTCATAGGCGTAGTCGGCGTAGCTCAGGGTGGTCGTACCCCGAAAGTGTTTTTTCTTGCCCTGCCGCGTTTCGTACCGGAAGCGCTGCTCGCTCACCGACCAGCCATTCCCCTCCGCCCGTCGGTAGGTTTGGGCGAGGGAAAAGCGATCGGAGAAGACCAGACTCCCTTCCGGGAGGTCAAATTCCAGGCGGTTGATCGTGTAGCTCTCCGCGTTGATGTACAGCAGCCCATCCACCGTACTGTTCCCCGATTTGCGGGGCGAAACCCGAATGCGGTAAACCAGTTGACCGTTCTCCACGTCGCTGGCCTCCAGGCTAAATTTGTACGTCAACACCGACGTATTGCTCAGGGGAGAGATCACCGGGGCGGAAGCAATGCCCGGCAGCGGTACGAGATTCCGGTAAAAATTAAAGTCAGTTTCGGCAAAATTAGGGACAAACAGACCACGGGTATCTCCGTAGGCCCGGTAGGCCGTGCGCTCTTCCTTGTAGCTGCGTGGATAGGCATAATTGAGCCAAAGTTGCATTTCCACCAGGTTGAGCCCGGCGAGCAAGGCGGCATTTTGGGCTGCTTCCCCCGCAAAGGGGTCTTCGGCAGGGAACGCAGGTGTGAGGTCGTCCACGGTGGGAGGCGCTAGGGCCTGCAGCTCATCCACTTCCTCTACGGCCTTTACGTAAACCTGGGTGCGGTAACTTCCAACGGCCCGCAGATAAGCTTCCTTGCGATCAACAGTTTCCTGGATAATCGCATAGGCTGGGTCACGCTCGGATGCCGATACCGTAATCTCCTGCAGCTCGACACCGGAAGTGATAAGTCGCACGTCGTAGGTTTGCGGCTCGAGACCAACGATTAAATTAATCGTGCGGCTTGTGTACCCCAGGCTCGAGAAGACGATTTCGTACTCCCCGTCTACGCTGAAGGGAAAGGTATATCGGCCTTCATCATCGGAGAGGGCGCCGGTCCCAAGTTCTTTGACGTAAACGTTAGCAAAGGGAACCGGCTCGTCATACTCGTTTGTAACCCGGCCGGTAAGGGACTGTGCCCCGGCGGTTGTGCTTAAACCAATTAAAGCGAATAGGAGAAGGAGACGGGTCATGCGGGTCACCCCTTGCCTTGGGGTAGATGGATATACCGCAAGGACGGTGACTGGAGCGCCCACGTTGTGTGACCGACCGGGTTTAAACCTTCCTTAAGTGAGTGGGCCCCTGCCTACACCATACGACTGTGCCAACTATCTTCAAGGGGCCGTTCGAATATTTGCCGCAATTCCCCTAATTCCTTGACCAGGGGATCGAAAACGATGCTGTCGTTGGTTAGTTGTCCCTGGGCATATAGCAACTTGAACTGCTCCCGGCCCACGGTGTGGATCTTGCCGGCCTCGTCCCGGAAGCTAAACCGCATGCGGTTAAAGAAGTCCACCCCCAGTTCGGCACCCAGGTCCTGGACGAAACGCACGCTGCCATCTATCGAGCATCCGCTAGCCTCGGCCTGGGTTTCGTCTACGGCCAGGACCAGAAACCGGTGGTGAAGGACGTCCGCCGCCGCCTGAAGCGCCCGCTGGTGGCTGCCCCACTGCCCGACGAAGTCCTGGGCGCGCTTCCTGACGGTAGCGGTCTCCTCGCGGGTCAGGGCCCGTTCGGCACCATATATCCAAATGCGGCTTTCGGAAGAGAGGGAATCGAGAGGGGAGGCCATACGGAAAGACAATTTTCGGTCGGCAAAGATAGTCCCGCAGGTGGACAACTTGATCCTGCCCCACGACTTCCCAGCTCGCTGACACAACAGAGCCAGCGAGCCGAACGTAGATTTATGGCCAAACACCCTACCGGTATGCCATCCAAATCCATTTCGCTAAATAAGTACGTCTCCTCCACCGGGCGATGCTCCCGGCGGGAGGCCGATCGCTGGATCGACGCCGGACGCCTGCACATTAACGGTACGGTCGCGGTAAAAGGAAATCGCGTCGAGGCGGGGGACACCGTTACCCTCGACGGGAAGGTCATCGGTCGTAAGCCCCCCACCGTCTACCTCATGCTGCATAAACCGGCGGGCATCACCAGTACCACCGACCCGAAGGACCCCGACAACATCATTTCCTTCATTAACTTCCCCCAGCGGATTTTTCCCATTGGGCGCCTGGACAAGGCCTCGACGGGCCTAATCCTGCTCACCAACGACGGCGACATTGTTAACCAAATTCTCCGGGCCGAAAACGAGCACGAAAAGGAGTACATCGTCACGGTGGACAAACCCCTGACCGACTCTTTTCTTCGGCGGATGTCCGGCGGGCTACCCATTCTAGGTACACAAACAAAACCATGCCAGGTGGAACGACTGGACGTGCGGACCTTCCGCATTGTGCTGACGCAGGGCTTGAACCGCCAGATCCGCCGCATGTGTGACCTGTTAGGTTTCCGGGTGCGGACCCTCAAGCGTATACGCATAATGAACGTGGAGCTTAGCGAGCTTCCCGTGGGGGCGTGGCGCGAGCTAAGTGAACGGGAGATCGGTAAATTGATGGAGGCGCTGTGAAAGCGCCTCCTCTGCGGCTAAACCCGACACCCGCGCACCCGCCCCTCATCCTAATGCTATAGCCATGCAACCCCCCCGGCCCGAAGGTGTTAATTGATCGTAATACTTTTGCCCCCCAAACGAAACAGCTCCATGGGTAACGACCCCCTGAAAACCGTCATTGTAGGTTCCGGACCGGCCGGCTACACCGCCGCCATCTACGCCGCCCGCGCCAACCTCAACCCCGTCCTGTACACGGGGCGCGAGCCCGGCGGACAACTCATGATCACGACCGACGTAGAGAACTTTCCCGGCTATCCCGACGGCATAATGGGTCCCCAGATGATGGAAGACCTGAAGAAGCAGGCCGAGCGATTCGGAACGACCATTAAGTACGAACTGATTGAGCGCGTTGACTTTGATGGGGAGGTCAAGAAAATTTATACCGAGAGTGGTGAGGAGATCGCTGCGTACTCTGTGATCATCTCTACCGGGGCAAGTGCCCGCTGGCTGGGCCTCGAAAGCGAGCAGCGCCTGGCCAATCAGGGCGTGAGCGCCTGCGCGGTATGTGATGGATTTTTTTACCGCGGCAAGGAGGTGGCCATTGTCGGGGCCGGCGATTCGGCCTGCGAGGAAGCCCTATACTTAAGCAACCTTTGCCCGACCGTCCACATGCTGGTACGCCGCGACGAGATGCGGGCCTCCAAGATCATGCAGGACCGGGTGCTTAAGCAGAAGAACATCAAGGTGTACTGGAATACCGAAACTGAGGAAATTCTCGGCGAGAAGGAAGTCATGGGCGTGCGCATCCGCAACAACGTGACGGAGGCGGTGCAGGAAATCCCCATCGCGGGCTTCTTCGTGGCAATCGGTCACGTGCCCAACACCAAGATTTTTCAAGGGGTCTTAGAAATGGAGGAGACCGGCTACCTCGTGCACGAGCCCAACTCAACCCACACCAACGTGGAGGGCGTTTTCGTCAGTGGGGATGCGGCCGACCACGTGTACCGGCAGGCCATCACGGCGGCGGGTACCGGTTGCATGGCTGCCCTCGACGCCGAACGCTATTTGGGGCAGAAGGGCGTGATCTAGCCTACTTAGTTATCTACGCTGGCTGGCTTTCAGAGTATTCATCAATAGGCTGACGACCGTCATGGGCCCAACGCCCCCGGGTACGGGCGTCATCGCGCTAACTTTGTGCTTTAGGCCGGCGAAGTCCACATCGCCCGCTAACCGGTAACCGCGCGGGCGGCTGGGGTCATCCACGCGGTTGATACCCACATCAATGATCACGGCACCGTCCTTTACCATATCCGCGGTCAGCAGCTCCGGAATACCGATGGCGGCCACGATGATGTCGGCGCGCAACGTGTGGGCCCGCAAGTCTTGTGTGCGGCTGTGGCAAAGGGTGACCGTAGCGTTGCCGGGCGAACTTTTGCGGCTCAGTAAAATGGTCATTGGCGTACCGACAATGTTGGACCGGCCGAGTACGACCACTTCTTTTCCGCCCGTATCCACCCCGTAGCGCTCCAGCAGGACCATGATGCCATTCGGGGTAGCGGGCAGGTAGGCTTCAAGACCGAGGGTCATGCGCCCAATGTTGACGGGGGTGAACCCGTCGACGTCCTTGCGGGGGTCGATCAGTAGATTGATGGCCTCCTCATTTAAGTGGTTGGGCAGGGGCAACTGGACGATGAATCCATCCACGTCGGGCTCCGCGTTAAGTTCCCCTACGATGGCTTCCAACTCTTCCTGGGTGACGGTGTGGGGACGGCGGATGAGGGAGCTCCGGAAACCTACTTCCTCGCAGCTGCGCACTTTATTACGGACGTACACCTGACTGGCCGGGTCTTCCCCGATGAGGACGGCCGCCAGGTGCGGTATTTTGCCTGCGGCCTGACGAATCGCATCTACCTCAGCCTTAAGCTCCTCCTTAATTGTCTGAGCGAGTGCCTTTCCGTCCAATACTTGCATATGATTTTTCGTTTTGCGCCAAAGATACCTCTGCCTATTCCTTACTTACCGCGTATGTCGCAGATTTACCTCCGTTGTTTATTCCTGTCGTTTTGCTGCGTGGCGTGGACTGGTGTCTGGGCCCAGGAAGTGCTTATCACCCAGGGCGGAACGGTGAATAATTGTTCCGGAAGTTTCTTCGACGGCGGCGGACAACTTAGCAACCACGCCGCCCCCGGTACGCGCGAAGTAATCACCATCTGTTCCACGGGCGGGGATGCGGACCTTACCCACGTCCAACTGGCCTTCTCGGTCATCGACATTCAGGGCACCCTCACCTTCCTTAACGGCCCGAACGAAAGCGCCGATACCCTGCGGCAGCTTGGGCGATCGAACAACGGAGACCGCATCAGCATCTCAGCTACCGCGGCAAATGCAAGCGGCTGCCTCACCGTAATTTTTGAAAGCGACGGTACTAAGCCCGGTTGGGAGGCGGAAATTCGCTGCATCGCCGCCTGCCAGCCGATCATCGCCGAACTCGCGTCATCCAGCCCGGCTCCCTTCCCCGCAATGAACGGCTACATCGACCTCTGCGTAGGCGACCCACTTACCCTTACCGGGAGGGGCGTTTACCCCGAAAATAACACGAAATACCCGCAGAGCGACGCCCGTTCCACCTTTACCTGGAATTTTCAGGACGGGACTACGGCCTCCGGTCAGAGCGTCACCCACCAGTTTACGGAACCCGGCGGCTACCTGATCGAGCTGGACATCACCGACGAAAAGGGCTGCCGCAACACCAATAGCCTAAGTCAGCGCGTCCGCGTCGCCGGGCCGCCCACCGTAACGGCCGACGTAGCGAGTATGCCGATCCTTTGCCCGGGAGACGCCCTCCAACTTGGGCTGAATGGGCAGGCCACGAACGACATCAACTTTAGCGTACAAGCCACGACCATGGAGTTTAACGCGCGGCAGCCGACTTCCGACAGCGTGGCTATCCCGGGAAATTCCGATGAATTGACGCAGTCCTTTCTGCGGCTGGGTGATTTCGCCCCGGGCCAGCGCCTGAGCTCAGCGGACAACATTGTAGAAATTTGCGTTACCCTCGAGCACAGCTTCATCGGTGACCTCTCCCTCTGGGTTGAATGTCCCGACGGCCAGCGCGTGAATTTCCTACGGGTTGACCCGACGGGCAACGGAGCTACGAACCAACGCTTTGGCTTTCCCGACCGCAACCCGGGCGGCCCGGGCGAACCCCTGACTTACTGTTTTTCGACCGCAGGCACACAAACGGTGGCCGAGGTAGCTCAGGGATTGCCGAGTAATCCCGGCGCGCCGCCTACTATGCCCCCAAATATCAAGTACCTACCTATTGAGGGTAATTTTGACAATTTTATTGGTTGCGCACTCAATGGCGACTGGTCCCTTAACGTGATTGACTATTTCGCGGAAGACGACGGTACGGTATTTTCCTGGTCCATCCAGTTTGGGGATAACCTCGTCCCCCCCCGGGAGTCCTACACGATTCCGGTAGTCTCCAGCTTTTTCGCTAACACGGGCATATACACCAACTACGCAGCGGAGCAGGTGACTTACGAGGCCAACCGCCCCGGCTACGCCAACCAACGCATTGTCAGCGTAGACAGCGTTGGCTGCGAACATGACACGTTAATTCCGGTGCAAGTGCGCTCACCCTATTCTCCCCTGTGCTTTGCCTGCCCACCGCCCGCCTTCCTTCCCGAGGTAGACACCGTGGTATGTGCAGATGCCTCCTTTACGCCTGACCTTTTTCCCACAATCTTTGGCCAGGATGAGCGGATGCGCTGGGAAGCCTTTACCGATGAAGCCATCCAATTTCGCGACCATTCCGCAGGCAGCCCCTACGCATCGGTCTTAACGGTTACCGACCACGCACCCGCTAATATCAACGATCCTACGGCCGATGTACCGGCAGTTTGCCTCGATTATACTGGAACGGGAACCCTTAGCGGTCTGGAGGTTGCCTTGCTCTCCCCCGCCGGGCGCCGCATGGTGCTGGTGCCCCGGGGCTCCCTCAGCGGAACTACCCTAACCCGGTGCTTTACCCCGGACGGTTCCCCCGCGTGGGAGGCTCTCCGGGGTACGCGATTCAACGGCGCCTGGACCCTACAACTCAGCGATCCGAACGAATCCAGCACTGGACGACTGCAGTCGTGGTCCCTGGATTTGGTTCGTCGTCCCACCGTGAGCTATTCCTGGACGCCAACCAGTGCAGATTTTAGTTGTACCGACTGCCCCAATCCCACCATCACCCCCACCGCCGACGGGCGGTACACGTTGAATGTGCGCACGGGCGACGGCTGCTTCTCCCGGGCTTCGATTAACCTCACCGTCAATGACTTCGCCTCCACTTTTGCTGCGGACGTTAATGACGGCTGTGCGAATCAGAATAATGGCAGCATCACCCTGGTTCCGACAGGGTCCGTTACCGGCTTCAGTTACCTGTGGAGTAACGGAGCAACCACCCAGAGCATTAGCGGACTAGCCGCCGGTGATTATCAACTTACCATCACCTCATCCAATGGGTGCTTCAAGGAGTTTGCCTACCGCATTTCGCCCGGTGCCCCACTGACGGTGCAGCCAGGGGAGATCAAGAACGTAAGCTGCTTCGACGCCGCCGACGGGAGTATCCGCGTATCCGTGAGCGGGGGAACACCTCCCTTCGCTTACACCTGGAGCGATACGGCCATTGGCACCGACCGTACCGCAAGTGGACTATCGCCTGCCATTTACACCCTAGTGGTGACTGACGCCGCAGGTTGCTCGAGCGTCTTTTCCCAACTAATTACCGAACCGGATTCCTTGGAGATCCGCCTTACGGCTACGCCATCTTCCTGCCGCGATGGTGATGACGGCACCCTTTCCGTTCTCGTCGAAGGAGGTACGCCGAACTATACGTACCGCTGGTCCAATGGCGCAAGCACCGCCTCGGTGGATGGAGTACCTGCTGGGGTATATACCGTGACCGTAACCGACACCAACGGATGTGAGCAAGTGGACAGCACGGTAGTGGATGAACCCGCCGCGGCGCTTTCAATCACGCTCCTGGAGCTGATCGCAGGCTGTGACGGCACATCTACTACCAGAGCCACCGTGGTGGCGACGGGTGGAGGTGGGGGGTATACCTACTTGTGGAGCGACCTGGAGACCGGGCCTAGCGCGATCTTTCTTCCGGACGGGGAACAGTCGGTTTCCGTAACGGATGCGAACGGATGTACGGCAGTGCTCCCGGTCAGCGTCACCTCGAAACCGCCCGTACTCCCTCAAATCAGGTTAGCAAGCGACCGCGCCTGTGCGCCCTCCACCGACCAGGCGCTGGAAGTGGAGGAAGTTTTCTCCACTTACCAGTGGAGTACCGGTGCTACGACACCCACGCTCGTGGGCCTTAAGGACGGAACTACCTACCGCGTTACGGTCACAGACACCGACGGGTGTGCTGGTAGTAGCTCATTTGTCTATCGGGCGCCACCATCCACCACCTTTGACTTAGCGGTCACTCCCGTCGTCTGCTTTGGCACCCCGACGGGAGGCCTGTCCGTAGCGAACGTCAGGGGCCCAGGTCCCGGACCTTACACGTTCAGTTGGGATGCAGCCGCGGACTTTACGGACGGGCCAACGCTGGTTGACCGGGCGGCTGGGAATTATGTCCTCTCGATTACGGACGCCAACGACTGTACCCTCGATACCATGTTGACCATACCGACGCCGCGGCCGCTCGGAGTGTCCGCCGATACCACCCTGATCAGTTGCTTTGCGGCGGACGACGGGGCAGTAAGCGCTATCGTTTCTGGGGGGATAGCTCCCTATAATTATACGTGGTCCACCGGCGCTACTACTCCTATGCTTACGGACTTGGGGGAAGGGGTTTACAGCCTCACGGTTACGGATGCGAATGATTGTTTGGCTACGGTCAGTGCCGTGTTGGGGTCGCCCGTCCAGATCAAGGTGGACGCCACCACCATTGCGGGAACCTGCGGCGGAGAGGCAAGTGGCCGCATCGATATTATATCCACCGGTGGGCGGGAACCGTATGAATACAGCATCAACAACTCAAACTTTACTAATACACCCCGCAAAGTGGGATATACCAATGGCACTTACATCATCCGCGTCCAGGACGCAGCGGGCTGCTACGGGCGGGACACCGTCGAAGTGGACAACACCCCGGCTTTCCGCATTGACGTGGGTCCCGACATCGACCTGACTTTCGGCGACAGCGTGACCCTATCCGCTGAGCTCACGGAGCCTACGGGTGAAATTGACTACTTCTGGTCGGGGAGCTACGCGGGCACCCTCAGTTGCGGGGAATGTACTAATCCCGTTGCCACCCCACCGTATGCTATCGATTATACCTTGGTGGCGATAGATGAAGCCGGCTGCGAAGCCACGGACCGCCTGACCGTCCGGGTGCAGAAAATTCGAGAAGTTGCCGTGCCGACGGGCTTCACGCCGGACGACGACGGTCACAACGACCGGCTGCTGGTACACGGGAGGCCGGGCGCGCGGGTGTTAGAGTTCCTCGTTTTCGACCGTTGGGGGGGACTACAATTTCAGGACCGCGACTTTGAAGTCAATGACCCCTCCCGGGGTTGGGACGGCACCGGAGCCAACACGCAGGCCATCGATGGGGGGGTATATATGTATAAACTCATTGTGGAATATGAAGACGGGAGCCGGGAGACGCTTTCTGGCCAAACTACTTTAATCCGCTAGCATGCCAGAGAATCCTATCCTGTCCCAGCGGCTGGTTTTGTTGTTTTGTCTGGGCCTTTGTTTCACCTGCGTACGCGCCCAGGATGCGCGTTTTAGCCAGTTGTCGGCCACCCCCATGCTGAATAATCCGGCCCTCACCGGCGTCATGAACGGACGGGTCCGACTCACGGCGAACTACCAAGCGATTTACAGCACCCTGAACGACGCGGAGGGCTACCGTGCCCTGGCCGCCGGAGCAGAGGGGCGTGTACCCGTCGGAAACAACAATTTCGCTGGCTTCGGCCTGCAAATCCAGCACGACCGCGCATCTACGAGTGACTACGTCCGCAGCGTGGGTCTGCTGAGTGGCAGTTATCAACAGCGGATTGCCGGGGGCAGGCGGGGTAGTCGCAATACCCATTACCTCAGTGCGGGTGCTCAGGTAGGATTGGGGCAGCGGGGAGTTGACCTGACCAAACTTTGGTTTTCGGAACAGTATTTCGTGGATCCGGTCAGCAGAAGTGCCTACCTCGACCGCAGTGCCTCCAGTGGAGAACCCGCCCGGGGGATTGGGGGGGAGGCCTACCTGGATGTGAACGTCGGTCTCACCTGGTTTGCGGCGCTGGGAGATCGCGCGGGAGCTTACCTAGGCGGAGCGGTGTACCACGTGTCCGAGCCGAATGTCTCCCCGTTCATTGACTTTTCCGATCAGCTGGATCGCCGGTACGTACTGCACGGCGGGGGTGAATTGCCCCTGGGAAGCGGGGAAATGAGCTTATTGCCTACCGTGCGCCTGATGCGGCAGGGGCCGAGTTTTACTGGCTTGCTGGGGGGTAGTCTGCGCTATACGGAGCGCGCGTGGCGGGAAATTGCGCTGCGCTTGGGTTCGTGGGTACAGCTAACCCGCGTGCTGAATAGCCGCATTGCGCCGGCGGCGGTGGTAGCGGCGGTTCACCTGGAAATGGAGACCATCCAGCTTGGGCTATCCTACGATTTAGTGGTCGGTCCCCTGAATCAGGTGACCAGCGGGCGGGGTGGGTTCGAGATCAGCGCAACTTACGTGCGCCCGGCCCCGGGCCGGCACCGCGTCATCTGCCCCACCTTCTGACCGGATTGGTATTTAATTAGGTAAGTGCGGGGGATGACCCAATTATTCAGGTTTTCGGCCGCCTAAAAGAGTTATATTGTTGCACTTAACAGCGCGCGCCCGCGAACGTAAAGTATGCCGTAGCGTTAATTATGTACGCCCTAACCTAAAACATCATGCAACACCATAAATTCGGGGACACCAGCGAAATGGTTTCCTTTGCTGCATACCATGCGGAAGAACAAATGCTGTATTTGACCTTTATCGCCGGCCCGGTTACCATTGCCTACCGCAACGTGGCCCCCGCCCTGTACGCGGAACTGTTGGCGGCTGCCTATCCAGACGTCTGTATTCGCTTTAAAATTCAGGCCAGGCACTCCTTCCGGCGCGTAGAACCCGCCTTTGGCTCCTTTGATTATGGTTTTATGAAGTGAGTGCTACCTTCACCGCCCACAAAAGTTGGCGATGAACCGGAGCGATCTCTTCCACCAAATATTACAAAAAAAGAGCTTCCTCTGCGTTGGCCTGGATCCCGACCCCCGGCGTATTCCCGAGCGCTTTGCCGGTGACGTAGTGGCCTTTAACCGGTGGATCATCGACGAAACTCGCGCCTACTGCGTAGCCTACAAGCCGAATACCGCTTTTTACGAAGCCCTGGGGCTGGATGGGATGCGGGTGCTGCAATCGACCATCGGTTACATCGGCGACGATCACTTCGTCATTGCCGACGCCAAACGCGGTGACATTGGGCACACTTCCGGCTACTACGCCGCCTTCGCCTTTGACACGCTCGGCGCCGATGCCATTACGGTAGCCCCGTACATGGGGGCTGACTCCGTACAGCCTTTCCTCGAACGCCCCGACAAGTGGACCATCCTCCTGGCCCTCACGAGTAACCCCGGCGGAAATGATTTTCAACACGCCCGTCTGGATGGGGGCACCCCCCTCTACGAAAAAGTGATGCAGACCGCCATGAAGTGGGGCGGCGTTGACCAGCTGATGTTCGTGTGTGGTGCCACTCGAGCGGAAAATTTTACGGAGTTGCGGCGCATTGCCCCCGATCATTTCTTTCTGGTACCGGGCGTCGGGGCCCAGGGGGGCAACCTGGAGGCGGTCTGTCGCTACGGCATGAACGACCACTGCGGCCTGCTGGTGAACAGTAGCCGCGGCATAATTTACGCCGCCTCGCCCCAGAAAGCTGCCCGGGAGTTGCAGCAAGCCATGGCCGTAGCCCTCAATAATTTTGGCTTTGGACTTCCGCATTCGTAAGGAAGGAATTACCTTTGCGGAGCTTTCCCCGAAAGCAGCCTACACGGTGGTTGTAGCTCAGTTGGTTAGAGCGCTGGATTGTGATTCCAGAGGTCGCCGGTTCAAACCCGGTCTTCCACCCCATTGCTGCCCGTCCTTCCCTTCCGGAGTGCGGGCAGTTTCATTTTAACTGCCGCCAATTAGGCTCCGTGCGACAACAGGATCAGCAAGTAAGCCAGCGCGAACGCACCAGCTGGCGCGATCCCCCACACGACGAAAAAGCGCCTTACAGTGGCGTTACTAAAGGTATTCTTGAGCCCGTGGCGGCTGATGCTGAGGGCGATAAAGGCGCCACCGTTCAGTTGTACCAGGGAGGTGGGTATGCCCTTGGTCACGGAGGCGATGAGGAGCAGGCTGCCTACGAGGAGGGCGATGACGGCGGCCTCAAAGGGGTTCACCTCCACGATCTCCTTGCCCGTAGCCTGGGTCCCCCTTTCCCCCAGCAGCGAGCTGCCAATGGCAAAGCACGGCGCCACGATGAGCACGGAAAGAATGATGATGGGCGTCAGGTCTTCGATCGCGCCTAGGCCCGCCTGGTTGATGGTCAGGGCAGCAATGGGTGCGGCAGCATTGGCGACGTTGTTAGCCCCGATGGAGAAGGCCACGTATAGGGAGGCAAAAATCAGCAGGCCCTTTAGCGCGCGGTGGTAGTTCAGATGCTTAGGTTTCACCCCTACCACCATCGGGCTGAAGC
The DNA here is from genome assembly GCA_963710195.1 of Lewinellaceae bacterium. Classification (GTDB taxonomy): domain Bacteria; phylum Bacteroidota; class Bacteroidia; order Chitinophagales; family Saprospiraceae; genus Neolewinella. The sequence goes on from CAVPZF010000008.1 coordinate 131,664, forward strand.
GGGGGAAGATGTATTTTGACAGGACCAGCATCACCACGAAGGCAATCACCGGCAGGATACACCAGGTTGGGATGATCTCGTATACGATGAGTCGGTAGTTGAGCTCGTCCAGGGCCGAGGCCGCCCCGGCAATCGCGAGCACCGTAGACTGACTGGTTGACTGAGGAACGCCAATCAAATTGGCGATCAGCAGGGTGGCCCCCACAGAAAATAGTATGACGGAAGTAGTTAACGGGGTGAAGTAAACTTGGTCAAGAATGCCGTTGCCTAGGGTAAGCGAGACCTCCTTGCCCGCCAGTAAAGCTCCGGCCAACACCATAATGCCAAAGAGTCCCGGAATTGCACTCTTGCGGATGACGTTGGCACCGTAAGCGGCGGAGAATGCGGGTGCGGTGCCACTCCCTCCCATGTTGATGGCCACGAACATGGCCAGTAAAAAGGGTAGGGTCAAACCCTGAAATACATCAGACATCGTGGAAGCTAAATTTAGTGACCCTTACGTGGATAAAAACTCGCGCGGGATCATATGCACGTATGCCGAAGCGTAAGAATTCCGCACGTCGCTGCATCCACGCATTCCTGACAGGGGACGTAGTAGTAGGTGGCGCAAGGCAGTATAGCGATCGCGCCGTCGAGAAAGCGCCTCACCCGCGCCAGGTCGATAGCCGCTGGGTGGCCGTTGCCACGGTAGCCACCATGCCGGCCCTTCGTGGTGGTCACCAGCCGCGCAATCTTGAGTGCTCTGCGGATGGCCTCCAAAAATTTCAGTGCAATGGTGCGCGCTTCGGAGATCCGGCTCACGGAGATGGGCTGCTCCTCCGGATGCTTAGCCAGGTAGTGGGCAGCATGGATGGCGTATTTGGTCTTTCTGGATAACATCTCGGAAGGGGGTGGTTCGCGGAGGGAAGAACCGGTAGGCCACAAACTACGGCATGCCTAGTTGCTGGTGCCGCGCGGGCTGATGCCTAAACGCAAGCTCACAATATGGCTGTAGGTCGAGCGACCTTCGTTATCCCCCAGGTCGGTGTAAGCGTAATCCACGAAAAGCTGCCCGACCTTCAGGCCCAGGCCTAAAGATGGACGGCTGTTGATGGTCTCTACCGCATCAAAGTCGCGGATGCGCTGGAGCTGACTGACGCCGGCACGGAGGAAAACGAAATCGCCGTAGTCCGCCTCCAGCCCGAAGGCGGGGTCAAGGCTTACCGGGTCGGCGCTGACCAGGGTGTTGCGCTTTCCGTCGGTGGTGGCGATAACGTCCAGTTCGGCCGTCAGTCCTATTTGCTCCGTCAGTTTAAAGGAACGAGCCACCGCAAGTACCAAGCTTGGGTTGGTGGTCTCCACGCTGTTGATCGGCACGGCGTTGTTGGTCAATTCCAGTACTTCCCGTTCGGCGTCGGTGAAGGAAAAACTCCACGCGTTGAAGGTCGTAGTTAGGTCTCTCGCCATGAGCGCAAAGGTCCACTGCTTCCGCTCTAGCTGGGCCCCCAGGTCCAGGCCAAAGCCCCAGCTGCTGGCGAAGGAGCCGATGTTGCGATGCACGACCTTGACATTAGTCCCGAGGCGCAGGGTACGTGTGCCCCGGACAAAGGCCCGGGAGTAGGTTCCTAAGAAGGCGTAATCGGCGGCCGAGAACTCGGTTACGTTATCAAAGTTGATGGTTCCGTCGGCTTCGTACAGCGACAGGGTGTTGGGGATCTGGTCGATCCCGAACCGGATCAGGCTGATCCCGAGGCGTTGGTTGTTGGTCGATAAGGGGAGGCTGATGCCCAGAAAATCGTAGTTGCCCACTCCACCGAACCACTCTGCGTGCATCGCGCCGATCTCTAGGCCACGCTCGGCGGGTAGGGCGGCGAGCCCGGCGGGGTTCCAAGCGGCCGCGAAAACGTCCTGCTGGCTGGCGGTCACGGCCGTGCCCATCCCGTGGGCCCGTGCGCCGACCCCGATGGAAAGAAACTCATTGCTATATTTCTGGGCGGTCACCCATCCAGACAAACAGAGACAAAGACAGCAAATCCGTAGGCAGCGAAGAGGTAGGGGCATAGCAAGCGTAAGGTAGCGCCCCCCACCGGATCGAACACCGGACGGAGGACGGGGTACTAACAAGAAACGCGCAGCGACACGAATTTCGCATAGCCTGACCCTACCATGATCGCAGAAAATGAAACGTCCGTGGCCTCGACCCGGGTGAAAAGAAACCTTTTCTTCCTCCTTGTCGGCCTGACCACCATTGCCTTCTTCGGGCTGATTGCCCCCTTCTTGCTCACTTGTTTCTGGGGAGCGGTACTTGCCGTTATCTTCTACAACGTCTACCGCCGGTTCCGGGTCTGGTTACGGGGTCGGGACGGTGTGGCTGCCGGCATTACCACGCTCCTGGTCGTTTTATTCGTGCTTGTCCCGCTGGCCCTGCTGACCCTCGCGATGGTTGAACAGGCGATCAGTGTGTATAAACAAATAGACTCCGGCGAATACAGCGGGGCCGTGGTGTTTGACTACGTGGATACCCGTTTGCCCCGGGTGGCGGATGCGCTAAGTGAATTTGGCGTCAGTACCACGGATCTGCGCACCAAGTTGAACACGGCCGTGGGGCAGGCCGGACAATTCCTGGCCAACTGGGCCATCGGCTTCGGCAGCAGCCTGCTCAACGTAATTATTCAGTTTACGCTTGTCATCTACCTCCTGTACTTTTTTCTGCTCGACGGTAAACGGATCCAGCGGGCACTCATTCGGACGATACCCATGGGCAATAACCGGGAACGCACGCTCTTCGAGCGCTTCGCCCTCGTGGCCCGCGCTACGCTGAAGGGTACGCTCATCGTAGCGTTCGTGCAGGGGGCGATAGGCGGGGTCCTCTTCGCGGTGTTGGGTATTCCCGCCGCGCTGCTCTGGGGCGTAGCCATGATGTTACTGGCGCTGCTTCCCGTCGGAGGCAGTGCCATAGTTTGGGTGCCCGCCGCCATTATCATGTTTATCCAGGGCAACATCGGCGCGGGCATCGCCATCGTCGTGGTGGGTGCGCTCATCATCGGACTGGTGGACAACCTCCTACGGCCCCTGCTGGTCGGGCGCGACACCCACATGCCGGACTACGTCGTGCTCATCTCTACCCTGGGGGGAATCGCAATGTTTGGTCTCAGCGGCTTTGTGGTAGGCCCAACCGTAGCCGCCCTATTCATTACGGTGTGGCAAATGATGGGTCAGGATTACGGTGGGGATCAACCCTAATCCTTTTCCTTCCGCCGCCGTGCGACCTCCTCCTCTAACATGCGCAGCTCACGTCCGGACTCGCCCGTGACGGAGGTGTTTTCCTGTGCCCGACGCACGAGGTACGGCAGCACTTCCCTGACCGGGCCGTACACCATGTATTTACTCACGTTATAGCCGTTCTCCGCCAGGTTAAAGGTGAGGTTTCCACTCATACCCAGCAACTGGGAAAACCGGAGATTGGGATGGTTGTGGGGAATATTAAGTTGGCCCATTGCGGTAATCTGCCGGACCACACTGGCCTCATTATGGCTAGCCAAACAAGAGGCAATCTCCTCCCGGTGCTCCAGGCAATAGGCACTGGCGGCGTCGTAATCCCGGTGCGTTGCCTCAATGTTGGCTTGGATCGGAGAAGGGTACCCCATTTCCTCCGCCCGCCTGCGTTCTTTCGACATGTATGCACCCCGTACATTCTTGAGCGCTAACAGAAAACCTTGTTGGCGGGCGCGCTGGTGTAAAGCCTTTAGATAGGCAAGCCGATCATGCCGGTAGAGCTGGCAAGTCGTAAAAACCACGTGGCGTTCCCGGTTGTAACGGGCCATCATTAACTCGGCAATGCGGTCGATGGAGTTCTGTATCCAACTTTCCTCGGCGTCTATATATACCTCACACCCGCGTTCGCGCCCCACGCGACAGATATGGTCCGTGCGCTTAATGCCTTCCACCAAGTCGTCATCGGCAATGCGTTCAAGGTCAATATATTGATCGTTATAGGCTGCCAAGGTTTCGAAAGGCATCAGACTGGTCAGCTTCACAACGATGCCGATTACAGCAGGAGTCGTTGCGGCAAACTTGGCGGAGTGGAGACATTCCTGCAGAGCGGCTTCCATACCTGCGGGAGTTTCCTTTCCCTCTACGCCATAGTCAAGGATACAGTCCACACCACGCTCGGCTAAGGTAGCAATCGAACCGCGGGCTTCCTGTAGGGTAGTACCTCCGACGAACTGCTTGTAGAGTGTATTCTTGACCATCCATTCCGCACCGGGCAGGCGGTAGTTGACGGCTTTCACCCCCAGCGAACCCATCAGGCGCGTCAGCCAGGGCATGCCCATGAGGCGGAACAAGCGCTGGGTACCGCCTAGCCGGGCGTCGCTTAGGTGACTAAAGGTGAGGGCGGTATCGGAGAAGTCAGGCAGCTGGGACGCTTTGGCCTGCCGGTAATTACCGAGCGCCTGTTCGGCCAGTGGGAAGTGCCGCTCCGGGCCCCCTTTCTGTTTCATTACGAATTCAGTTTATTGCCCGAACGCGCCAGGCTACTGGAGTAACAGCAATTGACCGGATTGGTTGGTCCCCTACCCGTCTCCACCGGGGTATAGAGTAAATCCAACTAGTGGCGAAACCCCCAATTGGCGGTGGTAAGCAGCCGTGAAACCTACTTCCAGTCGGCCGGCAATCCGGTAGGCGCTGCCGAAGGACAGTTGTGCTGGGGCGGATGCCCCGCCACCGCGGAGCGCGAATCGCTCCCCCACCCGGTACTCTAATCCCACACACATTTGCACAGGATGCTCGGGCGACGATTGAATCTCCGCAGTTATCAGCAGCTGGTCCGAGGGGCGATAACTGCCGCCCACCGCTAACCACGGCCCGATTTTCTTCTCCCCGGGGATTCCCACTAGATGTATGCCGATGTCTAGCCGGTCCGACAGCCGACTGCTCAGTCCAATGCCCGGCACCGTTCTAAGTTCCGAGGCCTGACCGGGAAAGCGCGTGAACAGCCCAATTAATTCTACCCCGAGCCGAATGCGGTCGGACAGCCGTCGACCATACGCGACGCCTAGCCGTTGTTCGGCCAGTCCGGCGTAAGCGAATGAAGCGAGTTGCAGCCCAATGCCGCCGGGGAGGGCGACTCCCGCCGCGTGAATGCTCAAATCCCGCACCCCAAATCGTTGCTCCGTCGTAGCGGTAGCTGCTAGGGATCGGGTGGTGGCTAGTCCCGCCGGGTTTGACCAGAGTGCCTCCACACCGGTGGCAGTCACCCCCGTACGGCCAAGAGCCCGACTGCGGAAATCCAGGGTAGGAAACACCGCTTCCTGGGCAACAAGCGGAAAACCGACATACAGCAAAACAATAAGCAACAGGCGCAAGCGGGTAAGATTTCTTGTAAACATAGTGTGCACGGCCAAAAAGCCCCACTTTTGCCGCATGAGTCCCCATTTAACCGCCTTCCAACGCCTACTGACCATCATGGACGAGCTGCGCGAGCAGTGTCCCTGGGACCGTAAGCAGACCTTTCAGAGCCTGCGCAAGCTCACCATTGAGGAAACTTACGAGCTTGCCGACGAGCTTCTTTCCGAGGACCTGGAGGGCATCAAGGAGGAAGTGGGCGACCTCTTGCTCCACATGGTTTTTTACGCCCGGATCGCTTCCGAGCGGGGGGCCTGGGACATTGCCGATGCCTTAAATTCGGTTTGTGAGAAACTCATTGAGCGCCACCCCCACATCTACGGCGACGTGGTGGCGGAAGATGAGGCGGCCGTCAAGCGAAATTGGGAGCAAATTAAGCTGGCCCGGGGGAAGGGCAAAACGACGGTTCTGTCGGGCGTACCCACGGCCCTGCCCGCCATGATCAAAGCCCTGCGCATGCAGGAGAAAACGGCCCAGTTCGGTTTTGATTGGGATAATGTCGGGCAGGTCTGGGACAAGGTCGAAGAGGAAATGCGCGAGTTTGCCGAAGCGGCCGACGGTAAGGAGCGGGAGGCGGAGTTTGGTGATCTGCTGTTCAGTCTGATCAACTACGCACGCTGGCAAGGCATCGACCCGGAGACTGCGCTGGAGCGGACCAACCGTAAATTTCGTCGACGTTTTGAGTACGTCGAGCAGCGGGCCGGCGCAGGGGGACTTATGGCGATGCCGTTATCAGATATGGAAGCCCTGTGGCAGGCCGCCAAGTCTGGAGAATAAGCGGGGAGTGTTATCTTCGCACCCCCAAACCAGCACCGGAGCCCGGGATAAACCATCCCTCGGCCCCGGTCGTTTGATTCACAATACCGGAATTACCGCAGCAGCATGGACAAGATTGAGCTCAAAGTCATGGCAATCAGCCGTAGCGTCACCCAGTCGCTAAATTATGCGGTGGTGCTTGGGGAAATCAATGGTGCCCGCCGCCTCCCGGTCATTATCGGCAGCGCAGAGGCGCAGGCCATCGCGATCGCCATCGAAGGGATGACCGGCCCCCGGCCCATGACGCACGACTTGTTCAAAAACACGCTCGAGACGCTGCGTACCGACCTGCGCGAAATCATCATCAGTGATCTGAAGGAAGGAATTTTCTACGCGCGGCTGGTGCTGGACCGCGATGGAGAAATCATCGAGGTGGACAGCCGCACCAGCGATGCCCTGGCCCTCGCTACTCGTTTTGACTGCCCGATCTACACCTACGAGCTCATCCTCCAAAATGCCGGCATCGTGCTTGATGGAGAAGGGGAAGAGGACATGCAGATGCAGGACCTTTCCGACAACGATGGTGGCCGCAAGGACAAGCTGTCCAGCTACACGGTGGGTGAGCTCAACACGATGCTTGAGGACGTCCTTAACGAAGAGAATTACGAACGCGCGGCGGAAATCCGCGACGAGATCCAGCAGCGTAAGGCCAGTTGATAAATGAGCCTTTTAGAATTGAGTGACCTGAAGTTTTCGGTCCACCTTACGGATCAAGCCCCCGAGAATATTTCCCTTACCCCCCACTTCGACGAAAGCAGCAATCCCGGCATCCTGCATGTTACGGATGGTTTGCGTCCAGCGAACGGGTCCGGTGAGTTGACTGATGAGCTTCTGCTGAATCTCCTCGGGACGGACGCTCGGCATGGCGTCGATATTTTGGTAGATCGGACAAGCAGGCGGCCGGAAGGTGGTCGCCTCGATGGCCTGACGGAGACGCTCACGGGCCGGTTCCATCAGGGGGCTATGAAAGGCACCGCCGACGGGTAGGGGAAGCACCCGACGGGCACCCAGGTCGGTCAGGATTTTCGTCGCGGCTTCGATACCTTTTACTGAACCAGAAATGACCAACTGGCCGGGACTGTTGTAATTGGCCGGAACCACTACCTCCGGTATTTCCGCGCAGGCCGCCTCAATCACGTTGTCGTCTAACCCCAGCACGGCGGCCATCGTCCCGGCTTGTGCGTCCGCGGCCTCCTGCATCGCTTGAGCGCGCTCACTAACCAGCTCCAGTGCATCGGCAAAGGTCAGCGCACCGGCGGCCACCAGGGCCGAAAATTCACCTAGGCTGTGCCCGGCCACGGCATCCGGCGCGGGGGCCTCCCCGGCGGCGAGGTAGGTGATGGTGGAGTGCACGAAAATGGCGGGTTGGGTGATGCGCGTCTGGCGCAGGTCCTCGTCCGCGCCGTTGAACATCACGTCAGATAGAGAATAGCCAAGCACCTCGTCGGCCTGCTGGAAGAGCGACTTGGCGTAGCCGCTCAGGTCATGCAGGTCTTTGCCCATTTCGGTGAACTGGGCTCCCTGTCCGGGGAATACATAGGCGGTCATAGGGCTATATTTTGGTGGGCATCCGCCGGCAATCTACTGCGGCAACTGCCATAATCCGGTCAGAATGGTCTGGAAATCCGGTTTATACATAGGCCCGGCGATAGCTTTGCCGCATGACCCCCGTAACCTTAATCCGGCTGACCGCCGCCCTCGGTGCCCTGAGCGTAGGCATCGGAGCCTTTGCCGCTCATGGCCTGGAGCAGTTGATTGCGCCACCCTACCTGGAAACCTTCGGTACCGGCGTTCGCTACCAATTCTACCACACCTTTGCCATCGGCCTGGCGGCCTGTCTCACGCTCGTCGGGGGCGTGCGCGTGAACCTAGCGGTATGGCTCTGGCTCGCGGGCATGGTGATGTTCTCCGGTTCCCTCTACCTGCTCAGCTTACGCGAAGTAATTGATGTACCGGTTGCCCTACTGGGGCCCATCACCCCAATCGGCGGGCTATTTCTCATCGGGGGGTGGATCGCGTTGTTTTTCTCCACTCAGGCTCCGCTGAGCCGTTGATCGAGCCCAACCGATGCCGCTGCTCCCCATCATTCCCGGACGTATGGCTGCCGTGTCCAAGCTGCAACTGACGGCTGAGCTTACCGACGGGTGTTCCCTTACTATACACCGTCGATACGCCCACCAATGCTGACTTTGATCGTGGAACAGAGAAACCTGTGGGCCGTCAAGCCTAAATTTTCGGGTAATCTGCGGCATCCTTTGCTGTCTGGCGTCACCGAACTACGCAAGGCAACCCGATTGAGCGCGGGAACGCGACCCCTTTACACCCGCGCACGCGCTAAAAGTGCAATGTGGCGGTGTGGCCCTGTCACCTGGCGAAGCGCTACCAGGACTATAAGTCCACTTACTTGGGACTAGCCGAACCGTTCCGTAACGTGGACCTCATCCTGGTGGGCATGCCCAAATATTTGTTCATCGGCCGGTCACGGTGGCAACCTGAGTGGAAAAGCCGTGATCATCAATTAGCTTGGTTTTGCCGGCCGGCGGTTGGGGCGGTTAACCACGGCATCCCCCGGGGGCGGTGAGCGCAGGTGTGCGGATTGTAACAATTTGCGGGTATAATTGGGAGGGTCAAGCGTCCTGCTTATGCCAAAATTTCCGGTTTGCCGGGATATCCCCGCCAAACAAGATTTTGTGAGAAAAAGGGCGGATTCGTTTGACATAGTGCCGTATTCAGCCGCATATTTGCTGGCAACCCGGATGGCTACGGGTACCAATTTAAGACTCAAGATTAGGGTTTTTGGCCCTCTGCTAGAGACACCGCGCCGTTGACCGGATCGCCCCACGTCTCGTTTATCTGCTGACGGCTTACTGATCAACACACACGATTTTAAACTAACCGATGGCGCAGCTTACCGCCATGGGAAGACTATTTACTGTGCAACAGGGAACACTAATGGAACACACCGCCGTCTGGGAAAAATGTCTGCTCATCATACGCCAAAGCGTGGATCCGCAGAGTTACCAGACTTGGTTCGCCCCGATCCGCCCCATTGCCCTTAACAGCAACGAACTGACGATACAGGTTCCCCATCGGCTTTTCTACGAGTTCCTTGAGGAACATTACATCGACGTACTGAAGCGTGGGCTGCTGAGTGCCCTCGGCACCGCCGGTCGCCTCCAGTACCGCATTAAGCCGGCCAAGCAGGAGCCCGCAGCCTTCGCTACCGCCCAGGGCGGCAGTCGGGGTGGTTACCAGGCCCCCACCCCAAGCAATCCCTTTGTCATACCGGGCATGACCCGGCCCCGCATCGAAAGCAACCTGGACGGAAAGTATACCTTCAGCACCTTCATTGAGGGCGACTGCAACAGCCTCGCCCGCAACGCCGCTAAGGCAGTGGCCGATAATCCCAGCAACACGGCCTTTAACCCCCTAGTCATCCACGGACCCGTCGGATTGGGCAAGACCCACCTCCTTAAAGCGGTAGGGAACCACATCACGACTAAGTTTCCTCAGAAGTCGGTGCTCTACGTGACCACGGACCAGTTCACCAACCAGCTGGTCACCAGCATCGGCAGCAATACCACCAACGACCTCGTCAACTGGTACCAGAACGTGGATGTGCTGCTGGTGGACGACATCCAGCAGCTGATTAAGCGGAAGAAGACCCAGGACGTATTCTTTAACCTGTTTAACGTACTGCGCCAGAACAACAAGGCCATCGTCATGACCTGCGACCGGCCGATTATCGAGTTGGACATTGAGGAACGGCTCCGTAGTCGCTTCCAGTGGGGGCTTACCGCCGACCTAACTGCCCCCGCCCTGGAAACGCGCATGGCTATCCTCGCCTCCAAGGCCACGGCTAACGAAGTAGTGATCAGCCCGACGGTGGTGGAGTTTATCTGCTACCACATCCAGAACAACATCCGCCAGCTCGAAGGCGTACTAAACAACCTAGTGTTGCACAGCGGCGTCAATAACGGCAAGGAAATCGACCTCGAACTCGCCAAGCAGGTCCTGCGCAATTTCGTGACCGAGATCAACAAGGAAGTGACCCCTGAGGTCATCCAACGGACGGTGGCCGAATACTACGATCTGGACGTGGATAAACTCGCCAGTGCAACCCGCCGCCGCCACGTGGTGCTGGCCCGGCAGATCAGCATGTTTCTGGTCAAGCAGTTTACCGATCAAAGCCTGAAGTCCATCGGCAAGCTCTTCGGCGGCCGCGACCACAGCACTGTGTTGTACTCCATCAAAACGGTGCGCGACCTGATGGAAACCAACGACGAGATCAAAAAAGACCTGGCCGATCTGGAGCGGAAAATTCGCGCTGGACAGGGCGACGGACCGGGTGAGCTCTAGCCAACCATGCCGAACCTCCGCCGTTGTAAGAAGAAATTCCAATGCGCCGGTTTCTCCTGGTTTTTACTCTTCTCGGCAGCCTCCTCCTGGCGCTGGTCAGCGCCTGTGGCAAGACCGAGCACCTGCAGGGCAAAGCACTCTACGTTGAGCACTGCGCCAACTGTCACCTGGAAGCGGGTCAGGGTATACGCCGCTTGATCCCCCCCCTGGCCGGGGCGGACTACCTGCGGGAACGGCCGGCCGATGTGGTGCGCGGCATTCGGTATGGTATACAGGGCCCCATACAAGTCAATGGAGTGACCTATAACCACGAAATGCCGGGTAATCAGGAACTCTCGGAATTCCAGATCGTAAACGTGGTGAACTACCTCAACACTGCTTTCGGTAATGACTATCCGCTGGTCACCGTCACTGAAGTGCGGACCTGGTTGGCGGAATAGCAGCCGGCGGACCAAGGCCGCCGCGGGGCAGGAGCGCTACGTGCGTAAAATTCGTACTTTGCCAACCGATTAACCCCGGCGCCGCGCTATGATGCTACGATACTTATTTGCCTTTCTGCCTGCCCTGTGCTGTACCCCGCTTCTCCTGGCTCAGGATCCGCTTTGCGGAACGATCTCCATCCAGAGCTCCGACAGTCTACTGGTTTGTCTCGGCGATGAGGTCACCCTGCAACAAACGAATAGCCTGGTTAACCCTACGGTCGTCTGGTCCCCGGCCAACGATCTAGTGCAAAGTACCGGAGCTACCGCACGCTTTCGCCCTTCGGGAAATGGCTTCTACCGCGTAACCTCCAGCACTGCGGGCTGTTCCGTGTCGGACAGCGTGTACATTGATGTAGACCGCCTGGTTGTCCCCCAATTGATTGCGGATGGTGAGTTTTGTCAGGGGATCCCCATTAACCTGCTGGTCACTCCAGTAACTGACGGCGGGGACACCCGGTACACCTTAATGAGCAACGACTCGACGCTGGCCGTGTCTGATGACCCCAACTTCGTGGTACGCCTCTCTCAGGATTCCTCCTTCACGCTCATCTCCCAATCGCTAAACGGCAGTTGTGAGGACCGGCAAACCGTCAACCTGCGGGTGATCCCCGGCCGGTTCGAAATTCCGCAGGATACCGTTTTCGCCTGCCGCAACCGCGACACCATCCAGCTGTCCGTAACGACTTCCAATCCGGGCACCACCGTCACTTGGTCGCCCGCCCGCTTTAATTTAACCCGCACGGACAGCACCAGTTTTACCGTGCTGGCTACGGCCAACATCACCTACTATGCGGAAGCGGTAATTAACGGCTGCAGGCGGATTGATTCCGTGGCCGTCCGGCTCGACAGCCTGCCCCAGGACCTAAGCATGATGCTCGACCCGGAGAAAGACCCCTACTGCCAGGGCGATACTTTCTACGTGCGTAGCCCGGTCTATGATGCTGGAGACTTTCCGCTCATCCGGCACAACTGGACCGAAGCCCCCGGCCTCCAGAGCCCTAATGATCTGTACAACGGCGTCTTTATCGGTCAGGATACCGCCGTCTTGCAGCGGGTGACCACCAACGGTGCCTGTCGGGATACTACCGAAATCTCGGTAAATGTCGTCGAACCACCCGTCATCACCTTCGCCCCAAGCGACCCGGTGTGTCCGGATACCCCGGTGCAGATAACGGCCACTTTCGAATCCGGAAGCGGCACACTGAGCTGGACTGATCCGGGAAATACACTGAGTTGTACGGACTGCTTAAACCCGGTCGCCACAGTGTCCGTTACCACCGCATACACCATCGAGGTGGAAAGTGAGGGCTCACAGTGTACGTCCGAGTTGATGTATACCCTAACCGTAGACCCTAGCGTGGAGCCGATGCTTACCGATACTACACTGCTTTGCCCGGGAGACTCCCGGCCATTAGTCGTCGGCAACGTGAATCCCAACAGTAGCTACCGCATTACCGGCGGGGGCATTGACACCACCGACGTCGATGTAGTTGTATCGCCTAGCGAAACCACCACCTATACTATCGAGACACAGAGCGCGGCGTGCGGCGTCACCACCCAGGAGATCACGCTTACTATTCTCTCCGACTACTCCGTACAGGCGAGCGGACCATCGACGGTATGCGCCGGTAGCCCTTTGGACCTTACCGCAGTTTTATCCGATGAACTATCGGGCACCTACACCTGGACGCTCCCCGACGGCACCACCCTCAGCGGGCAGGCGATAACGGTAAACGGACCGCAGGCGGGCGCTTACACCGTGACCTTTACGGACGCCCTCGGGTGTAGTAGTGCCTCCGACGTGCTCCAGGTGGATGTGCTTGGGCAAAACATCGCACCCGTGGTGACCGCCACCCTGGCCGACGGTACGACCGTTACCTCAGGCAGTGCGGTCTTTGCGGGGAACACTGTCATACTGCGCGTTGCCAACCTCCCAAACGATGTAACCTTTACTTACGACTGGACCGGGAACTACACGCCCGCCACGGGAAGCGGGCCGGAACTCACGGTGAGCATCCCGCGCGCAGCCGACGACCAGACTCCGACCGATTTGTCCTACACCGTAACGCTGACCAGCGACCAGGGGGGCTGTACCTTCACCGCCACGATTTTCCTTACGGTGGAGCAGTCTCAGGTGCAGGTGCCGGACTTCTTCACGCCGGATAACGACGGACGCAATGACCGCTTTCGTTTGTTCTTCAATGGCGAGCTGACCGATTACACGATGATCGTGTATGATCGCTGGGGACAGAAAGTCTTCACCAGTAGCGATCCACAGGAGGGTTGGGACGGAACGAAGGACGGTACTCCCCAGACTGCGGACGTTTACCTCTACTTCGCCAAATTTCGTCAGGACGGAGCGGAACTACAAGAAGAAGGGCAGGTTACGCTTGTTCGCTAGGACGCCCGCACCGCCATGGAACCTCAGCCCACACCCCCCGGTCGCAAGCCAAAATGGCTGCGCAAACTGGAGCAGGAGAGCTGGCAGGCGGAGTTGATCATCTCGGGAGCGGCCATAATCGGTAGCCTGCAGCTACCGGGCTTGGTGGATGGCATGGAATCCTACTTCCTCCTGAACTACGACCGGGATACACTCTATATCTGCTACCTGGCGACCATCTACTGGCGGATACTGTCCATATCCCTGATCTTTGCTTTTATCTTTCATTTCATTGTTCGGGCGCTGTGGATCGGGCTAGTGGGCCTTAACTCCGTCTTTCCGGGGGGCTTCCACACCAACGAGCGCTTCAGTCAGCATTACCAGGATCAACTGCGGGGGGAATACGGCGACATTGATGGCTTCATCGCCCGGCTGGACCGCCTGGGGAGTGGAATTTTCGGGGTATCCTTTGCCACGGCGGGGGTGTTCCTCAACTTTGGCTTAATCGGGCTGCTGTTTATTTTTATCCACTCGTGGCTCACCAGCTATGGGCTGGCTTCCCACCAAGTGCTCTTTGCGATTGGTATGTTGATCGCACCGGTCGTGCTCATGTCGCTGGTCGTCACTTTGAGCCACACCAAGCGGTTTCGCGACTCGCCCCTAGTGCGCCGCTACCAGTGGCCGTCCTCGATATTGGTCAGTAGGTTGACCTATCCGCTCTCTCGTCGCTACATTATCACGGCGACGAATCTAGTGATCTCTTACTATGCAGACAGCAAGCGGTTGGGATGGAGCTATTTCTTGGGCGTTGGCCTGCTCGTCGGCGTTATGATGGTCACGCTGCTCGCCTCCGATAACACCCTGCTTTTCATTGACAATGGGTACCACCGCATTGCCGCGGACTCCCTAATGTTAACCCCTGGCTACCCGGAGGATAAAGCTTACGAGGGGATCTACTCGCATCCGTTGATGGACCACGAGCAAGCGGTGAACGATCGGGGGATGTTGGTGTGGATTCCGCTTCCCGAGCGCGAAATGGTTTTCCTGGAAGCCGGATGCAGCCTATCCCCGGTGGATGCCGCGCTCAGCCGCCAGGAGCAGCGAATGCTTCGGCGGAGTTGGCTGGTGGCCTGCGCAAAAGAGTACATCGTCCTGCGTCTCAACGACCAGCCCATTACCGCATTCGATCTGGAACGGCAGTACCGAGTCAATGGAGCCGGCGAGCAGTACGGGATGCGGGCCTACATACCTAACCCACCCCTGCGGACCGGAAGGAACCTGCTGTCGGTCACGACGCAATACCCCCACAAGGAGACCGGCGAGCCCCGAGTCGCGTACCTCCCCTTCTACCAATATTAAACCGTTGGGGTTTTGGTTAGTCGGACCAATCCACTTACCTTTGCGCCCACTTTGAAACGTCCCTAACGCACCAACGGGTGTTCATCCGGTTCAGAACTATTGCCTTATGTTTACATCCGCGGCTTTTGTCTTACCCCTCAAGGGGCTTGGAAAAGGGTTGTACGAGTACGACCTTAGGGTGGACGATGCTTTTTTTGCTTCCTTTCCCGAGTCGCCCATCCTCCGGGCGGACATCGACCTTCACCTGATCGTCGATAAGCAACATCGGGAAATGGTCGTCGACTTCAACTTCACCGGCACCATTGCCACGGAATGCGACCGCTGCCTGGCGAATATTGACTTGCCCGTGGGCGATCGCCGTCAGTTGATCGTGAAGTTTGCCGCCGACGAAGAAGAGCGCGACGAAGGAGACATCGTCTACCTGCATCCGGACACCAACGATTTTAACCTGGCGCCCTTCATCTACGAGATGGTGGCCCTCTCCGTACCGATGATTCGTACCTACGATTGTCGTACCGGGGAGCCCCCCTACCCTTGCGATGAAGATTTATTGCACCGCATCGACGCCTCCTACGATACCCCAAACGAGGCTCCCTTACCGAGTGTTGATGCAGAGAAGTCAAGTCCCTGGGACATCCTCAAAGATTTGAATAATAACTAAAGCTAAAATTTTACTTCCGTCATGGCACATCCCAAGTCCCGGATCTCGAAGCAACGCAAGCGTAAGCGTCGTACCCACTACAAGGCCACCGCGCCTACCCTGACCACCTGCCAGACCACCGGAGAGGTACACCAGCCCCACCGGGCCTACAAGGACGGCGAGGGCAATCTTTACTATAACGGCAACCTGCTAGTGAAAGCCCCCGAATTGTTCGTGGAGCCCGAAGAAGACACCGAAGACGAAGATTAGGTCAACCGCCTTCCTTCGTCCATTCGCCTAGCCCGTCGGCCCCCGCCGACGGGCTATTTGTGTTTATGCCCGGTCCGTTATCTTGCGCCAAACTTTCAGTATGCCCAAGCAAATTATTCAGACCGACCAGGCTCCGGCGCCCGTCGGCGCGTACAACCAGGCGACGGTGGCCAATGGCGTGCTGTACGTCAGTGGACAGATTGCCCTCGACCCGATGACCGGAGTCCTATTGACCTCGGACATCGAGACCGAGACGCGCCGCGTCATGGATAATCTGCAGGCCATCGTCCAGGCAGGCGGCTCCAGCATGGACCAGGTACTGAAGTGCGAGGTGTTTGTTAGTGATATGGAAAACTTCTCCCGGATCAACACCGTCTACGCTACGTACTTCGACGAAGCCACCGCCCCGGCCCGTGCGTTGGTCCAGGTGGCTAATTTACCGAAGTACGTCAACGTGGAGATCAGCTGCATCGCGCTGGTCGAATAAATCAAAGCCCGCTGCCATGATCACCTTTTTGCGCTTTGCCCGGGCCCATACCCTCGTCGGGACCACGGCCTCCCTACTCGCGCTGTACTGCATGGCTTCGCGGCACCTTGGTGTAGCGGACTGGCGCTTGTTCGCAATCAGTTTGGCGGCTTGCCTATTCGCCAACGTATACATCACCGGCCTAAATCAGCTCACCGACATCGAGATCGACCGCATCAACAAACCCTATCTCCCCCTGGCAAGTGGGGCCTATTCGGTCTCCACGGGGGTGCTCATCGTCGGGCTGTGCTTGCTGGCCGCCATCGGCACCAGTCTGCTCTATTCCGGCTACCTGATGGTTACGGTGCTGGCGAGCCTGGTTATAGGGACGGCCTACAGTCTACCGCCGGTGCGCCTGAAGCGCTTCCACTTCTGGGCGGCATTTTGCATCATCGTGGTTCGGGGGCTCATCGTCAACCTGCTGCTCTACGCGCACTTTCGCACGAGCCTGGGGGGTACCGGGGCGTTTCCGGCCAACGTATGGCTCCTCACAGCCTCCGTTTTTACCTTTGGTGTGGTGATTGCCTGGTTTAAAGACCTACCGGACACGGACGGCGACGCCGCCTTCGGCATCCGCACCCTTTCCCTGATCAAGGACCGCCAGTGGGTGTTCCGACTGGGTTCGGTGGTGTTCTACGCCACTATGGCCGTCACGGCCGCGTGGGCTTATGCCATCGGCAATTCGGTCCTCGCCGGTGGACAACTAGCGCTCGCACTAGGGTTTTACCTGATCTCCCGGCGGTTACAGCTTACCGACCAGGCTGCCATCGCCCGGTTTTACCAGGGGTTCTGGGTGTTGTTCTTCGTAGAGTACGCGATTTTTGGGGTGTTGGCCTAATCGCTTCCCCATTGGATAATAGCCGCATTCAACAAATCGCACATTTCATCCGGACGTAATCCCGCCAGCCCATACTCAATGTTGAGGCTGTCCCCCACGAATCGCTTGCGCAAAATGCGCCCGACGGAATCTGCCGTGCGGTCGTCGCGGGTATAGGCATCCAGGTTTTTTGCCGGTAGCATAACCGTGTCGGGGGCCCGGTGGTGCCTACGCAGGTAAGCAAAGGTGCACGCCGACCACGGGAGGGGGCGGCGCAGGGCACTGCGGGCGGGGTCATGCAGCCCCTGCGCATCCAGTACGTAGAGCGGTTTTCCGGATCGGGCGTTCCGGTAGCGGTCGATCAGATTATAGATTGCGTAGCCGAGCAGCGGACTGATGACCAGTCCGAGGAGGTTGATGAGTACCACCGCCCAGAGGTCATCGCGAAAGTCATCGATCATCCACGACCCTACCGAGATTGCGACCATTGCGGCGAGTAGCATCAGGAGAAGGGGCAGCAGAACGAGCAACTGGAGCCCAATACGCCCCTTGCGGTAGTCGATGGAGACCTTTTCTCCCCGGCCGATCGCCGCTAGCCGCGCGTCCTGCAGGGCCATACCGGAGTTAAGGAGGGTAACGGGCCGACCATCCAACAGCACCGGAGAATCCTCCGTCGGGGCCCACTGCCGGTGCGCTGCCTGGAGTAGGGGCAACAGCACGCCGGCCTCCACCGGGAGCATTTCCATGAGTAAATCAACTTCCCGCCGGAACCGTAGTCCCTTGCGGCCCGGCACCCGGTCGGGTACGGCCAGGGCAATACCGCTGAAAATGGAGTGCGCACTCGTTTGGTGATCGACGGCCAGGATGTCGGCCCAACTTACCCGTCCACCCCGTACGTTGATCACCGACCCGTAGAGCCCGTGCTGATCGATGTGTAGGCCCGGCCATCCCCGACTGCGCCGGTAGGCAAAGCGTAGGGTGGACCCGAGAAGGGCTAGGTAGACCCAGGTCAGCACGGCAGCCATGATGAGCAGAAAGGGCGTCAGCAACATATCCAGTTCCACCAGCGCGGTACCGGTAAGGTAGAGAATCAGGGGAACCATGCAAAGGGTGACGAACCAAAAATCCCCCGTCCCCCCCTCCCGGGCGGGGATGGTAACGTAGCTATCGGGTTCCAGCCGTTCGGGAAGGTAGTCGGACGATGCGTACACGGGTCGAAATATACTGCCCTTTTTCATCTCCGTACACCCATCCGCCGAGGGTAGCGGACGTTCGCCCGCCCCCCCATCCACCCGGCACCCGCGCCCCGCCGCCCGGGGGAAGAAAGCCGGGGTTCGCTACGCCATCCCGTACGAGGGGTACTGACTTACCTTGTCGCGATGAACCCACCCAAGCCCAAAAAAGGAGCCAAGGAACTCACTCTCCACGGCGATACCCGCATCGATCATTACTACTGGATGAACCAGCGCGAAGACCCGGAAGTAATCGCCCACCTGGAGGCAGAAAACGCGTACTTTGCCTCCCGGATGGCCCACGTAAAGGACTTTCAGGAACAACTTTTCCAGGAGATCAAGGGGCGCATCAAGGAGGACGACAGTAGCGTGCCCTACACCAAACACGGCTACGTGTACCAAACGCGCTACGCCCTCGGAGATCAGTACCCCCGTTACCTCCGCACCCCGGTAGGCCAGGAGCGGGAGGAATTACTCTTCGACGTCAACGAGATGGCCAGCCCCTACGACTACTACGACCTCGGCGGCATGAGCGTGAGTGACGACAACCGGTACATCAGCTATGGAGAAGACACGCTGAGTCGCCGCATCTACACCATCCACATCAGGGATACGCTGACCGGTCAGAACCTGGTCGACCAAATCCCTAACACCACCGGAGGAAGCGTATGGAGTGCCGATGGCGACTACCTGTTCTACTCCGTGAAGGATGCCGCCCTGCGCCCCTACAAAATCATGCGGCACCGCATCGGGACCGCACCGCAGGACGACGTGGTAGTCTACGAAGAGACCGACGAGACCTTCCGCGCCTACGTCTACCGCAGCAAGTCCCGGAAGTACATCATCATTGGCTCGGCCCAGACCGTCAGTACCGAATACCGCTTGCTGGAGGCCGTCACGCCCCTGGCGAAGCCCCGCATGTTTCAGGCGCGGGAGCGTGACCTGGAGTACGGCATCGACCACATCGATGACCGTTTCTACGTCCTGACCAACTACCAGGCTAAGAATTTTCAGCTCATGGTGGCGCCGGAGGGGAAAACCGATAAGGCGCACTGGCAGACCGTCATTCCCAACCGCGCCGATGTTCTACTGGAGGGCGTGGAGATTTTTCGCGACTACCTGGTGCTGAGCGAACGGGAGCAGGGGCTCACCCGGCTGCGGGTACGTCCCTTCCAGGGAGAGGAATATTACCTGGAATTTACCGACGGAGCCTACATGGCCTATACCAGCGTGAATCCCGACATCGAATCGGAGGTCCTGCGCTACGGCTACCAGAGCATGACCACGCCCCCGAGCACCTTTGACTTCAACCTGCGTACCCGCGAGCAAACCCTACTCAAGCAGCAGCCCGTGCTCGGCGAATTTAGCTCGGACGACTACCTTAGCGAGCGCGTCTTTTCGAACTCCCGCGACGGTACCCACGTCCCCCTCAGCATCGTCTACCACAAGGATACTCCGCGGGACGGCAGTGCGCCCCTGCTCCTCTACGCCTACGGCAGCTACGGCCACAGCATGGACCCCAGCTTCAGCATCACCCGCCTGAGTCTCCTGAACCGCGGCATGATCTTCGTCATCGCTCACATCCGGGGGGGCGAGGAAATGGGTCGTCATTGGTATGAAGACGGCAAACTGCTGAAGAAGATGAATACCTTTTACGACTTTATCGACGCCGCGGAATGGCTCATTGACCAGCAGTATACCTATTTGGGAGGCCTCTATGCTATGGGCGGGAGCGCGGGTGGATTGTTGATGGGTGCCGTCGCCAATCTGCGACCCGATTTGTTCGCCGGCATCGTGTCCCAGGTGCCATTTGTAGATGTGGTAACGACGATGCTCGACGACTCCATTCCGCTCACTACCGGCGAGTACGACGAATGGGGGAACCCTAACGAGGAGGCCTACTACCAGTACATCAAGGGGTACAGCCCCCTAGACCAGGTGGAAGCCAAGGACTACCCCCAGATGCTGGTGACCACCGGCCTGCACGACAGTCAAGTGCAGTACTGGGAGCCCGCCAAGTGGGTCGCCAAGCTGCGGGAGATGAAGACTGATACCAACGAGATCCTGTTTCACACCAATATGGAGGCCGGCCACGGAGGCGCTTCCGGTCGATTTGAGCGCATCCGCGAGGTCGTCCGGGACTACGCCTGGGTCCTGGACAAAGTTGGACGTGTCGAATAATGAAAGGCTCCCGTTACCGGAATATCCGGTAACGGGAGCAGTGAATACGGGATACGACTAAGTTGTTGGGGATTATAACAAGCGGTGGCTGTCGGCCAGCCGATGCTGCAACTGGGGTTTAAGTACCGCGACGGCATCCAGGATGAGCGCCTCGTCGGAGGGAAAGTGCTGGGGCGCGTTGCCAATGCGGCGGCGGCTGTCACCGCTCAGGGCACGGTCATCCCCCCGGAAGGTGCTGGCGTAGTGCTCGAAGATGGCCTCCGCGGTAAGCTCCTGCTCGTCTACAACCCGCTGGCGGCGGAGATCGTAGAGTTGCATGCTGCCGGTGACCACGGCCGATTTTTGCTGTAACACCTCGAGGATCTCAGCCCGTACCATGACCTGGCGGGGGCGGGTGATGTCGTTGCCCAGCGTGTCCTTGGCGACGTTGCCGTTGGCGTCCAGCACGTATTCTTTACCGTCGGTGATTTCCCGCTCGTCGACGTAGCTGCGCTCGGACACCCGCTCGGGGCTCACCGCGATGTCGCGGATGACGATGCGGGCGCTGTAATCGTAGGCCCGGTCGTCGCGCCGCTGGAAATCAAACACCCGCCACTGGTCGTCCATGTTCGCCGTCCCCATCCGCAGCAGTTCCTGCTCGAATCCGGCGGGGAGGTAGCCCCCACTCTGGTTGAGGACGTCGAGGGTGACGTAGACTCGGCCGAGCTGCTCCGCTTCAGCGGCCAGCACGTAACTGTCGAGGTAGTCGCGGTGGTATCGATCGATGCGCTCGAAGTCGTAGTAGGCAGTTCGGGCCGCGGACTTGTCGCCCCGGCGGCCGGCCTGCAGTCCTTCCACGGCCTGAGCGTAAACCTGCGCGGCGGCCCGGTCGGCGGCATCAAGGAGCATGCCCTCCACCTTCACGAAGCGGAAGTTGGCCTTGCGGCCGTTTTTATCGGTGAGTGGAAGCAGCGGGCGGAGGGCGTCCTGACGACGCTTCAGGTTCTCGTAAATGGCGTACACACGCACCCAATCCGGCTGGCTGGCACTGCGCATGAATTCAGCGCGATTGACGTCTTCTTGGTTGGCGCGGTTGACGGCCGCTTCTAGCGCCGCGACCAGCTTAGGATTTTTCTTCTCCTTGCCGGTGAGCCGACGCTGGGCCAGGGCAATGGTTTCTTCGTAGTTGCCGGATTCCACCAAGTCCTGCACCGAGGTGCACGCAGGAGCGACCAGGACGACCAGTCCCAGCAGCAGGAAGAGGAAGTGGGGCAGCTTGTTGCGTGTCATGGCGTCTTGTTTACGACAAAACTAGGCCTCACCCGGGAGTCATACTGATACGAAAGGGTTAAGGTGAATTAAAATTTGTTAGCGCTCGGGCAGAAAGATTTCGCCAAGCATGCAACGGGCGCTCCCCCCGCCGTAGCGCTCGATGGTGCTGAGGTCAGAATGCACAATTCGCATGCCCTGCGGCTCCATGAGCGCGTCACGCTGCTCGGAGCTCAAAGCGCTGAACGCTGCCGTTGACATGATCCATACCGGCCCCTCGGGCGTGCGGGCCTCGAGGGCATTGCCGGCGAACTGGTCTACTTGCTCCAGGGATAGGCCAACGATGCGTTTCCCGGATAGGAGGATAGACTCGGTGAGCTTAAATTTTTCGGTGGCATCCCGCACGGCGTCGAGGCAGACGATGACGTGGGTATTCCCGATTGCCATCATGACATTGGTGTGGTAGATGACCTCTCCCCGCAGGTCGTGACCGTGAAAAGTCACCGGCTGATAATTCATCAGCGTACACCAGGCGTGCACCGCCTCCGCCGTGCAGCGCTGGGACAGGCAGGCATATGCCACCCGCTCCGGGCGGTCCAGCAGCAGGGAGCCCGTACTTTCCAAGAAGCGGCCTTCTGCTTCCCAACCCGACAGATCGACCCGACGGGCGAGGTGAAAGCGGTCGCTCAACTGCTCGATGACGTCCTCCCGGCGCTCCAGACGCCGCTGGGGCCAGAAGGAGGGGTAAGTAATCAGGGTTCCATCCTCGTGGGTGGAAAACCAATTGTTGGGGAACACCGCGTCCGGTTTGACCGGCGCGGGGGTATCGGAAATGACGTGTACGCTCACCCCCGCCCGCTCCAGCAGTCCGGCAAAGCGATCGAATTCTTCCAGGGCGCGCTGGCCAATTTGGGTGAAGCTCTCACCGGTAACGGGTTCCTGAAAGGAATTATCGGCGACGGTTTCACTAGCGCGCGCAAAGTTGGCGGGGCGCACCAGCAGGAGGTGGTGGGTGGTTTGCATGGTTGGCTGGCAATGGTAGACCCCACGAAGGTGCAAAGATTTTCGTCACGGCGTACTTTGGCCAAGAAAGCCACCGCATGAAAGTTCTACCCCTCCTCCTCCCCTTCTGCTTGGTCGCCTGCCGCGAGACGCCCCGGGTGGATTACGCAGCGGTGAAAACAGAGATCTATCATACAGCCGCCATTGCGGGTCCCCACCCCCTGGCCACCCAGGTGGGTCTGGATGTACTCCAACGGGGCGGTAACGCGATTGACGCGGCGGTGGCGATGCAACTCACCATGGCCGTGGTCTATCCGCGGGCGGGCAACATCGGCGGTGGGGGCTTCCTCGTTTACCGGCCAGCGTCCGGGGAGCCCATTACCCTCGACTACCGGGAAACGGCACCGGCCGCCGCCGATCGCGACATGTACCTCGACGTGGCGGGGAACGTCGTGGAAGGACTGAGTACCCGGGGGCACCTCGCCGTTGGGGTGCCGGGGACCATTGCGGGCATCGAGGCTATGCACCAGCGTTTCGGCAGTCTGCCCTGGGCCGATCTCGTTCAGCCCGCCATTGATTATGCCGCGAAGGGCTACCGCCTCAGTTCCAGCGAGGTAGACCGCCTGAAGCGCTACCACGAGGATTTTATCGCCTTCAACCAGACGACCCCGTTTTCTGACAGCACGGTAGTGGCGGGGACGCGGGTGCAGCAGGCCGACCTGGCCGCTACCCTCACCCGCATCCAAAATGAGGGCCGCGCGGGGTTTTACCAAGGAGAAACCGCTCGCCTTCTCGTCGCGGAAATGGAAAGCGGCGGGGGACTCATTACCAAAGAAGATCTCCTGGCCTACGAACCCAAGTGGGAGGACCCAATCACGAAGGACTTTCACGCGTACCGTCTGATTTCCATGCCGCCCAGCAGCAGTGGGGGCATCGCGCTGGCTCAAATGACGGAGATGCTGGAGGACTATCCGCTCCCTGAGTATGGCTTCCAGCGCACCCGCTCCGTCCAGGTGATCGTGGAGGCGATGCGGCGCGCCTACGCCGACCGGGCGGAGTACTTGGGAGATGCTGACTACTACGACGTTCCCGTCGATTCCCTGCTCAGTGACTCCTACCTGCGGCAGCGCATGGCGGACTTCCGCGCTGACACCGCCGGCACCAGTACCCAGATCGTGGCGGGGCAGATGGCCATGAAGGAAAACTTTGAGACCACCCACATCAGTATTGTCGACAGCTTCGGTAATGCGGTATCCATCACCACGACCCTAAACGGCAACTTCGGCAGCAAGGTCATGGTGGACGGCGGGGGCTTCTTTCTCAACAACGAAATGGATGACTTCAGTGCCAAGCCCGGTGTCCCGAATATGTTTGGGCTGGTGGGCAACGATGCCAACGCGATCCAACCGGGCAAGCGCATGCTTTCCAGCATGACCCCTACGATCGTGGAAAAGGACGGGGAGTTGTTCCTGGTACTCGGGGCGCCAGGGGGTTCTACAATCATTACGGCCGTGTTGCAGGTGTTCCTGAACGTAGCGGAGTATGGCCTGTCCTTGCCCGAGGCGGTCAACGCCCCCCGCTTCCACCATCAGTGGTTGCCGGACCAGATCCTTTACGAAAGCGATGCACTCGGCAGCGGCGTTCAGGACAGTCTTGCGGCTCTGGGTTATCAGTTTCGTGAAGTGAACAGCATGGCCGTGATCAAGGCGATTCAGGTGTTGCCCGACGGAACCCTACAGGCCGCGGCTGACCCTCGGAATCCCGACGATGACGTGGCTGGATACTAGCATTTACTGTAGGGCCCGGAGCGCCTCCGCAATGCGGTCCACGGCCTGCGTAAGCTGTTCCTCACTGGCGGCGTAACTGATGCGTAGGCAGGTCGGAGCGCCGAAGGCATCTCCGGTTACCGTAGCCACGTGGGCGTTCAGGAGCAGGTACTCCGCTAGGTCGTCGGCATTGTCGATGTGATAGTCTCCACTTGACTTGCCGAAGAAGGCGCTCACGTCGGGGAAGATGTAAAAGGCACCCTGGGGACGGTTGACCTTAAGTCCCTCGATCTTCTCCAGCCCTTCGATGACGAGCTCCCGCCGGCGGGCAAAGGCCTCCTTCATTTTGCGGGTCGGCTCCAGGTCGCTGTTGAGGGCGTGGGCCCCGGCGTACTGGGCGATGCTGTTGGCCCCACTGGTGCTCTGTCCCTGCAGTTTGTTGCAGGCGTCGGCCACGTCCTGGGGGGCACCGAGATAGCCCAGGCGCCAGCCAGTCATGGCAAAGCCCTTAGAAAATCCATTGACGGTAATGGTCCGGTCCTTTACTTCGGGGAAGGTGCCGATGCTGGCGTGTTTGCCCGTGAAGTTGATGTGTTCGTAGATCTCATCCGACACGACGTATACGTCCGGATAATCTACCAGCATTTTTGCGATCGCGCCAAGTTCCTCCTGGGTGAAAACGGAACCGGTGGGATTGCAGGGCGACGAGAAAAGGATAAACTTGGTGCGATCCGTTATAGCTGCGGCGATTACGTCCGGGGTGACTTTAAAGTCGTTCTCGATGCCGGCCCCGACAATGACCGACTTACCGCCAGCAACCTCCACCATAGCGGAATAACTGACCCAGAAGGGAGCCAAAATGATGGCCTCGTCTCCTGCATTAAGCAGCGCGTAGCACACGTTGGCGATGCTCTGCTTGGCACCGGTACTGACTACGATCTGGGAGGGGGTGTAGTGTAGGTTGTTCTCGCGTCTGAACTTGTCGGAGATGGCCTGGCGTAGCTCCGGAATTCCCGGAACCGGCGTGTACTTGGTATGCCCGGCGTCGAGCGCCCGTTTAGCAGCCTCCTTTATGTGCTCCGGGGTGTCGAAGTCGGGTTCGCCCAGGCTCAGGCTGATGACATCGAAACCTTTTGCCTGCACTTCCCGGCCCAGCTGGGCCATCCGGAGCGTAGCGGATTCTTCCATGTGTTGCACGCGGTCGGAGAGGCGGGAAGTAGGGAGAGTTGCCATAAGTCGGTGTGGAGTTTGGGCGGGTGAAGATACGAGCTTCCCCCGCGAGCGGTAGTTGCGAGGCGCAGATGGCCTCCCCGAAATTTTCAGAAAATGGAACGGCTAAGCCTATCTTGGCTCCCAAGCTTATCACGAACATGGCACAAATCTCTATCGGCTCCTACAAGCCCCGTCTTAGCTTCCGGGAAATCTGGAACATGAGTTTCGGATTCCTGGGTATCCAGTTTGGTTTCGCCCTTCAGAACGCCAACGTAAGCCGGATCTTTGAGACCCTCGGAGCCTCGCAGGACGAGCTGCCCATCCTCTGGCTTGCCGCCCCCGCCACCGGCCTGCTCGTGCAACCCATCATTGGTTACTACAGCGACCGTACCTGGAGCGAGAAGTGGGGCCGTCGCCGTCCCTTCTTTGCCGTCGGTGCCCTGTTGGCTACCCTGGCGCTCTTCGCGATGCCCAACAGCACCGCCCTATGGATGGCGGTCCTGATGCTCTGGTTGCTGGACGCGTCGATTAACATCAGCATGGAACCCTTCCGGGCATTCGTCGGCGATATGCTGCCCAACGAACAGCGGACCAGCGGCTTCGCCATGCAGTCTTTCTTCATCGGGACCGGAGCGGTCATTGCCTCCGCTCTGCCCTGGATGTTCACCAACTGGTTCGGCCTAGAAAACACCGCCGCCCCGGGCAGCATTCCGGACTCCGTGCGGTGGTCCTTTTACCTCGGCGGCATCGCCTACTTCTGCGCGGTCATGTGGACGGTATTTCGGACGAAGGAGTACCCGCCCGACGATATCGCGAAGCTTAAGGAGGACAACGCAGCCGAGGGCATTTATGATGGCATTATAGAGTCCTTCCGGGGGATCTTCAAAATGCCCAAGACCATGGTGCAGTTGTCCGCCGTCCAGTTCTTCTCCTGGTTTGCGCTGTTCTCCATGTGGATCTACATGACTTCGGCGGTGACCAGCCACGTATACGGCACTACCGATTCCGATTCCGCGGTGTACAATGAGGGGGCGGATTGGGTCGGCATCTGCTTTGCCGTTTACAACGGCGTGGCCGCCCTGGTAGCTTTCCTGCTGCCGGTCATTGCCCGTCAATTAAACCGCCGCTTGACCCACCTGCTAGCCCTCCTCTGCGGCGGGTTGGGCTTGGCTTCGGTCTACTTTATCAGCGACCCCAACCTGCTGCTGGTTTCCATGATTGGGGTGGGTATCGCCTGGGCGAGCATCTTATCCATGCCCTACGCCATCATTTCCAGTATTTTACCGGCAGATAAGATGGGCTACTATATGGGGGTCTTCAATTTCTTCATCGTCATTCCTCAGATCGTGGCGGCCGGCCTGCTGGGCTTCATTTTGCGCAACTTCTTCGGCAACGTCCCCATCAACGCCCTACTGATCGGTGCTGTTTCCTTCGCCCTGGCCGCCGTGCTGTGTCTGATTGTCGACGATAATGAGGTCGACGTTAATTTTGCCGTGCCAAAAAATCCGATTGAGCCCATCACTTAACCGCGCGGGCAACGATTAGATACCCAGCCAGTGGGGAAAGAAAATGACGATTGCCAGCAGGACTAACTGGATGAGAAGGAATGGTACGATCCCCCGATAAAGGTGCCCAGTAGTCACCTCCGGAGGAGCCACGCCTTTCAGGTAAAACAGCGCGAAGCCAAACGGTGGCGAGAGGAAACTCGTCTGCAAATTGATACCAAACAAAATCCCCAGCCAGATGAGGTCGGTGCCGTACGCCACAAAGACCGGCGTGACCACCGGGACGATAATGAATACAATCTCGATGAAGTCGATGAAGAAGCCGGCTACGAACACCACGACCATAACCAGGGCAAGAAACTGATACTCCGGCAGGTCGTGGCGCTCAATCAGCGCCACCAGAAAACGGTCGCCCCCAAGTTCCCGGAAGACCAGCGAAAAAGTCGTCGCACCCAGTAGGATCATGAAGACCATGCTGGTCAGGTGGGTCGTATCGCGGCACACCTCCCGGGTGACCGCCCACGTCAGGCGGCCCTGACTTGCGGTAAGTACCATGGCACCAGCGGCACCGACCCCGGCTGCTTCCGTTGGTGAGGCAATACCCGCTAGAATACTACCCAACACCGCCATGATCAGCAGCAGTGGTAGAAGTAAACTATGCAATGTGTTAATTAGGAGCACTTTAGTCCAGCGCTTTTGGCTGTCTTTCGGAAGCGGAAAAGTGCGTGGACGGATTACCCCAAGTAATAAGATGTAAGCGATATACGCAAGCACCAATAAAATACTGGGATACAGCGCGGCGCGAAACAAGGCACCGACACTAACCTGCAGCACACTACCCAGCAAAATGAGCACCACCGAGGGAGGAATTATTTGCCCTAACGTACCCGAAGCCGCGATGACGCCCGTAGCCACCGTCGGGGGATAACCTTGCCGCAGCATGGGGGGTAGGCTGATGAGGCCCATGGTAATGACCGTTGCCCCCACGATCCCGGTCGAGGCGGCCAGCAGCGCCCCCACCACCACCACCGACACCGCCATGCCCCCACGCACGGAGCCGAATAAACTTGCCATGCTGTTGAGCATCCGCTCCGCCAGCCCACTCTTCTCCAGCATGATCCCCATAAATACGAAGAGGGGAACGGCCAGCAGCACGGCGTTGTCCATTACTCCCATCACCCGATTGGGCAGCAGCGTCAGCACCCTAGGTTCGAGAAAGCAGCAGGCGTAGAGTAGACTCAAGCCGCCCAGCGTAAAGGCCACCGGATAGCCATAAAGCACGAGCAAGAAAATGCTAACAAACAAGATTAGCGCAAGCACGGCCAGGCTCATGCGGTGGGTTTTTGGTAGGCGGTCCAGCCCGTGGCTACCCCCTGTAGCAACAGGAGGGCCGCAGCGAAGGGTATAACGGCCTTGATGGGAAAGAAATAGGGAATGCCGTTGGGGTTGGGACTCCCCTCCCCCGCCCGCCAGGCCTCGGCGGCATAGCCCCAACTCGTGAAGAAGAGCACTGCTGCCCAGGGTAGTAGGAAGATCAGCGTACCAAAGACGTTCACGAGGCGTTTATCCCGCCCGCTGAAGTTCTCATAAAATAAGTCGACCCGCACGTGGCGGTCCTGCTGCAACGCATACGGGATACCGAGTAGGAAGATCACGGCAAACAGGTGCCACTCTAGTTCAATCACCCAGGCGGCGGTCTGGGAAAAGCTCCATCGCAGGAGGACGTCCACCACCACGAGTACGATCAACCCGAGGTTAAGCAGCCCGGCAGCGCGACCAAGCCCGCGCACCAGCGCGTTGATGTAGTCGACCAGTCGATTCATGGCAATTGCAGGAGCTGGTGAGCAATTACGGCCCGGTCGCGCTCCCTGGCCTCCAGGCGCACCAGTTGACTGACGGGCTTCCTGCTAGCGTAATGCGCGTAGGACTTGTCGTAGTAAACCAAAGCGATGCGGCAAGCCTCCTCGGCGTCCAGCCGGTCGAGGGCGGCAAGGGCGGTCTGCAGGTGGTTGCTTCCCAGTTTTTTGCGGAGGCGGACAAAGGCCGCACGCAGGCCCTCCATGGGGTACCCGGCGTAGTCTTCCACGAGGTTACTCACGCGCCAATCGGTAGGCTGCACCAATTCTACCGCCGGGGCGGATACGAGCCGCTCGTAGAACGTCTCCGGCTGGCAGACGGTACCGATCATCCGGCTTTCGTCTTCCAGCCACACCGTAGTGCCGGGGGGAACGGCGTGGAGTGCGCCAAACAGGAGGTTTTCGAACTCCTCGGTGGAGGGCTGCGGCGCTTCCCCGAGCGACCCGAAGGACGAGCCCTTGTGATTGGCCAGATCTTCCAGGTCAACCACCGCGGCGCCCCGTGCGCGCATGGCCCGCAGCACCGACGTTTTGCCAGAACCAGTGGGACCACTCAGCACCCGCAGGGGGTGGTGGGGCTGCCCGAGCCATTCCCGCACGTAGACGCGGTAGGCCTTATATCCACCCACTAGTTGCTGCACCGTCATACCAGCCCGCTCTAACAGCATCGCAACGCTGGCACTCCGTTGCCCGCCCCGCCAGCACTGAACAACCGCCTGGCCGTTGGGTGCCGCGGTGCGCGCTTCCTCGACCAGGCACCGCATCTTGCTGCCGGCAATCTCTAAGCCACGTAAGAGAGCCTCGTCCGCACTGACCCGCTTATACAGCGTGCCTACCTCGGCCCGTTCGGCGTCGTCGAAAAGGGGCAGGTTGATGGCACCGGGCGCGTGGCCGGCCGCATATTCACCGGGGCTGCGTACGTCCAGTAAAGCGGGGCGGTCACGCGCTTCATAATAGCTAGCGGGGGTGAGACTACGCATGCCGAAAGGTACAGCTTGGCGCGGGCGCGGGTGCCCGGGAAGCGATTGCCGGCGAGCGACGGGGTTAAATCAATACACCCGCTTACCTTTGCCGCCATGCGGATCACCGTTTTTTCCCGCGGGCCCAACCTGTACAGTACCCGACGCCTGGTGGAAGCCGGTTTGTCCCAGGGTCACCAGACGGAGGTCATTGACCACGCGCAGTGTAGCCCCGCGCTGTACGGGGAAAAAAGCTCCATTCTTTATCACGGAGCCCCGCTGGAACTACCGGAGGTAGCCATACCCCGCATCGGAGCGAACGTCACCCACCGGGGGGTCGCGATCATCCGCCAACTCGACGCCCTTAGCGTGCCTCACATTCTCTCGGCCGACGCCCTACTGCTGGCGCGGGATAAAATGAGCTGCCTGCAAAAACTGACCGCAGCGGGGATCGACGTGCCGCACACGGTACTCTGTTTTTCGGCCTACGAGGCGAAGCGGGCGGCGCGGGGCATGGGTCCCTTTCCCATCGTGGTCAAACTCCTTGAAAGTACGCACGGCGTGGGGGTAGCTCTGGCCCATAACCTGTACCAACTGGAGCGGCTCGTCGACGGCTTTTTGCAACTGCAGGACCGCATCCTTCTGCAGGAATACATTCGGGAGAGTAACGGATGTGATATTCGGGCCTTCGTGGTGGGGGACCAGATTGTTGCGGCGATGGAGCGTAAAGCCGCCCCCGGGGAGTTTCGAGCTAACATTCACCGGGGGGCTTCGGCCACTTCGATTGATTTATCCGCAGAAGACAGGACGCTGGTCATGCGCACCGCCGCAATCATTGGCGTGGAGGTGGCTGGTATCGACCTTATTTCCAGTAAACGCGGCCCCCTGATCATGGAGGTCAATGCCAGTCCGGGACTGGAAGGCATCGAGGGGGCTACACGGGTAGATATTGCCGGGGCCATCATGCGTTACGCAGCAGCTAAGTTATGAGCGATATTTCCCCCCTGGTACTGGCAAATGGCGAATTTTACCCCGGGCAGTCCGGTACGGTCGAACTGGTAGCCGGCCAGTTGCCGAGTGGCAATCCGGTATCCATCCGCGCGCATGTATTCCGCAGTTACCAACCGGGGCCCATCATCCTCTTCATTGGGGGGGTGCACGGCGACGAGATCAACGGAGTAGAAATCCTTCGGCTCGGCATTCGGCAAAGGGTGTTTGAGCGCATCACGGCCGGCACCGTGGTTGTGGTTCCTCTGCTCAATGTGTTTGGGTTTAACTCCTTTAGCCGGGACGTCCCCGACGGGAAGGACGTCAACCGGAGCTTCCCGGGCAACGCCACCGGCTCCTTGGCCAGCCGCATCGCCCATGGCCTGAGTAAGAACTTGCTGGCGCACTGCGATCTGGCGGTCGACTTTCACACGGGCGGTCGTGGCGTGTTTAATTACCCCCAGCTGCGGTACTCCCCCGACGATGCCGGCGCCCTAGAGGCCGCGCTTCAGTTTAATCCGCCAATCATCCTATCCTCCAAGGCCCCGATTAGGTCGCTGCGCCGCTCCGCCCACAAGTCCCTCGGGCTCAGCGTACTCACCTTCGAGGGGGGGGAGAACCTGCGGTACGACGGCCACAGTATTCACGAAGGCCTAATGGGCATTCGCCGGCTGCTGGCTGCCCGGGAAATGCTCTTCCCGCCGCGCGACGACTTTCCGCGGGAGCCGGTGCGGGTATCGGCCAGCAGCTGGGTGCGGGCCGGGCGGGCCGGACTTTTCCAGTGGACGAAGCGCAGTGGCTTTCCCGTGCGCAAGAGCGAACCCATCGGCATCATCCACGATCCCCACGGGGTGCGGCCCAACAAGCGCATTCTTTCGCCACGCAGTGGTTTCATCATTGGGCACAACAATGCGGCGGTGGTCAGCCAGGGCGATGCGCTCTTCCACATTGGTTACTAAGACTGCTGACCGTCTTAATAACACGTCGGCACACCTTCCCCCTTAATCACGCGTTAGTAGCGCTAAATCATGTTGCCAATGTCAGTGATCGTGCAGGATCTTGCCAAAGTTTACGGCGGTCAACGGGCCCTTGACGGGATCAGCTTTTCCGCCGCCCCGGGAGAAGTACTGGGCTTTCTTGGTCCGAACGGGGCGGGCAAGACCACCACGATGAAAATCTTGACCTGCTACCTCAGCCAGACGTCCGGCAGCGCTCAGGTCTGTGGACATGATGTGGCCTCCGATAGCCTGGCCGTCCGGCGACTCGTGGGTTATCTGCCCGAGCACAACCCGCTGTACAAGGACATGTACGTCCGGGAGTACCTGCGGTTCGCTGCGGCCGCTAATGGAGTGCGGCAGCCCAAGATGCGCATTGAGGAACTCATTGAACTTACCGGGCTGGGCCGCGAATCCCATAAGAATATTGGCGCGCTATCGAAAGGCTACCGCCAGCGCGTGGGGCTGGCCCAGGCCATGCTGCACGATCCCCAGGTGCTTATCCTGGATGAGCCGACGAGCGGCTTGGACCCAAACCAACTCGCCGAGATTCGGCAGCTGATCCGGAAGTTGGGGGAAGAAAAAACCGTGATCTTCAGCACCCACATCATGCAGGAGGTACAGGCCATCTGCGACCGGGTGATCATCATCGACCGGGGCAAACTTGTCGCCGACGATCCGATTGAACGGCTCCAGGAACGACTGAGTGGCGAACGGTCGTTGGTGGTGGAATTTAGTCGGGAGGTCCCGGTCGAACAATTGCTGCGTATTCCTGGCGTGAGCAGTATTATACCCGGCAAACAGCCATGCACCTACCGCTTACGGTTACTGGGGCATGCGGATCCGCGGCCGGAAATCTTTCGCTACGCCATTACCCACGACCTGGTCCTGATGGGCCTGAGCCTGGAGGAGGTAAGTGTGGAAGAAGTATTCCGCGCCCTAACCGCCGCCGGATAAGTTTTACCTTTAGGCCGTGATGAAATGGATCCTGCTGCTGCTTCCCCTCTGGCTGACCGCTCAGTCCCGCGTACCGGTGAATGAAAACTTTCGCTTCACCGATGGGGTGTACCTGAGTCACGCCGCCCTGCTCAGTAATCGCCCGGATGTGGACTGGAGCGGCATTGACGGGGAGATGGTGCAGTTAGCCGAGGATTTTCGCGTGCAGGTGCAGGGATTCACCTTCAAGAACGGATCCCTCTCCGAACCGTACGCCATTAGTTTGGATGGCCTGCCCTACGTCTTCGTCCGCAAGGCTTCCGATCGTGACTTTTATGAGTTCGCCGGGCTCCGGATCTTGGGTACGTTTAGTACCATGCAGTACGATACGGTTATACAAACCCGCCACCTCATGCGGGCGTACAACCCCGTCAATGGGCAGCCCTTTCGGGAAGGGTATGTGGAGCGGGATCGGCAAAACCAACTGCGCCGAATCGTCGATATGCGGACCGGCAGGCGGTTCCCGCTCGATCAGGCGACCATTATGCGCCTGGTGGCAGAGGAAGGCGACCTGGTGTCCGCCCTCGAGCGTACGCCATCGCAGGAAGAAAAGAAGGTGTTGCGCGCGCTTTCGGTATACAACGAACGCCACCCCCTGCTGATCCCGCCGCCCCAAGCTAACCGCTAGATGATCGCTATTTTTCGCAAGGAGATCAACGCGTTTTTCGCGAGCCTGATCGGCTACGTGGTCATCGGTGTCTTTTTGGTTGTGATGGGGCTCTTTCTATTCGTGTTTCCGGACACGAGCTTGCTGAACTACGGCTACGCCACGTTAGGCCCCTTCTTTTCCCTGGCGCCTAACGTGTTGCTCTTTATCATACCCGCCATCACCATGCGGGCCTTCGCCGAAGAGCGGCAGTCAGGCGCCATCGAGTTACTGGTCACCCGCCCCTTGCGGGACATTGAGATAGTATTGGGTAAATTCTTAGCCTGTCTGTTGCTTGTGGTAATCGCGCTGCTGCCCACCTTGCTCTACTACTACAGCATATATCAACTGGGGGAACCCGTAGGGAACATCGATGCGGGGGGTACCATAGGCAGTTACTTAGGTTTATTGTTTCTGAGTATGGCCTTCGTGGCCATCGGGCTCTTCGCCAGTTCGCTCACGACCAACCAGATCGTGAGTTTCCTGCTGGCCCTAGCGATCACCTTTTGGTGCTACTTCGGCTTCGACTACCTGGCTAGCCTGCCGGTCTTTTACGGCAACGGCGACACCTTTATCGGTGCCCTTGGCATGCAGGAGCACTTCTTTAGCCTGGGCCGGGGCCTTATTGACAGCCGGGACGTGGTCTATTTTTTGAGTCTGACGGCCTTCTTCGTCTTGCTTACCGTCCTAAGCCTGGAACGGCGGAAGTGGTAGCGGGTAGCGTGATCTATATTACACCTGCGATCCCGCCCCATGTCCACTCCCGAACAACTCCTTCAGCAGTACTGGAATTACCCCACGTTTCGCCCCCTACAGGCGGAGATCATTCAGAGCGTCATGGGAGGAAAAGACACCCTGGCGCTGCTGCCCACGGGTGGGGGAAAGAGCCTCTGCTTCCAGATCCCGGCCCTGGCGCGGGAGGGGGTTACCTTGGTGGTGTCGCCGCTGATCGCGCTGATGAAAGACCAGGTGCGGCAACTGCGGGAGCGGGGTATCATCGCCGATGCGGTGTACAGTGGCATGCGGAGTAGCGACATCGACCGTATTCTCGACAACGCCGTTTACGGCAACACTAAACTGTTGTACCTAAGTCCGGAACGCCTACTGACCGACTTGGCGCGCGCCCGCATCGCCCGCATGCGGGTGGCCCTGGTGGCGGTCGACGAAGCCCACTGCATCAGCCAGTGGGGCTATGATTTCCGCCCGCCCTACCTGCGGATTGCCGAGTTGCGCAACTTAGCTCCTGACGCTCCCTTCATCGCGGTCACGGCCACCGCTACCCCCGAGGTCGTGCAGGATATTCAGGAAAAGCTCGCCTTTCGAAGCGGAAGTAACGTCTACCAGCAGAGTTTTGCGCGGGAAAACCTTGCGTACATCGTCCGCCGCCCGCCGGGGAAGGAAGGGCAACTGGTGGAGGTACTGGACGGCGTGGCCGGCACCAGCCTCGTCTACGTCCGCAGCCGGGGACTGACCAAAGAGATCGCCCATAAGCTCAGTCGGCGAGGCATTGCCGCGGCAGCTTACCACGCCGGACTGGAGGCTACCGAAAAGGACCAGCGCCAGGCCGACTGGCTTGCAGGTAAGGTGCGGGTCATCGTGGCCACCAATGCCTTTGGCATGGGCATTGATAAACCGGATGTGCGGACGGTCATTCATTATGGACCTCCGGACAGTCCGGAAGCCTACTTCCAGGAAGCCGGTCGGGGCGGGCGCGACGGGCGCCCCAGCTATGGGGTCATGCTCTATCACCCAACCGACGCAGAGCGGTTGATCCGCCACTGGGCGTACAGCTACCCGCCGATGCTGGAAATCAAGCGCATGTACCGCGCCCTCGGCAGCTATCTACAACTGGCCGTCGGCGGGGGGCAGGGGGACGCGTACGATTTCGACCTCGCCCGCTTTGCGAAGACCTTTGGCTTCGACGTGCGACAGGCATACAGCGGATTGAAGGCGCTCGAGCAGGCGGGCTACATTCTTTTGACAGATCCCGTGCAGCAGGCCGCTACCGTACAGTTTGTCGTCACTAAGGAGCAGCTTTATGACTACCAAATCAAGCACCCGAAAGTGGATAAGCTCGTCAAATCGGTCCTACGGACTACCCAGGGGGCCTTCCTTAACCCAGTACAAGTACGCGAGGGCTCCCTGGCCAACTTCCTGAACATCACGACGGAAGAACTGCAGCGCACGCTACGCATCATGCACGCGGAGGGTATCCTATCGTACACCCCCGAGAAAAACGGCCCACAACTGGTCTTCGTAGAGGAGCGAATCGATCCAGACAACCTCCACATCGACGAGCAGCGCTACCGGAACCTGAAGGCCGGGGCCCGGCACCGGATTGATACCATGATTGCCTATTGTGAAGGCGATACCCACTGCCGCTCGCAACAACTGCTGCAGTATTTCGGGGAAGCCGAAGCGCCCGAGTGTGGCATGTGCGACGTGTGCCGCAAAAGGAAGGTGGAGATCCCCAATACCCGGCAAGTCTACGAGCGTATGTTGAACCTATTAACCGACGGAGGCACAATTACTTTGCCGCAGGCGGTATCGACCTTCGGCCGCCTGCCGGCGCGGGAGGTCGCCGACGCCTTACAAGCCCTCCTAAATGAAGGGCTGCTCCTCAGGGACGGGGACAACCTACGCCTGCCGTGAAAATTATCTGTACGGTCACCAACGACTTGTCCCACGATCAGCGCATGGACCGCATCTGCACCACTCTCCAGGGGGCGGGCCACGAGGTGGCCCTAGTCGGCCGCCTGCTGCCTGAAAGCCCCACCCTGCCGCCCCGCCCCTACCGCCAGCACCGGCTCCGGTGTCGCTACCACACCGGGAAGCGATTTTACGTCGAGTTCAATCTCCGCCTCTGGCACGAGTTGCGCCGCTGGGAATATGAAGTGATCTGCTCGGTCGATCTGGACACCCTGCTCGCGGGCTATTTCCTGACCCGCGGTTCGGCTCGGCTCGCCCTTGACGCGCACGAATGGTTCAGTGAAACCCCGGAAGTGTGCGAGCGGCCGGCAATCCGACGGGCCTGGCGCACCCTCGGCCGGGTACTAGTTCCGCAAACAGATGCTCGGTATACCGTGGCGCCGGTGATCGGCCAGCGAATGAGTGCGGACTATGGAGTACCCTTCAGCGTAGTACGTAACCTTCCTTATCGACAACAAGTATTAAAATCAGAAACTTCTGAAGGAGTAATTGTCTATCAGGGTATGCTGAATCCGGGAAGAGGCCTGGAATTTGCCATCACGGCCCTCACCTACCTGCCTACGATTAAATTATGGATCATTGGAGACGGGCCTGGACGGAGTGACTTAGAATCACTAGCCCACGCACTCTCGGTAAACGACCGAGTGTGGTTCGTGGGGTTTGTTCCTCCTGCAGAACTCCCCGAGTTAACGCGACGTGCCTGGCTTGGAATCAACCTGTTAGCGGGCGATAGTGCGAGCTATTACTATAGCCTAGCGAATAAGGCATTAGACTACGTGCAAGCCGGCCTCCCCAGTGTGCAGATGGACTATCCCGAGTACCGCGCAATCAACGACGCGCACCACTGCTTCGCGCTCCTGCCAGCACTCTCGGCACCGGCGCTTGCCGAGCTCATCCAGGCATTAATGGACAATCCTCTAAAGTACGAACGCCTCCGTGACGCTTGTCAAGGTGCCGGCGAAGTACTCTGCTGGGAGGCCGAAGCGTCGAAGCTGTTGGCTATTTTCCAGGGGCTGGAACGTCCTTAGCCGTTAGGCTGATCCGCCCTCCTTCGATACGCATGGCGAGATGATCGAAGTTACTAAGCCAACCCACGAAGTCCTCCCCGAGCAGTTCGCGCCGCCACCCAGAGCCTAGGATGGCCTTGCGGACAGACTCGTCCTGCTTCATGCGGCGGATGGCGTTGCGCGGCATAACGAGGGCGTGGCTGATGTCGGACTCTCCGGCCCGGTATTTCATCAGCAGGTACAACAGTTCGATGATCATATCGTCGTCCTCGTCCTCCTGGCTGCTGCGTTGAATTTGGTTGACTACCTCCAGCTCCTCGGGGGTGGCGGTGTCGTTGTAGAAGCTCACGAACATATCGCCGTAGCGGCTGATCGTCTTCCCCGGCAGTCGGCGATTTTCCTGCATGGACTCCTTACCGCCCCGCACCCCGCGCACCAGCTGGCTGATGATCTTGCTGGGTAGGATCATCTCCTTGCTGTAGTTTTTCTCTTCCGCAAGGGCGCGTCGCCATTCGTACAGGCGCAGTAGGAACACCCGATCCTTCGTGCGGCTGGACCGGGCGATGTTGCTGTTGAGTAATTCGTGATTTGGGTCGCGGTAGTAAGCCTCGGGGTCGGCCATCAGGGCACACTCCTCGAGGGCCCAGGAAAGGCGAGAATTCTCAGTTAATTTTGTCGTGATGGTATCGTAGAGCTCCCGCAAATAGACCACGTCGTACAGCGCATACTTGATCTGTTTCTCGCTCATGGGCCGGCGGGACCAGTCGGTGACGGCGTAGCCCTTGCCGAGTTTAACGCCCACCTCGGCTTCCACTAGGCGAGCGAAACTGGTCGGATACCGGTGGCCGATGAAGCTGGCGGCTACCTGAGTGTCAAATACATTGGCTGGCGTAATGCTGTAAGCGCGAAAGAGCAGGCGATAGTCGTTGTCGCCAGCGTGGGTTATCTTAACAATGTTAGGATCCTGTATAAGCTGAAGAAACGGTTGAAGATCGTCGATGGCGATTGGGTCAATTAGGAAGTAGCCATGCACACTGCTGACCTGGATCAGGCACAACAGGGTGTGGTAGCGTTTTTCGCCGATGAACTCCGTGTCGAAGCCCATCCAGTCAATGTCGCGGTGTTCCTGGTGGAAAGCTTCCAGGTGTTCCTGGGTGTTGAGCAAAGTATACTCGATGCCGGCGGCAGTCATATTTCTGGGTTCGGTGAAACGGGAGAGACCGTAAATGAATTAGGTGTGGAAGCGGTGGAGCAAAGTTATCTAATCTACCACTTGGCTGTTAAAACATCGGACAATCGGCCCTTCCTGCAAAGATGGAGCCCAACCACCCACCCGGCAAAGCTGTTTTCAAGAAAATTACTCTTATGAAAGTTGTCAAGCGTATACTCATCGGTTTTCTTGCCCTTGTTGTACTCCTATTCGTCTTCCTTCTCGTTGCACCTGCCCTGTTCAAGGATGAAATCATCGCCCGCACCAAAACGGGCATTAATTCCGCCGTCAACGCTAAGGTAGATTTTGCCGACGCCAACGTCAGTTTTCTGCGTAGCTTTCCCGACGTCACCCTGACGGTCGACGACTATCAGGTTATTGGCGTAGATACCTTTGCCGGACTTCCGCTGGTAACTGGCAAGCAGGCGCGGGTTGACCTAGGTTTTTGGTCCGTCGTCGCCGGTGGGGGCAACTATGAGATCGACGCCGTCACCCTGGATGCGCCCGCCATTAATCTCCTGGTCCTAAGTGGCGAATTGGCCAACTACCTGATCGTTCCGGAAACTGCGGGCGCGGACGCAGGTGCCGAGCCGAGTCCGGAAAGTAACGTGCTCATCGCCCTGGATCACTTCGAGATAAACGACGGCAGCCTGGTTTACGACGACCGCACCACCGAAACCTACGTGAAACTCACTGGCCTCGACGCTACCGGTGATGGTGACTTCACGGCATCCGTTTTTGACGTCGACACCCACGCGGAAGCGGCTGCCTTTACCTTCGGCCAGGGAGGACTCACCTACCTCAACGAGGTAGAGCTCGTCGCCGACGCGGTGGTGAACATCGACGCCGACAACCTGAGGTATACGTTCAAAGACAACCAGTTCCTTCTGAATGCGCTGGCCCTGGAATTTGGCGGCAGCATCGATCTGGAGGAGAACGACGATATTTTGCTTGACCTGACCTACGGCGCTCCGGCAAATGACTTCCGCCAGCTTTGGAGCATCCTACCGGCGGCGTACACGGAAGGCTTCGAGCGCGTACAAACCGGTGGAACCTTCACCCTTGCCGGCGTGGTAAAGGGCACCTACAATGGGGAACGCGAGCTTTACCCGGCCTTTACCGTGAAAAGCGACGTGACCAACGGCAGCGTTCAGTACCCCGGCCGACCGGTAGGCATTACCGGCATCGATGCGGCCCTGGACGTCAATAGTCCCGCTGCCGATTTAAATCAAATCGTAGTAGCGCTGCCCCGGTTCAACTTCAACCTGGGCGGCGACCCGTTCTCCGGCCGCTTCCGCCTGGCCACGCCCCTCTCCGACCCAAATGTCGATGCTCGCCTGCAGGGCACTCTGGACCTGGCGAAATGGGCTTCGGCCATTCCTCTGGAAGGTGTTAGCGAGCTGGCGGGCCGCATCGTAGCGGACATTACGATGGAGAACGTACGGCAGAGCGCGCTTGACGCTGGCAAGTACGCCGACGTCAATCTGGCCGGCGACCTCCTGGTGAGCAACTTAGTCTACACCGCAGCCGGCACGCCCTCCGTACGGATTGCCCAGGCCAGCGCGGACTTCACCCCCCAAAACGTGGATTTACGCCAGTTTACGGCTACCCTGGGCCGCAGCGACATCTCTGCCACCGCACAGATCAGCAACATCCTGGCTTACTTTAGCGCCGACCAGACTATGCGGGGCAGCCTCACGATGCGGTCCAACTTTTTCGACGCCGACGAGTGGATGACCGAGGAGGTGGCTTCCGGCCCCGCCAGCCCAGCCGAATTGAATGCGAGTCCCACCCCGGCTGACGGTCTGGAAGAAGCAATCTTTGACCGCTTCGACTTCGACGTCGATGCCGAGATTCAGCAACTCGCATACGGCGACTACCGCCCGAGTGACCTTAAGGTGGTCGGTAATATCCGGCCCAATCGCCTCGACATCCAGAGTGCCGCCGCTACCCTCGAGCAGAGTACCTTCAATGCTTCCGGTACCATAAACAACCTCTTTGACTACAGCTTTGCCGACGGTATTCTGACGGGCAATCTATCAGTACGCTCCGGCTATTTCAACGTGAGCGATTTCATGGCAGAGGGGGAAGCCGCCCCGGCACCCGCGGGCACTTCCACCGCACCTGCGGAGACCGCCCCCATTCCCGTCCCCCGCAACATCAACCTGACGGTTAACCTGGCCGCCGACCGGGTGCAGTATACTGACCTGACCATGAATCAAGTCAACGGCGTACTGCGCATCCGGGACGGTGCCGTGGTGATCGAGGACGGAAACGCCAACTTGCTGGGGGGCGCGATGGGCTTCACCGGGGCCTATGACACTGCGGAGGGCGACGCACCGGGCTTCCGCTTTTCCTACGATTTGCGCAACCTGGACTTTGGGCAGGCCTTCAGTTCGCTCAATACCTTCGCGTTGTTGGCTCCGGTCGGAAAATTTATCTCGGGGACTTTTAGCAGTCAATTGGTATTGGATGGAAAACTCGGCCAGGACTTGTTCCCAGACCTGAAGAGCATCAACGCTAAGGGCCTGTTGCGGACGGCGGAAGCCAACATCGCCGCCTTCAAGCCGCTTCAGGTTATCGGCAACGCCCTCAACGTGAACGAGCTCAAGAACAATGCCACGCTGCGCAACATCATCGCTCCCTTTCAAGTGGAAAATGGGAACGTGACCGTTGATCCCTTCGACTTCCGCCTGGCGGGCATTGGTATGCAGATGGCCGGAACCAGCGGGCTAAACACGGATATGAACTTCACGTTGCGCGCCGCCATCCCCCGGCAGATGATTGAGGGAAACATCGTCACCGGCACCGCCCTTTCCGCTCTGGACAAACTGGCCGGCCAAGCGGGTAAGCTGGGCCTCAACCTCACCCCTGGCGACACCCTAAACCTCAATATCCTCCTGACGGGGTCAATCGCCAATCCCCGCACGTCCTTCGACCTCCTGGGCACCCGTGACGGCGCCGGCGGCTCCCTGGCGGGTAGCGTGACGGATGCCGTAAAGGACCGGGTGCAGCAGGAACTCGATACGCGCAAGGAGGAAGTACAGCTTAAATTACGGGGGCAGGTCGACAGCGTCAAGGCCGTGGCCGGAAACACTGCCCGCGCCGTGGAGGACAGCTTGCGCAGTGCCGCGGCCCAGCAGGCTAATCGCCTGGAGCGGGATGCCGCGAATCAGCTAAAAGGTGCACTCGGACTGGGCCGCGATACACTCGCTGGTGACTCCACCGCCCTGCCCGGCGCCACTCGCGATGCCGTCAAGGACGTGAAAAAGGAACTGGAGAAATTTAATCCGTTTAAGCGAAACAAGAGTGGTGGGGGGGAGTAAAGGTCAGGATGTTTGCGTCGGCAACACGGGCAACCACAGAGTGGTTCCCGGCGATTGACCAGGAACGACAGCTCCTGGATACCACATATTCCTCTAGGTGTCACCCCGGGACGACGTAAGGGGAACCGCTCTGCGGTGAACGCAAAAAGCCGTCACCAACTTTCGTCGATGACGGCCTTTGCTCGTGTAGCGGGGGCAAGACTCGAACTTGCGACCTTCGGGTTATGAGCCCGACGAGCTACCAACTGCTCCACCCCGCGCTGTAATTGTTGCCACGCTACCATCGTAACGGGTGGCAAAGATAATGACAAATCCGAAACCGCAAAAGTTTATTTGGGATTTTAAAAATGTTCGCTCAGTCTTCGGACTCGGGGGCAAGCTGAATGCGCAGCCCGTCCATTTGCGGGGTGATGCGCAGCTGACAACCGAGGCGAGAATTCTCCTCCACGAAAAACGCTTGGTCCAGCATGTTTTCTTCGTCCTCCCCCACCTCCGGCAGATCGGTTTGTGAAATGACGTAACAGTGGCAGGTGCTGCACAGGGCCATTCCGCCGCAGGTTCCCTTGACGGGCAAGTTGTAGGCCTTGCAGACTTCCATCACGTTCATATTCATATCCGTCGGCGCCTCCAGTTCGTGCGCCTCACCGTGACGGTCTACCACGGTCATCATGATAATTGCTTCTTCGGACATGACTACTTCCTTTCGTGGCGAAGATAGAACCATGGGGCTGCGCTGGTGACTGGTAAGCCGTACCTTTGCGGCCTCTTTAGGGGGGAAGTCGATCCTACACATCACCTTAGCATCCTCATGTCTATGCGCCTTGGGGGTAACCTGTTGTCAACCAGATGGAAAAGTATATAAATTTATTTGATTTCAATCAAAAGGTAAATTACCGCATTGAAATTCTCTCCGGGCTCACCGTGGCCCTCGCCCTAGTTCCGGAGGCCGTGGCCTTTGCCTTTCTTGCGGGGCTGCCCCCACTGACCGGGCTTTACGCCGCCTTCGTGATGGGCATTGTAACGGCAATCTTCGGTGGTCGTCCGGGCATGATTTCCGGAGCTACCGGAGCCGTAGCGGTGGTGATCGTCTCGCTCGCCCAGTCGCACGGCATCGAGTACATTTTTGCTACAGTAATTCTGGCGGGGATCCTGCAGGTCATCGCAGGTGTGCTGCGCTTGGGTAAACTGATGCGGTTGGTGCCCCACCCCGCCATTTTTGGCTTTGTAAATGGGCTGGCTATCATCATATTCATGTCGCAACTGGATCAGTTTAAAAACCCGGCAACCGGGGGCTGGCTCACCGGATCCGCCCTTGCGCTGTTTGGTGGGTTGGTGCTGGTGACCATGGTCATCATTTGGGGACTACCCAGGCTGACGAAGGCCGTTCCCGCCTCCCTGGTGGCCATACTGACGGTCTTCGGTATTGTTGCCGGCCTGGGCTTGGACACGAAGACCGTGGGCGATTTGGCCAGTATCTCCGGCGGCTTTCCGCCCTTCCACATTCCGGCCGTGCCCTTCGCGCTGGAGACCCTGCAGATCATTACCCCCTACGCCCTGATCGTAGCCGGCGTGGGCCTGATCGAAAGTCTGCTCACCCTCAACATCATCGACGAAATTACCGAGACCCGCGGGCGGGGCAACAAGGAGGCGGTGGCGCAGGGTGCAGCGAATATCCTCAGCGGATTTTTGTCCGGCATGGGGGGCTGCGCGATGCTCGGTCAGTCGCTCATCAACATCAGCGCGGGCGCGCGGGCCCGGCTGTCGGGTATCGTAGCGGCGGTGATGCTGCTGGTCTTTATCATGTTCGGCAGCAGCTTAATCGAAATGGTACCCATGGCGGCGCTCACGGGGCTGATGATCATGGTGGCCGTGGGCACCTTCG
This sequence comes from Lewinellaceae bacterium, assembly GCA_963710195.1. GTDB lineage: Bacteria > Bacteroidota > Bacteroidia > Chitinophagales > Saprospiraceae > Neolewinella. Next base: position 175,417 of record CAVPZF010000008.1, read on the forward strand.
AGTGGGCCAGCCTGCGCACCTTTGGTAAGATGCCGAAGTCGGACATCCTCGTCATGGTCCTTGTGACCCTGGTGACCATCTTTCTGCACAACCTGGCCCTGGCGGTCATCGTCGGCGTCATCATCGCGGCCCTGCGCTTTGCCTGGGAGAGTGCGAAGCGTATTCGCGCCCGAAAGTATATCGACGATAAGGGCATAAAACACTACGATATATACGGTCCCCTATTCTTTGGGTCGGTGGCGGTGTTCACCGAAAAATTCGATGTGCTGAACGACCCCCAGGAGATCGTCATCAATTTTGAGGAAAGCCGGGTGGTGGATATGTCGGCCATTGAGGCGCTCAACAAATTGACGGGCCGCTACCACAAGGTGGGTAAGACGGTTCACTTGAAGCACCTGAGTCCTGACTGTCGCCGCATGCTGAACAAGGCCGACGCGATCATTGAGGTGAACGTGCTGGAGGATCCAACGTACAAGCTGGCCATCGATCAGCCGGCTTAGGTTGTACTTTGCCTGAATATGGGACATCGCATCGGCATCACCGGAAACATCGGAGCGGGTAAAACCACGGTAGCCCGGGAGTTTGAGCGGTTAGGTATACCGGTGTACTACGCGGATGAGCGGGCCAAGGAACTTATGCACGTGGACCACGACCTGCGGAAGGGGATCGTCGAGGCCTTCGGAGATCGTGCATACCTCGCCGGAGGGCAACTCAACCGCGCGTACCTGGCGCAGCGGGTTTTTGGTCAGGAGGAAGCGCTAGCCAAACTCAATGCCCTAGTACATCCGGTCGTGGCCCGCGATGCCCTTGGCTGGCACCTTGCACAGCCCACCCCCTACACCCTGCACGAGGCTGCAATCCTCTTCGAAATCGGTGCGGCGGCGGAGTACGACGCCATTATCGTGGTGACAGCCCCCTATCCCGAACGCCTCCGCCGGGTCATGCACCGAGATGGCGTCGGCGAGGAAGCCGTAGCCGCTCGCGCCGCCCGGCAGTGGCCGGAAGATCGCAAGACAAGCGCCGCCGATATCCTGATTGTCAACGACGGGCGCCACTTGCTGCTGCCGCAGGTATTGCGTACGGACCGGGAGCTGCGCGCGCTTCGCACTTAATCGGGCCTCCAGCCGTTTAGCGGAAACCTAAGTCCGATAAGTTATGCGCTACCTCCTGTTGCTCTGTACCGCCTTCGCGCTGACCCACTGCGCTCCCGAAATGACCGCCGAGGAATTATCAGCGGATTCCTCCTACGCCTTTCCTGGGCGGGTAGCGGAAAGCGAAGCGTTCCCGATCGCGCAGCCGGATACTAACGAATTGCCGCATGCGGGAGACAATGATGAGGTGACCGTCCCCCCCGGCACCCCGGCCCCCACGCCCTACGGTATGGTGATTCAGGATGGAACGGCTTATGACGGCACCAAGGGGGTAGACCCCTCCAACAACACCGCACCCGCGCTAGCCGCCCAACGTATGCTCACCGGCCGCTGGGAAAACGCCGACGACAGCCAGGAAGTCGTAGCGTTCACACCCACCCACTACGCAACCTACTACGACGGCGAAATGCTGGTGGAGGAGAACATGAGCTTTCACGGTGTTTGCCCCGATGCGTGCAGTGGCGGTACCTCAACCGGACAACCCTGCTTTACCATCAGCGGACCGGCCCAAACGGATTGTTACGGCATCGTGCAACTTACGGAGGACGTACTGCAACTTCGCCTGCTCGGCGTCAGTACAGAAACCGTCATTTATCGGAGAGCGGACTGATCCGTTTGCACTATTCTTGCCTTCTCACGGGTTACTGGTGTGACTGCCCGGGCCACCACCCTCCTACCCGCTGGCTAAATTGCCCGTTTGCATGCACCATACCTTTACGCTCATCGCTTTCCTTATTGCTGCTCTTCCCGCGTGGGGACAACTCAACGTGACCCTACGCTCCAACGTGGACTACGCGCCCGACGTCAACGACGTTTGGGGCTACGTGGCTCCCAACGGTACGGAATACGCCATCGTAGGTATGAACACCGGCATTTCGATCGTCTCGCTGGCGGACCCGGATGGGGCCGTAGAGGTGGCTTTCGTAGCGGGGACTAACAGCCGTTGGCGCGACATGAAAACCTATGGAGAATACGCCTACGCCGTAGCGGACGAGGGGGCGGACGGCCTAACCGTCATCGACCTCAGTGGATTGCCCGATCGCGTGAGCTCAGTAAACCATCAGTACGAGGTGCCCGGTGCCGAACGCCCCTTCGTCCGCGCCCACAACATTTACATCGATACGACGATGGGTCTGGCCTTTACCGCTGGCGGTGATCGCAACGTCAACGATGGAGGCATGCTCCTCTTTGATCTCAAGGCCAATCCGGCGCACCCGCCACTCGAGGCCCTGGGTCCGGCAGTGTATAGCCATGATGTATTCGTCCAGGACAGCCTGATGTACGCCTCGGAAATTTATCGCGGGGAGCTGGCGATCTACGATATTCACCGCTTAGACAGCATCTTTGAAGTCGGCCGTACCCAGACGCCCTACGCCTTTACGCACAATGCGTGGGTGAATGCCGACAACACCACCGTGTTTACCACCGACGAAAGGGGCAACGGTTCGGTCGCCGCCTACGACATCACCGATTTCGCCAACATCCGCCTGCTCGATGAGTACCGGCCGCTTACCAGCCTGAACACCAATTCGATCCCCCACAACGTGCACGTAATCGACAATTACCTGTCGATCAGTTCCTACTCCGACGGGTTGCGGGTGGTGGACGCTTTGGATCCCAGCAACCTGATCGAGGTCGGCTACTATGACACCTACCCGGGTCCAGACGGAGGTTTCAATGGAGACTGGGGAGCCTACCCCTTCCTGCCGAGTGGCCTCACCCTCATTAGCGATCGTGCAACTGGCCTGTATGTGGTGGAAGTGAATTATAAGCGGGCCGCCCGCCTGCAGGGCACGGTGGTGGACTCCTTGAATAACACTCCCGTGAACAATGCCCGGGTGGACATCCTGGTAGAGCAAGCCAATCTGGGCCTGACCAACGCCACTGGAGCCTACGCTACCGGTATTGCGGATGCCGGCAGCTACCTGGTCATCGCCTCCGCTACCGGCTATTACTCCGATACGGCGCGGCTGAACTTCGCCAACGGTACTACGTTGGTGCAGGATTTTTCCCTTTCTCCCCTACGCACCACTAACGTCAACGTCGTCATCGCAGACGGCAAAACGGGCGCGGTCGTTCCCGGGGCCGTCCTGACCCTGTCGCACCCCAGCAACACCCTGACGGTCCGATCCGATGAAACCGGTGCAATTCAGCTGACCGATATTGCTAATTTTCCCTACTCGGTGCTGGTCACTGCCTGGGGTTACCAAGAACGGCTCCTGGATAATGTGGTGGGGGAGGCAATTAATCCTGACACCGTTTTCCTCGATCCGGGCTACGAAGACTCCTTTACCACCGACCTGGGCTGGGAGGTGCAGTCCACCGCCACCACCGGGCTATGGGAACGCGGCGTACCTGTAGCGACCACCTACTTAGACGGTCCGGGACAGCCGGGAGAAGACTCCCCATACGATAACGGCGATTTGGCTTACGTGACGGGACTAGACGTCACCAGCCCGCTATTCGATGATGTGGACCGGGGCTTTACGCGGCTTCGGTCGCCCTTTATCGACTTGCGTAATTACGGCCCCGGCACCTTGCTGACCTACGATTTCTGGTACAACAACATCGGCGGCAGCAGTGAGCCCAACGATAGCCTAACCGTAGCGCTTACTTGGGCCGACACGACCGTTATCCTGGCCACCTACCGGGGCGCGATCACCTTATGGACCCGGGATACTATCTATCTGGATGGCTTACTACCCTTCACGGATTCCTTGCAACTGATCGTTACCGCTGCCGATCAGGCGGGCTCCGAAAATCTGGTAGAAGCCGCCTTCGACAATTTCCGAATCCGGGACTCCCTCCTACTCTCTCCCGTGGTGCAGCTGCCGACGGTAACGAGCATACGCGCAGACCTCTTCCCCAACCCTTCGAACCGTGACTTTACCCTTGACTACGATCTACTAAGCTTTGGCACCGGGATACTGGAAGTGTTTTCCGTTTCCGGACAGCGGGTTCATCGAGAGGTTTTAGGAGCACTGCAGGCGTCAGTCTCCTTCGGTGATGGGTGGCTGCCGGGAATGTACTTAGTGCGCATCAGCGCGAAGGACCGTACGCTGAAGGTGCTGAAAGTGGTCAAACGGTAACATCATCGAAGCTAAGTATTGGGCGGCTGCGCAGGTATGAAGTTAGGCTACGGGCACTTAAGCCCACCGAAGGCGAACCTCAGCTGCTCAATCATAAGTCTGGACCCGAAGACAATTTGGGGGGGGGTCTAATTTTGTTTGCCGTTGTATTTTAAGCAAACAATTTGTATCTTTACCAGACACTCACCGCCAAGCAGCTTATGCACTATAGTTTTACCTCAGCCCACCTCCTCCCCTCCGGCACGAGCTCCGGGAATTCTGCGGCCCTTTTGCGTTTAGCCGCTGACCGGCAATCCAGTATTACTAAGTTGTCGTCCGGAACAGACCCCTCTCGTTACCGCGCGGCTTAGCCATCAGGGCTGGCGGGGGATTAAAAACAGCTCTTCCTGACGGCCGTTGATGTACCGAAAGGACTCCCCATCCCAGTATCCGTCCTCTTCCAGCATTATGCGGACGTCTTTGCCCCAGTCCTCGAGATAAACCTGGTGATTGAGCTCGATGCTGTAGGCCGTAGCGGGGTACACGGGGTAATCGCCATTAATCGGTACGCCTTCCTGCATATCCCACAGACCGATGGTCGGTCCGGCCCCATGGCCATGGTAGCCAATCGGGTGGCTGTAAATGCTGGGCCTTATGCCTTCCCCTATCGCGTTAGTAATCGTGTTGCGCAGCATTTCGTTTCCGGTCTTTCCGTTGGCGTATTCTGCCGTGAGGAGATCCATTAAACGCAACCCTTGTCTATGTGCATCTATGAGATATTCGGGGGCCTCCGTCTCCCCCGGCCGTAGAATGTAGGCATTCTCCTGGGTGTCGGTATTGAAGCCGCAGTAGGTGATCCCGAAATCGCAGTGCAGCAGGTCACCGGGCTGGATAACGTCTGCTTCGGGCCGTCCACTGAAGGTGTACAGTGCTTCGCCGGCGGCGCGCTGCACGTCGACGGTGGGGTGGAACCAGGTATCCAGGCCGAGTTCGCGCGTGCGTTCCCGGAGGTACCAAACGACATCCTCGGTGGTGGTGTAGCCCGGTTGGATGACGTGCTCGCTGAACGCTTCCCCAATAATTTGGTGAGCTATTTGCATGATCTGGGGGTACACCACCATTTCCGAGGGGGTACGGGTTTCCAGCCAGCCGATGGCCAGGGCTTCCCCAGAAACGACGCGCGCCTCCAGCTCCTCCGGCAGGGATTCGAGTAGCCGCTCGTAGTGGTAGCTGCTGATGCCGTCGGCCAGGCCGAAGCTTTCGCTGCGGTTGACCGCAATTTTGCGCGGTTGACGGGCTTCGATGAGTTCGGCAAGTTGTTTCCACTGATCGGGTTGGGTTTCTTTGTCCCAGGCTTTCTTGAAGACCTCCCCCACGTCGTAGCGGGCACACGCCAGGGTTTCCAGGGGCTGTCCCTCCCCTGCGTCGTATACTAAAAGTATGGTCGTGCGCCGCGCACCCATCCAAGTACTGGGCAGCATGGTCTTTACGACCGCATCCTCATTGTACTCCCGGGTGATCATTACCCACATATCGATGCCCTCCCGCCGCATCAGGTCCGGTACCACCGTTGCAAAGCGTTCGCGCAGCCAGCGGTCGTGTAGTTCACCCTGTTCACGGAGGCCAAGAATTAGGGGCATCTCGGACTGGCCCTTTAGCCAAACGGGCAGGAGGTAGACAGACAGGAAAAATAGGAGAGGCAAGATGCGCATGATGGCAGGGGGTTGGGACAACGGAATAGGCTAATGTACAGCACGGCCTGGCTTACCTTCGTCCCCGTGCGTCCTTCTTCCACCCCGGCCCTCCTAGTTTGCTACCTGCTAATGGTGGTCACTCACCTCTACTACCCGAAGTGGCAGCAGTCGGGACCAGAGGCTACACTGAGTTACGACGTCTCGGGCTATTACCTGTACTTACCCGCGATCTTCATCTACCAAGACATCAAGGAGGTCACTTTTCTTCCCGCTATCATCAAACAATATCGACCCACCGGAGACCCCTACCAGACCTTTACCCACGAAGGTGGCAACCAGGTGATGAAGTACAGCCTCGGGCAGGCCCTGGCTTATTCCCCCTTTTTCGCGCTGGCCCACGGGTACGCCCTGACCACCGATGCTTATCCAGCCGACGGGTTTTCGCGCCCCTATCAGCTGGCCATTTCCATAGGGAGCCTACTCATTGGCTTCGTGGGGCTGTTTGCACTAATGCGATGTCTGGATCCTCATTTCTCCGCCGGTACCGTATCGGTCACCCTGCTCGTCCTCACTTTTGCTACGAATTACCTCAACTACTCCGCGATCGACGGCGCAATGACGCATAACTTTGTCTTTACTTACTATGCGGTCCTGCTCCTCGCTACTCACCACCTTTATATGCGTGATGAGCGGCGGCGGACCTGGCTTTTTGCGTTAATCGGTGCGCTGATCGGCTTGATGGCCCTTACCCGACCGACGGAACTACTGGCCGCCATCTTGCCCCTCTCCTGGTGCATGGAGGCCAGTAGGGCCGGCCTACAAAAGCGGCTTGCTTTTCTGCGCGACCACCTCACCGGCCTGGTCGTGGCCGTATTGCTCTGTGCGGCAGTAGGCTCCTTGCAGTTATTCTACTGGCATTATGTGACTGGCGAGTGGATCGTATACAGTTATCAGGATCAGGGATTTGATTGGTTCCGCCCGCATTTAATAGATGGTTTGTTTAGCTACAAAGCGGGATGGTTGACCTATACGCCAGTGATGTGGTTAGCCCTTCTTGGGTTTATACCACTCTACCTACGTCGGCGTAAAGTATTTACCGCTCCCCTCCTGCACACCCTAGCGTTCGTGTACGTGGCTTTTGCCTGGAGCATCTGGTGGTACGGCGGCAGCCTGGGGCAGCGGACGATGGTGCAGGCCTACCCCGTTCTCGCCTTTCCCCTCGCCGCCTTCTTAGGTTGGTTAGGCCGCCAAAACGGCTGGTGGAAGTCACTCGGTGCGGCCCTTTTAATCCTTTGCGCAGCGCACAATCTGTGGTTTACCCACCAGGCGCATCGCGGCGGTTTGTTCGTTTCTGAGTGGATGAACAGACCTTACTACTGGCGTACCTTATTCACCTTCGGTGTCGACCGTGACGATCAGCTGCTCTTAGACAACCCGGAATTCTTCCGGGGCACTCCACATCGGATTGATACCCTCTACTCGAACAATTTTGACACAATCGCCCCCGCTGCCTGCGGGATGGAAGCGATCAACGGCCCGGGTAGCCTATGCCTGCTCAACGAGATACAGGGCACGGAGGAGTACCGGGTAAGGGGACCGTTCGATAAGCGCCAGTGGATCCGGGCAAGCTTTTCGGCCCGGAGCAACGAGCCGCGGTGGTACATTCACGATTCCGCTCAGTTAGTGCTGCGCTTCTACCGCAACGGGGAGCGCGTAAAAGAGCGCATCGTACGCGTCCACCGGGTACTAAACGAGGAGCCCTGGCGCTCCGTAAGCATTGAAGCCCGTGCCCCCTGGGAAGGCGCGGACGAGGTAGCCATTGCCGTATGGAACGGGGGCAACGATAAGCCTGCGCTACTACTAGACGATTTACTGATTATGGCCCTCCATTAGTGCAGCGTCACCTACCGCTCCCCAAAGAACTGCCGCAGAAGTTCACCGGCCGGCTTTCCCCCGGGCACGTAACCGGTGTCCTTCCCGTTCCGGCCTTCCTGGTGGCCCAGGTACGAGGGCCACTTCCAGAGAAACATACCTTCGAGCCGTTCGGAGTCATTCGCTGCGCTTAACAGCGCCCGATAGCAGCGAGCCTGATCGACGTAGCTTTGCCCACGGTCTCCGGCTTCCGCGTGGGGGTTGGTCCACGCATTTTGCACCGAGCGGTAGCCGACCTCCGTCAACCAGAGGGGGCGGTCATAGGCCACGCTAATGCTGTCCGCCCGCTGCATCCACTGCTTCGCGCCGGCTGCCAGCGTCGCATCGCTGGGGTTGGTCTCCATTGCCAGTGGATAATAGCTGTTTAGGCCCATGGCGTCTAGGTCTTCCCAAAAAGTCAAGTGCTCAAATTCATTTCCCCAGTTCGCCGCGTAGGTCAGCTGGCCACGGTACACCGTACGCAGCTGCGCAATCAGTGTCCGCCATTCCGCGGGATGAGTTAACGTGGTGTGAACCAGCTCGGTACCGATGCAGAGGGCCTCTACACCTTCCTCCTCCGCCATTGCGGCGTAGTGGCTGATCCACGCGCCGTATTCCCGAAAGAACAGCTCCCAGTCCGCTTCCTCCTCGAAGTTCACGTCGCCCGGCCAACCCCCACCTACCCAGATTTGAGGCTTCAACAGCACGAACATGCCGCGCTCCTTGGCCCGCCGGATGGCGTGGCGAACCGCCGGGTCGTTCTCCGATCCGGCGTCCTCGGGGATGGGGAGGGCCTGCATGTCGTTGGACTGCCGCAGATAGGTATAAGGCACGACCGCTACGGCGTTCACGTTCATCCGCCGCAGGCTGTCGAGTGAGGGCGCCACCCCCGACCCCCCGTAGCCATTGTATACCCGGTATCCCTCGTGCGCCAGGGTCATGCCGGCTAAGAAGGGGTGGTGATTATTACTCCTTTTAAACGAGCCGGATGCTATCGTGTCCACCATATGTAGTGTCACTCCGTCCCGTTGAACAACTTCCATAATCCCCCGGCGCAGACCAATACGCTCTACGGAGGGGTATATATACACCCGCTCCAGCGGCGATTCTCCGCGCAGCTCCCGCTCCACTAACGCGGCGAGCGCCACCAGCCGTCCCGGGGACAGCGCGCCATCCACGGCAAAATACTGGACGCTGTCACTCGTGAAAGCCACGGGAAGTAGTGGTGGTAGATGGACCTCATCGGACAGCGCGAAGTCCCACCCGTGCTCTGCGAAGGTACCCATGGTGCGGCCCCCGTCCGCCTCCTGCCACTCGTACGCCCACCGGTTGCGGAAGATGCTGCCCCTAGACTGCAAATCTAGCTGCTGTAGGAACCCCAACAGAATATCTGCGTTAAGGCTGAGGTAGCACGTGAATACGGTGGGCATACTGCGCTTGACCGTCAGTGGATTGAGAAAGTTACTTAATGTAAAGATATCATCGGAGCCCAATTGTCGGAGGCGCTCGAATACCGGATTAGCGGGCAGCTGCGTAATCAACTCGGCCGGTAGGTGGTCGCCCAGGAAAAGCGTCGGAAGGCCCTTGTCGTAGGTTTGGCACGTGCACACGGCCAGGGTCTTACCTCCGGGACGACTAGCGGCCAGGGAGTCCGCAAATGCGAGCACCCGCGCATCCCCCGTGCAGACCGCAATTTGCCACTGCCCGGCCATGATAGCGGACCGCTGCACGCTTCTGCGCTCGGGCAGCGGAGGGTCGGTGGAGACGCTTTCGCTCCGGTGACATCCCCCGGCACCCGCGACCGCGCACCACAGCAACAAGAGGCGGTAGGCGATGGTCACCGGTCGGTATTTGAGGTGGGAATGCGGTTGGGGTAATCGGTGATTATGCCATCAACGGCTAGCGCCATGAGCTCACGCATCCGGGCGGGGTCGTTGACGGTCCACGGGATCACGCGCATGCCCAGGCTATGAGCTTCGTTAATAATGTCGGCCGTGAGCCCGCGCTCCCAGGGACTGTAGATCTCCGGCATGAACCCGAGAACATCCATCTTTGCCGCTACTTGTCCCGGCGATTCGTCTAGGTAGGCCAGAGGCATCGTGGGAGCTTTGCGGTGGATGACCTGTAGGGTAGGCGGATCGAAACACTGCAAATTGACCAGTTCCGGATGCCCCCAGGCTTCCAGGTCGGCCAGTACGAGGTCGACGAAGGTCTCGCGGTCGGGTACCAACTCGGGCTCCCAGTCAGGCTGGTATTTGAGCTCGATGTTGTAGCGGGGGGAGGGGCGGTCCTGTTGCACACAGAAGCGATCGACGGCGGCGAAAACGGCTGCAAGCGTTGGCTTGGTTGCCGGACGAGCAACTTGCTCGGGAAAACGTGGATTGCCCCGCCTTCCACAATCGTAGGCCCCAATTTCCCCGGCCGTGAGCTGGCGGAGACTCACTACCCCGACAACGGGCTCCCCGGCGGGGGTCTGGCAGAGAGATTCTTCCATAAAGGGGTCGTGACTAACGATGACTCGGTCGTCAGAAGAGACCACCACGTCGAGTTCCAGGGTGATGACTTCCGGATAACTGAGCGCCCGCAGGAAGGCGGGAATGGTATTCTCGGGCAAAAGCCCCCGGGCGCCCCGGTGGCCCTGCCAATCGAAAGCGGCTCTATTTGGTGGTTCTTGCATACGGTGGAGAGTGCATCCGGTCACTAGAAGTGCCGAAATCAGACTATATTTGAGAATATGAAGCAAGTATTCGTGATTTTGTTGCTCCTGGGAGCAGTAACCGCCGCGAGTGCCCAGAGAGACTCGCTCGATGCCAAGATAGTGCGGTTACTAGAGGTTTCCGGGGCGCAGGGGCAGTTCCTTAGTGCGATCGACAACTTGATTGCCCTGCAGCGGCAGTCCCCGTCCGAGCGTCAGCTTACGGACGACTTCTGGGATGAATTCAGCCAGGAATTGCACCAGGAAGGATGGGCGGACATTCAGCCCCGTTTGCTGGAGATCTACCACGACAATTATACGGAAGAGGAGATTGATTTTCAGATCGCCTACTTCGCCGATCCGATCGCCCAGGGCATCCAGGAAAAACAAGCGGTCATCATGCAGCAAAGCATGGCCGTGGGCGCCGCGTGGGGCCAGGCAATCGGAGAGAAAATTGGCCGCAAATTAGCTGAAGCCAAGGAGAACAAAAACTGATCTATGCTCACCCACTGGCTGTACTGGGTTGTCGCCTTATTTGGTGTGATTTTTGTGCGCTACCTGGCCTTCAGCGGGGTGTACCACTACGTGCTGCGCCTGCGGTTACGGGATCGCCTTCGCCACCGCATCTTCCACTACCAGCCCGAGTCGGGGCCGCAGGTGCGCAGGGAAATCCTACGCTCCGGCCTAGTCTCCCTGATTTTCGCGGCTTTCGGTATTCTGATGCTTTACCTGTGGCAAATCGGTTCTACCCAATTGTATCTCGCGCTACAAACACCCAGCGACTTCCTCTGGCTGGTCGCCGGTCCCTTTCTCTTCCTTCTGAGTCAGGAGACCTATTACTACTGGATTCACCGCTGGATGCACCGTCCGGGCATCTACGAACGGGTCCACCGCTGGCACCACGAGAGCATTGAAACTACCGCCTGGACCGCCTTCAGCTTCCATCCGATGGAGGCCGTACTGCAGGCAGCGTACCTGCCGCTCAGCATTCTGCTCATACCCATGCACGCCTTCGCTTTCCTGAGTTTACTGGCCATCATGACCTTATCGGCGACGATCAACCATGCGGGAATAGAAATTTTTCCGGCGAGCTGGGGGCGTATTCCACTGGTACGGGGCCTGATCGGCGCGACCCACCACGACGCCCACCACAAGCAAGCGCGGTATAATTTTGGACTGTACTTCACTTTCTGGGATAAGTGGATGGGGACGGAGAGCCCCCGCTTTGCGGAACGCTTCCGGGCCGCTACCCGGCGGGACTAAATATGCAGACCCAGGCCCGGTAGGCAAAGATCGGTTCGGTCCGTAATACTTCCTCCCGCTCAATGCGCCACCCCCGTTGCTGGACTGCCTGTCGGTAGTCTTCCGTCCGGTGCTGTTGCGGGTGGAGGGCATCGCCGGGCAGGACCCGGAAAATGGGGACGAGCCAACGGTGGCGATGCACGTCGCTGGTTAAAATCATGCGCGTACCCGCCCGGGCCAAACTGGTCAGAACGTCGAGACTTTTGTTCCAGTCCCTGACGTGATTGATGGCGTTGAAGCAGTAGATGACGTCGAAGGGGGGTAGTTGGCTCACCGATTCCAGGGGCTGGGTCACAAACTGGACGTTTGGATAGCGGGCCCGAGAGAAAATAGGTAGGGTCTCGTACCGGTCCAGCAGGGGATCGAGGGCAGTCACCTGCTGTTGGTCGTGCAAGGTGATGAACACCCCGGCCGGGCCGCAACCGGCGTCCAGCACCCGGGCACCCCCCACGATTTCCCAGTCCAGCTGCCGCAGTAGCCGCTGCCAGTAAGCCTCCTTGGCAATAAGGTAGTCCACGGGAGTCTGCTTACGCACGTAGCGCCGCCACCAGCGCAATTCCAGAAACTGGGCCACCCGCCACCTCAAAGACTGTGCCATGGCTTTCATGTACGCAAGGTATCCTGTCGCTGGATAGCCACCAAGAAGAACGCAACAACGCCCCCCTTCAAACCTTTACATGGACAACCAACTACCCAGCTATGAGCTTCCGAATCGGTGACCGCGTCACCATGCTGCGCACCAAAAAAACCGGCACTGTATCCTCCGTGCTGGGCAACGATCTCTTTCAGGTTAGACTCGACGGTGGGCTCGGGCACTTACCCGCTCCTAGCCACGCTATCGCCTTGATCAGTGGGCAGACTTCCCCTACACCCGCGGCCGCGCCCGGTAAAGCTAAAATCACTTCCCAACAGTCTACGCACGACACCGGGATACAGCTGGCCTTCGATCCGGTGTACGACAGTGAAGGCGACCCCGAAAGCTACCAGCTCTACTTGATTAATGGAACGGGAAACAAAATACTGTACGAGATCAAGGTGAAGACCGGGGAAACGAAGCGGAACTCGAAGTTTGGTCCCCTACCCCCCTACGACAAACTGAAGTATGAGTTAATCCCCTACCACTGGCTGAATGAGCGGCTAATCGTCGACCTCGACGTGCGCGCCGCGGTGGAGGGGGGGACCGGCCCACGCCACTTTCACCAGCTTAAGGTCAAGCCTAAACAATTCTTCAGCAGCTACCGGGAGGTGCCCGAATTACAGTCGCGGCGCCCACGTCTTTACGGTTTTTGCCCGGGTGGAGGCCACCTCCGTGGCGGACCGGGAGAACGGCCCCAGTCTCCGCGAGTTGACCCGCGCTCAGCTGAAAAAACAAGTAACAACCGTCGCGCCGAAATCTGCCCCCGATACGACCCTAAGGGACCGCACGGAATTTAATGAGACCCTCGATCTTCACCTGGAGGCCCTCGTGGATGACCCGGCCAGTCTACCGAAGGATCAGGTACTAAGTACCCAGCTGCGCGCCTTCGACCGGTATATGGATCAGGCGTTGCGCCTGGATGTCAAACAGGTGTACATCATACACGGACTGGGCGACGGCGTGCTTAAGCAGGCCGTCCACGAGCGGTTAAAACACGTGCCCTTCGTCCGCAAGTTCCACAACAATTACCACCCCCGTTACGGGTATGGCGCCACGGAGGTACTCTTCGAATCTTAGCGGTATGACGCTAATTCGGCCGGCGTTGTCGTTATTGCCGCACCAAACGTAAACCAAATGAAATTTATCCCCGCCGCTTGTCTGCTGTTTTTCCTGCTCCCATCCTGCAACAAGGCTAAGGTAACGGAACTGGAAACCCAGTTGACCGTAGAAAAGCGGGAAAACGAGCTGATCCGTAACCAGCTGGAGAGTGTGCAGCGCACCAATGGCGACCTGCTCAACCGCATGGAAGACCTGTCCGTCATCTCTAAAGAAGGGGCCACTAGTATTCGGGAAAGCCTGCAGAGCCTAAGCGGGCAGACCAGTTACATCAACGAGCTCAACCGCAGCATCCAGCGCAAGGATAGCATCAACCTGGCGCTGGTCACCAACCTCAAGCGCAGCCTCGACAACATCAACGACAAGGACGTAAAGGTGGAGGTCCGCGGCGGCAAGGTGCACGTCAGCATCAGCGATAAGATGTTGTTTGCCAGTGGCTCCAGCCAGCTCAGTGGCGCGTCATCCAACGTGCTTGATAAGGTAAGTCGGGTGCTGAATGACCACCAGGAGATCAAGGTTATCGTGGAGGGCCACACCGACAACGTACCCGTTAATGGCCGGGGCGTCAAGGACAACTGGGAGCTGAGCACCATGCGTGCCGCGTCCGTCGTGCGCCGCTTAGTCAACGATTTTGGCGTCGACCCCTACCGTCTGACCGCCGCCGGTCGGGCCGACAACGACCCGCGCGGGGACAACGACACCTCCGAAGGCCGCGCCATGAACCGCCGTACGGAAATTGTGATCACCCCTTCCCTAGATGAGTTCTTTCATCTGGCGCAGGACCAGGAAATAAACGGGTAGCTGGCAAAAACATTAAAAGAGACGCAGCTGCGGCCGCCGGGCCTGTTCAAATAAGCTAAAATCATAGTCGGGCCAATCCACCGGCCCGGGAAAAAACTTGCGTTTCGCCAGTAGGTACTGCTGCTCGATAAGGCGGGCCAGTTCTCCTTCCCCGCGGTGGCGGATACCGTACCGCTTTTCGCCAAGCTCCCCGCCTCTGCAGTCGCGTATACGGTTCAGGACGCGGTCGGCGCGGTCGGGGTACACCTGGCGGATCCAGTCGATAAAGATGTCGGCGATCTGGTCGTTCAGGCGCACGAGGCTATAGCCGATCCGGCGCGCCCCCGCCTCGCTGGCCCGTTTGGCAATTCCGAAAAGCTCGTGGTCGGTTAATCCCGGGATTATCGGAGCGATATTGACCATCACCGGAATACCGGCCTGGCTTAGGGTTTCCACGGCCCGAAAGCGCTGGCTGATGCTTGCGGTCCGCGGTTCCAACAGCCGGCGGACGTCTTCTTCCAGGGTAGTGATGCTAAAACAAACGTGTACTAGCTTATACTTAGCTAATTCAGTTAGTAGATCTAGATCCCTGACTACCAAGCTGTTCTTGGTGATGATCCCGACCGGGTGTCTAAGCTCATGCAATACCTCTAAGCACTGTCGCGTCAATCGGAACTTGCGCTCGGCCGGTTGGTAAGAATCGGTGTTCCCCGACATCATTACCGGCATGGGTTGGTACGACTTTTTGAGCAGCGCCTGCCGCAAGAGGGCCGGCCCTTCCTGCTTGTACAGGATCTTGGTTTCGAAGTCAAGTCCGGCGCTATACCCCCAGTACGAGTGCGTGGTGCGGGCAAAGCAGTACACGCAGCCGTGCTCGCACCCTTGGTAGCTGTTCAGGCCGTAGCCGTTGCCCAAATCGGGACTCGTGATCTTATTGAGGATAGTCTTGGGGTGAGTGGGAATGTACTCGGTGCGCAGCGCATCCTCGGGGTCGGGCAGCTCATCGTAGCGCAGTTGCTCGTAGGGGTTCGCTACGTTAATTTGGGCGCCCCGGCCCCGCCGTGGTGGAGGAGAGGTGGGCACGCTAGCGATTTTTGAGTCGGACGGCGTTGCCAATTACGACCACGTCAGAGAAGGCCATGAAGAGTGCCGCCCACATGGGATTCAGGTAGCCCAGGGCTGCCAGTGGGATGGCGACGATGTTGTAACTGAAGGCCCAGAAGAGGCTTTCGCGAATGGTTTTGACGGTGAGCCTGGCAATCCGCCGGCCTTCCACCAGCAGCGACAGGTCACCGCGCATGAGGACGATTTGGGCGGCGTCAAGGGCCGCGGCACTGGCCCCACCCAGACTGATACCTAAGTCTGCGCGACTGAGCGCGGCGGCGTCGTTGATGCCGTCCCCCACCATGGCGGTCGGCTGCGCCTGACTCAGAGCCGTGATGCGCTCCAATTTTTGTTGGGGTAATTGACTGGCGAACACCTCATCGATTCCCACCTCCCGGGCGACGCGCTCCGCTTTGCTCTGGCGGTCTCCGGTGAGGAGAATGGTTTTAATGCCTTGGGAATGCAATCCGGTCACTGCGTGGGCAGCACCCACCCGTAGTTCGTCGACCAGGGTGAAGGTGGCCAGCAGGTGGTCGCCGCGTGTTAACACGACGTCGGCATCCGCTACCCCGCCGCGCGGGGCCCCTAGGTAAAACGACCCCGAGTGTAAGCCCAGACCCGCCGTTTCTTTTACGTCCAGCCGCCCGGCAAACGTTTGGTAGGCCGCTAGCTTCGGGTCAGCCATCTTCTGTTTCCTGAGGTAGTTGCGGACGGACGCTGCAATGGGATGAGAACTGTACCCCTCCATCTCGAAGATCAAGCGATGAACTAAGGCCGGATCCTCCCCTTCCACCACGGTAAAGTTGCCGATCTCCAGGGCGC
Source organism: Lewinellaceae bacterium (assembly GCA_963710195.1). Classification (GTDB taxonomy): domain Bacteria; phylum Bacteroidota; class Bacteroidia; order Chitinophagales; family Saprospiraceae; genus Neolewinella. The sequence goes on from CAVPZF010000008.1 coordinate 191,697, forward strand.
CGGTGGTCAGCGTGCCCGTCTTGTCGAAGACTATCTGGCGAATCCCCGCAAAGGTTTCCACCGTGCTTCCTCCCCGGATCAGGATGCCCGCCCGCGCTAACCGGCCCACCCCAACCATGACGGCGGTGGGGGTCGCCAGTCCCATCGCACAGGGACAGGAAATTAGGAGGACGGCGATGGCGTTCATCAATGCCTGGGTACCCGAGGCGTAGCCCGTCGCCCACCCGATGAGGAAAGTGAGCACGGCGATCCCCACCACAACCGGCACGAACACGGCGCTGATCCTATCCGCCAGGCGCTGGAGTTCAGGCTTGTCTGCCTGCGCGGTCTTTACCAGCTCGATGATGTGGGCCAGGGTCCCGTCGCGGTAGGCGTTGGTTACTTCAAAAGTGGTCTGACCGGCCACTACAATGCTGCCGCCGAGCACCGCATCCCCCACCCGCTTCTCCACGGGGAGGCTCTCCCCGGTCAGCATGGCTTCATTTACGGACAGGGTCCCTTCTCGTACAATACCGTCCAGCGCAATTTTGTCGCCCGTGTTGGCGCGGACGCGGGTGCCGGGGCTGACTTCCTCCACCGGCAGCATAACTAGCGTGCCGCTTGGCATAACCGCCCGCACCGTCTCTTCCCGCAGATCGGACAGGGCGCCGATGGCTGTGGTAGTCCGCTCCACGGCACGGGCTTCCAGCCAGTTGCCTACGAGCACGAGGGTGATGATGGTCGCGGCGGTTTCAAAAAAGTAGTAGCGGGGCTCTTGGAGAGCCAATCCTACTAGGCTGTAGACGAAGGCCGCGGTCGCCCCCAGAAAGATCAGGACGTCCATATTAAGCATCCGTTCCCGCAGCCCGGATAGGGCGGAGCGCCCAAAGTGGAGTCCACCAATTAGGTATACCGGCAGCGCCAGGGCAAACTGCACCCAGCCGTTTCCGAGCCAACCCATACCGCTGCCCGCCATCAGCACGAAGTGGCCCAGCAGGAGCGGCAGGGTAAAAGCTGCACAGATCATCAGGCGCTGGTGGGCGGTCAGGCCGGTGGGGGGAGTACCATCGGGGCCCGCTTCCTCCTCCACCACCGTGAAGCCAAGTTTGGTTATTCCGGCTTTCACCGCACCCGCGTCTAACGCCGTATCGTTGGGTCGATAGCGTACTTCGCGGGTTTGGAAGTTGACCATGACCTCCTCTAGCCCCTTACGTTCGAGGAAGCGCTGGATCGACATGGCGCAGTTGTTGCAGTCCATCCCCTCCACCCTTAATTCTACAATGCCTGAGCGCTTCGTCACGAACTAAATGTATTCATTCAACTTCTACTAGAAACGCCCCAGGGCGGCAAACTGTTAATTTAAACACAACGAACATGAAACCACTACTACCCCTCCTTCTGATCAGTCTGCTAGGCATTTTCGCCTGTGGCGGAGAATCTAAGGACATGTCGATGGATACCACCGATGCCGACCAAACGTCGGATACCAACCTGGGTACGGGCAATCCTGGGAGTGATGACATCACCCTGACCGATATGCCCCCCACCGAGGAGTTTCCCAACGCCAAGATTGACGACTGGAAGTATGAAGCCGGCACCTTTGACTACACCGTCAGCGGAGGCTACACCCTGGGGCGGCAAACCGAGGATGCCGAATCGGTCATGTGTGCGAACTCCGACAAGGGACAGCACATCCACCTGATTATCGACAACGAGCCCTACATCGCCAAGTACACCCCAAGCTTCGATCAGCCGATGGCCGATGGCGACCATTACTTGCTCACCTTCCTGAGCCGCAGCTACCACGAATCGATTAAGACCGACCAGGCCCACCGCGCCGTCAAGGCCACCGTGGGCAACGGCAGCTTTGGCACGCCCCAGCCAGTGACCGAGCCCATGCTGTTTTATAGCCGGCCTAAAGGCACTTACACCGGTAAGCAAGAAACCGAGAACGTGATGCTCGATTTCTACCCCGTCAACGCCCCCCTCGGCAGCGAGTATCAGGTGAAAGCATCGATTAACGGCAAGGAGTTTATGATCGAAGATTGGAAACCCTACTACATCAAGGGCCTGCCCATGGGCGAAAACAGCGTTACGCTCACCCTGATGAAGGGAGACAGCGTGGTACAGGCTCCCCTCAACCCCGTGGTCCGCACCTTCACCCTGGTTGCCGACCCAATGGAAACGGAAACGAAGTAAATAATCCCCTGGCTGAAAAAGCCCCGGCCGCAAACTTGCGACCGGGGCTTTTTAGTGTAAAAGATTTCACGCAGCGCTAGTCTTCAAACCGGGCGATCTCGCCGCTAGCTACGCGCGAGCGGTAACTCTTTAGTGCTCTGCGGACATTCGGCATAAGCAGGTACAGCCCCAGTACGTTGGGAAAACACATGGCAAAGATCATCGCGTCGCCGAAGTCAAAAACCGCGGAGGCAGAAATGGCCGACCCGATTACCACGAATAGGCAGAAGATGACCTTGTATATCGCTTCATTGGTCTTGCTCTCACCAAAGAGGTAGGTCCAGGCCTTCAGTCCGTAGTAGGACCAACTAATCATGGTGGAAAGGGCAAAAAGGATTACGGCTACCCCTAAGACCAGGGGAAACCAACTGATTACGCTCTCGAAGGCCGCGGAGGTGAGGGTGATGTCTCCCACTGCTCCGCTGTTCTTGTTGATGAAGGCCTCTTCCGCCCCGTAGCCACCGTAGTTCGTGATGATGATTACCAGCGCGGTCATGGTGCAAATCACCACCGTATCGATGAAGGGTTCCAGGAGGGCTACAATGCCCTCGCTAATGGGCTCGTCCGTCTTCGCGGCCGAGTGTGCAATAGAAGCCGAACCTACGCCCGCCTCATTGCTGAAGGCGGCCCGGCGAAACCCCTGAATAAGCACCCCGATCAGCCCCCCATACAGCGCATCGGCGTTGAACGCTCCATCAATGATGGTGCCAAAAGCAGCGGGGATATCCGCAAAATGGTAGCCGAGTACGACCAGCGCGCCCAACACATAGATACCGACCATAAAGGGGACGACCTTGTCGGTGACCTTCGCAATACTCTTGATGCCGCCTAGGATAATGAGCCCCACCGTGACGGCCATCGCCACCCCGAAAATCCAGCCGCGGCCGTAAAAAAAGCTGTCTACGCCCCCGGTGACCTCGGTAAGCTGCTGAGTGGCCTGGTTGATTTGAACCATGTTCCCCCCCCCGAAACTGCCACCAATACAGGCAATGGAGAACAAGACGGCCAGCACCTTACCAAGCGTGCCCCACCCGGGCCCCTTTTCCCGCAAGCCCTTGTCGAGGTAGTACATGGGTCCTCCCGATACACTTCCGTCGGCGTGGACATCCCGGTACATCACGCCCAACGTGCACTCTACAAACTTCGAGGTCATCCCCAACAGGCCGGCAACGATCATCCAGAAGGTGGCTCCCGGTCCGCCCAGGGCGACCGCATAGGCCACCCCTGCGATGTTGCCAACGCCGACCGTTCCGGAAAGCGCTGCCGTAAGGGCTTGAAAGTGGGACACCTCCCCGGCATCGTCGGGGTCGTCGTACTTGCCCCGAACCACGTCCAGGGCGTGCTTGAAGCCCGTGATGTTGATGAAGCCCATGTAGATAGTAAATACCGTAGCCCCCACGATGAGCCAGGGCAGGACAAAGGGTATCTCGATCCCTCCAATGGACACGGTAAAGAAGACAATAGATTCAACCACCTGGGTGACCGGCTCGAATACCGACTGTATTCTTTCGTCAATGGTCGTCCCCGCAGTCTCGACGTCGTTGATCAGTTCAGGGTCCTCCTGGGCTAACAAGAGAAGGGGGGTGGTCAGCGAGGCGAAAAAAAGGTAAAAACGTTTGACCATGCGTTGGGGATATTTGACGGAGCCCCAAGGTAGGAACTTTTTAAAAGGATAAAACAACCCTACCTTACCTCTCCACTATGCGTAACCCTTCTTCCGCCACCGACACCGAGCTCTTCGTCCGTTTACGGCAGGGTGAGTCGGTAGCGCTCGACGAACTGTTCCGCCGCCATTACGTAAACTTGTGCCGGGTGGCAGTGCGGTTAGTGCGCGATGGGGCCGCCGCGGAGGATATTGTCCAGGAAGTGTTTACCCGCTTGTGGACGAAGCGCAGTAAGCTTCCCGATGACACCCAGGCGGTCAGCCCTTACCTGCGTCGCGCCGTTCGCAACCGCAGTTTAAATTACCTGCGGGACCGCAAGCGCATCCCCGTCGACGATGGCGAGCTGCCAGAAGCTGCCGACCCCGCCGGGCAGGCCACCAGCCGGCTCGAACAAGAGGAACTGCGCGTGCGCATCAACACCGCGATTAACCGGCTGCCGGAGCGTTGTCGCCTCGTCTTCGTCATGAGCAAAATGGAGGAAATGAGTCAGCGCGAAATTGCGGACCAACTGGACATCTCGGTGAAAACGGTGGAAAACCAAATGACCCGTGCCTACAAATTCCTTCGTGAGTATCTCGTCATTTTGTGTTGCTTAATCACCACAAACTATGTATAACACCCAGGCTTCCCGTCAGCTACCGGACCAAAAGGCTCCAATTAGTCTCCAACCCTTTGGGGGGCAGCCTTATTTTTGGGGTCTTGTAGCCGAAGCCGCCACTCACGCCACTTTAACATGCGCCTAGACAACCAGGACATCGACCGTATGGTCACTGCTTACCGGGAGGAGTTCACGCCCGATGTCGAGCGTGGTTTGCGCGCGCTGCACGGTCGCATCACTCCGGTACGGCAACTGACGGCCCGTTCCCGTACTATTTCATTGCGGGCTGCCGCGGCCATTGCCATACTGGCCATCGCAGCTGCGGCGCTGCTGCTTTTGCCGGATTCGTCCCGCCACCTGGCTAATGCAGGTCGCATGCCGGCGCAGTACACCCTTCCCGACGGCACGTTACTCACCTTACAGGGGGGCAGCGAAGTAATTTACGACACCAAAGACTACGGGGCGGAGTCCCGCCGCGTAACCCTGACCGGGCAGGGATTTTTTCGGGTCCAGCCTAACTCCGCTCACCCCTTCCTGGTGAGTAACGGCCACAGTGAACTCCGGGTGACGGGTACCGAGTTTAACCTACGGAGTAACGATCTGGTGATGGAGGTAGAAGTGTCCGAGGGCTCCGTCGTGTTGTCTACCGACGCTGGTTCCATTTCAGTAGCTGCTTTAGAATGCGGACAAGCTAAGCCAGGGGAACCCCTGCAGCACACGGAGTCTCCCAATCTGAACCACCACGCGTGGCGGACGGGAGAGTTGAAGTTCGACCACACCCCCATTGCGGAAGTGCTCAGCTATTTTGCCGCCAACTGGGACATACAGTGCGCCTGGGCCGATGGTCAGGCCTGTCAGTATCCAGTCAGTGGCAACTACCGCAGCCAGGATTTCACCGCCGTGCTCGCTGACATTGCTAAGCTTGGCGGACTGACCCTTACGCCGGTGGGTACCGATAACAAGCACTTTGAGCTCAGCGGTCCCTGTGGCCGATAAACTAGTCTAAGCATGACCTGGCCGCGGTTGCTGTTGTATATTTTTCTGACGGCCGCCCCCCTGGTGGACTGTGTGGCCCAGGCACCCGCCCCCGAACGGTTCACCCTTCCCCGCCGCCTGCTCACCCTCGAGCAGGCACTGGTTCTCTTGACGGAGTCGGGGGCCGAGCTCAGCTACCGCCCCGACTTGCTCCCGGAGGTTGCCCTACGCCCCCCGGGCGGTCGCCGCAGCCTGGAGCGCTGGCTGGAGATTCTCCTCCGCGATACGGAACTGAAGTTCGAACGGGGGGCAGCTGGATACTTGGTGTATCCCAATCCCGATCTGCTCAACCAAACCTTCCGCGTATTCGGTCGAGTTACCGATCGGCGCACGGGTGAGCGACTCATCGGGGCTACCGTACAACTTACCGACCGGGGTATCGGTACCCAATCCAATGAGTACGGCTTCTACACCCTGCCGACTACTGGAGGTCGTCATCACCTGCGGGCCACTTACGTAGGCTACGCGCCGCTGGATACCGACGTGTTACTCAGCACCGATAGCCTGATCGACCTACGGCTTGAGCCCAATCGGGAACTGCCCCAAATCATTGTAACCGCAACCGGAGCGGACCAGCGCAGCAACGGCTATCTCGAGACAGGTACCCGCATCGGCCGCGAGGAAGTTGCCCAATTAGGTGGGCCCGGCGGGGAAGCTGACCCCGTGCAACTCGCCCGGCTACTGCCCGGCGTAACCAGCGGTGCCGACGGCGTCGGCGGGATCTTTATTCGGGGTAGTGAGGCGGGGCATAATCTGATCCTGCTGGACGGGGTGCCAGTGTATGGGCTGAGCCACGCCGGCGGTTTGTTTAGTATCTTCAGCAACCAGGCAATCCGCCGTATGGACCTCTACAAGGACGCCATTCCTACGCGCTTCGGGGGGCGGATCGGAGGTGTGCTGGACGTGCATACGCGCGATGGCAACCTTTACGAGCACGAGTACACGGTAGGTAGTAGCCTCCTGTCTACGCAGGTAGCCGCGGAAGGCCCCATCAAGCACGGGGAAAGCTCCTTTCTCCTTACCGGCCGTTACTTCTGGGCGGGTGAGCTTATTCGAAAATACAGCGAGGCGTATAAGGCCGACCGGGGGCGAAAGGGATACACTGATTACGACGTCCACGACCTGAATTTTAAACTTAACCAGCGCGCCGGGGAGCGGGGGAGGGTATATCTCAGTATTTATTCTGGATTGGATAACTATACCAACTCTACCTGGTACGCCGACACAATTGTACAATTAAATACTGCCGGGGCCATGTTTATCAATGCCGCCCCCACCTCGCGGTATGAAAACGTCCGCTGGGGCAATACCGTGGGTGCGCTGCGCTATAATCACGTGTTCAGCGACCGGACCTTTGGCAACTTCCGCTTGTCTTATTCAGATTTGGTGACCGAGTCATCCTTTGAACGGTACGATAGCCTAATTGAGGTCACTAACCAGATCGCGAACGGGGAGATCTTCAGCGGTCGGTATGCCTCCGAGATCCGGCAGTTCGGAGTCGCCTTCGATGCTCAGTACAGCACGGCACTTAACCGGTTCTTTAGATTTGGACTGGAGGCCGATCTCCATCGATTCGACCCACAATTACTCAACGGGGCGAACAAGCTAGCGACCTTTACCCAGGAACACGAGTCCATCACCTCTCCGCCTCATCTCCCCGTGCAAATCACGGGCTACGGCTCCTACAACGGTAACTTCAAACAAGTGTACTACCGCTTAGGACTCCGTTCCAGCCTATGGAGGAGCCAGGGGAAGGGGTATCTCACCCTTTCCCCCCGCCTGCTCGTAGCCGGTCCCCTTACCGCCACCTCCGACTGGCAGCTCAGCTACGACCGTACCGTGCAACCTATTCACTTACTCAACAGCTTCGTGATCGGCCTGCCTTCGGATCTGTGGGTACCCTCCACGGCAACCATTGCACCGGCGACCGCGCAGCAGGTTAGCTTTAAGTACAAATTACGGCCGCGACCGGATTGGAACTTCGAGGCTTCGGTTTACAACAAGGCCATGCACCGCTTAGTCTCCTACGCCGAGGGGTTACAGCGCCCGGTGGACTGGATTGAAAACCTTAGTGTAGGCCGGGGGCGGGCCTATGGCCTGGAAACGGTTGTGCAGCGCAGCCGCGGTGACCTGCGGGGGTGGCTCAGTTATACCTTGGCGAAAAGTACCCGCACCTTTGATCGGCGTATCAATCTTGGTCGCACTTACCCGTTCCGCTACGACCGGCGTCATGCGGTCAACCTCCTGTTGATCTACCAACTGGGCCCGCAGACTACCCTAACGGGGAGCTGGCGCTATGAGACGGGTTTAGCCTACAGCCTAAGCCTAGAAACCATACCCGACCCGCAGGCTACCGGGCCGGGCGTCCCCTTCACCAGTGAACGTAACGGGTACCGCATGCCCGCCAACCACCGCTTCGACCTTAATCTACATACCGTACTCAACAAAGGTAAAGGCCGTTTTACCCACACCATTGACCTTGGTCTGTACAATGCGTACAACCGCCGCAACCCCATCTATTATGAAACGCGGCCGGAGTACGGGGTGCGGGAAGGGGAACTGTTCCGGGAAACGCGCTTCTTCAAAATTTTTGTCGCTCCGCTACTGCCCGCCCTGAGCTACCAGCTCACCTTTAGTGGGGGAAGCCGTTCGAATTTTGGTAATTAGTCGACAAATGACTATTTTTACCTTATATGCGGTTACCTGCACTACCATTTTGGTTGAGGGCTGTAGCGGTCGTCTCACTCTTACAGTTGGTCTTCGCCTGTGAAGAACCGGTAGACTTAGACATAGACATTCCGCGCAGTCGGTTAGTCATCAACTCTAATTTTATACCCAACGAGCTGGTGAGCCTGCGGGTCTCTGCGACTCGGCCACTGGGGACCACAGAAATACCGGTTATTGACGCTCAGGTCGCGCTCTTTGAGGGGACGGAACTGGCCGAGCGGCTAACGTTCGAGGCCGGCAGCTACCGTACTAGCCGCTTCAAACCCCGGGTCGGTCAGCAGTATACTATTCACGTTTCAGCCGATGGATATGATCCCGTGACGGCGGTTAGCAGTATTCCCGATCCCGTCGAAATCATTTCCCTGTCCGTCCACAACCTGACGACCACCGAAAGTGGTCCGCACACCATCTACGATTATCGGCTGGAGGTCGATTATGCGGACCCCCCGGATGCCACTAATTTTTACGACCTCCGCATTTACCAGCGGGTCCTGCCCTATGAGCTAAGCGCCACGGGCGATACACTTTTACGCACGCCATACCTAAAACCGGTAAGCACTCCCGGTGGTCTCGTAGAAGCCCACTCGACGGTAAGCATTCTCTTGAAAGATAAAGCGGTCGGCCAGAACTTACACTTAGCCCTGCGCGGCCGGCTTACTACCAACAGCGAGCTGCTGAATGGATTAGTCGCGGAACTGCGGACAGTGAGCCCGGAGTACTTTTACTACCAACGTAGTCTGGCCGTTCACCATCCTGGCCTAACCGGTGGGCTGAATGAACCCATCATTATTTATAACAACGTGGTTAGCGGCCTAGGCATCTTTGCCGGTTACAACTCGGTCAAGCAGAATCTCGACTTTCTATACTACCGGTAGCCCTAAGCGTTTGACTTTGGGGCCAGCTGGATAACGAAGGTTTCGGCCCAACGATCATGTAGGGCACGACTCCAGGGATCCATAATCATCCAGACCGCGGAAAAGACCGGAAAATTATTAAGGGTGCTGACAAAAAAGTCTTGCGCAAGGGGAAAGCTCCGGAGAAAATATCCGTACTCCTGGATTCCCTTAATTTCGGAAATCTCGGGAGACTGAAAAATTCGAATACTGACGAACAGAGCCGCAAAGGCCGCTACGGCGAAGGGGAGGAAACGGACAAAACTTTGATTGAGGTTAGGTCGCAAATTGGTCCCTCGATCTACTACGCGCAGGCGCAACAGAGTTTTGCCCAGGGTGCGTCCGTAGTGCCACTCCGTTAGCGGCTTGTAGAGGGTTTGAACCAGCCATATCAATACGATAGCCGGCAGGAGGGGCTGACGCACGGTGAAGAAATAGATCCCCAGGAGTAATGGAAACAGGACGAACTGGTCTACGAGGTAGGCAGCCACGCGAGGTAGAAGCCCCGCGGTACGCACGGTGGTGGGGTCCGGTAGGTCTTGGTAGGCGGGTGAAGTCACGCAGCAACAGGTTCATAGTCCTCCGGGTAAACCACCGGGAGGCTCGGAATAGATACCGTATAGCAAGACCATTAGTTTGGTTGCCGGTGCGATTGCCGGTCAGCGACTCAACACTACCGTGCCCAGTTCCTTGGCTAGGGATAGGCGCATCTCATCGAGCTTCATTTGCACCTTTAAATGCGCGCGAAGTTTGTCCACTTCGCCGGAAGCTTCCAGCTTGCCGATGAGTGCGGCATTCTCCTTGCCCTTCCGCTCAATCTTTTCCATGCGAAAAATGTGCAGGAAAGTACGCGCGGCGAGCTCCTGATTCTCTTCCGGTGCTTTCTGACTGAGCCGGAGGCCATACTTCTCCTTCCAATTCGGGCTAAAGGTGTAGGGACTCACTACGGCATCGAGGGCCAAGGCGCGTAGGGCGACGTTGGATTGCCTTGTGTACCAGTCGGGGGCGGGCGGCTCACCCTCCGTTTGCAGGTAGTCCATAATGAGGATCACCATATCCCGGTACGGGTGAGCATCAAAGTCACTAAGAATATCGGCTACGTTGGCCGTTAGATAGTGGGCAATCGTGGTGCCGGTGGATGCATCGTAAAGTTTGTGGCCATCGCGTACGAGCAGCTGCACGAGGTACTTCTCCTGGAAGGTGTGTCCGAACGCCGGAACCACGTCGGGGCTGGAACTGGCAACGGGGACTTTTCCTGGTGCAGTCAGGTCAGGCTCCCCATCGGGCCCAGCCAGGGCTGCGTCGCCATACCAGCCGGGTTCTTGTAGCCCGGCCCAATCGTCCTCCGCCCGCTCCCGCACGGGTAGTGGCGAGCGAGGGTCACGCTTGCGGCGGCGGGCTTCCCGCTCGTGATCCTTCCGCTCCGCCGCCCGGCGGTTGGCGATGGCTTTGTTGACCAGATCAACCAGCAGCCCTTCCACTATGCCCAGCCGACTACTGAACTGCTGGAGGTAGCCGGCCCGCTTCAGGGGATCGTCCACCAGAGCAAGGGTGGTACTGATATCCCGGATAGCGGTAGTGCGTGCGCCCACGTCATCGCCAGCTTCCTCTAACAAAAGGTCTGCCTTAAAGAACAGAAAATCTTTCCGCGTCCCTTCCAGGTAGGCTTGAAAGGCGGTAGTACCTACCGCTTGCATATAACTGTCCGGATCTTGCCCGTCAGGTAGGATGACTACGCGTACGTTCAGGCCGGCGGTCAGTAGCACGTCTACGCCCCGCAGGGCTGCCTTCACGCCCGCTTTGTCGCCATCGTAAAGCAGGGTGACGTTCTCCGTGAAACGCTTGACCAGCCGGGCTTGTCCGCCGGTGAGGCTGGTCCCAGAGGTAGCCACTACGTTTTTGATGCCGTTCTGGTGCAGGCTGATGACATCCGTATAGCCTTCGACTAGGTAGACGTTGTCGAGCTTGCGCACCGACTGCCGGGCCTGGTACATGCCGTAGAGCACGTCTGACTTGTGGTAAATCTCAGTTTCCGGGCTGTTAACGTATTTCGGCGCCTTAACGCCTTGCTTGAGGATGCGGCCCGCAAACGCAATGGGCTTTCCACTAATATTGTGGATGGTAAACATCACCCGGTCCAAGAAGAAGTCGCGCCCGTTCCGGACCAGCCCCAGTTTCTCTAATTTCTCTGCCTTGTGGCCGGCGGCGGTGGCGGCGCGGAGCAGCCCGTCCCGTTGCGTGGGAGCGTACCCCAATCCGAAGGTCTCCATCGTTTCCTTACGGAATCCCCGCTCCCGAAAGTAGCTCAGGGCAACACTCTTGCCTTCTTCGGTATGGTAAAGTTGGTTCTCGAAGTAGATCCGGGCAAAATCATTCGTAATTACAAGGCTATCGTGCTCCTGCAGCTCTTCCCGGACTTCCGGACTCAGTTCCTTTTCCTCCAGCTTAATGTTGTACTTCCCGGCGATCCAACGGATGGCATCAGGAAAGCTTAACTGCTCAAGCTCCATTAAAAACTTGACCGGGTCGCCCCCTACCCCGCAGCCAAAGCACTTATAGATATTCCGCGCGGGATTGACGTTAAACGAAGGGGATTTCTCGTTGTGGAAAGGACAAAGACCAGTGTAATTATTGCCCCGGCGGCGCAGATTGACGAAGTCGCCCACGACATCCTCGACCCGTGCGGTGTCGATAACCTCCCGTACGCTTTCCTCCGTAATCATACCGGCAAAGGTAAGGAAATATTCAGTCGGCTAAATGTCAGGAAGTAGCAAAATCATACGACCTAACTTGCTGATAATCAACTTGATTCAGTAATTATTAACTAAAGCGGTGGTAGCCGTGAACAGACTTATCTGCGTTTCGTTCGTTTACTTGTTACGCGCTGCATGTTGGCCCGCGTAGCCCGCAAGAATTAATGGGTGTTCTCATAGTGTGTGGACTGTCCCGCCAGCCTTAACGGCTGCTGCGGGGCAGTTTTTATGGGGCCGGCTCGCGCGACTAGGTAGTCACATTGCCGATAACCTGCAACTGGCTGAGATCGGGGCTTGGTTTGCCTCCCTCGTCTTCCAGCGTAATGGCGAAGGCGGAAGCATCCGGCACGAAGCGCACTTCCACCAACTGCTGGTTGGTCAGGGTCAGGGAAAGAACGCCCAGGTCAAGCGGTTGCCCCGCGGCGTCCAGGGCCCAGAGTTGGTATTGTTTGCCGGTGGGCGGGGCGGGTAGGTTGGCCGCCGAGAAGAGAACCTCTCCCGCAGAAGGGTTGTAGAACACGACCGCCCGACTGTCCGGGGCATTATCGGAACCGGAGAGCAGGACATCGCGCGTGTTGATGTCCGTGAGCAAGGCAATCTGTCGGCGATCGGCCTGGAAGTCCGCCCGGTCCTGCTCACAGGCTTGCTCTAGCAGGGTGAAGCGCTGCTCTAATTCGTTATAGGACTCGCGGCGGTCACTGACCTGGAAAAAGTAGTACGCTAATCCAGCGAGGGCGATGAGGAGAAGGGCGGCGAGGATCCACGTCAGCGTGGCCCCTGTCGATCCGGCACCTACCCCGGGGGTTGGCGTAAGCTTGGGTGCGGGGGTAGCGCGGGCGGGTGGCGGCGGGGCCACGGAGGGGCTTGTCCCGATGGCGGCCAGTACGTTGGTGAGTACCTGCGCAGTGGGCGCGGTTTCGGCGCCCCGGAGGACGGCATACTTCTCCAAAGCTACTTCGATCTCCGTCAGCTCCTGCCGTACCTGTGGGTATTGCTCGGCATACCGCTCTACCTCCCGGCGCTCGTCGGGCGAAAGACGATCCAGAACGTATAGTTCCAGGACGCCAGAGTTTATGTATGAAGAGAGTTCCACGGGAGGTTAGCTGCGCATTTAGGTAAGGAGGAGCGAGGTGATGAGGAGTATAATAAGTTCATGCTTGAGCACCTGACGGAGCTGCTGCAGGGCACGGCGAGACCGGGTCTTGACGGTGCCCAGGGGCAGGTCAAGCGCCTCAGCGGTTTCGGCTTGCGTATAGTCTTTGAAGTAGAGCAGGTCGATAATGGACCGGTAGTTAGCATCCAGGTTATTCACGAGCTTAGCTAGTCCGATGTGCTCTACGTTCATCGTTTCACTAAGGTTGTTGCGATTAACTACGACGATATCGAGGTGGTCGGTTTTCCCTCCCTTGCGGTAGGCCTTGGACCGGACCCGGTCGATTGCCGCGTTCCGGGCGATGCGGGCCATCCAGGTGAACAGCCGGCTCTTCTCCACCTCGTACTTATCTATATTCGCCCAGATACGCATGAGCACATCCTGTAGCACTTCCTGGGCGATCTCGGGTTCGGTGACGACGCGGCCGATTATATTGTTAAGCGCCCCCCCGTAGTGGTCGAACAGATACCGCATGCCCGCCTCGTCTTTTTTACGAAGCAGCTCAAGCAGGATCTCTTGGTTGTCTTGATTAGCCAATGACGGCATGAAAGGGTGGAAATTTTTGCGGCGGAGCGCAGGTGCAATGTACACGAAAATATTGTAAATTTTCATGTCAGAAAAAGGTCTGGCCTTCGTTCACTGGGCAGCCCGGAGGTGGCGAATTAGTTTTGCGCACCCACGGGAAGCCCCGCGGCAATCAATCAAGCAACACGATCATGAAGGCAGTAATTGGGGGAATTGGCATCGGCCTCGTCTTTTTGTCCTTCTGGCTGATGCTACTAAGCACGGGGCCGGACGATCAATCAGATCTAGCAAAAAATACACCTGAAAATTCAGCTGATTTCGATAAATTAACGCCCGGCCTGCCGCAGATGGTACGTTCTGTGGAACTTTCTGGTCCATTTTCTTTCGCAGGGCAGCTGCTTCCCCTAGAAAACTTCGACGTGCGGGAGCGGCTGGATCTGGAACTCATGCGCAACGCCTACTTCCACCGCAATACCTTACTCCTGCTAAAACGACGCGGCCGCTACTTCCCCACCATCGAGCGCATTCTCCGTGAAGAAGGGGTACCCGATGATCTTAAGTACCTCGCCGCCGCCGAAAGCAACCTGGCCGACGTCAGCAGCCCGGCCGGTGCTAAGGGCGTCTGGCAGTTTATGGCCCCCACCGGGCGTGCCTTCGGCCTGGAAATCAACGGGGAGGTGGATGAGCGCTTTCATCTAGAAAAAGCCACCCGGGCGGCGGCCGCCTATTTGAAGGATTACTACCGGCAATTTGGAGACTGGAACAAGGTGGCCGCCGCCTACAATATGGGGGGGCCTAATTTGGAGAAGTGGCTGGGAAGGCAGCGGGCCGAGAGCTTCTTCGATCTCGACATCAATGACGAAACCATGCAGTATCTCTTCCGCATTGTGGCTTTAAAGACCATCCTGGAGCAACCCGAGGATTTTGGCTACCAAGTGGCCCCCGCCGAAGAGTATCCCACACTCGACTCCTTTCGTATCGTAAGCGTCTCCGAATCAGTCAACAACCTCGGGGACTTCGCCCGTCGGGAAGGCACCACCTACCGCATGCTGAAGTTGTACAACCCCTGGCTAGTCACCGGATCGCTTACGGTCCGGTCCGGTGCCACTTACGCCATAAAAATCCCGACGGGGGGCCCATCCCCCAAGACCCTGTCGTTACCCCCCTCGCATGAAGAAGTCCGTATTCATTAAGCCCGTAGCGCACATCCTACGCCGGAGATTACGCTACCGCGCTTCCCTTGCCGTGGAGTACCAGGAGGAGATTCGCAAGGAGTTGGTGCGAACCGCCCGCTTTACGGCCTTCGGCCGGGACCACCACTTTGGCGCCATCAAGACCTATGCAGACTTCCAGCGGGAGGTGCCGATCGGGGACTACGAAGCCTTCCGACCCTACGCGGACCGCATCAAAGCCGGGGAGGCTGACGTGAGCTGGCCCGGCAGACCCAGCTACCTAGCCAAAACCAGCGGCACCACCAGTGGCGTGAAGTATATCCCCCTTACCCGCGACAGCCTGCCTAATCACTTTGGATCGGCGCGCAATGCGCTATTCAACTACGTAGGGGAGACCGGCCACGCGCGTTGGCTCGACGGTAAAATGATTTTTCTTAGCGGGAGCCCCGAAATGGAAGCTGTCAATGACATCCCCACCGGGCGGCTTTCGGGTATCGTGAATCATCAGGTGCCCGCCTGGCTAAAGACCGATCAACTGCCCTCCTACCCCACCAATTGCATCGAGGATTGGGAGACGAAATTGGATGCGATCGTAGAGGAGACCCTGCATGCGGACATGCGCCTCATCAGTGGCATCCCCCCCTGGGTACAAATGTACTATGAGCGGCTGCTGGCGTGCAGTGGAAAGGCTACCGTGCGGGAGCTCTTTCCCAATTTAGCGATGTTTGTATACGGCGGCGTAAATTTTGCGCCCTACCGCGATACGCTGGAACGGCTCGTCGGAGCACGAATCCCGAGTGTAGAAACTTACCCGGCTAGCGAGGGCTTCATTGCCTTTCAGGACAGCCAGACGGAACCCGGTCTCCTGCTAAATGCCGCAAGTGGAATTTACTTCGAGTTTGTGCCCGCCGAAGAAATTCATACTGCCAACCCCCGGCGTTTATCGCTGGGCGAGGTAGAGGTAGGAGTAAATTACGCCATTCTCCTGTCTACCGTAGCCGGCCTGTGGGCGTACGACATTGGAGACACGGTGGAGTTCGTGAGCACCCACCCTTTCCGAGTACGGGTAACCGGCCGGACCAAACACTTCATCTCCGCCTTTGGCGAGCACGTTATTGGCAAGGAGGTCGAGCAGGCCCTGCTGCGCGTCTGTCAGGAGCTTAACGCTGAGGTCACGGAATTTACGGTTGCTCCCCAGGTGAATCCAGCTGCCGGACTTCCTTACCACGAATGGTTGGTGGAATTTAGCCGGGCGCCCACCGATTCCTCACGATTTGCGGCGGCCCTGAACGCCGCCATGGTACGAGAGAATACCTATTACGAAGACCTTATCACAGGCAAAGTACTACGACCACTCGTTCTCCGGCCACTACCGGCCGGTGCATTTCGGCGCTACATGAAATCCCGGGGTAAGCTGGGGGGGCAAAATAAGGTTCCCCGGCTAGCCAACGACCGCGCGCTTGCCGATGAGCTCTTGGCTGGTGACGCCCCCCCGGCGGACTGATCCGAGGCCAGTGGTTAGCTTAGCGGCGAACAACAGCCTATCCATGCGCCCCCTTTCCGTCTTGTTCCTCACCGTGTTCCTCTGCACCTGCGCCCGCGCCCAGCAGCAGCAATTTTCGTTTCTGAGTCAGGAGCAAAACGCCTTTGTGGCCGCTGAATTACAGCGGCTGACCCTGAAGCAGAAGGCCGGACAAATGACGCAGGTGGCGGTAGACTTAGTGTTTGAAGGAGAAACCTACGTGCTGACCGTCCCCCCGGTATTTAGTACGCAGCGACTGAATGAGGTGGTGGGCGAGCTGGAAATCGGCTCGATCCTTAACGTCCCCAGCCGCTCTATCCCCACCCCGGCGGAGTACCGCGACTACATTGGCAGGATCCAGGACAAAGCAATGGCGACCACCGGGGTGCCGGTTATTTACGGTCAGGACGCCATTCACGGGGCTAACTACGTTAAAGGTTCGACTCTCTTCGCCCAACCCCTCGGCGTGGCCGCGAGCTTCAATACGGAACTGGCAACGGAGTTGGCGGCCATTACGGCTTACGAACTAAAGGCCGCTAGCATCCCCTGGAACTTCAGCCCCGCCATGGACGTGGGCCGCCAACCCCTGTGGCCCCGGAACTGGGAGAGCTTCGGCGAGGACGTGTACGTCAATCAGCAGTTCGGCCTGGCCATGTTACGGGGCTACCAGGGCAAGGGGGTACACAATCAGCGCAGCGTGATGGCGTGCCTCAAACACTTTACCGGTTACGGCTCTCCGCTCAGCGGACGCGACCGGACGCCGGCCTACCTGCCCGAGCGCATGTTACGGGAATACTACCTGCCCCAATTTAAAACCGCCATCGACTCCGGTGCCCTGTCCGTGATGATCAACTCCGGCGACGTGAACGGCATACCCGTGCACACCAGCAAAGCGTTGCTGACCGACGTCCTGCGGGGAGAATTGGGCTTTGAAGGACTGTTGGTGTCCGATTGGCAGGACGTCCGTTACCTCTACGAACGCCACATGGTCGCTGCCGATTTGAAGGACGCGGTGCGGATGGCCATCGACGCCGGTATGGACATGAGCATGACGGCGGTGACCACCGATTTTCCGGCCATGGTAGTAGAATTGGTGCAGGAGGGACAACTGACGGAAGGGCGGATCGATACGTCCGTAGCGCGTATTCTGGCGGTGAAGGTTGCCCTGAACCTGTATGAAAATCATCTGTGGGACCCTAAGGAATTCCCGGACTTCGGTAGCGAAAAGTTCTCCCGTAAAGCCCTTCAGTCGGCCGAGGAAGCGATTGTCCTGCTGAAGAACGATGGCTTGCCCTTGCCCATCCAACCCGGCCAGCGGATCTTAGTTACGGGACCTACCGCCGACAACATGCGTAGCCTGAACGGGGGCTGGACGTACAGCTGGCAGGGGGATCAGGCCGACCGCTACCTGGGAGATTACAACACGATTCGGGAGGCGATACAACGGGAGTTCCCCGGTCGCGTGACGTATGCTCCGGGGGTGAGTTTCGACACCCTGATGGACGTGGAGCGAGCCGTATCCCTTGCCCGCCAGTCGGACATCATCGTGCTCTGTGTAGGAGAACTCTCGTACACCGAAGATCCCGGCAACCTGAATGCCCTGGAGTTGCCGGAGGCCCAACAACAACTGTTTGCTGCCCTGGACACCCTGGGCAAACCCATCGTTCTCGTCATGGCGGGGGGTCGGCCGCGGCTTATGACCCGAATGTCTACTCGTTCCAAAGCCGTCTTATTCGCGCCTTATCCGGGGCCCCAGGGGGGAGACGCCATTGCCGGCATTTTGGCGGGGCGGGTAAATCCGAGTGGGCGCTTGCCCCTTACCTACCCCCGCGACCCCAACGCTTTCGTGAGCTACGACCACATGTCCACCGAAGCCCGCAATGGCACCTACCATCCGCTCTACACCTTTGGCTATGGGTTAAGTTTTACGGAATTTAGGTACAGTGACCTCAGCCTAAGCAGCCGGGTTATGCGCGCCACCGACACCCTGGAAGTTTCGGTGCGCGTAACGAACGCGGGCGACCGTGCCGGCAAGCACTCCGTCCTACTATACACGGGGGATCTGGTGGCCAGCGTGTCTCCGCGCGTCAAACGCCTGCGCAAATTCCAAAAGGTCCACCTGGAACCCGGCGAGAACGTGACACTGACCTTTGAGCTGACGCCGGTGGACATTTCCTTTATCGGACGGGAAAACCAGGCCATCACTGAGGCCGGCACCTTTAAATTAATGATCGGTGACCTCTCCGAGGAGTTTGACTACGAAGATTAAAACTATGCGCTACCTGATTTTTTTTCTATTCGGCCTTTCTTCTTGCCTCGTACCCAGGCAATCGGCCCCAATCGTACCTGCCGAGGCGGAGCCTTTGAGCAGCACTGTAGCAGATTCCACGAAGGAAGGGAGGAACAAAAAAAAGCCTCGTTTTAAGGACTACACGGAAGTGGTGACCGCCGCGGCGGTGACTGATACTGGCTTGTTTGACGTGCACCGGGTTGGGGAAGACTATTACTTCGAGGTACCCTTCGCAATGCTTGACCGGGATATGCTGCTGGTGAGCCGTATTGCCAAGATACCGGCCGAGTTGGGCGGAGGTTACCTGAACGCCGGCTCTAAGACCAACGAGCAACTGGTGCACTGGAGCCGGGTGAACGATAAGCTACACCTGACGTCCGTGAGTTACAGCAACATCGCGGAAGACTCGTTGCCGATCAACATATCGGTGCAAAACAACAACTACGCGCCGGTCATCATGGCCTTCCCGATTGAGGCCTTCAGTCCGGATTCCAGCGCGGCCGTGATTGCCGTAACGGAGCTGTTTATCTCAGACGTTCAGGCGATTTCCGGACTAAGCAAACGGTTGCGCAAACAGTATGAGGTGCGTAACTTGGACAAGGACCGCAGCTTTATCTCCCGGATGGCGAGCTTTCCGGAAAACGTGGAGGTGCGTCACGACATGACCTACGTGGCCAATGCCCCGCCCTCCAACTCCCGCACGGGGACAATCTCAATGCAGTTGAGCCAGTCTATGTACTTGCTGCCGGAAGTTGCTATGCAAGCCCGTCTCCACGATGAACGCGTGGGGTGGTTTACGGTCAGCCAGATCGATTACGGCTCGGAAGCCCTCAAGTCTGACGAAAAGCGGTACATCAAGCGCTGGAAACTTGTGCCTAAAGATGTAGCAGCCTACGCCCGTGGGGAACTGGTAGAACCCATGGAGCCCATTGTTTACTACCTGGATCCTGCTACGCCTACTAAATTCCGCCGCTACTTCCGCCAGGGGATTGAAGATTGGCAGGCGGCCTTCGAGACGGCTGGATTCAAGAATGCCATTATTGCCCGTGACGCCCCTACGGTGGCAGAGGATCCTGACTGGAGCCCCGAAGACAGTCGTTATTCCGTCGTTCGGTACGTAGCTTCTACCACCCGCAATGCTACCGGACCCAGCGTGTCGGATCCACGATCAGGCCAGATTATCGAAAGCGACATTATCTGGTACCACAATCACTTGCGCAGCTACCGCAACCGCTATTTGTTAGAGACCGGAGCCGCCAATGCCAGCGCCCGCACGCTGGACACCCCCGATGAGGAAATCGGAGAAATGATGCGGCGCGTGATCTCGCACGAAGTCGGCCACGCGCTCGGCCTCCCCCATAACATGAAGGCGAGCTACGCCTACCCTACGGACAGCCTCCGCTCGGCCACCTTTACCAACAAGTGGGGACTGGCTTCCACCATTATGGACTACACCCGCTACAATTACGTCGCCCAGCCGGGTGATGAGGGAGTACGGTGGGTGCGCATGTTGGGTCCTTACGATCACTACGCCATCCACTGGGGCTACCGCTACCTGCCCGACGCAGATTCCCCCCGGGCGGAGCGGGACAGCCTCACTACCTGGATTACCGAAAAGGCGGGCGATCCCATGTACCTCTTTGGTGGATATAGCTCCTCTGACCCGAGCGCCCAGACCGAAGCCGTTGGGGACGATCCCATCAAGGCCACGGCCTATGGGATGAAGAACCTGCGTGTCGTAGCGGAGAACCTCGCGGAATGGACGACCCGGCCCGGAGAAAACTACGCGGATCTGGAGGAGCTATACGGAGAGCTGCTTGGTGTGTGGTCGCGTTATGCTGCTCACGTTACCGCCAATGTCGGCGGCATTTACGAGCACCTGCGGACCGCGGAAGAAACGGAAGATACCTACACTCACCTCCCGAAAGGGGAGCAGGCTGCTGCTCTTCAGTTCCTTAACGACCATGTTTTTAGTACGCCTGACTGGCTGATGCCCCGAAGAATTGTAGCCAATATTGGGCCGAGTGGCGTGATCAGTCGGATGCGCGATCTCCAGGCCCGCCAGCTGCGCAACTTGCTGAATGAAAGCCGCCTACTGCGCATGGTAGAAAATGAAGCCCTGCACGGGCAGTCGGCATATTCGCCTACCACCATGCTGCGCGACCTCCGACGTGGACTCTGGTCGGAAGCGCTGGCCGGTCGGCCCATCAACGTATACCGCCGTAACCTGGAACGGGCCCACGTGGAGCAACTCGTCGTCCTCATGCGGGAGGACGCTGGGAAGCCCTCTGATGTAGGTGCCCTGGCCCGGGCGGAACTTAACGCCATTCGGGCCACCGCGAGCAGGGCGGCGCGGCGCTACCCGGACGGGGTGGTGCGTTACCACCTGCAGGGTGTTGCGGCGGACATCGAGGACGCTCTCGACACGAAATAGGCTGGGGAGCGCGGGAAATTACTTCTTAGCTTCCCGTACCATCTCCTTCACGGCCTCCCGCAGTTGTACGGCGTCGTACACAATGCCGTCCTTGATCGTGTAGCGAATGCCCTGCGTGGTAGTGACCTCGTTGTACTCCGTCAGACGGGTAGCGCCAGTTCCGTAGAGTACCTTGAAGTCCGCCAGCGGGTTTTCCGCCACTAGTACGATATCGGCCAGTTTACCCGCCTCGATCGTCCCAATCTCATCGTCCATTCCTAGGGCCTCGGCACCGTTCAGCGTTGCGGAGCGGATGACCTCCAGGGGATGGAAGCCTGCCTCCCGCAGCAATTCCAGTTCGCGGATGTAGCCGAAGCCGTAAAGCTGGTAGATGTAGCCCGAATCGCTGCCGGCGGTTACCCGACCCCCGCGATTCTTGTACTCATTGACGAAAGTCATCCAGAGTTGGTAATTTTTTTTCCAGTCCACCTCCTGCTCCGTTCCCCACTTGTGCCAGTAGCTGCCGTGGCTGATGCGGCTAGGTGCGTAAAACTTAAGCAGACTGGGCAGGGTGTACTCCGCGTGCCAGTCGGCGTTGCGTGCCCGCATGACATCGCGGTTGGCATCGTAGATGTTAAAGGTAGGATTGAGGGTGAAATCCAGCGCGAGCAACTCGTCCATCACGGCGTTCCAGTGCTCACTGTGGGGGGCGGCGGCCTGCTGCCAGAGCTTGCCCGCCTCTCCGAAACGGTGCTCTTCATTCTGGTAGTTGTAATCGACGGGGTAATCTTGCACGGTGCGGTCTTCGAACAGCGCTTCGGGGAGTCCGTACCAGTGCTCCATCGTTGTGAGGCCGGCGCGGGCGGAGTGCAGGACGTTCCACCGGCCGACATCCAGCTGGGCGTGGTGGCAGGCGCTGCGTAGGCCGAGGGCCTTGTTCGTTTGCAGTGCGGCTTCCATGAGGTCGGGCCGTGCACCAAACAACTTGATGCCATCGGCCCCTTTTTCCTGGTTTTCCTGAATCCAGGTTTCGACTTCTGCGGCAGTGGTGAAGGGCTCCTCCCGGCCCATGCCGAAGCCCGTGTAGGCCATAATCCGCGGGGCGGTAATTTCGTTGGCTGCCGAGCGCCGCTTGTGCTCCAGCGTCCAGTCGATACCATTGAAGCTGCCGGGCTCCCGGATGGTGGTGATGCCGTGGCCGAGCCATAGCTTGTACACGTAGTCAGGGGTGGTCCCTTGCGCCCGCCCGCCGGTGTGGCCGTGCATGTCTACGAAGCCGGGCAGGGCATACATTCCGCTGGCGTCGATCTCGCGGCCTCCCTCGCGCAATTGAGGGCGGCGGGTGGAGTCAATGTCCACGCCGGGAAAACCGACCGGAGCAGCGGAAACGATGCGGTTCCCTTCCACGACAATGTCTACCGGACCGATTGGTGGGGCAGCATTGCCGTTGATGAGGGTGACCCCGCGGATAATCAGTTGGGTATAGGGTCCCGCTCCGTATGCCTCCCCGCGGTCGACGGCGTCGCTCATCTGCGCCACTATCCGGCCGGGAAGGCTACAAAGGACGAACGACCAAAACAATACTAGTGCGCTGCGGAGGGTTATGGCTTTCATGGGGGACAATATAGGAATGTCCGGCCCGTCGACCGTCGAGCCCCCGAATTCCCTTACCTT
This sequence comes from Lewinellaceae bacterium, assembly GCA_963710195.1. Lineage (GTDB taxonomy): Bacteria > Bacteroidota > Bacteroidia > Chitinophagales > Saprospiraceae > Neolewinella. The sequence continues at coordinate 214,333 of CAVPZF010000008.1, forward strand.
CGGGCCGCGTAAGAACTTCGCCACCGTATGAGCAAGCGTAAAAAGCAGACTACCCGCCCCACCACTTCTACTGTCGAGCAGACCGCCCCGCCCATTCGCATCGTGGCCACCCCGAAGGCGCGGGAGTCCCGGACGACGCCCGAGCGCAGCGCTCGTCCCCTGGTGTTTGGTAAGGATACCTATAGGTGGCTGGGCGGCGGGTTCCTACTCATCGTGCTTGGATTCGTGTTGATGATGGGCGGCCGCGGCGACGATCCCACGGTATTCGACGCGGATGTGATCTACAGTTTTCGCAAGATCACGCTTGCTCCCATCATTATACTGACGGGGCTGGGCGTGACCACTTACGCGATTTTCAAAAAATAGGCTGTGCTAGATTTGTTTCGCGCCCTGGTCCTCGGCATCGTGCAGGGCCTGACCGAGTTTCTCCCCGTGAGCAGTAGTGGTCACCTGGAGCTGACGAAGTGGTTATTTAACGATCAAAGCCTGGCAGCGGATAGCATGCTCATGACCGTAACCCTGCACGCCGCCACCGCGCTGGCCACTCTGGTTGTTTTCCGCAAAGACATCGGTGAGATCCTGGTCGACCTAGTCAAGTTCGAGTGGAATGCCGGCACCAAATTTACGCTGCTCATCGTCCTGAGTATGGTCCCCGCCGCCCTGGTGGGCGTGCTCTACGATGATCTACTCACCACCCTCTTTGACCGGCAAGTCGTACTGGTGGCGTGTGCGCTAATCCTTACCGGGCTGCTGCTCTTTCTAGCGGATCGCGCCCGCCGCACCGATAAAAGCGTGGACTGGAAGGACGCGGCCCTCATCGGGGTGGCCCAAGCCATTGCCATCCTACCGGGTATTAGTCGGTCGGGGGCTACGATTTCCACCAGCGTTTTACTGGGCATCGATCGCGAGAAGTCTGCCCGCTTTTCCTTCCTGATGGTCGTTCCCCTCATCTTTGGCAAAATTGCCAAAGATTTAATCGACGGAGAGTTCTCCCAGACCGCCTCCGTGACGGAGCTCTCGGTGGGTTTTTTGGCCGCCTTCCTGACCGGTATTGCCGCCTGTATGTGGATGATCAAACTGGTAAAAAAGGCGGAACTCAAGTACTTTGCCTATTACTGTTTTGCCGTGGCCGCCCTGGTGTTAACCATCAAGCTCGCCACCGCCTAAGCTTTCCTATGCTCGTCCCCGCCACTACCCCGCCCTTCTCTTTTGCGGAAGGGGCCCTGTTTCTTATCGATAAACCGAAGGGCTGGACCAGCTTCGATGTAGTCAACAAGCTGCGTTGGAAGATTCGCACGCACCTCGGCGTAAAGAAATTCAAGGTCGGCCACGCCGGCACCCTTGACCCCATGGCTACCGGACTCCTGAACCTCTGCGTGGGGAAGTGGACCAAACAGCTCCAACAACTCGAAGGCTTGGGCAAAACTTATACCGGGACCATTGCCCTGGGCGCAACCACCCCGTCTTTTGATGCGGAAACCGAAGTGGATGAACAGTTTCCCACCGATCACCTGACACTGGAAGGGTTACGGGAGACCGCCCGGCAGTTCACGGGAGACATCCAGCAAGTGCCTCCCATGTATTCCGCCATTAAGGTGGATGGCCAGCCCTTGTACAAACGGGCCCGGCGGGGGGAAACTATTGAAATTAACCCTCGGCAAGTGTCGGTGCCCCACTTCGAACTCAGCAACTTTATCGGGGATCGGGTAGACTTCCGAATCGCCTGCAGCAAGGGCACTTACATTCGTTCCCTGGCTAATGACCTGGCCGCTGCGGCAGGGAGCGGCGGGTACCTGACGGCATTACGACGTACTTCCGTGGGGCCATACCGGATCGAAGATGCTTGGGAGTTGGAGGAATTGTTGCAGGTTATTGACGGGTTATAGGTCACTCATGATCCTCCCAGTCCATGGTCCGCTGAACCGCCTTTTGCCAGCCCGCGTAACGTTTCGTCCGTTCCCCCTCCGCCATTCCCGGTGAGAATGCCGCGTCCAGCTGCCAGGTGGCGGCTAGGTCTCCCTTCTGCCAGTAACCGACGGCGAGCCCGGCCAACATGGCGGCGCCGAGGGCCGTGGTTTCCACAATTTTGGGCCGCTCCACCTGGGTGCCTAGAATGTCGGACTGAAACTGCATGAGAAAATTGTTTGCGCTGGCCCCTCCATCTACCCGCAAGTTCTTTAGTTCCGTCTTGGCATCCTTCTGCATGGCCTCCAGCACATCCTTGACCTGGTAGGCCAGGCTCTGCAGGGTGGCGCGCACGATGTGGGACTTCGAAGTGCCCCGGGTCAGGCCAAAGATGGCGCCACGGGCGTACATGTCCCAGTAAGGTGCACCCAAACCGGCAAAGGCGGGCACCACGAACACACCACCGGTATCCTTTACCTTGCGCGCGTAGTATTCACTGTCCGGAGCCTCGTCAATCAATTTAAGCCCATCCCGCAACCACTGGATGGCCGCCCCGGCAATAAAGACGCTGCCCTCCAGCGCGTACTCCGTTATTCCGTCCACTTCCCAGGCGATCGTGGTGAGTAGACCGTGGGTACTCGTGACGGCGGTGGTGCCGGTATTGAGCAGCATAAAGCATCCAGTTCCGTAAGTATTTTTGGCTTGTCCCGGCTCAAAACACGCCTGGCCGAATAGGGCGGCGTGTTGGTCGCCGGCCATGCCCGCGATCGGAATGGCGCTACCGAACAGGGTAGTTTCCCCGTAAACTTCACTGCTCGACTTGACTTCCGGCAAAAGGGCCCGGGGCACGTTCAGCTCCCGTAGGAGGCGGTCATCCCAGTTGCGTTTGCGGATGTCAAACAGCATGGTGCGGCCTGCATTCGTCACGTCGGTTACGTGTACGGTTCCCCCCGTGAGTTTGTACACCAACCAGCTGTCCATCGTGCCGAAGCAAAGCTCCCCTGCTTCCGCGCGCTTCCGGGCGCCCGCAACGTTCTCTAGCAGCCAATTAATTTTCGTACCGCTGAAATAGGCGTCGATCACCAGGCCGGTGGTCTGCCTAACGTGATCCTCTAGGCCTCGCTCCTTCAGCTCGTCGCAGAAGCCGGCCGTGCGGCGGTCCTGCCACACGATGGCGTGGTGAATCGGCTCCCCCGTCTTGCGGTCCCAAATTAAGGTGGTTTCTCGCTGGTTGGTAATGCCAATGGCGGCAATTTCCTCGGCTCGGGTACCAGTTTTTTGCAGCAATTCGCGCACTACCGCGACCTGGGCGGTCCAGATCTCCGTGGCATCGTGCTCTACCCAGGCCGGTTCGGGATAGTACTGGGTGAACTCTTTCTGGGCGGTGCCCAGTAGGGCACCGTCGTGGTCGAAGAGAATGGCACGACAGGAAGTGGTCCCCTGGTCGAGGGCGAGAATTTTTTGCGGCATGATCTTGGATTGTCTGCCGCAATATAAGAAGGCGGTACACTCCCCGCCTTTCTGCCCTACACCCGCACCGTTTCCAGCAGTTGGCCGTACGCCTCCAGCAGCCGCTGACCGAGCACCCGGCGATCGTAGTGGCGATGAAAGACCGAATGTGCATTCCGGCCAACTGTTTCCAGCCGACGGCCCCGCTGAAGGCACTCCTCAATCACCAGCACGAACTGGTCGACCGTATCCGCAATGAACAGATCACGGCGGTTACGGGCCTTGATCCCTTCCAGGCCGATCGTTGTCGTGACGACCACGCGACCGAGCGACATCGCTTCCAAAATTTTCGCCCGCATGCCTCCGCCGCTCAGTAGGGGCACCACGCTGATGCTGTGCGCGGTCACGAAGGCGCAACTGTCCTCCACTTCGCCGTGGAGGATTACATTGTTCATCCGCAATTGCCGGATGTGGTGCGGCATGTTCCTTCCGGCAATGTGGAAACGGACCTCCGGGCACCGCCGGTGAATTTCGGGCCACACCTGATGGAGGAACCACTCCAGTCCTTCCAGATTAGGGAGCCAGTCCAGGGAACCGATAAAGTGCAGGTCAGGGGCACGCCGGTAACTATCATAATTGGGGGGACCGCAGCGGGTTTCCAGCCCAATGGGCAGTACGTAGGTCTGACTACGGCAACCGAGCCGTTCAAAGTGCTTTTTATCGCGGTGGGTAATGGGCAGCAACAGGTCATACTGGTTAAGCTGGCTACGCTCGTAATCCCGAAGTTGACGGGTCAGGTGACGCAGGTACCACCGCTTCGGCGCGAAAGAAATGTGGTCGGCACAGCGTTCCCAAATTTCGTGCTCTACGTTATGGGAGCGCATGACCACCTGCGCCTTCGACAGCCGCCGGATGGTGCTCAGGTACGCAGCCAGGTAGAGCGTTTCCAACTGAACGATATCAAACTGCTCTTCCCCAAGCCACGCGGCCAGCGCCAGGTGGTAGGCCTCCAAGTCGAAGCGGCTGATGTGGTACGATGTGCCTCGCAGCAGGTTAGCCGCGGCGTCAAGGGCACTGATGTGATTATCCACGGCAACAGTACGCACCTCCCGGTAATGGTCCATTTCGGACGGGAGCTCGGCAGCCCCGTAGTAATGTTTAGACGTATTCATCGCCAACAAGCAGACCTCACATCCCAACTCGCTGAGGCTCTTAGTTAATCCGTGGATGGCCAGGCTCTCCCCATCCTTTAGCGGAAAGGGAAATTTTTTGGTCAGGACGAGTAGTTTCATGCGTGGGCTTTGCTAATCGGTTAATGCACTCAGCGGGTAGATACCGCTAGCGGTTGCCGGCGTGGTCTGAGGGACAGCGAATTTCTCCCCGGCCCCTTGCATTAGTCTTCCCAGGTGTTATTTTCCAAGCTATCCTCAAACATGCGGCCCCGAGCGTTCAGCTGCACCCGCTCGATCGCTTGCTTGTTGACGTCAAGCGTGAGCGAGTAGGTCGGGTCCGTCCATCCCCAGTCCTTCAGTACCGTCCATTCCGGAGCGTAATCGGGCGGTGGCTTCTCCCCCCGCATAATCTGGGTCGGAATGTAGTAGTACCGCGCAGTACCGTCCTTCAGGGTTACCGTAAGCTCCTGGGGCATAGGCATGCGCCCCACGCGTTGCAGGTCGATCCGGGTCTGCCCGCTGCTGTCAATATCCTCTACGTCCTCCACGGCGTAATCGGCGTAATTAGTGCCGTTGACCCAGTACTCTTTGTACCAATCCAACTCCAGCCCGGAGCACTTTTCGGCCACGCGTATGAAGTCGTTCGGGTTGGGGTGCTTGAAGTGCCAGTCGTCATAGTAGCGGTGCAGGGTACACTGAAAGGCCTCCTCGCCAATCACGTACCGCAATTGTTCCAGGAATACCGATCCGTTGACGTAGGCCGCTACGCTGTAGGCGGAGTTAGTCGCAAAGTGATCGGCGTGTACGGTCAAAGCCTCTTGCATGCCGGACTGGCGGAAGCCGCGCAGGCTGGCGTAAGTACGCTCGTGGGGGTTATCGGAAACCTCCCCGGGCATAAGCCCTTTGGCCCGCAGGTGGTTCATGATCTCACTACTGGCCCAACTGGTAAAGCCTTCGTCCATCCACGCGTAGAGCGCCTCGTTGGTACCCATCAGCATCTGGTACCAAGTGTGCATCAGTTCGTGGACGCTCACCCCGACCAGGCTATTGAAGTTCCGCTGCCCGGTAATTAAGGTACCCATGGGGTACTCCATTCCGCCGTCGCCGCCCTGCACAAAACTGTATTGTTCGTAGGGGTACGGGCCGTAATGAGCGTTGGTGTACGCAAACACCGCGTCCATGATCGCGGGCAGTTGCTCCCAGTTCTCGGTAGTCTCCTCGCCGGGCTGGTAGTAAAAGTTCAGGGTAGTTCCGTCCTCACGTTGGTAGCTGGTGTGCGTATAGTCGGGGTCAGCCGCCCACATGAAATCGTGCACGTTAGGGGCTAAGAAGTGATAACGCAAGGTGGCGGGCCGGGTGGCGGGGTCCGGCGCGTACCCGTAGCCGATCTCTTCCGGGTTTTGCAGGTAACCCGTGCCCCCGATGACGTATTTGCTGTCAATATTGATGGTCACGTCATAGTCGCCCCATACGCCGTAGAACTCCCGGCCGACGTAGGGGTTAGCGTGCCATCCCTGGTAGTCGTACTCGGCCAGCTTTGGGTACCACTGAGCCATGCTGTACTCGATCCCTTCGGCATTGTCCCGACCGCTCCGGCGAACTTGCAGGGGCACCTGGGCTTCCCACTCCATGCGCAACACCGCGCTGTCCCCGGGCAGGATGGGCTGGTCGAGCGTCACTTCCAGAATAGTCTCCACCTCCTCAAAGCTCAGCGTCCCCCCCTTACGCGTTAGCGTATTCACCTTAATATAGCCGATCTCGTCGGGCTGAAGTTTACTGATCCGGTCCGACACCCGGTCATCCGCATCTGGCAGGGTCAGGTTACGGACATCCATCTGGCTGCCCGGCTGAAAGGCATTGAAGTAGAGGTGGTAAAAAACCTGATCGAGCGTATCGGGCGAGTTGTTGTGGTAGGTCAGGGTCTGGGTACCGGCGTACTGATTAGTGGTGACGTCGAAGTCGATGTTCATCTCGTAGCTCACGCGCTGTTGCCAGCGATCGGGTTGGGCCAGCAGGAGGGCGGGGACGCAGGTGTAAAGCAATAAGGCAAGGCGAAAGTGGGGGGTAGCCATCAGCAAGCGTTGAATTTACGGGCGGGGTGTCGAGAGTAGCTAACGCACGAAAGCCAGAAAGTGCTGATTCCGCAACGAATTTTCATACGGCCCTAACGGTTCCAGACTTCCGGTCGGGTCCGTCCGAATCTACCATCACTCAACCGCATGCGGAAGCCGCGGGGCACAGCGGCCCGATGCCGATCTAGAGAAGCCGTGATGTTCCGACCGTGACGTTCCCCTACGGAGTTCGGGAACCGGGATACCGGCGGGCGTCGCTATCTTTGCCGCCCAACCGTAATCAGTATGTCCAAAGCTGCTCCCCGCTCGACTATTCTACCTGTCCTAGCCCTGATTGTCCTGGCCGCCGTGAGCCGCCTCCTGCCCCACTGGCCCAACTTCGGCCCGGTCAGCGCGATGGCCTTACTCGGGGCAGCGGCCTTCGACCGGAAGTGGATGGCCTGGGCAGTCCCTTTTGCCGCCCTTTACCTCAGTGACGTGCTGCTCAATAACCTGGTCTATGGACAGTACTACGAAGGCCTCTTTTTCGGCTTCGACGCCTGGGTCTACGCAGGGTTTGCCCTTACCGTTCTGCTTGGGTTTATCGTGCTGCGCAAGCGGTCATTTAGCTGGCGGCGGGTCGGGGGGGCTACGGTCGCCAGTACCCTGCTGTTTTTCGTCGTCACCAACTTTGGGGTGTGGCTGGGCGGAGCCCTGTACCCGCAGAATGCCACCGGCCTCCTGGCGGCTTATGGTGCGGGTCTACCCTTCCTGGTCAATAGCCTGGCCGGTAACGTGTTGTTTGCCGGACTGCTCTTTGGAGGCGCGCGCTACTTCTCCCTGTTTTCCCGCGCGCAGACCGCTACCGAGCGCGTATGAGTGGGTACAGCAGTTTATTCCTGAGCCTCCTGCCGTGGCTCATCGTGCTTGTGCCCGGCACCTGCGTACGCGCCCAACTGGTGAATATTGAGGACCAGCGGCGCGGTTTCGATACGCTGGGTTGGTACGGACAAGTCGATCTGGGCGGCACCCTGACGCGCAACAAAAACAAGGTCTTGAGCCTTAACGGCAGCGTACGGATTGACCGTAAGGGTGAACGACAGGCCCTTCTCGCGCTGGCGGACTATCGATTAGTGCAAGTAAGCGGGAGTAACGCCCTGAATGCCGGCTTTTTACATTTTCGCTACGCCTATTATCTGAGTGACCGCTGGCGGTGGGAGGCCTTTACCCAAATTCAGTACAACGAGCAACTCCGGTTGGGGCTGCGTACGCTTGTGGGTACGGGCCCACGCCTCAAGCTGCTGGCCCGGAAGCGCAATCGAGTGTACGTCGGTGTACTCTACATGTACGAGTACGACGAGGTGGCCGAAGGGACCCTCATTTACCGCGATCACCGGCTGAGCAGCTACCTCAGCTTTTCGCTCTACCCCCTGCCGAACCTTACCCTGGCGAATACCACTTATTACCAACCGGTCATTCCCGATTTCCGGCAGCCGCGGCTATCCAGCATCACCTCCCTGTCGCTCCAGCTGACCGACCGCCTGGCCTTCAACACGAAGTACAGCATTACCCACGATGCCCTGATCAGCCAGGGGCTGGCGGACGTGCCGGCGACAACCTACGAATGGACGAACGGATTGCGCTACAGCTTTTAACTTAGCAGCATGTGTAAACCTATCCTCCTTCTCTTGCCTTGTGTGCTCCTGACGGCCTGCGCCCAAACCACCCACGACATGCACATCACCGAAGATTACCCGGTCATTCCCATGACTTACCCCGACACCCGCAAGGACGGGACCACGGACGACTACCATGGGACCCCCGTCACCGATAACTACCGCTGGCTCGAAGACGACAACAGCGCGGAAACCAAAGCCTGGGTGCAACAGGAGAACCAGGTGACGTCCGGGTACTTAGATAAAATACCCTTTCGCCAGGACATTGAAAACCGGCTGACCGAATTGGTCAATTACCCCCGCCTCAGCTCTCCCTTTAAGGTAGGCGAACACTATTTCTACTCCCGCAACGACGGTCTGCAGAACCAGTCGGTCATCTACTACAAAAAAGGTATGCAGGGCGAGGAAATGGTCTTTATCGACCCCAATGCCCTCAACGCGGAGGGTACCACAAGCATCAACCTGCTCGGCGCCGATAAAGACAACCGCTACATGGCCTACAGCCGCAGCGACGCCGGCAGCGACTGGACCAAAATCTACGTGCGGGAAATCGCTACCAACGAAGATCTGGATGATGAACTGGAGTGGGTCAAATTCAGTGGCGCCGGCTGGTACGGCGACGGCTTCTTCTACAGCCGCTACCCCGCCCCGGAAGAGGGGGAGGTCCTCAAGGGAAACAACCAAAACCACTCGGTGTACTTCCACCAGCTGGGCCAAGCGCAGTCGGCCGACCGTTTGGTGTACGCCGACCCGGAGAACCCCGACTACTACCATTACGGCGGGACTACGGAAGAAGAAGATTACTTCATTATGTACGCGGCCCCGGGCACCGATGGCTTTGCGACCTACTATTTGCCGCTGGATGGCGGTCCGTTGCCCGCGCGTATCTTCCCGGTGGCCCTCTTCTCGGACACGAAGAATAAGAGCTCGGTCATTCATGCGGAGGGCAAGGACTTCTGGGTACATACTGATATTGGGGCACCGAACTACCGGCTAGTCCGGATCAACGTCGAAAAACCGAAGAAAGCCTACTGGAAAGAGATCATCCCCGAAGCCACCAGCCTACTACAGGGCGTCAACACCGGGGGCGGCTACCTCTTCGCCAACTACCTCGAACAGGCGACCGATCGCTACTACCGCATGAACTACGACGGCGACGACAAAACGACCATCGCCCTGCCGGGCGTGGGCTCGGCGGGGGGCTTTGGGGGCAAGGCGGACGACGAGAAACTCTTCTACGTCTACACCAGCTTCATTTATCCGCCGACCATCTTCGAGTACGACATTGCCGCCAACACCAGTAAGCCGTTCTTCAAGCCCAAGCTGAAGTTTAATCCCGAGGATTACGTAGAAAAGCAGGTAACCTACCAGAGCAAGGACGGCACCGACGTCACCATGTTCCTGGTCCACCGCAAGAACCTGGAGCTCGACGGGCAGCACCCCGCCTACCTCTATGGCTACGGCGGCTTCAATATTAGCCTTTCGCCCGGTTTTAGCGTCATGCGCCTGCCCCTGCTCGAAAACGGCGGCGTGTTTGCCATGGCTAACCTGCGAGGGGGTGGTGAATACGGGGAGGCCTGGCATCAGGCCGGTATGCTTGAGCATAAGCAAAACGTCTTCGATGACTTCATTGCGGCCGGGGAATACCTGATTGCCGAAGGGTACACGAGTAAAGACAAGCTGGCCATCGCCGGGGGTTCCAACGGAGGGCTGCTGGTCGGGGCGGCCATGACTCAAAGGCCGGACCTATTCGCCGTGGCCTTCCCCGCCGTGGGCGTAATGGACATGCTGCGCTACCACAAATTTACCGTCGGTAAAGGCTGGATCCCCGAGTACGGCAGTAGCGAGGACTCGACCATGTTCCCCGTTCTGCGGGCCTATAGTCCCTTACACAACCTTAGGGCTGGAACGAATTATCCGGCGACCATGATCACGACGGCCGATCACGACGATCGGGTAGTGCCCGCCCACAGCTTCAAGTATGCTGCCGAGCTGCAGGCCGCCCAGGCCGGTGACAAGCCCGTCCTCATCCGCATCGAAACGGACGCCGGTCACGGGGCCGGAAAGCCAATCTCCAAATCCATCGAGGAACAGGCGGATATGTGGAGTTTTTTCTTCTATAATACCGGCACTTTAGTGCGCTACGGAGTTAAGGGGTAGCTGATCCTCGTCGGCCGACCCGCAGGGCGTCCGCCGAGGATCGGCGGTTTAGATCGCCAGTAATCTCCAGGCGATTCTTGTCAACCCATCTCGGCGGACGAGCCTGCGCTACGCTCGGTCGGCCGACGAGATTAAGCAACCGTGCCCCCACAGCTGCTTCCCGCGCCGGCCGTGCAGCCGTAGCAGTGCTGGTTGAGCACGATGTTGCGGTGACGGAGCTCCTCGGCATCGAAGGTGCTGATGTGCTGGCCGCGTGCGGCGACTTTGAGGTCAAGCATCTGGTTGAAGTCGCAGTCGTAGAGGTAGCCGTCCCAGCTGACGGAGACGGTGTTGCGGCACATGAGTCCCTCCACGGTGGCCGGATTGTAGGCCTCGACCAACTTCTGCATGTACTCCTCGTAGTTGCCTGTTTCGAGCAGGTAGTCGAGAAATCGCGCGACCGGCAAATTGGTAATGGCATAAAGTTTGTTGAAGACGATGCCGTACTTGCGGTCGAGTTGCCGCTTAAATTCTGCCTGCAGCGTTTCCTGCTTGCCGGGCAGGTACGCACCGGAGGGGTTAAAGACAAGGTCGAGGATGAGGTCGCTACCGGCCTGGCCGTAGCCGACTTCATTGAGCAGCTGCAGGGCCTTGATGGAATCCTCAAAAACGCCGTCGCCACGTTGGTTGTCGGTACGCGCCTTGCTGAAGTAGGGCAGACTCGATACGACCTGTACCCGGTTTTTTGCCAGAAACTGGGGGAGGTCCCGGTACTTCGGGTTCGCCATAATGATGGTCAGGTTACAGCGATCAATAACCTGCTTGCCCAACGCCGAGCACTGCTCCACGAACCAGCGGAAGCCGGGGTGCATCTCGGGTGCCCCGCCGGTGATGTCGACGATCTGGATGGAGGGCGTGCCGGCGATGAGCTCGACGCAGCGTTCGAGATCGGCCATCGCCATATTCTCCTCCTTCTTGTCCGGGCCGGCGTCGACGTGGCAGTGGGCACACGTTTGGTTACAGAGTTTACCGATGTTCAGTTGAAAGATCTCGATCTCCGTAGGTTTAAAGGGCCGGTGGCCCTGGGTGGCCAGGCGGTCCGAGAAGCGGGGAAACTTGGCGTCGCTGATGTCCTTGCCGTTCAGTACGTTGAGCTGGACGAAAGTGCTGGACAGGTTCGACCCCTTCGCGGAAAGGGACTTGGTTTTTTGCTTGATGGCCATGGCTGGGTCTAGTTATCGGATTGCGGGGCTCGCAGGGCGTTCCGCCCTCGCTGCGCTTGGAGAAGCTGGTTACATCGTGACTTTTTCCACCTGCCGTTGCATTTGGCGGGCGTATATGAGGGTGGTGCCGGCCTTTACGGCGGCGGCTACGTGCACGGCCTCCATCATCTGTTCCTCGTCGGCTCCGGCCTGGAGGCTGTTGGTGGTATAGGCGTCGATGCAGTAGGAGCACTGGATGGCGTGGCTGACGGCCAGGGCGATCAGGGACTTCTCACGCTCGGTCAGGGCGGTATCCCCCTCGGTGACGCCGCTGTACCACTGGAAAAACTTCTCCCCCATCTCCTCCTGCCATTCGGAGATCTTACCGAAGGTGCGCAGATCTTTAGGGTCGCTGTAGGTATTCATCTGGCTTAGTGTTTTCTGGCGGTTATCGGTTGACGGGTAGGCTATGGCGGGTGCCGCGGGTGCCGTGGAGTGTGACAAGCGGGCGGGGTCGATGGGCAGGCCCTCTGCCTCCGCTTCCCGGGTAGGCATGATCTCGGTGTTGTCCCAAATGCCGGTGGTAAGGGTAGCGGCGTAGCTCAGGGGTAGGCGGGTGCGGTGGCGGAGCATTTTTGCCTTCGCGTTGGCTACGTCGTAGGTAAGGGGATGGAAATTGTAGGTCAGTTTGCCCGTGCTGTCGTCGAGGGTGAGGTACCAGGTGCGGGGCGTACCGTCGTTGGCGGGCATGCCAATCACTCCGGCATTGAGCCAAAGCTTTTCGTCGCGGCCGTCGGCAAAGGGCAGTCCGCTGTGGCCGCCGATTACAACGTCGGCATTTAGTGCGCGAAAGGTTTTGGCCTTGGTGTCCCAGGGGGTCGACTTCCAGATGAAGTCTGATTCGTGCTCCGCGCTCCCGTGCACCACCACCACTCGCTTGCCGGCGTAGGTAAAGCGCAGGGCCAGCGGCAGGGTGTGCATGTAGGCAATACCCCGCTCTTCCACTTCCGCTTGGGCGTAGGCGTACCAAAGGCGGGCAAATAAATCGCAGCGACTGCCGTTGCTGAAGTTGCAGCCACAGTCCTCCACGCCTTCGCGCAGGTTGATCTCGACATTACCGGCGATGGCGGGGATACCCCAGTCTTCTAGGAAATTCAGACAGGCTTCGGGGTCGGCACAGTAGCCGGGCGTATCGCCGGTGCATATGGTTCGCTCGGGAGGAATACCCAGCACCTGCGCCCGCGCCCGCAGCGCCATCAGGGCCTCCAGATTGGAGTACACTCCACCGAAGAGCAGGAGTGGTCCGGCTAGGGGGCCTAGGTTGCAAATGGGGTGTTCGGGCATGGTGCTTAGATACGTTCAGGAGACCGGTATGGTTTCGGATGTTAAGACCGGACGTCCCTCCTTATGACGAGCGCGGAAGTAAAAGGGCACCAAGTACAGTACCGTACAGACCAGTACGCTGTACACCGTCACGCTGAGCAAATCCGCGTAGGTGCCCTTTCCCAGCAGCAGCCACTCCGGCCAGCCCCCCAATACGTAGAGAAAGCCGAACGCCAACCCTCCTAGCACCGAGGCATAAAACCCCACCCGGTGCACCGGGATCCACCACAGGCAGAAGACCGGTGCCAGCCCCACAACCATGGCTCCCGAGACGGTCGTCGCGGACAGAATGGCCGGATTAAGGAAGACCGGCAGGGTACCCACCAGCGTAATGGCAAGCATAGCCAACCGGCCAGCCCGGGGCCGGGCTTCCGGTGTGCCGCCCAAATCAACGACCGCCAGCTTGGAGAAACTGGAAAACGTGCTGTCCAGCGTACTCGCCGCGGAGGTGATCATGATGAAGTTCATGACGAGCAATATGGGTCCGCCCAACAGTTTAGCCACCTCCACGGGGGCCTGCCCCTCCACCCCTACGATTTGGCCGTACACGCCCACCGAACTGAAAAGTACAATACAGACGGCACCAAGCGGCGCCGCCCACAAAAAGGCGCGAAGCGTACTCCGGGGGGAAGACAGGAAACCCCGGTCCGTCAGCACCGGGTCGTGAAAGGGATAGCTCAGGCTTTGCAACAGAGCCACCAGCAGCAGATTGAGCCCGCCGCTAGCTATGCCCGCCACCGCCCCGGCACCCGCCTCCCCCGCCCGCAGCAGCGGCGCGACGTTGTAGTCCAGTCGCGGCAGAATGGCCCCCAGGATCACCGTCAGCAGAATACCAAAAAGCGCCATTTGAATGACGTCAGTGAGGATAGACGAGGACATTCCCCCCTTCAAGCTGTACGCCAGCGTCAAGGTGGTAAACACCAGGATGGAAGTGTAGTAGGGCGCACTCCCCGCCTCCCCGAAGTAGCTGCCGATGACCATGGTGTTTGACCACACCTCATTGAACAGCCGAAAGCAGATCAGCAACGAGAAGAGCAGCACCGCCCCCCGCCCGTACCGCGACCGAAGAAAGTGGTGCATGCTACTAAAGCCACCCCGAGTACGCATAAAGTAAATTACTAAGCCAGCTACCGCAAAGCTCAGGTAGTAAGCGGCGTAAGCTACGCCGCCGATCAGTCCGAAGGCAAGCCCCAGGTTGGCCGCGTTGGTAATGGACTTAGCGAATAACCAGGAGATCACCAGGCTACTGATGAGCGCTAGTGTGCCCGGCGCCCGCTCCCGCCGCGCGCCCCGGAAGAAGGCATCGGAGGTGCGGGCAAGCGGAGAGACCACGAAGAGCAGCAGGCTGGAGCCGATCACCAGCGCCCATTGCAGGATAGTATAGTCACTTAGCCACGCCATCAGTTGACGTCCCACCAGACGGGGACGTTGATGCTGTTGCCCTCCGTGGCCGCGGCGGCGCCCTGGTAGTTCTCGAAGTTGAGGGCCTGCTCATCGGCCGGGTACGGGAAGCGAACGGGGTACAGCCCGTTGTTGAGGCTCGCGGCCACGGGCTTCAGCATCGGGAAGCCGGTGCGCCGCCACTCGTGCCAGCCCTCGTAGGCATTACCGATAGAGGCCAACCACTTCTGGGTGATGATTTGTTCCAGCGCGCGGTCGGCGTCCCACGCGGCGGGCCCAGCGGTCAGGTAATTGTCGGGCAGCTCCGTTTCCCAGTAAGCAAAGGCCTGTCGCACGCCGGTGGCATAGAGCGCTGGGGCATCAGCACCGGGGAGGTAGCCCTTCAACGCAGCTTCGGCCAGCAGAAAGTGAGTCTCCCAGGAAGTCAGGTAATTGAATTTCAACGCGCCCGTACTCTCCCGCCAGACGCGGCCCGGCCGGGCGTAGTCGTCGAGTACTAGGCTGCTCACATCGGCCAGCCCATTAGCTACCCCGCGAAAGTTGCCACCGTTAGCCGAAGGTCGGAAGTGACCGGCTACCCGGGGGTCTTCGTAGGTGCCGTAGATCTCCTCCGCCGTGCTAGACATCAAAAAGGCATTAAAAATACCGATCCGTGCCGTCGCAAAGGCAAAGCTGTTCGGTGGTCCGGCGGCAAACTGAAACGTGGCATTTTGGTCGCCGCTGCGGATGAAGTTACCCTCAGCAAAAAGCGCTTGCAATTCACTGCTCACGTCCTGGCGCGCCGAGATGCGCATCAGCGCTTTGATCCGCAGGCTATTGGCAAAGCGCGTCCACCCGGTCAAATCGCCGTTAAAAACAATGTCCCCCCGCAGGGGAATGGCACTGGCGTAGCCCTGCATGATCGCCCCCGCCTCCCGCAGATTAGCGAGGATGCCCCCCTCGGCCAGGTAAATATCCTCCTGCTTATCGTAGGTGGGCGCGACCACCCCTGCCGTCCGCCCCTGCACAGCCTGGGAATAGGGCACATCCCCGAAGAGGTCGGTCAGATTCATCGCCAGGTAGGCCTTCATCACCAGGGCGGGCCCCTCATACACCGCCGCGGCGGGCAGGGTACGGCTTTGCTGCAGGATGGTCTCATTGTCCCGCAGGCTGGTGTAAAGAATATCCCATGGATTGCCCCCCTCCTGCGGACTCCCCAGCGCATGCCGGTCAAACAGGTTGAAGTCCACCATCGCAAAGTGCTGGCTCAGCAAGTTCCCCGTCACGAAACCCTCGTAGCTCATCCGGTCCCCGTACCCGTACAGCACCTGCCGCAACAAAAGCTCACTCTGCACGCTCGACGGCGCATTCTCATTCGTATTGATCTCCGCAAATTCTTCAGTGCAGCCCATCAGCACCAAGAAGCAAAGAATAGCATGTATTTTCTTCATCGATCAGTATTTCATCAATCCTTCATTCCCTCAACCCTTCCCTTCCTAGCCTAGAACCTAAGCCCCAAATTCACCCCAAAGCTCTGCGCGCTCGGATAGGCCATATCCTCCACCCCAAAGACAATGCTTTGTCCTTGAATGGCAAACTGCTCCGGATCGAAGTGGGGGATCTGCGACCAAGCGTAAAGATTACGGCCGATCAGGCTAAGCGACACCCCCTGCAGCTCGCGCAGGAAAGTGCCGGCAAGCTGGTCGTGGTCGAGCCGGTAAGTCAGGCTGACTTCCCGCAGCTTGAGGTAGCTGGCATCGTAGAGGTTGTTCTCCTCGTGGTTGCGGTCGTAATAACTGCGGTAATAGCTCTCGGCGGAGATCGGGGTAGTGTTGGCGACGTACACGGGCTCGGTGTCCGTACCGGTATTTTGTACGCCGGGGATGACGATGCCCTCTTCGGGCCGGTAAGCGGTCTCTTCCAACTGCCCCGCCACGCCGGCCAGGCTCAGCGTGCGACTGACGATCTGTCCGCCCTCCCGCCAGTCCAGGAGCACGCCGAGCTCCAGGCTCCGGTAGCGAAAGGTCTGCTGGTTGCCGACAATGAAATCGGGGTTGGCGTTGCCCAGTTTGCGCAGGGTATTGTCGGCGATAAGGCCCCCGGTGGCGTTCAGGATGAACTGCCCGTCCTCGGTTTTGCGGTGGCCGGTTCCCCAAAGGTCACCGATCTGCCCGCCGGGCTCGACGATAAAGTAGACGGTCTGGTTGACGGAATTGTACACGCGGCTGTAGGACAGCGTAAAGCGGTCCGTGCCCCGCGGCAACTCGTCCACGGTGGCCTTGCTGCTGCTGAAGTTGAAGCGGCTGGTCCAGCGGAAATTCTCGGTAGTCACCGGCACCAGGGTGAAGATGGCCTCTACCCCCCGCGCGCTCACGGTGCCCCCGTTAACGATCTGTTGGCGGTAGCCCGACGACAGCGGAATCGGCAGACTCAGGATTTGATTTTCCGTGCGTTGAGTGAAGTAGGTCAGGTCGAGACCGATGCGGTAATCCAGCAGGCGCATATCGGCGCCAAACTCCGTGGTCGTGCTTTGTTCCGGCATCAACTGCGGCTGGGCCAGGACGGCCTGTTCGCTGAAGGTCGGGCGCCCGCCGAAGGGCGTTTGCGCCACGAAGGTGGAACTGGTGCGAAAGGGGTCGGTGTCGTTGCCTACCTGGGCCACGTTGGCCCGCAATTGTAAATAACTAATAAATTCCGGAAGGTCCAGCGCCTGACTCGCGACCAGGCTCAGGCTGGCGGAGGGGTAGAAGAAGCTGGTGTTGTCCGCATTGGTGGGGGTCGCCAGCGCGCTCGACCAGTCGTTGCGGCCGGTCAGGTCGAGGAACAGGTAATCCCGGAAGCCCATCCGGGCCAGCCCGTACAGGCTGTTGATGCGCTTCTCCGCAGTCTGGTCGCGCAGGACGACCGGACTCGCCGCGTTACTCAGGCGGAAGATGCCGGGTTGAGCCAGGGTCAGGGCATTGCCCTGGGTGTTTTGCGCGCGTTGGTCGAGGCGGTTACCGCCCGCCAGCAGGTTGAGACTGAAGTCGCCGAGGCGGGTGGTGTAGTCCAGCAGGAAGTCGGTGTTGATCTCCCGGAAGAACACGTCGTTTTCGGCGTAGCCCCCGTTGGGGAAGCGGTTGCTGCTGAAGTTGCGCCGGAACTGCCGCTGTTCGTTGCTGTAGTCCATGCCGGAGCGCACCGTCAGACTCAGGTTATCCAGAATGGCGTAGCGGGCCGACAGGAAGCCGAAAAGCCGGTCGCGGTTAAAGCTGTTGCGGTTCTCCAGCAAGGTGAAGTAGGGATTGTCGAAGTAGTTGTAGTTGTAGCTGAATTGGTTAGTGCCTTCGAGCCCCGGCTGCCAGTAGTCGCGCAGGGCAGCGGTATTGATCTGCCGCCCGTACCAGGCCGTGAGGTCGTAGTTGATGTTCTCCGAACCATAGCCGCCGGCCGGCCGATTGGCGGAGCCGGTATTGGTGTAGTTGACCGATGCGTCGACGCTGAGCCTGTCCCCCGGTCGGAAGCCGAAGCGCCCGGCGATGGTCTTGCGCTTGAGATCGACGCCCGGAATGAAACTCTCGCTACGCAGATCGGTGGCCGACAGCCGGAAGTCGCCGCTCTCCCCTCCCCCGCTGATGGCCAGGTTGTTGATGGCGGTGCTGCCCGTGCCGTAAAAGTCCGCCACATTGTCGGGATGGGCCACGTAGGGCGTCGGCGTAATGGGTAGATCGGAGTAAAGTCCCAGGTCGGCCCCGCGGACCACCTGCCCGTTCGGCAGGGTGACGGGACTGTCGAACTGGGGAATCAGTAGGCCGGCGTCCAGTCGCGGACCGTAATTATACGTGATGTCATCCGCCGTTCCGCCACCGAGGCCGTTGACGTATTCGAAGCGGCCACCCTGCCCCTGCCCGTATTCGTTTTGAAACCGGGGCAGCTGGAAAGGACGATCCAGCGTAACGCTGCTGTTGAAGCTGATGCCAAGGCCGGCCTGTTTTCCCCCGCGCTTGGTGGTGATGACGATGACGCCATTCGCCGCGCGGGTACCGTACAGGGCCGCCGCGGAGGCCCCCTTCAGTACGCTGACCGACTCCACGTCGGCGGGATTAAGGTCCATCGCCCCGTTGCCAAAATCGATTTCCTGGAAACCCGCCGCCGCCTCGTCGGTGAGGTTGATGATGGTGTTGTTGTTGATCGGTACGCCGTCTACGACGAAGAGCGGATTGTTATTGGTAAAGCTCGTCTCCCCCCGGATCACTACTTGGCTCGTAGACCCCACACCCGTGGCCCCCGCCGTTACCCGCAGGCCCGCCACCTGCCCACTAAGGTTGTCCAAAAAGTTGACGGCCTGCACGTCCGTGAGTTGCTCACTCTCCACCTGCTGCACGGAGTAGCCGAGCTCGCGGTTGTTGCGCTGGACGCCGAGGGCAGTGACCACGACTTCCGACAGGTTCAGGCCTTCGGTGAGGGTTATCTCAAGCGGGGGACCCGTGGCCGCCACGCGCACCTCCTGCGCGCCATAGCCCAAATAATTGACGACCAGGGTGGTAGGCACCTCGTAAACGGTGAGGGTAAACGCCCCGTCGGCGTCGGTGACCGTCCCGCGAGATGGGTTCCGCTGCTCATAGACAGTAGCCCCGACGAGGACATCCCCCTCCGCCCTTACCGTACCGGAAAGCGTCACCTGGGCGGTAACGACGAGGCTAAAGAGTAGACCACCCAAAGTGGCCCACACGCGCATGCGTTGCATAAGATCAAACTTGTAGAGGGAAGGGAAAAGGCGGACTAAGGGCTTAGGCCGCTACGGGCGGTGCCCGTCCCCCCCGGCGGCGCAGCACCGGCCGGTCGCGCCAAACACACGCGGTACTAAATATCCGTAAGCCGGCACGAATAAGCCAGCTCAGTTCCGCAAGGCGGGTACGCAGGAGATGCCAATCCGCTCTCAAATCAGAAGTCCGGTTGATGTCCCGTAGTTGACCAAAGACCGTGACCTCCCCCAACAAGGGAAGCAACTCCTGAGTCAATCGTTCCGTTTGCCAGGCCAACTCAGCAAATGCACACGCCTCGAATTGCTGCCGTTGCAATCCAATGAGATAGGCCCCGCCGCGGTGGTCCGTGCCGATAACTTGCTGACCCGCAGCGAGGGCCGCCGCTGCGCGACGCAGATGGGCGGGCGTGAGGGTAGGACAGTCGTTGCCGATAATGATTACCCGCTCGTATCCCGCATCATACACCCGGCTTACCGCATGGGCTAACCGCTGCCCGAAGGACTGGCCCCGCTGCTGCCGCTCATCCACCTCAAAAACGGGGAAGCCGGTATGCCGGACCGTTCGCCGGGTACGTTCAATCAGAGCCGCAGCAATGTGCTGATCCCGGCCGCTGCCGTATACCTTTTCGACCGCCTCCGCGTGGGCGGATCGGCTGAAGAAAAGGATGGCGGTAGCTGGCTTCAAGGTAGTGGAAAATGAGGGGTAAAAAAGCCCAACGAAGCTACGACGCTTTTTGCTGCCCGGATTTACGCCAGGATTTTTTCCAGTCCTTTTTTCCAGCGGGCGTAGGCCACATCTAGGGCCGCCCGGTCTGCTACCCGCGGTCTTATACGCTCCAAAATTTCTTGTCGCCCAACCGCACCAGCGAGGTCATCAGATAAACCAGCGGCAATACCGGCCGCCCGGGCGGCACCCACGGCCCCATTCGTATTATGTACTTCAATGGTGGCTCCGGTAAGCGTGGAGATCGTCATGGCGAAGGTGCTGCTCTGGAACATGTTATCATTTCCTACCCGAATAGTGGTTAGGCCAACGCCCAGGTCCTTTAGAATGCGCATCCCGTATACGAACGCGAAGGCCACCCCCTCGATACCCGCCCGTACGAGGTGGGCTCGGGCGTGTCGGTTGAAGTCAAGCCCGAGCAGGTGAGCGCCCACCTCCTGGTTGTTTAGCATGCGCTCAGGTCCGTTACCAAAGGGCAGGAAGTGGAGGCCGTCGCTGCCGATGGGTACGGTCCCGGCAATCCCTTCCATGTCGCCGTAACCCGTACCCGCCGGACATACCTGCTGGCGTATCCACCGGTGGGCGATGCCGGTCCCGTTGATGCATAACAGCACGCCGATCCGGTTCCCTTCTGCACCGTGATTCACGTGCGCGAAGCTGTTCACCCGTTGGTCGGGGTCGAAGGCCAGCTTATTCGTCACCCCGTACACCACCCCGCTCGTGCCGGCGGTGGCGGCTACCTCGCCGGGCTCGGTGACGTTCAAGCTCATGGCATTGTTGGGCTGGTCGCCGGCGCGGTAACCGATAATGGTGCCCGTGGTGAGTCCGGTCTCGGCGGCAGCCTGCGCCGTGACCGTTCCCTGTAGGCCAAGGGCGGGAACGCGGGTGCACAGCTTAGCGGCATCCAGCCCCATCCCGTCAATCACCAGGCTGGCTAGCTCATCCCGCTTAAAATCCCAGAGCACGCCCTCACTCAAGCCCGTGACGGTCGTGGTGGGTTTGCCGCTGAGGCGCAGCGCGATGTAGTCCCCCGGCAGCATGGCGTGGGCGGTCCGCGCGTAGTGGTCCGGCTCGTGCTCGGCCACCCACTTCAGCTTCGAGGCGGTGAAGTTGCCCGGACTGTTCAGGCAGTGTGCCAGGCAACGCTCGGGGCCAATGCTGGTAAAGGCTGTTCGCCCGGTTTCTACGGCGCGGCCGTCGCACCAAATGATGGCGGGCCGTACGACTTCATGCTGCGCATCGACCAGCACGAGGCCGTGCATTTGGTAGCCGATGCCCACTGCCTTGACGTGCTTACTTCGCACCTGCGTTTGCGCCAACAGCTGCTGGGTAGCCTCGATGAGGTAGCGGTACCAATGCTCCGGGTCTTGTTCCGCCCAACCCGGTTCGGGGGTGGCCATACCCATTTCCTCCCGGGGTGCCTGTACGCGGGCCAGCACCCGCCCGGTGGACGCCTCGACAAGTGCCGCCTTGACCGAAGAGGAGCCGATGTCGTAGCCGATGGTGTACATGATCCGGTAGTTGAGCGGGTGAAACAGAATGACCGGGGCAAAGTACGGTTTAGCTCCCAGCCGGCAGGCCGGACGAGCCGGCGTGGGGCAAATCGTGGAGGTGGAACGTGTGGTTACCCTGCTGGGCAATCTTGTTCAGGGTCTCCAGAAGCTGGAGGAAGCGGATGTTGTCGTCGGACTCCATCAGTTTAGCGGCATTCTTCATGGTCCGGGCGGCGGACACGACCGAGCGCGCGTTTTCCAGATCGGACTCGGCACGAATCTTCGCCTCTAGCTTACGGCTGAACAACTGCTGAATCGCGCGCGGAAAGGTAACGTCCCGCAGCAGTTGCTGCCGGATCGCGATCCCATAGCGGGCCAGTTCCTCCCGTAGCGTGGGCGACCCCTCGCTCAACAAGGTATTCTGTTCCCCATTTAACTCTTCGCTGGAGATGGCACCGATGGCCTTGCGGACCTGTACCTGACTGAGGTGATGCACGTAAATGTCGGTCTCCATATGGGCGGAAAACCCCGGGCGCAACACATCGAAGGCCTCGACGAATACATTCGGGTCTTCAATGGCGTACTCCACCAGGTAGGAAAAACGGAGGGCGATGTTATCGCGGGTAAGTACCTCCTGGCCCGTCACCACATAGATGCGGGGGGCTAGCGGGACGGTCACCAACGCGCAGCGATCGAATGGGTCCCAGTACCGGTAGATGCCGGGGCCCAGGGTGTACTGTCGGCGATTATTGTGGTAGAGATAGCCCACCGTGTTGGGATGGATGGAATAGCGGGTTTTGAACAGCATGGCGTGGGTTTTAAAAATCCGGAGACCGGCACGGTCCTACGGGGGCCCATGCCCGGGGGCATGAGCGCTGCCGCAGTTCCGTTGTGCCAGGCACGGCCGGCCTCCGGAAAAGTGATGGAAGTGCATCCATTTCAACCAGAACAAGGTGGGAATTGAACCCGGGTACCGGTGCCGCAATGGCCCGTTCCTCGCCGGTACCGAAATGAACGGGGGGCGGTTAGTCGCTCCGCTTCCGGCGCTTCTTGCGCCAGGGCGGGTCTTGTTTCCAGTCGCCGGCCATGATGCAGCCGTAGGGCTGAATGCGGTCGACGACCTCGCCGAGACCAAATTCGGCCATCTGCCGCTGTACGGTGGCGGCGTCTTTGTAGGCGCTGGGCAGCTCCGAGATGTCCAGGAAGCCGGAGTAGAAGCGGACGTCCAGTCCCTCCGTCTCCCGGGCAAAGACCTCCGCATCGGGCGTACCCGCTAGGCTGCGTTTGTGGGCACTGCGCGATACGTTGCGGCCGGCCCCGTGGGGAGCAAAGCCGAGGTTGTTAGCCGTGGTATCGCCCCGGACCACCAGGATGGGCTCGGCCATGTTGAGCGGGATCAGCCGCAGTCCGTCCGGGCTATCGGGCACGAACTTGGGGTCCAGCGGCGTGGCGCCCTTGGCGTGGTAGAACAGGTCGCCGTCCCGAAACACGAAGTTGTGTTCGTTCCAGATGCGCCCGACCATTTCGGCACCCGCGGCCTCCGCGATGCGGTCATGTAGGGAGCCGTGGTTAAGTTTAGTCCACGCACGCACCAGTTGCAGGGCCTCCCAGTAAGCCTGTCCGAGCGGCTCGTCGTAGGGTATCCAGGCGTTGACCGGAGGAGTCTTCGGCGAGATTTCCCGGCGAAAATGCTCGGCCACCCGTACCCCCTGCTTGTAGAGGTAGGCGCCGAGGCCCCGGGAGCCGTGGTGGGTCACCAGTACCGTCTCCCCGGTATTTTCCGAACGCCCGACGTAGAGGAAGTGATTGCCGTCACCCTGGGTGCCCAGGTGACTACCGGCGAGCTGGCGGCTTTTCTCGTTGTTCAAAAAATGGTTGCCGCGCATGGCCTCCTGCAGTTCGTCGGGCAGACTAAAGTGATCCCCGCGTCCTCCACCGCCGAAGTGGGTGATGGACTGGGCGTGGTCCAGCAAGGCTTTCGGGTCGGCGTCCCCCAGTCGGGTCATCATTACCGAACAGCATACGTCAGCGCTGTGCATGGCGGGGTGGATAGCGTTCTTGGTCACCACTACCCCACCGACGGGGATTTGTCCCTTGCCGCCGGTCGGACAGGCATCCGGCATCACCGCACCGGTGACCACGGTGGGGGTCTTCATCAGGACGTCCATAGTAGCGCAGACTTGGGCTACGTTCTCCGCTTCCATTTCTGACTCCGGACGAATATTCCGGAAGTACGGATGGGCGCTGGTATGGGGCTCCACCTCCTTGGGTTGCAGGGTATCGAGGTAGTTGGTCAGGTCCAGGCCCGTCAGCGCTTGAGCATTAGCGTAGTCGAGCGCTTCGGCAAACCATTTTCCGGGCTGGTAGCCTAGGGCGATGAGGGATTTTCCGTTAATCATGTCGTGGTGATTTTTAATGATACCACAAGGTTCTGGGGTAACTGCGCAGTAGTTTTGCGTAATTGCAAATAGGTGAAAAATATAATCGTGCCCACCAACAAAAATGCCCTCATTCGCTACCGGACCATCGACCGTTGCCTTCAAAACCGGGGCCGGCGGTGGACCTTATGTGATCTGATGGCGGCCTGCTCGGATGCCTTGTATGACTTTGAAGGCAAGCACACCGAAGTAAGTAAGCGAACGCTGCAACTCGATCTCCAGCTGATGCGTAGTGACAAGCTTGGCTACGAGGCCCCCATCGAAGTCTATGAGCGCAAGTACTACCGCTACGCCGACCCCACCTATACCATCACTGACGTGCCCCTAACGGCAGGCGATTTGGACGTACTCTCCGAATCCGTACTCATGTTGCGGCAGTTCAAGGACTTCTCCCTCTTCATCGACCTCGACGGCATCATTCAGAAACTGGAGGATCGGGTGCACCGGGCCAGTGGGCCAACGACCGCGGTCATCCACCTGGATCGGAACGAGCGGCTTAAGGGGCTAGAATTTTTTTTTGGATCGCCTGTACCAAGCGATCCTTCAGCAGCGGGTGATCCGCGTCGACTACCGTTCCTTTCGGGCCCGCGACGCGCTGGATTTGCTGCTCCATCCCTACATCCTCAAGGAGTTCAACAACCGCTGGTTCCTCGTGGGGCGGCGACACCACTCGGAGCAACTGCTCACCCTGGCCCTGGACCGGATCGATGCCATCGGCGATGAACCCGCCCTCTCCTACCAGCGAGCCAACTTCGACCCCGACACCTATTACCGCGACACGCACGGGGTGACGGTGCTCGCCCAGCCACCAATGCAAATTACGCTGTGGGTGGCGGCCAACAACGCACCTTACGTCCTGACCAAGCCCTTCCATCACAGTCAGCAAATTCTGCAAGAACTGCCAGACGGAAGCATCATCGTCACGTTCACGGTCCACCATAATTTTGAGATAGAGCGGGCGATCCTGGGTTTTGGGCAGTACGTGCGGGTGTTGGGCCCGCGGCAGGTGCGCCGGCGCATCCGCAAGGCCCTGCGCACCGCGGTGGAGCGCTACGCGCAAGCGGACCCCCGCGGCCCGGAAGCGAACTAAAGCCCCAGCCGCGATCTTGTAGCTAGAAAGCTCCCCGTATGCCCGAAACCCCTACTCCCCTCATCATCCTTGTCGGCGCGACCGGTGCGCTCGGACAACTCATCGGCCAGGCGGTACTGGCGCGCGGGGGCCGGCTGCGGGCGCTGGTGCGGCCGGAAACAGATCCGGCCCGCACCCAGGCGCTGCGGGATGCCGGGGCGGAGGTGCGTGAGGTCGATTTCGCCCGGGTGAAGGCCATCAGCGAGGCGTGCCGGGGGGGCAGTTGCGTGGTCTCTGCACTATCTGGGCTCTCTGAGGTGATCATCGAACTGCAGTGGCGGGTACTGGAGGGCGCGGTGACCGCCTTCGTGCCGCGCTTCATTCCCTCCGACTATTCCCTTGACTTCACCCGCCTGCCCCGGGGCACTAACCGCAATTTAGACCTACGTAAGCGCTTCCACGGTATCCTGGACGAGATGCCCATTGCCGCTACCTCCATTCTAAACGGGATGTTCACCGACCTGCTCAACAGTCAGGCTCCGATGGTCGTACAAAAATTCCGCCGGGTCGTGTACTGGGGCAGCGCCGACCAGGAACTGGATTTCACCACCATGGCCGATACCGCCAACTATACGGCTGCCGCGGCTATGGACGATCAGGCGCCCCGCTACCTACACATTGCCGGGGACGTGCTCACCCCCCGGGGCCTCCGGCAGGCCGCTAGTGCCGCTTTCCGGCAGGACTTCAAATTATTCCGCGCCGGCAGCGTCGGCACCCTGACCCGCATGATCGACGTGACGCGCCTGGTCTCACCGCAGCCTACCGAGGTCTTCCCCCCCTGGCAAGGGATGCAGTACATGCGCAACATGTTCAGCGGCCGGGGCAAGCTACTGGAACTCGACAACGACCGCTACCCCGACCTCCGGTGGACCTCGGTGGAAACGGTGCTGAGCGATGCGGCGGCGGCGGCGGCGGCAGCGGTACCTACCTAAGTGGGGGTGGCGGTTGCTTAACCTGAATGAATCGGTTGCGCCAGTCTGCATAGTTCCAGCTTCGCCAATCCGATTCAAGCCGGGCCTCCTCCCCTCGCCGTGCCTTGTTGCGAATGTCCCAGGCAAGTCGCGACGGCAAGCGATCGGCCTCGGCCACGAGTAGAAATAGGTTGCGCTCATCCAGTTCATCGATCAGGTGCTCCCAGTCGATTTCCGACCGCGCCTGCCTCAGGTTGACGCGGGTGATCGCGCCCGGCCAGTTAACCGCCCCGAAGGCAATAAGGAAGAGCCACAGCGCCAGCCCATTGGTCTGGAGCAAAAAGCTCAGCGAGAGGGTGTGCCGCACTTTCCGGTAAAGCGTATACAGCCCCACCCAGATCAACAGCAGCACAAAGGCAATTTGCACGCGTCCGTAAGCCAGACCGTAAGCCGACACATAGTGCCAGTTGCGCACCCCCACCGACAGGGCCAAGAAAGCATTCTGGGCGAGCCACAGGTAAGTAAGCTGACGCAGCAGCCGATTGCGCCGGTAAAAATTGAGGTTGCCCCGAAAGTAGAACCCCACCACCCCCATCGCCAAGAGGATACTTACGATCAAACTGTTCGTGCCGGCGTGGACGTACTGGCTGAGTACCTGCGGACTCAGCGCCTGCGTCTTCACCCACACGAAACGCAGGTCAGTCAGGTTATTTAGGAGAAGGAGCCCATTTAACAGCAGCAAAGTAAGGACGCCCCGCCGGTATTCCCCTACCAGTGCGGTAATCCGAAACCGTTTCTTTCGCGACGTACGCTGGCGGAAAAGAGCGTCGCTCAGTCGGCTTTCTTTATCCGAAAAATTGAACTCGTTACCCACGAGAAAAAGGGGGATGATGAACAGCGTCCCTAGCAGGGCCAGCCCAAGTGTGCGGGACAGCGACAGATGCTGAAACAGACTGCTTATACCCGCACAGAATGTATCAACAACGTGTAGAAACTTATCGGACCCGGCACTATAAAGAATCAGAAAAGGCATGAGGACGATCACCGGCAGCGCCCCCTGCCGTAGCCAGCGCGTTAGACCGCTTCCCCGGTCGTCCCGTCCTACGCGCGCGCTTCGTAAATCCAGCACCCGGAGGGGACCGGCAAACAGGGAGGCAACTCCTAGCAAAAGCCCGGACCATAAGTACCGCAGTTCCCGCTTCTGCGCAAAACCCACTAGCAGCACTAGACTGACGGTATGCGCGAGGAGGCTGGTCGCCGAGTGCACCACCACGATGCTGATTGCCGCGGGGAGCAAGGTGGCTACCGCCCAGCGAAAGGAGGCGCGGTGGGCTAGTTCCGGACGGAAGTGCAGGAGCACTAAGAGCATCGCCCCGTCGAAGAGAAAGACGTTGATGCCCACCGACCAGGTATGGAATAAGTAAGTGAACACGGCCACCAAAAGCAGCAGGAGAGAAAGTTGACGGAATGTATATTTCATAAAGCACTTTATTTTTCAAAGTTTTATAGCATTCGTTGATCGTTGCTCTATAGCAACGCGGATTAGTTATCCATGATTTTGAGAAAGTCTTCCAGTTCCGCCAGGTGGTGCTCAAAGGCGGTGCGACCCGCGGGAGTGGCTCGGTAGCTGGTGCGGGGCTTGTCCTCTACGAAGCGCTTCTCCACTTCGATCTGCCCAGCCTTGTCGAGCGCCTTAATGTGACCGGCCAAGCTTCCGTCGGTGAGTTTGAGGGCCTCCCGCAGCGTCACGAAGTCTACCCAGTCGTTGACCATCAGGATGCCCATCAGGCCAAGCCGCATGCGGTGACTGTAGAGCTTACTCAGGCCGGCTACGGTGGTTTTCACCTCGTCTACCTTATTCATGCCGCGTCATATTTGTAGTACATCCAGGCCCCGTAGGCCATGTGAAAGACGCCGAAGCCCACTGCCCAGAAGTAAATGCCGTAGCCAATGAAGAACAAGGACATCAGGCCTAAGCCAATTTCCAGGTAGCCCAACAAGCGCAGTTCCTCACTCACGAAGTTACTTCCGTTCACCAGGGCTAAGCCGTAAAAGATCAGGGTTGTCGGACCGATCAGCCCACCCAGGGCGTGATACAGCAGGGCCGCGCTGAATACCCCACCCACCGCCAGTGGCAGCGCCAGATTAAACAGCAGCTTATAGGTCTTCGCATCGTGTAATTGATGGCCCAACTGCTCAACCCGGCGGCGGGTGAAGTAGTAGCCACTACTCAGCGCGCCCACCAGGACCACCGCAGCGGTAAGGGCTAGAAAAGGGACCGGAGCAATCCCCCAGGGATGGGCGGAGGTAGACCGGATGTCCGCGGCAATGAAAACCACCTCCTGCCCGCCGGCCCACTGATACGCGGCCACCAGGCTAATGCCCAATAGCGCGGAGCATCCCGCCCCCACCCCCGACAAGCCGCTCAACCCGATGAAGTAGCGGGAGCGCTCCATCAGTTGTCGGATGTGCTGGAGGTCCGAAATGGGAGTAAGTATCTTAGCGGGCATTAAAGTACTTTATTCTACAAAGTTAAGGTTGGCTACTGAGTGGTGCAAGCCCGGTCCGGGCAATCCGCACCATTCGCCAAACAATGTATCTGCTCCGGGCTTTATTACGCTGCACCCGCGCATCCCGCCCCTATGTCCGACCACACTCCCCGCCCCCAAGAGCTGCCCACCGGCGCCGAGGCCCTGCTGGTGGCCCTGGCTACACCCAGTCCGCAGGGTACCACCGGCATCCCCGTCCTACTCTGGGGCCGGCCGGGAGTGGGCAAGTCGAGCTTCATCGAGGGACTGGCCACCCCGGAGTTAAAGGTCACCACCCTCATCGCGTCCATTCACGATCCGACAGATTTCAGCGGCCTGCCCGTCCTCGAAAACGGCCGGGTGCGCTATGCCGTGCCGGACTGGGTCCGGGGTTTTGTCGACTTCCCGGCGGGAATCCTGTTCCTCGACGAGTTGAGCACGGCGCCACCCTCGGTGCAGTCGGCGCTCCTGCGCGTAGTCTTCGAACGCAAGGTCGGTTTTGAGCCGCTGCCCGACGGGGTGCGCATCGTAGCTGCCGCGAACCCCCCTGACCTGATGGTGGGCGGCTGGGAGCTCTCCCCGCCCCTGCGCAACCGCTTCGTGCACCTGCAGTGGGACATCCCCGAGGCACTCTACCTGCGCTCGCTGACCCAGGGCTGGGAGCGGGGTGTCTTGCCCACTGTAGATCCTGAAGAACACCGCCGCCGGCTGACCGACTGGAAGATTCGCATCGCCGGCTTCCTGCGGGTACGGCCAGACTCCCTGCATAGCAGTCCGGAAGAAAATGCCTTTGGCTTCGCCAGCCCGCGGAGTTGGGACTTTGCCGCCGCCCTCCTGTGCTCCTGCGACCTGCTCGGGTACCGCGTAGGGGACGCCTCGGGGGGGTCGCAGCGGGTCATCCTCGATCTGGTGGCCGGCTGCCTGGGGGAGGCCACTGCCCTACCCCTGGTGGAATACCTGACCAACTTGCGCCTGCCCGATCCTGCCCAATTGCTCGCCGGCCAGGCGACCGTAGCGGTAAAAAAACTAGACGACGCCGAGCTCTTCGTGGTCTTCTACGGGCTGAACGCCCGCCTGCTGCGGGAGCTGGACGGCGATCAATTGGTCGACTACTCCCGCGTCTATCTCCAACTGGCGCGGGAGGTGTTTGAGGACGGCCGGCGTGACATCATCTTCGTCCCACTCAAGCAGCTCGCCCGCGCCGGCTGGTTGCCTAAGCTCACCGCCGCCGCCCGCCGGGAGGGGAAGAGCGCGACCGTCCTGGAGCTCATTACTGAGGTATTTAGCGAGGCGGCCTTTAATGAATTTGTGGATGTCCTCGCCTAGGTACGGGCCCATCACTGAGCGCATCCGCTTCGCCCGGGCCTATGCAGCCGATCAACTTCCCTGGTTCGCGCCGGCCCTGTACCGCTGCCGCATCCACGTGACCACCTGGGTGGACGTGGCTTCCATCGATCTGCACTACAACGTGTACTGGAATCCGGACGTCGTCGACAGCATCTGGAAGGCCCACGACCGGCGCACTGCGCTAAGCGAACTCGCCTTTTTGTGGGTGCACGAGATCAGTCACCGCCTACGCCGCCACGGGGAGCGCGCTCAGGAACTGGGAATTCGGGGGCAGGCGGCGGCGCGCAGGTGGAATGTAGCCTGCGACTTCGAGATCAACGATGCCCACTGGCAAGGGTTACGCATGCCTGCCGCATATCCGGGGATGCTGCCCCAGGACTTTGGCTTGCCCACCGGCCAACTCGCCGAAACCTATCTCCGGCTGATGGACGCTGGCGAGGCGGCCGACACTTTTTCCATCGAGGAGGGCAGCGGCATCCACGGTCAGCCCCGCCCGTGGGAGACCGGCGACCGACAGGAATTGTCGCCCGTGGACGAGGAAATCATCCGCCGGGAGGTGGCCCGCCGTACCCGAGAGGCTGAGTTGGCACAGGTGTCCAACGGGTGGCGGGAGTGGGCGGGGGAAGTCCTGGGCAGCCGCGTAAACTGGCGCCAGCGGCTGGGCCACCGCCTCAGCGTGAGTCTGCAGCGTGGCATCGGCAGCCGCACTGATTACAGTTTTGTGCGCCCTAACCGCCGGCAATCGGTTTACCACCCCATTCTGCCTCCGAGTCTTGGTGGGGGCCGCGCGGCCCGCGTAGCCATTGTGGTAGACACTTCCGGCTCCATGGAACCCGCAGATTTGCAGCGTGCCCTCATCGAGGTGGCCGCAGTAGTGCAGCAATTCGACTACCCGGTTACTATCATCCCCTGCGACCAACGTGCCTACAGGCCGGTGGAGGTAGTGTCGGCCCGGCAGGCCTTTACGCTCAACTACCTCCCCGGAGGGGGCGGTACGGACATGGCGGCCGGCATCCGCGCCGCGCTACACCTGCGGCCGCGCCCCGATTGCGTGCTCGTAGTGACCGATGGGGAGACCGCCTACCCCGCCGCCCCCTACGCCGTGCCGGTGATCTTTACCCTCCTGCAGCGTGCGGGCAAAACGGCTCCCCTGCCACCCAACCCGCCCTACCGACAGGACCAGGTGGTGATCATCCGGACGGACGCCCGCAGCGTTACCTAGGCATGCGCGGCTACACGAACGAACTTACCCTTTCCACGCCCTACGGCGAAGCAACATTTGGATTGGAAATCACCCAGGAGGGGCAGGTCATAGTCTCCGCATTACCGTTGGCGGGGCTGCCCGATAGCGTCTTTAAGTTGACCTACGGCCACGACTGGGAAGAGGCGCAGGAGTACTTTCAGGACCTGGGTACGACCCTGCCCTACCGTATTGGTGCCGCCCTCTTTGCTGCAGATTCCCTCGCTGAATTGCATGCGCTCGTTTGGAGCTTTCGCGAAACTTATCCGGAAGCGGCACCTGGCACACCCTACAGTGTATTCTGGCGGGACCACGCAGAATGGATCACCCTATTCTCTCTTAATGAGCAACAACTCACGGCTGCCCTCGACCGCTTCCGGCAGCGGGCGCACCATCAGGATTTGGCAGTATTTGGATCCTATCTGCTGCCCTACTTCCTGCGACTTTTTCCCGTGGCGACGCACCGAACCACCGTGCTCCTGTACGCCGCGCTGGGGGCACTGGGTACTGAGCCGGCTAGGGATTATTTGTTATCCGAACTAGAATCCGAGGGACGACATCCCTTCACTGCCAAGATATTGCAAGCGTTGATTGGCTTTGAGGATGCAGATACGGCAGCCCGACTCTTCGCGGTCTACACGGCGGGCAAATTCGACGTGGAAGGACTGGAAGCGCACCTAAAGACCGTGAGCCGGTTTGGTGCGACCCAAGCGGGAAACCATGTGGAGATTATACTAGCGGATCACCCAGAACAGGTGGCCCTGGTGGTTGCTGCGCTTCTAGCACTAGACTATAGCGCCGCCCGCACGGCGGGGCTTGTCCGACAGGCGTTCGAAGGGCCGCAACAATACCGTGACCTGGACCGTCTGCTGCGCGCCACCAACGGCCTCGGCAGAGCGGAATCCTACGTTGATTTGGCCGCTATGAATGCCCGGGCGGAGGAGCCCGCGTTTCTTGAGCTACCCCCAGTGAACTGGCCCCAGCAATTGGAGGAGGGCTGGGCCGATCTCGTCCTGACTACCCTACCCTCAGCAGCACTGCAGGTAATTGGGGACTACTTACTTCGCCCGGAGCCGCGACTACAGCGTAACGCCTTGCTGCAACTTAAGGCACTCCTCCAGAAACACCCCCCTCAAGCGCCGCTGCACCCGGCCATCGAGGACCGCTTGCGGCAACTGGTGGCTTCCCGCTTTGATAAGGTATCCGTGGAGGTGCTCAATGTACTAGGCCGCCGGGAGCTGCCGCTGCACGATCGGGCTGCTACCTTAGATGCCGTGCTGGGCGTGAGCATTGGTTCGCGGTACCGCTTCGTGGTGCTCACCGCACTGCGGCGCATTGGAAACACCCCGGAACTTAAAGCGCGCGCCCGTCGCTACCTAGTCGAACAAATTGAGGGGGCGGGCGATCCAAACCGCCGCGAACAGATTGCTAGCCTCCTACCGTTTGTAGAGAAATACCTTGGAGATGTGGCTTCCCTGCGCCAGCAGTTAGCGGATGGAGGTACTGCCAGCTAATCAGCCCCCATGAGCAAACGCGTTATTATCATCGGCAGTGGCATCAACAGCCTCTGCGCGGCCGTTGTCCTGGCCCACATTAATCCCAACTTGGTAGGCGGCGATCCGTACTGTGGAACGGCCAGCCTCGATCAATTCTTGTTCTGGCGCCCGCTCCCCGACTCGCGGGGCCACAATACGCCCGTTAGGAACTCTACCACATCGGCGCTGCCACCCATCCTGGGCCCGGACTAAACGGCTCCTCGGGCTATCTGGTCGCCAAACAGCTGCTCTGATCAGCGCGCCGTAAATGCCGTATTACTCTCCAGCTCCGTAAATTGGACCGGCAGCACCCCCGATCCCCCCTCCTCCGTGGTAAAAACGCCGTAGATGCTGTCGACAGCTTCCATCGTCAGCTTGTTATGGGTCACGATGATGAACTGGCTGTCCTTGCTGAACTTTTGGATGATACGGTTGAATTTGCTGATGTTGGCATCGTCGAGCGGGGCGTCTACCTCGTCGAAGATGCAGAAGGGGGCGGGTTTTAGCAGGTAAAGCGCAAAGAGCAGGGCCGTGGCCGTCAGGGTCTTCTCCCCTCCCGAAAGCT
The DNA here is from genome assembly GCA_963710195.1 of Lewinellaceae bacterium. Classification (GTDB taxonomy): domain Bacteria; phylum Bacteroidota; class Bacteroidia; order Chitinophagales; family Saprospiraceae; genus Neolewinella. The sequence continues at coordinate 247,344 of CAVPZF010000008.1, forward strand.
GGCTGATCGTCTGCGGCCGCTTGCCCTTTGGCTTCGCTACGATTTCGATACCGGACTCCAGGGGGTCTTCCGGATGGAGTAGAATCAAGTCGCAATTATCATCCTCCGTAAACAGGCTGCGAAATACGCTAATGAAGTAGACCCGCACCCGGTCGAAGGCATTGAGAAATTGCACGGTGGCCGTCTCCTCGATCTCCCGGATGGTCTGGATCAGGGTTTCCTTAGCGGCAATAATATCATCGCGCTGAGCCGTGATCGTCTCGTGACGTTCCTTCATTTCCTCGTAGGCTTCCACTGCCATGGGGTTGACCTCCCCATAGTTCCCTATACGGCTCCGCAGTCGGTCGACCTTTATCTCCAGATCGGTAATCGTACCCGTCCACTCCTCGACCTTGACCTCCGCTAGTTGGGCTAAATCTAAATTAAACTCGATGCGCAGGCGCTCCTCCACGGAATGGAGACGAAATTTGACGTCCGTAAATTTCTCCTTCCGCTGGTTTACCGTCACCTGAGCGTCCTGTCGCAGCCGGTTCTCGCGCCGCAGGTCATCCTCGTACCCGTTGATGGTGGTGCGCGCGTCGAAGTATGCCTGCTCCGCCTCGTTGAGTGTGTTTTGGTACGCCTTTTTTTCGGCGTACATCCGCTCCAGGCTTCCCTGCAGATTCACCTCCTGCTCGTCAAACTGCCGGGCCTCCCGCTCCAATTCCCTTACTTGTTCCTGGTTGGCAGCTTCCTGTTTGCCAATCTCCTCGCGACGGTTCTGGCGGAAGATCAGCTCGCGCTCCAGCGACTGCACCCGGTTCTGCTGCTGAATGTAGAGAATGTTCTCTTGGTTAAACGTTGCGCTGGCGGTGGAAAGCGCTTCACTAAGGCGACGGTACTCTTCATCCGTCCCCGCTACGCTTTCCCGCAGGGCATCGATGCCGGCGCGGAGATTTTCCAGCTGCCCGTCGATGTTGTGGTTGATGGAGTGGATCCCCTCAATTTCGCTGGCTAGTCTTTGGTTCTTTCCTTCGGTGTCGGTGAAATACGTGAGGAAGCCCTCGACCCGCGCGTGCAGTCCGGCCCGATGTTGCTGCAGGCGGTGAAGCTCCCGTTGCTTCTCCTGGATCTCCCGGTCGATGCGGTGTTGCCGTAGGGTGGTCACCCGTTCGCGTTCCGCGCGTAGCGATTGCCCCAGGGCCGCTGCCTGCGTCTCGGATTCCTTAATCGACTTGTCGAGTGCCTCCAGGTTTCTCTTCCGACCGATTTTCTTGCCTTCAAACAGTCCCTGGGAGCCCCCGCTCAGGGCGTGAGCACTGCGCATGAAAGCTCCCCCCGCAGACAACAGGACGACGCCCTCAGTGGGAGGAGCGGGCAGGCCCTCGTCTTCGGTTACGAATACCCCGCGCAGTAAGCGATCAGTCAGGGGGCGGTAGCGCGCCTCGACGGTTAGCACCTCAGTAGCTGCCCGCGCACCGGGCGGGGCGGCGGGTACCGGACTATTCGGCGAAGCGATCCCTTCCAACAGAAAAAAGTTAGCCTTCCCCTTCTGCTGATCAGCCAGCAGACGGATAGCGGCGCGGGCTTCGTCGACGAACTCGACCACGTAGTGATTTAGGTAGGGTTCCAGGTAGTTCTCGATGGCTGCTCGGTAGTCGGCCTCCACGAGCAGTAGGTCGGAGAGCAGTTGGGGATCAACCGTCCACTGTTTGTTCGTATTCAGGAAGCGGATCGATTCCGGAAAGCCCTCCAGGTTGTCGATCATGCTTTTTGTGAGCTTGTATTCGTTGCGGCGGGCATCGAGCCCGCGGTTGATCCGGCCGAGCTCGGTCTGGAGGTGCTCCACATTCACCTCGGCCTGTTCGAGAGCTTCGCGGCGTTTGGTTTCCCGCCGTTCGAGCGCCTCGCCCTCGGCGAGCATGGTGGCCTCTTCGGTTTCCAACTCCTGCAACGCCTTCTGGAGGCTATTGCGTTCTCCGCGGCGATCGTCCATCTCCCCGGCGTTCCGCTCGATTTGGTACCTAAAGTTCTCGACTTGGTTGCCGTTGATGGCCCGGCGCTTCTCGAGGTCAACGATTTGCCGCTCTTCCTCCTGTTGTTGACGCAGGCCGGTATCGAGGCGTGACTTGATCCCGGCGTGGCCGTCTTTGACCGTAGACAGCCCAGCTTCGGCGGCATCGCGGGCGGCCTGTTGGTCGACGAGTTGGCCGCCCTCCACCCGCACCTGCTCCTGCATTTGCCCGATCTGTTCGCGGTAGTCCGTTAGTTGATTCCCTGCCTTGCGCAAATCGTCGTTAAGCTGTTGGCGCTGACGGGCGACGAAGCTGCGCCGCTGCTGCAGCAGCTGCTTTTCGTTTTCGAGCCCGCGGAGCTCCCCCACCAGGGCATTCAGCTTGCGCTGTCGCTCGCCCAGCAACTTTTCCTTATCGATATGCCTGCGGCGCTCCTCCTCCAACTGTGCCTCCAGCCCGGTGATGCGCGTATCGACGGCCCGGTAGGTCGCCTCCGCCTCGTCAATATCCTGCCCGATGCGGGTGTAATCGATGCGCAGTTTTTCGACGTGAATCCCGGTGAGCAAGAGACTGAGGTCGCGGTACTGCGCCTTCAGGTCGCGGTACTTTCGTGCGCGTTTGGCCTGCTTTTCTAGGGCCTTCAGCTGGTTGTCGATCTCGTGCAGCACGTCCTCGATCCGGGCCAGGTCGTCTTCGGTGTTCTTAAGTACCCGCAGGCTCTCTTTCTTGCGGTTTTTGTATTTGCTGATGCCGGCGGCCTGCTCGAACATGCGCCGGCGGCTGTTGTCTTTGTCGGCCAGAATATCATCCACCATCCCGAGGGCGATGATGGCGTAGGAGTTGGAGCCGATGCCCGTGTCGAGGAACAGGTTGCGGATGTCCTTGAGGCGGCACTGCACCCCGTTCAGGCGGTACTCTGAATCGCCACTGCGGTAGAGCATGCGGGTGATGGTCACCATGCTGTATTCAGTAGGCAGCAGGGCCTTATCATTTTCAAAGGTGAGGCTTACGGAGGCCAGGTTGCCCGCCTTCTTTTTGCGGGTGCCATTGAAGATTACGGAGGTCATTTTATCCAGGCGCAATTCCGAGCCCTTCTGCTCCCCCAGTACCCAGCGAATGGCGTCGACGATATTGCTTTTTCCCGAGCCATTGGGACCCACAATACCGATCACGTCGGCGTCGAAGTTTACCACCGTCTGGCTGGCAAAACTTTTGAACCCTTTAATCTCCAGTTGCTTCAGCCGCATCGAGGCGAAGGTAGTAGTTAAGCGGCGTTCCTCCAGGTGCCGGCGGGGCCGCGGGTGGAGGAGTTACACCGGCCGCGCGCAAAATTGGGTAAGGTTCATTAGCCACGGCGTCAGGCGACTTTTCTCCAGCTTGAAGGGGGAATCCCAGTATGGGACACCCACCTGAAGACCCGCTGATTCCTATTATTACTATGAATGGACCACCGGTGGTGACGGTTGTTTTAAGCGCTTGTTTGGGTTTTCCGAGCCTGACGAAAACGCCGCTAATTTGGGTCTATCTGAGTCACAAAAAGGGGAGCCGAGCGGGCTAAGTGACGCTTTTCGAGGCGAAGGATAGGCACAAAGGAGCAAGTTTGCGGCGGTGAACGGAATCCCAAACAAGCTTTAAGATCCGCTATGCGTAGCGACCACTAAGTTGCACGGTTTCCTCCTGAGGTTAGCCGTCTTGCTGCTTACTCTACTTGCTACGGTATCGCGTCTATCAGCAGTACTGTGTTTGTACTGGTGGGATCAGGCAGCAGGTCCACTGAAGTGGACGCTACGCGTAGCACGCTATTGGTAGCGCGTACGGACGTAAAACTCCCGGTCCCGCACGCCGAAGGCTTTGACGAGGAGGGGGCTGACGACCACGATGACGCGGCTATCGTAAATCTGCTCAGGAATACGGGCTACCACGCGGGCGTAGAGCATCTTGCGGCTGCGTGGGTCCTCAATTTCCATGAGGCTGCCAATGGGCGCCGTGCGGTGCAGCACCATCCACTTATTTCGGTCGCCGTGGTTGGTCCAGGCCGCCTTGCCGTTGGCGACGTTCAGGTGTTTGCCGACCGTACTGGCTTCCCAGAGGTCCCGCATACTGCGGTTGCGTAAAATATAGGGGTCCTCCACCCTTACCTGGGCGTCGGGTTGGATGCCATCAAGCCGGAGGTAACCAATGCTAAGCACCTGACCTGGGTTGAGTAGTTGGGGATCTACCTCCGGATTGAGTGCCCGGATAAGTTGGTCGTCAGGGAGTCCCAGCGTGCGCCGCGTGAGGCCATACACCGTTTCTCCAGGCCCCAGGCGGTACCGTACGGGAACGAACCACGCGACGCTATCGGGACTGAAGGAAGGCTGAATAACTTGCCGCGGAATAGCAACCGTCACCTTGGTGCCGGCGGTATAGCCGGTGCGCAGATCCGGGTTAAGGCGGTAGACATCGTCAAGGGATAGCCCGTAAAAACGGGCTGCGCCATAGAGGGTTTGACGCGGGGCCAGGTAATGGTCGAACAGCAGGTGACCGGAAGCGGGATCGGCCTGGAGAATCACCGTATCGGACGGGAGCAGGAAGTATAGGCTGTCTCCCGTGGCACCCAGGGGCCCTGCCAGATAAACTACAGCAATAAGCAGGCTTGGGAGGTAGGGATTCAAGTTGTAGTGATTAGGAGTAGGAATGCGAAGGTACATTTCTTGCTGTATGGCCGTGAGTAGGGGACGGCTGGTAGTGTGCAACCGACCAACCAAACCGGCCTTTACATGTTTCCATTGGGTGCGCCGGCCAGTCACCGAATAATGTTGGCATCAATTGGCGAATTGTCAGGTTTTTTTGGCAGTGTACCCTCGCTGGCACAATTCTTCCACTCAGGCGTTAACTTTAGGGCAAGCGCTTTGCGCAATCTAGGAAACTGGCTTTGCACCGGCGCCCCCGCCCCAGCTTATTTTATCTACAACCTCTTTTGCATGAATCCTCCACAAAGGGAATTTAACCCCGAAATCAAACAGGCCATGGCCCGTGGTAAGCAGGAGGCCGAGAAAATGGGCCACACCTACGTGGGGCCCGAACACCTGCTCCTCGGCGTCCTGAGTATGGGCACCAGCCTAGCTACCCGAGTGCTCCGTAATTTGGCCGTCGACATCGACGCCCTGACCGATACCCTCCGGGAAAACGTACAGCGCAACGGTGGGCAGGCTAGCCGCCACTCCATCGCAAAACTCCCCCTCAACGACAAGGCCGACCGGGTACTAAAGGTCACCTTTCTGGAGGCTAAGGCCCTCAAAACCTCCCAGGTAAGCCCCGAGCACCTGATCCTCTCGATACTGCGCAATAAAGAACTGCCCGCGACCAAGATTTTGCGGCAGTTTGAGGTGGAGTACGAGATTTATAAAGCAGAACTTGACTACGTGAAAGACGAGAAAGATTTTACCGAAGACGAAACGCTGCCGATGAACCAGGCCCCCGGTTCCGGCGAGGAAAATTTTGAAGACGAAGACCAGGGCCGCGGCGGCCAGGGTCGTGGCGGACGTGGACAGGGCAATTCCAAGTCCCGCACCCCCGTACTCGACAATTTCGGGCGCGACATCTCCGCCCTAGCGGAGGACGATCGCCTCGACCCCATCATTGGGCGCGAAACGGAGATCGAGCGGGTAAGCCAAATCCTCAGCCGGCGCAAGAAGAACAACCCCATCCTGATCGGAGAACCCGGTGTGGGTAAGACGGCAATCGTTGAAGGTTTGGCCCTGCGCATCCGCGACCGCAAGGTAAGCCGCACGCTCTTCGACAAGCGCATCGTGATGCTGGACCTAGCCGCGCTCGTGGCCGGCACCAAGTACCGGGGGCAGTTTGAGGAGCGGATGAAGGCCATTATGACCGAGCTCGAGAAAAGCCGCGACGTCATCCTCTTCATCGACGAGATCCACACCATCGTGGGGGCTGGTGGCGCTACCGGTTCCCTGGACGCCAGCAATATTTTCAAGCCCGCCCTCGCCCGCGGCGAACTTCAGTGCATCGGTGCCTCCACCCTAGATGAGTACCGCCAGCACATCGAGAAAGATGGTGCATTAGACAGGCGCTTTCAGAAAGTCCTGGTCAATCCCCCCAGTGCGGAAGAAGCCGTGCATATTCTCAACAACATCAAGCCCAAGTATGAGGATTTCCACAACGTCAATTACTCGGACGATGCCATTGAGGCGTGCGTAAAACTGAGCGATCGTTACATCACCGACCGCTTCCTGCCCGATAAGGCTATTGACGTGCTTGACGAGGTCGGTGCCCGCACCCACCTCAAGAATATTACTGTCCCTGCCCACATCGAGGAGGTAGAAGCCAAGATTGAGGAGGTCAAGGAGCAAAAAAATGCCGCGGTCAAGAACCAGCAGTATGAGCGCGCCGCGGATTTGCGTGACCAGGAAAGCAAACTGCAGCGCAATCTCGAAGACGCCAAAAAGCAGTGGGAAGAGGAAGCGAAGACCAAGCGCTACCCCGTCAACGAGGAAGACATTGCCGAGGTCGTCAGCATGATGACCGGCATTCCCGTCCGCCGCGTCGCCCAGAACGAAAGCAAGAAGCTGGTCGGGATGGAAAACGACCTCCAGGCCGTGATTATCGGCCAGGACAATGCCATCACCAAGGTCACCAAGGCCATCCAGCGTAACCGCGTGGGCCTGAAGGACCCCAGTAAACCTATCGGTACCTTCATCTTTCTCGGCCCCACGGGGGTCGGTAAGACGGAGCTCGCCAAGGCCCTGGCGAAGTACATCTTCGACAGCGAGGAAAGCCTCATCCGTATCGACATGTCGGAGTACATGGAAAAATTCAGCGTCAGCCGCCTCATCGGTGCACCTCCCGGCTACGTGGGTTACGAAGAGGGCGGACAGCTTACCGAGAAGGTTCGCCGCAAGCCCTACAGCGTCATCCTGCTCGACGAGATCGAGAAAGCGCACCCCGACGTCTACAATATTCTACTGCAGGTCCTTGATGACGGTCAGCTCACCGACGGTATGGGGCGCAAAGTGGACTTCAAGAACACCATGATCATTATGACCTCCAACATTGGAGTACGCCAGTTAAAGGACTTTGGGCAGGGAGTAGGATTTGCGACCAAAGCCCGGACCGATAACGCCGAGGAGAACAGCAAATCGGTGATCAACAACGCGCTGAAGCGGACCTTTTCGCCGGAATTCCTGAACCGGATCGACGACGTGGTCATCTTTAACAGCCTGGGGCAGGAAGAAATTTTCCGCATCATTGATATCGCTCTGGCCGACCTGTACAAGCGGTTGACCGGACTGGAGTTCAGCCTAGCACTGGATGACGCCGCAAAGAAGTTTGTGGCCGAAAAGGGTTTCGACCCGCAGTTCGGTGCACGTCCGTTGCACCGCGCAATCCAGAAATACATCGAAGATCCCCTGGCGGAATACATTCTGAATAACAATCCCGAAAGTGGCACGTCCCTACTCGCGAAACTAAACGAGGCCGGCGACGGTCTGGAAATCGCGCAGAAGGAAGTAGTTGCCTCCGAGGAGTAAGCGCTTGGTTGGGATTCCGCTCACCGCCGCAAACCTGTTCACTTGAGTCTCCTTCCCGCTTCGAATAAGGTCACTTAGCCCGCCAGGCTTCCCTCTTCAAGGCTCGAGTAGACCCAAAATAACGGCGTTTTCGTAGACTAGAAAGTCTCAGCCAAGCGCTAAGCATTTTAATCAGCCGGGTTGGGCTGCCGGTGTAGGCCGGCTGGCCCGTTTTGCTCGATCTAGTCTGTTGGAGCCCGCAATTAAACTTCTGCCCTCCATTTACTTTTACATTTTATCACACAACACCAAGCTATTGGCTAAGAGAAGAGGCGGCGGCCGCAATCGTTACGTACGCAGAGAAGAACCCACCCCCCAATTTCGCATCAACGACATGATTCGCGTACCCGAGGTGCGGTTGGTCGGAGACAACCTGGAACAGATCTCGGAAGAGCTCGGTATGCAGGTGGAAAGCGGGGTATTTGATATCCGAAAACTTAAGCAGTGGGGACGTGATCTCGGCCTTGACCTCGTAGAGATCAGCCCGAACGCCAGTCCCCCAGTTGTTCGCCTGACGGACTACAAAAAATTCCTTTACGAAAAGAAACGTAAGGAAAAAGAAATTCGGAGTAAGGCGGTCAAAACCGTAATCAAGGAGGTTCGTTTCGGCCCCAATACCGACGATCATGATTTCGAATTTAAAGTCCGCCACGCGCGCGGCTTCCTCGAAGATGGTGCTAAGGTGAAGGCATACGTACACTTTCGCGGACGCTCCATCGTGTTCAAAGATCGCGGTGAACTGCTGCTGCTTCGCTTCATGAAGGACCTCGAGGATCTCGGGGCTGCCGAGGCCATGCCCAAGATGGAGGGTCGGCGCATGAACGTCATCATTAGTCCCAAAAAGGTGCAGAAAAAGCCTAAGCAGAAATCCAGTTCCGAGGAAGAGAAGGTGGATTAGTCCTAAGGTCTTCCCCTACACCGGCACGCCCGCCCGAGCAATCAGGCGGGCGTGCTTTGCTTCCCTATAACCCAACTGAGTTTTACCCATTTTGGCCCAAATTAAGACTTCCGTGTTTGCTTCCTCCCACGCCCGGGTCGTGCAGGCCCCGCGCGACGGAAAGCCGGAGTTTGCTTTCATCGGGCGGAGTAACGTTGGCAAGAGTAGCCTGATCAATATGCTCACCCAGCGGAAGGAGCTCGCGCACACCAGCGGAAAACCCGGAAAAACCCAGTTACTCAACTACTTTTTGATCAATAATAGCTGGTACCTCACGGACCTGCCGGGCTACGGCTATGCGGTGCAGAGCAAGAAAACGCGCGGCAAGTGGGAAGACCGTACCGAGAAGTACTTTCTAAGCCGGCAGACGCTCGTCTGTGCCTTCGTTCTAATTGACAGCAACGTGCCCCCCCAGGTCATCGACCTCGAATTTGTGAACTGGCTCGGCGAACACGGCGTACCCTTCGTCCTGGCGTTTACGAAAACCGACCGGAAGCAGTCGCGGGACGGCGGTAGCGTAGATGACTTCAAACGCGCACTCCTCAGGACCTGGGAAGAGCTTCCCCCCATCTTTTTGACGAGTGCCGCCAAGGAAGTCGGCCGGGAAGGAGTATTAGAATATATCGAGGCTACCCTAAGGGACATACATTGGCCCTTTTATTCTCCCGAATAGCGGTTAAATTGACCACTGATGAGTGCACCGACCCAAATAGAACCCACCGCCCCCGCTGCGTCCGCCTTCGAGCGCGAGGGCATACGCTACGCACACACCGCTCCGCGGGTCGAGGGTTGGGAAATCTACAAGATTAGCGAAGACCGGGAAGCATTTGTCCGGGCCTTGGAGGCTTCCAGTCAACAACGGATCCTGCAGGAGGCCGGAGACACGCTGCCCGACGTATTGAGTAAGACCATCTTTAGCGAGCAGGAACGTACCCGCACCGAGCCCTGGAAAGTAGATCCACCACAGGAGCGCTCTTACTGGAAACGATTGGCTAAGCTCCTCGCTACCCAAAGTTTAGACGAGGACGAACCTACGACTGCCGATGAGGCTGCCCGAGCCATTTTGCACCGCATCGTAAATCGCTACTCCGAGGAGATCGTGGGCACCTTCAAGATCCCCACCTTTCGATTCGCCCGACGTTTCCTCACCTTTTTCTTCGGCCGCCTCCTGAATGCTGCCACCGGCCGCACCTTCAAAAGCCTGTTTTCTAAGAAGATCCTGCTGCAGGAAAAACTCCTGGTCCGGGGCTACGTAGAACAGGTCCGCAAACTTAGTAAGCAGGGCACGGTCGTGATGGTGCCCACTCACTTCAGTAACCTGGATAGCATCCTCATTGGCTACGCGCTCGATCAGGTCGCCGGCCTGCCAGCCATGGCTTTCGGGGCCGGCCTAAACCTCTATAACACCGGCTACACCGCCTATTTCATGAACCGCTTGGGAGCCTACCGCGTGGACCGCCGTAAGCGCAACCCCATTTATATGACCACCCTGAAAATGATGAGCAAGCTCATCATCCAGCGGGGGGTCCCCTCTCTCTTTTTCCCCGGCGGCACCCGCTCGCGCTCCGGTGCGCTGGAGACCCGCCTCAAGATGGGCCTGCTGGGCACCGTAGTAGAAGCACAACGCGCACGCTACCAGCAGGGCCGGAACGACAAGGTATTTATCGTGCCCGTCATTCTGAGTTACCCCTTTGTGTTAGAAGCCCAGTTCCTCATCGAACAGCACCTCCGCCGGGAGGGACAGGACCGCTACATCAAGGCGCAGGATAGCTTTCACTCCCTGCGCAGCATCCTCAAGTTCGTCTGGGGTGTATTCAGTAAGGGCAACGAAATTACCATCTCGCTCGGCCAACCGCTCGATGTGGTTGGCAACCGGGTAGATGAGCACGGCAAAAGCTATGGACTCAGTGGGCGCCACGTGAGCACCCGCGAGTACTTCCGCGACCAACACGGAACCATCAATCAGGACTTGCAGCGGGAGTCGGAGTACACCCGCCTCCTGGCCAACCGCATCGTGGAGCAATACCACCACGACGGCATCATTCTGGCAAGCCACCTGGTTAGTTACGCCGCCTTCGCGATGCTCGAGCGTACCTTCGTTAAAGATGACCTCTACGCCCTCCTCCGCCTCCCCGCCGAAGATTTCTTCTTCCGCAAGGACGCGCTGGTCAAAGTGATTGGTCAATTCCGCGATCGCCTGTTGCAACTGGAATCCGAAGGAAAAGCCAAGGTCGCCGCCGAGCTGCGCGGCCCAGCCGACGAGATCATGGCCCACGGCATCGGCAGCATCGGGAACTACCATATTGACAAGCCCCTGAAGTACGACTCCACCGGACGCATTGTCAGCGATAACTTTTCAATGCTGTATTACTACCACAACCGACTGTCCACCTATCACCTCAAAAGCAAAGTGCGCTGGCCCCTCGAAATGATCGGGGACGAGCGAAAAGAATAGCCTTACCCCGCTATCGATCGCCGGTGTACCCCCGGCGCGTAGGGTACGGTGAGTAAATCAACTATCTGCTGATAGGATATTTCGGAGGTGGTGAAATCGGTGTATCCCACGTCCAAAAGCACCACCGGCGTTTCCTTGAGTGTATTGAAGTAACTGAGGTAGGCCCGCTCTACCGATAGCAAGTAGTCATATTGGATGTTTCCCTCGTAGCTCCGCCCGCGCCGGGCGATATTCTGCTGTAGGGCCTCCATGGGTCGTCGCAGGTAGACGATCAGGTCCGGCTTAGGAAAATTGGTATCCATGGCTCGGAAAAGGCGTCCGAATAATCCAAATTCTTCCTCCGTCAGGCTATTTCGAGCAAAGAGTAGCGTCTTAATGAATAGGTAATCGGCGATCGTACCCTGGGTAAACAGCTCCTGGTTCGCTAATTCGTGCTGCAATTGCTTGTGGCGCTCGGCCATGAAAAACAGTTCAACGGGGAAGGCGTACCGGTCCGGCTCCTGGTAGAATAGGGGCAGGAAAGGATTATCATCGAAGGCTTCAAGAATGAGCCGACGATTGAAGGCTTCGGATAGTCGGGTAGACAGGGTGGTCTTCCCGGCACCGATATTGCCCTCGATGACGAGGAAGGGAGGTAAACTCATACGTACTTTTGGGGGATGGCAAAACTAACGCTATCCCTGGGTTCCAATCTCGGCGACCGGGCTCATTTCTTGCAAGAGGCCCGTCGGCTCCTGTCCGAGCGGCTCGGTCCGCTGGTGTACGAAAGTAAACTGCTGGGGACGCCCGCCTGGGGCAACGTAGATCAGCCTTCCTTCCTCAACCAGGTGGTCGTCGTGTGCCTACCCAACCGAGACCCCGCGTCAACCATGAGTATCTACCTACATGGTATCTTGGCGGTGACGCAACAGGTAGAGGCAGCACTCGGTCGCGTGCGTAAGGAGCCATGGGGTCCGAGGACCATGGATATAGACCTGATTTTTCTCGACGATCTGCTCTACGAGGACGAGCGCCTAAGCCTCCCCCACCCCTGGTGGCGCGAGCGGGATTTCGTAGTAAAACTGTTGCCTGCGGTCCGGCCCTAGGGATCGATTGCTACGTGAGTGTTGGTGATTCTAGACAGTTCAGGTAGTATTCCCTCCGCGTACCGCTGCTCTATGCCGTCAAGCGCACGGTCTTGTCCATCCAATCCGTAGTTCACATAATCTTGGATTAACGCCCCATTGACCCGCCGTTTATTGGTGGCTTCCCGGAAGCGGATACCTCCATTCTCCGCTTCGAAGGTGTACGCTAGGAAGTCCAACTCGCCCGTCTCCTGGTCAAAGAAATACTGGTACACGTCATCGTGGTCCTCACCACCCCCGTTCGCATCGAAGGTTACCTGCACGCGATCATAAAATTTACCCCGTATGCTTGACGGGGCCAGCAGTTCAGTATTTACCGCAGGATCGGACAGCCCATAGGGCAAAAGGAAGAAGTACCGTACCGAGTTGACGGATGCGGCGTAGGCGGCACTGTCCTTCGGACTTAAAATTATTACGCTGTCGTTGCGTATGCGGCGTAAACCTTGATTGCCCAATACATCAACCACCTGGTTGCCGAGTGAGTCGGTAAATGCGCGGGTGTAGCGAAAACTTCCGTCCGCCCGCTCAATGCTATACTCTCTTTTCCGAAACGTAAAGCTAGCCCGCATCACATCGAAACCCTCCATGCCGTGCGCTTTAATGGCACGTGTGAGAATGCCCACCGCTCCTCCTTCCGCCTGGGGCTCGGGCGGCGGTGCGCAGGTACTAAGAAAGCACGTAAATAGCAAGACCGGCAACAAGGTTTGGATGTGCTTCATGAGTAGAATTTTACAATTTAGGCCCTCGAGTGTTAGGGAGAATATGAAAGCTCTTTTCCTTGCCCTATTTGGGGCGTGCTTGCTCTACACCTGTGGTCCCGCCCAAGATAAACCGGGGGACCGTAGCGAGCGGGGGAATGTCCTCGCGGTCGAGCGAGTCCTGACGGGCGCCTACGAAAGCCTTGACGCAGCGGTGATGGAACGCTTGCTCACCGACGACTTCACCGTCACTTATAAGGGAGAGAATTCGGAAAAAACCCGGGAGGAGTGGCTCGGGGAGCTCGGACAGCTCCGCGCCGTTTTTCCACGCCTACAAATACGCACCGACAGCGTGGAGATTAGTCCGGGAGCCTCACAAACGTTTGTGCGGGGCACACGCATCTTCTCCTGGGCCGAAGGCGGGGAGCGGGGGGAGTACCGCGAACGGTTCTTGCACCAATGGCGGGACGGTCCAGAAGGCTTGCGGCTAGCCGGAATGGAACTTGAGTGAGTGCCGGGCCATGATGGAGCTATACCAACCCCAATTAGACGAGTGGCGGGCGCTGCTGCGCCGTCCTCAAAGCTTCCGGCGGTGGACGATTATTCCGGGCGCCCTCTCTCCCCTGCCGGTGCTAGACCAAAGTAGGCAGCTAATCCAGAGTGAACCGCTCTCGGTTCGTTACGCGCTGCCTTTCCTGATCGTCCTGCCGGAGGCCCAAGTGGTGGTGGGCAATATCGGCGGAAAGGGTCTGCTACCGGGAGAGGAGGAGATCGAACTGGGATACAGCATCGCCCAGGCTTACCGGCGCCGGGGACTTGCCACCGAGGCAATTCGCCGCATCGTGATCCTGGCGCGTGCGGACGGCCTTACGCCGATCGCGCATGTGGAACCGGAAAATGAAGCTTCCAGACGAGCACTGCGCAAAAACGGATTTCGGGTTGTAGCGACCTTCCATTTTCCGGCTAGCCTCAAGCTGGAGCGGTGGCGGTGGTCAGCGGACTAGCACTACCCCACCTTTATACGCCTCGGGCTCCCCCCGTGCATTGACGAAGCGTACATCCCATAGGTAGCCCCCCGCCGGACTGTTAGAGCCCTTGTACGTACCGTCCCAGCTCCCTTCAAACTCGTGGGTAGCGAAGATCTGCTCGCCCCAGCGGTCCCAGATTCGTAGCTCATAGGCCGTTGCTCCATCCCACACCCCTTTTGGAAGCCAGCGGTCGTTGAGGCCATCGCCGTTTGGGGTAAAGGCATTTGGGGCGGTGAAGGTGTTGGTGAGGTACATCCTGAGGTCCTTCGTGATGCTATCCCGACAGCCGCTGACGTGGGAAACGATCTGCATGATGGACAGGGTGGCCGTGTCGCGCAGTCGGTAGTCGAAGCCGGGACCCGGGGAAGAGAATACTTCCCTTCCAATCGCGTCAGTGACTTCATAACGCTGAGTATTCGAACCGATGCTGCGGTCGAGAACCTCGAAGTCGGGGAAGATATTAGACGGCTGCTCGGGATTGAGGGCAAAATCGGCGATGGGGGAATCCCGGACGTCGATCAGTTCCTGGAAGGTGGTGTCGACGAAACAGCCTAAAGGAGAGGTAATGCTCAGGTAGACATCGTAGAGTCCTACCTCCGGGTATTCATGCCGGGGATCTCGCTCATCCGACCGCGTACCGTCACCAAATTCCCAGTCAAAAATGTATTCATCGTTGATCGGAATGGATCGATTGATGAACTGGTTGGTGAACGGGGCGCACCCAAACCCGTCCAGGGGTTCGAGGAGGATAGTCCGGGGGGTGGGGAAGTAGCTGACCGTCTTCGTGGTTTCGGTAGAGCAGCCATTTTCGTCGGCCAGGAAAAGGTTGGCCGCAAAATCGCCGGGGCTGAGGTAATTATGCACGGGTTCGATCTGAGTGTCTGCGTCGGAGGCATCCCCAAAGCTCCATAAATACTCTACGATCTCCTGCCCACCGACGGCTACGGATAGGTTCGTAAACTGCACGGGCGCGGGTTCGCAGACGACTTCGGTAGCGGTAAAGTCGGCGACCAATTCGGGATAGACGCCCAGTAGAAAAACAGCCGTGTCTTTGCAATTGTCGGCAAAGGAGCTCCGGTTCAGGAGCATGGTGCCTTCGTAGATACCTACCTCATTGATGGTTGTAACCAAATCGCGGGTGTTACCCGTGATGAGCTCGCCGCCCGGTCCGGTCAGTTCCCAATCGTAGCTCTGTATGGAGGACAGCCGGGTACTCTCGTTGACAATCACATTCTCCCCCAGCCCACACTGGCGGATGAAGAAGCGTCCCTGGTCGTCGATTTCCGTTTCTAATAGGTCGGCCTTCACCGTCGATCCGCAGCGGGCCACGTTGAGTTGGAACTCGCGCTTGGTTTCACTCAGCAGCACCGGCACGGCATCCCGGCTCCACTCCTCTACGCAGATGCCAAGCACGTGCGTACCCGGATAAATGGGTACGCCCGACAACAAGCCACTGAATGCATCGATGGTCAGGGTACTACCGACGCCCAACTGATCTCGGGAATTGTAGGTAGGCCTAACCCAATCAACGGAAACGTAAGGAAAGGGGCTCTCCTCCAGGGGAACGATATCGTCAAAGTAGCTAGAGGTCAGGAAACCATTGCGGCCTCCGTCGGTGCCGCCCCCCAACTTGGGGTCACAGAATTTATAGGCAAGGCTGTCGCCGTCCACATCCGTCGCGCCGAGGTCGATCTGGAAGTTTTCGTTGATGCAAATGGCAATGGGCGGATCGATGTTGAATTCGGGGCTACTGCTCAGTGCCCGCTGCGCTTCGGGCGTAATCTGGATGAAGTAGGTGGAACCGATCTGCCGCGGATTCAGCAAATTCCGAATGCTTTCGTTGCGGCAGCAGCGTTGGTACACGAAGGTGTAGGTTTCCGTGGATATAGGCAGCTCCTGGATAAACGAGTACGTACCGATCTCCTGACAGATGGGTTCGGTGACTACCAAACAGGGGTTGCCGAGGTTGATGGGTACATCCTGGGGAGAGCCCGCTAGCCTGATGTCCTTGGTGCGAACGTAGTACTGGCTACCCACGTAGATGCTGATGTTGCCATCCGCGCTGGGGGCTTCGGCGGTCGCCCGCGGGTCGCCTCCGTCAAACCAGGCACCGTCGCCAATGCAGTCGCGGTACATATTGATGGTGATGCGGTAGCGGAGAATGCCCGTGGTGGGATCATTATTTTTGTACCCTAAAAACTCGTAGCGAAACTCCCCGCCCACGATGTGGTCCGCAAGTACCGATAGGGGCAGAAACAGCGCCACCAACAGAAAGGCTACGCAAAAGCGAAAGCGGGCAGGGTGAAACAAGGGGAATTTTTTAGGGGGAAAACAATCTCTGGGTGAAAATACAGTTTCCTTAGCTGAACGGATGTTCCACCGTCACACCGGGCTTGTCGGTCAGCCGTCGCTACCCGGTTTAGTTAACGTACGCTCCGAATTAGGACGTCATTACCCCTTCTTTCCTTATTAGGTTGAAGGGCACACCTTGCCTAAATGATTCGATTAGATACTACCCCCGATATGCATCATCGTCCCCCGCCGCGGGGGATTGGCGCGCTTTCTATCCTGAAGAACGGAGGGTTGGTCCTCCTGCCTACGGCCAACCTCTGGCAGCTGACCACCGATGCCCGTCGGTCGCCATCCGTCAAGCGGCTACTGGAAGTTTGCCCCGCGTCGCGCGTCAACGTGCCGGAACTGATCTTCCCCGATCGGGAAACCCTCCGGGATTGGTTTCCGAACCTGCACCCCAAGATCGATACCCTACTGAGCTACCACGGCCGTGCACTTACCGTACTCATCCGGGCAAATTCCCGGGTGCCGGACTGCCTGGTCAACACGCGGGACGAGGTGGCCGTGCGGCTCGCTCTAGACTCTTTCTGCTACCGGCTATGCGAGGACCTGGAAGCGCCCCTAGCGGCGGTTCTCGCCATGGGGGACGACAGCGCCGGCCTACCCACCCGCTTCGGGAAGATTCGTTCCGACGTGCTCCGGGAGGCCAGCTTCACTGTACAGCGCCGCCAGCGGGAGGAACTCGATACCCGCCCCGCGGTGCGCATCCGGATGGACGACGAGGACGAACTGGAGTTTTTGTAGCGCCCCGCCGTATCTTGGCCCGCCCCAGCCAAGTGCGCCCCTATGATCGACCAGCTCGAAGCCATTTACCACCGGTTCAAGAACCTTGAGGAACAGCTCTCCGATCCGGAGATCATCACCGATCAAGTCCGCTTCACGAAAGTCAATAAGGAGTACGGCAAGCTTAAACCCCTGGCCGATACCTACCTCGAATACCGGGAGCTGACCGAGAACCTGGCCACTACCGAGGCTATGCGCAAGGACCCCGATCCCGAAATGCGCGAGATGGCCCAGCTAGAACTGGAGGAGCTGCGGGAACGCAAGGAAGTAGTGGACGAGCGAGTCAAAATCATGCTGATTCCCAAGGATCCCGAGGACGAGCGCGACATCATCATGGAAATCCGCAGCGGCACCGGGGGCGACGAGGCCGCCATCTTCGCCGGGGACCTCTTCGATATGTATAAGCGCTACGTCGACACCCAGGGCTGGCGCGTGGAGGTCATTGACGAGAATGAAGGCACTGCCGGTGGCTACTCCAAGGTGGTCTTTGAAGTGCACGGCGACGACGTCTACAGCAGCCTGAAGTTTGAATCCGGGGTACACCGCGTCCAGCGAGTTCCGAAAACGGAGAGCCAGGGGCGGGTCCACACCAGTGCCGCTACCGTAGCCGTGCTCGCGAAGGTCGAAGAAGAAGACATCAACCTCAATAAGGCGGACCTCAAGATCGACACCTTCCGGGCCTCCGGAGCGGGCGGACAGCACGTCAACAAAACGGAATCCGCTATCCGGATCACCCACCTTCCAACCGGTATCGTATCCGAAAGCCAGGACGGGCGGAGTCAGCATAAAAACAAGGAAATCGCCATGGCCCAGCTGTACCGCCGCATCAAGGATGCCGCTGACAGTGCCGCGGCCAGCGAACTTGCCAGCGCGCGGAAGTCCCTCGTAGGCAGTGGCGACCGCAGCGAGAAGATCCGCACCTACAATTATCCGCAGAATCGCGTCACCGACCACCGCATCAACCTGACGCTCCATAACTTGGACAAAATTGTCGCCGGCCACCTCGAACCCGTCATCGAGGGACTACAGGTGGCCGAGAACGCGGAAAAAATGAAGGAAGGCATATGAACTGTTCCCTAATCCTCTCGCTCGCTTTCTTTCTGCTCTTCGCTTGCGGACCGCCGGACTCAGATGCCACAGGTACCGATGCGCCACGGGCCGTTACAACCTTCATTCTCGTACGTCACGCCGAAAAGGGGGCCGGTGATAATCCTGACCTCACCACCGAGGGCCTTGCCCGCGCGGCCCGGCTGCGCGATCGCCTGACCGACAAGTCGATCGCACACGTCTATTCTACCGACACTAAGCGCACGCTACAAACGGCCGCCCCCACCGCCGAAGCACGGGGACTTACTGTGAGCCTGTACAATCCCGAAAAACTGGGGCAATTGGCGCGTCGGCTCCAAAAACAACACGCCGGTCAGACCGTGCTCGTGGTCGGGCACAGCAACACCACCCCTGCCCTCGCCAACCTGCTCGCGGGCAAGGGAAATTTGTCAGCCTTTGCTGAGAGCGACTACGGCAACCTACTGATCATCACCGTCCCGGCTTCCGGTGCGGCCCGGACGGAGCAGCTGCGCTACTGATCCGGTGACGCTGTCCGCCTTCCTCAGCCTGTCGCTTGCGTTGTTGTTTCCCCTACTCGCGAATGCGGCGCAATCCCGGCGGTCCATCCCGGATTGGTGCAGTTCGATCGTCCTCTGCTACGGCATCGGCATCCTAATCAGCAACCTACGTCTTTGGCCCGTTAGCGAGACCCTCCTACAGGCTGTCGCGGGCGGCAGTATGCTCATAGGACTCCCCTTACTGCTGTTTGCCGTCGATCTACGGGAGAGTTTTCAGCATGCCCGACGCATGCTACTTTCCTTTGCCCTATGCTGTCTGTCGGGCTTACTCTGCACGGCGGCGGCCGGTTGGTACTTTACTTCCAGGATGACCGACGGCTGGAAAATCTCGGGCATGCTGACCGGGCTGTACACCGGCGGGACGCCCAACGTGCAAGCCATAGGTATTGCCCTGGAAGCGCCGCCCGAATACCTGGTGCTCATTCAGGCGGCCGACATTATGCTTGGGGGAGCTTACCTCCTCGGCTTGGTTACCTTCCTACCCGCCCTGTTTGCGCGCTTCTTTTCACCTACTCCCCAAGCCGTTACCGGCGCGGTCGCAGGTGTGGAGGACGGGGAGCAAAAGGTCAGCCCCCTCCACCGGCTGCGTCAGCTAGGGGCAGGTCTGTCAGTTACCCTGGGGGGTAGTTTACTGTGTTGGCTGCTTACGGGGCGCTTTACAGATCCGACGGTGCTTATCCTGACCGTCACCACGCTCAGTCTGGCGGTCACCCTAACACCCCTGCGCCCGCGCATCGGCAACAGCTATCCGCTGGGTGAATATTTCGTCCTCATTTTCTGCGTCTCTCTTGGGTTGATGGCGGATTTTCGGGCACTGGCGGAGGAAGGGCTGCAGCTCCTCTACTTTTCCGCCCTAGCTCTGGCATCCACCACCCTGCTTCATCTGCTACTGGCGCGGCTCTTTCGTATTGATCGCGATACGATGATACTGAGTTACGTCGCGGCCGTGTACGGACCGGTGTTCGTGGTGCAGGTGGCCGCCGCCCTGAAGAATCGCAGCCTCCTGGCAGCAGCCATTGCGGTTTCCCTACTTGGTTTTGGTATTGGCAACTACCTCGGTATCGGGCTGGCCTACTTCCTTAGGTTCCTTACCACCGCCACTTAACCGCTTCCGCGGAACCATCGTAAGGCTGGTTTTGCCCCTAAAGATATTAGAGAGGCGGTAGCGAGAGTGGTTGAACTCATTCAGGAACTGGTGGGACTCTTCGTACAGATCATCGCTCATCAGCAGCGCCAAGGGACGCAGCGCCTCAATGTGGGTCAGCACGATACGCAGCATGGCGAGTAGTGGAATCGCGATGATTATACCGGCAATCCCCCAGAAGAAGCTGCCGATAATGACCGCTATTATGGCAGCCAGCGCATTGATTTTTACGCTGCCTCCGAGCACCTTAGGAGTAATAAAATTACCCTCGATGAACTGTACGGTAATGTATAGGACAACCACCATCAGGGGTTGCCAGAGGCTCTCCGTAGTCGCGATGGCGAAGACGAAGGGAAGCAGGCCGCCAATAACGGTACCGATGTAGGGGATGATGCCCAGCACGGCGGCCAAGAACCCCCAAACCAGGTAATATTCTATGCCGATCACCAGTAAACCCAGACTGTTTAACACCCCCAAGATGAGCATCACTAGTCCCATGCCACCGAGGTAATTCTTGGCTACCTGCTGCACTTCCGAGAGCGTTTGCATTCCTTCTTTCTGGTCGCCGTCACTCAATTGCCCCAGCACAAAGTTTTTCACCGCCGTGCGGTACAGCAAAAAGAAAAAGGTATAAATCATCACCAGCGAAAAATTCGCTAGCAAAACGCCACTCGTCGAAAGGCCCGTAGACACGATCCCAAAGGGCTCATCGGATACACTAGTAATGGCTTGGTCGATGTACACCTGAACTTCATCGCCGGAAAGCCCAAAGGTATGCCCCCCATATTCTGCCCACTCATAGATGGTTTCCTGTAGGCCGGAGTAAATGTCATCCGCCTCCGTCAGGATGGACTGGACTTGATTAAAAAAGAACACTATGATTCCAAGGACTAGCACTCCGGCGGTAAAGAGCGTCAGTATGACTGAAAGGATGCGGACACCGATCACCCACTCGAAGCGCTTACAGACTGGCTGTAGCATGAGGGCAAAAAAGATACCGTATGTTACGGGGATAAAAAAAGAACTGCCTGCGTAGAGGGCATACAGCACTATACACAGGCAGATCAAGAAGTGAGCCACGCCCTGGAAATTGACGCTTCCGGACGGCGGTCGCTTATTTATCGAGAGTTTCGGCATTAGTCTTCCGGTGAGCCTCCCCGCTTGTAGTACTGCATGAATACAAATCCGATGATGACGACGAAAACGAGCGTTTCCATTGCTACAAAGAAACTGTTCATCATGGCATCCCCGAAGGTGGTGTTGTCATTCATGAACTGTTCAAATCCCCACTGGGGCTTGATGGCGGACAGGGAGATATTCAGTACCGCCAGCACCCCCGTTGCCCATGCACCAATCCGGAAAAGAAGGCCAATTTCCGCCTTGAAGATGGAGTTGCTGGAATAAATGGCGTCGGCGTATTCCTTAGTGGCGTACCAAACGATTGGAATAATTAATAAATGTTTGGCGAAACGCACGCCAATGGGAAGATCCCCAAATAGGGCGTTCACCACCAATAGATAAACGGAGACGATAAGTCCAAGGAGGACGCCATACTTCATCCCCTTTTTGTTGACGTCGTAATTAAACGCCTTGGGCGTATCTAGGTGGGGCGGGTTTTCGTGCGTAGTGGGGCTTACTTGAGCCATGAATCGCTTAATTTAAAGGATGTTACATTGGATTAGCCTAGGTATTTGCGGCGGTCAACCTGCAGCGTACGCAACTCGTCTTCCAGTTCACGCACCCGCGTAGCCTTTTCCTCCGCCGTCTGCAATTCGTCGCCCACCTCCTCGCGGGTGTCCTCGATTTTTCGTCGCAGCTTTTCGATTTTCTTCTCGTACTTCTCAATTTGGGAGCGCGCCTTCTGCGCATCTTTGGAAGCGTCCTGGGAATCATCCCGTACCTCCTCCAATGCTTCAGCCACCTCTTCTTGCCGCCTGTCAAAGTACCCTGTGTAAAAGTACGTCCTAAATTCTTCCAGTACGGCCCGAGCAGCAGTATACCCGGAGGGGTATTTGTTTCGGTCCACCACGTCGGTGTCCGAAAACGCCATACTCAAGGCTACCTGGCTTCCCCGCTCGTCTCCGTATACGTTCGTGTAGAGATCAAGATTCTTGTCACTGATCCCGGGTAGACTCACCTGGGAGGCCAGGTAAGCGATGGAATTTCTGTCTTTGTCTGCGCGATCAATGTCGATTGCATACCGCTCCTCCCAGAACGCCTGCCATGGCTCATACACCGCTTCCACAGGGGCTTCCAGGGAAAGGATGAGGGAGGGAAGGGTCTTTTTGTCATACTCCGTGTTGCCGTCAGTAATGTCTGCAGCGCGCTGTGCAGTCATCCCCAACGACAGACCAAGCGTGAGAAGATAAAAGGTGAGTCGCATGAATCTGAATTTTAGGTAAGTGGATCGGAGCTGGGATTGTCGTAGGTTTCATTGCGGTCCTGGGGAACAGTCTTGTACCGGTCGGCACGGTTGACCCAGACCAGAATTTCCTGATGTTGGTCATGCAACATCTGCTCGGCAAAATCAAGCAACTTGTCGTTAGCTAGTGCATGCTCGTAGACATCGCTGATGCCCTGTTCGTTTTGGTGGGCCAGGGAAGTCAGTTCGCTGATGTTTTTGCTCTGCAGCGCGCGATTCAGTGCCCCCTCCTGTTTCTTCAGTTCAGTTTCCGAAGTGCGGGAGGGTGTATGCACCCCTCCGGAGATGTCCGCCAAGATGCCGTTTATCCTGGTTAGCATCTTATCGTGGTAGTCAGCTAGGATGGAAAAAAAATTAGCCGCAGTATCTTCCTCTGCGGTGATCGCAGCAGCGATGTCGCGGTAGTAACCGGAAGACTGCCGGTGCGCCATCGCAATTGCATTCAAAATGGCGTCGGTGCCCTCCGGACGGATCTCGTAGGGCGTCTTCATGTCTGAGTTGTTATCCATAGAAATTATGCTTTTGTAACTTCTGACTCTAGCTTTAACACCGAATCGCCATCTTCCTGTTTGATGTAGAGCGCTTTATTTCCACTCTCTCCCTTACGGGTGATCTTGGATCCTTTAATGGTTTTGGTTACCTCTTCCGTGTAGGTTTCCTCCACCGTACCCGTGGCCTCGCCATTGCCCCATTTCCACTTAACTTTACTTCCTTTTCTGATCATGATTGCCTTACAGTTTAATCAATAAAAAAAAGCCCGATGGAGAGGGTGTTGCACCTACCTCCACCGGGCCAATAAGCCTTGCGGCTCTGGTTACTCCAGGTCGCCCTCGGGATCGGTCGAGCGCTCGATGTCTTTGAGCAGTTTGTCGGAATCATTCTTAAAACTCTTCCAACCCTGCTTGGCATCACCTTTGAAGTCTTTCCAACCGGCTTCCATGTTGTTACCAACACGGTTCATACGGTCATCCAGGTCGGTGCGGTAAGTCTTCAATTGGTCGTATTCCTGCTGCATTTCCATTTTGGCCTCATCGGAAGCACTTTCCATATCGCTTTCCAGCTTGGTCATACGGTTGTCGATGCTGGTGCGAGCATCCCGGAAATCGCGATCCAATTCGTTACTTTCCTCCCGTACTTCAGCACCCATGTTGGCCACTGCGTTTTCTGTACCGGCTTCGATTTGATCGGCTGCGTTGTCTGCGTCACTGCCCTCAGCACAGCTGTAGAACATGCCGCTTAGGCCAAGAAGGAGTGCAAAAGAAATCGTGCGAATTTTCATAACTAAAATACTTTGGTTTAAAATATGCCAGAGAGCAGGTGGCGTGGTTCAACGTACTAGGTTGGGTGCGCTCTCAGCCTTCAAACAGGAGATCAGACGCCTTGTTCGTTCTGCTCTTGGGTCCCATCCCCGGACTTTTTGTTAAAGTCCGGTATAACCTCGCTGAGTTTTTCTCCCCCTTTAATCCCAAAATCCAGGGTGCGAATGGGGAAAGGAATCATAATGTCATTCTCGTCGTAGACGCGCTTGATGGCCATTATTGCCTCACTCTGTGCGGAAAGGTAATCGGCCTGCCCAGTCTTGCCCTGGTCAATCCAGAAGCGGAGGGTATAGTTAATGGAACTGTCTCCAAACTCGTTGAAGAAGAGCTGCACGTCCTTTTCCTCATCGTGGGGCACGTGCGCCCGAATGGCACCGATGGTAAGTTCACGCACTTTGTCCAAATCGTCCCCGTAGCTTACCCCACAGCTGATGTCTACCCGGCGCATACGCAGGGTGTTGTAGTTCTTGATGGCTTCTTGGGCCACTACCTTGTTGGGGATAAGGACTTCCTGACCCTGGAGCGTGAACAGGATGGTGTTGCGTAGCGTGACCTCCTGCACCTTCCCAAAAAATCCCCCTACCTCAATCAGATCGCCGACTCTAAAGAGGGATCGGACGGAAAGCATGATGCCACTAAACAGGTTAAGAATAGGATCCTGGAAGGCTAGCCCCAGGGCTAGTCCCACCACCCCCGCGCCCGCAAGCACGCTCTGTACAATGCCGGTAAGGTTGAGAACGGAGAGCGTCAGAAAAAGGAAAGCAAGGACCAGCAGGGCCGTCAGAAAGGTGCTGAAAAGTCCGGCGACCGTAGGATCGCGTACCAGGCGGTGGCTGATCTTATTAAAGTACTTCTTCGCAAAGGAGGTAACTACATAGCCGATAAAAACCACGACAAGCGCCAGCACGATGTTCGGCAGATTGCGCAGCGTAGCGGCCCACCAACTCTTCAATTCTTCCAGGAGGGGTTGGAAATCCAGGTCAAGGCCAAACAGTTCAAATAGTAGCATATAGTAGCATAAGGTAAGTTGGGTAATACTTGGGCTATAACCCCGCGCCCCAAATCGTGTTCAAGGCGTAAGCTGCCACGCGGCGCGGAGTTCACCGATATCTACGGCCACTACCCCTGGACGGCTGATGACCTGGGCGCCGGCCAGGTTTGCCAGGCGGGCGGCGTCCGCCAGCCCCATACCCGCGGCCAGCGCGCAACCGGCCACGCTGATCACGGTATCCCCCGCTCCACTGACGTCGGCAATCCGGCGAGCTGCGGCGGGGTGGATGGCCCCCTGGCCTGCCTCATAAATATAGATGCCGTGCTCCGAGAGGGTAATCATCACCTGACTACAACGCAGGCGCTCCACAATGATCCGTGCCGCACGATCTAGGCTGTCGAGACTAGGCTCGACGGTAAAGGTCACCTGCGACTGGATTTCCCGCAGGTTAGGTTTGAACAGGCTGGTCCCGCTGAAGGCCCAAAAGTTGGTGTGTTTAGGGTCAACTGCGGTATGTATTCCCTGCGCATTAGCCGCTTCCAGAAGGCCGGTGATGAGGGCCGGGGTCAGCACCCCCTTGTTGTAATCCTGAAGGATGATCAGCTTATAGGTACCCCCTTTTAACTCCGCGCGGATGGAAGATAGTAGCGCGTTGCTAGCCGCTGCCGACAGGTCGTGGGTGGATTCCCGGTCCACGCGCAGCAGTTGCTGGCTCTGCGAGATGATGCGGGTCTTTACCGTAGTTACCCGCTCGGCGTCGCGCAAGAGCAAGCGGTCGCCAATCCCCCGTTCGTGGAGGAGGGTGGTTAGAGCGTCGGCGGCTTCGTCAGTTCCCACTACACCCGCGATGTCCGCCTGAACGCCCAGGGCGACTAAGTTGAGGGCAACATTGGCGGCTCCACCGAGGCGATCCTCCTGGCCTAACATACGCACCACGGGCACGGGTGCCTCCGGACTAATCCGGTCCACGCGACCCGACAAATATCGATCAATCATTACGTCCCCAACGACAAGGACGCGCAGGGTGGAAAAGTCCGGTAGCTCAGGCATAAACCGGGCTAGGCGAAGGTTTCGGTACCGGCGAAGTGGAAACTGCTTTCAAGGGAGGCGTTCTCATCACTATCGCTGCCGTGCACCGCGTTCTCGCCAATGCTGCTCGCGTATTTAGCCCGGATGGTACCGGCTTCGGCCTCGGCTGGGTTCGTGGCGCCGATCAGCTTGCGAAAGTCAGCAACGGCGTTGTCTTTCTCCAGCACAGCCGCCACGATGGGGCCACTGCTCATGAAGGAAACCAGGTCGTCGTAAAAGGGCCGTCCCCGGTGGACGTCGTAAAATTCACCGGCCTTCTCGCTGCTAAGTTTCGTGTACTTGAGCGCGACGATACGGAAACCCGCGGCATTGATGTGCTCGAGGATCGCGCCGATATGGCCGTTTTTGACGGCATCGGGCTTAATCATGGTGAAGGTTCGGTTGGTGGCCATGGCTGCTGTTGGTTTAGTTCTGCGGCCGCAAAAGTATGAAGTTTTGGCCACCCGGCCATTTTTTCGGAACTTTGCCCGTCGTTCTGACCCCTCGCGTATGCAAGCCAAATTAGATCAAGCACACCAACTGTTGGACTCCCCCCAGGAGATCGTCGTATTCAGCCACCGCAACCCGGATGGCGATGCAGTCGGCTCTAGTCTTGGACTACAGCATTACCTCATCGGTCAAGGGCACAGGTGCACCGTGATTTTACCCTCGGATTACCCGGAATTTCTGGCCTTTCTACCCGACGTAGAATCAGTGATTATCTATGATGACGACACCGAGCGCGCACGGGCATGCATCCAGTCGGCCAGCCTCTTTTTCTTGCTGGACTTTAACAGCTTTGATCGGATCGACAAGGTTGGGGAAGAACTTGCGGGCGATGATCGGCCGCGCATCATGATTGACCACCATTTGTACCCCGAAGCGATTGCCAACGTAACCTTCAGCAACCCCAACCGCAGTTCTACCTGCGAAATGGTCTTCGAGTTCATCGAAGGCCTGGGGCATCGGGAGGCCGTGACCAAGCGCGTCTCCGATTGCCTCTACACGGGCATCCTGACCGATACCGGGGGATTCAAGTACAGTACTTCCCCGGACCTCTTCCGCACCGTCGCGAAATTGCTCGAGGCCGGCACGGACGCCTACAAGATCGCCGACCACGTTTGGAACAATATGTCCGAAAAGCAGTTGCGCTTACTCGGTCACTGCCTGGCCAATCGGATGGAGTTACTGCCGGAATTTCGGACCGGCATAATTTATCTGACAAAACAGGACTACGAGGACTACAACATCCAGCGCGGTGACACGGAGGGGGTGGTCAACTACGTGCTGCGCATGCCAGAATTTATGATTGCCGCCTTCATCCACGAGCAGCCTACCATCGTTAAGCTTAGCCTGCGCTCGAAGGGCGTGATGGACGTGCAGCAAATTTGTAAAGCGCTCTTCCGCGGAGGTGGACATCGCAATGCCGCCGGAGGGGCCAGTTTCGCCCCCCTGGGCACTACCATTAACCGCTTCAAAAAAAACTTGCCCGACTACGCTCAGGAAATTGAAGTGGCTTACCTAGAATTTAATAACCAGTAATTTATGACTACCAAACTATTTTCCCTTTTCGCCGCACTCCTGCTTTTTGCCGCCTGCGAGGGAGAGGACCGTGATCGGGTACAAACCACGGAGAACGGTACCCGCTACACCTACGTGACGCGGAACGATGATGGACAACTAGCCGAGGCCGGTGATTTTATTTACTTCGACGCCGTGCTTAAAACCGAAGGAGACAGCATCTTGATTGATACCCGGGCGAACGGGGGTGACTCACCCGTGATTCAGGCCCTCTCCGATTCCATTGTGGACCAAAACACGGGGCCCGTAGAAGACGTACTCCGCAAGGTTCGAGTAGGGGAACAGATAGTAATCCGCACCAACTTGGAGAACTTTCCCTCCAAGCCTCCGGGTATGGAAAATGATAGTGTCCTACTGTACGACATCACGGTTAAAGAGATCGTCGGTCAGGACGAGTTTAACGCTCGCCAACAGGCCCTGGCCGAAGAAGCACAGGTAAAGGCTGTAGCCACCCAGGGGCGAGAGGAGGAGCGCCTGGCCTTCACGCAACAAGTTTACGATGATTATAAAGCCGGGAAACTGGACGATCAGCTAGAGACTGCTCCCAGCGGCGTCCGCTACCTGGTCCATCAGTCCGGTGACGGTCCCGAAGCGGAAGTCGGAAAGGGCGTGGTCGTGCAGTACATTGGGCGACTGACCAGCAACGGCGAAGTGTTCGATCAGAGCTTCGAGCGGGGCATGGGCATTCCCTTTGCGCTGGGCACCGGTCGCGTGATTCCCGGCTGGGATGACGGCATTGACCTCCTCCGCCAGGGCGACCAAGCTACGCTAGTCATTCCCTCCGAACTCGCCTACGGTGCGCAGGGTACACCCAACGGGAGCATCCCCCCGGATAGTGAGCTGATGTTCTACGTGGAGCTGGAAGAAGTGCAGTAAGTAGTTCTTTAGTTCTTTAGTTCTTTAGGTGCGCGCATCAGCTCTGCGCGCCTAAAGAACTAAAGTCCTAGATCACTTTCCCGTAAATCTAGCTGCGCGTTTCTCCACAAATGCGGCGGCGCCTTCCCGGAAATCTTCCGTTTTGGTGGTGTCCCCGAATGCTTTGGCCTCTGCGGCGAACCCTGCTTTATTGGCGTAATAGGCGTTGATAGCGCGGATGCTTTCGCGAATGGCGATTGGGCCTTTGTTACCGATTAAAGATAGGAGCTCCACGGCTTTCTTACGGGCTTCTACGGCTGGGAGCACATAATTGACCAACCCTAGCCGTTCCGCTTCCCGGGCGTCGATCAGGTTGCCCGTCAGGATGAGCTCCATCGCCTTTCCCTTGCCGATGTACTGATTGAGGCGCTGGGTGCCGCCATATCCCGGGATAATACCCAGGTTTACTTCCGGCTGGCCAAATTTGGCGTTCTCCGTTGCGATCCGCAGGTGGCAGGCCATGGCTAATTCGCAACCTCCGCCGAGCGCAAACCCGTTGACTAGGGCAATGACCGGGCGGTGGAAATTCTCGATTTGAAAGAAAATCTCGTGCCCGCGAATGGCCATTGCCTCCCCATTGCCGTCGGCGGCTATGTCCAGAAATTCCTTGATGTCCGCCCCCGCGACGAAGGCCCGATCTCCGGCCCCCGTCAGAATTACGCCTTTGATGTCCTGGCGTTGCCCGTAATCGGGTCCGAAGAACTGCTGAAGATCGCGCAGCGTGGCTCCATTGAGGGCATTCAGGCTTTCGGGGCGGTTGAGAGTGAGGTGGACAATGCCCTCCGCTTCCTCTATTTGTAGGTGTTGGTAGCTCATGGGGTCAAGATAGTCCCGATTCTAATTTTCTACTTCTTCGCGGAGTTCCTGCAGGTAGTTGTTAAGCCGCTCCATGGGTTTTACGACCGCTACCCGGCCCGAACGTACGAATTCATACAGCCCTACCCGTCGCAGCTCCGTCAAGAGCGCCTCGGTCTCGTATTCATGACCCGTCTTCTCGATGACGACGTACTCGGGCTCGATGAGGAGTACGCGGGCATTGTGACGACGTATCATCATTTCCACTTCATTGCCGTTGCTAAATACCTCAATGGGCACTTTATACAGGGCAATCTCCTGGTAGACGATGTCTTTGTCCTCATAGTAAAACGCCTTGAGCACGTCTACCTGCTTATCAAGTTGGGCGACCAGCTTAATGACCATCTCCTCACTGACCTTCACCACAATAGTGAAGCGGTGGATCGACTCGTTGCTGCTCGCACTCGTGGTGAGGCTGCTGATGTTAAGATTTCGACGATTAAAGATGCCCACGACCCGGGAGAGGAGACCGGTCTGGTCTTCGGTGAAGACGGTGATGGTATAGGTTTTGGTCATAATTGGTGGGCTGGTGTGTCGTTGGGCGACTGAATTGGTGGGGTGCGGGCGAGATCTACGCGATGGGCGAGGTAAGTGCACTTGATAAAATCGGGCGCGGTCGTTTAGATAGGCGCTGCCCCCCACGAGAGAAGTGGGGAGTCCGAAAAAATCAGCGGTTCAATTCTGCATCAACGCTTTCCTACAAATCTTCCGGTCCTAAAATTACCTCACTTACTGCCTTACCACTTGGGACCATGGGGAAAACATTGTCCTCCTTGACCGTATGGCAGTGGAGCAGGTAAGGCCCATCGTGCGCGATCATCTCGGCGATTGCCCCCGGCACGTCCTGCGGATCTCTGATCGTCCGGCCGGGCACCCCAAAGCCCTTGGCGATGGTCACAAAGTCGGGGTTTTGCAGTTCTACGGCGCTGTACCGCCGGCGGTGAAACAGCTCTTGCCACTGGCGGACCATACCGAGGAAGTTGTTGTCGAGTAACACAATCTTGACTCCCACGTTCCACTGCGCGCAGAGGCCAAGCTCCTGGATGGTCATTTGAAAGCCGCCGTCACCTACGAAGGCTACGACCTCACGGGACGGGTCGGCGTACTTGGCCCCAAAGGCGGCCGGCAGGCCGTAGCCCATCGTGCCCGCGCCCCCGGAACTCACCCACTGGTCGTGGCCCCGGTATTCGTAGTAGCGGGCCGCCATCATTTGGTGCTGGCCTACATCGGTGGCTACGATCGCTTTACCGTCCGTTTGCTTGCTTACCTCGCGGATGACCTGGCCCATGCGGATCTCCCCACCCGCGGTAGGACGGATAGCTTCCTGGATGACCCGCTCCTCCTCTATCCGGGCGCAAGCGTTAAACCGCTCTACCCACTCGGGATAATCTTTTTCAATCACCAGGGGCAAGAGTAATTCCAGCACCTCCCGGGCATCCCCTAACACCGGCGCGACCGCCCGTACGTTCTTATTGAGCTCGGCAGGGTCCACTTCGATGTGCACGACTTGGCTGTCAGGAAGGTACTTGCTCAGCAGGCCCGTCACGCGGTCGTCAAAGCGCATACCAATGGCCACGATCACATCGGCCTCATTCTGCAGCAGGTTAGGGCCGTAGTTGCCGTGCATGCCCAGCATCCCGGTGAAGAGCGGATGATCGTGGGTAAGCGCCGAAAGGCCGTGGCAAGTCACGCCCACCGGAATACCCGTCTTTTCCACGAACCGCCGGAACACTTCCTGGGCGTGGGCGATGTGGATGCCGTGCCCCCCCAGGATCATGGGTCGTTGAGCATTATTGATGAGGGCAGCCGCGGCATGAAGTTGCTTCTTCTTGGGCTTATTGTGGGGGACGTAGCTACGAATCGTCTGCGCTTTCGGGTAGGCAAAGTCGACCAGAGCCAACTGGGCGTCCTTGGTGATGTCAATGACGACGGGACCAGGCCGACCGCTGTTAGCGATAAAGAAGGCCTTTTTAAGCACCCGACCAATCTCCTCGGCCCGGGTGATTTGGTAATTCCACTTCGTGACCGGGATGGTGCTGTTCACCACGTCCACTTCCTGAAAGGCGTCGCTGCCGAGCAAGAAGCCAGGCACCTGCCCGGTGATGGCTACGATCGGTAAACTGTCCAGTTGCGCGTCGCAGAGCCCGGTAATGAGGTTAGTTGCTCCGGGACCGGAGGTAGCCATACATACCCCGGTTTTGCGCTTAATCCTTGCATAGCCTTCGGCGGCGTGGATGGCCCCCTGCTCGTGACGGGGCAGGATGTGGGTGAGCTGTCCCTCGAAATCGATGAGGGCATCATATACCGGCATGATCGCGCCTCCGGGGTAGCCGAATATGGTGTCTACGCCCTCGTTGACCAGGCACTGCAGCAGCGCGTGGGCGCCGGACATGCGAACCGTGGCGGGCGCCGGAGGGGGGGCGGCGATTTTTTGGCTAAGGGAGTGGGTCATGTTCGTTGGATTGAGGGCGGACTACCGGTCGGTAATGCAGCCCAGGGACGCACTGCTGACGGAATTCGCATATTTTTTGAGCACCCCGAAGGTGGCCTTCAGGGGGGGAGCCTGCCAGAGGCTCCGGCGTTCTTGGATCACTTGCGGATCGACTTCCAGGTTGAGGACGTTATTATCGGCGTCAATGTTGATGATGTCGCCCTCCTCGATTAGGGCAAGCGGACCGCCGACCTGCGCTTCGGGACTGATGTGTCCCACCACGAATCCGTGAGTGCCCCCGCTGAAGCGGCCGTCGGTGATGAGGGCGACTTGCTTGCCGAGTCCCTGCCCCATGATCTCGCTCGTGGGCTTTAGCATTTCGGGCATACCGGGCCCGCCCTTCGGTCCGCAGTAGCGGATGACCACTACGTCTCCGGGTTTGATCTGCTTGTTCCGGATCGCCGTATTCGCTTCCGGCTCAGAGTCGAAAACGCGCGCGGGGCCCAAGAAACGGGTGCCTTCCTTTCCCGTAATTTTTGCCACGCTACCATCCGGTGCCAGATTGCCGTATAGGATCTGCAGGTGACCGGTGGATTTGATGGGTTGATCGAAGGGCCGCACGATATCCTGTCCTTCCCGCAGGGATTCGGCCTCGATCAAGTTCTCGGCCAGGGTTTTGCCGGTCACGGTCATGCACTCGCCGTGGAGCAGGCCGCGCTTCAGCAGTTCCTTCATGACCGCGGGCACGCCGCCGATGTAGTAAAGGTCTTCCATAACGTACTTCCCGCTCGGTTTCAGGTCGGCCAGGAAGGGCGTCCGGTCGCTGATGCGTTGAAAATCGTCAATGGTGATGTCCACGCCGGCAGCATGAGCCATGGCCACGAGGTGAAGCACGGCGTTGGTGCTGCCGCCCAGGACGGTAATGGTGACGATGGCGTTTTCAAAGGCTTCTTTTGTAAGGATATCAAGCGGCTTAATGTCGTGCTTGAGCAGGTGGAGGAGGTGCTCCCCCACCCTAGCGGTGTCGGCTTTCTTATCCGGGTGGTTAGCCGGGATGCTGCTGTTGTAGGGCAGCGCCAATCCCATCGCCTCGATGGCCGTCGCCATGGTATTGGCGGTATACATTCCCCCACACGCCCCGGAGCCGGGACACGCATGCCGGATGACCTGGTTTAAATGCTCCTCGGTCACCTGCTTGGTCCGGTATTTGCCGAGGGTTTCGAAGGCGGACACGACATCTAGCTTCTCCTCCCCGTAGCAGCCCGGACTAATCGTGCCACCGTATACCAGGATGGCCGGCCGGTTGAGCCGGGCCAGGGCGATCATCGCCCCGGGCATGTTTTTATCGCAGCCAACTACGGTGACGAGGCTATCGTACCACTGCGCGCCGGCTACGGTTTCGATGCTGTCGGCGATCACGTCCCGGCTCGGCAGGCTGTACTTCATCCCCTCCGTACCCATGCTGATGCCGTCGCTAACTCCGATCGTGTGGTAGATCAGGCCCAGCAATTCGTGCTGCTCGTTCACGCCCACTTTAACCGCTTCGGCTAGGCCGTTGAGGTGCATGTTGCAGGGGTTTCCTTCCCAGCCCGTCGAGACAATTCCCACCTGTGCCTTGTCCATATCCGCATCGGAAAGTCCAATGGCGTAAAGCATAGCCCGGGCGGCGGGCTGTTCGGGGTTGTTGGTAACGTGTCGGCTGTACTGGTTCAGGGGGGTGATCATAGTAACGGGAACTGAAAGGCCGCCTTCCGATGTAGGGAGACGGCCAGAGTGGTACAAATTACCGCAAAGAAGCCCGGAGCTTCAAATCGGTATTTCTAAGATTTACGATGTCCGAATGGATTACCGACGCGGGTCCAAAATCTAGTACCGCTTTTTGTCGAAGCGGAAGGTGGCCTGCAGCCCCAACTGGTAGGTCAGGAGACGCAGTTCCGAGTCCAGTACCGGATTATTGTTGTCATCCGTGAACTCGATGTCCCAAACATTCCCGGTTAGGTAGCGAACCGAAGCAATGGGCGTCAGCGTGACTAGGTTACTCAACCCGAAATCAATCCCCACGCCGCCCCCGAGACTGAAGGTCGTCTTGCGGGCTTGCATCAGAAACATCTTATGGGAAGCTACCCCCGGTGCTAGCTGGAAAAAAAAGCCTTTCTGCAACTGCGGGCCCTGCTTACCGAAGGTAGGACAGTCGCAGTCGGTACCCAGATCGAACGGGTAGACATTTGTTTTAAATTGGAAGCCAAACTCATTCGAGGCATTCCGCCCGCTGCCGCTGGTGTAGTAGACCGTCGGTTGGAACTCGATGCGCCGCTTGGGCAGTCTGAACCAGTAGTTCAGGGCCAACTCTCCCCCGGTCTGAGTGTCCAGCCCCTCCAAGTTGGCGATCTCGGGGGAGTGGCGGTAATCATTGGCAGTAAAGAAAGAAGTCAGGCCGACTTGACCGCGGGCCGAGCCGAGGGTGGCCACAAAAAACAGCAAGAAGAGGATGCGACGCATACAGCAGGGATTTATTGTACGTTGAACGGCGGCAAACGAGCTAGAAGTGTCCTCCAACAAGAGTACTAAGCGCCGGCCTAGAGCTTGTTTAAGTTTTTCGAGCCCGATGATGACGCCACTATTTTGGGTCTAATCGAATTTCGGAAAGGGGAGCCTAGCGGGCTAAGCGACCTTTTTCGAGGCGAAGAATAAACGTAAAATAGCAAGCTTGCGGCGGTGAGCGGAATCCCAAACAAGCTCTTAACGTTTTCCGGTTAACCATACTCCCAGAACATCGTTAACTTTGGAGGTACACAACCCCACACGATTGTTAATTCCGCTGCTCTTTTCCGTATTAGCAATCTCCGCCGACACGCTGCCGCCGGATGGCCCTTACCTTATTTATGAGGGGGAAAAGCTCGTCGCCCGCTGGGCGGATACGGAAAACAGTACCAAGGGAGAAACGGTTTTCGATCCTACGGACCTAAGCGACCTACCCCGGTTTGCGTCCTTCGATCCGACGCTGGTCGATCCGGCCCGGAAATTTCCCAGAGAAACCGTCCTCCAGTATGCCGGGGTGAGCAAGGTCGTTGCGATCAGTGATATTCACGGGCAGTTTGACACCGGACGCGAGCTGCTCGCCGCGAACGGGATCATTGACGAGAACCTGCACTGGACCTTCGCCGACGGCCACCTGGTCATCGTAGGCGACATTTTCGACCGCGGGGACCAGGTGACCGAGTTGCTGTGGCTCATCCACAATCTACAAATCGAGGCCGCCCAGGTCGGCGGGCGCGTCCATTTCCTTCTGGGCAACCACGAGGTAATGACCCTAGAGGGTGACGAGCGCTACCTCAACGATAAGTACTTGATTACCAGCGGCCTGACCGGCAAATTTTACCGCGACCTCTACGGACCCGACACCTATTTGGGACGGTGGTTGCGTAGCCTCCCCCTGGCTGTCAAGGTGAACGGTACGGTCTTCATCCACGGCGGTATCAGCCGGGCTGTGGCGCAGCAAGTCAACAGCCTTGAAGCCCTCAACGCCCTCTACCACGACGAGCTCATGGACGTAGCCGATCTGGGCGATGCCGTGTCGGGCAGTACCCGGCTGGCCATGCTCCACGGTCGCGGCGGCCCCCTCTGGTACCGTGGGTATTTCTCCAGAAACAAGTTTACCGACCGCGATCTAAATTACGTGCTTAAGCGCTTCGATGCCGAACGGGTGGTCGTCGGCCACACCAGCTTCACCGCCGTACAGGGCTTTTTTGACAATCGCATCATCGCAGTGGACTCCAGCATCAAATTTGGCGGACTTGGCGAGCTCCTTTTCATGCAGGATGGCGCACTTTACCGCCACACCCTTACGGGAGAGCGCATCCCCCTAGATAGCAATCCCACTAAGTAAAGAGTTCCCGAACGGCTACTGGCGAAAAGCATACTCGATGACGTTAGCCCCCATCTGCAGGGCCGCGGCACGCAGCTCGGGCGGATCGTTATGGACCGATTCGTCCTCCCATCCATCCCCCAAGTCACAGGAGACCGTGTAAAAGCACACTAGGCGATCCTCCCAGTAAAGGCCGTACCCCTGGGCTGGCTCCCCGTCGTGCTCATGAATTTTCGGCAGGCCGTCGCGAAAGTCATACGTCTGATGGTAGATCGGGTGGTCGAAGGGCAACTCCACGAAGGAGGCTTCGGCAAATACCCCTTCCATAGCCACCCGGACGTAGGGGTCCATACCGTAATTATCGTCGATGTGCAGAAAGCCGCCGCCGATGAGGTAACTACGTAGGTTCTGCGATTCACCGGACGAGAAAACGACGTTTCCGTGCCCGGTCATGTGCACCCAGGGAAAGTTAAATAGTTCGGCGCTGCCTACCTCGACCGTGCCGTAGTCCGGGTTTAGATTGGTGCCTAGCGCCTGGTTGCAAAAGCGAGCCAGGTTGGGCAGTGCCGTGGGGTTGGCGTACCAATCCCCGCCCCCACTGTACTTCAGCAGCCCGAGTTGTAGGCGGGCGGCGGGCGCCGGTGCGATGGACGTAACTAGAAAGGCTAGACAAAAAAGCAAGGAGTAGGTGCGCATGCTCCGCTAACACCCCACCCCCCGAAAGGGATTAGCTACCAGTTCAGCGATTCTATCGTATGCACGGCAGTGATGGCCGCCGTCTCGGTGCGTAGCCGGTGGGGCCCCAGGCTCGCGAAGTGGTAACCCAACTGACGGGCCTGCGCAGCTTCCGCAGGACTGAATCCCCCTTCGGGTCCGATAGCCACTACCGTATCTCGATTTTGCCCGACCATACTGCGTAGTAGTGGACGCTCCCCTTCCCCCAGGTAAGCCAGGAATTTGTCGGAGCCCTCGGCTTCCCGTATGGCTTCTGCCAGTGGCATCGCCGGGTGGAGCATCGGTAAGAACGACCGTAGGCTTTGTTTCATGGCCGATATAATGACTCGTTCCAGGCGGTCGTTGCGTAAGCGCGTGCGCTCGGAGTGTTCTGAAAAGAAGGGACGTATCTCGTCCACACCGATCTCAGTCGCTTTCTCGAGGATCCACTCAAAGCGATCGATATGCTTAGTGGGGGCAACGAGTAGGGTGAACCGGTGTGCCGCGCGTTGCACTTCCTGGTTGATTTGTTCGACCTGAAGCAGGCAGTCGCGCTTAGATATTTCGGTGATGGTGGCGGTGAACCAGCCCCCGCGGCCGTCCACCAAATCGAGGCGATCACCGACGCGTTTGCGCAAGACCCGGGCCGCATGCTGAGCCTCTACCTCCTGTAGGGGATGGATACCTGGCACAATGTGGGGATCATAAAACAGCTGCACGGCCGACCTAATTGACGGCGACTACGCCGGCAATCTGGGGCAGGCGACTTTTGAGGGTCTGTTCCACTCCGGCCTTCATAGTCATGGCGGTCATCGAGCAGCCGTTGCAGGCACCCAGCCACTTGATCTCTACAATCTGTTCGTCGCTTACGTTGAGGACCTCAATGTTGCCGCCGTCGATCGCCAGGTGGGGACGTACCTCGTCGAGGGCTTTGTCGACGCGGCGGATCAGATCCATCCTTTCATCCGGAGTCATGGGGAGCAGCTTTGGTAACTAAGGTATGCGTCTGGGGATGCAATTGTTTTGGTACACTTCTAGCCCTATGGACTGATGAGCCAGTTGCGAAGCGCGTTGGCCAGCGCACCGGCAATGTAATTCAATAAATACGGAACACCGGGTGGGGGTGCCTTAGTTGTCCGGCAGTAGGAGCCGAAAACCGACCCCCCGTAGCGTTAGGATGCGCACATCCGGCGCTTTCTCCAGTCGCTTACGCAGTTTACGTATGTACACGTCGAGATTACGGGAGTGGAAAAAGCCGTCATCCCCCCACAATTCCAGCAGCAGCTCGCGCCGGTCGATCACATCCCGTTCCCGGTGGAGCAACAGGTAGCGGAGTAACTCAGCTTCCCGGTGGCTAATGGCTTGGTCGCCTAATCGTAACCTCCGGTAATCGAAGGTGAGGCGACCGAGGGCAACCGCATCGGGCGGGGACGCAGGTGCTATGTAGGCGTTTGCCGACCGCACGATCAGTTCACCCATGCGTACCAAGAGTTCCTCCATACTAAAGGGTTTACGCACGTAGTCGTTCCCTCCGGCAGCAAAGCCGGCTACAACGTCCCGGGCTTGTACCCGCGCGGTCAGGTAGAGGATGGGGAGGTCGAGAAAGCGCTTCCGGAGCCGGGCACCGATCGTAAAGCCGTCCTCGCCGGGTAACTGCACGTCCAGTACGGCAATGGCGAAGTCGCCGGCGCGGTCCAGGGCCTCCCGGCCATTTTCCCCCGAGGTAAACCATTCGATGGCGTGGCCGCGGCTTTCCAGTGACTCCTTTACGATGCGGCCCAGTACCCGTTCATCTTCCAAATATAAAACTTTCATGCGGAGGGCAGGCTAAAGCACACCCACCCACCGCTGTGTGGGCTTCCGCCAGCAGCAATGGTACCCCCGTGGGCTTGGATAATTTGGCGGACGAAACTCAGTCCGAGTCCGTGCCCCTTGGTACGGTGACCGTGCTCGGGACCGCGAAAAAAACGCTCGAAAATTCGCTCGCGTAGTGCGGGCGGAATACCCCCTCCATTATCCTTTACCATACAGGATGAATATCCACTCGGCCCTTGGCTTACAATCACCCGTACCCGTGGCGGTTCGCCGCCGTACTTGATGGCGTTCTCGAGTAAATTGTAGAGGACGTGAAAGAGGTAGTGGCTGTCTCCGTATACCTCCCCCGGCCCTGCCTCGAGTGACATGGTGCCGGGGGGCAATGCGTAGCGCAGAGCTAGACCGTGCCAGGCGCTGTCGGTCAAGGCGCGCAAATCGACGTCAGCGTACTGCAGTCGCTCGGCCAGTGAGTCGAACTCCAGGCTGGCGATGGCCCGGTCCGCCATCCGGTCGAGCCGCGCCAGCTCGACCCGACTGAGCTGCAGGTATTCTTCCCGGCGGGCGGGGTAGGTATCAACGCCAAAGCGCTCGATGGCCTCCAGCGCCACGCCCACCGTGGCAATGGGAGTCTTCAGCTCGTGGGCGACGTTGGCAATCAGCGCCTCCCGTTCCCGCAGCTGCTGGCGGTGCTCCTCTAAGCTGCCGAAGGCGGAATGGAAGGCAAAACCAGTGGCCGCCATCAGGAGGAGTGCGAACACCGCTTCGTACAGTAGCCCCCCGGCTAGCGCCCAACGGTAATGGAGCGCACCAATTATTTGCGCTTTGGCAACAAAGACCGTCTCCGCTCGCACGTTTTCTTCTATCAATAGGGCGCCCGCTTTACCAGCGTCCGCCCGGGAGGCAAATTCTACCAGCGTGACGCCGTAGCGATCAGAAAGGGTGTCCAGGTAGGCTGAGGAGACTTGCTCGTTGAAGTGTACAGTCCGACTGGAAGCTGGGAAGCGGGCCGTTTCTGGAGTAGTGATTCGCACGCTCACTTGGCTACCAGCGTTGGGCGGTACCAAACCGAAGCGGGATACCGAGCTCCATGAAGCACTAGCTTTTTTGGAGGTAAAATTCATGGAGGAATCGCGATTTTTGTCCTCGGAGGTGCCCCGGAGCAAGCGGACCTGATCGACTAGTTGCTGGGTATGTGCTTCGCGAATATCCCCACTGACACGCTCCACCAATAGGTCGCGCTCCTCGACGTAAGCCGATCGCAGGAAGTAGCCCAATAGGGCCAGCGTTAGCAGGAAGACCAGGGAAAAAGAGAGGGCGAGGCGCGGCATGGCTCCAAGGTAGGCGGTCGGCGTGGGGATTATAACGGGCGTTAACGCTAATTAACCTGCATTCAGGTGGATTAACCCCCGCGACGCTCTATTACCACCACCTTTGGCTCGTACCATCTACCCTTGTTCCCTTGCCGTATCGCTATTGCATCCTGCTGTTGTCCTCAATCATGTCCACCATCACAGCCACTGCCCAAGTCCAATTTGGCCGGGTAACTTACACCCGGTCGGTCACCTCGCGGATGATGGAGCGCGAGGGGGAACAAGTATTTCCTGGCGGTCTGGGCGACCAGATAGCGAAAATGCAGGCTGCCGGGGCCTTCGATCAGACCTTCACGCTCACCTTCACCCCCCAGGCCTACCTTTTTGAAGAGGAGTCTGCCGAGGACATTATCCTTGAAGACGGCAATCGTACCATAACCATCGAGCGTAGTGGAAATGCTCCGGAACAGTGGTATACCGATTTAGAGCAACACACCTACCAAAACAGTCAGCTGATCGCTGACCGCCGGTTTCTGGTTTTTGGTACACTGTCTAGGTTGGACTGGACAATCACAGACGAACTCATCCTACCCAGCGACGCAACGGGTGGTTTCGAACTGCAGATCGCAACCGCCGTGACCACCGACGGCGATAGTCTGGTTGCGGGCTTTACGAAGGCCATCCCCTTTGCTTTCGGCCCGGAGAATTACGGGACGCTGCCGGGGGCAATCCTTCGGCTGACCCAATATTCCAAGCAAGAGGTCATCAATTACCTGGTGCAGTCCATCAAAATTCTACCCGACGCTCCCACATTACCCATCCCCAAAGAAGGAAAAGTCGTAACGGAGGAGGAATGTGCTCGGGTAAAACAAAAAATTGCCGCCCGCAAGCGCTAAGTCACAAGAATTTACGGCCAGCTGGTAACCCTTAGCACAAAGCCGCAGTATTTTACGGGAAATTAACCAGTTTATGCGATTTTTCTTGCTCGTGCTCTTTTGCGTCTTCCTTTACCCCTGCGTGCGCGCCCAAATCACGTCGGGTACGATCGATTACGTGGAGCACCGGGAGTTTGAGGTGTGGGACGGCATGAGCATCGACCAGAAGAAGCGTATCGAAAAAATGAAGTCCGAGGGCGCCTTCGACCAAACGGGGCGGCTGAGCTTTGATGGTATCGCCTTCAGCTATCATCAACTTAAAAAGGAAGATAACGGGCAGCAGGGCCGGGGATGGTGGTACGCCAATGACGAAAATCCTGACATTTACTACACAAATACAAGCGATAGCCTCGTCACCGACCAGCGCCGCATTATGGACCGTACTTTCATCCTCGAAGATAAGTGGGTGACGCCCGAATGGGAAATACCGGGGAACCAAGCATCTAATATGGCCTACACCCTACCCAGCAAATTAGCCTTAGGCACCTCCATCGAGGGAGACACGCTGACGGCCTACTTCACCGAGACCATTCCATTGGGCATCGGTCCGCGCGGCTATGGAGGATTACCCGGAGCAATAGTATACCTAAAGGTGCAAAACGAAGGAGCCTACACCGAGTACACCCTGAAGACCATGCAGCCCAATCCTGATGACCTGGCACTGGCAAAACCCTCCGAGGGAGATGCCGTGAGCCGGGAGAAATTTAATAAAATTTCCGAGAAGCGACAGGAGGCCATGGAGCGCCGCCGGCGTGGATGGGAACGCAGCAATTAAAATGAAGCCCCTACTCCTCCTATTCGCTCTTGTCCTGACGACTGCTTCTTTTGGCCAGACTGCCGAAATCAGTGCAACCGTCGTCGATTCCACCGGGACTACCCTGCCGGGTGCGAACGCTATCCTGCTGCGCGCTTCCGATACCCTGCTGACCTCCTTTGGGACGACCGACGGAAAGGGAGAATTCCTGATGACCAAAGTTCCCGCCGGAGAATACTTGCTGCGGGTTTCCTTTTTAGGTTTTGAGCGACCCGATCAGGCGATTACCGTGACGGCCTCCGACCAGTACCTCGGCCTGGGCGAACTCAGGATGTACCCGGCCGGCTTCCTGCTCAGTGGGGTGGAGGTGACGGCCGACCGCATTCCCATCCGCATGAAGGGAGATACGATGCTGTACGATGCCGGGGCCTTTGCCGTAGGGGAAAATGCCAAAGTGGAAGACCTGCTGCGCCGCCTGCCGGGCATGAGCATCGACGCCAATGGCCAGCTCACCTGGCGGGGTAAACCCGTACAGGAAATCATGATCAACGGCAAGCCCTTTTTCGCCGGCAATTCAACGCTGATCACCCAAAACCTGGACGCTAAGGCCCTGAAGAACGTGGAGGTGTTCGACCAAAAATCCGATGCCGAAGAAATTACCGGGGTGGACGACGGGGAAGAAAACACCACGGTGAACCTAGAGATGAAGGATGATTTCAAGGCCAAAGTCTTTGGGGAACTTTACGGCGGCGCCGGCTCCGCTACGGGGGATGCCGACCCGCGCTACGACGCGGGGGGAAGCTCTTCCGCATCAGCGACGCTACCCAA
The DNA here is from genome assembly GCA_963710195.1 of Lewinellaceae bacterium. Taxonomy (GTDB): domain Bacteria; phylum Bacteroidota; class Bacteroidia; order Chitinophagales; family Saprospiraceae; genus Neolewinella. The sequence continues at coordinate 288,854 of CAVPZF010000008.1, forward strand.
ATCGGGGTACTCGGCACCATCAATAACGTGAACCGCGTGGGCTTCACCGGGGATGAATTGTTGAACTTCAACCAGAGTTCCGGCCGCGGCGGCTACTATTCCAGGGGGGGCAATGGGGAGTTACCCTATTATGACGGCGGCCAAACCCCGGGACAGAACCGCAGCATCGCCACGGGCATCAATTTTGGGAAAAGCGTTGGTGAGAACGGTCAGCTCACGGCCGATTACACCCTCTTCGATCGCCAGCAGACGCAGGCCGTCACCGAGCGAAATGCGTTTACCCGCAGCGGATCGGAGCGCGATATCCTTAGCCAACAACTTGACGCCAGCACGAATTACAGTCACCGGCTGGGCCTCCGTTTCGAACAGGAAATCGACACCACGTCCCGGCTGAACGTGCGTGCTTCCGGCGGCTATTCCGGCAACGACAACGTGAGCAACGCCCGCACGAAAGTCAGTAGCGAGGGGAAAGTGGAGCAAGACTACACCGTGGATGAAGTCAGCGACGGTACCACCCCCTTCGGTGACCTGCGCGTGAATTACAATCGCCGAGTTGGAGCCAAAAAAGGCCGCAGCCTCGGCGCCTACCTCGGGGGCTACTACCGCGATAACCTGACCGATCTGGAAGTGCTCACCCAGGGACTCAATGAAGAAGCTGGAGAGCTTAATTTCATCGGCTCCCTACAGAACGGGCTCCAGTTGCAAAACCGCAATAACCGAAGCTTCGACTACGACGGCAACATCGAGTACGTCGAACCCCTTACCGAAAAACTGGGGCTGGAGAGCGAAGTCGCCTATTCCTTTGACGAGGACGAGGGAGACTTCACTTTCCTCATCAATGAGGACCGCACGAACAGCCTGCTCACCCGGCAGTGGATCACCACCAGCGCCGGTACCGGACTGGTGTACCGCTACGGCAAGGGCAACAACATCCAGGCCGGCACTAAATTTACGAACAACCGCCTGGATCTGGCCGGTGATACCATCAAGTCCATCACGCGAAACTATTTCCTTCCCTACGCTTCCCTTCGTTTACGCACGGACAAGGGCTTTTACGGCCTGCGCTACAACACGCGGGTCAACGCACCGAGCGTCAGCCAGCTGCAGACCATCGCCCGGCCCAGCGTTACCGGTCGCGTGGCGGTCGGGAACATTAATCTCGAGCCGAGTGTGAGCCACAACCTCAACGGCAACTTGTGGTACAATGATCAGTTTCGCGCCATCAGCGCTAATGCCTACGCGTCAGTCGACTACACCGATAACGCCTTTGGGAACAGCCTGACGTTCACCCCTGGCCAGCAGATCTTCCAAACCATCAATGTCAGCCATACCTGGAGCAATCAAGTTTACCTGGGGTCGACCATCGGCATGGATTTTATCCGCGGCGAATTGCGCCTAAATGCCGAGGGCGGCAGCAGTCGGGGACAGGGCTTCGTCGATGGGGTCGCGCGCACCAACATCACGACCAACTACAGCGGCACGGTCGACGTCACCACGGAATTCAACGAAAAATCCTTCCTCAAGGCCGGCTACACTTATTCCCGCAACGGCAACCGCTTCGACGACGGCGAAACCCAGGAGATCGTCACCATCACCCACGACCTCACCACCCAATTCGAATTCGAGATCAGTGACGTCTGGCGGTTCGAGTCCCGCCTCCTCTACCGCTTTTTCGAAGCTACCGCCTTCGCCGCCGTCGACCCCATCCCCGACCTGCGGGCCAGTTTCGAGCTCCGCCCCTTCAAGAAAAAAGGCCACTACTTCGTCCTCTCCGGCGAAGACCTGCTCAATCAAAACACCGTGGTCACCCGCCAGGCCCAAGCATTTCAAACCTCGGAGCGGATCAGCAATGGACTGGGGCTTTACGTGTTGGCTACCTTTCATTATCAGTTGTGAGGCGTCAGGGTTGAAGGAATGAAGGGGTCAAGCCCCCCATGACTTCTTGAACCCGCTAAATCCCTTTTACCTCCTCCAAATAAGAAAAAAACCACCTAACCCCTTGCCAAACCAAAAGCCTCATTCTATCTTTGCAGCGCTTTAGAAATAAAGCTTGGCTGAGCAGCCAGCAGACGCGGATGTAGCTCAGTTGGTAGAGCGCAACCTTGCCAAGGTTGAGGTCGCCGGTTCGAACCTGGTCATCCGCTCCAAACTCGCGACAAAGCCGCTTTTCTTCGGAAGGGCGGCTTTCGTCGTTTACCGCCTTCGGTAAGCTACCTTTAGTGCATCACTTACCGCTTCGCTCATTCGTCTCCCTCCTCTGCCGGTTGCCCGTACTGTATTGATCGCCTCGGGCCTGCTGCTGTGGGGGATCAATCTGCTTTACGGCCGCCCCTTATTCATCGACGAGGCCAATGTGGCCCGGAACCTCTTCGATCGCGGCTTCGGCGGCTTGTTTCTTCCCCTGGCTTACGAACAGTACGCCCCGCCGCTGTACCTAGTATTAACCAAGGTGATGGCGGAAGCGTTCGGATACGGAGAACTTTCGCTGCGGCTGCCGGCCTTCCTGGGAGGGTTAGTGGCGGTCTACGGCCTCGTGCGGGCGGGGGAGCACCTGCAGCTGGGCTACTGGGGACTGCTGCCCCTGGCGCTGCTGTTTGTAAATCCGACGGTGCTGCGCTACGTCACGGAGGTTAAGCCTTACGGGATGGACTTGGGGGTAGCGGCGGGACTGATTGCCCTTCACCTGCGCACGCGCCCGCCCGTATTAGGTAGTTGGGCGATCATTGGCGTGGTGTGTCCTTGGCTCTCCCTGCCCTCGGTCTTCGTGCTGGCGGCGATCGGCTTGGATGGGCTCCGCAATAGATGGCAATGGTTGTGGCCAATTGGGGCCTGGCTTGTTTCCTTTGCCCTGCTCTACGGTCTGGTGCTGCGTGCGTCGGTGGGCAGCGGCTACCTGAATGCCTACCACGCGGCCTACTTCTTCCCCTTGCCGGATAGCTGGTCGGCACTCCGGCAGATCGCTGAACTGGGCCAAGGTGTGCTGCGGGTGACGGTAGGCTATACGGTGCTGGGGTGGATATGGGCCACAGGGCTGCTACTATTTAGCTTATACCACCTACGGGCGGAACAAGGGTGGTTGGTACTTCCCCTGCTTTTAGTAGTTGCGGCATCGGCCCTGCGGCAGTACAGCCTGATCGATCGCCTGCTGTTATTTGTCCTCCCCTCCCTGTGGCTGTTGCTGTCTCTGGCGGTGCCATGGGTCTTTAACCGCTTGTCTAAGCCCGGGAGACTTGTGTTTATCCTCAGCAGCCTGGTGGTGCTCGGCGGCACTAACATTTATCTGAGCTACGTCAGGCCAATTGGCTTCGGAGACGGCCGCCAACTCGCGGAGGTGACGACACGGGGACCCGTGAGCTACTTACATCCCCTGGCAGTCCCAGTAGTGGATTATTATGTGCGTATTCATCCCCGCCCGGTGCGTACGCAGGGGGAAGTGATTGTGGGTCTGCCAGAGGAGGGAACTGTCGTCGCAAATTTTCAGATCCTGTTCGACGTGACTACGGAGGCGCATATTGCACAAACAATCCAAGGCACGGCGGAGGCGGCGGCGGGACGCGGGTGTCAGGTAAGGCGGAAAAACCTATTTCGGGCGGTAGCGCTGCGCATTAGATGTCCCGCACCGAGTTCCGGTCAGTAACAACTTCAACGAGTTCCCGGAGGAACTGCACCTGCCCGGGGCTGAGGCGATTTTTGAGGGCGTCGCGCACGGTTAGGAAGGTACCGGATTCTAGTTCCTTCAGCCGTTCTTTAATCTCGCCGGCGTCTTCGTAGAGCATTTGTTTAAGGCTAGGAATTTCGTGCCAGTCGCCCTCCACGGCAATGGCTTCCTCCCGGTCCGCGGCGGGTTCGAGCGAAATGTGATCGGGGTTGCCCACTTGGAGATCGCCGCCGGGAAGGCCCCATTCGTCGGATTGCTGCGTCAGGAAGACCTCCAGGCCGCGCTCGCGGAAGCGGTAAATGATGAGCCGGGCTTTTTTCCTTAGTCCCATGGATAAGATTTCAGTATACTAACTAGGTAAGCGAGCACTTGTTGCGTAAAGGTACAACGATAGCAAGCCGCGGACCGTTATTGCGCTCAAACTACCACCATGAAATATCTGCTGTTTCTCCTCTGGGCAAGCCCCGTGTTTCTCACTGCCCAGTCCAGCTACCAGTCCCTGGAGGGCGCCTGGAAGACCACCTTCGCCGGCGACGGGGGTACAACTAACGATTTAAGCCTCATCATCGAAGACGGTTACTTTGTCATGACCGCCTATAATTCTGAGTCGAAGATCTTTATCGCCACCCTGGGGGGCAGTTACACGGCCAACGACAGCAGTTTCGACGTCACCTACGAGTTCGACTCCTCCAACCCGGAGAACGTCGGCCAAGAACGTGCCATGGCTTATCAGGTCGACGGCAGCCTGCTTGTCTTCAACAACGACAAAATCTGGCAGCGCGTAGACGACGGAACGGGACCTCTGGCCGGGGCCTGGCAAATCACCGGCCGTAAGGACCAGGGGGAAATGAAACGCCGCGCACCCAGTGGGCCGCGGCGTACCATGAAAATCTTATCCGGTGAGCGTTTTCAGTGGATTGCCTACAATACGGAGACCGCTGAATTTTTAGGCACCGGAGGGGGTGAGTACACCTCCGCCGATAAGCTGTATATAGAAAAGATCGAGTTCTTTAGCCGGGACCCCGAACGGGTGGGGAGTCAGCTCAGCTTTGATTACCAGATCCGCAACAACGAGTGGCACCATTCCGGCCTCAGCAGCAAGGGCGAACCCATCTACGAAACCTGGGGGCACCGCGAGTAACGGTGCTTATTTGCGGACTATCAGACGTTGGGGAACCGAGTAGCTTCCGTCGGGTGAGCGAACGAAGTACACCCCGCTAGCCATTCGGCTCAGGTCAATCCCGGAGCGAGCCTGGTCGGCGGAGTAGTTGCCCATCACCTGACCGGTGGCGGAAAGCACCTGCACCTCGCGCACCTCCTGGGGCACGGCTACCTGCACGAAGTCCTTTGCGGGGTTCGGGAAAGCCGATAGGGCGATAGCCGAGGAGGTACCGGGCACGAAGACAATGTTTGTATAGTCGAAGGTGCCGGCATAGTCCAACTGCTTGACGCGGTAGTAGGCGCCATCCGCGGACCAGGGCTGCAGGGCAAAGTAGTTTACCTCCCCCTCACCAGGAGCATATGGGATAGAAGCGACCGGAAAAAACCCGTCTCCGTTATCCCGCTCCAACTCGTAGCCGGCCACGTCTACCTGATCGGTGACGGACCAGTTGAGCTGGATTTCATTGCCGCGTGGGGTGTAGGTTAGTGGCTTGGTCCAGGTTACGGGTAGAGCTTGGTCAATAACTATTGATCGAGTCGCACTGGGTGATTGCAAGTTGAATGGCGCTTCGAAATAATCCATGGAGAATCTGCCTTCAGCTTTTCCCTCGATCACAAAGCTCAAATCGCCGGCAGGGATGCTAGTTAGGCCACTGGAGTTGTTGTTTACTTGTATCGTGCGAACCGGCACTTGCGTTTCGCCTTCCCTGCGAAAAAAGGTGATAGTGGCAATTGTGATGACGACATTGGGTGTGTTGTCATTTATTCCATAGACGTTAAATACGCCGTCTTCGTCATCCGTTGTGCAAATAGAATATGTTTGATTGATTCTAAGCGTAGTTGGCGCGGTGCCAATCGCCTTAGTTCTGGAAACGGGGGATGTCGATGGACAAAGCTGGCCAAAGCCGGAAGAGCAAAAAATCAGCATAAAACTGATTACGAGTACAATTTTATTCATGGGTAAGGAGTTGTTAGTTCGGTCAATAGTGTCAAAAGGGCTTCTTTCGGTTATCGGAAGAAGCATACTGGGTCTAAATATAAGACCGATCCAATTATTATTGTTCGAGTGGACAATAATTTTATCTTTCCTGTTGTAGCCCCAGCAAGACTCGAACTTGCATTTTCGGTTTAGGAAACCAACGTTCTATCCCTTGAACTATGGGGCTCCATGGCGTTGCGGCCGCGAATATACCTTAAAGATCGGCTTGGGGGATGAAATTCAGCGCTACGCCATTGATGCAGTAGCGCAGCCCCGTTGGCTGCGGCCCGTCTGGGAAGACGTGTCCCTGGTGCCCCCCGCAACGGGCGCAACTCACTTCCGTGCGGCGCATGCCGTACGAATTATCGACATCCTCCTTGATGTAGGCGGCGTGAATGGGCTCATAGAAACTGGGCCAGCCGGTGCCGGATTCGAACTTGGTCGCGCTGCTAAACAGCGGTAGACCACAAGCACGGCAGGCAAAGACGCCAGCGTGCTTTTCCTCGTTGAGCGGACTACTGAAGCTCCGCTCCGTTCCCGCTTCCCGTAGCACCTCGTACTCCTGATTTGTCAACAGTTCCTTCCAGTAGCCATTGGTGGTATCTAAAGGGGTGACCTCCCCTTCGGGGGCGGGCGGATCGTAGCGGTAGTCGGGCACGGCGGTGGATGCGCCCACGACATCCTCCCCGGTGGTAGCCGTGGGCGAAGTGCTTTGCGAGGTCGAGTTGCAGGCAAAGGCAAGCAGCAGGGAGAGAAAGAGCAAGTTACGCATGCAGATTGATTTATGGGTATAACAAGGCAACTGACCCGCCGGGTTCATCCTGGTGTGAAACCCCGGCACCCGCGTCCGCGCCGATTGTGGCTGGAGAGTAAACCCGGGCTTGCCTTTTACCTTTGTACCGTTGTCCGCCCAATGAAATGCGGCACCACACTAAATAACGAACGCGATGGCAGAAACAATCAACGATCTCCTACGGGGTAACCAAGACTGGGTTGCCCAGATGAATACCGACGTACCCGACCTATTTCAGCGCCTGGCGCAGGGGCAGAGCCCCAAGTTCCTTTGGATCGGCTGCTCCGACAGCCGGGTGCCCGCTACCCAGATCACCAAGGCCGCGCCGGGCTCGATCTTCGTACAGCGCAACATCGCTAATGTGGTGGTGCATACCGACTCCAACCTGCTGAGTGTGGTCAACTACGCCGTTAAGGTGCTGCACGTGAAGCACATCATCGTTTGTGGTCATTATGGGTGTGGGGGCGTGAAAGCCGCCATGAGCAACGAGAAGTTTGGCTTTCTCGACAATTGGCTGATGCACATCAAGGACGTATACCGGGCCAATGCCGCGGAGTTGGATGGCATTGCGGACGAGGAGGAGCGATTCAATCGTTACGTGGAGCTGAACGTGAAGGAGCAGGTGGCTAACCTGGCCAAGGTTTCCTTTATCCAGGAAGAATGGGACGCCGGGGAATTTCCTTACATACACGGTTGGGTCTATAGTCTGAAGGACGGAAAGATTAAAGATCTGGGCTACAGCATGAACTCCAATGCCGACTTGGGAGAGGTTTACCGGTACATGGCCCGGTAGTATTACCTTCGCAGCCCCTAACCTAACTAAGCGCATGAATAAAGACTTTCTGAGCCAACTGGGCCTGCAGGACGACAACGACGGCAGCAGCACCGGTAAGAAGAGCGAGCACAACCCCGATGGCCACCTGACTAGCACCTCTCCGGTAGATGGAGCTTGTATCGGCCGCGTCAGCACGACCACTCCCGGGCAGTACGAGGAAATCGTGGCTACCGCCCAGCGGGCCTTTACCCACTGGCGGCAGGTGCCCGCCCCGCAGCGGGGAGAAATCGTGCGGCAGTACGGCGACGCGCTGCGGGCCAATAAGGATGCGCTCGGCCGCCTCGTCAGCTACGAAATGGGCAAGAGCCTGCAGGAAGGTTGGGGAGAGGTGCAGGAGATGATCGACATCTGCGACTTCGCCGTGGGTCTCAGTCGTCAGTTGTACGGACTGACGATGCACTCCGAGCGCCCCCTGCACCGCATGTACGAACAGTACCACCCCCTGGGCATCGTAGGCATTATCTCGGCCTTCAACTTCCCGGTGGCCGTCTGGAGTTGGAATGCCATGATCGCCATCGTGTGCGGAGACGTCACCATATGGAAGCCCAGCGAAAAGGCTCCGCTTTGTGGTGTTGCCTGCCAGAACATCTGGGCAAAAGTAGCCGCAGCCAACCAGCTGCCCGATGGCATCAGCAACCTCATCAACGGCGACTACACCGTAGGGGAGATGATGACCACCGACACCCGCGTGCCCCTGATTTCGGCCACCGGTTCCACCCGGATGGGCAAGATCGTGGCCCAAACGGTGGGCGCACGACTCGGTAAGTCGCTGCTCGAACTCGGCGGTAATAACGCCATCATCATTACGCCCTCGGCGGATATGGAGCTCGTCCTCACGGGAGCCTTGTTCGGCGCGGTAGGAACCTGCGGGCAGCGCTGCACCAGCACGCGCCGCCTGATTGTCCACGAAAGCCGCTACGCGGAAGTCCGCGACAAACTTGCCGCCGCCTACGGGCAGCTGAAGATTGGGGACCCCCTGGACCAGGCCAACCACGTCGGCCCCCTCATTGACGAAGATTCCGTCGAGACCTACCTCACCGCCCTCGAGGGCATCCGCAAAGAGGGCGGCAAGCTTATCGTGGAGGGCGGACGCCTGGATGGCCTGGGCTCTCCCTGCTACGTGAAGCCCTGCATCGCCGAAGTAGCAGCAAACAGCAAAATGGCCCAGCGGGAAACCTTCGCGCCGATCCTTTATCTCATGCAGTATTCCACCCTGGAGGAGGCCATCGAGATGCAGAACAGCGTACCCCAAGGCCTGTCTTCCGCCATCATGACCACCAACCTGCGGGAAAGCGAGCGCTTTCTCAGCGCGGCGGGCAGTGACTGCGGCATCGCGAACGTTAACATCGGTACGAGTGGCGCGGAAATTGGTGGTGCCTTTGGCGGGGAGAAGGAAACCGGCGGAGGCCGGGAGTCGGGTTCCGACAGCTGGAAGGCCTACATGCGCCGGCAGACCAACACGATCAACTACTCGACGAAACTGCCCCTCGCGCAGGGGATCACCTTTGACATTCAAGCCATCTAAGCCATGCGCTACCACCTCGTATCCGGCGGCTGTGGCTTCGTGGGCCGCAACATGGTCAAGCGGCTCTACCGGACCACCCAGGATAAGATCCTCTTCGTCGATAACCTTAGCGTCGGTACCCCACCCCACACTTGGCTCGATGCCGAACGGGTAAGCAAGGAGGGTCCCCTGGAAGTGTACGGAGAGGGTGGGCGCCTGCTTTTCCTACACCAGGATTTTCGCCGGTTCCTGCGCGACATCATCGACGAGCCGGATTACATCACGCAGCACTACGCCCCCGACTTCGAGCGCTTCACCGACGTCTTTCACTTCGCCGCCATCGTGGGCGGGCGGTCGACCATTGAGGGGGACCCCATGAAGGTGGCCCTGGACTTAAGCATCGACGCCGAATTTTTTTACTGGATTACCCGCCACCGCCCCGACCGGACACTCTACCCCTCCAGCTCTGCCGCTTACCCCATCGACCTGCAGACCGAGGGCGACGCCATTGCCCTGGCCGAGTCCGATATTAACTTTAAAAAAATGGGCGAGCCGGACATGACCTACGGCTGGTCCAAACTCACCGGCGAGTTTCTGGCCAAGGTGGCGGCCGAGCATTATGACCTGAGCGTTACCTGCATACGGCCGTTTTCCGGCTACGGCGAGGACCAGGACCTATCCTACCCCATCCCGGCCATTGCCGCCCGCATCGCCCGGCGGGAAGATCCCGTAGAGGTCTGGGGCACCGGCAAGCAGGGGCGGGATTTCGTTCACATCGAGGACGTCCTTGACTGCATCTTCTTCGCGATGGAGCGGGTCACCGACGGCTCGGCCATCAACATCGGCCGCGGCGAGCTCCTTTCCTTCCTCGACATCATCCAGACCATGTGTGCCATCGAGGGCTACTCCCCCGAAATCAAGCAACTCCTCGACAAGCCCGTCGGGGTATTCAGCCGCTATTCCAATATGGACAAAGTCCACGCCATGGGCTGGCGGGCCGGCATTTCGGTGCGGGAGGGGATGGGGCGGGTTTTGGAGGCGCAGAAGGTTTAGTTTTAGGTTGTTGGTTTGGTGGGTTGTTGCGTGTCCCACACGCTCACCCACCAAACCACACCCCACCAACCCACCAAAATGAAAATAGTCTGCTTCGGCCCCGGCCCCAAATTCAAAGGGGGCATCTCCAATTACAATACCTCCCTGGCTCAGGCGCTCGATCGGCGGGGCGACTGCGAGGTGCACATCGTGAGTTGGACGCAGCAGTACCCGGCCATCATTCCGCGGGAGTTCGTGGATAAGACGAGCATGGTCGACCTGCTGGAGGGAACGAACATCAAGGTGCAGTACGTCACCAACTATAACAATCCCCTGACCTGGCACGAGACGTACCGGCGGATCGTAGCCCTAAAACCCGACCAGGTAATTTTCCAGTGGGCTATCGCTATCCAGGGACTTCCCATGGGCTACATCGCGCGCAGACTGGCGAAGCACCCCGAGATCGAGGTAGTTTTCGACTTGCATTTCGTGGTCCAAAAGGAGAACAGCAACCTGGATCGGCGTTTCACTACCTACGGTATCGCACCGGCCAAGACCTTCATCGCCCACGCCTATAAGACGGTAGAGGAACTGAAGGAACTGTACCCCAATCGGGACTTTAAGGTCAATGAGAGCGGGGCGCGGACGCAGGTGCCGGGGCAAACTACCGTGATCAAACTCTACCATCCGGTCTACGAGTTGTTCTCCCCGAGGGATAATTTTGACGTGGCTGCGTTCAAAGCAGAGCACCAACTACGGAAGCACGTGTTTCTTTTTTTTGGCTTCATTCGCAAGTACAAGGGGCTGCACAACGTGATCCGTTCCTTTGCGCGGGTAGCGGAACTGCGCGACGACGTAAGCCTCATCATCTGCGGCGAATCTTTCTGGGATACATTAAAGACCGATGCGCTCAGCACGAAACTTAAAAACGCCCTGTTCGGATGGGCAAAAAAGCTCTTCCTCCGCAAGTCCGACGACGAGCGGGAGTACCGGCCCCTTCAGCTGCTAGATGAGCTGGGGATCCGGGATCGGGTCATGGTCAAGAATGAATTCGTGGCCAATGAGGCGGTGCATCAATACTTTCAGGCCAGCGATGCCGTGGTGCTGTTCTACAGCTACGCGACCCCCTCCGGCGTGGAGAGCATCAGTTATAACTTTCAATTGCCGGCCGTAGCAACCCGCGTCGGTCATTTTCCGGAAACCATCACCGATGGGTATAACGGCTACCTCGCCGAGCCGGAGAATATCGACGACATGGTGAGCCAGATGATCCGCATGATCGAAGCCCCCATCCCCCGGGAACACGTACGGGAAACTACCAAGGAAATGAGTTGGGATAATTATGCTGCGGCGATTTGTGGGGATACCGCGCCCGCGTAGCGACGGGTGAGCTGCGCTGCTTCCTCCGGAGGTTAGCCGTCACGCTGGCTGTATAAGGTTGCCTACGAGGAAATCAGTCGACTTCAGGTGAGGGGATAGTACAGGCAGCCGGTCCACTGAAGTGGACGCTACGCGGAGCGTGGCGTAGCGACGGCTAGCGGCCATATTGCCGCTCCCCTTCCACGTAGGTAGCTAGCACTTGGGTACCGAGGATCTCGTCGTCGGCACATTCCAGTAGATTGTTGGAAAGCAGGACGAAATCAGCCTGCATGCCGGGCCGTAGCACCCCGCGTTCGTCTTCCTGGAAGGCGGAGTAAGCGGCGGCACCGGTGTAGCTGTGCAGGGCCTCTTCACGGGTCATGGACTGCTCCGGGAAGAAGGTGGCCTTCCCGTCGGCGCGGCGGCGGGTGACGGAGGCGTAAAACGACTCGATGGGATTGACGTCTTCAACGGGGACATCAGTCCCATTCGTGACGACGGCGCCGGCGTCCAGCAGGCTGCGCCAGGGGTAGGCGCCCAGGCGGGCGCGTTCGGTGCCCAGGCGGGTCTCGGCGAATAGGGCGTCGGACGTACAGTGGATACCCTGCATCGCGGCAATGATTCCGAGCTCGGCGAAACGGGGAATGTCCGCGGGATCCACGTGCTGGGAGTGCTCGATACGCCAGCGGCGGTCGTCGATTGGCTTAACGTAATTCGCCATCAGCGCTAGGGTTTCGCGGTTGGCCCGGTCGCCGATCGCGTGGACGCAGAGTTGCATGTCGTTTGCCAGGGCAAGCTTGGCGATGCTGTCCACGCTAGCCATTTGCGTGGTGTTTTGCCCCGTGAAGCCAGGATTATCGAAGTACGGCTCCAGCAGCCAGGCACCGTAGCTACCCAGGGCCCCGTCTAGCTCGGACTTAATTGCCGAGCACTCGAAGCGGTCACCGTAGTGCGGCAGGCCTTGCATATTTCCCTCCATTTCCGCATACGAGTGGCGTAACATGACCCATAGGTTGAGGCGGAGACTGTCAGCAGCATCCAGTTCTTTGTACCAGTCTACTTCCTGAAACTTGGTACCGGCGTCCTGGAAGCTCGTAATGCCATTGCGCAGGCATTCTTCCTGTGCGGCACGGATGCCGGCGAGCCATTCGTCTTTGCGCGATTCCGGGGTCATGGTCTGCACAAAATTTTGGTAGGCATCGGTAATCAGATCCATCGCCCGCTCCTCGAATACCCCGGTGGGGTCACCTACTCCGTCGCGTAGAATCCGGCCCCCACGGGGGTCGGGGGTTTCCCGGGATACCCCCGCTAGCTCCATGGCCTTATCGTTGGCAAACAGGGCATGCCCGCTGGCGTGGCGCAGCACTACGGGATGGTTCTGGGTCATGCGGCTCAGCTCATCGTGGATCGGGTAACCCCCGATGCTGTGGTCGTGCGGCTTATCCCACTTCTCCTGGTGCCAACCCCGCCCGGTGATCCACGCGCCGTCCGGTGTTTCTTCCGCCCGCTCGGCCACCATCGCCACGATCTCCTCCCAAGTCCGGGAGCGCAGGAAATTCAAATTTCGCAAGCTGCTGCCCAATCCACTAAAGTGTCCGTGCCCCTCAATGAATCCGGGCATCAGAAAATTTCCCCTGGCGTCAATACGTTCGGTCGTTTTATTCATGCTCCAGTCCGCCGTGTCACTCCCCACCCGCAGCACCTTCCCATCTTCCCCCACCAAGAGGGCGGTGGCGGATGGCATTCCCTGTCCGGCCCACACGTCTGCATTGTACACGAGTAGGGTGGAGCCTTGTTCCGGTTGGGCGTCCTCCCCGCCGCAAGAGACCAGCGCACTGAGTAAGGCGACGAGTAGTAAAAAAAGTAGCGGACTGCGAGAAGGAACCATATACGGAAGCTGTGAAGTGGCAAATGTCATGACCGAGTCCGAAGGTAACGAATGCAGCCACGGCGTGCCGGGGGAATACCCCACCCCCGCGTCCGCGCCACTCCCCTACCCCTTCCTTCCATCGCTCGCTCCCTCCTTCACTCCCTAATTCCCTTAACACCACTTACCTTACTACCAATGAATACAAACGGAACATTCATCGTTGAAGGCGGCCACCGGCTGTCCGGCGAAATCATCCCCCAGGGAGCCAAGAATGAGGCGCTGCAGATCCTGAGCGCGACGCTCCTGACCGCCGAAACAGTCCGCGTGGAAAACCTGCCCGACATCGAAGATGCCAATAAGATGATCAGCCTGATCGAGGGCCTCGGGGCGCAGGTCAACCGCGTAGACCGGCAGACGGTAGAAATTACTGCCGCGAACATTAATCTGGACTATGTGCTGAGCGCCGACTACGTCCGCGATGCCCAGCGCATCCGCGGCTCCGTCATGCTCATTGCCCCCTTGCTCAACCGCTACGGTCGGGCTAGCTTACCCAAGCCCGGGGGGGATAAGATTGGCCGCCGCCGCCTGGACACGCACCTACTGGGCCTGCAAGCCCTTGGCGCGCAGTTCGACTACGACGACGAGCGCAAAATTTATGCGTTTGAAACGGACGGTCTGAAGGGGACCTTTTTGCACATGGAGGAGATCAGCGTGACGGGCACCGCCAACGTACTGATGGCCGCCGTGCTGGCCGAGGGCGAAACCACGATTTACAACGCTGCCTGCGAGCCCTACCTGCAGCAGCTGGCCAATATGCTCAACCACATGGGCGCCAAGATCAGCGGCATCGGATCCAACCGCCTGCGCGTGCAGGGGGTCAGCTCCCTTAAGGGGTGCACCCACCGAATGCTACCCGACATGATTGAAATTGGCAGCTTCATTGGTTTGGCCGCCATCACCCAAAGCGACATCACCATTAAAAATGTGCGCCTCGATATGCTGGGGATCATTCCGCGTACCTTTGAAAAGTTAGGGATTCAATTAGAGTACCGAGGAGACGATATTCGCATTGCGCCCCAGGATCACTATGAGGTACAAAGCTTTTTGGACGGAGGAATTCTAACCATCTACGACGCCCCCTGGCCGGGCTTCACCCCTGACCTCATGAGTATTGCCCTCGTGACGGCAATTCAGGCCCGCGGGGCGGTACTCTTTCACCAGAAGATGTTTGAAAGCCGGCTGTTCTTCGTGGATAAGCTGATTGATATGGGGGCACAGATCATTCTGTGCGACCCGCACCGCGCCACCGTGATCGGCCTGGACCGCCGCACACCCCTGCGGGGAATTCGGATGACGAGCCCCGACATCCGGGCGGGCGTCAGCCTGCTGATTGCCGCCCTCTCCGCGGAGGGAAATAGCCAGATTGACAACATCTACCAGATCGACCGCGGTTACCAGAACATTGACACGCGCCTGCGGGCCCTCGGTGCCCAGATTGTAAGGCAAGACTAAGCCGATGATTCTTTACAACATTACCAACAAGGTAGAACGCGGCATCCACGACGAGTGGGTGGGCTGGATGCGGCAGTTCTACATTCCCCACGTGATGGAAAGCGGTTATTTTGAGTCGTTTAAGTTTTGCCGAATGCTCGGGGTCGACGAATCAGACGGCATCACATACGCCCTACAATTTACGGTATCTTCCCGCCCAGCCTTTGACATTTACCAGGAGAAGGCAGCCTATGCCCACCAGCAGATGCACGACCTGCGTTACCGGGGTAATTTCGTCACTTTTCGCTCCATATTGGAGATCGTTGACCAGGGGAGCTAGACCCACCTGTGGATTCACTCGATGAGGCCAAGCAATAGCCAATCGGCGAGTAGCTGCCGGTTCTGTGGCCTGATGATGCGCTGCTGATCGCTGGCGTTGGCGATATTGGCCAGTTCAATGTAGATCCCGCTCGGTTTGGTCTCCCGCAGCATGTGCAGGTCCCGGGAACTGACTGAGCCCGAGTAGCCCCGTCCCGGCCGGTACTCATCGTACTTGGCACGTAGGGTCCGGTGAATTTGTTCGGCCCGCCGCGCGCCGGTCTGGTCTCCCTCGGGGTAGTATAGAAAGACGTCGATCTGCTGTCCCCGGTGACGGCTGTCGACGTGGATGGCGATCATCGTCTGGTCGGTAATGCCCTTTCCCAGGTTTTCCATGTAGAGCGCATTGATGATGTCGGAGCGCTGGAAGAGCCGCAACTTCTGGTTGCGCGGCAGGGATGCACCTCCCCAGACCGTTTCGTCGCGGTCGGGTTTCAGGTAGGTGTCGTCGCGGATCCCGTCGTTCTCATCGCGGACGATCATGTAGGGTGTACCCCCGTGCTGCAATATATTGCGGCACAAGCGCAGCGAGACGTCGTACGCGTACTCGTCTTCAGCAAGCAGGTGCCCATTCCGTCGCCCGACTGCTCCGGGATCGGGGCCACCGTGTCCGGAGACGATGTAGAAAATCCGTCCCGCCAAGCTGCGGTCGAGGAGCGGTACTTCGGCGTGGTCCTTACCGAATATGGCAAAGGTGCGGTGGCCGACCGTGGTGATCTGTTCCGGCACCGCAATGGAGGCGCGTTCCTCCCGCCGGTCCTTCAGACGGTCAAGCTCCTCCTCGCTGCCGGCATTTTCACCCAAGTTGACAATAGCTGGTGGCTCCTTGCTGGCCCCGTAGCCGATAGTGCAGTGATCGACATGGTAGGGCAGGTAGAGGACGCGATCCTTGCGGTAGTCGACGCTGCGGAGGCCTTGGGCAAGCATCCACTCATTGTACTCCTTAATGACCACGGCGCGGTCCCAGCTGTCATTGCCAGTGGTGCTGCGGATGCTCTTCCCGTCGTAACGGAAAATCTCGACCGGCAGGGTATAGGTTCTGCCCCGCAATAACTCGCTGTTGGTACGCAGCTTATTGAGCCGGCGAAACTCGGTGATGTTACAAGCGTAGTCGACCAGGGCATAGCGGCGCAGCAGGGAATAGATGCCGTCACCCCGCTCCGCCACTACCGTCAATTGCTCCGCGGATAGGCCGTGGACTATCAAGACAAACAGGCAAGAAAACAGCGTGGAGGGAAAAGTCATGCAAGGGGGTTTCGTACGGGGCAATGGAGCACCGGCCATTTCCCGGGGCGAATATCGTGAAACGCGCAGCCTATCTTCGCCCCCGCGATGTCTACGCTCCGGCAAATTTATGAACTCCTGCGTTGGGAACTCAAACTTGAGTGGCGGGATAAGTATGCGCTAGGTAGTGTACTGCTCTACGTCATCGCCACGGTGGTCATTGTGTACCTGGCGATGCGCGACGGCCTTGTCGCCGATACCTTTAATGCCCTTTACTGGATCATCTTATTCTTTGGAGCCACCGTCGCGGCCGGGCGCAGTTTCCTGCGCGAGGGTGGCCGGCGCCACCTTTATTATTACACCCTGGCGGAGCCCCTGGCCCTACTCTTCAGCAAGTTGCTGTACAACTTACTCGTGATCTGGCTCATCAGTGGGTTGACCTTTCTTCTGCTCTCGCTGTTCGCCCCTGCCGTCAGGCTACAGGACCCGCTGCTTTTCCTGGGGGCGGTCGGGCTGGGGGGGGTCGGGCTGGCCGCCATCCTAACCTTCGTGTCGGCGCTGGCGGCGCGGGCGGGGGGCAACGGCACCCTGATGGCGATTTTGTCTTTTCCTCTTGTCATTCCGCTACTCAAGCTTCTCGTCGATGCGGGCACCTACGCGATCGGGGAAGGCATCAACGACGCCCTGCAGCCGCTCTACCTTACCCTGGCGGTCGACCTGCTAGCCGTAGCCATGGCCGTAGTGCTCTTTCCCTTCGTCTGGCGGGACTAAGTCGTCTCCAGCGGCGTTTACCTACTCTATACCCTACCCCATGTTACGACTCTCCGTGTTCGATATCTACAAGATTGGCGTTGGCCCCTCTTCCTCGCATACGCTGGGGCCGTGGCGGGCAGCCCAGGATTTCGTGGCGGGACTGGCGGGGTCGCGGGTGCAGAGTCTTAGCGTGCAACTCTTCGGTAGCCTATCCAAAACCGGAATCGGCCACAGCACGGACATTGCCGTCATACTGGGCCTACAATCCTACGACCCGGTTACGGTGCCCACCCGGGAGATCGCTCCCCTCATCGAGGCGGTGAAGCGGGGGCGTAGACTCATCGTGCACGGGCATCCCGTTCCCTTCGATTATTTACGCGATGTAGTGTTTCAGTCCACCACCCACCCCGGGCACCCCAACACCCTCACGTTCACCGCACTGACCGAGGGGGGGGAATTAATCCTACAAACCTACTATTCTCTCGGTGGTGGATTCATCGAAAAGGTCGGATGCCCGGTCGTAGAAACGAAGGACTACGGCTTCGTGCACGACGTGTCCTCGGGCCAAAAAATGATTGCGCTTTCCGACAACTCGGACAAAACGATTACGCGCTTACTCTACGAGAACGAGCGCTGCATCTACCCTAGCCAGGAGATCCACGACCGCGTGGAGATGCTATTTCAGGTGATGCTTAACTGCGTGTACCGGGGATGCCACACGGAGGGCATTCTCCCCGGTGGACTCGGCGTCCGGAGGCGGGCGGCCAGCCTCAACAAGAAGTTGCTGGCCGGTAAAACGTACCCGGACCGCAAGAGCTGGCTGGAGGCGATCCGCCGCACAGCCCGTGATTTCTCCAACGTAAACCAGTGGATCAGCTGCTTTGCCCTGGCGGTGAACGAAGAGAACGCCGCGCTGGGGCGCGTGGTGACCTCCCCTACTAATGGAGCCTCCGGCGTCATACCAGCCGTGCTGCTGTACCACTACCTATTTGGCAATTTCGGGGAAGATGACCTACTCCGCTTTTTCCTGAGTAGTGGACAGATCGGCGCGCTGTTTAAGCAGGGAGCAACCATATCGGCTGCCGTAGGAGGCTGTCAGGCGGAGGTTGGGGTAAGTTCCGCAATGGCGGCGGCCGGGCTGACCGAGGTACTTGGCGGCAGCACCCGGCAAGTCTTGCAGGCCGCCGAGATCGCTATGGAACACCACCTAGGCCTGACCTGCGACCCCATTGGCGGACTCGTCCAGGTGCCTTGCATCGAGCGCAACGCCATGGGGGCGATGAAGGCCATCACAGCCGCTAATCTGGCGCTGGCCGGCAACGCCAACAACGCCGTGGTGCACTTCGATGCCGTGGTGGCCACCATGTGGGAGACGGCCCAGTACATGCACTCCAAATTTAAAGAGACGGCCGAGGGAGGATTGGCGGTCAACGTCTCGGTGGCTCTACCGGAGTGCTAGTGGTCACCAATCGCCGGCGAAGGCGCGGTTAAATATTTTCTCGTTAATCTGATCGAGCAGGTAGGCAATCGCCTCATCCTGCACGGCGGCCAGACTCTGCGTGCCCGGAAATTCGTAAAAGTCGGAAAAATTACTCTTCCAATTTTCGGCATCGGGATTGCGCAGGTTGTTGTACTCGATAGCGACCACGATGGTCAGGCGATTGTTTTTGGCAAAGGCGCCCACCTCGCCCGCCGGGCTGGCTCCCTCTGCCGACACCCGGAAATCCACAAGGGTACCCTTGATCTCGACGTCGGGATCCTCCTCCGTCACGATCAGCCGCGCCTCGTCCCGCACCTTGTCCCGGAGGGACTCGGTTAGGTCTAAAAACAGGGTTGGAGGAGCCGTAAGCGCGTTATTCTTAAAGTTGGGCACGTAGGCACGTGCTACCTCCGGGGGGATGGAAATTCCACTGAAGGAATAGCAGGAGTGCAGCAGGCAGGCTAGGCTAAGCAGTAATAGACAGCGCATGTAGGGGAAACGAAAAAATCCCTTCCGGCGTTGCCACCGGAAGGGATACAAACTTTTGGGATTACAGGGTTTGTTGGGGAACTAAGCCGCGCTGTTAAGCAGCTCGTCCATATCACGGACCAGAATACGGCCCCGGTTGAAGTAAATTAAATTCTCTTTGCGCAGCTCATTGAGTACAAGCGTGACCGTCTGGCGACTCGTGCAGGTGATGTTGGCGATGTCCTGATGAGTCAGGCTGTGCTTCAACAGCATTTCGTAGCCTACGCGGCGACCACGTTCAGTAACCACTTGGTGCAGAAAACCGACGATGCGACTTCGGGCATCCTTAAAGATGAGGTCCTCCAGCTTGTGCTCGGCGGCCATCATGCGCTGGCCGAAAAGGTTAAGAATTTGTCGGCTTAGGATGGGATTACCAAATGCGATCCGTTGGAAGTCCGCGACGCGAATGGTATAGTAGTGTACCTCTTCCTTCAGCGACTGAGCGGTCTCTCCACGGATGGTTTCGCCCACCAGGGAGAGCTCGCCGAAGATGGCATCGGGATGAATAAGTTGTTTGATGACCTCCTTTCCCTCGTTGCTGTGGGTGCTGATCTTAATAGGCCCCTTGGCGAGTAAGTAGATGTGCTCGCTGGGCTCGCCGGGCTGGTAGATGACGGAGTAGCGAGGCTTCTTTTTAAACTCCATAGTCTCTGCTAGTCGCTTCTTCTCTTCTGCGGTGAGGCCATCGAAGAGATCAAAATTTTCCAGCAGGGTTATTTTATCGGCAGTGTCCATACTATTTGGCATTAAGGGTGAAAGCGAAGACCATTTGGTCGGAAGTCGGTGGGAGTTTCTATTTGCCCCCTCCATCTGTCATCAAGACACCGAAGATGGGGCTTCCCCCTAAGCAGCATAGTGATTATTTTGATTTAATCTTTTGTCGCCGCGCAGGCGCTATTCGTACCCCAATAATGCCGTTCGCTGCAAAGCCAGGATGCTGAGGGCATCGGTAATGCGACCATCTAGCGTCATACTGATGGCCTCTCGGAGGGGTACTTTCCGGAGTTGCAATTCTTCCGTATCCTCAGGTTCGGCAGCTTCCTGCCGCAAGCCACGGGCGATGTAGGCCACGCCCCATTCGTCGGAGACGGAGTTGCTAAGGTGAAACTCCATGATCTGCTGCCACTCCTCCGCTACCAGGCCCGTCTCTTCTTTGAGCTCTCGCTTGGCGGTTTCAAGCGGATCGGTACCGACCGGGCAACCGCCCTCGGGGATCTCCCAAGAATATAGATCCAGCGCGTAGCGGTATTGGCCTACCAGGTAGGTATTTCCCTGCTGGTCGATGGGCACCACACCGACCGCATGATTTTTGTAGCGTACCAACCCATAAATTCCATCCCCGCCCCCGGGGTTCACGACCTCATGATGCTCAATGCGTATCCAAGGATTCTCGTAGGGGACGTGGGTTTCCTTGGTGATCCAGGGGTTCCGATCTATAGCCATGACCTAAAGGTAGGCCGGCGGCAAGTTACAATCGATCGTAGGAGGTCACCGTCAGCGCGTGATTTACCGCCCCGGTGTGCCGGATGCTGATGGGCTCCAGCAGTAGAATCCACGCCTCTTTCCCATCCACCGTCCGGGGGCGGTGTTGGGTACCCCGTGGCACGACGCAGAGTTCACCCGGTCGCAGGGTGACGGAAGGGGACTCCTGAAAATCCAGGATCAGACTGCCCCGCACGACTAGAAACAATTCATCCTCCTCCGCGTGGTCGTGCCAAACAAATTCGCCGGCCACTTTGGCCAGCTTTACCGCCTGCCCGTTGAGCTCCGCAATCACCTTGGGTGACCAACACTCACTGAATAGGCTAAATTTTTGTTCCAGGTTAATGGCTTGCATGGCCACGGTGATTAGACAATATCGTGTTCCTGCTTGCGGTTACGCCACCAAATAAAGGCGACGGCCCCAACGAGCACGTAGGGCATACCAAGCAGGTATAAGATTCCCTGGTTAAGCCCCTGCCCCTCGGTGCCTCCATTGGCTAGGTTACTCTCTGCGGTTGCCCGACACATCGGGCACTGGGCCAACAGGTCGCCCCCCACGAGGAGGAGCGTAAAGAGAAAACAGATAAGGAGTAGCTTTTTCATGGTATTCCGTTAGGGATAGTATGCGCGCAGCATCAGGTAAACGACCGGACCGGTGATTGCCACATACAACCAGAGCGGCCATACGTAGCGGGCCATCTTGCGGTGCAGGGTCCATTTGCCAACCAGCGCACGTACCGTTGTTAACAAAATAAAGGGTAAAAGGATGCCGGCCAGGGTGATGTGGCTAATTAGGATGAGCAGGTATATGGGCCGCAGCTGACTCACTGCTGCACGCTCCGCCACACTCAGCATGCCGTCCTGATTGCTGTCCCCGAACAGGACTTCGGGAGTAGTAAAATGGTAAGCAACGTAACACCCTAAGAATAGTACCGATAAGCCCAGGGCGGTGGCATTGGCATTCCGGTGGGCGACAAATTTTCCCTGCTTCACGTAGTAGAGCGAGAACAAGAGAGCCACCGCAGTCAGGGCGTTGAGCGTGGCGTTCACGGCCGGCAGGAAGCTAACATCCCAGTCGACGTTCAGGGTGATTTCCCGCATGACGTAAACCAGGATCAACACCACGGCGGAAAAGGCGTACACTAAGGTTTTCAGTACGGACTCCTGCTCGGGATAAGTAGGCAGTTCGGGATGCGGGTTACGGACCATATTAAAGTTCTTTACCCCGGTCAAGGATGATGTCCTGCTTGGCCGGCAGCGGGATGATGAGCGAAATGAGCTGCACCAGTCCGATGATCTCGTTGCGCTTGGCCAAATCATAATGCTCCACGATCGTGAGTGAGCTATCAACCAGGGCTACAATCGGCTGAAGCCCGGGCGCATCGTAGCTGCTGAGGGGCAGTTTAAAGTCTTTTGCCGTTTGTGCAAACGCCGTCTCGTCGGCACGCAGGAACGTGATCATCCCATCCTGGGGAAGGTTAAAACGTGTGGAAAATTCACGGACCGCTGCCCCAGGATCTTCGCCCAAGATGATGGTGGTGAAGTACAAATTTGGGCTGTCGTGAAATTGCTGGTACAGGCTATCGAGCATGTGCCCGTACACCCGCGTACCCTCCTCCTTGGTGGGGTCCAGCCAGCCGACCACGCTCATCGCACCGCGCAGGTCGGCGGGTAGCTTTCCCTCGACGGGTACGAGCCCCCGCAGGTCCGGCATTTTTCCGAAGTCCCCCATGGAGGCGATGGCCGATCTCCGGTAGTTAGCCCCATCCCGCAGGTAAATAAAAGAGACAAGCGGAAAACCAACCAGCATAAGCAGCAGGACGCTAAAATTGAGCAGGTGCTTTGGCTTGGCCATACGTAAGTTAACTGATTAGGTATACAACGGTAAACTACCCACACGGATTAACGCTGCCTCGATTATGACCTAGGTATGAAGGCGGAAACGCGGGTGTCGCGAATGCAGCAAGGGTCCGAGTATCACCGCTACCCGAACCCCGTGCCGAAATTATCCTTCAACCACGTGTAGCTTAACCCACAAAGCGGATTTCTTCGGCTGGGTTTGTTTGGCCGACTTCGCCCCCATCGGGTACCTTTAGCTCGTTTTTGTTGATGATCTTTTCCCGCCCCTTGCGCCAGGCATCCCCTTCATTGAAAAAGGCAATGAGGGCCCACAACAGTAGGAAGGTCGGCAGTAGCACACTCATCGCCAGGGACTTCACCTCGTAGCCCATGTGCATGAACTCGTAAATGATGAAGTAAGCCTTGTACAGCGAAAGGCCGATGATCAACAGCGAGGCAATGTAAATCAGAATTCGGATGTCTTCAGCGAACTCTGCGGCTTTGACCAACGAGAGAACCACCTCCACGACCGTGACCGCGGCCAGTAGCCCGAGTCCCTTCCAAACTCCCCGCTTTGCGTCTTCGTAGCTAAGATGTTGTGCCATGATTTTTGTATTGTGACCCGCCGGCGGGCCTATGTTTTGATGTAGTATTACAATCGCGGGTACTAAAGAAGGTAGAAGACCAGGAAGACGAAGACCCATACGAGATCTACAAAGTGCCAATAGAGGCCGATCTTCTCCACCATTTCGTACCCATTCATCCGGGCAGCGTACAGCCCTCCCCCCGCATTAATTAGGATGATCAGTAGGAAAATAACCCCGGTAGCCACGTGAAAACCGTGGAAGCCCGTGATACCAAAAAAGAGGGCGCCAAAGGCGGTGGGCCCGAATTCCTGAACCCGCTCGTACGTCTGTCCATCTGCTTCCTGCACGACGTACTTGCGGTGTATAAATCGCTTGGCGGCAGGATCTACCGTCCCATCCGAACGCAGACCGTCCACTACATAGCCAGGGTATTCTCCAGGAGTAGTAGAAAATTGGTAGTGTTCTTCCCCTTCGTGTGCTTCCGCCTCCCCGTGGTCCTCGCCGGCCACGTGCAGTAGATAAGTTTCCCCCCTCACAACCTCTTCACTGGTCGGCTCGCCCGTCTCAGGATCAAGGTAGTAGCCATCGTCCGTGTACGTGCCGAAGGGATTGGTGGTAACCGTCATGTTCTCCTTGCCAATGAGGTTAGTCCATTCCCAGGCCTGACAGCCAAGGAAGCCGGCACCCCCGAGCACCGTGAGCAGCATCCAGAAAACTACACCCCGTTTGTTCTCGCGGGCTCCCTCCTGAACGGCACGTACCATAGTTCCGGAACTCAGGATAAGGAGAAAGGACATAAAGGTGACGAAGATCAGCGACGCTTCTCCATTGAAGGGGGGTAATTCATGGATACCTAAGGGGGCCGTAGCAAATACCTTATCCGGTACCGGCCAACTGGGACTGCTGAAGCGCAGGGCACCGTAGGCGATCAAGAAGCCCGCAAAGGTGAAGGCGTCCGACAGCAGGAAGTACCACATCATCAGTTTTCCGTAGGAAGTGCGGAAGGGTTTACGGTCACCGCCAGCCCAATCACTGTTTAGCTCAGGCTTCTGGTCTTCGGCAATGATGATATCCGTATCTCTTTCTTCGGTCATGTTGTGAAAGTTAACGTGCGAATGGGGATGAGGCTAGCGCTGTAAGCTTAAAAATAGGATAAGGTAGATCCAGAGCGCATCGACAAAGTGCCAGTAGATGATTGTCAGTTCTAGCCGCAGCTGTCGCGCGGGAGTTCTGCGCAGGCGAATGGCGTAGGCCAACACCAACGAAACCATCAGGGCGGCTATTCCACCTACGACGTGTAGGGCATGCAGCCAACTGATGGCGTAGACAAAGTCACCGGCAGGATTAATTTTGAGGGGTACCCCTTGCGCCGCCAACTCTTCCCAGCCCAAATACTGGAGTGCTAAGAAAGCGATGCCTAGGACAAAGGTGGCCGTCAGCAGGGCTTTATACGTTCCCGCGGCTTCTCGTTTAAAGGCGCGGTAAGCGAAGTGCAAAGTTAGGCTACTCGCCAGGATGACCAAAGTGTTGACGTAGAAAATCGTAGGAATGGAGAATTCCAGCCAGTTGCCGGAGGCCCGTCGCACGATGTACGCGCTGGTCAGGGCAATGAACATCATAACGAGCGAGGCCAGCCCAATGTACATCACCATTTTAAGTGGATGCACCTTGTTCCGACGGGTTGCCGCCTCAAGGCGTTGATCGTAGGGGGTTGTGGAGTCGATTGCGCGCATTAGAGTAGCATTTTACCCGCCCAATAAACCGTGAATGTCACGGGGAGATACGCAAAGGAGAAGAACATCATCGCCAGTGCGGTGCGTCGACTGGGCGCCCGGTAAAAGCCAACGGCAAAGTAAAGAAAAAAAGCGCCTAGGGCTAACACCAACAGCGCTGCAATTAAACTGGTAAATCCCAATAGGTAGGGCAGAAAGCTGAGCGGCAGCAGGATCACCGTAGCCACGATGGAGTCCCTGCCTAACACCCGCGTATCCGCCTCTCCGTTCAATTCGGGCACCAACCGAAAGCCGGCCCTTCGGTAATCGGCAAAGCCGAGGTAACCAATGGCATAGAAGTGAGGCAATTGCCAAAAGAACTGGATCGTGAAGAGCGTCATGCCGAGTCCGGTAATTGAGCCCTCGGCGGCGGCACATCCAATCAGGGCGGGCAGGGCCCCAGGGATGGCACCGATCAGCACCGCCATGGGCCCAACACGCTTCAAGGGGGTGTAAACGAAAGCATAACTGATTAGGGAGACCATCCCCAAAAAGGCCGTCCAGGGATTAAAGAGCGCCAGAAACGTGATGCCGGCAATGCTCGAAAAACCGGCCAGCAGCAGGGCGTTGCTGCTGGTCATCCGGCCATCGGCAAGCGGACGCAGGCGGGTACGTTCCATTTCTCGGTCGTAATCTTTCTCCAGCACCTCATTCAGAATGTTGGCAGCCGCAGTTGTCAGAAACCCGCCAGCGGTAAGTACCAGCACCGCATACCAACTGAAACTCCCACCCGCTAGGGCTACGAGATACGCCAAGACGGAAGAGAGCACGACGGTAGCAGAGAGGCGAAATTTAACGAGGGCGCTTAAATCGCCGAGCGTAAGGCTCCCTTCCGCTCCCCGTACCCGATTTGTTTCCGTTGCTTTCATGCGTAGATTAAATGACAACCCGTAGTTCGAGGCGACAGGCCTATGAACTACGGGTCGCCCATCGTACTCCCAGGGAATACGGATGAGTACCTAGTGGTCGTGGGTCTCCCCTTCCATGACTGGTTGGATCTGCGGGATGTGGTCGATCCCGTCTTTGCTGTAGTCGTAGGCCCACCGCTGCACCGTAGGCAGTTTGCCAGGCCAGTTGCCGTGGCCAGTATTGATGGGAGTAGTCCACTCCAGGGTGTTAGCTCCGTAGGGGTTACGTACCGTGAGCTTGCGTCCGCGCCAGATGCTGTAAAAGAAGTTGATCACGAAGAGCAACTGGAAACCGAAGGTGATGATGGCGGCGATGGTGATGAACTTGTTCATGCCGTCGAAGTGGCCGAAGGTTTGAAAGGAATCGAAGCTGTAGTAGCGACGGGGGACACCCGCCATACCCAGGTAGTGCATGGGCCAGAATACACAGTAGGCCCCGATCATGGTACCCCAAAAGTGCAGCTTACCGAGGGTATCGTTCATGAAGCGTCCGTAGAGTTTGGGGAACCAGTGGTACACTCCGGCGTACATACCGAAGAAGGCAGCAACACCCATTACGATGTGGAAGTGAGCCACCACGAAGTAGGTATCGTGCAGCTGAATGTCGAGCGCGGAGTTGCCCAGCCAAATACCCGTCAGTCCACCCGAGATAAACATCGAGACGAAGCCAATCGCAAAGAGACTAGCGGGATTAAATCGAATGTTACCGCCGTAGAGCGTAGCAATCCAGTTAAATACCTTGACCGCCGACGGCACGGCAATGATCAGGGTGAAGATCACGAAGAAGTTGGCAATGAAGGGGTTGATGCCCGACATAAACATATGGTGCGCCCAAACAATGAAGGCCAGAAAGGCGATCGCCAGAATAGAGAACACCATGGCCTGGTAGCCGAAAATGGGTTTGCGACTATTGACAGAAAGCACCTCGGATACAATACCGAAGGCAGGCAGGATGATGATGTACACTTCAGGGTGCCCCAGGAACCAAAACAAATGCTGATACAGAATCGGGCTACCACCAACGTGGTCCAGCGCGGCCCCGCCAATGTAGATGTCACTCAGGTAGAAGCTGGTGCCTAATCCCCGGTCCAGCATCAGCAAGAAAAAGGCCGAGGTCAGTACGGGAAAGGAGAGCAGACCGAGAACAGCCGTAATGAAGAGCGCCCAGATGGTAAGGGGAAGGCGCCACATGCTCATCCCTTTGGTGCGCAGGTTAAGGACGGTAGTGATGTAGTTGATACCCCCGAGCAGCACGGAGACTACGAAGAGGACCAGCGAGATCGTCCACAAAGTCATACCGGCACCCGAACCATCCATAGCCTGGGGAAGCGCGGAAAGCGGGGGATAAGCAACCCAGCCACCAGCAAAGGGACCAGTAGAGAGGAACAGCGAGGCAAACATGATCGTACCGGAAGTAAAGAAGAACCAGTAGCTCATCATATTCAGCAGCGGCGAAGCCATGTCCCGGGCTCCGATCATTAGGGGAATCAGCAGGTTCGAGAAGGTGCCCGAAAGGCCGGCGGTGAGCACGAAAAACACCAGAATGGTGCCGTGCATGGTCACCAGTGCGTAGTAAAAGTCCGCCACCAGCGTACCTACCCCGGCATCATTAACACTGATCCACTTACCGAGCACGGGCTGCAGCCAGGCCAGACTCTCCTCGGGGAACCCGAGTTGCATGCGGAAGACGAGCGACATGGCCCCACCGATGATGGCCCACATCATTCCCGTGATCAGGAATTGCTTAGAGATCATCTTGTGATCCTGGCTAAAAATATAGTGGCTAACGAAGTTCGACTGGTACTTATCCCCGTGATGGTGATCGTGAAAGTGGTCGTCGTAGCCAAATTCCTCAATAAGCGCATCATCGCGTCTTAAGGGGGCGGTAGTCAGAACTGCTGTTGCCATGGAATCTATATTAATAACGGTGAAGGGGATAGCTTACTTAGAGAGATCAGCTGCGAAGGGTGGTTCGGCGGGTCTCCCTTTTACAATGTAGAATTCGGTACGTCGGTTGCGCTGGCGCCCGTCTTCCGTTTCATTAGTCGTCACCGGGCGCTGCGCCCCGTAACCTCTACTACCGAGGCGGGCATTGTCCACGCCCGCGGCGGAGATGTAATTCTTGACGGCCAGCGCACGATCGCGACTGAGCTGCATATTGATTTCTGCGTCCCCAGTGTTGTCGGTGTGTCCCAGGAGCATAGCGCTGATGTCGGGATTGTTACGAAGAAAATCAACGGCGTCGTTCAATTGGTACTTGCTGTCGTCGGTCAATTTGTCCGAAGCAGTTTCGAAAGTCACGTAGGTGAGCTTAAGTACATTATCGTCGTCTCCTGGCGTAGAGAGCGCAGCCCCCGCAAGCTGGTTGAACTCGGCACGGCGGGACTTTACCTCGGCCATAAACATCGGGTCGTCTTCAGTGCCTTTGATGTTCTCGAGGTAAAACGATTTTTGCTGGCTGTACCAGGTGTCAAAATCTTCCTGCTCCATAATGTCGACGCGACGGGCCATCGAATAATGCCCCTTGCCACAGAGCTCGGCACAGGCTAATTCGAAATTGCGGGTTTCCCATAGCTGCCGTCCCTCCTCATCTTCGGGGTCAATAGTTTGGTATTCCGGGTACTCAGCCAATCCCTTGCGCCACTCCTTTGTGGTCTTAGTCGGGGTAAAGATGAAGTAGGTAGGCAGACCGGGCACGGCGTCCATCTTGACGCGGAACTGGGGCAGATAAAAATCGTGAAGCACGTCCTTGGCAGTGATGCGCACACGAACCTTTTGGTCTACGGGTAGCGTGACGTCGTTAACTAGGATGTCGTCGTGGGTCTTAGGATCCGTCCAATCAAGGCCCAGCGGGTTGGAACCATCAATAAGCCGGAAATCCTTACGGCCGAGCAGGCCATCGGGGCCCGGATACCGCATCTGCCAAGCGAACTGATAGCCGGTGGCTTCGATCTCCATATAGTTATCGTCGGCGCCCACATCACTCATGATATCGTTCCAGGCATCCAAACCACCCACTACCAAGAAGGTCATCACGATGGCGGGAATGCCCGTCCAGACGAGCTCCACCGTATTGTTGTGGCTAATGTAGACGGCTTTGTGACCCTTGCGGGTGCGGAACTTATAGGCGTAGTAAAAAAGCGCAAAGTTGGTGGCTAGATAGGCAATGTAGGTGATCGCCAGTGTCCACTTCATCATGGTATCGATTGACTCCCCATGTGCCGACGCAGACCCCTGAGGCCCAAAACCTAAGATCCAGTTCTTGTAGTAGTAGGCCGATACCGTGGTGATGACCAGCAGGGCAACCATGAACAAGAGCAGTCCTTTACCGGTCGAGGCAACCGCCGTAGCTTCCACTTCTTCCTTGCCCCGTAATTGCTTGGCCAAATCGCGCACACGGGCAATCTGCACGATGATGAGCAATAGGAGCGCGATACAAAAAAAGACGATTAAGGTGGTCATACCTGATTATTGACTGGGATGAATCCGCAAACCCAAACGGTTTAGTACGGATACAAATTTAACGAACGGAGCCTAAGATCGTTAAGCTGTAACTTCTTATTTAGACAGTGTCCAAATAAGAATAATATCTTAGGTGTGGTGGTGAATACTTTCTTCCAAATAAGGATCATTCTTGGGTTCAAGGCGCACCTTAGTGAGCTGGCTAAGCACAAAGAATAGGAATCCACCCAGGAAGCCGAGGAAAGTGCCGATTTCCAACAGGCCAGGGAGTGTGTATCCGGATTTGTACCCCAAGGTGTGCCCTTCTTCCTCGTGATCGCTTACGGCACCCAAATGCCCAAGCATTTCCGTCTCCTCTGCATATTCTTCCTGGATGTAGTGATTGGGTTCGAAGACCGCTACATCCTCCCGGCGGTTGTTAAATACCCCACCGACATCATCGGTTTCCGGGTCACCCGCCGGGTTGCCACCGCGGAACTCGGTGGCTACGGGGATGGTAGATTCTACCTTCTCTCCTCCTGAGGACAGGCGCGGGTTGTCGGGGTCCGTAGGTGAGGGCAGCCCTGCACTATTCAGAGTCATCCCTGCGGTACGTTTTTCAGCCGCATCCACACTAGCATCGTGGTGCGTCTCATCGGAGTGCACCATGGAAGCTTCTCCGGTTCCTTCCGCTTCGTTGCCGTGGTCCATGGTGGCGTGTTCTTCGGTGCCTTCGTGGCCTCCTTCATGTCCCCCTTCGTGCTCGGCAAGCTCGATGATCGTCAGGCGGGCGCCTGGCTTGATCATATTAAAGTAGTCAAGCCAGTGACCAAAAAAAACGAAGGCGGCGGCGAAGAATAGCGTACCCATCTTGCGCTTCGTCTCATTGCGCATCAATATAAAGAAGGGAAGTCCCAGGTTGATGACCAGGTTAGCCCAAAACAGCACGGGATAGTTGTCAATGCGCTCACGGAAGTAAATGGTCTCTTCCCCTACGTTGGCGTACCAAATGAGCATATACTGGCTGAACCACAAGTAGGCCCAAAAGATGGAAATAGCGAAGAGGTACTTGCCGAGGTCGTGGAAGTGCTCCTCGTTGACTGAAGTGTAGTAGCCGCGGCTTTTGAGATAGATGAGCAGCATTATGGTCAGGGCCGTCATGGCAACAAAGAGGGAAGCGCTGGCGTACCACGCGAACATGGTGGAGTACCAGTGACTGTCAATCGACATCACCCACTGCCAGATGAGGGCAGCGCTGGTGTAGCCGAAGATTGGCAGGAATATAGCAGCGTACTTTTTATACCGCTTGTAGTGCTTGTATTCATTGGTCACGACATCGGCATCTTCCGCGGCGCTGATGTTGCGCAGGGTGCCGAGCATGAAGTACCAGATCCCCACAAAACCAATCGTACCGAAGGTAAACCACCACTTGTTCAGGAAAGACGACTTATTGGTCAGTATGGCGTCCCCCTGTACGGCGGCGTCATCATTCCAGTGGTAGAGGTGATGGCTGTGCAACCAGAGCCCCACGATAATAACCCCAAACAGGAAGAGGCCGGGCAACAGGAAAGTCGAGAACGTTTCCCAGACCCGCTTAAAGGTGACAAACCAACCGGCGTAAGCCGTGGTGAAAGCGGTGAGCGCAAAGCCGGCAAAAGCCGCTATCCCCGTGAAAAAGACGGTGTTGTGCAGAAAGTTGGTCCAGAAGCGCATGTGGTGCGCCTCCCCTCCATCGGCGAAGTAGCTGAGCAACAGACAAAGGACACCAACGCCTACCAGAGATAGGGTGGAGATTTTTGCGCGGGAAGAGAATACAAAGTTCTCCATGAAGGTATTCGGTTTTGGGACAAGGCGTGCCCGTTAAGGGTGCGGTTGCTATTTCTTCTTGTTCAAGCTCGGAGCGGCGGGATCGGTTCCCGGCTCGGCGGCGTCGCTGAGCTGGGTGTTATCCGGCATCAGTTGTTCATTGGCCTGGAGGGCCAGCGGATCGTAGTCGCCCAGGGGAATACCTGCGGCTGGGTCGAAGGTATTTACGGTTTCGCCGTACTCGGTACCCGTTTCCTTGGCCTGGAGACTGCGGATATAGTGGATCACTTGCCAGCGTTCCTCGTAATTCATCTTGTCAGCATAGGCCCCCATCACGTTGTAACCATACATGATGGCGTGGTAGTAGCGTCCGTTGGAGGCCTCCAAGAATTCGGGCCGCAGGAAGCTCGCCGGAGCCGCCGGGTACTTAGCCTCCGGGTTCTGGTCGGTATCGTAGATGTAACCTAGTCCGTTCCCGGCCTCTCCGTGACAGATCGCACAGAAGATGTTGTAGATATTCGCTCCACGCACCATACCCGCATCCGTGATGGGAAAGGGATTGGTGGAATTGTCAGCGATGGCCGCCTCCCGTCCTTCGGCAGTATCCTCGTAGTAGTAAGGAACGTGACCGTTTGTAGGGACCGAGATGGCGTTTGGATGTGCGTTGTCTACCAGGCTACCCATCATGTCCTGCGCTTTATCGAGGGTAGCGGGGGGCTGCATGCCAGGCGAGTAGGCACCGGCGTACCCACGGGGTACCGCACCCTTTACTGTGTACTTGGGGTAGGCAAGTTCGCCCAGGGTGACCGTGGAACGATCATCCCAGGTATTGTAGTAGTAATAGTTGTAAGCGTTCGTCTCCAGGGCGGCGGAGTGCACCATATCGGGTATGTACTCACTGCCGGTAGAGTTCTCGTCGGCCTGACTGCAGGACACCACAACGGCCGCAAATGCAAGGGACAAGAAGAGGATGCGCATTGGTTTCATGCTGGATGGTTTAGAAGCGGGGGCTTAGGCCGCAACCGTTTTACGGTGAATGGTCTCCACTCCGGTACGGGTGAAGTAATCGCGCAGTTTATCAACCGCACTGGTGGATTGTCCGGTCACGTCAAAGGCGATGCAGAACTTATCATCCGTGATGCGGTCGTGGAGCCGGCGGGGGGAGGCTCCCGGGGCAAGACCGTTGATGATGTAGAACACGGTCACCATTCCGACGGCGGCAAAAAGGACTGTCAATTCGAAGGTGATGGGGATGAAAGCAGGAACGGACCAGTACGGCTTTCCTCCAAAGATGATTGGCCAGTCCCGGGTGAACACCCAGGTCATGAAGCCAAACCCGAACAGACAGCCGATGGAGCCGAAGACGAATCCGGCAATATGCAGGCGGCTTTCCTCCAGTCCCAGCAGCGGATCGAGTCCGTGGACCGGGAAGGGAGTATATACGTTATCGATATCGAGGTGATCTGCGTTGGCCGCGCGGACGGCGTCCAGCAGCTTGACCTCATCATCGTAGAGTCCGAAGAGGATATCACGTTCTCCGGCGCGGACGTAGTTCGCTTCTGCTGCCGTAGTCATTGCACCCGCGTTTCCGCCGTCCTGTTCAATTCTGATTGTAGCCATGGTATGGTCGCGTTGTGCGTTCTAGTCTAAGGGTTTGTCGTGCTCGCCGTCGATGTCTACGGTACCCCCGGCGGGGATGTCGTTGACGCCGTCGGGGACGATGATGGAATCCTCGTGAGTCAGGGCGTGCCCGTTGCCGTGGTGGGCGTGCGCTACGGCGTTGGGACCGATGTACTGATCGCCCGCCGTCTTCAAAATGTGCTTGATCTCAGCAATCGCTACCACCGGAGCTACACGAGTAAAGATCAGGAAGAGCGTAAAGAAGAGGCCAATCGTGCCAATGAAAATGCAGATTTCCACCCATGTCGGAACGTAATAACTCCAGCTGGAGGGGAGGTAGTCCCGGGCCAGGGTAGTCGCAATAATTACAAACCGCTCGAACCACATGCCGATGTTGATGAAGATAGACATAAAAAAGGTCCAGAAAAGGCTCGTGCGCAGCCGCTTACTCCAGAAGATCTGGGGAGAGATCACGTTACAGAGCATCATACCGATGTAGCTCCAGTAATAGGGGCCAAGTACGCGGTTGAGGAAGGCAAATTGCTCGTAGATGTAGCCGGAGTACCACGCGATAAACAGCTCGGTGAGGTACGCTACGCCAACGATGGACCCCGTAAGCAGGATGACCTTGTTCATCGACTCGATGTGCTCAATGGTGATGTAGTCTTCCAGGTGAAGCACCTTTCGCGCGATGAGCATCAGCGTAAGTACCATCGCAAAACCGGAAAAAATCGCCCCCGCCACGAAGTAGGGAGGGAAGATGGTGGTGTGCCAACCGGGAATGACCGAAGTCGCAAAGTCAAAGGATACAATCGTGTGCACGGAAAGTACCAGCGGCGTAGCCAGCCCCGCCAGGATGAGGGAGAGGCTCTCCCACCGCTGCCAGTGCTTGGCCGAACCGTTCCAGCCAAAACTGACGATGCTGTATATCTTTTTGCGCAGGCCCACGGCGCGGTCCCGTACGGTCGCCAGGTCAGGCACCAAACCGGCGTACCAGAACAGCAGGGATACGGTAAAGTAGGTGGAGATCGCAAATACGTCCCAGAGCAGTGGGCTGTTGAAGTTTACCCAAAGCGGGCCCCGCGTATTGGGGTAAGGGAAGATGAAGAACGCCAGCCACAGGCGGCCCATGTGAATGAGCGGAAATTGCCCCGCGCACATTACGGCAAAGATCGTCATGGCTTCCGCCGCTCGATTTACCCCGGTCCGCCACTTCTGGCGGAAGAGGAGCAGAATTGCGGAAATCAGCGTACCGGCATGACCGATACCCACCCACCATACGAAGTTGGTAATATCCCAGCCCCAGTTGATGGTCCGGTTGAGGTTCCAGGAGCCGATACCGATCCAGATGGTATACGCAACGCTGAAGGCGAACAGGCCAAGACACATCACCGAGAGGATGAAGGTGATCACCCAGGAAAGAGAAGGCGCCGTTTCCGTTGGCCGACAAATGTCCTCCGTGATCTGATGGTAGGTCTTGTGACCCGTGATCAGCGGCTGGCGTACCGGTGCTATATGTCCACTCATAGAGATTTACAATTTTCGACTTGCAATAGGCGGGAGAAAAGGGACCATTCCCCAGGGTTAAAGCAAGTCGGTTGTGCGGTTGTTGCGGGTTCTTGATTTTCGTGAGGCACCCGGTTTAGGCTTCGAGGCTTTCGACCGGATTATGCACCCGGGCAGCGTAGAATACCGAGGATTGGGTGTTGGTTTCTTCGAGTACCAGGTAGTTCAGGGGGTTGGTGAGCTTGCGGCTTACGTCGCCCTGCCTATTGTTCCGGTCGCCAAAGGTGATCGCTCCGGTGGGACAAGCCGTCTGGCAGGCGGTGCGGACGTCGGAATCGCGAAGGGCGCGCTTCTCGATCTTGGCGGTCAGCTTACCGGCCTGCAGGCGCTGGGTGCAGAAGCTGCACTTCTCGATGACGCCCCGGCTACGCACCGTGACGTCGGGATTGAGCACCATACGCGTCAGGTTATCCGCACCGAAGGGCAGTTCCTCGTGGTTGATCTCGGGCTCGTTGCTGCTGAAGAGGTCGGCCGTGGTAAAGTCCAGCCAGTTGAAGCGGCGCACCTTGTACGGACAGTTGTTGGCGCAGTAGCGGGTACCGATACAGCGATTGTAGATCATCTGGTTGAGGCCCTCGTCGCTGTGCTGGGAAGCGTTTACCGGGCAGACGTTTTCACACGGCGCGTTATCGCAGTGCTGGCACATCATGGGCTGGTAAACGGCGCGGGGATTCTCAATGTCTCCGTAGAAGTAGCGGTCAATCCGCAGCCACTTCATTTCGTGGTGGCGCCAGACCTCGTACTTACCAACGATAGCCACATTGTTCTCCGCGACACAAGCCACTTCGCAGGCGGCACAGCCGATGCATGCAGTCAGGTCGACGTGCATCGCCCACCAATGCCCCTGGCTGTAAATGTCCCGGGCATACTCTTCGTAGGGGTAAAGTGTCTGCTCATTGAGGTGCTGCGCCTCCGTGCGGCGCTCGGCGATCTGCTCCCGCAGTGCCGGTAATTGGGCAAAGGTGCCCTGGTAGATGATTGAGCGATCGACCAGCCCCCCCTGCATACCCTCTCCAAGTTCCATAACGGTCGCTTCGTCGACGTGGAAAGGATCTAGGTACTTCTGCTGCTCCTCGGAGAGGGCGCCGGCGATGGTCTCCCGTTCCCCGGTATTTTTGTTGTAGTAAAGTTTGCCCTCCTCGTTTTGCGTGGTCAGTCCCATCGTATGATGGTACTGTACGCTGGCGAACTCTTCCTCGGTGTCCACCCGGTCGCTGATCTCCGCGGTGGTAGTGAAGTACTGCACGTAGCCGCCGTCGTCGGTCGTCAACCAGGGGTAGACGTCCAGGCCGATGTCGTTACCGAGCGCCTTGCCGGCTGCACCGGTCATGGAGCGTCCGTACCCTACGGCAAGACCGAAGGTGCCGGGCATTTGTCCGAACTGGCGTACGACGGTTATCACCTTGCCATTGACTTCCACCTGATCGGCTTTGCCCTTGTACTCGGACTCGTTCAGGTCTTTGTAAGCCGAGTAGCGGTTGCCCCCCTCCCAGCTGACGGGAATGGTGAGGTAGTTGCCCCACACCGTACGGGTCACGGGGTCGGGTACTTCGAGCAACCAGGGGTTGTTGCCGTATACCCCGTTACCCATATTCACGGTCTCGAAGAAGGTAATCTCATTCTCCCCCCCTTCGGCCGCGGCGACACGGCGGCTAGCGGCGGTAGCATCGAAGGCCGTAGCGGCAGCGGGCGGTGCCGTGCCTTCCGTGGTGGCGTCAGTCGGGACCGCGGGTGCGGGGTTGCCCCGGTAACCCGTCCCGAAATCCGTGATGTTTCCGGTGGCCGCAATGTTGAACACCCCGTCGTGGAGGGCACTATCCCAGAAAGCCCGGAAGGAGGAAAAGTTAGATTGCCGAGTGAAGGCGGTCTCCTGCCAGTTGCGCTTCACGTATTCCATGTAGGGCTGTTCGGCGTTGGCATCGTAACGCTCGGATTCGCCGGCCCAGACCAGCAGACTTTCCCCCTCCTGGCGTGTACCGTAGCGATTGACGGCGGCAAAAATGGGGACGATGGTGGGCTGGATGAGCGAGTAGACGCCCTGTACGGCTTCAGCATCGCTCCAACTTTCCAGGTAGTGGTGGGTGGGGGCAATGTATTCGCAGAGTTGGCTCGTTTCGGTGGGCACCGTGCTGGTGCTGATCGTGAGCATTCGGCGGAACCGGGCGGAGATGGCGTCGCGGCCAACCACGGCGTCCGAAGGTTGCCCGTCATTTTCTTCCTTGGCATCGGCACGTTCGCTGCGCTCGTCTACCTCGTCGGCGTCGATGCCGTTGGTGTTGCCCATCTTCCCGAAATCGGGATCGTTGGCCCGCAGGGCGGCGGCAAACTTGCCGGCCCAGGCGTTGTCGAAGGCAGGGTTAGCGCCGTCCAGTACGATCAGGGCGTCGACGCTGCCGGATTCAAGTTCGCCGATGAAGCGGGCCATGTCCTGGTCGCTGCCCTGGCGTTGTAGGCTCCAGCGGTTCGTCTCGATGGTGCTGCCGTAGCTGCCCAGGGCTCGGTTGATGGCGATGACGAGTTGTTGCTCGGCGAGGCTGTTGCTGCCGCTGACTACCAGCGCGGCGCCGTTGGCACGCTTAAGTTCCGCGGCGAGGGCTTGAATTTTTGCGCCGGCGTTCGCGTCGAGCTGAGCCGCTCCCCCACCCCCAACGATAGCGTTGTACAGGGCAAGGACGGCCTGCCCCTGCTGGCTGGGCTTGACCATGATCCGGTTATCGGCATTCGATCCGGTAAGGCTCATGTGGCTTTCTACCTGCACGTGGCGCGACATGCGGTTGCCGTCCGAACGACGACCGACCGCGTACTGCCGGGCGTACTCGACGGGAGAGATCCAGGTGCCCAGGAAATCACAGTTGAAACCTACAATGACATCCGCGTTGTCGAAGCGGTAGTGGGGCACGGCACGTACGCCGAAGGCCGACGCGTGGGCATCCAGCAGGGCGGAGGAAGAGATGGGATCGTACTGGACCAGTACGGTGTTGCCATTCATCCGATTTTTAAAGTCGCGGATTGACGCCTGGAGGGAGGGCGAAAGGATGGTGTGGGAGAGGATCCGAATCTGGCGCGCCGACTGCAGGCGGTCGCTGATCTCACCGTCCAGCACGTCCCAGCTGGGGTTGTTGGCGTAGATGCGCTCGCGCTGCACCTTGCCCCCGCGGATTCGACCGGGACCGTCAAAGCGGCTGGTGTCGTACATGGTCAGTACGCTGGCCTGCGCCCGGGCGCTGGTGCCCCCCTCGGTGATGGGGCTCATGCTGTTGCCTTCAATCTTGATGGGGCGTCCCTCGCGGGTCTTGACCAGGACGGGCACATAGTCGCCACCCTGAACGAAGGTCGATGCGAAGTAGGTAGCCACGCCGGGTACGATGGTATCGGGCTTCGAAACGTAGGGGATGGCCTTGCGCACGGGAATGTCGCAGGAGGCGATTGTGGCGGCTGTCATTCCGAAGCCCAAAAATTTCAAGAAATCACGGCGGGTAGCCTCTAGCCGAGGATTTTCCAGGTGGTCCTGGGCCACCTCGCCGTCAGTAGCCGCCACGTACGCGGGGCTGGCTTCGAGTTGGTCCGTTCCGATCCAGACGTGGTTGTTGACTTGCTTCTTCATTCAACTTTACTTAGAGCGGACGGAGCCCGACTCGGGGAATCCGCCGGGGCGGAAAGGTTTAAAATTAATCCTACTAGTAATGGCAGCGGGCGCAGTTGAGTCCACCCACGTCCTCCACAGTTACTCCATCACGGACGCCTTCCTTAATTTCTTCGTGGTAGCGCTCGTAGGACTTGTAGTAGTCGTTGTCTTCGAACTGCACCTGCGTCTCGCGGTGGCAGTTGATGCACCAGCCCATGCTGAGGGGGCTGTACTGGTAGACTACCTCCATTTCTTCTACGGGACCGTGGCAGTTCTGACACTTCAATTTTCCTACGGTGACGTGCTGGGCGTGGTTGAAGTAGGCGTGGTCGGGCAGGTTGTGAATGCGGGTCCATTCGATGGGGCCTGCCACCCGCTCGTCGCCGGTGTAGTCATTGGTGAGGGCGGTTTGGATGCCGTCCCACTGCTCCTCTACAACGTCGTCGATCTCGTCGATGTCACCGCCTTCACTGATGTACTTGTCGGCAATCCATTTGCTGTAGATCTGCCGGGCCTGATCGTTCGTCATCTGATCGTAGTTCTCGATGTAGGCGCCCTCGGAGGGGTCCCAGCCGATGGAAGCAAAGATCTTGGTGATCTCGGCGGTCCCGTACTGGCTGCCGTAATTGATGGCCCGGTGGCAGTTCATGCAGGTGTTCACCGCGGGAATGACGGAGTGCTTGGAGCGGCGGGCGCCGTCGTGGCAGTACTGACACTCGATCTTGTGGATGCCAGCGTGCACTTCGTGGCTAAACTTGATGGGCTGCTCGGGCTGATACTCTTGCTGACGACCGAGCGCGATGGCGTGGTTGACCGTGGTGTATCCACCCAGTACAACGAGCACGAAAATCACGAAAGCGATCATCCCGCGGCTGGTCAGTACCTGCACCAGCGTGCGCCGGTTGGGGGCACCTCCTTCAGAGGTGGAGACCATATACTGCAGGTTGCTGGTGATCCGGGCCAGGATCAGGGAAAGCAGCAGCAGCGCTACGCCCAGCACGATAAAGAGCCAGGTGTTGTCTGCTTCCTCTCCTCCATCGGCGATCGCGGGTCCGATGGTAATCCCCCTAGGATTGTAGGAGCCGTCATAGACGCCGCCAATGTAGGCCAACAGATGCTCTACGTCGGAATCAGACAGGTTAGTGTAGTTTGACATTACCGTCGGCTTCCACTCGTTCCAGACGGCCAGTGCACGGGCGCTCTCGCCGGAGCCAATCAATTTTTGCGACTGTTGTACCCAGCGGTGCAGGTGCTCGCGGGGTTCCCCGGCCCAACGTCCCTGCACGCCGCCGAGGGCGGGACCGGTCATGTTGTCCTTCATATTACCCGCGTGGCAGGATCCACAGACGTTGGCCTTCCACAAAGCAGCACCCTGGGTGGGATCTCCGGCACCCGCAGCTACCGCATCAGTGGCCACCGCATCTCCGGCGGGAGCCTCCGCGCCCGTATTCGCGGTGGTGGAGGAAGTCGAGTCCTGAACGGGATTATCCTGGGCAAACGCTCCACCCCCGGCTAGGGTCAGGCAGAGGGCCAGCAGGAGGAACCTATAGATTTTGGTGTAATATGTCATTATATAGTTGACATTTAGGGGGATTGCGGTAAAATGGGGTGTTTGCCCTACTTACCGGTGGCGCAAAGATACTTTCGTGACATTTCTTTAACAAACTTGTAGCAAAAGCGGGGACTTATTTAGATTATGTCCAGACAAGTACCAACCGAAAAATGGCCAACTGCCTTTGCACTTGCTGGCCCGGAAGGGGACGCCCCGTATTATATTCCCCTGTCGGCAAGGGAAGCATACCGGGATGATCTCCCATGCTTAACGTACTGCTCCACGATCGTTCAATCAAAGCTATCGGCTGAGTAAATAAATCACTTCAACAGTCTTCGTGCTACCATAAAATGTCACCAGAGTGCCAAGTGAGTAGCCCGGCGGTAACTTCACTGCCCTGTCAGGTCGGGCAGGCCACTGCTGGGAACCCATTAGACCTGCGGAAACGCCCTAGATAGCTTAGTAATTCAGGGGCAAATTTCGCTGCACCTTGACTTACCATCGCGGCGCCGCACTTCCCAACCGAATGCCCACCGTAGCTACGGCTATGCTGAACCTTCGTTCGGTCGTTCAGCACCACGCTGTCGGCGTCAAGCTATTGCGGAATTCAATCTTGAAGCACTAGGAGCTCCTCCATGAATGACCAAAATAAGAGCCAGCTCACCTAATTTATTAATTGGTGGCAAAGGAGGGGAAGGGTCCGGCGGTAGACTGCCCACCGTGCCAGGCCGAACATTGCCCGCCCGCAGCGTTTGAAGGGCATGCACATTAAAAATCAACGCGCGGGCATGCGCTACAATGCTTTCGGGACGACCGGCTGGCAGGTGTCAAAATTAGCCCTCGGCACCATGACGTTCGGGCAGCAGAATACCGAGGAGGAGGGGCACAGGCAACTCGACTACGCCCTGGAGCGAGGCATCAACCTCATCGATACGGCCGAAATGTACGCGGTACCCCCCCGGCCGGAAACCCAGGGCAGCACGGAACGCATCATCGGAACGTGGATCCGCTCGCGGAAGAACCGCAATGATTATTACCTGGCCTCCAAAATTGCTGGGCCGGCGGAGATGGCCAAGCACATCCGTCCGACCCTAGGATTCGGTAAGGTGCAGATCCGTGAGGCCGTTGCAAAGAGCCTTGACCGACTGCAGACCGACTACCTGGACCTATACCAACTTCACTGGCCGGAGCGCCCCACAAACTTCTTTGGTAAGCGCGGGGTGGTGGAGCTCCATCCGTGGGAAGATAATTTCCTGTCCGTGCTACAGACCATGCGCGAACTGATGGATGAGGGACTTATCCACGCTTGGGGAGTCAGTAACGAGACCCCCTGGGGGCTCATGCGCGTACTGGCCCTGGCCGACGCCAATGGCCTGCCCCGTCCGGTCAGCATACAGAATCCGTATAGCTTACTGGCACGCGGGTTTGAGGTAGGTCTGGCGGAGGTTTGCCTGCGGGAACGCATAGCGGGCTTCCCCTACTCTCCTCTAGCCATGGGCCGGCTCTCCGGAAAATACCTGCGCGGGGAGGATACGGCCAAAAGCCGCCTCAACCAGTTCCCGCACTATACCCGCTACAACAGTCCCAACTGCCTGGCGGCGACCGAGGCCTATGCCAACCTTGCTGAGGCACACGAAATCAAGCTTCCTCAATTGGCCCTGGCATTCGTTACGGACCGTCCCTTCAACCAAAGCAATATTATTGGCGCTACATCCCTTATCCAACTGCAACAAAATATCGACAGCATCGCTGTGACGCTAAACCACGAGGTGATGGCGGCGCTGGATGAAGTCCAATCCCAGTATCCCAATCCGGCCGTTTAGCCGTCAATCACCCTATTTACCCGTTACGGCTTAGCTTCGCCCCCGTTACTTACCCCTCCTTCATGCAACTACCTATTGAGCGCAAACCCTTGCGTATGTACGGTGACCCCAGTCGGGTGATCGGACGCTTTTTCTGGGCCGGTAAAGACCGCGCCTACCAACTTATCGACCGCGTCATCAGTCTTTCAGAGTCGGAAACCCACGACGCCCTCATGCGCACGCTGCGGGATTTTGCACGTCGGCACCGGAACATGATCGGCATTTGCCGCCGCCACCTGAACGCCGCCCTGGAGCGGGTGCCGGAGCAGCGGGAAAAAGTGATGCAACTCAGTGAAGAGAAGCGCGCCCTGATTGGGGCCTATTTCACCCACGAGTACAGTATCGAGTCCGCCGCCTTCTTCAATCCCTCCGTGGTGCCGGCGCTGGACCAGACCGGCCTCCAGCGCGGCCAGATGCGGATCGTAATGAGTATGCGGGCCGTCGGGGAAGGACACACCTCCTCCATCGTCTTCCGTAATATCGTCCTGGATGAGCATAATAACGTACTGGCCGAGCCCACCAACCAGTTCGTCGGCCTAGCGGAGCGTATCCACTACAGTCAGTACTCTAAGGATGCCTTTTACGAGCGCACGCACAGTCAGGAGGAGATCGATGAGGAGATTTATGATATGCTCATTAAAGACCTGCCGGACAACTTCAACCACCGGGAGCTCTACGAACGCTACTGGCAACTGTGGAGCAAGTACCCGGAAGACAGCGCGGAACGCGACCAACTCAACGGCCTTATGACGGTGGCCGACCGCTATTACGAGTTGCATTTTAGCCTGGACACCGACATCAGTGAGCGGGTGCTCTACCCCATGATCGACTTCGAAATGAAGGGCATGGAGGACGCCCGTTTTCTCCAGTTTGTCTACGAGGATGGTAGAAAGATTTACTACGGGACGTATACCGCTTACAACGGCAATCAGATCCGACCGATGATCATCGAGACGGAGGATTTCTACAGCTTCATCATCCGGCCGGTCTACGGGGATGCAGCGATCAATAAGAATCACGCCATCTTCCCCCGCAAGATCAATGGGTCCTACTACGTGCTTTGCCGTATCGACGGGATCAACAATTATATCATCAAGAGTGATCGGCTCCAGGTGTGGGACGACGCGGTTAAGCTCAGTGAGCCCAGATTTCCCTGGCAACTTTATCAAGTTGGCAACTGTGGGGCCCCCCTGGAAACCGAAAAGGGCTGGCTCGTAATCACCCACGGAGTGGGTCCGATGCGAAAATACTGCCTTGGCGCGATGCTGCTGGACCTGGACGACCCAACCAAAGTCATCGGACAACTCACTGAGCCTTTGATTAGCCCCATGGACGACGAGCGGGAGGGGTACGTGCCCAACGTGGTGTACAGCTGTGGCAGCATCATACACAATGGTGAACTGTTCGTCCCCTACGGAATTTCCGATGAAGCTGCCCGCTTCGCCACCGTGAATCTCGGTACGCTACTGGAAACTTTGACCATGGGCGACTAGCGCTCTCGCCGATGAAGAATGGTCTCGTACACACTGATGTACCCTTCCACCATGCGATCAACGCTGAAGCGATCGCGGGCGACGCGGGCGACCTCCGAGCGGTCAAGCATGTCGCAGGTCGCTACGGCCTCGATGGCTTGCTCGACGTTCTTCGCTAGATAACCGGTGGTACCATGATCAATCAGTTCCGGCATGGATCCGCGGTCAAAGGCAATGACGGGGGTGCCGGTCATCATGCTCTCCGCGACGCTTAGTCCGAAAGGCTCCTCAAAAGATATGGGGTGCAGGAGCGCGGAGGCTCCCCCTAGGATGTGGTCGCGTTCCGCGGGTCCCACGTTACCTAGGTAACGGATTTGTTCGTCGTCGATGTGGGGCTTCACCCGTTCGTCGAAGTAAGCTTGGTCCTGGATGAGTCCGGCCATGATCAACCGCCGGCCGGACCCCTTAGCGATCTCGATCGCTTCGGCGGCTCCCTTTTCCGGATGAATGCGGCCGAAGTAGGCTAGGTAGTCCCCCGCGTCTTTTTGAACGGTAAATTGGGATTGATCAACGCCATTGTACACGGTAGCGATGTAGTCGATCCGCTCGTCGCGATTGGCATCACTGATGGACACGTAGTCGGTCCGATCGTTATACCGCTCGTACACCGGCACGATTTCCTCGCTACTGAACCCATGGACGGTAGTTACCATCGGGGTGTCCACCAGGGGGGCATAGCCGAGGGGCATGAAATCAAATTGGTTGTGAATAAGGTCAAACTCGTGTGCTGCTCCCATGACTTGGCTAATGTGTAGGTATTCTAGGACTTTGGGGTCCCTACCCGGGTGTTCGGCGTAGCCCGCCGCGGTCGTGGCTACCAATTTTCCGGCGGTACGGCTGGTGGCCGTAGCAAATAGGGTGACATCGATTCCTCGTTTCACCAATCCTTCGGTAAGGTGGCTCGTTACCTGCTCCCAGGGCCCGTAGGCGCGGGGGGGCGTGGCCCAGGCAATCGGGGCCAGCATGGCGATCCTCACCGATTTCGTCCCCTCGCTACCTGAGCAGCGGCCTCGGATTGTCCCACCACCTCTGGCAGGGCAAACCCATTTAGCAGGGCCTTGAGGGAGATGTCGCTACTGCGGGCAGCTGCGTCCCTGGGCTTTCCGCAGTTGGGGAACTCTTGTTTAAATTTTTCGATCTCTACCCGGCTTACAAGATAAGCAATCAAACTTTCGGCACCTTGGTTGCGATTTACGCCGGTTTCCATCAAGCCGTCGTAGCATCCCCCGGTTTCGGGATTGTACATGGGGGCCTTCATATCATTATGTCCGGTGAACCAAGCAAAGGCGACGTTAACGTTCGCGCAATGGGGTTGTAGTTCCTGATGGCGGCAAGCCTCGCTAAAGAGCAGGACCTTACACATCACATCGATCGGCTGCTGGTCAAATTTTGGGCGATTCTTACGGAAGATAAAGGGTTGCTGGCAGCCAATGGGGCTCAGCACACCGTCGACAATGGTCTGATCAGCGAGAAAATTAGT
This sequence comes from Lewinellaceae bacterium, assembly GCA_963710195.1. Lineage (GTDB taxonomy): Bacteria > Bacteroidota > Bacteroidia > Chitinophagales > Saprospiraceae > Neolewinella. The sequence goes on from CAVPZF010000008.1 coordinate 332,971, forward strand.
GCTTTCTGTGGCTGCGCTGCGGATCTTTTCCTTGTTCAAGTGGTTGAGGGCGCGGAACAGGGCAAAGGGCAGAATGCCATTGGAGTAGGTCAGGTAATTCTCAAACCAATTCCAACCTTCCTCCCGGCTATCTTCGTAGTGTTCGATGAGGCGATTGCACATGCGATCAAGGAGGTTGAGCATAGCCTCGTCGGTAGGCTTGTAGTCGAGGTAGTAGCTGAGGGAGAGCACCCCGTAGGCGATGGTGCGAGGGCTGGACATGACCTCCAAGTGTCCGATAGCCCGGATGAAGATCTCCTCCAGGAGATCACGTTGATCCATCCTTGGGGGGTGTGCCAGACAGTAGCTGACGCCCCATATGGCTCGTCCGAAGCTGTCCTCAGAGCCGTGGCTCTCCGTGAACCGCCGATCGTAGGACATGAAGTTGCGGAAGGTACCGTCGAAGTTCTGCGCGTGCAGGATGTAGCTGATGTAGATATCGGATAGTCGCTGCAGGTTGGGCAAGTCTCCCAGTTTGCGCTCCACGAGCATGCCGATGAGCAATAAGGCCCGTCCATTATCGTCCAGGCAGTAGCCTTCATAGCGGTTGGGCACGGCGTACTTCCCATGCTGCAGAATACCACAGTTGTCGGTGAAGCGGAACAGGTGGTCCAGCTTGAGGGCGGGAATATCGGATCCCGGAAGGGAAAGGGCCTGAAACTCGGCGAAGGCTACCCGGGCATTGCCAAAAACGCTTAGGTACTGCTTCCCGATACGCGGCCAGAACAGTAACTTGCCGTAGTCCGCAGCCCGATGGCGCATATCGGCAAGTTCCCGGTCGTTGTCGAATAGCCGCAGTACGGTTTCCGCAAGCAGTTGGCTGTTGTGAAAGGGAAAAAGCTTCCCTCTCCCCTCCTGCAACAACTCCATCGCGTGCCAGAAGGGAGTACTCACAATGGCCGCCCCCGCGCCCACCGCATACGCAAGCGTACCACTGGTGATCTGGGCTTCATTAGGATAAGGAATGACGTAAATATCGGCGGCGCGCAGGCAGTCAAACAATTCCTGCTCGGAGGCAAACTTGCTGATCATCTGTAGATTATCACCGACACCTAGCTCCGTGGCGAGTGCTTTAAGGTAATCCCGATACTCTTCGCCATTGTCGCGGACTACGTGGGGATGGGTCTTCCCGAGCACGACGTAAAGGGTGTCGGGATATTTCTCCACGATGGCGGGAAGTGCCTTGATGGAGGTTTCAATGCCTTTGCCACGGCCCAGCAGGCCGAAGGTGAACAGAACGCGTTTACCGGTCCAGCCGAGGTGCTCCCGCAGCGTGTCCCGCGGGGCGGATTCGATGACGGGCACGCCATGCTCGATGACGGTGACCTTGCTGTCGGCCACGGCAAATACCTCCGAAAGTAGGGTACGGGCCAGCTGCGTCATGACTACGACCGACTGGGCGCGTTCGGCGATACGGCCAAGAACATTGCGTTGCCCGAAGCTGGGTTCCCGCAGTACCGTATGGAAAGTAACAATTAGGGGAATGCGCAACTTATCGAGTAAGTGCATCACGTACACGCCATCGTCACCCCCAAAGATTCCGTACTCGTGCTGCAGCACCAGCAGGTCAAAGTTTTCCGTGTTTAAGTAGTCTGCTACGTCGCGGTAATCGCTTGCCTCCTGCGGACGGATTTTGCGCGTGACCTCTACCGGATAATCATGGTGCTCAGCGGGATCTTCCATTGCAATGATCTCCGCGTATTCACTAATCTCACTCGCCTTAAGATTACTCAGGATGGCGCGAGCCAGACTGTTGGTGAAAGTTCCGATGCCACAGGCTTTAGGTGGGTAATTACCCAGGAAGGCGATTTTCATTTACGGTAGAGAATATTGTGCGTGGAGGCTTAATCCTCCGCTTTAAACAACCCCGCTCCCCCACCTAGGTTCAGTTCTAGGGATGCTTGAAGCCAGGTGCTGGCCGCGTGTATTCCATATTAAGCGGCGTCCGGGCCTTATTTTGCTGGTTTCCTAAATAACAGAAGCAAACAAATAATATTAAGTGTTCTCTGCTTCCAGCAGCTTGTCTGAAACACGATGGGCTATCTTCGCGGTCCAGCAGAAAAACAGCAGCACGCCATGGCCAAGAAATTTACGCGCGGAAAACCCAGCAGCAACGACTTAAAGGACAGCCTGAGTAAGATCGGTGGAAATAATGGCTTGAGCGCCCTGTTTCCCGGCCAACGCCTGGATAAAGCCAGCGAGGAAGAAACCATAAAAACGCTCAGCCGCAACTTCGCCATGCTGCCCATGGACATAATTTCCGCAAATCCAGACCAACCGCGGCAGGACTTTGAAGAAGAACCGCTACAGGAACTGGCCGAGAGCATTCGCGTCCACGGGATCATCCAACCCATGACCGTTCGTCACATGGGCGACGGTTCCTACCAAATTATCAGTGGGGAGCGCCGCTTCCGGGCTAGTCAACTTGCCGGCCTGCGGGAGGTGCCCGCCTTTATTCGAACGGCCAATGACCAGACCCTGCTCGAGATGGCCCTCATCGAGAACATTCAGCGGGAGGATCTTAATCCCATGGAGGTGGCCTATTCCTACCTCCGGCTGCAGGAAGAGTTTGACCTGACGCAGGAGCAACTCGCCTCGCGCGTGGGTAAAAAGCGCTCGACGATTACCAACTACCTGACGATCCTGAGCACGTCGAACCGGGTCCGGCAGGCCATCAAGGACCGGAAGATCAGCATTGGGGCCGCCAAGACCTTCTCCGGGATCAAAGACATCGGCCAGCAGGAAACTTTCCTAGACGATATTCTTTCCCACCCCAATTGGTCGGTTCGCGACATCGAGCGCGAAAGTCGCGTGTACAAGAACAAGAACAAGGTCAGCAAGGGCAATCCCGCCGACAGCCGCGATGCCCGGCGGGTAGAGCAAGCCTTTGCCGAGTTCTTCGGCACGAAAAAGGTGAAGGTGCGCCTCGAGGGCAAGGAAGGCCGGAGCGGCTCTATCACCCTCCGATTTGAGAGCCGGGAACAACTGGAGCAATTCTATAAGTCGGTGGAGTGACCTGCCCTTTTGTGCCTGTCGAGGCAACCAATTTGTTCCTGTCCCTATCTGTGTCTTAGTGATCGCCCAACCCATATTCCGGTATCTGCTCTTCTCGATCAGTCTCTGCCTGGGGAGCCTAACCCCTGCGCACGCGCAAACATCGGACACTAGCGTAGCCACCGTTCGTACCCTCCAGGAGATTAACCGGGGGCCCAAACGCGCGCTGCTCTGGGCCCTCATTCCCGGCGGTGGACAGGTTTATAATAAAGCATGGTGGAAGGTGCCCCTGGTGTACGGTGGCCTGCTGGGGGTTGTTGCCGTGGCGGACTTCAACCAAACACAATACTCACGCGTGGTAGCGGGCCTCGAGGCGAGGTGCCTGGGGGACGGACTCGTCATTGAAATTCCCTACGCAGAATGCCAGGTAAAGCCCAGTGAGTTTACGGTGGAGGCGTACACGTCGCAGTCTCTGGTTTCTGCGCGAGACAACTTTAACCGGAACCGCCAGACGGCCTACTTTGCAATTATTGGCGTCTACATTCTTCAGGCAGTTGAGGCATTTACGGATGCGCACCTCCGGGACTTCGACATCAGCGATGACCTGAGCATGAGCGTACGCCCGGTCGTGGTCCCCGGTGGGCTGCCCGGGGCGGCCGTGGTGATTCCCCTGGGTAGCGGGCGGGTCCACCGGCGAGAGGAAGCCCGGGTCAACGCGCTGACACGCTGAGCAGCTGTTCGACCACGGCCTCGGGGAGTCCCGCACGAGTGGACTGGCTCACCTGTACGCGGTGCAGCGGGGCATCGGCGGAGCCGGCGTACGCAGCCCACACGTGGTAGTTTCCCAGCTGATCTTTCTCGCAGTAAACGCCTAGGGGCATGGAGCAGCCACCTTCCATGAGGTTCAGTACCGTACGCTCTACGTTGGTACACTCCCCCACTACCGGATGGTGGAGCAACGAAAGCTTTTTCCGCATCTCAATGTCGGCTTCCCGGGTCTGCATCGCCATGACGCCCTGCCCCGGCGCGGGTACGAACTCGCGGGGGGAAGGGCGGATGACCGTTAGGCCGGACAAATCCAATGTCAGCCGTTCTAAACCCGCCGCAGCCAACACGACCGCATCGAGCTCGCCGGTTAGGGCCTTCTTCATGCGAGTGGGTACGTTGCCCCGGATGTCAACGGAGAACAAGCCCGGATGAAGGTCATGGAGTAGGGCCTTGCGGCGGTTGCTGCTGGTGCCGATGGTTGCGCCCGCTCCGAGCTGAAAGGGCTGACCGGCCACGGCGCGTTGTTCGTGCACGAGGATTACATCTTCCACCGATGCCCGGTAGCTGAGCGCCGCTAAGACGAGTCCTTCCGGATGATTGGTCGGCAGGTCCTTCAGGCTGTGTACGGCGCAGTCTACCCGACCATCCAGCAAGGCATCCTCGATTTCCTTGGTAAAGAAACCCTTGCCCTCCAGCTTATCGAAGCCCAGATGCTGAATCTTGTCCCCCTGGGTTTTGATAACTACCAGTTCGCTTTCGATCCCGTGCTCGCGTAGCCGGTCCTGTACGAAGTGAGCTTGCCAGAGGGCTAGGCGGGAGCCGCGGGTGCCAATGCGCATAATTTCTGTAATTGATGAAGGGGTGGATGGGTGTAGGCATGAATGCAAGCCTGACCTGCGAGGCTACTGACTCGTTCGTTAAATCACTTATTTGGTAATTTAAAACTGAGCCAACCGCGGCGCCCGCGGAAAAGGAATCACATCCCGGATATTCCCCATGCCCGTAATGAATTGCACGATGCGTTCGAAGCCCAGCCCGAAGCCCGCGTGCGGGCAGCCGCCGAAGGTGCGCAGTTGCAGGTACCAGGCCAGTTCGTCGGCTTGGACGTCCATTTCTTGCATGCGCTGCCGGAGCTTGTCCTCCCGTTCCTCCCGCTGGCTGCCGCCGATGACCTCCCCGATGTAGGGGAAGAGCACGTCCATGGCAGCTACGGTCTTGTTGTCGTCATTTTGCCGCATATAGAACGCTTTGATATCCTTGGGGTAACTGCGAACGATGACGGGTTTTTTGAAGTGGCGCTCTACCAGCCAGCGCTCGTGCTCCGCCTGTAAATCGGTACCCCACGCTAGGGGGAATTCAAACTTGCCCTTTTTGTAGGGCGTGGACCGCATCAGGATATCTACCGCCTCGGTGTAGGTGATACGGGCAAAATCGTTCTCGACCACGAAACGGAGCATCTCCACCAGGCCCAGGGGGCGGCGATCGGTGGCCTTCATGTTTTTCTCGGACTCGATAATCCGGGCATCCAGGAACTCCAGATCCTGGGCGTAGTGCTCCAGGCAAAAGTTGATGAGGTACTTCACGAAATCTTCGGCCAGGTCCATATTGTTGTCAATGTCGGCAAAGGCAATCTCGGGCTCGATCATCCAGAACTCCGCCAGGTGGCGGCTGGTGTTGCTGTTTTCCGCGCGAAACGTGGGGCCGAAGGTATAGACCTTACCCAAGGCCAGGGCACCGATCTCGGCCTGCAGCTGTCCGGAAACGGTGAGGTTGGTGGCCTTGCCGAAGAAATCCTGGTTGTAGTCAATTTCGCCATCCTCGGTTAAGGGCGGATCCTTGGGATTGAGCACGGACACGCGGAACATCTCCCCCGCCCCCTCCGCGTCGTTACCGGTGATGATGGGCGTGTGGAGGTAATAGTAGCCGCGATCGTGGAAGTACTTACTTACCGCGTAGGCCACCCCGTGCCGTACCCGGAAGACGGAACTGAACGTGTTGGTCCGCATCCGGAATTGGGCGTTGTCGCGCAAGAATTCCATGCTCTGCTGTTTGGGCTGTAGCGGATACTTACCGAGCTCGTTGCCGCCGAGGATCGTGAGGGACTCGGCGATGAGCTCCACGGCCTGTCCGCTCCCCAGGCTCTCCGCTACCTTACCGGTCACGCTGACGCAGGCGTGGAAGCCAATGGCGCGCATGGTGCCCTCCTCAAATTGATCGCCGTCGACCACGACCTGGAGCGTCTCCGGGCCGGAACCGTCGTTAAGCACCATAAAGCGGTTGCCGCGCCAGGCCCGCACCCAACCCATCACGGTGACGGACGTCCCCAACGGGGGCTCCTGCAGCAGGGTTTTGATCTCTAGTCGGGTAATCATCGGGCTAAATTTTGGGCGGCGAAGGTAAGGACTTTAGGCCGGCTGCCGCTGTCGCCCGTAGTCGCAGCGTTGCCGAATGAAGCAACTGCCGCAGCGCGGGGCCCGAAAATGACAGACCTGCTGCCCGTGCCGCATGAACCCCTGGTGAGAGTCGTATACCCGTAGACCGTCCCACGTTGCAGGCAGCCAGGCTTGCAGTTGGGCCGCCGCTTTATCCAGGCTCGCCCTGGGTGCCACCAGCCCGATGCGTTGGGCCACGCGCAGGTGGTGGGTATCCACCACGAGGGCCGGCATTCGGAGTCGACTGAAGCTTAGCACGGCTGCGCTCGTCTTAGCACCTACCCCCGGGATTTCCTCTAACCAAGCGCGGGCCTCGGCCACGGATAGGTCGCTTAGAAAGTCGAGAGATAAGTCTCCCACCCGGCGCTCCCGGATCAATCTTAGGGCAGCCTGGATCCGCGGCGCTTTCACTTCCGGATAGGTCACGGCCGAAATGGCGGCCTGTACCCGCTCGGTGGGGGCGTCGATCACCGCTTCCCAAGTGGGCAGGATACCCACGAGCTGTTGGTAGGCCTGACGGGTCACGGCGTTCTTGGTGCGGTGGGACAGCAGCGAGCCGACCAGTTCACTCAGCGGGTCCCGGCGACCGAAGGGCGGGAAGGGCGCACCGTAGTGGATGCACAAAATTTCGTCGATCTCGAGGGCACGTTGCGCTTCCGTCATGCCCCTAAGATGTGGGTACCTTACCCCAAAGTTTTGTGCCCAACCGAATCCTTTGGACTACCTCTGGCTCTTCGCCTCATTTTTTGTCGTTGCACTACTCTATTCCGCGGCCGGTTTCGGCGGGGGCAGCAGCTACTTGGCTTTGCTGGCGCTATCCGGACTGCCTACCGGAGCCATCCGACCGATCGCCCTCGTTTGCAACCTGGCCGTGACCGGCGGGGGCAGCTACGTCTTCAGCCGGGTCGGCATCACCCCCTGGCGGCGGGCCCTGCCCCTAGTGCTCGCGAGCATGCCGGCAGCCTTCGTGGGCGGACGGGTTGTGCTGCCGCGCGAGGCCTACCTTCTTCTACTGGGTGGGTTGCTGGTGGTAGCCGGCGGCCTGATGCTGCTGCGGATTCGACCGACGGCGGAAGTAGTGAAAGCATCACAAAGGGGAGGCTGGGCAGCGGGAGGCCTGGCGATCGCCATTGGGGCCGCGGTGGGCTTCGTATCGGGGGTGGTGGGCATCGGGGGCGGGATCTTCCTCTCCCCCATTCTTTTTTTGGGTCGCTGGGCGGGGGCCCGACAGATCGCGGCGACCACCAGTCTATTCATTGCGCTGAACTCCGTGGCGGGTCTGGCGGGACAACTCAGCGTGGGTATCCACATGGAGCTTAGCCTAGCGGGCCTCTTACTCTTCGCAGTGATCGCCGGCGGACAGCTGGGCACCCGCCTCACGCTGCATCGCTTCACGCCAGCCACCGTTCAAAAATTAGCCGCCCTCCTCATCCTTTTGGTAGGCACAAGGTTAGTATGGGCGAACTGGCCTTACTAACTGCGCTATGAAAATCTTGTGTTTCGGCATTGCTCGGGATATTGCCGGGGGCCCCGCGCTCCGACTGGAGGGCATAGCCGGTCAGTCCGTCGCCCACTTCCGGGTGGCCCTCCTCGATGCCTACCCCGCCTTTAGGGAGTTGGCCGACTTCGCCGTCGCTCGCAACCAAACTTACGCGACCGATGAAGAGCTCATCGGGGCCGAAGATGAGGTTGTCATTATCCCCCCCGTATCCGGTGGCTGACCCGTCTCCCTACATTGATGTCGCCCTGCGCGATGTGCCCCTTCAACTCGACGCGTGCTCCGCCTTCGTCCGGCACCCCTCCTGTGGCGGACTGTGCTTTTTCGTGGGTGCCGTCCGTGATTTGAACCTCGGCCAGACCGTCACCCACCTTCAATTCGATGCTTATGATGGGATGGCCATCAAGGAGATGCACAAGATCGCCGAAGCCGCCCGCGAGCGCTTTGGTCTGCAAGCCGTCTCGCTCCACCACCGCAAGGGTGACCTGGCCATAGGCGACATTGCCGTGATTGTGGCCGTCAGCAGCGTGCACCGCAAGGCGGCCTTTGCCGGTTGCGAATTTGTGATTGATGAACTAAAAAAGACGGTCCCGATTTGGAAAAAGGAATTCCGGGATGATGGCAGCCACTGGCTGAACAGTCGGCCTTAGTCGTTTTCTTCCTTACCGGTCGGCCTAGGAGCCTCGTGCCTCGGTTGGCCGACGACCTTAAGTCCGCCCTTCAGACTGAATACTTCCAACTCCGGCTCCTCTTTACGCAATTGGGTGGCCAGGACCAGGCTCAGCTTTCCCGAATTGCAGTACAGGAGGTAGCGCTCTCCCGGTACCATCTCTTCCCGACACTGGCCGAAGGGATTGTGCGCTCGCAAACGGGTTACCCCCTCCGGTAGCTTGGGTTCCCGCTCTTCCGAGAGCATGCTGTATACCCCGTCAAATCCTTCGGGCACCAGCGTGTCTAGCTCCACCTCTAGTTCGGAGCGGTCCTTACCCGGGGTTATCCAGGGCGCGCGTACCTTCTCGACGTAGGTTTTAGTGAGCCGCATGCGGTGTTGGATATTGTCCAGGGCGTGGTAGGTCAGCAAGCGGTCGACGGGAGGATCACCGATGCCGAGCAGGTAGCAGAGGGCGGCATTGGCCTGAAGTAGCGCGACAATCCCCACGGCGGTGGGCAGTACCCCGGCGGTGGCACAGTCCGGCAGCGTGGGGTCCGGCTCGGGGTAGAGGTCGCGAAGGTGGATGCCCCCGGGCCGGTTCTCAAATAACGCCACGTAACCAGAGAATGCCTGGGCAGCGGCGTACACCAGCGGGATGGTCAGGTGGAGGCAGGCGTCGCTAATCAGGTGCTTGGTGGCGGCATCGTCGGTACAGTCGAGTACCAGGGTGGCCCCCTTCAGGATTTGGCGGCAGTTGTGTGGTGTGAGGTGGTGCGCCAAATGTTCGACCTTAATCTCGGAGTTAAGTATCCTGAGGTGGCTTGCGAGCTGCTGGGCCTTACCGGCGGGGTTGGTTGCGTCAAAGAACACCTGCCGGTGTAGGTTGCTTTCATCCGGACGGTCCCCATCTACCAGTCGCAAGTGACCGACCCCGGCCCCGGCCAGATAGGCGCAGGCCGGACTACCCAAGCCCCCACAGCCCACCACGACCACGCGGGCCTCCGCCAGTTTGTACTGTCCTTCCCGACCAACGCCGGGCAGGACGGTCTGCCGGCTATAGCGTTCCTCAGCCATGGTCGAAGTCGCTCTTTCCACCCCGCTTCTGGACGAGGCACAGATTGCCGATGGCAATGGCAGGCGACATGGACTTGCACATATCATAGACCGTCAGGGCGGCCACGCTCGCCCCGTAGAGGGCCTCCATCTCTACGCCGGTCTTGCCCTCGGTTTTCACCGTACACCGAATGCGGATCGCCTCGTCCCCGTCCTCATCTACCTCTACCGAGACGCCATTAATGATCAGGGGATGGCACAGGGGGATCACGGACCAGGTCTGCTTCACCGCCATAGTGGCCGCGATGATGGCGGTCTGAATAATAGATCCTTTTTTTGTGGAAAAGGACGAGCCGCGCAGGCTCTCCATTATTTCGGAGCCGAGAATAACCCGCGCTTCCGCCGTAGCCGAGCGCTTGGTGACGGACTTGTCGCCAACGTCGACCATGGCCGGCCGACCGTCGGCATTGAGGTGAGTGAAGGGCATGGGGAGAGTTTTAGCCGCCGATACTGGTCATGCTGGCAAAGATACTGCCCTGTTGTTCCCGCTCCTGGGTTTCGTGCCCGCTGGCGTACTTGCCGTAGACAAACGCCCGAATCAGTTCTTCCAATTCAACCCGGCCGATACCGGCGCGCAGCAAGGGCAGCAGCTCCAACCCTTTGGTGGAATAAAGGCAGTTCAGCATGGTGCCCCGCGGCGTAACGCGCAGGCGATCGCAGGTCCCGCAGAGGCTCCGGCTGTAGGCGGGAATGATCCCGACCCGACCGACATATCCGGGTACCCGGAAACCGACAGAGCTGCCCTTACCCGGGAGCTGCTCGAGCGTCGGATAGCCCTCCCGAATACGCTCCAGCATGTCACTGTACGAGAGGAACACCTCGTGGTTGCCGTCGTCGTCGTTAAAGGGCATCGCTTCGATGAAGCGTACGTCCACGGCGTGGTCGCGGGTAAAGGCCACAAAGTCCAGCAGCTCATCGTCGTTCTTCCCCTTCATCACCACCACGTTGACCTTCACCGGGTATCCCCGGGCAAGCAGTTCGTCGAGTGCCCACTTCGTACCCGCAAAATTAGCGCGCCGGGTGATCGCGAAGAAGCGCTCCGGCCGCAGGGTATCCAGGCTGAGGTTGTAGTGAGTCAGGCCGGCTGCAACGAGTTCGTCGAGGTACTTCGGCAGCAGAATGCCGTTGGTCGTCATGGCCAGACGGGGAAAGAGTTCATCCAACCCCCGCACGAGCACCGGCAGGGCCCGACGCACGAGGGGTTCTCCGCCGGTCAACCGCACCTTGTTTACGCCCATACCGGCCAGGACGCCGCAGAGAAAGAGGATCTCATCGTAACTGAGCAGGGCGGATTTAGGCGCGAAGTCAATCCCTTGCTCGGGCATGCAGTACCGACAGCGCAGGTTGCAGCGGTCGGTGACCGCCAGGCGCAGGTAGGTGAGTTGACGGCCGTGTTGGTCGAGGAGCATACGTGGGGAAGACAAATTAGACTGGCCGTAGTTGTTCGGAATCCGCGCTACCAGAACGCCCCAAGCGTCGTCCCCCTACAGCATTTTCTCCAGGCTGGCAATCTTAGCCTGCGCGTCGGCCTGTTTTTTGCGCTCCAGTTCGACCACCGCCCCGGGCGCGTTGGCGACGAAGCGCTCATTGCCCAGCTTCTTTTCAATGCTGCGCAGGAAGCCCCGCAGGCGATTCAGTTCCTCCTTGGTCTTGGCGCGCTCCGCCTCCTGGTCCACCTCCTCGTTGAGGATAAGGTAGGCCGTGTCGTTACCGAATAGGAAGGGAAGTCCGTTTTCGGGGGCCTCATCTACTAGGGTCACTTCGTTGAGTACGCCGGCTTTTTGAAGGAAGGACACGGCACCCGCGTCCCCGCCCAAGAGTTGCTCGCTATGCGAACTGCGGCGGACCGATAGAGCCAGTCCCTCCCCGTGGGAAATGCCCCGCTGGTTACGGGTATCGCGGATAGCAGCTACCGCATCCTGCAGCAGGCTAAAGTCGCTCACTACGGCCTGGTCGGCTGCGCCAACCTGTGGCCAGGTGCTGACGATGCAGTCCTCACCTTCCGCGCGGGACCGCAACTGGTGCCAGACTTCCTCGGTGATGAAGGGCATGAAGGGGTGCAGCAGGATCATCATGCGCTCAAAGGCGGAGATGGCGGCTTCTTTAGTCTCCGCGGACACCTTGCCGTCGGAAGGCTTGATGGCCTCTAGGTACCAGCTACAGAAATCAGACCAGATGAAGCGGTAAAGCGTCACCATGGCCTCACTGAGGCGGTACTCCGCCATCATGCGGTTCACGTCAATAAGGGTCGCGTTAAGCTTGGCCTCCAGCCAGCGGGTGGCAAGGGCGGCAGCGGGTTCGGGCGCCGTATTGGTCACCTCAAATCCTTGGATCAGTCGGTTAGCATTGAAGATCTTGTTGCAGAACTTACGTCCCTGCTCGCAGAGCTGACTTTCGTTTAAAACCTTCCCGTCTTCCATCGGCGCGTCGAAAACAATGTCGTTGCCAGCCGCGGCGCTAGACAGCATACCGTAACGCACGCCGTCTGCCCCGTACCTGTCGAGCAGGGCTAGGGCGTCAGGACTGTTACCTAGCGACTTCGACATTTTGCGCCGCTTCTCGTCGCGTACCATACCCGTGAAGTAGACATTAGTAAAGGGTTGGCGGCCGTGCTTTTCGACGAAGTCCTTACCCAGCAGGTCCTCGCTAAATTCGTAACCGGCCATAATCATCCGAGCTACCCAGAAGAACATAATGTCCCAGCCGGTGACCAGGTCATTGGTCGGATAGTAGTAGGCCAGCTCCTGCTTGTTTTCCCCAAAACCGTCAAAGACCGACAGGGGCCAGAGCCAACTGGAAAACCAGGTATCGAGCACGTCTTCATCCTGCTGCAGTTTTGCGGCGTCCAGTCCGGGGTGGTGCTTGCGCGCCTCCTCGAGCGCCTCCCCGGCGGTCTCGGCGACGTACACTTCCTCCCCGTGGTACCAGGCCGGGATACGCTGCCCCCACCACAGCTGGCGGCTGATGCACCAGTCGCGGACGTTCTCCGCCCGAAGCCACGACCCGTACATATTGGTCATACCCTCGGGGTGAAACTTTACCTCGCCCCGCTGAACGGCCGTTAGGGCAGTGGCGGCGGACTCGTCCATCTTCATAAACCACTGTAGCGTAAGGCGCGGCTCAACTACGGCGTCGGTGCGTTCGCTGCGGCCGATCTTGGCGCGGTACTGCTCGATTTTAACCAGGTCGCCGCTGGCCTTTAGCCGTTTGATGACCTCCACCCGCGCGTCGAAGCGATCCATCCCTACGGCAATCTCCGCCAGTTCGTTCAGCCTACCATCGGCATTGATGGTGTCAATGACCTCGAGTCCGTACTTCTCGCCGAGGGCGTAGTCGTTAGCGTCGTGGGCGGGAGTGATCTTCAGAGCGCCGGTCCCGAATTCCCGATCCACGTACTCATCCGTAATGATGGGCACGATGCGGTTCACCAGGGGCACGATGACCTTTCGGCCCTGCAGCTGCTGGTAGCGGGGGTCGTCGGGGTGGACGGCCAGGGCGGTATCCCCCATGATCGTTTCGGGGCGGCTGGTGGCGACCGTCAGGTAGGTATCATCCGTGCCCTCGACGCGGTAGCGCACGTAGTAGAGGTTGCTGTTCTCGTCGGTATGGATGACCTCCTCATTGCTGAGTACCGTTTGGGCCACGGGGTCCCAGTTGGTCATCCGCAGGCCGCGGTAGAGTTTGCCCTTTCGGTACAAGTCCACGAAGACCTTAATCACCGCCTCATACAGGCTGGGCTCCATGGTGAAGCGGGTGCGCGACCAGTCGCAGCTGGCCCCCAGCAGCTGCAGCTGCTTAAGGATGATGCCGCCATACTCTTCCTTCCACGCGAAGGCGTGCTTGAGAAATTCCTCTCGGCCGATATCCGATTTCTTTATCCCTTCCTCCCGCAGTTTTTGCACCACCTTGGCTTCGGTAGCTATGCTGGCGTGGTCGGTGCCGGGCACCCAGCAGGCGTTCTTGCCGTCGAGGCGGGCCTTGCGGACCAGGATGTCCTGGATGGTGTTGTTGAGCATGTGCCCCATATGCAGCAGGCCGGTCACGTTGGGGGGCGGAATGACGATGGTGTAGGGCTCGCGGTCATCGGGGACGCTGCGGAAGTAGTCCTTGTCCATCCAGTGGGCGTACCACTTCTGTTCTACCTCGTGGCTGTCGTAGGTTTGCTTGGCCGACATAGTTATCGCTTTGGGCGGGCAAAGATACTGAACGGGGCGGGGCCGCGGGTGGGGGGCCCATGAAAGGACGACCTATTCTCCGGGAACCGCCTCGGTTGCAATTTGGGATACGGCGATGGCTTGCTTCAGGTCCGCCAGGATGTCGTCCACGTCCTCAATCCCGACGCTGAGCCGGACGAGGCCGTCCGTAATATCGTTGGCGAGCCGGACCTCGCGCGGTATGCCCCGGTGACTCATGGTGGCGGGGTGCAGCACTAGGGTATCTACGTCGCCGAGGGTGGGCGTGAGCGTACAGAACATCAGGGCGTTCAGAAAGCGCTTGGCGGCTTCCAGGCCGCCCTCCAGTTCAAAACTGAGCATACCTCCCATGAGCTTCATCTGCTTGCGGATTATCGTACCCGAGCTGTGCCCCACAATGCCCGGATAATTGACCAGGAGGACTGCCGGATGAGCCTGGAGGAAGCCGGCGATTTTCGCGGCGTTCTCCGTGTGCCGCTCCATGCGCAGGGCCAGGGTTTTTAGCCCGTTGAGCACCAACCAGGCATCCCAGGGATTGCCACTACCTCCGTAAAGGCGGTAGGTTGACCGCATTTTTTCCATCAGCTCCGGATTGCGGCAAACGATGGCGCCCGCCACGCCGGTACCGTGGCCGTTTAGGTATTTCGTGGTACTGTGGACGACCACATCCGCGCCCAGGAGGAGTGGCTGCTGTCCGATGGGCGTAGCGAAGGTATTATCGACCACCAGCAAAGCCCCGTAGTGGTGGGCCAGGTCCGCGAGGTAAGCAAGATCGGTACACTTTAGGGTGGGGTTGGAGGGCGACTCGATGTAGATAATTCCTAGGTCAGGGATGTCGGCCAGGCGGTCCTCCAGCTCCTCGCTGTCGCGCAGGTTGGCGATGATGCGGGTGATCCCCTTATTCTCCAGGGTTTCGATGAGGTTTGCCGTGCCACCGTATAGATCCCCCTGAGAGAGGATAACCTGCCCGGAATCGCACAGCGCCACCAGGGTGGTCGAGATAGCCGCCATGCCACTGGCACAGAAGAGTCCGTAGCACGCTTGATCCAGGCCGTAACCCTCCAGGTCGGCGATCTTCTGGGCTGCGGCATCTACCGTGGGGTTGCCAAAGCGGCCATAAATGTATCCAGGTTCTCGACCGTCGAAGATGTCCATCCCCTGCTCGATCGACTCAAACACAAAGCTGGAAGCGGCCACGAGGGGAACCTGGTGCGGAGGGTTGTGCTGGGCGACGGCGGGGTCGCGTACGGTAAGGCTGGATTGTTTCATGTGGAGTGAGGGGATAGGCGTCTCGGAACAGGCAGAAAACACAAATATCTATAACGGAAAACGGAGGTACATGCGGCTGCACTAAAGGTAGGGACATAATTTTACAAGATTTCATGTTTACACATATTTAAAAATATAACTTTCTGATTTCCAATAATTTGTTATTCCATACTAGGTTGTCGTGCGCCTACGAATATCCCCATTACCACCCCTTTTATCCCTTACGCTACCTTTACACTATGGAAGACAATGACGAGGACGAAGAGCTCCACGAAGTACAGGAAATCGTGGTGGACCCTAAGCAGTCGGCGGTCCGCATCGACAAATTCGTCACCGACAGGCTCCCGCGGGTCAGCCGCAACCGGGTGCAGAACAGCATCCGCTCGGGTACGATCCGAGTAGACGGGGAGCAAGTCAAGCCCAACCACAGGCTTTCTCCGGGCGAACGCATTACGGTCGTACTGCCCCGCCACGGCGACCGGGAAGCGGGCCTTCAGGCGGAGGACATTCCCCTAGATATTCGCTACGAAGACGAGGTCCTACTCATCGTCCACAAGCCCCCCGGCATGGTGGTCCACCCGGGCGTCGGCAATCCTAACGGTACGCTCGTCAACGCCTTGGCCTACTACCTCAATCAGGATGACATTCCCATTCTCCCCGGCAACGACAACGACCGGGTGGGCCTGGTCCATCGCATCGATAAGGATACCTCCGGTCTCCTCGTCATCGCCAAAACCGAAGCGGCCATGAGCAGCCTGGCGCGGCAATTTTTCGACCACAGCATCGACCGCACCTACCAGGCCATCGTTTGGGGTGCCCCCGACCCCGCCGACGGCACCATCGATCGCAACATCGGCCGCCACCCGCGCCTGCGGCAGAACTATACCGTATTTGACGAGGACGAGGACGGGCGCCACGCGATCACTCACTACCGGACGCTGGAAGATCTTTACTACGTCAGCCTATGTGAACTAAAACTTGAGACCGGCCGAACCCACCAGATTCGGGTGCACATGAAAAGCCTGGGTAATCCGGTTTTCCAGGATAGCAAATATGGCGGAGACCGTATCGTCAAGGGCACTGTCTACAGCAAGTTCAAAACCTTCGTGGAGCACTGCTTCGAACTCTGCCCGCGGCAGGCCCTGCACGCCAAGAGCATCGGCTTTATCCACCCCACGACGAAAGCGTACGTGCACTTCAACAGTGAACTGCCGGAGGACATGCAGTCCGCCCTCGATCGGTGGCGCAACTACGTCGGCCACCGGCGGCTAAACAATCAGTTGGAACCATGAGTCTGGAGGAACAGCAGACCCTAGACTGGGTCCGCGACTTCGTGGTCCGCCTACAGCTCTGCCCCTTTGCCGTGCGTCCGCTACGGGAGAGCCGGGTGGCAATCAGCAGCTGCGTGGCCCAGGACCTGGAGGCCGCGTTCTATTGGACCGGGGCTGAAGTGCAGGTCCTGCTCGACTCGTCCGCCACTGAGGTGGAAACCAGCCTGCTGCTGTTTCCCGGCGTCCTGGACGATTTTGACACCTTCCTTGACTTTGTAGAAACGCTTGAGGACTTCCTGCAAGAAAGTGGGGCCAGCCGATTTGTTCAGCTGGCCCACTTTCACCCGTTGTATACGTTTGCCGGGGCGGCGGCGGAAGATCCCGCTAACGCCACCAATCGGGCGCCCTACCCTACCGTGCAGCTTCTCCGCACGGAGCAGGTAGCCCGCGCGGTAGCTACCTACCCAAACGTAGATGACATTCCGGTCCGGAACGCTAAATTGCTGCGGGACCGGAACGAAATTTAGCGTTTAACGAAGGGGCGGGTGATTAGCCCGGAGGCAGAAGTCACTACCAAATTGTACACGCCGGAAGGCAGGTGCGCCACGTCGATGTCGTCGGCGAGCAAGGTGGCGGATTTCTGGTAGCGGCGAATACTCAACTGGCGACCATTCACGTCCACCACCGCCACTTCTACATCGCCGGTGACGGCGGCATCCAGTTGTAAGTGTAGCGTGGCCAAGGCTGGGTTGGGGAAGACGGACAACTTAGAGGTAACATCCAGGGCCGTACGCACGGGAGTAACGTCGTTGGTCTGACAGTTCAGGGCTACCTTTCCGTATCCGGTGGGAGCAATGGAGTCGCGCGTCAGGGCAATCTTATCCAGGCCGGTGCCGCTCTCCCGCAGCGCCACGTAAATGGTGTGGGTGCCCGCAGCTAGATTATACGTGGTGGTGTCTCCGCCTACGTTGACCTGGCGCCATTCGAAGCCGTCGGTAGCGAGGATGGAGTTACCGGCTCCGAGCCCGCTTGCGAAAACCGTCCAGGGTTCATCGTCGACGCGTACGAAGAACGAATTCTTGGTTTCATCAAAGGCATTCATTAACATCCACAGGTAGTAAGTACCCGCCTCTGGCAGTTCCGCCTCGTATGACAGTTGTACTTCCGGGGTGGCGTCGGTCGGTTCGGTAAACACACTCGGTCGCCGCGGCACCACGTACCCCCCGTTGGAGGTGTTCACGTCCTTTACGTAGTCCCAACGACTGCCCAGGTCGGCGCATTCACCCTCCACCCAGAATTCATTGGCACAACTCTCGGGGAATCTGCTACAGCTGGTTTCTTCGTCGCAGTTAATCGGGAAGCCACCCATATTGTCGTCGGGTTCCCGAAGCAGGGAGGTAACATAAATCTTGTCCAGCCGGGTAGCGGGTTCGCGAAAAGCGAAGTCGATGGTCACCTCGCCGGCCTCCATAAAGAATGGGCTTTGTGCCACTTCTCGCCAGGTCCACAGGCTATCGTTTCGCAGTCGGCTGTTCCAGTTGACCCAGCTGCCGCCGTTCACGCGTACCCAGTAGGAGTCCCGGTCGGCGTTGTCGGCATACACCCGTGCCCAGAGGCGGAAAAAGTCACCCTCCTGCACGTCCAGTGTGAAGGTGACCAAGTTAGCGGGGATATCTTCGGGAGGATTGTCTTTGGAGTTGAATCCAGGCTTGATGACCACGTAAGTATCCCCGGAGGCCAGGGTATCTTCTAACACATCCCAGTTCCCACCGACTGTTGCGCATTCCGATTCCAGCCATACGGCGAAGGGAAGGGTGGAACCTTGCTCGTCCTGGGCGTGCAACCCGGGAATGAAGCAGAAAGAAGCGAGAAAGAAAAACAGGAGGGTCCGCCCGTTGGGGCAGAAAATTTGGGTAAAAATTGTCATGTATTGGTGTTGAATCGGGGTAAAGTATAGCAAAATATGCGAACCGGTGATCCGCAGCAAGGCCCGTGGGGGAAGCACCTTTACGGTACGGCACCACTATTTAAGAAAGATTCGTGATGGCCTGACCACGGTTCCCCCGCAAATGTCCCGTTTAATTAGTTAAGTGTCCGCTAAAATTCAATAATCTTAAATCCTAATGCCTGGGTTTCTTGCGGTGGCGGATCCCCGCTGCAGGTCAACCCACCGCCCGTCGCGGGGTTAGTCAGGGCATGACCCTAGTTGAACGCACCACCTCCCTGCGCGATCTCGCCCGTCACCTCAGCGTTGGAAACGACGCGTTCCTGGCCGCCCTGATGACGCGTACTGAATTTAACAACGGCTGGTTTACCCAGGACAACCAGGCCCGGGCACTCCGGGCCGTGATCGATCTATTCCTCGATGAAACGCACCTGAGCCGCTGGCTCGCACCCTACGCGATGACCGACACCCCCGCGTCCGCGCCACCCCTTACGGTGGGTCTGGTGCTGGCCGGCAATATCCCGCTGGTCGGCCTCCACGACATTCTCTCGGTATACCTCGCCGGTCACCGCGCTCAGATTAAACTGAGCAGCAAGGATCCTTACGTACTCCCCTACCTGCTGCAATTGCTGAGTGGCTGCGATGCCCGCGCGGCCGAGTATTTCGAGATGGTGGAACACCTCCGTGATTTTGACGCCATCATTGCTACGGGGTCTAATAACAGTGCGCGCTACTTCGAGGCCTACTTTGGCAAGTATCCGCACATCATTCGTCGCAACCGGAATGCGGTGGCCGTCCTGACGGGTACCGAGAGCAGCGAGGAATTAAAGCGGTTGGGGGATGACGTTTTCTCCTACTTCGGGCTGGGGTGCCGCAACGTGTCTAAACTTTACGTACCGCAGGGGTACGACTTCACGCCCCTGCTGGAGACCTTCCACGCCTGGAACGGCTACCAGAACCACGTGAAGTGGAAGAATAACTTTGACTACAACTTTGCCTTCCTAACCCTCAATAAGGAGCCTTTTTACCATAACGGGGCCATTATCTTACGCGAATCTCCGGAACTGGCTTCCCACATTGCCGGACTTTACTACACGTATTATGACACTCCGGAGGCGGTAACGCAGGTGTTGCGTAAACGGGCCAGCGAGCTGCAACTCGTCGTGGCTCGCCCCGGATTATTGGACCTGCACACCTGCGATTTCGGACGGGCCCAACGGCCCGCCCTCAGTGACTACGCGGATGGCGTGGATACGATGGCCTTCCTGACCGCACTATAAACTTCCCGCGTGGGCTTAGCTCAGGAAGGGGTAGCGGTGATCGACGGGCGGCACGAAGTTTTCCTTTATAAGGCGGGGGCTGATCCAGCGGTGGAGGTTGAGTGCGCTGCCGGCCTTATCGTTGGTACCCGAAGCCCGGGCCCCACCGAAGGGCTGCTGACCGACGACCGCCCCGGTCGGCTTGTCGTTGATGTAAAAGTTGCCGGCGGCATTGCGTAGGGCCCTCGAGGCCTGCTCGATCACGTGGCGGTCGGTAGCAAAGACGGCCCCGGTCAGCGCGTAGGGAGAGGTGGCGTCGACCAGCTCGAGCGCAGCTGCCCACTCGGCATCGGGGTACACGTAGACGGTGAGCACGGGGCCGAAGATCTCTTCTTCCATGGTGGCGGAGTGGGGATCAGTGGTGACCAGCACGGTGGGTT
This sequence comes from Lewinellaceae bacterium, assembly GCA_963710195.1. Classification (GTDB taxonomy): domain Bacteria; phylum Bacteroidota; class Bacteroidia; order Chitinophagales; family Saprospiraceae; genus Neolewinella. The sequence continues at coordinate 352,844 of CAVPZF010000008.1, forward strand.
CAATGAAGTACCCCGTGGACTTGTCGTACCCGCCACCGCAGAGCACCTCCACGCTAGCGTCGGCTTTGGCGTCATCGAGGTAGCCGGCAATGCGGTCGAAGGCGCGCTCGTCGATGACGGCGTTGACGAAATTGCTAAAGTCCTCCACAGTACCCATCTTCAGGCTCGCCGTCTTCTCGATGACATGTTCCCGCGTAGCGGGCCATAGCGACTCGGGTACGTATGCACGGGAGGCGGCCGAGCACTTCTGCCCCTGGAACTCGAAGGCCCCGCGGACCATACCCACGGCTAACTGCTCGGGGTTGGCGGAGGCGTGGGCAATGATGAAATCCTTACCGCCGGTCTCTCCAACGATGCGGGGATAGGTGTTGTACTGACCGATGTTGTTGCCGATCTCCCTCCACAGCTCCTGGAAGACCTTCGTGCTACCGGTGAAGTGGAGCCCGGCGAAGTCGGGGTGCTTAAATACGATATCGCCCACTACCGGGCCGTCGGTGTAGATTAGGTTGATTACGCCTTTGGGCAAGCCGGCCGCTTCGAAAAGCTCCATAATTACAACGGCGGAGTAAATCTGCGTTTCCGCGGGTTTCCAGATCACGGTATTACCACACAGCGCGGGTGCGGCGGGCAGGTTGGCCGCGATGCTGGTGAAGTTGAAGGGCGTAATGGCCAGGACGAAGCCCTCGAGGGCCCGGTACTCGAGTCGGTTCCAGGTGCCCGCGGGCGAGTGCAGGGGTTGCTCCCGGTAGATTTCCTGGAGGAAGTAGGCGTTGAAGCGGAAAAAGTCGCAGAGCTCGGCCACCGCATCGATTTCGGCCTGGTAGGCGTTCTTGCTTTGGCCGAGCATGGTGGCGGCATTCATGCGAGCGCGGAAGGGACCGGCCAGCAGATCGGCGGCACGTAGGAAAACGGCGGCGCGTTGCTGCCACGGCAGGTCCTCCCAGGCGGGTTTAGCCAGCCGGGCGGCCTCGATGGCGCGGTGTACGTGGTCGGGGGTTCCCCGGAAAAAGTGGCCGAGGGTAAAGCTGGTCTCGTGGGGCGGGTGAATGGTGACCTTCTCCCCCTCCAGCACGCGCTCGCCGTTGATGAAGGCAGGTAACGCGCGCGCCTCCGCCTTAGCCGCCTGAAGGGCCGCCTGGAGCTCCTCGCGCTCCGGGGAGCCAGGAGCATAGGAGTAGACGGGCTCGTTAGCAGGAACGTTGAGGTGGAAGATAGCGTCGGACATACAAATGGCTGGTTAGGTCCGGCAAAGGTAGGAAAGCTACTTTTTGCGGGCGTCCGGACTGCGTTCGCCCGGTTCCAGGGCGATTTGGACGAAGCGCCGCTGCTTGTCCCGCAGGGTGATGATCAGGGTGCGCGACCGGTAACCCGGGGCCGTGATCAGGAAGCGATAGGTGCCGGGAGCGAGGAAGCGGTAGAAATCACCCGTGGCCGCTTCGCTGTACACCGAGGACATCATTTCGTCGTGGCCCGGTATCGTAACGAGGGCCCGCAGGGGGAGGCCCGTTACGCGATCGGTAATTAGGCCGTGCACCCCGTAGCGGGCCTCGTCGAGGTAATTGTAGAGGGCGGCGCGGAGCGATTTCCAGAGGTTGCCTAGCTCGGCGGACGGGAAGCGTTTGGCATTGGTGATCTCCACGGTGGCTTCCCGGGTGCCGTGGAAGTAATTCATGTAGTCCTGTCGAGATCCCGCGATGGGGTACCAGTCGTGGCCGTTGGTGGTCCCATTGGCGCGATCCTTGAAGTAGGTGCCGTCGGGGCTGTCGCGCTGGGCCAGCTGGGCGAATTCCCGGCTGACGCCGCGCCACCAATCGGTATCGGGGTGGCGGGTGCGGAAGGTATCCCAGGGGTAGTTGAACAGCTCCGCGCCTCCGTGAAAATTAATGGCCAGGTCGAAGCCGTGCGTCTGAGCGGCCCGCATGAAAATGAGGGTTTCGGGTTGGTGGACGTTGCCGTCGGGGTAGCGGCCGTCGTCGGGGTCGGGGTAGTTGCGGTTCAGGTCCACGCCGTTGGCGTTGCCGCGGCGGGCGGCCTCGAGGCTGCGGTTGCCGGCCATGAAGGCGCCATCGGGATTGGCCAGGGGATTGATGTAGAGCACGGCCTCGTCGAGGAGCCCGTCCCGGTCGTCCGTCAGAAGTTCCTCGGCCAGTTTGAGGAGTACCCAGTAGCCGGCTAACTCATCGCCGTGCATGGTGGCCGTACACAGCACCTGCGGCCGCGCCCATTGCCGGTGGACCCCTTCGGTTAGCTTGAGGGCCAGGATGCGCCGGCCGGAGGGGAGAACCCCCCAGACTTCTACGCGACACCGCTGGGGGTGACGACGCGCCAGCGCGTACATAATGGTTTCGTAGAGTTCGTAGCTTGGGTAGGCCGTTTCGGGTACGAGCTGGTTCGCGTGGAGGTCCACGGACTGCGCGACACGCAGGCTGGGCTGAGCGGCCAGCGGCACACAGGGCATCAATAAGCCAAGAAGCAATACCGGCAGCAAGCACTTCACGAGGTATAGGTACCGCAATACGGGCAAAAAAGTTTTCTTTGTACCACAAACCGCCGGTTATCCATCCCACTGCCCGCCTCCTTGTCCCGTTGTTCTGTTTGCTCACCGGCGGATTCGGGGTCTACTTTCTGGGCCTCACGCCGCCCTACCAGGGTCCCGACGAACCCAACCATCTCTTTCGGGCCTACGCCATCAGCACCGGGGAGTGGGAACCTCAAATCACCACCGACCGGCGTGGCGGCCAAGTCCCGAATGTGCTGCTGGGCATGTACGATGCCTTCTCGCTCGTGCGCTGGAACACGGGGGTAAAAACCACGCGCGAACGGGTGGCCCAGTACGCTGAGGTGCCGGTGGACTACCAGCAGCGGGTTTTCATGGATTACCCCAATACGGCCGTCTACCCCGCCCCGGTCTACGCGCCCGCCGCCGCGGGCCTGTGGATGGCGCGTTATTTGGAACTGAGTGCGCTGCATACCCTTTACCTCGCCCGCGCGGGGGGCCTGCTATTTTGGATGCTCTGTGGGGCCCTGGCCCTCCGGCTGATGCCGGTTGCGCGGTGGTTATTTTTCGCCCTCGCCCTGCTGCCGATGACGCTCTGGACCCACGCCACGGTGAGTGCCGATACCTTTACTAACAGCCTGGCCTTTCTCACGCTTGCCTACCTGCTGCGTAAAGCCCTCGGAGAGGGGCGCTTCACCCCCAAAGACGCCATGATCCTTGGCGCACTAACTCTTCTACTGACCTCGGCAAAACTGGTGTACATCCCCATTCTACTCCTGGCGCTCCTGATCCCGGCCGCGCGCTTCACGGTACCGGGTGGCAAGTGGTTGGTGGCGGCCGGTTGCGGGATCCTGCTGGTTTGCAGTGTAAGTTTTTGGGCGGGGCGCTCGCAACGGACCTACCTGCCCAATGAGGAATACCGGCGGGAGGTCCGCGACAGCGTGCACCTGCCCCGCAACGTCCATATGCTCGAGCACCGGGCAATGATCGTAAAGGCTCCTCACCGCCTGTTTCGGGCCACCCGCAACAGCCTCCAGGACGCCTTCCCGATGTACTCGCGGGGTTACATCGGCACCTTCGGTTGGTTAGACGCCTACCTACCGATCTACGTTATTGTACTGGCCTACGGAATGCTGTGGTGCCTGGCGCTCTTCGACGGAAGCCCCCGACCGACCCTGCCGAGGGGCTACCGGCTGGTTTTGCCGGTGGCGGCGGTACTGTGCTATGTGCTCGTGATCCTTTCGCAGTTGCTGAGCTGGGAGCCCGTGGGGTCCCACACCGTAGGAACCATCCAGGGCAGGTACCTGGTGCCCCTGGCTCCCCTGCTCTTTCTGGCGGTCTACCGGGCGCAGCCCCGCCGGTGGTGGATACCCGTGCTGGCCGTCGGTGGGGCCTGTTGGTTGCTCTGGGTAAGCGGCGCGCTTTTATCAACCCGGTATTACCTACCTTGAACCGCACACCCGCACTCCGAATATGCAGCTCACTACCCTAGACTGGATCATTGTCTTCGCATTTTTCGTCGTGACCTTATCCATCGGACTGTGGGCGAGTCGCGACTCCGGCAAATCGACGAGTGAGTTTTTTCTTTCCGGGCGTAACATGCCCTGGTGGCTGCTCGGCGTCTCCATGGTCGCCACCACCTTCTCGGCCGATACCCCCAACCTGGTTACGGATATCGTACGCAAACAGGGGGTGGCCGGCAACTGGGCCTGGTGGGCCTTTCTCCTCACCGGGATGTTGACGGTCTTCGTCTACGCCCGCCTGTGGAGCCGCTCGGGGGTGATGACCGACCTGGAATTCTACGAACTGCGCTACGGTGGCGCGCCGGCCCGCTTCCTGCGGCAATTCCGGGCCATTTACCTCGGGGTGTTCTTTAACGTGATGATCATGGCCACCGTCTGTCTGGCGGGCATCAAGATTGCCGGGGTGCTGCTGGACATCGACCCGATTACCACGGTGGCCCTGGTTTCCGTGGTTACGGTGATCTATTCTGCGCTGGGGGGTCTTAGGGGAGTAATCCTTACGGACTTCGTGCAGTTCATCTTTGCCATGGTGGGGGCGATCTGGGCGGCGTATGTGATTGTAAACCTGCCGGAGGTGGGCGGATTGGAGGCGCTGCTCGCGCATCCGGAGGTGAGCAGTCAACTCGACCTGGTGCCCGACTTTAACGACCCATCGATGTACGTGCCCCTGTTCGTCGTCCCCATCGCCGTACAGTGGTGGAGCGTGTGGTACCCCGGAGCGGAGCCCGGAGGCGGGGGCTACGTCGCCCAGCGGATGCTGGCGGCCAGGAGCGAAAATCACGCCGTGGGGGCCACCTTGCTTTTCAACGTCTTTCATTATGCGCTCCGGCCCTGGCCCTGGATTCTGATCGCGCTGTGCTCGATTGTGATCTTCCCCGATCTAGACAGCATCGCGGCGGCCTTCCCCAACGTGGCCGGCAACGTAATCAACGACGACCTGGCCTACCCCGCCATGCTGAGCCATTTGCCGGTCGGTCTGCTGGGGCTGGTCATTGCCTCCCTCATCGCGGCGCTGATGTCGACGCTGAGCACCCACCTGAACTGGGGGTCGAGCTACGTGGTGCACGACTGGTACCACCGCTTCATCAACCCGGAGGCCTCCGAAGACCGGTTGGTGCTGATCGGACGCCTCAGCACGGTGGGCCTGATGGTGCTGGCCGCCGTATTTGCCCTGGCACTCACCAACGCCCTGCAGGCCTTCAATATCTTGCTGCAGATCGGAGCGGGCACCGGACTGATTTTCATTCTCCGCTGGTTCTGGTGGCGGATCAACGCCTACACCGAGATCGCGGGCATGTTCATCTCCTTTGCCGTGGCGCTGTTCCTTGAATTTGCTTGGAGCCCCCTGGGCCTGCCCGACCTACTGGATTACCACAAGCTCATCATGGGCATCGGGCTCACGACCGTCGGCTGGGTAGCGGTCACGTTGCTTACCCGCCCCACCGATATGGCTACCCTGCAGCATTTTTACGCCAGCACCCGACCCGGTGGCCCCGGTTGGGATCCAGTAGTCGCTAACCTACCCGCACAAGTGGACGCCCGGAGCGAAGGGCAGTTGCCGCTGCGTATCCTGGCTATGCTGGTGGGGGCGGTGACGATCTATGCGCTGCTGTTTGCCACCGGCTTTTACCTCTACGCTAACTTCAGCGGTGCCCTGATCGCCTGCGTAATCGCCCTAGTAGGAGGGGGTATGCTGTACACCATCTGGCGGAGACTGCGCTAGTCATGCAGCCCGCCAGGCCGGGGTAGGGGTAACCCCGTGCAACTGACCGGCCTTCCCATCGTTAGTCTTACTCAATCTACACCCATGCCCAGTATACGAACCATCGAAACGGCCATTGCCCCCCTCCACCACCAATTGACTGGCCATTCAATTTACGGTCGCCTCAACTCCATTCCGGACATCCGCCTCTTCATGGAGCATCATATTTACGCGGTGTGGGACTTCATGTCCCTGCTCAAAGCCCTACAGAACCACCTGACCTGCACTACCCTACCGTGGAAGCCCAACGCCAATCCCCGCACGGCCCGCTTCATCAACGAGATCGTGCTCGGGGAGGAGACCGACGAAGACCGCAACGGGGTGGCCGCCAGCCACTTTGAATTGTACTTGGAGGCCATGGAGGAGATTGGCGCCAATACGCAGTCGATCAACGAATTGCTCGCCCGCATTCACGGACTGGATGACGTGGATCCCGCCCTGGCGGCGGTCTCGCTGCCCCAGGGGGTGGCGCCCTTCCTGCGCTACACTTTCGACCTGGTTCGTACCGGCGAGGCCCACAAGATCGCCGCCGCCTTCACCTTCGGACGAGAGAATTTGATTCCCGACATGTTCATCGAGATCATCAACCAGTCTACGGAAGCCAACACCAAGTTCCCACGGCTCCTCTATTACCTGGAGCGCCACATCGAGGTGGACGGAGACGAACACGGCCCCCTTTCCGTTGCCATGGTCGAGGAGCTCTGCGGCAACGACGCGAGGAAATGGCGGGAAGCCGGCGAAGTCGCCCGGGAGGCCCTGGAGCACCGCATCGGGTTATGGGACGGGATCGTCAGTACACTCGACGCCGCGCAGACTCCGGTTTAGATAAACACCGAGGCCACGATCAGACGCAGCCCTACCGAGAGCTTGTTTGGGTTTTCCTAGCCTGACGAAAATGCCGCTAATTTGGGCCTATTCTACCCTCCAAAAGGGGAGCCTAGCGGGCTAGGTGACGCTTTTTGAGGGGAAGCGTAGGCGCAAAGGAGCAAGTTTGCGGCGGTGAGCGGAATCCCAAACAAGCTCTAACTTAATTACTCCTCGGTAGCCATACGCAGGTACACCCCGTTGCTCCAACCGAAGCCATCCTGGACGGGGTACTCTCCGCCACCCGCTTCCAGGGTGATGTCCTCGACGTTGTACTTCTCGACCATTTTGTCGACGTTTTTGTAGACGCGCTCGTTGTTGGCCATCCAACGCTGGCGGATGGTGGCGGCCAGCGTGGTTTCCCCATAGTCCCGCAAACCGGCGTAGGCCATCCATTGGAGGGGAGGCCAGCCGTTGGGGGCGTCCCACTGTTGGCCCGTAGATTTCAGGCTGGTGCGCAGGCCACCGGGAGCGAGAAAATCCGCTTCCAGGCGATCGGCTACGGCGGCGGCGTGGGTCGGAGTAGCTACCCCCACGAAGAGGGGATACACGCCAGCCAGGGTCAGGTAGCCGGTATGCCGGCCCGTGGTGAAGTTGAGGTCTTCGTACCAGTTAGTTGAGGGGTTCCAGAGATAGGTTTGAATGGCTGCCTTCCGGCGTTCGGCGCGGCGGAGCCAGGCTTCCTTTTCCGGGATGAGCTCCGTGTGCTCGGCAATCGTGCTTTCGAGTTTGTAGAGCAGGCTGTTGAGGTCCGGGGGAATGATGTCAGTAGTGACGATCGAACTGATGTTCTCTCCATCGGCGAACCAGCGGGCGGAATAGTCCCAACCCGATTCGGCGCCGGAGCGCAGGTGCCGGGCGACGGTCTGGCTGTCGCGCCGGCTCTCGCGGATGGTCAGCACGTCCTCGCGGTAGCTCTCGGCCCGCGGTCGGTCGCCGGCATCATAGTAGCGATTCAGGACGGTGCTGTCGGCGAGCCAGACTACATGGTTCGCGGCGCGGGTATTCGTCCCTACTTCATCCTCCCCCTGCATCCAAAAAGCGTGCTCTGCCTGCATTTCCTCGAGGAATTCCGTGTAGACCTCCTCTCCTTCAATACCCGCCAGCACCTCCACCATCAGGGAAAAGAAGGGGGGCTGAGAGCGGGTCAGGTAGTAGGTGCGGTTGCCATTGGGGATGAAGCCAAGCTGGTCGATGAGGTAGGCAAAGTTTTCGACCATGTCCCGCACAAGCCCATCCTGCCCGGCAGCGGCTAGCCCCAGGAGGGTAAAGTAGCTGTCCCAATAGTAGACCTCGCGAAAGCGTCCCCCGGGGACCACGTAGTCTTCGGGAAGCACGATTAGGCTGCCTGCACTGCCCTCGTCGCTACCGGCCTGCCGGGTCAGCACCGGCCAGAGGGCCCCAATATGGTCGGTGATGGACTTACTGCCGTCAGTGGTAAATCCGGTGCTGGGATTGGCCGGCGGATTGAAATTAGCCTCCACAAAGCCCTCCAGATTAAAGGTCTCCCCACCCACCTGACCTTCGAACTCTGTCATGATGGCCGCGGCGCTTCGCTTGGGGATCATATCCACGAAGGTCTTACCGTCGGCGAAGACCTGTTCCATCTGGACCCGCTTGAAGAGTTCGCCGAAGAGGACATCCGGTGGCTCCAGGCGTTCCGGGTCGAGGGTATCGGCCCTTACGCTAACCGTCTGCGGGCCATCGACGACGTGGGGATTGGGGTCCGTGTTGCAGGCAAACAGCAGGAGCAAAAAAGGGAGGAGAGATAGGTAGCGCATAAGGGGGAGGCTGAGGCCGAAAGCTACTACAATTCCCTGGCCCGCTATCTTCGCGCCATGACGTCCTACACCGCCGACTACCTTTACCCCATCACCCAGCCCCCCATCCAGAACGGCGTGGTCACCCTGGACAACGACGGGCAGATTCTGGAGATTCTGGACCCCGCATCCCCCGGCTACACCGCACCTGCGGCCCCGCCCGAACGGCTGGTGGGCATATTGATTCCCGGTTTTATCAACGCCCACTGTCATTTGGAGCTGAGTCACTTACAGGGAGTGAGCCAAACCGGAAAAACACTGCTGCCTTTCCTCGTGGACGTGGTGACCCTACGGGAAGTTCCGCAGGATCAAATTGACGCAGCCATCATCGAGCAAGACCGCCTGATGTGGAACGCCGGCATCCAGGCCGTAGGGGATATCTGCAACAAGCTCGATACGGCGGAGGTGAAGCGCAGGAGCCCAATTACGTACTACAGCTTCGTAGAGCACTTCGATTTCCTGCAGGGGCAGCGGGCGGAAGCCACCCGCGACCAGTACGCAGCGGTTTATGCCGGACAACCCGAACCGAAGAGCGCCGTACCCCACGCGCCCTACACGGTGAGCGACGCGCTGTATCCCCTCATCAACGCGATCAACAGCGGTACGGAAACGGTCAGTATCCACAATCAGGAAACTCCCGGGGAGGATCAGCTTTTTGAGCAGGGCACCGGCCCCTTCCTCGCTTTTTTTGCGGGTTTCGGGCTGACGTTGGACAGCTTTGCGGCACCGGGCACCCCCTCCATTTACCATGCCCTCCAGCGCATGGACCCCAACAAGCGCACACTGTTTGTCCACAATACCCTGACGACCCGCGCGGCCATCCTTGCCGCTGAGGAGTGGGGGAAGAACGGCGTCTACTGGGTTACCTGCCCCAATGCCAACCTCTACATCGAGAACCGCCTACCGCGCTACGATCGATTTCTAGCAACGGGCGCGAAGGTTTGCGTCGGCACCGACAGCCTCACGTCCAACTGGCAGCTTGATGTCCTCGAAGAACTCAGAACCATCAGTAAATACCAAAGCACGGTCCCCTTCCCTGATCTCCTGCGCTGGTCTACCCTCAATGGTGCCGAAGCGCTGCAGCTTGACGACCGGCTGGGGAGCCTGGAGGTCGGCAAACAACCTGGCTTACTCCTCCTGAGCGGACTCCGGGGCAGCGATCCCGAAAGTTTCTCCATTGGCGCGCGGACGCAGGTGCAACGCGTTCACTGAGGGAGCCAACCTCCCCACCCCACCCCGTGTCTTTAGCGTATGCTGCGACTACTTTTATTCCTTTGCGGGACGAGTGCGATGGCCCAAACGGCCCAGCTCGACCGGACCCGGGTCACCGAACCCACCAAAAGCTGGGAGGCGGACCGCCGTTGGGAGCAAATCGATGACGTAGACGGCGGCTTCCGAATTGAGTCCCCCGGCGCTCTGGAGCACAAGCTCGATACGCTAGCGACGGCCGTCGGCGATCAGGTGTTTCATACCTACTTCTTTAAAGTACCGGAGCTGGAGCGCGCCGAAAACGCGATTTACGTGGTAAGCTACGTTGATTACCCGGAGGGAAGCCTGCGTCAGGATAGCCTAGAAATGGTTACGGAATTTCTGAGCTCCACCGAGGAGGCCGCCGCCGAGGCATTGCGGGGGGAGGTGGTGTATTCGACGGAGCGGCAGGTGGGCGACTATCCCGGCCGCATCTGGCGCATCGATTACAAGGCCGGCGAGGCGAGTGCCCGCACCCTGGCCTTCATCGTGGGCCGGCGCTACTACGAACTCAAGACCTTTTCGCTGACCGCCGGGCGGGGACTGAGCGAAGCGTCCGACAAATTCTTCCGCAGTTTTCGCTACCTGGGTGGGGGACCCGATTTGCGTTAGCCGTGCGAACCGCGGTGGGGGCGGCACGTTGCACGGGAAACAGCTGGGAATGAAGATGCACCTACGGAACCAGACGGCCATCGTCACCGGTTCCAGTACCGGCCTGGGCCGCGCCTGCGCCCTGGGACTCGCGGAGGAAGGGATGAATGTGGTCATCAATTACCACAGCAGCGAGGAGCAAGCCCGGGACGTCGGGCAGGTGATCAAAGACCAGGGGGGTAAAGCTATCATGGTCCAGGCCGACGTATCCCAGGAAGAGGATGTCAAGCGACTTTTTCACGCGTGCGAGGAGGCCTTCGGGCGTTTGGATGTGGTGGTTTCCAACGCTGGCCTGCAGGCCGACGCGGCCTTCACCGAAATGACCCTCGAAGAATGGAACCGGGTGCTGAGCGTGGACCTGACGGGTCAGTTTCTGGTGTGCCGTGAGGCCGCTAAGCGGTTCAAGCAGCAGGGGGTGCGCGACCACCGCCGATCGGCCGGCAACATCATCTGCATGAGTAGCGTCCACGACCGCATTCCCTGGGCTGGCCACGTAAATTACGCCACCGCCAAGGGAGGCGTAAAGATGATGATGGAAAGTCTCGCCCAGGAACTTGCCGGCGACAAAATTCGGGTCAACGCAATCTCCCCGGGTGCCATCCAAACCGAAATCAACGCCGAGGCATGGGATACGGAAGGTGCCCTGCAAAAATTGTTAACGCTTATCCCCTACGGCCGCATCGGGCAGGCGGAGGACATCGCCAAGTTGTGCGTTTTCCTGGCCAGTGACGCGAGCGATTACATTACCGGTACAACCGTGTACATCGACGGTGGGATGACGCTCTATCCCGGCTTCCGCCACGGGGGGTAAGCCAGCAACAGGAGGAAGAAGGCGAAAAGGGCCACCCCCACGGAACTCTCCAGCGTGTGCTCTACGAGGCAACTCAGAAAGAAAATCGTCCAAACCGCGAAAAAAAGAGGGTCTCGCCAGCGCCCGCCCCCAAAGCCCAGCGCCAGAAAGCAAGCCACCGTAATCAGGAAGTCAATTGCCCCCCCGCCCGCCAGGGCATTGATGAACTGGTTGTGGGGACGCTTTGACTCCTCGCCGGGGTACTTGCGGGCATACCGCTGCCTGACCTCCTCCTGCAGGTTGCCAACCCCGATCCCCCAGACGGGATGCGCCCGCCAAATTTCCAGCCCCGTGCGGATACTGGTCAGTCGACCGGCGTCCGAGTAGCGTGCCTCGTCCTGGGTAGGGTTTCGGTGCACCAACTCATAGCGCATGTAGTCCATCCGGGTACGGAAGGATGGAAGGAATAAATAGGCGATAATGGGCAACGCCAAGAGTGCTCCCGCGCCTCCGAGCAGTAAGCGAAAATTGCCGTGGCGCAGTGCCGTCCAGCCGATTACCACCCCACAGCCCGCGTAGGCGGCGAGTAACCCGGACCGTACCGCAAGCAGGTGCAAGCCCAGCAGCAGAAAACCGCTGAGGCCCAGGAGAGCCCGGTCGCGGTAACGGAACCATCCTTCCACCCCGACCACCGTACCCACCGCCAACAGTAGACTAAACCGAATATGGTTACCACGGGGCACGGGCACGGCCTGTCCGCGTCCAATCAGGGTGTTAAATTCGGCATAGTTTAGGGCATAGTTAGCCACTACTCCGGCCAGCACCATGCTCAGGAAGCCCAGGAGTACCCACCGGAAAATCAGCTGCCGGCGAATAGACTGCAGGTAGTGTCGGTCCATCCCGGCCCAGGCAATCGGCAGCAGTAGGAGGGGCAACTTGATGCGCAGCCGCTCTAGGTAGTAAGCCCATTCTAGCGTCTGCCAGGCCGACAGCAACATGACCAGGTATAGACCAACCAGGCCCCAAAAGAGGGAACTACGGAACAGGGCGGGGGCATTTCGTCGCCATACCGGATTAATGCCCGCCGGGCCACCCAGCACCAGCACCAGGCACATTAGGATGAGTCCGATGGAGAGCACGACCGGGGAAAACACCAATCCGACCACCACGCCGGCGGCCGCTAGGCCCACCAGGACCGGTCGGAGGCGCTGCAATCGGGAAAGATCCATGCCGACAAGATACCCTCACTCGCCCCTTCGTTTCTATCTTCGTTCCCCAAACTGCCCCGAGCCATGGACGTATTCGATCGCGTTAATCAGCTGATCTCCGAAATTGAAGCCGCCGAAGCCGCCACCCCGGAGTCCGTCGAAAGTTTTCGCGTCACCTACCTGGGAAGCAAAAACGTGCTCAAGCCCCTAGTGGGCGAGATGCGAAATTTGCCCAACGAGCAAAAGCGAGCTTTCGGCCAGCTCGTCAACCGCGCTAAAGCGGTCGCCCAGCAAAAGTTCGAGACCTTTCAGGAGGCTGCGGAGCGCGGGTCTGATGAAGCAAAAAGCCTCCACGACATGGACCTCACCGCCCCCGCGGAGCCCCTTCCCCTAGGCAGCCGGCACCCGATCGCCCTGACGATGCGGCGGATCGTGGCCATCTTCGAGCGCATCGGGTTTGCCGTCGCTGAAGGTCCGGAAGTGGAAGACGACTGGCACAACTTCACGGCCATGAACACGCCGGAGGACCACCCGGCCCGCGACATGCAGGACACCTTTTATGTGGCTGCCGGCTTACCCGCGGGCCCCGACCACACCGCGATGTTGCTGCGGACCCACACCAGCTCGGTCCAGGCGCGCACCATGCAGGAGCAAGCGCCGCCCATCCGGATTATCGCGCCCGGCCGCGTGTACCGCAACGAAACCATCAGTGCCCGCAGCCACGCGCAGTTCCACCAAGTAGAGGGGCTCTACGTTGCCGCAAAGGTCAGCTTCGCCGACATGAAGGCGACCCTGCTGCATTTTGCCCGCGAGATGTACGGGGAGCAGACCAAAATCCGTCTCCGCCCCAGCTACTTCCCCTTCACCGAGCCCAGTGCCGAAATGGACATCTGGTGGGGGCTGGAAACCGAGCACGACCACCGCATTACTAAGGGTACCGGCTGGCTAGAAATACTGGGTTGCGGCATGGTCGACCCCCACGTGCTCACCAACTGCGGTATCGATCCGGAAAAGTACGCCGGCTACGCCTTCGGCATGGGCATCGAGCGGCAGGCGATGCTGCTCTACAACATCACCGACATTCGGCTGATGTTTGAGAATGACGTGCGGTTTCTTCGGCAATTTGCTAGTGTGATCTAGGGGCGTTTCACCGCGGAGCCTGGGAAATTGCGCACTGGGCAATGCCTGCCCCTAAACGTAAATATCCAATATGCTGATCGCCCCGAAGGTGAGACTCGCAATTCCATTGGTGGTAAAGAAGGCCAGATTCACCCGAGTCAGATCACCGGGGCGAACAACGGTATGCTGATAGGTCAGCAGGCTGAGGAAGATGACTCCCGCCCCGAAGGTAAGCGGGCCGAACTCTGGGTACCAGCCGTGTTGCAGCACCACGGCGTAAATAAGTACGCAGGCGCACAGGAAGTGCAGTACGCGCCCGAGGCGGAGCGCCTGGTGGGTGCCGAGCCGGACGGGGATGGAGTAGAGTTGCTCCTTCCGGTCGAAGTGCTCATCCTGAAGGGCATAGATGATGTCGAAGCCGGATACCCACAGCAGCACGACCATGCCGTAGAGTACGGGCAGCACGGCCCACTGGGCCGTCACGGCCAGGTAAGCACCGATGGGGGCCAGGGCCAAGCCGAGGCCGAGGACGAAGTGGCAGAGGTAAGTAAACCGCTTGGTGTAGCTATAGCCAAGAATGACCCCTAGGGCCACGGGAGCCAGCGCGAGGCACAGGGCGTTGAGGAACCAGGCCGTCAACAGAAAGAGTGAGCAGTTGAGGGCAACGAACCAGAGGGCCGCCCGCCCGGAGATCGTGCCGGCGGGGATCTCCCGAACGGCGGTGCGCGGATTCCTGACATCGATGTTTCTGTCGAGCCAGCGATTAAAGGCCATGGCCGCGGACCGGGCAAACACCATCGCCAAAACCACGAGTAACAGCTTGCGGTAGCTCAGGACGCCATGGTCGAGGACACCCAGGAAAAACCCCAGCAGCGCGAAGGGCAGGGCGAACACGGTGTGGCTGAACTTGACTAAGGAAAGAAAGTCATTCACCCGGTGCAGGGTTGACATAGGCGGTGGCGGACTGGTCCTGGCAGTAAAAGCGAAAAGGATGAAAAGGTTTTTCTTGACTTCACCAACGTCTGACCGTCCACCCATCGTCTGACCGGGAAACGTATCCCATGAAATCCCCCTGCCTACTCTTGCTCTTGTTGCCGCTGTTCCTCCTTACCTCCTGCCTGGAAGAGGAGTGTCAGGATGTGATCCTATTTCATTCCTACACACCGGTCACCATTACGGCAAGCGAATGGCGGACCGACGGTTTCCCGCCCTCCGCACCGACCACGGTCTGTGAGCCAAGCGGCTTCTACGTGTACGGCGACTACCTTTTTGTGCTGGACCGCAACGAGGGGCTGCACCTGATCGACAACCGCGACAACGCCAATCCACGACCCGTAAGTTTCATCCCCATACCCGGCGGCCAGGGCTTAGCCGTACGCAACAACATCCTGTACGTCAACCAGTACATCGACCTATTGGCCTTCGACATCACCGCACCGGCGTCCCCGCGCTTCCTCAGCCGCACCGAGGACGTCTTCGAGCCCTACTCCATCTTCGCCGGCGGTATCGACGCACAGGGCAACTACATCGTCGGCTATACGGAGGGCACCGAAACGCGGGAGCAATCGTGCAACTCCCCCTACTACTATCGTGGTGATATTACGAAAATCTCACCCTCTTTGCAGCGATGCTAGGCCTTCAGACGTCCGGCTACGCAACCCGTACGGTCAGCCCGACGTGGTCGGCCAGGGGGGCAGCCTCGCCCGCTTCACCATCGCCAACGGCACCCTTTACGCCGTGGATGACAACTCCCTGCGCACCTACTCCCTGGCCGATCCCGTGGCCCCCGCCTTTGAGGGGATAAGCCATCTCCCCTACGGGGTGGAAACCATCTTTCCCGCCGGGGACTACCTCTACATCGGATCAACTACCGGTATGCACATTTACAGCGTAGAACACCCCCTAGCCCCCGCTTACCTCTCCACCTTTAGCCACGTCCGGAGCTGCGACCCCGTAGTGGTACAGGGCGACCTGGCTTATGTCACCATGTGGGGCGGCAGCAACTGCGGCGATCAGGGCGATAAGCTCATGGTGGTTGACGTAAGTGATCCCTACCAACCCACGCTACTCCAGGAGCGGGCAATGGACCAGAGTCACGGCCTCGGAGTAGCCGGAGACTTGCTGTTCCTGTGCTCCGGTACGGGCGGCGTCAAAGTGTTTAAGTTGGATGCTGACGGCCGGCTTGGAAACCAGCTCCACCAGGCTAACGGATTCAATGCCAAAGACGTTATCGTACTCGGCGCCCAGCGCCGCCTGATCGCCCTCGGATGGGACCGCGAGGGCATCGAGCAGTACGACTACACGGTAGACGGAGCGCCGACTGCCGTAAGTCACTTTTCGGTTTGTGACTAACTTTCGCAGACTCAACTGACCCGCATGAAGTCTATCCTACTGCTCCTTTGTCTGCTTTTTAGTGCGGCCGGCTTATCCGCTCAGGACGGTACGGCCCCCGAGGCGGTGGTAGCGCTCAAGCGGGGCGAGCCCTACCGGGGCAAACTGCTCGGCTACCGGTACGGCAACCGAGTAAGTCTGCTGCTCCCGGGGGGAGAGGTGTTGCAAATTCCCTGGCGCAGGATCCATAGTGTAACCCTCCGCCCCCCGGCCTACACCGGGGCACCCGGGCCTCCTCCGGAAGCCACTTTTATTCCGCCAACACTTCCGCCAGCACTCGTCGACCTCCCCACGCGGCGGTGGCGGCACGGGGTGACCACCTCGATAGGATTTGCCTCCGGACCGCCGCCAGATCCAAGCAGCAGCTTCTTTACTGGTCAGACCGACCAGATCGGTATGGGACTTGGGTACCTATTTGCCCGACAGATCAAGCAGGTAGCCGTAGGTGTGAGCCCCGCCTACGAGGTCATGAGCGCCGCCCGGGGGGAAAAGCTGGCTTCTCTGACTGGTCTGGTCGAGTACCGCCTCGGCAAGGGGCGCTTGCAGCCGATCTTCCGTATGCGGGCGGGGGCCAGCCTACCCATCGGTACTACGGAGGTCGAGGTCACCGACCGTCGGATCAGTCCGGTATACCACCCCTCGGTGGGCGTCCAACTGGCCCCCATCCAGGGCCGGTGGTCTGCCCTATCACTGGATGTCGGCTATCGTTTCACCTACCTGGAAACCACCTCTGTCAACCAGAATCTGGAAGTCGTGGAACGGAAAGCAGCGTACCGCCGCCTGACCTTCACCCTGGGAACAACCTTTTAACGCTTGGCCGAAGACGACAGCGAACGTAGCCTTGTAGCGGATTGCATCCGGGGCAACCGTAGGGCTCAGGAAGCCTTCTACCGGAAGTATGCCCCCGCGGCACTGACGGTCTGTCGGCGCTATGCCCCCGGCCGCGAGGAAGCCATGGCCCTGCTGAACGGCGGTATGATGAAGGTCTTCGAGAAACTCGACCAGTTTCGCTGGGAGGGCAGCCTGGAGGGTTGGGTGAAGCGGTTGGTTTTCAACAGCACCATCGATCAGTTTCGCAAACAACGCCGCCGCCCCACTCTGGAGATCGCCGACTGGGACCAAGCGACCGAAGACACCGCTACCCACCGCCTCTACGCCGACGACCTCTGCAAACTCATCGAATTGCTCCCCGAAACCAGCAAGGAAGTCTTCTGGCTCTTCGCCGTCGAGGGCTATAGTCACGCCGAAATCGCCGGCAAGCTCCATTTTAGTGAAGGCAACAGCCGCTGGCACCTGAGTAAGGCCCGCCAGCTCCTACGCGAACGCCTCCAACATACCTCCTTAACCCACAGCCGCTATGCCGGATAAGAACCTTACTAACTGGACCTCCGACGAGGCATTCTGGAACGACGGCTGGGCCAATATGAACCAGCGGCTGAGGAGAAAAGAGCGCCGGCCACTGCTGCTTTTGCTGCTGCTTTTCGGTTGCCTGTTCGCTGCGGGGACGCTGGTACTATACGCATCCCAAGCCGCGCCACCCACCGCTGAGGTAAGGGCTGTGCCCAGTGCCCAGCAGGATATTCCCCCCTTGGAACAAGTTGCGCCGGTTCCCTCCGAAACTACACCCGTGCTTTCTACCCGGGAATCCCCTAGTGTACCCACCGCTCCGGACCCGGTACTCCCCGGTAGGGTGGCGGCAGTTCCTCGGGGCCGCGGCACCCTAGTAGGGCCGGCAAACCTGGCACCCGCGATTCCCGCCCCATTTGCTCCCGGTCACCGTAAGCAGTCAAGGGAACAGCGCTATGCCACGGTGGCCACGCCACTAAAAAGTGAGCTTTACTACTTGCCGGTGGCATCCCTCCTTCCTAATTTGCGGGTGGCCCTTCCCCCCGTCGATACTGCACTGGCTTTAGCGTCCATCGTGCCTGCGTCAAACACTTCGGGCTGGAGCCTGTCGCTGGGAAGCAATGCCTACACCGAAACACTGTTGCCGGGAGCTTCGGCCGAGATCGGATACCGGAGAAGGCTTCGAAAATATTATGTTCCCGTCACGCTGCGCTACGATCACTCCCGGCGCAACCTGACCCTGTCCGATGCAACGACTCCGGGCAGTACGCTGGCTCCGGGCACTTCCGGCAGCGGTGTACCGGTTAACCTCGCTACTGCTGACTTACGCTCCGCAGTGGAAGCGAACACCCTGAACCGCCTGACCACCCACTGCCTGGAACTGCGCACGGGCCTAGGGCGGCAGCTGACCGACCGGCTTTCGCTCGCAGGCGGTCTGGGCGGCACCTACCTGGTGGCCGGACGGGGACCGGGCATCGCGTTTTCGACCGATCCCAACACCAACAGCTACGGTTACTCCGTGCAGCAGGACCAACTTTTTACTTCCGTCGCCCAAGCCAATGTAGCGGCGGGTGGAGGCACCAGATTGATCGACACCTCGGTACACCGCTGGGGATTGAGCGGGTGGCTAGGTCTGGAGTATCGGGTAGTTGGAAACTGGTCCGCGGGACTGGGCCTGACCCGCCAGCTGAAGGAAATTTACCGGGAGGAGATACTCAACAGTGGGCACACGCGGTTTGAAGTAAAGCTTACCAAAGCTTGGTGAGGCTTCCGCGGCGACCGCTTAAATAGGTATCTTCGCGGCCAATTGCGTTTTTTGCCCATGAATAAAGATATCTCACCCCCCGAAGTAACTGACGTAGCCGTAGCCGTAGTACCCAGGAATGCATCCGGTAAGGACCTGTGGGACATCTACCTGATCAACCTGGGCGACGAGGCGATGGAGAATATCCTCATCACCAGCCAGGGGTACGGCAGTATTGACGGGGTAGACAAAACCACCACGGTACTGCGCCATTTCCACCAGCAGCTGGAAGGCCGAAACGCCATCAAAATTGAGCCTATTCAGCCCTCCTTGTTTGGGATAAACAATGAGTACTGGGTCAGCTTCAATGCCAACGGCCACATGCTCGACAGGCGCTTCACCTTTTCCGCGGGTACGATATCCGAGGAGGCTATCGCTACTTTGCCGATACTGGATCGCCCGGGAGTCATCATGCAATGAGCCGGCCCGAAGCCAAGCGGGTGGCCCAGAGTTTCACGACGATGTCGGAGCTGGTCATGCCCAACGATACGAACCCCCAGGACAACCTCATGGGCGGCAACATGCTGCGGTGGATGGACATCTGCTGCGCCATCTGCGCCGGTAAACACTGCGCCCGGCCGGTCGTAACCGCGAGTGTGGACAACGTGGCCTTTCAAAGCCCCATTAAGAACGGCGAGGTGATCACCCTAGAGGCCTCCGTGACCCGCGCCTTCAACACGAGCATCGAGGTGTACGTGGAGGTGTTTGCCGCCACGATGCAGGGCACCCACCCGCGCCGCACCCACCACGCCTTTTTCACCTTCGTTGCCCTGGATAAAAATAACGGTTCGCCGGTGATGGTGCCGGAGTTGATCCCCCTTACCGAAATCGAGCAACAGCGCTTCGAAGGGGCCCAGCGGCGGCGGGAGTTGCGGCTGGTACTGGCCGGCCGCCTGAAGCCCGAAAACGCGCCCAACCTTAAAGAACTCTTCGGCCGCCCGTGAACATCGTTACCTATAACGTCAATGGCATCCGTGCCGCCCTCCGTAAGGGCATCGCCGAATGGGCTTCCGCTACCGACATCGATGTCCTGTGCCTGCAGGAAACCAAGGCCAGCCCGGAGCAAGTCGATATGTCGGAACTGGAAGCCGTCGGCTTCACCCACGCAGCCTGGCACAGCGCGAGCGACAAAAAAGGCTACTCGGGTGTCCTGACCCTCAGTAAAGTAGCGCCCGACCTCGTGCAGGCAGGTTGTCAGCTAGACGTCTACGACTGCGAAGGTCGGGTGGTCCGTACTGATTTTGGGAATCTCACCATTCTCAACTGTTACTTCCCGAATGGTGGACAAGGGGATCACCGTCAGGCATATAAGTACCGCTTCTTAGATGATTTCCTAGCCTTTGTGCTGGAGCTGCGGAGCAAGCGCCCCAATCTACTCGTGGTCGGCGATTACAACATCGCGCACCAAGAGATCGACCTCCACGCGCCGAAGCGCAACGAAACTACGACGGGCTTTTTGCCGGATGAGCGCCAGTGGATGACCAAGTGGTTCGAGACGGCGGGCATGGTGGACACCTTCCGTCACCTTCATCCGGACCGCGTAGCTTACAGCTGGTGGAGCTACCGCGCCAACGCCCGGAACAACAACAAGGGGTGGCGCATTGACTACCAGAGCCTAAGCAAAGAGTTGACCGACCGCATCGCCCGCGTCGAGCACCTGCCCGATGCGCTTCACTCCGACCACTGTCCCCTCCTCCTGGAACTAACCGACTAGCCCGTGCAACGCATCTTCCTCGACAACGCCGCCACAACCCCCCTCGACGCCGAAGTCCTCCAGGCGATGACGGAAGTGATGCAGGACACCTACGGCAACCCCTCCAGCATCCACGCCGAGGGGCGCAAGGCGCGCAGCCTGATCGAAACCGCCCGCAAGACCGTCGCCAACGCTTTGAATTGCAGCATCGGGGAAATCTTTTTCACCTCCGGGGGCACCGAGGCGAATAATATGGCCCTAAAGAATGCCGTGCGTGACCTCGCCGTCACCCGCATCATCAGCTCCCCCCTCGAGCACCACTGCGTGCTGCACAGTCTCGACAGCCTTCAGGCGGCCGGAGTTGCCCGGGTCGAACAGGTGCGGATCGATGAACTCGGCCACGTCGACCTGGAGGACTTGCGGGTACGCCTAGCTACAAGAGGGCAAAAGACTTTGGTCAGCCTTATGCACTCCAACAACGAGATCGGCAACCTACTGCCACTGGAGGAAGTCGCGCAGTTGTGCGCGGACGCGGGTGCCCTGTTTCACTGCGATACGGTACAAACCCTAGCCTACTTCCCCATTGACCTGGCAGCTACCCCCGTTAGCTTTCTGTCCGGTTCGGCGCACAAGTTCTACGGTCCGAAAGGCGTAGGATTTGTCTACATCAACAGCAACAACATCATTAAGCCCTACCTGGACGGTGGCGCTCAGGAGCGCAACATGCGCGGCGGGACGGAAAACATCTACGGTATCGTTGGCCTGGCCCGTGCATTGGATAAGGCGGTGCGGGAGCGGGAGGAGCGCATGGAGAAAATGCAAGAACTCAAACGCTATTTCGTCACCGAGCTCACGCGCCACGTTCGCGGCGTACGGTTTAACGGGGACCCGGAGCGGGGGCACCCCAAGGTACTCTCGGTTAGCTTTCCTGCCTCTCCAAAGGGAGATTTGCTGCTCATGAATCTGGATATGTCGGGCATCTCCGCCAGTGGGGGCTCAGCCTGCTCCAGTGGCATTGACGTGGGCAGTCACGTGGTGAGTCATCTGGATCCGGATTCCAAGCGGCATACAATCCGCTTCAGCTTCAGCCACCATAATACCCGGCAGGAGGTAGATTATGTGGTGGCTAAACTGGGTCATATGCTTTAGCCTGCTCCTTGCTAGGGGTGGGCTTATCTTCGCCGGTACATGCCCTCCTACGACACCGTCATCGGACTAGAAACACACATTCAGCTCGCTACCGCCTCCAAAGCCTTCTGCGGCGACCGCAATGCCTTTGGTGCGGCGCCAAACCAGCAAATCAGTGAGGTGAGTTTAGGGTACCCGGGCACCTTGCCCGCTTTAAATAGAGAGCAGGTCGCCTGCGCCGTCAAGCTGGGCCTGGCCCTGGGTTGCGAAATCCGTCGGCGAAGCACGTTCGACCGCAAGAATTACTTCTACGCCGATCTGCCTAAGGGCTACCAAATCACCCAGGACGAACACCCTATTTGCATCGGCGGCGCCCTTCCCATCCGGGTGGGAGAGAAGCGAACCGCTATTCGCCTGCACCACCTTCATATGGAAGAGGATGCGGGCAAGTCCATCCACGCGGAAGGCGAAAACTTTAGCCGCGTCGATCTTAACCGGGCCGGGACACCGCTCCTTGAGGTCGTCACCGAGCCCGACCTGCGCAGCGCCGAGGAAGTGGACGCCTTCATGAGTGGGATGCGGCAACTCGTGCGCTGGCTCGGAATCAGTGACGGCAACATGGAGGAGGGCAGTCTGCGCTGCGACGTCAACGTAAGCGTACGGCCTGCCGGGCAAGACGAATACGGTACCCGCTGTGAGATCAAGAACATGAACTCCATGCGCTTCGCCCGCCGCGCCATCGCCTACGAAACGGAACGGCAGGTGCAGCTCCTCGAAGCCGGGCATGCCGTGCTGCAGCAGACGCGGCAATTCGACCCTCAGTCCGGAACCACCTCCGCGCTCCGGAGCAAGGAGGACGCCCACGACTACCGCTACTTCCCCGATCCGGATCTACCTCCCGTAGTGCTCAGCGAAGCCTACATCGAAGCCATCCGACAGCAGCTCGGCTTGCTGCCCTGGGCGGCTTATGATCACCTGATCGAGTTGGGCGTGCATCCCGACGATGCCAGCCTGATCGGCGAGGAAAAGGAGCGCTATCGCGCCTTCGCGGACTACGCCGGCCACTCGCCAAACATCGCGGAACTCTCTAAGTGGTGGGTCAATCGCGTGATTCCCTCCGGGCACTCCGCCCCACCCGCCCTCCGGCCCGAACAGTTTGCCGCCCTCCAGAGGCTGGTCGCCGAGAGCAAGATCAGTCCGGCCAATGCGGCCTCCCGCCTGCTGCCCGACCTGCTGGAGCGTCCCGGTGACCCGACCGAACGCGCGCGGGAACTGGGACTCATTCAGAACACCGACACGGAATTTTTGCGGGCCATTGCCGAAGCGGTGATCGCGGCCAACCCCACTAAAGTCACCGCCTACCGTAAGGGAAAGATAGGCCTGCTCGGTTTCTTCATGGGTGAGGTTATGAAGCGGAGTCAGGGAAGCGCCGAACCGAAACAGACGCAAGAACTCCTCCGTTCCCTACTGGAATAAACCCCTTCCCATGGCCGAGCCTTACGCCGAATATTTATCCACCTGGCGCGACCGGGAAGCCGCCGCCCTGGTGGACTATACCCAGGGAAAGTCGTCTTACGTGCAGGGACTCTCCCCCCAACGTGCCCTGGAGTTTTCCGGTATCCAGGTCGCAGAAATTCTCCGCGAACGCCTCGGCACGGAGGAATTTATGCGGGCACTTAATCCGGAGAACCAGGTCTCCAGTCACCTGGTGGATCGCCCCAACGGAGAGTGGCTAAAAACCTGCAACACCGTGGGCATCAACGTGCGTACCCTAGGCAGTTTCTGGAACGTGCTGAAGTACGCCCTCACCCTACCCGATCACATCCGTGGGATTCACTTACTTCCCATCTGGGAACCCGGCGTGGTCGGCAGCCTCTACGGGACGGCCAGCTGGAACCTGAACTGGGAGTTTTTGGATTACGAGGTGCTGCGTATGTTTCCCCAGCTACGCTCCCTGGAGAAGCAACTCAAAGTAACTGTCAACCTGCTCCACGCCTTGGGTAAGGCGGTGGGCATGGACGTCATCCCCCATACCGACCGCTACAGCGAGATCGTCCTGGCCAATCCGTCCTACTTCGAGTGGCTGCGCCGTGAGGACCTCACCATCGTAGACCACCGCGAAGCACTACACGAGGAGGCGGAGCAGGCCATTCTGGACTGGCTGCTAAAGAAGGATGCCTCCGTGCCCTTTGCGCGGCATATGTTCTTCTACACACTCCCGGAGGGGGAACGACTGGAGTTGCTCTTTGGTCCCCCGAATGCCTACGATATCCGGCAGGAGCGGCGCGTTGAGTTGGTTGACTACCTCTACACCCGCGGCCTGGAACCCGTACCCGCCACCATGGCTCCTCCCTACCGCGGCCTCGAAGTCGACCCCTCGCCGGAGGCCCTGACGATCGACGAAGCGGGTCACCGCTGGCGGGACTACCGCCTCCTTGCGCCGCAGGGGATGAGCCGCGTGTTTGGGCCCCTGACCCGCTTCAAATTTTACGGACGGAAGGATGATAATCGAGACTGGGTGATCGACTTCTCCCGTCCGCGCACCGAGGTATGGGACTACTTCACCGGGAAGTACGCCGAGCAGCAGGCGCGCTTTGGCTTTGACTTTATGCGCGGGGATATGTCACACGTGCAAATGCGCCCCGCGGGGGTGCCCGAACAGATTGACGCTTACTACGACCCCCTGCGCGCCGTGAAACACCGGGTAGCAGCTGACTTCCCTCACTTTAGCTACTTCGCGGAAAGCTTCCTGGCGTCTCCGGATGTCATGGCTTACGGAGATGAGGTACAACACCTTATGGCTAGTGAGGCGGAAGTCACATTGGGCAATTTACAGAGTATGGGGCCGGGAAGCCGGGAATTCGTGGATGCCCTGGAATCTTATCTCGAAATCGCCGAAGTGACCCCGGTGACGCCCTCCTTCTGCGTCATTACGGGCGACAAGGATGATCCACGCTTCGATAGGTTTCACCACCACGGGGAGGTGGCGCGCATGTTTACGGGCCTCTTTCTGGGCCAGTTACCGCTCTACTTCTCGCTGGGGTTTGAGCAGCGCGATCGCCACTTTTCCCCGGCGCCCAACGAGGTTTACACTAAGCTTTACGTGTTTCGCGAACGCAACGGGCCTAAGTCGGTGAGCGGCCCGTGGCAGTGGGGTGAGAACTTCGCGCTTTTCTACGCACTGCAGGAGCTTCACCGTTTTGCCGCCGAGACCCTCCCCCACCTGGGCGGGGCCGCAGGTGCCGTGACGGTAGCTGAAGAAGGGCTGGTGCACTGGGTACGGGCGGACACCTACGGGGACAACGCTTACCTCTTTATCGTCAATTTTGCCGCGGAGGAACGGGAAGTATCCCTTGCCTTGAAGACGCCATTCGACCAGGCGGATCTCGTGTTCGCGTGGCCCGACACCGCGCATCACCGTTTAGCTACCCAACCCCAGATTGGAGCCGGCAAGATGACAGCCGGAAGTGTGCGCTGTTACCACCTACGCTAACACCTGCGGCCGCGCCCTGAACCCTTTAGTGAGGCTCCGAGTTAGCCCACAAAGATATGCTAGTGAAGTACTCCCGTGTCCGGCTTATTCTGGGCGACCAATTGAACGAACGACATTCCTGGTTTCAGCAAGTGGATCCGGAGACTGTATACTGCCTGTTTGAGACGCATTCCGAGGCTACCTACTGCGAGCATCACATCCAAAAAATTGCGGGTTTCTTCCTGGCGATGCGGTCCTTCGCGGAACGCCTGCGGGAACTGGGCCACGAGGTGGTGTACCGCACCCTGGACGAAACCCGAGCGGCCGGGAAAGAAAATATTACCGATAATGTGGCCGCCCTGCTGAAGGAAACTGGGGCTGAGCGCTTTGAGTACCAGTCCCCCGATGAATGGCGGCTGGATCAGGAATTAAATATATACGCGGAAAAAGTTGGCGGAGTAATGACCGATTCCGAGCATTTCTTGTCTAAGCGGCAAGATGTAGCGGAGCTATTCAAAGGGAAGAAAACCTACTTGATGGAGACCTTTTACCGGGAGATGCGGCGGCGCCACGGTGTGCTCATGGACGCCAATGGGGAGCCAGCCACCGGGCAGTGGAACTACGACCAGCAGAACCGGGGGTCCTTACCCGATGACATTTCCTTTCCACCGGCATCGGTCTTTCACCACGATGCTACGGAGATCGTGGAGCTGGTGGAGCGGCACGGGATTCAGACGATGGGGCGCATGCAGGACGGGCGGTTCACCTACCCCATCACGCGGCAGGAGAGTCTGGAGGCGCTGGTCGACTTCTGTGAAAACCGCCTGCGCGATTTCGGCACCTACCAGGATGCTATGACGGAAGCCGATCCCCTACTCTACCACGCCAATTTGAGTTTTTCGATGAACATAAAATTGATCTCTCCTAAGGAAGTGATCGACGCCGCCATCGCGGCCTGGCAGCAAGACCCGGAGGGCATTTCTTTCAATCAGCTGGAAGGTTTCGTCCGCCAAATTATCGGGTGGCGCGAGTACATGCGGGGCGTGTACTGGGCGCAGATGCCGGACTTCAGAGTGGTTAACAGCCTGGGTCACGACCTGAGTCTACCCAAGTGGTACTGGACCGGCAGAACGAAGATGAACTGTCTCAGCCACGCCGTCAACCAAAGTCTGGACTTAGCCTACGCCCACCACATTCAGCGGTTGATGATCACGGGCAATTTCGCCCTCGTGCTGGGTGCCCACCCCGACCACGTGGATGCCTGGTACCTGGGCGTGTACATCGATGCCATCGAATGGGTGCAGATCACGAATACCCGCGGCATGAGCCAGCGGGCCGACGGGGGTTTGATTGCCACGAAGCCGTACTGTAGTACCTCGAACTACATCAATAAGATGAGCGACTACTGCAAAAAGTGCCACTACGACCACAAGCAGAAGACGGGGGAGAAGGCCTGCCCCTTCAACAGCCTCTACTGGGATTTCCTGGACCGCCACCGCGACCGTTTCTCCTCCAACTACCGAATGGGCTTCCTGTACGCCAACTGGGACAAGAAATCGGGCGAGGATAAAGCGGCAATCCTGGAGCGCGCCGCTTGGGTAAAGGAGCACCGGGAGGAGCTGTAGCAACATTTTTCCTACCTTCACGACCCACCAAAATTACCCCCCATGAACCTCCACGAATACCAGGGAAAAGCGATCCTCACAAAATTCGGCGTGCCCATCCAGAACGGGTACGCGGCCGATACCGTCGAAGAAGCCATGAGCAAGTACGACCAGTTGGCTAAGGAAAGTGGTAGCGGTTTTGCCGTCATCAAGGCCCAAATTCACGCCGGTGGACGCGGGAAGGGAGGCGGCGTAAAACTCGCTAAGAACCGGGAGGAAGCAAAGGAGCACGTCTCCAATATCCTCGGCATGCAGCTAAAAACGCCTCAAACCCCTGGCGGTATGGAAGGGGCAGGCAAACAGGTGAATAAGATTCTGGTGGCTGAGGATGCCTACGCCCCCGACTTCGACGCCAATAAGGAGTACTACGTCTCCATCCTTATGGACCGCGAGCGTAAGCAGAATGTGATCATACATTCGACCCAGGGCGGCATGGACATCGAGGCCGTCGCCGAGGAGACCCCCCACTTAGTGCACAAGACCTACATCGACCCCGAATTGGGTATGCAGGGCTTTAATGCCCGCGAGGTGGCCTTTAACCTGGGGCTGGAAGGCACCGCCTTTAAGAACATGACCCGGTTCATCACCAACCTGTACCAAGCGTACCTGGGTGCCGATGCTAGCCTGATCGAAATCAACCCTACCCTGCATACCGGCGACGATCGGATGGTAGCCGTGGACTGTAAGTTCAGCGTAGACGACAACTCCCTGTACCGCCACAAGGACATCGCTGAAATGCGCGATACCACCGAAGAGGACGCTACCGAGGTGGAAGCCCAGAGCTACGGCCTCAACTTCGTCAACTTGGACGGCAACGTAGGCTGTATGGTCAATGGCGCCGGACTGGCCATGGCCACCATGGACATCATCAAGCTCTCCGGGGGGGAACCCGCGAACTTCCTCGACGTAGGCGGAACCGCCGACGCCGCCCGCGTGGAGCAGGCCTTTCGGATTATTTTACGGGACGACAAGGTAGCGGCCATCCTCATCAACATTTTCGGGGGGATCGTGCGCTGTGACCGCGTCGCTCAGGGCGTGGTCGATGCGTACAAGAACATTGGCGACATCAAAGTGCCCATCATCGTGCGGTTGCAGGGCACTAACGCCGACATCGCTAAGGAACTCATCGACAACTCTGGACTCAACGTACGTTCGGCCGTGTCGCTGCAGGATGCCGCAGAGGAGGTCCAGGCGGTCCTATCTTAGCGTGAATTACTCCTCCTCCACGCGATGAATATCCACCCGTAGTTCCCGCACCCGCACGCCGAGGTGTTGAAGCGGCGGTGCATCGCTCCTCAGTTCCCGATTCCCCTGCAACTGCCCGTCGAGGCCCTCGGCGGGCAGTTGTTCCGGGGCGTAGGTCAAGCGCAGGTCCAGCCCCTCCAGCTTGCCGCCCAGCCAGTCCCGTACCGTACCTCCGCCCTCCCAACCGAAGCCGGAGAGTAAAAACGGGGTTTCGTTGCCCTCGTTCAACTCCCGCAGGGTAGTGCCTACCGTAATGCCGGCGGCGGAGGTCCAGGGGGAGCGCGGATTTCTGATCGTAACGTAGGCGGGCTGCCGGTCTATGCCCAGGGTAATCTCCACTTCGTCCTTGGTGCCCGGAAAGAGCAGGTAGCCCGGGAGGGTATCCCCCCGTGCTGGATCAAGCTCCCGGCTCTTCAGGTTTTCCGAGCCATAGAGATTTTCGACCTGGGCCATGGACATGCCGGGGCGGATGCCCCCTACCCGCTCCCCGGGCACCACCATGCGATCGGCCTGCACCAGCTGCAGCTCGTTGAAGGGTGGCGGACTCGCCGGCCGAAACAGGGACCGAGAGTTATCGGATTCCGCCTCACTCCCCATACACTGCCACAGGCACGCGGAAATCAGCAGTAGGGAGAGAATTCTGAGCATGGCACGGACTAGCTTCTCCTACAGGACTACGGAGCACCCAATAAGGTTCACTCGATGCGAACGACCAGGTCATTAGACTCTACGAGGGTTTTCTCCTTAAGGGGAAGGAGGGTGACCTCACCGTCCAGGGGGCTGGTGATGGTCGACTCCATCTTCATGGCCTCGATGACGAAGAGCGGATCCCCGGCGCTGACCGGGTCCCCTACTTTCACCAGAATACGGCTTAGGTTGCCCTGTAGGGGGCTGCCGACTTCGTTAGCCCCACCGGCCTTCACGTGGGCGGCGACCTGGCTGTCGATGTCGTTATCGCGTACCGTGATGCTACGCGTCTGTCCGTTGAGGCTGAAGAAAACAAGCCGGTTACCCAATTCGTCGGCGTTGGTCATGTTGAGGTACTTGACCGCGATGCGCTTACCGGCGCTGAGGCGCACCAGTATCTCCTCGTTTGGCTTAAGCCCATAGAAAAAGGCCGGGGTGGGCAGATTTGCTACCTGCCCGTACTCCCGCTGGAACTCCTTGTAGTCGGCAAAGACTTTGGGATAAAGCTGCTGGCTGAGGAGGTCCATCGTGGTCGGCTCCTCCCCGAACTCCTCGCGATACCCGACGGCAACCTGGGCAAAGTCAATGGGTTCGAGGTGCGCATTGGGCCGGTCGGTGTAGGGCTCCTCTCCCTTCAGCACCTTAGCTTGGATTTCTTTATCGAAGCCGCCCTCAATTTGGCCGAGGTCGCCGCGCATGAGGCTCTTGACGCTGTCGGGGAAGTCGAGCTTCTCGCCCCGCTGCCGGACGTCCTCGGCGGTCAGGTGATTGCTGGTCATGAACATGGCCATGTCGCCCACCACCTTGGAGGAGGGGGTGACCTTGACCAGGTTGCCAAAGAGTGCGTTGGCCGCCGTGTAGTTCCTGCGAATCGTACTGAACTCTCCCTCAAGTCCCAGCCCCCGGGCCTGGGGCCGGAGGTTGGAGTACTGCCCGCCGGGGATCTCGGTGTCGTAGATCGTAGCCGTGCCGGCCCGGAGTTCCGTCTCGAAGGGGTAGTAGTAGTTGCGGACGGTCTCCCAGTAGTCGGCGTACTCGTTCAGGAGGGGCAGGTTGACTGGATTCTCCCGCGGGTGCCCCTGCATCATGGCCACGATGCTGTTGTACCCCGGCTGGGAAGTGAGGCCAGAGAGGCTGTTGATGGCTACGTCTACGATGTCTACCCCGGCATTGATCGCCTCCAGGTAGGTGGCGCTCTGGATGCCGCTGGTGTCGTGCGTATGAAGATGGATGGGTAGGCTGGTCTCTTCCCGCAGCGCGGTGATGAGCTCCCGGGCCGCCAGGGGCTTTAGTAGGCCGGCCATATCCTTGATTGCCAGCAGGTGGGCCCCCGCGCTCTCGAGGCGCTTGGCGAGGTCGATGTAGTACTGGAGGGTAAACTTGGTCTTGCCGGGGTCCGTAAGGTCTCCTGAGTAGCAGAGGCAGGCCTCGGCCAGGCTGTCGGTATTCTCGCGGACGGTCTTGATCGAGACCTCCATGTTCTTTACCCAGTTAAGGGAGTCGAAGATGCGGAAAAGGTCGATGCCGCCGGCGTAGCCCTTCTCCTTCCCCTCGTTATCGTGCAGGAGGGAACCGCGGGCAGCCTGTTCGATGAATTTGATGATGAGGTTGTCAGGGTAGGCTTTGTACCCGACCGCGTTGCTGCCCCGTAGGAGCATCTGAAAGATCGTATTCGGGATGGCCGTCCGAAGTTTGCGTAAGCGACGCCAGGGGTCTTCCTTCAGGAAGCGCAGGGCCACGTCAAAGGTGGCCCCCCCCCACACTTCCATGCTGAACAGATCACCCGGCTGGTTGAGGGCGTAGCTGCGCGAGACGTTCAGCATGTCGATCATGCGCATCCGGGTCGCCAGGAGGCTCTGGTGGGCGTCGCGGTAGGTGGTGTCGGTGTACTGGATACGGTTTTCCTGCTTCAGCCAGTCGACGAAGCCATCGCGGCCCAGTTCCAGCAGGCGGTCGCGGCTGCCCTTCGGCACCTCCCCGTACTGATCGAAAGCGGGCACCACCGGCTTGAGGAAGCTCCGCTTCTGGTCGATGGCCTTGACGTCGGGGTTGTCGTTGACGATGACGTCGGCCAGGTAGCGCAATAGGCGGGTTCCCCGGTCCTTGAAGTTGGGCAGCTCCATCAGCTCCGGATGGTCAGGGATGAAGCGGACCGTGGCGCGCCCCTCCTGGAAATCTTCGTTCTCCAGCAGGTTGAGTAAAAAACCGATGTTGGTCTTCACGCCCCGGACGCGGAACTCGCGCAGCGCCCGGTGCAGGCGCTCGGCCGCGCCCTTGAGGGTACGCCCTGACCCCGTGACCTTCACGAGCAGGCTGTCGAAGTAAGGCGAGATGATGGCCCCCGGAAAGGCGGAACCGGCGTCGAGCCGAATGCCCATTCCGCTGGCGGAGCGGTAGGCGATCAGGGTGCCGTAGTCCGGCTTAAAGTTATTGCTGGGATCCTCGGTGGTGACCCGGCACTGGATAGCGAAGCCATTCGCCTGGATGTCCGCCTGGTCCTTGATGTATATGGTCGGGTGATCGAGGCGGTACCCCATGGTGACCAGGAACTGGGTGCGTACCAAATCGATGCCGGTGATCACCTCCGTAATGGTGTGCTCCACCTGGATGCGGGGATTCACCTCGATGAAGTAGATAGACTCGTCCTGATCGACCAGAAACTCGACCGTGCCGGCGCAGTAGTAGTTTACCGCCCGACCAAGTTGGAGCGCGTATGCGTAGAGCTTATCCCGGGTTTCCTGAGCGAGATTGGTGGCAGGCGCTACTTCGACGACCTTTTGGAAGCGGCGCTGCACGGAACAGTCGCGTTCGTACAGGTGCACCAGGTTACCGTGGCGGTCCCCCAGGAGCTGCACCTCGATGTGGCGGGGGTTCTCGATAAACTTTTCCAGGAAGATCGTCCCGTTTCCGAAGGCCTTTTCCGCCTCGCTACTCGCCTCCACCACTTCGGCGCGCAGTTCCTTTTCGTTGCGCACGACCCGCATACCCCGTCCCCCGCCACCGGCGGCGGCTTTAATGATGACTGGATACCCGATCTCGGCGGCCTCGGATACGGCCACCTCGGGATCGGAGATGTCGCGGTCACTGTCCTGGATCAGTGGGACGCCCACGCGGCGGGCAAGCTCCTTGGCGGCCACTTTATCCCCAAGCTGGTCCATGCTGTCGGGGGAGGGGCCGACAAACTCTATGCCCGCCGCCAGGCAGGCCCGGGCGAAGTTCACGTTTTCCGAAAGAAAACCGTAGCCGGGGTGGATAGCGTCGACATTTTTTTGCTTCGCGAGCTTGATGATCGCCTCGATGTCGATGTAGGGCCGCAGCGGCTCGTCGTCTGGACCGATTTGGTAGCTCTCGTCGGCCTTATAACGGTGCAGGCTGTAGCGGTCCTCGAACGTATAAATAGCCACCGTGCGCATCTGCAATTCGCTGGCCGCGCGCAGGATACGTATTGCAATTTCGCCCCGGTTGGCGACGAGTATTTTTTTGAAGCGCTTCTTGTAGGTTGGGAGCATAGGGTAGGCTTTGGGGCGGTGGAAGATACACCGACTTAGCGGCAAGCCATTCCCGGTTACCGATCGCCTGCGGCCCAAGCTTTTAGGCCCTCCCCCCAATCTTGTTAGTATTCTCGGTAGCCGGAAAACCACCAACCCACAGCGGGAGAATGTGAGACCACGTCAGGAACACGTAAAACCCCTTTCATTTATTTAGACCTTTTAAAAATAGTGGCCGCTCCGTTTGGCAGTCACGTCAGCCTAGCTCTACATTTGCGCTTATTAAGACTCAGTACAGATAAACGACTTCACATGCGTACTTTCTGGTTTGGCCTGGTCCTGTTCATAGCTTGCACCGGTTGCGAAGACACGGCGGTAGCTCCACCCACCACTTTGGAGGTTCCCACTACCTACTCCTTTTCCCGCGACGGGCGGAGCAGCGTCAATTTTAGCGGTCAAACGCTGCGCATCGGGATGGCTGAGGAATTGATAGCCGCCCTCACCAATCCTAGCTCGACCGCCCTCCAGTTAGAGAATATGTTCCGCAACGCGGGTCCCGACGGGGAGGCGGTAGCTCCCTTCACCGACCCCGCACTGAACGGCACCGACAAATCTCTCCGCAGTAAGGTGGCCGCCAGCGCCGACCTCTTCGGGGCCAACGCCACCGGGGCCGGCGCGGTACGGGCCGACTTCGATGGCTGGATCGAGGCCCAGGTGTCGATGGTCTTTCCGCGGTGGATGGAAGTGGCGGCACCGGGACAGGCCGGGCAAATTGCCGCGGGTACCCGCACTTACTACGTCGATCCCCGCGGCCTAGAGCTCAACCAGGTAGTGGCCAAGGCCATGATCGGCGCGCTCATGCTCGATCAGTCGGTAAACAACTACCTCAGCCCCACCCTACTGGACGCCGGCCGTAACCGGGAGGACAACGACGCGGGGACGGTGGTGCCCGGCACTAACTTCACCGCGATGGAGCACTACTGGGACGAGGCCTACGGCTACCTAGCGGGTCTGTCGGCCGACCCCGCCGCTCCGCTGGTCACCCTGGGCAGCACCGATCAGTTTCTCAATGAATACCTCGAGCGCGTGGCGGCGGACCCCGACTTCGCCGGAATCGCTGATGACGTTTTTCAGGCCTACCTGCGCGGGCGGGCCGCCATCGTAGCCGGGCAGTACGACGTACGGGACCAACAGGCCGCCCGCCTGCAGCGAGGCCTAAGTCTGGTGATGGCCATTCGGGCGGTCTACTACCTCGACCGGGGTGCCGCTTCCCTGGAGAACGAGCCGGCCCGCGAGGCGGCATTCCACGGCCTGAGCGAGGGGTACGGCTTCGTGTACGCCCTGCAATTCACCCGCGACCCCGCCACCGGCTCCCCTTACTTCTCGCGCAGCGAATCGCAGGCCTTGCTCGAGCAAATTACCGGTTCCGATAAGCTGGGCTTCTGGACCGTCGAGCCCGACGCCCTCCGCGATGCCGCCGCCGAGGTCGCCCGCCGCTTTGATTTCTCTTACGTGAACGCGACCAACTAAGCCCCATGCACCGACTTTATCTACTGTTGCTAGCCCTTCCCTTACTGACTTCCTGTGGAAGTGAGGACGGTCCCAGTGAGGCCACCCCTTCCTTCGACCGGCAGGCCATGCTGGTGCACTGGGCCGACGACTTCATCCTGCCGGCTTACGCTGACTTTACGGCCGAAGCCGCGCGGCTTGATCAGTCCGCGGCGGACTACGCGGCCACCCCCGCTCCGGACCAACTCGCCGCGCTTCGCCAGGACTTCACCTCCGCCTACCTGGCCTGGCAGCGACTGGCACCCTTCATGACCGGCCCCGGCGAAACCCTGCGCCTGCGGGAACAGCTCAACATCTACCCCACGGACACGGCGCGGCTTGCCGCCCGGGACCGCACCGACCTGGCCCTGCCCTCCAATGTCGACATCCAGGGATTTCCGGCGCTAGACTACCTATTACACGGCACCGGCGACCCCGCCGCGTACGCCACTAGCATCCAGCGCCTGACCGCCCGCGTACATACCCTATCCTCCGAAGCCGAGCAGCAGTGGATCGACGGGTACCGCGACCGTTACGTAGCCGCCAGCGGGAATAGCGCGACAGCCTCGGTCGACCGCACCGTCAACGATTTTATCTTCTACTACGAACGGTTCCTGCGTGCCGGCAAGGTGGGTATTCCGGCGGGCGTATTCTCCGGCCAGCCGCTGCCGGGGCTCGCGGAGGCACCCTACCAGGGCGGGCTGAGCAAGCAATTGTTTCTGGAAGCACTCGCTTCCGCCAACCGCTTCTTTAGGGACGGCAACAGCTTGGCTGCCTACCTCGACGCCCTGGATGTATCCCGCGACGGCATCCTGCTGAGCACCCGGATCGCCGAGGGTTTCACCACCGCCCGCGACCGCGCGGAGGTGCTCCACGAAGATTTCGCAACCCAGCTAGCCCGCGACCAAACGCCGGTGCTGCAACTGTACGATGCGCTGCAGGCCAATGTCATTCTACTCAAGGTGGACATGCTGCAGGCCCTAGGGATCAATGTAGATTTTGTCGATGCAGACGGAGACTAGCGCCGCCCCCCTGGTGGTCCTCCGGACCGGGTTCGGTCTGATGATGCTAATGAGCCTCGTCCGCTTCTGGGCGAATGGCTGGATCGATAAGCTGTACCTACAACCGGAGTTCTTTTTCTCCTACCGCTACTTCGAGTGGGTCAAGCCCCTGGGTATGTGGACGTACGCGCTGTTTGCGGTAACGGGATGCGCGGCGGCCTGCATCACGGTCGGCTACCGGTACCGGGTGGCTATGATCCTCTTTTTCCTTGGGTTCACCTACATCGAGCTGATGGACAAGACCACTTACCTCAATCACTACTACTTCGTCAGTCTGCTCTCGTTTTTACTGATTTGGGTCCCGATCCCGGCCGGTTTTCGCGCGGGCCTACGCCGGGACGGTGGCGGGGTGAGTCCCTGGTACGCCCGGTCGATCATGCTGTTCGTCGGCGTGGTGTACTGCTATGCCGGACTGGCTAAACTGAATTCCGATTGGCTGTTCCACGCTCAGCCGCTGTCCATATGGCTACCCGCCAACTACAGCATTCCGGTACTGGGTGACCTACTGCAGCAACGTTGGGTGCACTTTGCCTTTGCCTGGGGCGGGGCGGCCTACGATCTCGCGATCCCTTTTTTGTTGCTTGCGCGGAGGACGCGGGTGTTCGGCTTCTTCCTCGTGGTCCTCTTCCACGTCCTTACACGCGTGCTCTTTCCGATTGGCATGTTTCCCTTCATCATGATGGTGAGTGCGACCATTTTCTTTGGTGCTTCCGCACACGAGCGAGTGCTTGCTCCCCTGGCCCAGCTGGAAACGTGGCTGCGGGGACGGCTTACCGCGTATCGCCCAGTGAAAAATTACCCCGGGCTTTCCTGCGCCATGATCGGCACGGTGCTCGTGTTCCACCTCGTCTTCCCCCTCCGTCACGTGTCCCGGCCCGGGGAGCTCTTCTGGACGGAGAACGGCTACCGATTTTCCTGGCGGGTGATGCTGATGGAGAAGGCGGGGATGGCCTCCTTCCGGGTGGAAGATGCTGGAACGGATAGACGGGTCGTAATAGACAACCGGCGGTTTCTCACGGTATTCCAGGAAAAACAACTGGCTACCCAACCCGACTTCATCCTGGAGTACGCCCACTTCCTGGCCGCTCACTACCGGGAGCTTGGCTTCCAACGCCCGCGGGTGTTTGTGGACAGCTACGTAGCCCTGAACGGGCGCCTCAGCCAGCGGTACGTGGACCCCAATACGGACCTGGCGACCGTTTCTCCCCACAGCCCGCCGGGGAGCTGGTTGCTGCCGTTCAACCACACGATTTATGGATTTTAGGCGTCGCTTTCTCGTGTATGGATTGCTGCTGTCCATCGGGCTCTCCGCCCAGCGGTCGGTAAACGTGATCGTAGTGGATACCGCCGCGGCCCCCATCTTTAGGGCGGAACTCTTCATTGCCGAGACCGGGCGGGTGGTGAGCACCGACCCCCGCGGAGAGGCCACCCTCTTGCTGCCTCAAGACGCCCTGACCTACACCCTTACTGCCTTTGCAGCGGGGTATACCACCCGGCAACTGAGCCTGCAGCCAGGGGATCCTCCTGCCGTGCGCATCGGGTTGCAGCCCCTTAGCCGGGACCTGAGTGCGGTGACCATCGTCGCAGAAGTGCGCGGGCGGGAAGCGTTAAGTCGGTTGCGGGCCGTCGAGGGCACGGCTATCTACGCCGGAAAAAAAACGGAAGTAGTGACCCTGGACGCGCTGACCGTCAATCTGGCCAGCAACCAGGCCCGACAGATCTACGCGGAGATCGCGGGCCTGAACATCTACGAAAGCGACGACGCCGGGCTGCAGCTCAGCATCGGGGGTCGCGGGCTCGACCCCAACCGCTCGGCCAACTTCAATACCCGGCAGAACGGCTACGACATCAGTGCCGACGTACTGGGCTATCCGGAGAGCTACTACACCCCGCCGGCCGAAGCCCTACGTAGCGTCGAGGTGATTCGCGGGGCAGCCAGCCTGCAGTATGGGACGCAATTTGGCGGGTTGGTCAACTTCGTGTTCCGTGAACCAAACCGGCAGCGAAGCCTCGAGCTCATCAGTCGGCAAACGGTGGGCTCCTACGGGCTGCTCACGACCTTCAACAGCCTGAGCGGGCAGGTAAAGAAACTGGGATATTATGGACTATATAACCACAAGCGGGGCGATGGCTTCCGCCCAAACTCCGAATTCCGCTCCCACAACGCCTTTCTCCACCTGGACTACCAACTGGCCCCGGTGACCCGCGTCAGCCTTGAGTATACCTACCTCAACTACCTGGCCCAGCAGGCCGGTGGACTGACCGACGCCCAATTCCACCGAGATCCCCTCAGCAGCAACCGCGCGCGCAACTGGTTTGCCGTGGACTGGCAGCTGCTGAGCCTGCGTTTGGACCACGACTTTAGCGAACGGACGGCCTTTAGCCTGAACCTCTTCGGACTGGCGGCCAGTCGGGAGGCGGTGGGTTTCCGGAGCAACCGGGTCAGCCAGACCGACGATCCCACGACCCCCCGCGATCTCCTTATCGGCCGCTTCCGCAATGAGGGGGCGGAAGCACGGCTTTTACACCGTTACCAAATCGGCCAGCTGGATGGGATAGCCCTCGTCGGAACCAAGGTATACCGCGCGGAGAACTCCGCCGTGCAAGGTCCCGGAACCGCGGGGGAGGATGCTAATTTTACGCTGGCCACGGACGCCTTTCCCGCTTACCCTAATCAATCTTCTTTCATCTTCCCTAACCGCAACGTTGCGGTTTTCGCCGAGCACATCTTCCAGTTCAACGACCGCTTCAGCGTCACTCCCGGAGTCCGGTATGAGTACATCCGCACGGAAAGTCGGGGCACCTACGATCGCATCGATTTCGACCTAGCGGGCAATCCCATCCGCGAGGAAGCGTTTTCTGACAATCGAGTGTTTTCCCGGCAGCTGCTGCTACTGGGTATCGGACTCAGCTACCTCCGTAGTGAGCGATTAGCGGTGTTTGCCAACTTCAGCGAAAACTACCGGTCAGTCACCTACAACGACATCCGTACGGTCAACCCCAGTTTTGTGGTGGACCCCAACATCAGCGACGAAAGGGGGTTTACGGCCGACGCGGGTTTACGGGGAGCGTCCGGCGCCCTGCGCTACGATCTAAACGTCTTTGCCATCCGCTACGGCGACCGCCTGGGTGAAGTGTTAGCCCCCGAGGTGCGGCAGCGCGCCGACGGCACCGAGGTGGAGACGGGCCGGCTGATCCGCCGCCGGGGAAACATCGGCTCCGCCCTGCTTTATGGCCTGGAATCGTTGCTGGAATGGGAGGCATTGCAGGGGAAAAGTTCTCGCGAAGTCACCTATTCGCTCACGACGTGGGCCAACACCAGTCTTACCGATTCGCGGTACACCCGGTCGGCGATCGCGGGGGTTGTGGGCAACACAGTGGAATTTATGCCCCATCTGAATCTCCGGGCGGGCGTACGCTTCGGCCTGGGTAATCTCCTGGGGTCGGTGCAGCACAGCTACCTATCTAGGCAGTTCACTGACGCTAGCAACGCCCTCCAGGATCCAGCGGATAACCAGAGCGGCATCGTGGGAACCGTCCCATCCTACGGCGTAACCGACCTGAGCCTAGCGTACCGCTGGAAGGCGGTGCTCCTGGAAACCGGGGTCAACAACTTGACCGATCACCGCTACTTTACGCGTCGGGCCACCGGCTATCCCGGGCCGGGCATCATACCGAGTGCTCCGCGTAGCTTTTACTTTACCGTGGGGATTACCCTGTAGCGCATTTACCACGGCTTACTCCAAAATCGCCGTATCCTTCTCCTGACTGAAGTTGACCAGGATATTATCGCCCAGGGTGGTCGACAACATCATGCCGCTGTAGGTGACGTAGATTGGCCAGTTCTTGTGCCGACGGTCGACCAGTACGGCCACCTCGATCTTGGACGGCAGTACCCCCTGTAGTGCCCCCAGGGCGTAGAAGAGGGTGCGCCCGGTGTTGGCTACGTCATCGACTACCAGCACCGGTTTTCCGTCCAGTCCTTGCACGTCGTGATCTAGCCTTGTCCCGGAGGTCAGGGGTTGGCGGGGATCAATGGTCAGGGCCCAGAGGTGAAGGGGGGACTCCGACATCGCCCGCAGTTCCTGGGTAAGCCGCCGGGCGAGCTCCATACCCCGGTTGTTGATGCCCAGGATATAGAGTTCGCTTTCCTCGGTGTTCCGTTCCAGGATTTCCATGGCCAGGCGGGTCACCTTGGCATTGATCTGGGTGTGGGTGAGCAACTGCACGGCAAGTAGTTTTAAGTTGGACTATTCCTGGATCATTTGCAGCAATTTACGCACCTGGTCTACAATATTGACCTTGCGCTTTTCGCCGGTTTGCTGACTCTGGGGGCGCAGTTTGAAGCGGAAAAGGTAGATGCTGC
This sequence comes from Lewinellaceae bacterium, assembly GCA_963710195.1. Lineage (GTDB taxonomy): Bacteria > Bacteroidota > Bacteroidia > Chitinophagales > Saprospiraceae > Neolewinella. The sequence continues at coordinate 391,719 of CAVPZF010000008.1, forward strand.
GTGGGCCAAGCACGAAATTGTCGTCGGCCAGGTAGGTTTTGTCTTCAGGAACTTCACTCGTATGGCTGTCAACCAGCAACTCCCACTGGGTGAACTCCTTGACGCCGGGCAGAGTGAATTCCACGCCCTCCCAGTAGCCGTTCAGGATTAGCATAAAGATGTCGTCCTTGATGCGGCGACCCCGTTCGTCGTACTCGTCCATGCCCTCCCCGTTGAGGATCATACCGAGGCTGAGTTGGTTGCCGTCCGACCAGTTCTCGTCGGTCATTTCGTGACCGGTGGGGTTAAGCCAGAGGATATCGCCAATACTCTTGTCGTGAATCTTGCGTCCGTTAAAGAATCGCCGGCGGTGGAAGACCGGGTTGTCGCGCCGCAGTTCAATGAGCGCGCGGGTGAAGTTGTGCAACGCGCGTTGCTCTGCGGTCCACTCCCAATCAAACCAGCTAATGCCGTTATCCTGACAGTAAGCATTGTTGTTGCCCGATTGCGTACGGCCGTACTCGTCTCCCATGGAGATCATCGGTACGCCCTGGCTTAGGATCAGGGTGGCGAGTTGGTTGCGCTGCATACGCAGCCGGAGTTTATTAATCTCTGGGTCGTCGGTGGGCCCCTCTACGCCGCAGTTCCAGCTGTGGTTGTGGCTTTCTCCATCCTGGTTATTCTCGCCGTTGGCCTCGTTGTGCTTGGCGTTGTAGCTGTATAAGTCCTTTAGGGTGAAGCCATCGTGGGCCGTCACGAAATTAATGCTGGCGGCGGGTCGGCGACCGCTTAATTCGTACAAGTCGCTGGAACCGGTAAGCCGGTAAGCCAGATCAGATACCCCATTAGCGTCGCCCTTCCAGAACTCGCGGACACTATCGCGGTATTTGCCATTCCACTCGGACCAAAGGACGGGGAAAGCTCCCACCTGGTAGCCGCCCGGTCCTACGTCCCAGGGTTCGGCAATGAGCTTGACCTGACTAATGACCGGATCCTGGTGAATGGTATCCAGGAAGGTGCTCAGTTTACCCACCTCGTAGAGTCCCCGGGCCAGGGCGCTGGCCAGATCAAAGCGGAAACCGTCCACGTGCATCTCGATGACCCAGTAGCGAAGGCTGTCCATGACCAGCTGCAGGGAACGGTTGTGGAGCATGTTCACGGTGTTGCCCGTCCCGGTGTAGTCCATATAGAACTGCTTGTTGCCATCTACAAGCCGGTAGTAGGCCTGGTTATCGAGGCCCTTCATGCCGAGCATGGGCCCGTAGTGATTGCCCTCCGCAGTATGGTTGTACACCACGTCCAGGATCACTTCCAGTCCGGCCCGGTGCAGGCTCTTCACCATATCCTTAAATTCTTTCACCTGTTCTCCGGCCTGACCGGAAGCGGCGTAGGCGGCGTGGGGAGCAAAGAAACTCTGGCTGTTGTAGCCCCAGTAATTGCTGAGGCCCTTGTCGACTAGGTGACTGTCCTGGACAAAGTGGTGGATCGGCATCAATTCCACCGCAGTTACGCCCAGGTCTTTAAGGTACTTTATGGTGGCGGGGTGCGCGAGTCCGGCGTAAGTCCCGCGGAGTTCCTCCGGCACGTCGGGATTCAGTTGCGTGAGCCCCTTGACGTGCATCTCGTAGATGATTGTTTCGTGCATGGGGGTTTCCAGCAGCTCGTCGCCCTCCCAGTCGTAGGAGGGGTCGATCACCACGCCCTTGGTAAGGAAGGGAGCGGAGTCGTGCTTATCCATGGTCAGGTACCGGTTGGGACTCGGGTCGTTAAGGGGGTAGGGAAAGACCGCGGGGTTCCAGTCGATCGTGCCGTCGATGGCCTTCGTGTAGGGGTCGATGAGTAGCTTATTCGGGTTGAATAGGTTACCCCCCTGGGGGTTCCACTCCCCGTGTGCGCGGTAACCGTAGCGCCAGCCCGTTTCCAGATTTGGTATAAAACAGTGCCAGACTTGGTCCGTTTGCTCCATCAACCGTATCCGGTACTCCTCGCTGTTGGGGCTCTCCTTGCGGAAAAGACAAAGGTCGATCCGACTGGCTCGTTCGCTAAACACGGCGAAATTCACACCGGCGGAGGTCCAGGTAGCTCCGAGGGGGTAGGGGCGGCCGGGCCAAACTTCAATATTGGTAAATTTGCCGTAAGGCTTTTCTTCCTGGAGTTCAGTGATTAAATGATCTTGAGTCATGTAGTGAGTTTACCTCGCGGCGTCAGGGCGAACGAATAATCTGTTGTTCTAGGTTAACCCGAGCGCACGCTAATGGTTATTAAAAGGAACCGCCGGCGAGCATTACCAGGGTACAACCGCGAACCACTTCGATGTCGTTCTCGCGGGCCAAATTCATGAGTTCGGCGTTCTCCGTGCCGGGATTAAAAATTATCCGCTTAGGCGCCACGCGCAACAACCAGTCGTAATATTCAGCCTGGTGTTGGGGGCCGACGTACAAAGTGACGGTGTCAATCTCCGGGACGTCAGGTTTGCCGTGCAGTATTTTCTTGCCCTGTACCCTACCCTCCTTAATGCCCACTGGAATGATCTCGTGACCGTGACTGGTCAAGCGTTCGGCGGCCAGGTAAGCATAACGGGATACGTTCGGGGTGGCCCCGAGGATCAGGGTAGTCTTCATTAGCGGGTTTTGTCTAGTAACGAGGGCTAAGGGGGGGAAGTGCGAATTATTCACGCGTCAAGGCTACCTGAGGCCAGGTATCTCCCACCAAACTAATTACGCCAACGGTGAGCAATTGGATTCCGATGGCCATGACCAGGAATCCCATGATCCGACTCAGGGCGCTTAACCCCGCCCGCCCCAGCAGCCGAAAAAGTAGGGGCGCGTAATAAAGGACGGCGAAGATGACCATGGCCAAGACCGCCATAGCACCGACGATAACGGCACTCTGGGCCCAGTCGGGTTCCCCCGCCGAAAGTCCTATCAGAAAGGAGATGCTGCCGGGTCCGGAGAGCATTGGCATGGCCATGGGGGTAAAGCTGATGTCGTCCTTCGCCTGGGCTTCCTCCTCAATCGCGTGCGTCATGCGGCGGCGTTCAGATTTATTATTCAGCAAGCCATAGCCAGCATTGACGATGATGAGGCCCCCGGCGATCTTCAGGGCGTTCAGACTTATGCCGAAAAAGCTCAAAATAAAGGTGCCCGCAAAGAAGAACACCACCAGGATGGCAAAGGTGTACACCGCCGTTCGCAGGGCGGTCTGCGAGCGCTCTTTGGTGGAGTAGTCGTCCGTCAGCGTGAGGTACATCGGCACCGCCCCGAGCGGATTGGTCATAGTAAACACCGAGGCAAGGGTTGAAAAGAAGAAGCTGATCATTCCGCTGCAAACACGGGTTTCCGCCCTTAGTTTCACCCGCTTACGGGATCGAAAAAGCGGGCAAAACCCTAAGATTTTGCCCGCTCTGGGGTTGACCGTCACTTCGTGTGGCCAATCATTCGGACACGGAACAGCATTGCGCGTAAGCCACTCACCACCTGCTTTCAGCCAAACTCAAACAAAGGGCTGCAGTGGATCAATGAGTGGAGGAACCGCGCTTAGGGCCTACAGGAGTTCGTAGATGCCGGCGATGCCCTGCCCGCCCCCGACGCAGGCGGTGACCATGCCGTACTTCAAGTTGCGGCGCCGCATTTCGTGGAACAATTGGATGGAGAGCTTGGCTCCGGTGCAGCCAAGGGGATGTCCTAGGGCGATCGCACCGCCGTTGACGTTGACGATCTCCGGGTCCAGGCCGACTTCCTTGATGACGGCCAGGGACTGGGTAGCGAAGGCCTCGTTGAGTTCTACCAACTGAATATCCTGCAGTTGCAGACCGGCCTGCTTGAGAGCCTTGGGGATGGCCACACAGGGCCCGATGCCCATGTACAGCGGATCTACGCCGCCAACCGAACAGCTAGCGAGACGCGCCACCGGCTCCAGGCCGAGTTGCTTAACCATTTCGCCGCTCATGACGATGACGAAGGCTACGCCGTCGCTGGTCTGGCTGGAATTCCCGGCCGTCACGACGCCACCCGCCTGGAATACGGCCCGCAGCTTACCGAGGGCTTCCATGCTGGTGCTGCGCCGTACGCCTTCATCCACCGAAACGGTGTGGCTGGAGGTCTGCCGCTTGCCGTCCTGGACGAACACCTCTTCAATGGTAATCGGGACGATCTCGTCCTGGAACCAGCCCTGATCGATGGCCGCCGCCGCCCGTTCGTGGCTGCGGACGGCGAACTGGTCGGCTTCCTCCCGGGTAACCTTATACTTTTTAGCGACCGCCTCGGCGGTGATGCCCATGCTCACCACGTAGTCGGGGGTGGTGCTGGCCACTTCGTAGCTGGGGGCCAGCTTGTACCCCGTCATGGGAATCTGGCTCATGCTCTCCGCACCGCCGGCCACGTAGCACTCGCCCATACCAGCCTTCACCTTGGCGACGGCCATGGAGATGGTCTCGAGTCCGCTGGCGCAATAGCGGTTAACGGTGACGCCGGGCACGGGCTTGCCGAGGGCGCGTAGGCTGATCTGGCGACCCACTTGCAGCCCCTGCTCTCCCTCCGGATTGGCGCAGCCAACGAATACATCGTCGACGACATGGGGATCGATGTTAGGGTTCTGTTCGAATAGGTGCTGGATGACGCGGACGGCCAGGTCGTCGGACCGGAAGTTTTTAAATCCACCCCGTCCGGCTTTCGCTACGGCGCTGCGGTATCCGCTGACTATATATGCCTCTTTCATGATCGTTATTTTTTAGGAGTTGGGGAATTAGTTACGCAGGGGCTTGTTGGTCTGCAGCATGTGTTGGATACGGGCCAGCGTCTTCTGTTCTCCACACAGGCTGAGGAAGGCCTCGCGCTCGATGTCCAGCAGGTACTGCTCGCTGACCTGCTGGGTGCCGGTCAGGTCGCCGCCGCAGAGTACCCAGGCGATCTTCTTGGCAATCTTGATGTCATGCTCGCTAGCGAAATGTCCCCGCTTGAGCTCATTGGCCGCGGCATAGAGCGCAGCCAAGCCTCCCCGTCCCAGGACGGTAACGTCTTCCCGCCGTTGGGGCATGGTGTACCCGTCGTCGGCGAGATCGAGGGCCATGCGTTTAGCTTCCGCGATGTTGCGGTCCTTATTGACGACTACCTTATCCCGGCCCTTGATGAGGTAACCGTAGTCGTAGGCCTCCGAAGCACTGGTAGATACCGAGGCCATCGCGATCGTTTTGAAGCGCTCGATGAGTGTTGGAATCATCACGTCGCCGGGGACAAAGCTGTCGCTGGTGCGAAGGGCAAATTCCTTAGTGCCGGCACCGGCGGGGATTACCCCGATACCGGCCTCTACGAGACCGATATAGCTTTCCGCCGCGACGGCCCCGCCGTCGCAGTGCATCAGGCTTTCACAGCCGCCCCCGAAGACGTAGCCCTGGGTAGCGGCGATGACCGGAATGGAGGAATACCGCAGCCGCATCACACTCTGCTGGAATAGATTGACGGCCATATTGAGCTCGTCGAATTCTTGCTGGTAGGCCAGCTGGGCGATCATCATGAGGTTGGCGCCGACGCTGAAGTTGTCGGCGTTGTTGCCTAGCACCATCCCGCGCCAGCCTTCTTGCTCAAGCTTCGTGATCGCTTCCTCGTAACCACGCAGCACCCCCTCGCCGATGCTGTTGTAGGCACTGGTGAATTCCAGACAGGCCACCCCGTCGCCGATGTCGTGCAGGGTGACTTCGCTGTTCTGGTAGACTGGCTTGCGGTCCCGCAGGCTGTCGAGGAGGATGAACTGCTCCGTACCGGGCTTAACTTGGTAAGTCTGAGAATCGATGTCGTAGTACTTCAGCTTGCCGTTCTCCTGCTTGTAGAAAGTGTCGTGGCCGGCAGCCTGCATGTCCTTTACCCACTGCGGGATGGTGCTGCCATCCTGCTCGGCGGCCTCGATGCCGGCCTGCAGCCCGACGGCGTCCCAGTACTCGAAGGGGCCCATCTTCCAGGCGTAGCCGGCGCGCATGGCATCGTCGATGCTGTAGATGTCATCGCTGATCTCGGGGATGCGGTTGGCGGAATAGGCAAACAGCCCAGCCAAGCTGCGGCGGATCAACTCGCCCCCCTTGTCCGACTCCTGAAACAGAGCCGCCACACGGCGTTTCGGATCGTCAATCTGCTTACCGAGCTTGAGGGTTGGCAGGTCCTCACGCTCACTGGCCTCGTATTCCAGGGTCTTGAGGTTGAGACCCAGGATCTGGCGGTTGCCCTCCGCATCCACCACTTTTTTGTAAAAGCCCTGTCCGGACTTATTGCCTAGGAAGTTCTTGTCGATCAGGAATTGGTAGTAGCTCGGGATATTCATGACCGCCGCCGCCTCGTCGTCAGGGGCGTTGTCGCGAATACCTGTCATGACGTGGGCGGCCGTATCGTGACCCACCAGGTCGCCGAGCCGGAAGGTGCCCGTCTTAGGCCGTCCGAGCAGGGGGCCGGTCAGTTTATCCACGGTCTCGATGCGCAGGCCAAGCTCGTCGGTAAGGGCGTAGATCTTGGCCATGCTGTACACGCCGATGCGGTTGCCGATGAAGGCCGGGGTGTCCTTGGCCATGACCGTGGTCTTACCGAGGTATAGGTCGCCGTAGCGCATGAAGAAATCGAGCACCTCGGGCGTGGTATCCGGACCGGGAATGATCTCGAACAAGCGCAGGTAGCGGGCCGGATTGAAGAAGTGGGTGCCGCAAAAGTGCCGACGAAAGTCTTCGCTCATCCCCTCCTGAATCAGGTGGATGGGGATGCCGGAGGTATTCGTCGTGATCAGACTCCCCTTGCGCCGCACCTGATCGACCTGGCCGAGTACCTTTTGCTTGATGTCCAGCCGCTCGACGACCACTTCGATGATCCAGTCGTAGCCGCCCAGTTTGTCCATGTCGTCGGTGAAGTTGCCGACCGTGATGCGCTTAGCGAAATCTTTTTTGTAGAGCGGGGCGGGCTTGGACTTGATGGCCGTCTGCAGGGCCAGGGTGGCCACCGAGTTGCGTACGGCGGGATTGGTCTGGGAAGCCTCCATGTCGCGGGGCAGGATATCGAGCATCAGCACGTCCAGTCCCACGTTCGCGAAGTGGCAGGCGATTCCGGAGCCCATTACGCCGGAGCCCAGAACGGCGACGCGGCGGATGTGGCGATTGGTCATTTTTGTCATGGCATGATCTTTTAGCGAAAATTCGCTGGCTAAGGTAGATAAAAGCTCGGGTAGGTGCAAAGGTTGACGGGCGAGGGCCGTCCCGCCCCCTTACTTCGGCAGCGGGCGCAGCCGGGTGGTGATTTCCGCCAGTTCCGTTTCCGAAAGCACCCGGTATTCAATATCCTGGTTGAAGGGGAAGTACTGGGGTGGCATGACCTCCGGGGACACCAGGCGGAAGGAAGAAAAAAAATAGCGCCCACCGCCGTCATCCTTAACCCCATCACTATTCTTCACCGTGACGGGCCTGGGGTCACCGTCTACCAGCGACCGGAAATACGTTTCTATGGGCAGCCCCCAGGACATCCCGAAGTAGGGAGACAATCTTTGTGCCGGGATTAAAAGAGCCTTTTCCTTGCCGAACTCCCGCACGGATGCATTCAATACTTCCAAGTTACTTAGTCGAGTATCAAAGTAGGTAAACCCGTTTCCGATGTAAACCAGGCGGACAGCAAAGACCACGAGCACCACGCCCGCCGCGGTGTGGCGGCTCGAAAGAAGCGGCAGAAACTGGATCACGAAGGGCGTAGCAAGAATGAGGGATAGGCCCTGCCATTCGCTCTCAAAATAAAAGATATACTCTCGGCCATAGCCACTGGAAAATACGGAGCATACTAGGATGAAATAGCCGAGTGAAGCGCCGAATACCGGCAGCAGCAACCACCACTTGCGGGTATGCACCGTCCCGTAAATCCCCGCCAACAGGAGGGGGAGAAGCACCCAGTAGTTGATTTGGAACAGGCGATACAGGGTTGCTGCGTGTCCGGACCGGAAAGTCGCCAACACACGCTCCAGATCGAGGGTGCCCATCGCACTTAGCTTACCGCTGTCATAGCCTGTCTCCACACTCATCCAATAGCGCAGGCCGATTGCCGCCGCGACCAGTCCCGTGTAGAGCAGCACCCGCCGGGAAAGTAACGCGCGATAGGAGCTTGCGTAAGCCAGATGGAGGTACACCCAGAGAAATGCAAGCGGTGCCGCTACTAAGAGATGGGTATTTGCCGCGAGAAAGACCAGGGGTACCAGCAGGAGGTGGTCGTACCAGTGCAACACCTGACCGCGCCGGGAGAAGTACCGGCCGAGAAAGAGCAGCATCCAGGCCACGGCCTGGTGAATTTCATTATTGGGCCAAAAGTAACCGTCGCTCACCATCAGCGTCAGGTACAGAACGAAGAGTGTAACCAACCCGTACTGCTTCCAGACCCGCCCGACGATGAGCGCCACGGCGAGGTAAAACACGTAGAAGCTGATCGAGTACAAAAACAAAATTCCCGGGAGGGGAATCCCCATCCGGCTTCCTAGGAGGGGCACGAGGTGGGTGATGAACGACCCGTACCGGCGCTCCATGATAAAGAGCGAATCGGTAAGGATCAACTCCAGGGTAATGAAGGCGGGGTCAACGAAGAGCATGCGCTGTAAATACCACACACCGGAGCCCAGCAGCAGTACTGCCAGGACACCAACCGAAACGCGGTAGGCGATCCGTTCATTCATTCCCGGCGGATCATGGTCTGCCGGATGATGTAGCCCTTTTCCGCCTTTTCGTCCCAGGGCAAATCTCCGCAGGGTGCCGTATCACCGCCGCAGCACACCTTGCACTGGGTATGGCGGGCGTCCAGGAAGCGGTCCACCAGCCCGAGACCAGGCGCGTAGCTTTCCCTGGCCGTACGTAAGTCGATGAGGTTATCGACCGCCGCCTGTTCTACAACGACCAGACTGTCTACACGGAGGCCCGTGCTAAGGGTAGCGGAAGAACCTACCGTGCGGTACGTGTACTGCCACCCTTTATACACGTCGAGGAACTCCCCACCAACGGGTACGGAGCGGCCCTCGTCGAAGGCGGCATTGCCGTTCCAGGTGTTTCCCTCCCGCAGCGGTAGCACCAGCTTAGTAAAGGTCAAATTATCCTCGCTGCGGGTGGCGGTGCGTGCCGTTGTGCTGAGCGTGAAGGTCTGTTTAAAGGTATAGGGAGACGCTTCGTCGCGCCGTTCCCAGCGTTCCCCGCGGTAGATGGTCTGACCGTCCACCCCTACGTAGCGCTCCATGAGGGTCTCGCGAGCTTCCACGCTAGCCGTATCGTAGCGGATGCCCGTGACCGTACTTATAAGTACGATGCTGTCTACCCGGTAGTAAGAAGACCGGTTGAGCTCAAGCGGGAAGTACCACTCCAAGTCGGAACTGGCTGGCAAAACTTGCAGCACTTCCTCCTCACAACTGCTGCCGGTGAGCACCAGCAGGAGAGAAAGCAAAAGGACTGAAGGCGAGTAAAAATTGATCATGGGCGTAGCGACTTGCTTGGCCCTACACCTGCGCCGCCCGCCCGGACGCCCCGTAGGTTGTCGGGGCCCCCGCCCCCTTTCAGGTAGGGGTAAGCAATCGCGCCGATGACGGCCAGTAGAGTCAGAACGCTACAGATCAGCGAGATGGTACGCCCGAGGGCAAAGGACGAGGGGGCGAAGGTCATCACGATCTCGTGCTCCCCCGCCGGCACCCGGAGGGCACGTAGGGCGTAGTCGGCTCGCAGGAGTTCCGCAGGGGCCCCGTCGATCGTGGCCGTCCACCCCAGATCGGGGCCGTACCAAATCTCCGAAAAGACCGCCAGCTGCTCCCCGGGGGACTGAAAAGTGTAGGCCAGCCGGTTCGGCGCGTAGGACGTCAGTTGGATGCTCCCCTGTCCCGTCGGATTGAGGGCGGCAAGCGCGGGTGCAAAGGAACGTTCCACGATAGCCGTACGCCGCAGGTCTTCCACCGTCCCGAGTGCGGAGTACTCCGCGTCGGCGCCGTCCACCACTTGAAGGTCATGGACCAACCAGGCGTTGCCGAAGGCATCGGGATTCTGCTGGGCCCGCAGCTCTCCGTTCTCCCCGGGGATGAGGAAGTATTTAGTGTTGAGCAGGTTGATGATGCGGGGGTCCCGCTCGCGGAGGTAACCGTCGATCAGGTCCTGATACCGCCGCAGTTTGGCCGCCGAGTAGCCCCCTAGGCTTTTGTGGAAGTAGCTGGTGAAGGCGTCCTGGTCGAGTGCGCGGGAAAGATTGAGTACGCGGTAGTTCGGATCGGGATCCTGAAGGATTTGTTCGTCCGCCGCGCTGGGCTGAATGGCATTCACCACCGCCCGCGTGGGTTTAAAGTCGGCGTGGGAGAGGTAGCGGGAATTGACCCCGGCGAAGTCCGCCGCGCCAAGCACACCGATTGCTACGGCGACCCACGTCAGGGAGAGCGTCCCCTTCCAGAGGAGGTATAAACCGCCAAAGGTGAGCCCCACAAAGAGGAGGCTGCGCATGGCATCGTCGAAGTACACTTCCGCCCGCGTGGATTCGAGGGCTCCGGCAAGTTGACCGACATCACCCTGCCCGCCGGTAAAGCGGGTGAGAAGAGCGGCGTCCTGCACGCTGGAGAAGTCCAGGATAAACCCGAGCAAGACAACGACTACCCCCGCGCCGGCCGCCACCACACCGGCCAGACGCAACTGCCGGCCGGCCAGGAGGGGGTCGGTAGCGCGCGTAGCCCACCAGCGGTGAATGCCAAGGATACCCAGGGCGGCCATCAGGAGGGTGACCACGCTGAGGGCGGAGTTAGGCGTGCGGAAGTTGTTCAGCAGGGGGAGGTGATCAAAAAGCAGTCGGTTGATGCCCTCGGCGTTCTTTCCCAGGCTCAGCAGAAAGATTAGTACCGTGCCGCCGGCTAGCCACACACGGACGGTAGCCGAGGCGGTAAATAGCCCAAACAGAAAGAGTGCCCAAACCACCGCCCCGAGGTAGATGGGGCCTTCGGTAAAGGGAAGACTGCCGTGGTAGAGGGGAGCACCGAAGGTGGCCGGCAACTGGAAACCCGCCCGGGTCATGGCCTTGCCGAAGTTGGATTGTTTGCTCACCTCTTGCCCACTACCGCCGCCCGCCGCCAGGGGGGCGTAGGTAGATAGTACGTCTTTGAAACCGTTACTCCAGGCCATGGCGTACTCCCAGTCCAGGCCGCCGTGCTGCGTGGTGTTGGCAGTCGGCTTATCCGCCCCGGCGGTCGGACCGGATAAAACCGCCCCCCCCCGAATGGTTTGGGGCAGGTATTCCGAAGTGGTCAGTAGGTTGCTCGCACCCGCCCCGAGGGCCAGTGCCAGCCCGACGAGCAGCGCCGCCATCGCCTTGCCGAACACGGGTAAACGCTTCGCCTGGTAGTGCCGAATGAATTCACCCGTCCCCAGAAAGGGTAGCGTCAGCCCAAAATAGTAGAGCATCTGCGGATGGTTGCTTAGGACGGACAGCCCCATGCCCAGGGCGAACACGGCTCCCCCCAGGAGGTAGCGCCGACGGAAGGCCAGCAACACGCCCGCCGCGACGAGGGGCAGGTACATGATGACCCCCACCTTACTGACGTGGCCGGCTTGGTAGAGCACGATGTTGTTCGTAGCCATACCCGCCATGATCGCCCCCGCAACGGCCAGCCAGGGGCTGACGCCCAGGAAGACCATCATTAAGTAAAAAGTTAACATGCCGCAGAAGACGTAGCCGGCCGGCCCACCCATAAAGCCATGGAAAACCCGGTCGGCCAGTTTCAGTTGATTGCCCTCCCGGACAGCCGAAATCTGGTAGGTGGGCATGCCGCCGAACATGGAATTGGTCCAGTTGGTCCGCTCCCCCGTTTCCTTGCGATAATCGGTGGATTCCTTGCTCGCGCCCCGATACTGCACGGTGTCGCCCTGCTGAAGCGACTTGCCCTGGAAGTGGGGCAAGAACAGCACGACTACGGTGGCGACGAATACGGCGACGGCGAGGAGGTGGGGCAGGAAGTTCTTTAGGTTCATGCGGCGGGATTAAAGGAAATCAACGTCGACGTCGTAGGGGTAGGTGATGAGGTAGTTCATAGCCTCCTCTACGGGATAGGCCTCAAAAACGATTTGGTAGAGCATCTCCGTGATGGGCACCCGCAGGCGCATACTTCGGGCGAGGTGGCGGGTGATCATCAGCGTCCGAACTCCTTCGGCGAGTTCCTGGCTGGTCGCCGCGACTTCCTCCAGCCGTTCGCCGGAGCCGATGCGGTAGCCAAACATATAGTTGCGGCTCTTCTTTGAGGTGGCCGTGGCAATCAGATCGCCAATGCCGGCCGTACCGAAGAAGGCCCGTTTGTCGCTCCCCAGGGCCTGGCCGAAGTGGACCATTTCAACCAATCCGCGCGTAATGAGCATAGCCTGAATGTTTTTGCCCAAGCCTACGCCCTTGAGGATGCCCGAGCCGAGGGCAATCACATTCTTCAGTACGCCGGCCAGCTCTGCCCCCAACATATCGTGGGTGCCGAAGACGTGAAGCTGGTGAGAGGCCAGCACCAGCTGGGCCCGGTCAATCACCTCGTCGAATTTGCTGGCGATGACCGATGCGGAGGGCTGACCGTCAAGGAGCTCCCGCGCCAGGTTCGGCCCCGTGAGTGCGCCAACCCGGACGACCACACTTTCCTCGCGAATGACATCCGTCATGGTATGGACGTTCTTGCGCTCGATCCCCTGGCGGCGAATGTCATCTTCTGCGATGCCGGTGACGTCCAGCCCTTTGGTACCGTGAATGAGCAGGTGATTGGGACGCAGGTGGTCGGTGATGCTGCGCATCATGCTGCGGAAGGAGTTCGAGGGAACGATCGGGAAGATGAGCTGGCACTGATTTGCTACCTGGCTGAAATCGCTGACGATCGTAATCCGATCATGCAGTTTGACACCGAAGCGGAAACGTTCCCGATTGAGGCGGTCGGCCAGTTCGAGGTTGCGGCTGTATACGAACACGTCGGTGTTGAGGGCCAGCAGGTTGGCCATGGCCGTACCAAAGGTACCGGCCCCGATAACGCCGACGGGTTCCGCTTGGGGCATGACAAAGGTTGAGGGGCGAAGGTAAGCGCTTGGTGGGGATTGCGCAGATTGCCGGAGAACCACCCGGTCCGTGCCAGCGTGCGCCCCGGAAGAAGCTATTCACCCCGCTCGGACTCGTCGTCCCAGAGCATGTCCTCCTTGAAGTGGTCAATGGTCCGCCGCTCTAACTTGGTCGGCCGGCCGGCGCCCTTCTCCCGAAATTCGCCCTGGGTTTTCCCGACGAACCAGTCCTTGTACTTGTTCATCTCCTCTCGGGTGGTGTGGTTGACGTAGCAGGTGACGGCCAGGGGGGCTCCCACGCGTTTGTTGAGCAGCTTGGCGACCTCCAGGTCTAGGTTGAAGCCCTCCTTCTGCACCTGCAAGCGATCGCCCACGGTCACGTTGCTGCTGGGCTTGATTGGAACGCCGTTGAGGCGCACTTTTCCCTTCTTGATGACGTCGGCGGACAGCGTCCGGCTCTTAAAGATGCGAACGGCCCAGAGCCATTTGTCGATGCGTACTTTATCCATTACTCCTCGATCTCGTACTCGATATCCAGTTTACGGAGTGCGCGGTAAGCGGAGCTGTTATTGAAGGAAACTTCGATTTCTACGGGACTACCGGCCAGCATTATAGCGGTCAATTCAGCCGCTAAGTTGGAGTCCACCTCGTCGGCGATATCTTCGATGGTGCGGGAGATGGCGCGTTTATCGGGCCGCAGGGCGTCGCAGCGGAGCAGGGTTACAGTCATAGGGGCGTAAGGTACGGAAGCTTTGAAAAAGTATAAAATGTTTGAAGTTTGTGCTGTCCGGAGATCTCTCCTTCACCTGCTGCCGAGCCCGCCCCCTACCCTAGCGTATCTTCCGCTAAACTCGACACCCATGCAACGCCGCCGATTCCTAACCACCGCCTCCCTGCTCACCCTCGGTAGCCCAATTGCCCGGTTGCTGGCCTACCCGCGTGCGCGGGCAAGCGGTCGCGTCGAACTCATCCGAAATAACGTTGGCTACTACACGGATCGGGGCGGGACGATCGGATTTTACCTGCCCACCACGGGGAAGGGTGGCGTGGTGGTCGACACCCAATATCCCGGGCCCGCACGGGAGTTTCTTCACACGGCTTTGCAGGGCAGCGAGCGCGTGGAACTGCTGATCAATACCCACCACCACGGCGATCATACCGGAGGAAATGGCGTAGTGGCGCCGCTGGCTAAACAGTACGTAATTCACGCCCGCGCCAAGGAAAACCTGGCGTTTAACGAAGCCCAGCGTACGGAGGGCGAGGCACTGCCCCTGCCCACTACCACCTTTACGGACGAATGGACTATGGGACTGGCCGACGGAGAGGAACGCGTAACGGCCCGCCACTTCGGTCCCGCCCATACCGGGGGGGATGCCATCATCCACTTTGAGAACGCGAACGTAGCCCACCTCGGCGATCTGCTGTTCAACCGGCGCTTCCCCTACATCGATGTAAGAGCGGGCGGTAACCTTACGAATTGGGCACACGTCATGCGCAAGGTGCGCAAGGCTTACGATAAGGACACTCGCTACGTCTTCGGTCACGCCGCCGAAAGTTATCCGGTGACCGGTACGCACGAAGACCTCAAGTCCTTCGAGAATTACCTTTCGGCCCTCCGCGATTACGTGCGCAAGGAGTGCAAGCAGGGTACTTCCCTGGAGGACCTGAAGGCCAAGACCGTGACGATCCCGAAGGCCCCCGAATGGCGGTATGGGGTCCGGCTGCGCGACATAAACCTGGAGGTCATGTGGGCGGAGGCTCAGGACTAATCAAACTTGCCGTTCGCCGGCGGGTTACCACGGGCGGAGGATTGCCCATGCCTACTTATCGAACATTCTATCCGGCCCGGCCCGTACTACCAGCATGCCCACCAATTGCCTTTACTGGCTCAAGCGAGATTTCCGGCTTGCCGACAACCCGGCCCTTACGGCCGCGCTATCCGCGCACGGAGCGGTAGCACCGCTGTTTATTCTAGAGCCCTCTGCCGTGACCGCACCCGAAACCAGCGCATTTCACCTACACGCGCAGTGCGATGCCTTCAACGACTTGGCCGGAAAGATCCAGCAGGGGGGTGGTCAGATCGGCTTTGCCGCCGTGGAGGTAGTTCAACTTCTTGATGAGCTACACGGGCTAAAACCCATCACCCACCTCGTCAGCCATCAGGAAACCGGCGGTAACCGCACTTACCAACGCGATCTGGCGGTGGCGCAGTGGTGTGAGGCACACGGCGTAGACTGGCAGGAACACCAGCAGACGGGTGTCTTCCGGGGCGAAGTGAACCGCGATCGTCGCCACAAGGACTGGAAGAAATTTATGGACCGGCCGGCACTACCCGTCCCCGGTGACTTGCAAAAGCTGAAAATCCCGAAGGAGTATAGTGACCCTTTGGATACCTATACTTCACGTCCTCAAATACTGGAGATTCCCATCAGTACCCCACCCGCGTCCCCGCCCGAAGATATTTGGCTTCCCAATCCTGCCTGGTTTGGACACAAGACGCCCGGTCCACTGAATCCGGATATGTTCGATCTGCCGCTGAGTGAAGCGCAGCAACGCTACGTACAGCCCGTCTCGGAAACCGCTGCGGAGCGTACGCTGTCAACCTTTATAAATTATCGTGCCGTTAACTACAGCAAGGGCATGTCGTCGCCGAACCTGGCTTTTTACCACTGCAGTCGGTTGAGCGTACACTTTGCCTGGGGTACGCTATCGGTGCGGACCGCCTACCAGTGCGTTACTACCCACCTGCTGGAATTGGCGGAAACTGGCACCGTGGAAGCCAAGGTGATGGCCCGCAATCTGCGCAGTTTCCTCAGCCGTTTGCACTGGCATGACCACTTTACGCAGCGCTTAGAGTCCGAAGTGGAAATGGAACACCGGCCGCTCAACCCAAATTTTCATGACTTAGTAATGGAGAACGACCCGGGGCTGTTGCAGGCTTGGTCGGAGGGCAAGACCGGCTTTCCCATGGTCGATGCCTGTATGCGCTGTATGGCCACTACGGGGTACATCAACTTTCGTATGCGGGCCATGCTGACCAGTACCGCGACCCACCTGCTGCACCTTGACTTCAGGAGTATTGACAAGGTGATGGCACGCCACTACACGGACTACGAACCGGGCATCCATCTGGCGCAACTACAGATGCAGGCGGGCCTGGTGGGCATCAACACGCTGCGTACGTATAGCCCGGACAAGCAAATGCTCGACCACGACCCCGAAGCCGTATTTGTACACCGCTGGGTACCGGAACTGCGGCCGTTCCCCGCAAAGGAAATTGAGAAGCGCGACCCCAGGGTGGGGATCGGCGACTACCCCCCGGTAGTGGTCGATAGGATTGCCCGGGCGAGGGCCTATAAAAAGCTGCTGGGCGACCTCAAGTTCCGGCCCGGTGGCCGAGAGATCACGGAGGCGGTTTTTGCCAAGCACGGCAGCCGGCGGGGTCCGCGCAGAAAGCCGACGGCAAAGGGATCGGTAAAAGAGTGAGGCTTTCGCGTTAAAATGACGCACAATACTGGGCGGGCCCCGGCGCGCAAAGTGTAGATGCCTATATTGGCAGCCGATGATCAACACCCAAGCCCAGAACCCCATCGTCGACCAGCACTTTCTACTTCGGAGTGCCGCGGCACGAGAGTTGTACCACGACTACGCGGCGGGCACGCCCATTATCGATTACCACTGCCACCTGCCGCCCGCGCGCATCGCCACCGATCACCAGTTTGCGAACCTGACCGAGGTATGGCTGCGGGGCGACCACTACAAGTGGCGCGCCATGCGGGCCAATGGAATCCCGGAATCCGGCATCACCGGCGACGCCTCCGACCGGGAAAAGCACCGCAACTGGGCCGCCACCCTGCCCTACACCATGCGCAACCCCCTGTACCATTGGTCGCACCTGGAGCTGGACCGGTACTTTGACGTAGCGGGATTGTTGGGGCTCGACAATGCCGATCGCGTGTACGACAACTGCACCGAGCAACTACAGGAAGCGGAAAACAGCGCACGCGGGCTCATCGGACAAATGAACGTACAGGTGATTTGCACGACGGACGATCCGACCGACAGCCTGGAGCACCACCGCAAGCTCAGCGGCGAGGCTGACTGGGGAACGAAGGTGTTCCCCACCTTCCGCCCGGACAAATCAATGGATATCCGCGCCGACGGCTACAATCAATACATCGACTCCCTAGCGCAAGCGGCTGGTCAAGAGATCAACAACTACGACGATCTTCTGCAGGCTTTAATGACCCGCATCGAATACTTCCACGCGCTGGGCTGCCGGATTTCTGACCACGGCCTCACTCAACTCTACGCCGTCGACTACAAGACCGCGGACCTGGAGAAGACCTTCGCCTTCCGCCGCACGACCGGAAAGCAAGTTTCTCCCGAGGCGGCCCGTAAGTTCCAGACGGCTTTACTGGTGGAGCTGGGTCGCCGCTACCACGCCCTGGGCTGGACGCAACAGTTTCACCTGGGTGCCCTACGCAACAACAACAGCCGCATTTTGCGCCACCTCGGGGCAGATGCCGGCGTGGACAGCATTGGCGACTTTAGTCAGGCCCGCGGTATGGCGCACCTGTTCAATACCCTCGATGACACCGACCAGCTTGCCAAGACGATCGTCTACAACCTCAACCCCGCCGACAATGAGGTCATGGCTACGATGGTCGGCAACTACAACGACGGCAGCGTCGCGGGCAAAATGCAGTACGGTTCGGCCTGGTGGTTTCTGGACCAGCTCGATGGCATGGAGAAGCAGATCAACACCTTGTCCAATATGGGGTTGCTGAGTCGCTTCGTGGGTATGCTAACGGACAGCCGCTCCTTCCTCTCTTTTCCCCGCCACGAATATTTCCGCCGCCTGCTCTGCAATATGTTTGGCCAGGACATCGAGCGCGGCTTGCTGCCGGACGACCGGCCCTTTATCGGCCAACTCATCCAGGACATCAGCTACAACAACGCTAAAAACTTCTTCAATTTCCCTTCATGAAAGTTGTCACCTTTGGCGAGATCATGCTCCGCCTCACGCCTCCCGGTCACTTACGGTTCAGCCAGGCCCCCAGCTTCGACGTCGTCTATGGTGGCGGAGAGAGTAACGTGGCGGTCGCGCTGGCTAATTTTGGTCTGGACGCTCACTTCGTTACCCGCCTGCCCGACAACGACATTGGGGAGTGCGCCCTAATGGAATTGCGCAAGCGCAACGTCCGCACCGACGGCATCGTCCGCGGCGGCGAGCGACTGGGAATTTACTTTCTCGAAATGGGTGCCGTCCAGCGCGGCAGTAAGGTGGTGTACGACCGGGCGTACTCCGGTATGGCGACCATCGAAAAAGGAATGGTGGAGTGGGAAAAAGTACTTAAAGATGCCGACTGGTTTCACTGGACCGGCATTACCCCCGCCCTCTCCCAGGGCGCCGCCGACGCCTGCCTGGAAGCCATACAAGCGGCAAACCGCCTGGGCGTGCCGGTATCCACTGACCTGAATTACCGGGCTAAGCTCTGGAAATACGGGAAAGACCCCAAGGACGTTATGCCCGAGCTGGTCGAGGGCTGTGACGTGATCCTCGGTAACGAAGAGGACGCCGAGAAGCATTTCGGACTGCACCCGGAAGAGGTGGACGTCACCGCCGGTGGGGAAATGGATGGCACCAAGTACCTCCCCGTGCTGAAGGAACTTATGAACCGTTTCCCCCGCTGCAAAATGACCATCACCACCCTACGCGGATCCGTCAGCGCCAGCCACAACAGTTGGGCGGGTGTGCTCTACGACGGCGAGAAGTTGTACGAAACCAAGACCTACCAGATTACCGACATCGTCGACCGCGTCGGCGGGGGCGACAGCTTCATGTCGGCGCTGATCTATGGCTTACTCACTTTCCGGGACGACAAGCAGCGCGCGTTAGACTTTGCGGTCGGCGCCTCTTGCCTCAAGCACACCATCTACGGCGACGCCAACCTGGTCACCGTAGACGAAGTCACCAAACTCATTGAAGGGGATGGTTCCGGCCGCGTCGCCCGTTAATCTTAGTTTCGATCTATCCAGCTCTTCCTATGGCTTCACACACGCGCCTTCAAACCCTGGCGGTCATTCACGAACAAGGCATCATGCCGCTCTTTTACCACGACGATGCCGAGCTCGGCAAGGAGGTCCTGCGGGCCTGCTACGCGGCGGGGGGGCGGCTCATGGAATTTACTAACCGGGGTGATTTCGCGCACGAAACCTTCCGGGAGCTCAACCGCTTCGCCCGAAGAGACCTACCCGAAATGGTGATGGGCGTCGGCTCCGTTAACGATGCCCCCACGGCCGCGCTGTTCCTACAGCTGGGAGCCAGCTTCATCGTTTCCGCTTCGCTGCGGGAGGACGTCGGCCTGATCTGCAACCGCCGCAAGGTCCCCTACTTACCCGGCTGCGCTTCGCTCTCGGAGATCGGCCGCGCGGAGGAGCTTGGCTGCGAAATCGTCAAGCTGTTTCCCGGCAACGTGTACGGCCCCGAATTCATCAAGGCCGTCCGCGGGCCCCAACCCTGGACCAGCATTATGCCCACCGGCGGCGTCACTACCGAATTGGACAATCTCAGAGCTTGGTTCACCGCGGGGGCAGTCTGCGTCGGACTAGGCTCCCAGTTAATCGGCAAATCCGTCCTCGTAGACCGTAACTTCAACGAACTCACCGAGCACGTGCGCGGGGCCCTGGCCACCGCTAAGCAGTTGCGATCATGACTAAATTGTTGTCCTCCAGTCCCCTAGTCGGCATACGGTCCGCTAGCCTGATCCTGCTGGTCCTGCTCACCGCCTGCGGGGCGGACGAGAACACGGCGGTGCTCCGGCTATCCCACGGCCTGGACACCAGCCACCCAGTACACCGGGGGATGGTCTTTATGGCCGAACGCCTGGCGGACAAGTCAGCGGGGCAGCTAACCATCTCCATTTACCCGAATCAGCAGCTGGGTACGGAGCGGCAGTCCTTGGAACTCCTGCAGATTGGAAGTCTATCCATGACCAAGGTATCGGCCGCCGTACTGGAAAACTTTTCGCCGGAGGCTACCGTGCTTTCCCTGCCTTACCTGTTCCGTAGCCGCCAGCACGTGTACGACTTTGAGGACAGCGAACTGGGCAAGGAAATCCTTAGGAGCAGCGAGCCCTTCCGGCTCCGTGGCCTGGTTTACTTCGACGCGGGCCAACGCTCGTTTTACACCAAGGACCGGCCCGTACGCTCCCCGGCGGATTTACAGGGGCAGAAGATCCGCGTACAGCAGAGCGCCACGGCCATTGAGATGGTCAAGGCCCTCGGCGGCTCCCCGACTCCAATTTCCTACGGTGAACTCTATACCGCCCTGCAACAGGGCGTGGTGGACGGCGCGGAGAACAACCCGCCGAGCTTCTACACCAGTCGGCACTACGAGGTGTGTAAATACTACACCCTAGACGAACACACCGCCGTGCCGGACGTGCTCATCATTGGCACCGAGGCCTGGAAGCGCCTCACGGAACAACAACGGGGCTGGCTGCAGGAAGCGGCGGAAGAAGCCGTTGTCTACCAGCGCAAGCTCTGGCAGCGGGCGGAGCAGGAAGCCCTCGACGCAGTAGCTACCGCCGGCGTAGAGATTATTCGCCCCGACAAGGGTCCGTTCATTGAGCAGACCCAGTCGATCCTGGACGCCTACCGGGGCCAGCCGCAAGTTTATTCGCTGATCGAGCGCATCACCGCAATGGCTCCCCATGAAGAATAAGGTAGACCGCATCCTGGGCACCGTGCTGGTGATTATGCTGGCGGTGATGACGGTCGACGTACTCTGGGGGGTATTTACTCGCTACGTGATGTCAAACCAGGCCAGTTGGTCTGAGGAACTGGCCCGCTTTCTGCTGATTTGGATCGGTATTTTGGGCGCCGCCTACGCCAGCGGCCAGCGCATGCATTTGTCCATCGACCTGCTCGAAAACAAGCCCGTACGGCTTATCGCTGCGCTGATCATTGCCTTCGCCCTCGGCGTAATGGTGGTGGGTGGAAGCCGCCTGGTGATGCTCACCGCCGACCTCGGCCAGCGCTCCCCGGCGCTGGGTATCCCGATGGCCTTCGTCTATGCGGTCGTTCCCCTCAGTGGCCTGCTCATCATTTACTACCGGCTACCTGACCTTAAAGCTACCTGATGGAAGTTGCCATTCTCGTCCTTTCGTTTGTGATCCTGATTGGCCTGGGCATGCCCATTGCCTGGTGCATCGGCATCAGTGCGACCATCACCATGGTGGCCAGCATCCCTACCCTGCCGGCGCTGACCACGGTGGCCCAGCAGACCGCTACGGGCTTGGATAGCTTCGGGCTACTCGCCATTCCCTTCTTTATTTTAGCCGGCGAGATCATGAACCGTGGCGGGATCGCCAGACGCCTGATCGCCTTTGCCCGCTCCCTAGTCGGGAGCCTGCCCGGGGGCCTGGCCCACGTCAACATCATGGCCGCCATGCTCTTCGGAGCCATTGCCGGATCGGCGGCTGCGGCCGCATCGGCAGTGGGCGGCACGGTAGGCAAGGCCATGGAAAAGGAAGGCTACAGCAAGGAATTTTCCGCCGCCGTTAACATCACTTCGTCCACTACCGGTTTGATCATTCCCCCCAGCAACATCCTCATAGTCTATAGCCTGGCGAGTGGCGGCGTGTCCATCGCGGCGCTCTTCTTGGCCGGTTACCTTCCCGGCTTGCTGGTCGGTCTGCTGCTGATGGTCGTAGCGGCCGTCATGGCCAAGCGCAAGGGATACACTACCCGCGGTACGTTTTCGGTGCGGGAGGTTGGGCGCAGCTTCCTCGCAGCCCTGCCCAGCCTGGCGCTGCTGGTTATCGTCATCGGGGGCATAGTGGGGGGCGTCTTTACCGCCACCGAGGCCTCAGCTGCCGCCGTGCTCTACTGCTTAGGACTCTCGTTCGCCTATGGGGAGGTGACCTTTGCGCAATTACCCCAAATTTTCCTTAACGCAGTGGGCACTACGTCCATCGTGATGATCCTCATCGCCACCTCTATCTCGATGTCCTGGATTATGGCCTTCGAGAATATCCCCCAGGACATTACGAGTTTTCTCCTGGCTACTAGCGACAATCCGATCGTGATTATGATCATCATCAACCTGATCCTACTCTTCGTGGGGGTGTTTATGGATATGACGCCGGCGGTGCTCATTTTTACGCCCATTTTCCTGCCCGTCGCGTTGCAGATCGGTATCGACCCGGTGCACTTCGGCATCATCATGATCCTCAATCTCTGCATCGGCTTGTGTACTCCCCCGGTGGGCTCTGTCCTCTTTATTGGGGTGGGCGTAGCGGGGACCACCATTCAGAAGGTCGTGCGTCCGCTGCTGCCATTTTTTGCCGCTATGCTCCTGGCTCTGCTCATCGTCACGCTTGTGCCGGAACTCAGCACCTGGCTCCCGGCACAGTTCGGGCTATAGAGCCCGGACCCCAATTAAGTGCGGGACATGCCGGCGGGCCCGGCGGGTGTCGAGTCCCTCCCGGGGATATCCCACTGAACCTTTAGGTGTGCCCGAAGCTTAGGTCTGAGATCTATTAGTGTCTGCCCTATGAGCGGTAACTTCCTTTCCTGGTTCGTCCGTGGAATCACGCTGCTGGTGACTTTCCTGGTGCTGCAGCTGGAAGATTCAATGCCCGGGCTGTCCACCACGGGTCTGGCCGTTGCCCTGATTGCACTGGGTATACCCCACGGAGCGGCGGATCATTTGGTGTTCCGGAGCGTACGCCCCAGCAGTACCGACCGCTTTCCACTAGCCTTCACTGCCTATTACTTGCTGTTAATCGTAGCGTACGGGTCGCTGTGGTACCTCGTCCCTGCGGCCGCCTTCCTGCTGTTCATCGGGGTGAGCGTATATCATTTTGGGCAGTCATACGAAGGGGGGGGCACCTGGGATACCGTTACCTGGGGGGCTTTCGTTCTCCTTTTTCCAATTTTGCTTCGGTTTGAGCAAGCCGGACCGATCATCAGTCAAATGATTGGCAACCCGCTAAGTCTACCCGCGGGTGTTTCCCTCGGGGCCTGTTTGCTGTTATTCGGGTTAAGCATTTTCGTCCCTGGCCTTCGCTATGGGGCGGGCAAAATATCTCAGCGGGAGCTGAGTCGCCGGTACCTGGACGTTGTCTTGCTGACCTTCCTCTATCTGGCCACCGACTTGCTCCTGGGCTTTGCGGTTTACTTCCTGTTGTGGCACTCGCTGCCTGCCGGATGGTCGCAATGGGTATACCTTAAAGGCAAGCAGCTCTCGCATAGCCCGATTGCCTACCTGCGTCAACTTCTGCCGCTGAGCGTAGGGGCCTTCGTCAGCGTATTGCTGGTCTACTTATACGTAGTAGTCTTTACCGGGAAGACCGTGGACCTCGGTTTATTGTTCATGCTGGTTTCCCTGATCACCCTTCCGCATGCCTTTCTCGTTGATCACGTTTACCGGCCCGGATAGCCTAACACCCGCGACCGCGCCTGGCGCACCTACCAGGGCATGGGCCGCCCGTCCCGGAAGAAACCACCCGTAGGTCCCCCCGCTTCCAGTTGGGCTGCCCAGAGAATGCTGCGGGCGCCTTCCGCTACCTCCCGGGGCGCGTCCTGCCCGCCCATGTCCGTCTTCACCCACCCGGGGCAAACCGCATTGACGAGAACACCGTCGGCTTCCGCGTCGGCCGCCAACTTAACGGTGAGCATATTCAGGGCTGCTTTGGTCACGGCATAGGCGGGCGTACCCGGCCAGGATTCCACGAAGGAGCCGCTCGCGCTGGAAACATTGACGATCCGTCCCCTCCCCCCCTGCCGCAGCAACGGATAGAGGGCCTTGCTGAGCCGCCACGGGCCGAGGGTATTGACCCGGAAAGCTTCCTCGACGATGGCGAAATCGGCGTTCAAGGTATTTTGGTACGTATCGTAGTGAATGCCGGCGTTGTTGACCAGTACGTCGATGGTACCGAAGCGCTCCCGTAGAAATTCCGTCAGTTCACTGATGCTTTGCCCGTCCGTCACGTCGAGTTGGTGGTAGACCACGTCTAGCCCCTCGCCACGATAGGTCGCAGCGACCTCCTCCCCGCTGGCGTTGCGACTCGTCAGCACCACGCGAAAACCGGCGAAAGCCAGTTGCCGAACGACTTCTTTTCCTAGCCCGCGGTTGGCGCCCGTTACCACTGCAATCTTCATCGACCCAAGGTAAGCCCTCCGAACAAAAGCGGCCCGGAAACCGTAAGCAGCAGTAAATAACTACCTATGAAACGCACTGCAACCGCCGAATGGAAAGGATCCGGAAAAGAAGGCTCCGGTGACCTCACCACCAAAAGTGGCGTACTCGACCACACCCAGTATTCCTACAACAGCCGCTTCGAGAGTGGCAAAGGAACCAACCCTGAAGAACTCATCGCCTCCGCCCACGCGGGCTGCTTCACGATGGCACTGACCTTTAAGTTAGGAGAGGCCGGCTACACCCCGACGATGCTGCACACCGATTGCGCGGTGGACTTTCAGGACCAAACCATTAAGGAGAGCCACCTTACCGTAAGGGCCAAGGTCGACGGCATAGAGAAGGAGGAGTTCAACAAGATCATCACCGATGCGAAGGAGAACTGTCCGATTTCCAAGGTCCTGGATACCAACATCACGCTGGAATACACGCTGAACTAAACATAGCTGTCGTCATTACACCAATAAGGCCCCCCGTCAGACTCTGGCGGGGGGCTTTTACATGCCCCGACGGTTATAATTGCGGGGCTTAAATAACAGTAAACTGTAAAAAGGCGGCACAACAGGTAGTTGTATCGCTTACTACTATAGGTAGCCGCGTGGGTGCAATGTTCGAAACCGATGGTGTGTGGAGACAGCCTCCGGACAGACTATTTAGCCAACGCGGATTGGGCCAGCGTGCTTAGGGCATTTCGGACTGTAGTGAGTTCCGGAAGGTCCTGGGGTAGCGCATGCCGACTTGCGAGGTAAAAAGGATCGTTGAAAGCAACGACGACCTCCCCGTTACCGGCATCGTAGACCAGCATTTTCTGGGGAAGATCGATTCCAATGCTTTGTTTTTCCTGCAGAAGCGGCGTCCCCAGGGAGGGATTGCCGAATACTAAGAGACGGATGGCGGGAAGCTCGAGGCCCACGGAGGCCGCGTTTGCTTGGTGATCTAATTCGGCAACGAGCGCAAGGTTTGGATTGCCGGTTACTTCTCCGCGCAGTTTCGCGTAAACCGAGTCCACGGTTCCGGTCCCCCGGTAGTTGGTCACCCCTTCGTTTTGCCTAACCTCGCTGTTGGTGGCGGCGACCACGGTGGCACCCGTAGCATTTTCGGCAAAGTTGCGCAGGGCGTTCGTAATAGTCGGTAGGGTGGAGGCCCCCTCCACCCCGTGGCGGCGCGCGAGGTACTCCGTATTGTTGTAGGCTACGACCACTTGGGCAGCGTCGGGCGTATAAACTAGCATTTTTTGGGGCAGGTCCAGCCCAGCCTGAGGATTGATCTGCATTAGGGGAGTACCGAGTCGTGGATTACCAAACAGCACAACCCGGGTGGCCCGGAGGTTTACGCCCACGGAGGCGGCGTTGTCGGCATGGTCGACTTCCGCCACCACCCCGATTTTGCTATTACTGCTGAAGGAAGTAAGGAGATCCGAGTAGATGGAATCCACAGCGCCCGCTTCGACGCGCACGAAATTAAGTCCCACTACGTCCGGCTCGTCAAATTTATCGCGGAGGAGTTGATCATCATCATCCTGACAGCAGGTGAGTAAGAAGATGAGGGAGAGCAGTAGTACTGATCGGATTGTCATGGGGAGGTAACGGGTTGAATATGATGTTTACGTGGGGGAAAGCGGGATGTTCGGGAAAATAAAATGCGGGCAGTGGGATTGACCCCCCACTACCCGCTTCCAAAGCTAAAATGGTGTGAATTGCTAAGGCTGATGCGGGTTAGGCACCAGCGTCAGCACGATGATTAAGACTGATTTGCACACATTTCGTTTACATCACTAGTCCACATTGTCGTGTAGAAAGCTGTTGTTGCGCCGCAGCGGACGTTCCTCATCGTCGGAAATGTTCCAGCGACTCATTTCGGTGTGGTCGCTGGGGTTGAGGTTATCCAGCTGAATATTCCGGCGGAGGTAGGCGGGCTGATTTTCTAGCTCGTTCACCACTTTAGGGTTGCTCAGTTTTGGCAGTTCCGTGCGTTGACGCAGGGCGTCGCGGCGCTCCTGGTCGCGCAGCTCCATATCCCGGCGCTGGGCATCGCGGCGGGCGTCCTCTTCCTCCTGCAGGAAACTCTGGGTGAAGCTGCCACCGTCGCGGCGACGAGCCTTAAGGCGGGCCTTGGCCTCCTCCATGTCCTCGAACTCAAAGGTGCGGGAACCGGGGCGGTTGTAACCGACCGGATCTTCGTCTCCGGTGATGTCTTGTAGGCTAGCGCGCTGCGGCTTTTCCTTGCGTTGCTCATCTAGGTGGACCACCTGACGTTCGGGAGCCACACTGCGGTTGGCAGCTTTTTTATCCCCGAAGCCGGTAGCAATGACGGTGACGCTGATCTTGTCGCCCAGGGATTCATCGAAGCAGTTCCCCCAGATCAGGTCGGTACCATAACCGGCCTCCTCCTGCACAAATTCGGTGATCTCGAAGATTTCGTCCATGGTCACCTCCCGGGTGCCGCTGGTAATGTTGAGTAGAATATGGTTAGCTCCCCGGATGTCGTTGTCCTCCAGCAGTGGGCTGTGGAGGGCTTGGTCGACGGCCACGCGGGCGCGATCATCCCCATCGGCACTGGCGGTACCCATAATGGCGACCCCGCTGTCGCGCATGACGGTGTTGACGTCCTCGAAGTCCACGTTCACGTAGCCGGCTACCGTAATGATCTCGGCGATCCCCTTGGCCGCCGTAGTCAGTATGTTATCGGCCTTGGAAAAGGCATCACTGAGGTTGAGATTACCGTGGATTTGGCGAAGTTTGTCGTTGGAGACCACGATGAGGGTATCTACGTTGTCCTTGAGCTCCTGCAACCCTTCCATGCCGTTGTTCGCGCGCCGGCGTCCCTCAAACGTGAAGGGCAGCGTGACAATACCTACGGTGAGGATATTCATTTCCCGTGCGGTTCGGGCAATGATGGGCGCGGCTCCGGTACCCGTACCACCGCCCATTCCGGCAGTGATGAAGACCATGCGGCAGTTGTTGTTGAGGTACTTCTTGATCTCTTCGATGCTTTCCTCGCAGGCGAGCTTGCCTACGTTGGGCTTCGAGCCGGCTCCACGGCCCTCCGTTAGGTTAGGGCCGAGCTGGACCTTAGTAGGCACGGGGCTGAGTTCCATGGCCTGGTGGTCGGTGTTGCAGATGGCAAAGTCTACGCCGACGATGCCTTGTTCGTACATGTGATTTACCGCGTTGCTGCCGCCGCCGCCGACGCCGATCACTTTGATGATGGGAGATTCTCCTTGTGGGAAGTCAATAGTCATAGTTGGTTATATTATGGATCGACCGAGGCCGAGATTCGTCAATTTAATTGGGTGGAAAGTAAGGGCTAAAAGTCCCGGTCGGGTTCGGCTTCAAACCACTCTTTGGTACGTTTGAAGACATTGTCAAACCAGCTGGGCCCGGCCGCCTCTTCCTTGATCTGTTCTTCGATGTCGATCTCCGTAATGGGCTCCTCTTTCTTAACCGGAGCCACCTGTACCCGGCCGGCCTCGATATCCGCAAATCCCTGTAGGAGCAGGCCTACGCCGGTGGCGTAGATTGGACTGGTGAGTTTCTCGGTGTAGCCATGGGCGAGGTGCTCAACGGGAGAGCCGATACGCGCGCTCAAGCCCGTGTGGAGCATCGTGAGCTTGTCGAAGTCACGCAGCAGGGCGCCACCTCCGGTCAGCACGATGCCGCCGATCAGCTGATTGCCGTCGAATCCGGCCCGACGAATCTCCCAGAGCACGTGGTCCAGGATCTCCTCGGCCCGGGCCTGGATGATGAGGCTTAGGTTCTTCTCGCTGATTTCCTTCGGCTCGCGGCCGCGCAGTCCGGGAATTACGATCACACGGTTCTCGTACACTTCGCTGGCCAGGGCACTGCCGTAGTTGACCTTCAATTTTTCAGCGTGCTCCTCCAGCACGGTGCAGCCCGACTTGATGTCTTTGGTGATGACGTGGCCGCCAAAGGGAATTACCGCCGTATGGCGGATGATGCCCTCCTGGAAAATGGTGATGTCGGTGGTGCCCCCCCCGATGTCCACCAGCGCTACACCGGCAAATTTCTCGTCGTCGTACAGGACGGATGCCGAGCTGGCAATGGGCTCCAGGGTGACGTTCGCCATCCGGAGGCCGGCGCGCTCCACGCAGCGGTTGATGTTGTTACTGGCCGTAATCTGCCCGGTGATGATGTGGAAGTTAGCCTCGAGCTTTGACCCGGACATCCCGATGGGATCGACTATGCCCTGCTCGTTGTCCACGGTATATTCCTGGGGGATAACGTGTAAAATTTTGTCTCCGGGGGGGAGGACAAGTTTGTGCATGTCCCCGACTAGGCGATCGATGTCGCGCTGCCCGATCTCGGAGTGGGAGTTGTCGCGCATCACCATGCCGCGGTGCTGCAGGCTTTTGATGTGTTGGCCGGCAATGCCGACGTGTACGGTGTCGATCGCCTGCCCGCTGGCTTGCTCGGCCAGCCGGCGCGCTTCGGTGATGGCTCGGACGGTTTTCTCGATGTTGGATACTACGCCACGCATGACGCCTTCCGACTCGACTTTCCCGGTCCCGAGAATTTCTACCCGGCCGTGCTCGTCACGCCGGCCTACTAGGGCGCAGACCTTGGTGGTGCCAATGTCTAGGGCGGCGATGGTTTGTAATTTGGTGGTATCAGTCATTGTGTCTCAAGGTTTGAAAGAGTGCTCAAAAACGGCCAGGGTCATTGTCCGCCTTCTCGGAATGTGTGATTATGCTTTTTTTGCCACCACCTGATCGGCGTAGCGTAGGTCGAAGCTCCGGTACTTCCTCCAACCCTCGTACGGAAGTCCTTCGCGGTAAAATATTTTGAGTCGCTCCAGGCGAGCGGGGGTTAGTTCTTTGTCGTAGCGGCCCAGGTAGATGACCTGATCGCCAATTTTAGGGGCCAGTACCAGCTCCCCATTCTCAGTGATGCTGATTTGCTCGACCAGGGCGTCGAGAAATGCATTCGCCCGCAGGTAATGCCCCAGCTCAAACAGTTCACTGAGCTGGTGGCCGGGTGTTTCGGCGTAGTCATCCGACCAGGCTACCACCTCACCCGTGACGACCGGGACGCGCACGGTGTAGTTGTTACTCAGTGGCAGCCGTACCCCCTCCCGGTCGAGGTAGTAGTTCTGGCCGTTGTCGGCAATTACCCGCAGCAGGGGAATGCGCTGGTTGACTTTTATGTGCAGGACGAGGCCGGCATCCACGTAGGCCTCGGCATCCCCGACGAAGGGCTGCTGTTCCAGCACCTCCTCGACCCGCTCGACGTTGACGTCGGAGAGTTTGAGTTGGTCCAGTGGTTTGGTAAAGCTGGCACTCAGTAGGCTTAGAAGTTCTTCCGGCTCCACCAGGTTCGCATTTTCCGGCAGGGGAATAACCTGGGGCTTTACGCCCGTGAGGTGAGAGGCCTCGCGTTCGGTAATCGCCGATATGGCCAGCACCGCTACCATGATGGCGATTCCGATCCATCCGTAGAGACGGATCAGCACGAATAGGCCAGCGAAGAACCGCCCGATTATTCCGGATTTACTCAGGGCCATTGTCGTATGATTTGCGATGCTGGGCAACAACCCGGGGCACCAGGGTGTCGATGTCGCCCGCCCCGAGCAACAGCAGCACGCCATCTGTAAGTTCTCTGGTTACCTCCAGCATCTGCGCATTGGTGAGCAGCCGCCGCTTTTCGTTTTTCATCAAGCCATACACCAACTGGCTGGTTACCCCTTCGATCGGGGCCTCCCGGGCCGGATAGATCGGAATAATGATCGCCTCGTCCAGCAGGTCGAGGGCACGGGCGAAGCCAGGCGCGAAATCCTGGGTGCGGCTGAATAGGTGGGGCTGGAATACTCCGCGGATAGGCCGGTCCGGGTACAGCTCCCGCGCCGCGCGAATAGCCGCCTGCAGCTCCGTCGGATGGTGAGCGTAGTCGTCGATGATCACCATCCGCTCGGTCTTAAGTACCGTCTCGAAGCGGCGGGCAATACCTTGAAAATTGGCCAGACCCGCCCGCACGTCCTCCTCCGCTCCCCCGGCCATCCGGGTGACGGCACACGCGGCAATGGCATTCTCTACATTATGCCGGCCGGGCAGGGACGTCCGCAAGTCCGGAATCAGGTGGCCGTCCGGCTCGCGCAGGTCGAAGTGAAAAGCACCTCCCTCGACGCGGATGTTTTGGGCACAAAAATCACCCGTACCGATGCCAAAGGTCGATACCCTGACATCCTCCAGTCCCGTGAAGTGCTCGGCTACGTCGTACCGCACGATGAGCTGTCCCCCCGGCTTGATTTGGCGGGCGTAGGCGCGAAACCCGGTTTCAAGCATTTTGTCGTGGTCACCGTAGATGTCCAGGTGGTCCGGATCGGTGGACAGGACCACGGCGATTTCTGGAGTCAGGCGTAGAAAACTGCGGTCGTATTCGTCGGCCTCCACCACCACCCAGTCGCTGTTGCCGTGCACGTAGTTGCCGTCAAAGTCGCGGGCGATGCCGCCCAGGAAGGCCGACGGGTCCAGACCGGCCGTAATCATCAAATAGGTGGTAAAGGTGGTGGTGGTAGTCTTCCCATGGGTGCCGGCAATACCGATGCAGCGCATGTAGCGGCTGATCATCCCGAGGACCTCGGAGCGTTTCATCACGGTATAGTCGCCCCCCAATACCCGCACCAACTCGGGAAAGTCCTTGGGGATCGCGGGCGTGTAGACCACCAGCAGATCCGCGGTGGGCGCCGGAAGTCGGTCGGGCCGGGCGTCGTAGTGGATATCCATGCCCTCCTGCTCCAGCCGCTGAGTCAGTTCGGTACGGGTCTTGTCGTAGCCCCTCACCGGGATTTGCCGGTACTGGAAGTAGCGTGCTACGGCCGACATTCCGATGCCGCCGATCCCGATGAAGTATACCTGCTGAACGTTAGACAGTTGCATGGGGCGCGGGATTGGGTTGGGCGGAGGGAAGGAGGCGGAGTACTTCTTCGGCGATCCGGGTTACGGCCCCCGGTTTGGCCAGGGAGCGGGCGTTTTGACCGAGTTGTGCCCGGCGATCTGGATCGTCTAGCAAAGCAAACACTTCCCGTACCAGGTGTTCGGCTACCTCTGCGTCGGGGACCAACAAGGCGGCATTCTGCTTGGTCAGCGCCTCGGCATTCTTGGTTTGGTGATCCTCGGCGACCCAGGGGGAGGGCACGAGGATGGCGGGCTTACCCAAAAATTCGATCTCGGCAATGGTCGTCGAACCCGCCCGGCCGATGACCACCGTACTGGAAGCGTAGGCCTCGTCCATTTTGTCAATGAAGGCCGAGAGGTGCACATGGGGTAGGGCGGCCGTCGCACTGCCCTCGTAGGCCGCCAGGTAGTGCTTGCCACATTGCCAGATCCACTGCACCTGCGGACGCGCCCGGATGAGCTCCGTACTGCGCGCCATGGCTTCGTTCAGGGACTTGGCCCCGCCCGAGCCACCCATGAGCAGCACGGTGGCGGACGAATGGCCGGTCTTGTCCGAAAGCCGTTCCGCGCGTTCGAGTAGCTGCTCCCGAACGGGGTTGCCGGTGATGACGAGTTTGTGGCTCGGGAAGAATTTAGCCATGCCGGCAAAGGCTACGCAGATTCTGTCGACACGTCCCCCCAACCACTTGTTGGCCAGCCCGGCAAAGGCATTGGGCTCCTGGATCAGGGTCGGTATCCCCATACGGGCTGCCGCATACAGCACCGGTGCGCCGGCGTAGCCCCCGGTACCAACCACTACGTCGGGACGGAAGTCGCGAATGATTGTCCGGCAACGAAAGAGGCTGTTCAGCACCTTCACCGGGAAGGCCAGGTTATCCACCGTGAGCCGACGCTGTAGCCCGCTGATCCAGAGTCCTTCGATGCGGTAGCCCGCTGCGGGCACCTTTTCCATCTCCATGCGTCCCTGGGCCCCTACGAAGAGGAACTCTGCATCCGGGCAGAGGCGCTTTAGCTCGTCGGCAATGGCGATGGCGGGGAAGATGTGTCCCCCAGTGCCGCCGCCGCTGATGATGAATCGGGGTCGTTTAGGTAGCATCGGCGGTCACGGCTTCTATGTACTTCGATACCGACATCAGGATGCCGAGCGAAACACAGGTGAACAGGGTGCTCGTACCGCCCATACTGATGAGCGGGAGCGTAAGGCCGGTAACCGGCAGTAAGTCCAGGTTGACGGCAATGTTGAGAAAGGCCTGCAACAGCAGCGACAGCCCGATCCCGAAGGCCACCATGGCGCCGAAGGCTTTACTGCTGCGGGTGACTAATCGGATCACCCGAACGAACAGCAGCAGGTAAATGCCGATGATCACAATGCCCCCAATCGCCCCGTACTCCTCAACGATGATGCTGTAAATGAAGTCGGACTGCGCGCTGTACAGCGTGTGCCGCTGGGTGGAGTTGCCCGGCCCTACCCCAACGATCCCGCCGTTGGCGATAGCGATCATGGCACCGGTAATCTGGCGGCGGTCGTCCACCTTGGCGGCCGCGGGATTAAAGTAGGTCTCAATGCGCTTCTCCCAGGTCACCGCCCGGGGCACCAAGTGAGGGTATTTGGAACCCACCATCACCAGGATACTGAACACGCTGATGCCCAGTAGAATAAGCATCATGATGTACTGGATCGCCACCCGCCCCACGATCATCATCAGGATGCAGATCAGGAAGAGCATAATGGCCGAGGAGAGATCACTCAGGGCGATCAGCAGACAGATGCCCAGCACCGGCAAAATGATCGGCACAAACGCCTCCTTAAAATCCTTGATCACGTCCTGCTTCGATCCAATGGAGCGGGCGACAAAAATGATCAGGGCCAGTTTGGCAAAATCAGAACTCTGGAAGGTCTGATTGAGTAAGGGGATCGTCAGCCATCTGCGCGCCCCGTTAATTTCCGTTCCGAAGGCCTGCGTGAGTAAGAGGAGAACGATGGCCACCAGAAGTAAGCTGGGGGCCCAGCGCGAATACTTGGTGTAGGCCAGCAGATGGCCGATGTAGATCACCACCAGGCCAAAGCCCAGGATTAGCCCGTGTTTGAGGAGGTAGCCGCTGACGGCGCCCCCCGAATTACGGTAGGCCAGGTTAGCCACCGCACTATAGACCGCCATCATCGAAATGAGGGAAAGCAGGACGATGATGGCCCACAACACGCGGTCTCCCCGCAGCTCGGTTGCTATGCGCGTCGAAATACTCATTGGGCGGTTCGTTTAACTTGGTCGCGGAACTGATCGCCGCGGTCCATGTAGTTCTTGAAGAGGTCGAAGCTCGCGCAGGCCGGGCTTAGTAGCACGGTATCACCACTACCCGCGTAGCGGCCCGCTAACTCCACGGCGACCGGGGCACTCTGGCACTCCACGATGCGGTCGATTACCCCGACAAAGGCGTCCATGAGTTTGCTGTTGTCCGCCCCCAGGCAGATTAGGGTGTGCACGTGTCGCCCCGCTATGTCCTGAAGGACGCGGTAGTCGTTCCCCTTATCCGTGCCCCCGGCAATCCACACGGTCGGTTGGGTCAGGGATTCCAAGGCAAAAAAGGTGCTGTCTACGTTGGTAGCCTTGCTGTCATTAATCCAGGTGCGTCCGTCGCGGGTCGGGATTACTTCCATCCGGTGGGGGGCGGGACGGAAGGTATTCAGTCCCCGCTGGATCGTTTCCCAATCGACTCCGAGCAGCCCGGCGATGCGCGCGGCAAACAGAGCGTTCATGGCGTTGTGCCGGCCCCTGAGGGCTCCCCCTGACAGGTGGAGTAGGTGTCCCGCAATGTGCAGGTCCGTATTATGAATGTCTTCGTCGGGCCGCACGAGGGTGACGTTGGCAGACGTAGGATTGCGGCAGAGCGCGGGTGCAATGGTCAGCGGATCATCGAGCAACAGCAGGTGGTCGCCGATCCGCTGGTTCCGGGCAATGCTTAGCTTGCTGTCAGCGTACTTGCTGAGGGAGTAGTCGTAACGGTCGAGGTGGTCCGGGGTGATGTTCAGCACAGCGGCGATGGCGGGCCGAAAGTCAACGATGCCGTCCAGTTGAAAACTGGAGAGCTCCAGGACATAAATGTCGTGCGCCGGGTGATCTAGCAGCAGGCGGGCCAGACTATCGCCTAGGTTCCCACCGGCCAACGACTGCTTTTCTGCGGTCTCCAGCAGGTGCTGGGTGAGCATGGTCGTGGTGGTTTTGCCGTTGCTGCCCGTGATGCCTACTACGCGGGCGTCGGCGTGCACGTAGCGGGACGCAAATTCAATTTCCGAGATCACCCGAGCACCCGCCGAGCGCAGACCCACAATCAGCGGGGCAGTGTCGGGAATGCCCGGACTTTTGACCACCTCGGCGAAACCCTCCAGGCGGCTAGGGGTATGTCCACCGACCTCGTAATCGATGCGGGCCTCGTCCAGCTCGTGCAGGTACCGGGGGGTTCCCGGGCCGGCGTCACTTACGAACACCTCATAGCCCGCGCGCTGCCCGAGGCGAGCGGCACTGGCTCCGGATTCACCGGCACCGAGGACGAGGAGTTGTTTAGCCACGATTGATCAGCGGATTTTGAGGGTGAGGATGGTAGCTACGGCCAATAGGATGCCGATGATCCAGAAGCGGATGACGATTTTGACTTCGGACATCCCGGCTTTCTGGTAGTGGTGGTGCAGGGGAGACATGCGCAGGATGCGCCGGCCCTCACCATATTTCTTGCGGGTATACTTAAAGTAGCCCACCTGGGCCATGACCGAGAAGTTCTCGATGACGAAAATTCCACAAAGGATGGGAATTAGGAGCTCCTTGCGCAGCAGGATCGCGAGGGCGGCGATGATGCCCCCCAGGGCCAGGGACCCGGTGTCACCCATAAAAACGGCGGCCGGAAAGCTGTTGTGCCACAGAAAGCCCAGGCACGCCCCCAGCAGACACCCGCTAAAGACCACCAACTCCTGGGAGCCGGGCAGGTGCAGAATTCCGAGGTAGTTGGCCGCAATGGCGTTGCTCCCCACGTAGGCAAATACGGCCAGCGTGCCAGCAATGATGGCCGAAGTGCCGGTGGCCAGCCCGTCCAGCCCGTCGGTCAGGTTGGCGGCATTGGAAACCGCCGTCACTATGAATACGATTAGGGGAACGAAGATGACCCAGGCCAGCTGACGCCCGATACCAAAGATGTTGGCGTAGGTCAGTACGCTTCCTTTGAGAAAGGGAACATTAGTTAGGGTAGTCCGGTAGTCAGCCCGGGCCACCACGTTTCCGTTTTCCTGGGTGATCATCCGCACGTCCCCTACCCGCTGCGCGGCCGTGATGCCGTCGGCCTCCGCCTGGCTTACGTTCATCCTGACCACCACCTGCTCGCTAAAGAGCATTATGCAGGCGATGAGTAGGCCGAGACCCACCTGCCCCATGATTTTGAACTTGCCGGCCAGGCCGTCCTTGTTCTTATGCTTGATCTTGAGGTAGTCGTCGACGAAGCCGATCGCTCCCATCCAGACCGTCGCCACCAGCATGGTGAGCAAGTAGATGTTGTTCAGCTTAGCAAAGAGCAGACAGGGCAGCAGCACGGCCAACAGAATAATCAGGCCGCCCATGGTGGGGGTGCCCTTCTTCTCCAGTTGGCCCTCCAGACCGAGATCCCGTACCGACTCGCCGATTTGCTTGCGGCGTAGGTAGCGAATGATGCGTCCACCGGTAACAATGCTCAGCAACAGGGATACGATGATCGCCACTCCCGTGCGCACACTGAGAAAATCGAGCAGGTTGGCGCCCGGAAAGTCTCCGAAGGTGGACTTCAGCCAGTCAAAGAGTTCAATCAACATGGGCGAACTCTTTAAGGGCGTTAGCTAATTCTGTGCGGTCATCGAAGGCGTGGCGCTCGCCCGCGATCTCCTGGTAGGTTTCGTGTCCCTTTCCGGCTACCAACACAACCTCGAAACCCATTCGGACGGCGGTCCGAATGGCTTGCCGGCGATCGGTGATGCGCAGCACGCGGGCGGCGTGGGAGCCCGGTACCCCCGTCTCCATCTCATCGAGGATCGCTTCCGGCGACTCGGAGCGGGGGTTATCGCTGGTTAAGATGACCTGATCGGCCATTTCCGCCGCAATACGCGCCATTTCCGGACGCTTGCCGCGATCCCGGTCTCCACCGGCACCTACCACGCACACCAGGCGGTGACCGTCGGGCAGCAGGGCCTTGAGGGTCTCGAGTACGTTCTGGAGGGCATCCGGCGTATGGGCGTAATCCACCAGGGCGGTCGTGCGACCGGCGGGATCGGTGACGTGCTCCAGGCGTCCGTCCGCACCCGGAATTCCGCTCAACGCGACGAGGACCTCCTCCTCCCGTTGCTGAAGCAAAATGGCGACCCCATAGGCGGCTAGCAGATTGTAGGCGTTGAAGCGGCCCAGCTGTTTGAAGAACACTTCCGTGCCATTTATTTCTAACTGCAGTCCCTGCGGCGTATTGGCCATGAGCCGGGCGTGGAAGTCGACGTTCGAGCGCAGGCTATACCGGTAGCCCCGGGCGGCGGTGTTCTGCATCATGACCGCCCCTCGCTTGTCGTCGACGTTGACCAGGGCAAAGGCCCCGGTGGGTAGCCCGTCAAAGAATGCCTTTTTGACCTTCACGTATTCAGCAAAGGTGCCGTGGTAGTCCAGGTGGTCGTGGGTGATGTTGGTAAACACGCCACCCGCAAAGTGCAACCCCCGGGTCCGCTGCTGGTGAATGGCGTGGCTGCTGACCTCCATGAATACGTAGTCAATCCCGGCGTCCCGCATGGCTGCCAGGTTTTCCTGGATGGCGAGGGCATCCGGAGTGGTATGGGTGGCCTGGCGCTGCTCGGTGCCGATGCGGATCTCCACCGTAGAGAGCAAGCCGGCCCGGTACCCCAGGGCCGTAAACAGATTGTGTAGCAGGGTGGTCACCGTGGTCTTTCCGTTCGTGCCGGTGACGCCGATCACCTGCATATCCCGGCTGGGGGAGGCGTACCAGGCGTCGGCCAGCAGTGCCAGGGCGGCGGCGCTATCGTCCACTAGAATGACCGGCACCTCATTCGTTTTCCCGAGTCGGATCAGGTACTCCCCGCGCTCAGCGACAACTGCCTCTGCACCCGCGTCGACCGCCTGCTGGATGTAATCATGGCCATCCACCTGCGTGCCCCGCACCGCCACAAATAGGAAGCCAGGCGCTACCCGGCGACTGTCGAAGGCGATGCCCTGGACCGTACGCGTTTTCTCTTCGGTTCCGTGGAAGGAACAGCCGGATAGGCAGGATATGAGATCGTGTAGTTGCATGCGCATCAGCGGAGTATAAGTTCGACATCCTTACCGCGGCGACCATTGCCATCGCTTTGCCAGCGCATGTTCACCACGCGACCTACGCCGCGTGGGTGGACGGTGTAGCCTTCGTTCTCGAGTACGAACACGGCGTCCCGCAGGCGCATTCCCCGCACGTTGGGGAAGCGCTGCCCAGCGGGATGAATGGAGGCGAGCGCCACCCGCTCCTCGTTGGCATTGACCACGGCCAATTCACCCGCGGGGACGGAGTCCACCTTTACGTTGACGTAGTCGAGAATGGTGAGCAGTTCGGGTAAGAAACCCGCGTCGCGGCTGGGCAGTTCGCCGGCGTAGAGCACGGGCCGGGGCCCCTGGTTGAGGGGCTCGTGCACTTCGATCATGCTATTGTAGATGTTGTCGGCAATCTCCCGGAAAATGGGCCCGGCTACCTCGCCCCCGTAGTAGGCGCCATTGGTAGGGTCCTTGACCACCACAATGATGCTGTAGACTGGGTTCTCGGCCGGAAAGTAGCCGGCGAAGCTGGCTTGGTAATTGTGCTTGCGGTTGCGCTGACCGTAATTTTGCTGGCTGGTGCCCGTTTTGCCCGCAAAGCGGTACTGGTCCGTCTTGAGGCGCTTGGCCGTCCCGCGGTCCACCACACCCTCGAGGAGGGATTGCAGCAGCTCGATAGTTTCCGTACTGGCGATCTGGCGATCAATGACCGTAGGCTTAAATTCCTCGACCACGCGGCCGCTGTGTCGGATGTCGGTGACGAGGTACGGCTTCATCATGCGCCCGCCGTTGGCCACCGCATTGTAGAAGGTGAGCATCTGCAGTGGGGTCAGGCGGCTTTCGTAGCCGATGGCCATCCAGGCCCGGGAGATACCCGAGAATTCGGCGCGGCTGGTGTCGTTGATGAAGGGCGCCCGCTCGCCCTCGAGTTCAATGCCACTCTCGACGTCCAGGTGGAAAGCTTTGAGGCGTTCCGAGAACTCGTTCTTCTTGTACAGGCTATCGACCAATTTGGCCATACCGACGTTCGACGACTGCTCGAAGGCGTCGCGTACCGAAATCACCCGCCACCCCCGACTGGCCGTGCCGGAGTCTTCCATGGTGAGGTCGTAGAATTCTTTAGTTCCATATTCAATATCCACCTCGCTGTCCAGGTCAATGTAGCCGTCTTCCAGCAGGGCCATCATGGTTGCGAGCTTGAAGGTAGACCCGGGTTCGTTGGCCCGGGAGATGGCGTAGTTGTACTGCTCGGCGTAGCGGTTGCGGGAACTATTTACGGCACCGAGATTAGCCATGGCCCGGATCGCGCCGGTCTTGACGTCCATGACGATGGCGGCGCCCCACTCGGCGCGGTGCTTGCGCACCCCGTTTTCGAGTGCGTTCTCGGCGATATCTTGAATATTGACGTCCAGCGTGGTGTAGATGTTATCGCCGGAAGTCGGCTCAACGATAGCTAGGTTATCGGTGGGCAGCCACACGCCGTTGCCCATATTGAACATTTCTTGCTTGCCGCTCTGTCCGGCCAATTGCGCGTCGAAGGCACCCTCGAGGCCCACTTTTCCACCCTCTTCCTTACTGTAGCCGATTGTCCGCCGGGCCAACCAGCCAAAGGGCCGTTTGCGGGCCGCGCGTTTGTCCACAATCAGTCCGCCGCCCATGCGTCCCTGATTGAAGATGGGAAATTTACGGATGTGGGAAAGCTCGCTGTAACTCACACTCTCCTTAAGCTTAAAGTAATGATTAGCCGCTCCGTTCACACTGTCACGCATCATGAGCAGGCTGTCCCGCCAGACGCCGGGGGTTACCCCACTGTCGATGTAGCGGGAGAGCAGCACGGCCAGGCTGTCGATGTTGTCGTAGTAATCCCGGGGACTAGCTACGTAAGGATCGAAGTGCAGGCTAAAGTAGGGTACCGACGTCGCCAGCAGGTTATCGTTGTGGCTGTAAATGTTGCCCCGCTCGGCCTGCACGGTCACTACGCGGAAACGCTCCTCGCCCATCTCCTTGAATTCCGCCTGTCGCACCACGGCAATATCTACCGTCCGGTAAACGAGCAGCGCGGCCACGGGTACAATGATCACCGCCAAAATGGCGAAGATGCGTACCAGTACCTCGTCTTTGAAATTTACGGCCACGGGTAAGGGATGAGAGGCGGTTAAGTAAGGTGAGAACTTGGGTGTAAATTATTTCGCTCGCGGAGCGTATATTTTTTTGGGTTTGCCGCGGTGCAGGCGCAGACCCGCGGGGCGCACCTGGTCGACTACCTCGCTGCGGAGGCCGTTGTACATGTTTTCGCTCTGCAGGGACATGTACAGCCAGCGCTTTTCCTTGATGTCTGACTCGAGTTCCTGGATACGGCGGACGTTGTACTCCGCGTAATGCGCATTACCGATGTAGAGGAGGGCCAGCACTCCGAGAAAGGAGATGAAGCCAAGATTTTCCAGGATGAGCGAGGGCACGGAAAAGTCCGTGGCCCGCTTGCGCTTTGCTGCCATAATAATCACACCTTTTAGCAGCCCTACCGGGAAAAGGAGGGCAAATAAATGAACGGGGCACCTAAGTGACACCGGTCGAACCTCCGGAGGTACCAAGTGGGCACCTCCGGAAGCGGTCGGCCGATGGCTATTGACTAGAGCCGCAGCCCCGCCCGCAGTTTAGCACTACGGGCACGGGAGTTTTGCTGAATTTCTTCAGCGGCCGGCAAGACGGGCTTCTTCGTCAGAACTTTATAGGGACGGTCAATCTTCCCGTAAAAATCCTTGGTGACGCTTCCTTCCGCGTTGCCGGTTTTGAGGTAGTTTTTGGTGATGCGATCCTCCAGTGAATGATAGCTGATGACGCTGAGACGGCCGTGTTGTGGTATCAGTAAGTCGGTGGCCTGGGCCAATAAATCAGAAAGTGCGCCTATCTCATCGTTCACCTCAATGCGCAGTGCCTGAAACACCTGCGCCAGGTAGCGCGGGCGTTGCCCCCGCACCCAGGGATTGACCACCTGGAGTAGCTCCTGGATGGTCGCGATGGGTGCTTGCTCCCGGGCCTCGGCAAGGGCGAGGGCCAGGGAGCGGGCGTTTCGTACTTCGCCGTATTCGCCTAGCACCTGCTGCAAATCCTCCGAACTGTAGTGATTGACTACGTCGGCGGCGGTGCGGTCGGTGCCCGTTCCCATGCGCATGTCCAGCTCCGCGTCAAAGCGAAAGCTGAAACCGCGTTCGGCCTGGTCGAACTGGTGGCTGGAAACCCCCAGGTCGGCGAGCAGGCCGTCGATCCGGTCGACTCCGTAGAGTCGCAGGAAATTGCGCAGGTTGCGGAAGTTGGCGGCTACGAAGGTAAATCTGCTGTCGTCCAGGGCGTTGGCCTCGGCTGCTTCATCCTGGTCAAATCCGAACAGCCGCAGGTCTTTCGACCCGGCCTGTTCGAGGATAAAGCGGCTATGGCCGCCGCCCCCGAAGGTGGCATCAACGTAAACTCCCCCGGGGCGGAGATCCAAATAACCGACGCTTTCGCCGGCTAGTACGGGGACGTGGTAGGCCATCTAAAGCGATGCCTGCGTATCCGTACCTGAACCACCGAGTACTTCTTCCGCCAGTGCCGAGTAGTCTTCCAACTCCTCATTCAACAGCGCTTCGTATTCGGCTTCCGCCCAAATTTCAATCCGATCGTTCATGGCATTCAACACGAAGTTCTTGTCGGCCTTCGCCCAGGCCAGCAGCTGCTTGGGCAGCAGGAGCCGGTCGGCAGCATCTGGCACGACTTCGCTGGCGCCCCGGTAGAACAGCCGCGTGAACGCGAGATTCTTCCGGTTAAATTTATTGAGTTGGTCGACCTCGGCCTTGATCTCATCCCATACCGGTTTAGGGTACAGCACCAGACAATTATCGAAGCCGCGGTTCACCACAAATTTCAGCGTGTCGCGGTCGCCCAGTCCCTTCAGCAAACCACTGGGGATTCGAAAGCGGCCCTTGGAATCAAGCGCCACGTAAAATTCGCCCAGTAAATCGTACTGATGTGTCATAAAACGATCCACAGCGAGCACACTTGCTCACCGCTTGCGCTAAGGTAACACCTTGTCCCACAACTTACCACTTTACGACACTTTTTTTGCCCATTCCCTCCCCCGAACTGAATAAACGTGTTTGGACGCACTGTTATGCAATCATCGCGTTGCCACCTGCACCAGTATTCGTTTTTAGTTTACAATTCGTTGCCACTTCCCGCATCTCTATTTCGTTAGATTGAGGACAATTTGATTTAAGTGACGGACATCGGTGGTGGTAAATTGTGGGATTCCCAAACCGCTTCCGGGTGAAAAGATACCACATCAGGCGAAAAAGCCACCGTTCACCCCACCTATGCGTGTGACTCACTTACCGGGAATTTCCTTGCAGCTCCGCCCCGCCGCCGCCTAAACCATCGCCCGTGCGGCTCGTTTGTATAGCACTATGCACCTCCTTCTCTATCTCGGAATCACCCTGCTTACGGTCGCTGGAATGGAATTTGTGGCCTGGGCCGCCCATAAATACCTGATGCACGGACTGCTCTGGGTCTGGCACGAGGATCACCACCGCCCCCACCACGATAAGACCGGCTTTTTCGAAAAAAACGACCTCTTTTTTCTCGTCTTTGCCATCCCTAGTGCGACCTCGTATATGATAGGCCTCAGTACCCCGGCTTGGTTCTGGCTGACCTTCGTGGGAATCGGGATCAGCATTTACGGGGCCATTTACTTTCTCATTCACGATGTCTATATCCACCGCCGCTTCCCGTGGTTCAAGCAACTCGACAGCTCCTATAGTCGCGGCATCTTACGGGCGCACGGACACCACCACGCGGTGACTGAAAAAGACGGAGCGGAAAGTTTTGGCCTACTGGTGGTAGCCAAAAAGTACTTCGGCAAACGCAGCGAGTGGGCCAACGAAAGGACTAAGGCGTAATTTAGCTTCCTATGGAGGATCGCCTGCTGGACAAAATTGCTGAACCCTTTAATCTCAATCTTCCGGAGTACGAGTCGCTGGAGGCCATGATCGAGGGCATCCTGCCCGCCGTGGCCCGCTTCGGGGAAGCCAGCTTCGCCGAGGAGGATAGCCCGCTTTATACCGTCAACTGGGTAAAAATGACTGACCGGCCGGGAGCCACGGCCGTAGAGATGTACGAGTTCCAGGATGCCGGTCGCGGGGAAATCCGGGTAGTGACCGACGGCGTGGTGAGTGCCATGGCCTATGAGGTCGAAGAGAATGGGAAACGCATCGTCATTGGTCAGAGCATCATGCGCGACAGCTTCCTTTATGAATTAGCTTTCCTCGACAACGACTTTCTTATCCTTAGTCGCCACGGCAATCCGGCCAACATCACCAACCGTTACCTCTTCTTTTGCCGGGAAGCCATCGGCACCCGCCTGACCTGGAACGAGGCCCTGGAGCGGCTCGTAGACAAGTACCGCAACAGTCAGTTTCCCATCGTCGCGGTCGGCCTATTCATCGCCGGGGTCATTGCCCTGATGCTCTACTTCATGTAGTCACGCTTAGCCGAATAATCCTACGGCCACGCGGTAGGTATTGGCGTGGGCCTCGATGATGGTGGCCAATCGTTCGCTGTATCCGCCCCCCATCGCTACGGCCACCGGGATCTGCCGGTCCATACAAGATTGCAGCACGTAACGATCGCGCTCCTTACACCCCTGGATGCTCAAGGCCAGCCGACCGAGCTTGTCGGATTCCAGTACGTCCACCCCACTGAGATAGAAAACAAGATCCGGGCGGATCCCGTCTAAAAGCCCCCGCAGATGCGCCTTCAGCGTAGCTAAATAGATGCGGTCGCCGGTACCGTCGGGCAGGCCGATGTCCAGGTCAGATTTTTCCTTTCGCATAGGATAATTGCGCGCGCCGTGCATGCTGAAGGTGAACACCCGGGGTTCCTGCTGAAAAATGCGGGCGGTGCCGTTGCCCTGGTGTACGTCGAGATCGACCACCAGCACCTGGTTCACCTCGTCCGTATGCAGTAGCTCATTGGCAGCAATCGCGATGTCATTAAAGATGCAGAAGCCCTCCCCCCGGTCGGCAAACGAATGGTGGGTGCCGCCGGCTACGTTGAGGGCCACGCCGTCCCGAAAGGCGTACCGGGCACAATCGAGGGTGCCCTGGGCGATGATGCGGCCCCGGGCAATCAGCTCCGGCCGAATGGGGAAACCAATGGCTCGGGCCTCCTTGCGACTCAGGGTGTTGGTACGCAGCTTGTCCCAGTAGTCCTGAGTGTGGGTGCGCAGGATCGCCGCCTCACTCAGGGGGGTGGCCGTGAAGAAGGCAGCTTCCTGAATGGTACCTTCGTACAGCAACTGCTCGGGGAGCAGCGTGTACTTATCCATCGGAAAGCGGTGCTTCGGAGGCAGTTGGTAGCGGTAGACCGGACTGAAGGCGACCCGCACTTTCCTAATTTACCCGCTGGTAGGTGAAGTCAGTGTAGCGGAGAATATTAACGAACTTATTCTCAAACCGGTCGATGACGGCCTCCTCTACATCGGTCGCGTCGGCCGGTACCACCGCTACGGGCGCGAAGCGGAAGCTGGTGTGCATCACGTCCTCTGGGTGATTCTCCAATTCGAATTGGAAGCGCGTGCCGTAACGGGCTGCCATATCGAGGAAGTACTTGGTCACGTCATAGCCGATGAAGGCCTCGTCGCGGGGCAGGGTCGCAAAGCGGGCAAAGAATTTTCGGCGGAAATCCCGTACCTCGGGGTTCAGTCGATCCACGAAGACACTGCTGCTGATGTGAACGTTCGTCCCTTCAATAAAATCGGCATTCAGCCGCTCAAAGGCCGCCCACTGCGGGAGCCCGTAAATGGCGATGTTATCCCCCCGTTCGCTGGTGGTGTTGAGGTGGGCCTGCCGCAGAAAATTGGAGACGAAGGTTTCGTCTTCGTAAACCGGCACCATGAAGACCGTCCGGCGCCCCTGCAGGTACTGCTCCAGATCGGGGACTTCCCCGCTGATGATGAGTTCTTCTAGCGGCGCTGCCTGGTCGTCGCCCGTTAGGAGTCTGTACTCATCCTGAAAGTAGGCCAATCGGCTGCGCTGTCCGGCGGGGGCCACCAGCACGATGCGGTCGGCCCCCTGACTGCGAAAGGCGTGGCCGAGCAGGCTGCGCAGGTGGGTCTCCAGGGTGGGATTGACCTGTATGTAGTTGGTGTTGGAATCACTCACGGCGGTAGCGGCACTGTAGGGAGAGATCAGGACCTTCTCTTGTCCGCGTACGGATTCGGCAATTTGGGTGACTTGTTCCTTCAGGTAGGGACCGATGATTAGTTGGGAACGTTCGTACTCGGGGGACCGCAGGATGCGACTCATCTTGTCTGCATTGGCCCGCGAATCCTGTACGCGAACGTCAAAGGAAATGGACCCACTCTTGAGCTCCTCGAGGGCTATTTCGGCTCCGCTGTAGAAGTGCAGGGCCCACAGGGAATTTGCGTCGATGCTCTCCGCCTGATCGAGGTTGCGGTCGGATAGGAAGGGCAGGACGAAGTC
Organism: Lewinellaceae bacterium; assembly: GCA_963710195.1. Classification (GTDB taxonomy): domain Bacteria; phylum Bacteroidota; class Bacteroidia; order Chitinophagales; family Saprospiraceae; genus Neolewinella. The sequence continues at coordinate 436,654 of CAVPZF010000008.1, forward strand.
CACCCCGTAGCCCGTCAGCAGGCGGGAGCCGTTGCGTCCCGTCCCGGTCTGGCGTACCGGAGGCAGGCCGGGTGCGGCGGGGGCTCCCGGGGTTGGAGGTACGTAGGCCTGACTGCCGTCTTCGGTGATGGGCGTGACCCCGCCGGCGGCGGCGGCGGCGGCAGCGTCGGTCCACTGCACGGTATCCATCGGCTCGGTGGGGGCGTTGACGTAGATGTAAGTGCCCGTCTCGGCGTCGAAGACCCGGCGCCCCTGCACGGGATCAAGGTTTTCGTCATTTCTGCCGGGGCGGTTCGCGGTGGAGGGCCGGGTGGAATCCACCGGCTTAAAGAGTTCACAGGAGCTCGCTACCGTCGTTAGCAGCAGGGCCAGCAGACAGTAAAACAGGGGGCTACTCCCACTCAATGGTTGCCGGCGGCTTGGTACTGATGTCATAAACGACGCGGTTAATTCCTTTTACATTATTGATGATCGAACTGGAGACAGCGGCCAGAAACTCGTAGGGCAAATGGCTCCACTCCGCGGTCATGCCATCGGTTGAACTTACCGCCCTTAACGCGACCGCCTGCTCGTAGGTGCGCTCGTCACCCATGACGCCTACCGACTGGACCGGCAGCAGGATGGTGCCCGCCTGCCAGACCTGGTCGTATAGGCCGTACTCCCGCATCTTGTCGATATAGATCGCATCGGCCTCCTGCAACAGCCGCACCTTGGCGGGCGTGATGTCCCCCAAGATCCGAATAGCCAGCCCCGGTCCGGGAAAGGGGTGGCGCCCGATCAGGTGCGCCGGCATGCCGAGCTGGGTGCCGACGCGGCGCACTTCGTCCTTAAAGAGGTTGCGCAACGGCTCCACAATGAGCAGTCCCATTTTTGCGGGCAGTCCGCCCACGTTGTGGTGGCTCTTAATGGTCACGGACGGCCCGTGTACGCTAACGCTCTCGATGACGTCGGGATAGATCGTTCCCTGCGCCAGGTACTTGATGTTGGTCAGCTTCTGGGCTTCCCGCTCGAATACCTCGATGAAAACGCGGCCGATGGCCTTGCGTTTCTCTTCGGGATCGGAGATGTCGGCGAGGGCCGAGTAAAATTCCTGCTTAGCGTCGATGGCCGTGACGTGCAGTCCCATGCCCTCGTAGCTCCGCTCTACCTCCTCAAATTCATCCTTCCGGAGGAGTCCGTTGTCGATAAAGAAGCAGAACAGCCGCTTACCGATGGCCCGGTGCAGGAGCATAGCGGCCACGGAGCTGTCCACGCCCCCGCTGAGTCCCAGCAGCACGCGGTCGTCGGGGCCGATCTTCTCCCGCAGGGCTTCCACGGTCTCTTCGATGAAGTGGGCCGGCGTCCAGTTACCGGAACACCCCGCGATGTCGACCACGAAATTCTGCAGGAGCTTTTTACCATCTAGGCTGTGGTACACCTCGGGGTGAAACTGGATGCAGAAGACGGGCTGCTCGAATCGATCGGGGAGGCTGCCAAAGGCGGCCACATCCACGTCCGCGGTAGACGCCAGGAGCTCGAAGCCCTCGGGGAGGTCCTGTATCGTATCCCCGTGCGACATCCACACCTGCGAGCCCGCCCCTATGCCCGCAAAGAGATCGGCAGACCGGTGCACCCGACCCAGGTTGGCCTTGCCGTACTCCCGTTTTAGGCTTCGACTGACCGACCCGCCGTAGTGGTCGGCGATGTACTGCGCCCCATAGCAGATGCCCAGTACGGGCCGCTTACCGACGATCTGGTCCAGGGCGGGGCGCAGGGCGTTGACGTCGCGGACGCTAAACGGACTGCCGCTCAGAATCACCGCTTTGTAGCTGTCATCGAGCGTAGGTACCTTGTTGTAGGGCACGATCTCGCTGTAGACATTGAGCTCCCGGATGCGCCGGGCAATCAGTTGGGTATACTGGCTGCCGAAGTCGAGGATGAGCACCTTTTCCGTCATGGCCGCAAATATAGGCACCAGGTAGGCACCTTGTATCCGGGGCCTCGGGTGTGGGCTAGATGTCCATTCCCTCGAATACGGCCATCACCTCGCGCACGTGGTCGGCACTGGTGTTGAGCAGGCGCATCTCGTCGTCATTCAACTTCAGCTCGATGACCTGAACGATACCCTCCTTACCTAGCTTCACGGGTACGCCTAAGAAGAGATCGGCCATCCCGTACTCACCGTCCAGCTGCGCGCAGCAGGGGAAGATGCGGTTTTCATCGCGGACGATGCTGGCGACCATCTGGGCGGCGGCGGCACCCGGGGCGTACCAGGCGGAGGTACCCATCAGTTTGACGAGCTCTCCCCCACCCGACTTGGTGCGGTCGACGATGGCCTCTAGGTCGGCGTCGGAGATCATCTCGGTGACGGGGATGCCGCTGACAGTGGTGTACCGGGGCAGGGGCACCATGGTGTCGCCGTGGCCCCCCAGCAGCATGGCCTGGATATCTTTGGGACTAACGTCGAGCGCAGTAGCCAGGAAAGCACGGTAACGGGCAGTGTCTAAGATGCCCGCCATGCCGAAGACGCGATTGCGGGGAAGGCCGCTGGCTTTAAAGGCCGCGTGGGTCATTACGTCGAGGGGGTTGGACACCACGATGATGATGGGGTTCTTGGAGTGTTCCATGATCGACTTGGTGACCATGGTAACAATCTTAGCGTTGGTCGAGATCAGGTCATCGCGGCTCATGCCCGGCTTCCTGGGTATGCCGGCGGTAATGACTACAATGTCGCTATCTGCCGTATCGGCGTAGTTCTCGGTGCCGGTCAGGCGGGTGCTGTAGCCGTCGATGCTGGCTTGTTGCCAAGAGTCGAGGGCCTTGCCGCGTGCCATATCGCCTTTAATGTCGAGTACTACAACCTCCCGCACGAGGTCTTTGTGGGCCAATACATTAGCTACGGTGGCTCCGACGTTTCCGGCGCCGACGACGGTTACTTTACTCATTGATTTAGTGCTTGTGATTTGTTGCTCTAAAGGTCCGATCGACCCAAAAGTTATTATAGTTGGTTAGTGAAGGACGAAAGTAGCCAAATTTGTGCGGATGCTCAGGAATGCCGTCACTAAGACGGTTCACCAAGCGCGCGTAAAGTATTTTTACCCTTCAACCCCATAATCCGTTTCGATGATTGCACGGCTACTCCCTGCGTTTCTCTTTTACGCGCTCTGCTTTTCTTTCCCCTTATTCGCCCAGACAACCCTTGCAGAGCTTGGGTGCGGCACCACGGAGCGCTCCCCCTGGCTAGACAAATACCAAGCAGGTAGGATCCCTCCCCGTGCCAAGTCTGCCGAGATACTGTACGTGCCCATTCAGTTAACGGTCGTTGGGGACGATGAGGGCTCCGGCTACGTAGATCCCATCCCTCTGCTCAATAATTTTACCAGCCTAAACGCGGACTTCGCTAAGCTCAACGTACAGTTCTACCTGGACCGGAATATTGAGTACGTGAACAGTACGGTGTATTTCGATCATGAATTTGCCGATGGTCAGGACCTCCTCGGCAACTTCAGCCGTCAGGGGGTATTCAATAACTTCATCGTGGGCAACCCTGCCGGAAATTGCGGCTACTACAGCCCATCGAAAGACGCCATCGTGCTGGGGGTTAACTGCGTCAGCGGCAGCGGCCGGACCTGGAGTCACGAGGTGGGCCACTACTTCGGGTTGCCCCATACCTTCTTCGGGTGGGAAAGCGTCGATGAGATTGCCGACGTGGAGGCCTTCGATAAGCCCGCGCCGGCTACCCTCACGTTTGGAAGCCGCGTGATTGAGGTGGAGCGGGTGGACAGCAGCAACTGCGCCGATGCCGCCGATGGGTTTTGTGATACCCCCCCAGACTACCTTCCCGGTCGGTGGCAGTGCAACAACGCGGGTTTCTATCCCGATAGCTTGCTCGATCCCGACAGCACCCGCTTTGCCGTACCCGCCGAAAACATAATGTCCTACGCCAACGATAATTGCGTAGAGATTTTCTCCGAAGAGCAGATGACGGCCATGTCCACTAACCTGGCCGACCGCGTGGGTCTCGTGAGCCCAACTACTCCCACCTTTACGGCAGCCCGTGGGGAGGACCAGCTTCTCCTGGCGCCTGACGACCGAGCGGACGTACCCTTTTCCGATGAAGTCAGGCTCGTCTGGAATTCCGTTGAAAACGCCGACTTCTATCTCGTGCAGCTTAACATCAGTGCCAACTTCAGCGGTGGATCGTTCAAATCCTACTTGCTTGCCGATACCAGTGTCGTAGTCCGTGATATTTTAACGCCCAATCGCCGGTATTACTGGCGGGTCCGCCCGGTTAATCGCTACGACGTTTCCGGATCCTTTAGCGAAACGTTTTTCTTCCGCAACGGCGCCTTCTCCACGGCGACCATCGATCCGGAACTCGACGCCGCCATTGTCCTTTCCCCTAACCCCGTGGTGGGAAATCGGGCGATTCAGGTTTCGGCGGACAATACCGGCACCGAGCGGTTCTCCTACCAGCTCCTTAGTCCCGCCGGACAAGTGATTGCGCAGCAGGAGCATCTCCGTACAGTAGGCGGCAGCTTCCACGAGCGGATCGAGACCACCGGGCTGCCCGCCGGGGTATATTTCCTACGCATGACGCTGGACGGACGGTTGGTCACCCGCCGCCTTGTCATTACACCTGGCTAGGCATAAAGCCTTAACCTCTCATGGAAGATAATCCCTAGTCTCTCTAGCGGAGAATCGTCATCTCGTCCACCAGATGCCGTGCCCCACCTAGCTTATCGATCAGGAAGAGTACGTAGCGGATGTCAACCATAATATTGCGGCAAATAGCCGAATCGTAGTGTACGTCCGACATGGTACTCTGCCACGTGCGGTCGAAGTTGAGCCCTACCAGTTGGCCGCGACCGTTGAGCGCAGGACTACCGCTGTTCCCCCCCGTCGTGTGATTCGAGCCGAGAAAGCATACGGGCAGCTTTCCATCCGCGGTTGCATACTCCCCATAATCTTTCGCGGCATGGAGTTCCCGGAGCTTTTGTGGGACATCAAATTCATAGTCTCCGGGAAGGTACTTTTCCAGCACGCCGTCCAGGTACGTCATATAGGAGCTGGTGTCTCCATTCAGGTCCGTAAATCCCTCAATCTTGCCGTAGCTCACCCGGAGGGTCCCGTTGGCATCGGGATAGAAGCGGCGTTCCGGGAAGAAGCGAAGGAGAGCCGCCAGGTACTGCCGCTGTAGCCCGTTGATGCGCGTCGCGTATTCATTGTAGGGATTAGTGATGCGGACCTCACTGAAGGCATTCAGGTCCCGCACGAAGCGGAAGGCCGGATCGGAGCGGACCCCCGCAACAAAGACTTCCGGATCTGCCTCGAGCAATTGGATGAGTGTGTTACCCTGAGCGAGTATGCTCCCTGCAAAAATGCTGTCGATCAAGCGCAGGTATCCGCCCGTTTCCCGAAGTTGTTCGGTCACCGCGGGTGCCTGGTATTCGGTCGCGACCTCGGCGTAGTATTCTTGAAGGAGCGCCCGGGTGACTTCCAGGTCTACGTCGGATCGGTAGCCGGAGTAAAAGGTCCGGAGAGTTTCCAGCAGATCGGGCGTGCGCTCGCGGAAGGCGCCTATTCCACTATTTTCCACTACGGCAGTCCGGGCATCCAGTATGTTCGCGATGCGGAACAAGTCGATATTGTAGTTCAATTCGCCCACGTAGGCGCGTGCGATCTCCAAGGGCTTCCGGTCCGCATACAATCGGTTCAGCTTTGGTAGCAGCTCCGCATATTGCTTGCGCGCCGTGGGTTTCGCTTCCAGGCGCAGGGTGAACTCCCGTTCCAGCGCGTTGCGTTGGGCAACGGCGTCCACGGCGGCCACGCCCTGGCGCTCTCCCCGCCACTTCTTCCAGGCGTTGGCAATCCGGGCTTGTTTCGAAGCGTAGTCAATCCGTACCTGCGGATCGCCGCGCATGGCGCTGTCGATGACGGCCAGACTCAAATCCCTCAGCCCGGTTCGGATGGGGTTGATCACCTCCGTGCGTTGTGCCATGGCCGTGGCGGGGAGGTACTGATCTGTCGTACCCGGGAAGCCAAAGATCATGGAGAAGTCGCCGGGGATGACCCCCGCGGTGCTGACTTCCAGGTGGTGGGCGTTTTCCATCGGCACGTTTTCGGCACGGTAGGCCGATGGATCTCCGTTGGGGGCGGTATATATACGAAAGAGGCTAAAGTCTCCGGTGTGACGGGGCCATTCCCAGTTGTCGGTGTCCGCCCCGAACTTTCCGATGGAGGAGGGCGGCGCGCCCACCAGCCGGATGTCGGAGTAGGTTTTGGTTACGAAAGCGTAGTACTGGTTTCCCTCGAAAAAAGGTTTGACGAGCAATTCTTCAAAGGACTGTAAACGGAATTCGCCCCGTAACCGGGCGGTATTCGCCTGAATAAGCTTGGTCCGCTCTCGCTCGGACAAGCCGTCGGTAACACCTAGAAGTACCTGCGCGCTTACGTCCTCGATCCGCTCGATGAAGGTGACGAAGAGTCCGGGATTAGGCAGCTCCTCCGCGTCCTGCATCGCCCAAAAGCCCCGCTCCAGGTGGTTGTGGTCCAAAGTAGAGTGGTCCTGAATGGCGCCGTAGCCGCAGTGATGATTGGTGAGAAGCAGGCCGCGCGCGCTGATCACTTCACCCGTACAGAACCCGCCGAAGTGCACGATCGCATCCTTAAGGCTGCTGTGGTTGATGCTATAAATGTCCTCGGCCGAGATTTCCATACCCATGGCCTGCATCTCCTCCTCGTTGAGGTTTTGCAACAGTAAGGGGAGCCACATCCCGTCGCCGGCCCGGGCAACGGGAGAGAGTAGCAAGAGGAGTAAAACGACTAGCCGTTGTTGCATAGGAGATACTGTATGTGGTCAGCCTCAGGAGAAAGCTTGGGTGATCTTTTGGTACAGGGTGCGGGCGTGCCCCTCCTCCGCCTCGTAGCTCCAGCCGGCAATGTGGGGGGTGAGCACCGTGCGCTCGCTCCGTCTTAGGTACTGATAGGGTTCGGGAAGCTGGTCCGGATTCAGTTGGACGAAGCTCTGTTCTTCGTATTCGTTGACGTCGAGGGCAGCGCCCAGGACCTTTCCGGCCTCCATCGCCCGCACCAGGTCATGGGTATTGACGACTTGCCCACGGGCGGTGTTGATGAGGTAGAAGGGCTTAGTAAAAGTACTGATCCAGTCCCTGTTCACGTAGTTCTGGTTGCCTTCCAGGAAGATGTGCAGGCTCGCGACATCGGCCTGGGCCTGGAGCTCTTTCAGGCTTACCGCGGTGGCGTACTTATCTCCGTAATCTGAACGAAATTTATCGTGGGCGATCACCCGGCACCCGAATCCGGACAGCCGTCGGGCGGTCATTTGACCCATGTTCCCGTAGCCGATGAGCCCAACGGTTAGGTACTGAAGTTCCGTACCCATATTCTCGCGACGCACCCACTTCCCTGCCCGTACCTGCCGGTCGGCCCGGCCCAGGTGGTTGAGCAGCATGAGCAGCATGCCGACGGTGTGTTCCGCCACGGTATGCTTACTGCCTTCCGGACTGTTAAAAACAGTCACTCCCCGCTGCCGGGCGTAATCGAGGTCGATGTGGTCGGTCCCTACCCCCCAGCGCGCCACAAACTTGAGGCGGGGGCTGGCAGCATCTAGGAGCACTCGATCTACATCCAGGCGCGAGCGCAGCATGATTCCATCGAAGGTAGGCAGTACGGACAGCACGTGGGCGCGGTCGCTGGTGTGGTGATCGATCACCGTATGTCCGTCCGCCTCGAGAAAGTGTCGCAGGAAGGGGTGGGCGTCTTTGTCCAGAAAGGCGATCTTCATGGCTTGCAAGATAGCTGGTTACCCGCCATCGCGCCCTATATGTTGTCAAGTCTAACGACTCCCTACCGACACGTAATCTCCCTCAACGACCAAGCAGCAGCGGAAACCGAGGGTATTCGGCTCACTTTAGCGGAAGCTCCCCCGTGCGCGCATCGCGTAACGCTCAACCTAATGTATACCAATGAAGTACTGCCTGCTGCTGAAGCTTCTGCTGCTACTTACCGGTCTTCCCGCACAAGATGAGTACCTAATTACTAGCTACGGAGCCCGCAACGATAGTGCGGTATTATCCACCACCCCATTCAAGCAGCCCTGGACGCGGCCCGCCAGGCCGGCGGGGGAACCCGTAATCATACCCCGGGACAACTTTCTGAGCGGCACCCTGCGCCTTTACTCGCATACCACCCTCCACCTGCGTGCCGGCGACCGCCTCCTTGCCAGCCGCGACAATAAGGCCTACATCACCCCTGAACCGATCTTCAAAGCGTACCCTGAGGAGCCTCCTATGCGCAGTACGCCGGTACTCATTTACGCCAACGGAGCCACCCATGTGAGTATCACCGGACAGGGCACCATTAACGGTCGGGCCCGTCGTACCTAATCTGCCGCTGAGGGAAACCGACGGTTTCATCGGCGAGGAAACGGAGAACGCCCGCCACAGCGGCGTAGAGATGAGGATGTCCACAAAGTTGTCCCCTATGTCTGCCTAGTTTTCTGGAAGGCTGCACGAACATTGCGGTGAATGGTGTGAGCCTGATCGAGTCCACCGATAGGACATTACACTTCAAGTGGTGCCCGCGCATAAGGGTGAGCGATCTTCTCATCCAGCCAAGCCTGACTCGAGGTGTCAACGTCGACGGCATCGATATCGACGGGAGCCGCGACATGGTCGTGACGAACCGCGTCATCCATAGCGGCGGCGACGCCACCGTCCTCAAATCGACCCGCACTGGCGATCGCTACGAAGACTGCATAGATATACCGTCAGTAACTGCTCCCTCATCAGCAACCCAACCGCCCTAAAAATCGGTACCGAGATCTAGGGGGACTTTAGAAACATTATCTTTTCCAACAGCAGCATACGCAACACCAACCGGGGATTGGCCGCATTGAGCGTGTCGCCCTACGCAACGTTCAGGGCCGGGGCCAGGGAACGAGCCGCATCGAAGGCCTAGCGGGGCAGCCCCCAAGCATCCACGCGATCTTCCTCCAAGATATCCACCTTATTCTGTAAGCCAAGAACACCCCGGATAGGCGCGCTGACCACGGGAACAACGTACAAAATGAAACGGGGGTCCCGCTAAACCACACTAGTATACGCAACTGTACAGATTCAGGTGCCGAAGCAGGCTGGGCCGCACCCTACTCCATCCGGAACTGTGCGGACATCAGGCTACACCACGTAAGCGCTGAGCTGCCCACCGGCCAGGGTGTGAGGCAGCCGCTGCTTACCCCTAAAGTGAGCGACCTCCACTGGGACCCCGTCGAAATACTGAAGTAGCGCAACTCCTCCGATGCCAGCGCCCCGCCCCGGAGATAAATATGGCCCGCTGCGGCGCTGGCCTTCATTCCCTGCGGCCTACTCTTCTAGGTAGATGCGGTGCACCCGACTGCCGATACCCGTCAGTATCTCGTACGGGATAGTTGACGCCGCCTCGGCCAAGATTTCGACGGGATGATCGGGACCGAAAATCACGGCTTCATCTCCCACCTGAATCTGGGGGATATCCGTAACGTCGATCATGCACATGTCCATGCAGATGGCTCCGATGGTGGGTGCCAGGTGCCCATTGATGCGCACGGCAAAGCGGCCCTCCCCCGCTAGGCGGGGCAGTCCGTCCGCATATCCAATACTCAGGACGGCAATCCGGCTCATTTCAGCGATCTTTCCCCGTCGGTTGTAGCCAACGGTTTCGCCGGCATAACGTAGGGTGATGGAGGTGACGGTAGTCGTCAGGGTAAGCACCGGCCGCAGGTGCAACTTCATGCTGTCGTCACCAATACCGTACAGTCCAATGCCTAGGCGGACCATATCATAAGCCGCCTCGGGAAAGCGAGAAATCCCGTTGGTATTCAGCGCGTGCCGCAGCACCGGGCTCCCCCCGGAGGCCTGGAAATGCTCGTACGCCCGCTCGAAACTAGCCAGTTGCTCCCGGGTGAAGTCATCGTGGTAAGCATCGTCACTGGCCGCTAAGTGGGTGAACAAGGAAATAATGGCCTGCCCAAACTCCTCCCGGGAGGGAGCGGTGAGCTTGCGGAAGTCGGCGGCCACGAAACCGAGTCTACCCATTCCCGTATCCAGTTCCAAGTGCATGGGGAGATGAAAGCTATTGGCCAACCGCAACTGCTCTGGCTGATGTACCACGGGCTCCAACTGATACTGTACCAGCTGAGGATAGCTGTACGCCTCGGCGTTCAGTACCATGATGGGTAGGGTGATCCCCCCTTCCCGCAATTCCCTCCCCTCCGATGGGTAAGCCACTGCCAAGTAGTCCACGTTTTCGTCCTGCAACAACTGCGCCACCGGCAGGGCTCCGCTGCCGTAAGCCGAAGCCTTGGCCATTACGATCACCTTACAGGTAGGAGGGAGCTGCTGCCGGTACTGCCGCAGGTTCCGGCGGATGGCGGTCAGATCGATGGCTAGGCTGGTCCGGTGCAGCTGCCGGCTGAGTAGATTAGCAATCTGGTCGAAATGCTCGTAACTGGCCCCCTTGACCAGTACGGTCTGACGGTAGAAGGTGAGGGTGTGAATATCGTGGATTAGGGCTTCTACCGAGGCGTAGTGACTCGTTGAACTCACCTGGATATCCAATTCCGCATTAGCCGGCCCCACGAGAATTAACCGATCCACCCGCCCGCTCAATAGGGCGCTCAATTTGCTGGCCAAATTGGGTATTTCCTGGACCGTGCCCAGTATGAGGGTAATCTTTCCGTAGGTGTCCTGGTTTTCTGCGAAGGTCAGGGCTGCACCCAGCGCACTAAAGTCGTTGCTGTAACTATCATTGATGATGGGGCCGCCATCCCGGCCCTCCCGTTGTTCTAGCCGATTTTTAAGGGGTACTAGGTGACCAACGCCCGCCGAGAGGTTACGTAAATCGAGATTCAGTAAGTGGGCGGCGGCGGCGGCCGTGCGGGCATTATCTAGATAAACGCCCGTAAGGGCGGGGAAGGCAAGGTGCTCCAAATTCAGTTCATGAATCCGCAGGCCCTGAGTGCCTGCTCCAGACCAGGCAAATACCGGAGGGGGGGATGCCAGATCCTTAACCATCAATTGCAGATCTTTGCTGTCCTCCGGCAGTAGTAGCCAATCGACGCCCTCAAAGAGCAGGAGTTTTTCCCGCTTCATTTCTTCCAACGAACCGTAATTGCTCAGGTGAGCGGTACCCACGTGTGTTAGGATACCGCAGGTCGGCCGCAACAGGCCGCGAAGGGTGACCATGTCGCCCGGCCGGCTGATGCCTACCTCAAACACACCGATTTGGTGGCTGGCATTCAACTGCCAGAGGGAGAGCGGCAGGCCGATGAGCGAGTTGTAGGAACGGGGGGAGCCACACACGGTAAACTGAGTGGATAACAACTGCACCAACCAGTCCTTAACAATGGTCTTCCCATTACTTCCGGTGATTGCCACAACTGGAATGTCAAATTGCTTCCGGTGAAAGGCGGCTAACCCACGCAGCAGAAGCGCCGGATCTTCAACCACCAGTAGAGTAAGGAATTGGGTACCGAAGTGTTCTATCGCCTCCTCAGCCGCCGCCTGGATAGCGGCTCGGTAATGTTCTACACCCGGACGCGAAACAACAAAATTCCGTACCCCCTGACGCACCAAGGACGCGATGAACTGATGGCCGTCACGGCGTTCACCGGACAGCGCAAAGAAGAGGGTGGTTTCAGGACTACCCACCAGCCGGCTATCTACCACCAGTTCAAACTCGTGGTAATTATGGTAGACTTCACTAACGGGAGGGGAATCAACTGAGCGAAACAATTGCACTGAATAAAGATCGTAAATTTGCCGGCATGCAGTTGCCAAAAATTAAAAATGCCATTGAAGAATTCTCAATATGGATCAATAGTGACGAAGGGCAGGAGTACCTCCCCCTCTGGGAAACCCAGCAAAACTGGCAATTGCACTTCCGGGTAGAGAGCAAAGATCTTGCCGCGAGCTACGATGCCGCCCTGGACAGCAAAACTAACCGCCGGCACTACCGGCGGGGCGGCTATGACCCAAAATCCAGCATGCTCGCCATCCTAGAATGGGAACCAGATTTCGTCCGCGATGCTTTTCGTGACCTGTACAGCGAAGACCGCGACCTGGAAGGGCGCATACAACGCTTTGTTTTTTACATCAACGAGCTTTTTAATCGGTACCGGGATGCCAAGCCAAAGGCCCGCATCCCTACTCACTACCACGACGATGACTATAACATGGTCTCCTTATACCTTATGGGGCAGTACCCGACTAAATATGCCCCCTATTCCACCCCCCTACTACAGACGGTCTGCGAAAAACTGGGGGCTAAGTCCGTTCCACCCGCCGCGGATTTCCCCCGCTACACCAAACTTTTACACACCCTCCGGCCCTTCCTTACAGCCGACGAAGCTGTTATGGGTGCGTACCGGGAGAGTTTACGGGAAGTGGATTACCAGGGAGAGTCTGCCCTGCTGATATTCTGGTTCCTAAAATTTATTGAAAATCGACCGAGCTAGGCAGCCACCCGCTGCAGTTGCCGAATGAGTTCCGTGTCCGCCGGGGCGGTAAAGAGCCCCTCCCCCATCCGATCGTCGGTGACTTCCAAATTCATGGTTTGGGCCAATTCGCGGGCCAACTTTCCGAGCTGAAGGGAGTAGGGAATGCTGAAACCCTGGGCGGCGTAGTGGTCGACAATGCCGATACGAATACATTCCAGCGCATCCTGACGGTAGAGCAACTCCCGGACGCGGTGGCTCTTGTTGTACGGGATCTTGCGCCCGTCGAGTTCTTCCCGGAGTTGTTCCATCGTGGTGTTGACCACAAATTCCACCCGATGCCGGTTCCAGTAGTCCGCCGAGCCGGTCCGGCGCACGTAAGTCCGCAGGTGCCGTTCTTCAGCGGCAATTTGACAGCTAAAGCGGGTCATGGCCTTGGTTTGCTCCAACAACTCCAGGGTCTGCTCCGCGGTGAGTTGCACCCGGTCCGGAAAGATGGCCTCCTCCTTGCTGAGTTTAGTAGCGATGGCTTGCTTGACCTTCGATTTGGTAGTGAGAGCCACTAAGCGCGCCAACTCCAAATTGAAGTAGTATTCGTGTACAACATCCGTCTTGGTGTTGGAAGAGCGCGCGTAATCCCGTAATCCCTCGGGTGTTCGTATACCGTCCGCAAACTGATACACGTCCTTAATCCACACCCGAACATTGGCCTGATAGTGGTGATCGGCAAGCCCGAGTGCACGATGCAACTCGGAGGCTTTGACAACCCGGGTACCCTTTCTGCTTATGCGAATAGTGAGGTCCATGTAAAACCTTCTGGTGAAGGTTCAAATTTACTCCTTGTTGGAATAAAAACCAAGTTTAAAACAAATTATTTGTAATTAATTTGCTGGTCCACTCTTCCAGAATTTGATGCATCAGCGACTTGCATCCTATCTATCATCATATAATGAACACAAATAAGTGAACTTGCATGAGCAGGTAGCGCTTCTCCAACATTAACCCCTACACCCGTGCCCCCGCCGCTCATTGCCCTTATCTTTGACCAAACTTCTCTATCATGCGGCTACTAATTAAACTTGGGTTCCTGTTGGTCATCGGATTGCTAGCCTACAATTACTTCCTGGGCACCCCCGAAGAAAAAGAGCAGAGCCGTAAAATTGTCGGGAAGGCGAAGGAACTGGGGGGGGACGCGTGGAATCTGTTACGCAGTGAGCGCAGTAAATTGGAGGAGGGAAAATACGATGGAGCCCTTGACCGCCTGGAAAGCCTTTATGAGGAGCTGAGCGAGCGCGCTCGATCTTCAGGCGATACTCCCGCTATGGAGGAACTCGCAAGGCTTCGGGCACAACGCGATGCGTTAGCCTTGCGGTTGAGTGACGCGTCGATGCCATCGGCAGATGACCGGCGGGAGCTGGAGGAATTGACGTCTGAAACGGAGGAGTTGATGCATGAAATGGAAACGGAAGGCCGGACGGCTGCCCCTTACTGACCAGCGCAAGATCATCCACATTGATATGGATGCCTTCTTCGCCAGCGTAGAGCAGCGGGATAATCCCGAACTGCGTGGCAAGCCCATTGCGGTAGGCGGCAGTAAATTGCGAGGTGTAGTAGCCGCCGCCAGCTACGAGGCGCGGGTATTCGGCGTGCGCTCCGCCATGCCCAGCGTAACGGCCAAGCGGCTATGTCCCGAACTGATCTTCGTAAAATCCAGCTTTGAAAAGTACCGCGAAGTCTCCGAGCAGATTCGGGATATTTTCTATTCGTATACGGATCTCGTAGAGCCCCTAAGCCTGGACGAAGCCTACCTTGACGTGACCGATACGAAACGTGGCCCGGCTTCCGCCACCCTGATCGCCCAGGCCATCCGGGAGGAAATTTTTGCTACAACTCAGCTCACGGCCTCCGCGGGGATAAGCTTCAACAAATTTCTGGCAAAGGTGGCCAGTGACATCAATAAGCCCAACGGCATGAAGGTCATTCAACCCAAGGAGGCTCCGGCCTTCCTGGCCGCACTGCCAATTGAGGACTTTCACGGCATCGGCAAGGTAACGGCTGCGCGCATGCACAAAATGGGCTTCCGGACCGGCGCGGACCTACTCCCGCTGAGCGAGTTAGAAATGGCCCAGCGCTTCGGTAAGGTGGGGCGTCACTATTACCGGATCGTGCGTGCACAGGACGACCGTCCCGTGAATCCTAACCGCAACCGTAAGAGTGTCGGAGCGGAACGTACGTACAGCGACGACGTCACTACCCTCTCTGAAATGAAGCTCAAAACGGACTGGTTGGCGGAAAAAATTTTTGACTACCTGATAGCGCGCGATAATTTCGGCCGTACGGTTACCCTAAAGCTGAAAAGTCCCGAATTCATCATTTATACCCGCAGCCGCAGCTTCAGCGGGGAGATCCGAAAGCTCGCTGACCTCAGGGAGATCGCTCACCAGCTACTGGAAGAAAACGTAGACGAAGTTCCCCGTGTGCGCCTGCTTGGGCTAAGCATCAGCAACCTAGAGCGGGAAGGCGGGGAGGGGGTGCAGCTGTTGTTGCCGTTTGAGGAGGAGTAGGGAGATCGTTAGGTCTTTAGTTCTTTAGTTCTTTAGTTCTTTAGGGCCTGCGCTACTAATGCGGGCCCTAAAGAACTAACGAACTAATGGACCACCTCTCACCCATTCATTTTTTGGAACATCATGATTCCCCAGTCCAGGCAACCGTCCTCGGCGAGACGAATGAAGGTGCGATAAGTTTTGATGCGATCCTGGACGAAGCGCTCGCTGCTTTGCTCGACCAGTTTTTCTTTGTTGGCCTCCAGGGTGTAGAGGACTTTGGTGTAGTGATTGATCAGTTGATCGGAAAGTTCCACGCTGTAGATCTGCTGGAGAAAGCCGCGTTTGGCATCGCTACCGTACTGCTCTTCGGTGATTAGTTCTTCTAGGGGGAGTTTCTTGATGAGCTTTTCAGATTCCGAGTTGTCACAAGTTTCGCTGCGCATAAGGGCGCTGATGATGAGCCGACCTTCCGGCTTAAGTACGCGGTGGATGGCACGGAATGTTTCCTTCTTTTTGGCGGTCAGGCTGAAAGCATCCTGGGCGATGACAAAATCGAAGAAGTCGGGATCGTAGGGCATATATTCCACAAATCCTTTGGCAACTTTCACTTTTTTGCTTAGCTCTAGCTCTTCGATGCGGCGCTCGTTGTATTCGTTTTGCTTGTCATCGTCGTTCAGGCACCAAACCTTGCACTTGTACTCGTCCGCTATGAAGCGGGCAGCCCCCCCGAATCCGGATTGGATGACCAGAATTTTGGAGGCGCGCTTAATGCGGGGCAGCAGCTTCAGCATCCGCTCCGTGGTCTTGCGGTTCGCCTCAAAGAGGCTCAAGCTTTTAGGACGGTATATACCGATGTGCAGATCATCGCCCCCCCACACATTGTGGTAAATGTGCTGACCTTTTTTCTCTTCCAGAAATAGGGGGTTGGGATTGGTAGACATAAGTTCATTTTACCTGGGACAACGGACATACAATAAATTTGTTCGCAATTTGCTTATTGCCACGCACCTTAACGGTCGGTTACTCTCGCTTGGTCAGCTCCTGTTGCCACCCCCGCACTTCGCCAAGTCGGAACCGCACCGGGAAGCGGGTCGCCTCCTCGATGTCAAGCTCAAGGCGGCAGAAGAAAGCTAAGTAGGGTTTGGCCTGAGCAAAGTCGAAATTTGCCGGAACCTGCTGATCAGCTGAGTTATAGACTCTGACGGGTACGCGGGTATCGGGTGATAATGCCCTGCCGGCAGCGGAAAGTGATGGTACTAATTGAACGCAGTTCGTGCGGTACGCGCTACGATCTTCTGACGGTTGCCACACACCCGCGGCTGCGCCCACCCGGAGTTGCGCGGTACATGTGGCTGCATAAAGTAGAGTCAGGAGCAAGAAGAGATAGCGCACTACTTCTTCTTGTTGTGCTTGTAGTCACGAAATACAAAATCTCCCAGGCCCTGAAGGCCACTGTAATAAGCCTTCCCGCCGTTGGTTTCTGTGAAGCTCTGGACAAACTGGACGAGGTAGGGGTCGCGGGCAATCATGAAAGTGGTGACCGGAATACTGATCTTGCGGAGGCGAGCGGCCAGGTTGAGCGTACGATTGACGATGGTGCGGTCGAGGCCCATACTGTTTTTAATGTAGCGTTTGCCCCGCTTGATGCAGGTGGGCTTCCCGTCGGTGATCATGAAGATTTGCTTGTTAGGATTGCGGCGGCGGCGGAGGATGTCCATGGCGAGCTCGAGTCCGGCCACGGTATTAGTGTGATAGGGGCCGACCTGGAGGTAGGGTAGGTCTTTGATTTCCACGGGCCATGCGTCGTTGCCGAACACGATGATGTCGAGCGTGTCCTTGGGGAAGCGGGTGGTGATGTACTCACTAAGTGCCATGGCCACCTTCTTAGCGGGGGTGATGCGGTCCTCGCCGTAGAGAATCATGGAGTGGCTGATGTCGATCATCAGCACGGTGGACATCTGGGCTTGGTAATGGGTTTCGTAAACCTCCAGGTCGTCGGTCGTGAGTTTGAACTCTTCGATGCCGTTGTTAATCTGGGCGTTGCGGAGGCTTTCGCTGACGGCCATCTTGTCGAGGGCGTCGCCAAATTCAAAGGGGCGGCGCTCGCTGGTGGTTTCGTCACCGCGGCCGCTGTAGCGGGTGCTGTGGTTGCCACGCTTGGTTTTCTTGATGTCGCCGAAAATGTCCTTCAGGGCTTTCTGCCGCAGTTGACCTTCCATCTTGGCGGTGGGGACGTAGCCGGGGCTGCCGGGGCCATCACCGGGTTCGATGTAGTTCTTGTCAATGAGTTCCTGGATGAAGTCGCCGATGCTGTACTCGTCGTTGGTGAGCTCGTACTGGCGGTCCAAATTGGTGAGCCACTGCAGGGCTTCACCGACATTGCCGGAGGTGTGGGTCAGCAGCTCTTGAAAAAGCTTAAGGAGCTTTTCGAAGGGGGTTTCGTCGTCCTGGCCGGCGATGTAGTCTGAGAATTTCCATCCGATCATAGTAAGGGAACAGTTGGGCTGGGGGATGGTTCTGGGGCGGGGGGGGGGTGAGGGTAGAGCGGTTGGACGGCTTAAGCGGTTGGACCGGGTGACCCCGTCCAACCGCTAACCCGTTGGACGGGGTGCAGATTTAACCTCCCTCCACCCATAATAGACTAGCAGATCTCAACTTGCGGACATGTATAACTCTACCATTATTTATCATGTGTATAACCAAAGTATCAACTATGAACTCTTGTACAGGAACCATAACAACTATCGGTATTTTCTCCACAAGCTGCGCACGCATCTGCTCCCTTACGCCGATGTGTTTAGCTACTGCCTGATGCCGGATCACTTTCATCTGCTCTTGAAGCCGACTATGACCGGATGCAAACAGAGTCGTACCGGTCGTTACCTACGCAACACGGAGCATGGGGTCGAAGCGGTCTACCAGCAAAATTTGTCCCATGCCTTTAAAACCATCCTGAGCAGCTACTGTCAGGCGATTAACAAAGATGTAGGCCGCCGGGGATCGCTATTTAAAGCGAAAACCAAGGCCAAACCTGGCTATGAAGCTTTTTATCCGGATTGCGGAAAATTAGCAGGAGACGAGCCCTTTACCCTATTCATCCCTTATCTCACGACTTGTTTTCACTACATCCACGATAATCCCGTAAAGGCTCAGCTAGTGGACTACCCTGAGGAATGGGCCTACTCTTCCGCACTGGACTACCTGGGCTATCGGGACAGCGGTATATGTAATTTTAAATTGGCCCAACAGCTACTGGGCATCAGGCGGCAATTGGGCTTCCGACCCGTCCGACGGGATGACCCCGTCCAACGGGTAACGGTCCGACGGGGTGACCCCGTCCAACGGGGTACGGGCTAGCTCGCTCAGCCAAGCAACAACCCCACCAGCCCCTCCTCGCTCGGCTGCTGGGGCCACGTGCACTCCACCCCCCGGCGCAGCAATTCAGTCCCCGTGCTCGGTCCGATAGCCATCACCCGCGCCCCGGCCGCCAGGGGCCAGTGATCTAGATAGGCGGTTACATTGAGGGGGCTGGTGAATACATACGTATCCGCCACGATAGCCTCCGCCGGTGGCTCCGGTTCATTTTCGTAACACACGGCATCTAGGACCTCTACCCGCTCAGCCAGGGCAGACTGAATACTCCGGCGCGAGTGCCGAGCCCGGGGAAAAAAGATGCGCAGTCCCTCCCCTACCGCTAAAAAGTCCTCGGCCGTTTGCTGCGGATGGCCGTTGCCGCAAAAGTCTACTCGCCCAGTCCGTTGCAACAAGGCCGACGCCGTATTCCCGCCGATAGCCGCCAAACGAACTCCCTTAGGTGGCATTCCAGCAAACGCTACGGGCCGGGAGCTGTAGTAAAACCACCAATCGACGGAGTCTGGGACGGTAAACTCCACCGCAGCGAATGTCAGGAGGGATTGTGCGTGAATCTCCTCCCCGCAGGTGTCAGCCCAGCGGCGTAACGGACTATCCGAGACCAGTTTACGAGAAATGAAGAGCATGTGCCGCTATTCTGATTCCGCGACCTCGTCCTCCCCCTCTAATTCCCCCAGGAAGCAGACCACCTGTGCCACTAGTCTTCCCTTACCGCTGTGGGTCAGCACGCACTCCACGGAGTCACCTTCCAGCAAATCCTCAAAGCGGACGTTCTTGACGTTGGTGTGCTGAAAGGATAAATTGTTAGGCGGGTAGGTGATGAAGCCATAGCCCTCCTTCAGGCTAAAGATTTCACTCTCCATCCCCTTGCCGATCTCTCCATCCACGGATTCCTCCAGTTCTACCACCTCTTTTTGCTTTTCTTCAACTGGAGCGCTCTCCTTTTTCTTGTCAGTTACGAATAGACGGTCTACGAGTTGCACCTCGGCTTTGGAGGAGGGGTGATCGATAATGATAGGACATCATCCAAGGATAGCTCGCCTCCCGCATCAAGTCCGGGCTGGTATACGTGACCATATTGCTGCCGGCACTTGTAGTTAATATAAAATCCCTCCCAATCACCATCACCCGGCTACCGAGGGCGTTGAGTTTGCGTACCAGGGGGACATAATTTCCGTCGCTAAGAACCAGCACCACCACGTTAAAGCGGCGCAGGACGGTTTGTTCGTACGCCTCTAACGCAAACCAGACATCGATACCCATATCCTACTTTCCTCCGCAGTTAGGGCGTAGGGGTGCCTAGTGAGTAGTGACGCCATTGAACATTAGGAAATCGTTGAATACGCGATCGTAGTACAAGCCACTGCCCCGCTGTGGAGCCTCGGTAGCACGTAGCCGGCCACGAAACTAATGACTGTCCACAATTTTTGCACGGTCCGGGGACACTCCCTCGGCCGCCGCAGTGCGTGCCACGAAGAGCTGGTGCAGGCCCATACTACTCAGGCGCCGGCGTTGGGGATGGTCGTAGCTGTAGTTGTCATTGACGTGGAGCAAAATAACTTCCATTGTAGCAAACGCCGATTTTAGTGAGGCTAACAGACATAACATAAAGATCCAGGCCGAAAGTATGGTCTTGATTTGATGCGTTTGGATGCCGTAAAATAGAAAAAGCCCCATTCACCGCTAAGTGAACGAGGCCTTCGTCGGTGAGCCCCCAGGGGCTCGAACCCTGGACCCCCTCATTAAAAGTGAGGTGCTCTAGCCAGCTGAGCTAGGGGCTCTGGAGGATGCTCTATTGCTAAAGCGACGCAAAGGTAAGCACCGGATTTCTACTTTTGCAAGTGTCGGCACTAATTCTTTGCCGATCTCCTTACTTGCGGATACCTAGCTTAGCAATCAGCGCACGGTACCCGTCCAGGTCTTTGCGCTTGAGGTAGTTAAGCATTTTTCCGCGGCTACCCACCAGCGAAAGCAGCGCCTTGCGGCTGCTATGATCCTTGGGGTGCTCGCGCAGGTGATCGGAGAGGGACTTGATGCGGTAAGTGAATAGGGCGATCTGTCCTTCGGTGGATCCGGTATTCTGGGCGGATCCGCCATATTCGGTGAAGATTTCATCCATCTTCTCCTGGGGGAGGTAAATTGGCATAGCTAAAGGCCTTTAGTAAATAGCCCGCCGTGCGGCCGGCTAATCAGTTAAAGCGAAAAATTTCGGGCCGCAAAGATAGGGAATCTTTGTTTACCAATGATGCCTAGCGGGGTCTTTCTTATATTTCGCCCATCGTGCCTCAATCACACCCTATGAAACACCTGTTCACCCTTCTCTTTGCCTGCTTACTTTACCCCGGCGTCCGCGCCCAGACCTACGTCAGCGTAACGGAGCAAGACTCCCTCACGGCCGCCCAGGCCCGGGGGCCACTTCCCATTAATGCGCAATACGACGTGGTTACCTATAAGGTTCTGTATAATACGATCGATGCGCTGGGAGACTCCACTGTGGCCAGCGGACTTCTAGCCATACCCGATGAACGGAACTTGTCCCTGCCCATTACGGTGTACATGCACGGCACCGTCACCGATCGGGAGGCCGTCCCTAGTCGAGAGGGCGTCACGGAGCGCGGAATATCCACTGCTTTCGCTTCCCTCGGTTATATATCGGTTGCTCCGGATTACATCGGGCTGGGCGACAATGAGGGCTTCCACCCCTACGTCCATGCCGCAAGCGAGGCCAGTGCTGGCTACGACCTGATCCTCGCCGCCCAGCAGTGGATGCGGGAGCAGGATATCGCCTTCAATGAGCAGTTGTTCCTCACCGGCTACAGCCAGGGTGGACATGCCGTCCAGGCCCTGCACCGGGCCATCCAGGACACGTACGAGGGTCCTGGAGATACCCTCAGCGTGACCGCCGCCAGCCACCTGTCCGGCCCCTACAGCATCAGTGAGGTAATGCGCGAAGCAACGCTCGCCGAAGGACAGCCCACCCTGCCCGGGTACATCGTGTACACCTACATCAGTTACAACAATGTGTACGGTCTCTATGACAGCCTGGGGAGTGCTTTCGTACAACCCTACCTGGACGTGATCAAAGAATACGACGCGGAGGAAATCGACGGAGGAGAGTTCAATAGCCGCCTGTCCACCCTGCTCGAGGAGAATGATGATCGACTGATCGATATGTTCCAGGACTCCATTCGTGAACAGATCGTGAGCAACGACGAAAACAGCCGTACCGTTCAGGCCCTGCGCGATAACGATACCTACGACTGGGCCCCCGAAGCCCCTACCCTGCTGTATTACTGCACGGCCGATGAGCAGGTCCCCTTCCGCAACGCCATCCTGGCCGACAGCGTAATGCGGCAGAATGGCTCCACGAGCGTGACGTTGCAGAACGGCGGAGCATTGTCCCACAACGGTTGTGCCCCCTTCGCGCTGCTAGCTACCCTCGGTTTATTCGATCAGTACGCCACGTTTGAACCCATCGTCTCCGCCAGACAGCTACTTCGACTTCCAGAATTGAGCATCAGTCCGAACCCGGTAAGCGCCGGCCGGGAAGTCCGCCTGAACGGCCTGCCCAACGGCCAGGTCCACTACACCCTTTATGACGTTTCCGGGCGTGCACTGTGGCAAGGACAATTGGATGGCCACGGGGTGATCCAGACGCCTACCACCTTGCACCCCGGACTCCACGTACTCCGCCTCACCCTCCCGAACGGCAACTTTGCGGTGCGCAAATTGATGCTTCGGTAGTTGGGCGCTACTTTACGGTCATGAACGTTCAAATCCGACAGGGCACGGCGGCGGATCTCCCCGCCGTGCACGGACTGGTACGGGAGCTTGCCCGTTTCGAGCACGCCGAATCCAGCTTTATCGCTACCGTTGAGGCATATCGTGAGGACTTGAAGGCTGGATTCTACCAGGTGATCGTGGCCGAGGAGATCGCCGCCGGCAGGGTGGTGGGAATGGCCCTTTACAATTTCGCCTACAGCACGTGGAAGGGCCGCATGCTTTACCTGGAGGACTTCGTCGTCGATCCGTCCTTCCGCAGCCGGGGCATCGGCCAGCGTCTCTGGGACGTGCTCAAAGAGCGGGGGCGGGAGCGCGGGTGCAAGCTGCTCAAGTGGCAGGTGCTCGACTGGAACGCAGAAGCAATTGCTTTTTACGAACGGCAGGGAGCGGTAATCGAAAAGGAGTGGTATAACGGGAAACTAACCCTCTAGTAAGCACGATCAGCTCTCGCGCTGGAGCAAACCCTGCGTCAACTGCCGAAGAACTGCTTTCCACTGCGCTTCCCCCCGGACGGCCTCCAGGTGCAGGTAGGCTTCCCGCTGAAATTCATCCCGGAGCTCCCCTACCAACCGCGGAATCTCCCGCCGCCGCATGAGTTCCGTCACCCGGGCCACTTTGTCGGCCGGGTCTTCCGGGGCGTGACTAAACCAGTGCTGAAGCTCCTCCCGTTCCGCGGCGTCGAGCCCCTCATAGGTCTTGATGTACAGGAATGTCTTCTTGTTCCGGATGATGTCGTTCCCGGTCAGTTTACCGGTCTGCTCGCCGTCCCCAAAGGTATCCAACAGGTCATCGTGGAGCTGAAAGGCCAGTCCGGTTAGGCGACCGAAAGCATAGAGATGATCGGCATCTTCGCGACTGGCCCCCGCGGCTAAGGCCCCCATCTCCAGGGCGCCGCCCAGCAATACCGCCGTCTTCAATTCGATCATGCGCAGGTACTCCTCAATGGTGACATCGCTTCGCCGCTCGAATTCTACGTCGAACTGCTGGCCCTCACAAACGCCGGTGGCCACTCGATTGAAGGTGCGGAGTAGCTCGCCCGTACGCGAGGAATCCGGTACGCTCGCCAGGTGCCCGTAGGCCTTGATCAGCAGGAGGTCGCCACTCAGGATGGCGGTGTTGACGTCCCACCTTTCGTGCACGGTGGGCTGCCCACGGCGGAGGGGGCTGTCGTCCATGATGTCATCGTGCAGCAAGCTGAAGTTATGGAAGGTCTCTACGGCCAGGGCCACCGGCATGCCGGCGGCGTATTCGGCGTCGTCGCCACATATACGGGCGGCCAACAGGGCCAGCAGGGGGCGTACCCGTTTGCCCCCCATAGCTAGCGTATATTCGACGGGAGCGTAAAGACCGCGTGGCTCGCGGTCGCTGGCTGTTTTTATCAGGTAGGTGACAAAACGCTTACGCAGATCGTCCAGTAAGGTAGTAGTCGTGGGGTGCATGCAAAAATAAGGCTAAACCGCAGGCAAACATACAAAGAACCCGCCGCCCGGCGGATTCAACAAAAGCGGGCGGCAAACGTCCTTAATTGCGGAGACCAATTATTTGCCGGCCCATCCCGAACACCTTCCCATGTACGACCTTATCATCATCGGCGGCGGCCCGTCCGGTATCAACGTAGCCATTAGCGCTCACCGGGCGGGTCTCCGCTACCTTATCCTGGAGAAGGGAGTAATCGCCAACAGCCTCTACCATTTTCCGGTCAACATGACCTTCTTCAGTACCTCCCTGAAATTGGAAATCCAGGACACGCCCTTCATCAGTCACCTCGACAAGCCCACCCGCACGGAGGCGCTTGAATACTACCGACGGCTGGTGCAGCACTTCGATTTGCAGCTCCACCTGTACGAATCGGTAGAGCGAATGTCTCGGCTCGGCCAGGGGTACGAGGTGGAAACCTCGAAAGCCTGCTATACGACCCGCTACGTAGCCGTCGCCACCGGCTTTTATGACACGCCGCGCAGGATGAACATCCCCGGGGAAGGGCTGCCGAAGGTTCGTCACTACTACGACGACCCCCATGCCTACATTGGTCAGGAAGTCCTGGTGGTAGGCGCGGCCAACTCCGCCTGCGACGCGGCCCTGGAGTGCTACCGAAAGGGGGCCCGCGTCACGATGGCCATCCGTGGCAACGAAATATCCGAGCGCGTCAAGTATTGGATCAAGCCGGACATCGAGAACCGCATCAGGGAGGGCAGCATCAAGGTCTATTTCAACTCCACCACCGACGAGATCCGCTCGGCGGAGGTCGTCATTGGCACCCCCGACGGTCAGGTAACCCTGCCTAATGATTTTGTGCTGGCCATGACCGGTTACCAACCCAACTACGCCCTGTTCGAGCGACTCGGACTGCCCGTCGAGGAGGGGGATGCCTGCAAACCCATTTTCGACCCCAATACCCTGGAGACCAATCTTCCCGGGGTTTACATGGCCGGCGTAGCCTGTGGGGGCCGACAAACCAGCAAGTTATTTATCGAGAACACCCGCGATCACGGCGACATCATTGTCGAGAGTATTCTCGCACACTCGCCTAGCGTACATTGAGCCACTTGGCCCCCTGAGGGCCACCCCACTAAACTACCCGTATGTCCATAAAAGAGTACGATGTTGCAATCGTCGGTGCCGGAGCCGCCGCCCAGGGTGTTGCCATTAGGGCCGCCAAGGCCGGAAAGTCCGTGGTCATGACCGAAGGCCGGGATTACGGGGGCACCTGTCCCCTCCGGGGTTGCGACCCTAAACTAGTTCTGCACGCCGCCGCCGAGGCGATGTTTCACGTGGATTTGCTGCGGGGTAAAGCATTTACCTCTACCCCGGACTTTTCCTGGGCGGACCTGATGGCCTGGAAACGCAGCTTTACCCATGCTATACCTCCTAAAAGCCGGCGGAAAATGGAGCAACACGGCATCGTGGTCCATGATGCCTACGCCGCTTTTGAAGACGCCCACACCCTGCGTTTCGGCGATGATCTACGCGTAAAGGGCAAAGCCATCGTGCTGGCCACCGGCATGAAGCCCGCGCCCCTCAATATTCCCGGAGCGGAACTAATGCTGACCAGCGATGAATTCCTGGAGATGGACGACCTGCCCGCCGAAATGATCATCGTTGGGGGAGGCTACATCGGCAGCGAGACGGCCCACATCTGCCACGCCTTTGGCTGCGCGGTCACCCTGATCGTATCCGAATCCGTCCCCCTTGACAAGTTCGACAAAGATTTGGCCGGAATCCTGATGAAATCCGACAAAGCCCGGGGTATGAAGTTTCACCTGGAAAGTCAGGCGGTCGCCGTGCGGCGCCAGGGTAAGCATTACGAAGTGGACATCGAGGACGATTCCGGTAAGCGCACCACCCTGACCACGGAACGGGTGATCCACTGCGCGGGCCGGGTGCCCAACCTGGAAGCACTGCAACTCGATCGGGCGGGCATCAAGTACGACGACCAGAAGGGTATAGCCGTCGATGCTTTCCTGACAACGAATCTAACCCACGTATACGCCATCGGGGACTGTACTGACCGGGGTCTGCCCCTTACGCCGGTTGCCAGCTACGACGCTAAAGTGCTCGCGCGGGCGCTCTTCGAGGGGCGAAAGGAAGAAGTGGATTACTACCCCATCCCCACCGTCGCCTTTTGCCTGCCCGGCATCGCCTCTGTGGGGATGACGGCACAGGAAGCGGAGGGAAGCAGCCGGAAGATCACCGTCAATTATAAGGATGCCAGTGATTCGTTCCACGCCCACCACCGCAACGCGCCGGTATTCGCCTATAAGGTACTGATCGACGAGGCGGAGGACCTTGTAGTAGGTGCCCACCTGGTCGGCCCCGGCGCGACCGAGTTAATCAACCTCTTTTATCTGATCATCCGGCAACGGATTCCGGTGGCGGAACTGGACGAACTCATCCTAGCCTATCCCACGGCCGCTTCCACTATCCCATCGATGCTTCACTAATTCGGTATGAGCAACCCCGAGATTGCCCGCCACTTCCGCGAGCTGGCGAAGTTGATGGAACTGCACGGCGATAACCCCTTCAAGATCCGCTCGTACACCAACGCCTACAACAAACTGCGCAAGGACGAGCGCGATCTCGCCGCCCTCACTGAAAAAGAACTGCAGGAGCTCGAGGGGGTAGGCAAAGCCATTGCCGGGAAAATCCACGAGCTCACCGTTACCGGCCGTATGGAAACTCTGGAAAAATTCCGATCGCAAACCCCGGAGGGAATCCGCGAGATGCTGAACATCAGTGGCTTCGGACCCAAAAAGATCCGGGCAGTGTGGGATGGTCTCGGTACAACGACCGTCGGACAGCTGCTTTACGCGATCAACGAGAACCGACTGGTGGAGCTCAAAGGTTTCGGCCTGAAAACCCAGGAGAGCCTCCGCCAGAAGCTCGAGTTTCTCCAGCGCAGCCAGGGCCGCTTCCTGTACCGGACACTCTCCCTAGCCGCCACCGCGCTCCTGGCCCAATTGCGCGCCCTGTACCCAGAGACCCGCTTTGAGGAGACGGGCGCCCTCCGTCGGTGCTGCCCTACCCTGGCGCGCGCGGAGTTGGTCACCACCCTGGCACCCGCGCTCGCCGCCCAGATCCCGGGCCTGGAAATCAAACAACAGCAAAACGACCGCACGCTGGCCGAAGTGGACGGACTGCCCGTGACCCTGCACCACTGCACCCCGGATAATTTCGGCAGCAAACAATTTCGCCACACGGGCAGCCAGGAATTTTTACGGGCCTTCGTTGATCGTTACCCCGGGGAAAACTTTACGGGGCTGGTGAACGAACAGGAGGTCTTTGCGCGGGCGCAGGTGCCGTGGATCGCCCCGGAGTTGCGGGAGTCCGACTGGGCCCTCGATCTGGCGGCGGAGGACCGGCTACCCAAACTGATCGAGGTGGGCGACCTCCGGGGCGTGGTTCACACCCACTCGACCTATAGCGACGGTATCCATACCCTGCGCCAGATGGCGGAAGGTGCGCGCGACCGGGGCTACGAATACCTCCTGATGAGCGACCATTCCCAGGCGGCCTTCTACGCCAACGGGCTGAAGGAAGACCGGGTACGGGAGCAGTGGCGGGAGATCGACCTGCTGAATGTGGAGCTTTCTCCTTTTCGCATCCTAAAGGGTACGGAGTGCGACATTCTTAGCGATGGCAGCCTCGACTACAGCGAAGAACTGCTGGCGGGCTTCGACGTGGTCATCGCCTCGGTACACAGTAACTTAGCGATGAGTGAAGAGCGGGCCACGGAACGGCTCTTGGGGGCCATCGCCAACCCGCGGACCAACATTCTTGGCCACCCCACGGGGCGCCTGCTGCTCAGCCGGGCGGGTTACCCCATCGATTACCAGCGGATCATCGATGCCTGTGCCGAGCACCGGGTGGCCATCGAGCTCAATGCCAACCCCTACCGGCTGGACCTGGACTGGAGCTGGATCCCCTACGCCATGGAGCGTAGCGTGCCAATCAGCATCAACCCAGACGCCCACAGTATTGGCGGCATCGATGATCTTCGCTACGGTGTGTTGGCAGCGCGTAAGGGGGGACTGACGAAAGCCGCCTGTCTGAATACGGCGTCGTGCCAACAATTTGTTGACAGACTTGGTCTTGCCCACGGCTAAATTTACCCGGTAGTCTTCTCAAGTTCCGGAAATTTCTATATTTGCGCACCGGTCGTTGTTCGGACAATTATGTTGCCGAATGACTTTTCCAGGCAGCGAAAATCAGGGGAAAGCAGTTCTAGTAAAAAACGCTGGCTACCAAGGCGCCAGCCCACGGTTTCCGTTGCGTACCCGTACCGTACGCGGGTTCCTAACCTATACTTTATATCACCACAACACTTTTCTAACTACAGACCATATGAAGTTATTTCAACTACTTGTTTGGGTGCTGCTCCTCGGGAGCTTTGGTGCCCTGCAGGCGCAGACCGATATAAGCGGTAATATCAAAGATGAAAGCGGTGAAGGTCTCATCGGTGCCTCCATCCTTGCACAGGGCACAACATCCGGCACGGTCACGGATCTTGATGGCGACTTTACTCTATCAGTACCGGCAGGGGTCAGAACGCTTATCGTCTCCTACACGGGCTTTAATACTCTGAACGTCCCACTTACTGCTGGGCAAGAGTACTACGAGATCATCCTTACTGAAGGGGTGAATCTTGGCGAAATCGTAGTCTCCGGACAGGGCGTCGGAATTGAGCGCAAACGATTGACTACGACAGTTGACGTTATCAGCAGCGAAGATCTGGAACTCGCTCCGGTTACCCAATTAGATCAAATGCTGCAATCTAGGCTTCCTGGTGCACAAATTCGTTTGTCTTCCGGCCAACCCGGTACGGCTTCCATCATACGTAATCGCGGCCCCCTTACCGCGAACGGATCGTCGACGCCAGTCATTATAATTGATGGTGTGCGGGTAGATAATTTAAATTCAAACGCAAGTCTAGGACTTGGCACAGGTGGGGCTAGTTCAAGTGCTCTCGCTGACATCCCAGTAGAAGCTATCGAGCGTGTTGAATTCATCCGTGGTGGCGCGGCTACGACTCTTTACGGTGCGGATGCTGCCAATGGGGTCATCCAAATTTTCACCAAGCGCGGAACGAGCGGGGCTGCCCGAGTATCGGCTGGCTTGCAGGTTGGAGCAATGGTCGGTGAACGGCAGTTTCTTAAGTACGAAGAAACCGGAGATCTATACTTTGAGCCTGGTTTGGTACAACAATACCGTTTCGGTGTCGATGGTGGCGGAGAAAGGGCCACCTACAACTTTAGCGGAAGCTTTTATGACGACGATGGTTTTAACGATCTCAATACTCAGCGCAGAATTACCGCACGTTTTGGTACTCAGGCAACCCTTAGTGAGAAGTTAACCTACTCAGGTTCCGCTGCTTTTACGAGCAACTACTTCACCCGTGACTACAATGCAAACACTAGTTTCGCGCGTTTTGGTAGTCTTGAGCAAGGGGACTTTGGCGCGTTAGACACACTTAGCAATACTGAACTTGATGACCTGGGTCAGAGGTTAAGGTTACAGGGAGAACTGACTGACATCTCAGAAGCGGTTCGGCGATTTCAAACATCTCAGCAACTCGACTATAGCCCGATTGAAGGGCTGACAACCCGATTAATTTTGGGCCTCGACGTGCGGCGCAGCCGTCAAGAAATAATTGCTACCAATGCACTGCTGATTTCCAAGGACGCCCGACCGGCTGGGACAGCCGATCAGGGATCACTCAACCGTTCGCTACGAGACTTTCTTACGTTCACTGCTGATTTTGCCGCTGGGTATACGTTCGATGTAGGAGACTTTAACTTCACCACGTCAGCCGGAGCTCAGTTATTTCGAAATCAGGATGAGCAATTATTAGTAGGTGCGACCAATTTGGTCGAAGGTTCCATTAGCCTCAATAACGCAGCTGACCGTACTGCTGAGGAGTTCTTTCGCGCGATTGCTTTCGGCGGATTTTATTTGGCGGAGAACATTGGCTACAAGGACAAACTCTTCCTTGACCTCGGTTCTCGATGGGATTTCAACTCCGCCTTTGGCGATGCGATCGGATTAGTCAATTTAAAGCGTGTAGGTCTGCGTTATAGCCTAACTGATGAACCCTTCATGCAGTCGGGTTGGATTTCCACAGTTTTGACTAGAGCTAGCTTCCGGGCGAATTATGGTGAAGCATCAAACTTCCCCACCCCATTCGCACGTGATCGGGTATTCAATTCTAACTCTTTCCTCGGCAACGTGGCCTACACTTTTGGCAACCCTGGTAATGATGACCTAGGTCCTGAGATTGTTACATCCACTGAAGTTGGCGGTGATTTTAGTTTTGCACGGGGCCGGATCGCGTTAGGAGTTACCTACTACCGTTCGATTACCGACGACGCTATATTTACTCCTCCCGGCTTGCCCTCCACCGGCCAGCTGGCTCAGGAATCCAACGTTGGACAGATAAAGAATACTGGCTACGAGATCACGAGTAATTTTGACATTGTACAAACGAAGGACATAGAATTCTCAGTCAACGCATCTTTAACCACAAACCAAAACGAGGTTACAGACGCTGGTGGATCAGCTGAATTTAGTGTAGGTGGGTTCCTCTTTTTGGGATCATTTGTGAAGGAAGGCGAGCCGTTAGGCTATTTCCGCGGCGTCCGGCCAAGTGTTACGGCTGGCGGTGAATTTGTAGAGGAGCTTAATGCCGATCTTGGCAAACCAATACCCGATGGATATGGCACCCTAGGTTTTAACTTTAAGTACAAACGCTTCAACCTTTTTACTAGTGCGGATTACCAATATGGAGCCCAGGGGGTGAATCTAGATGAGGTACTCCGTTTCATCGTCGGTCTACAGGACGAAGATCGTATACCGCAAGAAGCACTCGACGTAGTTGGGGGCAACTTTACCCGTATTGGTGGTTATTTCGTTGAGGACACAGACTTCTTAAAGGTGAGAAATATTGGTCTAAATTACAACGTACCCACGGCTGGAAATCGATTTAGCGCTATCCGGGTCGGTCTAAACGTACGCAACCCATTCAACTTCGTTCAATCCACTTTTGACCCTGAGGTTACCGGCGCCGGTATTGGAGCACAAAACGGTTTCGCGGCGGGTGGTTTCGGTTACTCCACCGAAAGCGCGCCAAAACAGTACCTCTTCTCGCTAGACGTATCGTTCTAGTAAACATACTACTCAAGCGTACATCAAATTATAACTACCGATGACTATATACAAGTTGACAAAAACCACGATGGTGGTTACTCTCTTATCGATTGCGCTGTGGTCCTGCGAAGACCCCGAGGAGACTTTTGATCCCATCAATCCTAATTTGAGTGCGGATAACGTAGCAGGAACCATTCAATCATCCGAACGCCTGCTTCAGGGTAGCGAACGGCAGCTTTCTATATTGATGAGTGAGATTGTGGTGGCGGGTGAAATCGCTTCAGACAATTACGCAAATACCCAGACTTTTTTTAACCAATTCCTGGATGGGTTAGACATAAATCCGACTGACACTGATTTGAGGGATATTCAGTTCGGTATTGCGAGACTCCGGGCGCTTGCCACCGCTGGTATCGATGAGATCGGCCCAGCGGATGATGGTACTACTGGCGAGCAATTTGCCGGGTTTTACTTTCTTCGAGGTTTGTCTAGCCTCTTTGCTGGCGAATACTTCAACAGGCTGCCTGGGGAAGGCGGTGGAGCGACCATCCCCGCGGAGGAGCACTACGCGAATGCCCTTACTGACTTTGATGCGGCCGTCGAGCAAGTCGGTGGTGGTGAATACTCGGACATAGCTCTTTTAGCTCGGGCTCGCCTTCATTACCGCATGGGCAATAAAACTGCCGCAGTCGTTGACGCTACGGCCGTAATTTCCGCAACGCCTGATCTGATCTACTTCGCGCGTTACGATGCGAACGAGGGGCCGACCAATACTTTACAGGACGCCATTTACGATAGAGGCTCCTTTGACGACCTTCAACCACTTCCTACCTTAGACTTTCTTGACCCAAAATATAACGGCGCAACTCCTAATGTGGAAGTTTTTATCCCAGTGTTAAAGGTTGAGGAGGCTCACCTGATTTTGGCTGAGGCGGCCTTATCTGAAGGTAACATTGATGAAGCAAAATCCATCATGAAAAACATCGTAGGTCTTGTGGCCACTCGGCCAACTCAGACATTTACGGATGGTGCGGAACAGCGGACACAACGTGCTCCCCGTAGTCGTCCAGACACAAGCATCATTAAAGTGTCACCGGGTCCAGACCGTCCTTTTGAGTCTGGACTTGTCCTTAATCGTCGCAGCACTAATGTTACTGTGCCCACTGTGTCGGGGACATCGTACACTAACGAAGAGATAGACCAACTCAATGACATCGATTTCGCTTACGAGACGCTATATCGTATGCGGCAGGAAATTTTTATCGCTGAGGGCCGACGGGTCACCGATCTAGGGATCAAATATGTAGTATCAATTATAGAAGCGGATGCGAATCCTAATATTGTTGAAGGTGATCTCGTCCCGACGATTCCCCCCTTTCTTGCCCCACTGGCGGGGAAGTTCGACGACATTACTTACACCGAAGGATCGACACAAGCTACAGTGGTGAATAACCTAAATAGATTAATCTCCGCAAATAGGAATACGGCCTTAGTGGCGCCCTTTAACTAGCCGTTGACTTGACACTTCAAATTACACTCAACCAAGCCCCGTTTTCTAAGAAAACGGGGCTTGGTGTTTTCATGCAGACATTTATCATCGCCTTTGTCAAGGTTTGATGCTAAGATAAGGGTTACCCCTGGCGATTGACTTGGCCCCATGACATTAAATGGTTGATTCTCGGCTGTTCGCTCCCTAGAAAACCAATTAAACCAACTCAAATCAGGCAACCTACTGTAAGTGCGTGAACGCATTAGTTTATTAACAGAAATCTTCCATTTAACTGCGGAGGTAGGTGGTTAGTAAACCAGTCTGTGTCGGGTGTACTAGATCACCCGCGTCCCCGCCCCATTATTCGTCGTAGGTTTGTCCGCCCTAACGCCCTGCCCCATGATCACCGTTATTTCCGGCACCAACCGGACCGAAAGCCGTACGCTGCTGTTTGCCCGTCACTTCGCCGCCGTACTGGAAGCGCTCGGTCAGGAAGTCCGCCTGCTGGATATGGCCGAGCTGCACCACGGTTACTTCGCCGGAGGGATGTACGACCCGCAGGACAACGATCCCCAATTGGTGGAATGGCAGCGCCGCTACGTCGCCGCGTCCACTAAGCTGGCGGTTTTCGTGCCGGAGTACAACGGCAGTTACCCCGGCGTCCTGAAACTGTTTCTGGACGGCATTTCGGTGATCGATTACGCCGGCAACTTCGCCGGTAAGCACGTGGCACTCATTGGCCTGGCAACGGGCCGCGCCGGCAACCTGCGCGGCATCGACCACCTGGCGGACGTTTTCGCCCACATGGGTGCCTGGGTACTGCCCAATCGCCTTCCGCTATCCTCGATCGAGGCGCTCTTGACCGACGGTGCCCTAACGGACGAAGAAACAATTACGACCCTTAAAAAGCAAGCCGAACAACTTATTGCTGCCTAGATTCGTAACCTACGTGGAACCAACCCATCTATGTCAAAGAACTTACTTATCGTTGAGTCTCCCGCAAAAGCGAAGACTATAGAAAAGATTTTAGGAAAAGACTACACGGTTAAATCTTCCTTCGGCCACATTCGTGATCTGGACAAGGGCGACGGGGCGGTTGACGTCGATCGTGATTTCGCGACCAAGTATGTGGTTTCTCCCGAAAAGCGCAAGGTGGTCAAGGACCTGAAGGCTGCCATGAGCAAAGCCGACACCGTCTGGCTGGCAACGGATGAAGATCGGGAAGGAGAGGCCATCAGCTGGCACCTCTGCGAAGTCCTGAAGCTCCCGGTGGATACGACCAAGCGCATCGTCTTCCGTGAGATCACGCCGCCCGCCATCAAGGCCGCCATCAACAACCCGCGTACGGTGGACGTCAACCTAGTGAATGCCCAACAAGCCCGCCGCGTTCTGGACCGTTTGGTAGGCTATGAGCTCTCCGGCGTCCTCTGGAAAAAGGTGAAGTTTGGCCTTAGTGCTGGCCGGGTACAGTCGGTCACCGTGAAGCTCGTAGTCGAGCGGGAGCGGGAAATCATGGGCTTTGAAGCCAGCCCGTACTTCCGGGTCACTGCCATCTTCACCGTGCGCAACGAGCAGGGGAAGGAGGTGGACCTCAAGGCGGAGAGTCCCGACCGCTTCGACGACCACGCCACCGCTGAGGCGTTTTTGAAGCGCTGCATCGGGGCGGAGTTTAGCATCAGCGACATCGACGTCAAGCCAACCAAGCGCAAGCCGGCGCCCCCCTTCACTACCTCCACCCTGCAGCAGGAGGCCAGCCGCAAACTTTACATGAACGTAGAGCGGACCATGCGCGTGGCCCAGCGCCTTTACGAGGCCGGTCTGATTACGTACATGCGTACCGACTCGATCAGCCTGTCCGAGACCGCCCTACAGACCATCGAGGCCGAGGTGACCAAAGAATATGGCCCGCAGTACAGTAAGGTCCGCCGCTTTAAGAGCAAGAAGAAGGACGCCCAGGAGGCGCACGAAGCCATCCGCCCCAGCTACGTGGACCGCCACACCATCAACCAGGGCGACCGGGACGAGCAACGGCTGTACGAACTGATCTGGAAGCGTACCGTCGCCAGTCAAATGGCCGATGCGGAACTGGAAAAAACTACGGTGAATATCGCCATTGACAAAGCCCCGGACGCCCGCCTGCGCGCCCAGGGAGAAGTCCTCAAGTTTGACGGATTCCTTAAGCTCTATATCGAAAGCAATGATGACGACGAGGAGGACGAAACCACCGAAGGCATCCTACCTCCCCTAAGTCAGGGACAGATCCTACCCCTCAGCGAGATGACCGCCATCCAGCGTTTCACCCGCCCGCCGGTCCGCTACACGGAAGCTTCCCTGGTGAAGAAACTGGAGGAACTCGGTATCGGCCGTCCATCCACGTATGCGCCCACCGTATCGAAAATCATGGATCCCAAACGGGGGTACGTCACGCGCGAAAACCGCGACGGGGAGGAGCGCAAGTACTCGCTATTGACGCTGAAAGACGGCGATATTACGCGCCAGGAGAAGACAGAAATCACGGGTGCGGTGAAGAACCGCCTGTTCGCCAGCGACATCGGTATGGCCGTCAGTGACTTCCTGGATGAGCACTTTGAGGACGTGATGACTTACCAGTTCACGGCCGACATTGAGGACAAGTTCGATGAGGTCGCCGACGGGCACGTCACCTGGACCCAGATGCTCAACGATTTCTACCACCCCTTTCACGAGACCGTCGAGGAGACCACCGAGAGTGCTGATCGCGTGACCGGAGAGCGCATCATCGGCACCGACCCTGCTACAGGTAAGACGGTACTCGTCCGGCTAAGCCGCAACGGACCCGTTATTCAGCTGGGGGCCCCCGACGAATTGGTGCCCGACGAGAAGCCCCGCTACGCGAACCTACCCGCCGGCGTGAGCATGGAGGAGATCGAACTACAGACTGCCCTACCCCTCTTTGATTTACCCAAGGTGCTGGGAGAAATCGACGGTCAGGAAACCGCCGTCGGGATCGGCCGCTTCGGTCCGTACGTCCGCTGGGGGGAAACCTTTGTCAGTCTACCAAAGGGAGCTGACCCCCACTCAACTACCCTCAAGGACGCCAAAGCGCTGGTCGCCGAAAAGAAGAAGGCCGACGAACCGGTGATGACTTACAAGGGACTCCCCGTCACCCAAGGGGCCGGCCGCTTCGGTCCCTTCCTGAAGTGGAACGGCATGTTCATTAACATTCCCAAACGCTACAACCCGACCAAGCTTAGTAAGGACGACATGACCGAGCTCATCCAGACCAAGGAGGAAAAAGAGGCCAACCGGTACATCCAGCGCTTCGAAGTCGAAAAAATCGACATTGAGCAAGGTCGGTGGGGGCCCTTCATTCGCTTTAAGAAAAAATCGCTGAAGCTGCCCACCAACGACGGCAAGAAAATGAGCCGGGAGGAAGCCGCCGTACTCCCCCTCGAGGAAGTCAAGAAGATCATCGAGGACCACATACCGGGAGCCTTTAAGGCTAAAGCCACTAAGAAAAAGGCAGCACCCAAGAAGGCTGCGGCCAAGAAAAAGGCTGCGGCCAAAAAGAAGTAAGATGGCAGACGAGAACAAAAAACAGCCTCAAGCGCAAAATCAGCTGAGCATCGACCTGCCGGAAGACATCGCCGAGGGCGTGTACTCCAACCTGGCAATTATCACCCATTCCAGCTCCGAGTTCGTCGTGGACTTTGTCCGTATCGTACCCAATGCACCCAAGGCCAAGGTGAAGAGTCGGGTAATCCTTACCCCCGAACATGCCAAACGCTTGCTGGCCGCCCTGGCGGACAACGTGCAAAAATACGAACGGCAGTTTGGCGTGATCAACCACAGCACCGGCGGCAACGGCCCCCAATTTCCGCCCACGAGCTTTACCCCCACCGCCCAGGCCTAGGGGGATCCGTCAAGCAGAAAAAACCGGCCCCATTCCTTTGCACTTTGGTCGTGAATTGTATATTTGCAGCCGCTTACGCATTCCGGGTCGATTAGCTCAGTTGGTTTAGAGCGTTGCATTGACATTGCAGAGGTCACTGGTTCGAATCCAGTATCGACCACTTGAAAGAAGAGTTCGGGATGTGGCGCAGCCCGGTAGCGCACACGCCTGGGGGGCGTGGGGCCGCTGGTTCGAATCCAGTCATCCCGACCACAATAGGAGGTCAGCTTGCATTCGCAAGCTGGCCTTTTGTTATTTATGCCGCATCAATCAATACGCTGATAGCCAGTGAATTAGGCAAATTATCTCCCTTTACTCGGGCCTTTATTGTCCGAACACCCACCGGTATTTTGTCCTTGGTTTACACCAAATGATCCCCTTATATTTGGTGTATATTCAGCATAACCTTAGTTTTATTTGTTTGATTAACCCAGCTGACAGACCACTTCACACACCAATCCATAACTGTCAACTACCATCATGATTGAAGACGAACTGTGCTAATGCCACAATTTGTATCGTAACTTCGGCGCGATATGAATGAGCATCTCAACCCCTCTGCGGCCAACCTAACTCCGGAAGACGGGGCCATGGAACGTGCCCTCCGTCCGGATAGCCTCAGCGAGTTTAGCGGTCAACCCAAGATCGTTGAGAACCTGAAGATTTTCATCCAGGCCGCCGTACAGCGTGGGGATTCCCTCGACCACGTACTGCTGCACGGTCCTCCCGGACTGGGCAAGACAACCCTCAGTCACATCATTGCCAACGAACTGGGGGCCGAATTAAAACTGACTAGTGGTCCCGTACTCGAAAAGCCCGGCGACCTGGCCGGTTTACTGACCAACCTGAACGAGGGCGATGTGCTCTTCATCGACGAGATCCACCGCCTGAACAATGTAGTGGAAGAGTACCTCTACTCCGCCATGGAAGACTACCGCATCGACATCATGATCGACAGTGGCCCGAATGCCCGCTCGGTGCAGATCAACCTCAACCCCTTCACCCTCGTGGGCGCTACCACGCGCATGGGGCTGCTGACCGCGCCGATGCGCGCGCGCTTCGGCATCAACTGCTTGCTGGATTATTACGACGTTAAGACGCTCGTCAACATCATCAAGCGCTCCTGTGAGATCATGGGGGTACCCGTGACCGAACAGGGCGCGCAGGAAATTGCGCGCCGTAGCCGCGGCACCCCGCGCATCGCCAATGCCCTGCTACGCCGCATCCGCGACTTCGCCCAGGTGAAGGGAACCGGGGTGATCGATCAGCAGATTGCCGACTTCGGTCTGGCCGCCCTCAACGTTGATGAGGGGGGACTGGACGAGATGGACAACAAGATCCTCCACGCCATCGTCCACAAATTTAAAGGTGGGCCCGTCGGCGTATCTACTATCGCGACGGCCGTCGGAGAGGAGACCGGAACGATCGAGGAGGTGCACGAGCCCTTCCTGATCATGGAGGGCTACCTGATGCGTACGCCCCGCGGCCGGCAGGCAACGGAAAAGGCGTACCACCACATCGGTGCCACGCCTCCCGGAACGGTCAATACCCTCTTCGAATTTTAACCAGCGCTACTCCTCCTCCCCCAGCACTTGGGCGGTGGCCTTGACGGTATCCACTACTTTTTGAACTTCGTGCTCTACCGTGTCGACGGCCGCATCGATCGTGGAAGTAGCCTGCTGCAGCAGCGAGGGCGCCGGCGTGCGCTGCTTCCGTGCTGGCCTGGTGGCTTTAGCCACCTCGTTACTGCTTTTCCAGGCGATCTGACTGAAAGTCGCCAGGTTGGCCACTAAGTCGGAGGGCGCGGCTTCCCGTGTTTGCTTTCGTTCGGCTTTACTATGTTTCTTCCCGGCGCGAATGGCGTCCGCAGCAGCGGCAAGCTTGGCTTCTTCTTCCGGAGTCACGACCCGGCTTCCCATTTCAGCAGCGATCTTTGCCCGGGCGGCCTCCTTAGCCTGGCGCTCAGCTTGCTTACGCTGCTGCTTTTCCGCGCGTTTCCTATCCTTCTCGATGCGGCCCTCCAGCATGGTCTTGGTCTTGACCATATCCTCGAGTTTCTCATTTTTACTCTTGACCCGACTCTCGATCATCAGGATTTTAGCCTGTCGAATCTGGGCTTCGAGTTGCCCGTCGGTTCGCTCGATACGGCGTCGCTCAAACTTCAGGTCCTCCTCGTCGCGCCCAATGCTCTTCTGCATGCGTTCCATGGCCTTGAGCAAACCCTGATAGCGGGATTCATTTCTGCCGAGGGCCGCGGCCATTGTGGGGGTGTCGGATTTGCCCTGCCCCCGCAACTCCTTCACGGACTTAAAGGCCGCGTCGATGCGGCCGTAGACTTCGTCGCGGTCCTTTTTGGTAAACTTCACCCCGTGAAATTTCCGCTGCATCTCCCGCAACTCCTGAAATACCTTATTGAGGTGGGTGCCTTCACTGATTCGCTTTTCTGCGTCTTCGAGCAAAGTGGCAAACTTGGCCTTTTGCTTGGCGGACTCTTCCTCATACTGGGCGTTGACGGCTTGGCGAAGCTCCTTAAGCTGGGTGAAAATGGCATCGGAGCGCTTGCGTAACTCGTTGCCCTGTTCACGCATCAGGGTTTTATCCTGTAGCTGGCCCTGCACCTTTTGCCAGAAGTTCTTGGCCTGGTTCCAGAGGTCGCTGCTGTAGGCGCCGGCTCGCTCGATGCGATCTTCCAATTCAGCCAGCTCGCTGCGGTAAGACTGCGCAAGTTTTTCGCTGAGGACGTTAAAGTGCCACTCCGTTTGCGCACGCACGATCATGTCGGTCTGTTCGGCCTTCAGGTCATCGGGCAGCAGCGATTCGGTGACGCTCAGTTCACGGGCAATCACGCGATCGGGCTCGGGAAGCTCGGCTTCCTCTCCTTTTCGCCATTTGTCCATGAAGGTATTATAGATCTCATCGGTGACCACCCGCTCGGGGAAGGTCTGAATGCGCACGATGTTATCGGTCACTTGCAGCTCAATCGTAAGGAGCACGCGTTTTTCCTGGGCATCTCGCCCCCAGACGGCAATTCGGTTTCGCATAGCGATGGTCAGTTCTCAGTCTTAGCGGCAAAGTCGGGCCTCACCCGTCCTGGCCGCGGCAGTTATTAGTAGCAAAGCAACAGCCGCAAGATACATTTTGTGTCAAGCCTCCGCGGCAAGGCGATTACCGATTAGTTTCTTTTCAAGTAAGTATTCGGCGATTTGCACGGCATTTGTCGCCGCGCCCTTACGAAGATTATCGGCTACGATCCAGAGGTTGAGCCCATTGGGCACACTATCGTCCCTACGGATGCGCCCTACGAACACTTCGTCCTTGCGTTTGCTCATCAGCGGCATCGGGTAGACGTTATTTTTGGGATCGTCCTGAACCACCAGGCCGGGCTCCGCACGAAGTAATTCGCGGACTTTTTCCACGGTGAAGGGTCGAACAAACTCCACGTTCACGCTCTCGCTGTGGCCACCGTCTACGGGTACGCGCACGGCCGTAGCGGTGATGGCAATGCGGTCGTCCCCGAGGATCTTGCGCGTCTCGTGCACCAGCTTCATTTCCTCCTTGGTATAATCGTTGTCGAGGAAGACATCGCAGTGGGGAATGCAGTTCTCAAATATTGGATGGTGGTAAGCCGGTTCTTCGCTCACCCCGCCCTCGCGCTCGGTCTGGTACTGCTTGACGGCCCTGACTCCAGTACCGGTAAAGGACTGGTAAGTCGAGATCACCAAGCGCTTGATTTGGAAGGCTTCGTGGAGGGGGGCCAGCGCTACGACCATTTGGATGGTGGAGCAGTTGGGGTTGGCGATGATGAAATCCTCAGAGGTCAGTTCATCCGCATTGACCTCGGGAACGATTAGTTTCTTTCCGGGGTCCATGCGCCAGGCGCTGCTGTTGTCGATCACCACCGTACCCATTTCCGCGAACTTGGGCGCCCATTCCAAACTAGTAGATCCACCGGCGGAGAAAATGGCTACGTCGCAGCGGGCGTCTACGGCGTCCTGCAGGGAGACCACGGTATAGGACTTGCCTCGGTACTCCAGCTGCTTACCTACGGAGCGCTCGGAAGCCACGGGCAGCAACTCAGTAATGGGGAAGTCGTGCTCCTCCAGCACTTCAAACATTACGCCTCCGACTAGGCCGGTGGCGCCGACTACGGCAACTTTCATACGCACTTCGCTTTAGGAAGAATAAAGGTAGTATTTCGGGCGGGGACGCGGGTGCAAGGCTTAGATCCGGTTTCCCTCCCCGGGAAAGGCCACCTTCGGCTCGAAGGCCAATGCCTCCTCGGTCGTCATGTATCCGTAGGCGATGATGATGACCACGTCACCTACCTGACACCTGCGCGCCGCCGCCCCGTTGAGGCATATGACGCCGGACCCGGCTTCACCCCGAATGGTGTAGGTTTCGATGCGCTCCCCATTGTTGTTATTCACGATCTGCACTTTTTCCCCCTCGATGATGCCGCTGGCGTCGAGCAGCCGACCATCGATGGTGATGCTGCCGACGTAGTTGAGGTTGGCCTCGGTGACGGTAGCGCGGTGGATCTTTCCTTTGAATCGTTGAATCAGCATATATCGTAAGGTGGTCGGGCGATTACTTGGCCGGACTTAAAACGCCCGGAAACACAATGCGGTTGTCTATGAGGCGAACGTCTCCCACCCGTACGGCAGTGGCCACTACCACCTCGCCGGCCGGGCTGCCATCCTCAAAAGGGAGCAGGGTGTTGCCGTCTACCACTTCTACGTACTCGGGCTTCAGCAGGTTCACTGCCGCTAGGCCGCGCACGGCCAGGCGCTCCAATTCCCGGGCCGGCCAGCCGGAGCGGAGTCCCGCGGCTACCACCGCCAGGTGCTGGTTGATCTTTCCGGCGGCCACCCGCTGTTCCTGGTTCAGGCGCCGGTTGCGGCTACTCAGTGCCAGGCCGTCGGCCTCCCGCACAGTAGGCACGACGGCCGCTTGTACGGGTAGTTCAAGCAAGGCGATCATACGCTTAATGACGGCCACTTGTTGGTAGTCCTTCTGCCCTAGGTAGAGCACGTCGGGCTCCACAATAGACAGCAGGCGGCTGACCACCTGGACTACCCCGGCGAAGTGGCCGGGGCGTTGGCGGCCTTCCATGCGGTGGGCGAGCTCGCTCAGGTCGAGGTGGGCAGTCAGGCTCTGCGTGGTGCCCGCGGGGTAGACATCCTCTACGGTAGGCAGGTAAAGGTAATCGCAACCGTAAGCTAGCAGCAGACGGGAGTCCATCTCGGGCGTCTTCGGGTAGGCATCGAGATCGGCCAGTTCGTTAAACTGGGTGGGATTGACGAAAATGCTGGCAACGGTGACGTCGTGGGCCCGCGCACAAGTCTCAAGGAGGGCGGCGTGGCCGAGATGGAGTGCCCCCATGGTCGGGACGAAGCCGAGGGAGCGTCCGTTGTTCCGCTCGACGGCGAGCGCCTCGGCAAGCGCAGACGCGGTAGTAAAAGTTTGCACGTAATTCGGACGGTTGACGAGGCTCGGCACCCTCGGGATTTACGCAGCGGCCATCGGGCGACCTCCGCTAAGGGGCGGCGAAGATAGGGGGTGTCCACAATATTTAGTAACTTTGCTACCCTTGGGGCCGTGCGAGGGCTCCCGTGCCGGACTGCAATGGCAGTCGGGTTCGTCAATAACCTGAAACGCGATCATAAGATATGAGCAAAACTAAGGTGCTGATTGTTACCCAGGAAATGGACCCCTACACGGAGCTAACCGAAATAGCCACCACCGTGCGGGCCCTGGCCCCCTACCTACAGAAAAATCAGATGGAAATCCGCGTGCTGATGCCCCGCTACGGAACCATCAACGAACGCCGCCACCGTCTGCATGAGGTGGTCCGCCTCTCCGGTATGAACATCATCGTGGACGACGACGACTACCCCCTCATCATCAAGGTGGCCTCCCTGCCCGATAAGGGGGTGCGCATGCAGGTCTACTTCCTCGACAACGAAGACTTCTTTAAGCGCAAGTTTGTCCACGTCGATAAGGCGGGTAACCCCTTCGACGATAATGCCGACCGGGCGGTATTCTTCAGCAAAGGCGTCATTGAGACCGTCCGCAAGTTCGGCTGGCCACCCGATATCATCCATGTCCACGGCTGGATGACGAGCCTCATTCCTTTCTATTTACGTACCGCATACAAGAATGAGCCGCTGTTTAAAAACAGCAAGATTGTATACAGCCTCTACGAGAGTGGGCCGGAGAAGCACATTACCGATGACTTTGCCATGAAGGCCAGCATCAACGCCCTGAGCGAAGACGACTTGGCTCCTTACCTCGAGGATGGGAAGCCCGCCCTCCACCGCGGGGCCATCAAGTACAGCGACGCCGTCATCCGCGGCAGTGTGGAGCTGGATGACGCCATTGCCGCCGCCCTGGCCAACGCCGACATTCCCCTCTTGAACGTACAGGGGGAAGACAGCCCCCAGGCCTCCGTGGAATTCTACCGGGAGCTTCTGGCCGCCGAAGTCGAGAAGTAACCAACCCGTTCCCACCGCTGGCACTCTTTACCCCCCAACGAGTCCTTCCCTCCCCGAGGGGAAGGACTCGTTTACTTTACCTCTTGTCTCCAGATTCGACCAAATGAACTTAACGTATAGTGGATTCTACCTGCTTGTTCTAACCCTGATGCTTAGCTGTACCGATCCCATCACCGTTGGCTCGGACCTCTTAAATAGTGATCGGGCGGAAGTAGGCGAAATACTCGATCTCCCCTTCACCACGGAGGTCGTGCGGGAGGACAGTCTCTTCACCTTCAATGGTGCCACTTTTGCTGCTCCCTCGGCCTTCACGTTCGGCCAAATCGAGGATCCTGACTTCGGGCTTACCCGTCACAGCGTATACCTGACGCCGCGCCTGCCCCGGACAGCGATCGGGGCCACGGTTGTACCCCAATTCGCCCGGCGGCCAGATGTGCGGATTGACTCCGTTGTGGTCCTTATCCCCATCGACACGGCTCGCGTCGTTTACGGCCCGGGACGAACCTTTCCCTACCGTGCCTTTGAGATTCAGTCCGCCGTGTCCTTTACGGAAGATTTTTACAGCA
This sequence comes from Lewinellaceae bacterium, assembly GCA_963710195.1. Lineage (GTDB taxonomy): Bacteria > Bacteroidota > Bacteroidia > Chitinophagales > Saprospiraceae > Neolewinella. The sequence continues at coordinate 479,950 of CAVPZF010000008.1, forward strand.
ACTTACAATTGCCAACCACCCTGACTAATATCGGGTACGACGGTAGCTTCGACGTCAGCATGGCTGCGATGGAGGTGCGGGATACCGCTATCCTGGGCCGCTCCTTCCAACGCCCACACGTACGCATCCGCTTAAGCGAAAGCTTCGTGCAGCAGGCAAATGGGTATATACCGGGAGACTTCGAAGCGGACTCCCTCTTTCGGGATCGGTTTGCCGGCATATACCTTGAGCCGGACGGAGACAGCGAAGGTCTGGTGACCCTAGCACCGGTCGAGAGTTCCAGGACCGACACCATTTATAACGGGTTCAATTTTTACTACACCGACACCCTGGGTAAGCCTGCGGAGTATCGGGTTACTTTTCTACAGGCCCTGCCTAACTATACCTACAACTACGCTGGTTCGCTAGTAGGCGAGTTACTGGCGGACGGACAGGATAGTGCGCTGGTGGCCCTGGCTGGTCAGGGGGGCGTGATGACCCGGATTACCTTCCCCGATCTATCTACGCTACGTGACCGGGTCATAAATAGTGCCGTGTTGGAAATTCCCATCGCCCAAGTAGAGGGAGTAAATTACGCGGATTACCCCGTTCCTACCCGGGTGGAGCTTTTCTACCGGGCTACCAACACTGGCCCCCTCCTCGTGATCGAAGACCGTGTACAGCTGGGGAATGCGATAGGCCCGAACCTCGATATATTCCTTCAGGGAAGATTGGAAACGGTCGACGGCCTCCAACTGTACTCGCCCGCCTTTTCCCTGCATATGCAACGGATTGTAGATGAAGAGGTGGCCCCCGAAGTTTTCCTGCGGGTAACTCCCCTCGCGCGCTCCGAAATTCGGGCGGCTCGCGTTCTCCTCAATGGGCCGCAGGCACCTACGAATCCCGCCCGCGTTCGCATCACGTTCACGAAGCTGAATTAAGAGCTTGTTTGGGATCCCGCTCAACGCCGTAACCTTGCTCTTTTGCGTTTACTCTTCGCCTCAAAATGCGTCCCTTAGCCCGCTAGGCTCCCCTTGTCGAGGCTCGAACAGATCCAAAATAGCGGCGCTTTCGTCCGGCTCGGAAAACCCATCCAAGCTCTAAGCCGGGCAACTTCCCCGTATTTCTACCGTTTATGCAGCGGACCAATTCGCTAGCAATGATTTGGCTTACATTGTAGGGTAACTCCCTCACCTAAACACCCTAACAACTCTCCTATGTGTGGAATAGTCGGCTACATCGGCCACCGTCAGGCTGATGCTCTGATAATCAAGGGCCTGGAGCGGTTAGAATACCGCGGCTACGACAGCGCCGGCATTGCCGTCCTGAACGGCAAGATGTCAATTTGGAAGAAAAAAGGAAAGGTAGCGGCCCTGCGCAAGGAGTTGAGTAAGAACGATACCTCAGGTACCGTAGGCATCGGCCATACCCGGTGGGCCACCCACGGGGAGCCGAACGATATCAATGCCCACCCCCATACCGGTGGAAACAGGCGGCTGGCGCTGGTGCACAACGGCATTATTGAAAACTACGCCGTCCTCAAAAATGCCCTGATTGCCGAGGGACACCATTTCAGTAGCGATACCGATACCGAAGTCTTGGTTCACTTAATTGAAGAAATCCAGGACGAAGGGAACCTTCCCCTTGAAGAAGCCGTGCGGCTGGCGCTGCAACGCGTGGAGGGTGCCTACGCCATCGCGGTGGTCGACAGCGCAAATCCGGCCGTACTGGTAGGCGCGCGAAAGGCCAGCCCATTGGTTGTAGGCATCGGTGACCACGAATACTTCATCGGCTCTGATGCCTCCCCCTTCCTCGATAGCACCCGCCGGGTAGTCTACCTCGACGATAACCAGATCGCTACCATCACCCTCAAGGAGGGTTTGCAGATCCGGAACACCGAAAACGAATCCCAACCGCCCTTCATCCAAACGCTCGACATGCAGATCGAGGCGCTGGAGAAAAATGGCTACGATCACTTCATGCTCAAGGAAATCTACGAGCAACCGACTACCATTTACGACGCGATGCGCGGGCGGGTAAGTAGTAAGGAAAACCGGGTAACCCTGCGGGGTATGGAGGAGTTCGCAAACCGCTTCGTGCGGGCCAACCGAATCATCATCGTTGCCTGTGGTACTTCCTATCATTCCGGGCTGATCGGCGAATACCTGATCGAAGACCTTGCCCGCATTCCGGTGGAAGTAGAGTACGCCAGCGAATTCCGCTACCGCAATCCCATACTCAACGAACGCGACATCGTGATCGCCCTGAGCCAAAGCGGGGAAACCGCCGACACCCTGGCCGCGCTGGAACTGGCCAAGAGTAAGGGAGCCATGATCTACGGCATCGTCAATGCCGTCGGCAGCAGCATCGCCCGGCTTACCGACGCCGGCAGTTACATCCACGCCGGTCCCGAGATCGGAGTGGCCAGCACCAAGGCCTTCACCGGTCAGGTAACGGTGCTAACGTTGCTGGCGCTGAGCCTGGCCCAAAAACTGAGTACCATCAGCAACACGACCTTCCAAACCCTGATTACGGAACTGGAGCGTATCCCGGAGAAGGTGAAGGAATGCCTGAAGGCTAACGACCACATCAAATACATCGCTCAGGAAATCAAGCACCACCACAACGCGCTTTACCTAGGTCGCGGCTACAATTTCCCCGTTGCCCTGGAGGGTGCCCTAAAACTAAAGGAGATCAGCTACGTTCACGCTGAAGGGTACCCGGCCGCAGAAATGAAGCACGGTCCGATCGCGCTCATCGACGAGACGATGCCCGTCATCGTCACGGCCACCAACCGCTCCGCCTACGAGAAGATCGTCAGCAACGTGCAGGAAGTGCTCGCCCGAAAGGGACTGGTAATCGCCATTGTGAACGAAGGCGAAACCGCCATCAGTGAGATCGCCCACCACGTGATCCATATTCCCGATACCGAAGAGCAGCTTTCGCCGCTGCTGTCCGTTATTCCGCTGCAACTCCTCAGCTACCACATCGCAGTCGAGCTCGGGCGCAACGTGGACCAGCCCCGTAACCTGGCTAAATCGGTTACCGTAGAGTAGCCGGATCGGCCCGTCACCACCGTCTAACGTACCTTGTGTACACAAATCGCAAACTGCATCCTCCATATGGAATGGGACATTGAATACAACACCAGCAACGCCGAGCTCATCTACAGTGAGTACGGGCGTACGGTACAGGAACTACTACAGAAAGCCAACGAGATCGAGGGCGATGACGACCGCCAGGCCTACGTGGAGCGTGTACTGAAATTGATGTTGCAAATGCAACCCAGCGTCAAGCAGCAGGAGAACTACGAGGAACGGCTGTGGAAGCACGCCTTCCGGATTGCCGGGGGCAACCTCAACGTCACGGTCCCCGAAGGTATCAACGCCACCCCATTGCCCGAAGGCGTCACCCCCGAGCCGCTGCCCTACCCCGACAGCCATAAGCGGATGCTCCACTACGGCAAGAACGTCCTGGCCCTGATCGAAGAGGGAAAGGAGATGGAGGATGGACCCGAGCGGGACTTACTTACCTACACGGCCGCCTACTACATGAAAATTGCGCTTACTGACTGGCGCGACGGAAAATTCTATAACGAAGATATGATCCGTAAGGATCTCTACGAACTAAGCGATAAAGTACTGGTACTTTCCCCCGACGCTAAGATCGGCGAGCCCAATTCCAACCAACCCTCCCAGGATAATGGCAGTCGCCGCAAGAAGAAAAAGAAGAAGTCCGGCGGGGGTGGGAACAGCCACTCCCAGAACCGTAACAATCGCAGCAGTTCCGGAGGTCGAAGCGGCAGCCGCAACCGGCGACGGCGCTAACAACCGATGGGCGAAGCCCATAACAAAGCCCCGGTACGTAACACGCGCCGGGGCTTTGTTGGTAAGCTCAAGCCTATAACTTAAGAGCTTGTTTGGGTTTTGCGAGCCTGACAATAACGCCGTTTATTTGGGTCTATTCGAGCCTTCAAAGGGGGAGCCTAGCGGGCTAGGTGACGCTTTTTGAGGGGAAGAGTAGGCGCAAAGGAGCAAGTTTGCGGCGGTGAGCGGAATCCCAAACAAGCTCTAAGCCATGCCGTTAACGTGTTGGGCAAGGCCTGACTTTAGATTAGACGCTTTGTTGTTGTGCCACAAGTTCCGCTTAGCCAGTCGATCGATCATACTAAACAGCTTGGGCAACTGCTTCTCCGCTTCAGTGCGGTCTTCAAGGTCCCGCAGTTTACGAATCGCCGTACGGGTGGATTTCTTGTAGTACCGGTTGTGAAGGCGCTTTCTCTCATCCTGACGAATGCGCTTCTTAGCTGACTTATGGTGTGCCATCTCTTATGTTTTGATTCGTTGTTTCACTCCGCCAGAAGGATAGAGCTTTATCAGTCCGCAAAAGTACACCATTTTCCCTATCCTACCAACTGTAACCCAGTCGAAAATTTATGCTGCGCCCGGGGGCATCCGCGAAGTAACGCTGGCGATCGAGGTAGTCGCGGTAGGCCTGGTTCAGCAGGTTCTCCGCGGCCAGCAGGACCGTGATCTGTCGCTTACCTAACTGTAGGTCGCGGCCAATCGACAGATCGAAGAGGGCGTAACCGGGTGGCGCGGCCAGAAAGTCCTGCGCCGGTACTACCCTGCCCTGTTCCATGACCCACAGGGAAGTCAGGGCAAGTCGGTAATCTCCCGACAGGCTGTAGGTGAGTTGCGTACGCCAGTTGGTGGGCGGCATGAAGACCAGGGCCAGCTCATCGGTTCGGTTTTGCCCGCGCAGCAGCGCCAGGCGACTGTCGATCTCCAGCGCACCGAGCTGCGCGAGGACCGTAAACTTAGCCCCCAGGAGAGAGGCATCCACCCCCCGATAGCGGAAGACGGGAAAAGCCCCCCGGATGGTGAGGCGGAAATCTTCCTGGGGTTCTAGATTAATGAAATTGGCAACCCGCTGAACAAATGCACTAGCAATGACCGTCAGGTGGCCGTTGCCGCTGGTGAAGTGCAGACCAAGAGATACTTTGGTTGACCGCTCCTTAGACAAGGAAGAATCCCCCTCCTCAATACCGCTCACCCCCTGGTGGAGACCCTGACTGTAGAGCTCATTGATCTGGGGGGCACGTTCTCGGTAAGTAATCTCGGTGTTCATCACCAGGCGGCTCCCGAGCTTTGTACTGGCACCCGCGCTCCCGCCCAGCGCGTGAAAGTGGTGGGTGTACGATTCTACGCGCCGGGGCAGGTCCCGACTTATTCTGAGGGCATTGAAATACTGTTGGTCGTAGCGTACTCCAAAGTGGTAGCGGACGGGTGCCAAGTCCCGGTGGTAGGTAGCGTAGCCGCCGTAGCGGCGACCGTCGTAATTCGGAATAAGGGGCATCACCCCGGTGCCCGGCTGATTGGTATTGGTCACGGCCTCTAGTTGCAGGCCGGCTTCGATAGTCTGTTCGGAAGAAAGTTCGTGGTGGTAAGCCCCCTCCACGAAATGACTGAGCTGCACCAACTCCAGGGCCGCCCGGTCATCGTCTCCCCTTCGGACGTCGAACTCCCTCCGGTTATCGACTTGCCCCCCGTACCGCAGCGTATACCGAGTATGCGGCCGGTAGTCATACTCCAGCTCCCCCTTCAGCAGGTGGTGGGTGACCCGCTGCCGGGGAGAACCCAGGGTATAGCTGAAGCTGGGCTCGGTAAAGAATGGCTCCTCCCGGCCAATCGCTTCCTCCAGATCACTGAGGTTACCAATGTGCGATCCCCGCAGCACACCAATCTCGGCGTTGAAAAGGCTGTAGTACGTCCGGACGGTCAGCCGTGGAGTAATGAACTTGGCTAATTGAAGGGCCAGATTACTCTCCCGGTGTCCGGTATTCGTGAGGTGATAATCGGGGGTACGCTGATCCCCGGCCAGCTTAAGGGTACCACTCAGGCGGTAGGCCACGAAGGCCGAATCGGTCATGCGGGCGTTTAGGGTGTTCCCCAAGCCGTTGGACCGAAAACCATAGGCTACGCGACGGTCCGCCTCGGTGCGTGGCGTCAGTGGTGCGGGCTCCACGAGGACGGTGGGGCCCAGTGTACTGCCCCCGTAGCGCAGAGCGTCCACGCCCTCCACGATCTGTACGTAGGCAGCTACCCAGGGATCAATTTCGGGCGCGTGATCGTTGCCCCACTGTTGACCGGACTGGGCAATGCCGTTGTTTTGGATGCTGAGGCGATTGCCGTACAGCCCGTCGTATACCGGTTTGGCCGCTGCGGTACCGGTGCGCAGGCTACTTATCCCGACGAGCTCCTCCAGGACTTCCCCGATCTGACGGTCCGACTGGCGGTCCAGTTGGCGCTCGTAACCAATGCTGGCTCCGGCCGAGGTGACGGTTACGGTCTCGGTGTAATTGTCGTGGTGGTGCAGGTAAACCGTCAGTGTGGTGTCTCCGGTGAGGCTAAGGCTCATCTCCTTGGGCTCACATCCGATGTGGCTAAAGCGTAACCTTATGGTTCCCGGGCAAAGGCCATCTACGGCAAAACGCCCGTCCGCGTCGGCCTCAACTCCCCGCCCCTCCTCCAGTAGGTATACCGTAGCATAGCCGAGGACCTCGTTATCGTGCTCGTCCATCATCACCCCCGTCAAGGTGCCCGAGCAGGCCTCCTGGCTGACCAATCGGCCGGACCACAGGCCGAGAAACAAGAGGAGCAGCGGGCCGAGGAGAAGGGGGGCGTACTGCACGGTGACTAATTGCCTATGCTCAGGGGGTAACTGACATCGATGTCCGTTTCCCCACCGGCCCCGGCAGGATCGGAAATAGTGATACCGGTCGCACCCTTATTCGGTTGGTGACGCAAAATGATGCGCAGAGTGCCACTGGAGAAGCCGCCGGTGGTTAGTTCGGTTTCCAGCCCGACGGGGTCTCCGTTTTCGTCGGAGTCCGCGTACTGGACGTCCACATTAAGACTCCCCTCGACTAAGAAGAAAAACTGGTGCTCGTCATCCTCGTCTCGAATTTCGGCAGTAATGTCATCGGGACTATTAGGGTCCGAGAGATTACGGGCCGTGATGATTCCCGTGTAGGTAGTGCTATCCTGGAGACTACCACTCACGTTGATCGTGGGCGCCTGTCCCCCGTCGCCATCGGGATCGTTGAAGGTTAGCAGGACTTCGCCCGCGCCCCCTACCGGAGTGAGACGATAAATGAATTCGGTAATGACCTCCTCTTCGTTTTCAATGACGGGGTTATCGGTTCCGTCACAGGACCAGAACATGCAGGTAAGGAAGGAAAGAAAAAGAAGAGATAGGCGCATTATAGGGTATTTTAGTCGGTCTTGGGCAAAGATAGGCAAATAGCTTGCTAATGCAACACGTTCGCGTTAACTTTAATTCATGCAACGCCGAACCACCTCTTCCACTACTGCCGTACTCGAACTGTTGCGTGCCGCCGATGGCGCCCTGAGTCACGAAATGATCGAGTCCCGCCTGACGACCCCCGTCAATCGCTCGACGGTGTACCGAATTCTGAACCGTTTCGTTGAGGACGGGGTGGTCCATCGGGTAGTGGCGGCTGATGGGCGACAGTATTTTGCTCCTTGCGCTGGGTGCGAACCGAAGCGGCACGCACACGACCATCCACATTTTCACTGCATCAGCTGCGAGCTAGTGGAATGTCTGTCCGAGCAGATGGAGATCTCCTTACCCCAGGGCTACCGCTCGGCGGAAATCAATGCCACGGTCTCTGGCTACTGCAGCGTCTGCAATTCTAAAAACAAATAAGGTCTTCCCCGCTTGGCGAGAAAGACCTTACTTGGAGATTGTTTGGGTTTTGCGAGCCTGACAAAAACGCCGCTAGTTTGGGGGTCACTTCGGGCCTCTAAACGGGAAGCCTAGCGGGTTAGGTGACGCTTGTTTGAGGCGAAGAATTGGCGCAAAAGAGCAAGCATGCGGCGGCGGTGAGCCGAATCCTAAACAAGCGCTTAGCTAACGGCCCGGGGAGCGCCTACTCTCTGGCTAGTTTGTCCATGACGGCACCCAGCTCCCGAATGATTTGCTCTCCGCCCGGATCTTGGACCAACGCGGTCATGATGTAGTTCCGCTCCGGTCCCTGCACCAATGCGCAGTCGGCGTGGTAAACACTCCAGGAGCCGGACTTCCGGTACACCTTGGCGTCGGGGGCCACCCGGTCGAGGGTATTGACGAATTTGTGGTGCAGTTCGGGATCCACCAGGTAGTTCATCATTTTGACGCTGCTCTTCTCACTCACAAGTTGGCCGTTGGCGAGCAAGTAAAAGTAACGGCAGATTTGATCGGTGGTTGCCGCGTGACTAATGCCCTTCATGGGGTCAGGGTAGCGACGTCCGCCGGCGGCATAGCGCTTGCCCACCCAAAGTCCTCCCCCAAATTCGGGATCGTAAAGCTTGTGCTTAGGGTCACGCATCGTGCGCTCGATGTGCTCGAAGCCTACCCGGTCGATCATGCGGGTGGTGGCGGCGTTGTTACTCTTAGCAATCATTAGCCGCATGTCGGCCTTGATTTCACTGCTCTCCCGGAGCTCCCCGCGCTCGATGGCATCGTGGGCGGCGGCCAGTACGGCGATTTTAGGGAGGCTCGCGGCATACATCATGTTGTGCCCGTTCAGAGTGGCGAAGCGCGGGCGATTTTCGTTGGACATATCCACCAGACCGACGGACAGTTTTTTGTTGCGGTAAAGCTTGGCCCAGGTAGGATTAGCTAGAATGGCGGCTTTGAGCTCAGACTCCAATGTTTTATCGCGGAAGTCGCGCAGCCGGAAGGCCGGAGCAACCGCCACATTTGCGGCGACCACGGGGGCCACGGGGGCCACGGAACTAATTGTTTCGACGGGCTTCGTCTCCAGGTTTATGGGAACAAAAAATGCGGATGCGGTGGTGAATTCTCCGTCGACGTAATGTGCAATGTCGAACTCGGAACTGCTCATGAAGAGGGCGGCGGCGGCCGAGAGCAGGAAGAAAAAAGACTTCTTTAGCATAATAAACGCGTACTCGTGAAGAGATACTGACCTTAGAGAAGGGTCAGGGAGAAAGCTAGAGTCTTGTGTTTGCTGGAAAAAGCCGCGCGGTGTCGCCCCGCGGCCGGGCTAATCGTAAAAGTACCCCTGAGGGGTTTGACTAAATACAATACAAAGATAGGCATGGTTGCCCGTTGCGCAAACTTTTGTGGGCCAATCGGAGTGTTTAACAGAATCTTAACGGATATTTAGGCAGCTAATTGTGTGGGCGGGTCGATCTAACAGATCAGCATCTAGTGGTCTGTCACCTTCAATTCCGGTCAGGTGCTGGTGAATTTTCCTGACTGGCCAGATAAAAAAAAGCAACAAACGCCGTAGCATTGGTGAGCCTTTTTAGTGACGTTAGAAGGCAATTTATGGCGCAGATAACCCGATAATTCAGGCTTGACGGCCCGCTAGTGCTCCGAAGTGAGGTGAAAATTGATCTCCGGGTGACCGTCCTTGGCCATCTGTAACGTCCAGGCACTATCGGCCAGGTATACGAGCCTTCCTTCCTTGTCTACCGCAATCTGCTGCCGCCGCCGCTCGCGGAATGCCCGCAGGGCCACTTGGTCAGCGCAGGTTACCCATAAGGCTTTAAACAAGCTAATTGGTTCATAGAGCACCGTAGCCCCGTATTCGTGCTCAAGCCGGTATTGGATGACATCGAATTGTAAGGCGCCCACTGTGCCAATAATCTGCGCATTATCAACCTCACGCGTGAAGAGCTGGGCCACACCCTCGTCCATCAACTGGTCGATTCCCTTAGCTAGTTGCTTTGACTTCAGGGGGTCGCCGTTCATAACCCGACGGAACTGCTCGGGACTGAAGCTCGGGATGCCTTTGAAATGGAGCTCCTCCCCTTCCGTCAGCGTGTCGCCAATTTTAAAGTTTCCGGAATCGTACAGACCAACTACATCGCCCGCATAGGCCTCATCAATCACTTCTTTCCGGTCGGCCATAAAACTGGTAGGGTTAGCAAACTTGAGCTTGCGGCCCTGTCGCACGTGCAGGTAATTCGTGTTGCGCTCAAAGGTACCCGAACAAATGCGCAGAAAGGCAATCCGATCACGGTGCCGGGGGTCCATGTTAGCGTGGATCTTAAAGACAAAGCCCGCAAACTGAGCCTCGTCGGGTGTAACTTGGCGCTCCTCCGTGGGCCGAGGCAGGGGTGCAGGTGCGATGCGCACGAAACAATCCAGCAGTTCCTTGACCCCAAAATTATTTACCGCTGAGCCGAAAAATACCGGACTGACTTCCCCTTTCAGGTAGACTTCCCGATCGAACTTGGGATAGACTCCACGGATCATTTCAATCTCTTCCCGTAGCTCATCTGCCGCGTCGCCGCCAATCAACTTGTCGAGCTCGGGGTCCTCCAGGTCGGTGAACTCAATGGTCTCCTCAGGACGTCCTTGTTTGTTGTCCGGACGGAAAAGCACAATTCGCTCTTCGTACAGATTGTATACCCCCTGGAAACGATCCCCCATACCGATTGGCCAGCTCAGGGGAACGGCCTTGAGCAGCAGCTTCTGCTCGACCTCATCAAGTAGATCAAAGGCCTCTTTACCCGGGCGGTCCATTTTATTTATGAAGACAATCACGGGTGTTTTGCGCATCCGGCAGACTTCAACCAGTTTCTCCGTCTGTTCCTCCACCCCCTTAGCCACGTCGATAACGACGATGACGCTATCGACCGCAGTAAGGGTACGGTAGGTGTCCTCCGCAAAGTCTTTGTGTCCCGGGGTATCGAGAATATTAATTTTCTTTTCCGCGTAATCGAAGGCCATTACCGAGGTGGCGACGGAGATGCCCCGCTGCCGTTCAATCTCCATGAAGTCGGAGGTCGTGCTCTTCTTAATCTTGTTACTCTTCACGGCCCCCGCTTCCTGGATGGCGCCACCGAAGAGGAGAAGCTTTTCGGTCAGGGTAGTCTTGCCGGCATCCGGGTGCGCTACGATACCAAAGGTGCGCCGGCGCGCAATTTCTGAAGTTTGCTTGGTCATATTCGACCGCAAAGATATATCTTTGACCGCCAAACGCCATCCTAGCTCAGTTGGTAGAGCAATTCATTCGTAATGAATAGGTCGTCGGTTCGAGTCCGATGGATGGCTCCCCGTTTGTGGTGCATCGGCAAACAAAAAAGAGGCTTTTTACCCCGGGGTAAAAAGCCTCTTTAACTTGCGTCCCTCCTAGTCCTTACTGATTGCCTTTCTGCTTATCGCCCGGGGTGATCCCTCCCTCTACTTGGTTGCGGGGGTTAGTGGTCGAAGTGGAGAAGGCGGCTTCGTATTCGTCATCCGTGTACCGAGGCGTCACCAAGGTGTCTCCCCGGGCGCGGATAGAATCTGCTCGATCGGCGTAATTGGTCGTATTAGCCGTGATGCTGGACTGGGCGGACTGCTCTTCGTAGGTAACCTTGCCGTCGTCGTTCGGGTCGTTGTCGTTGTGGCTGGACGAGTCGCCAATACTCGTACCTCCTTCCGCATCGGACTCCGAACTGTCAGTGGAGCAAGACACTACAAAGACAGCTAACAACATTAGGTAGAGAATAGAGCGTAGAGTAATCATAGGGTTAATTTCTAAGGGTAGTTAGGCGTTAGTTGAATCGGGATCCACACTGTACCGATAGATGGCACACACGTCCGCTCCGTCGGCGGGGAGTTCGGTCTGGTCCACGTTGTACACGCGGGCTCCCGATTCGAAGGCGCGCACCGCGGCTAAGTTGAGGAGCTCCGTGGCGTTTTTATCCTCGTCCGTCATAATCTCGATGTCGTTGGTCTCCGCACGGTACTCTCCATACACATACTGCGTACGATTCAGCCAAAGTGCGGCGATTCGGCCGTTTATGGCGGCGGGGACGATGTCCTTAATGCCCATACCGGCCTCACCGCTGGCGAGGTTGTCCCCGTACAGCTTGTGGTCGCGCTCGGCTTGGGCGTGGAAATGGCCCGAGATGACACTCCAGCTCTTCTCGTGCAGCATGCCCATTCCCATCTCCTCGAGATTTCCGGATACGTGGCCATCCTTGTACAAATGGGCGTAAGAGTTGGCGCGTTCGTAAATAGGCATCAATTCATCGACGCCGCCCAGCAGGAGGGGGGCCCGATCATCGCAGAGATAGTCGGTAACACCGGCGTCCACCCGATCAAAGTACACCTTAAGGTCGTCCACTTCGTCTCCGGTTTGACCACCGCGACCAAAATACACCTGGTTGGCGTTGCCCCGGCTCCCCTCGGCACCACCCGCTCGGCCTAGATTACCATCCTCGGTGTCCTGGAGCAGCGCGGCCTCCATATTTTCGGGGACGAGTCCCGTAGTGTCCACTTCGCTAATGGCGTACTCAGTTGCGGTGTATAATTTGACATCGCCCCGGCTAAGCGCTAGGATATGAAAGCGCTGGCTGTCGCCGAGTACGGGGATTAGGGGCCGCAAGTAAAATTCGGGAGCTACGTAAATCATGGGCTCGAAGTCAACCGGACAACTGTAGTATTCAAAGCGGTCGGCGGCGATGAAGAGCGCCAGGCCATCGCTCTGGTGCTGCCAGAAATCTTTATTGTCCTCCAGCCGGTGGGCGTCGGCCAAAAAGCTATCCGCCGCATCCGCACTTAGCCCATACCGAAAGGAAAGTTTTTCCGCAGCTTTCTTAAGGGCGTTCTTGAGGCGCAGCTGATCTTCTTTCTGATTGCCCACCCGGTAAGTAGGAATATAGATGCTTACAGCGTGGTCCTGGGTAGCGCTGGCGAGGGTGTCAAATTGGGTTCGGGTAATCATAGAAAATTGGTTTAAAACTAAGAATATTGCTAATAAATAGCTGTAACAAAGGGATCAGACACGTCTGCGGCCCTTCAAAACTAGAAAGATCGCCACGGCTACAAAGATGGCCAGACATACGAGGATGAGCCCGTTGTCTGCCATAAAATTCTCCCCGGGAGGGGTGTCGACGGTGGAGGAACTGTAGGGGCTCTCATTCTGTGCCTGAGCCTGGAGCTCCACGGCACCAGCTAGTAACAGGGCAAGGATGGCGTACACGCGTGGGGGAAGATTCATACTGCTTGGTTGGTCATGGAAAAGGCCGCGAACGGGCGATCCCGAACGCGGCCTTTTATTATTTAATCATTGTCGTCTAGGCACGGTTGAACAGACGGGAAATAAGGCTGATCACGAGGAGCGCTAAGAAGATGTAGAAGAGGATCTGTGCGATACCGGCGGCAGCACCACCTATACCTCCAAATCCTAGCAGACCGGCTACAAGAGCGATCACGAAAAAGATAAGGGCATAGCGTAACATAGTAGTGGAATTTAATTATGGTGTGGCGAAAGTCATCTGACACTCAGCACGTTGCCGTCAGCCTTCAATCAGCATAACCGAAGCCATAATTCGGATGTTCGGTCACCTAAAGTTTTCTCCTTACCAACATCCACCCGCCAATCTCGTTTCTTGCCGTATGCCTCAGTCCGACCAGATCATTGTTTACCAGAACGTGGAAAGCACCCACCTGAAGGAGTGGTTTGCCGAGACCCTGGCGGCCTATCCCGAACTTCGGGGACGCCCGATCTACTTGCGGAAGATGCCTACCCGTTACAGCACGATGCGCGCGCAACCCGTAATAAACTGGCAGTTTTTCCGGCGGAAGTACCGCCACTACCGGGTAGACTTCAGCAATCACCTCGAGGTCACCGAACACGTAAAGGTGCGGGAATTACCCAAGGAGGTGGTGGTTGGTTGGTTCGCCCACGAGCTGGGGCATGTGGTCGATTATTTAGACCGCCCCTGGCGGGGAATGATCGCCTTCGGACTAGGTTACGCGCTGTGGTCGCGGTACATGCGAGAGGCGGAACGCCGGGCAGATTCGATTGCCGTCGATCACGGTTTTGGCACGGAGGTACTGGCCACGAAACACTACCTGCTGGACCACGCTACCCTCCCCGCCCACTACAAGGCACGCCTGAAAAAATACTACCTATCCGCTGATGAGCTGCAGGCCCTGGTTACGGCTTACGAGGAACGCGGGGAAATGCCTGACATCGTCCGTATCTAACTCAACCCCTTACCGATGGCCTACACCAACGACGACCAACAACACTATAACAGCTGGCTCATTAAAGCTCCCCTCGGGTTACTGCTAACCGGTCTCGGCGCCGTGCTCGTCAGTGAGGCAGCGGGTAAAAAGTTTGGCGGGGCGCCCACCACCCACTGGGTGATGGCGGGCACAGTAGCCCTCACCGTCTTCAACAGTGGCCTCAGCGTTCTCGTCGATGCCGGTAAGCACCGCGGGCACTACGAGCGCCTACGGTCCGCCTCCCCCACTGCAGCCTTAACCCCTGAGTCCTGAAACTCCTCATCCTACTCGGCAAATTGCTGCTGTTCCTCTTGGGGATCATCGTTCTCTACCTGCTGTTAGCGGTGGTGCTCTCCCTCATCCCGACCCAGGCGGAGCCGCTCAACGGTCCGAAAAGTCAGGAGCTCTACGTGTCCAGCAATGGGGTCCATACGGATTTCATCCTACCGGTACAGGTAATCCCAGAGCGGATGCGAAAACAACTGGGCTACCTCGCCGATTACCCGTACGTCGCGTTTGGATGGGGCGATAAAGGTTTCTACCTCGATACACCAAGCTGGGCCGAGCTCAGAGCCAGCACCGCCATTCGGGCCATGCTGCTTCCCAGCCCCACCGCCGTGCACGTCACCGGCCACCGGGCCGTCGGAGCGGAATGGGGCCGGCTTCCGCTTTCCCAGTCCCAGGTTGACGTACTCAATGTTTACCTCGCTGAGACCTTTAAGCGGGATGGCAGCGGCCAAATCGTGCACATTGACAGCCCCGGCTACGGGGAGGACGACGAATTCTACGAGGCCGTGGGTTCCTACAACGCACTCTACACCTGCAACAATTGGGTGAATGCAGGAATGAAGCGCATGGGTGTCCGTACGGCACTCTGGTCGCCCTCCGAATGGGGCATTATGCGCTGGCTTCCTGAGCACGGCAATTAGTATCGCCGCGGCTGGGTTAACTTTAGAGCAGAACCAGTCTACGAACTACCATGCGCCGCCCCCTCCTCTACTTGACCCTACTGCTTTGCACCTGCGTCTCCGCCCAGGAAAAGCTGGTCTACCAGCAGCCGCCTCAAGAAATTTTGGAACTGGTCGACGTTCCCCTCGCCCCCACCGTACTGATGGACCACCGGCGCGAGCACATGCTCCTCCTCTACCGCAATGCTTACCAGACAATTGCCGAGTTATCCGAGACTGAACTGCGCCTTGGGGGACTGCGCATCGACCCCGCCACCAACATTGGCAGTAGGACGAACTACTACACCAACGTGCAGCTTAGGAAGGTAGCTGGAGCAATGGACAGCGCGAAACCCTTTTCCGGCTTGCCCACTGCCCCCCGCCTCGCTAACTTCACCTGGTCGCCCAATCAAGATATGATCGCCTTCACGCATACCGCGGAGGCCGGTGTGGAAGTGTGGGTCGCCGACCTTAGAACCGCAACCGCCCGGCGCCTTACCGAAGCCCAGGTCAACGCCAACATGGGCGATGTCATCCATTGGTTCGAGGACGGTAGCAGCCTGCTGGTCAAAATGCTTCCCGACGACCGCGAGCCGTTGATCGACGTGGCCACCGCCGTCCCCACCGGGCCCACCATTTCGGTGGCCGAGGGGAAGAAGGCACAAAACCGGACTTACCAGGACCTCCTCAGCAACCCTAATGACGAGTTTAACTTTGAGCAACTGGCCCGCTCGGTCGTTACCCGGATCAGTTTAGACGGGGCGGCCACTCCCTTTCTACCCCCGGCGATGTACAACGACATCAGCTTCAGTCCCGACGGCAGCCACGTAATGGTGGAAACCCTTAGCCGCCCCTTTTCGTACCTGGTCCCCTACTACCGCTTTCCGGCCAAGACGACGATCTATACCGCCGCCGGCAAGCAGGTACAGGTGGTGAACGACCTGCCCCTGGTGGAAGACCTCCCGCAGGGCTTCATGGCCACCACCAGCGGACGCCGCAGTGTACAGTGGCGCAGCGATAAGCCCGCCAGCCTGATTTATGTGCAGGCCCTGGATGGCGGCGACCCTGCCGTCGGGGTGGATCACCGGGATGAGCTCTTGGAACTGAAAGCCCCCTTTGCGGGGGAGGGCCGGTCCCTGGTCAAACTGATCAACCGCTACGCCGGCATCGATTGGGGGGGTGACCACGCCGCCATCGCCTACGATCGCTGGTGGGATACCCGCAACGCTAAGGTATACGTCTTCGATCCAGCCCAAACGGAGGGCTCCCCGAAGGTGCTCTTCGACCGAAGCTACCAGGACAGCTACAGCGATCCGGGGGACTTTGTCACCACCCGCAACGCCTACGGCAGCGAAGTGCTAGCCCTCGAGGGGTCGCGGGCATTTCTGATTGGGGAGGGATTCACCGAACGTGGGCAGTTCCCCTTCGCGCGGGCCGTGGACCTGGAGACCGGTCAGACCGAGGAGCTGTATACTTCAACCTACACCGATCAGGTAGAGGAACTCATGGATTACGATCCTGAAGCCCGGCGCCTGCTGGTGCGCATGGAATCCGCCATCGATTACCCCAACTATTATTTTCGGGACCTGGCCGGCGGCAAGATGGTGCGGCTCACCGATTTTGACAACCCCTTTAAAAGTCTCCAGGACGTGCACAAGGAGGTGATCACCTACCGCCGCGACGACGGACTGGAGTTGTCGGCCACGCTCTACCTGCCCGTGGGCTACGATACAGCAGCCAAAGCGAAGATGCCCATGATTATGTGGGCCTACCCCCGGGAGTACAAGGATAAGTCCAGTGCTGCCCAGTCTACTAGCAATCCAAATCAGTTTACCTACCCTTCCTATGGTTCCCCCGTCTATTGGGTCAGCCGGGGCTACGTGGTGCTCGACGACGCCGCTTTCCCCATCGTCGGGGAGGGAGCGGAGGAGCCGAACGACTCCTTCCGCAAGCAACTGGTAGCTAACGCCAAGGCGGCCATCGACGCCGTGGACAACATGGGATACATTGACCGCAACCGGGTAGCCGTGGGCGGACACAGCTATGGCGCCTTCATGGTAGCTAACCTCCTCAGTCACAGCGATCTTTTCGCCGCTGGCATTGCCCGTAGCGGAGCCTACAACCGTACCCTCACCCCCTTCGGCTTCCAGAGCGAACAGCGCAATTACTGGGAAGCGCCGGAAGTCTACAACAATATGTCCCCCTTCATGCACGCCGAAAAGATGAAGACCCCCCTGCTCCTGGTACATGGGGAGGCAGATAATAATTCGGGGACCTATCCGCTACAGAGCGACCGCTACTTTAATGCCCTCAAGGGGTTAGGTGCCACGGTCCGCCTGGTTATGTTACCCAAGGAGAGCCACGGGTACCGCGGTAAGGAAAGCATCCTCCACGTACTCTGGGAACAGGACCAGTGGTTGGAAGAGCACGTGAAGAACCGGGACGTCATGCGGCGCTAAGGATCAGTGACCGAGCCAGCTTCTCCGCTTGCGCAGGGTAACCGCATCGGCCCCATCCCCCAGGGATGAAGTGAAATTCGGGCTGCTTACCGCCTGGAAGCGGCCCGTTTTTCCTCTGCCCAGTTGGGTGTATTCGATAGTATATCCCCGTCCGATCTGCAAGGAGTTTACTACGTCCTCCCATTCGCTCACGCTGCGCAGGGGCCGCCCGTCCAGGGAAGTAATGATGCTGCCCCGATCGAGGCCGGCGGCGTAGAGGGGATTGTTTTCGTAAACGGTGCCGCCCACTTCGAGGGTGCTGTCGCGCTCCCGCAACCGCAAATTGTAGAAACCCACGCTGTCCGGCACGGCTAGCCGGAGGTCGATCCCGTAGGGCGATAGTAAAGCAGCAAAGTCAGGCAGGGCGCTGCCGTAGATGTGGTCGGTAAACCACTCCGCGGCCCAGGCGGAATCCTGAGCTACCGTCCCCAGGGCCAGCTGAATGTCGCGGAGGTGATAAGGGATCTCGGGCTTGCCATATTGCTGCCACATGCGCCGCATGACCTCGTCCAGGGTGTGTCCGCGCTGCCGGAGCTCTAAATCCAGGGCCAGGCCTAGGACGGCGCCGTAGGTATAGTAACTCACGAAGGTGTTGGCGTAGTTGTCGGGATCATTGGCCGTGGCGGCATCGACGAAGGGCGCCTGCTGGCTCATCTCTACCGGCGAGCGGTGGCTGCGTCCCGGACTGTTGACCACGTAATTGAGTTGTCCGGCAATCCCTTCGGCGTAATCTTCGGGCGACAGGATGCCCGCCCGGGTCAGTGCCAGGTCGTCATAGTAGCTGGTAAATCCTTCGGCAAACCACAGCTCCCCGCTCATGTTGACGTGGTCGAAGGAGAAGGGTTCCAGGCTGGCGGGTCGGATGCGCTCGACGTTCCAGCAGTGGAAGAATTCGTGGCTGACGGTGCCGATAAGGCGCCGTTCGTTCCCCTTCAGCCCCGTGGGGGCGGAGCAGATGGTCGAATTGCGGTGCTCCATGCCGTCGCCATTTACCCACGGATTGTAGGCCAGCAAGAAAGTGTAGCGCCCGTAGTCGTAGGCGGGCAGCTCGCCGAACACTTTTTGCTGGGCGTGAACCACGCTGTCCACCATGACCACGTAGGCGTCGAAGTCCTCGCGGCTGCCCTCGTGCAGCATAGCTACCTCGACAGTATCCGTCCGGCTCCCGCTGGTGACGGGGAAGGTGGCTCGCATTATGTCGCCCACGAGGGTAGGGGAATCGTAGAAATAGTAGTAGTTCGGAGCGGCATAACGACGCTTGCCGAGATCGGCAAGCTGGGTGGCGACTCCCCATTCCGGCCGCTGGTCCGCCGGTAGTTCCAGCAACACCGGGCGGTCAGTGAGTTGGTCTCCGTACACGAAGCTAGCGGGCATATTGAGGTGCAGTTTGCGGTCATCAATGCCCGAGTAGGTGCCGTCGCCGCCGTTGGCATAGAGCGTGTAGTGAAAGGTCACTTGCCCGCCGTGCCCGGTGACCGCCCAAGTGGTGGGATCTACCCGGTCCACTACCACAGCACCTGCGTCCGCGCCCGTAGCCTGCAACGTCGTATACGTTGCGCGCAAAGTTGTGCTGGGCGTAGCGCCCGGGGCTGGCCTGAGGCATCTTCACGTAGAATACTCCTGCGGGGACGGCGGGGAAAACTACGGTCACCCCGAGCTCATGCTGCTGTACGCGAGCGAGGTCGAGGCGGTAAACGATGGTGCCGGGGTGATCGGCCACCCACCCGAGCTGCGCGTGCACCAGTAAATTAACGCAGAGACACATAAGGAGGAAGAATAAACGCATGGCGGGGGAGGACATTTAGGCCAGCCAAGATAGCACATCACCCCAGGGCGGATAGGTCCCGAAGGAAAGGGCGATAACCGGCCGCCTGAAGGCGCGGAATTTCCTGGCGGGCGGCAGCGGAGGTAAGAAAGGCACCTACGATCACCTTGTAGAGGCCCTGCGGCCCGCTGCCGGAGGTCACCACGCGCGTCGGCAAGTGGAGATCTGCCTCAAGTTGCCGGCTTAGCCGGAGGGCATTCTCGTAGCCGCTCAGGGCACTGACTTGCAGGCCAAAACCGGCGCGGGCGGGGGACGCGGGTGCGGTGGTTACCCCCGGTGAGCCCGGGCGATCACGCAGTCGCAGGGCCTCGCCCACTGCCCGGTCGGCGTTCACGCGGCCGTAGCCAAAGCGGGAACTGTAGCCGGTGGCATTGTAAGCGGACCGATCCCCAATCTTTTCGGCGGTGCGCTCGAGAATATCCTTCACCTGGGTGCTGGTAAGCGCCGGGTTGGCGGAAAGCAGCAGGGCACAGATGCCCGCTACCAGGGGCGTGGCGCTGGACGTACCCCCGAAGTGTTTGTAATGAGGCCCACGGTCGCGGCCGTCGACGTAGTACCGCTTTGCCAGGGGCTGGGAGGCCATCCCGGTATCCCAACTCGCGCGCGCAGCCAAGACCGGCCAGCCGCCATCGCTGGGGGCCACCACGCTGAGTCCCGGACCAGTATTGGAGTAGGCGGGGTGGGTGTCGTTGCTGGTAGAAGCCCCGACGGCGATCACACCGGGTATATTGCAGTAATAATTGAGGTAATTCTTGCCTTCGTTGCCGGCCGCGAAGAGCACAATGCACCCCCTCCCACCACGCCCCTCCGTGGCCGCCTTGCGAATAGCCCGCTCGTGGTAGGTCCCCGGGCGAAACTTGGGGTCGATCGTCCCCCAGGAACAGGAAATGATGTCGGCGCCGCGCTGAGCGCAGTGGGCAAACATCCGCTCGGTCAGGTAGCTGGAATAGGTGAGCCCATGCAGCGGCATCAGCCGGGCCATGGGGGCCGCGCCGACGATTCCGCTTCCGTTAGCCGGGGCTAGGGCTACGCTGGCGCAGGGCGTAGCGTGGTCGCCGTAGGCCGCTCCGCGGGGCACCGTCGGCGCATTGGAGGCAATGGTGAGCGGCTCCACCGCCTTGTTGGCCAGATCGGGATGCTCCAGGTCAAATCCATTATCAATGACTGCGATCACCACGTCGGCGGAGCCCAGATTACCCAATCGGTTCCAGGCCGCCCGGATGCGGGCGTCGGCGCCGGGGCGGAGGGGGAAGTTGGGCACCCCGGGAACGCTGCCGTGGTTGTCTAGGTACCATTCCTCGCGAAACAGCCCGTCACGGGGCTCGGCAAAGTACTGGTCGAGGGGAACATCCAAATCGGGAATTGCGGAGTCCACCATCGCCAGCGCCTGTAGGTCGGCGGCGACGCGCAGTGGATTGCGGCTCTCTTCGGTTACCGCAAGCAGGAGACTCCCGTCTTCGCGCCGCTCTACCAGGCGCAGGTGCAGCAGGTCTAGCACTGCCTGGGCTTCCTCCTCCCCCACCCCGGGGGCCAGGCGCAAATACAGTAAGCCGGTGGGAACGACCGGTCGGTTGTCATTTCCGGCAAAGTACACGTGAGTCCCCACCGCTATTTCCACCCGCTGGCGTACCGCATCCAGGGCAGCGTCAATATCCTGTTCGCCCACCAAGCTGACCACCTGAAATCCGCCGAGATCCGGCAATACCGGGGTGGCCTGCTTAACCGGGACGCCTGCGGTGGTGGTGCGCAGTCCGACAAGGGACTCGCTCTTGTGTAGGGAGAGGGCACCGGAATCGGTCCGGACGTTGATGGAGCTCATGGAGGTTAAGGTATGTCTCAGTTAATTCACCCCGGGCGTGGCGAACGACCAAATTTCGCAACCGCGGCAGCGTTGGGAAGGTAAAAACCGTTTAACTTACGGTAATTCTATGTACCCCCGGCACCGACTCCTCCGGGAGCCCCGTCGGCTTTAGCTTTACCCGCCTTTTTATGGACTATACGATCTGCCTGGAGAACGATGAGGAACAGTTCGTGGCCGCCCTGCGCCGGGGAGACCGCGAGGCGCAGCGCGTGCTTTACGAGACCTTCTACGCTCCACTTATGGCCATCTGTCAGCGGTATACTGGGACCGAGGACGAGGCGATGGATTTGCTGCACGAAAGCTTCATCAAAATCTTCGGTAAGATCGGCCGCTACGAAAGTGGCACGGCGCTGCTGGCCTGGATGCGTCGCATCACCGTTAACACCGCCATCGACCACTACCGCCGTTCGGTACGTCGCCGAACCGAGGACTTGGAACGCGCCTACCAAGTGAGCAGTGACGTGCCGGACATCATCTCCCAGTGTTCCGCCGAGGAAATTCTGGAGGCTGTCCAGCAGCTGCCGCCCACCTACCGCACGATCTTCAACCTTTACGTCATCGAAGGCTATAGTCATAAAGAAATTGCCCAGCAACTAAGTATAACTGATTCCACTTCACGATCCAATTTGGTCAAAGCAAGGGGTAAGCTGCAGAAAACGCTTACCGCCCCCGGCCGCTAGTAATGAAACCTAACCACAACACCTTCGACGAACTGATCCGCCGGCGGATCAACGATCTACCGCCCACGCCCACGCGGGGGTGGGAGGGGCTGGAGCGCAAGCTCGATGCTCCCGAGCCCACGGATGCCGACCTGGCTGCGAAACTTGCTACCCTCTCCCGCACACCGCCCGCCGGCAGTTGGGAAGCGCTTTCTACTAAGCTGACTATCCTGGAGGGGAAAAATGCCGCTGCCGTAGACCAAGCCGTTACCGGTAGCCTGCACCAGGCCACCCCGACCCGGGTTTCCGGTTGGAGCCAGCTGGCCGCCCGCCTGGAACTTACCGGTAAGCGCCGGGAGATGGTCGCCTCCATCAAAATTGCCGAAGCCGCGCTCCTACTGAGCGTGCTTCTACTATTCTTCCGCTACGGCGTGGAGCCCCCAGAGTCGAAAAGACCGCAGGCACAGCTGCAGGAGCACAGCACGTTTCCAATCGCCGCCGCCGCCGCCGCCGCTTCGCGTCCTCACGGTCGCGATTTAAGCACCGCGTCTCCGGCTACGTCCCCTCCCGTCCTGGGTAGCAGGGATGCCCCCGTGCGCACCGCCTTCCGGCACCTTGCCCCCTTACCTAGCGTGCAGTTTAGCGTTCCTTCACCGGCTGCCGGCCTTCCCTCCGTGCGGAACCTCCAGTCCCCGGCGGTGATTGATCAACTTCCCGGCTTAGCCTTCGGTGTGGAATCTTCCTCCGCGCAACTCCCCCCAACGGGGTCCGTGGTAACGGCCCTCTCGCCACCGATTCGTTACTACCTCAATTTTTTCGTTTCCCCGGTGGACCTGAATCAGGTTATTACCCAGGAGAATCAGTTTGTGGGCATCCAGTCCGGATCGGACCTAACGACCGGTTACAGTTTTGGTACGCTTCTGGACATCACCCAGGGTGCCAACGGGATACAGACCGGGCTTGTGTACGGCTACCGAGCCTACGTCCCCGCCGAAATCCTACGCCTCGAAAGCAGGCAGCCCGTCACCGCAGACCAAGAACCCATCGGGTACGGACGTCTACGCTACCATACGGTCTCCGTACCCCTTAATTATGAGCGAGAAGTATTCCGTAACGCAAGGTGGCAACTCTCCGGAGGGCTCGGGATGTCCATGAATATTATCCTATCGTCCAAGTTTCGACTCGATGGCATCTATACTACGGAAGATCTGGAGCGGCAGATCGTCCAGTACCGCCAGAAGCTAGAGGATGAGGGCATCATTCCCGTTACCGGCCGGGCTTCCACCAGCCACGAGATCTTGCATCCCGAGGCCGGCTACCTGCAGGGGGGATCACTGCTCGACAACAGCAGTCTCTACCTCAGTGGCAATTTCCGGGTCGAGCGCTTATTGAGCGACCGCTGGAGCCTGTACCTCTCCCCGACGGTTTCCCGGCTCCTTACGGTGCGTCCGGGCGACGGCGGCAAGGGCCCCCTCGAGGACCGCATCCACAATGCGATGCTGCGCTTTGGGACGCGGATTCGGCTTACCGACAAATAGAGCTTAATCTTACCTAGCGCCACAACCCGCCGCCAAGTCGGGACTGTTATTCTGCCATGATCCGTACCGTACTCGCTCTGGTGGCGCTGCTTTGCGCCCCGTGCGCCCACGCTCAACGTGCCCCGCTGCCCACTTCAAATGAGGAAGCCCGCACACTGGCCGCCACCATTACCCCCGCTGACCTGCGTCGCCACCTCACGGTGCTCGCGGCCGATGCTATGGAAGGTCGCGAGACCGGGCAGCCGGGACAGAAGCGCGCCGCCGCCTACCTTCAGGAACAGTTGGAGGCCCTTGACTTTCCTACCATCGGGGAGGACGGATATTTTCAAACGATCAAGTTCAGCCGACAGGGATGGGAAACCATTAACCTGACCCTCAACGGAGCAGATGTGCGCCACCTCTGGGAGTATTACAGCTCCCCCAGCCAAAATGCCAGCCGGGATACCGTCCGGATCGATGAGGTTACCTTCCTGGGCTACGGCATCGACGATGCGGCGTACAGCGATTATACAGACCGCGACCTCGCCGGTAAGACCATCATGATTTTTGCCGGCGAGCCCCGTGGTCGCGACGGCCACTTCCTCCTGACCGGTACTAAGGACCCAAGTGAATGGAGCCTCGACGACGGACGCAAACTGCGACTGGCCGCGGAACGGGGCGTGGAAACGCTAATCGTCATTGACCCCGCGTTTAAGAAAAACGTGCAGGATGTCCGCAAAGAAACCCTGGACGGGCGCCTGCGCATGACCGATCAGACCGAGGCCGAGCGCCGGGAGGCTAACAGCATCTACGTAAGTTCGGAATTGGCGAAGACCATCATGGGTAGCCAGTACAAGAAGGTGGTGAAGGCCCGCAAGCGCATCGAGAAGCTCGGGCGGGCCAAAGCGGTAGACATTGATACCGACATCGCTTTAGTACAGCGCAAAACCGTCACTGAATTGGTAGGTGAGAATGTCCTCGGCTACCTGGAAGGGTCCGACCCGGAACTGCGGCAAGAGGTCCTGGTCGTCAGCGCCCATTACGACCACATCGGCAAGCGGGGAGATGCCATCTTCAACGGCGCGGACGACAATGGCTCGGGCACCAGTACCGTCCTGGAGATTGCCGAAGCCTTCATGCAGGCGCGGCAGGCCGGTCTGGGTCCCCGTCGCAGCGTCCTCTTCCTCTGGGTCAGCGGAGAGGAAAAGGGCCTGTTGGGCTCCGAGTACTACGCCAGCCACCCCGTGTTTCCCCTAGAACAAACCATTGCCGACATCAACGTGGACATGGTTGGCCGGGTGGACGAAAAGCACGCCGCCAATCCCAACTACATTTACGTGATTGGCAGCGATCGCCTCAGCAGCGAACTACACGCAATAAATGAAGCGGTCAATAAGGACTTCACCCAACTCGAACTCGATTACACTTACAACCTCGAGAGCGACCCCAATCGATACTACTACCGCAGCGATCATTACAACTTTGCCAAGAATGGCATCCCCAGCATCTTCTTTTTCAACGGCAGCCATGCCGACTATCATCGGGACACCGACACCATCGAAAAGATCAACTTTGAAAAGATGGCCCGCATCGGACAGTTGGTGTTCTACAATGCCTGGCAATTGGCCAATCAGGACAAGCGGATCGAGGTCGATATCAAGTAGGTAGCGGGCCGCACGGCTAGAATCCCAACACCGAAGTGACCTCGCTGCGCTCGTTGTAGTAAACCGAAGCCGCGACAAAGCCCAGGACAGCCAGGATCAGGCCGAAGAGAAAAATGTTGTAGCAGATCCGCAGGAAGGCGTACTTTTTGGCCAGGACAACGCCGAGGTAGTACAGGTCGCGCGTCATGGAGGAGTAGAGAAAATCCTCGTCCTCGATCATCTCCTTCATGCCCTCCTGGAACGCCTCCAATTCCATATTGTAAAAGTTACCGAAGAACAGCAGATTGCTGCGGCGGGCCCTGATGTCCTCCAGGCTGCTGTTGCCCTCGGTCACTTTGGGGCGCGTGGCCTGGATGGCGAAGAAAAGCGAAGCCAGACATACCCCAACGAGGATGATCGTGGGGACCAGTAAATGAGGATTCGTATCGAGCTTCGGGAAGAGGTTGGCCGCGGAGATGCTCAGTATGATGGCATTGACCGAGAGCATGATGTTGGCCTTGTTGTCGGCAATGCTGCTGAGGTTCACGTGCGTTCGGTAGGTGGTACGGAACATCGTCTCGACCCCGCGGCCGACCTTGCCGTCGGACTTGCGGGATTCCTCCCGCTTTTTCGGCTTTTTCTTTTGTTTCTTGGTTTGCTCTAGCTCCCTGAGGTTGTGGGGAGTCTGGTCGGGGAGGAGCGCTTGCTTGCGCTTGTAAAGTTGCTTGATGTGTTTGCCCTTCCGCTTGCCAAACAACTCGCGAGCGGCCTCGGTGTGGAACTTATGGCCAAGCATGAAGGCCAGTTCGAAATCGACCCATTCCTGATCCGACATGACTAGGCCGCGCGTCAGCGCGAGTTCCTGACGGACGCGCCCGCAGCGGTCCCAGTAATTGTCATCCCCCAGGTGGCTGAGATCCGCGTCCCCAACAATTTCCTCCAGCAAATTCTGTGGTTGTTGGGGCATGCGGGTCGCCAAAATCGCTCCCCGGACCGCGGCAATTAAGTCCTCATCGTGGACTTCCCGGTTCCGTAAAAATTGCTCAGCGTCCTCGGCACTGCGCGCTTCGTGGTGGTGATGGCCGTCGCGGTAGCCTAAGTCGTGGAACCAGGCGGCCAAGCGCACGGTCAGTACCTCCCGTTGGCTCAATTCGTATTGAGTGGCCAGCTCCCCGGCGGCCTCTACTACCGCGTAGGTGTGCTGAAAATTATGGTACACGTAGTCCTTGGCCACTTTTTCGTCGATGAAGCGCTCTACGTAGGCCTCCACTTCTTCCAGCAGGCCGGCCGGTACGGTCGTTATTTGCATTGGTATTAGGATCACGTGGGGTTGCGCGTATTTCGGTCCCTCCGCTAGGCGGGCCCGCGGGTGCCGGAGAATAAGCCCTCCGTACCGTTTGCGGCGATAAAGATAACTACCGGGTAATTTGTGCGTTTTCCCTCAAAGTACTGCCTTCGCCATGAAACTTGCCGCCTACCGTCGCTTCTTTAGCCCCGCCCGTTTCTTTCGCAAACTCGGCACCTTCGCCAAGACCGCCGGCACGGGGACCGTCTACACCGCCCTCCTGCTCTACTACGCCTACGAGCGTAAGGAAACGCCGAGCTGGGCTAAACGGACGGTCGTCGGAGCCCTGGGCTACCTACTCATGCCGCTGGATGCCGTGCCCGACCTCACCCCCATCCTGGGGTACACTGACGACATTGGCGTCCTCGGCGCCGGCTTGGTCATCGTGGCCGCTTACGTAAACCAGGACGTCCGCGCCAAGGCACGCGCCAAACTGACGGAATGGATCCCCCAACCGGACGAACAGGACCTCGAACGGGTGGAGAAGCATCTGTAGGCGGGGTTTCCCCCGGTGCGGCCACGGCATTCCCGCGCAACCCGCCATCCCTTACCTTTGTCTCCATCACAAACCTGCTCCTAATGTCCGGCACCAACAACCGATTTGCCAACGCCCTGATGAAAGCCCTGGAAAAGAAGAACCTCGATGGCTTCGACTACCTTGAATTTAAGCAGTCGGTCGGTAGGCTCACCGAGATCGGCATGGACCTGGACACGGCCATCAATTCTACCTTCATCACGGGCTCCTCGGTGGGGCTGACGAAAGAAAAGTTGGTTAAGACGGCAGGCTACTACGCCGAGGTGCTGCAGGACGAGAAAGCGCAATTTATGCGCAGCCTGGAGAAGCACTTGGTGGATAACGTGGAGGGGAAGGCCAGGCAGACGGGGGAGCTCAAGAAAAAGATCGCCAACTGGCAAACCAAGATGCAACAGCTCCAGGAACAAATTGCCGCCGCCACCGAGCAGATCGAATCGGCCGATGCCCAGATTAACGCGGCGCGCTCCAAGGCCGAGGAGAATCAGCGAGGCTTCGAGGACGCCCTGGAAATTATCACCACCACCATTAATCAAGACGTTGCGGATATCCGCCGCGTCCTTTCTTAACTCAACCGCTCGCCATGCTGCCACCGGCCACTAACACTAAGTCGTTCTGGCAACGACCGGAAGGCGTTACGGGACTCGTCTTCCTCGTCGCCCTCCTGGCCGGACTGGGCTTCTTGTTGACGACCTTCGCTGGCGTGATCCTACCCTTCCTGTCTACGACTATCGGCATCGTCGTAGCGGCTGTAGCGGTCCTGGCCCTGGTGTTCGCCATCGCCGATCCGCGCACGCGCACCCTATTTGGCTACCTCTACAAAAGTGCCATGCGAAAAGTGACGGGCCTGTTCGTTAATATCGACCCCATTGGCATCCTTAAATCGTACGTGGAGGAACTGGAGGGAAATCTACAGGAGATGCGCAAGCAGATCGGGAAAATTCGGGGCCAGATGCGCCACCTGAACACCCTGATGGAAACCAACGAGGCCGAGGTCAAGAAGCAACTTAAACTCGCCGCCTTGGCCAAGGAAACGGGGAAGAACCAGCAAATGATCCTCAGTAGCCGCCGGGCCGCCCGCCTGCGCGAGAGTAACCAGAAGTACCAAGTGCTGCTGACTAAAATGGAAGTCCTCAACCGCGTGCTTAACCGCATGCATCAGAATAGCGAAGTCCTGCTGGAGGACACCCGCGACCAAGTCGATCTGCGCATCCAGGAGCGGAAAGCCATCCGCGCCAGCCACGGCGCCATGAGTTCCGCCATGAGCGTCATCAACGGTGATCCTGACCAGCGGGCCATGTTTGACCAGGCCATGGAGGCCATCGCCAACGACGTAGCCAATAAGGTGGGCGAGATGGAGCGCATGATGGAACTCAGCAACGACTTCATGGCCAGCGTAGACCTGCAAAATGGCGTATTCGCTGATGAGGGACTGCGTATGCTCGAGGAGTGGGAACGCAAGAGCGAACTCCTGCTAAGCGAGGGCCACATCGAGTTCGACCTGGACAAAAAGCGACCCGCCCGCGAGGAAAAGCTGGATCTCGACGACCTCACCCGCAGCCGTCCCGACCCCCAGAGCCGGAGCGACGGCACGAGTTACGATCAGTTCTTTAATTAAAGTCCCGCGCCTACCATCCCGCGCCGAAGCGATCCACCAGTACATTGTCGTAAGCATCCGCCTGGGAAAAAAGGTTCTCGAAGCGCGGCAGCGCCGAGTCGACCGTCAGGTAACGGTCGTAGATCAGTAGGGAGAGGATGATGTCCCGTCCGTAAGTAGAAAAGGTGAGCTGGCGCAGCCGGGCATTTTCCCGCAGGAGGTAGGCAAAGAGTTCCGCCGGGGCCGGATCGGGCAGTTTGCAGAGGTAAGCATCTCCGGTTACCAGTCCGCTGTCTTCGTGGTAAGCGACGGTAATGTTGGCACTGCCTTCCCGGATGTTCCAGAGGTTGGGTCCCCGACGGGCAAGTCGCGGGTCGTGGCCACCACCGGTGATGATAGCTTCTATGGTGGCGTTGACCCCGGTGGCGGGCGGGTCCTCGACCGCGGAGGGCAGGACCAGCTCGGCCCCGCACCCCGGGCAGTGCCCGCCGGGGTTCGGCACCTGTTCGAAGGTGACCTGGCGACAGTCGAAGCAGCGGGAAGCGCCCTTTCCCCCTCCCCGCGCAAAGTCTGCCAAAATGGTGCGCAGCTGACCGGCCGGCAGGCTCAGGGTAGCCACCCGCGCGTCGGGGGTATCGAGCATGTTGATGCCAAGCAGACGGCCATCGGAGGTAAACAGGGGACCACCACTCAGCGTACCCTCCATCCGGGCGTCGTGAACCAGGTAGTCCGTGCCGTGGTACGAGAAGCCGCTTTCCAACACCTCACCCATCATTTTTCGCAGGGGCTCCCCGAAACACTGCCCCATAGCTACCACTGAGGTGCCCGTCGGGGGCAGCGTGTCCACCAGGTCCAGGGCATCCAACTCAAAGGCCCTTTCGGGTGCTAATAAGGCCAGATCGTGGTAGGAATCCAAGTAGACGACCGTAGCCAGTTGCTCGCCCACGTCCTGGCTGCCAATGACTACGGAGGCGTTGTCGCGCACCACGTGCTCGTTGGTCACCACCAGTTTATACTGCGGTAAATACACGCCGGTGCCCACGCTAAAGGGGGTAGCGACCTGGAACACGTAGCGGTTCATAAGGGAATCATTGATCAAGCACAAGTTACGGGCTACCCGACTATCAGCTTCTGACTGGGTGGTACGGCCGAATTCCGCATCTTTGCGGGGTGACTTCCCCCCGTGACCACTACACCGCCGTAGCGAAGGAGCAGCTTGCGCTGGCCGACCGCCTCCGAGGAAGGTACGAGCGGCTATCCATCGTGCGCCTAACGGCCTTCGTTTTCTGCATTGGGCTGGTCATAATCAGTTGGTCCTCCTCCCTCGGCCTGGGATTGGGCGCCACGCTTGCGGGTGCGCTTGGTTTTGGATACGGCGTCCGCGTACACCAGCGGATCGGGCAACGGGCGGCGCGGGCGCGGGTGCAGTGGGAACTCGCGGAGGCTGAGCTGCTGGGTTTGCAGCACCAATTTGCCCAGTGGCCGGATGGCCGGCAATTCCTGGACTCCGCCCATCCGTATGCAGTTGATCTAGATATTTTCGGCCCGCATTCGCTTTATCAGTACATGAACCGGACGGTGACGGCCCCGGGCGCCCAACGGCTGGCGGACGAGCTTCTCTATCCCGCCCCGCACGCGACCGGCGCGCGCCGTCGCGCAGCCGGACAGGAGCTGGCCCGAGACCCATCCTGGTGCCTGTCCTTCCGGACCAGCGGCAGTTCCCTCCAGGACGACCCGGCATACAGCCGCCGCCTCCGGGAGTGGTTACAGCGGCCCGCGGTTATCCAGGGGGCCTATCTTCGTTTGATGCGGTGGGGTGCTCCCATACTGGCGGTGGCAGGTCTGTGGTTTGCCTTCACCCGGGACCCCTGGCAGTTGGGCCTGTTATTCTTTCTGCCGGCCTTCCTGCTCCTACGGCGCTACGGCGCGGTGGTGGCTAGGGAGCATGCCTTCACCGCCCAGGCGGGCCGGATGCTTGCGGGTTACGGCCGCTTGTTGCAGCTTGTGGAAACGCGCAATCCGGAGCGCGTCCTCGGGGCCTCCGTAGCCTTTCGGCGCCTAGCTTACTCCGTGAGTCAGCTGGACGTCCGCCACAATCCCTTTGTTTTTCTACTGGAGATTACCGGCCTGTGGAGCCTGCAGTGGCTGTCACGCCTCGACGACTGGCGGGAGGCCCACCGCGAGGACCTGCCCCGGTGGCTCGACGTGTTGGCCGACACCGATGCCCGCGTGAGCTGGGGCACGCTGCGCTTCAATCACCCCGACTGGACGGAGCCGGAACTCACCAAGGACCGTGTACTGGAAGCCGAGCACCTCGGCCACCCCCTCCTCCGGTCCGAGGTACGGGTCGCGAACGACCTCCGGATGTCCACCGACGGCCACATCAAACTGGTCACGGGAAGCAACATGGCCGGCAAGAGTACCTGGTTGCGCACGGTCGGCATCAACATCGTGTTAGCCCGCGCCGGCGGTCCCGTGTGCGCCCGACACCTGCGCACCGCCGCCCTGCAGGTGTGGACCTCCATGCGTACGCAGGATGACCTGAGTGAGAGTACCTCCAGTTTTTACGCGGAACTGAAACGTCTTAAAGCCATCATCGAGGCCGTGAGCGACCCGACGCAAGAGGTGTATTTCCTGCTCGACGAAATCCTCAAGGGAACGAACAGCCGGGACCGCCACACGGGCTCCCGCGCCCTCATCAGGCAACTGATCCGCAACCGCGGGGCCGGCATCATCGCTACCCACGACCTGGAGCTAGCTGCCCTTGAAGCCGAATCCAACGCCAGCGGCGAGCGGCGGGTGGAGAATTATGCCATGGAGGTACAGACTAAAGACGGGGAGCTGGTGTTTGACTATAAATTGCACCGAGGGGTAAGCCAAAGCTTCAACGCCACCGCCCTCATGGCGCGCATGGGGATCGAAATCGACCCCGCAGACGTTAAACTGACTCACGATTAACACCCAACGTATGAGCAAAGGTAAAATACTAGTCACCGGTGGGACCGGATACATTGGTAGCCACACCGTGGTGGATCTCATCAAAAACGGTTTTGAAGTCGTCAGCGCTGACAACTACCACAACAGCAAGGCCAGCGTACTGGATGGCATAGAATCGATCGCCGGCGTGCGGGTAGTGAATCACGTGATTGACCTAGCGGACCAGGCAGCCACCGCCAAACTCTTTGCTGCCCAGCAATTTGACGGGGCCATCCACTTTGCCGCCTACAAGGCGGTTGGCGAGAGTGTCAGCAAGCCCCTGGAATATTACCGCAACAACCTTAACAGCCTAATCAACATCATCGACGGCCTGCGGAAGCAAGGCAGCGGTAACCTGGTCTTTTCTTCCAGTTGCTCCGTGTACGGAAACGCCGATGAGCTACCGGTGACCGAAAGCACCCCCCGTAAGGAGGCCGAGAGCCCCTACGCCCGCAGCAAGCAGATCGGGGAAGACATCCTCTACGACTATTGCAGTGCGAACCCAGCCTTCTCCGCCATTTTGCTGCGGTACTTCAATCCCGCCGGTGCCCACCCCAGCGGTAAGATCGGCGAGGACGCCTCCACGCCGGCGAGCAACCTCGTTCCGGTCATCACCGAAGTAGGGGCCGGCAAGCGAGACAAAATGACCGTCTTTGGAACCGACTACGCCACCCGCGACGGCAGTTGCGTGCGGGATTACATCCACGTAGCAGACCTGGCCCACGCCCACACCCTGGCGCTGGAATCCCTACTGGGCAAAACGTTAACGGAAAATCCTGCCCTGTATAACCTGGGCATCGGCGAGGGCCTGACCGTGCTCGAGGTGATCAACGCCTTTGAGAAGGTGAGTGGAAAACAACTGAACTACGAACTGGGGCCCCGCCGGGCCGGTGATGTCGTTGCGGTGTACGCCGACCGCAGCAAGGCCACGCGGGACCTCGGCTGGGAACCCAAGTACGGCGTCGAAGAGATCATGCGGACAAGCTGGGCGTGGGAGGAGAAGCGCTAACGGCCACCCTCCGCTTGCTGGGCACCGCGACCTCGCAGGGGGTTCCGGTCATCGGTTGTAGCTGTGCAACCTGCACCTCCACCGATCCCCGCGACCAGCGCTACCGCACCAGCGCCCTACTCTGTGTAGGGGACGGCCGGCTGTCGATCGATGCCGGTCCGGACTTCCGGTCACAAATGCTGCGGGAGGGCGTCCAGCGCCTGGATGCCATCGTGCTGACCCACGAACACAATGACCATACTGCGGGCCTGGACGACGTGCGGCCCTTCTGCTTCATGCAGCAGATGGACATGCCGGTGTACTGCCTCCCGCGGGTCGCCAGCGAGCTGAAGGAGCGTTTCGCCTATGCCTTCACCGACTATCCCGGCGTGCCCAAACTGGACGTGCGGACAGTCGAGTTTGGGGAGCACATTTCCTTCGCCGGGGTAGCGCTGGAAGTACTGCACGTAGCCCACGGCAAGCTGCCGATTATCGGACTGCGCATCGGCGACCTGGCCTACCTCACCGACGTAAAATCGCTGCCAGACGAAACCCTGGAGCGGTTGTGGGGGGTCGAGATCCTGGTGCTGTCCTGCCTCAATCACCGCGGCACCCACAGTCACCTATCGGTAAAGGAGGCGCTGGCCTACGCCGCGCGCATTGAGGCGGAGCAGACCGTACTCATCCACCTCAGTCACCGGGTCGGGCCCCACGCGGAGTTCCAGACCGAACTGCCCGCGGGGGTACGCGTGGGCTACGACGGCATGCAGTTGGAGCTTAAGGCGACGTTAAAGCGGCCCTTAGGAGCGGCGCGTGACTAAGCCGAATCGTTCCTTACGATAAGCCCTTACCTTTGCCCGCCCATGCTC
This sequence comes from Lewinellaceae bacterium, assembly GCA_963710195.1. Taxonomy (GTDB): domain Bacteria; phylum Bacteroidota; class Bacteroidia; order Chitinophagales; family Saprospiraceae; genus Neolewinella. The sequence goes on from CAVPZF010000008.1 coordinate 513,226, forward strand.
TTACGCCTGCTCTTTCTCGTGGTGTTGTGTCCCCTCTCCGTGGGGGTGTTGCGCGCACAGGGGGAGCCGCCTCCGTCGCGTACCCGGGAGGTGGTCAGCATCGATCACGCCAACGAGCTGCGTATGCTGCAACAGGGCGGCCGGCAGCGGCTGATCGGGGAGGTGGAACTGAGCCAGGACAGCATCTACATGTACTGCGATAGCGCCGAACTGGTGGGAGAGGTACAACTGTACGCCTACGATCAGGTCGTCATCCAGCAGGGGGACAGCATCGCGGCCTTTTCCGAATATTTGGATTACAACGCCGAGACCCGGCTGGCCAAACTGAAGCGGTCGGTCGTGCTTAAGCGGGGTACTACGGAGCTTTTCACGGAGGAACTCGACTACAACCTAGCTACCAAGCTGGCGACCTACCACACGGGGGGCCGGGTCACGAACGGCACGACGGAACTGAGCAGCACCCACGGCTACTACTACGCCGATACCCGCAACGTGTATTTCCGCGACAGCGTGGTGGTCGTCGACGAGCGCTTCGAGATGCGCGCCGACACCCTCCGATATGATTTAGCCAACGAGCGGGTGTACTTTTTAGGGCCGACGGTCATTCGCAGCGACACCCACAATATCTACTGCGAGGGCGGCTACTATGACGTGGCGCTGGACGAGGCGGTATTTCGAACCAATGCCCAGTACCGCAGCGGGGATCGCCTGGCCGCAGCGGACTCTATCCGCTACTTCGGACAGCAAGAGCTATACGTGCTGGAAGGTGGCGCCTACGTTGCGGAGGGCCAGTTCCAGCGGGCGACGGCTGACCGCATTAACTACTTTCGGGCCGAAGACCGTTATCAACTGGCCGGCAATGCGCGGGTGGTAGACTCGGTACAAACCGTGACCGGGGACTCCATTGACTACAACTCCCTGGACGATTCTTACGCCGTGGTTGGCGGGCGTCCGCGGGTGTCAAATCCTCCCATGATTTTGCAGGCCGACCGAATGTACTCGGATAAGGCCACGGGGATGGGCATCGCCACCGGCAACATCGTCTGGCTCGATACCGCCGCGAATTTGCAAATCGAGGCCGAGCGCGCTGATTATCGACAAACTAACGGTTACCTCAAAGCCTACGGCGGCCGGAGTGGCCGCGCCTTGCTCACTACACTCCTGGACCAGGACACCATGTATATGGCGGCCGACACCCTGCTGTCCTTTCAATCGGAATTGGTGGACGGCCGGGGCGATACCATCCGTTACCTCTCTGCCTACAAAGACGTGCGCATCCTAAAGTCGGATCTTCAGGCGGTAGCCGACTCCCTCGGCTTTAACACCGTGGATTCCATACTAACCCTCTACCAGGATCCCATCCTCTGGCAAGATACCAGCCAGCTGACCGCCGACACCATCGACCTTCACCTGAAGAATGATCAGCCGGATATGGTCCACCTGCGGCGAAACGCGATGGTAATTACCTCCCCAGATTTGGTTTTCTTTAACCAGGTCAAGGGTAAGGATATTGTCGCTCGCTTCGATAGCAGCCAGCTGCGCGAGACCGAAGTGGTCGGCAACGCGGAAGCCATCTATTACGCCCAGGACGAAGCGGGGGGATACATTGGGGTGAATAAAACGGCCTGCAGTAAGATGATCCTCTACTTCGCGGCCGGAGGGGTGGAGCGCATCAGGTTCTTGAGTGCTCCGTCTGGAAAACTTGATCCCATGGGGGCGGTGGACCACGCCTCCTTCCGCCTGGATGGGTTCCGTTGGCATACCGCGCGCAAACCCCGGACGCTGGAGGATCTCCTTCGGCCGGCCGTCCCCCGCTTCGAGGCCCTGCCGCTGCCGAAGGAGGAAGCCCTCCCGCTACCGGTACCCGACGGGGAGTGATTACTTTTGGCGTATGCTCAGGTACCTTATTCTTCAGCTTCTTTGGTTTGGCAGTACTGCTTTCACCCTGGCGCAGGTCGAGGTCTCCTTCGCGGAGGCTGAGCGTGAACTGGTGGATGGCGATTACGCTCATGCTGCCGACCTCTTAGACAGCCTCGAAACTCGGGGAAGGGTAAGCGCCAACTTCTACTTAGCGCTGGGCAATGCCCGCTTTGAGGCAGGGCAAGCTGGACCGGCAATTTTGGCTTACGAACGGGGGCTGCGTCTGCGCCCCGGCAGTCGGGACCTGGAGAACAACTTGCGCTACGTGCGCCAGCAATCCGGAATCACTACTTCGCCCGTGCCGGAATTTTTCCTGCTCCGCTGGTGGCGTGTAGCGGGTGCCGCTTTCGGTACCCTTCTGGCCTACGGGCTAAGTATTTTGTGTTGGTGGCTGGCGGTCGCGGGCGTGGTGTACTGGTACCTGCGTCGGGCGGTCATGGAAGAAAAGCGTCGCTTTACCCTGTTGCCGGCGGCGGCAGGGGCACTGGTACTGGCGGTGGGCTTCTTTCTGCTGGCGCAGAGTCGCTATGCCTTCTTGCACCAAGACCAAGAGGCCGTGCTCGTGGCACCTGTAGCCACGCTCCGTGTCTCCCCTACCCTAGCCGGCTCCGTGGAGGCGGAGCTAGAGGGGGGGCACAAGGTCCGTATTCTCGACGCAGTCAATGAGTACGTCAAGGTGCAACTAGAGGATGGCCGGCAAGGGTACCTGCGGCGAGCGGAGATTGCTGTGATTTAGAGAAGATCCTTCACACTGACGTAAAGTCCACCCAGGACGCCGATAAGGCTCATCACGACCGTGATCCAGGGGTTGGTATCGAAATAGCCATCGGCCCAGATGCCAATGAAGATGCTCACACCGATGGTACCGAGGAGTTGGGCGCCAATGCCCAGGTACTTAGACCAGGCACGTCCGTCGTCCGCGGGCTTAGGCGGCGACATTGGTGGTCACCTCCTGCTTGGAGATGCGGGTATCCTTTTGTTTGGGCACGGCGGGTTCTGCTTCGTTGAGGGCGCAGGTGATTTCGATTTCACTCCCCGAGCAGATGGTAGTCACGCCAGCCTTTAGGTTACCGGAAACCTGGGCGGTTTCCTTTACAATGAGGGCCTGTGCAACTTGCATAGTTCCCTGAAATTTTCCTTCGATGAGGGCACTGTCACTGGTGACGTCGCCGACCAAGTATCCGCGGGGGCCGATGATGACCCGCGCCTTGCAGCTGAGATTGCCGACTAAGCGGCCGTCGATGCGGATGTCTCCGCTGGCCTCAATGTCACCGGTGATGACGGTGTGCTCGTCAATCGTGGTGACGCCGCGGGTGGTGGGTGAAGAAGTAGTAGAAGTCATTCCTGTAGGTGACTGTTGTGGTTTAGGTTTTCCGAACATGAGAGAGGTTTAAAATACGGTCTAGGTCTTAAAACTGGGGACAATAGACTCCTCGACGCTGGTTCCCACAGATTTTGTACTGGAGGGAAAGCTCAAAGCCGCCATTGCCGTCCGTAGCGACCTTAAGATCGCTGGTGTTGATGTCGTAACTGAATCCTAGTGCGAAGTTCTCGTAGTCGAAGCGGGTGCTGAGGATGAGGGCATCGGTCAGGACACTGCTGTCGAGTCGGTTGCTGATGCGCGTCCAGAGGCCAAGTTGGAAGGCCTGAGTGGAGGAATTGCGCCCACCGTCTAGAAGAAACTTAATATTGGTACCGGCATTGACCTGGAAACTGGGACCCTGGCTCATAATGATCACGCCGGGCACGAGGCCGACGCGGCTGTTCATCATAAATTCACCTCCAGCGTGGGCGGTGTAGCGACTGTAGAGTAGGTCTTCGCCATCGTTGGAGAAGCTCTGATTGGCCCGGTTGAGGTGATGAAAGGCACCGCCCAGGTAAAGGCTATTGTTTTCGTCGAAGACCATGAACCAAAGCAAACCGCCGGCGAGGTCGGCAAAGAGGAATTGATCGCGGTCGAGGCCGGTCTCTCCACTCGGGGCATTGCGATCGAAGCCGCCGTCGCCATCGTGTTGGGAACCCCAGCGGAGAGCCAGAAAATTGAGGCTGCGCTGGGCGGCCCCGAACTCGGCACCCGCCACGAGGTAGTTACCAAACTTCCGCCCCCCCCCAACTTTCTTGGAGTAGCTTGCCGAGGCCTTGGCGGTGGTTGTGGCAAAACTAGCTTCCCCGGCGCGGTCACCCCAGAAGGTGCCCCCGATGCCAAAGTAATCGTCGCGCCCAACCGCAATGCGCTGATCGTAGCTGACGCTGTACGTCTGGAAGGCGTTGCTTCCAAGTACGGATGCCCACTGGCTACGGTAGTTGATGGCGATTCGGCTATTACAGTTCATCACCCCCGTCATGGCCGGGTTCAGGTTGAGCGGCGACATGTAGAACTGGGAGAAGTGAATATCCTGCGCCTGCAGACCTGCGGCACAAAACAGCGCGAAGAGGAGAGTATAAACTAACTTCATAATCGGGTAGAGCGGCGGTTAAGCTAAATTGGGGAGAGACGATAAGTCCCAAAAGAACGGACAAAAGTGCGTAGAACAAAGGGGTAATTCCCCGAATGTAAGGGTAACGCAGTCCGCAAGGGGAATAGTCTTTAAGTTACAAAAAGACCCGCAAGGCTAGCGGGTACCCTATAAAACTTAACAGCATAAACTGAGTATTGTCTTAGGGGCCGCACACTGAACGGTACTCTTTTCGTTTCACAAACGCCTACGATAAGGGATTTGTCCTAAATCTGACACGAAGCAGCCCAGGCGCTCGGTCGTAAATAAAGGGCTGCTTCCCCTGTCTAAAAATTCAGGTCGGAAATGGCCGATATCCTTATCACGGTAGTTTTAGGACTCATTATGTTCTCCATCGGTCTGAGCTTGAAGGGCGCGGACTTTGTGGGGTTATACAGCTTCCCGACCCCACTGGTTTTGGGATTATTGCTGCAGTTAGTTGCCCTGCCCGCCCTCGCCTTTGGAGTCACTACGCTCTGGGGCTTGCCCCCCGCCTTTTCCATCGGTTTCCTCATACTAGCCGCGTGCCCGGGTGGGCTTTCCAGCAATTTCATTTCCTTCCTTTTGGGGGCCAATACAGCTCTTGCGGTAAGTCTGACGATCTGTAATTCAGGGCTTTCCATGCTGACTGTTCCCTTTATCGTCAACCTGGCGCTGGAACGATTTGCCACGTCCGCCACACCCGCTTACCTGCCGCTCCTGCCTACGGCGCTCCGTATATTTCTTATCGTCCTCCTTCCGGTAGTGTGCGGCATGGTGGTCCGGCATTTGACGCCCGGGCCGGCTACGGCCTTACAGCCCAAGCTACGCGTTGCCGCTCTAGGTCTGCTGGCGCTCGTCTTCACCGTCAAGTTTTTAGCCCCCCCTGCCCACGGCGGCAGTGCGCTAAGCCTAGCGGAGGTTGGTCAGTTACTACCCGTGGCACTGCTCATTAACGTATTTTCCCTGGCACTCGGCTGGACTTTCGGTACGGCCCTGGGAATGAACACCGACAATCAACTTACGCTGGGTGTTGAGGTCGGTATTCAGAACACGAGTCTGGCCTTTTTGATTGCCGCCGCCTTTTTGGAGAATGAACAAGCCCTGAAGCCCGCCCTAGTGTATGCCATGTTCACCTTTTTCACGGCCATGGGCTACGGTCTCTTGCTTAAACCCGGAAAGTGGAGGTACCTGATCCGGGAGTTCACCGGTCGGTAAATAACTCGATGTACCCGCTGATGGGGCTCTCGCTGGGCAGTACGCCCTCGAGTCGGCGCTCGTACACTTGTCCTTTGTAAAAATAGGTGCCCGACGGCAGGGGGTCACCGTTGAGGTTGGTGCCGTCCCAGTCAATGGAGGGGTTTACCGTCTCAAAGACCAGTTGTCCCCAGCGGTTGAAGATCCTGAGCTCCACCCGTTCCACGAAGCAGAGCGCCCGCGGCTGAAAGAGATCGTTGCGATCGTCGCCATTGGGCGTAAAGGCGTTCGGTAGTTCGTACAGGGGGCAGTTGGAAACACACACCCGGTTACTGGCCTGGCTCTCATTTCCGCTGCTGTCCACGGCGGTAAGGGTGTAGCATCCCACAATACCGTCCGGCGGGGTATGGTTGTAAGTCAGGTCGTTTACGCTCACCTCCGCAATGAGCTGTGGGTCCGCGATGGTATCGGGGGTAAAGAAGATCCGATAACTAGCTACGTCGTCGTCGCCACACACCTGCTCGGGGGCGGTCCAGCTAAGGATATTAAACAGGTTATCGGTATCCGTGCAGTCTACCTGACGGTCGCAAACGCTTTCCACGACCAGCACCGGCGCGCAGGGGGGTATGTTATCCAGGGGAATTAGGCAGAGTTGCTGGCTGCGATTAAGCAACGGAGCGGGAATCTCCTCGATGTTGTAACTCCCAATGGAGCGGATGTAGTAGCAGTACTCTTGTTCATTTTCCAGATCGCGGTCCTGAAACGTAAGTTCATCGACCGTAGCCAATAGATTGTACGTCGTACTGCCCGGTAATTGGCGGTAGATTTCGTAGCTCGTATTGGTCCAGGGAACCGTAGCCGACCAACTGAGGTCAACCGCCCGATCGGTGGGCGACCCCTCCAAACGAACGGTGCTGGCGGGCTGCGCTTCTCCCACCGGCTCCCCTCGATTCGAGGTAAATAACTCAATCCGGTAAGAGTAAGCCAGCCCTTCGGTATTAAGGTTAAGGTCGGTGTAACAAGTATCTATCGGTGCGGCGAAGAAGGGCGTGTCGTAGGTGATGATGGGCTCGAAGGCCGCCGGGTCCAGGGTTTGGCCAGCGGCGCGACTGAGGACGTAGCGGTAGGGACCAGGATTGACCACGGTATCCAGTACTTCGGCAGTCGGAAGAATCCAGCACACCGCTACTTGACCGGTTACATCATCCGTAGTCAACACGTCGACCTTAGTCAGCAAGGGGATGTCACGCGGCAGTTGCGCACAGATCTCTTCGGAGGGAATGGATTCAATAGTTTCAAAGATGAGTCCCGTGCTCACCGTTCGTCGGGCCATGATCGCCAGTACGCGGTAGCAGTAGGTTCTTCCGCGGGTGACGTCGGGATCCTGAAAAAAGTATCTCCCGTTGGCGACATCACTGATCTCCGTGGTGGTCAATTGGGTATACCCCCTCCCGTCAAGGCCCGTTTCGCACGTATCCGGCAGGAAATTGTTGCTTCCTTCCCGGCGCCAGACGGTAAAACCTAGGAAGTCAGGCTCTTGGTTATCCTCACAGGTGTAGGGCAGATCCCAACTCAGGGTAATCATGTCATCCTCCACCTGCGTCTGTAAACCTTCGGGGGGCGGTGCGACTACCTTAATTAATACGGTACGGAGGGTGGCCAGGCCAGACGGCCGTGGGGGGCCGTCGTCCAGGGCGCGGAGCACCACGAAGTACTCCTGGTTGCTGATGTCGTTGCAGGTAGTTTGCCAGCGGAAGGTTTTGCGCACCGGATCGGGCAGCGGTCCGCCGGTGACGGGAGTAAAGGTGGCGGGGTTTTCGGGGAGGTCGAATGGCCGGCCGCTGGCAGTTAAAGTCACCAATTGGTCAGAATCGGTGAGGGGGGCCGTAGCGATAACGTCGAATTCCACCAAATCCCCAGCCACTACACAGATTTCCTCGCGGGTAATGTCAATGACGGGCGGATCATTGAAGCAGTCATCGACAAAAACTTGCATGTCCCGCACCACGGTGTCGAGCGGGATACCATTGCGGAAAGATTTGATGAGGAAAGCCAAGTTGTACTCGCCAGGTGCGGAGGGCGCATCCCAGGTAATCTGACCGGTGCGGGCGTTAATTTCGAGGCTACCGGTGGACCCGGAGACCATATTTGGCAGCACATAATTGGCGATGGACGCCCGCGGGGCAAAGCTGGGCGTGGTAAATTCAAACGCGAGGCTATCTCCGTCGACGTCAAAGGCACCGGGATTGTGGGTCCAGACCGAACCAATACAGGCATTGTCGATAGGGTCCTGGCTCAATTGCGGCGAGGAGTTGCATCCGTTTAAAATAGGATTCACGAGGACGAAGGAAGTAAACACGCTAAAGGGGATGTTTACTGAACCCGGAATGTTCCGCACCCCGCGCACCCGGTTGACGTCCTGGAAGCTCAGCACGTAGCGGCCGAAGGCCGAGTAGCGGTGACAGAGCGTGTACTCGTTGCGCTGGATGCCCGGGGCGATGGGGGTGATGCTGGTCCGCCCGATTAATTCGGTGGTTCCGTCCCCCCAATTTAGCTCGAGGCTGTCGCGGTCGACTTCAGTCTGTGCGGTCTCGGTATAGGTGATAATCGTAGCACAAGCCGTAAGCTGATCCGAAGCATTGCTACAGTCGCCGGCCGACTGCACGATGATCTCCCCCGCCCGGTTGTGGGTGGCGGAGGCCAAGGAGGGTAAGAGAACGAAAAAAGCAAGTAAAATTCGCAGAGGCATGGGCCGTGGGTTGTGCAAGTGGCAGCGACGGGCGCCGTTACCGGAAGAAACGCATAAACCGCTAAATTGCTTTGGTCACCCGCGAGCCGAAGCCTGATTTGTCCGTTCCTGACCTAACTAAGCAGTCCCTGGAGTTTCATGGCCAGGCCCATGTCTCCCTTAATCTTCACCTTGCCGCTCATCATGGCCATCATGGGGTTGAGCTTGCCGCTGCGCAACTGGTCCAGTATGTCGACGCTGGTGATGACCACGGTGTCCGCTTCCTTGTCTTCGTTGCTAACTTGGGCTTGGTCGCCAGTCATGTCGATGAAAATGGTGCCCTCGTCCAGCTGCAGTTTAATGCTTTTGCCGAGCTTTGGCGCGGTGGAAGCGGCTTTGGTGACGCCGTCGTTGAGTTCCTGGAAGGTCATAAGCAAAGATTTTTGGCAAGGTAAGGTTTTGGAACTAGGCCGCGGCCGCGGGGCACCCCGGGAACCGCTTGCGCGGGGGGCCTGCGGATTCAGGTCATCTGGTAGACCGTGGTATAAATTTTGGTTGGAAGGGCCAACTGGTCATAGCGTTCACCTAGTCGGGCTTCGACTTCTTCAGCGATGCACTCGGGAAGGTCCTCCGTGCCGAATCGATTGACCAGGGCAGATGAGAAATGCGCGTTGGCCAGGAGGAGAAAGCCTAGTTGTAGGAAGGTCACCTGGATGTGGAGGTGGCTCTGTCGACAACTCCTTTCTCGCAGGGGATCGAAAAGTAAGCCGCTTAGATTCAACTCGTGATTATAGTCCTGCGGACGGGCGGGGGAAACCGGTATACCGAGCAGATCAGGGACTACCGTATCGACTTGGGTGTCGAAATCATAAAGCACGACCAAGGCCCCTGGCCTACACACCCGCACGATTTCATTCAGCATAGCCTGACTACGGCAATAGGACCACGAACCGGCTAGGGTGACCACGTCGAACCAGCGATCGGGAAAGGCAAGTTTTGCTCCCTGCTGCAACTGGTAGGTCACATTTGGACTAAGCACGGCTCGCATTAGCATGGGTTTACTTACGTCAGTACCCACCACGTGACGACAGTACTTAGCCAGCGCCCGGGTAGAATGGCCTACGCCACAGCCAATATCTAGGCCCTTGGCATACGGGCCGGTAAGGACCTCGGCCAGTATGGTGCCGTGTAGGTCCGGGCGGTACGCTGCATAAGCTGACGCCGTGATCGGTCCGTAATCCTCCACCCTAGCCCGCCGCGATTAGCTCGCGGGCCGCCGCCAGCGCCGCCGGTATACCCCCCGGCTCCTTGCCCCCGGCGGTGGCGAAGAAGGGTTGCCCTCCCCCACCCCCGCGGATGTGCTTGGCCAAGCCGCGGATTACGGCACCTGCGTTCAGCGCGCCCTCTCCGGTACCCGCCAGGCCCTTACTGATGGCGAGCGTCAGCAGGGCCTTACCATCGGATTCGCTAGCTAGCAAGACGAAGGCATTCTCATGCGCTCCGGTTAGTTGAAAGGCGAGATTCTTTACGGCGGCGGCGTCGTGAATGGGAACCTGCTCGGCCAGGAACTTCACCTTCCCCAAAGCCTCAAAAGTAGCTTCTAAGTCACCCTTAAGGCTGTTAGCCTGGGCGGCCTGCAGCTTTTCGAGCTCTTTTTTGAGCGTGCGGTTTTCCTCCTGGAGATTGCGGACGCCGTCGGCGGGGCTGGGATTGCCCTTGAGGGCCTCTTGCACCTCGCGTAGGGCGGCCAGGCGACCGCGGACGTACCATTCGGCGCGCCGGGCGGTGACGGCCTCGATACGCCGGATGCCGGCGGCCAGGGCGCTTTCGCTGGTGATTTTGAATAGTCCGAGCTCGCCGGTGTAGGGCACGTGGGTGCCGCCGCAGAGCTCGGAGCTGAAGTCCGGGTCGAAGGTGATGATGCGCACCGCGTCGCCGTACTTCTCTCCGAAGAGCATCATGGCGCCGGAGTTGCGGGCCTGGGCGATGGGTACGTCGCGCTGCTCGAGCAGGGGGATGTTCTGGCGAATTTTGGCGTTGACGAGCAGTTCGATTTGCTCCAGCTCGTCGTCCGTGGGGCGCTCGAAGTGACTAAAGTCAAAGCGGAACTTGCCGGACCGTACGTCCTGCCCTTTCTGTACGGCGTGTGCGCCCAGTACCTCGTGGAGGGCCGCGTGAAGCAGGTGGGCGGCGGTGTGATTGCTGCTGGTGGCCTGACGGGAGTCCCCATCTACTTCGGAATACACTTCCCCCTGGGGTTCGGTGGGGAGCTGACTGACGATGTGGACGGTAAGGTCATTTTCCTTGACTGTATCCAGGACTTCGATTTTCTCATCCCCTACCCGCAGGAGTCCGCGGTCGCCCCCCTGTCCACCACTCTCGCCGTAAAAGGGGGTGCGGTCGAGGACCAGCTGGTACTGCGGCTTTTCTTTCACCTGCACCGTGCGGTACTTGGTGATGCGGCCACCCGCGTCGGACAGTACGTCATAGCCGATGAAAACTGACGGCTCGTTGGAAAGCACGTGCCAGTCACCAACTACCTTGGCGGCGTCCTTACGGCTGCGGTCCTTTTGCTCCTGAAGGGCGTCCTGGAAACCCCGTTCGTCTACGCTCAGTCCCTGCTCTTCGGCCAACAGGCGGATGAGGTCGATGGGAAAGCCAAAGGTGTCGTAAAGTTCGAAGGCGTCCTGTCCCGCGATGGTCTCGTTAGCAACCTGCAGATTGGCGAAGCGGGAGAGGCCGGATTCCAGTGTCTGTAAAAACGACTTCTCCTCGCTCTGGATGATGCGCGCAATCTGCTGTTGCTGGCGGGCAAGCTCGGGGAAGGCCTCGCCCATACCCTGGACCAGCACTTGCATGAGCTGGTACACGAAAGGCTGCTTTTGATTGAGGAAGGAGTATGCGTAGCGCACGGCCCGGCGCAGAATGCGGCGTACGACGTAGCCCGCTCCACCACTCCCGGGGAGTTGCCCATCCGCAATCGTGAAGGCCACGGCGCGCAGGTGGTCGGCTATTACGCGCATGGCCATATCGGCCTTGGCATCGGGGGCGTAGCTGCCGCCATAAGTGCTGCCGGTGAGCCGCTCGATCTCCGCGATGATCGGCGTGAAGATGTCGGTATCGTAGGTGGCGGTCTTGTGCTGGAGTATCATGGTGAGGCGCTCGAAGCCCATGCCCGTGTCCACGTGGCGCTCGGGCAGGTTGACCAGGCTGCCGTCGGCCTTGCGGTTGTATTGGATGAAGACGTTGTTCCAAATTTCCACGACTCCGCTCCCGTCGATGTTGACGCCGTCGCGGCCGGGGGACTGAGCGCGCTCCTCCTCCGAGCGGGTGTCGACGTGGATTTCGGTGCAGGGGCCGCAGGGCCCGGTCTCGCCCATTTCCCAGAAATTGTCCTTTTTGTTGCCGTACAGGATGCGCTCTTCGGGCAGGACGCGCAACCAGAATTTCTTGGCCTCGTCGTCCACTGGCATGCCCTCCTCCGGTGCGCCCTCAAACACCGTGGCGTAGAGGCGTCCGGGGTCGATGCCGAGGCGGTCGGTGAGCAGCTCCCAGCTCCAGGCAATGGCCTCTTCTTTAAAGTAATCGCCGAAGCTCCAGTTGCCCAGCATCTCGAACATGGTGTGGTGGGTTCCGTCGCGGCCTACATCGTCGAGGTCATTGTGTTTTCCGCTGACCCGCATACACTTCTGGGTATCGGCTACGCGCCGGTTGGCGGGAACGCGGTCGCCGAGAAAATAGTCCTTAAACTGGTTCATGCCCGCGTTGGTGAAGAGCAGACTGGGATCGTCTTTATTTACAATGGGGGCGGAGGGAACGACCTTGTGTCCCTTTTCGCGAAAGAAATCTAGGAAGGCGCGGCGGATCTGGGGGGCGGTCATTGGGTCGTTTTAAAGGGGGACAAAGATACTATGAGCTACACTGTCACGCGTTAGAGAGGGCGAGAGTCCCGATAGCTATTGCGAGTTCGGAGACCCCAAAATGAGTTGATAAAGACTGGACGGGGAGCCCCTAAGTCCGCAATCTTTTTCCGACTTTTGCAAACTGAAAACCACGGGACCGGTCGCACGGTCCACAATACTGCGGAATGCGCTTTCTAAATTTTTTTAAGCAGGAGCTCGCCGTCGACTTGGGTACTGCCAATACCCTCATCATGCAAAATGGGGAGGTCGTTATTGACGAGCCTTCCATTGTTGCCATCGACCGAAAGTCCGAAGAAACCATCGCCGTTGGCCGTCGGGCCATGCAGATGCACGAGAAGACCCACGACAACATCATTACCGTCCGCCCCCTCAAGGACGGGGTGATTGCCGACTTCCGCGCCGCCGAGCAGATGATTAAGGGCTTGATCGACATGATCGGCCGACGCCGCCCCTTCTTCTCTCACTTGAAGATGGTGGTCTGCATCCCGTCCGGCATTACGGAGGTAGAAAAACGCGCCGTTTTCGAAAGCGCTGCCCGCGTGGATGCCAAGGAAACTTACCTGATCTACGAACCTATGGCCGCCGCCCTGGGCATTGGCCTAGATGTAGAAGAGCCGGTCGGTAACATGATCATTGACATTGGCGGCGGCACCACGGAGATCGCGGTGATCGCGCTTTCGGGTATTGTCAGCGATCAATCCATCCGTATTGCGGGGGATGAGCTCACCGAGAACATCGTCAACTATATGCGTAAGACGCACAATATCCTCATCGGCGAACGCACCGCGGAGCAGATAAAGATCCACGTCGGGAGCGCCCTGCCGGAGCTCGACGACCCCCCGGCCGACTACGCCATCAACGGTCGCGACCTGCTTAACGGCATTCCCCGCCAAATCACCGTGACTTACCAGGAAATCGCGGGTGCCCTGGACGAGTCCATCGGCCAAATCGAGGATGCCGTCATTCGCGCGCTCGAGACGATCCCTCCCGAGCTCGCCAGCGACATTTATTCTACCGGCCTGTACCTTACCGGAGGAGGGGCCCTACTGCGGGGGTTGGACCGGCGGCTCAGTAAAAAAACCCAATTGCCCGTACACGTGGCCGAAGACCCCCTGTTAGCGGTGGTTCGGGGCACCAGCAAAGCGCTGCAGGACACCAGACGGTACAAGGCCATCCTGGTGCCGGCAAGCAGCGTCAGCTAAGTGGGGCGGCTGCTGAGAATAATCCTCAACAGCGGTGGCTTATTTACCTTCGCCATACTTCAACTCGTGTGCCTATACCTCATCGTCAACCACAACGACGACCAGCGCGAAATCTGGCTCGAAACCCAGTCGGTCTACGGCAGCTATTTCACCGAACAGCTAAACGCCAAACTTGCTTTTCTGGACGTCGCCCGGCAGAACGAAGTTTTGCGGCGCGAGAACGCCGCCTTACTGGCCCGCATCCCCGGTTCGGCTTACTCTACCCGCGTCGATACTGTTCCGGTGGACGATTCAATTTTTCAGCAACGCTTTACCTACCTAGCTAGTCGGGTAGTCAACAAATCGCCCTACGGGCCCTATAACACCCTCATTATCGACCGGGGCTCCAACTTACGGGTGGAACGCGGACAGGGGGTACTGGCCGACGGCGGACTGCTGGGTATCGTGAGCGAGGTGACCCCCCGTCACGCCCGGGTAATCAGCATCCTGCACCTGGATGTACGCATCAGTGCCGGCCTGGATAATGAAGCCTTCGGCACCTTACGCTGGGACGGGCATGATCCCCGCCGCGTTACCCTTACCGACATGCCCGACTATGTGCCCGTAGCCCCCAATGACACCATCTACACAACGGGCTACTCCAACGTCTTTCCGACCGGATTACCGATCGGGACAGTTGAGTCAACCGAATCGCTGCCGGGGACCGGGAGTCAGGACTTAACCGTTTTACTGCTCAACGATCCCTTGCTGGCCTCCAACGGCTACGTCGTGCGGGACCTCTTCAAGGAAGAGCTCGAGCGCCTCAAATTCGTGCGATGACCGGGGCGGGAATCTTGAACAGCGTTCTGCGCTTCGTGCTCCTGGCGGCCGCCCAGATCTTCCTCTTCAACCAGGTGGCCTGGGGATGGGGCGGTAGGGCCTACCTCTTTATTTTCGTCTATCCCCTCTTCATCGCCCTGCTGCCGCTACGCCTGCCGCGGCCCCTGGTCATCCTCCTGGCCTTTCTGCTGGGGCTCATCATCGACTTTTTTAGCGAGACGCTTGGGCTGCACGCTGGCGCCCTTACGTTCACGGCATACTGCCGCCCACTGATCCTGCAGCTTATTCAACCCCGCGATGGGTACAACCTCAAGGCCATTCCGACGGCGCACAACCAGGGCAATGGCTGGATGCTGCGCTATCTTTTTCTCTTGCTGCTCTTCCACGTGCCTGCCTTCTTTCTGCTGCAAACCTTTTCTATCTTTTTCTTCTCTGAAATTGTTGTAAAATCGCTACTGACCCTGCCCGCCAGTTTTTTGGTGCTCGGCATCGTGGTCGTCCTCTTTAATCCAAAAGCGTAATTGCCCGCATGCCCGCCGAAGCCTCCGACGTCCGGACCATAAGTATCCGCGCCATGATCCTACTGGCTGCGGTGTTGTTGTTGGGCAAGGCCTTTCACCTGCAGGTGGTCAGCGACAACTGGCGGACCCGCGCCGACCGGGTCGGCAACAGTCAGATCGACCAGTACCCCGCACGCGGACTGATGACCGATCGCAATGGCAAACTGCTGACAATCAACGAGCCCATCTATCAGATCGAGCTGACCTACAATCAGTTTGCCAAGGCCACGGAAGCCTTCGATACCAGTCGCTTCTGCCAACTACTGGGCATTACCCGCGACTACTTTGAGCAGGCCATTCCGGAGCAGTGGGGGGGCAAATTTAGTCCCTCCAAGCCCTTTACTTTTCTGGCTAACGTGTCGCCGGCGGTGTACGCTACCTTTCAGGAAAACCTCTTTCAATTCCCCGGCTTTTCGGCTACGCTGCGGTCTTCGCGTAACTACCCCCACTCGGTCGCCGCCCATTTGCTGGGCTACCTGGGCGAGGTGAGTCAGCGGACGATTGATCGCGGGGAGGGGCGCTATGCCTCGGGCGACTACCACGGCATTTCCGGTCTGGAGTATCAGTACGAAGGTCAACTCAGGGGAGAAAAAGGCCGGCGCTTAGTGTACCGCGATCGCCTCGGGCGGGAGGCGGGCGAAGTACTTAATGGGGCGCTGGACGTGGATGCTACGGTGGGTACCGATTTAATTACTACCATCGACCTCGACTTACAGGAATACGGCGAAGCACTCATGGTCAATAAGATTGGCAGCATCGTAGCCCTGGAGCCCAGCACGGGGGAGATTCTCACGATGATCTCCGCCCCGACCTACGACCCCCGCTCCTTGCGCATCGGACGGGACCGGGGCCGGGCCTTTACCGAGCTGCAGCAGGACACCTTTCAGCCCCTTCTCAACCGGGCCATCAACGGGAAGTACCCCCCCGGCTCCCCCTTCAAAACGTTAGTGGCCCTGATCGCTATGCAGACCGGCACCCTGACGGCCGACCGGGGAATCGCCTGTTACGGTGGGTTTACCAGCGGAGGCAGTGTGTTGCTCGGTTGCCATAACCACCCGTACTGCGCCACCGTAGAGGATGCCATCGCCCAGAGCTGCAACGCTTACTTCGTTACGACCTGGCTGGAAAACATCAACCGCTACGGCAGCATCACGCCGGAGCGGGGGCTAGACGAATTTAATGACTACCTCTACCAATTCGGTCTCGGCAGCCGACTCGGGGTTGACTTCCCCGGAGAGATTGCCGGTAACGTGCCGACCTCGGAATACTACACAAAGCGCTTCGCCAAAGACCAGTTCTGGCGGGCCATCTGGATGCGATCCCTGGCTATTGGACAGGGAGAGTATGAACTTACCGCCCTGCAGACCGCCAACTTCGTAGCCTCCATTGCAAACCGTGGCCACTGGTACACCCCCCACCTCGTAAAACAAGTGCAGGAGGGCAACGAGGGACGGGCCCGTACCATCACCCCCGAGCGCCACGACATCGCCATCGACCGGGAGCACTTCGAAACGGTGGTGCGGGGCATGCGGAAAACGGTCACCGAGGGAACGGCCCGCGTCGCTAATTTTCCCGGAGTCGAAATCTGCGGTAAAACCGGTACTATTCAGAACAACTTCGGCGACCACTCCAGCTTCGTGGCCTTCGCCCCGGCGGATAATCCCAGGATCGCTATCATGGTCTACGTAGAGAATGGGGGCTTTGGCGGTACCGTGGCCGCGCCCATCGCCTCGCTGATGATCGAGCAGTACCTCAATGGAGATATTGCCGAGGAGCGGAAATGGTTGGAGACCCGTATGCTGGAGAAGGACATGACCCGCCGCGGCGAGAGCACCATTCGGGTCAAGTGAGGAACTCCGACACCTGCGGCCCCGACAAAATTTTCGGGCGGACCGAACGTCTGTAGACAGGCTTACGTTGAAAAAGTACAAACCGTTTGAATTGGCGGCTTGTACACATATAACTATTTTACATAACAGGATTTACGTCCTAACTAACTATCACAACCCATGGATACCGTAAGCAACGACCAGACCAAAGGCCTCAACAAACTTATTACCACGCTATACGACGGCGAGAATGGCTACAAGGAAGCTGCCGAAGAGGTAGACAGTGTTTCCCTAGCTACAAAGTTCCGTGAGCTCAGCCAACAGCGGTACAACTTTGGCCACGAGATTAAGCCCTTCATTACTCAAATGGGCGGTAAGGTAAATAAGGGAGGAAGCACCGGCGCGGCTCTGCACCGGGCGTGGATCGACATTAAGTCAGCTCTCTCGACTCAGGACGAAGCCGCCGTACTCAAAGAGTGCATACGGGGTGACGAGAGCGCCATCGAGACTTACCAGGAGGTACTAAAGGACAACTCCTACTCCGCCGATGCCCGACAGGTTATCGACCGCCAGACTCAGGTGTTTCAGCGCACGGTCGCTGAACTAAAGCAGTTGGCCCGCACTTACGAAAATGCCTAAGCCACCGCCTTTAGCGGCGATTCAACTTCGATAATAGAGCCCTCCCCGTCCTCCCGACGGTGGGGGCTTTGTCATTCACTATCTTGCGCCGGCATCACCTCCGCACCCCTTGACCGACAACGCCATCTTGCTCATCCACTGCCCTGATCTCCCCGGTCTGGTGGCGCAAGTAACCGAATTCGTGCATAAAAACCGGGGTAACATCCTTGAACTAGACCAGCACGTCGACCGGGTTGCAGGCCGTTTCTTTATGCGGATCGAGTGGGATTTGGAGAACTTTATGATCCCCCGGGAAAAGATCGCCGACTATTTCGATACCCTGCTGGCCAAGGCGTACGCTATGCAGTGGCAGTTGCACTTCACCCGGCGCCGGCCGCGGATGGCGTTGTTCGTGAGCAAGGCCAGCCACTGCCTGTACGATCTGTTGCAGCGGCACGGGACCGGGGAGTTTGACTGTGAGATTCCGGCGATCGTGAGCAACCACCGCCAGCTAGAGTACATCGCCGACCGTTTCGCTATTCCCTTTCACTACCTTCCCGTTACCCCGGATACGAAGCCAGACCAGGAGGCCGCAACCACCAGGTTGCTGGGCCGACTCGACATCGACTTTATCGTACTGGCCCGTTATATGCAAATTTTGTCTGACGACTTCTGCCGGCGCTGGAGTCACCGAATCATCAACATTCACCATTCCTTCCTGCCGGCCTTCAAGGGGGCTCGCCCTTACCACAGTGCCTTTGAGCGTGGGGTCAAACTGATCGGGGCCACGGCCCACTACGTGACGGCTGACCTGGACGAGGGGCCCATCATCGCTCAGGCGGTGGAGCCCGTGAGCCACCACCACGACATTGACGACCTGAAACGCATGGGTCGGGACGTCGAGAAGCGGGTACTAAGCCGGGCGGTTTACCTGCAGTTGCAACATCAAATTCTGCCCTTCGGTAACCGGACTATTATTTTCAACTGACATGCTGCAAGCCACTAACATCCGAAAAAGCTACGGGGCGCTCGACGTTCTGCGTGGTGCAGATTTGAACATTAGTCCCGCCGAAGTCGTCAGCATCGTCGGCAAGAGTGGAGCCGGTAAGAGTACGCTGCTGCATATTCTGGGTACCCTGGACCGCCCGGACACGGGGCAACTTACCATCGGGGGAATGAACGTCTTCACCATGTCCGACAAGCGACTGGCGGCCTTTCGCAACGAGCGGGTCGGCTTCGTCTTTCAGTTCCACCACTTATTGCCGGAGTTCACTGCCCTGGAGAACGTGTGCATTCCAGCCTACATTGGCAAGCGGGAACGGCAGGAAACGGAGCGGCGGGGCCGGGAGCTGTTAAGATATCTTGGCCTGGCCAATCGGGCCGAACACAAGCCCGCCCAGATGAGTGGGGGCGAGCAGCAGCGGGTAGCCGTAGCACGAGCCCTCATCAATAAACCCGCCATCGTTTTTGCCGATGAGCCTAGCGGTAACTTAGATTCCTCCAACTCCCAGGAGCTTCACGAGCTACTCTTTAAGCTACGCGACGATTTCGGCCAAAGCTTCATCATTGTCACCCACAACGAGCAACTGGCCGCCATGAGTGACCGGCGCCTGGAGATGATCGACGGAATTCTCGCTTAGCAGACCAACCATGGATAAGAACAGGGGAAGTGAAGAGAATCAGCCGGTCTCTCCCGGTGAGGGGGGAATCAAACTGTGGTTTCAAGAATTTCTGGACCTGCGGGACGGAAGCGACCGGGAGGGAGCGACGGAAACTATCATCAGCGGACGTCTTATGCGCGGCAGTAATGCCTGGATGCTCGTGTGCTCCATTATGATTGCCAGCCTAGGACTTAACCTGAACTCCGGGGCTGTAATCATTGGGGCGATGCTGATTTCGCCACTCATGAACCCGATCCTTGGCGTCGGACTCGGCGTCGGGACCAACGACCGCGCCCTGTTAATCATCGCCCTGAAAAACTTTGGGGTAGCAATCGCCATCGCCCTGGTGACGAGCTCGGTGTATTTCTTCTTCACTCCGTTAGACATCTTCACCCAGGAGATGCGCTCGCGTACCGAGCCTACGGTGCTCGACGGACTCATTGCCGTCTTTGGCGGATTGGCGGGTATCATATCCATCACGCGGGCCGAGAAAACCAATGCTATTCCGGGGGTAGCCATCGCTACGGCCCTAATGCCCCCGTTGTGCGTGGCGGGCTACGGCATTGTGGTAGGCATCAAGACCGGCGGCGACTTCACCATCTTCTGGCGGTCTTTTTACCTATTTTTCCTTAACTCGTTTTTCATTGCGGCCAGCGCCTACCTGATCATTCGCCTGCTGCGCTTCCCGTACCGGAAGTACATGAATAAACAGGAGACCCAGCGCAGCCAGATCATCATTGGGGTGATCAGCGTGCTCATGATCCTGCCCGGGTACTACATCCTGGCGGACGTACTGGACCGGCAGCGGGATGCCAATGCGGTAGAGCAGTTTACGGAAAAATACTTCCCAGCAAGTCGCAGTTCTTCCATATTCGATCGCCGCAATCCGCTCAAGCCAATCCTGATCTTTCCCGTCACCGACCGGCAGGTACCTACTGACAGTCTGCCGATCTACAGCCAGCTGCTCCAAGAACCTCCCTACGGAGTGGACGGTGCACGCGTGGTGGTGGACACCAGCTTCAGTCCCTCGGAGATCGCCGGCATTAAGGGCGATCTCGCTACCCTGGACGACATCAATACCCGTCTCCAGCGCCTCGAACAGTCGGAGGTACAGACGATGCGGGAACAGCAGCGCATCGTCGATGCGCTGGACGGGTACCGTATGGATAGCCTCGATTTCATCCATTTTTCCCGCCAGCTGATGCTGGCCTTTCCGCGGGTGCAGGAGGTGAGCCTAGGTAAGGCCCAAACGGCCGGGCAGTATGGCCCCGACGACGAGGTACCCTATTCCCAGGACCTGCCCCTTGTCGCCGTCCGGGAAACCGCCGCGCGGGTGACCGAGGCAGAAGAGCGGCGAATGTGGGAATACCTCAAGCTACAACTGAAATTAGATACCCTAATTTTGGTGCGGCAGGGACGCTAGCCAAACCTAGCCCAGAATATTTAGGTTGACCTGGACATGGAGGATCAAGTTAAAGATCTGAGCACCGTATTCCTGGATGCCTGGAACTCGTTTTTAGAGGCCGTTCCCGGCCTCCTCATTGCGCTGATCATCGTGATCGTTGGTATTTTGGCCGCGCGACAGATAGCCAGATTTTTCGGATCCAAAATCCTCTCCCGGATGGAGGACCCGCTGATGAGTCGTTTTCTCGTTACGTCCCTGCGGCTGCTCATCACCACCGGTGCCGTGCTGCTGGCCCTGCGGGCCGCGGGACTGAGTGGAATTGCCGGTGCGCTCTTCGGGGCGCTCGGGGCCAGCGCCGTGATCCTCGGGTTTGCCTTCCGGGATATTGGGGAAAACTTCATCTCGGGCATTATCCTGGCCTTCAACCGCCCTTTCGACGTCAACGATACAATCCGGGTGGTCGATCACTTCGGCAAGGTGAAGAGCCTACAATTTCGCTACACCCACATCAAGACCTTCGACGGCAAGGACGTTTATATACCGAACTCGGATGTGCTTACGCAGCCGGTGCAGAACTACACGGCCGATGGATACATCCGCTACGACTTCCTGGTGGGTATCGCCTACGAGGACGACATCCAGGGGGCCAAAGAGGTCATCCAACAAGTGCTCGATACCAACAAACTCATCATTCGCGACGAGGATCACGTAAACTTCGTGGCCGAGGATGAACTTGCGGCCAGTACCGTCAACCTGCGGGTGTATTTCTGGGTGAACACGAAGGACTTTCGGGCCGGGGCGTTGAAGGTGAGGGGCGAGGTGATTCGTGACGTCAAGAATGCCATTGACGCCAACGAGTACAGCCTGCCCGGCGACATCACGGAGATCAGGCTCTACGGCAGCGAGCGTGATATTCCAATTCGGGTAGAGTTCGACAATACGCCCAATTCGGAGTCGGAGAACCTGCCCCCTTCGGCTGGGAAGAATGCACAATAGAAGAGCGCCGCTCCCGAAGTTTCGGGAGCGGCGCTTTACAATCGGCCTCGGCCACGGATATTAAACGTCCGCGCTGCGGCCCTCAGGGAAGGGAATGGTGAGCTCCTGCCCGGGAAAGATCTTGTTGGGGTCGTCCAGGGTATCGGTGTTGGCGGCGAAGATGTGCTTATAGGCCAGTACGTCGCCGTAGTATTCCTTAGCGATCTTTGAGAGGCTGTCGCCCTTCTGTACCGTGTGCTTGGCGTAATAGGACTTGTTGTTGACCTTAATGTTGGCTTCGATATCCCGGGGATTTTCTCCGCCGACGCGCTTAATCTCGTCCCACATCAGGTCTTTCTGGCGTTGGGTCTCGACGGTACCTCCGACGCGGAGTTTGCCATCCGCCTCCTCTACGTAGCCATTCTTGGTATCGAATTTTTCGCCCATATCGAGGACGCTGCGGTATTTACTCTGTAAATTCATGATGCAAGCTGGTTAGTGCCTTTTGCCAACGGTGCCCGTACCTAGTTGTTCTCGAGGTCGACCGTTTTTTCCACGTCCCAGTTGGCGCGCAGGGCTTCAATTTCAAAGCGTTGCACCACCTCCGGCTGCCGGCCAAAACGGAGGTCACCGGCATCGTAGCGCTCATTGCCGTTGGTATCGAAAATCAACTCCATGCGGTAGGTGCCCGGCTTAAGGCTGGTATACAGGGCGGTATACTCAAAGCGGTCGTGGAGGAAGCGACGGGTACCGGTGATGACTGCCCCCTGCTCATCAACCAGGCGTAGAATGTAGTCTGCCACACCGTTGAGGTTAATCAGGTTTAGGGTGAGGTTTCCGTAGGCCTCCCTTGATTCCACGTTGACCAGGCGGATTACCGAGTCCACGTTCTCCCGTCCATACCAATCGACTACGGCCCCCGGAAGCAACACGAGGCGGTAAGGATCCGCCCGCTGCCAGCCGGCCCGAATGCGCAGCTGCGTGGGGTCCAGCGTATCGATGTTGTAAGAGATAGGTATGGGAAGGGGGAAGGTATCCCGGTATAGCTGTACGCGGGCGGTATCGATTGCCGCTAAGGGACGGTTGAAGACCAGGCTGATGCCTTCCCCGGGATTCACCTTCCCACGGGTTTTGTCTACGGCCAGTAGCGGGGATAGGGTATTCAGGTCGGTCGGATCCCCACTCACGATTACGGTGTCCGAGAACACACTGTCCCGACCCAAGAATAGGGTATCCGATCCAAATTCCCGGTAGTAGAGCCGCAGGGTATCCTTAAAGTCACTCCGCAGGTAAGTGCGCTGCGCACGCAGGTCAACGCCCTCCGCTGGTTGGTTCAGGGCAAGCTTTAGTAGGCCGTAAGTATCGGTATTGGTATCGGTGACCCGCGCCGGTATCGGTACCGGCGAGACAACTACCGTGCCCATAAAATTTGCGCCGTCCTCGACGGTGATCAAACTGTCCCGGAAACCCACGGCGGTGGGGGGAAAGACTCCAGCGTAGTCGGCAAAAAAGCCGCGCGCAGCGGGGTTCCGTACCAGTCCCACCACGCGGTATTGGCCTGGCTTGACGTTGCTTATGGTAAAGCTGCCCCCCTCGTCGGCGATGGCAAAATAGGTCGGATTTTCCGTGAAGACGGCGGTATCGGCCAGATTGCCGTAAAGCGTCACGGCCGCCCGTTCCAGCGGTTCACCGCTGTAGGCATCCACGATGGACCCAGTGACCGCAGCAGTGTCCAGCACCGGTCCCGTGGCAAAAACAAAGCGCAGGTTCTCGGTAGGATTGCCTTCATTCAGGTCTTTGATGGCCCCACCGATGTTGACTACGTAGGTGACGTCGTCACGTAGCGTAAGTCCCCGAAGCGACAACACCAGGCTTTTGCGTTGCAGGCGGGGCTGGTTGTCCGCCCCAAATTCCAGGGGTGGCGAAATGATAAGTTCTTGCTGGGGATCCAGCTCTACCCACTCGTCAAAGGTGAGGCGGATCTCCTCGGGCCGGAAATTGGTCTGAAAGTTCGGGGTGGATTCTTCCGGCACCAGTACCGGGCCGAGGGTATCGACCGGCCCGCCCCGGGGGGGGGTAGGTGTTGCGCAACGTTGCAGGCCGCCGAGTTGGGCTAAGAGAACCACAGAAAACAGGGAAGCGACGAGCAGCTTGCGCATGCGGTTGGAATGGTAGTTGGGGAGTTACTGAAGGGACACCCAAAAATAGCGGAATGTTGCCGCCAGCCAGTAGAATGCACGGAGTTGGCACCCTGCGTTCGGAGTTCTAGGTCACCCGGGTTTACCCGTCTCGGGGAATTTTACGACACCCGCGCGCTGCCGGCCGCGTACGTATCTACCCCTGCCAACACGGCG
Source organism: Lewinellaceae bacterium (assembly GCA_963710195.1). GTDB lineage: Bacteria > Bacteroidota > Bacteroidia > Chitinophagales > Saprospiraceae > Neolewinella. Next base: position 536,891 of record CAVPZF010000008.1, read on the forward strand.
TAATACAGTGTGGACAGGAGGCAGACCGCCCGCCATACGGGGCTGGGTTCCGGGTAGTACCACACGTTGAGGACCGCCGCGCCGATAAAGGCGACCGTAGCCGTCAGGGTAAGCCCCCACCACCGACCGCCCCGGCTGGGGTAGGCAAAGAGGATAGGCACGAAGTGCAGCACGGCGAAGGCGAGGACTAGGCCGACCACTACCGCCGGTGGTAAAGTGGGCAGTACGAAGATGAGCAGGTAAACCACCATATTCCACAGTACGGGGAAGCCAACGAAGTGGCGGCCGTCAGCACTGACCATGCCATCCATACCGTAGTAGATCGCCGCCGACAGCAGCATGGCGAAACTGCAGAGGAGGCGGGGCCAGTAGGTCAGATCGACCGCCGCGTAGAAGAAATAAGCGGGCAGAATGGCGTAGGAGAAAAAGTCGATGACGTAGTCGATGGTCTTCCCGCTGACGTGGGGCAGTACCTCCCCTACCCTGGCCAGTCGGGCAAAGGTGCCGTCAATACCATCGATGACCAGGGCTACGAGAATCCACCACATGGCTAGCCGGTAGTTTGCCTCGGTCACCGCGAGCAAGCCCATAAAACCGGCTAGTAGCCCGGAGGCGGTAAACACGTGTACGGACCAGGCGGCAAGCTTCTGCATGGGCCTCAAGATACCTTGCGGCTGCGTCGGGCGGCCTTACGTTCCCGTTTGGCGACCCGCTTCGCTTCTTTTGCCAGCTCCTTTTTACTCATTTGATAGCCCACCAAGTGGAGGTTGCTCTTTTCGCGCAGCACGATGGCGGCGGCCACGGAGGTCACGAGGGGGCCCAACACCGTACCGATCACCGGCACCTTCAGCATCAGAAACAGCGGCAGCCCGAGCCCCAGACAGATGCCGATGTAATTGCGGTAAAGGTGTCGCAGGCTCTGCCGAATCCGCAGTTCGAACTGCTCGTTGTAATTATCGGCGATGGCGTAGCCGAGGATGACTGACTGGACCGCCAGCGCGAACCACCAGTTTAGGAATCCGGGCAAAATACCTGACCCGACATCGATCAGTATCTCCTGAATGACCACGGCCACCGCCGATACCATGATCATACGCTTCTGGGCCTGCAGGAAGGGTTTAAAGGTGTGGGCTTGCTCCACGTCCTTCTGCAAGATTACCAGCAAGGTGCGCCGCATAAAGTGGTAGATGACCACTTCCAACAGCACCAGAATGACCCAGTTCAGGACCCCGTCGGAGAGGCTGTCGTAAAAGTCGGCGAAGAGCTGGTAGACAAGGCTCTCGCCGCCTATGGCCATGGTGTACAGGGGCGCATCGGAGTGATTTTGCAACCAGTCCACTACCTCACCAACCGTAGCTATCGCTACGATGATCCCGACGACTACGAGTGCACGGGACACCCAGCCGTAGTCCCGCAGGCCCACCCACAGCCGGTGGTTGAGCATGAACCGCCAGGCACGCGGGAAAGTCAGCAGCGTATAGAAAAACTCATGGACACCGTAGCGAAACCGGGTAAGGTGGTCGCGTTCCATCAGCTGCCGGTGGTATTTCGGCAGCGAGCAAGCTCTTCCCGAAGCCGCTGGTTCTCGGTGCGGAGTTCTTGTACGTTCTCGAAGGTGGCCGGCTGGTCACGGGGTATCGGGGCGTCGGTCGTGCCGGGCGGCGTCGCTTCGCGGGAGGGCGTGTCCCCATCGTCCATACCGACCCACCCCTTAAGCTGGCCGATGGGGTCTTCCCCGTTGTAGTAAGCCGCCCCAAAGTATACGATGGGCAGAGCGATCAGCAGGAAGAGGAGCAATCGGCTGAAGCCGGTAAGTCTGGTTCTGGGCATGATTTGCTAATTTTGCGTAAGGTAAGGAGGGCGGGCTCGCGGGTGCAAAGGTAGTCTACCAAAGCCGGTGCCTTACCGACGAGAGCGGCGCGACCTACGTATATTGCGGCCCGACCACCAACCCCACCCGCCCTTGCCCACCGAAGCATTCATTTACGATGCGCTACGCAGTCCCCGGGGGCGCGCCGTCCATCCCGCCGATCTTTACGAGGTAAAGCCCATTGAACTTCTCTCCCAGTGCCTGGTGGCCTTCCAGCGGCGCAGCGGCCGGACGGATTTGCCCACCGAGATCGACGATTTGGTCATCGGTTGCAACACCCCGGCGGGCGATCAGGGCTACAACATCGCCCGCGCCGCCCTCCTGTACGCCGGGTGGGGACGGGCCCGTGGTGGTCTGCAAATTAACCGCTTCAACACGAGTGGTCTGGAGGCCATCAACCTGGCCGCTGCCCGCATTACGGCGGGTTACGGAGAAACGATCATTGCTGGAGGACTCGAGGTGATGTCGCGGGTACCTACCTACCTCAATAGCGGGCCGATGATGAACGACCCCGCCACGGTCATCAACAGCCACTATATTCCGCAGGGGGTAGCGGCCGACCTCGTAGCCAGCACCCACGGCCTGGAGCGAGAAGCCCTGGACGCCTTTGCGCTACACAGTCATGCGAAGGCAGTTGCCGCCCAGGAGGCCGGCTACTTTACCCGCAGCCTCGAAACGATAACGGATCAGAACGGGCTGCTGATTCTTGCTAATGACCGTCTGCCGAACGCCGACCTGACCGCCGAGCAACTGGCTCCTCTCGCCCCCCGGTTTGCGGAAATGGGCCTGGCGGGTTTTAATGAGATGGCGCTACACCGGTTTCCGCTCGTGGACCACATCGACCACCGCCACACCAATGGCAACACCAGCGCCGCCGCCGACGGCTGTGCGCTCTGCCTGCTCGGTAACCGCGCGGCCGGGGAGCGCCTCGGTCTTAAGCCCCGGGCCCGTATCCGGGCGGTGGCCATGTCAGCGGTAGACGCGACCCTCCTCACCGGGGGCGTGAACGCCAGTGACCTGGTGCTGGAGCAAGCCGGTCTGAAGCGGGAAGACATCGACCTCTGGGAATTTAATGAATCCTTCGCCGCCCCCACAATCCGCTTCCAGCAGCAGCTGGACATTCCGGACGATCGCTTCAACGTGTTGGGCGGGGCCATTGCGCTAGGCGAGCCCCTCGGCGCCGTGGGGGGCATGATGCTCTGTCAGGTACTCGACGAACTGGAGCGCCGCGACCTCACCTTCGGAAGCCTTACCATTGACGCCGGTGCCGGTCTGGCGGTGTCCACCATCATCGAACGACTATGATCCACTACCGCAAGGACACCGACAACATTGCGACCCTGATTCTCGACATGTCGGGCCGCTCGGGCAACTTGCTCAACCACGAAATCGTGGCGGCATTTGCCCCGGTTATTGAGCACCTCAAGCAGGAAAAAGCTGCCGGAAAACTCAATGGGGTCATCATCACCTCCGCCAAGCAGGACTTTTTAGAGAGCGGCGACCTCGACTACCTCTACCGCCTGGAAGCGCCCGAGCGCGCCTTTGAGGCCTCCCAGCAGCTGAAGCAGTTCCTACGGGATCTCGAAGTCCCGGGGGTACCCGTCGCTGCCGCCATTAACGGCGATGCGTTAGGGACCGGGTTTGAGCTGACCCTAGCTTGCCACTATCGAATTGCCATTGCGGACTCCAAGCTGCGGATGGGCCACCCCGAAGTGAAGATCGGTTTGATCCCTAGCGGTGGGGCCATTATTCGCCTGATGTGGTTGCTGGGTATCGAGCGGGCCTACCCCTTACTCCTGGAGGGGCGTCGCTATTCCCCCCAGGAAGCCCTTAAGGTGGGCATCATCGACGAACTAGCGGAGGACCGACAGGAGATGATGTCCCGCGCCAAGCGCTGGCTGCTGGCCAACCATGACGTGCGGCGGCCCTGGGATGATCCCGACGGCAGCATCCCCGGAGGAACCGCCGCCGATCCTAACCTGGGCCACCGCATCCGCCTATTGACCGCCCGGCTGTCGGCCCGGACCAACGACCTTTATCCCGCTAAGCGGGCCATCATCGACCTGCTGGCCGAAGGCAGTAAACTAGACTTTACGACCGCCTACCGCCTGGACAGTCGCTACTACGCACGGGTGGCAACCAACCCAGTAACCAAGAATATGATCTCCACCTTTTGGTTCGACAAGCAGGCCGTGCGGGGCGGCGTGGGAAGACCAAAGGGTTTTGGAAAGTTTCGTGCCCGTAAGGTGGGCATTATCGGCGCCGGCCAAATGGGTTCCGGCATCGCGTTTCTGTGTCTGCGCAACGGACTCGAGGTGATTCTCAAGGATGTCAGTCAGCCCATCGCGGACCGCGGTAAGGAATACGTAGGCGACAAGATCGACGAGTACATCGAGCGCGGCACCTTTCAGCCGGAGGAGCGGGCGCAGCTCCTCCAACGCATCACCACGACGAACAACAGCGACTTATTCAAGAACTGCGATATCGTGGTGGAGGCGGTGTTTGAAAATAAGTCGGTTAAAACTAAGGTCACCCGCGAGGCCGAAGCGCACCTAGATGAATATTCCATTTTCGCAACCAATACGCTGTCCATTCCCATTACGGAGCTTGGTAAGGAAAGCCTGCGGCCGGAGAATTACGTCGGTCTGCACTTCTTCTCCCCCGCCGAGAAAACCGCGGTGGTAGAAGTGGTGGCTGGCGCGGCTACCTCGGAGGAGACCGTAGCTCGGGCGTTCGACTTTGCCATATCGATCCGCAAACTTCCCGTCGTAGTCAAAGACAGCTGGGGGTTCTTTGCCGCCCGGGTACTTAATACCTACATCCTGGAGGGGGTCACCATGCTACGGGAGGGATACCCGGCTGCCCTAATCGAGAACATGGGCCGGCAGGCCGGTATGAAGCGCGGTCCCCTAGCCCTGGCCGATGAATTAGGATTAAAACTGGTGATGCGCTACGAGCAGCAGGCGGCCGAACACTACGGGCAACGGTATAAGCAGCATCCGGCGGTGCCCGCCCTGAATAAAGTACGCGAGGAACTCGACCGCAGCGGCAGGGCCAAGCGGGCCGGCTTCTACGATTATGGGCAGGACGGCGCGGCTCGCCTGTGGACGGGGCTTGCCGAACACTTCCCCGTGACTAAGGAAGATTATAACCGTCGGCGGATGAAGGATCGCTTTCTCTTCACTCAGGTGATTGAGGCGGGCTGGTGTCTGCAGGAGGGCGTCATCAATCATGTAGAAGCAGCTAACTTAGCAAGTGTATACGGATGGGGGTTCCCGGGTTACACCGGCGGGGTCATTCGGTATGTGTACAGTTACGGGCAAGAAGCTTTCGTCAAGCGTTGCGGTGAACTGCAGGACCGTTACGGTCAGCGGTTTACCGTCCCTCGTTACCTACAAGCAATCGATCTGACCTCAGTTGTCCCCTGATGGAGGCACGTCCCTATTTTTTAAATACGATAAAAACCCCTATTTTGCCACAGTGAACCACGTGTTGGGTTGCTGCTAGAACCTAATGGTTCGCATCAGAGCTTGTTTGGGATTCCGCTCACCGCCGCAAACTTGCTTCCTTGCGCCTACTCTTCCCCTCAAAAAGCGTCACCTAGCCCGCTAGGCTTCCCTTTAGGAGGCACGAGTAGACGCAAATTTGCGGCGTTTTCGTCAGGCTCGGAAAACCCAAACAAGCTCTAAGTGTGCCTTATGGGACCGGTTGCGGGTAATTTTATCATATGTCAGCGAGTACCCCACTCATCAGTAAAATTTTGGAGACCGTGCCCATGCCGGGCTTCATTGCGCTCACGGACGGATCGATTGCCTTTGCTAATCAACTGATGCTGAAGGTATCGGGTCAGCCCGATCTGGTAGAAATGGACCGGACCCTATTTGGTCTTGGGGTATTTCACAACGCCGCCGAGTTACGGGGATTTATCCAAAGTTTTAAATACGGCGGGAGTACCCGCAAGTTAGTCCTCCCGGTTGGTCGCTTACAGGAAGTGGGCCAGCCCATCATCCTGTACGCTAGCCGCATTGAGTGGGAGGGTGCGGAGGCGCTCTGCGGCATCATCACCCGCAGCAAACTGTCGGGAGATGCCTTTTCGGGGGATTCACAGACTTCCCTGACGGACGCTTACCTAGACAAAGTACAGGTATACACACTTCGCATTTCTACCAAAGGGGCCATACTACACATCAACGGGGCGCTGCGACAGGAGCTTGGGTACCACGCTGCGGATAAATTGCCGTCACTGAGCCAGATTGACGGGGAAAACGACACGAGCGGGGTGGAGCACTACATTGGTCAGGCCCTCTCCCGCGGCCGCGCGGAGTATGAAACGATGCTTCAGCGCAAAGAGGGCACCTTGTTTCCGGTTCTTGCCCACCTGACGCCGCTGCGGCGGGCGGACTACCCCGGTCAACTCGTGATGACCGTCACGGATCTGACGCAGCAACGGACCGAACAGCGGGAGCGGCAAACGCTGGAGATCGAACACGAAAAATTACTTTCCCGCCTCGAAAACCGCAAGGGATACGGCAAGGGGAGGTGGGACAGTCAGGGCAGCCAACACCGCATCATTACCGACAGTGAAGCCTATAAGAAAGTACTGCACCAGATCCGCCAAGTGGCCGTCACCGACAGTACCGTGCTCATCACCGGAGAAACTGGTACCGGTAAAGAGCTGATCGCTCGATCCATCCATGCCCAGAGCCTGCGCGCCGACCGGTCGTTAGTAATCCTCAATTGTGGCGCACTACCTACCGAACTCATCGAAAGCGAGCTGTTCGGCTACCGCAAGGGCGCCTTTACTGGGGCCCGTTCTGACCATCTGGGCCGTTTCGAACTGGCGGATGAAGGCACCCTCTTTTTGGACGAGATCGGAGAAATGCCCATGCTCTTGCAGACCCGGTTGTTGCGGGTATTGCAGGACGGAGAGTTCACCCCACTGGGTGCGAAGGAAAGCGTAAGAACGGATGTCCGCATCATTGCGGCTACCAACCGGAACCTGCGTCAGCGCGTCATCGAGGGCACCTTCCGGTCGGATCTCTACTTCCGGCTGAACGTATTCCCCATTCACAGCATTCCGCTGCGGGAGCGGACGGATGACATACCCGCCCTGGTGCGACACTTTCTCAAAAAATACCATTACGGTCCCGGGCACCCTCCGGAGGTGCGCCCGCAGGACCTGGCCAAGCTTCAAAACTACGCGTTTGACGGAAACATCCGGGAGCTGGAAAACATAGTCCAGCGGTCGCTAATCGCTAGTGCTAAGGACAACTTCCGTATTGTACTTGAGGAACAACCTGCGGCTTTTCTAGCTGCGTCTGGGGAAGAAGGGGGACTCAAGCTTCAGGCACCTACGGTGCTCAATTTCGAGGAGATGCAGCGGCAGCACATTGTAGCCGTACTCGAAATGACGGAGGGCAAAGTAAGCGGCAAGGGAGGAGCCGCGGAGCTTCTCGGTCTGAACCCCCAAACGCTATTTAGTAAGATGCGTAAATTAAATGTAGATCGCCGCAAAGGCTATTAGTCCACAATTTCGAAGCTAACGAACACCAGCTTACCACCGGAGTATACCGGCCGGTAATTTACCCGAGGAGGCAAGGTAACGTCCCTTAGCTCCTCCAATGGGTAGGTAACTTCTACAATGGTTTCTCCGGCCTGGATGCGTTTCAGCGCCATACGGTATCGGGCTACTCCGTTGTCGTCCAGAAACTCATCGAGTTTTCGACGCATGAAATGCTCCGGACCGGCGGTCAGTGGATTCATGTGATTGACTACCACCAAGCGCTCCTCCATGTCAATGAGACCAGCCCCATGTTGCATTTTCGCCAGCACCGATTGGTAGCGCCAGATGATTTTATTTTTAGTCTGCCGCTCCAACTCTACGGAGGTGATGTCGTGCAGGATAATCATAGCTTGCTCTACCTCGTTTGCTGCAGATTTAATCTCAGCGGAACGCGAGATCGGTATAAGCTCCGCCTCTACACGCTGGTCCGTATCGCCCTCGAGCCGTAGGGAAAGCGTAATGGTGCTAACTTCCTGCCGGTCAAAGGAGGTACGTAACACCTCCGAAAACCTCACCTTTTCTTCGCTAGTAGCAATAAGATCGGTGAAGTAAGTGCCGATCATTGCCTCAACATTTTGGTTAGCTAGGGGGTGATTGATCTCGTCGATTTTACTGCTTTCCCTTACGATAGCGATTACCTCCTGGGTATTATCGAAGATCGCCTCATACTTGAGGGCAAGCTCCGTCAACCTACGGCGCGTCCTCACTAGGTCGTTGATGTCTACGAAAGTGATTACTACTCCCTCCACCCGCTCCTCCTCAGTGAGGTAAGGCAGCATGCGGAGTAGGTAAAAGTTTCCCTTACGGTCCTGGATCTCTTTATCGTACCGCAGGCTACCCTCGAGCACTTTTTGGCATAACTCCTCGATATTCAAGTTTTCAAAGGGATTGGCGAAGGCGGTAATGGGTCGCCCCATATCGGAAGAGTGAAGATCGAACTGCTGACCCATCCCGGGAATGAAGCGCCGAATACGTAATCTATTGTCCACGAATATGGTGCTGATCTGGGTACTCTTCAGCAGGTTGTTGACGTCGTTGTTGATGTCGTTAAGCTCCTCATTCGTTCGCTGAAGCTCGTTATTGACGGTATACAGTTCCTCATTGACGGATTGCAGTTCCTCGTTGGTGCTCTGCATTTCTTCGTTCGACGCCAACAGTTCCCGGTTGCCGGACTGGAGCTCCTCATTCGTGGCTTCTAATTCGTTATACAGTTTTTGAGCGCGCTTCTCGGACCGCTGCAATTCGATCTCCAGGTCTTTGGTTTTATCCAATAAGCGCCGGTCTACGGAGTAAACTTCGGCATTATCGTCTTCCCCCGTACTAGTTTCATCATCTTCGGTCTCCTCGACCAGAGAAAATTCCAGGATGGCCACCGGATCTTCCATACTGGCAAATTCCGTCAGGTTAAAGCGCACCCGTTGGTAACGAGGCGGCTGTCCACCTTCGGAAATATTGATGCGTTCAAACAGCCCGGAATTCCCGGTGGAAAATACGCGGTCTACTCCGGCAATTAAGAGGCTCTCCACCTCCTCATTCACTACCGTGCGCAGCGATAGGTGGGCGTTGAAGCGGGGAAGCCGCAGGACTCCCTCAAAATTTCCGTTCAGGTATAAAATATCGTATTGCCGGTTAACAAACAGGGTGGCCGGTGCAAATCGCTCGGAAAGGTAGCGGGAAAATTGATCCATGGATGGCGAAGAGTGGGTGAATACCGGTCGTCCTGATTCCACCGCTGAGGTTGGAAAGGTCAAGTTTCCATCCGCAACAATAGCGATCTTATGGGGCGAAGGAGAGACATTTTCTATAACCGGAGTAACTAATTTCCCCCCCAGGGTTTTGCCCCCCGCCCGCTTCTGGTACACTTTCCACCGACGGTCAATCGTGGTAAAGGCGGATTGTAGCGTGGCGAGATTTTCACTTGGTCCCAGCAGTAGGAAACCGGCGGGGTTTAGGCTAAAGTGGAAGTTGGCTAGGATTCGCTGCTGGGTATCGCTATTGATGTAAATTAAAAAATTTCGGCAAGAAAGGAGATCGATACGGATGAAGGGAGGATCCTCCAATAAGTTTTGCACGGCAAAGAGGATGTTTTCCTTGAGCTCACTGCGCACTTTAAAGCTTTCTGGCTGACGGACGAAATACCGCTGCAAGAATTCACCGGGTACGTCCGCCATGATCGTATCATCGTACTCTCCACGAGAAGCCAGGATGATGCTCTTGCGGTCCACGTCGGACCCAAAGATTTTGTAGGACCGGCGGAGGTCCTTTTCCGACAGGTAATCCTGCATCAGCATCGCCACGGAATACACTTCCTCTCCCGTAGAACACGAGGGGATCCAAATCCTAATCTCCCGATGCTCCGGCGATTCGGTAAACAGGCGGGGAATAATCTGATTGCGGAGGATTTTAAAGGCGTCCTTGTCCCGAAAAAATCGGGTTACTCCGATCAGGAAGCTTTGCCGGAGTACCTGTAATTCCTCCTCATTATCTAGTGCAAATTTGATGTACCTAGCCAGGTCGTCATACTGAGTGATGAGCATGCGCTTCTCAATCCTGCGACGAATGGTCGCTTGACGGTACCGATTAAAATCGATACGTGTCGTAGTCTTGATACGGTCAAGCAGGGTGCGGAAAAGATCCGTATGGGTAGGGTTGACTACATCTTCTACGGGGTCAATCAGGTTACCGTCATTGCGTAGTATCATGGTCAGCCGGCTGGCCAATTCGCCGGGAGGAAGCACCACGTCGGCGATGTGCTGCCGCAGGGCGGCGTTGGGCATGCCATTGAATTGCGCCGAGTCGGGCTGCTGTACCATCACCAGACCGCCCTTCCCTTTGATTTCCTTAAGTCCGCGACTGCCGTCGGTACCCATACCCGAAAAAATGATGCCGATGGCCAACTCTTCCTGGGCCATCGCCAAGCTGAAGAAAAAGTCATCAATGGGCAAGTAGAGGGCGTTGCGCTCGGTAATGCGGGGCGTAAGGATCAACATCTGGCTCAGACGCACGTCAAATTCCGGAAGCTTGACGTAGATGTGATTGGGTTCCGGCAGCGTATCTTTTTCGAGGGAGAGTACCGGCAGGTTGGTAGACCGCTGCAAAATAGCGCTCATGGAGCTGGCGTGATCCATGGAAAGATGCTGCACGACCACGAAGGCAACGCCAAGATCACAGGGCAATTCGGAGAAAAACGATTCTAATGCCTGAAGACCGCCGGCAGATGCCCCGATTCCGACTATTCTAACGGCCATTTTAACTGAGGTGCTAAAAAATGAGTCCACCTTTAATAAAAAGGCAAGACTCTTCTAAAAAGGGATATCAACTCTTTTGTTTACTGCATTTTTTTCAAACCATCGTTACTCTAAGTTAAAGTTGCTCCAGATACGCTTCCACTGGTTGAGGTGGGTAAGGTCTGTACAGGAGTCGGAGATCATCATAGCGCCCATTTTCACTTGGTAAGAAATTACCTGGGGAAGGAGGGTATCGTGTAGGGTCTCCAGATCCTCCTGAAGCTCGCCGTCGGCACGCGCAAGCTCACGACGGAAGAAGGCTAGTTTCTGCCGGGTAATGCGCCAGGTCTGTAGCAGTTCGGACTTGAGGGGAATAGGGAGGGGCAATCCTTCGATCATATCGACCACTTGAATAGATTGCAGGTTGAGCCGGTCGATGTAGGCGATGGTGTTCCGTTCAAACGAAAAGGAAACGTCTTGGATATTCGACATGAGTACTAAGCGGTAGGTGTACCCATACTTTATCAAATGCCATGCCAAAGATTCAATGCCTTGATTTATAAGTCAGTACGTATTCAAAAAATTTATTGCAGAACTCCGTACTTGGTCAAACCCTTTATTTACATAACGTTATTTATTAAATAAAGGGTTTTATTAAATTTAACACTTAAGCGCGTTGGGCATTGATGCTCGGCATGCCTTCTTCCCCTTCTTCGGACAGATCGCTCTGCACGATCGCTTGTTGGATAAGTACGGCTTGCTCCTGGATATCCTTGCCGCGCTCCCGGTAGCGTCTGGCGTCCTCGTGATTGCCAACTGCTTGCATCTGTTCGGCCATGCGATCGAGGAGGATGCGGCTTTCTTCCATTCCGCGCATGACTTCCCACATGCTTTTCTCCACATTGTCGCGCACACTAGCAAGCAGGGACTCGGCGGTGTGGGCGTGACCTGTGTGACAACGGAAGCGGACTAAGCGGCCTTCCTCAAACTGCGTGAGCGCGCCGTGGCACTCCGGGCAGGCCAGGGGCGATTGGTCACCGTGCTCCAAAATTCCCATGTTTAATCCGTTTTTACCTTTTGCAATCTCAATCTCTATCTCCAGAAGCTTTTCGTCGGTTACTCCGGCACCGCGGCGGCTCGGGACAATTTCTTCCTGACAGAGGGTCGCCAGCAATTGGCCGATCTTACCTGCGGGCAGCACGTGCTCTACTTCTGTATACTGCATGACGCCGTTGGGCATGTCGGGGAACATGGCTTCCTTAGGGTCCTGTACAATGGCCGTTCCACCAAAGCGGTTGATGGTCCACATGCCAGACGTGCCGTCGTTGAGCGCACCACTGAGTACGATGCCGACAACCCGCTCCCGGTAAGCGTGGGCGGCGGAGCGAAACAGCGTGTCGACCGCCGGCCGAAAACGGTTCTCGCGCGGTCCCTTAGACACCACTACGCGATCCGGTTCCACCATAAGGTGCCGGTCTTCGCGCACGACGTAGATCGTACCTCCCTGGATGGGCTCCCCGTCTACGGCTTTTCTCACGCGCAGCTTCGTGTACCCCTGAATGATAGTATCTAAGCTGCTCTTCGCGTAAGCCGGAATATGCTGGACGATGAAGACTGCGGCGCGAAAATCTTGCGGCAACACCTTCACGATGTCTAATATAGCCTCCAGCCCACCGGCGGAAGCGCCAATCACTACAATGTTTCGGTAATTCTGGTGAAGGGTAGTCATAGACGTAGAAAAGTAAGCCACCGATTAAATTGGTTTAGGAACCGTAAATATAGGTAAAATTGCGAAGCTTGCGGCAAGACACCGCTCCTTGCCGCACCGCTCAGTCCCCTAGCCATATGCAAATTCAGGAAATTACCTTCTTTCCGCTGCGGATTCCCCTGCGCAAACCTTTCGTCATTTCCCTGGGTCCCCTCTTCGCCGCGGAGAATCTTTTCGTCCGCATTCGCACGGCGGATGGCTATGAGGGCTGGGGGGAAGCCAGCCCCTTTCCCACCATCCACGGGGAGACGCTGGACGGAGCCCTAGCCATCGGCAAGTGGCTGGCACCCGCGCTGCTGGGTCAGGTAGCCAACCATGCACCCGCGTACACCGCCCTCCTTCAGCGTGGTATCTACGGCAATCATGCCCTCAAATCGGCCTTTGATATCGCCCTGCACGACATCGCCGCCCAGGCCGCCGGTGTGCCCCTCTACCGGTACTTGGGGGGGACAATTCAACGCGTACTATATACGGACTACACCGTGAGTTTGGGGCCCGCCGCCCAGATGGCGGATGAAGCCCGGGCCATTCAACTGGCCGGCTTCCCCGTTATTAAAGTGAAAGTTGGCGAGGGGGCGGAACGGGACATCGAGCGTATCGCGGCGATCACTGCGGCGGTGGGCGGTGACATTCCGCTCCGCATAGATGCGAATCAGGGCTGGAGCTTCGACGAGGCCTGCAGGGCCCTTCGGGGAATGGAGCGCTTCCGCATCCAGCACTGCGAGGCACCAATTGACCGAGCCGAGTGGACGCGGCTACCGGAACTGCGCAAACGAAGTCCTATTCCGCTCATGGCCGACGAATCTTGCTGGGACGAGGAGGACGCCCGCCGGCTTACGTCGATCGGGGCCGTGGACCGCATCAACATCAAGCTCAGTAAGTCGAGTGGACTGCACCGCGCCCAAAAAATCATCGCCAGTACCGACCTCCCGCTGCAGGTGGGTGGCTTCCTGGAGTCCCGCCTCGGCTTCACCGCCGCCGCCCACCTAGCGCTGAGCAGCCCCCGGGTGGAGTTTTGCGACTTTGATACCCCGCTGATGCAGCTTGAGGACCCCGTAGAAGGCGGGATCGTCTACGGCCCCGGCGGATCCGTAACCCTCCCGGATACCCCGGGTCTGGGCGCCCGACTGCGCCCGGAATATCAATTACCTTCGCGCGTCCAAACGACCATAGCATGAATACCCGCCAGGAGAAAGACAGCATCGGCTACATCGACGTCCCCGCAGACCGCTACTGGGGCGCGCAGACCCAGCGGAGCTTCACCAATTTTGAGATCGGGGGGCAGCAGATGCCCCGCGAGATCATCCGCGCCTTCGCCGTGCTGAAAAAAGCCGCGGCCATCACCAATTCGGAACTGGGGGTGCTGGACCGAGAGAAATCCGACCTCATCGGGCGCGTAGCCGACGAAATTCTGGCCGGAACGCTCAACGATGAGTTTCCCCTGGTGGTGTGGCAGACCGGTTCGGGCACCCAATCCAACATGAACGTCAATGAGGTGATCGCCAACCGCGGCCACGTAGTACAGGGGGGAAAACTGGCGGACGAAACGAAGGTCCTGCACCCGAACGACGACGTCAACAAAAGCCAGTCCAGCAACGACACCTTCCCGACCGCCATGCACATTGCGGCCTACGCCATCCTGTTAGAAAACACCCTGCCCGGGGTAGAACAGTTGCGGGATACCCTAAAAAGGAAGTCCGAAGACATGATGGACGTGGTCAAAATCGGCCGCACCCACTTTATGGACGCTACCCCGCTCACGCTGGGGCAGGAATTCAGCGGATACGTCAGCCAGCTCGACCATGGCCTGCGGGCCGTCCGCCACACCCTGGACCACCTGTCCGAGCTCGCCCTGGGGGGCACCGCGGTGGGGACCGGACTGAACACCCCCGAAGGCTACGCGGTACGGGTCGCCAAGGCCATCGCTGAACTTACGGGGTACCCCTTCCGCACGGCCGACAACAAATTCGAGGCCCTGGCCGCCCACGACGCGATCGTAGCGGCCCACGGGGCACTGAAGACGCTGGCCGTGAGCCTCACCAAAATTGGCAACGACGTACGCATGCTCTCCAGCGGTCCCCGTTCCGGCATCGGTGAGATCATTATTCCGGCAAATGAGCCGGGCAGCAGCATTATGCCGGGCAAGGTAAATCCTACCCAGAGTGAGGCGCTCACCATGGCCATGGCCCAGGTAATGGGCAACGACGTGGCCATCAACATCGGCGGCATGACGGGCCACTTCGAACTGAACGTCTTTAAGCCGATGATGATCTACAATTTCCTCCTCAGTGCCCGCCTGATCGGGGATGCCTGCCGCAGCTTCGACACCCACTGCGCCCGGGGCATTGAGCCTGACCACCAACGGATCAGCGAGCACCTCAACAACAGCCTGATGCTCGTCACCGCCCTTAATACCAAGATCGGCTACGACAAGGCCGCGACCATCGCTAAGAAAGCCTACGCCGATGGCACCACCCTCAAGGCGGCAGCGTTGGAGCTGGGTTACCTGACCTCTCAGGAGTTCGACGCCTGGGTAAAGCCCGAGGAGATGATCTAGCCGCCGCCCGCCTACCCCACCGCTCTATGTCCTTTTTTTACCCCTCCTTCCTGTACGCCCTGGGGCTGATCGCCATCCCGGTCATCATCCACTTGTTTTACTTTCGCCGGTTCCGCAAGGTGTACTTCAGCAACGTGCGTTTCCTGCGGGAAGTGAAGGAGGAAACGAGTATGCGCAGCCGGCTGCGTAACCTGCTGGTGTTGCTGCTGCGCTGCCTGGCGGTGGCCGCCCTGGTTGTCGCCTTTGCCCAACCGTTCCTGCCGGTCAGTGAGCGGGTACTGAGTGGGCGGAAGGCGGTCAGCGTGTACGTAGACAACAGTTTCAGCATGGCCGCGGAGAGCGATCGAGCCCCCTTATTGCAACTGGCCCGCGACCGGGCTCGCGACATCGTGAACGCCTACGGTGCCGAGGATCGCTTCCAGGTACTGGATAACCGCTTTAGCGGGCGTAGCCAGCGACTGGTAGGTCAGGAGGAAGCCCTCACCGCCATTGACGCCATCACGGTCTCACCGGAAAGTCGGCGCTTGACGCGGGTGTTAGGTCGCCAGGCATCCGCGCTGAACACGGAAGATGCCGAAAATCGCATGGCTTACCTGTTATCCGATTTCCAGCGCAACATCACCGACCTGACTACGACTCCGGACAGTAGCCTGCGCGTAAACCTGGTTCCGCTCACCGCCGTACGGGAGCGCAACGTCGCCATCGATTCAGTTTGGTTTGAGGCACCCGTACCCCTGCTCGATCAGAACAACCTGCTGCTCGTGCGCGTACGCAACTACGGCACCGAAGACGTTGATAACGTGCGGCTCAGTCTGGGTTACGCGGGCCAGAACAAGCCGGAGGGCACCCTGACCATTCCAGCGGGCAGTTCCGCGACCGATACCGTCTACCTGAACGTCTCCAGTGGGGGCGCGGGCAAGGCCCAATTAAACATTACCGACTTCCCGGTGCAGTTCGACGATACTTACCACTTAGCCTTTCGGACTACCGACCGGGTGCGGGTGCTGAACATCGACGGCGGGGGTAGCGGCGATCGCAATCTTGGGGCCGCCCTTCGCCTTGGCGTGTTCGACCCAACCCTCGTTAGTGCCCAGGCGATCGATTACGGCAGCCTGACCGACTACCAGTTGGTTGTCCTGACGGGACTATCCACCGTACCCAGCGGACTGGCGGAGCAATTACGGCAATACGTGTTCGATGGGGGAAATCTCCTAGTCTTTCCTTCGAAAGAGGCAAACCTCGCTAGCTACAATGCCTTCCTGAAGGCCTTCCCGGCCGATGAGCTGCAGGATTATCAAGCGGCGGAGCGGCAGGTTAGCGGGGTGAACGACCGTGAGTTCATCTTCTCTGGCGTCTTTGAGAACCGGGGAGTGGCCCTCACCCTCCCCCTTACCCGGGGCAATTACCCCCTCAGCCGCTACGGCAGCCGTCAACAGGAGGCGCTGCTGACCTACCGCGACGGCACTACCGCCCTGGCGAAGTACGCCATCGGTGACGGCAACCTGTACTTAAGCGCGGCTCCGGTAGACCAACAAGTGAGCGATCTAACCCTGAACGCGGGCATCTTTATCCCCATGCTCTATAAAATGGGCATCAGCAGCGGGCGGCGGCGCGCCGTCTCCTATACTATTGGCCGGGATGAGGTGGTGGAAACGAGTCGGCGACAGGCTAATGCAGACATGGTGTATAAATTGCGGGGTCCGGGCGGAGAGTTCATTCCCGAGCAGCGCACCCTGGGCAACCGCGTAGTGTTGGGCCTGAGCGGACAAGTCCCCGAGGCAGGCGTATACGACCTGCTTATCGATGGGGAGGCCGTGGAATCCTTTGCGTTTAATTACGATCGCGCCGAGTCGGACCTCACCTACACCCCCACGGCCGAACTAGAGGCCCTACCGAACGTCACGGTGCTGGACGCCGCCTCCCAGGCCTCTCTGACCGGAGACATCCGCGAGCGCAACGAAGGCCGACCCTTGTGGCGGTACTTCATCTGGGCCACCCTCATTTTTCTGCTGGCGGAGGCACTCGTCCTGCGGTTTTGGAAGGTCTAAGGTGGTCTACGTCCTCTCCGAAAACTATACCTTTGACCCGCTATGCTGCTTCATTCCGTCACCATCACCGATCCCGCCAGTCCGCACGATGGCCGTACGCTCGATGTGCGGGTAGCGGGGGGTAAGATCGCGGCCATTGCCGAATCGATGGAGGCGCAGAAAGGGGAAGCACGCTTCACTATGCCCGGTGCTCGCCTCTCCCCCGGTTTCGTGGACATTGGCGCCTATCTCGGCGACCCCGGCCACGAAGAGCGGGAGGATATGGCTAGCCTGACCGCCGCTGCGGCCGCGGGCGGGTACGTTACGTTAGCCGTCTTGCCCACCACCGATCCGGTCCGGCAGTCGGTTGCCGATCTAGCCTACCTAGCCGGCCAGCTGGGCCAAGGTCCGGTGGACCTGCTGCCGCTGGCCGCTCTGAGCCGGGAAACCGACGGCAGGGACCTGACCGAAATGATGGAGCTGCACGCCGCGGGTGCCCTAGCCTTCACGGACGGACCGGGGAGACCAGCCAGCGGAAGCTTACTCCGGCGGGGCCTGGAATACGCCAAATCTTTCCGCGGCCTCCTAATCAACACCCCCTACGATACCGACCTGGCCGAAGATGGACAGATTCATGAGGGAGCCACCAGTGTGCGCCTGGGCCTACGGGGTATTCCCGCCCTTTGCGAAACCGTCCCCCTGCACCGCGACCTGTCCGTCGTGTCCTACACGGGTGGTCGGCTCCTGCTGCACCTCCTTTCCTCCGCGGCTGGCCTGGAAATGGTACGGGAATACGGCCGCCAGGACGGGAATGGCCTAGTGGGGACTACCGTAAGCGCCCACCACCTCACCTTTACGGACGAGGACCTTGGCAGTTTCGACCCTAATTTCAAAATATTACCTCCCCTGCGGGGGATTGAAGACCGTGACGCCCTGCGGGAAGGCGTGCTCGACGGCACGATTGCGGCCATTGTTACGCACCACCGGGCGCGGCACGGGGAGGAAAAGGATTTGGAGTTCACCTACTCCGCTTTTGGCGCGCTGGGCTTAGAAACGGCCCTACGCCAGCTCCTGCCCTGGCTGGACACCGACGAAAAGCTCGGCCGGGGGATTGCAGCGCTGACGTCCGGTCCCCGTCGGCTGCTGGGCTTGCCCGAACTGCGCATTGAGGTGGGCGCCGCGGCCGAACTCACCCTGTTTACCATCACGGGCGGCGGGGAGTTTGTCCGGGCGGAACTTCGGGGGAAGACCGCTAACAGTCCCCTACTCCACCGTCACCTGCCCGGGCGTATCCTTGCCACGATCAAGCACGACCGCCTATGGACATCAGCGTAGTCGTGCCCCTCTACAACGAGGAGGAATCCTTACCGGAACTTGCCGCCTGGATCCAGCGCGTAATGTGCGCCCATGACTTTACCTATGAAGTCTGGCTGGTAGACGACGGCAGCACCGACGACAGTTGGCGGGTGGTACAGCAGCTGGCCGCCGCTAACGACTGCCTCAAGGGCATCAAATTCCAGCGCAACTACGGCAAGAGTCCCGCCCTCAATGTGGGTTTCCAACACGCCCGGGGGGACGTCATCATCACCATGGATGCCGACCTGCAGGACAGCCCGGATGAAATACCGGACCTCTACCGGATGATCAAGGAGGAGGGCTACGACGTGGTGTCGGGATGGAAGAAAGATCGGCAGGACCCGCTCGGCAAGACGCTGCCCTCCAAGTTCTTCAACTTCGTAACCCGTAAGGTTAGTGGCATCGAGCTCCACGACTTTAACTGCGGCCTGAAGAGCTACCGCCGCCAGGTGATCAAATCGATTGAAGTGTACGGCGACATGCACCGCCACATGCCCCTTCTGGCTAAGTGGGCGGGCTTTCGCAAGATCGGCGAGAAGGTGGTGGCACACCAGCCGCGGAAGTACGGCTACTCCAAGTTCGGCCTATCCCGGCTGGTGACGGGCTTCCTGGACCTGCTCACCCTGATGTTTGTCGGTAAGTTCGGCAAACGCCCCATGCACCTGTTCGGAACCATCGGCACGCTGATGTTCGTGATCGGGTTCATCACCGCCCTGACCATGGGGGCCACCAAGATCTACGCCCTGGCCAGCCACCTGCCCAAGACCCTCATTACTGACAACCCCTGGTTCTTCATCAGCCTGACGACCATGATCCTGGGTACGATTCTCTTCGTGACGGGCTTTCTGGCGGAGCTAGTATCCCGCAGCAACCCGGAGCGCAACGCCTACCTAGTCGAATCCGTACTTGATGCTTGAGGTCTACGGTGACGACTATTTCATGCGCCAGGCACTCGCCCAGGCAAAACTGGCAGCCGCCATGGGGGAGATTCCGGTTGGCGCGGTGGTGGTCTCCAATAATCGCATCATCGCGCGGGGACACAACGAAACCGAGCGCCTCAACGACGTCACGGCCCACGCCGAGGTCATTGCCCTCACTGCGGCGGCCAACCACCTCGGCGATAAATACCTACGCGACTGCACGCTCTACGTTACCCTCGAGCCCTGCCCCATGTGCGCCGGCGCGCTATGCTGGGCTCAGGCCGCCCGCATCGTTTACGGAGCGAGTGATGACAAACGGGGCTTCATGCGCTTTGGGCGGGAGCTGCTGCACCCCAAGACCAAACTGGAGTTCGGCATCCTGCACGATGCCTGCGCGGACCTGCTCACCACCTTTTTTCAGCAGCGGCGTTAAACTTCGCTTAAACCGGGATATTCTGTGCACCCGCGGCCTCGCCCCGCACTTTCTTTGCCGTAACCTCACCGTACTGCCATGATCCGCCTCCTCTTTGCGCTTACGCTTTTGCTTATTTGCCTCACCTCCTGTGGGCCCCGCCTCAGCCCCTTCACCCAGCGGCTGTACGAAGACCAGGGCTGGCAGGAAGACGACCTACGGCGTATTCAGTTTTATTTGTCCGAGGACGTCGTGCTCCAACGGGAGCTACGCAACGACCGCTCGACAATCCGCAAGGGCACCGTTCAGGTGATTGACGGGCGGGAAGTTGAACAGGTGGTCTTCCGGCGCAACACGCCCGGAGTGTTCACCTTTAGCCCGAAGAGTGAGCGGATGGCCGTTTCCTTTGAGGCGGACAACGACAACTATCTGGTCTTCGGTCCCAACCCCAAGAACGGCGATCGCTACACCCTGCTGGCCGGAGACTGGACGCGTAATTCCGGCACCATCACCTACGCCGGGCGCGAGTGGAAAGTGTCCAGTGCGGACGCCTTCGCCAGTCTGCTCATCCCCCTGAAACGGCTGCGGGACGGCGATACTAAGGGGCGGGTGGTCGGCGGCCGAAAAATTTAGGTGGACTACGGGATTTCCTTTTCCAGGAACGCACGGGTGAGGGCCTCGGCCTCGGTGAGCGCCTTAGGTAGGTGATCGTTGATCAATACCCGGTCAAAGCGGTTGCGGTAACTGAGTTCCTCCCCCGCCCGCTCGATTCGGACCCGCAGGCTTTCCGCGTCTTCCGTACTGCGGTCGCGCAGGCGCTGGAACAACACCTCCTCCGAGGGGGGGGCCACAAAGATGGCGAGGCTACCCTCGGGGTAAAAGGCCTTGATGTGGGAGGCCCCCTTCACTTCGATATCGAAGGCGACGGCCCGGCCCTGTTCCCAGTTGCGTTGCAGTTCGGAGTGCAAAGTGCCGTAAAAGCGCCCGGGGTAAACTTCCTCGTACTCCACGAAGGCCCCCTCGGCCACCTTATCCAGAAACTCGCGGTTGCTGAGAAAGTAATAGTCCACGCCGTCTACCTCGCCGGGCCGCGGCGGACGGGTGGTGGCCGAGACCGAAAAGGCGAGTCGCTCGCCAAATCGTGCCAGCACGTGCCGTAAGATGGTGGTCTTGCCGGCGCCCGAGGGGGCGGTGAGAATCAACAGTTTTCCGCGGGGTACCTCAGGCGACATTGGCTAACTGCTCTTTAATCATTTCCAGGCTTTCCTTCATGTTCACCACGATTCTCTGCAGGTCCGCCGAGTAAGACTTTGCGCCCAGGGTATTGATCTCCCGGCCCATCTCCTGGCTGATGAAGTTGAGCTTACGGCCCTTCACGTCGTCGTCGTTGTCTAAAATTTCCAGGAAGTACGTGCAGTTCTGCTGCAGCCGGATTTTCTCCTCGTGGATGTCCATTTTTTCGAGGTAGAAAAGCACTTCCTGCTCGTAGCGGTTCTGGTCCACATTAGCGCGTCCAACGTAGTCAGCCAGGTGGCGCTCCATCCGCTCACGAACGGCGGTGACCCGTTGTTCAGCGTAGTCGTCAACCTGCCCGAGTCCCTCCAGGATGGCGCGGACGCTGGTGCGGAGGTCTTCGGCGAGGGTCTCTCCCTCCTGTTGGCGGTAATCCTGAAACTTGGCCAGACACTGCCGGGTGACTTCCAGCACGCGCTCCCAGTCCTGCTCACCCAGAACGGCCGCCCCCGTCTCGAGAATACCTGGCGTACGAAGTAGCGCGGGTACGAGCCCGTCCATGGTGCTCTCCGGCAGGGAGGTTTTGAGGTTGAAGTAGATGTTGGTGCTGAGTCCGGTTAGCAGCGGGAGGTCGACCTTGATCTTCCCGGTACCGGTTTCGTCCACAATGTCCAGGTTCAGCTCGACCTTGCCGCGCTTGACCTGGTCGAGGATGAACTTGCGCAATTCGAGCTCGTAGGCGTGCAGGCTGTGGGAGGTCCGCAGCCGCAGGTCGGTCTGCTTGCTGTTTAATCCCCGGAGCTCGGCGTCGTACGTTTTCTTCTCCTGGCGGAGACTGGCCCGGCCGTAACCGGTCATGGATAAGAGCATGGGGTAATGGTTTAATTCGGGAAGCGGCGAAGATAAGCTGCCCGTCGCGGGCCGGGGGACGCCGGCCCGATAATGGGCCCCGTGAGACACCTCATTGCAGGTGAACCGCGGTAATTTAGTAAATCAATTTCTCGGTGGTACGTCGCTTAACTGGTTGATAGTAAAAGAAATAGTGAGGCGGATAGGGAATATCCCGGGGAAAAGTGGATATTTGCAGCGCTTTTGAGCGCCCGTGCGCGGGGACAAAACCTGAAGAATGAGAAAAGCTGATTTAGTAGCCAATATTGCCGACAAAACGGGTATTGCCAAAGTTGATGTGTTAGTGGCTCTGGAGAGCTTTTTTAAGGAGGTAAAGGGCAGCTTGTCCGAAGGGGAGAACGTGTACATCCGTGGATTCGGGTCGTTCGTAGTTAAAAAGCGCGCCAAAAAGATCGGCCGGCACATTCAGAAGAACAAAGCCATTGAGATTCCCGAGCACTTCATCCCGGCCTTCAAACCGGCCAAGATATTCGTCGAGCAGGTAAAGGACAAGGTATCCAACTTACCCGACGAGGACGAAAGTGACCTAGACTGATGCGCCGACCGCAGTGGATTGCCGCGGGTATCACCCTGCTGCTGGTGCTGGTTACCTATTGGGGGTGCCCGGTGCGTGCGCCGGAGATGGAGGAAGGCTTCCAACGCGGGCCATTAGCTACTACGGGCTTACAGACGTTGATTCAAGAAGCGCATGCCGCTCTCACGCCTGCCCAACAGGCTACCTTATCCACCCTGGAGGAACGGCTGGAGAGCCAGAACGAAGACAGTGCTCGGGTAGACCTATTGCAACAGCTGGCTGGGGAGTGGTACAAAGCCAGTCAACCGGCAATCTCCGGGGTCTACGCGGCCCGCATTGCCGAAATTGAGAATACCGAGGACGCCTGGGCCATCACGGCGACTACCTTCAGCCTCTGCCTGCGTCAGGAGGGCAGGGACGAGAAGACCCGAAAGTTCTGTTCCGACCAGGCCGAGCAAGCTTACCAGGCGGCGATCAGCCTCAACCCGACCAACGTCGAGAACCGCATCAATTTGGCCCTGACCTACACCGACAATCCTCCCCAGGATAATCCGATGAAGGGCATCCTCATGCTGCGCGACCTGGAACAGCAGTATCCGGAAGAGCCCCAGGTATACATCACCCTGGCTCAGCTGGCCATTAAGACCAATCAGCTGGACCGCGCCGCGGAACGCCTCCAAACGGCAGATGACCTCGCCCCCGGCAATCCAGACGTAGTATGCCCGCTGGCTAAAGTGTATGAGAACCTGGGCCGTAGCGGGGAGGCAGACATCTACGCACGTAAGTGTTCGGCGTTGCTGCAGTAGATTTTGCCTCTTTTGCCGTACCTTTGCCCCGCGTTTGTTACCTCGCCAGGGGACGCTGGAAAAACTTATCTCACTCGTGGGTTGTATTTACTCGTGAGTTCCCTAATAATTATCCTGTTTTACTAACTTAAACGACAAACTATGCCGTGTGGAAAAAAGCGGAAGCGCCATAAAATTGCTACGCACAAACGGAAGAAGCGCCTGCGCAAGAACCGTCACAAGAAAAAGAACCGCTAGTCATTAGCACCATACCTTCTACGGCCGGGTTACCTTTTGGGGTGCCCCGGTCGTGACCGGTTTGGGCGATGAGTGTACTGCAGTTGTTGCGCTATTCTTCGAGATTCTGCATTAACCGCCGGTTCTCCCGGCTTGATGCCAACCGTTTTTTACATCTACGGCCCACTTTCCGTGCCGCATCCCTGGCCCACCGCGCGCCGATGCAGCCGCCAAGAGACATTCCGCCACTGCCCGTGTCCTCACGCGCGGCGGACAACCCCAGCCGAACCCTAGACGTAGATATCCTCTCGCTATTTTTAGCCCGACCCTAGGTAACGCAATCGCCACTCCGGCAATCGGTATGCCTTATTTATCGGATGCACTTCGCACCCTCCCGTCCAGTCTCGCTGGTGGGGGGAATTCGTGCATCTACCCAACCCTGTTAAACAGTGGAAAAAGAAATGATCGTCTCAAGCACGGGCAAAGAAGTAGAAGTGGCCCTGCTAGAAGATGGAAAACTGGTGGAGATCCACCGCCAGCGGTCAACCGACCAATTTACCGTCGGGGACGTCTTCCTCGGCCGCGTGAAGCGGGTGACCGCCCCCCTTAATGCCGCCTTCGTCGATATTGGACATAAAAAAGACGCCTTCCTGCATTATACGGACCTTGGCCCGAAGGTCAAGACCCTACAGGCCTACGCTGACCTCGCCATCAAAGGCAAGCTCCCTACCCACCAACTCGATAAGGTGAAGTACGAACCCGAGATCGTCAAGACGGGCAAGATTGACGAGGTGTTTTCCAAAAAGCAGGTGGTCCTGACCCAGGTGCTCAAGGAACCCATCAGCACCAAGGGGCCCCGCCTGAGCTGTGAAATCACCATCCCCGGGCGCTACCTGGTCATCACCCCCTTTAGCGAAACGGTAGCCGTTTCCAAAAAGATCAGCACGAGTGAGGAGCGCAAGCGGCTGCAACTGCTCGTGGAGAGCATCCGACCCGCGAATTTCGGCGTCATCGTACGGACGGCCGCGGAGGGGAAGGGCGTCGGCGAATTGCTCGACGAGATAAACCAACTGGTCGAGAAGTGGAAAA
Organism: Lewinellaceae bacterium; assembly: GCA_963710195.1. Classification (GTDB taxonomy): domain Bacteria; phylum Bacteroidota; class Bacteroidia; order Chitinophagales; family Saprospiraceae; genus Neolewinella. The sequence goes on from CAVPZF010000008.1 coordinate 561,358, forward strand.
CCATCGTAGAGAAAGCAAAGGGGGCCACTCCACCCGCGAAGCTCCTCAGCGAGGTCGATAAAACTACCGGACTGCTGCGGGATCTCCTCACGCCGGACTTCACCAACATAGTGGTGGATAACAAGGAGCTCTTTGAAACCATTAAGGACTACGTCAAGGACATTGCCAAGGACCGCCCTAACCTGGTGCAGTACCACAAGGGCAGCAAGCCCATCTTTGATGCCCACGGAGTGACCAAGCAGATCAAGAGCAGTTTCGGGAAAACGGCGACCATGGCCAGCGGCGCCTACGTCGTCATCGAGCACACCGAGGCGATGCACACCATCGACGTCAACAGCGGCAACAAAATGCCGAGCCAAAACCAGACGGAAGCCGTGCTCAAAATCAATCTCGAGGCCGCCGAAGAGATCGCCCGCCAGATGCGCCTGCGTGACATTGGCGGCATCATCGTCATCGACTTCATTGACATGCGCGACGCCGAGCACCGCAAAAAACTGGCCGCCACGATGCGCAACGCCATGAAAAATGACCGCGCCCAGCACACCGTTCTGCCGTTAAGCAAGTTCGGCCTCATGCAGATCACCCGGCAGCGCGTCCGCCCGGAGGTCAAGATTACCACGGCAGAAAAGTGTCCCACCTGCAACGGGACGGGCAAGGTTAACGCCACCATCCTCCTCACCGACGAAATCGAGCGCGACCTCAACTTTATCATGGACGCCCGGCCCAAGGCTAAGCTCAAGCTAAAAGTCCACCCCTACATCTCCGCCTTCCTCAAGCGCGGCCTCCCCAGCGCCCAAATGAAGTGGTACATGAAACACTACCGCTGGCTGGACATCCAGTCCGACAACGACTTCCCCATCACGACCTTCAAGTTTTTTGATGGTAAGGATGATGAAATTAAGTTGTAAAGGGGGCGAGGTAATCCCTTGCCCCCCCTTACCGCAAGCGATCGGCGCTCCGGACCAGTTTCTCATCCTTGCTAATGAAGTGGGCGGCCAGCAGGGCAAAGACAACCGTGAGTACGGGCAGGGCTACGCCGAAGTCCGGACCGGCCTGTTCCGCAGCCAGGTCATTTATCCAGAGAAGGGCCCCGTAGGCGGCGTAGGCCAAGGTGATCAGAATGGCTACGTTACAGAGCACCTTTTGCAGGCGCCGGTTGCCGAACAGAAAAATAGCCATGAGGGCCAGGAGCCCAGCGCCGACCGCTCCACCGATGAGCAGTGGACTGTCGAAAACGGTCAGTTGGGCATCGTTGAAGACCTGGCTGCCGATGACCGGAGCGGGCGTCTCGGCTAGGTCTGCGGTAAAAAGACCGAAGGAGCAGAGGGAGGCCAAAAAGAGGTAGATGGTTTGGATACGCTGGATCATACGTAAAGCGGCGTTTAGGGCGGCAAAGGTACGCAACGGGCTGGGCTCCTCCGCCGGTGACGGCTTACCTTTAGGTCATGTTCATTCGCGTGCTCTCCGTCCTGCTGTTGTTCTCCTTTCCTGCCTGCATCCCTCCTAGCGAGGAGGCTGCCACCGCTCCCCTGCTCATTAGCCTGGATGATCCCCTGATGCGGCGGATCGCGGAGTGGCAGAACGCGCGTCAGGAGGATAGCCTGCTGATAGCCCTTGGCAGCGACGATGTCCCCACCCGTTTTTTGGCGGCTCGCGCCCTGGGCAGCTTTCCTACGCTCCCGCTTGTTGTGCGCGATTCGCTCGTGGTGCTCCTGGCTGATCCCGTAGCGGAAGTGCGCACAGCGGCCGCCTATGCCCTGGGGCAAACCGGCAATCCAGGGATGGCTGATCGGTTGGCGGCTGCCTTCGATCGGGGAGCTGTCTCCCCACGCTTCAACGCAACTGTGTTGGAAGCGGTGGGCAAAACGGGGAGCGCACGTATGGCGGATTACCTGGTGACGGTAACTACCTATACCCAAGAGGACACCTTACTGCTGGCCGGCCGCGCCTGGGGAATTTACTACGCGGGGCTGCGTGGGGAGCGCACCCCCGCCTCTGATGCGGTGATGGTTGACTGGGTACTCAGCCCTGAAGCGGTTCCGGCAGTCCGTCACCCGGCCGCTCACTACCTCCACCGTATCGAGTTCGTAGTCGACTCCCTACAAGAGCGAGGACTACGTCAGGCGCTTCGGACAACGGACGATGCCGTCGTAGCCATGGGAATAATCCGCACCCTGGGTCGCAGCGGTTCGGCGGCGGCACGCATTGCGCTGCTGCGACGCATGGAAACTACAACCGACTGGCGCGAGCGAGTGGAGGTGCTGCAGGCCTTCAATGGTTTCGAGTACGCCACCGTGCGTGAGTCCGTAATCGACGCCCTGCGTGACCCCCACCCCCTGGTGGCCCGGGCTGCTGCGGACTTCTTGCTCACTAACGGCACCGAGGCCGATGCGCCGCTTTACCTCCAGCTCGCCGGCAACCCCCTGCCGAATCACCTGGACCTCCGGCTCATCCGGGCCGCGAACCGCCACCTTTCCCCCTTCCTGACCGACTACCGCGACCGGATCCGGACTACTCTCCAGCGGCAGTACGCTGAGCTGGAATCTCCCTACGCTCGGGCCGATGTCCTGCGCGCCCTGGGGGAATTTCCCTGGATGTACCGCATCCTGTACCAGTACTACCAGGAGGCGCGGGAACCCGTCGTACGCACCGCCGCCGCCGAGACCCTGCAGGCCATTGGCGAGCGGGCTGATTTTGACGCTTTTTTCCGCGCCAGTAGCCGCCGCGTCCGCGCGGAATTAGCCGGCTACTTTCGCCAAATGGTGGAGGGGAGGGAGGAAGGACCCGCTTACCATGCCGCCCGGGCACTCGCCGCCGATCCAGCACCCTACCTTCCTTACTACAGCGACCTTAGCTGGGTCGACAAGGCCCTGGCGGGTTTTGAGCTGCCCCGGCAAGGGGAAACCTATGCCGAAGTGTTCGCCGCTAGCAATGCCCTGCGGGACCGTACGGAGGAAGTACCAGTAGGAGAGGATAACCGGGCGCGGGCCATCGATTGGAAACTCCTGACCGACGCCGGCGAGCGGCAGGTGGTGGTGACTACCGAAGCCGGGCCCTTCAAATTATCCCTCTGGCCGAACGTGGCCCCCGCCACCGTGAGCAGTTTCCTGGAACTCGTGGAGCGCGATTACTACAACGGCAAGGTATTCCACCGCGTCGTCCCCAACTTCGTGGCCCAGGGGGGAGGACCGCGAGGGGACGGCTTTGGCTCCGAAAACTTCATCGTTCGGACAGAAACCCCGGACCTACACTGGGATCGTCCCGGACTCCTGGGCATGGCCAGTGCCGGCAAAGACACGGAGGGGGTACAGTTCTTCATTACCCACCGGGCCACGCCGCATCTGGACGGGAAGTACACCATCTTTGGGGAGGTGATCGCCGGGCAGGACGTGGTGGACCGCTTGCTGCCCGGGAGCCGCATCGAAAGCGTAGAACTGCGCTAGAAAAGGACCTCAGCCCATGAACGACCTTAGCACCCGCGTCCGCGCCCTCGCCCAAGAACACACCGCCGCTAGCCTCAGCGACCGCCGTCACCTCCACGCCCACCCCGAACTGAGCTTTGAGGAGCACGCCACCGTCCGCTACGTCGCCGAGCAACTGCGTGCCCTGGGCATCCCCCACCGCCGGGTAGCGGGCACCGGACTGATCGCCGAGATAGGGGGCGGCAGCGGGCCCACCGTAGCCCTGCGCGCGGACCTGGATGCGTTGCCCATCCAGGAGGCCAACGACGTACCCTACCGCTCGGTGCACTCGGGTATCATGCATGCCTGCGGCCACGATGTGCATACCGCGGCCCTGATCGGCGCGGCACGTATCCTGCAAGCCTTGAAGCAGGAACTGCGGGGCAGCGTACGCCTCCTTTTCCAGCCGGGCGAGGAAAAACTACCGGGCGGGGCTACGCTGATGATCGAAGACGGAGCCTTGCGGAATCCGACCCCACAGGCCCTGTTCGGCCAGCACGTCCATCCTCCCCTGGCGGCCGGCAGCGTCGGCTTTCGTCCCGGCATCTATATGGCCAGTACCGACGAGCTTTATCTCACCGTGACGGGGCGCGGGGGCCACGGCGCCATGCCCCACCAGGGCGTCGACCCTATCGTCATCACCGCGCAGATCATCACGGCCCTGCAGCAACTGGTGAGTCGGGAGACCGACCCTACCCTACCCGTGGTGCTCACCTTCGGACGCATCGAAAGTGTAGGGGGCGCCACGAACGTCATCCCAAATGCCGTGAAGTTGGAGGGTACCCTGCGGACGCTCAATGAGGACTGGCGCAAGGAACTACACTGCCGCCTAAAGCGCACGGCCGAGGGCATGGCCACCGCCCTCGGGGGCAGCGCGAAGCTCACTGTGGCCCACGGCTACCCCTTCCTCAACAACGATGAGCCTCTAACCCACTGGGCGCAGGCCGAGGCCCGCACGCTGCTGGGCGAGGACCGTGTCGTCGACCTACCCCTCCGGATGACGGGAGAAGATTTCGCCTTTTACACCCACCACCTGCCCGCCTGCTTCTACCGGCTCGGCGTGAAGGGGGAGGGCGACCAGGCGGACCGACCGGTACACACCGACACCTTCGACGTCGATGAGGCCTGCCTGATCACCGGCGCTTCCCTGTTGGCGTGGCTGGCGCTGCGGCGGCTCAGCTGACTAAGCGTTCCCAGTTGGGGACGAAGTACACGCCCTCGTCCGCCGTGACGAACAGGTGTGTGCCCACTACGCACAAATTGACGGCCGTGTGCTCGAGCGGGATTTTGCCGCGGAGCTTTCCTGCGGCATCCGCGACGTAGATGCCGTCACCGCCGCCCACCAACAAGGCCTCGGGGGTGGTGAAGCTGCCGTCGGGTACGCCTTGGTCAACGGTGAACAGTAGATCTCCCTCGCCCGTAATCCGACCGCTGTCCGCAGCAAAAGCAAACCGGAAAACCGAACGGCGGCGACCCAGCTCAATCGCGTCCGCGTGCGCGCCGTCGTTGCTGGTGTCGGTCACAAAGAGATAGCGCTCGTCCGCGCTCAGCGCAATACCGTGGGGCATCTCCAGACCACCATCGAAGGCAAACGGATCACCTGATTTGGGCAGCACGTACAGGCTGGGCTCGAGTTCGGGCACCGGCCGGAAGCCCTGCCGGAAGCCGTAGTCGGGGTCGCTGACGATCACGTGGCCGCCCCGGCTTTCGATTACTTTGTTTAGGCTGTTGAGCGGCCTGCCCTGGTACGCTTCGAAAAGTACGTTCGTGGACTGGTCCGCCAATCCCACCCGCACCAGACGGCTGGGGGTTTCTTGGTCTCCTTGTTGGGCCAGGAGGAGTGACTTCCCGTCTTGGCTCAGGCACAGGCTGTTGGCTACGTTTGTATTTTCCACCCAAACCTGGGCTTCCAGTGTTTCGAGCTGTTTTGGGTCGAGCCCCTTTGCGAGGGCGTCCAGGTCGATGTCGCTAAGATCCAGGTAGTGTAAGGCGACGTTGGGGGGATCCTCCTTGCGGGTCGTGGTGAAGTAGAGGCGGCGCTGGCCGGCGACCCAAACGCAGCCCTCGTGGGCGTCGGCGGGAATGAAGTAGCGGTCGTTCATGTTGGAAGAAGGGACGCGGCTGCCTGGAGGTTCGCAAACGGCGGCGGCGGCGCGCGAAGTGCGGGGTGGGCACACCATATCTTCGCGGCATGCGTGCTAAGAAATCCTACGGCCAACACTTCCTCAACAACGAACACTACGCCCGGCAAATCGCGGAGGCGCTCGTGCTGACCGGACAGTACCGGGACGTACTCGAGGTAGGTCCGGGGCAGGGCATGCTCACCAAATACCTGCTCGAGCGCCACGACGATTTTAACCTGAAGGTCGTCGAGGCCGACCGCGACATGGTGGCCCACCTCCAGGCCCACTACCCCGAGCTGCGGGACGATATCCTCGGGGGCGACTTCCTCAAAGTCGAACTGCAGGACACTTTCGCCGGCCGCCCCTTCGGTCTGATCGGCAACTTCCCGTACAACATCTCCAGCCAGATCCTGATCAAGCTGCTCGACAACTACCGGCTTATCCCGGAGCTGGTGGGCATGTTCCAGAAAGAGGTGGCAGACCGGGTGCTGAGTGGGGAGGGCAACAAGGTATATGGGGTCATCGGCATCCTGGTGCAGGCGCGCTACGTGCCCTCCCTTTCTCTGAACGTCAGCCGCGGCAACTTCTCGCCGCCGCCGCGGGTCGAGAGCGCGGTCATCCGGCTCGTCCGGCGAGAAACGCCGCTGGTGGCCGACGAACACTACAGCCTGTTCAAGCACTTGGTGAAGTCCTCCTTTGGCCAACGACGTAAAATGCTGCGCAACAGTTTGAAATCCATCTTCCCGGCCGAGGTGCTGGTCGAGGACGATATTTTCCAGCGGCGGCCCGAGCAGCTGAGCGTGGAGGAGCTCGTCGGGCTGACGGAGCGGGCCGCGGCCTTAGCCAAAAATTGTTGACGCTCAGGTAGTTAACCTTATTATTGGGAACGACGACACCTAATTCATTAGGAACGGGGACCCGTTTTGTGTCCTTTTTCGTACGGATGTATGGAAAGATATTTGTGCTACAACGGGTGAAGAACGATTACCCCGACACTTAACTACCCATGATGCACTCCCTGATTACTCCTTACCTCACTTACCTGCGCGACTGCCGCGCGGGCCTGGGCGTGATGGTCCGGCTGGGCTCCCCGGAATACACCGATTGCAGCTCCCTCGGCATCTGCGAGCTCTTTGTGGAGGACCATTTGTCCACCGGGCGCTGCCGCTCCACCTGCGTCCCCGCCTACCTACGTCTGGATACACCAACCGGACGATTGCTGCTGCACTTCGAGAACCGCGCCATTTCCGTCGAAATACGCCGGCACCATTTCCCCCGTGGCGGATTCACCGTCCTCCATCCCTACCACCTGCCGCCCCGTTTCGTAGAGGACCTGCAGCTGGAGGGCGGCCCCTACCAGATCGAGGGCGGCACCTATCCGTTGCTCGACGACGGTACTTTCACTACGCTTTCGCTGCGGCTGACCATGCGCCGCCGGATCACCCTCGGGCAAGCCGCCTGACCCGTTTATCACCTGCCCCCGCCGTGGGGCCATAACATTACCGCTATGCAACCCGAAGCGCCCCGGCTCTTCCCCTTCCCGCTCGTGGAAGGCAACGTGGAAGGGCTCCACGCCCGCCACCACCGTCCCGGCACCACCATTTACCTCACCGTCGTGCTGGGCCTCCTATTATCCCTGGCCTGCCTACCCCTCGTGGAGGTGGAGGTCAACAGCCAGAGCCGCGGAATTCTGCGGCCCACCCGCAAGCTTGCCCCGGTAAGCAGTCCCGTCAGTGGCACCGTTATCCTAGCCCGGCTACGGGAAAACGCGGCCGTCTGTGCGGGAGATACGTTGTTGAGCGTTAGCACCGTTGAATTGCGCAGCGAAGCCGATCACGTGACGGAACAACTACGCGAACGCACTCACTTGCTGGAGGACCTCGCCACCCTCACCGACCCTGAGGCGGCCCTCCCCAACCTGCGCACGGCCGTATACCAGCGTGACTACCGCGATCACCGCCGGCGGGTGGATGAGGCCGAAGTCAAACTGGCCCACGCCCGCCGCCACCTAACGCGCCAGGAACAACTAATGGAAACCGGTGCCGTGGCCCGCATGGACCTGGAGCAGGCCGCCTACGAAGTCGACCTTCTCGAAGGACAAGAACGCCAGCTTACCGAGCAGCAGGTCCACCTGTGGACGCAGGAGCGGCAACGCATCCGGCGGGAACGGGCGGACCTTAAGCAGCGGCTAGCGCGGGTGCAGGAGCAATCCCGCCAACACGTCATCACCGCTCCCGTCGATGGCCACCTGACCCAGACCGACGGGCTGCAGCCGGGGGCCTTCGTGGGGGCGGGGCAGCCCATCGCCCAGATCTCCCCCGACGGGAAATTGCGGGTGGAAGCTTACGTGAGTCCCGCCGACATCGGCCTGCTGCGCGTGGGTCTGCCAGTACGGCTACAACTCGATGCCTTCCACTACAACCAGTGGGGACTGGCCGAGGCCACCCTCAGCGAGATCGGCACCGACGTGACCGAAGTGGAGGGCAGCGCCGCCTTCCTGGTTACCTGCACCCTTCACGACCGCGAGCTACGGCTAAAGAACGGCTACGTCGGCACCCTGCGCAAGGGCATGACCTTGACCGCCCACTTCTCGCTGGCCCGCCGCACCCTCTTCCAGTTACTGCACGACAAGCTCGACGACTGGTTTAACCCCACCTTCCACTAAGCCACTATGAAAAAGACCATACGCCAACACGACATTACGGACTGCGGGGCCGCCTGCCTCGCCTCTATTGCCGCGCACTACCAACTGGGGCTGCCCATTGCCCGCATCCGCCAGCTGGCGAGCACCGACCAGAAGGGTACTAACCTGCTGGGCATGATCCAGGCCGCTGAGAAACTGGGCTTCAGCTGCAAGGGCGTGCGCGCCGCGGAGGAGGCCCTCAAGACCGAGGCGGAGTTCCCGGCCGTGGCCCACGTTATCGTGAATAAGCGGCTGCACCACTTCGTCGTGGTGTACAAAGTAACGGACAAGTACGTGCAGGTGATGGACCCCGGCACCGGCAAAATGGAAAAGCGCGACTGGGCCACGTGGCGCGAGCAATGGACGGGGGTGCTGCTGCTGATCGCGCCGAATGAAACCTTCACGACCGGCAACCAAAAAGTATCCACCTTCGCCCGCTTCCGGGCCCTGCTGCAGCCCCACCGCAGCACGCTAACGCAAGCGCTCTTCGGGGCCATTGTTTATACCGTGTTGGGCCTGAGCACTTCCATCTACCTACAGAAGATCACCGACTTCGTGCTGATTAACCGCAACACCCGGCTGTTGAATTTGCTGAGTCTGACGATGCTGGCCCTCTTAGTCGTCAGCATCTTCATCGGAGCGATGAAATCGGTGATGGTGCTGCGGTCGGGACAACTCATCGACGCCCGGCTGATTCTGGGCTACTACCAGCATCTGTTGCGGTTGCCACAACGCTTTTTCGATACCATGCGGACGGGAGAGATCATCTCTCGGATCGGCGACGCGGTGAAGATCCGCGCTTTCATCAACGACGTAGCGATCAATCTGCTGGTGAATGTCTTCATCGTGCTGTTCTCCTTCGGGCTGATGTTCACCTACTACTGGAAGCTCGCCCTGGTATTGCTAATCGTGGTGCCCTGCTACGTGGCGATCTACTGGATCACCAACCGGCTCAACCGCAGCCGGGAGCGGGAACTGATGGAGCGCTCGGCGGAGCTGGAAAGTCAGTTGGTGGAGAGCGTGGGTGCGGTGCGTACGATCAAACAACTCGGCCTCGAGGAACACGCCAACCTAAAGACGGAAACGCGCTTCGTCAAACTGCTACAGACCACGTACCGCTCGGGGATCAACTCGATCTTCTCCGGTAATGCTTCGGAATTCATAAGCCGGCTATTCACCATCATTCTCTTGTGGGTGGGGAGTTACCACGTGATTGATGGGACCATTTCCCCGGGAGAGCTGCTGGGCTTCTACGCCCTAATCGGCTACTTCACGGGGCCTGCTAAAGGACTCATCGGCATGAACAAAACCATTCAGAATGCTCTGATTGCGGCGGATCGCCTGTTCGAGATTATTGATCTAGAGGGAGAGGAGGCTCCTACAGAACTGATGGACCTTAAGGAAGAGATGATGGGGGACATTCGATTCCGTGGAGTCTCGTTTAGCTACGGTTCCCGAAAGGAGGTCTTTACCGACTTCAACCTCACTTTGCCCCTGGGGCAGATTACCGGCCTGGTGGGAGAAAGTGGCTCGGGAAAGTCTACCCTGGCGGCCCTTCTTCAGAAACTCTACCCGCTGAGTAACGGCAAGATCGTGATCGGCGACGTAGACCTGACCTACGTCAGCAATCAAAGCCTGCGGGCCCGGATCGGCGTGGTGCCCCAGGAGCTGAGTCTCTTCGCGGGCAACCTGATCGAAAACATTGCCGTGGGTGACTACGCCCCCGACATGCAGCGCATTCTCACCATTTGCCGGGAACTGGGCCTACTGTCCTTCATTGAGTCGCTGCCCGCAGGATTTGCCACTTACGTAGGAGAGCACGGCACCAACCTGAGTGGCGGACAGCGACAGCGCCTGGCGATTGCCAGGGCCCTTTACCGAGATCCCGACATCCTGCTCCTCGACGAGGCTACCTCGGCCCTCGACTCCGCCAGTGAGCAATTTGTGCAGGACACCATGCACCGGCTGCGCGCGGCGGGCAAAACGATCATCGTCATTGCCCACCGGCTCAGCACCATTATGGATGCGGACAAAATCGTCGTCCTGGAGGACGGAAATGTACTAGAAGAAGGTACCCACGATGAACTCTTAGCTGAGGAGGGAAAGTACCGGGAGCTCTGGAATAAGCAGTTTCCCAGTCGGGTGGTCCGACGACTGGCTGCGTAATAAACACCATCGAACAATACATTAAAATTATTATAACCATGTCAATGAATAATCAATTCGAACGCTTCCGCAGAATGCACCGCCTCATCAAATTTCGGCGAACGGGTACTCCAGAGCAATTCGCTAGCCAACTCAACATTTCGAAGAGCTTGCTCTACCGCCTACTGGCTGAAATAAAAGAAATGGGCGGGCCAGTGCATTTCTGTCATCAACGGCAGAGCTACATGTATTACGAAAATGTCGAGCTCCAACTTGGCTTTGTGCCCGCCGCCGCGACCCGTCCGCGGGGGGAGCACCTCTCTGTTCAGGGCGCAACACTTCGCTCTCTACCCACGGAGGGCCCGGGACACCTTGCCGCGAAACGTTCCTAAACGCCCTCCCTATGTATCCGCTTGCGTATTCCTTGTCGCGTCAGCCCGACGCGCTTGACCACCGAAACCGAGCTACGGAATTTCAGGCGTATGACAACAGCAGAGTAGTCCAGTCCCATAAATTTCCGCAGTCTCCGAGCGGCATCATTATTGCTAAGATGGCCTCCGCAATTTTATGCTCCGAATAGGTGGAAATTAACCCTACTCCACCCATAGTAGAGTACGCTATGCCACCTTTGCATTATCAGATTACGGAGCAGAATGCTGCTTTTAACACTAATCAGAATTTAATGTACTTGGAGACTAAAATTTAACACCACTCCACCCATAATAGAGCAAGGCCCCGTACCCTTGCAATATGAAATCACGGAGACCTTCCTACCGACTCCGAAACAAAATTACTACACGAATGAATACTTACGACGACTATTCACCTGAATTTGAATCTGCCGATGAATTGCTCTCTCACCTTCCCCTCGACTGGAACGAGGAACTGACCCTGGAGGATTACCTGGAACGGATGCAGCGGCAGAGTGACACGAATAATCTATCCATCACCAATTAAATTATTAACCATGACTATCAAACAACTTCAATCCATCAGTGGCGGCCTTGGCTGTGTGATCACCTGTTTCTTCCCTCATCCGGATGGTATCCGGCGGGAAACCGGCGTGCGGTGTTTGGCGCGAGAGCCTCTGGTAACCGCTAGTGTGGATCTGACAATTTAAATATTTCGACTTCACCTAAATTTTCAATTAACCACTTTAAAAAATATATTACTATGAAAGAGCTTAATAATTTCGATATTTCTTCTATTGATGGCGGAATACTACCACTGATCCCGTTAGCATATGCACTTTGGGCCGGCGCAGGTGTGATAGGATTAGCTATGATTATCAATAAAAATTAATCTAATACAAGGTGCGTTATACTTTTGAATAACTTACTTCACTTATCCAAAATACTTTATCTCATTACAATCAAAAATAATCAAGTTATGGAACCTATTCAAAGTTTTGAGTTAGATCAGATTGACGGCGGTGTGCTTCCGGCCCTCGCTGTTTATGGATTAATTACCCTAGGGGGCGTAGCCACTGGCCTGATGCTTGGCTATCTCGCTGACAAAGCATTTTTTTAATAAACAAAATTTATAAATTATGACAAATCTTAATCATACCGAAATCATTGATGTTAACGGAGGGATCGTCCCCTGGATCGCATGGGGTCTGTACGCTGGGGGAGCAGTTTTTGGAGCCTGGATATACTCAGATAGCGACAGCTTCATTGAAGGATTTAATGATGGAGAAGGCAATAACTGTAATCAATAAACTATGAAACCTATACAATCCTGCGATATCCGATCAATTTTTGGTGGAGGGGACAAAGAGTCCTGCCCACTTCAAAAAGGCAAGGAGCCAATGTATTATGTGGGATACGCCGTATCTTGGCTGTTTCCTGATTGGTTTTAAATTTGTGCCCCCTTGTGACTTCACAAGGGGGCAAATTTCATATAAATTATCTCTACTATGCCACTTACAAACCGATTTGCTCTATTTGTTGTAGATGTTTTTATAGGTCTCCTTTTATCCAGCCTTATCTTGTATTTGGCATATGGCTTTGTTCCGTTGGTAGTTAAGTGCGATAAATGTACGATTGACAACTTACCTAAATTGGGCCCAAAGCCAATCTCAATTTACCTACTTTCATCTGTATTATACTGGACCGCAATCGATTACATTTCGGCAATAAAAAAAGTTAGAGATACAAGAATAATCTATATCAATACCAGGCAAGAAATATCTCTATATCATCTACTGCTCAGAAGCACTTTAAAATGCTTTGCTATTTCACTATGGCCCTTTGTTGTAATGTACACGTTTTTAACTTATGACGAAAAAGTTATCTATGATCAGATACTTGATATCAAGCGAATCCAAGTACAAAATTGAACTTGAAAATAGATGATTTTTCGGCAGTGTATCACAAGTAATGGTGGGTAGTCAGATTGCGTTGTCAGAAAAAGTAGCCGATTGCGGCCACATGGTTGGTGAGCTTGTTACAGAACGAGATGCTCCGCCGTACCCAGCCGACTTACCCCCGCACGTACCCCGGTAGCGTAGCCTTTAATGTGGTACGTCAGTGCCTTACTCGTTCGGTGCTGTTTTTTCGGAATAGTTGGGTTGTAGGCCTGCCAATAGTCCGTAGCAAACGAGCAACTTTGCCGCAACCGATTGAGCAGTTTGTCCAGGAGCCACTGCACATCTGCTCTGATCCTCCGCCGACATGGAAGGCCAAATCCTGCTTGATTGCCGGACAGTAGGCCACCTACATCCACTGCTAATTTCGTTTACGTTCCACGAATGATAACATCTCATCTACCTGTAATTCAACACCTTGCAACTCTTAATCCGTCAAGTTGTCCAGCAACTCATAGTCTACACCGAGGTCGGACGGTGTCTGCTCCCAGATCGAGGCGGCAAAGTCCATCGACCTGGTCATGCTGACCTGCATCGCCCCGCAGATGGCGCGTAAACTGATCCGCTCGCACAACAGCCTTTCGATGTAGGTCCGGGTCTGTTCGTCAATCTAGTGATCGTTGCGGGCGACGAACTGCCGCTGACAGTTTTTAGATTGGTAACGCTATTATCCGTGGTGAGTCTGGCCGTAAATAATTATCTTTTCACTCGTGCAGTCTGGGCAGGTAAGCATTCTTTCTTGTTTAGTCATCTTTAGGTTAGTGTCCTCGCTCAGGCTACCGCTTTTTTAGCTATCAACCCCTCACTTCTCATACACTGCCGCCGCGTAGAGTATCGAAGTATATCCACTATACTCATCTCCACTTAAACACTGCGACCCCGACAGCTAAAGGAATGGTTCGCTTACTACCGAAAGTAGATTAAATGAAAGGGCCACATTATTCCTACTGACATGCAAACGATCGGAAGATACCTCGGATACCTCGCACTTTGCATCACTGGCCCTACCATCGCCTACACGATCGTGTTTGTAATCCTAGAGCATGGTGTGGGCCTCACCGACCAGGACCGAATGGCGCAACTCAGCCGGCGGGCGGGGGATGCAGCTTTAGTCATGCTAGGCTACTTAGCGGTGGTGCGAAAGTGGATCTGGGCGAAGTAGCGCTCCCGCCGCCCACTCCGCGCTCCGCGCGGCACCCTCCAGGTAACCAGGAAATCCGGGAGCCGTCTCCGTGCCGGCCAGTACCAGGTGACCTCCCCACTGCGGTCGGCGGCAGGCGGTATGGCCGTGGTACTGGTGGGGCGGCAGCCCGGGGGCGCCGGGGCTCACGGTACGGGCTTCGGCGCGCCACAGCGCCTCGGTTTAGGAGGTGTGATCGCCGGCCCAATCTCCGTGGCAGCGCACTAATTGGTCGATAATTAGTTTGTGGCGCTCCTGCGCGGGAAGGGCGTGTAAATCCGGATGCACGAAGCCCTTGAGGGCGAAAGCGGTATCATTGGCGTCGGAATGGTCGTAGCATTCCGTGACCAGCCCGGCATTGCTAAAGAGCGTACCACTGCCGCCGTCATCGCGCCAGTTCTGACGGGCGTAGGTAAGGGCCACCTTGATCGAGTGGCCCATCCAGGTGTCGGTCGCCGCGGCGAGGCGGTGCAAATCATTTGGTAGCGGCGGATTTAGGGTAACCGAGCGAAAGAGCAGGTCGGGGGGCAGGGTGGAGACAAGCCGGGTAGCGCGGCATTCCCCACCGGGAGCAGCGACCACTACCCCACCCTCTTCCCGCCGCAGGTGGCTTACTGGCGCTTCGGTAATAATTATCCCCGCCGGCAGGTGCCCGGCCAGGGCGGTGATCAGGGCCCTAGACCCGCCCCGGATGCGATAACTGGGGTCCGGATTCGGGGGAAGCTGCACCCACCGGGGTGGGCCACCGCCTTCCGCTTGCCATAGGGCGTACGCTCCCTGCCGCTGGGTGAATACTCCCAGGTTTAGTTCCTCTAGCAGTGCCCAGAGGGCCGTATGCTTGCCACCCAGCCAGGTGGCTCCCATCTCCAGGGGGGCGGTGTCCTCCGCATATACAGTGCGGATACGTCCGCCGGGAGTTTCCCGGGCTTCGAGGATGCGTACCGATAAGCCGGACTCGCGCAGGCGGTAAGCCAGGGTGAGCCCGCTCAGGCCGGCGTCGAGGATAATCAGATCAGTGGTGGGGGTTCTGGAAGGCCTCGGTGGGGAATTAGAAGGGGCACGGGGAGAAGGTTTACCCGTTTTGGTAAAGCACTTCCCGCCGTAGCGGATTTTGCTCTACCGTCAACCGCCCGCGTCGACGAATAGGGAGGCAAACTACTGTCACCACCCCTTTCGTGTCAGCACCCGGAAGTACTCCATCGAATTACCGGCAGGATGGGAAAAAAGCGGACAAGGAGGGCCGGTGGCTGTCCGCTTCCCATCAGTAAGGAAAAGGCACCCCAACCGCCCGCACCCGCTCCTCCACCCGCCCCCCGTTGCGGAGTACCACCGGCGGCACACCCCCACCCGGCCCGGCGGCCACCCGGATGCCGCCCCAACCACGGGTAGGGCAGGCGTTCGTCAGGCTGCCGCCGTCGATCACTAGTTGACCACCCGCTTCCACGAGCACGGAGGTACCGGGGGCCATCTCGACCGGGCAGCGAACTGCGAGGGTCGTCCCTGCGCCCACGATGAGGTCCTGAAAGTAGAGCTTGCGGCCACCGCCCAACACCTGCGTCCCCGCCCCACGGAAGACCTGCGGCGGAGTGGCGGGGCGGGGCGTGCACCGATCGAAGTTGATATAGGGCCGCGGATGATTGAGCAGGTAGTTCAACAACTGCTCCGTTTCGCAAACCGTCAGGCTCAGCTGGGTGCCGTAACCCATCATCAAGGCCCGTTCGGAACCGCCGTAGCAGTTGGTCCCGGCCGTGCTGCCGGCGTTGTTGGTGGTGCACACGCCAAAGCACTCCTCCCGGGGTTCCAGGTCGATGCCCGCGCAGGGGTTATCGCACTTAAAGCTATGGTCGAGGCCCTGGGTGTGGCCGAACTCGTGGTTGATTAGCCGGGCGACGGTCCAGGTGTCCTGCGAGCCGGCCAGGTAAGTCTGCAATCGGTTGTAGACCGTGATGCGGTTGCTGCCGGTGCCGGTGATGGCGCCGTCGGGTGCCTTGCCCCGCCCCCGGTAGTCGGTGAATACAACGTTCATCGCCCCGTCGAGGGGTACGACCTTGTCTCGGTTGCCGTAAAAGAAGCAACTGGCCAGGGGCTCCTGCGGACCGTTCACCAGCGCAAAGCGCAGGCGGGTGTCGCGGGAGGGCGGGTAGTCCAGCACGGCTACGCGCATGCGGGTATTCATTTCTCCGAGGACGTAGTATAAAAAAGTGGCCGCCCGCAGTTTTTCCAGCTCGGCCTCAGGCGCGAAGTTGCGGCCGTCGGGCAGGGCGACGAAATGAAAGGCCAGCCGGACGGTCATGCCAGGCAGCTGTTGCAGCTCCTCGATCCCGAGCCGGTAGGCGGCGCAGCTGTCGCGGGGTGAACCGGACTGGGCTACCGCCGTTAGGCAAACGCCGCTACAAATCAGGGCCAGGAGGATCCGTTTCATGATCCGACAAGGTCCAACAATTTGCCGAAATCCACCCCCCCATGACCTTTGGTAATGCCCTGCTCGTCCTCCTCCCCCTGCTGACGCTTGCAGCCCTGGTATATTTCCTGGTCCGCTTTCTCATTAGACAGGGCCGAAAGCAAGGCCCTAAGTAGTCACTCCCCCCCGTCCATCAGCCGCTGAAAGGTATCTACGAACTGTCCGACGTGAAGCCCGTCCAGCAGGGCGTGATGGCCGTGGATGGACACGGGCATGCCGAGCTTCCCGTCCCGCTCGGTCAATTTACCTACGGATATCTTGGTGCAGCTATCCTCCCGGCCGTAGTGGCGGGCGTGGCTCAGGGCGGTAAAATCGAGCCAGGGCGCCGCGCTGAAGTGAATTACGTCCTTACCCGATACCCTGGGGTTCAACCCACTACCGGAACGGATCCGGGCAATCTCCACTTCGGCGCTGGCCCGGAAGGTGGCGAAGTCCGGGTCATAGAGAATGTACGAAAAGTCGAAGGTGCCGTCCGCCCGCCCGATCGTGGCCGACACGTTTATCCGGTCGTACACCGCCACCCGCTCGCCTTCGATGCGGTAGCGAAAGGGGTCCACGGCATTAACGGCCGTCAGGCAGTGGTGGAGGTAGTACAGGAAAAACGAGTGCCCCGCCGACTTGCAGTGTGCGTAGGCAGCGGTCGCGTCTAGGCGCACCGTCAGGCCGAAAAAGGGCTCATCGAAGCCCCGGAAGAAATGGAAGTGGTCGCGGCGGGGCCAGGTTTCCATATCGAGGTACGTCAAGGAAGGAGTTTTAGCAGATCCGTAAGTTGCCCGACCTGGTGGAAGCGCGGTGTGGCCCCGTCAATCTCCGCCTCTTCGTGGGCCCAGGTGGTGTGGTGGGGAACGTGCACGGCGTGGGCTCCGAGTTCCAGCACCGGCAGGACGTCCGATCTTACCGAGTTGCCCACCATCAGAAACGCTGCGGGCGCGCAGTCAAGGTGGCCAATCAGCCGGCGGTAATTGGCCGTACGCTTGTCGCTCATCACTTCGATGTGATGAAAGTAGTCGGCCAATCCGGAGCGCTCGAGCTTCCGCTCCTGGTCGAGCAGATCGCCCTTAGTGGCCAGCACCAGGCGGTAATGGCCATGGACGACGCGTAAGGTATCCCTGACGCCGGGCAGCAGTTCCACGGGGTGGCGCAGCATTTCCTGGCCGATCTCCACGGCTCGGGCGACCAGCGCGTAATTCGCCCGCTGCTTACAGACCCGTCCGATGGTTTCCACCATACTCAGCGTGAAGGCCTTAATGCCGTAGCCGTACAACGGGAGGTTCTGCATCTCCACCGCAAACAGTTCCCGCTCCACCTCCGTCTGGGGGAGGTAGTCGGCCAGTAGCGCGCAGAACTCGTGCTCCGCGGCGCGGAAGTACGGTTCGTTGTTCCAGAGGGTATCATCCGCGTCAAAGGCGATGACCTGAATCGATTCCATGCCGCCAAAATAGCACGGAGGGCGCGGACGCGGGTGCGGTGCGTATCTTCACCCCGTCCCCCGGACTCCCCCGCATGCGCCCCTTCGTACTTTATTTCCTCTTGCTGTCCCTCGGCACCGTGTGCCTGCCGCGCTGCGCACCTGAGCCTACGGCGGAGCAGCTGTTCACCCGTCACTGTGGTTCCTGTCACCTGGCCCCCGCACCCGCTTCCCTGCCCCGCAAAGTCTGGGAGCAAAGTGTCCTGCCCGAAATGGCGGCGCGTATGGGTATCCGAACTTCGGGCTACGCACCCGGTCGCCACGTATCCCCCGAAGAGTTTGGCCGCGTCCGCACCGGGGGCTTTTACCCCGATGCCCCTACCCTGCCCGCCCAGGACTGGGAAGCCATCCGCCAGTACGTGCTTCAGGGAGCCCCCGATACGCTGGCCGCCCCCACCCCGCTGGCCCCTGATTCCCTGCGCGGCTTCACTGCCTATCCCCTCGATGTGGATGGCCGGGACGGGTCTGTGGTCACCTACCTCGGTCAGGGGCCGGACGGCCTGCTGGTGGGCGACGGCTACGGCAAACTCACCCGCGTTGCGCTCACCGGCGGTACCCCAACCGAAATATACGCGGCCCGCGCCCCGATCACCCACTATACAGCCGGCTCGAGCCAGCCCCTGCTACTCGAAATCGGCACCATCTACCCCACCGAAGGGCACAACGGCCGCCTGCTTCGCCCGACGGGAGAACATTTATCCATCATCGCGGACAGCCTGCACCGGCCGGTTTACTTCCTGAGCGAGGACCTGAGCGGCGATGGAGCTGCAGAAATTGTGGTCTGCGAATACGGCAATTACACCGGGGCACTCACGCTGCTGCGGCCCGACGGCAAGGGTGGTTACGACCAAGAACGCCTGAGCGGCAAGCCCGGGAGCATCCGCGTGGTGGCCCGCGACGTCGACGGCGACGGCCGCCGGGACCTCGTTAGCCTCCACGCCCAGGGAGACGAGGGCATCGATGTGTTTTACCAACTGCCCGGCGGGGGGTTCCGGCGGGAGACCGTCCTCCAATTCCCCCCCGTATGGGGGACGAGCTGGTTCGAGCTGGTGGACTTTGACGGCGACGGCGATCTGGACCTCGTCACCACCCACGGCGACAACGCCGACTACTCCATCGTGCGTAAGCCCTACCACGGCGTGCGGGTATACGCGAATGACGGTTGCCAGGGGTTCACGGAGATCTACTTCCAGCCGCTACCGGGCGCGACGCGGGTGGTTGCTCGGGACTTCGATGCGGATGGTGATACGGACCTGGCCGTGGCCTGCAACTTCGCCGATTTCGAGCACCGCCCCGGAGCCACTTTCGTGTACCTGGAATACCGGGGGGGGGCCTCCCCCCACTTTACCGCACACACGACGCCGTTGGCCCTTGACGGCCGCTGGCTCATCCTGGAGGCCGGTGATTACGACGGCGATGGCGATACCGACCTCGCGCTGGGCTCCTTTACGCTTAATTTCGCTCCCGTCCCGCGCGGTGTGGAACGGCGGTGGCGGGAAAGCGGGACCGACGTACTCTTTCTAGCGAACGAACGGATACGCTGACTGGGCCGGTTCAAGGCTCAACTCCCGACCTGCGGTCGGGGCGACATACCCGACCGCAGGTCGGGAGCCAGGCCAACTATTTAGCGTAGGCTACTTCCTTGACGGCGCGCACAATCTTCTCGGCGCTGGGCAGGAACTCCTCTACAAAGGCGGCGGCGTAGCCCAGGTTGACGTCTGCACTGTTGACGCGAATGACGGGGGCATCCAGGTAATCGAAGGCCGACTTCTGGATTTCGTAGGCCACCTCGGCACTGATGCCGGCGAAGGGCCAGCTTTCGTCGATGACGACGCAGCGGTTGGTCTTCTTGACCGACTCGATGATCGTTTTGCGGTCCAGCGGACGGATCGTACGCAGGTCGATGACCTCGGCACTGATGCCTTCTTGCTCCAAAAGCTCGGCGGCTTCCAGCGTGGGCAGCATCATTTTATTGTAGCTGACCAGGGTGACGTCGGTACCCGCGCGCCTTACGGCAGCTTTACCGATCTCGACGAGGTACTCGCCCTCGGGCACCTCCCCCTCGTAGCCGTAGAGCAGTTCCGACTCCATGAAGCAGACGGGGTCGGGGTCGCGGATGGCGCTTTTGAGCAGGCCCTTAGCGTCGGCGGGATCGGTACAGGAAATCACCTTCAGGCCGGGAGTGTTGGCCATCCAGCTCTCGAAGCTCTGGCTGTGCTGCTGGGCCAACTGGCCGGCGCTGCCGGAGGGGCCACGAAAGACGATCGGGCAGCTGTACTGTCCGGCCGACTGGCTGAGGGTTTTGGCAGCATTGTTGATGATCTGGTCGAAGGCCAGGACGGCAAAGTTCCAGGTCATGAACTCCACGATGGGCTTGAGGCCGTTCATAGCCGCTCCTACGCCGATACCGGCAAAGCCCAACTCGGCGATGGGTGTATCGATCACCCGCATGGGGCCAAATTCGTCCAGCATACCTTTGCTCACCTTATAGGCCCCGTTGTACTGGGCTACTTCCTCCCCGAGCAGGAACACGCTCGCGTCGCGGCGCATTTCTTCGGTCATCGCTTCCCTAAGGGCGTCGCGTAGGGCAATTTTTCTGGCCATGTTGGGTTGTACTTTGGGGGGCAAAAGTAACAAGCGTTCCCCGCAGATGCAAACTATGAAATCTCCCAAGCCCACCTCCCTCCTGCTGGCCGCTGCCACGTTGCTCTTGCTGCCCTCCTGCAACCGGGGCATTGGTTGTCCTACCAACCTTTCCCTCAACGACCTTGTTTCCTCGCTACTGACGCTGCTCTTCTAGCGTCGCCTATGTTGCGGGGACGCAGGTGCAAGCATGGCCGTTTGTCCTCCTTTTGTTAAGTCGGACAACCTTATCCCATGAACTGGAATCCCATCACCAGCGTACACGACGTTGAGGCCCTCATCGAACGCAGCCACCTGGTGCCCTGCCTCATTCTCAAGCACAGCACGAGCTGCCCCATCAGCAGCATGGCGAAAAACCGCCTGGAGCGGCAATGGGATATAGCAGACAATAATCTGGAGACCTACTACCTTGATTTACTGCGCCACCGCGATGTGAGCGCCTACATCGCCGAGGAATTCGAGGTGCGCCACGAATCCCCCCAGATTTTACTGATCAAGGACGGCAAAAGTACCTACGATGCCAGCCACCTCGATATCCGCGTCGACGAACTCCGGCAGACAGCTTAGTGTTGGAGCCACCCGCGCTTTACCTGACCGAAGACGGCAGCCATAGTCTCCGGAGTGAGCGCTTCGGCGTGAGCTACCACAGCAGTCACGGCGCCATTCAGGAAAGCGAACACATTTTCCTCCGGGCCGGGGTAACAGACT
This sequence comes from Lewinellaceae bacterium, assembly GCA_963710195.1. GTDB lineage: Bacteria > Bacteroidota > Bacteroidia > Chitinophagales > Saprospiraceae > Neolewinella. The sequence continues at coordinate 582,598 of CAVPZF010000008.1, forward strand.
TGCTGCCGACCCTGCCCCACGGGGGACTCCGAATTCTGGAGCTTGGGTTCGGCACCGGGCTCAACGCTTTACTGGTGCGCACACTAGCCACCGCTTACCCGGCCCTCAGAGTTTACTACCTCACCCTTGAGCCCTTTCCAATTGGCGAAGCGTTGGCCGCGGCCCTCAACTATCCAGAAATTTTAGGCCTTGAGCCAGCGGATTTGCAGGTGCTGCACGCCGGTACGTGGGGCACGGACCATCCCCTGACTGCCAACTTCACCTTTCACAAGCGCCGGGAGGATTTTCTCCTGGCCAAGCTGGAGGATCAGGCCGCCTTCGATGTTATCTTCTACGATGCCTTCGCGCCCGAAAATCAGCCAGAGCTCTGGACGGTGGCGGCCATGACCCGCTGTCACGAACTCCTGCGCCCGGGCGGCGCCCTGGTCACCTATTGCGCTAAGGGGCAATTTAAACGCAACCTGCGCGCGGCGGGCTTCCGGGTGGAAGCCCTACCGGGCCCCGTGGGTAAACGGGAAATCACGCGGGCGGTCGCTACCGCCGGTTAGCGGAAGTTTCCGGGGGCCAGCCTCCGGCTTCGGGGCTTCCTAACCGGTCTGGGTGTCTCCCGAGGCCCCGTGGGGACGGATCCGGTTAATTTTTCCCAGTTTCCCGTAGAGCTCCACGGATTTTCGGTTGTAGGCCAGGGCAGCTTCTTCCGGAGTGGCGTACATACCGATGTGTACGCTGCGACGATTCACGGAGATTACGGCCCGGAAGCGATTATTCTCCTTGTAAACGCCGGTGTAGCCTAGCTTACTCGAAGTGCGCCGCTTGCGGCTGGCGACCGAGCGGCTTCGGTACTCCAGGTTGGTGAGCCGGCAATCGAGTTTGTCGCCATTTAGGCTGCCGACCAATTTGCGCTCCCCCACGCGGGTGTGGAGCAAATAGCGCTCGGCGATCAACTTATGGAGGTAAATGGTTTCAGTACGGTAACCTTCCTTATTATCGCACTTAAAGGACTTCTGAAAAACCACGCAACCCGATGAATGCAGGCGTAGATTGCTAAAGAAGCCCAGTTGATTAAGGTAACGGTCATTGCTCAGCTCTTGAAAAACGTGATAATCCAACAGCGCGTCCTCATCGGCGTTTTTAAGGCCGATCCGGTAAGTCATCGAAGCTGGCGTAAAAGGGTTGTTGCTCATAGTCCTTGGTGTAAAGTGTGTTGTCCGCCCCAGTCACATTTTGAACGTGAATTCTAGCATTTGGATTAAAAATATCAGGTTTTTCCTTAATTCGGGGTTAAATGAAAAATTGCTACCCTAAATTCTTTCATAAAGTCAAAATTTAGTGAAGAATATTGACATTTTGGCCCGAACAGCGCAACTAGCCCGCCTAGCCGATTCTGCAGTGCAGGATAATCCCCGGGTGGGCGCGGTGCTCATGCACGACGGACGCGTAATCGGGGAGGGGTTTCACCAACGGGCGGGGGAAGCCCATGCCGAGGTAAACTGCCTGGCTTCGGTGCGGGAGGCAGACCGCCCACTGATTCCGGACGCTACCCTGTTCGTGAGTCTGGAGCCTTGCTGCATAAAAGGACGTACCCCGGCCTGTACGGGGTTAATCCTCAAGGAGCACATTCGGAAGGTGGTGTTCGCCCAACGGGATACCACCGACGAGGTATCGGGGCGCAGTGCCGCTATACTGCGGGAAGCCGGCGTCCGCGTCAAAGAATATCCTGATTTTGCCCCCACGCAGCGCACCAACGTCAATCGACTCATCTACACCACGGAGCAGCGGCCGTTCATCCTGCTGAAATTCGCCCGGTCCTCCGACGGCTTCCTGCGCCCGCGCGACCGCAGCAAGCCCTACTGGATCACCAACGACATCAGCCGCCGGCTCGTGCACCGCTGGCGTACCGAGACCTGCGCCATCATCGTGGGCGCGCGCACCATTATCGAGGATGAGCCCCGGCTCACCGCTCGTTTCTTTCCCGGTCCGGATCCCCGCCCAGTCATTCTGGACTTACGGGACCGCCTGACGGGTAAAGAGAAAATTTTTAGTTCCGGTGGCCCGCGCCCCCTGATCTTCACCGGGCGCAAGCCCGCTAAGCTCAAGGCAGAGACGGTGGAAGTCAAAGAGAAGGAACTCAGCAAGAAGTCCTTTAAGAAAATCATGCGCAAGCTCTACGAGCTTCACTTCAACCACGTTACGGTGGAGGGCGGGGCAACTACCCTGACCGCCTTCATCGATTACGGGTACTGGGACGAAGCCCGGGTATTCACCGGTCCAGCTCGCTTCGGCCATGGTTTGGCTGCTCCGGAAATTCCGGCTTCGGCCAAGCGCTTGTCCACCGAGCGTATCGGTACCGACGTCCTGGAAATTTATTCCCGGATCGGGCTAGCGAATTAGGCCAGGGCCAGGGCCCCCACTACTTCCGCGATGAGGGCACACGCCTCGCGCAGTTCGGCCTCCGAGATAACCAGCGGCGGGGCGAAGCGGATGATGTTGCCGTGGGTAGGTTTGGCCAGTAGCCCGCGATCAGCGAGCGCCAGGCAGAGGTTCCAGGCCGTATCCCCTTCGGGGGAGTCGTTGATTACCAGGGCATTGAGTAGCCCCTTGCCGCGGACCAGGGTGAGCGTCTCGGGGTATTGGTCCACCAGTTGCTGCATGCGTTCCCGGAACAGGTGCCCCAGCTGGCGGGCATTCTGGGTGAGCTTTTCATCGACAATCACCTGGAGGGCCTCGGTAGCCACCGCGCAGGCCACGGGATTTCCCCCGAAGGTACTGCCGTGCTGTCCGGGCCGAATCACGTGCATCACGGCGTCATCCGCGAGCACGGCCGATACTGGGTAGGTGCCCCCACTCAGGGCTTTTCCTAATATAAGGATGTCGGGCCGGGTATACGTCTGCTGCCGTTCGCAGTGGCCGGCGCAGCTGCAGTCGCCACAAACGCGCAAGAGCGCGCCGGTGCGGCCGATGCCCGTCTGGATCTCGTCGGCTACGAAAAGTACCTGATGTTCCCGGCAGGCGGCGGCAACCGCGGGTATGTAGTCTTCCCCCGGAACAAACACCCCGGCCTCCCCCTGGATGGGTTCGACCAGCACCCCGGCAATGGTGGCGGGGTCGTTGGCCAGTTCGCTACGCAGGGCCTCGATGTCACCATACGGCACACTCACGAAGCCCGGTGTGTAAGGACCGAAGTTGCCCCGGGCATTCGGGTCAGAACTGAAGCTGATGATCGTCGTGGTGCGGCCGTGGAAGTTCTGCCCGCAGACAATGATCCGCGCCTGGTCTACGGGGATGCCCTTAACCTCGTAGCCCCACTTCCGGCAGAGTTTGATGGCGGTCTCGACGGCTTCCGCCCCGGTGTTCATGGGCAGTACCTTATCGAAGGAAAAGTAATTGGTCAGGTACTTTTCGTACGGACCGAGCTGGTCGTTATAAAAGGCGCGGCTGGTCAGGGTGAGGGTTTCGGCCTGACGGGTCATGGCCGCCACGATGCGGGGGTGGCAGTGGCCCTGGTTCACGGCCGAGTACGCGCTGAGGAAGTCGAAGTACTGCTTTCCGTCGACGTCGTAGAGATAGACCCCCCGCCCTTCGCGTATGACCACCGGCAAGGGGTGGTAGTTGTGGGCACCGTGGCGGTCTTCGAGGTCGATGTAATGCTGGCTGGTCATGGGGCATGATTTGCCGGCAAAGGTAGTTCGTACTTACCATCCCCCGGCTCCCCCGCCACCCCCTCCGCCACCCGCGGACCCGCCCCCACCCGATGCACTCCCGGGAGGTGTTGCGGTAGCCGTCACCGCCGTGGAAAAATCTTTACTGAATACGGCAGGATGGAATGCCCCCTGGCCCAGTACGTAGCCCGGCCGATAAGCGCCGGTGGAGAGCAGGTCCCCGAAGTAATCCGACCACTTGGTACTAATGCCCAGGGCAATGGCGTAGGGCAACAGATCCTCGTAGTGCTCGGGACTCATCGGCGGAGCATTCAGTAAACGCGTGCGTTTGTTTTCCGGAAGGCTTAAATATTCCTTGAGCGCGGCGATTTCGGCGCGCAGACGGACCTTTTCCGGCGTAGGCTGTCGAATGAGCAGGGCGTAAGCGACCAGCCCCCCTAAGCCGATCACGGCAAAGGCCACCAGTGCGGGGATCGCGTAGCCCGTCGTGTCGGTACGGAGAAATAAAATGCCGGGCACTAGACTCACGAGTAAAATTCCCAGCAGGGGCAGCACCCGTTTGCCGTTGCTCCCCACGTTGCGGAAGGCGGTAAATTGATCTATCAACGAGGACTCGTGTGCGGTAGCCACTTTACGAAATTTGGTGTCGTAGCTCGCCTCCAGGACGACCTCCCCACCGTCGGCGAACAGCTCCCGGAAGAGTACCTCCTGCTCCGGCGGAAGGGGGGCGAACTCCCCGAGCGATTGGCGGCGGCGCAGGTGATAGACGACCGATGTGGAGAAAAACCCCTTCTTTTCCTCCGGCTCGATGGTCAGTAGCCCCTTGCCGGCGAGGGCCACGATGGAAGCGGTAAAGCAGGCCGTAGCGTCGCTGGCAAAGTCGGAGGTCAGGTAGCCAATCGCGGCCGGGGAATGATCCGCCGGGGGTGTAAAGACGGGGCCGACCCGGGGCGTCGGAGGATCTACCCCGTACTTACGCCAACTGGTGTAAGCATAGTAAAGAAAGGCCAGCAGCCCCAGCAGGAGAAAGAAGACGGAGCCTTCTCGCTGCAGTACGTTCAGGTCCGCCATTTCCTGTACCGCGGGTTGGGCCTCGCTGGCCACGAACCAGCCCGGCGGGAAGCCGGCGGCTACCGTCATGACCTGCCCCCGGCCGAAGGTGCCTACCCCCCGGAAGTCGAGCTGCCCGTCGGAGGGCGCGCTCATCGTGCAGTTCTTGTCCGTATCACCACTCTGCCCCGTATAGCAGGCGTACTGTACTGCGGTGAGCCCGGGCGGCAGCAGCAAGGTGGCGGAAAGTGAGTCCACGGGTAGGCTCACGTCGGGGCCCAGGAGGTTCAGATTGAGTTCATCTACCTCGTCCGTACGCGCTACCATTCCCTGCAGCCGGTAGCGCAGCCGGTAGCGGTAGGTACCTGGCTCCAGCATCACCTTACGGCGCCCGGCGTAGAGGGTCAATTGACCGCCCGCGCGGTTGGTGTGGTAATCCTCCTTGCGGCCGTCGCGGGTCACCGACAGCACCTCCACCCCCCGACCCAAGGGTAAGCTGCGGGTGATGCCCCGCTTCACTTCCCGACCTTCCGCCGCGACGGTAATGGTCTCCGTAATCTCCAGGGAGCGGTCGGTCTGGGGAGCCACCTCGGTGTGCCAGCTCAGGAAACTTTCCTGCGCCGGAAGAGCCCAGGTGAGGAGTAAGAATAGGAATAACGGAGCGGTGCGCACGGATCGTAATTTTTGCTCCAAAGTAAGCTCCACGGGTAAGTGGGCAAATCCCTTCGACCAAAGCTCTTTTCCCCGCGACGGAGTCGGCCGGCTTCTTATCTTGTCCGCCATGAAGTGGCTGATGGTCCTCCTACCGGCAATCCTTGTGCTGTTGCTGTTGCGGTGGCTACCTGGCCTGGTCATACGTCCCCTGCGTCGCCAGCTGAATCTGGACCCCGGGGATCTGGGCTTCAAGTTCGAAGCCGTAACGCTCAAGGCTTTCGACCAGGCGGAACTCGCCGCCTTCTACGTACCCGCTACCGGGCCGGCACGCGGCAACCTCGTGCTGCTACACGGCAAGGACAGTGCCAAGGAGCTGTACCTCGAATACCTCCCTCAGCTGCTGGGCCACGGCTACAACCTCCTGCTGTACGATGCCCGGGCGCATGGGCGCAGCCAGGGGGAGTTCACCACTTTTGGCTACCGGGAATGGCGCGACGCCGTTTCGGCAGCCACCTACCTGCGCTACCTGGGGGGCGACTTGCCCACCGGCGTTTTCGGCCATAGCCTGGGCGGGGCCGTCGCCCTACAGGCCATGGCCCGCAGTCGGGCCATCGACTTCGGGATCATTGAGAGTACCTTCACCCACCTGGGGGAGATTACCAACGCGTACTTCCGCCGCCGCCTGTCCCTGCCGGTGCCCCGCTGGTTTAGCGACCTCGTACTGGACGAGGCCGAAAAGCGGGCGCACTTCCACCACCGCTCGATCGAACCCCTGCGGGCCGCCCGCGAAGTCACCCAGCCCACCCTGATCATTCACGGGGAGGCCGACCAGGCCATCGACGTCGACCACGGCCGCCAGCTCTATGCTTCCCTGGCCAGCCACCTGAAGGAACTCTACATCGTACCGGGGGCGGGCCACGACAACCTGACCGAGGTGGGCGACGACGGCTACTGGTGGCGGCTGCGCGCGTTCCTGCAATCGGTCACCGAATGAAGCAGGTCACTCGCCCGGACATCGAGCTCCTCGCCCGCCACAGCGACTGGCGGCGGGCGGATATTCGCCAGACCCTCGAACGGGAGGTTTACGCCGGCCCCGCCGACTGGCTCCGCTTCGGTCGCTACCTGCTGCTGGGGGCCGGTACCGCCTTCTTGCTGAGTGGCCTCGTCTTCTTTTTCGCCTACAACTGGGCCGGCCTGCACCGCTCTATCAAGGTCGGCACCGTACTGGCGCTCTTCCTGGCTACGGGTCTGGGGGGGCTCTTCGCGCCGCTGCGCGAAGGGGTGCGACGGGTAGTCCTGACGGCGGCCGTTGCCCTTATCGGCGTACTGCTGGCCGTCCTAGGACAGGTGTACCAAACGGGGGCCAATAACTACGACTTCTTCCTGGCCTGGACGGTGTTCGCCCTGCCCTGGGTCGTCCTGCTGCCCTTCGCTCCCCTGTGGCTCCTCTTTGCGGGGCTGGTCAACGCCAGCTTCTTTACTTACAGTCAGCAAATCGGGATCGAGTTGAGTTTCGTGGCTACCGGTTTGTTGCTCTTCGTCCTCAACGTAGCCGGCTGGCTGGTCACCTGGCTGCTGTTTCGCGGACGCGCTTCGTTTCGGTGGTTCATCCAGTTGCTGGCGCTGTGGGCGGCCGTGATCGTCACGGTCAACGTCAGTTCCGATACGCTGTATCGATACGACGGGGCCCCGGGCCAGTTGGCGCTTACCCTCGGCCTGGCGGGCTTAGTGTACGCCGGCTGGACGGTCATTGCCTTCCGGGAGCGTTCGGTGTTTTACCCCGCCGTAGCGGGAGGGAGTATTCTCGTGTCGCTGGTGTTCCTGCTCCTGCGGGTGTCCGATTCCCTGGGCGGCTTCTTCCTGGCGGGGATACTGCTATTGAGCGGCGTCACCTTCCTGGCACACGCACTTAACCGCCTCAACCACCGCTGGGATGGAGCCTGAAGTGACCGATCGGTTACGTCGACAGGCCACCACGCCCTTTACCGTGGACACCCGGGCCCTGTATGCTGCACACCGCGAGCGGGACCTCACTACGGCCAATCTCAGCGTAAAGATCCTCTCGGCGGTGGGTGGCTTCTTTGCCAGCCTGCTGTTTCTGCTCGCGCTGTGGCTAGCGGATATCCTCGACGAACCGGTCGCCGCGGTCGGACTCGGAACGACCCTCCTAGTCCTCACCATCATCCTGGGGCGGCACCGACGGGAGGCCTTTGTCGCCTCCATTACGGTCTGCGGTTACTTGGTCGGGGTCGGGCTCACGATGTTAGGTCTGCTCCCGCAGATAGCGGACGCCGAGTTGGTCTTGCCCGTGCTGGGGATCGCCACCCTTACGCTGATCTTTACGCGCAACTACTTTCTCGTACTCCTGGCGGTAGTCTCCCTGCCGGCCTGCCTGCTTTACCTCGAACTCACGCTGCACGCCATGGCCTACGTGGCGGCGGCCATCGGACTTGGCGCAACGGGCTTGGTCGCCCTGTCGTTTACCGAGCACCACTTTGTTGCCAACCGCCGGCTGCCGGCCGTGCGGGCGGGACTGGCACTGGGACTACTCCTTTCCCTCTGCTGGTACCGCTGGGGCCACTGGATGGCCGATGAGCCCTACGAACGCTACGGCGTCCTGCCCATCAGCCTGCTCCTCTACGTCCTGGTGGCCTCCGTCCTCGGGTGCAGCCTCCCGCGCCGGTGGGCGGCTCTGGCCGGGCTGGCACTGCTCCCGCTCACCCTACTCCCCCTGTTGTTGGGAAGTGGTTTATTGCTGTTGGTCAGTTTTCGGAGCCAGCACTTTACCGGAATGGGACTCGGGGTAGCGGCCCTACTGTACTTTACTGCCCAGTACTACTACGACCTGCGCTGGAACCTACTGGACAAGTCCCTCGTACTACTGGCCGCCGGAGCTTTACTCCTGGGGCTCTATTACTACCTCCAACGTAAATTCCCCGCCGGTGTCGCGGACTAAAAGACTCCTCCTATTATTCGTGATCCTCGGTATCGTAGCCTATACGGTGGTCTACGTCTACGGCAAGGAGCGTATCATGCGGGAGGGGGAACTGGTGCTGCTGACCCTGGAGCCCGTCGATCCCCGCTCCCTCCTTCAGGGCGATTACATGGATTTGCGCTACGCCATCGGGCGGGCTGCCGGGGCGGATACTTTACCGCCACGGGGCTACCTCATCTTTAGGCTTACGGCGGACAGCATAGGACACTTCGCCCGTATCCAGGGGCACCCCTCTCCGCTCAGTCCCTCCGAACGGCTAATTCGGTTTAGGCGGCGGCGCACGGGTGCCCTGCGCAACGGAAGCCTGCACATTGGTTCGGAAAGCTACTTTTTCCAGGAGGGCCGAGCGGAGCGTTTTGCCGCGGCCCGTTACGGGGGACTGCGCATCGACGGCCAAGGGGATGCCGTACTTGTCGGCCTATATGACGAACGGCGACGCCGCATCCCCGACTAGCCGGCTTGCTCCCGCATAGCCGCCGCGGTGGCGGCCCCCAGGTAGCGGTCGATCAGGTGATGCAGGCCGTAGATGACCGGGGTGAGCCCCACGGCCATCACGAACTTAAAGGCATACTGCACGGTGGCTACGGCCAGGATCCGCGACCAGGGCCACGGCTCGCTAATTCCCCCGAACATTTCCGGCCCGAGCTTGAAGGCCAGGTAGAGTACCACGAAACTATCCACGAGTTGGCTGATCAGGGTGGAACCGGTGGCCCGGAGCCAGAGCTTACCCGCCCCCGTACGCCGCCGGATCTGGTGAAAGACGGCGACGTCGGTCAGTTGGGCGATCAGAAATGCCAGCAACGAGCCTACGATAAGGAAAAGCCCCGGCCCGAAAGTCGCCCGGAAGGCCGCCTGGTTGTCCGGCACCCCCGGCACCTGCGACCCCGCCACCCACCAGTCGGCCAGTTAAAGAAGGCCTACGGTCAGGTAACTGAGCAGGCGCAACCCCCGCTCGCCGTAGTACTCGTTGAGCAGGTCGGTGATCACGAAAACTACGGGCCAGAGCAGCACGCCGGCCGAAAACTGCAGGGCACCAGTTTCCCCGAAGAGGCCAAAATTCCAGGCGGGTAGGCCCAGGGTATCCTCCAGGGCGAAGATCTTGACCCCAATCAGCTCGGCCACCAGGGCGTTGGCCACGAAAACCCGGCCACAAACACGAACAGGCGGCTGGGCCGGTGGGCCACCACGTCGTGGGCAGCCCGGGGAAGGTCAAAGTAGGACAAAACAAAAAGTGATGGTGCAGGTACTACCAACGCGGGCGGGGCTGGTTTCCGTCTCTCCCGCTACCTTGACCCGTCCCTATGCGCTACCTCCTCGCCCTGATCCTTTTGGTCGGCCTATCGGCCCTGTCGGCCCAGTCGTTTTCCGCTTCAGTGGTCCGGCCATCCCCGTCGGACCCCGTCCCCCTAACCGACCTGACCATGATCCGCACCGCCCTGCCCTTCCAGCGCGGCTCCCAGCTTAAGACCGTCATGCTGGTCTACAACACTTTCCAGTGGAACCTCAACGGCCACCTACAGCTAAGTACCGGCCTGGGGGGTCCGCTGGGAGTGATTCTGGGGCAGCGCTACCGGACCTCCCTCAACGAGTGGGTGCACGTAGGCTTAAGCAATGAGGTGTTGGTTATTCCCTGGCTGGCATTTATCGACGACCAACTGCCCTTCGCCGGCGACCTGACCACGATGCTGACCATTGGCGACGAATATCAATTCTTTCACCTCGGGGCAGGACTGTATTACACCGATGCCGGCGGGTCTGTGCCCAATTACCGCGTCGGTGCGGGTGCCCGCCTCGGGGGAGAGACCCACCTCTACGGGGAGCTCGTCACGACGACCGATCCAGTTGGCACCATCACGGTACTGCCCTCCCTGAACGTGAGCCTCGCCCGCCGCCGCCACCGCTGGTCTTTCGGCATCTTCACCGTGTACGTCGCCGACCAATTCGGCGAGGGTATCCCGCCCCTCCCCTACCTGAGCTACTCCTGCTATTACTGATACCTTTACGGGATGCGCGCACCCATCGGAACCGACGTGGCCCAGGCCGCCCACCTCCTGGCCGCCGGGCAGCTGGTGGCCCTGCCCACCGAAACCGTTTATGGCCTGGGAGGCAATGCCCTGGACCCCACGGCGGTCAGCCGGATTTTCGCCGCCAAGAACCGTCCGGCCTTCGATCCCCTCATCCTCCACCAGTCGGATGCCCCCCGCATCCTAGCCTACGCCCGTCACGTACCCGAGGCAGCGCAGGCTCTAGCCGAAGCGCTGTGGCCGGGGCCGCTCACGTTGGTCCTCCCCCGCGTAGCCACGGTCCCCGATTTGGTTACCGCCGGCCTGGATACCGTAGCCCTCCGGGTACCGGCCCACCCCCTCATCCACGAAGTACTGGAGCGGCTGTCCTTTCCCGTAGCGGCCCCGAGTGCAAATCCCTTTGGCTTCGTCAGTCCCGTCACCGCTACCCACGTCGCCGAGCAGCTGGGGGAGCGCATCGACTACATCCTGGACGGGGGGGCCTGCGGCGTAGGGCTGGAAAGCACCATCGTTGGTTTTCCGGGCGGACGGGCCACCATTCTGCGCAAGGGGGGAACGCCGGGGGAAGTGATCGAAGAAATTCTCGGACAGCGGGTGGACGTGCAGACGCGGAGCACTAGCCGGCCCGCGGCTCCCGGGATGTTGTTGCGTCACTACTCGCCTGGTATACCCTTGCGGCTAACTGCGGAGCTGCCGGAGGCGGGGACGCGGGTGCAAGCGGTCATCCGGTTTGGCGGCGGCCCCGTCGACCGGGGGAGTCATGATTACGACCTTTCTTCCCGGGGAGACTTGACGGAGGCCGCGCGCAATCTGTTTACCGTACTCCGTCAGTTGGCCGCGGGGCCCTATACTTCGGCGGTGGCAACGCTCCTTCCAGAAACGGGACTGGGCCGAGCCATCAACGATCGGCTGCGCCGGGCAGCCCACTAGGGCTCAGCCTACCCCCCTTAACTTTCCGCAGCTAAGCGCGTTTCGGGTAGTGCACTATTTCCAGCCCATGCGTTTCTCCCTCTCCTGCCTCTTCCTTATCCTGCTGTTCGCCTCCTGTACCTCCGATCAGGAGCCGGGCGTTGAGGCTGCCACCGCCACACTGGAGGGCCGGTGGGAACTGACCGAAGCACGGCGCGACAACGTGAAAACGCTGCTGCTCGATGGACTCTATTTTGTTTTTGGCCCCAGCAGTGCGTTCGAAACCAATCTGCTGACGGGTACGGCCCAATCCGGAACTTATACCCGCGACGGGAGTGAACTGACTACCGAGGGCGTAGCGGTCCCGCTGACGTACGAGATCACGCAACTCGAGGACGGCGAGCTAGTGTTAAGATCGCGGTACGAGGGTTTTGTATTCGACTTTTTGCTCCGGCGGGCGGGGGGCGGGGCGCCGGAGGTGTCCGCCGAAGACTAGCGCAGAAAGAATTGCTGCAGGTCGCCCACCGTTTCAATCTGGGAGGCCTCTTCCTCGGTGAGGTAGTACGCTAATTTACTTTCTAGGCTGGCTACGAGTAGCTCCACGTCCATGCTGTCGAGGAAGAGATCTTCCCGCAAGCGGGTAAAATTGTGCAGCCGATTGCCGGGCAGTCGGAGTTCCGCGCTCAGACTTTGCATCAGGGATGCGCTGCGCAGGGCAATGGCTTGGGTGGGGAGGGTGGTCATAAAGTGTTCATTTGGGCGTCCTCCGACTAGCGGAAACGAATAGCGAATATTCGCTGGAAAGAACGACAGGAGGAGGGCAAGCGTTGCCTGATGGCTAAAATTTATTCCTGATCAAACCGTTTCAGGGGTTCAGGCATTCCCTACGGGCGGCTCCAAGCGTGGACCGCCGTTAACTTTTCTTTTTATGAGTGATTTTTCCGGGCTTGATCGGCAAGCCCCCCGCCGCTGGAACACCGAGCCCTTCGGTGAGAACAGTTGGACCATGTTTAAGGTGATCAGCGAGTTCGTAGAAGGCTTTGAGGTAATGAACCGCATCGGGCCCTGTGTAAGTATTTTCGGGTCGGCCCGCACTAAGCCCGACCACCCTTACTACAAGACGGCCACCGAAATCGGCCGGCTCCTGGTGCGCCAGGGGTACGGAATAATTACCGGCGGAGGACCGGGCATCATGGAAGCGGGGAACAAGGGGGCCCACGACAGCAAGGGGGCCAGCATCGGGCTCAACATCGACCTTCCCTTCGAGCAGAGCAGCAACGCCTACGTAGATCACGACAAGGACATCGACTTCCGCTACTTTTTCGTGCGTAAGGTGATGTTCGTCAAGTATGCACAGGCCTTCGTATGCTGCCCCGGTGGGTTTGGCACCATGGACGAGCTCTTCGAGGTGCTCACCCTCATTCAGACCAAAAAAATCTCTCCCGTTCCCGTTATTTTGGTGGGAATCGACTACTGGTCGGGCTTACGCGACTGGATATTTCATACCATGGAAACGCGCGAAAAAACCATCAGCGTCGGCGATATCGACCTGCTCCCCATCGTCGACACTCCCGAAGAGGTCTTAGCGATAATTCAGGAGTTCTACGACGAGAAGGGCGGTCGGCTGGAACCCAATTATAAGCTCTAAAGCTTCACCAGTGGGGTTTGCCGCTCGCCCAGGAAGTCGAGGTGCGCCAACTTACGCATCCGTTGTCGATGGAGGAAAAGATCGCGGGCTATGAGGCTGCGATCGCGGGTGTTACTAGTGTTTGCCCGCGTGTCTTCTAGCAGCGCTCGGATTTCCAGGGTTAAACTGCGCTGGTAAACGCGCCGGTTACCCGCCAATTCGCGCAGGTGAAACAGCATTTGAAATAGCCGGCGCACGACGAGTGGATCCTCCTTCGAGTAGCGGCGCATCTCCTGCATTACCACCGCCAGCACGTCGGCGTAGCTGTGTCGAGCAATCCATACTTCTCCACCCTCCTCGTCCCGGTAGAAGTTATGCAGAGGTACCTCCAACATCCGCCCTAGGATTTCAGTCTGCCGGTCAATGACCATGAGTGCGGTACCAGGGTCGTTGATGCCGGGCGACATGGCCTTTACGGCAATCTCGGTCAGTTGCTTTAGATTGGGCAAATACCAGTCATCGAACTGGTCGCGGATCGGGGCAACGGTCACCAGGACCTCGCGGACCTGCTCGTTGGTCAGTCGAAGCTCCGACTGTAGGATGGGCATACCGCGGGGAACATACTGTCCCTTCCCCGTACCGATGTAGAAGCGGGTGTCAAACTTGTGGGCGAGGGTGGAGAGGCCCTTCATGTCTACCGATCCAACGTAGCCGCCGAGGGGGGAAAGAATTGCGTGCCAGTCAGTAAAATCCACCGGCGGTGGCTTTTCGGCGTACCCCTGTTCTGCGAACTTCACTTCCTTTTCGAGGCCATCGAGGGAGTCCCGCGCCGAGGCATCGATGATGCTGTCTACCTGAATCTTTTTTGTGATTGCGGTGACGAAGTACACGAACAGGCAGAGGCAGGTGATGCCCAGCACGGTGCAAACTAGGATGGAGAAATTCGGAATCTTGTAGTCGTCGCTGCTGCGGATGGAGAGCAGCACCGTGATCATCAGAACGATCGTCGCCAGGTTCAGGCCCATTACGAACTGCAGGGCCCGGTCGCCGGTCAGTTTGGGCAGCAGGCGCGGACTGTAGCTACTAGCCACCTGGTTCAGCAGGATCATGATCTGAGAGAAGGTAAACACCGTCAGGGTGATGAGGCCGCCGATGAACATACCTAGAATAGTGCGGGCCGTGTCCTGGCTAGTAATGGCCAGGGCGGGGAAGACCTCCGATACCCAGCCGCTGATCTCGGTGCGTGCTTCGAGCCAGAAGGAGACAAAGCCGAGCAGAACGGCCAGCAGGATCATCGGTACCGGCAGGAAGGCTACGCTGCGCACGGCCTGCTTGAAGAAGGTGCGGAGTACCCGTAGAATTCTGTCCATAGCTTAATCTCTCAGCCCCCGCAGCACCTCCGCTACGGCCGGGCACACCAGCGTGTTGCGTAAAGTCAACGGGAGCAGCTGAGCGATGTTCTTACGATCCGTGTGGGGATACTCCCGGCAGGCCCGCGGCCGCGCCGCATAGACCGAGCAGTAGTTATCGGGGCCAAGGAAAGGACAGGGGGCCACGTTCAGGACGTAGTCGCCTTCGTGATCCAGATGCAGGTGCTGCTCGACGAGTTCCGCAGGTCGGATGCCCAGGTGACGCGCCAGGCGATCGATGTCGATGTCCCGAAATATCGGGCTGGTCGTCTTGCAGCAGTTGGCGCACTTCAGGCAGTCCATGTGGGCAAACGCCCGGTCGTGCAGTTCGTGGACCCGCTCGTCCAGGTCGCGGGGCGTACGCTGGCGCAGGCGCGCCACCAATTTCTGGTTGGCCCGGTAATCGCGGGTAGCTCGATCCAGTTGCTTTTCTACGTTCACGTCAAACGGCGATGGGCGCCCGGATGGCGGGCCAGGGATCGTAGTCCCGCAGCTCAATGTCGTCATAGGTGATCGCAAACATCCCCGGGGCGGTGTCGGCGATGTGTACCGACGGTAGTGATCGTGGACTGCGGCTGAGCTGTTCCCTGGCCTGGTCGAGGTGGTTGGCGTAAAGGTGCGCGTCGCCGAGAGTATGGACGAAATCCCCCGTCTCAAGCCCACATTCCCGCGCGACCAGCCGGGTTAGCAGGGCGTAGGAGGCGAGGTTAAAGGGGACCCCCAGAAACACGTCGGCGGAGCGCTGGTACAGTTGGCAGCTGAGCTTTCCCTCGGCGACGTAAAACTGAAAAAGCGCGTGACACGGAGGCAGGCCCGCCTTAACCATCGCTGGAATGTCAGCCGGGTTCCAGGCCGTGACCAGGTGCCGTCGGCTATCCGGGTTTCGCCGGATGCCCTCGACCACTCCGCGCAGTTGGTCCACGCCGTTGAAGTCGCGCCACTGCTTACCGTAGACGGGGCCAAGTTCGCCCCAGCTCGCGGCGAACGTTTCGTCATCCCCGATCTGGCGGACAAACTCTTGCAGGGCCGTTTTCCACGGTTGGCTGTGCTTGGGCAGTTGGCTAGACCGGCCGGTGGCTTCCAAGTAATGCTGGAAGGGCCACTCGTTCCAGATGCGGACGCCATTCTGCACCAAGTAGCGAATATTCGTATCGCCGCGGATAAACCACAGAAGTTCGTGAACGACGCTCTTCCAGTGTACGCGCTTGGTGGTAAGCAGCGGGAAGCCGGTACCGAGAGGATACCGCGACTGATAACCGAACACTGACCGGGTACCGGTGCCGGTGCGATCCTCCTTCCGGACGCCGTGGTCCAGGATATGTTGCAGCAAATCGTGGTATACGTTCATGGAACTTAATTGACACGGGGCAGGCGGTTTCCGGGGTGCCCCTGCCTAAAACTGGGGGAAGATAAAACTATAATCCCTCAGGGACTCTTTACCTGCTGATTTATGCGTGGTCACGCCTTTGCGACGATCGAAAAACCCCAACAATGAAGGTGGAAGAATTTCAAGGAAAAACGGCCATAATTACCGGTGCGGCCGTCGGTATAGGTTTTGGAATTGCCCGCCACCTGATAGAACTAGGCGCGACCGTGGTGCTCAACGACCTGAACGAGTCCGCCACCAAGCGCGCGGTAGACGTACTGAATGCGATCGGCCCGGGCACCGCCCACCCCTGCACGGGGGACGCGTCCAAGGTGGAGTTTATCGAGCACCTCGTCGACTACGCGGCCGGCCTCCCGGGTAGCCAGTTGCAAATGGTAGTGGCCAACGCTGGCCTGACGGAATTCGGAGCCTTCCTGACCTTCTCGGAGGCCAGCTTCGATAAGGTCGTTGACCTGAATCTAAAGGGCACGTTCTTTCTGGCCCAAGCGGTAGCCCGCAGGCTGCTGGAACAGGAGTCAGGTGGACGCATCCTCCTGATCGGCTCTACCGTGGGCGTGCGCGCCTACCATAACCTGGCGGCCTACGGCATGTCCAAGGCCGGCATCGCGATGCTGGCCCAGCAACTTACCCTGGACTTAGCTCCCCACGGGATTACCGTCAACTGCGTGTCCCCGGGGGCTACACTGACCGAGCGCACGCAGGAGGAGGAGCCGGATTACGCGGGTGCATGGGCGCAGCTCAACCCCAACGGACGTGTGGGGATGCCCAGCGACGTGGCCGCCGCCGTGGCCTTCTTGCTCAGCCCCGCCGCGGCCCATATTTCCGGACAGCAACTCACCATCGACGGCGGGTGGACGGGGTACGCTCCCTCTCCCCACTTCGCGGATCGCCTGCTCGCGGGGGTGAAAAAAGACCCGGCCTAAGTCCACAAATTTCCCCGCTGCCGCGTTACACAGTTTGAACAACCCGGTAAACCAACCACCTATGCTACGCACGACCCTTTACAGCCTGCTCCTTTGCGGCTTCTGCCTCGCCACCAGCTGTAACACCCCCCCCGCTTCCGGCACCACGGAAACCACTACCGACCGCGCTGAAACGACCACCCCCGCTACCCCTTCCGCCGGCGGGGAAACTGGTATGTCCACCTCCGGCCAAAACTATACGGTGACCACCATCGACACAACCATTAAGAGTCCGCGTAAGGAGCTTAAGGGTACGGTCGACGGCGTACCCGTGACGATCAATTACGGCAGCCCCGCCGTCAACGAGCGGACGATCTACGGTGACCTCGTTCCCTACGGCAAGGTATGGCGCACGGGCGCTAACGAAGCGACCCGCATTACCTTCGACCAGCCCGTCCTGGTTGGCACGGAGAAGAAGCCCCTCCCGGCCGGCACGTACAGCCTGTTTACTCTTCCGGCCGACAAAGACAACTGGACCGTAATTTTCAATAAAACGGCTGACCAGTGGGGGGCTTACGACTACGCCGAAGCGGATGACGTGGTCCGCGTCACAGGAACGGCTGAGGCTACCAGCGCCCCCGCTGAGCGGATGGACTTTGCCCTCGACGGCAACAAGGTCGAACTCATGTGGGCCGATCTCCAGGTCGGTTTCCCCGTCGCCGCCGGGGCTAAATAAGGTCCGCCTGTCGCTACCGGTCGCCGCCGCTACGGCCGCGCCCGAGCAGATCAAGCCCCTCGTCAGGTTTAGGCACCTCGCGAGGGGCTTCTTCGTACTTATGGGTAAAGATTTGTTCCTCTTCCCGCCACATTCCGTCCTCCCCCTGCTTTAGGAAGTGGTAGCTACCGTCCGGCATAGCCACTGGTCCCTCCCCGTAGTTGCCCGGTACCATGATGAGGTTTTCGAAGACGATGCCCCCCAGTTCCGGGTCGTTGCGCAGGGCGATGGAGGCCTCGGCCCCGTAGGTAAAGATCATGCGCGCCCGGTCGGCAAGCAGCAGTCCGGATTCCGTGTACGTCTCAAATATTGGCAGGCCAAATACCGGCATTCCGGAGGCGTCGAAGCGCAGGATATCCAGAATTTTCCGGCGGCGGTAGGCCTCGTAGCTGTCAAAGCCGAAGACAAAGTAGTAGGGCCTTCCTTCGTAGAGCCCCCCCTCCATGATGTGGTAAACGGCGTAGCCTAACCAGTTGTCGGCGCCTACAATTGCGTTTTCCGGATTCTCTAGCCACTCCTCACTACGGTCCAGCAGGGGCAGCAATTTAAGTTCTCGTTCGTTGAACTGAATAGCGCCGTAGTGGCGGTACTCGTCCCGATTGACGTTCAGCTCCCAGGTAAAAATGCGGAAGCTGCGGTCTTGCGGATACTGGATGCTCACCCCGGGTAGATTACTGAAGGGGTAGGAAAAAGAATTCGGTCGATCCAGCGAGAAGACTAGTTGCTTAATTAAGTCGTGGCAGGCGGCGAAACGGGCCGTCTCGCTACTGTCCCTATACACCGTAGCGACGAGTGCAGCCATGTTGTTTTCGATCTCGGCCATGGCGGCTTCCTCTTTTTCGGAAAGCGGGGCTGCCTGGGCAGACAGGAGCTGGGAGAGTAGCAGTAAAGTAAAGAAAAGGAGCGGGTACATAGGTCGGCGGTAGTGTATCTCCTAAGACGCACCGCAGGACCGGAAAGTATGGAAGTGGCCCCTACATTTGCAAGATGATAACAGTCGACTTCACCAAACGCACCGCGCTGGTCACCGGCAGCAGCCGGGGGGTGGGCCGGGCCACGGCTACTCTACTGGCACAAGCCGGGGCGCGGGTTTGCGTACACTACCGTGAAAGTAGCCTGGAAGCTAAAGCACTCGTCGCCAGCCTGCCCGGAGCCGGTCACGCCGTACTACAGGCGGACCTCTCCGACCCCCACGCGGCACGTCGGCTTGTGGATAGTGCCGTCACTAAGCTCGGTAAGTTGGATATTCTGGTGAATAACGCCGGCGTCTTCGCCCCCCACCCCGTCGACGGCAGTCTACCCTTCGAGGACTGGCTGGCGACCTTTCAGCTTACCCTCAACACGAATTTGGTTGGCCCGGCTGCTGCGGCCTTCCAGGCCATCCAGCACATGCGCAGACAAGGGGGAGGCACCATCATCAATATCGGCAGTCGGGGTGCCTACCGCGGCGAAGCCGGGCAGGTGGGCTACGGCGCCGCCAAGGCCGGTCTTCACAGCCTAAGCCAATCGCTGGCCCGGGAGGTGGGCGAGGACAACATCACCGTACACGCCATCGCCCCCGGCTTTATCGAAACCGCCATGGCCCGCCCCCACCTGCAGGGAGCGGCCGGAGATGCGGTGCGCGCTCAGAGCCCCCTAAACCGCGTCGCTACCGTGGAGGAAGTGGCCCGGGCCGTCCTCTACCTGGCCAGCCCGGAGGCCCGCTTCACCACCGGAAGCGTCCTGGATCTGAACGGAGCCAGCTACCTGCACTAACTATGGATCACGTCTACGAAATAGCGGAACGCGCCATCTACCACTTTGCCGAGTGGGTGAAACTTTGCGTAGAGCTCTGCGGCGTGCTGGTGATCGCCTGGGGCGTGGCCGTGGCGTTGTGGCTGTACGCGAGCCGGATTTTTACGCGCAAAGTGCAAGACTTCGTGGCCCTGCGTTTGACCCTGGCGCGTTACCTCATTGTTGCCCTGGAATTCCAATTGGCCGCCGACATCATCAGTACCGCCATCGCACCGGGATGGGACCAAATTGGCAAGTTGGCCGCCATTGCGACCATTCGGACTGTCCTCAACTATTTCCTTGAAAAAGAGATCGATGCCGAAGTGGAGGCCATGAAAAGCGGGGACAAAGCGGCGTTCGAGCAACGTATGGAGGATGCCACCGATCCCCCGGTTGATTAGCCTTCCTCCCCGGTACACCGGCTGAATAAATCATCGTCCACCGGTTCCTGCACACTCACCTCCCATGGCCCACCGGCGGCCCGCAGCGCGCGAAAGCGCGTGGTTGAGCGGGTTGACAGGTAAGTATACTGGTCCAGCGCCGTACCGGCCTGGCTGCCTGACTTATACGTCCCCTGCTGCAGTTCATCGGGGTAGTACCGATCGTCGCCGTTGCGCAGACTGGAGGGATGGGCGGTGAGTTCCAAAAATCCTAGTGCGGTGCGTTCCCCGGCGTCCAGCGGGCGCTCTTCGAAGTAAGCCCAGCGATCGCGGATGAGCTCCGCGTAGAAACGCCGGTAGGCCTTTACCCCGCTGGCCGTCAGGATGTGGGCGGAGGGCCGGTGGGGGCCGTTCCAGCCGATCTCGTGATTCGACACCAAGCGATGGGGCCTTGCCTGTACACAAAAGGTCGCGTTGGCCGGTAAGCAGTAGAAAAGGAAGGGGCCGGGGGTGGAAAGCGTTCTCTGCCGAGGTTCCCCCACACCCGCTGCCCTGCCACCTTGGTGAGCCTCCGGATCCAAGTGACGGTGTAGCCCGGCGGGCAACAGCTCTTTGAGCCGGGTTAGGTCGGGCATCTCCAGTGACTCGCTCCGGTCTTCGTGAAGAATACCCAGGTAATCCTCCAGTTCTCGCTCGATGCCCTGGATAGCCGCTTTGTCCCGCGTCGAACTCAGCAGCGCGAAGGTTTCGCCGTTGGTCAGCTCCGCCTTCAGGGCCCAGAGGGTATGCTTGGTTCTCCCTGTCTTTTCGCTACCCGATTGGCTAACGTATAATTGCCGAAGGTCGGCAACCGGAATGAGGCGGTCCCGCGTCCACGTGCGGATGGGGCCGTGCTGCACGCGCAACTCGCGACCGGTAGCCTCCAGTACCGTCCGGTTTAGCAGCAGGGCCAGCACGTACCAGATCAGGAACAGCCCGACCAGCGCGTGAAGGGCGAGCGGCCAGCCCGCACCCGCCAATAAAAAGACGCCAATGAACCCGTTCCAGCCTAGGGCAAATACGAGTAGAAAATAGGCCGTCGGCGACCGCCAGGCGTAGGTAATACGCAAGCTGCTGGCCAGTCGCTCGCGTTTGATCAAGGGTGGCTTCATGGCTGAAAGTTGTGGCGTACAGGATTAACTTGACTATGGCAGCAGGAAATTACGGGGGATCTTTTAGACGGGGGGGAAGATCCGTCCGCCCGCTATCTTACGCCTCGATATGCTCCCAACCCTGCGGTTTTTGAATTCCCTCCTACTGTTCCTGGTGTGCATCAGCTCCCCGTCGCTGGCCGCCCAGGCCGCAAACTATGAGGGGCAGATCGCTGCCATCGAACGCATGATCGCAGGTGGGCGCTTCACGCTGGCCCGGGCCCAGAGCGAAGCGCTGCGGGAGGAAGGGCAGCAGCAGCAATTGCCCGACGTGGCCGCCTACGGAAACTACCTCTTGGGTAGGGCACTCCTCCTCGATCCGGACTCGGGCACCACCGCCCGCGTGGCCGGCGTACGTGCCCTGAACGAAGCAGCCCGGGGGTTTACCGATAGTGGGATGACGGCTACCGTCGACTCCATCTCCGCCCAGCTGCGGAGGATCACGGCAACCGAGAACGCCAAGGTGGGGGACATCCCCTCCGTAATGGATATCCGGCGCAACCGAAAATCTGGGTCACCTGCCGGCGCTGCTTCCCTCGACGATTCCGCCCTGGGCGCCATTGTGGCGTTGCAGACAAAGGAAATTGCAGTGCTGACGGACAGTCAGTTGCGGCAGTTGGTCCGGATCCAGCAGCAGGATATGCGCCTGGACTCGTTCGCTTTTCAGGCCATCAACGACAGCTTCCGGCTGATGCGCCAGGAGATGCTGCTGAAAGAACAGCGTTCCCTCACCCAGGAGGAGCGGCAGCGCCGAAACTTCTTTATCGTATTGGCCCTTGGGGTACTGGTCGCCCTCGGTCTGCTTTATCTACGCTACCGATCGGGAAAAAGGTACCAGGAGCTGCTGCGGCAAAAAAACGAGGTCATCAATGTGGAGCAAGAACGCTCGGACAGGCTCCTGCTGAATATTCTGCCGCCGACGGTGGCCCAGGAGTTGAAAACCACCGGAAAGGCTACCGCCCGCCGATTTGAGAGTTGCTCGGTACTGTTTTCTGATTTCGTGGGCTTCAGTAGCATCGCGGCTACTAAAGATCCGGAGGAGTTGGTTGACTTGCTCGACTTGACCTTTCGCGCATTCGATGAGATCACCGAGCGCCACGGCCTCGAAAAAATAAAAACGATCGGGGACGCTTACATGGCCGTCGGTGGCATACCCGTGGCGGATCCTGACCACGCCGCTAAAACGGTACGAGCGGCCCTGGAGCTCCAACAGTACCTCTCTAAGCAAGAGGTGTTCCAGGCCCGCATCGGCATCCACAGCGGCCCGGTGGTGGCCGGCGTGGTGGGCCAGAAAAAATTCGCTTACGACATCTGGGGGGATACCGTCAACCAGGCCGCCCGCCTGGAAGCGGCCGGGTATGCCGGACAGGTAGTGGCTTCCCGCACGACCTGCGACCTACTCGGTGGAGCGTTCGATTGCGTACACGATGGCACCTTTGTGGCTAAGAATATCGGCGAGATGAACCGCTACCTGGTGCGCGACAGGCGGCTCACGAAGAACCCGTCGTAGCCCTCCCGCTGCGGCAGGTAGCTGTGGTGGTATTCCACCTCCCACCCCTGCCCGGCCTCCGTGGCGAGGAAGGTATCGACCTGCTCCCCGTTCTCCCGGGGCAGCACGCTGCATGTGGCGTATACCATCTTTCCCCCGACCTTTACCATACGGCTGTAGGAGCTCAGGATTTCGGCCTGCTCCCCCACTACCCGGTCGATGGTATCGGGGGTCAGCTTCCACTTCGCATCCGGGTTGCGGCGCAGGACGCCCAGTCCGGAGCAGGGGACGTCCAGCAGCAGGCGGTCGGCTTTCCCGTGGAGCCGCTTGATCGTTTTTGAGCTGGTAATGGGCCGGGGCTCTAGGTTCGTGACCCCACCGCGCCGGGCCCGGCGCTTGAGCTCGTCTAGCTTCCACCCATGGATGTCGAGGCTCAGCACGCGGCCCTTGTTCTCCATTAGGGCAGCCAAGTGGAGGCTCTTTCCCCCCGCCCCCGCGCAGGCGTCGACGACAAGTTGACCGGGCGCAACCTCCAGGGCTGGGGCTGCCTGCTGGCTGCTGTAGTCCTGCACTTCGAAGAGGCCGTCCCGGAAGGCCTTGGTGCGGAAAAGGTTCTTCCGCTCGGTAACCCGCAGGGCGTCCTCTCCGATGGACTCCACGACGATCTCCTCGGCCGCCAGGGCCCGGATGACGAAGGCCGGATCACTCTTCAGACGGTTCACCCGCAGCACCACCGGTGCCTGCGCGTTCAGGGCGGCCAGCGTGGCGGTCCAGTTGTCGCCGAGTTGCTCGTCCCCCACCTCGTCGAGCCAATCCGGGATGCTCTCCCGTAGGGCACGGGTGGATCGAGCGTCCTCCAGCTTGGCCTGCACGTCGCGCAGCTGAAGGCCGCTGAATTCGCGCCAGTCCGGCAAGTCGTGGCCCGAAATCAAGAGGTGAATGCCGATTAGCCGCCACCAGTCTGCCTTGGTGCGGGGCTCGGCCCCGGCCAGGTAAGCATACAGGCGGTAGTAGCGGACCACCCCGTAAGTCTGCTCGGCGATGAAGGCCCGGTCTTTGCTGCCCCGTCGCTTGTCGGCCTTGAGCACGCGGGCGATCTCGCGGTCGGCATAGGCTCCGTTCATGAAAATGTTGAGGAGGGCTTCGGCGACGGCGTCGACCTGGGCGGCGTAGAATTTCATGGCGCGAAGGTACTCGAGCTCGGCGGACGAAGGAAGCTTACGTAACCTTCGGCCGACGAAATTGTGCTACTCGGCCGCGCGCGCCCCGATCGTGTTCCCGAAGAGGATGGCATTCATAAACATCCGGTTGCCGCCGTACCAGAAGCCCCGAAAATTAGGATTGCTGGCAAAGGAAACCGTTCGACCTCCCCGCGTGCCGCTGACGATGATCCCGGCCGAGCCCGCGGCCCTCTCGGCGAACCCCCGGGGGCTGTAACCACTTACCAAGGGTTGGTCCGTGTAGCGTAGCGGCGTGGCGTAGACGTTGTCCGCTGGTTCGTAGAGCAGCGTACCGGTGCGGAAAACCGGGATCTCCGTGCGGTCCATGCCGAAGAGCAGGGGGTGGGTGAGGTCCGCCTCGGCCATAAAGATCGAGCCGCCGAGTACGCGGCCACTGCCGTCGCGATAGGCCTTTTCGTAGGGCCGCTGGGTGACGTTGGAATCTACCTCGCTGGTCTTGCGCTGTTTGAGCTCGGCCAGGCCGTTGGCGGCCGCCCAGGTGCCGGCGCGCTCCATAGTGATGAGCACCTTGTCGCTGCCCATCCAGTCCTGCAGGGCTTCGGCTCCGGCGCCGTTGAGGCTGTTGTAATTTCCGTCCACCAGGACGATGGTGTTGTAGCGGCTTAACTCAGCGCGGGCCACGTCGTTGACCGAGAGCTTAGTAATGGGAATGCCAAAGCGCTGGTCGAGCAGGTGCCAGGCTTCCCCCGCGTCCAGGCTGCTGACTTCTCCCTCGATGATCAGGGCGATCTCGGGCTTGCGGAGGGTCTGGTAGGCCGCGCGGGAGCCGAACATGAGGCCTCCGGCGTCTACCATCCCGCTGGCGGCGGGGATGAAATCGAGGTGAGTCATATCCTCCACCTCCGTGATGATGGCGTGCAGTTCTTCCGGCGTCATGTCCTGGTTGGCTACCGGGATCATCACCGTACCCCGCCCGAAACGGTTCGCTCCTCCGCCGACCGCGAAGGGCTGGTCGCTCACCTTGACACGTACGCCGCGGTCGAGCAATTGGTAGATGGCCTTGGGGGAGTAGTAATCATTGGCGGGCAGCAGGTAGGCGTAGGCCGCAGCCGTGTGGTCTACCGGGGGTGGCGCGGCGTCGCGGCTAAAGGCGGTCCACTGCCGGCCGCCGGGGGTACCCCCCCTCACTTCCCGGTACGGCAGGTTGAAGGCCAGCGGTAGGGAGAATGTGGAGACGTCGTAGAAGAGGCTGTCCTCAAACTCCAGGATGGGCTCGAAGGCCGCCGTACTGAAGGGCGTCTTGGGCACGTAATACTGCTCGTCGGCTCCGCTGCCGCTGTGCTGTACCGCCAGGGCATGCCGGCTGAGGATGTTAGCCAGCTCCCGCGCACGGCCCGGATCATTATCGGCTTCGATGACGTAACCGTCGCCCGTCACCCCGCCAAGGTTGAAGTCCCGCTGATAGGTCAACAGTTCGTTGCGCAGTTCCCCGAAGGCCTTCAACGTACTTAGGGCGGTGGTCACCTGGTTGCGGACGGTGAAGGGAAAAGCGAGCAAGCCATTCTCGGTCTCCTGCAGGTGCCCCCGCGAACTGGCCTGCTCGAAGAGGATGCCCACCGCACCGTGGATATCGGGATAGGTCGAGCCCTTGCCGTAATAGTAGTCATCGTACCCCTCCCCGCTATAGTACAGCGAGCCAATCTGATCGAGGGCGGCAGCGTGGTAGGTACCAATTTTTTGCGTTAGGTCCTGGTTGATCTGGGGGGTGGAGGGGTGGACGCGCGTCGGCTCGCCCGGCATGAAAAAGAAGGTGGCATCCTTGCCCATCTCGTGGTGGTCGGTCAGTACGTTCGGCCGCCAGCGGTGGAAGGCCTCGATGCGGGCCCGGCTTTCGGGGTGTTGCACGGGTAGCCAGTCGCGGTTGAGATCGAACCAGTAGTGGTTGCTGCGGCCACGGGGATACGCCTCGTTGTACTCTTCGTCCGCTGGGTCCGCGATAAGCTCCTTGTTCTTGTGACTATTTACCCAACTGGCAAAGCGATTCAGCCCATCGGGGTTGTAGCTGGGATCGAAGACCACGATGTTGTTTTCCAGAAATTTAACTACTTCATCCATCGGAGCGGCAGCCAGGTAGTAAGCCACCAGGGGGGCGGCGTTGGCTCCGCTGGGCTCGTTGCCGTGGATGCTGAAACCCTGGTACAGC
The DNA here is from genome assembly GCA_963710195.1 of Lewinellaceae bacterium. GTDB lineage: Bacteria > Bacteroidota > Bacteroidia > Chitinophagales > Saprospiraceae > Neolewinella. The sequence continues at coordinate 608,205 of CAVPZF010000008.1, forward strand.
ACGGCGGGCACCCGATCGATGTCGCCGGGGCGTAGTCCGCCATTGGGGAGGTTCCAGTTGGTGTGCAGTTCGCGCAGCTCGTCCAGGCGCTGGTGGTTCTCGGGGGTAGTGAAAATGAGGTTGAGCAGGGGCCGTTGTTCGTAGGTTTTGCCAATCTCCACCAGGGAAACGCGGTCGCTGCTCGCCGCCAGCACCCGCATGTAGGCCTGCAGCAGGTCGTGGCTGATGTGCCAGTCGCCGATCTGCCAGCCCAGAAATTGCTCGGGCGTGGGAATGTCTGGGTTGTAGTCGAGCGCGGGCAGGAAGTAGGTGAGCGGCCTTTCTTCATGAGCATTTGCCGTCTGGGCGCGGACGCAGGTGCCGCCTAAGCACGCAAAGAGCAGGGTAAGTACAATAAGTCTGAGCAAGGTCCTCGGGAATTTGTTGTTGCCGGAAATATACTGTGTTTCCCCCCCAATGTAGAGCGCGGTTTCTGGTACTAGCTATCGGAACGCAGGAGAACGCGGTCCCCCGGCTGAGCGTCCTGGCTGAGTGGGTCCGCCCTTCCACCCGCGCCCTGCCGCCCAGTTGCTACCTTACAGCTCCGAGATAACCGACTTGATCATGTACAACCTCACCACTTTAGAAGCTTTCTACCAGAAAGAAGCCGCCCACCCCGACAAGCCCTTCCTGCACCAGCCCTTCGGCCAACGGTGGGAGACTTACACCTGGGGGGAGGCCGGGCAGATGGCACGCAAGGTCGCCACCTATCTGCACGACCAGCACCTGAAACCGGGTAGCCACATCGGACTGGTCTCGAAAAACTGCCGCGAGTGGATCATCGCCGATCTGGCCATCATGATGGCGGGCCACGTCAGCGTACCCTTCTTCGCCACCCTGACGGGCGAGCAGATCGCGGAGGTGTTGAAGTTGGGGGACGTCGATCTCCTAATCGTGGGAAAAACCGAGGTTTGGGACAATATGAAGACCGGTGTGCCCGATGACCTCCCCGTCATCCGCTTCCCCCACTACGCCGACAACTCCCGGGTGGACCGGGGGAAGGCCTGGGAAGAAATCCTGCAGGAAAGCACGCCGATGCCGGGCCAACCGGCGCAGGACCGCAATGGACTTTGGACCATCATCTTCACCTCCGGTACTACCGGGACGCCCAAGGGGGTTATGCTGAGTATTGAAACCCAGATCGCCCTGATGCGGGAGCTCTATGACCGTAATCCGCTCGACAACGACTACGCCGGCCACAACCGCTACTTCTCCTTCCTGCCCCTCAATCACGTGGCCGAACGTGGAACCATCGAGACCATTTGCCTGACCCACGGCGGCGAGATCTTTTTCACGGAAAGCATTGAGCGCTTCGCGGCTAACTTACAGGACGCGCGGCCGACCTTCTTCTTTGCCGTGCCGCGCATCTGGACGAAACTGCGCCAGGGAGTACTAAAAAAGTTGCCCCAGGAGAAACTGGATAAGTTGCTGAAGATTCCGGTGGTGTCCTGGCTCGTCAAACGTAAGATCAAGAAGGGGCTGGGGCTGGATCAGTCGCGCTGCAACGTGAGTGGGGCGGCGCCCATCCCCCAGGAAACCAAGGACTGGTTCGCCAAGCTTGGCATCCCCATCTCGGAGGCCTACGCCATGACCGAAAATGGCGCGGTCGGCCACATGATCTTTGCCAACCAGCACCGGCCCGGCTCCGTCGGCCGTACCCTCCCCGGCACCGAGTGCAAGATCGAGCCGGCTACGGGGGAGGTCCTGACCCGCGCGCCCTACACCATGATCGGCTACTACAAGGAACCGGAAATGACCGCCGAGACCATCGACGCGGAGGGCTGGCTCCATACCGGCGACCAGGGGCGCATCGACGAGGATGGCTTTCTGTACCTCATCGGGCGCGTGAAGGACACCTTTAAAACCGCCAAGGCCAAGTTCATCATCCCCAATGAGATCGAGGACAAATTCACCACCAACACCGACATTGAGCAACTCTGCCTGTTGGGGCTCGGCATGCCGCAGCCTCTCCTCCTCGTGTCCCCCTCCGAGACGGGCGAAGAGAAGTCGCGGGAGGTGCTTGCCCGAAGTCTGCTCACCCAACTGGAAGAAGTGAATGCCCAGCTGGCCAGCTACAAGAAGGTGGCCGCCGTGGTCGTGGTCAAGGAGGCGTTTAGTATTGAGAACGATATGCTTACCCCCACCCTAAAGGTAAAGCGGCCGCAGGTGCACGGCACCTACAAGGACCGCATGGCAGACTGGATCGCTAGCCCGGAGCGGGTGATTTTCGAGTAGCGGCGGGTGAGCTGCGCTGCTTCCTCCGGAGGTTAGCCGTCCGGCTGCCCACATTCCCTTTGTGCAGCCGGCACCCACTGCTTTTTAAGGCGCACTGGAGGCATCTCCCCGCTCCTTCGGAGAGGCGCCGCGGGTGAGGGCAAGAGCGACAACATACGGCAGTATACGGCCGGCATGCATCGCGTAGTATAGCAGCCTGTTCACTGAAGTGGACGCTGCGCGGGCGCTACGTATAGTGGAAGGGCTCTCCGCCATAGAGGGGGTCGCGGAAAATGCCGGGATCGATCGCATCGCGGTCCTCCGGCTCGGAGGTCAGCTCGATGAGGTTGCCGGAGGGGTCGCGAAGGTAGAGTTGGAGGGAATGATTTGGCAACTCCCGGATGCGGCCCCAGGGGGCAGCGTCCAGCCGACCCAGGGCCTTCATGCGGTAGAAGAGGGCACTGAAGTCGGGGACCCGCAGGCAAAAATGGCCCCGGAAGGAGGGGGCGGCGTCGGGCAACTCCGCCAGGTGAAGCTCCTGATGGTCGTTGATGATTAAGAAGGCACCGGGATAGTCTAGGCCGCTTACCCGACGCTCAGTAAATCCCAATTCCTGAAGGTAAAAATCCCGGGCTGCGTGTAGGTCGGTGACCATCAGGGTAACGTGCTGGATCCGGGTCATGAGGGAGATGCCTGCGTTCGGGCCGGCGCTGCTACACCCGCAGCCTCCGCCCCTAGTTCGGCGATCGTGTTGCGGCCCAGTTGGTACATGTGCACCTCATCCGGGCCGTCGGCGAGTCGGATGCTGCGCGCGTACACGTAATAATCGGCAAGGGGCAAGTCGGCCGACACCCCCAGGCCCCCGTGTACCTGGATGGCGCGATCGATGACGGTACAGGCCATGCGTGGGCACACGATCTTGATCATGCTCACCAGCTCCTTCGCCTCCCGGATGCCCCGGCGGTCGATGCGGTCGGCCGCGCTCAGGGTAAGGAGCCGGGCCTGTTCCAGCTCACAGCGGCTCAGGGCCACCTCCTGCCGGATGCTGCTGAACTTACTCAGCGGGCGGCCGAAGGCCGTGCGCTCCCCGGCCCGGCGACACATCAGTTCGAGCGACCGCTGCGCCGCGCCGATCAGCCGCATGCAGTGGTGAATCCGCCCCGGACCGAGCCGCCCCTGGGCAATCTCGAAGCCCCGCCCCTCCCCGAGTAGCAGGTTAGTGGCCGGTACGCGCACGTCGGTGAGCGTAATCTCTGCGTGCCCGTGGGGACTGTCGTACCCCCCGAAGGTGGTCAGGGGCCGCACGACTTGTATGCCGGGGGCATCCGCAGGAACAATGATCATGCTCTGCTGCCGGTGGCGGGGGGCCTCCGGATCGGTCTTGCCCAGCACGATGTAGAATTTACAGTCGGGGTGCATGGCCCCGGTGCTCCACCACTTACGGCCATTGACGAGGTAGTCCTCGCCGTCGCGTACGATCGATGTGCCGATGTTGGTCGCGTCAGAAGAGGCTACGTCGGGCTCAGTCATTAGAAAAGACGAACGGATGTGCCCGGTCAGGAGGGGCTGCAGCCACTGCTGTTGCTGTTCATCGGTCCCGTAGCGGGCCAGCACTTCCATATTGCCGGTGTCGGGGGCACTGCAATTAAAGACCTCGCTGGACCAGAGCACGCGTCCCATAATTTCTGCCAGGGGGGCATATTCCAGGTTGGTGAGTCCCGGACTATGCTCCCCGTACTCTTCCGGTAGGAAAAGATTCCAGAGGCCGGCATTGCGGGCGCGTTCCTTTAGGCCGGCCATATCGGGGAACACCTGCCAGGGGTGAGTCTCGGTGAACTCCCGGTAGGCCGCCTCCCGGGGATAGACGTGCTCGTCCATGAAAGCTTCCAGGTGGCGCACGTTGTCGCGGGTGGTGTCGCTGTAGGCAAAATTCATTAGGCGGGGGGTTGGTCGGTTAATTTAGCAACACCCAGGCGGGCAAAAGATCGGGCGGCGGCGCCGAATTTTTCCATCCGCGCGTCCTTCGTCCCCCCGTCGACGTAGCGGCGGTAGAGTTGCTGGGCAATCACGGCGGTTTTAAAGCAGGCAAAGGCTTCGTACCAGGGCATACCACTCAGGTCAAATCCGGTTTCCCCGGCATACTGTTCCTTAACGTAGGCCTTGGTGGGCCAGTTGCCAACCAGGAGGGCGATGGGCATGTCGGCGGCGTTCAGGCCGGGGTCTGGCCAGAAACTCAGCGTGCCCGCCAGATCGATGAGGGGGTCGCCCAGGGTGGCCATGTCCCAGTCAAAAACAGAAGTCACCCGGTCCGGTTCCCCCGCTTGAAACTGGCAATTGTCAAATTTCAGGTCGCCGTGCACGATCGACACCGCCTGGGGCACGGGCACAGCTTGGGGTAAGGTGAACGACAATGTTTCCATATCGCTGTTCTCCGCTGTTTTGGCGAGTTCCCAGCGCTTGGTCCACCCCTTAAGCTGCCGGGCCGCAAAGCCTTCGGGCTGACCGAGTTCCAGTAGTCCCGCCTTTACGGCATCTACCCGGTGCAGGTCTGCGGTCACTCGTACGAGCGCATCGGTAAGGCGTTTCTCCACATCGGATACGCCCTGAAATTCCTCCGGCAGTTGGTAGCGGACGACCGTGCCGTAGCGCCGTTCCATGACTACGAAGTCGGCCCCGATCACCTCCGCATCCGTACATAAGTGCAGGGCGCGGGGCGCGGGTGCAAAATAATCCGGCAAGCGGGAGAGCACCTGGTATTCCCGCCGCATGTCGTGGGCGCCGGGGGCAATCTTGCCGAAGGGCGGCCGGCGCAGCACCATCTCCCGTTCCCCAAACGCGAGGGCGTAGGTCAGGTTAGCGTGTCCCCCCCGAAACTGCGTGACCTCGAGCGGCCCCTGCAGGTCTGGCCATATGCCGCGGAGGTAGGGGACGAGGTATTCGGTGGGCAGTTCTTCTCCGGGGCGGGTGTTCATGGCGCGGTGGGCTTCGGGGCAAGCTAAGAAATCAGGGGCTGTCCGCGTAGCGACGGGTGAGCTGCGCTGCTTCCTCCGGAGGTTGGCCGTTACGCTGGCCGTCAGAAGCGTCACCCGACGTGTAGGAAGTCTGCAAAACAAATAGCAGCAGGTCCACTGAAGTGGACGCTACGCGGAACCGCGTCTCCGCCTCGGGATGTATATTGGCTAGCTACCCAAGCTATCATTCGATAAAAATGTTGCCTTGAAGTTATTCCCTCTGCTGCTTACTGCCACCTTATTGTACACCTGCGACCGCGCCCACCCCGCAGCGCGAAGCCCTAATATCATCTACATCCTAGCCGACGACCTGGGCTACGGCGACCTGAGTTGTTACGGCCAGCGCCAATTCCGCACGCCCAATCTCGACCGCCTGGCTGCCTCGGGGCTGCGCTTCACCCAGCACTACGCGGGGACTACGGTGTGCGCCCCTTCCCGCTCGGCCCTACTGACGGGACTACACACGGGACACACCTATATAAGGGGCAACAAAGAGGTACAGCCGGAGGGACAATATCCCCTGGCGGACAGCATACTTACGCTAGCTGAGCTGCTGCAACAAGCGGGCTACCGCACGGGCGCGTTCGGGAAGTGGGGCCTCGGCTACCCCGCCTCCGAGGGGGCACCCGAGCGACAGGGGTTCGACGAATTTTATGGCTACAACTGCCAGCGCCTAGCGCACAATTACTATCCGTATTACCTGTGGGATAACATTGTGCAGGATACCCTGCCCGGTAATGCCGGAGTGAGCACGGAGGAGTACGCCCCCGCCCTGATTCACGACCGGGCGCTCGCCTTTTTGCGGGCATCGTCGGACGCCCCCTTCTTTCTCTTCTACCCGATGGTAATTCCCCACGCGGAACTGGCGGCCCCGGATACGATGGTCACGCGTTTCGCCGAGCGCTACGGTCCGGAGACGGCCTGGGAAGGTACCGATGCGGGCGAAGGGTATAAAGCGGGTGCCTACGGATCGGTCGCCCGGCCGCGGGCCACCTTTGCGGCGATGGTCACGCTGATGGACCGGCAGGTGGGCGATATCATCAACCAACTGGAAGCCCTCGGCCTCACCGAAAATACCCTCGTGATCTTTACCAGCGACAACGGGCCCCACCTGGAGGGCGGGGCGGACCCCGATTTCTTCGACAGCAACGGACCCCTGCGCGGCTACAAGCGCGATCTCTACGAAGGCGGAATTCGGGTACCGATGATCGCGGCAATGCCAGGTAGTGTACCGGTGGGCCAGACCGACCTGATCTCCGCCTTCTGGGACGTGCTGCCTACGCTGGCCGAATTCACCGGGGCGACCGTTCCCAACGGGCTGGATGGCATCTCCTTCCTCCCCACTCTGGAGGGCCGGCCAGACGCACAGCCGGAACACGATCACCTGTATTGGGAGTTCCACGAGCGGGGCGGCCGCGCGGCCGTGCGCATGGGGAAGTGGAAAGGCGTACGCTACGATCTGGCGGGCAAGCCCGACAGCCCGATGGAGCTTTATGACCTGGACAACGATACTGGAGAATCCAAGAATCTAGCGGCGGAGTACCCGGGGATCGTCGCGCGGCTCGATTCACTCATGACCCTAAGCCACACCGAGTCGATCGTATTTCCCCTGCCTTAGGGGTCCCGGCTCAGGCCAGGGAGCTGCGGTAGGCGTCTCCGAGTAAGCGATTCGCCTGGCGGTCGTTCGTGATGGTTTCCGCTACCGGATCCCACTGCAGCGGGCGACCGAGGCGGTAGGCGATGTTGGTGAGCGTACAGACGCTGGCGGTTCGATGGCCGGTTTCGGCAGGACAGATAGGTACGCCCCCAACCCGCGCCGCCGCTACAAAGTCGCTTAGGTGGCTGACGAGGGTAGGGACTTTGGCCCGGTGGTTCATATCCGCCGCGGAAAGCAGGTTAGGGAGGGTACTCTCGAGCAAGTTGCGCCCTACGTCCAAGCTCCCTTCGCTGCCGATGAAGCGCACCGCGTTGCCGCGCCCGAACTGCCGGTGCTCCACGCGGGTGCCGTCGGCGTAGAACATGGTGAGGCCCTCCTGTGGATTATCGCCGAGCGGAGGGAAGAAGCGTACGGGACCGGACTTATCCTGACCAAGCGCCCACTGGACGATGTCGAACATGTGCGCGCCCCAGTCGGTGGTCATGCCGCCGCCGAACTCGGCGTAGTTACGCCAGCGCCCCCAGTAGTCGGCCCCGACGGGCGGCAGTAAATCGGGGTGATAGGGGCGGTCTACTGTGGGTCCTATCCAGCGCTGCCAGTCCACCCCCGCCGGAATAGATTGGGCGTTCAAATCGAAGAGCCTGGGAGGTGGTCCTATACTCACCACGACTTCCCGCACTTCGCCCAATTTACCGCTCTGAACAACCTCTACTGCCTTTTGAAAATTGAACATGGAGCGCTGCATGCTTCCGGTCTGCAGCACCTTTCCGTTACGGTGCACGGCCTCCACCATGGCGCGGCCCTCCTCGACGGTATGGGCCAGGGGCTTTTCGCAGTAGACGTGCAGTCCCCGGTCGAGGGCGCCAATACACAGGGTGGCGTGCTGGTGGTCGGGGGTAGCCACAATGACCGCGTCCAACCCCTCGTGGGCGAGCAGTTCCCCGTAATCGGTGTACGTCGCGATCTCCGCAGGCGCGGCGGTACGCTCCCGATCGGCCCACTCCCGGGACTGGCGGATAAAGTGCTCCACCTTGGCGGGATGGACGTCACAAGCGGCCACCAGGCGGGTGCCCGCCACGTCCGTCAGGTTCCGGGCCAGTGACAGCCCCTGCCGGCCGCAGCCAATTAAACCAAAAACCATATCATCGGATACGGAGCGGTGGCCGATACCGGCCCTTAGGTAGGTAGGGACGAAGGTGAGGCCGGCGGCGACGGCGGACGACTGGCGAAGAAAGGAACGGCGAGTAATCTGCATGGAGGTATCGAAGGGTCAGGCCATTAATATAAGTCCTTACCCTACAAAGTGGCGGAAGCCAGCAGGATTAGCGGCACGTGCGGGGTGTGCTTTCGTGATGTATTTTGGCCGGAGCATCCACGCGTTCAACCTATGGAATCCCCAACCCACCGACTAGCGCAACACTTCCGGGCCGTTTATTTCGGCGGCAACTGGGTCAGCGTACACCTTAAGGAGCACCTAGATACCCTTAATTGGCAGCAGGCCATCACTAAAGTGGGCGATCTTAACACCATCGCTAGCTTGGTCTACCACCTCAACTACTACGTGGAGGGGGTACGGCAGGTCCTGGAGGGAGGTAAGTTGGACATTCGCGATAAGTACAGCTTTGACCTGCCACCCTTCACCGGGAAATCTGACTGGGACAAGCTGCTCAGCCGGACCTACGCGCAGGCCGAGGCCCTTGCCTCGCTCATCGAGCAGCTGCCGGAAACAACCCTTGGGGCGGACTTTACCGATCCTAAGTACGGCACGTATTACCGCAACCTGCAGGGCCTTACCGAGCACGCACATTATCACCTGGGCCAGATCGTACTGCTCAAAAAGCTCTTGGCGGATATGGATAGGCCGGGCTAAGAGTTCGTTTGGGTTTTCCGAGCCTGAAGAAAACGCCGCTAATTTGGGTCTATTCGAGCCTCCAAAAGGGGAACCTAGCGGGCTAGGTGACGCTTTTTGAGGGGAAGAGTAGGCGCAAAAGAGCAAGCTGGTGGCGGTGAGCGGAATCCCAAACAAGCTGTAAGGGACGGGGTCGCGGGTGGGCAGTGCCTTGCCGTAGCGTGACCAGCCAGGGCCCCTGGGAACTTGAGTTTCGACTACATCGTTACTGAAACCGCCCGTCGACACCTCCGCCAGCAGGGGAAGCCGCAAGCCACAGAAGATTTTGCCCGGGAGGTACGGGAGGGCGGGATGATGACGAAGCACCCACTGAAGTAGCTTGGGATAGGTAAATCGTCCTAGCCACCTGCGTCCCCGCAAAAACGTAGCTTGTCCCTCCACCAACTTAAGCTGTTATGAAGTTCTCCCTAAAGGGTAAAACCGCCATCGTCACCGGCGGCGGCAGTGGCATCGGGGCTGCCATCGCCCGGGCGCTCACCGAGCAGGGCGCTACCGTCCACCTGTTGGAGTTGCGCGCGGACACCGCCGATGTACGTATCCACCGCTGCGACGTGACCGACCAGGCGGCGGTACGCAGGGTAGTTGATCGCATCGCGGAGCGGGGCAAGATCGATATCTTGATTAACAACGCGGGCATCGGCTTTGTCGGCAAACTGGAAGACACCCGGGAAGAAGATTTGGACCGGCTTTATGCCGTCAACATCAAGGGCGTTTACAACTGTGCCAACGCCTGCCTGCCCTACCTGAAGCAGGGTGGCGGGGTGATCCTGAACATGGCCTCCATTGCCGCCACCGTCGGCATTGCCGAGCGCTTTGCGTACTCGATGACCAAGGGGGCCGTGCTGACGATGACTTACTCCATCGCCAAGGACTACCTCGCCGAGGGCATTCGCTGCAACAGCATCTCCCCGGCCCGGGTCCATACCCCCTTCGTCGACGACTACCTGGCTAAAAATTACCCTGGCCAAGAGGCGGAGATGTTTGCCACCCTCTCCGCCACCCAGCCCATCGGACGCATGGGGTTGCCCGAAGAAGTGGCGCACCTAGCGGTTTACCTATGCTCGGACGAGGCCGCCTTCATCACCGGGACGGATTTTCCCATCGACGGCGGCTTCATTAAGCTCAACGGCTGATCACTGGACGATCTCGATTCGCAGGAAATTATCCCGGCCCTCTAGGCGGCCGTCCCGGAGCTGCACGACCGATACTGGCAGGGTCAGGGTGATGGTTTCTTCCATCGTCAGAAAGAGGTGGTAGGTGGCCTCGGACGCATCCCGGACGGTCAGCAGCCCCTTATCCAGATCGAGCACATAGTCTCCCTCCAGGATGACGTGGTCGTCGGAAAGCATCAAAAAGCGGCTGTCGTCCATAAAGCCGGCGCTGAGGTGCCCTACGTCACCCGGGTCCAGCAGACTGCGCCGCGGCGTGGCGGCCGGATTAGTCGCGGATACGGGACTCTCATCCGGGGGCAGCATTAGGGAGCTTCGGGAGTACCCCTCATTGACCCGCTGGATAAATATTTCCGGCGCTGTGTTAGTTATCTCGCGGGGAATGGGGGTAAACCGTACCGTCTCCCGACCAAAGCGGGGGGGCGGTTTACCGTTGCGCAGCACCCGCCCACTAAAGTAGGTCGCCGTGACCGTGTCAACCACCACCCCAAGCGTCCGCAGGTAGCTCCCCCGGTCGCGGGAAGAGAGCAACAGCAGGGGCTGGCCGTACTCGGTGATCCAGGCGTACTCCGTGTAGGCGAACGCAGGAACGGCCCGCTGGAACTCAGCCACGTGATTGACGAAGTCAAGCGCTTCGGGACGGGCGTACTCCGGAAAACCCGTGAAGCGGGGCTCGAAGCTGGCCCAGTACTCGTTATCGCCCAGTCGGTAAGTAAAGGGCTGGGTAGTGAGTTGGGTCGGAGCGGCTCGTGCCGGACTTCCCGTCAATTCAACGAGTTGCTGGCTGCGAACGAGACTGTCCGACCGCTCGGAACGGGCAACGGTAGTATCTCGGTTGGTGAACAAGTTGCGGAACCGCAGGGATTCCGGGCCAAAACTTAAGACATCGCCGTAGGCGGGCAAACTGCCCGGCAGCGCACGCCCCACGTACAGCCAGTCGCCGCTCCGGCCCTCCGAGCCGCTCGTGTCCCTACAGGAAATTATAAACAGCACGGACAGCAGTCCGCCACACACTAGGCAACGTGGAATCATGCAGCCTCTAACGCGCGGCCCGGGCAAAAGACCGAATAGGGGCTGAGGAATTGTGGTCCGCAGGTTCACTGAATTTCAGTTTCAGTTCTGCGGTCGTCCTAATTTACGTTGCTCCTCGATGCCCTTTACCCAGGCCGGCGGTAGGGGAGCTTTGGTTAGTTTCCCGTAATCGTAGGGCACGATTACCTGTTCGCTCACGGCTGCCAGGCGGTCGTGGCGTTCGGAAAATATAGCCGTCTGTAGGATGAAGCGGTCTTCCTGGATCTCCACGGTACGGACGCCGACTAGGGCGGTGTCGGGGTAGGTCATCGGGTAGGTGTACTTGCAGTCCTGCCAGGCTAAAATAGCGCCGGTCCCACCGGGGGCAAATTCCGTGTTGACGCCGATGGCCTCGAAGTACAGCACCCGTGCGGTTTCCGCCCAGCGGAGGTACATCAGGTTGTTGACGTGCTGGGCGCTATCCATATCGCCCCAGTGGACGGGAAAGCGGTGCAGCGTTGCGAAGTCGGTAAGCTGAATCACGGGCATCAATTTAAGGCGGTAAACTACAGCATCGCGGCGAGGGCCTCGGCCACCCGCCCTTCGTCCAACCACTGGCGGGCCAGTTCGTGCAGGTGGACCGTCCCCCTACGGCGGGCCCGCTGCACCTCGGCCCTACGGCGCAGTTGCTCGATGGTCGCCGGCTCCGGCAGGGCGGGTAGGTTGCCTAGTCTGCCGAGGTGATTCCCCGTCAGTACGGTGCTGTTGCGGACTTGCTCCGGTAGAGCATCGACTCCGATGCCGAGACTACGTAAAGGTTTCGGGATCTCGAAGAGTGTGTCGGGGGTGACGTGGCAGTAGTCGTTGCCGCCCATGCGCGCAACCAGATTCAGTCGGCGGGTGTCTAGTTTGCCTTCGTCATCCAGGACGGAGTCGGCTAGGTGGATCCGCACCACCCGACAAATGACCAGGTTACCGGCACCGCCTCCGTCGCCGAGCGCGATTACTTGATCCACTTGGCACTCAAAGGAGACCGGCGACTCCCCCACCCTGGGCGGCCGGATACAGTCGCTGGAAACCGGCGTAAACCCTCCCTTCAGGAACTCATCCGTACCGGTCGGGTACTCCGTGCTGGTGAGCGACATCTGCTCGACCATTGGGTGGTTCACGGTGCTGACAACGACCTCCGGCACCTCCGCAATGTTGTTGAGTGTGTCCTTGGCACTCCCGTCCCGGCCCCGCCGGATCGGCGAGAACACCAGGATGGGGGGCACGGTACTGAAGACGTTGAAGTAGCTGAAGGGGCTCAGGTTCACCCGCCCCTGCCCGTCCACCGTGGAGGCGAAGGCAATGGGGCGGGGGGCTACCGCCGTAGATAGGATGCCGTAGAGGTCCGGAGTGCTTAGGTCACTAGGATCGAGGGTCATAATAGTAGTTGATTGAAGCTCAATTAGGCGGACGACCGTGCGGGGAAGATCTTTCCCCGGGCCGCGCCAAAGCCGACCCGATTATCTCCCTGGCCGGCGCCTCCCCGCAGCGTGACGGTAACCCCATCCTGCAGGAAGTCGCCTTTTGTGCCATTCTCAGTCAGTTCCAGGAGGGAGCCGTAGGAAGCGCGGTCGGGTCCCGAGATGGTACCCGAGGCCATCAGGTCCCCCACCCGGATGTTACAGCCGTTGCTGGTGTGGTGGGCCAGCTGCTGGGCCATGTTCCAGTAGAGGTGGCGAAAGTTGGAGCGCGAGACCACCTCCTTTTCGACGCAAACTTCGAGGTCGATATCGTAGTTCATGGGTCCATCCGTGCGCAAGTAGGGGAGCACGGCGGGCTCCTGGACCGGGCCACCAACGCGGTAGGGTTGCAGGGCTTCCAGGGGCACGAGCCAGGGCGAAACGGTCGAGGCGAAGCTTTTGCCGAGGAACGGGCCCAGCGGCACGTATTCCCAGTGCTGGATGTCGCGGGCCGACCAGTCGTTGAGGAGCAGCAGGCCGAAGATGTAGTCTTCCGCTCGGTCCACCGGCACGGGGCTCCCGAGTTCCGAATCCTTACCAATGACGAAGGCTACCTCCAGCTCGAAGTCTAGTCGCTCCGTGGGCCGAAATTCCGGATTTCCTCCGTTGGCGGGCAGCACCTGGCCGACCGGGCGCCGCACCGGGGTATCGCTCACCACGATCGAGGAGGCCCGCCCGTGGTAGCCCACCGGCAGGTGCTTCCAGTTGGGCAGCAGGGCATTCTCGGCGTCGCGAAACAGCTTGCCGACATTGGTGGCGTGCTCGATGCTGGAGTAGAAGTCGGTATAATCCCCAATGTTAACCGGCAGGTGGAGCGTTGCCATACGGCGGGGACACAGGTGCCGCGGCCGTACCGGGGAGTCCTGCGCTTCCGTGAGCCAGCCCCGTACCTGCGTCCGCGCCCGTCCGGTTATGGCCTTACCTAACGCGATGAAGTCGTTGAGGTAGGGCCGGTCGAATACCCGGACGTCACAGGAGAACACGTCCTCAGCTGCCAGGGAAACCAAGTCCAGGATGTCTTCTCCGACGGCGATGCCGACCCGCGGTCCATGCTCCGACGTGGAAAAGATGCCGAAGGGCAAGTTGCGGAGGGTGAAGTCGGAGTCAGGAGGAATGTGCAGGAACTCAAGCATGGGCGGTCCAGGACTTATAGTACTCCCCGTCGTCAATTTTGGCTGCCTCGGCGGTGACCTGCAGGGGACGGAAGGTGTCGATCATGACGGCCAGCTCCTCGGTAGACTTCTTGCCGATGCTGCCCTCGTAGGTGCCCGGGTGGGGCCCGTGGGGAATGCCGCCGGGATGCAGCGTCAGGTAGCCGGGGCCGATACCGGTGCGGCTCATGAAGTCGCCGTCGACGTAGTAGAGCACCTCGTCGGAGTCGATGTTGCTGTGGTTGTAGGGCGCGGGAATAGCCTGGGGGTGGTAGTCGTATAACCGCGGACAAAAGGAGCACACTACAAAGGACTTCGTCTCGAAGGTCTGGTGTACGGGGGGCGGCTGGTGCACGCGCCCGGTGATGGGCTCGAAGTTGTGGATGGAGAAGCCGTAGGGAAAGTTGTAGCCGTCCCAGCCCACCACGTCGAAGGGATGGTGGCCATAAACCAGCTCGTGCAGCATGCCCTGCTTTTTAATTTTTAGGGTGTGGTCACCCGGCTCAACGTGGGTCTCCAGGTCACGGGGGAGCTTGTAGTCGCGCTCCGTGAAGGGGGACTGCTCCAGCAACTGTCCGAAGTGGTTGCGGTAGCGCTTGGGAGTGTAGATCGGGTCGGTAGACTCCGCATAGAAGATGCGGTTGTCCTCGGTATCGAAGTCGATCTGGTAGATGATCCCCCGGGGGATCACGAGGTAATCCCCGTACTCGAAAGGTATATTGCCGAGGAGGGTCCGTAGCGTACCCGTGCCGCGGTGGATAAAGAGCAATTCGTCGGCGTCGGCGTTCTTGTAGAAATAGTCCCGCAGGGATTTGCGGGGAGCGGCCACCCCCACCTGTACGTCGCTGTTGACCAACAGCGGCTTACGGGCCTCCAGGAAGTCGTCTGCGGGGGCCACGTCGAAGCCCAGCAGCTTGCGGGAGGTGATGGTCTTGGCCTCGGAGATCACGGGAGTCAGGTCGCGTTTGCCAACGATCTCCTTGACGGCGGTCGGGCGGTTCAGATGGTACATAAGGGAGGACATGCCGTCGAAGCCCACCGTACCGAAAAGTTGTTCGTGGTAAAGCGAGCCGTTGGCTTGACGGAACTGCGTATGCCGCTTGGGCGGCAGCTGGCCGAGGTGGTAATAAATGGGCATGATCGAGACTTTGTTGCTAAGACAAGGATAAAGGTACGGAGGTTGAGCGCGCTGATGGAAGGCGAGGTGCCTGTGCAGCGCACCAAGTCCGCCTTCGGCTGTTAGCTTAGTGATTTAAGACCAAACTGCTACCCGAAATGCCTGACTTTACCGCCCTCCAAGTGACTAAATCTGACGGCCTGGCCACCGTGACCATCGACCACGGCAAGGTGAATGCCATCGACGCGGTACTCTCGCGCGACCTGGAGTCTGCCTTTCTGGACCTGGGCGGGGACGGGAACGTGCGGGGCGTGGTGCTGGCTGGCCGGCCCAACTGTTTCTGCGCGGGGCTGAACGTCATGACGATGGCTAAGTCGGAGGAGGAGGGCCTACGGCAATTCTTTTCCACCTATCTCGCGGCCCTGCAGACGCTGGTGCGTTTCGAGAAACCGCTGGTCGCCGCAGTTACGGGTTTCGCGCCGGCGGGAGGGACCATCCTTGCCCTGACGGCCGACTACCGCGTGATGGCACGGGGCAAGAAGCACACAATGGGGATGAATGAGTTTAACATGAGCCTGCAGATACCGAAAATGATGGGCGACATCTATGCTTATTACCGGGGGGAAGCCCGCGCCTGGACCGATATACAATCAGCTAAAATGTACGTCAGTGACGCCGCCCTACAGCTGGGCCTGGTGGATGAAAGCGTCGAGCCGGAAGACGTGGTGGAACGCGCCACGGCCCACTGCCGCCGGCTTATGGAAGTACATCCGGTGGTGTTCCGCCGCACTAAGCGCTACCTACGTCGCGGCCTCCTGGCGGCCGTTGACCACGGGGTAGAGGAGATGGTCGATACCATCGAGGAGGACTTTAACGACCCGGTATTTAAAAAGATGATGCAGCTGTTCGTGGCTAGCCTGCAGTAAGTGAATTGCCTCAGACTCTGGTGGTAGCAAACAGCCGCCGGAGCCGGTACTTGCCGCTGACGTGAGTTGCCGCCAACAGCAAACCGCCCATGATGGCTAGGTTTTTGACGAATAACATGCTCTGTACGCGAAACTCCTCGGTACCGGTGGGTTGGGTCCAAAAGTCGTGTACGATAAAGGTGACCGGCACCCAGTATAGCAATAAGAGAATCGCCCCCAGCCGCATCCGGTAGCCCAGCAGGATCATCACTCCCCCGAACAGCAGAAGGAAGATAGCCCCATAGAGAAAAAATTCCTGTTTGTAAGTCAGCCCGTAGATGGTCATGGCCTGCAGACTCAGTTGCTCGAAAGCGAAGTATTCGTAGGCCTCGAACAGGAATATAAAGGACAGCAGGATACGCCCCAGGAGGTCAAAAATGTCTTTCATCCCCCTAAAGGTACGCGCACGCCTGCGCTTATTTGCCAGGGGTAAACTGAACGGAGCGGGACAACGACGGGAGAAATTTAAGAATTTGGGTGCAACCCTGGTGGCGGTAAATGCCTTATTCACCTCAGGCCCAACAACGCCGCCCCACCCTATGCGCCTTCTTCTCCTAGCCCTTACGCTAATCACTTTTGCCCTGCCCTCCGCCGGCCCCGCCCTGCGGGCCCAGGGTAGCGCTCCTGCTTCCGAGCCAACCCCCGCCGATGCCGCCTTCCGGGTACCCACCGCCAGCGACACCAGCCTGCTCTGGGAGATTACCGGCAAGGGCGCCGAGCGGTCGAGCTACTTGTTCGGTACGATCCACCTCATTCCTCAGGAAGACTACTTCCTGGAATCCACCGTCATCAAAGCACTGAACGAGAGCGACGAAGTACTCTTTGAAATCGACCCCCGAGAAATGCAGGACCCCAGCGTCATGATGGGCCTGATGACCAAGATCACGATGCGCGGCGACACGAGCCTGCAGGACCTGCTTTCCCCCGAGCGCTACGACAGCGTAGCCGACTATTTTAATGCCTCCGGGCTGCCCATGTTTATGCTGCAGAAGATGAAGCCGATGTTCCTCTCCTCCATGGTGGGGCAGGACCTGACGCAGGGCAACCCCTTCGGCGGCGGCGGCGAGGGCGGCATGAAAAGCTACGAGCTCGAACTTTCCGAGATTGCCAGTTCGGCCGATAAGCCCATCAGCGGACTGGAGACCATGGACTTTCAACTCAGCCTCTTCGACAGCATCCCGTACTCCATCCAGGCCGAGATGCTGTTCCGGGCCGTGCAGGACGACTTGAACAACGACATGGGGGGCACCGACAGCCAACTCGACCAGATGGTGTCGATGTACCGCCGCCGCGCCGTCGCCGAAATGGCCCAGCTCATCACCGACGAGAGTGCCGGCTTCGGCAACTTCGAGGAACTACTCGTCGTTCGCCGCAACGAAAAATGGGTACCGATCATTCAAAACCGCCTCACGACTACCCCTTCGCTCTATGCGGTAGGGGCCGGCCACCTTGGCGGCGAACGGGGCGTGATCGCGCTGCTGCGTGCCGCAGGACTAACCGTCGAGCCGGTTTACTAATCGTCCATGATCGTCTTCAAGATCGGCGGCAACGTCATCAACAATCCGGCTACCCTGCACGAGGCGCTGGACTACTTTGCTTCCCTCGTCGAGCCCGCCGTGCTCGTGCACGGGGGCGGGCGGCGCGCCAGTCAGGTCATCACCCAACTGGGCCACGCGCCCGTCCTGATCGACGGGCGCCGAGTTACCGACCAGGCCACGCTGGAAATCGTCACGATGGTGTATGCCGGTCTACTAAATAAGGACATCGTCGCCCAGTTGCAAGCGCGCGGTTCCAATGCCATCGGGCTCAGTGGAGCCGACGGCAATGCCGTCGTGGCGGAAAAGCGGCCGGTGACGACCATCGACTACGGTTTTGCGGGGGACGTGACCGCCGTCAACGTTAATCTGCTCGACGCCCTGCTCCGGATGGGTCTGCGCCCGGTGCTCTGCCCGATAACCCACGACCGGCGCGGACAGTTGCTGAATACGAACGCCGATACCATTGCTAGGGAAACGGCCGTGGCTCTGGCCCAACACCAGCATGGCGTTAGCCTTCGCTACTGTTTCGAAATGCCCGGTGTGCTGCGGGACCCGCATGACCACGGGTCGGTCATCGCCAAGCTTAATCCCGACAGTTACGCCGCCCTGCGGGCGGACGGCACCATCAGCGGAGGGATGATCCCCAAAATCGACAACGCCTTTACTGCGTTAGCCGGAGGTGTACGCGAGGTGACCATCGCCGACTTATCCGCACTGCGGGAGGGCCGCGGCACGCGGATCACCGCCGGATGAGGCAGCTTACTCGATCTTCTTCATGCACTCCTCTAGCGCTTCCCGCCAGTGGCGGGGCGTGCCTACATGGGTGCCGATCTTTCGGGTGTCCAGTACGCTGTAGTGCGGACGCTTGGCGGGGGTGGGGTACTGGCTGGTCGGGATGGGACGGACCTTACAGGGAATACCGGCAATTTCCAGCGTAGCCTTGGCCAAATCGTACCAAGAGCATACGCCGCTGTTGCTAAAATTATAGATACCGGGCTTTGCGCCGGAGGTAGCTAGTTGCATGGCGGCGCTGGCCAGATCCGCCGCGTAGGTGGGGGAGCCGATCTGGTCGGCTACGATGTTCAGCTCCTCCCGCTCCCGGCCGAGACGGAGCATCGTACGCACAAAATTATGACCATATTCGGCGTACACCCAGCTCGTCCGGATCACGTACGCGTCCGGGTGGTGGCGCATGACCTCATTCTCCCCCTGCAATTTGGTGCGGGCGTATACACTGTCGCCCTGGGTGCGGTCGGTCTCGGCCAGCGGGCGGTTGTAGGTCGCCTCATACACGTAGTCCGTACTAAAGTGGACGAAGCCCGCGCCCGACTCGTAGCAGGCGGCGGCCAGGCGGCGGGCCCCGTCTACATTGATGCGCCCAACCTTATCCGCTTCCTTCTCGGCGCGGTCTACGGCGGTATAGGCGGCGGCGTTAAAACACACGTCGGGCAGGGCCTCAGCAAAGGCTACGCGCAGGTCTTCGGGTCGGGTGAGGTCCAGACTGGAACGACTGTAGGCGAAAATGCGCCAGTCCTGCGGCGCTTTTTTTGCAGCTCCGATGAGCTTTTGGCCGAGTTGACCCCCGGCCCCCGTAATCATAATTCGTTTCATTGGCGGCAAAAGTACCTAAATGTTTGGGGCGCTTCGCCCGGGCCCGCACCGGTTGCTTCGGGGCATTAGTCCTACTTTTACCAAAAGTCCTAGTCATGCGCATTATCGGCCGCCTACCGGATCCCCGGATGCAAATCACGGTGTTTGAAAACGATGGGCGCTACCCCGTGCAATTTGAATCAGGCGGCATCACGCAAATCTACCGCTTCCGCAAGGGGCCCCACCTCAGCAACATGGGCCACCTCAGGGAGTGCGTTGACGAAAGCTTCCGTATGGCGGTACTGGCCCAGTTCAAGGAAATGCAGCGCGTGCAGGCCCGCGTTTTGAAGCGTATCACTCCCGATGAAAGCGTGGAGGACGGCCTACCCCAAATCATCTGATCAACTCTTCCTTTCCATGCAAATTTCCGCCGCCGCGCTGGCCGCCATGATCGACGCTACCGTAGAGGGTGATCCCACCGTGATCATCACGGGACCGGCCCGTATTGAGGAAGCCGCCGCGGGCCAAATCACGTTTCTGGCCAACCCCGCCTACGAACACCACCTCTACAGTACCAACGCCACGGCCGTACTGGTCAGCCGGGACTTCCGGCCAAAAACACCCATCTCCCCTACCCTGCTGCGGGTAGACAATGTGTACGAGACGGTAAGCGGACTGCTGCAGGTGTACCAACAGGACGAGGCGACCAAAACGCCCCGCCAGGTCAGCCAGCACGCCGCCGTTGACGCTACCGCCCAACTCGGTGAGCACGTCCGGATCGGGAAGTTCACGGTAATTAGTGGGGGGGCTATCATCGACGAAGGCACGGTCATTTTGGACCAGGTGTTCATCGGGCCGAACGTCCACATCGGAAAGAACTGTATCCTTTATCCGGGGACGCGGGTGTTGCGGGACTGCGTGATCGGCGATAACTGCATCCTACACGCCAATTCGGTAATCGGGACGGATGGCTTCGGCTTCCTACCGGACGAGCAGGGCACCTACCACAAAGTCCCCCAGGTAGGGAACGTCCTCATCGAAGCCGACGTCGAGATTGGCTCCGGCACGACGGTTGACCGGGCTACGATGGGTTCTACCCTGATCCGCCGCGGCGTAAAGCTTGACAACCTCATTCAGATCGGCCACAACGTGGAGATCGGGGTGAATACCGTCATCGCCGCTCAGGCAGGGGTTGCCGGCTCCACCAAGATCGGCGCGAACTGCCGCATCGGCGGGCAGGTAGGTTTCGCCGGCCACCTTACCATTGCGGACGGAACCAACATACAGGCGCAGTCGGGCATTGCCCGCCACATTCGCCAGCCCAACCAGGCCCTCGGTGGCTCACCGGCCTTCGGGCACACGGACTGGCTCAAAAGCTCCCTACTCTTTGCCCGCCTGCCGGAACTGTACAAACGCTTGGCCAAATTGGAAGTAAACAAGGGAAAATGAAGATCTATACCCGAACCGGCGATACCGGAGAAACCAGCCTGTTCAGTGGGCGCCGCGTGAGTAAAACAGATGCCCGCGTGGAGGCTTACGGCACAGTGGATGAACTGAATGCCTGTCTAGGACTGTTGCGGGACCACCTCGTTTCCGACAACCAAGTGTATACCCGCGTACGCGCCGACTTACTAGGACAGCAAAAGCTGCTGTTCTCCCTAGGAGCAGCCCTGGCAGATGATCGGCAAGGGCAGGCCTACGAGGTGCCGGCAGCGGCGGCTACCGAGCTGGAAGCTTTGATGGACGAGATGGAAGCCAAGCTTCCCCGCATGACGCACTTTATCCTACCAGGAGGCCACCCGGCGGTAAGTTTCGCGCACTTAGCACGCACCGTTTGCCGGCGAGCCGAACGGCGTACGGTGGAAGTCGACGACGCGGACGCTGCCGTGGTGGTCTACCTAAACAGGCTGAGTGATTATCTATTCGTGTTGGGACGGTATATTGGGCAACGGGAAGGGATTGAGGAGATC
Source organism: Lewinellaceae bacterium (assembly GCA_963710195.1). Classification (GTDB taxonomy): domain Bacteria; phylum Bacteroidota; class Bacteroidia; order Chitinophagales; family Saprospiraceae; genus Neolewinella. Next base: position 629,054 of record CAVPZF010000008.1, read on the forward strand.
AAATGGGAATCGTGACCCTTTAAATAAACCACTATGTGTAGGTACATACTCCTGCTTCTGCTTGTTGCTTTAGTATTTACCTGCGGCCCCGCTCCGGAAGAACCGCGGGAGGGTGACACGGTTGAAGCGGCGCCCCCTAACATCATCCTGATCCTGGCGGATGATATGGGGTACGGCGACCCCGGCGTTTACAATGCCGCCTCTAAAGTACCCACCCCGAACATCGATCAACTCGCAGCGGAGGGTATGCGCTTCACCGACGCCCACACGACCTCTGCGGTGTGCACTCCTACTCGCTACGGCATCCTGACCGGACAGTACAGTTGGCGCGGGGTACTGAAGAAAGGCGTGACCTGGAGCTACGATACGCTAATCGTGCCCCCTGATATGACTACCGTAGGCAGCTTACTTTCCCAACGGGGATACCGTACGGCGTGTGTCGGCAAGTGGCACCTAGGGCTGGGCTGGCAGTACGGGCCTGACGGTAAGGTCGACTTCACGCAAGCGGTGACCCGGGGTCCTACGGATGTCGGTTTTGGCAGCTTTTACGGGATACCAGCCAGCTTGGACATTCCGCCCTACGTATACCTCCGCGACGACCGAGTGGTGGACGTGCCGGTCGATAGTACGCAGGGCAGTCCGCGGGAGGGTGGAGTGTACTGGCGGGAGGGGTGGATCGCGCCGGGCTTCGACCACTTTAATGCACTAAATGAACTGACTCAGGAAGCGGAACGCACCATCGCCGAGGCCGCCGCCGAGGGTACGCCCTTGTTCCTATACCTACCGCTCACCGCGCCGCATATGCCGTGGTCGCCCCGGAAGGAATTTGTGGGCCGCAGCGCTGCGGGGCTCTACGGTGACCTGGGCACCGAGGTAGACGACGTGGTCGGGCGTATCGTGCGCCTGGTGGACTCCCTGGGCATTGGCGACAACACGATGATCGTGTTCACCTCAGACAATGGCTCACAGTTTAGTACAGCCAACATGCAGCGCTATAACCACCGGGCAAACGGGGAGTTGCGAGGCCGCAAGGGGGATATCTACGAGGGGGGACACCGGGTGCCCTTCGTAGTTCGGTGGCCTGCCCGGGTGTCGGGGGGTACGGTAAGTGATCAGCTGGTGTCTACCACAGACTTCTACGCCACATTTGCGGATATAGTCGGTGTGCCCATGCCAGTGGAGGAAATTAAGGACAGCGAGTCCTTTCTACCCGTACTTGTCCAGCTAGGCCTGGGTGGGCGCGAGGAAATGGTGTACCATTCGTCACAGGGAGTATTTGCGCTCCGGCAGGGGCAGCAGGTGTTTATACCGCAGCGCGGCAGCGGTGGCTTTATGGAAGTACAGGACACTACTCTGAGTGATCCGCCAGTTCAGCTGTATGATTTGGGAAAAGACCTGCAGCAAGCCACGAATATCGCGTTAGAACAACCCCACCGCGTGGCGGCATTACAAACGCAATTACGTAACATCCGTGAACGGACGCAGTAAGTGGAGAGGATTAAACGAAGGTTCGGATAATTATACCTCAGGCCTACTCAGCAAGAAGTGAGCAGGGCAAACGTAGAAGTCAGATAGAGACAAAGACCTAGCAGGAAGTTACCGAGTACAGTCGCAATAATGCGATCGACTGGACGCAACCCATTCCTATCGCAGCTACTGAAGGAGTCATGCAGGGAATGAAACGAACGAACTTGGCGGAGGCTTAGGTAAATCTACTGTCGATAGTTGGCGGTTAGGCAACGAGAAATAGCGGACGAGGCACAGGGTGTGGACTAGTGGCTGAGTCCTCCGGTAAATGCGCGGTAGATCATGTAGGAAGCCATACCTAGGATGGACAGCACCAGCAAAAAAATGAGGGCGACGGCAAAGAAATCCATGTTATTGTAATTATGGTGTTAAGAATGATATCTAAGATACAGAACTTTCTCCACACCACACAATAAACCACAGACTTTAACGATGGCGCCAACTTCGGTACCGGTTTCTTTAAGAATTAAGGAACCAGGCTGCACCGGATAAGTAAGAAAATGGTACCTATCGCTTCGAGAACCGGTACCGATGATCCTCGGTCACCACGAAGTAGGTTCCTGGAGGTAGATTACTCACGTTCACCGTAATGCTCTTCCCCCGCGCGAGCAAATTGGTCATTGCCGTGACCTCTTTCCCATCGATCCCGAACACCCGATATCTCCGGTCTGAATCGCTATGGGTCCTGAACGCGATCCAATCGCTGGCGGGATTAGGAAATAAGGATACGGAGGTAGCAGCTGATCCCAGTATGCTTCGCACTGGGGAGTGAGTAAAACCGCCGTCGTAATCTACCTGGCGCAGCCGGTAATATAGTTGGCCGACTAAGGGAGCGAGATCGACGTACCGGTAGGTTTGGGCCGCTGCCGTTGTGCCACCACCGGTCATGCGTCCGATCTCCACCCATACGGTACTGGGCGTTGCGCGTTCGATAGCGAAGTAGTCGTTGTCTGTCTCGCTGCGCGTCTCCCAGTGTAGGGCAACTTGTCCATCGGCTGTGTGCGCAAGGTATAGGTCGGCTAAATCGATGGGTAGCGCAAGGGCGGTGGTGCCCACCGTGAAGCGCGTACCATCCACAAGCGCGGTGACGGCATCGAACTGGAACACCTCAGCACCTACCGTACGCGCGCCCGTGATGGGGACCTCATCGGTGAACTCCCCGTCGTCATCCGTGTCCACTAGCAACTGAACATCCCCATCAGTCAGGCCCAGGCCGCTGAGGTCAAAGGCAAGGTCTACGGCACCCACATTGACGGCGGATCCGCTACCGTTAACCTCGTTCAGTCGCCAGGTGCGTACTAATCGGGAACCGGTGGAGGGGGGGGCGTTGGAGGTAGTCACCAGGGTGTCGGCAAGACCGTCGTGTCCCCATATAAGGTACTCATTGTCGTCGAGGTCTGAAGGGTTTTCTACCTGCAGGAGGCCAGAACCCTGGGCCTGGGTCAACTGGTCGTTGGCGGAGATACGGCCGATACCGGCGATGTCGTGGTCATAATTTCCGTTCCCCGCATCGTCTTGAGTGTACAGGTCGCCCGTAGCTAAGGGAATGGCGTACTTCCCCGAGAGGTAGTTGTTGACTAGCAGGCGCTCGAGATTACTTAGGCTACGGTTGTAGTGAATAAGCTCGGTGTAGTCGGCCCCCAGGTACTGCGGATATGCCTCGTTTAGACCACCAATGACCAATGGTTCGGGACTGTTGAAGAGTACGGCAGACGATTCGCTACTTTGCTGAATGACTTGCCCGGCATTAAACACTCTCGACCTGCTTGCGCTAGCCCGACTTCCATCAAAATCCCAGCCCAATAAGTAATTCTGCCCGTTAGCGAAGGCGGCGGTCGTCGCGAAACGGTCATTCCGCGTGTTAACGTCCAGCCATAGCGTTTGGTCAGTATGAAAATACCAAGTGTAGGAATACGTATTATCTAACACGCCCTGGTTCGTGCGCTTACCCAGTATACCCCGGGGCTGAGCGTCGAGGCTAGTGGGGCGTAGCACGACGAAGTAGGAAATGGAGGCGCTGCCATCCAGGATGTCATTATCATCAATGATGAGTCGGTCACCCTGATTAGCGTTGGTCCGACCGTCCAAACGGACACTCGGTTGCCCATTGAGGGGGGAGCTAGCTACGTAGATCGGCTGGCGCGCCGCGATCGACTGGTTGGCATCATTACCGTTTCCCGAAAGGTCGGCCCATTGATTGACTAGCGCTCCATCGACCAATCCTAGAGCATCGGCGCGTAACCACAGGCCGTTATCGGTGACGTTACCTACCCCTCCCGGGCCGGTTTGTGCACATACCCCGCTAAAACAGAGCAGAAGAGCGACGAGGGTAATTTCGTTACGTAACATATACTAATGGGATTAGGAGTCTACCTGGTACCTCACACCGCCATACATCGTTTCCCTTGCCCTCCCCCCCGGCCTCTTCTCCACAGAACAGGGGAGGCGTCCCAGTTCTTCCGGGTATAGCAGCTTAGTACCTCATAAAAAGCGTGATGCGGATGTCGTCATCACGAAGAATTCAACGTAGTAAATGGCTAATGTTTCCGGAAAACAAACTAGTGTTTTTACCGCTGATTTCTCATCCTCCTTGCACCCGCGCGCCGCCGCACAACCATCCATGGCGGAAGCCGTTTACCAGTTTTCCCCCACGACAACTATCTATTATATGGCTCAGGCCAAGACCCTCGGTGCGCTTAAAGCAACCGGTTACACCCCCCGCAGCGTGAAGCAGGAGCTGCGCGATAATTTAATTCTGCGCCTACGCAATAAGGAAGAAGTGTTTCCGGGCATCATTGGTTTCGACGATACGGTGCTGCCGGATATTCAGCGGGCTCTACTCAGCCGGCACAGTATCCTGCTACTCGGTCTGCGGGGGCAGGCCAAGACCCGGATTGCCCGCCTGCTGGTCAATTTACTGGACGAATACGTACCCGTCATTGGGGGTAGTGAGCTCAACGACGATCCCCTGGCCCCCATCAGCCGCTCCTCCGTCGACCTGATTGCGGAGATGGGCGACGAGACCCCCATCGAATGGTGGCACCGCAACGACCGGTACGTGGAAAAACTGGCCACTCCGGACGTGTCCGTTGCTGACCTCATCGGTGACGTCGACCCCATTAAGGCCGCTACGCTAAAACTGACTTACGCCGACGAGCGGGTGATCCACTACGGCCTCGTGCCCCGGGCCCACCGCGGCATTTTTGTTATCAACGAGCTGCCAGATCTGCAAGCCCGCATTCAGGTGTCGCTGTTCAATATTTTACAGGAGGGAGATATCCAGATCCGGGGCTTCAAGCTGCGCTTACCGCTCGACATCCAGTTCTTGTTTACCGCCAACCCGGAGGACTATACTAACCGGGGAAGCATCATCACGCCGCTGAAGGACCGGATCGAAAGCCAGATTCTGACCCATTATCCTAAAACGGTGGAAATCGCGCGCAGCATCACCGCCCAGGAAGCTACCCTCACCGAGGAGCAGTTGAAGATGGTGGAGGTACCCGAGCTGCTGAACGTCATGCTCGAGCAGCTTTCGTTCTCTGCCCGGGAGAGCGAGTACATCGACGAGAAGTCTGGCGTGTCTGCTCGCCTCAGCATCACCGCTCTCGAAAACCTGGTGTCGACGGCCGAGCGCCGCGCCCTCCTCAACGGCGACCCGCGCACGGTGGCCCGCGTGACCGATTTCTGGGGTGTGGTACCCGCCATTACCGGCAAGGTGGAGCTGGTGTACGAGGGCGAGCAAGAGGGGGCCTACGGGGTAGCCATGAAGTTGTTGGGCAAGTCGATCCGTTCCAGCTTCCTCTCCCTCTTCCCTGATCCCAGCGAGGTGGAGGCCAACGGACGCAGCGGCAGTGACCCCTACGGCATCATTCGGGCCTACTTCAGCGGGGGTCATGTGGTGGAACTGCTCACCGACGGCAGCAACGCCGCCTATAAAAAAGCCCTTGACCAAGTGGCTGGCCTACGGAAGTTTGTCGAGTCCACCATCGAGGAAAAATTGTCCGCCGAAACCACCTACCTCTACATGGAGCTGGTGCTCCAGGGCCTGGCTGAAATGGAAGTGCTCAATAAGGAGGCTCTCCATAACAGCCTCAACTTTCGCGACATCCTCGCGGATATGTTCGGTAGCGACGACCTGGACTTCAATTAGGCCACCCTGCGCTGCTTACCTTGGCGGGCCTAACACTGAGTTATGCTGTTACTGGTAGGGGCTTACACCATCGATATGGGAGACCAAGCGCCCGGGAAGGCCCGGGGCATCTCCGCCTACGACTTCCTTCCCGGCGAGGGACGGTTAACATTCCGCGGGTTCGTGCCGACGGTAAATCCGAGCTACCTCTGGGTGGACAATGCCCGCAAGATCGTCTACGCCGTACGGGAATGCCCGAATGAAGCAGGCCCGGGGGTCGTAGCTTTCCACCTCAGCCGAGGAAAGAAACGGGAGATCCGGTTTACACCAGTCAGCGATGTATCACTTCACGGCGACCATCCCTGCCACCTGGTCGGCTTGGATAATACCCTGATCGTAAGCAGCTATAGTAGTGGCACCATTGACGTGTTCCACAAAGGCGCGGACGGGCAGGTGGGGGAAGTACTGCAGCATTTCAAACTTCCCCTGGCGGGTACGGACCGGTCTCCACTAGCTCACTGCGCCCGCTTCGACGCCAAACGCAACCGCGTGTATATCTGTGACCTCGGCGGCGACCGCCTCCGGGTATTCGACCGCACCGGGGGCGGCACCCTAACGCTCCTACCCAATCTCGGCATTAATTTTCCAGAAGGTGCCGGTCCCCGCCACCTGGCCCTCCACCCCGACGGCGATTTTGCGGTCGTCGTGTGCGAACTGCGGGGGATTACGGCCCTGATCGACCTGCGCGGTGACCGCCCCCACATCGTAGACCAAACCTACTACCTGCCCGAAAGGGTCTCTGATCAGGCGAGCGGCGCGGCAATCCGGCTGGACCGCGGGGGGAAGTACGTCTACATCAGCGACCGCAATTTTAGTGTGGTGACGGTCTTGCGCGTCGACCTTCGGGCGGGAAAATTGCTGCCACGCGATACCTACCCCAGCGGCGGTGACCGGCCACGGGACATTACCCTTTCCGCCGATGGCAATTGGCTGCTGGCCGGGAACCTGAAGGATCACTCGGTGGGCATCTTCCGGGTGCGGAGTGGCGGTGTCCTCCAACTCTATAATGTTGTCAAGAAAATCCCCAGTCCCACTTGCCTCAAGTGGATGGCTTTATGATCAGGAAAGTCGTCGCATGCGGAGCGTCAGGGTGTAGCCGGCCCGGTCGTCAATGGTCAACTCGGCCCGCAGGCGCTGGGAGCGCATCTTCATATTGTCCTTGCCCTGCCCCGTCTTGGGGGTGAAGCGGCTGGTAGAGTAGACCGGTGTTTCCTGATCCTTCGTCCCTACCCCATTGTCGCGGATGAACATTTCAAAGTTCTGGGCGAACTGCTCGAGCTCGATCTCCACGAAAGTTGCGTTGCTGTGGCGGGCGATGTTATTAATGGCTTCCTTGTAGATGAAGTAGAGATCCTGACGCACGTTACCGGCCAGTTCCCGCTCCTGGTTGAAGCCGGTGGCCTTGAAGTCGTAACGGATATCGAGGGGAAGCAGCACCTCGTCGGCGTGCTCCTGCATGCGCTGCAGCAGGTTACCGATATTGTCGCGCCGGCTGTCGATGCTCCAGATGACGTCACTCATCTTGGACATGGCGTTGCGGCCGGCCTCCCCGACCGTACGCAGCCGGTTCTGTAATTTTTCGTCGTCGGTTTTGCCCTGCAGCAGTTCCGCCTGCAGCGTTATGCCCGCCAGCAGTCCGCTCACCTCGTCGTGAATATCGCTGCTGAGTTGGGTGCGGAGTTGTTCGTTACGCAGCCGCTCCCGCAATTTGGCCTGGAGGATAAAGAAGAAGAGCCCCGCGATGACTAGCGCGATCAGAAACTGAAACCAGGTTTTTTCGATGAGGTATTGCCGCACGCGGATGTTGAGGGTCAGCATCTGTTTGCCGTAGTTGCCGTTGGCGCCGGCGCCCTGCACGAGCAGGCGGTACCTGCCCGAGGGTAGGTTGTTGTAGCGGACGGTTCGTTCATTGCGCAATTCCCGCCACTCTTCGTTGAACCCCTCGAGTTTGACCCGGAACTGGGTCAGGCTGGGCCGCTGGCCGACGGGGAGGGCGAAGGAGACGGCGATGCTCTTCTCGTTTGCCTTCACCTCTAGCGATTTAAGTTGGTCGAGGTTGCGGGTAATCGTGCGGTTCTCGCCCCGGCCGTAGACGATCACTTCGGTCAGCATGACGTCAGAGCCAGCGTTGTCGCTGCTGAGGTCTTCGTCGCGGAAGACTGACAAGCCCTGGTCACCACCGAAGAAGTAGCGGCCACTGTTGCTACGGTGAAAAGCAAAGCGATTGAACTCGTCGTTCACGAGTCCGTCCTCCTGGTAGTAGCGCCGGAACGTACCCTTCTGTAGGTCGGCGGGCAGGTGGACCAGTCCGTTGTGGGTGGAGAGCCAGTAGCCCCCGGTGGAATCGGGAAGAATACCCACGACCGTATTGCTGCTGAGCCCGTCCTGCCGGCTGTAGCGGTCGACGGTCTCGTTGACCGGATCGATAATCTCGAGCCCCGCGTCGGTGCCGAGCCACCACTTGCCGGCCACGTCCTCGTAAATGCAGTTGATGGTGAAGGCATTCATTTCGGGGGGCTGATCCCCGGCCTCGAAGCTGCTGTAAAAGGCGGATGTCCGCGTTAGGGGGTTGAAGGCCACTAGCCCGCGGTTGCGGGTGCCGAGCAGCAGCTGGCCGTTGCGCGACGGCAAGATGTAGTTGATGCGCAGCCCGCGGATGTCCTCGTCGCTCTCCTGCTGGGCGCGCAGCTCGATGAACTCCAGGCGGGCCGGCTCGAATTCCAGCAGCAACCCCACCTTCCGCGGGTCGGAGGCCCCCAGGTAAATGTTGCCCTTCGGCCCCACGGCCAGACACGTCAGGGGGTACTCGGAAGGATAGGTGCGTACGGTCTGCTGGGCCAGGTCGTAGCGAAACAGCACGCCTCCCTTACTAAGACCGATGGGCTGGGCTACCCCCCAGATGGCGTTCCGGATCCGGTCGTAGAGCAGCTGGCCCATCTCGCGCAGGACGATCTCCTGCCCTTCGGCGGAGCGAAGCGGGACGCGGGTCAGTTCGCTATTGCCGCGGGCCATGGTGTGAAGCTGTCCGTCGGCTTCGGCCACGTAGACAGTTCCTTCAGCGTCTTCGGCGATGCCCGTAATTCGGTGGCGGTAGAGGTCCCGGCTTCCGTTGCTGGTGAGATAGGACTGAATGGACTTCACGTAGCGCTCCATCACCCCAAGGCCTTCGCGCAGGCCGAGGTAGGTGGTCTCATTGAAGTTCTTCGCCGCCGCGGTGGTCACCAGCCGGTTGACGGGTAATTCCCGCTCAAACAGGGTCAGAACACCCGCCGTGTCTACGAGGTAGTATTCGTCCGGATAGCGGCGCCCGAGGATGTCTTCGGTCGCCATGAAGAGCAGCTGCCCGAGCTTATCCTTAAAGATTTTGGTGTAGCGCAGCCCGGCATCGAGGTCGGGGACCGGCACCGGGTCGCGGGTAGACCCCGCACGCCACCGAAAGAGGGGGTAGCCGTCGCGGAAGCTCAGGTAAACCAGCCCGTCCGGCGCCTGGGCCATGGTATAGAACCGGCGCTGCCCGGAGGTGCGGGGAAAGAATTTATCGAGCACCACGCCGGAGGCCGAAAGGTGGCGAAAGCCGTGCTCTTCGTCGTAGAGCAGGAACTGTCCGTTGTCCAGGGGCAGCAGTTCGATACGGGGCGCAAAGGTGAGCCAACCGTCGTCCGGCTGATTGAAGATGACCTGGAAGCCATGGTCGGTGTACTCGTAAAGCGTGGTCCCCTCCTGACCAATGGTCACCACGAAGGTGCGGCCGTACTGGTCCGTCTCAATGGCCCGGGGATAGCCCGTTACGCCCGTACTGGGTACCATACGGACCTGCTCGACCGTGAAGTCGCGGGGATCAAACCGGTCGAAGTACCCGTAAAATTCATTGAAGGTGATGATGAGCCGCCGGTCGTTGTCGGAGCGGATGGACTCGATGCCTCCCCGACTGAGCCGAGCATCCGAGAGGGTTCCCTGCCCAAAGCTCAAAAACCCGTGGCCGTCGAAGCGGTTGATTCCATCCATGGTCGCGATCCACAGGTAGCCGTCGTCGCCAATGTGTAGGTCATTAATCTCTCGCGTGGAGAGGCCATCGGTGACCGTGAAGTACTCAATACGTCCCACCTGTGCCAACAGAGGCACTGTAAGGCAGAAGAACAAGGCGGTGAGATAAAGTGGTTTCACGGCTGAGAGATCACGCACAAGGTACGGGCTGGTTAACGGAAATGGCATCGGCCGGCTTAGAAAGTCCACACCGCCCCTACCCCATCCCCCGTGGCTCCGAAGAGTAGCCGGTACTCCTCCTGCCGGCGGTTGGCGATCAGGAAGTTCACCACATCGAACACGACCAGGAACCCTCCCTGCAACATGATGCTGTGCCCGTAACCCCGCAACCGGTCGCGGTCCGCCCCCCTCCGGTTACTTCGCTCCCTGAGGTAGAGCCCGCCCAGTACGTAGCCCACGTCGAGCCCCGTATTGAAAAGTAAGATCTTCTGGAACTTGAGGTCTTCCCGCATTCCCGCCCAGGCCCCCAGGGCGGTGGGGTCTTCGCGGAGGGCAGTCCAGTAACCGAAGCCGGCGATGCCCAGGTTGACCACGTTCCAGATGGCGTTCATTTCGTGGAAACGGCGCGTTTCCCCCGTAGCACTATGGCGTAGAGCGAGACCCACCCCGATATTACCGAGGGCCCATCCGCCTAGTGTCAGCATGGCCCTTTGTTGATGATCGATGCGTAAGCCGTTCATTTCCGCCACGCCCTCCACGGTTTGGGCGGTGACGCAGGTGCAAAGGAGGAGGCCCAGGAGCAGCAGAATCCGATTTCGCATGGGAATTGACGTTTATGGGCAAACTCTAATCGGTGGTGTTGGTTCTCGGAGACTTCCCCTGCACCCGCGCGCGCGCCCCATTATGCGACATCGCCTTTCCGGCCACTACCAGACCATCGTCCCGAACCTGTTCACGAAAGTGAGGATCGACTATCGCCGCGAGCGCATCGATACCCCCGACGGCGACTTCCTCGACCTCGACTGGCTCGACCACGCCGACAGCCGCCAACTGGTCATTCTGAGCCACGGGCTGGAGGGCGACAGTGGCCGCTTTTACATCGCCAGCGCGGCCCACTTCTTCGCGCGGCACGGCTGGCACGCCCTGGCCTGGAACTGCCGCAGCTGCTCCGGAGAGATGAACCGCACCCGCAAGCTTTACTCCCACGGACAGAGCGAAGACCTGGAAGCCGTCGTCGACCATGCCCTGGCCACCGGCCGCTACGATCGCATCGTGCTCGTGGGCTACAGCATGGGCGGCAACCTCACCCTTAAGTACCTGGGGACGGCCGGCAACCAGGTGCCCGCCCAGGTCACCCACGGCGTCGCTTTTTCGGCGCCCTGCTTCATCCAGCACAGCGTAGACAGTTTGGAGCGACCGGACAATTGGGTCTACAAACGCAAGTTCTATCGCTCCCTCGCCGCCAAAATTCGCGCGAAGGAGGCGCAATTCCCGGGCATCGTAGACCTGACGCAGCTGAACCGCATTGGGGTATGGCGCGACTTTGACCGCGCCTTCTCGGCCGTTATCGGAGGCTACAAGGACCTGGACGAGTACTACGCCTACCTGTCCTCGGGCCATTTCGTGGGCGAAACCACCGTGCCCGTGCTGATCGTCAATGCGCTCAACGACCCCATAGTCCCGATAGCCTGCACCCCGGTGGCCCTTGGCCAGCGTCACCCACTGATCACCGTGGAGCAGCCCCGGCGGGGAGGCCACGTGGGCTTTGCGCTACGTGGCAAGGCCCATAATGCTATGGACGAACGGGCTCTGGCGTTTGTAGGTAGCCGTTAAGTACGTGGAGCATCATGGTAAAACGCCTCACTCCACAGGGTCGGCGACGATGCGCACGAATACATTAGCCGATATGGCTCCGATAGACACCTCCCCGCTGAGGGGGCGGTCGGCCAGCCCTCCGGGATTCACCACTTCCCCGTCGACTACCTGCCGCCACTCGCCTTCCGGCAGTGCGTATCGCTGCCGGCCGGCGTGGCCATTGAGCACCACCACGATATCCGACCATTGGTCGCCCGGGGCATCCTGAATGCGGTAGGCAATCAGTTGCCGGCTGGTGGAGTCCAGGAAAGTTAGGTGGGTGGTCACCGCTTTGGTACTGCCGAAGTGGAAGGCGGGGTGGGCCCTGCGCAGGGCGATCAGGTCGCGGACGTACGCGTGGGTCACCGGATGCTGGCGTTTGGTATCCCACTGCATGGCGTTGACCGCGTCGCCGCTGTTGTAGCTGTTCTCGTTACCGCCCTTGGAGCGCAGCATCTCCGTACCGGCGTGCAAGAAGGGGATACCCTGGGAAGTGAGGACCACCGCCAGGGCCAGGCGCTGCATCCGCTCGCGGGTGGCGGTCCCGTCGCGGGGATTGCTGATGGCCAGGCGGTCCCAGAGCGTGTGGTTGTCGTGGCAGCTGACGTAGTTCACGCACTGTCCCGGCTGCGGGGCCCAGGGTGCCTTGCTGTAGTTGACGCTGTCGTAGGCAATCTGGGGGTGAGGGGTCGCCCCGACGATACCGAACTTCACCGACTCGGCGCGATTCTCCGCACCGCTCACGAAGCCCCGCTCCTCGACGTCGAAGACGCTGCCCTTGAGCGCATCTCGTACATCATCGCTGAAGGCGGCTACGCGCATCAGCCGGGGCGTGTTCTTTTTGAGCGCCAGCACGGAGTCTTGCAGGGGGCTGTCGCCCGCCTTCCACCCCTCCCCGTAGAGCAGGATGGTGGAGTCGATCCCGTGTAGTGACTCGCTGATCTCGTTCATCGTAGCGATGTCGTGGATGCCCATCAGGTCGAAGCGGAAGCCGTCGACGTGAAACTCGTCTACCCAGTACTCCAAAGACTCCCGAATAAACTTCCGCACCATGGGTCGTTCACTGGCGATCTCGTTGCCACAGGCACTGGCGTTGCTGAACGATCCGTCGGCGGCAAATCGGTAGAAGTAGTCGGGAATGAGCAGCTGAAAGTTACTGTTTTCGGTGCGCCCGGTGTGATTGTACACTACATCCATGATCACCCGGATACCGGCCCGGTGCAGGGCCTGGACCATCTGCTTAAACTCCCGGATCCGCACCCTGCCGTCGGCGGGATCGGTGGCGTAGCTGCCCTCGGGTACGTTGTAGTTCTGCGGATCGTAGCCCCAATTGTACTGCGCGGAGTCGGCTTTGCTCTCGTCCACGCTTAGGTAATCAAAACTCGGCAGGAGGTGCACGTGGGTGACTCCGAGGTCTACGAGGTAGTCCAGCCCCGTAGTATCCCCACGCGGCGTGGTCGTGCCCCGTTCGGCCAATCCTAAAAACTTACCCTTATGGACGATGCCGGAGTTGGCGTCGCTGCTGAAGTCGCGTACGTGCAGTTCGTACAGTACCGCGTCGGTGGGGTGATCCAGGGGGGGGCGCCGATCTTCGTCCCAGCCGTCCGGGTCGGATTCCAGCAGGTTGACCACCTGCCCCCGCAGGCCGTTGGTACCTACTGCCGTGGCGTAGATGTCAGTGGCCTCCCCCAGCCAGCGTCCGTTCTGCTTAATCTCAAAGGTGTAGTAAGTGCCGTCGAGGTCACCGTCGATCCTGACCGTCCAGGCGCCGTCCACCTCGTCCATATCGGTCGTGGAGCGAGGCTCCGTCCCGCGCTCGTCGGTATCGTAAAGGCGCAGGCGGGCATCTTGCGCGGCGGGGGACCAAAGCTTAAAGGTCGCGGACGCGGGGGTGTAGGTCACCCCGAGGTCGCCGTAGGGGTAGACGGGATAGTCTTCCAGTGAATCGTACTGGGGTCGGGGGTCGGAGCAGTTCACGAGCAGGATGCTTAGGCACGCAAGAAATACAATCTTGGGGAACATGGGGAAACGGGCTGGCAGGGGGTGAGTGCAGGAGCTGGGAAGATACCGCTTTTAGCGGGTCAGTATGTCGACCATCACCTCGCGGAAGCGGGCGTGCAGGATGGCTCCCCGGTGGCCGGTACCCGGCAGCTCGATGAGGGTTACTTTGTCCGGGGCTACGTTCCGGATTTCCTCCGCCATCGTATAAGGTATCAGTTCGTCGTTCCGACCGTGCAGCACCGTGACGGGGCAGTTGGCCGCGGCGATGTTCTCCAGGGTATTCATGGGGTACTGGAGGATGAAGTCGGGTACCGCCCAGAGCCAGAGGTTCTTCATGCCGGTCAGGCTGGCGTAGGGAGCTACCAGGACGCAGTGTTGGGGGGCGTTGTGTGCTGCCAGGTAGCTCGCCATTCCGGTGCCCAGGGAATAGCCCACTAAAACCACCCGACCCGCCCCGTAGCGGGCCGCGAGCGTATCGAAGACCAATTGGGCATCCGCCAAGAGTTGCGCTTCCGATTCGATGGTCCCCCCACTCTTCCCGTACCCCCGGTAATCGTACAGGTAGAGGTCGTATTCCCCCTCGGCCAATGACTGGGTTTGGTAGATACTGCGGCGATTATTCCCCACATTGCCGTGGAAGTAGAGGATGGCCCCCCTGGGCTCAGGATGCGTAAAGCTGACCAGACTCAACGTCACCCCGTCCGGGGTGGTCAGCCCGTTTTCCACGCCGCCTTCGAAGCGGTAGTTCGCCGGCAGGGTTCGCGGGCGGAAGAGCAGCGATTCCTGCGATACGAACAAGAGCCCGCAGAGCAGCAGGTACCCGATGCCGAGCGCTAGGGCAATCCGTACAAGCCACCTGCGCACACCGCTACTTGTCGACCGAACGCAGTAGGCCCATCCCGGTAATAAAGAAAATGATGCCGACGATGGCCACGCCCCAGGCATTTTGCCCGAGCGCTAGCTGGCCGGGGTTGAAGATCGCCAGGACACCGAAGGCCAAACCGATGGCGCCAACTAGGGTGAAGACCAGCGCGAGAATTTTCTTGGATTCCATACCGAATTTTGGGCGAAGATACTTCACCGTCCCTATCCCCTCCCCGCCTTTCCGGTCGGATGGGACAACCTGCTTTATGCCAATCCCAGTGCTAGGCCAGCAAATCGTGGACTACCCGGCCGTGCACGTCGGTGAGCCGGTAGCGCCGCCCCTGGTGCTTAAATATCAGCCGCTCGTGATCGACGCCCAGCAGGTGCAACATGGTGGCCTGCAGGTCGTGGACGTGGACGCCGTTCTCCACGATGTTGTAGCCGAAGTCATCGGTCTTGCCGTAGACGAGCCCCGGCTTGACTCCGCCCCCGGCCATCCACATGGAAAAGCAGCGGGGGTGATGATCGCGCCCGTAGCTGTCCTTGGTTAGCCGACCCTGACTGAAGCTGGTCCGCCCAAACTCCCCGCCCCACACGACGAGGGTATCCTCCAGCAGGCCGCGCTGCTTGAGGTCGGTCACCAGGGCGGCACTCGCCTGGTCCGAGCTGCGCGTCATCTCCTGTATGTCTCGGGGGAGATTTCCGTGCTGATCCCAACCCATGTGGTACAACTGGATAAAGGGCACGTCGCGCTCGGCCAGCCGTCGCGCCAGCAGGCAATTGGCCGCGAAGGTGCCGGGCTGACGGGCCTCCGGCCCGTATAGGTCGAACACGTGGTCGGGCTCGTTGCTGAAATCGGTCATCTCCGGTACGCTGGCCTGCATGCGGTAGGCCATCTCGTACTGGCTGATCTTAGAATCGATTTCCGGGTCCCCCCAGTGGGCCTGCTGTTCGCGCTCCAGGGCGGTCAACACATCGAGCTCGCTCCTACGGCCACTACGACTGATGCCGTCCGGATTATTCAGGTACAGCACCGGGTCCTTGCCGCTACGGAATTGGACCCCCTGGTGGTGGCTCGGCAGGAACCCGCTGCCCCAGGCTTGCGTATTTAGACTCTGTACGTCCGCCCGCCCCTTGCTGAGCAGAACGACGAAAGCCGGCAAGTTTTCGTTGGTGCTGCCTAGTCCGTAGCTCATCCACGAGCCAATACTGGGACGACCAACCTGTTGTGAGCCCGTTTGCATGAAGATAGTAGCCGGCTCGTGGTTGATGGCTTCGGTGTACACGGAATTGATCATACACAAGTCTCCGGCCACGCGCGCGGTGTGCGGCATAAGGGAGCTAAAATAACCGCCCGTATCGGCGTGGCGGGTGAAGGGGAAAGGAGACCCCACGAGGGGAAAACTGGACTGGGAGGCCAGCATGCCCGATAGCCGCTGATTGCCGCGTACGCTGTTAGGAATCTCCTCACCCCACCGCTCGTTGAGCAGGGGCTTGTAGTCGAAGGTCTCGAGCTGAGAAGGCGCGCCACCCTGAAACAGGTAGATTACACGCCGGGCGCGCGGGGCATAGTGCAGATTTTGCAGGACGCCGCCCCCTACGGGCGCGGGAGGTGCGGCCGCGCCACTGGTGGGCAGCAGCAGGCTGCTGAGGGCAAGACCGCCTAAGCCCCGGGTAGTCGTTTTGAGGAAATTCCGGCGAGTGGCCAGGAAGCGGGCGCGTTGCAGGTCGGTCATGCTCAGTTTTTGTAGTAGCCTTCGGTGGAGTTCATGACGGTATTGGCTACGCGGGCCAGCGCCGCGACGCGGGCGGGTCCCACGCTCAGATCGGTTTGGTGGTAGCCCATATTGAGAAACTCCAGGGTCGCCACGGGATTTTCGTCGAAGTAGTTGAGCTCGTGCTCGTAGAACTGCGTGATAATTTCGAGTTCGTTAGTCGTAGGTGGCCGACCGATGAGGGAGATAAAAACCTTCTTCGCTGCTTCTACGTCGCTGCCATTCTCGTTCAGCATATTGCTGGCCAGCACCCGGCAGGCTTCGATCATCTGCGGATCGTTAAGTAGCACCAGCGCCTGTAGTGGGGTGTTGGACCGCATACGGCGCACCTGACATTCGCTTCGCAGACTGGCATCGAAGACGAGCATGGCCGGAGGCGGCGCATTGCGTTTCCAGAAGGTGTAGAGGCTGCGACGGTAGAGCCCCCCCGCCGTGTCGATGCGGTAAACCGGAGAGAACGGGTGAGAGATGGTCTCCGTCCACAGCCCAGCCGGCTGGTAGGGGTAGGTAGACGGACCACCGATGTGTTCGTGTAGTAATCCACTTACCGCCAGGGCATTGTCCCGCACCATCTCCGCACTCCGGCGATAGCGCGTCCCCCGGGCCAGTAAATGGTTATCCGGGTCACGCTCCCTCAACTCCGGCCGAATCACCGAGGACTGCCGGTAGGTAGCGGAAGTCACCATCATCCGAACCAACCGCTTGACGTCCCAGCCACTCTCGCGGAAGTCTACCGCCAGCCAGTCCAGTAGTTCCGGGTGACTGGGTAGAGCGCCCTGGTTGCCAAAATCTTCCACCGTCTCTACGATGCCGCGGCCAAACAGAAGGTACCACATCTGATTGACGGCTACCCGGCTCGTCAGGGGGTGATCCGGGTGTGTCAGCCACCGGCCGAGCCCGAGGCGGTCCTTGGTTGCCCCTGTGGTCCAGGGCAGCATCGTTTCCGGCACGTCCGGGGTCACCTGTTTGCCGCGGGCGTCGTACATCCCCCGGTCCAGCATATAGGTGGGTCGCAGTCGGATATCGTCGCCCATCACCATAATCTCGCGCACGGTATCGATGGTCACTACTTCCCGGGCGCGGAGTTGGCGCAGCTTCTCCCGCTGGGTACGCAGCGTTTTGTCGACGTGCAGGCGGTGGTACTCGGCCACCTCGGTCGCGGCGGTGCCTACGGCAAATTCTCCCAGGGGGTCGGCGTAGAGATACCGGGCCACTAGGTTACCGGCCTCGACGTTCAGTACGCGCAACTCGTCTACCATCCCCCCATCAAAATCCTCGTCGTAATGGCGAGTGCCGATCGTGAGCCCCTGGTAGGACATATACACCGTAGCGCGGGCATCGAGGTACGGCAGGGTACTGCGCACCAGGTGGTTGCGGATCACCGTCGGTTGTATTTCTTCCCCATTGCGGTACACGCGCATGCCGGCGGCGTCGCTGCTGCCGTCGTAGCTCCAGACGTAGTGCACCCATTCGTTGTCCCGGAGCGGCTCGTCCACCCGCAGGTCGATGGACTGAAAGGGGTGGGCGTGGTTCAGGCGCAGGTGCACCCGGTTGGAATCCACCATCACGTCCCAACCCCGGTAGCCCTGGATGCGGTTGTTCCCATTGTACAATACGTGCCCCTCTTCGTAGAATTTGGGGGCCTTTATCCAAAAGCTGACCGTGAAGGGATCACTGCGTTCGAAACGGGAACCCATGCCGTCGGTCACCAGACTCCCCCGCTCGAGTTGCAGGCCCTGACCGACCTTACCGGGGCCGGTCTCCAGTTGGTTGTACCGTAGGCTGCGGCCGGGGGCTTGTTCGCGGATGGTTGCCCCCTCAAAGCGGAGGTAGTTGACGGTATGCGATTGCAGATAGGCTTCCAGTTGGGGCACGGTGGGCGGGGCCGCGGGTGCGGAGGGAACAGCCAAGAGGGCTTGCTCTTCCGCCGCGATCAGTTCCAGGAGGTAGTTGCGAATCCGCTCCGTTTCCGCATCGGGGAGGGGGAGGGTTGGACCCGCGTTCATGGCCAGGCTATCCGCCACCATCTGCCCGTTCTCCACGGCGTTGTAGCCAAAAATGCCATCTCCCCGTTCGACGGTGTTATTAAAGAAGCCAAAGAGCTGGAAGTAGTTTTCCTGGCTGAAGGGGTCGTACTTGTGGTCGTGGCAGCGGGCGCAGCCTACCGTCAGCCCCATAAAGGCCGTGCCCACCGTGTTCGCCCGGTCGGCGACGTATTCTACCCGGAACTCTTCGGGAATGATGCCACCCTCTGAATTCTGCTTATGGTTGCGGTTAAAGCTGGTCGCTAGAATTTGGTCGCGACTCGGCTTATCGAGCAGGTCGCCCCCGAGTTGCCACTCGACGAATTTATCGTAAGGCAGGTTCTCGTTGTAGGCCTTGATGACCCAGTCGCGGTAGGGCCACATGGCGTGGTGGAAATCGTCCAGGTACCCTTCGGAATCGGCAAAGCGGGCCACGTCCATCCAGTGGGTAGCCATGCGTTCGCCGTAGGTCCGCCGGGACAGCAGGGTGTCGACCAGATTCTCGTACCAGTCTGCGGCGGGGGCGGCGGACCATTGCTCGATCTCGGCCAGGGTGGGCGGCAACCCGCTCAGGTCGAAGTAGGCCCGCCGGATGAGGTAAGACCGGTCGGCCTCCGGGGCGGGGACGATGCCCTCCCGCTCCAGCCGCTGGGCGATGAAGCGGTCGATGGGGTTATTGGCCCATCCTTCCCGCACGGCAGGAACCTCCGGCCGTTGGGGAGCGATAAAAGCCCAGTGCGCTTTGTACTCCGCCCCCTGCTCCACCCACTTGGCGAGGATAGCGATCTCCTGGTCCGTCAGCGTCAGGTGCGACTCCGGGGGGGGCATGACAAGGTCGGAATTGTCGGAGGTGATGCGCGTGATCAGCTCGCTTCCCGAAAGACTGCCGGGCCGGATAGCCACCCCGTTACCACTGGATAGCGCGGCGTAGGCACCCGCCTCGGTGTCCAGCCGCAGGTCTGCCTCCTGGTGGCGCGCGTCCGGCCCGTGGCAGGCGAAACACCGATCGGAGAGGATCGGCTTGACGTCGAAGTTGTAGTCGATCGTTTCGGGCAGTCCGGCATACGCCTCGGCCACCCCGTCGCCCAGGTCTGGGCCACAGCCTATAAGGAGCGGTAGGCCCAGCCAAACCAGCCAACACCGCGGCACGGGGTGGGAACAGCCGATGGACCAAGAATACCTCATGCAAGTTAGTTACGGGAAGGAAAATATACGGTACTTAGCGGGATTAGGTCAGCCAGTATCACCGCGGCGGTTCCTAACACCTGATGGCGCGCCACCGTATCTTTAGCCAATGGCTAACCATTCCCGCCGAGGCTTCCTGCGACTCGCCGGCCTTCCCGTCGTCTTCGCCACCCGTATACCGCCCGGTCTTCGGCTGCTCGGTCTACCGGACACCGCCACCCTACCCGGCAAAGACGCTCGCCTGATTATACTGAACGATCGCCCCGTCAACGCCGAAACCCCGCCCCACCTGCTCGACCAAGAGGTGACCGGTGCCGATCGCCTGTTCGTAAGAAACAACGGGGTCGTACCCGACTCTATCATGGCCTCCGAACCCCGCGATCCAGCTTCCTGGACCCTGAGCATTGGGGGTGAGGCCATGCCCGAAGAAGTGATCTTTACGCTGGCCGATCTGCAGCAACAATTTAAGCACTACACGTACCAACTGACGCTCGAATGCGGGGGAAACGGCCGTAAGGAATTCAGTCCCCCGGCCAGCGGCAACCAGTGGGACAACGGCGCCGTCGGCTGTCCGCGCTGGACCGGCGTCCGCCTACGCGACGTACTCGGGGCCGCGGGGTACGATCGGACCAAAGCCGTCTACGTAGGCTATTACGGGAAGGATACGCACCTTAGTGGCGACCCCGACCAGGTCACCATCTCCCGCGGCGTGCCCATTGCCAAGGCGTTGGAAGACGAAAGCCTCATTGCCTGGGCGATCAATGGGGAGCCCCTCCCCCCGCTTAACGGTTACCCCCTGAGGCTGGTCTTCTCCGGTTATCCGGCAAGCTGCTCCGGCAAGTGGTTGTCGCGGCTCGTGGTACGCGATCGCGTGCACGATGGGGAGAAGATGGGTGGGGCCTCCTACCGCGTACCCTGCGAGCCGGTTGCTCCCGGCGCAGAGGTCGAAGACCAGGACATGTGCATCATTGAGGAGATGCCCGTCAAATCACTCATTACGTTCCCCAAAACCGGCGCAGTCTTGAACGCCAGCAAATCCCTTTCCATCGCGGGCCACGCCTGGAGCGGCTCTGGGCGGGTGGCCCGGGTGGAGTACAGCATCGACTACGGTAGCAACTGGGAGCGCTGCGCGCTCACCGAACCCGTCAACCGCTACGCCTGGCAGCACTTCGTGGCGCAAGTAAGCTTCCCGAAAAAGGGCTATTACGAGGTCTGGGCGCGGGCCACCGACGAAGCTGGCAGTGCCCAGCCCATGGTCCTGCCCGCCTGGAACCCCCGGGGCTACCTCAATAATGCTTGCCACCGCATTGCGGTCAAAATCGTTTAAGGTATGCGTAGCTTTTCCTGCTATCTTTTTGTCCTGCTACTGCTAGTGCTATTCGCGACCGGACTGGCTAATTGCCAACAGGACCCCGCCGACGGGGCTGCCTCCACACCCGCGTCCCCGCCCCCTGGAGTAGTCAATGGCCTTGATACCCTGACCGGGCTCATCGCCCGGGGAGACTACCTGCTGGTGAAGGGAAATTGCCTCGCTTGCCACAGCGCGAAACTCATCACGCAGAACCGGGCGAGTGCGGAGGGCTGGCGCGACATGATCCACTGGATGCAGGCCACCCAGGGCCTCCAAAGCCTCGGCCAACTCGAGGCACCGATCGTTGATTACCTGGCCACGTACTACGCGCCCGAGGCTACCGGCCGCAGGCCCCCGCTCGAGGAAATTGAGTGGTACGAGTTGGACAAGTGATTTCGCCCGGGCTCCTATCTTGCTCCCATGAAAACAACCCAGCGGGGCCTGCTTGCCCTCTTGCTAGTGGCGGTATGCTGCCCCGGCCTGGATGCCCAAAACGTACCGACGGAGGTAGTATATCCCGACACCCTCCACGCGCCTGACGACAGCCTCGAACTGTACTTCCCGCTCGGGGATGCCCGCGTAAGAGGCTCCATTCTTGACCCGGACTTCGACAGTTGGGGAACCGACGGGGTGCCCCATCGCCGGGTGGAAATCCGGACGCTTCACGACACTGTGTCCCTCACCTCGGTCAACGGCATCCTGCGGCAGCACATCCGGTTACCGGTATTGGGTAAAACAGACACGTTGCTGTATACCTTTCGGTTTAATGGAGCCAATCAGCCCTTTCCGAAGGAGTACCGGGACCGGCACGCCGGGACCGCGACCTTCGTGATTCCGGAAGCTTACGAACTGGCCAACGTGATCCTGTACCTGAGTGAGCTAAGCGACAGCACGGGAAATCACCCTGCCGGGAACTACGCCAAGGCCGTAGAAACTTACTTCGCCCCCCATAAACGACACGCCCTCATCAAACTACTCGACCGCTACGCGGCGGCGGATTACTTCGACCTGTACTACAGCTTTCGCGAGAATGCCTACGGCTATCGCTTTGATGAGCTGGATCAGCTGCAGGCCATACCCTACCACCACATCGTCTGGCCGAGCCAGCATCCACTAAGCGGGGAAGACGGGCTGGTCTTTAGCAATTTGCTCTACCTCGTGCAGGACTTCGCTAATCAATCAAACTTCCGCACCTTTTACCGGCAGCATAGCGACTACTACCGCGAGTTGGAAGCCACTCAACAAAAACTTATGCCCGTGGAGGCCATGCGACGGTGGCTGGAAAATGAGTTTCCGGCGCGCATCGATCACTACGGTACGGTCTTTTCTCCCTTGATCGGGGGGTCCCACTCGACCCAGGGCTTCACACACAACCCCTATGACACCCTACCGGGCTTCACTGAGCGTATCATGTTTGTCAACGGCCCAGAAAACATACTCGCGAGTGGATATGACCAAAGGGAAATGGAGGCCCTGCATTCCGGAATCGTCTTTACGGAGATCGACCACAACTACGTTAACCCCATCAGCAGCCAGCATAAAGATGTTATACAGCCAATCATGGGGGAGTTGGTGGAATGGAACAGCCGCGCCGGAAGCGGGTATTACGACTCCGCCTATGCTACCTTCAACGAGTATCTGACCCACGCACTTTTCTGCCTGTACGCCCAAGAATCTTATGACACTGAAGTCGCCGGTCTGGTTATCGAGCAACGGGAAGCTCTCATGGTCCGACGTGACTTTCCGCGCTTCCGGGCCTTCAACCGCGCCCTGATGGAACGGTTTGCGCGGGACAAACGTACGCAGCCCCTCCACGCGAGCTACCCAGAAATCATCTCTTTGCTGGAGGCCGACTAGCGGTTGATCACGTTCTTAAAGCGCGGGCGCTTCGGGGTCACGTCCCCCAGCCGCTCCTTCTTAGCGGCCTCGTACTGGCTGTAGTTGCCTTCGAAGAATTGAATCTTGCCCTCGTCCTCAAAGCTGAGAATGTGGGTGGCCAGGCGGTCGATGAACCAGCGGTCGTGACTGATCACCAGCACGCAGCCGGCGAAGCTATCGAGCGCGTCCTCGAGGGCGCGCAGGGTGTTGATGTCAATGTCGTTGGTCGGCTCGTCGAGGAGCAGAACGTTACCGCCCTCGCGCAGGGTCATGGCCAGCTGCAGGCGGTTGCGCTCTCCGCCGGAGAGGACGCCTATTTTCTTTTGCTGATCGGCCCCCGCGAAGTTGAAGCGGCTGAGGTACGCCCGCGCGTTGACCGCCGTGTTGCCCACCTCGATCATGTCGTGGCCCTGACTCACGACGTCATAGATGGTCTGATTACCGTCCTTGAGCGCCGCGTGGGCCTGGTCGACGTAGCTGATCTCTACCGTATCGCCGATGTTGATGTCTCCGGCGTCGGGCTCCTGTTCGTGTACCAGTAGGCGGAAAAAGGTCGACTTACCCACGCCGTTCGGGCCGAGGATACCAACGATGGCGTTTTTAGGGATGGTGAAGGTGGCGTCGTCAAAGAGCACCCGTTCGCCGAAGCCCTTTTTGAGGTGCTGCACCTCGATCACGACGTCTCCGAGCCGGGGTCCGGGCGGAATGTAGATCTCCAGGTTCTTCTCGCGCTCCCTGCCCTCGTCACCGGCTAGCTTGTCGTAAGCGTTAAGGCGGGCTTTGCCTTTACTCTGTCGGGCCTTGGGGGCCATCTTGATCCATTCCAACTCCCGTTTGAGGGTTTTTTGCCGCTTGCTCTCCGTTTTCTCCTCCTGGGCCAGGCGGTTCGACTTCTGCTCCAGCCAGCTGGAGTAATTGCCTTCCCAGGGGATACCCTCGCCGCGGTCGAGCTCGAGGATCCAGCCGGCGACGTTATCAAGAAAGTAGCGATCGTGGGTGACGGCGATCACCGTACCGGGGAAGCTCTGGAGGTATTGCTCCAGCCAATCTACGGATTCAGCATCGAGGTGGTTGGTCGGCTCGTCGAGCAGCAAGATATCGGGATTGCTGAGCAGCAGGCGGGCCAGCGCTACCCGACGGCGCTCGCCGCCGGAGAGAACGCCCACCTTGGCATCGTCGGGGGGACAGCGTAGGGCATCCATGGCAGTGTTGAGGCGGTTGTCGAGCTCCCAGGCGTTGCGGTTTTCTAGAGCTTCCATGAGTTCGCCCTGCCGCTCGATGAGCTTATTCATCGCGTCGTCGGTCATGGGTTCGCTGAACTGCAGGTTCACCGCGTCGTACTCCTTCATTAGGTCAACGGTTTCCTGGACGCCCTCCTCGACCACCTCGCGGACGGTCTTGCCGGCGTCAAGTTGCGGCTCCTGTTCTAGGTAGCCAATGCGGTAGTTGCCGTCGAAGACCACGTTGCCCTCGAAGTTCTTGTCTACGCCGGCAATAATCTTTAGGAGGGTCGACTTACCCGATCCGTTCAGTCCGAGGACGCCGATCTTGGCCCCGTAGAAGAAGCTGAGCCAAATGTTGTTAAGTACTTTCTTGTTGGCTCCGGGAAAGGTCTTGGAGACCCGTTCCATGGAGAAGATAATCTTGTGGTCGGACATAGTGGGGGGTGTTAGGTTAGCGCTGGGGCGCGGGCATCATCTTCCAGTTGCCGTCTTCCACGAGGGCTTCCAGGCGATCGAGGAAGCGTTGCAGGGCAGCGGGTGCATCGAAATATACCGTAATCGTGCTACCGCCCGCTTCTTCATCCGGCAGCACCAGGCGGGTGTATTGTATGTCAGCGGGAAAATCTTCGCTGAGGGGATATAGGGGGGCGAAATCCATGCCGCGCAGGCTATCCAACCGCATGGTGATCTCTCGCTGGTCAAGCGAGCTCAACTCCGTGCGGTAAGTGCCCTTGCCCATCAGGCCATTGCTGACAGTTAGGGTGGCCGTACCCGAAGGGAGGTAGCTGAGGGTATACACGTCGCAATCGCCGTAGCAGGAAGACTTGCTCAGCGTTACGACGGGCATCTCGGCGGGGACCATGGGGGCTTCACTACCGGAAAGCGGTACGCTGCCCACGGAGCCCTGGTTTTCTATACTGGCCGTTTGGTTGGTGCGGGTATCGGGCTGCACGACCCGTTTGCGGGGGGGGATGGGGATGTTGTCCGGGTCAACGTTGACGCGGTCATTAGGATCCAGGGGGGCCCGCTTGTCGTCCACGACACCTCGATTTCGGGTACCGGGTGCCGGCGGAGTGACTACTGGCCTAGCCTGCTCCGCGGGGGCGGGGGCGGGCGGCATATTGGAGGCGACTCGTACCGGCTGGCGGGAACACCCCACTAGGAATACACAGGTAAGCAGACTAAGTAGGGAGAGCTTCATATCGGTCACATTAGCGTACAAAGGTAGTAAGCCCGCGACCGGTAACGGAGTTGAGTCAGGGAAGCTGATTATTCGGCGAAAAAGCCGACGGCTTCCCGGGTTGCCCGTTCTAGGTACTCCTCGTTGGCGGGGCGGTCCTGCATCAGCACGGCAAATTCGTCCACGAACCTTGTCTCGGTCACCCCACAAAAACCAAGGGTTCCCTTTTCTACACTACTGAATAAATTGTCCATGTCTACGTTCAGCTCGTCGTAGATGGCTTTGGGACTGCCGTAAGTAGCCGCCACAAAGGCCTTCTTATCTTGCAGCATACCAACGCGGCCCTGCTCCCCGAAATCCCAGGCAAAGCCCTTGGTAAAGGTCCGGTCGATCCACCCCTTCAGAATGGCGGGCCGTTCGTGCCACCAAATGGGGTAAATGAATGCAAAACCATCCGCCCAGCTTATATCTTCCTGTTCTTTGGCTACATCGGCGGGCACTTCTCCCTTTTCCCAGGCCGAAAAATCTTTGAAGCCCAGGATAGGGTCGAAGCCCATGGCGTAGAGGTTCTTGAACCGGACCTGGTGGCCCTCTTTTGCCAGAGCCACTTCGATGGACTTGGCGGTGGCGCCATTCAGGCTGTCGGGGTTGGGGTGCGCGAGCACGAGTAGGACGTTAGACATGTTGGGTTATTTATTGTACCTACCTCTAATGGCCTGCCGGGGGATATTGTTTAGCCGCCGGTGATATTCTCCGCACCCGCGGCTGCGCCCCTTCGGTCCGCCTCCCTGACCTACTTTTTCTTCCCCTGCTTGGCCTGGGCGCGCTGCTGCTCCTTCAGGGCATTCTGGAGGCGTTCACTGAAGCCGCCCTTCTTCTTCGGCTTGGCTTTATTGGCGTCCAGCTTGGCCCGGAGCTTGTCCTGGTCGATGATGAAGTTCTTCGTGATCACCGTCTGGGCGATGTTAAAGACGTTGCTGAAGAAGAGGTAACACGTCAGGCCGGCCGCGAAGCTGTTAAAGAAGCCGAGGAACATCAGCGGCATGATGTACTGGAAGTACTTCATCATGGGCTGGGCGCTGTAGTCCATGTGGCGGCTGTTGTAGTAGGCGTAGATCACGGTGGTGACCGCCCAGAGCACGGCGAAGAGGCTCAGGTGGCCCTGCATGAAGGGGATCCACTCGGGCAGGCGCATGATGCTGTCGTAGGTGCTCAAGTCATTCGCCCAGAGGAAGTTCTCCTGACGAAAGGAGATCGAGGCCGGGAAAAAGCGGTAGAGCGCGAACCAGATCGGCATTTGCAGGACCATGGGCAGACAGCCCCCCAGCGGGCTCGCTCCGTATTCCTGATAGAGTTTCATGGTTTCCACCTGGGCGGCCTGGGAGTCGTCCTTGTGCTTGGCCTTGAGCTTTTCGATCTCGGGCTTAAGCACCTGCATCTTGGTGTTGCTGACCAGCATCTTGTAGGTCAGGGGATACACCAGCATCTTGACGAGGAGGGTCAGGACCAGAATGGCAATGCCCATGTTGCCGATGAAACCCGATAGGAAGTTGAACAGCGGGCGGATGATCCAGCGATTGATCGAGCCGAATATGGAAGAGCCGAAACTCACGACATCCGAGAGGTCATAGCCGATGGCGCGCAGCCGTTCGAACTCATTGGGGCCTACGTAGAAGGACATCCCGAAGGTCTCCGAGGCGGAGGTGCCGATGGGTAAATTAATGTCAGACACCAGCAGCTTGAGCTCGTCGGCGGGCAGGCGATCTACGTCGGCGACGGTGGTCAGGGTGGCGCTGCTGAAGCGGTCGTCGGCAATTAGGGCGGAGGTGAAGAACTGCTGGCTGCCGGCTACCCACTTGAGGGGCTCGTCGTCGAGTTTTTCGGTATCGTCACTGGTACAGGAGCAGTAATCGGTGCCCTCGTCGATGGGCTTGTAGTAAAGGGTGGAGTAGCTCGACTCGTACTGGCTGTTCTTCTCAATCTTATCGAGGTAATTCTCCCAGTGCAGGGCTACGGTACCGGTGGTGTTGGCCATGGCGGCGTTGAGGCCTTCGAAGCGGATGTCGTAGTCGATCAGGTAGGTGTCGTCCTGGAGTACATAGCGCTGCTCGAAGTAGCCGCCCCCGTCCACGGCCGCGCGTAGGATCAGGGTATTAGCCGACAGCTCGGGGGTAAAGTAGAGCTCGCTGGTGCGCACGCCCTCACCGGCTACGCCGTTGACCGGGATGATGTATTCAAACTTGTTCTTCTCGTCCTCCAGCAGCAGGAGGGGCAGGCGCACTTCGGTGTCGTCGTCTTGCTCCACCACCTTGGCGTACTGTTTGAGTTCCGCCTGTCGGATCGCGCCGCCCTTGGTGTTGAAGGTCAGCTTGATGAGGTCGTTCTCCAGAACCACGTCCTCCGCCGTGCCGGCCGCCGAGGCGGCAAAGGCACCAAAGCGACTGCCGAAGCGGGCCGTGCGCGCCGAATCACTGAGAACGGTCGCATCCACGGCCTCGGCGGCGGGTGTCAGCTCGGTATTTTCGCGCAACTCGTTATCGGTGAGGGCCGCAACCGAATCCTGGTAGCGCTGCTCCAGCTCGATCTCAGCGGCGCTCGGCGCGGCTACGTACTGCCAGGTGAGGAACAGCAGCATGATTAGGACGATGCCAATGATGGAAGTTCTGTCCATCTCCATAGCTTCTTGTTTTTCGGTTCGGCGGGCAACCCCCGGTGGGTGCGCCCGGTTCCCTTGGGGGCCGCAAAGGTACGCAGCAAACACTTATGCATTTCCCGTTTAACGATCAGCCAGCCCCTCCGTCCGACCAATCACTGGCGGAGGCTTACCGCAACGCCCGGTACACGATTAACGGTTTCTCGCTGCGAATTGGTGGTCACCACCCCGATTTTGACCGCTGGCTGTCCGAGCACGAACACCGGACCTATCTTCTCCTGACCGCGCACAACCCGGCGTCGCGCCTCCTCCCTGCGGCCGAAAACCGCCTCCGGGAGCGGGCCCTTCACGACGAGGTAGCGCGGGCGGGCTTACCCAGCGTCCCGGGCTGGGGAGCGGATCCCCACGGCACCTGGCCCCGGGAGGACGGGCGGTGCCTGCTGGACGTGCCGCGGGCTACGGCCGATGCGCTGGCCCGGAAATACGGACAAAATGCCGTGCTGGAGGGCGAAGTGAGGGGGGTGCCCCACCTACGCTGGGTCCGCTAGCGCGTAGATGGATTCGATGAGGCGCACCACGCGGCGCCCCTCTTCCGCCGTCGTGGCCACCGCTCCCCTACCCTGCAGCACCTCCACCACGTTATCGATCACGTAGTGATGGTTGGCCGCCGAGCCCCGGTAAGGACCGTAGTCGTTCGATTTGGGACCGGGCGGGAGCGCGGGCGCAGGGAGTCCCTCCCCGTGGCAGTAGCGTACCTCGTTCATGTACTGCCCCCCCAGTTTGACCGTTCCCCGGCTGCCAATGACCGTGAAGGTGCTTTCGAAGTTTTGGTCCCAGATCACCGTGCTGAAGTTGAGGCTCCCAAGCCCCCCACCGGGCAGGGCGAAGTGCACCATGCCCGTGTCGGCGAAGGAATGAATACCGGCGTGCTGCTGATTGGCGAAGGTGGCCCGTACGGGGCGCACCTCTCCGATGGTCCAGCAGAGGAGATCGAGAAAGTGAGCAAACTGGGTGAAGAGCACCCCCCCGTCCAGTACGGCATCGCCGTGCCAGGCGTGCCGACTACCGTCCTCCCGTAGGTAGTAGCGCGCATCCCGGTTCCAGAAACAGTCCAGGTGGACCTGCCGTACCTCCCCCAGCATGCGTCGATCGAGTATTTCCTTCAGCCAGGCGGAGGCCGGACTGTAGCGGTTCTGCATCACGCCGAAAACGTGGCGGGCGTGGGTACGGGAGGCTTCCAGCAGCCGGTCGCAGGCTTCCGTAGTCAGGGCGAGGGGTTTTTCAACGACCACGTGGCGCCCTCCGGCCAGGCACTCCAGCGCCTGGGTGGCGTGTAAGCCGTTCGGCGTGCAGATGCAGGCCACTTCGAAGTCTGCCCCC
This sequence comes from Lewinellaceae bacterium, assembly GCA_963710195.1. Lineage (GTDB taxonomy): Bacteria > Bacteroidota > Bacteroidia > Chitinophagales > Saprospiraceae > Neolewinella. The sequence goes on from CAVPZF010000008.1 coordinate 658,122, forward strand.
GCCAGGAGTTCCGCCGGTGTACGGAAGTAGGGCAGGGCGTCGCTTACCCCAATGGGCCAGCTCAGGGAGGTCCGGGGTACGGTATCGCAGATCCCCACCAGTTCAGCCTCCGGGTGAGCGGCAATGAGGGCGGCGTGGCGCCGGCCGATGTGCCCCAGTCCAATAACGGCAAAGCGAACAAGCAAGGGAAATGGTTTTGACGGGCGAAGGTAGGGCCTCGACGCCTACCCGCTGACTACGACTGGGAGTGGAAGACGCTGACCGCCCCGTCCCGCAGTGCGTAGGGGGTCCCCTCCTCCGGACACACCGCCCGACCCGCCGGATCGAAGGTCAGTCGGTGGCCCGCGCGACTTACGTAACCGATCTGCCGGGCAGGATTTCCAACCACCAGGGCATAGGCCGGCACGTCCCGGGTCACTACCGCTCCCGCCCCGATGAAGGCGTGGGCGTGCAGCCTGACCCCGCACACGATGGTCGCGTTAGCCCCGATACTTACGCCCCGCTCTACGTACGTCTCGGCGTACTCTCCCCGCCGGTCGATGCCGGCACGCGGGTTGCGCACGTTGGTGAAGACGGCCGAGGGACCGACAAAGACCTCCTCATCCATCGTGACGCCGCTGTAGAGGCTCACGTTGTTTTGCACCTTACACCCGCTGCCCAGCCGGACTCCGCTCGCTACAAAAACGTTCTGGCCAAGGTTGCAGCCCGCCCCCAGCTCGCAGTCGGGCATCAAGTGACAGAAGTGCCAGATGCTGCAGCCCGCCCCGATGCGGGCACCGGGGTCAATCACGGCGGTGGGGTGGGCGGAGTATTCCATTAGAAGAAGATTAGGAGGCCAAGTCCGGCAACCAGCAAGGCCTTGACCTCCAGGCTCAGTCTGCGAAAATCACCCTGCTGCCGGGCCCGGGCCAATTGCCGCAGAATGAGCAGAAGGGCAATCAACAAGATACCGATGCAAATGAGCATCCGCGGTTGCAGGAACGACGGCCACCCGAGCAGGACCGGACTGAGAATTGCCGCGATGACCAGCACCCCCAAAAGAATGGCCACCCGCCGGCTGGTAGCTACGCCCAGCAACACGGGCAGGGTACGGCGCCCTTCCTGCCGGTCGCCGCGCAGGTCTTCCATGTCCTTGATGAGCTCTCGCAGCAGGGTAGCCATGAAGGCAAACACCATGAAGAGGAGGCAAACCCGCACGGTGTCCAGTCCCAGGGCGGGGTTAATTTCGATCAGCCGGTGTAGGGCCGCCCGCTCGGCCAAAATCAGGATGCCGGGCACCCCAGCGCAGTAGAGGGCCACCAGGAGATTGCCCACGAAGGGCAATTGCTTGAGGGTGACGCTGTACAGGGCCAGTATTCCCACGGCAAGGGGAAAGATGAATAGCAACTGCCGCTCCCCAAGCCGCAGGGCCAGCAGCAGGGCAAAGAGGTAACCCACAAAAACCATAGCCGCGAAGATCCACTGTACGTTGGCCCGGCCCAGCTTGAGTACCAAGTTTTTGCCGGGATGATTGATCGCGTCGATCCGCACGTCGCGCAGGTCGTTGATGAGGTAGCCCGAAGCCGTTATTGCCAGGGTCACGATACACACCTCAAAGAACTTCCAGGGCTGAAGCACGCCCACCAGGCCTTCCACATTAAGCGCGGGCAGGATGATGCGGTAGTACACCAACACCTGCGTCAGCGCGACCACCAGCAGATTGGGAAGGCGCACCAGCCTGAAAAGGTCCAGAAAGGGGAAAGAAGGCATGAAACGGGCTTACTTCTTGAGCAGCTCCCGACTGATGACGAGGCGCTGAATTTCCGAAGTTCCCTCGCCGATGGTACATAGTTTGCAGTCGCGGTAGAACTTCTCCACGGGGTAATCTTTGGTGTAGCCGTAGCCGCCGAAGATCTGGACGGCGTCGTCGGCGACCCGTACGGAGGTTTCCGAGGCAAACAACTTAGCCATGGCCGACTCCCGGGTAACGGGCTGGCCGGCATCCTTCAGGCGTCCGGCATTGCGGGTGAGTAGCTCGGCGGCCTCCACCTGGGTAGCCATATCCGCAAGCTTAAAGGCGATGGCCTGGAAGCGGCTGATGGACTTGCCGAACTGTTCGCGTTCCTGGCTGTAGGCCATGGCGGCCTTCAGGGCTCCCTTAGCAATGCCCAAGCTCAGCGCGGCGATGCTGATGCGGCCGCCGTCGAGGATCTTCATGCTCTGGATGAAGCCCTCCCCCACTTCGCCGAGGATGCGGTCGGCGGGCAGGTAGCAGTTCTCGAAGATCAGCTCGGCGGTTTCGCTGGCGCGCATCCCCAGTTTGTTCTCTTTCTTGCCGCCGCGGAAGCCCGCATCGCCGCGCTCGACGATGAAGGCCGTCATGCCGTGGCTGTCGAGCAGCTCCCCGGTGCGGGCGATGACGACGGCCACTTCGCCGCTGATGCCGTGGGTAATGAAGTTCTTGGCTCCGTTGAGGAGATAGCCGCCGTCGGCCTGCTTCTCAGCAACGGTGCGCATGCGGCCGGCGTCGGAGCCAGTATTGGGCTCGGTAAGTCCCCAGGCACCCAGGTGCTCGCCCGAAGCAAGGCGGGGCAGGTACTGCCGCTTCTGTTCCTCACTGGCGAACATCAAAATATGGTTGGTGCACAGGGAGTTATGAGCCGCCACGCTGAGCCCGATGCTGCCGCACACCTGGGCGATCTCATCGATGATGGTGATGTAGGCGTCGTATCCCAGACCAGTGCCTCCGTATGCTTCGGGCACGAGTACGCCCATAAAACCCTGATCTCCCATGTCCCGAAACAAGTCGCGGGGGAAGTACTGGCGTTCGTCCCAGTCCATCACGTGGGGCAGGATGTTGGCGCGGGCAAAATCGGCGGCGCTCTGCCGGATCATTTCCTGTTGTTCGTCGGTTGGCGCGGACGCAGGTGCGGTGGTGATTGCGGTCATCTGTGGTGGAGATTTGGTAAAGGGCTTACGCTTAGAATGTTAAAGTTGGCGAAATGTTAGTTGCACTCCGGCTCCCCACGTGAAAAGATGAATTTGGTGAAGGGCCGAAGCCGCCATCCCGCGTACTGGGGAAAGGGGGAGGTGCCAACGTTTATTCTATGAACAGTTGAATACCGAATATACATGTGTTTGGTCCCCAACAAAGCTACGTAAAACCAATAATAATTCGGTTTTGTCGGGGGCAACTTCACTCGGATAGCCTCGTTCCCCCATTACCCGGTGCGTCTTCGTGCTTCGGGTGAATTGAGCTGATTATGTTCCCACTTATCCGATCCCTTGCCGTCCTACTTGTTTGTTCTCTGTCCCTCGGCGCGCAGTCCTTCTTTGACGGCCTGGTAGCGGCCGAGGCCGCGGGGGCCGTAGATCTGGTGCTTACGCTGCCGGTCGATAGCATTGACGCCCGCACCCGCAACGAGCAGCCGGGCTTCCTCACCTACTACGACGCCACGGGGCAAGTGCGCACCTTCAGCGCGGACGTCTCCCTCCGTGGCCGCTTTCGGCAGCTGCGCTGCGGTTTCCCCCCACTGCGCCTCAATTTGAGCAAAAAGGAACTGAAGGCCTTCGGCTTGGCGACCTACGACAAGTACAAGCTCGTCACCTCCTGCTATGCCGACAGCACCGCTACCACCCTACTCCTCAAAGAGTACCTGGCCTACCGCGCCTACGCCCTACTGAGTCCCGAGGCCCACTTCCGTACTCAACTGCTCCGCATCACCTACCGTGACGCCGCCGGCGTACGGCCGGACCGGAGCGACTACGCCTTCCTGATCGAAGAAACCGACGAAATGGCCGGACGCACTGGGGGTAAGGAGCTGAACCAAGCTATTGGTTTAGACGCCGACCGCTACGACCCCCGCGCCGAGGCTACCCACGCGCTCTTCCAGTACCTAATCGGCAACGGCGACTGGAGCCTGCCCCTGCAGCGCAACGTGAAGATCGTCGAACGGCCGGACGGCATGCTCGTGCCCGTCGCCTACGATTTCGACTTCAGCGGCTGGGTGGGCGCCCCCTACGCTTCCCCCTCCCTGGACCACGGACAGCGGAGCATCTACCAGCGGGTATACCTCGGGTATCACCAGAGCGACCGTACCCTGCGGCAGGTGAACCAGGAGTTCCGGACAAAGCGGCGGGAACTGTCGGCCCTGATCTCCGACTTTGACCTCATCACTAAGAACGACCGGACCATCTTGCTGCGCTTCGTGCAGCGTTTCTACAACGATCTGGGGGAAATCAGCCGCAATACGACTACCCTGTTCTACAATCAGCTGCGCGGCGAGACGGCCTCGGTGATCCCGCCCGGTGCCCAGCCGCAGTTTTACCGTAGCGCGCGCCGCTGATTACCTTTGCCCGATGATCCCAGTCAGCCAACACCGATCCCGGGCCCAGGAGAGCCGGGCTGCCGTACAGCGGCTCTACATCGCCATGCGGCACTTGCTTATTCGCGGCAGCTACAAGCCCGGAGGCATGAGCGGAAAGACCCTGATGGATAACCTGATGGTGCTGCGCCCGGAGATCTACGGCTCCATCACCGATGGTGAACGGGTCGAGCTGAACGGCCTGCACTACGTGTTCCAGCGCCTGCCCCAGGGCATCGAATCGTGCCGCTTCATCCGGCTAATCACCCGCGAGGGCTACGAGAACAGCCACTTCGAGCCCATCGTGCCCCCGAAGCGCCGCCGCAATGCCTACCGCATCGACACCCACGAGATGTACATCGAGATGACGCGGGGCCGCAGCGACATCTACGACATCCTTACCCACCTGACCTTCCTGTACGCCGAGGCCAACAAGATCTACCACAACAGCCTCGACAGCAAGGGCCGCCAGAAGCGGGAGTGGAAGCTCCTTGCCGACATCGCGGAGGCCGAGCGCCGGGGGGAAGACTTCAAGCTCGAAACTGCCTATACCTACCTGAGCACGCTGCTCGGCCGCACATACGACGAGATCGTGGTGGCCTGCCGGCGCTTCGCCGAGGAGGACCAGGTAAGCTCACTCTTCCAGGTCACCTATTGGCTCGGGCAACTAGCGAAGGGGGAACTGGAGTCCGATGAGGACCGGGAGGTGTCCTTTTCCAGCAGCCTACGCGAAAAGACCGGACACCACTACTACGGGGAGCTTTGGGCGGTGGCCGTCAAGGAGATGCTGCGCGAACGTGGACTCATCGAGCGCCCGCTTCACATCATCAGTGCCAACCTGCACAGCACGATGAATGCCCTCTTCGCACCCGCGGCGACCGCCCAAAAAATGCGGGGCAACCGCTCGGTCTACGACGTGGCCCGTTCGCTCTCCCAGCCGGAGGGAAGGCCCCTGCGCACCCTGGTCACCAAATGCGCCCTGAAGCAGGGAATGACGGAACTGATCGACACCAGCGGCAGCAACATCGGCGTACAGATTTTCGACACGGCGGCCTTTGACCCCAGGACCATTAGCCCCGAACTGCGTTTTACCCCCGCCGAGACGCCCGAGGACGCCCCCGTGATCCTGGTTATGGACTACGCCTTCGGGGAGCAGGCCTACGAGAGTATGGATGAGCTGCTGCGGCCCTACCACCCCCCCGGGGACGAGGCGGTGTACGAAATGAATGTGGCCAGCATCAACATCATGGGTAAGGCGGGTATTCTGGAGGGCATCAAGGGGGACCTGATGATCCCCGATGCGCACGTCTTCGAGGGGACGGCGGACAACTACCCCTTCGTGAATGACTTTTCGTCCGAGCACTTCCGCGATCAGGGTTTGGGCGTGTACGCGGGTCCGATGGTCACGGTACTGGGAACCAGCCTGCAGAACCGGCAAATCCTGGAATATTTTTTAGACAGCAGCTGGCGGGCAGTAGGGCTCGAGATGGAGGGTGCTCACTACCAAAAAGCCATCCAGGCGGCCACCCACATCCGCAAAAACGTCAACCCGTCGCTCAAGCTGCGCTACGCCTATTACGCCAGCGATAATCCCCTGGTGACCGGCCATACCCTGGCGAGCGGCAGCCTGGGTGTGGATGGGGTAAAACCCACTTACCTCATCACGGTAGAAATCCTAAAGCGCATTTTTTCTGCCTCCTAGCGGGCCGTTTTCGGCCGGGTCCACCACGTCCCCCCCACAAGGCCACGGCGCTGCCGGCCCACCCAAACCTGGATCGCGGATTATCGGTTACTCCGGAAAATAAACTTAACTTAATGTTGCGTTTCCTTCCCTTCCTACTCGCCTTCCTAGTATGCAGTTCCGTAGGCGCCCAACAAATCCCACCGGTGGATGAGGGGGGGGACGGCCCGGTTTACCGGGTCCGCCACCTCTACGAGGGCGTGGGTGGACTGGCCCTCATGCTCGGCAGCACCGCGGGCATCGAGCGGCTGCGCGACAAAGCCGATATCGATGACGCTACCCTGCGGAGACTGGAAACCACGGAAACCGGTCGGCTGGACCGCTGGGGCCTAGAACAGGACGCCCTCAGGCGGTTGCGGGGAGAAAATGCTAGCGACCGCGTATTTAATGCCTCTGTCCTACTGCCCGTTACCCTCTTTGTAAGCAAAAAGTACCGCAAGGATTTTCTGGACATTACCGTGCTGTACCTGGAGGCCCACGCCCTATCTGCGGCTACCTACGCCTTCAGCCCTTTAGGGCCCGCGTTTATTGACCGTTACCGACCCGTGGTATACTACGACGAACTGAGTTTTGACGATCGCCGGGCGGGCAATAACCGCAACGGCTTCTTTAGCGGACACGTCAGCACGACCGCGGTTGGCACCTTCTTTTTCGCCAAGGTACTGTCGGATTACAATCCCCAATGGACCACCGGTCACCGAATTATTGCGTTTACCGTGGCGGCCCTCCCCCCCGCTTACGTAAGCGTACAGCGGGTGCGGGCCCTCAAGCACTTTCCCACCGACACCGTGGTGGGCCTGGGCGTAGGGGCTTTCTTCGGCGTGATGGTACCCCACGTCCACAGAGTTTGGGCCCGCAACCACCGCAGCCGCATGACCATCGGCGGAGGGCATGCCGACGGTGCCGGTATGGCGGGGGTGACGCTACATTTCTAGGCGCGCTACCCGTGCTAGGGCCGCGTTGGTCTAAGTCTGAAGGGCAAGCTATCTTGTCCACCACAGAACCCCCTTCCATGCTCAACCTGCTCGCCATTCACGATTCCGCATCCGCCGATATTTCCTACCGTCACGTCGGTAGCACGGACATCACGCGTTACGAAAAAATGCACGTGGAGGTGTTCCAAGACGCCGCCAAGGCCTCCGTAGCCGTTGCCCACGAGCTGGCGCAACTCATCCGGGCCAAAGCCGGTCGGGGGGAGAAGTGCGTGCTGGGTTTGGCAACCGGCTCCTCCCCCATCCGGGTGTACGCCGAACTCGTCCGCATGCACCAAGAAGAGGGGCTGGACTTTTCCCACGTCATCACTTTCAACCTCGATGAATATTTCCAGTTGGAGCCCGGCAGCCGCCATTCATACTGGTATTTTATGCACGAACACCTGTTCAATCACGTGAACGTGCGGCCCAAAAATATTCACATTCCCAAGGGCAACATCAACCTGGGAGACGTTTACGAGCACTGCATGGAGTATGAGGCGCTGATTGAGCAGGCCGGCGGACTAGACTTCCAACTGCTTGGCATCGGCCGGACCGGCCACGTTGGTTTTAACGAGCCCGGCTCAAACAGCCGCTCCCTCACGCGCCTCATTACCCTCGACCACCTCACGCGGGTGGATGCCGCGGGCGACTTCCAGGGCATTTATAATGTGCCCACTCGGGCAATCACGATGGGGATTCAGACAATTAACACCGCTCGCCGGATCGTCCTGCTGGCTTGGGGGCATAAGAAAGCCGAGATTATCCAACGCACCATCGAAGGGGAGCGGACCTCGGAAATTCCCGCGACTTACCTTCAAGACCATCCGAACGTCACGGTGCTGCTGGACGAGGAGTCGAGTGCCGACCTGCGCCGCTTCAACACGCCCTGGCTGGTGGGGCCTTGCGACTGGTCCGAGATCCTTCAGCGCAAAGCGATCATCTGGCTGAGCCGCCACGTTGATCGGCCCATTCTTAAGCTGACCGAGCGGGATTATAACAGCAACGGAATGTCGGACCTGCTGGCCCTGCACGGCTCGGCCTATGAGCTTAACATCCGCATGTTCAACATACTCCAGCGTACCATCACCGGATGGCCGGGGGGTAAGCACGGGGTGGATGACTCCCAGCGGCCGGAACGCGCAGATCCCCAGCGGAAGCGCGTGATCATCTTTAGTCCCCACCCGGACGATGACGTTATCTCCATGGGCGGCACCTTCGAACGCCTGGTCAATCAGGGCCACGAAGTGCACGTGGCCTACCAGACCAGCGGCAACAACGCCGTTACTGACGCGGACGCCCTCCGCTACGCGGAATTCACCCGCAGCCTGAACGACAGTTTCGGTGATGGAAACGCCCGGCTCGACTTCATCATCCGCGACCTCAGCAATCCCGGCAACAAAACTCATGGGGATTCCGTAGATATCCGAACCATCAAGGGGCTCATCCGACGCGGAGAGGCCGTAGCGGGCGCCCGTTACACCGGCCTCGCGGACGACCAGATCCATTTTTTGGACATGCCCTTCTACGAAACCGGCAAGAACATTAAGCATGCACTCGGGGCGGAGGACATCCGGCTGGTGAGTGACCTGATCCGCCAAGTGAAACCCCACCAGATTTTCGCCGCCGGTGATTTGGCCGACCCCCACGGCACCCATAAAGTCTGCCTGGACGCCATTTTTCAATCCTTAGAACACCTCAGGGAGAGCGCTCCCGAAACCATCGCGGAAACCTGGCTCTGGCTGTACCGCGGTGCCTGGCAGGAGTGGCCCATCCACGAGATCGAAATGGCCGTCCCCCTCAGCCCCGCGCAGGTGGAGGCGAAGCGCAACGCCATCTTCTTTCACCAGAGCCAAAAAGACGGGGCCATGTTCCAGGGGGAAGATCAGCGGGAGTTTTGGCAGCGGGCCGAGCAGCGCAATCGGGAAACCGCCCGTTTGTTTAACCAACTTGGCCTGACGGAATACGAAGCCATCGAGGCATTCAGACGCTGGAAATTCTAGAAAGACCGCTTATGCTGCCTCTCCACTTTGTTTTTGTAATCCCGTTGCTGCTCTGCGGCACGCTCCTCACCGCCCAGGAGAACTGTGATAACGGGATTGACGACGACGGGGACGGCCTTGTTGACCTGAACGATACCGCGGATTGTACCTGTAGTTTTGCGTCCTCCGTACCCTCCCTCTTGCCGAACCCTTCCCTGGAAGAATTCGCTGCCGAGCAGGAGGGGTGTGAATCAATCCAGCCGGGTGGGCTTCCGGACGCGCCAAACCAGGCAAACTGCCTGGTGGGCTGGCAGCGGGCCTCCATCGGTACCACCGATGCCTGGAACGCCTTTACTCTGTCTGGTGCGCCCCCCTTCTTTCCGGGCCAACTTCCCCAACCGCTGCCTAGTGGTACCGGGGTTGCCGGATTCTGGGTCGGGGTACAGGACGCCGAGGATACCGAATTTCTCAACCAGGACGGCACTACCACCAGACAGTACCGGGAATACCTGGCCGCCTGCCTGGACGGAGGACAACGAATTGACGCCGGAAGTGACTACCGACTTACCTTCTCCCTGGGATTCATGCTCCCGCAGTCGTTTGAGAACCAGCAGGGAATGCGCGTCGATATGGGTTCCCCCGCTCCCATCGAGCTAAATATCTACGGTATCCGCTCGTGCGACCAGCTCTACTTCGGAGACTATTTTAATTGTCCCGAACAGGCCGGCGCCGAGGGGTACGAACTGATTCAGTCGGTGCAGGTACAAGGAACGGCCGGCGCCTGGACGCCCGTCGCCCTGGATTTCACAGCCAGGGGGGATTATGCGGCCTTCGCCATTGGCGGATCTTGTGCGGGGGACATCGGCCGGAGCGACTCGGAGTTTTTCCGCAACTACTACTTCATCGACGATGTCATCCTCAACCGTCCCGAGGCCTTTAACCAACCCGTGGCGGGGCCGGTGTCCGTAACCGGCCAGACCATCTGTGCTGACGCCATCACCCTAACCGGGCAGACCACGACCGGGGCCACCTACCAGTGGTATAAGGGCGGCGTCGCGCTAGTCGGAGAAACGACGAACAGGCTGACCCTGAGGCCCAGCCTGACGATCGATGGAGTCTATGTGCTGCGCATCACCACGGCGGGCGGCTGCGCCATCACCGAGGAGGTAGTGATTCAGCGCCCGATTCTGGCCGATCTGGTACCCGATTCCGTAGCCCTCTGTCCCCAGGTGGATACCCTCTTTCTACAACCCGCCCGGGCCAGCGGGGCTACCTTTAATTGGAGCGACGGCAGTGACCTGCCCTACCTCCTGCTTACCGAGCCGGGCGACTACAGCGTGACCGTAAGCACGGTATGCGAACAACGCATCGAGACGTTTACCGCCCTGGAAACGGAGAACATCACGGCCTCCATCAGGGTGGATCCATTGGTCTACTGCTTGGGTGACACGATTAGCGCTACCGTCGCGTCCAATTATTACTACAATGGCGTTATCTACTCCACTCCAGACGGCCAGTCGGTCATCTTCAGCGCCACAGGAGAGGCCGAGTTCGTAGTCGCCGACTACGATACGCTGCTGGTAACGATTTTTCACGGCTGCGGGCAGCTTATCGATACCCTCGTGCTCACGGCGGATGCTGAATTCGAGGTGGCTGCCCTGATCACCGATCTCAGTTGCGAAACCCCCGTAGGCAGTATCGACCTCACGGTCGACAACGCCGATCGGGTGGAATTCTTTTGGACCGACCCGCTGGGCAACCCGGTCGGTGATTCGGCTCCCCGCCTGCAAGTGACCGTTCCCGGAACCTACCGAGTGGACTTGGTGGATGGTGTACGTTGTCCAACCAGTTATAGCTACCCGGTTGTCTATACCGATGACTTTCGCCTTAACCTGACCCTCGACTCCATCAGCTGCGGCGACGATGGCGCGGCCGGCGTACTCCCCACCGGGGGGAGCGCGCCGTACGCCGTGGACTGGTACCGCGGTGAGTCGGCCCTCCCCTTCGCCACGAACACTACCCAGGTGGACGCCCTGAGCGCCGGTGACTACCGGGTCGCCGTAACCGACAGCACCGGCTGCGAACGGACCGAGGTTTTCGCACTCTTCCAGCTGGACACCTTGTCGATTTCTGCTACCACTTCGTTTGCCGATTGTACAGTCGAAGGGACAGGAATTGTGACGGTTTTAGCATCCGGCGGCGTCCCCCCCTATACCTTCCGCTTGAATGAGGACAGCCCTTCAAACACCGGCGTATTTTCGGAATTGACCGCCGGTACGTATACCGTAGAGGTGCGGGACAGCCGTGGCTGCGATCCGGTAACCACGGAAGTGGAGGTGGTCCTGCCCACTTTATTCACCCTGGAGCTGCCGGAGAGGGTGGTTCTGAACCTCGGCGACAGCATCCTGCTGGAACTTGGGGTACTGGGCATCCCCGCCGAACTGGGCCGGGCGGTTTGGACCCCGTCCGACAGCCTGAGTTATCCCCTCGGCGAAGGTTCGGTTACAGTAAGGGCCAGCCCGACCCAAACCACCCGGTATCAGGTGACCTATACCTCCAATGAGGGGTGTGGCCAAACGGATGAAATCTTGGTGATCGTTGACGAAGCGCTTCGCGTCTACGTCCCCTCCGCCTTTAGTCCAAATGGGGATGGAACCAACGACGAGTTCTTGGTCTACCCCGGGCCAGCGGTCCAGAGTATACGCTCAGTGCGGGTTCACGATCGATGGGGAGGCCTGGTGTACGAACGAAGCGGCGAGGAACCCGGGTGGGACGGCCGCCTGGGCGGGAAGCCGCTTAACTCCGGTGTGTACTTTTACCTGGTGGAAGGACAGCTGGTGAATGGACGACTATTTACGACCTCCGGATCCGTTAACCTTGTTCGTTAGCGCGGGGAATTGCCTGGTTTGGCCGTGCATTGCTGCTGCGACAAGGTGCCCTTTTCCTTGGGAGTACCGTCTCGATTGCAGGTAGCCTCATTAGGGTAAATATGCGAATCCACGAAATCTTGTCGTTCGAAGTATAATTTTCCGGGACTTTAATATGTTCTTGGGTCAAGTTTTCTGCCGGCCATGGTATTCAATTTGGATCCGATCGCCGGGATTTAGTGTCTCTCATAGTAACAACGTGTTGTCTCGAAATCTCCCTGTCCTGCGCCAGCTGCTGGTGCTCGCCCTGTTCTTTACGTTAACCTCCCTCGGTGCCCAGGAAAACTGTGCGAACGGGATAGACGACGATGGGGACGGCCTAATTGATCTCAACGACCGGGAAGACTGCAGTTGTGGGTTGCCCTCGGCGACCGCCTCCTTGTTACCCAATCCATCGCTGGAAAAATTCGCGGCCGATCAGCCAGGCTGCCGTTCTCAGCAGCCCAACGGCCTGCCGGATGATACCAATCAAGCCAACTGCCTGGTTGGCTGGGAGCGGACTTCGTTTGGCACTACGGATGCCTGGAATGCGTTTACCCTGCCCGGTTCCGCACCCACCTTCCCCTCCGAACTCCCCCAGCCGCTCCCTAGTGGAACCAGTGTTGCCGGTTTCATGGTGGGAGTTAAAGACACGGAGGGAGTACAATTCGTCAACGCCGACGGCTCGGCCGTGCGCGGCTACCGGGAGTACCTGGCCGCCTGCCTGACCGACGAGCAGACCATCGAGCTTGGGGAGGACTACCGCCTCACCTTCTCCCTCGGGTTCATGAAGCCGCAGATGATGGAGCTCAGCTACACCAGTGGTACCATAGCCCTGAGCTCTCCGTCCAATATCGAGTTGGGCATTTATGGCGTCAAGCACTGCGACCAGCTCAATTTCGGTTCCTTCTACGGTTGCCCAGAAGATTCCGGAGCGGAAGGCTACGAATTGATCGCTAACCTTACGGTCTCCGGAAATCCCGGGGAGTGGTCGGCCGCCTCCCTCGATTTCGTAGCGGCCGGAGACTACGCCGCCTTTGCCATCGGAGGCTCCTGTGCGGAGGACATTAAACGTCCCGATGGCGGACTGTACCGCAACTACTACTTCATTGACGACCTCCTCCTCAACAAGCGGGAAGCCTTTGAGCAGACCGTTGCCGGCCCCGTCGCCGTCACGGGTCAGTCCATGTGTAGTGAGGAGATCGTGTTAAGTGGCCAACCGGCCGATGGGGCCACCTACCAGTGGTACCGCAACGGGGTGGGGGTGGTCGGTGCCACCGAGCCCGTGCTGCGGCTGGCGGTCGAAGAGGGAGTTGACGGGCAATACTCCATGCGCATCGCTACCGCCGGGGGGTGTGCCGTTACCGAGCCCGTACGCATCCAACGGCCGGTAATTCCCAATCAGTTCCCCGATTCCCTGACACTCTGCGCGCCCGGCTCCGCTATAACCCTCTCCTCAACTCACCGATTGCCTTCTACTTACCGCTGGAGCGATGGATCGACCGAATCTTACTTCACGGTCCAAGAACCAGGCACCTATGCCGTAACCATCACCTCGGCCTGCGTAGAACGCGTGGAGCACATTGTGGCGGATTATGCCGACTCCATGCCCTACTCGTACGTGCTCAGCCCCGCGGCGCCCTGCATCGGCGATACGGTGGAGATAACGCTGCAAACCAATTACCACTCCCCCCTTGCGATTTACATGCTACCAAGCGGTGAACAGTACGTCGTGGAAGGGACCGCGCCTATACGGGTAGTGGCCGGCGAATTGACGGAGGTCAACGCCCTGCTGTTCACGTCGTGCGGTATGTCAATGGATGTCATCCCCATTCCGCAACTTACCCCTCATACCGTGAGCGCTACCGTAACGGATATAAATTGCCACGGCCCCGAGGGGAGCATCGTGCTGGCCCACCCTAAGGGGGATACACTAGCTGCCCATTACGCATGGACCGGCCCCGACGGCCATTCGCTCGAAGCTACTACGCCAAGCATCGCCGCGTCCACCCCCGGACAGTACCGGGTAGAAGTTTCGGGGGGTAGCCGCTGCGCGGCAACTTTCGCTTACGAAGTAACCGACAACGATAATTTCTCGCTGCTCGTCCAGGCTACCGACGTATCCTGCGGAAATGACGCTACCGCCTTCGCCCTGGCAACGGGTGGCACCCCGCCCTACGCCGTGACCTGGCTGCAGGAAGCCGACGCCCCCCTGGATGTACCGAGCGGCTCCGTGACCACTGGGCTCGACCGGGGCACCTTTACCGCGAATGTAGCGGACCAACGCGGTTGCTCGACCTCGACCACCTTCACGGTCCGCGGTCCGGAACCGCTGCGGATCAACACGGCGGATGCGGCAGTCACTGGCTGTCACGAAGCGGCTGCCGGCTCACTCACCGTTGCTGCTAGTGGCGGCACCCTCCCCTACCTCTATCGCTTGGCGGATGGTGGGGTTGCTCAAACCCGTCCACAGCTCACCGGGCTGGCAGAAGGGCTGCACACCGTGGTGGTGACGGATGACCGGGGGTGCGATTCGCCGCCATTTGCCGCACAGATCCACCTGCCCGCCGCCTTTGAGATTTCCGCTGGTGAAGACCGCAAAATCTACCTCGGTGAAAGCACCACCCTCGAACTTGAACTCGCAGGTATCGATCCGGAGGAGGGCGAGATCGTATGGACACCGCGCTACGGGTTGAACAACCCCTCCCCCGTGCTTTCCGTGGAATGCAGTCCAACGAGCACTACGGAGTACTTCGTCACCTTCACTACCGAAGATAATTGCAGCCGAACGGACAGTGTAACGGTGATAGTCGACAACGCTGCGCGCGTCTATGCGCCCACGGCCTTTAGTCCGAACCAGGACGGCCACAACGACCTCTTCACCTTTTACGGCAACCCCGTGGTGGAGGGCGTACTCGATTTGCAGGTCTTTGACCGGTGGGGCGGTCTCGTGTGGAAAAAACCGGCGGGAGCGCCGGGAGAGTGGGACGGTACGCGCTTCGGACAGCCGCTTAGCGGCGGCACCTACGTCTACCAAGGCACCCTGCTCCTGCGCGATGGGACGTCCACCAAAGTGTGGGGCAGCGTGCTCCTCACAAAATAATTTTTAAAATTCTTAGCTTTTCGCGAACCGTAGGGATGATTCTTACGTAGTTGTATGTAGATATTGTGCCGAATATAGAATTTCGTTTATATTTGTGAGGCATAAAGCACTATTGAACTAAACACAACACAGTGACACTCGTCCAACGTGACCTCTTGATGAGGTCGTTGGCGTTACTGCTGGCCTTCTTTTTTTTAGGCCTTGATTTATCCGCTCAGGAAAATTGTTCTAACGGCATCGATGATGACGGAGATGGACTGGTTGACCTAAACGATATTTCAGACTGCAGCTGCGCCCTTTCCGCTTCCATCCCTTCCCTCCTGCCCAACCCCTCGTTGGAAAATTTTGACGCCAACCAGCCCGGCTGTAATTCCGCCCAGCCCGGCGGCCTGCCCGACGGGACAAATCAGGCGAACTGCCTCACCGACTGGCAGCGGGTATCCTTAGGCACCACTGATTCTTGGAATGCCTTCACCTTTACCGGCGCGGGCCCCTACTTCCCGGAGAAGCTGCCCCTCCCCCTGCCCAGCGGCACTGGTGTCGGCGGATTTTGGGTCGGCATCAAGGACGGTGCGGATGCTTACTTTGTGAACGGCGACGGTAGTACAACGACCCGCTACCGGGAATATCTCGCGGCCGGATTGGTAGACGGACAGCGTATGGAGACCGGCCAGGCCTACCGACTGACTTTTTCTCTCGGCTTTATGGAACGCCAAGTTGCCACTGATGGAGACGAAGTACTCGACATCCAATCTCCCGCCCCCGTGAAACTGAGCATCTACGGCGTTCGCAAACGCGAACAGCTCAACTTCGGAGATTTTTACGGCTGCCCGGAGGAAGCGAAGGCCGAAGGCTACGAGCTGATTACTAACGTGACGATCGACGGGACCGCCGGAAAATGGACCGCTGCCCTCGTAAACTTTGTCGCCGCCGGAACCTACGAGGGTTTCGCTATCGGCGGCTCCTGTGGGGCCGATCAGGGGCGGGCCGACGGCGGGTTCTACCGCAACTACTACTTCATCGATAACCTCATTTTGAACACTCCCGACGCTTTCGCTCAGGTCGTAGCGGGTCCGGTAGCGGTGGACGGTCTGACGGTTTGCGACGAACGCATTACGCTGACCGGACAGCCCAACTCCGGAGCCACCTACCAGTGGTTTCGTAACGGAGTGGCCATCAGCGAAGCTACCGATCGGGTCCTTACCCTCCGGGCGGGCGCTTCCGTTGATGGCCGCTACGTGATGCAGGTAAGCACCACCCTGGGTTGCGCCCTAACCCAGGAGGTCAACATCCAGCGCCCCATCATTACCGACCAGTTCCCCGACAAGGTGGCCATTTGCGGCCCCGGCGATACCATCGTGGTTTCCCCCCGCCGGAACAGCGGCGCTACCTACCGGTGGAGCGACGGCTCCACGGGCAGGAGTCTGGCGGTGGCCGATCCCGGCACCTATTCCGTGACGGTCACCGAGTCGTGTATTGAGCACGTCGAAGCGTTCGTAGCCGACTACGACTCCCCGCTCGACTACCAGATCGAGGTGTCGCCCGTCCGCCCCTGCGTCGGCGAGGTGGTTACCATCCGCGTGACTTCTAATTCCTACGCCCCCAAGTTCTTCTTCCGCTCCTTCCCCGACGAGCGCATGCTGCCGTCCCAAAATGGCGAGGTTCAAGTGATCGCCGGAGAAACCGACGCCGTACTGGCCTTTGTCGGTAACAAATGTGGGCTCGTTATGGATACCATCGTTATTACGCCCACCGAGCCCTTCCAGGTGACCTCCGTTGAGGTAACGGATATAGAGTGCCAGACGGGCACCGGCCAAATTTCCGTGGCGGTAGAACAAGCCGCCGGGGCCACCTTTGTGTGGGCGGATGAATTCGGTAATGTTCTCGGAAGCACTTCCCCCACCCTGGAGGTAGCCGACGCCGGCTTCTACACGCTGACCGTTTCGGATCCGGACCACTGCGATAAAACCGTCACTGCTGAAGTTGCATATCAGGCTTCCTTCACGGCTAACTTTACGCTTCGCCAGGGAAGCTGTGGTACGGGAGGAGAGATCGACCTGTTGGATTCAAATGGCCAATTGCCGCTGACGATTGACTGGTACCTGGACGGCGGCCTTCAGCCTGTTTTCGCCAACGCCTCCGCACGCACCGATCTCGTCACCGGAAACTACACCGCCGTGGTCACGGACGCCTCCGGTTGTAGTCTCGAGCAGCAATTTGCCGTGACTGGAGCCCCCCCCCTGGAGCTAACCGCTACGCCTGGCTTTCTCGACTGTAACGATCCTAGTAGCGGAACGATTCGCCTGCATGCGTCGGGAGGGACCGCTCCCTATGCCTACCGGCTAGACGGCCATCCGGCACAGCAAAGCGCCGACTTCCACGGCCTGACGCCGGGCAGCTACTACTTTACCATACAGGATGCCAGCGGCTGCTCCACGGCTGCCGAGCCAGTAACGCTGACGCCACCCACCCCAGCTACGATCGACCTCGGTAGTGATCAGCTCATCAACCTGGGCGAAAGTACCGTACTCGGCCTACCGTACGATGACTCCTCCGCCGGCAAGGGCACCTACCAGTGGAGTCCGGCCCCGGGCCTGAGCTGTACCGACTGCGCTTCTCCCGAAGTCATGCCTACCAAGACCACAGAATATACCCTGACCTATACCAATGAGAACAACTGCAGCAGCACCGACCGGATACTGGTACGGGTGAACCAAACCCCGCAGATCTATGTCCCCACGGCCTTCAGTCCCAACGGCGATGACCACAACGACCGCTTCCGGGTATACGGAAGCCAGGGCGTAGCTTCGGTTACCGACCTGCGGGTATTCGATCGCTGGGGTGAACTGGTCTGGCAGCAGGATAGTGAGGAAGACGGCGGATGGGACGGTACCTTCCGGGGTAAGCCCCTGGACAACGGCGTATTCGCCTACGCCGGCTCGGTGCTGCTCAACAACGGCGCGCGCGTAGCCATTGAGGGATCGATTGCAATCGTCAGGTAACTTTACTAAGCGTAAGCCCGAGGTACTAGCGCGCCGCTAGCCCTGCCCGCAGCCCCTCCAGTTCGGCCAGTCCACGCATGCGGCCGTATAGGCTATATCCCGGATTGGTCGGCCGCTCACGGTCGCCAAATATGGTGAAGCCATGATCGGGGCGGTAGGGAATGTCTTCTTCGCGCTTCAGCAGTTCGCGCATCACGGCGGCCATGTCCACATCGCCCTGCAGGTGGCCGCTCTCGGTAAAGCTTTCGTGGGGGCCACGGGCTACGTTGCGCAGGTGAACGAAATTGATCCGGTCCACAAATTCCCGGGCTAAGGCCGGCAGGTTGTTATCCGCCCGGGCACCCAGCGAACCGGTGCACAGGCAAAGCCCGTTTGCGGGATCGTCCACCATGCCAAGCACTTCGCGCAGGTCATCCGCTGTCGAAACGATGCGCGGCAGTCCAACCACCGGCCATGGCGGATCGTCGGGGTGAATCGTCAGTTTAACCCCTTCCTCGGCCGCCGTCGGGACGATCGCCTCCAGGAAGCGGCGCAGGTTGTCCTTAGCCGTAGCGCGATCAATGTGCAAGTAGGGCGCAATCGCCTCCCGAAAGGTAGCCATCGTGAAGCTTTCCTCCGAACCGGGCAGCCCCTTCAACATGGTGGCCGTCACTTCCTCCCGCTCCTCCTCCGGTAGGCTGTCGTAGTGATCGGCAGCTAGCTCCACCAGTTCGGCCGGATAGTCGTGTGCGGCGTGCTGCCTGGCCAACAGAAAAATGTCGAATACCAGAAGATCTAACCCGTTCAGCGCTACGGTCGTCCCCCCCGGCACCGGCACCGCCAGCCGCGTGCGCGTCCAGTCAAGTACCGGCATGAAGTTGTAACATACGGTAGTAATGCCCTCGGCGGCCAGGTTGCGCAGGCTCGCCTGGTAATTCCTTAGTAGTTGCGGCGCCGCTGCGGCATTTTGCTTGATGCCCTCATGAACCGGCACGCTCTCGACCACCGACCACGTCAGCCCCCTAAGCTCTAATTTACGTTGGCGGATTTCCTCCCGGCTCCAAGTGACCCCGTTCTCCACGTGGTGAAGCGCGGTGACTACGCCCCGGATATCCAGGGCAGAAACTTCCTCGATCGTGATGGGGTCGGCTGGGCCGTACCAACGCCAGGTAGGGTACATAGTGTAAGCTTTACAAATTACAATTTTCAAAGTACCAATTACAATTGGGCTCGCAGCATTCACCGCCTCCGCACCGCCATTTCTTCCCCCTCCCGAGCGCCCGCAGGAACTCCCGCCAAATGGTAAATTCTATCTGGTACATGGTAAATTTAAACCACCACCTCCCGACCAGTAGCCGCACTCTCCATGATCGCCCGGATGACGGCGATATCGGCCTTCCCCATCGCTCCCGGAGCCATGGGTTCTGTGTTGTTCAGGATCGCCAGGGCGTCATCGTCCATTTGTAGCGCCTGCTGATTGGGGACGGGAGGTCCGAGCACCTCTCCATCGCTTGTCCTTCCCTTTACTCCATTATAGGGTTGCATAGGCTCCATTTCGTACCAACCGTTCTCGGCTTCAATGTGCAGCTCATTGTAATTCTCCACGACGCTCGTCTTTCCCTCCGCCGTCATGCCGTTGGGATAACGCAGGACGTAGGTCGTAGTTAGGTCCACGCCGTTGGGCCGGTCCTGCAGGCGCTGCTCGGCCTTGACCACGGCTACGGGAGACAGTTGGGTCCCGTAGCGCAGGCCGTTCACCGTATATACGCCCATATCGTAAAGTGCCCCGCCGCCCATATCACGCTGTCCACGCCAGTAGTCTGCGGGCGGGGGGCTGCCGGCGTAGCCCGCGTAGGACCGAGCTGACTTCAGCGCTCCGTAGGCCTTTTCCTGAGTAAGCTGAATCAGCTTCTGCGTATTTGGCTCGTGCAGCATCCGGTAACCGATACTCAGGTGCACGTTCTGTTTTTTGCAGGCGTCGATGATATCCTGACACTGCTCGGGCGTCATGGCCATCGGTTTCTCGCACCAGACGTGCTTTCCGGTCGCAGCTGCTTGAACGGCAAAGTCCCGGTGGGTGGCCGTGGGGGTGATGATGTAGATTACATTGATGTCGGGGTTATTAGCAATTCCCTCCATCGTATCGTAGGTGTAAACGTTCTCGTCCTTGATCCCGTACTTCTGCTGCCACTCAGGAAGTTTTTTGGGGCTCCCGGTGATCAATCCGCGCAGCGCACAGTGCTGCGTAAGCTGGAGGGCGGGAGCGATCTGCCCGCTGGCATAACCCCCTAGTCCTAAAATCGCAACGCCAATTTTCCGGTCTTGCTCGGCGGGCGCGGACGCAGGTGTAGTGTCTTCGGCGGAAGCAGTCGCATTGTTCCTACCGCAGGCAAAGAGTCCGGGCGCTAGCAGCAGGCCGGAAGCCGCTACGGCAGAACGGCGAAGAAAACGTCGACGGGAGTCGAGAGAGGGGGGGGTATAAGGATCGGTCATCGCGTTGCGGATAGGAGAATGGGGGCGAAAGCGAAAATACTTGCCCGCTGCCTATAAAGCAGATTGCTAGAAGGGAGTTCACCCGTGCCCCTCCGCTACCTGGCGCGTCGCCTAACCAAAAACACGAGCCCAAGGCAAACCGCAATGAGACCCGCGTTGAGTAGCATAGGCAGTTCACCCCCCAATACCCCATACTTTAAGCCAAAGTAGGAGGCAAAGTAGATGACCGTCATCAGAAGAAAAAGGCCGAGACTCGGCTTATTGGGCTGAATTGGTTCCATGCTAAAAAAAAAGAGACCCGGGCTCAATTGCCCGGGTCCTTATTATACGACTGTGTTGTCCACAGCGTCTCTCATGAAAAATAAACCTATTCTTACTGAGCCAACACATCTGAGTGCGCTGGTTCATTGCGCCAAGATAGCGCCATTTATTAGTTTAGGGGATAGCAATTAGTGCAATACTACACATATGCCGTTATCGAATTTTAATAAGTGTATGCTCCTCAATTCTAAGTTACTGTATAGACAGCGTTCTTCCCCAATTAGTTTGCCATTTCATTGTACTTTGGAAAAATTTAACATTTTCTCCTATCCGGGAGCCTGGGGCCTCAAGACTTAATTTGGCTAGCCCTGGCCCCCCCCCGTCGTAGTCCGAAGGTCCGCTCCCCGGCCGCTTGCAATGGTCCGACCACTACCTCACACTGACCTTTCCAGTTTTACGGAAAGGGGGTCTACGAGGCTCAGCCCACTAAGTTTCGTCCGCTCGTTCAGCACCACCGCGTCGGCACCCGGCCGCTGCTTAGCTCAATCTTGAAGCCCCGTAAGTCGACCGGCCACTCACACCCGATTTCGGTGTTGCTCAATTTGGGTACGCAGATGCAAGAAGTACTGTCCGGCGCATTTGCCCGCGTCGGCGTGGAGGGAGGTACCGTACGCTACCAGGTTATCGAACCACTGCTTCACCTCCGCGCACAGTCGATTGTCCGTGGCTACGATATAGCTGGGGTAAATCAGGCTGGTGAAAACGAAGGTGGCCATCTTTGTTTTAACGAGCACGATATTATTGGTGTTGGAGAGCTCGTTATGGTACACCCGGAAGGCCGGGCTATCTTCCCGGGGCTCCTCCCCCATCGGAAAGCGCTTTCCACTGCGGGTCATGCGTTCCAGGTGATCCACAATCTGCAGCAATTCGTCAAAGAGCTGTTCGATGTACTCGCGCCGCCGCAGACGTCCGACCTGTACCATGTAGTTGATCTGTCGGAGGGTTACGTCCAGTAAGCCGACCGACCAGATTTCCCGGGTAGGGAAGCGGTAATGATCCTGGATCATCCGGTTCGCGGAAGTATAGATCCGATCGCTAATGAGGTCGGGGGTGAACTCGGCGTCCTTCCACTTGTCGATGTCCCACAGGGTAATGCCGTGCGTAAAGGTCTTGAACTTACACAGCAAGGGAGTCGACATCTCGTAGTACATGGGCAACTCGGGGGAAGCCAGATCAATGCTTGCCCCCGGCAGGCGTTTAAGCTCCGCCAGCTGCCTCTCCATGTTGGAGAAATGATCGAATTCCGTATGGATGGGATCACGCGTATGGGGGTACCGCAGCTTAGGGACTTCCCCTGACTCCGTGGGGGCCTCCAACTTCAGTTGGAACGTTTCGGAGAGGAGCATCATCTCGTCGGCCGTGAGGGCGGTGTCGCCCCGCATCCGCCGGTAGACTGCATCTCTCCCGACGTGGAGCACGCCGGAAACCTGTCGTACCATCTCGCTCCGGGAAGAAAAGCGCTTAGCTAGGCGCTCGAGGAATACGTGTTGAAAACTGTTGTTTACTTGTCTTGTCATGTGGTTTGTTCTTAAGGCGGCTGCCCGATAGCCGGTTCCGTAAAAGCGGATCCTCCACCCTTCCGTGTCGGCCATAGCCTCCACTTACCGTGTCCTAACTTATAATTCTCTTTCCTTAGGGACGGATAGCCCGCGCAAACGCGCATGATCCGGTCACCGTGCTAGCCAAAAATAAACGATTGAATGTTGCTAATATTAAGTTTTTAAAACAAATAAGTTGTTTTAACGGAGCTAGACGTGTTTCTTTGTCTTGAGTTACTCTACCTACGTAAAGATTTAAAGACCGGTTTCGCTGGTCTGCCATTATTATTGATCAGCTGGCTTTTGGTACCGTTTTAGTTTTTTAATACTCACAAAACATGTACTCTACGCTCCGAACGGGCGGGCGCAAGCAACCAGCTTTCCCCTACCCGACTTATTCCGCCTGCCCCAATCCCACCGGGATTACGCACCCGTACTTCTAACGGGCGTGCACCTCAACTGCCACACGTCCTTCAGCCTACGCTACGGCGTGCTCCCCCCCGCCGCCCTGGTGGAGAAGGCCGCCGCCTGGGGCGTGGACTGCCTGGCCCTAACGGACAACAACAACACCAGCTGCGCCGTGGAATTTATGTCCCACTGCCGCACCTACGGTATTAAGCCCATCCTCGGCATCACCTTCCGCCGCGACCAGCAGTGGCTGTACACGGGCCTGGCCCGCAACGCCGAGGGCTGGGCTAACCTCTGCCGCTTCCTCAGTGAGCACTCCCTCGACGACAAACCTTTACCCCTCGTCCCCCCGCGGCTGGAGAATGTATGGATCGTCTACCCGCGCCTGTGTAAGCCCATCCGCGACTTCCGCGACAACGAGTTGCTCGGTATTCGCCCCCAGCACGTCAACCGCCTGTTCAGCCACGAGCTGCGCCATTACCAGGATAAGCTCATCGTGCTGGCCCCGGTCGTGGCGGTCACCGAGGAAGACTACCAGCTCCACCGCACCCTGCGCGCGATCGACCTCAATACCGTCCACACCAAGCTCAGCCCGCCGATCTGGCCAAGCGCGGCGACCGACTGTTGCCGCCCGAGACGCTACGGCAGTTCTATAAGGCCTACCCCGCCATCCTCCGCAATACCCAGCGCATCATCGACTCCTGCACGGCCGAGCTGGAGACCGGTCTCACAATCAACCGCCAGAGCTTTACTGGTTCCAAGGAAGGCGACTACCACCTCCTCGAAAAACTCGCCCTGGCCGGCGTCGCCCGCCGGTATCCCCCCGGCCCCCGCTTTCAGAAGGCCCGCCTGCGCACCGAGCGGGAACTGGCCGTCATTAAGAAGCAGGATTTCTGCCCCTACTTCCTCATCACCTACGACATCGTCCGCTACGCCCGCTCGGCCGGTTACCAGCACGTGGGCCGGGGCTCGGGGGCTAATTCCATCGTGGCCTACTGCATTGGTATCAGCGACGTCGACCCCCTGGAGCTCGACCTCTACTTCGAGCGCTTCATCAATCCCTACCGCGCCAGCCCGCCCGACTTTGACATCGACTTCAGTTGGGACGAGCGCGACGACGTGACCGACTACATCTTTAAGCGCTACGGCCGCGACTACACCGCCCTGCTGGCCACCTACTCTACCTTTCAGGGGCGGGCCGCCCTGCGCGAGGTCGCTAAAGTCTACGGCCTGCCTAAAGATGAGATCGACCAGCTCGTCCACGACCCCCACGGCCGCGCCGAGGCCGACCCCAAGGCCCGCACCGTGCTCGACATCGCCCGTCGGCTCGTCGGCCTGCCCAACCACCTCAGCATTCACGCCGGGGGCGTGCTCATCACCGAAAAACCCATCTACTACCACACCGCCCAGCGCCTCATGCCCAAGGGCTTCCCGGTGGCCCACTGCGACATGTACCACGCCGAAGACATGGGGCTGCACAAGTACGACGTGCTCAGTCAGCGCGGCCTTGGGCACCTGCGCTCCGCCGCCGAACTCGTGCGCCGCAATCACGGCCGAACCGTCGATCTCCAGGACCTGCACACCATCAAACAAGACCCCCGCGTACGCGCCATGCTGAAGAGCGGACGGGCCCTGGGCTGTTTCTACATCGAGTCGCCGGCCATGCGCGGCCTGCTCACTAAGCTGGGCTGCGACAACTACATTCACCTCGTGGCGGCCTCCAGCATTATCCGTCCCGGCGTAGCCAAATCGGGCATGATGAAGGAGTACATCCGGCGCTACCACGCTCCCCACAGCTTCGACTACATTGACCCCGTCTTTGAGGAGCACCTCGGCGAGACCTTCGGCATTATGGTCTATCAGGAAGACGTGATGAAGATCGTCCACCATTTTGCCGGTCTGGACCTGGACGAGAGCGACGTACTGCGCCGCATCATGTCGGGCAAAAAGCACAATGGCGATACCTTCGAGAAGCTCCGCCAGAAGTTCTTTGCGGGGGCGCGGGTACGGGGCCACGCCGAGGAAACCGCCCGGGAAGTCTGGCGGCAGGTAGAAAGTTTTTCCGGTTACTCCTTCTGCAAGGCGCACTCGGCCAGCTTCGCCGTGGAGAGCTTCCAGAGCCTGTACCTCAAGGCTTACTACCCCTTAGAGTTCATCGTGGGGGTGATCAACAACTTTGGTGGATTTTACAAGACGGAGTTTTACCTGCACGAGGCCCGCCTGGCCGGCGCCCGCATTCACGCCCCCTGCGTCAACCGCAGCATCTACCTGACCGACCTGCGGGGCCAGGATCTTCACCTCGGCTTTATCCACCTCAAGGGCGTATCGGAGCAGCTCATCCACCGCACCGTGCTGGCCCGGCAGCAGGCGGGCGACTTCGAAGACCTCTCCGATTTCTGCGCCCGCGTGGACGTGGAAAGCAGCCAGCTCGAATTGCTGATTCGCATCGGGGCCTTTCGCTTCACCGGCAAGCGCAAGTCGGAGCTACTCTGGGAAAAGAACGCCGTTTTTAACCCCCGCCTTCGTCGGGAGCCCTCCCTCGACCTCTTCCAGCGTACGACCCCCGACCACGACTTCAGCCTCGATGAAACCCCCAACTACCGCCCCGGCCACCGCCTGACTTCCCGGCAGTTCGACCAGGCCTTCGACGAGCTGGAATTGCTGGGCTTTCCCCTATGTTCTCCATTTTGGCTGGTGGCTTGCTCAGGGGGCAACACATCGGACGATCTGGCTCCGCTACGCTTCTCCGGGACGTCCGATGAGGCCCCCTGCCCGAATTCTTGGGATATCCTCCCCTCCTCCCCTTCTCCCCTCCATCCCTCCCCCCCTCACCCCCTATCCCCAATCCCCGAAAACGGCACCACGGCCCTATACGCCTACTTCGTGTGCGACAAGGTGGTGCCCACCGTCAAGGGAGAGCGGATGAGTTTCGGTTGCTGGCTGACCGAGCAGGGGCAGTACTTCGACAGCGTACATTTTCCGGATGTGTATGCGCGCTGCCCGTTCCGGGGCATGGGCGTGTACCGACTGGAGGGGCGGGTAACCCGGGAATTTGATTTTCCCAGCCTCGAGGTGCACCGCATGGAGCGGCTGGGTTACGTACGGGACTTGCGGTTTACGGAATGAGGCCTACCTCGTTCCCCGCGGAATCAACGTACTCGGAAACACCACCACGCTTTCGTTGCCGTCTGCGCTGACACTGGAAACGCCGAAGAAGAAGTTATCCACCACGATGTTTTCGAGGGTATGGTCGAGTTGGCCGGCGGGTACGAAGCGCTTGTGCTCCCACTGGGGGGCGGTGGTGAGCCGCCAGTGCACGTAGTAGCCGGCGATGGGGGTATTCGTTTCGGGCTTCTCCCAGCGTAGGCGGGTACTGGGTTCCACGGCTCCCCCGATCATGACGAGGGGCGGCGGGGGTGGGGCGGCCGCCAGCCCGGCCAGGGTGATGGCGTTGACGCCGGTGAGCTTGGCGGCGTAAGGGAAATTGACGTGCTCGAGCTTGTCGCCATAATCGATGCCGTCTTCCGTGCGGATGTCCTGGTGCTGCTGGGTGTAGTTTTCGTGGGTTTCCATGATGCGGACCCCGGGGAAACCCGCATCGTTGAAGGGGCGGTGGTGGCCGCCGCGGCCGAAGCGGTCCAGGCGGTAGACCATCATCGGGTTCAGGTTAGCGGCGTACTGCCGCGTCTGGGCGTCGATGTAGCGGGCCAACTGGCGGCTAGGACCGTCCACTTCGCCCCCGAAGAAGCGGCGGTAGATGTTTTTGCGCTCGTCGTTGACGTCGTCCGGGTAAAAGGGTTCGGAGAAGATGCGGAAACTGGTATTGTCGGTTACCCCATCCACGCCGGTGATGTTGCCGATCATGTCGTTGTTGAGGGTGCCGGTGATGTTCCAGCCGTTCTCCCGTACCCAGTCGGCCATGCCCTTTCCGCCGAAAAGCCCCTGCTCTTCGCCACTGAGCCCTACGTAGAGGATAGAGCCGGGGAACTCGTACTGGCTGAGGACGCGGGCCGCTTCGAGCGCACCGGCCATCCCGCTGGCGTTGTCGTTGGCGCCGGGACTATCGCTGGTGCCGTCCAGGGGATCGCTGACCCGGCTGTCGATGTCGCCGCTCATCATGATGAAGCGATCGGGATCCTGGGTACCGCGCTGGACGGCGATCACGTTGACGACCCAGGTGTCTTCCTTGATCCGGCTTTCGGGATCTCCCTTCACGAGGTTGCGCTGGTACATGACCTCCAGACAGCCGTCACAGGCCGCGCTGATACGCTCGAACTCCGCGAAGATCCAGCGGCGGGCGGCGCCAATGCCGCGGGTGTCGCTGGTCGTATCGCTCAGCGTATGCCGGGTACCGAAGTTGACCAGGGTGGTAATATCGGACTCAATCCGGGCGGGGTCGGGCGCAGCGGCGATGGCGTAGAGCCGGGGGTCCGCCGCGGGGGGCGGGGCTACGGGATCGGACTGAGCGGTGAGCAGCGAGCAAAGTGCAAGCAAGCAGAAGATCAGGAAGGCGGACTTCATCGGGTGGGTTTGTTCCGTGGGCATAGTGGGTACAAAGTACAACCCGTCAGAGGGACCTGCACTCCCCCGGTATTTCCCGGGCACCTGCGGCCCCGCCCGCTCTTCTATTCTTCGTCCAGTGCTGCGGGCTCACGACAAATTAGGGGAAGCACCGAATCGTACCAGTCGATAAGGGAGATCTCCTTGGCCAGGGGAGGTCGGCGCAGGCCTCCGTAGGCGGTTGTTGTCCATCAGCGCCTGACCGCGCAGGATGCGGAAGCGCCCGTCGCGCGGGAAGTCCTCGATTGATTCTCCCATACGGGCGAGCCCTGCCTCCACGGTCGTGCTGTCGCGTACCAGCCCCTCGGCTTCCCGCATCGTCAGCAGCGCCCGGTTGTACTTTTCGACGAGATAATCGCAGCCCGGGTCGGTGGGGGCGAAGTTGAAGGAGACGTCGTAGGCACTGGCGACCTTGCGGCCCTCGTACTCGGCGGGTTGCCACTGACCGAACGACCCGGTGGCCGCATCGATGGCCTTGGAGGTGAAGTCTACGCCCAGGTCGTTGTAGTCGATGATGTCATTGACCTCCACGAGGCCGCCGGGCTGGATGATGAGCTGGATATCGAGTTGTCCGGTAGCGCAACTGTCCTGCGGGATGTCGGGGTAGGCGATCTTCTCGTCGAGGTAAGCCACCAGATCTCCGTTAAAGGTGGCCGCCCGGGTGAGTTCGGTGTAGACCGTATCCTGGCTGATGATGACGTAGGGCTTCGGCTCCTCGAGGCGAAAGCGAATGGGCAGCACCACCCGGAAGCGGACGGGGGTGGTGTCGCGAAAGGCGGGCCGCCAGAGCACTTCCCGTTGCATTCCGATGACGCTGCGCAGGGCCGACAGACCGAGCCCGCCCCCTGGATCACGCAATACTTCCGGGCGGTTGACCAGTCCGTTGCGCTCAACGATAAAGGCGACTACGGCGGTGCCGCTGATGCCCTGCTCGCGTGCTTCCGCGGGGTAAAGGGCGCGCTGGTAGATGTAGTCGAGCAGGTAGCGCTGGGCGCACTCCGATTTGGCGGCCGCCGTGGTGTCATAGCGTTCGCACGGGCTCGGAAAGCGGGCGGCCTCGTCGGCGAAGCTGTAGATGGTGGTGTCTCCGAGCGCGACGGCGGTGGTGTCCTGACCGACTACCAGCAAGGGGAGAAAAAGCAGGAGTGCCAGCAGCAATTTCATGCGTAGTGTTTATAAGGTAAGCTCGAGGGAATCCCGTAAGCGCAGCGCGTTGAATTTCACGTTCGGGGCGATCGACGAGACCCGGTAGTCAAAACGTTTTGAAACCACCACCAGGTCGTAAGGAGAATACAGGAAAATCATCGGTTGGTTGGCATAAATGATTTCCTGAAAGCGGCGATACAGGTCATTGCGGGCGGCGGAGTCCATGGTTACCGAAATCTGCTGAATGAGGCTGTCCGCCTCCGCGCTCTGAAAACTGACGCGGTTCGTTCCGCTGGGCGGAACGGAAGTGGACGACCAGACCTGGGAAAAATCGTCGGGCGTGGGTTCCCCGCCCTGGCCATTGAAGGCCGCGGTGAACTGGCCGTCGTTGAGCCGCTTGATCAGTGCCCGGCCCTCCATGCGCGTCACCTCAATGTCGATGCCCACGCGCCGGGCTTCCTGAGCCATGGCCAGGGTGAAAGCTTCACTGGTCGAGGTATTGAAGGACAGCAATTGAAAACTAAACTCCAGGCGCTCTCCGTCGATCACCTTATCCAGAACGCCGTCGTCATTGGTATCGGCCCAGCCCGCCTGCCGCAGGAGTGCCGCCGCCCGGGTGAGATCAAAAGGCAGGGGGGTAAGGGCGGTATGGTAGTAGGACTTGGACGGCAATACCGGGCCCACGATCCGTTGGGCGAGACCGGGCAGTACCCGGGCGATGATTTCGTCGACGTTCACCGTATGGGCGAGTGCCCGGCGCGTGATCGAGTCCCGCAGCAGCGGATCATCTTTGTTGAGCAGGATAGAAAAGTACTTGAAGCCGGGCACCGCTACGAAGTCATAGCGCCGGTTGAGGTAAGGGTCCTGCTGTAATTGTTGAAAGACGTCGACCGGCAAATCGATGACAATGTCGGCGGCCATATCGCGCAGGGCGTTGATGTTGGTGCCGGGATCAGAGATAACGAGGTAGCTCAGGTAGTCGGGGATAGCCGCGAACTGACCGTCCTTCCGCCGACCACCCCAGTAGTCTTTGCGACGGCGCAGAACCAGCTTGGTGTCGGCCTCCCAGGAGTCCAGGGCGTAGGGACCGCTGCCCACAATGCGGGTAGGATCGAAACCTAGTACCGGATCATTGAAGTGCGTGGCGAAGCGCCGCAAGCTTGCGCTTTCCCGTTCCAACTTTCGGACGGTGGCCGGATCGGTCAGCGCCGCAAGCGGAATACGCTGCATAATCCCTTCCGGATCATAGGCATACTCTGGATAGATGTACAGGTCGGCAATAGCCTGGGCGGCTAGAATGTAGGGGCGCTTAGTGACCACTTGAAAAGCAAGGGGGTCGACCGGGTCGACGAAGATGTCCTTCACCATTTCATAGTACAGGCGGTAGGGCCCGGAGTTGACGAGCGGGTTCATCACCACCTTCATGCTGAATACTACGTCGTCGGCCGTCACCGCACTGCCGTTGGGCCACCGGGCGGCGGAATCGATCACGTAGGAGTAGGTCGCCGTACCATCAGAAAGCTCCTGCACCACGGGAGTCGTGGCCAGCAGCGGGACGAGTTCGTACGTCAGGGGGTCCTGATCGTTGAGGGTCTGAAAGATCTGCTCGTATACGTACCGGGAAAGGCTCTGGGTGGACAAGACCGGGTTGAGACCGTCCGGTTCCGCCTTGATGCTGATGCGCACGTTAGACTGGCGGGAAAAAGCTGGGCCCTGGCCGCCGCTGCTTTCCGGCTCTCCCTTGGTACAGGAAAGTAACCCACACAGGCAGGCGGTGGATGTCAACAGAAACATTTTCATGAGGCCGAGGATGAATCAGGCGGGTACCACCCGGGGTAAAGGTATCCAAAATTCGGCTATCCCCAGGCAGTATCCTGGTTTAGTCGGTGGTGCCCCTAGCCCGCGTGGACCGGCCTTTCGCTGGCCTATTCTTCTACCGCAGCCTGCCCATTGCGGGGGGCCTTGGTGCCGTTCGTAGCCGGGGGCTCGTGCTTCACCACGCCCGCGGGCAAGCTCATCCCGCTTTGTCGCAGGAAGTCGTCGAGCTGGGGCACCATGCCATAGAGGCCCTGCACGAAGTTGCTCACGCCGGTGCCGTTTCCGCTATCGTAGACGACCACCTTGTCGATGTCAATGTCCTTGATGGCGTCCGTCTGAATCCGGGTTAGTTCGGCCAGCTTGTCCAACATAAGGTAGTTGATGGCGCTCTGGGGATTGCCCCCGGCGGCGCTGACCAGTTTCTGGAAGCCGTCGGCCTGTTTACGCAGCAGTTCTTCCATGCCCTGGGCTTCGGCCTGGTAGCGCAAAAGGACCGCATCGGCCTCCCCCCGGGCAATCTCCCGCAGGCGCTCGGATTCCGCCTGGGCGGCGATGATGGCCTTCTGCTTTTCAATGTCGGCCACGACCACCTGCTCGGCTTCCATGCGGGCTTTCTCGGTAGCCGCCCGGGCAATTTCGGCGTTCTGTTCGGCCTTGTAAGCCTCCTCCCGAGACTTCGCCTGGGCCACCTTCCGGGCGGCTTCGGCCCGCCGGCTCGCCTCGGCCATAGCGACGTCACGGGCGGCGTTACTCTCCGCGATCTTCACCTCGGAGGTGTTCTTTCCCTCGGTCGCCTCGGCGCGGGCGGCCGCCTCCCCGATCTGGGCGGTACTCTCGGCCTCGGAAACCTTGATGCGCCGTTCCCGCTGAGCCTCGGCCTCCCCAATTTCGGCGCGGCTGTTGGCGGCGGCTATTTGTATACGCTGCGACTGAAGCGCGGCGGCCTCGCCGATCTCGGCGCGGCTGTTAGCGTCGGCAACCTTGGACCGTTGGTCCTGCTGAGCTTCGGCCTCCCCGATGCTACCGGTCCGCAGCTCGTTGGCGACCTTGATCTTGGCATCATTAATGGCCTTGGCGGCGGCTTCCTGACCGAGGGCCTTGATGTAACCCGACTCGTCCTGAATATCTGTGACGTTGACGTTGATGAGTTCCAGGCCAATCTTGTGCAGTTCCTCCCCGACGTTACGGTAGACGCTTTCGACGAACTTGTCGCGGTCGATGTTGAGCTCCTCGATGTCCATGTTAGCGATCACAAGACGCATTTGCCCCATGATGATATCGTGGCTCAGGCTGCTGATGCTGGTCCGCTCCAGGGCCAGCAGGCGCTCGGCGGCAGCCAGCATCAGGTGGGGCTTGTTGCTGATGCCGACGGTAAACTGGGCGGGAACGCTGACGCGGATATTCTGCTTGGAGAGTGCATCCTGCAAATTGACGTCGATCGATAGCGGCGTCAGGTCCAGGTAGCGATAGTCCTGAATTACCGGCCACACGAAAGTGCCCCCACCGGCGTAGCATTTAGCGGACGCCTCACTACCGGTACGTCCGTATACAACCAAGATCTTATCCGAAGGGCAGCGCTTGTAGCGGCTGACCAGCCACAGCAGGAAGAGAAAAATGATGCCGACGACCGCGCCGACCATAATGAGAGGTTCCATGAGCAAGAAAGATTAAGGTGAATGTAAGGCGGCGGAGCCGCAGGTATAGTGTGTTTCGGAGATGCATTATTCTAGGAGGGCCGAGCTGACCAAAACCACATTGTCCGCACTCAGGTCGTCGACTACGATGGGGGTACCCGTCGGAAGGTCCTTTCCGTCGGTGCTGCGCGCTTTAAGTTCCCGCATGCCCCCCTTAACGTTAACTTTTACGATGCCCTCCCCGGCGGCCGGTATCCGGAGGTACACCTGACCCGGCTGGTACAGAGCATCCCGGGAGGTCCAGTTTACATTTTCCTCCTGACCGAGCATCCAGTTGACCGCCCGGGTCAGCAGGTAAACAGCCACGACACCCGCGGCTACGCCCGAAAGGACGGCTACAACGGGCACCGTGCTAGTCGTAAGCAGCATCTTCGTAGTCCACGCCGCAACGGAGAAAAAGGTCAGTCCCGCCTTCACGATGCCGACCCCCCCGCCGGTCTCGGCACCCGCGTCCCCGTCAAAATCGACATCAACATCCAGGTCCAGGCCCCCGAGCATGCCTAACAGAAGCAGCAGGACCAGTAATCCGCCACAGACAAGGGATATATAGGTCAGGATAACAATCATCGGAATACCAATTTAATGAAAGTATAACGTCTGGGCTATCCCTTGTCGTTGCCAATAACCCCTAAGCTTGGTCGACCCCCCGTGGTCTTCCGTCGAATAGAAGCCTACCTTGGCGCAAGTTCGAAGGCTCAGCTGTGACGGTAGCGCATGCCCGGATGGGTTTCGGAATAAACCAAGGTCGATAAGCAAGCTTACCGGATGGCGGTTGACAACTATGTACAGATGGATACGTGTGACGCGGGACATCTAGCCCGTACACGGTTTCGACGAACTTATCGCTAGTTTGGGATTCCACTCACCGCCGCAAACTTGCTCCTTTGCGCCTACTCTCCACCTCAAAATGCGTCACCTAGCCCGCTAGGCTCCCCCTTTGGAGCCTCGAATAGACCCAAATTAGCGGCGTTTTCGTCAGGCTCGGAAAACCCAAGAAAGCTCTTAGATAATCCCCGATTAACAACCTAGCCGAAGGCGAGGAACAGAATGATCCCGAGGACAAAGAGTACAGCTGCGGGCTGTAGCGTACTTGGCGTATTGTTCGTCATGGTTGGGTGATGAGTACTAAATCTACAACGACTATTTTGCATTTAGGTTGCACACGATATTTGTTAATGCCACCCACTTGCCATCCAAAAATTGGTAAAGCGCTCCGTAAATGATCTATAGTTTCATTTTTCACCCCTCTGGAAAAGATTCTAGCAGAGGTATTGGGGCACAAACGCGGGGAGGGGACAACTTTACTCTGGGCTGATGCTCGGCGTGGCATTTCATCCATCAGAAAAAAAATGGCACCGAGCAAATTGCTCGGTGCCATAAAGCGGTAATGTTTTGTTGGGTTTTTCTACAGTCTGGTTACAATTCCGGCTAGGTTGAATTGCCCCTGGATCGTGCGGGCGGCGATCTGTGCGGCGGCAGCACTTGGGTAGGTACCCGCGTATACGCGATTGATGACCTCCCCATTCGGCTTGGTCACCGAACGGTAATAGACATCCTGCATACCTTGATCCTGCAGTTCGCTAACGCGCCGTAGGGCGTAGGCCTCATTGCTGTAGGCCGCCAACTGGATGGCGTACTGTTCCGCACCGGCGGGAGGAGTCTCTGTCCCAAGGGGGATGGAGGCACCCCGGGCAGCCTGACCCTCGGGGACGGTGGGCGGCGGCGGCGCTACCCCTTCTTGCTCCGTGGCGGCTGCCTCTCCTGTGGGGCGGGCAATGCGGGGGTAACGATTATAAGTCGCCGGAGCCGAGTCAACTTCTCGATGATTCACTCCGGCCTGGGCGCCGGGAGCGGGGGTTACGGTCTCCACAGTCTTCTTGCTCGAAGGCACCGCGGCCGAATAGGTGACGGGAGCGGGAGCGACGGCAACGGGGGGAGCGGGATTCCAATTGCTAAAGCCACTCCGCTCCAGGCTGACGGGAGAAGGGCCATTGATACCCAACTGATCGGCGGCAACGGCACTTAGGGTAATGAGGCAGTCCGCGCATTCCTTACCGCGGTCCGTCACCCGTACCACTACGGTCTTCCCGTTTTCGGTGTTAGTCACCCGAAGCAGGGTACCCAGCGGAAGTGCGGGATGGCTACCCGTCATTTCTTCGCCACTGTAGATTTCCCCGTAGGCGGTTTTGCTGCCCTGAGAGTCGGAAGTATACACACCGGCCAGTCCAGTCTGCCGTTCTTCTGTGCCAGATACGGAAGTCTGGTCAGTGACTTGAACCTCTTTTGGGTGACTTGGGGGAGTTTTGTCCCCTTTGGTCCACTCGAAGGTCTGCGCACTGAGGGAGACGGTGGTGAGTAGAAGGCTGAGTATTATTAGGCGTCTCATGGTATAGGTTGAAGTCGGTACGGGCGATGAGCGGCGCATCAATCAGGTAGTAACCTGGGTAAAATTAATGGCCGAACGACAAGTTGATTGGAAATACCGTACACTATTGTCTCCCGTCGGGTAAAGATAACGGGTGGAAACGCGTTTTGCTCGCCAATTACCACAAATTGATTGAAATTTAACTTATTGCTCCGGCGCAGCACCGTCCGTGCGCCACCGCCGCACTTCCCGCCAGGCGTAGGCTTCATCCTCCCACCGCAGGAGTTCCGTCATGTCCGGCCCCTTATAGTTAAGAAACCAAGTTTCGATGATGCGTTTGGCGGCGTCGTTACCCAGCGAAAAATCCAAAAAGTTTTGCGCCCGGTAGACCTGAGCGGTCAACTCCGCCGGCACCGCGATGATTTTGGTATCGATCTCGCCGCGGTCGCGCAACAGGAGGGCAGCGATGGGATACACCCGCAGTTGGGTCCCGGTAGGCACGCTTTCCCCGATGACTAGCACGTCGAGCGCATCGCCGTCTCCCCCCCGTTGTTTGTCCATGAGCGTGGAGGGGACGAAGCCGTAATTCCCGGGATAGGGCAAGAAGTTGATGACGCGCTCCGCCCCGTTCGGGAGGGTGTCGATGCGGTACCCCGCCCCCGGGTGATACTCAATTTTGTGGTTCGTGCCGGCGGGAATTTCCACTACCACATTTAGGGCATCGCCGTCAATACTGGGCAGGGTATAGGGATCTAATTCCGAGCCGTCGCCCCCCGCATTGCCCCCTCCAACCCTCTGCCCCGGGAAATCGCAGGCCAGCAGCAGAAGCAACAACAACAGAGAAGGGAAGTATCGCATGAAGAATGGTTTGGTGAGCCGGTGCGGCCCTGCGCAAGGTTGTGAAATTATGCTCGCTTGCCCCCGCCGAACGGGAATAAATTGACTGAGCCTACTGCTCGAAGTAACCCAAGGTACCGCCCACCCAAGTCTTTCCGGCGTTGTAGCGCACGCCAATCATTTCCCCCTTCGACAGCCGCACCAGGTTGTTTACCAATACCGGCCGGTCCTCTCCCTCCGGCCAGAGGTACATCATGCGCAGTTCCACCCGCGCGGGCTCGTCCGGCGTCTCTATAATCGGTGCGTACGTCACTTTCTTCTGTAAAATGAAGTGCTCCGGCTGGTCGAGTGCCTCCAGGTCGGCTACGGTCGGGTGCAGGTTCACGCCCATACCGGCAAAGCTGTAGAGCGGCTTGAGCACGTACTGGGAGAGGTCCTCCGGGTAGTGCTCCAGGTCGGAGACGAAGCGTGTTTCCGGCACGTAGCGACTCTGCATAAACGGTAGGCTATATTTACTGATGAGGAAAAACCAGTTCGGGTGGCCCGCCCACTCCACTTGGGCTTCCTCGACCATGTTAAAGGTGCGCTTGAGGTCCGGCCGGGCCTTGAGGTCATCAAAGATCACGCGGTTGTAAATCCGTTGCACCTGCGTACGCGCACCATCCTTATAGTAGTACAGTTTTCCGCCCGTAAGCTCAAGCTCGCTGATGCATACCTCGCTGATGCCCAACTCCACACAAGCGGCCACCAGGTCGACGCGGGTCGTCTGCACCTTGGGGTCAACTTCGAGTACAATGACGTGCTCCGGGGCGTGGCGGCCGAGGATGGATCGGCGCAGGAGGTCCAGGTATTCCGCAGGCGAGGAGCCGTCGAAACGAGCAGAATAACCGTCCGGAACAGTAAAGAAGCGCCGGAAGCTGCGGTCGAGTAGCGCCTGAAAGTGGTAGAGGGAAGGAAAACCCTGTGCCTCGATCAGTTGGGGAACGAGGGTACCGGAGTCGTCGCGGCAAATCCCGAAATCCAACTGCATAAACAGCGGGTGTTCATTCTGACCGGGTACACGCTCCCCCGGTGGGATAGCCGCGTCGGCCCGCTCGGCGTACCCGGGGGCGGTAATGACCTTTAGCACGTCGTCGCAGGCCGCTAACACCCGCTCCTTGAATTCCTTGGGGAAGAAGACGGGGGTTTCCGCAACGTGAAATTTTGGGTCGTGGTTATACTGTCCCCCGAGCCACGCGAGCATAGCCCGGTAGGCTTCATTGGTGAAGGTTTCGTTGTACTGTTGGCGTAAGGCGGGGATCATGGCTACCCTAACCGTCGGGCCCAAGACATGTTTGTCCCCTACTCCTGCTTTACGGCGATCACGGGATCCTGGTGGGCCACAGTGCCCACTCCCCCATCCCCGTCGAGGTCCTGGTGGAAGATCCGCTCCATCAGCGCGAACAACTTCGGGTGCTTGTGGGCGAAGGCGGCGGGCCGGTTAAAGAAGTACTCCGCGGCGACGGCAAAGAATTCCGCCTTATTGGTGGTGGCGTAGTTATCGATGTCGGAGTCCCCGTGGGCGATGGCGGCCATTTCCGCTCGCATCATTTCTACCCAGGGAATGAGGTACTGGTGATCGAGGAAGTAGTCGGGGATCCCGTCGGTTTCCCCATCCGCTTTATCCAGCAGATGGGTAAATTCGTGGATGCCGGTGTTATCGCGGCCGGCGTTAGCAAATCCCCGCCGGAGGGCCTGCTGAGACAGCAAGAGCTTGCCATTCATATAGCCGCCGCCCACCATGCCGGCCACGTCGCGCCCTGTCCCCTCAGTGGCAAACGTCTCCCGGTTAAAAGTCGTGGCGTAGATCAACACTTCCCGCAGCTTGGGATACTGGTTCCACTGCTCGAAGCCGAAGGTGGGGATCAGGCCGCTGGCGGCGACCAGCACGCGGTCGAGCTCCGTAACTTCCGTGTCGATCCCCGTAATCGTGACCCGCTGGAAAAAGTACCGCATCCGTTTCTGGAAGCGCTTTTTCTCCTTACGGGAAAGCGTTTTGTAAAAAGTCACTTCCTGGCGCAGCAAGCGGCGCCACTGTTTGCGAAATTCCGGCAGCGGCCCCATAGGCTCCTCCCGAAGGACGTAATACAGAAGGCCGGCGGCGAGGGCCACCACCAGCAGAGCTACCAGCAGATAAGACGTCATGGGCAAAATGGCATTAGGGCGGTCCCGCAGGTGCAGGGGGAATTCACCGAGAATTTTGATTAAATGCCGTCCAAACGGTAAAATGTTCGGAACCGATCGCCGAGCGGCCTTCCTGATTATCTTGCGCCATGAACGTACTCGACCGCTTCTTGCGCTACGTCCGGGTGGACACGCAGTCCGACCCCCACTCCCCCACCCAGCCCTCCACCGCAAAGCAAGGGGTGCTGGGCGAGCTTCTCACCAAGGAGCTGATCGACCTAGGCCTGAAGGACGCGGAGCTCGACGCCTCCGGCTACGTCTACGCTACCCTTCCGGCCACGCCGGGCATGGAGGGCCAGCCCGTTATCTGCTTTTGCGCGCACATGGATACCAGCCCCGACGCCAGTGGGAGCGGCGTGAAGCCCCTGGTGCACCGCAACTACCAGGGCCAGGACCTTGTGCTGCCGGACGACGAAGGGATAGTCATCCGGGCCAGTGAATTTGATGGATTGCGGGAAAATATTGGCTACGACATCGTCACAGCGAGCGGCACTACCCTACTGGGAGCCGATAACAAGGCGGGCATTGCCGCCATTCTAGCCGCCGCCGAACACTTGGTGACCCACCCGGAAATCCCCCACGGCCGCCTCCGCCTCCTGTTTACGCCGGACGAAGAAATCGGGCGCGGCGTCAATGCCGTGGACATGAAAAAACTGGCCGCCGACTTCGGCTACACCATCGACGGGGAGACCCGCGGCAGTATCGAGGACGAGACCTTCAGCGCGGACAGCGCCGTGGTTACCATTACGGGCGTCAGCACCCACCCGGGTTTCGCGAAGGGGAAGCTGGAAAACGCCCTCAAGATTGCCGCCGATATCCTGGCCGCCCTACCTAAGGACCGCCTCAGTCCCGAAACCACCCAGGAGCGCGAGGGATTCCTGCATCCCGTGGAAATGAGCGGCAAGGCGGAAAGCGCCCGGATCGACCTCATCCTGCGCGACTTCGATGCCAGCCAGCTGGAGGCCCACGCCGAGGTGCTCCGGAATATCATTGACGAGGTGGCGCTTCGCTACCCCAACAGCTCCGTCCGGCTCGAGGTGAAGGAGCAGTACCGCAACATGAAGGAGGTCCTGCAGCACCACCCCCAGGTGGTACGCCTGGCCGAGCAAGCCATGGAGGCCGTGGGCCTGCCCCCGCGTAAATCCTACATCCGCGGGGGGACGGACGGCTCCCGTCTCAGCTTCATGGGCCTCCCCTGCCCCAACCTGTTTGCCGGGGAACACGCCTTCCATTCGCACTACGAGTGGGCGAGCGTCTACGAGATGCAAAAAGCAGCCGAAGTAATCGTAGAGATCAGCCGCCAGAACACGGTCACCCCTCCCCCTACCCGGTCATGATCTGGCACACTACCCCTACCCTAGAGGGTCTCAATGCAATGGGCCAGAACTCGCTCGGCGATACCCTGGGCATGACCTTTGTTGAAATAGGCGACGATTACCTAGTAGCGGAAATGCCCGTCGACGCCCGCACGGTACAACCCTTCCGGCTGCTGCACGGCGGTGCCTCGGTAGCGTTGGCCGAAACCCTCGGCAGTGTAGCCGGCTTCCTTTCCCTCCCGGATCCGACTACCCAGCTCGTCGTCGGCGTAGACATCAATGCCTCCCACCTACGTAGTGTACCGGAGGGGGGCCGGGTGCGAGGCACCGTACGGCCGGTGCGTGTCGGCAGCACGGTGCAGGTCTGGCAAATCGACATCACGGATCAGCGCGGACGGGCGGTCTGCAGCTCGCGCATTACCTGTCAGGTGGTAAAACGCCGTTGAGTGGCAGCCGCCCCGGTTTTTTCCGGGAAATGGAGAGGGTAAGAGGTCTTGACCAGATAGAAGAAATAGTAGGACAGCCACTGACTAGACCCAGTATTCCACTATTTTATGCCACATAAAGCGCAGCAAATTTTGATTATAAACCTCAGAGGGTGGAGTACGTTGAAATAACGGGCCGTTTCCTCAGCGGCAATGCTTTGAGATTCAGTAGATAAGCCCCTATTTTTACATTTAATACCTACACTACCATGATCAAATCCAACTACGTCAAATCTAAAAAACAGTATAAAGTCAACTTTGAACTGAGCCAGGAGCGCATCGGGGAGAACCGCGACGTCCGCGTACTGGGCAACTTCAACGATTGGAACTGGGAAAATGGCATCCAACTCAAGGCGGGCAAGGAAGGTTACTCCGGCAACACCGAACTACCGGCCGGCCACTACCAGTTTCGCTACCTCGTAGACCAGCACCACTGGGCCAACGATGACCACGCCGAAGCTTACGCCGACAGCGGACACGGCACCACCAACTGCTGCTTCTCCCTGGATCAAGTAACTGAGGAGAAGAAGGCCCCCACCAAAAAAGCGCCTGCCAAAAAAGCGCCTGCCAAAAAAGCCTCCGCCAAGAAGACTGACAGCAAGAACCCGGACAAGATCGAAGCAGCCGACTCTGCACCCGCTACCAAGCCCGTGACGACCCCCCAGGGGAAGGCGAAGACCACCAAGGCCGACAGGGCCGCGCCCGCCAAAAAGTCGCCCGCTCAGCAAGCCACTAAGGCAAAGGGCGACGACCTGAAGAAGATTGAAGGCGTAGGGCCAAAAATTGCCGGCCTGCTCAACGAAGCTGGCATCAACACCTTCTCCGATCTGTCCAAGGCCTCAGAAAAACAGCTGGCCGATGTGCTGCAAGAAGCCGGCGCACGTTTCCGCCTCGCGAAATCTGACACCTGGGCCGAGCAGGCTAAATTGGCCGCAGCCGGCAAAATGGATGAGCTTAAGAAGATGCAGGACTCCCTGAAGGGCGGCCGCAAATAGGCACCGCCTACCGGATCATTGCTCTCTATAGTGGGCCGAACCCCCTTTCGCCGTGCGAAAGGGGGTTTTCCTATACCACCCGCTAACATCACTCAGCCTTTCCCGTTAGCACCTTAAATTGCCCCTTATGCCAACAACTTCGCCCGTGTCTACCTCCGTTATTGCTCATTCTCTCTTTACCGATTACGATATTAACCTCTTCCGTGCGGGTAAAAATTTCCGCATGTACGATAAACTGGGAAGTCACGTCATGGAACTCGATGGCAAGCGGGGCACCTACTTCGCCGTCTGGGCTCCCAGCGCCAAGTCCGTTAGCGTGATCGGCGACTTCAACGACTGGAGCCGCAGCAGCCACCCCCTGAACGCGCGGTGGGACAGCAGTGGCATCTACGAAGGGTTCATTGAGGGGCCAGAGAATGGTACCGTGTACAAGTATGCCGTTGAGGCCCAGAACGGAGACCAGCTCGAAAAAGGCGATCCCTACGCGCGGCTCTGGGAGACCCCCCCGAAGACCGCCAGCGTCGTTTGGGATACCTTTTACGAGTGGGGGGACGGCGACTGGATGAAGGACCGGTACAAGGTAAATGGCATCGACCGGCCCTACTCCGTCTATGAGGTACACCTCGGCAGCTGGAAGAAAAACGAAAAAAACGAGAGTCTCTCCTACCGGGAACTGGCCACCGACCTGGTCGACTACGTAAAGCGGATGAATTACACCCACGTGGAGTTTCTGCCGGTCATGGAGCACCCCTACTTTCCAAGCTGGGGCTACCAGATCACCGGGTACTTCGCGCCGTCTAGCCGCTTCGGCGGACCCCAGGACTTCATGTACCTAGTCGACAAACTGCACGAAGCGGGCATTGGACTGATCCTGGACTGGGTACCCAGCCACTTCCCCAATGACGCCCATGGCCTGGCCCAATTTGACGGTACCCACCTGTACGATCACGCCGATCCGCGTAAGGGCTTTCACCCCGACTGGAAAAGCGCCATTTTTAACTACGGCCGTAACGAAGTCCGGTCTTTTTTAATCTCCAACGCCCTGTTCTGGCTCGACCGCTACCACGTCGATGGGCTGCGGGTCGATGCTGTAGCCTCCATGCTCTACCTCGATTACAGCCGCAAGCAGGGAGAGTGGATCCCCAACCAGTACGGGGGCAACGAGAACCTCGAGGCGATTGACT
The DNA here is from genome assembly GCA_963710195.1 of Lewinellaceae bacterium. GTDB lineage: Bacteria > Bacteroidota > Bacteroidia > Chitinophagales > Saprospiraceae > Neolewinella. The sequence continues at coordinate 699,532 of CAVPZF010000008.1, forward strand.
TCCTCCGGGAGTTTAACGAGGCCGTGTACCGCGACTTTCCCGATACCATGACCATTGCCGAGGAATCAACGGCCTTCAGCGGCGTGAGCCGCCCTACCTACGTGGGTGGACTCGGCTTCGGACAGAAGTGGATGATGGGCTGGATGCACGATACCCTTAAGTACTTCCACAACGACCCCGTCCACCGCAGCTATCACCACGGGGTGCTGACCTTCTCGTTGATGTACGCCTTCAGCGAGAACTTCATGCTGCCCCTCAGCCACGATGAGGTCGTGCACGGCAAGGGCCCGATCATCGACCGGATGCCCGGCGACGAGTGGCAGCGCTTCGCCAATATGCGCCTGCTCTACGGCTACATGATGACCCACCCCGGCAACAAGCTCAACTTCATGGGCGGTGAGTTTGGCCAGACCACGGAGTGGAGCATTGAGCGGGGTATCGACTGGAGCCTGACGCAGTACAAGCCGCACGCTTCCCTCCAGCAGTTCACCGCCGATCTCAACGGCATCTATCGGGATACCCCCGCCCTGTACGAGTACGCTTTCGACCCTAGGGGGTTTGAATGGATCGATATCGGAGACCACCAGAACAGCGTGCTGAGCTACCTGCGTCGCGGGAAGGACGGAGAGGACATAGTACTGGTCATCCACAACCTCACCCCGGCCGTACGGCCCCATTACCGGGTGGGGGTCCCCTTCCAAGGCACCTACGTCCCCGTCATCAACAGCGACGACGAGCAGTACAACGGAACCGGCAATTACGGACAAAAGACCGTTACCTCGGTGCCGAGCGAATGGAACGGTCGGCCCAACCACATCGAATTAACCCTTCCGCCCCTGGCGACCATACTGTACCGCTTTAAGCGCGAGGAAGGTGCTCAGGAAGCCCGCCATCAGGAGGAGAAAAAAACGAAGGCTCCCGCAGCGGTCAAGCCGCAGGCTGAAAAGAAAAGCGGGGCAACCGCGAAACCTAAATCTACCCAGCAGCCAGACGGTAAGAAAGCTTCCAAAAAGTAAGGCCTTCCCTAGAACAAAATACAAACCGGAATGGGGGCTTGCGTACTCGCGACGTAGTCCAGCATTCCGGTTTTTTTGTTTCTGCTCAGGGTGGTAATATTTTTGGAGCGCTGGTTGGCCACCAGCAGAAAGTCCTCCCTGGGGGACAGCGCGAAATTGCGTGGCCAGTCGCCAGCTACCGGTTCGTATTCGAGGGGCGTGAGCGCCCCGGTTATGGCATCGATCGCGTAGACGACAATGCTGTTGTGGCCGCGGTTCGAGCCGTAGAGAAATTGACCGTCTCTGCTGACGTGGATATCGGCGCAGGCATTATTGCCCGTGAAGCCTTCCGGCAGGGTGGACCAGCTATCCACTACCCGTAGTTCGCCTCCGTTGGGTGCGAGCTGCGTCACCGTGCTATTCAGTTCGTTGATGACGTAGATCCATTTGCCCCCGGGGTGCAGCGTGAGGTGCCGGGGTCCCGCTCCCGCCGCCAGGGCCACGGCCGGGGGAACTAGGGGAACGAGCTTTCCGGCGGGCTTATCAATACGGTAGCGCCATACCTCATCCGTACCGAGATCTACGCACAGGATTTCGGCATCCCCATTAATAAAGTAGGAGGAATGTGCATGGGGCTCCTCCCCACCCCGGGCGTGGTGATCGGAGACGTCTAGGGGTTCCGAAAGACGCATGTCCTGCGCTAACCGCAAGAGTTCCACGGTTCCGCCGCCGTAGTTAGCCACTGCCACGTAACCATCGTTACTTATGTTGACGTGACACGGGCCGCCGCCGCCACTGGGCTGGCTGTTAGTATATACCAGCGAATCCCCTACGACCCGAAAAGCGGCTACGCTGCCGGTAGGGGTCTCCTCCACGGCGACTAGTCCCGTACGATCGGCATTATAAGCCAGAAAACTGGGGCTGGCAATCTCCACGACGCGGCCTTGATTTTCCAGGCTGCCGTCTACGCGCAAAGCAAAACGGTAGATACCGGGTTCGTGGACACCTGGGTCGTTGTAGGTTCCCAGTAAGAAGGTGGTTGGACTTGCGGCGGGCGGGGAGGATGGCAATGGCGGCGTGGCGCAAGTGCAGAGGCTCAACACGATAACGAACAGGAAATAGCGCATGGATTGGGATTTACTCCCTGGAAGGTACGCCACAATGACAGACCTCCGAGGTCTGTCATTGTGGCGTATTGCAGCTCCCCTAATTCTGGGCCTTGTGGTCCAGCCGGAGCAGCTTACGCCCTAGCGCCACGTCACATAGGCTATCAGCGGGTTTAATTAGTCCTGTGTACTCGTTATACGAGCTAAAAGGCCATTCGCTAGGATAATCTACTAATTGGGCAACTACCGGGTTATTGTGTACGTAGCGAAGCCCAGAATGAAATGCTCCATAGTGATGTTTACACCGCGTGTGCTGCTGAAAGCGAGAACCGGTTAATTGCAACTTAGCGTTGTATCCTTTGGTGAATCCCATGAGCGTGCGTTGGACGGCGTCACTCAGTTCCAAGGTCGGCATGCATTTCATCACCCGGGCATCGAAGTGCAGAGGCACTCGAATGGGATGAAGAGGGGTCAGTAAGAGGTGAAAGTGATTAGGCATAATGCAGTAGCCCAACAGCCGGGCGGCACCGCGAAAGACGGTAGCGAGTTTACTAAGGAAATAGCAGTAATACCATGGGCTAAGGAACAGCGTCTTGCGATCGTTAGCCCGATTGTAGAGGTGAAAGACCGGTGGGCGCAAAAAATTAGGTTCAGAGGACATGCTTGTATTTTGGCACAAGTACCTGGGGCTTACTCTACTATGGGTGGAGTGGCGTTAATTTGTCAAATCCGATTGCGTCATTTTGACAGACCTCCGAGGTCTGTCAATATGGCTTACAACCCCCAACGCAACCCCAAAAACCAATTTCGCCCCGGCGCTGGCTGATAGTACCGCCCCCCGAAGGCCGGATTCAGATCGTTGCCGAAGCTCATACGCTCGTCCAGCAAGTTGTTTCCCCCGGCAAAAATATCGAGCGTGCCATTGCCCACCCCACCCCGCCAACCGAGTACGGCACGTAATAAATGATAGGCCTCCCCGTACACCGTATTCGCATCGTTTAGGGGAATGGCATCGGTATAATTGTCGCTGAAGACCGAGTAAAATCCGCCGGGCAGACGCGCCCGCGCCTCGAGATTCCCGATTTGGGGCGCCGTGCCCGGCAAGGGCTGCCCCGAGTAGTCCTCCCCGCCCCGCTCGTACTTACCGTAATTAAATCGGTGGTAGGTATAGCTGCCGTACACATCCAGCCAAGACGCCGCCGCGTAGTCCAGCGCGAGCTCTAGGCCGCGCTGGTCGGTACTCCCTGCATTGCGAAACAGGGTAGTGCCGCGTACGTCGGAATACGTACTGATGGCCTCATTCAGGCGCAGGTAAAATACTGTCGCTGCGTAAGTCAGCCTACCGCGCGCCCCTTTGGCGCCCACCTCGTAGTTCACCCCGCTTTCGGGACGCAGGGCCGTGTTGATGCTCCCCTCGTTGGTGCGGAACTCGTCGAGGGTTGGGGGACTAAACCCGGTACCTACGCTGGCGTACACGCTGTACCCACCAAAGTCGCGCAGCAGTGATACCCGGGGACTTAGCACCGCGCCGATATCACTCTCGGCAATGCCGGTCACGCCGTCGATCTGGTAGGTACGGTCGACGCGGTAGCGCAGATCATTGAGGCTAAGGCCAGCCGACAGCCGCCAGGCCCCAAAATCCTGGCTCACCTGTCCAAAGAGGATACGCTGGGTACTAAAGATTTCGTCGCTGAAGTTCAGCGCGGCTGGCCGGCCGCCATTGTTGCCAAAGTTGTTGGCCATCCGGTACTGCAGTTGCTGCTCCACGCCAACGGAGAACTTCACCACCGACCCGCCGAGCGGCCAGGTGTAATCAAAGGCCGTCCGGCCGCCCAGCCCCAGGTTAATTTCCCGCTTGTAGTCGAAATTAAAGGGATGGTCAAAGTAAAAGCCCGTGCCGTATACGGTAGTCTCGTTGCTCCAGCGGTCCTTTCGCCAGGCCTGAGAAAGGCCGAGCAGCATATTGTCGTAGTTGATGCGGGCGTTGGCGGGCGCGCTGCCCGGGCGTGCCTGGCGGGGGTTCTCGGCGTACTGCTCGGCGTTCAGCCCGCCGGGCAGGTCATACCCCAGCCGGGTATACAGAGCATGTACCGATAGTACGCGGTCGCCCGTAGCCGCCCACTGGCTGGAAAACTGCGCCGTCTGTCGGCTTAGTGAGCTGTGATCCCGGTAACCATCGGTTTGCTCGTGGGCTATACGAAACTGGTAGCGGGCGCTTCCGTACGTGCGTTGCACCTGCGCACCCGCCCTATAGAAACCGTAAGAACCTCGGGAAGCTTCCGCCCGCGCGGTGCCCGAAAGGCTATCCGTAGACAACAACAGCGTACCCGCCGTACCCGCCCCGTACAGGCTGCCCGCAGGACCGCGCAGCAGTTCCACCCGGTCGATGTTAGTGAGGTCGAGGAAGTTCAGGTTGGTGTCGCCACCCGGCTCGGTGAAGGGAATGCCGTTCCAGTAGATCTTGATGTTCCGTACCCCGAAGGGGGAGCGCAGCGTACTGCCCCGCACGCTGATCCGGTAACTGCCCGGTGCCCGCTGCTCAAAGCGGACGCCCGGCAGGCGGTTCAGGGCGGGCAGCAGATCGGCAGTGGGGAAGGCCTGCAGCTCCTCCCGGTCCAGGGTACTCACGCTGGCCCCCACCCGGTAGGCGGGCACCTCGTCGCGAAAGCCCGTCACGGTAGCGTCGGGCAGCAGGTAGGTCGTATCGGTCTGGGCGACCAGTCCCCCGGAGAGGAGGGTTAACAGCCCGAGTATACGCAGCATAGGCAGATGATGTTAAGAAATCAGCCGCGCTCGACGGGGCAGGTCATGCAGTGGCTACCTCCCCTACCCCGACTCAGTTCGGCGCTGGGTAGGGTAATGATCGTTTTGCTTAGGTGGTTTACCTCCCTACCCCTTTCGGCCGTACCCGCCAGGAACTGTTCGGCGGGCAATATGGTGTAACCGTGACGGGACAGGGCCTCCGCGGTGACGGGATTACGGTCGTAGGTCAGGGCCACGCCCGGGGCTACGGCCACCAGGTTACACCCGTCGGTCCACTGCTCCCGCTCCTGGAAGGGGCTCTGTCCGTTGCCGGCGGCGATGAAGTTGGCCTGGGGGTCGATCTCGCTCAGAATGCACTCCCGCAGACTGGTGTAGGTGTTGGTTTGCCCGTTGCTGCGCCAGACTTCCACTCCGGCCTGCCGCCCCCCTTCGGCAATGATGGGTTCGTAGCAGACGTAGTCGTGGGCGTCGATCTGGGTGAAGATCGTGTCGAGGTGCATGAAGCTGCGTTCGGCGGGGACGCTGACCCGCACCACGTTTTTCACCACGCCGTCGCGGAACAACCGGTCGGCCAGTTTGCGAATGCTGTAGGTGTTGGAGCGCTCGCTGTCGCCGATAAGCAGGTAGTCCTGATTCAGCAGCATGACGTCGCCGCCTTCCACAAATACCTTCTCGCCGAGCCGGCTGGGGGGAAATTCGTCGACGTTGTTGAGGTTGATCACCCGCCCGGAAGTCCAGAGATCAGCGAACATGGGGTGGGCCACGATCAGTAGGCGGGTCAAAAAATTCTCGCGGCTGCGGGCCTGCTTGGCGGCTTTGGTCACGAGAATGTGGTCGTTGATGGTTACGGCGATGTCGCGCGTGAAGATGAAATTGGGAATCGGGTCGAAAAGGACATGATCGTCCTGCGGGTCGAAGCCGGTGATCAGTACGTGGGCGAGCTGTTCGGGCGGCAATTTAGCCAGCTTATCCGCGAAACCGGCGGGCAATTCCTCCCAGGCCACGATCAACCGCAGGCTCTCGGCCGTCACTTCGGGCGAGGCGGTAATGGCCTCCGTGAGCAGCGTTCCAATCTCAAGCACGCAGTCCTTTCCCAGGATCGATCGCAGGACGGCGGTAAACACATCGTGCTCCTCCTGCAGGCGGGGCAGATACACAATGTCGTCAAAGAGCAACTCCTCGGCGCGGCGGGGCGTGATGGTGGCGGTACCGGCGTCAGGGCGGTGCACGATCACGCGGCGTAGGGGGGCAATTTCGGAATTGACTTGAATGGGCATGGCCGCGAAGGTAAAGCAGGTACATGGCCGGCAGCGCGCGGGTGTGGCGGCAAATCCAAAAAAAAGCCAAAAAATTCGGTCCGTTCCGACGAAGCGGCGGAAATTAGCCGTTAGGCAATTTAGATTTACCAAGTACAATTTACGATATACCAAGTACAATTTTACTCGCCGGGCTAATGCTGTCGCAACGAGCGCAGCGAGCAGGTTCTAGCGGCAGCCAAAATGGTAATCGGTACTTGGTCCATCAAAAATGGTAATTTTCCCCCGAGCAACGACTACTATGAGATTTCTGACCGCGCTTTTCCTGTTTACCGCCTTCCCTTCCCTGACGGCTTCCGGGGTCGTCACCTGGTCGGCCGCGGACATCAGCGACCAGGAGGCCTACATCGACCGGTACAAACGCATTGCGATGCAGGAGATGGAACGCTCCGGCGTGCCCGCCAGCATCAAGCTCGCGCAAGGGATCCTGGAGAGTGACTCCGGCCGTAGCTACCTAGCCCGAAACGCCAAGAACCACTTCGGCATCAAGTGCGGCTCCAACTGGAACGGCGGTAAGGTTTACCGGGAAGACGACGACTACGACGACCGCGGACAGCTCACCAAAAGCTGCTTTCGCCAGTACCGCAATGCTGACGCCAGCTTTGTAGCGCATTCCGAATTCCTCCGCGACCCCCGCAAGAGTTTCCGCTACGGATTCCTGTTCCGCCTATCCCCTACAGACTACGAAGCCTGGGCCCGGGGCCTGCGCAAGTCCGGCTACGCCACCAACCCCCGCTACCCGGAGTTGCTGATTACGCTGATCGAGCGTCATAAGCTCGACCAGTACGACAAGCCCGGGGCCACTACCCCAATCAATATTGAGGTGCCAGTAGAAGAAGCCATCACCGGTATTCTAGCTACCAACGACGTCAATTACTTCGTTAGCGAAGCCCCCCTCAGCCTACAGGATATTGCCCGCCAGGTGGACCTCAGTGTCCGCCGGCTGCTGGAGTACAACGAGGGGCTGGTCTCCGAAAACCAGACGGTAGACGCCCAACAACGCATCTTCCTGCAGAAAAAGCGCCGATCCTACCGCGGCCCGGAACAGTACCACACGGTACAGGCCGGGGAAGACCTCTACGCCATCGCCCAGCGCTACGGCCTGCGCATCCGCAACCTGGCCCGCCGCAACCGCCTCGGGGAAAAGGCCGACCCCGCCACCGGTGAACAGGTGAAATTGCGCGGCGGCAGGATCCGAACTGCGCCCGCCCTCGAAGGTAAGGCCTTTAATGCGCGTCCCCCCCGATCGGTCACACCCGCCGGCCCCGTCGCCCAGCCCGATGACGAAGGCTTTCTCGACATGGGCGAGGGAACACCGGTCACTGCGCCCGACCCCCGTCCGGAAGTGAGTCCCGAACAACCCGTCATTACGCCGCCAACCAACCTCCCGGCCACCAGCCCTAACCAGCCAACGGCGGGTTACCACTCCGTCGTGGCCGGAGAGACCCTTTACGCCATCAGCCGCAAGTACGGAGTAAGCGTGGAGGAGCTCAAGCGCCTCAATGCGCTGAACGGCAACACCATTTCGGTTGGTCAGCAACTGCGGATCCGCTAATTTGCGCCCATGCGTATCCCCGGTTTGTTTCTGCTTTGTCTGCTTCCCCTCGCTTCCTTTGCCCAGCTCCTGGATGAGGAGGGCGTGTACGGGGAAGACTGGGGCGGCTACTACTTCGGACTGCGGGGCGGGCTGAGTTTGGGCAGCCAGGACTGGTCCGACATCGAAACCGAGCTTAATTTCGGCTTCCACGGGGATCTTTTCTTGGAGTCCCTGCCCGTAAACAGCAGCTTCAGCTTCTGGGGGCAGTTGGGGTACCACCAGCGGGGCAGCCGGATCAGCCGCCGCCGGGTCTTCGACCTTCAAAACAATCCTTACCGCCTACCGGCGGATAACTTCCTCTTCAACAACATCTCAGTAGGAATAGGGGGCAAACAGGTGGTTGCTTACACGCCCCTGGCCGATCTATACTACCTCATTGGGCTGCGGGCAGAATACACCCTGAGCACCAACCTAGGGGAATACGACCGGCTGAGTACCAATCAGGGGGGCATCCAGTTTCGCCAGAATTATCCGATCGACGACTACGAATTCATTAACCGCCTGACCTACGGCGTTACCTTTGGCGGAGGAGCCAATTTCCTGCTCTCCGACGCCATCAGCGGTTTCGTTGAGCTGGCTGCCCAGCCTGACCTCAGCTTTCAGTACAAGCAGGGGGCCATCACCAATGTCGTTAACCCCGGCAGCCCCGGCAATACCACCCTCGGCGAGCGGGCCATCCGCAATTTCTCCATCGAGCTTTCCGTAGGCGTTCGCCTCCTGCGCAAGTGGACCTACGTAGACTGATGGATCCGAAAGCGTGGATCGGCGGCCTCACCAGCCTGTTCTTCCCAACGGTATGCCTGAACTGCCAGTCGGCCCTGGCCCGCTCGGAAGACCTACTCTGCCTGCGCTGTGTTTCCGAGTTACCCCTGCGCGACTCCTGGCAGCACACCGATAATGACGTCAGCGACCGGCTGGCCGGTCGCCTTCCCCTGGTCTTTGCCGCCGCCGCGTACACGTTTCGCGACGATACCGTCTGTCAGCGGCTCATTCACGCCTTGAAGTACCACCATCGCCCAGACGTGGGCCGAAGGCTCGGCGAACACTTTGGGGAAATAATCCGTGCAGTTCCCGCCCTGAGTGACCTGACCGGCATCGTACCGGTCCCCATCCACAACCGCCGCCGCCACGAGCGGGGATACAACCAGGCGGAAGCGATTGCCGAGGGGCTGGGCCGGGCGCTCGCCGTACCCACCCTCCCTTACGCACTCCGCCGACGTTCCTTTGCGGGGTCCCAAACCCGGCGGGACAAGCTGGAGCGCCTGGAGAACGTACGCCATTCGTTCGGTCCCGGCCGGGGGAATTTTGCGGGCGGTCATCTCCTGTTGGTAGACGATGTACTGACCACGGGAGCTACGCTGGACTTCTGCGGCAACGTTTTGTTAGACACCCACCCCGGGGTGCGGCTCAGCGTGGTCACTCTGGCATTGGCGGAGCTGTAGGCCGGCGCGTCGGCCCCCCAAAACCCGGTGGATTTACATACCTTTGCGCATGGAAGAGAACAAAAGCTACCCTGACCGCTTCGGCACTCAAGGCCTGACCTTCGATGACGTACTGCTGCTGCCCGCATACTCGGAGGTACTGCCGCGCGAAGTCGACCTTTCCAGCCAGCTCACCCGCGGTCTCCGCCTCAACGCTCCCATCGTATCCGCCGCCATGGATACCGTTACGGACGGACGCCTAGCCATCGCCATCGCCCGGCAGGGCGGCATCGGGATCGTGCACAAGAATATGACCATCAGCCAGCAAGCCGAACAAGTCCGGATGGTCAAGCGGTCGGAGTCGGGCATGATCGTCGATCCGGTTACCCTACAGCACCACGCCAGCGTGGCCGACGCCAAGAACCTGATGGCAAAGCACCGGATTGGGGGTATTCCCATCGTCGACGCCAACTTCAAGCTCGTCGGAATCCTCACCAACCGCGACCTCCGCTTCGAAACCGCCTCCAACCGGCCCATCAGCGAGGTCATGACCACCGAAAACCTGGTTACCGCCCCGGTCGGCACCAACTTGGAACAAGCGAAGCAAATCTTACAGGGACACAAGATTGAAAAGCTGCCCGTCGTCAACGAAGACCAAACCCTGGTTGGCCTCATCACCTATAAGGATATTCTAAAGGTGCAGGACTACCCCAACGCCTGCAAAGACAGCTACGGCCGCCTCGTGGTGGGCGGGGCGATCGGCGTAACCGTCGATATGTTGCAACGGGTGCAGGCGCTGGTTGAGGTGAACGTCGACGTGATTACCATCGATACGGCCCACGGACACAGCCGGGGGGTGCTGGACGCTGTTCGGCGCACGAAGGATGCCTTTCCGGACCTGCAGGTCATTGGCGGCAACGTCGCTACCGGAGCGGCGGCCAAGGCCCTCGCGGACGCCGGGGCAGACGGCGTAAAGGTGGGTGTTGGCCCGGGCTCCATCTGTACGACCCGCATCGTTGCGGGGGTCGGGGTACCCCAACTCTCGGCCATCGCCAACGCGGCGGCGGCCCTGGTGGGCACGGACGTCCCGGTCATCGGAGACGGCGGCATTCGCTATTCGGGCGACATCGTCAAGGCCCTGGCCGCCGGCGCTTCCACCATCATGGCCGGCAGCCTGTTCGCGGGTGTGGATGAGAGCCCGGGGGAAACCATCCTGTACGATGGGCGCAAATTTAAGGTCTACCGGGGAATGGGTTCGCTCGGTGCCATGAACAAAGGCAGTAAGGACCGCTACTTTCAGGACGTTGAGGATGATGTAAAAAAGCTGGTTCCCGAGGGCATTGAGGGCCGCATCCCCTACAAGGGGAGTCTGGCGGAAGTCGTCAACCAGTACCTGGGCGGCCTGCGGGCGGGCATGGGCTACTGTGGAGCGGCCACGATCCAGCACTTACAACGGGCCGAATTCGTGCGGATCACCGGAGCGGGCATTCAGGAGAGCCACCCGCATAACATCACCATCACGAAAGAGGCGCCCAATTATAGCCGCCGGTAAATCTTGCCGTCCTACTCCAGCGGGCGGCGGCTGCGGATAGCGGCGGTCAGCTCTACAGCGCGCGCCTCCAAATCGATACCGAGCACCTCCCGATTCACGCGAAGTACTTTTTCGCGGTCCCCCACGGGCAGTCGCTGGAAGCCTTCCAACGCACCCAGAATAGCGCCGGTGATGGCTGCCACCGTGTCGTTGTCGCGGCCGTAATTAATGATAAATTCCATGGCGGGGGCGAAGCGGTACTCCGAAAAAAGTAAGGCGGTCAGGTTGATGAGGTGCACCTCCCCGGCGTGGAAGGGGACGTCCTGTTTAGCCCGGTCCAGTAGCTCGTAAGCTTTGGTAGTCCTTGCGTAGGTGAGGCTGTCGTAGGGATAGTCGGGAGGCAAACGGATCGCTTGTTTGCGGACATCTTCCAGGGTCATCCGAGTCGCGGCACGTACGATGGCCCGGGCCTGCTTGAATTGTTGGTAGGCGATGCGACCGATCAGGCGGGAGCGGAAAAAACCTTCCGGGTCCGTTTCGCGCACCACGTCCACGAAGGTCTTGGGGGTGGCTGCTGGAGAAAATGCCGCCGCCGTTAGGGCGGCCGTAAGAGCGGTAATGTCCCGGGCGTACCCCAAATCGAACAGGCTCAAGGCGTAGGCCGCCCGGTAGGCCGCCTCCGGGCGTCCGGGGAAGGCGGCCCCGATCACGGGAGCGTACAGCATTCCGGCGCAGGACATCTCTCCGCCGTAGAAGCGGGAAAGAGCATTTCGGTAGCCCTCCAGGTCGCCGGCGCTGTAAGCTTGCGTGACGCGGGCCCACTCCTGCAGCCAGGTGACACGCCGCATGGCGTCCTCCAGCGGCTCGGAGTCCAGGCCCCTGGTCGCCCGCAGCTCCCCTACGCTAGTGGCGTAGCGCGCAGTAATGAAGGCACTAAAGCGGTGAGGACTAACTTCGAGCGGGCCGTCCCCAGCGTGGCTCACGTGCTCCTGCACCAGAAACTTCACCATAAGATCCTTCCACCGCGTGTCGTCCGTACCGGCTCCGGGGGGTAGGTTGTAATTCCAGGGGCCTTCGGGACTCGGTTCCCGGAGCACGAGCGTCAGGCTGTCGACGTGGCCGTATTCGTCCGAGATGTCCGTTTGTGGCCACATCTCCGTCGGAGCGCCCATGGCGTCCCCAATCGCGGAGCCCACGAGGCTGCCCAGCACCTTATCGTAGAGGGCGCTGTCCGTCAGGCTGCCGTCTTGGTAGTCGTATTCGTCGTAGTGTGCCATGAGTTGCGGGGAAGGCAGGAGCGGATTTTCCTGGTGGCGCTCGCCGCAGCCCGTGAGCAGTAGCAAGCCGCTGACGAGCGCGAAGGCCAGCAGTACGTAGGGGATGATCCACATTTGGCCGAAGATACACCCCCACCAGCGGCGTATAGAACAAAAAAAGGCCCGCCGGAATACCGACGGGCCGCTTACATACACTCACCTTATTTATACGCTTAGTTCTTATGCTGGCTTAACCGCGCCGGAGCAAATTGTGTTCAGCGCAATGACAACATTATTCACACTATACATTGCTTAGCGCTTGTTTGGGATTCCGCTCACCGCCGTAAACTTGCTCCTTCGTGCCTATCCTTCGCCTCGACAAGCGTCACTTAGCCCGCTAGGCTCCCCGCTTCGCGGCTCGAATAGAACCAAAATAGCGGCGCTTTCGTCAGGCCCGAACAACCCAAACAGGCTCTTACCTATTTCTGGCTTGCGCTGTATTGTGATTCGTGGCGTAAAACGCGGGTGCAATGCCTACTTTTGCGCAGCTAAAACGATCCCATGAAACCGACTCGCTTTTCACTTCTGTGCCTTCTCCTGCCTCTGCTCACGCTCGCCTGCAATCAGGACGACGACTGTTTGGACAGCAGCATTAGCCTAGACCAGTATATCTCCGACAATATGTTGACCGTCCAAAAATTCTCCGAGCAAACCGGAATCGAAGGGCTACGCTACCGCATCCTAACCGAAGGCAGCGCCGAGAAGCCGGTTGCCTCCAGCACCGTCACGGTGAACTACCTAGGGTATACTACAGACCGGGACACCTTCGACCGCACTACGGGTTCGCCCATTTCCTTCCCGCTCAGCAATTTGATTCGCGGCTGGCAGCAGGGCATTCCCCTGATCGGTTCCGGCGGCAGGATCGAACTCTTCATCCCTTCGGCACTCGCCTATGGACCGAATGCAGCCGGAAGTCTCTGCGCGGATACCGACCTGATTTTCGAAATCGACCTAGTCAGCTTTCAGTAAGTGTGCCGGTAGGACGCCAACTTCAACACCAGGAGGTCGCTAATGCGCGGCGCACGTTTCCGCTTACCCTGCTCTGTGCCGATTGGCAGGATCCCCGCAACGTCGGCTCCGTATTTCGGCTAGCGGATGCCGCAGGGGTGGCGGAACTCGTACTAGCGGGCACCACTCCGACTCCCCCCAACCCCCGGATCCATAAAACCGCACGGTCCACGGTGCGCACCGTTCCCTTCCGCATAGCGGGTCACCCGCTGGAGGTCATAAAAAACTACCGGGCCCTAGGCTACCGCATCATTGCCCTGGAGGTTACCAGCGACAGCCGATCGGTGTTTGATTATATCCCCGCCCCGGGTAAACCCATTTTATTGATTGCGGGAACGGAATCGTCCGGTGTAGCCCCGGATCTGCTTGACCGCTGTGACCTTGCCCTACACCTGCCCATGTACGGGCAAAATACGTCCATGAATGTAGCGGTAGCGCTAGGTGCGGCCGTCTACTTATTGCTCATGAAGCTTCAGTAGCTGTTGAATATCGTGGTCTTCCATCAGGTCAGGATGCCAGTTGAAGAGCAGATCATTTTCCTCGTAGTAGTCAGAAAGGGCTTCGTGGAGTAAGGCAAGGGCTTGTTTACGGCGGCCACAGATCATCAGGATGGCGACCCGTCCGTAAGCTAGGGCCCCGTCCGCGTAGCTCGCGGCGGCCTCCTCGAGCATTCGCAAAGCGTCGAGCTCCCGCCCGATCTCCACTAGGAACAGGGCATAGGAAACGTAGGCATCGCTGAACTGCTCGTCCAACTCAATGGCCCGCAGGAAAGCCTGCTCGGCCTCGAGGGGAGAATTGGTGGCGGAACTGCACAGCGCCAGTCCCAGCCAGCAGTCGGCCGTATGGTTGGGCAGCTCCACCGCCCGCCCGTAATTGTAGGCCGCTACGCCCCACTTTTCCTGGGCTACGCAGCACTCGGCGATGTATTGGTAGATGTCGTACATCTCCGGGTCAATCTCGAGGGCGCGGAAGTAAGACTTTTTGGCATTCGCCATATCGTCCAGCATCTGGTAGCTTCGCCCAATCCGCATGCAGGTTTCGTAGCTCTCCTCGGCTTCCTCGGACTCAAAGTAAGCCTGGTAAGCGGTCAGGGCGGGCTCGTACATCTCCAGATCGAAGAGCTTATCGGCAAATTCCAGGTCGTAAGCGTTGCGTCCATCGTTCAATGAGCGGGCATTGCCAAAGGCTTCCAACGCTTCCAGGTCATTGCCGGTATCGTCGTACCACATGCCGAGGTAGAACCAGGTCAGGTCGTTGAAGGGATCGCGGTCGGTCTGCCGGCGCAGCATCGCGCCGATTTCCTGGCGATAGGGAAGCAGTTCGGGGGCGTTCAGCAGCTCATCGTAGGCGGACTCCTGGTAGGGATCAAGGCGGATGGCCTCGCTAAGCGCCTCGAAGCTCTCCCGGAAGCGGTGTTCTTGCATGCAAAGTAACCCATCGAAAAAGGCAAGCAAACTGAGTTTTTCGTCCCCATCGACGATGTAGTAAAGCTGGTTCAATGCCTTGCGGGCATCTTCTTGGTGCTCGAAGTGGACGTACACCTCCAAACGGAGCATCATGACTTCCTCGTCATTGGGAGCATAGATGTTGAGCTGATCGAGGGTAGCCATAGCTTCCTCTTCCTCCAGGTTAATCTTATGGATGAGGGCCTTCCACTTGTAGAAGTCGGGCGTGTAGTGATACTGACTAATGGCTAGGTCGGCCACTTCCAGGGTCTGGTCGTAGTCTTGGTTGCCGAAGTAGTGCACCAAGAGTTCCTCGAATTCTTCTTCCGCGAGAAACAAGGTACCTCCGTCCTGAGCTGTTAATTCGTACCTGGCCACCAGGGCCATCAGCGCTTTCTCGCGCTGGTCGTTGCTCTTTCTATTCATACCGGTTCTCGCCCCCGGCTTAGCCACCTGGACCATTGGCTGGGAATCGTGCTAAAAATACGAATTGCGCCGCAGAAAGTTGTGCAGGAGTTGTCGTTCACCGCCGGACCGTAAGGGAACCCTTACCTTGGTGCGCTCGATAACAAGTTCCCTTGTTGACCGTTTGTCCTCGGGTACTTTTTATCCCGTTTTCACTGAGCCAATTAAGCAATGTCACGATTCCCCCTCCCCATACTTTTTGCCCTCTTCGCCGCGCTGCCGCTGTCGGCCCAGGAGCTGTTCAACGTCCGCGTCGGTACCTTTCAGGACGTCAAAGCCGATGACTTTATTGATCTGAGGGAACTAGGCTTTGTGTACGGACTGGCGCGCGAGGGACAACTGACTGACGTTTACCTGGGTAACTACAGCTCGCGAGAGAAGGCCGAGAGGGTAACTGCCACCCTCCTGGAGAAGGGGTTCCGGAATGCGGCCTCCTTTGCTCTACCCGCCGGGGCGGGCGAGAACCGGCCGTACGTACAAATTGCCCTGCGCGGGCGCGACCGCTCGCTCGACTGGCGAGCGCTCGAACGGGCCGGCAAACTGTCCGTAGACGCGACCGACGGCGTGACTCGAGTGGTGACCGGACCGTACGCCAGCACCGAAACAGCCAATGCCGCCCTCTCCGACATCCGCGCCCTGGGATTCACCGATGCCTTCGTTAAATCGCTGTCTGCCAAGACCCTCATCCCCGTAGGCGTTTTTGAGACCGGCATTAAGAAACCCCTCATCCCGATCGAGTTACGCCAGGTCGAGCCCGCCGGGGAGCAGTCTCCCCCCTCCACCCTTCCGCAGCCCACCCCGGCTACCGGCGTACTGGCCCCAGCCCCCGCAGCGCCGAAGCCACCAAACCCCGCACCCGCGACCCCGCCCCAACAAGCCGGGGAGGTTCCCGCCCCACCCGCCCTCCTGTCGGTTGAAATGGCCGGTATGCCCGCCATTGACGTGAATACCAAACGCCACTCCGCCGCTGAGTTACAACGGGTGCTCAAGGAGAAGGGGTTCTACGACAGCAGCATTGACGGGCTCTACGGCGCGGGTACGGAGCGGGCTTACAAAGCAGCTTGGACCCGGTTGCCGGAACTGCGGAAGTATCGCCTGCTGGCGCTGGCTGACTACGACCCCGCCGACGCCAAGGGGAATACCCCGCTGACGTGGCCCGAAATGGCCGTCCTCCAAACGATTGCCGACGAGTTGGCGGCCGGACTCGACAATACGGACCTGGCCTCGGAACTGGAGGGCAAGCGGAGCGCCCTAGTCAACGCCACTAATGCGCTTGGCACTCCAAATAGCCGGGAAGCCCTGAGCTGGGAAGATAGATTATGGAAGAGCCTGGATGCCTGGGCCGAAGAAGACCCCCTCCACGCCCGCATACTCACCGCCCTACGCATCAGCTACTACCAGTCGCAGGCGCGCCTGGAAGCGATGTACCAGCAGCGCGGGCTCTCGCCCATCGAGGCCCGTAACCTGGCGACGGGTACCCTGCAGAATCTGTTGTCCGCGCCCCTGGAGCGCTTCGGCTAAGGCAGAGCAAGACTATTCCTCCTCCATGGCGGAAATTGGGCCGGCGTTGGCCTCCCGCTGTTCGATGATGAGGCCGTAGAGGAGGTCCTTGAGTTCAGTCAGGCCCTCTCCCGTCACGGCGGACACATAAAGACTCAGGAGGTCGGCGGGAATTTCCCCCTTGCGTAGTTGCTTGAGCTCCTCGTCCACCATATCGGCGCGCGTCAGGGCCAGGACTCGGGGTTTATCGATCAATTCTGGATTGTACTGACTGAGCTCGTGAAGCAGTGTCTGATACTGTCCTTGGATGTCGTCGGCATCGGCAGGAATGCAGAAGAGCAGGGTCGCGTTGCGCTCGATGTGGCGGAGGAAGCGGTGGCCTAGCCCGCGCCCCAGGTGCGCGTCCTCGATGATGCCGGGAATATCGGCCATCGCGAAGGACTTGCCGTCGCGGTACTGCACCATACCGATGTTGGGCACAATGGTGGTGAACTCGTAGTTAGCGATCTCGGGCTTGGCGGCGGTCAGTACACTCAGGAGGGTAGACTTTCCCACGTTAGGGAAGCCGACCAAGCCAACGTCAGCCAGTACCTTGAGCTCGAGAATGTACCACCCCTCGCCGCCGTCTTCCCCCGGCTGGGCGTAGTCGGGGCTCTGGTTGGTGGAGGACTTAAAGTGGCTGTTGCCCAGACCACCGCGCCCGCCGGCCATGAGCACGCGCTCCTCGTCGTGGTCGGTGATCTCGAAGAGGTACTCTCCGGTTTCGGCCTCGCGGGCAATGGTTCCCAGCGGCACGTCCAGCACCACGTCGGCTCCGGTGGATCCGGAGCGGTTATTCTCGCCTCCCCGCTGTCCGGGTTCGGCCTTAATGTGCTTTTTGTACTTGAACTGGAGGAGGGTCCAGAGATTCCGGTTACCGCGCAGAATGATGTGTCCGCCGCGTCCGCCATCGCCGCCGTCGGGGCCGCCCTTGGGGATGCCCTTGGCGCGGTAGAAATGCTTGGAACCCGCGCCGCCGCTTCCAGACTGCAGGTTAATCTTTACGTAATCGACGAAGTTTGCTCTTGCCATAGGGGGGAGGGGACCAACGGCGCGCGCCGCCGGGGGTGCGTTACTGCTGGACGGCGGCCTTCACGATAGTACCGATGTCTTCGGAAACCTCCGCGATCGTCCGGGTACCATCGACCCGGTGGGCAAGTCCCAGGTCGTTATAAAAGTCGAAGACCGGCGTGGTATAATTAATGAAGTTCTCGTAGCGGGTGCGGATGATATCCTCCCGGAGGTCGTCCGCTCGCCCGCTGGTGGCCCCACGTCCGATGATCCGGCGCACGATGGTATTGGCGTCTACGTCGAGTAGGATAAGGGCGTCGATGCGGGCGCCCTTTTCCTTCATCAAATCATTCAGGGCAGCCGCCTGGGGGTCGGTGCGGGGGAAGCCGTCGAATATGATTCCGGCGACGTTCGGATGCTGTTCCACCCGTTTGCGCAGCATGGCAATTGTCACCTCATCTGGGACGAGGTGCCCCTGATCCATGTAAGAACGGGCTTCCTGTCCGAGCGGGGTATTCCGACTGAGCTCCTCGCGAAACATGTCCCCGGTGCTGATGTGCAGAAAGTCGTGCTGGCGGACCAGCAGACTGGCCTGAGTTCCTTTGCCCGATCCCGGAGGGCCAAAGAGGATCAAATTGTACATGGTGTAGTTCGTCGTGAGTGGGACGCAAATATACTAAAACTGCTGAGGCGGATCGGCCTGCTCCGCTGGCTCCCCGGTTCAATCACGCCGAAAATCCTCCAGGAGGGCGCGCAGGCTGGCGTAGAGGGGCTCGTCGCTGTCGAGCACGGCCTGCACCTGGCGCCACTCGGCGACCTCAATGCCCTCGCCCGCTTCGGGCACTAACTTATGCTGGTCGGTGCGCATGTGGTACCAGTAGGTGGGCTTCAGGATACGCTTGCCCTTCTTGGTGCGGTAGGTATGGTAGGTGATGGGCAGGGCCTGACCCAGCTCGATCTGCTCAAGTCCCGTTTCCTCCTCCACTTCCCGCACCGCGGCGGCAACACGATCCTCCCCCTCATCGACCTTTCCCTTGGGCAAATCCCAGGAGCCGCGGCGGTAGATAAACAGTTGCTTGCCGGTCTGCGTGTGCGTGACAAGGCCGCCGGCGGCTTCCACCCATTTGTAGTGGGAGCGGAACTCATCCCACAGCTGGGGTAGTGATTCGGCGACCAGCTCGATGGAAAGTACTTTCTGGCTTCCTTTCTCAAGGGTGTCGGCGTAGTTGAGGAGGCTCTTGCGCTTTCCGGAATAACGGGCCACAAGGTGGGTATCCGGGGCGGCGGCGGCGTAGGGGCCCGGACCGGTAGCCTCCCGCAAGTAGAGGGGCCGGTCGTTAATATAGATTACGTACATTGGCGCGAAATTTACAACGCATGGACACATCCAGGCAAATTGCCCGTCGCCTGCTTGAAGTCGGTGCCGTCAAATTACAACCCCGCGACCCATTCACCTGGGCCAGCGGGCTCCGTTCCCCCATTTATTGCGACAACCGCGTCCTGCTTTCCTTCCCGGAGATCCGCTCGGAAATCGTCACGGCCCTGGCCGTAGCTGCCAGCGGCATCCCGGACGTACAGGGCATTGCCGGCGTCGCTACGGCGGGCATTCCCCACGGGACCCTGCTGGCGGATCGCCTCGGCCTCCCGTTTGTCTACGTGCGCAGTTCCGCCAAGGAGCACGGCCGCCGCAATCAGATTGAGGGTCGGCTACAGCCCGGTGTCCGCTACCTGGTCGTCGAAGACCTTATTTCTACCGGCGGCAGTAGCCTTCAGGCGGTCGAGGTGCTCCGGCGCGCGGGCGTTACCGTAGCCGCTACGCTCGCGATATTTACCTATCAATTCCCTTCCGCCCAGCGCGCCTTCGCCCGCGCCGAGGTTTCTTTGCGTACCATCAGTCACTACGGTGCGCTGCTGGAGGTGGCTACCGCCTCCGAAGAGATATCGCCCGAGGAAGCGAATACCCTTGCCGACTGGCGGAAGGACCCCCGGGCGTGGAGTGAGAACTTCCTAAAGTAAACCGGGGCACCCCCCTGTGCCGTGTTCCGGTTTACCCCAAATTAACCACTTGAACAACAAATTTTTATGGCTATTTTGAACGAAGCCACCGATACCTTCTTATTCCAGTACCTCAACAACGCCTCTCCCACCGGCTTCGAAAGTAAGGGCCAGCAGCTCTGGGTCGACTACCTCCGCCCGTATGTGGACGAGATCGGACTCGATGTGTACGGAACGGCCTACGGCGTGATCAATCCCGGTAGGGAGTACCGGGTGGTCATCGAGGGCCACGCCGACGAGATCAGCTGGTTCGTCCATTACATCACCGACAACGGTTACCTCTACGTGGTGCGCAACGGGGGCAGCGATCACCTCATCGCACCTTCCAAGCGCGTCAATATTCACGGCGACCACGGCGTGGTGCGCGGGGTGTTCGGCTGGCCAGCAATTCACACCCGTCGGGGGGAAGACGCCAAGCTGCAGCCAAAGCTTGAGAACATCTTTATCGACATCGGGGCCCGGGATAAGGACGAAGTACTCGCCATGGGCGTCCACGTCGGCAGCGTCATCACCTACCCCGACGAATTGGAAGTCATGAACGACCGCTACTACTGCGGCCGGGCCCTCGATAACCGCATGGGCGGCTTCTGCATCGCGCAAATCGCCCGGCTGCTGCGGGAGCGCAACATTGAGCTCCCCTACACCCTGTACATCGTTAACTCAGTGCAGGAGGAAGTAGGACTGCGGGGTGCCGAGATGATTGCCGATCGGATCAAGCCGCAGGTCGCAATCGTCACCGACGTCACCCACGACACCACCACGCCGATGCTCGACAAGAAGAAGGTGGGGGACGTAAAAGCAGGCAAGGGGCCCAGTGTCACCTACGCCCCGGCCGTGCACAACAAGCTCCTGCAGCTCATCATCGACGCCGCCACAGAGGAAGGCATCGACATTCAGCGGGAGGCAAGCAGCCGCGCTACGGGCACCGATACCGACGCCTTTGCCTACTCCAACGGCGGCGTCCCTTCAGCCCTGATCAGCCTACCCCTGAAGTACATGCACACGACCGTAGAAATGGCCGCTAAGAGCGACGTGGAGGGGGTGATTGAGCTGATCCTCGCCAGCCTGACTCGCATCGAAGACGGCATGAGTTTTAACTACTTTGAGGTGTAAGATTCAATATGCGCAATCCGTTTCTGAACTGGCTCTTCTACGGGCACATCTGGATTGCGCTGGCGGCCATGGCCCTAAGCTGGCAATCGACCTACCTGAGTAGCGAGGATCCCAGCCTACACGCGTCTCACTACTTTTTGTTTTTCGCCACGCTGGGCGTGTATACCCTGCACCGGCTGCTTAGTTACCGCCGAGCCGCCGGCCAACCCGACGGCCAGCGCTACCGGGTGGTCGCGCGTCACCCCCGCCACTCATTGGTCATCGGCGTGGGTAGCCTACTCGTCGCCGGCGGCCTGGCGGTACTGTTCCCCCTCCATTCCTTCTGGCCAGTAGTTCTTGCCCTGCCCTTTACCGCTTTCTACCTGATCCCGCTCTACCCCGGCGGGCCCCGGCTCCGCGATCTCCCCTACCTCAAGGTGGTGTGGGTGGGCCTGGCCTGGACCTTGATGACCGACCTGTTTCCGGCTTTTTCCATTCACGCCCGCCCACCCGAGGTGTTCCTCCGCTTTGGCTTTGTGCTGGCCATTGCGTTGCTGTTCGACGTGCGCGACATCCCCCTCGACCGCCGGCAGGGGACGCGGACGCTGGCCAGTACCCATCCCCTCGCTAATCGCCGCCTGGCGCTCGGCCTGTTACTGCTCTGTGCCCTCGTATCCTTCGTGCGTTACCCCATGGCACAGGGTAGCGCACTGGGCCTAGCCTACCTGCTGGCCGCGGCCGTTGGCTACGCGACCGGCCAGGAGCGCGGGGAAGATTACTACGCGATTGCGGTAAATGGGACACTGCTCCTACCTCCGCTCGGCCTCTTGCTCCTCGGCTAGCCCACGCACCGCGATCAGGGCCGCTCCGTAGGCGCTGGCCTGGGGCGTATGCGCAATCTCCACGCGCCGGCCCGACCGCTGGGCCAGCAAGTCGACCCAGCCCCGGGAGCGCGTAAAGCCCCCACTGGCGTAGATGACCTCGGAGGGACAAGTCGCGGCCTCGACCTGACGGAGTATCTCGATAACATTATCCGTCACGCCCAGCAGTACGGCACGGGCCAGGTCGACCGGGGTATGGCTACCCCGCAGGCCGGTAAAACTTGCCGTCGCCAGGGCATCCCATATCGGAGCCCGCTCCCCGAAGAGGTAGGGCACGAACCGGAGGCCGGTGTCGGGGGCCTGCACGGCTCGCTCAATCAGGTCCCCGATATTTGCAAAGTGGCCCCCAATCAGGTCGTATATCCATTCCAGCGCCTTACCGCCGTTGTTGGTGGCCCCGCCCAGCACGGCATAATCGTCGTAGAGTAGGTAATTAAACAACTGGTGGTCGACCCCTTCGTTTAGCCCCCGGTGCGTGGTGCGCACCGCCCCGCTCGTGCCGATGGTCAGGGACACCTGGCCCGGCAGGGTGATCCCGCTGCCGAGATTGGCTAGGCAGCCGTCGGAGCCGCCAAGGAAGAGGGGTAGGTCGATGGTCCGGAGTCGACGGGCCACTTCCGGGCGCCAGGTCAAGCGGGTAGCGGCGGGAACGACCGTTGGCAGTTGCAATCCAAGCGGCTTCCCCCCGCCGGCGAGGATGAGGGCCTCCGCGGACCAGTTCTTCGTCGTGAGGTCAAGCAGCCCGGTAGCACTGGCCAGTTGCTCGTCGAGCAGGTAACCCGCGGTGGTCCAGCGGTTGATGAGGTAGCTCTTTAGGTCGGCCAGGGAGTAGGCGCCTTCGAGCAGCTCGGGGCGCTCGCAGTACATCCAGCGCAGTTTCACCAGGGGGGACATGGGGTGTACGGGAGTGCCCGTTTGGCGAAGTAGCCGGGAACGCAGGTGTGGGGAAAAGCGCTCCATCACCGACTGCGCCCGCACGTCCGCCCAGGTGACGATGGGCCCGATCGGTCGCCCGCTACGGTCCAGCAAGAGTACGCCGTGCATGGCGCAGCTGATGCCCAGACCGGCGGCCGGGCAACCGAGGCGGGGCAGGAGCTCGGTCAGCAACCGCTCGGCGACGGCGACCAACTCATTAACGTCTTGTACCGCCGCGCCGGCTTCGGGATAGCGCAGCGCGTAGGTACCGGTGCATTCGTCCAGTAGCGTGCCATCGGTCGCGAAGGCGCACAGCTTGGCGGCGGTAGTTCCCATGTCTAGGCCCAAATAGCATTCTTCTGCCGGCATAGCGTGAAGGTAAGTAGTCGGACATATTTATCGTGCCATTTCCATCTGGTGAATCGTGTGGCTCACCGAGGCGAAAAACGCAGACAACACCTGGGTGTTGGCGAGGCTTTTCAACGAAGGAGAGCCGCAGGAGGCAGCGAGGGAAATTGTATAGATAATTGTGTCCGACTACTTAAGTCCGCAGACGTGTAACACTTTACCTTTTCGGGGCATACATTAGTAGCACAACACCCCCTCTATGCTCCGTACTCTACTCCTTCTCCTCGGTACTACCCTGATCGGTCACTTACCGGCGCAGTCCGTCACCCGCATGGACCAATACCTCACCGGCACCCGCATCAGTTACTTCATCGGCCAGTGTGGCGAGGAGGTCGCCGAAGCCGACGGCAAGCTCAGCTTCTGTGACAAAGACGGTAACCTGGGCGTAGTTACCCATAGCCTCGGGCTCAACGGGCGGGGCGTTTTGCGCATGATCCCGAATTATTTCAACGACAGCGAGGTCTTCGTCACCCGGGAGGGCATCTCGATCCGCCACTCTGACGGTAGTTGGGAAAACGTTCCCGCCATAGCCTCTATCCTGACCGGATCATCGGGAGAAATTCAAAACCAGGCGACGATTGAAACCGGCGTGCTCGACAAAAACGGCGTACTCTACTTTACCACCTTCAGCCGCATCCGCCGGGTAGTCAACAGCTATAATCTCATCACGAAGGAGCTCCGCGCGGTACCCGTCACCGAAACGGCCGGCGTTAACCATCTCGCCTACGACGCGCAAAACGACGTGATTTATGCCCTGGCCAGCGGCTTCCGCAACCTCGACCTGCACCGCATCAAAGATGGCCGCGCCGACCTCGTTAGCGACCTGGAAGTACTATCGGACCTGATTAGCGTCGGGGTGGGCACAACCAAAATGGAGGTGCGCAATGACTCGCTGTGGTTCAATACCATCCAGGGCCTCTATGCGCTGGCGACCGACGCGAGCGGCTTCAAGCTCTACGACGCCACCGACACGGGGCGCCTGCCCTTCGATGATGTCAATGACTTTGAATTCGCACCCGACGGCACCCTGTGGCTGGCCCAGTCTAACCGCAACAGCAACGGAGCCCTCGTGGCCTACGACCGGGTGACTGATACTTACGCCGAATACAAAACACTATCCCCCAACGCCAACAACCCGGCTATATTCGCGCAATTCGAAGACCTGGCCGTGCTCAATGATGGCCGCATCAGCGCCGTAGCCCTGAATGTATTTGGCATCTTCGACCTCGACGTCCGCGGCGCGGACACGATCTGGACCTTTATCGACCGGGATAGTCTAGCGGCCCTCGGCATCCCCATCACGTATACTCCTAACAAGGTCGAAAATCACGCGGGGCGGACTTACTACCTAACGAATGATTTTTCCACCGGCAATTCCACTAACAATGAAGTGCTCATCCGCAACGACGACGGCAGCTGGGATACCCGCAACGATAACCGGCCGACCAACATCTCCTACTGGGACGTAGAGCGCTTCGAATATTTCATTCCCTCGCCCCTTGGCGGCGTGTACCTCTATAACCGGGATGACAACAACATCGGTTTCGTAGACACGGAGGGTAATCTGCGTTCCCGTAAATTCCAGAACGTGGGCGGATTTGTCCCCTCGGTCGATCAGGAAGGCCGCTTGGTGTATACGGAGGCGACCGGTCAAACGCCCTTCTACCAGCGCCTCGATCTGCCGTTCTCGCAGCCGATCAATGGCGTCCGCTCCGGAAACACGAACACCGCCAGCTACGGCAACGTCGTCGCTTTTCTCGAACGCACGACCGGCATCTACACCCGCACCGTCAATGGCTCGGTGGTCGATCGCGACACCCTACCTAATCCCGAAGATTTCACCGACTTTTATCACTTCGCCGTCGACAGCGAGGGCAAAGTTTGGTTGGCCGGACAGGATCGCGGCGGCGGGATGCCCATCGCCCGCTTCGACCCCGAAAGCAGGAAGATCGAACGCTTCGAGCCGGGCTTCAGTATTGACAATCCCCGTAGGGTCGTTCCGGGTCCGGACGGCGTGATGTATTTCCAGGGCAGCCGGGGCGTGATCATGTACGACGGGAACAGCTTTCACGCCATCCTCTCCGCAGACGACAGCCGCCTGTCGGTGGTCCAGGACGCCATCGTCGATACCGAAGGACGTCTCTGGTTGCTGGATGTCTCGGGCACCGTCCACGGCATCGAAAACTTTGCGACCAATCCGACCTTCCTAACGTACGCGCTCGAAGAAATCCTGCCACTCGCGGAATTCCGCACCGCCAGCGCCATGACCATTGACCGGGACGGGGCGATGTGGATCGAAGGGCAGACCAGCGTCTGGCGGGTGATCGACGATATCACCGCAGGCTTCTACCGGCCGGGGGGAGAAGCTAACCTGCTCCGCGGTCGGGTGTATGTAGACGCTAACCAGAACGGCACCTACGACGTCGGCGAAGGCTACCCCAGCCAGCCGGTCGCCGCGGCCGTAAATGGAGAAGTTTTTCTCACTACAACGGACGCCGACGGCAGCTACGCCGTACTCCTGGAAGCAGCGAATACGGATTACGTGATCACCTTACCCACTGTGGGGAGGTCCTTTACGGTAAATAAGCGGCAGGAGGCCGTCGGCGTCACGGACACCAACGCAGATGTTGCCGGGCCGGATTTCATACTAGCTGCAAAGGATTATAACAGCCTCTACTTCCAAACCGCCAACCGCAGCGGCGTGTGGGGCTTCGACCGGGACGGATTCGAGAATGCCTTTACCACGGCGGTGACCAATCTTTCCCTCACTAAGCCCTTCCGGGAACTGGAGATCGACTTCAGCTACTTTAACGCGCAACCGGGCACCGACAATCAGCTGCCCGAGGTGCTGGAAGTCGAGCTGACTCGCCTGACGCCCACCGGCGTGCCTTACCTCATCGACCACCTGCGCATTAATCCCAGCACCCACCGGTGGAGCATCTCCGGCCTCAGTACCACCGACTATACCAGCACTACCGAGACACCCGCGCGTTCCGCCATCAGTTCCGTGCCCGACACCGTCACGGTCCGTATCGCGATCGACCGACTGGAGGCTCGGGAAACGCTCGTGATGCGGGTCAAAACCGCCCGGTTCGCGGCCCAAAACAACGGCACGGCCATCGGCTACGGGCCCCGCCGGGTAGACAGCGAGGACCTCAACCCCGACAACGACCCCAACCTGTCGAACGGGCCCATCATCATCTACCCCGGAGGCCCCGGTCTACCCCCGCCGGGTGATCCCTTCCGCGACGCAAACAACCCTTACGTCAGTCCGGAGGACATCTACGCGCCCCCACCCTACGTGGCGCCGAACCAGATTTATGCCCCCCCACCCTACGTCTCCCCGATCCGCAGTTCCTACGACCCCAACGACAAGCTGGTCGACGGCGGACTGGCGGAACAGCCTAACGACTTCCCCCTCGACCGCGACTACCTGACCTACACCATCAACTTCGAGAACGAGGGTAACTTTTCGGCTAAAGACGTCTGGGTCATCGACACCCTCGCTGCCCTTCTGGAACCGGCCTCGGTGCAGCTCCTCTCGGCAAGTCACGACGTGACGATGGACTTCGACCTCAGCGACGACAGCACCACCGTCGTGCGCTTCGGATTCGAAAACATCTATCTGTCCGATCTGGACAGCCTCAATGACGGCTACGTCCGCTTCGCCGTGGTGACCGCGGAGGATAAGGTAATCGGTGACGTGGTGGATAACCGCGCGGCCATCTACTTCGACCAAAACCCGGCCATCATCACCAACGTGGTGCGCGTGCGCTTCATCGAGGTCATCAGTTCCACTGAGCTCACGCCGGCGCCGGAAGTACAATTAGATGTCTTCCCCAACCCGGCCTCCGAGCGGCTGCAGGTGCGCAGTGCGCACCGCATACTGAACATCGAGGTGCTCGATCAGTGGGGCCGCAGGGTGGGCGGTGCCGCCGCGGCGGCGGAAGTCGATCTAAGTCATTTGCCTAGCGGCGTATACGTACTGCGTGTGGCCACCGATGCGGGCACCGGGGCACGAAAGTTCGTGGTGCACTGACCGCTACGGATTCACCACCGTATTGGTTAAATTTGGGCCATGAGATTCCTACTGCCCCTGCTTGCTCTTGCCACCTTGTTTTGCACCCGCGCCCGCGCCCAACGCCCCATTGAGGTGAGTGACATGCAGGCCTGGAAAGAGATCCGCGGAGAACAGCTCAGCGCTGACGGCACTCACGTACTGTACACGCTGCGCCCGGACGTCGGGGATACCGAAGCCGTAGTTTATGACCTGACCACCCAGCGCGAGCGGCGCTTCCCCCGGCTGGAGGACGCCACCTTCTCCTACGACGGCAAGTACCTGGTAGGGACGCTGAAGCCCACCCGGGATACCGTGCTGACCTACAAGCGCCAGGATAAGGCCAAAGACCTTCAGGAGATGGATACCCTGCTGGTCTACGACCTGGCCCGGGAGGAGGCACGGCGCTACCCCAAGGTGTACCAAGTAAAGCTGAGTGAACGCTCCTCGGACGTCTTTGCCTACACCACGGAATCAGTCCTGGCCGACAGCCTGCGTAAGGATTTGGACAAGGACGCTAAACGGCTGGTGGTGCGGCGCTTTGGCAATCAGGACAGCTTCTACCTGGAAGGCATTATGGACTTTCAGGTGGCCCGCGACCGGCCCATCGTGGTCGCCCGGCGTACCGCCAAGGACAGCACGTGGACGGACGGCATCCTGCGCATTGACCCCGAGCAGCTTGAGTGGCAGACCCTCAGCAGTGGACCGGCTAACTTCTCGGGACTTAACCTAAGCTACGACGGGAACCACGTGGCCTTTCTGAGCAGCGAGAAGGATGATAAGGCGGCCCAGCCCCCCTTCCACCTGCACTACTGGTCGAGCGGCAGCGACTCGGCCTACATGGTAACGGGCCGCGACATGAGCTGGCTGCCGCAGGGCTACCGCATCAGCGACGACCGGCGCCCGGAGTTCAGCCAAGACGGTGCCTACCTCTATTTCGGCACCACGCCCCGGCGGCCGGAGCTGGACACGAACTCCCTGGCCAGTGAACTGGCGGACGTGGAAGTGTGGACCTCGGAGGACCCCCTGCTGTACACCCAACAAAATAACAGCCTGGAACAGGACCGCAAGTTCACCTACCTGGCGGTCTACCGGACGGGCGTCGACAAATTCCTGCAGCTGGCTACCCCCGAGTACCCGGAAAGCAGCCGGCCCGCCGAGGGGAAGGGCCACTACGTCATGCTCTACAACGATACGCCCTACGCCAAGCAGACCATGTGGGAAGGGGGGCCGGCGGCGCGCGACATCATCATGGTGGATCTCCGCAGCGGCAAGCGCACGCCTATACTGGAAGGGGAGGCGGGCTACTTCCAGTGGTCGCCCGAAGGAAAATACCTGAGCTGGTACAACGCCACCGATTCGGTGTACCGGGCTTACGACATCGCCCGGAATCAAGTCAACACCCTAACTTCTAGTGGTCTGGGTACTTTTTACGACGAGCTGAACGACCAGCCAAACGACCCCTACCCGTACGGCGTCGCCGGCTGGCTGGAGGAAGACGCGGCCATGCTTGTTTACGACCGCTACGACATCTGGCGCATCGAGCCCGACCAAGCCGAACGGGCCGACCGCCTGACCGACGGGAGGGCCACGGGGGTGAGTTACCGTGCCGTGGACCTGGATCCCGAACGGGTGGCGCTGCCAATGCCCCTGCTTCTGACCAGCCAGCGCGACCGAGACTACTTCGGCGGTTACGCGCTGCTGGAGTCCGGAGGTGCCGTGCGGGAGTTGGAAACGGGCCCGTATGTTTACGACGACTTCCAGAAGGCCCGCCTGGCCGACCGCTACCTCTACACCCGCGAGAGCTACACGGAGTTCCCGGACCTGCGGGTCACTGCAAGCCTGGACCAGCCGGGCACCGTGATTACCCAGGCCAACCCCCAGCAGACGGAGTTCAACTGGGGCTCAGCCGAAATCTTTAGCTGGATTGACCACGAGGGGCGGGAGCTCCGCGGCCTGCTCATTAAGCCGGCCGACTTCGACAGCACCCGGCAGTACCCGCTGATGGTCAATTTCTACGAGCGCAGCAGCGAGGGCGTATTCCGCCACCGCACCCCGGTCCCCGGCCGCTCGTCGATCAACTACCCCCACTATTCTAGCCGCGGCTACGTGATCTTCAACCCGGACGTCCTCTACCGGGAGGGTTACCCCGGCGAGAGCGCCTACAACTGCGTCATGAGCGGCATCAGCAGCCTGCTGATGCGGGGCTACATCGATAAGGAGCGGATCGGCCTGCAGGGACACAGTTGGGGCGGGTACCAGGCAGCCTACCTGGCTACGAAAACTGACCTCTTTGCGGCCATCGAATCCGGCGCGCCGGTGGTCAACATGTTCAGTGCCTACGGGGGCATCCGCTGGGGCAGCGGCCTCAGCCGGCAATTCCAGTACGAGCACACCCAGAGCCGCATCGGGGGTACGCCCTGGCAGTACCCGCTGCGCTACCTCGAGAACTCCCCGCTGTTCACTACCGACAAGGTCAACACCCCCGTGCTGATCCTCCACAACGACGAGGACGGCGCGGTGCCCTGGTACCAAGGCATCGAGTGGTTTACCGCCCTGCGCCGCCTGGGTAAGCCCGCCTGGTTCCTCAACTACCGGGGGGAACCCCACTGGCCCGTGAAGGCCCCCAACCGGGCGGACTTCCAGACCCGCATGAGCCAGTTCTTCGATTACTACCTGCTGGGTACCCCCCAACCCCTGTGGATGCAGAAGGGGGTAAGCCCGCTCGAGCGCGGCATCGACCAGAACCTGGAACTGATGAAAGAATAGTTCATCATTCGCGTAGCCACCGGAGGCTCCGCAGTTCAAAAGCTTCGACGCTGCCGTCCGACCGCTCCACCAGGAGCCGGCCATCGCTGTCCACCCCCCGCACGCTTCCCGAGAACCGCTCCTGCCTATCGAGGTGGAGATATGGGGCGGGCTGCCCCAACTGGTAAAGCTGCCCGTGGTATGCCTCCTCCAGGGAAGCACGGCCCGCCGGGAAAGTGTCGGTATAGCACCGGGCAAGGTTGGCAAATAGCCGGTCTCGCACCCGTTCCAGCGACAGGGCTTCCCCGTGGAGTGTGGCCAGGGAAGTTGCGGTCGGGCGCAGCGCGGGTGGAAAGTCAGTCTCATTGACGTTCAGCCCAATGCCCACCACGGACCACTGAACAGTACTCCCGCGCAGGCCATTCTGAATGAGGATGCCGGCGATTTTGCGGTCGGCCACGTACACGTCATTAGGCCACTTGATGCGCACGGTCTGCGCTAGTTCGGAGCCGATAAAGTAACGAACCGTGGCGGCAATGGCTATGGAAGTGAACCGACTGAGGGTAAAGAGGGCGTCGACTGCCAAATGGTCAGGATAGAGCAACAAACTAAAGGTCAGGTTCTTCCCGGGGGTGGCGTGCCAGCCGTTGGCGCCCTGTCCGCGTCCGGCCGTCTGCTCGTCGGTGAGGTAGACGTCTCCCTCGCGCAGTCCCTGCGCGGTGCTGACCGCTTCGACCAGTGCGGCATTGGTGGATGGTAGACGGGTAAAATGAAGGGCAACTTTAGGAACCAGCAATTTGTTTGTTTTGTACCAATACGGTAGGTATGGTTTTTGCTACCTTCATACCACTACTAAAGTCTCGATTTGAATACATCCTCCACATCAACGCGCGTCAAGGCCGTTTCTCCAGAGATGGAACAGCGGCTGGACGTCATCCTGGATAGCATCCGGGACATCAAAGGTAAAAACATTCTACGCCTCGATCTGCGCAAGCTCGACGACCGCCCGGCAGAGTTTTTCTTCATCTGCGAGGGCGAATCCACCACCCAGGTGCGTGCCATTGCCGAGAACGTGCAAAAACGCATGAAACACGAGCTCGGGGAATACACCAAAAACGTCATCGGCTCCCGCCCGGCCAACTGGGTTTGCCTGGACTATTTCGACACGGTTATTCATGTCTTTTATCCGGAAACGCGTGCCTTTTACCGCATCGAAGATTTGTGGAGTGACGGTGTAGTGACCGAATTCGAGACCCTTTAGGGCAGCCCCCACCAAAATATGTACGGGCAGCCAACGAAAAGCCGGTCCGCACGTTAGCCATAAGATATGAGCACAAACAATCAGAACCCCAACCCCGAGGGATCCGGCGGTCCGAAATTCCAGAGTTACTGGATCTACGCGATCATGTCGGTCGTCCTGCTCGCCCTCGTACTGACCAATTGGGGTACCGGTGCCTCCAGTGAAATTGACCTCAATCGGCTGAACTCCATGATCAAAGACGATGCCGTCGCATCGATCAAGCTCGTTAATGGCGACCGCGCCGAGATCTACATTAAAGCCGATAAAAAGTCGGAAACGCAGTATGAGGACGCTGCCCCCGAGAGTATGTCGGGTTCCCGCTACGATTACTTCCTGGAGGTGGCCGACCCGGCTTCCTTTAACGCTTTTGTGAATACTGCCTACGAGGATTTGGGGGTCCCTTTTGGAGACCGCGTCCGGGTCGACGCCGAACGGCGCACGGATTACCTCGGCAATGCGCTGCAGTGGCTGCTGCCGCTGGCCGTCATCGCCTTTATCTGGATCATCCTCATGCGCCGCCTGGGCAGTAGTGGGGGGGGGCCTGGCGGTCAGATCTTCAACATCGGCAAGTCGAAGGCCACCCTGTTTGACCAAAACAGCAAGGTCAACATTACCTTCGCCGACGTAGCCGGACTGGATGAGGCCAAGGAAGAAGTGATGGAGGTGGTAGACTTCCTCAAGAACCCAAAGAAATATACCGCCCTCGGTGGCAAGATTCCTAAAGGGGTTCTGCTGGTGGGCCCTCCCGGTACCGGTAAAACCCTGCTGGCCAAGGCCGTGGCCGGCGAGGCCGGCGTACCGTTCTTCACCATGTCCGGCTCCGATTTTGTCGAGATGTTCGTCGGCGTGGGTGCCTCCCGCGTCCGGGACCTTTTTAAGCAGGCCCGAGAAAAGGCTCCCTGTATCATCTTTATCGATGAGATCGACGCCATCGGCCGCGCCCGGGGCCGCGCCAATATGCAGGGCGGTAACGATGAACGGGAGAATACCCTAAACCAGCTGCTGGTCGAGATGGACGGATTTAGCACCGATAAAGGGGTAATCCTTATGGCGGCCACCAACCGGCCCGACGTGCTGGACTCGGCCCTCCTCCGCCCCGGCCGCTTCGACCGGCAGATCGGGATCGACCGGCCTGACCTCCAGGGACGGGAAGCCATCTTCAAGGTGCACCTCAAAACCATCAAGGTCAATGAGACCGTGACCGCTGATGTGCTGGCGGAGATGACGCCCGGGTTCGCCGGTGCTGAGATCGCTAATATCTGTAATGAAGCCGCCCTGATTGCCGCCCGCCGCAACCAGGACAGCATCGGCCTGGACGACTTCAATTATGCCCTCGACAAGGTCATTGGAGGACTGGAAAAGAAAAACAAGTTGATCTCTCCCGACGAGAAGAAAATCATTGCCTACCACGAGGCCGGTCACGCCATCTGCGGTTGGTACCTCGAGCACGCCATGCCCCTCGTCAAGGTGACCATCGTCCCGCGCGGTGTAGCTGCGCTTGGCTACGCGCAGTACCTTCCTAAGGAGCAGTACATCACCCGCACCGAACAGATGTTGGACATGATGTGCATGACCTTTGGCGGACGCGCCGCTGAAGAGGTGGTCTTCGACAAGATCAGTACCGGCGCGCAGAATGACCTCGACAAAGTGACGAAGATGGCGTATGACATGATCACCGTCTACGGAATGAACCGGAACGTAGGTCAGGTCAGCTTCTATGGTATGAGCCGCGATGCTTACCAGCGCCCCTACTCCGACAACACCGCCACCCTTATTGACGATCAGGTACGGGAGCTGCTCGAAGGACAGTACCAGCGAGCGAAACAACTCCTGGAGGTAAAGCGCAAGGAGGTCAATCTGCTGGCCGAAGCGCTTCTTGAAAAGGAGGTACTTAGCCGTAAGGACTTGGAGACCTTAATTGGTCCCCGTCCCGCCGACGCCGAGGAAGGTTACCAGGAATGGGCCGGTGTAGTGGACAATGCTAACGATGTGGACAATAACGGGCTAATAACTCCATAGAAGATTCGCCAATCGCGCTTCAGAACTAGCTAAAGAAAGGCCCCGCAACGATCTTGCGGGGCCTTTTTTACTGCTCTTTCAGAATTCTGGTGATTGTGTATCTTCACCCGCTTCATCTTCCACACCACTCCTCACTCCACCTTGTCCGATCACGCTCCTCCCGTTGACGCGCTGCTCCAGATGCACCAGGATGCCTTCGATTTGGTTGCGGAGGGGGTGTTATGGGTCGACTCCAGCGGCCGTATCCAGTACGGCAACGAAAGCGCGTCCACGTTGCTGGGGTATAGCCGTAATGCCTTACTGCGGGCGAGCTACTTCGAAATCAATCCCCACCTCAGCATGTTGGGGTGGAAGAAGTTCTGGAATCGCCTGCAGGAGTTTGATCAGGAGCGGCTGAATACCGAGTTCGTTAACCGGGACGGAAAACTCTTTAGCATTAAGGGGCGTGCTGGGTTCGACATCTACAGCATGGACCCGGAACTGTGTGTAGTCGTGTTCCAAGCGACGGAGATAGGCAAGCGAGATGCCGATCTGCTAGAAGCCGTGCAACGGGATGGAAACATCGGAAGCTGGGAGGTCAATCTGACCTCCGGTCGGGTGTACATATCCCCCCAGATCCGGGGGTGGATGGAGCTGCCGCAGGACCGGGAGTTCTACCCCACTTCCGAATTTTTGGAACTGTTAAGTCAGCGCCTAATCTCCGATGTGTTCGCTCCGGCGCGTCTAGCCTATAAGCAACTTAGAAAAAGCACGAGCGAAACGGAAATCGTCCTGCAGCTAAAGCCTAACACCACCGACCAGGGTGCCCCACCGATTAAATATCTGGTGTGCGCGCAGTCCGTAGAGAACGAGTTGGAGGTCTACAAGGTCTACGGTACCCTACGTCCGGAAGGACAAACTGCCAATCTCCCGCTACAGCGCCCCCTGGAAGAAAATCTACTGCGTACCGCCCTTGATCGGCAACTGGATGCCGTTTACATCATCTCTTACGCGGACCGGAAGGTGACGTACGCCAACGACCGGGCCACGGAGATGACGGGCTTTTCCAAAAAAGAATTGATGGGCGTCCCGGCAGCGGAGCTGGCCGCGTTTGAGGAAACGGACTTTATCACCGGCTTATTCGATCTGCTGCGGGAACGGAAATACCTGGAGCGACAAATGCTGGGTGCCCGTAAAAGCGGGGCGCATCAGCCCGTCACCGCCAGCTTTTACTACTATCTCTACGACGGCCAGGAGTATATGATTGCTATTTCCCGCGACAGCAGCAAGGAAACGGCCTATTCCGAGAACCTCCAACTGTACGCTACTACCCTGGATGCCCTGAACGAATGGGTCATCTGGCTCAATTCGGCGAACGAAGTCGTGCTCCTGAATGACGCGGCCCGCCGCAAGCTGCGTCGCAAAACCAGCCGCGAACTGGAAGGGCTTCAGATCGAGGAACTAATGCCCGACCTGGAAATTCCGCACCTTTCAGATATTCGCCAGGAGCAGATTGACGGTCGCTTCCGCGCCGCTACCGACTACGTTCACACGAACACCAGCGGAGAGGACCGGACCCTGCAAGTTCGCTTTGCCCAGGTGGCCGCGGGGTCCCATTTTTTTCTGTGCCTGATCTGCCGCGACGTGACGGTGCAGTATACTAACAAGCGGAGACTACAGAAGACCAAGCGCCGGGTCGACGAACTCACCAAGCAGCTGCAAAGTGAAAACGAAACCCTGCGCGAACAGATTGAACAGGTAAATACCAGCGGCCCCATCATCACCGTCTCGCGGAAATACCAGCAGATTCTAGCCCAAATCGGTCAGGTAGCGGATACGGATGCCACCGTACTGGTGACCGGAGAGACCGGAACGGGCAAGGAACTCCTGGCGCAGTCTATTCATAAATTTAGCTCCCGCAGCCGCAAGCCCCTCGTAAGTGTAAACTGCGCCGCCCTGCCGGAAAACCTGATCGAAAGTGAGCTCTTCGGCCACGAGCGGGGTTCCTTCACCGGGGCCTTCGCCCAGAAGAAGGGCAAGTTCGAGCTGGCCAATACCGGGACGATCTTTCTCGACGAGATCGGCGAGCTCCCCTTAGATATGCAGTCCAAATTGTTGCGGGTGCTCCAGGAAGGCGAGATCCAACGTATTGGCTCGGTAGAATCCATTAACGTCGACGTCCGCATCGTGGCGGCTACGAACCGTGACCTGGAGCAGATGATCAATCAGGGGACCTTTCGAGAAGACCTCTTCTACCGCCTGAATGTCTTCCCCATCCACAATCTTCCGCTGCGGGAGCGCCCGGAAGACATTCCCGTCCTCGTGAAGCACTTCGCCAAGGTCTACTCCGACCGCATGGGCCGCAACATCACGCATATCAATCCCAAAGACCTCAAGCAGCTGGTAGAGTACGAGTTTCCGGGCAACGTCCGGGAATTGATCAACCTGGTGGAGCGGGCGGTAATTACCTCACAGGGCGATACCCTGAATTTGAACGCCAGCTTGCGCGTCCTGCGTCGCTCCGAGCGAACGCATGAAAACAACTCCTTCCGCGGGGAAAAAATCGTCCCTTTCGAGATCATGCAAAAGCAGTACATCGTCGAAGCACTCAAACGTACTGGGGGCAAGGTGACGGGACCGGGAGGCGCCGCCGAGCTGCTTGACCTAAACGGGAGGACTTTGATGTCAAAGATGAATAAGCTAGGAATCGACCGCAACAAGTTCACCGGCTAAGGGGTACCGGCGGCTAGGTCCCCGGTTCACCGGCCTTTAGTCATAATAACCGTGGGCGAAAGACGGGACCCCCCCCGCTTCTACAGCCTGCCCCGCCCCGGATCAATGGCCAGTAGACGCCAATCGGCCAGGGCGGCGGTGCGGTCTGCGGAAGCCGCAATGAATCGGGGGTCGCGCGAAAGTCGTATAAAGTGGTCGCGGGAGGGGTAGGCAACGATCATCATCCGGTGCCACCCGTCCGCTCCTGGGCCCACCACCGTGGTCAGCACGTCGCCTGCGTACACCACCCGTACGCCCAGTTCTTCGAGCAGGGGGCCTACCCGTTCCGCATAGCGCGCGTACAGCTTTCTTCCGGCAAGCCCCTCCGCTGCAGTTTCGTCGTGAAAGCGCAGAAGGTTAAGCATGTGCAGGGGCTGGTCGGCGGGCATAGCCATCACGGCCTGCATTTGGTGCGCATCGGGCAGTAAATAGGGCATAACAGGATAACTTGTGGGCCATGAAAGGGAGGCAGAACACATGAAGTTACAATTCGAAACTCCTACCCTGCTGCTCTTCGAGAGTGCGCTGTTCCGCACCGTGTGTACGCTGGTCGTTGGAGACAAGCACCTGCTGCTCGTCGACCCCACCTGGCTGCCCGTAGAGGTGAAGGCCATCGCCGCCCGCGTAGCCTCGCTAGCTACCGGTCGCGAGTTGTTCGTGCTGTTCACGCACTCCGACTACGACCACATCATCGGCTACGGCAAGTTCCCGGGTGCAACGACCATCGCTTCCCGGGCCTTCGTAGCGAATCCATCACCGGAGGAACCCCTGGAACAGATTCGCGCCTTCGACGATGCACACTACATCACCCGGGACTACCCCCTCACCTACCCCCGCATCACCTGGCCCATCGAGGGGGACGGCGTAGCCCGGCGGTTGGGGTCGGAGGAGTATGTGTTTTATCAAGCGCCCGGCCATAATCCGGATGGGCTCATCACTTTTAACCGCAGCCGGGGCGTCCTGATCGTAGGCGATTACCTCAGCAACATTGAGTTCCCTTACGTCTACGACTCCGTGGCCCGCTACCGGGCAACCCTAGCTAAGGTCGAGTCCATTATTTACAACGAGCGGGTGCGGGTGGTAGTCACTGGCCACGGCGACCACGCCACCGACCCGGCGGAGATGCTGCAACGCATCACGGACTCCCGGACTTACCTCGATTCCCTGGAGGCGAGCGTGCGCGCCGGCACGCCCTTCGATCTGGAAGCCCTCTTTCGGCGCTACGCCTTCCCCGGCATCATGGCCAAATTCCATGCGGGCAACGTAGCCACGCTGCAGCGGGAATTATCTTGCTCGTCATGAAGCACCCCACACCTGCGTTCCCCGCCCTGCTGCACTACGAAGTGGCCCACCGGATCCTGAAGGGGTACATGGATTATTACTACCGGTTCAAACTGATCACCAAGCGGGCCCGCCTACGCTTCGAGGGGCGGGACTGGCACGGTACCCAGGCCGACGCCCGCAGCCGCATCGTGCTGTACCGCGACGAGGTGCGGCGCACCACCCGCCGCCTGCAGGACCTCACCCGGGAACAAACCAGCGATAAGCCCTTCTGGGCGAAAGTGCGCGACGCCTTTGCCGAGGAGATTGCCCACTTTAACACCCGCAACATTGCCGAGACCTTCTTCAATTCCGTCTACCGCCACGCCTACGGAATCGGAGCCGACCGGGAGGTGATGTTCGTGGAACGGACGGGCAGCTACCGGGAGCACAACGAACTGTCGTCCATTTCCTACGCCTTCGAGTTGGGGGACGCCGCGCTGGCCGAAGTAGTGCAGCGGCTGCTCGGGTGCTTCCCCTTTGACGTGGCCTGGGATGACCAGGCGCGCGACGTACAACTCGTGGCCCAGCGCTGGCAACCCCACCTCGAGGGCAATGGGGGCCGGGCACCGGATGACCGCCTGGAAATCCTCCAGTCGCTGTTTTACCGCAACAAGACGGCCTACATTGTGGGGAGATTCCTACGGCGGGGCACCGTCTCCCCCTTCGTGCTGCCGCTGCTCCACCCGGTCGGACGGGGTATACTAATCGACGCGCTCCTGCTGGAGCCCGACCAGATCGTATCTATTTTCAGCTACCACCGCTCCTACTTCCTGGCTGACATCACGGTGCCGAGCGACATGGTGGACTTTGTGCACAGCTTCCTACCGAGCAAACGGATCAGCGAGCTCTACAACGCCATCGGCTTTGAGAAGCACGGCAAAACGGTATTCTACCGCGAACTACTGCGCCACTTCGGAAACGAGGCCCACCCGGAGACCAAGGAGCAATTCGTCAGCGCCCCGGGCATTGCGGGTATGGTGATGTATGTCTTCACGACCGCCCGCCTCAATATGGTTTTCAAGGTAATCCGCGACAAATTTGCCCCACCCAAACAGGTAAGTGCCGAATCGGTGAAGGAAAAATACGATCTCGTCAAGTTCCACGACCGGGTGGGGCGTATGGCCGACAGCTATCTGTTTGAGAAGCTTTCCCTGCCCTTGGATCGCTTCAGCGCGGAGTGCCTGTCCGAGCTCCGGGACACCGCCCACAGCAAGGTCACCGTCACGGCTACTGCCGTACTGATCTCCCACGTCTACGTCGAGAAGAAGATGACGCCCCTCAACCTATTCCTCCAGACCGCCGACGAGGCCATGGCCCAGAAGGCCCTGCGCGACTACGGCCGGGCGATCAAACAGCTGGCTGCGGCCAACATCTTCCCCGGCGACTTGCTGCTGAAGAACTTCGGGGTCACGCGGGTCAATCGGGTGGTTTTTTACGACTACGACGAGATTGAGCTGGTCACCGACTGCACCTTCCGCCACATCCCCGAACCCCGCACCCCGGAGGAGGAGATGGCCAGTCAACCGTGGTACTACGTAGGGCCCCGCGACGTCTTTCCCGAAGAGTTCCCGGGTTTTCTTATGCGGGCCGGTTCTCACCTTGACTACCTACGGCAGCAACACGGAGAGATCTTCGACGCGGATTACTGGAATGACGTCAAGCGGCGCCTGCTGGCGGGAGAAATCATGGATGTGTTTCCCTACCGTACGGGATGCCGGTTCTTGCAGTGACGATGCTAATTACTCGTTCGGCTTAGGCGCCAGCGGGTGCGTAGGGTGGTGGTTTCCCCGTAGCCGAGCTTCCGGTAGTCCCCCTGCAGTTCCAATTCCATGAATCCTTTGGCCGGGTCGAAGTAGATTTCCAGCGGCGCTTGCTTGGGGGCTACCCGGTAAAAATCCCGGACCACCGTGTGCTTTTCCAACACCAGGTCGTTGAGATAATAGCGGACGGGCACGCTGTTCAACTGGGCATACACCTTGTTTTCCTTGGTATGCCGTTCGTCTAAATAAATGATGCGGTTAGTATCGCGCGACTCAAGGACCTTCGCATACGTTTTCAGGTGCACGGAATCGGCCACAAATTCTATCCGCCCGGCGTAGGGCAGCCGGGTGACCTCCCAGGCGGCCAGACTCTGGATCGTGTCGCTTTCATTCGTCAGCCAGTACGTGAGGCCGATGTCGGAATCGGGTCCCAGCCGATAGCGTTTCTGCATGACCAGCCCCGTGCTGTCCCGCTCGGAAATAAGCAGGATGGAATGCTTATCCAGCTTCTGTACGGCATATGTTCCTCGATCGATGGCACGGGGCGGAGGCCACCCCCAGTGGTCTTGCGGGCTCGGCCAGGCCACGCTCCCGGACGTATAGCCACTGCTGTCTTGCCGCGTGCTGAGCACTTCCTGCCCCCCATAAGTCAGACTGACGATTCGGCCGCCAAAGGTGGGATCCACCGTCAGGGAGATGGAATCGCGGGTGAGTACGATCGGTTCCGGAGTGGGTAATACCTCCTGGGCGGGGCCACAGGTGCAGAGCAAGAACGGGCCGCACAGGCTAAAGAAGAGGGTACAGAAATTAGTCCACCGGATCATCGTTGATGTCTACTTGCTGGAGGAAATTGTAAATGATGTTGAGGTTGCGCACCTGATGGAAGGGTACGACCAGAAAATCGCCCGGAAGATCGTAGTTCGCCAGTCGATCCGTCGTGCGCAGGCCAGACGCGGAGTGTTCAGGGGTCCGCCGGCGAATGGCGCTGCTGATGAAGATCTGATCGATTGTCTGATCGCGGTTGAGGCTATAATTTTCCAGCACGCCGGAGTACAGCACCGGCTGCCCTCCACTGCCTTCTACGAGCAGATCGACCCAGAGGAAGTTCAGGCGCTGGCGCATGGGTGGCGGCAGGACGTAGCCGGTGAAGTACCGGTCCCAGTCGTTGAGCACCCGCAGCCCCTTATACTG
Organism: Lewinellaceae bacterium; assembly: GCA_963710195.1. GTDB lineage: Bacteria > Bacteroidota > Bacteroidia > Chitinophagales > Saprospiraceae > Neolewinella. Next base: position 739,545 of record CAVPZF010000008.1, read on the forward strand.
CTGATCGTAGCCCCGGCGCAAAACAACCCGCTGCAGACCGAAACCCAGCAGGCCGGCTAGGCCGCAGAGGAGCAAGACGTAAAGCACGAACGGGCCGTACCCATCGGCTACGGTCGTAAAGTCTTCCGGGGAGAGGGTGCCCCCCGTTCCCAATAAATAGAGCAGGCGCACATCGGGGATGAAGCCCAGGGCGCGCGCCGCGGCCATGCCCAGCGCGTGGAACAGGAGGGAAACCACGATCATGATGATGGCCTCGCTGAGGAGGCTAAAGTCCAGGCTACGCCGTAAACTGTTGCTGCGAATATAGGCGTAGCGGAACACGATGCCCGGCAGTAGCAGAAGGACGATCAGTAGGGCACCGAAGGCAAAACTCATGCTTCCGCGGGCCCTGATTTATCGTCGTGCTCCACCTCCAGCTGGTGGAGGGGGAGGGTGCGGTAGCGTTTACCGGCGTACTCAAAATTGCGGGAGAAGCCACTGTCCGGATCCTGGGCGGCAATGGCCGACTTCAGGGCGGCCCGCTTGGCTTCGGGCGACATCCGGCGAAATTCCTCCGACTGAAAGGCTTGCATGGCGCGAGGTTTGGGTAAAGTTAGGGGGAAAGCCCCATAATAACGTTCATTGAACGCCCGGCCCCCGCCCGGAGTTTCCCCTACACATGCTCGACCGCCTCCTCCAGCTTGCCCCTGACCCCAAAACGCTCGAAAGCGGGCGCCGGCTTTTTTACAGTCGGCGGTGGGCCCTGCTGGGCGGCGACGGACAGTGGCTGTGGGGCGAGTTCGACGTTGGTGGCAGTCGACCGATCCGCTCCGCCGTCCACCTCCTCGAAGCCCAGTTCACCTGCAGCTGCCGCGGCCGCGCCCGGCCCTGCGCCCACGGCCTGGCCCTAGTGCTGCTTTTGAAGAATAATCCGGATCGCTACACCGTGGGCCAGCCACCGGAGTGGGTGCGCACGGTCCAGCACCAGGCCGAAAGACGCCCGCAGGTGACCCGCGACGTCACCAAGACCGACGAGCGGCTGACCGCCCGCCTTGAACTAATGACCACGGGCGTGGACGAACTGGAGCTGCGCCTCATCGACTTCGCGCGGCGGGGCATCGCCGATACCCTCACCCAGGGCAGCGAAACGTGGCTCACCGCCGCTGCCCGCCTCACCGATGCTAAGCTGCCCGGTCCCGCCGGTCGCCTGCGCCGGCTTGCCAGCCTCGGTGCGGAGGGTACCGAAGCGGAGGTCGCCCGCACCCTGGGAGACCTGTACCTCTTCGTGCGCGCCTGGCGCAAGCGCGACGAGCTACCCGAAAACCGCCACCACGAACTTCGGCAGGTAGCCGGCATCAACACCAAACGCGAACAGTTGCTGGCCCGCCCCGGCACCACCGATCACTGGCTCGTACTGGGTACCGTCGCGGGGGAGGAAGAACGGCTGCGCTACCGCCGGGTGTGGCTGCGCGGGGAGCGGACGCGCCGCTTTGCCCTGCTGCTTGACTTCGCCTTCGGGGAGATGCCCTTCGAGCAGTCGTGGCCGCTGTCGGCCGCCTTTGAGGGAACGGTCCACTATTATCCCGGCAGCTACGCGCAACGCGCCGCCTTTCCCGCTCCGCGGCCGGGCGGGCGGCCCTACGACGGACTGAAGGGCTACGCAACCTTTATCGATATGCAGGAGAATTACCGGCGGGCACTGGCCGTCAACCCCTGGTTGTTCCAGTATCCGGTTTACCTCAACGCGGTAAGGCCGGTGAAGCAGGGCGCGGAACTGCTCTTGGTAGACCCCGCCGGTCGCAGCTACCCCGTACCAGCCGACTACACCGGCACCTACCGTCTACTCGCGGTGAGCGGGGGCCGGCCCCTGGCCCTGATGGCCGAATTCGATGGGTATCACTTGCGGCCCCTCAGCCTGCTTACGGAGCTGGGGTTGGTGCCGGCCGAGTAGCGCGCACCATCCGCCACTTGCCCTGGAGGTCGCGCTTCCGGCTTACATCCACGTAGCCGTCCCGCTCCAGTAGGCTCACGACCTGCTCACTATTAAACTCATTCACCTCCAGGTAGAGGCGGCCACCGGCGATTAGGGCGGACTGCCCTACCCTACTGATCCGGCGATAAAACAGGAGGGGATCCTCCTCCGGCGCGTACAGCGCGAGCGCCGGCTCAAAACCCACGGTGGAAGCACCCATGACGGCCTGCTCCGAAGGGGGAATGTAGGGTGGATTGGAGACCAGCACGTCGTAATAGGTCTGCTCCAGCACCGCCCCGTGGGCCAGCAGGTCGAACGCAGCGAAGTCCACCAGCAGGGCCAGCCGATCGCTGTTCCAGTCCGCGATCCGCAGGGCCTCCTTACTGACATCCCAGCCACTGCATGCCCACTCCGGGCGCTTAGCTTTTAGCGCCAGGGGGATACAGCCCGACCCGGTGCCCAAATCGGCTACCCGGAGAAAGGACCCGGCGGGATAATCTTCCAATATCCACTCGACTAGCTCTTCCGTTTCCGGGCGGGGGATAAGGACGGCAGGGCTCACCCGCAACTGCAGGCCGTAGAAGTCGGCGATGCCCGTCACGTACTGCACCGGTTCTCCGGCCAGGAGGCGCGCGAGGGCCTCGTATGCCCGGGCGGTTTCCTCTTCCGTCAATTCGCGGACGTTACCTCCCTTACGGTAAGCGAAGAGGTCTTCCATCACCAGGCGGGTCACCGAAGCCGCTTCCCCCGCCCCCAGGACGGGGCCGAGGTGTTTTTGGAAATGGTTGATGTGTTCTTGGGTGGACATCGGGGAGTTTTAGCACCTTCCTCGGCCGACGAGGGCTAGAAGCTGTTTTTCCACATCATCGACTCCATCGGGCGGTCGCTGACGGTGTTGTACTTGGCACTGGGCTTCTTGTTGTAGTAGTTTTCGATATCGCCCTCGACGGCGAAGTAGATGAGCTGCCCGATGGGCATGCCGGCGTACACCCGCACGGGGTGGGTGCAGCTGATCTCCAGCGTCCAGTGGTTGCAGAAGCCCACGTCGCCCTTACCGGCGGTAGCGTGGATGTCGATGCCGAGCCGCCCGACGCTGCTTTTGCCCTCCAGGAAGGGGACGCTGCTGTGGGTTTCGGTGTACTCTAGGGTGACGCCTAGGTACAGCGTGTTGGGATGGAGCACGAAGCCCTCCTCGCCGATCTCCATCTCCTCGATTTGGTTGTGTTTGCGGGCGTCCAGGATGTGATCCTTGTAGCGGGCCAGGTGGGGGCCGAGGTGGACGTCGTAGCTGTTGGTGCCTAGGTTCGCGCGGTCGAAGGGTCGGATCACGATTTCTCCCCGCTGCATGGCGCTCAGTATCTTCTTGTCGCTCCAGATCATGCCGCTAAAGTAAGTAGGAAGCACGGCTTGCCGGTCGGGGCTAAACCGGCACCTCGGCCTCGTAATCTCCGGCGGGGTTAAAATCCTCCAACCAGTAATCGGTACTGTAGATGGTTACTTCCGTGGCTCCTCCGTCCCGGGGGGTCGCCTCGATGGAATAGAGGAGGTAGGGGGCGGAGGGAAAGTCTCCCCCCTTGAGTTCATCCTCGTACAGGCGGTGCAGGAGGGCGTGGCCGTCCATGGCCGGGGCCATCAAGCGGAGTAACCGGGCCGGGTCGGGCTTGGTCAGCAACGCGGCCCCCTCCTCCATTTTGGCCGTGATCTGCAGGACCACCTTGCGTCCGTCGGGCTTGGGGTGGCCACCATTGTAAGCGGCGTAGAGCAAGCTTCCCACCCGGAAGAAATTGCGGTGGTGCCTGGGCTCGGGGTATTCTTCCCAGAGCCGCTCGGTGTCCATCTCGTGGCTGGAATTTTGAATTTGTCCGGGGGTGAGGGCGCCCTGGGGGAACACGTAGTTCATCAGCAGCTCGGCAGCTTCGTTCTTCGGCAGGTCGGCAAGGGACATAAAAGCCATTTCTTGCACTTCCTTGTCCGATAGGTCGGATGCGTCGCCGTATTCGGTCAGCTCGAGCAGTTGGCGGTAGTCTGCGGTGGTCCAGTCGCCGGGCAGTTGCAGGAGGGAGTCGGAAGAAACGAGGTGGACACTAAATTTTTGGGTCATGTACCCCGAACGCGTGGTGACGGGGCTTGTGCGCGGGAGCGCGGGTGTGGCGATTGCACCCGCGGCCCCGCCCGGGTATAAACAGATGTCACCTTAAAATTAAATAATGTAGACCGCCGGGTAATTCTACGTTTCTCGGATCGTTACCTATCCATTATAGCTAATGCTACCTCTCATGAAACACCTCTACCCTCTTTTGGGGGCCGGGCTACACCTGTGGTTCCCCCTGTTCCTTTCCGCCCAAACGGACATCACCATTTTTCCCGGTGACATCGTCCGCGATATCGAAGACAACCCGACCGGCATCAACGTGAATACCTGGGTGGACAACGACAGTGGCCGCCCCGTCGGTGCCCGCACGCTACGGACTGCCCTGGACGATACCGGCACCCGCTTTATGCGCTTCCCCGGGGGCGAGAAAGCCGACGGCTACATCTGGGCCGAGCCACCCTACAACGATCCCTCCACGGCTACCGTCCTGCGGCGCGGCCCGACGGAATACCCCTACTCCGATCCGGCCATCTTCGACTCCCTCACCAACCAGTGGGTGATCGACAACTACCACTTCGATCTCTTCATGGCCGATTGCCAGGCCATCGATTGCGAACCCATCATCGTGGTGGCCCTGGACAACATCTACAAACCCGCCGAACCCGGGGGCAGTACCCTGACCCGCCAGCAAACTTTGGACATGGCCGTCGCCTGGGTACAGTATGCTAACGTGACCATGGGCTACAACATCAAGTACTGGATGCTCGGCAATGAAACCTGGAATATTAACGGCTACAATGGCCAGGTGCCCCCGATGGGGCAATACGGGATCGACGCCCGGGAGTTCAGCCAAGCCATGAAGGCGGTCGACCCCACCATCCTGACGGGCATTAATGGCAACTCCTACGGGGATTTTTTCTTGGCGCTCGAGGAATGCGGCAACGACGTAGATTGGTTAGACGTGCATTCCTACCCCGCTTTTGGCTTCACCACCTACCGCGAGTACGTGGAGACAGATCTTTCTGCCCCGACTAACGAGCTTGTCGAAGGGGCGGAGCTTGCTTCCCTCTACTACGACGGCACGGGGTTTCCGAGGCAGGTGATGCCCGTCACGGTCAGCGAGACTTCGGCTTACGGTTATAGTCCCGAGATGGGAGGAACGGCGGATTGGGATACCGGCAACAACCTCGGGCAGGCCCTGGCCAACTTCGATATGATGGCCACAAACCTGTCGGACGCCCGGATCACCTTCTCACAATTTTGGAACACCCGCTGGATCAACGAAGACGACGGCATCAGCCACGGGACGGACCTGTTTACCGCCACCAATGAGCTCAACGCTACGGGTCGGCTGATGAAGATACTGAGCGAGGAAACTAAGGACCGCATGGTCCGTACGACCGGCTCCGCGAAGGTGAAGTCCTGGGCTTCCATCAGACGCAACGGGGAAGGCCTCACCATATTTATGCTCAACAAGGATACGTTAGCCAGTGTCGTAAATCTGGATATGGGGAGCTACACCGCGGACCCCCTGGCTACGCGTAGCGTGTTCCGGGGCGACAGCACCACCGACTGGAACCCGGAGTACGTGAGCGAGGCGGACCTCCCCACCAACGGTGGCACGCCCACCCTGACGCTACCGGCGGCTTCGCTTACCGTACTGCGCGTACCGGGTAGTATGGCGAATTGCACTACCGATGCCGCCCGGGGGGGAGGCTTCGAGGAGGCCGGCGTGCGGCCGTGGACCACGCAGATGTCCGCAGGTGGTTTTGCCGGGCGAATCACTGACGGAAACGTCCATGAAGGCAAGGGCTCCGGCTACGCTGGTGGTGGACCGGCCAGTTTTTCGCAGTCGATCACGGGCTTGCAGCCTAACTCCGACTACATCCTGTCCGCCCAGGTTCGGTACTTCACTAAAGAGAACTCCCCGGTCCGTCTGGGGGTGAGTGGCTTCGGCGGCACCGATCAAGTAGAGGAGATCGGCACGGGGGGAGGGTTCCAAGAGTACCAGAACTACAGCATACCCTTCACTACGGGTCCGACGGGCAGTAGCGCCAGCATCTTTTTCGAGAATCTGGACGCTCAAAGCTTCGGGTGGATCGACGAAGTCGAGGTGATCTGCGACGCGGCCACCTTCGTACTGCCGGTCGAACTGCTAGCCTTTACGGGCACCCCGGAGGCGGAGCACAACGAGCTAAAGTGGACCGTTCAGGAAGAGCGCGATCTTGACCACTACGAGGTGCAAAGCAGCCCCGATGGAAGCGCTTGGCGAGTACGGGGTACCGTAGCGGCTACGTCCCCGGGCAAGTCGCGTGGAGCGTACACCTTTCTGGATCCCGAAGTGCGGCAGACCCGCCTGTACCGCCTGAAAATGGTGGATATCGACGGCACGACTAAATTCTCTCCGACCATCCACGTGGGGCGGTCCGAGCAGGCCGCGGGCTACCTCCCCTTCCCTAATCCTACCGTGGGCCCCGTACACCTGCCCAGCGACTGGCGGGGGGATACCTATTCGGTGCTGTCGGTCCTGGGCAAGGAAGTCCTTAGCGGACAGCTACCCGCGGGTGGCCGGTTAAACCTGGGGGACCTACCCTCGGGCGTGTACCACCTCTCCGTGGGGGACCGCCCGGTGTACCGCGTGGTGAAGCGGTAAGCTACCTACACCAAGGGTTTACACCTTATCCGGGAGCTTATGCGTTACTTGCGTATAAGCTCCCGTTCTATGGTATTCGTACGTAGCCTTCTGACCCTTGCGTTCGTGTTAATCGGCTGCACCTGCGCCCGCGCCTCGACCATCCTCATCCCGATGGACGATACCCAGACGGATCACCTAAAGGCCTACGGGATTACGTTCTGGGTGCTCAACAACAACATCGAGGCCTGGTGGCTGCTTAACTACCGGGGCGGCAGTTTTGCCTTCCAGCACAGCCGGGCCTTCGAGCGCGAGTGCCTGACGCGGGGGGTAAAGTACGAAGTGATTCCCGACAGCCGCTTCAACGGTATTCTGGCCGAGATCGCCGATCCGGAGAAGAACATGGACGCGATGAAGCTGGAAAAAGCGCCTAAAATTGCCGTCTACACGCCCGACTATAACTTTCGCGAGGGCACCGAAGTGCAGCCCTGGGACGATGCGGTAACGCTGGTGCTGACTTACGCCGAGATTCCCTACGAAACCGTCTACGACAACGAGGTGTTGGAGGATAAGCTGGCCGAGTACGACTGGTTGCACCTGCACCACGAGGACTTCACCGGGCAGTTCGGCCGCTTCTACCGCAGCTTTCACACCGCGCCCTGGTACCGCCGGCAGGTCGCCTACCAGGAGGAACTCGCCGCCAAGAACGGCTACGCCAAGGTGAGCCAGCTCAAGCTCGGGGTGGTCAAGAAAGTCAAGGAGTACGTAGGTGGCGGCGGATTCATGTTTGCCATGTGCTCGGCTACGGACAGCTACGACATTGCCCTGGCCGCCGACGGCACCGACATCTGCGCCCAGTACTACGACGGGGACGGCATCGACCCCAACGCCCAGTCGAAACTCGACTACAGCAAGACCTTCGCCTTCGAGAATTTCCAGCTGGAGCGCAACCCCCTCGAATACGAATTCAGCGACATCGACCACAACCCCCGGCCGGTCACGGAGGAGCAAGATTACTTTACCCTTTTCGATTTTAGTGCCAAGTGGGACCCCGTGCCCACGATGCTGACCCAAAATCACGTCCGCACCGTCAAGGGCTTCATGGGGCAGACCACCGCCTTCACCAACAGCCACATCAAGAGCGACGTGTTGGTCCTCGGGGAAAACAAGCCCGCCCGGGAGGCCCGCTACCTCCACGGCCAGTACGGCGAGGGCTTCTTCACCTTTTATGGCGGGCATGACCCGGCCGACTACCGCCACCTCGTCAACGACCCGGAAACGGACCTGAGCCTGCACCCGAAGAGCCCGGGGTACCGGCTGATTCTGAACAACATCCTCTTTCCCGCCGCTAAGAAGAAAAAGCGGAAGACGTAGTAGACGGCCTGCGGCCTGGGGTGGGGGCTCGCTTCGCGAGCGGTAGAGACTCCCTACAATAGCGGTGGAGATCGGTGGTGGCCAGTTTATTTGACAAGTTCGGCTACCTTTGCCGCCCCAATCCACGTAAAACAGCCCGGAGCTTCCCGGCGCACGGGTGAATCGCTACCGGCGTAGCCTCTAGCGGCGAACGCAGTAAACGTCTACTCCGAGCGCAATGAAGCTCTACCGGCACAGCCCCCTACGCCTTGATCCAGATTTTCGTTACCGGCGGCACCTTTGATAAAGAGTACGACTTCGTGACCGGCAAGCTCTACTTTAAAGACAGCAGCCTGCCCAAAATGCTGGAGGTAGGGCGCTCTACCCTGGAGACCAATATTCGGACCCTGATGATGGTGGACAGTTTGGAGATCACCGAACAGGACCGGGCCAACATCGCCAACAACTGCCGCAACGCGGATACCGACCAGATCCTGATCACCCACGGGACGGATACCATGACGGAGACGGCCCACTACTTGGCCAACGAGGACATCCGCGACAAGACGATCGTCATTACCGGCGCGATGATCCCGTACGCCTTTGGGAGTTCTTCGGATGGATTTTTTAACTTGGGCAGTGCACTGGCCTTCGTGCAGTCGCTCCCCCCGGGGGTGTACATCGTGATGAACGGCCGTTACTTCAGCTGGGACGGCGTGCGGAAGAATCGCTCGACCGGCTTATTCGAAGCTGTTTAACCCGATCGCTATGATGCCCGCCTGGCTGGCCCGGTTTATGTTACGCCTAAATGGGATGCGGGTCGTCGACCGCAACCACGGCGACTGGCCAAAGAAGTGCGTGGTACCGATTGGTCCCCATACCAGCAACCGTGATTTTCCCTACGGGGTGTATTCCCGGGCCGTCGTGGACAAATACATTCAATTCGTCGCCAAGTCTACCCTGTTTAAGGGTCCCATGGGGGCCATCATGCAGTGGCTAGGCGGCGTGCCCGTCGTGCGGGAGAAACGGACCAATTTCACGCAGTCCGTGGCCAAAATCTTTGCCGCGCGGGACGAGTTCTACCTCTGCATCGCCATGGAGGGCACCCGGCAGAAGGTAGACTGCTTCAAGACCGGCTTCTACTGGATCGCCCGGGAGGCGAACGTCCCGATGGTGTTTGCCAAATTTGACTTTGGCAACGGGGTCATCGAGTTTTCCGAGCCCTTTTACCCGAGTGGGGACGTCAAAGCAGACTTCGATTTTATATACCGCCACTTTGATGGGGTGCAGGGCTTGGTGCCGGCGAACAGCTTTGACTATGATCCGGGTGTATTGGGGGAGTTGCCGGCTGCCGGGGGGGCGGGGTCACCACAGATTGGTACGGATTAGGGCACGGATTTACACGGATTACATGATGTAGGGCTTGATGCCCTGCTGCATATTCTTGACGTTGAAATTTATGAGTAGCCCAAGTTTGCGTTTTGATAAGCGTAGATACGTCAACAGTTGTGCTGTGTGAACAGGGGCTAGCTCGTCCACAGATTTTAGCTCGATAACTACGGCGACATCCACTAGTAGATCGATTCTATACCCCGCTGACAACGTGACTCCCCGATAGTTAATCGGCAGAGCTACCTGCCGTTTTACAGCGTATCCATTGGATTGTAATTCGTGGACAAAACAGGCCTCCTAAGCCGATTCCAGCAGGCCGGGTCCCAGTTCGGAATGGACACGAAAAGCTGCCCCCCCGATCGCGTACGTCAGGTCATTTAGATTTCTCATAGTAGCGTGTATTCTCAGCAAGTATAAAACAAAATGTTTTAATCTGCGAGAATTCGTGCCCTAATCTGTCAAAATCCGTGTTGCAAATTACAAAGCCTCCACCACCACCGCGGAAGCCCCCCCACCCCCATTGCAGAGCGTAGCCAGTCCGTATTTCCCGCCGCGGGAGTGCAGGGTATTGATGAGCGTAACGAGGATGCGCGCACCGGAAGTCCCCAGCGGGTGGCCGAGGGAGACGCCGCCGCCGTTGACGTTCATGTTGTCACCTTGGAGGCCGAGCTCCTTGGCGAAGGCCATGGGTACGACGGAGAAAGCCTCGTTGACTTCCAGGTAGTCCATATCTTCCATCGTCAGGCCGGCGCGCTCGGCGGCGAGGGGCGCGGCCTTAGTGGGGGCCGTGGTGAACCACTGGGGTTCGTGGGCCGCATCGGCAAAGGAGACCAACTTGGCCAGGGGTTTGAGGCCCAGTTCGTCGACGACCCGCTGACTGACCAGGACAAGGGCGGCCGCCCCGTCGTTGATGGTGCTGGCGTTGGCGGCGGTGACGGTGCCGTCCTTGCCGAAAGCGGGGCGCAGGCCGGCCATCTTTTCAAACTTCACCTTCTTATATTCCTCGTCTTCGGAGACCACGAGGTCATCGCCCCGTCGTTGGGGTATGCTCACTGCCACGATCTCGCGACCAAAGGTGCCGTTTGCCGTAGATTCGGCGCTGCGCTGGTAGGACTTGGTGGCGTATTCGTCCTGCTCCTCGCGGGTGAAACCGTACTTCCGGGCGGTGGCATCGGCGCAGGTACCCATGGCGTTCTGGTCGTAGGCATCGGTAAGGCCGTCTTTGCTCAGTCCATCGATGAGTTTGCGGTCACCAAACTTGGCTCCCCAGCGGGCGTCGGCTACGTAATAAGGGATATTGGACATGCTTTCCATGCCGCCGGCCACGACGACATCGCTGTGGCCCAGCATGATGGTCTGGGCAGCGAACATGACGCTCTTCATCCCACTGCTGCACACCTTATTGACCGTCGTACACGGCACCGTATTGGGGATACCAGCGCCCAGCGCGGCCTGGCGGGCGGGGGCCTGGCCGAGGTTGGCACTCACCACGTTGCCCATGAACACTTCCTGTACGCGATCGGCGGAGATGCCGGCCTTTTCGAGCGCGCCCCGGATGGCGGCACTACCGAGCTGCGTAGCGGAAAGCGAAGCGAGGACCCCACCGAAGGAGCCAATCGGCGTGCGCACGGCGGAAATGATGTAGACGGGGGGGTGATGGTGCTGGGGCATGGTCGTAAAGTTTGGCCAAAGATAGTTGTCTGGCCAACAATACATCCCTTCGTCAAGACACAGCCGTAGGAGCCAGTGCGGCGGCGCGTGAGGTGCAACGGGGTCGTTTGCGAAGGCAAGCGGGTGCCGGGCGAGTTTGCGTAGCAGTGGCCTAAGACCCACAAGTCATCACTTAGGGGTAGGTTTGCCCACATGAAGCAGATCTCCGAACTCCTCAGCCTCCTCGACCTCGAGCGCCTCGAATTCAATCTCTTTCGGGGAGAAAGCCGGACGGTCGGCAGCGCGCGGGTGTTCGGGGGACAGGTGCTCGCCCAGGCTCTGGCGGCGGCGATGCGCACGACCCCCGACGATCGGCACGTGCACAGCCTGCACGGCTACTTCGTACTTCCGGGCGATTTGGACGTTCCCATTGTCTTCGAGGTGGACCGCATCCGCGACGGCGGCAGCTTCACCACCCGGGCCGTGAAGGCTATCCAGACCGGACAGGCGATCTTCCACCTTACGGCCAGCTTTCAGCTTGACCAGCAGGGCTTCGATCACCAGACGACCATGCCCGAAGTACTGCGGCCGGAGGAGCTCGTCAGCTACGAGGGCATGGCCAAGCAGTTCGGCGCCCAATTGCCCGAAAACATTCGCCGGATGCTCAGCATCGAGCGCCCCCTTGAATTCCGGCCGGTGGAGTTCCATAATCCCTTTGCCCACGAGAAGTACGCCCCGGCCCGTAACGTTTGGCTCCGCACCAAGGGCGAGATGCCCGACGATCGCCGGCTGCAAGCGCTCGTCCTGGCCTATACCAGCGACTACAACCTACTCACCACCGCGCTGCTCCCCCACGGCCGGGCTACTGACTACCGCAATTTGCAGATGGCTAGCCTGGATCACGCCATGTGGTTCCACCGCCCCTTCCGCGTCGACGAATGGCTGCTGTACAGTATTGACAGTCCGAGTGCCAGCGGAGCCCGGGGTTTTACGCGAGGGCACATGTTTGATGTCGCAGGTAACTTGGTGGCGAGTGTGGTGCAGGAGGGGTTGTTGCGGGAAAAAGTGTTGTAGGGGGCTAGGCCGGTAGGGGGCTTGCCCCGGTAGGGGGCTGAGCGGTTAGCGCACTTTCCATGTGGCGAAGCCCACATGATTCGCTTGCATGTATAGTAGTAGCTTACCCACTTCTTCGGCTGGCGCGCACGTAGACTGGTGTACTTCAGGAATTAATTAAGCCGCATCCAGAGCAAGGTCCAGCCAGACTGGTGTTTCGTAGTGCTCGCCTATCAATGGCCAGTTTGGAAGGGTAATGTTTGGGGTGAGTACGCACCCCATAAAATTCCGCCAGGTTTGCACCAACCGACCGCGATGACCTGCGGATTTGGTCGACCAGGCTCCGCTCTACTGACGGGAACTTGGTTGAGGCGCGGTAGATGTGTTTAAGTTGGACGAACGCTTTTCGATAGGCTGCCCAAATACGAAATCCAGATTTTGACACGGTGACTGCTTCTGGAACGACCAATCAATTCGAAGCAAATCTTTTATCCGTATAATAGACGTGTAATTGCGTATATATACGTTTACAAACGGCTTCTCAGACCGATTCGTGATGATGTGGCTTGCATCGGTGTTATGAATCTGGTTAGTAGCTCCCTGACAACCCGTACCTTCGCGTCTTCTTAAAATTCTGGCGGGGACGCTCCAAGGTGGGTTAACTGCCCAGCGTCTACCGGCGTAGTTCTCTACCGCGAAGCATCTACCGATCAAGTCTCTATATCTATGCTCACCGCCACCGGCATCTACCAACAATACGGCGACCGCGTCCTATTCGACCGGGTTACCTTCACGATCGGCACCCGCGACAAGCTTGGGCTGGTAGGGCGCAACGGCGCGGGGAAGTCCACCATGCTTAAAATCATCGCTGGAGACGTATCGGCTGACGAAGGCAAGATCCAGCGGGAAAGTGGCTCTACCCTAGGATTCCTGCATCAGGAGTTGGATATGCCCACGGGTAATACCGTCATGGAAGAAACCCTGACGGCTTTCGCCCACATCCAGGAGATGGAAGACCGGCTGGAGGAACTCAATAAAGAAATGGAGACGCGGACGGACTATACCTCCGAGTCGTACTCCGACATGCTCGAGGAGTTTACGCACCTGACTGAGAAGTTTGCCCTCGTCGGGGGCATTACCGTCGAGGCCGAGGCGGAGAAGGTACTGAAAGGGCTGGGTTTTAAGCATGCCGACTTCGACCGGCAAACCACCGAATTTTCCGGCGGCTGGCAAATGCGGATCGAACTGGCGAAAATGCTGCTGCAGCGGCCCGATTACCTGCTGCTGGACGAACCAACGAACCACCTCGACATCGAGTCGATCATCTGGCTCGAAAACTGGCTGAGCTCCTACTCCGGCGCGGTCGTTACGATCAGCCACGACAAGCAGTTTCTCGACAACGTGACCAACCGTACCCTGGAGATCGAGCTGGGCAACGTCTACGACTACAAGGCCGGCTACTCTAAGTACGTCGAACTCCAGGCCGAGCGCCGCGAAAAGGCCGAGGCCGCCTACCTTAACCAGCAGAAGGTGATTGCCGATAAGGAGCGCACCATCAGCCGCTTCATGGCCAAGGCGACCAAGACCAAGATGGCGCAGTCCATGCAAAAGCAACTCGATAAGATCGAACGCATCGAGCTCGACGTCACCGACAACTCGGTGATGAACCTGCGCTTCCCCCCGCCCCCCGCTCCGGTGCCATCACGTTGAAGGCGGATAAGGTGACCAAGACCTACGGCAAGCTTAATGTCCTCCGGGGAGTGGACTTGAAGGTAGATCGGGGCGACCGCGTAGCCTTCGTCGGGCAAAACGGACAGGGCAAAACTACCCTCGCCCGAATCCTCATCGGTAAAACCCCGGCTTCTAACGGAGAGATCGAGCTCGGCCACAACGTCAGCGTCGGCTACTACGCCCAAAATCAGAGCGACGCCCTCGACGGCAACAAAACCCTGCTGGAAACCATGGAGGAAGCCAGTCCACCGGAAATGCGCACCCGCCTGCGACAAATCCTGGGTGCCTTCCTCTTTTCCGGGGAAGACCAGGATAAGAAAGTGATGGTCCTCTCCGGAGGCGAACGCGCCCGCCTAGCCCTGGCCTGCATGCTGCTGCGCCCCTTCAACCTGCTCGTGCTGGACGAACCGACAAACCACCTTGACATGGCGAGTAAAGACATGCTGAAGTCGGCCCTCCTGGACTACGACGGCACCCTCCTTGTCGTGAGCCACGACCGCGAATTTCTCGCCGGGCTCACCGAGCGGACCATCGAGTTCCGGGATCACCGGCTCTACGAACACCTCGGCGACGTCAATACTTTCCTGGAGAAGCGGCAACTCGACGACATGCGCAGCGTAGAGCTGGAGAAGCCAAAAATCAGCGTGAGCAATAACGATGGGGCCCGACTGAATGGCAGCGGCGCGACTTCGCTAGCTACCCAGACCCCCGCGCGCGCCGCCCTCAGCCAGGAAGAACAACGGCGGCTCCAGAAGGACATCGCCAATGCCGAACGTAAGATCGAGCGACTGGAGAAGGACATCGAAAAGATTCACCTGAAGATGTCCGACCCCACCTTTTACGACGACCCCCAACGGGTAGAAAAGACCACCGCTCTCCTCAAGGGAAAGCAGGAAGAGTTAGACGGCGTGATGAATAATTGGGAAGTAGCAAGTGAAGCCCTCGGCGAGTAGGTAAAACCCCCTGCCGGCTTTAATTTTGCGAGCAGCCGGACTAACCTTAAATTATTCCTAATTACCCTAGCAGGGCTATACTTTTCGACGGTGGCAAACGTATATTACGTACACAGCCGGCCCGGTGTTCAGACTGGTCGCGGTTTTTAAGTTGTCCCGAAAAGTACCCCCATGAAAATTGTTCTCGCTCGGCTGGTCGCACTGCTCCTCTGCGTACTGTGCTTTGCGAATACGAACCTGACGAATCTGGGAAACCCGGCTAACTACCAACGGTTTTCGATCCCCTTCTACGCTCAGCCGGTAGCCGTAACCTACGACCCCGGCATGCTCGTGGCGGAACCCGATGCCCTCACCAACGGCTCCATCCGCAGCATTTACAATCAGTTGCAGCGCAAGCCTACGCAGGTATTGCTGAATCACCTACTCGAAGCCAAGGGAAAGTATCAGCTCAACGATTACCTCTTCTTCCGCCTGGCTTCTAATACCCTCAACAGCATTTACCGCGGTGCTTCCCCCTCCGCTCAGCGCATCACGGTCTACAAGTTGCTCATCGATGCCGGCTTCGATGCGCGCCTGACCTTCCGGGGGGACGATCTCTTCGTGAACGTTTATACTACAGAAGAGCTCTTTGAGGTACCCATTATTGAGTCCGACGGGCGCGCCTACGCTAACATCAGCTGCCTGACCGGCGACTGTAAGGGGCGGCAGCGGCTCTACATCTTTAACGATCACCCCAACCCCCGCGGCAAGTCCTTTGGCTTCCAGCTCCACAGCTGGCCGCAACTGGCCGAGCAGCCCGTTAAGAAGGATCTCGCGTTCACTTACCACGGCATCGAACAGCGCATAAGCGTCGACTTCGATAAAACCATGGTCGACATCATGGCCGATTACCCCTTCATCCACGAGTATTGCTACCTGGAAACGCCGCTGTCCCCCACCCTCTCCCGCAGCCTGCTGCCCCAACTCACCCGCTACATGAAGGGGATGGACATCCAGCAACAGCTGGAACTTCTGACCAGTTTCACCCGTTCGGCCTTTGCTTATAAGGAAGACATCGAGTACTTCGGACGGTCCAAGCCCATGGTGCCGGAGGAGCTCTTCGGTTACAGCTACTCCGACTGCGAAGACCGCTCGGCCCTCTTCTTTGCCCTCGTTCGCGACCTGTTGCAACTGCCCATGGCCGTCATCGCCTACGACGATCACCTTACCGTAGCCGTGGGCAGCGACCTCCTGCCGGGGGATAGTTTTAACTACAAGGGACAGCGCTACATTTTCTGCGACCCCACCGGCCCCCGCAACAGCAGCCGCATCGGACAGGTTCCGCCCGGCTACGAGGATAAAAGCTTCACGGTAATTGGTACCTATAACTAGCTGAAATTCAGCGTACTGGGCCAAACACCCGCGGAAGCGTCGCGGAGTTCACCCGAATTACTACATTTGCCGGCCATACCCGTGACAACAAATCCTTGTCTGACGGCTTTCTAGCTATTCAAATACCCCTTAGTATGTACTGGACGCTTGAACTCGCTTCTCACCTTGAGGACGCCCCCTGGCCCGCGACCCGCGATGAGCTGATCGACTTCGCCGTTCGCTCCGGTAGCCCCCTTGAAGTGATCGAAAACCTCCAGGCCATGGAAGACGAGGGAGATACCTATGAAGGCATTGACGACGTCTGGCCCGACTACCCCCGTAAGGACGACTTTCTCTTCAACGAGGACGAATACTAGCTCGCCCTACGCGATCTTCCCTCACGGCATGCCGTGCCCCGATTTTCACCAGAAAGCCGGCCGCCCCATGGTTGCCGGCTTTTTGCGTAATCTAGATAGTCGTCCTCCGTCGCGCCCTAAACTTATTTTGTTCCCGTGTCCAACAAACCCCTAACCATTGCCATCGACGGCTACTCCGCCTGCGGTAAATCTACCCTGGCCCGTGCCCTCGCCCAGCGGCTGGGGTACAGTTATATCGACACCGGGGCCATGTACCGGGCGGTCACCCTCCACCTGCAGCGCAACGACGTGGACTTAGCAGACAGGGGCGCGGTCGCAGGTGCCATCAAGTCCCTAAAAATTAGCTTCCGGCCGTCCGATAACCACGTCTTGCTAAACGGTGAAGACGTCGAGAAGGAGATCCGTGGGTTAGGAGTGAGTGGACAGGTATCCCCCGTTGCGGCCCTCTCTGAGGTTAGACGCGCGCTGGTTGAGCAGCAGCGCAAAATGGGTGCCGACGGCGGGGTGATTCTCGACGGCCGCGATATCGGCACGGTGGTCTTCCCCGCCGCCGACCTTAAACTGTTTGTGGTGGCCGACCTGGACACCCGCACCGAACGCCGCCTCTGCGAATTGCAGGCGGCTGGCCGGGAGGTCAACCGCGCCGAAGTAGCCGCCAACCTGACGGAACGCGATCACATCGACAGCACCCGGCAGGACAGTCCCTTAAAGCAAGCCGAGGATGCGATTCTATTAGACAACACCCACCTCGATCTAGAGGAACTCGTGAAGCGCGGCGAATCCCTCGTCGACCGAATCAGAACAGGCCGAAAATAAATTCGAAGACCTTAATCGTGAAGAAGACCAGCAGGAACATCAGCAGCACGATTACGCCGATCACCGTCAGCACGACCGGCCACACGCTGCCCTGGTGCTTTCCTTCCTCGTAGTATTCCCGCATAAGCTCGGCGTTGCGGTAATTAGCCTTGTAGATCAAGTCAAAAATGTTGCCCAAAATGGGGATCGCGCCTACGAAGGCGTCCAGGACGACGTTCACCAGCATGCGGGCCACCAGCAGCGGACTGGCCCCATGGCGCGCCATGGTGGCCACCAAAGTGCCGGAAAGTCCGAGGGATAGGATGTCGCCCGCCCCCGGTACCAGGCCCAGGATAAAATCTAAACCAAAGCGCATGTCCGTTCCCGGAATGCGAAACTTGGTATCCAAGACGCGGCTAAAGCTGTCCACCCAGCGCAACTGGGGGACGGTGCGCTGTTGCTCGGTGAGGATGGGGTGATCGGAGGTATGCATATCCCCTAAGCGTAGCGGTAGCCGCATAGGTTTAGCCCGTCGCTATTCTTCGGCGGCCAAAAAATCTTCCATATTCGTCCAGCTGATATTCTCCTCCGCTGCGCGGTCGCCGTTGAAGGATTCTACCCGTTTAAGCAGCTCGTCCAGTCGGGCGCGGGCGGCCACTACCTCCCCGTGAAGCCGCGTAGCCTCGTCGACCTGGCTCTGCGCCGGGCGGCCGGGATACGCGAAGACGCTCGCATATAGGTTACTTACTTCTTCCCCCAGGCGTTCGCCTTCGTTGATGTAGTGGTCGCCGCCAATGAAGACCAGACGCGCTTGCTCGAGGCGGGCTGCTTCGATGAGCTCCCCGGCCTCGAGGGAATCAGCCTGGGCCTCTACCTCCTTGAGCACCTGGTACTGCCAGGCCAGGGCTTCCGTATCCGTAAAGAGTTTTTGCAACAGGGTGTTCTGCGCGGCGCGTGCGGCGTCGTCGTAGGGGCTGTCGGGATGGGCAGCGAGGGTGAAGGAGGTTTGGTAGCTCTCCTTTCCCTTGATGAGTTTTACCTGGTAGGTACCCGCCGGCAGGTTCGGACCACTGATCGTCCCAAAGCTGGCGGCCCGGTTGTCGCTGGGTGGCGATTTCGGTTTGGGGGTCGTGATCGGCAGGGAAACCAGGTTCAGGCCGGCGCTCTTTCCCGCCTGTAGGGTGCGGATGAGCTCGCCGTCGCGGTAGATCTCCACGTACATCTTGCCGAAGGTGTGTCGCTTGGCCGCATAGTACATGATGCGCGCGGCCCGGCTGGGATTAGGCCCTACGAAATTCCCGCTCCCGGCGAAGCGCCCCTCCCCCGCATCGGTGTCGTCGGTGAAGTAGGTGACCGGGGTGCGCAGGAAGGTAATGGGCTCCTGAGTCAGGGCCGGCGTAATTTGGCGCAGCGCCTCGACGTCGTCCAGAATGGCAATGCCGCGGCCGTGGGTTGCCATCACGAGATCCGACGCGTCGGGCTGGATCACCATGTCGCGGATGCCCACCCGGGGCAAGCTGTTGCGGAAGGGGGCCCAGCTTTCGCCGCGGTCGAGGCTGATGAACAAGCCGAACTCGGTTCCGAGGAAGAGGAGGTCCGGGTTGACCAGGTCCTGGCGCACCGAAAGGGCGTAGCCTTCCAAGTCGTCGTCTTGGAGCCGCGTCCAGGACTGACCCGCATCATCGGTTCGGTACAGGTAAGTGTCCATATCCCCCCGGCGGTGATTATCAAAGGTTACGAAGGCCGTGGCCGCGGCGTGCGGGCTGGGTTCCACGAAGGTCACCCAGCTGCCCGCGGGCAGCCCCGGAATGTCAGTACTCAGGAGCTCCCAATGGCCACCGCCGTCGCGGGTGAGTTGGAGGTTCCCGTCGTCGGTACCCACCCAGGCCGTTTGGTCATCCACCGGGCTCTCCGCGATGGTGTAGATGGTGGTGTAGGCTTCCGCCCCGGAATTATCGATAGTCAGGCCCCCGCTTAGTTGCTGTTGTTGGAAGGCCGTGTCGTTGGTGGTCAGGTCGGGGCTGATGCGCTGCCAGCTGTCGCCATCGTCACTGGAACGAAACAAATACTGCGCGGCAAAATAGAGGCGCTCCCCGTCAGCGCTGACGTGTACGGGGGCACTCCAATTGAAGCGAAGCGGATCGTCCGCAGCGGTGCGGTAGGGGGCGATGCGCTTAGCCCGACCGGTGCGCTCGTCGTAGCGGACCAAGTTACCGCCCTGGTACTCGCTGAAGATAATGTGTTCCTTCGTCGGATGGCGAAAACTGTAGAAACCATCGCCCCCGAAGGTTTTTACCCAATCTCCATTTGTAATGCCGCCGGGCTTGCTGCTGGGGCCGAACCAACTTCCGTTGTCCTGGAGCCCGCCATAAATGCGGTAAGGGGAGGCGTTGTCTACTCCCACGTGGTAGAATTGACTCAGGGGTAGGTTCTGCCACATCTTGAAGGTGCGGCCCCGGTCGCGGCTCTCGTAGACGCCCCCGTCAGTTCCTACCAGTAGGTGGCGGCCGTCCCGCGGGTCGATCCAGATCGCGTGGGCGTCGGAGTGAACGTAGGGGTCGAAGTCCCGCCAAGTTGTACCGCGATCTTGGCTAATCATGCCACTGAGGCCGTTCTTGGCTACGATGCTGTCATTGGAAGGGTCCACCGTCAATCCGGCGAAATAAAAAGGCCGGACCTGATTATTGAAGCCGCGGTCCACCAGTTCCCACCGGTCGCCCCCATCGTCGCTGCGGTACAAGCCCTTGGTTTTTTTGGTACCGGTCTCCACGCTGGCGTAAATGACCCGTCCGTTCCCCGGGGCTACCGCGATTCCGATCCGCCCGAGTTTCTCGGCGGGGAGTCCCTCGGTGAGGGGGGTCCAGGTGTTGCCGCCGTCGGTAGACCGGTAGAGACCGGAGGTGCCCCCGAAACCGGAATCGAAGGAGTAAGGCGTCCGCCGATGGCTCCACATGGAGGCGTAGAGTACGTCGGGATTGGCGGGATCCAGGCTGATGTCCGCCGCTCCGGTGGAGGCATCAAGGTAGAGGACCCGTTCCCATTGTTGGCCACCATCGGTTGAGCGGTACACCCCGCGCTCCTGTCCGTCGCTCCAGAGGGGGCCGAGGGCTGCGACGAAGACGGTTTGCGGATCTTCCGGATGCACCACGATGGCGGCGATGCGTTCGCTCTCCGGCAGGCCAATGGCCTCCCAGCGCCGACCACCGTCGTTCGAGCGGTACATACCCTCTCCGATACTGACGCTGTTGCGGGGCCAGGGTTCTCCCGTACCCACGTAAACCGTCTGCGGGTCGGAGGGCGCTATGGCAATGGCACCAATGCTCTGGGTGTAGTCGTCAAAAATAGGGTCGATCGTCGCCCCGGCATTCGCCGTCTTCCAGATGCCGCCACTTGCGGAACCGACGTAGACGGTGGTTTCGTCGGTTGGGTCAACGGCCAGGCAGGTTACGCGCCCGCTCATCGTGGCCGGACCGATCAGGCGGGCTTGTAGGTCGCCAAAGAGGGCAGTGGTGGTTTCAAAATCCGCCTGGGCAACTGCGGCCGGCTGCGTGGAAAGGCAAAAGAGTACGGAGAGTACGAAAAGGCGCATAGGGGTGGGGTAAGTGAATAAACGACGACGGGGCCACGGCGATCGGGTTGTCCCCTTGCACCCGCGGCCCCGCCTTATTGTGTGTGGTATAGGATGCCTACTGCTCCATCGAGAAATATTCAGCGGGAATTTCCGGGTCGAGCTCCATGCCGGTGAAGGTCATCTTCATGACGGTCTGCCCGTTAACCTTCTGCTCGAAGAACATGGGGATCACGAGACCCTCCACTTCCTGATAATCGCTGAGGTAAGTTTCTGCGGGCATGCCCTTCATAGGCCCCCCCTTGGCTACGCTTTCCATCATAATGGGGACCATATTCTCGGTTTCAAAGTAGTAAGTGCGGTCGTAGCCGCCGTCCTTGGTGACCCGTACGCCGTAGGTGGGGGTTCCTTCCACCTCTTTGCCCTCGACGGACTCCAGGGTGTAGCCCCGTTCGGCGGAGTTGATGAATTCGGTTACGAAAGGGCTGTCGGCAAAATCTGCGGCTTCCTCATCGGTCATCGCCTTGGGCTCGGTGATGCCCTGCATGGGGAAGAGCATCCACGCCGTCTGTCCGTCGTAAGCCTGCGTAAGCTTGTTGCCCTGAATATCGATGTCCAGCCGCATCTTGTTTCCCTCCGCGGCGACCAGCGTCATCGGGAATTCCATGCCCTGCATGTTGGCCTTGCCCTCCATGCGGGTGGCCTTGATGGCAAGCCAGGCTTCTTCGCCGCCGATGTTTTCGATGTAGGTCTTAGCAATCTCTTCGGCGCTGGGGGCAGTTGCCTGGGAAAAGACGCTAGCAGATAGGAGAAGCAGCAAAAAGGGAAGGAAACGATTCACTTAGTAAGAGTTTTGTACGGTGGGATGCACCACTTGAATGATTACCCAAAGATACGCACGGCGCGGCCGCAGGTGTAGGGGAAGTGGACGGACGGCCGCCATTTTTCGATTAATAAGCGCCATGGTCCGGCAGGCTCCACGCGCGATCTGGCTATCTTTGGCCAAATCGATTTTTGTGCGCCCGAAAAAACAGTTCGACTACTACTTTAAATCTGCCTTCACGGTAGACAACGTAATTTTCGGATTCGACGAGGGAGCCCTGAAGATTTTGCTGATTTGCCGCAGCGAAGAACCTTACGAGAATTACTGGGCCCTGCCCGGCTATTTCGTGCGCCAGGACGAGGACCTCGACGAGGCCGCCCAGCGCGTGCTGCGGGAAACCACCGGATTGGAGAATGTCTACCTCGAACAGCTCTGCACCTTCGGCACCCCGGGGCGTCATCCCCACGGCCGCGTGATTACGGTGGCCTACTACAGCCTAGTCAAGATTGCTAACTTCCAGCCCCACGCTGATGGCGCGCTTTCCCGCGACGTGCAGTGGCACGATCTCCACTCCGTCCAGGAATTGGCTTTCGACCACGATGACATCGTCCACTCCGCCTTCGAGCACCTCAAGCGCAGTGTCCGCACCCGCCCGGTAGGCTTTGAGCTGCTGCCCCCCGAATTCACCCTGACCGACCTGCAGCACCTCTACGAAGCCATCTGGGAAACGCAACTGGAAAAGCGCAACTTCCGCAAAAAAATCTTGTCCATGGACCTCCTCGTCGACCTCAAGCGCATGCAGGAGGGTGTCGCCCACCGGCCCGCCCGCCTCTACCGCTTCGACGAGGAACGTTACCGGCAGCTGCAGCAGGAGGGCTTCCGCCTGCGCCTGTAGTGGCAGAAATCGACAGTCCGACCTGACAAAGTTTCCGCATCCACCCCGTGGCCCCAAGTTTGCCTACTGTATCTGTGCTTAAACGCTTTTTCACCATGAGTAAAAAAAACCCCGACCAACCCATTGTGGACGACGAGATGCTGGACCACAGCGCCGCCGCCCCCGAGGAGCACGTGCTTGAGCAAGACTTGAAATCGGACGATGATCTACAGCAGGAGCTCCCCGATCGTGTAGATATGAAGGAACTGCAACAGCGCCTGCAGGAGAAGGAAGACCGCTATCTCCGGCTCTACGCTGAGTTCGACAACTTCAAGCGCCGCACCCAGCGCGAGCGTCTGCAAATGATGGACACGGCCAGTAATAAGACCATGAAGGCCCTGCTGCCGGTACTTGACGATTTTGACCGGGCCGCTCAGCTTGCTCATAACGACGAAGGGACAGCCGAGATCTGGAACAATGGTATCGGACTGGTCCACAAAAAGCTGATGCAGGCCCTCGCCTCCCAGGGCCTCCAACCCATGGACAGCACCGGGGAAGCTTACAACCCCGACTTGTTCGAAGCCGTGACAGAAATCCCT
This sequence comes from Lewinellaceae bacterium, assembly GCA_963710195.1. Classification (GTDB taxonomy): domain Bacteria; phylum Bacteroidota; class Bacteroidia; order Chitinophagales; family Saprospiraceae; genus Neolewinella. The sequence goes on from CAVPZF010000008.1 coordinate 762,738, forward strand.
AGTCCCGAATCGAAGGGGCGGGTCGTAGACACCGTGGAACGCGGATACACCCTTAACGACCGCATCATCCGCCACGCCAAGGTCGTGGTAGGGAGATAGTCACTAGCGGCGCTCCGAACACTTTAAGCAGCCCCCATGGCAAGAGATTACTACGAGGTACTCGGTGTGCCGAAAGACGCCGATTCCGAATCCCTCCGCAAGGCCTACCGCAAGCTGGCCATGAAGTACCACCCCGACCGCAACCCCGACAATGCGGCGGCGGAGGATAAATTCAAGGAAGCCGCGGAGGCCTACGACGTCCTCAACGACGGGGATAAGCGTGCGCGCTACGACCGCTTCGGCCACGCCGGCGTGAACGGACAGGGGGGCTTCGGCGGCGGCGCAGGCGGCGGCATGACGATGGAGGACATTATGTCCCAGTTCGGCGACATGTTCGGCGACGGTGGTGGCGCCTTTGGCTCCTTTTTCGGCGGCGGGGGCGGCGGGGGCGCCCGGCGGCAACCCCGTGGCGAACGCGGCTCCAACCTCCGGATTAAAGTTCCCCTGACCCTAGAAGAGATTGCCGAAGGCGTCGCAAAGCGCATCAAGGTCAAGCGACAGCGGGAGTGTGAGGTGTGCGACGGCAGCGGGGCCAAGGACGAAACCAGCGTCGAAACCTGTAAGACTTGTGGCGGCGCCGGCGTGGTGCGTCAGGTCCGGTCGACCTTTATTGGGCAGATGGCCACCACGACGACCTGTCCGACCTGTTCCGGCACCGGCACCCAGATCAAGGCCATCTGTACTAACTGTAAAGGCGACGGCCGCGTATATGGCGAAGACACCATTGAAGTCAACATCCCCGCCGGCGTCGAGGAAGGCATGCAACTCAGTATGCGGGGCAAGGGCAACGCCGGTCGCCGCGGTGGTCCCCCCGGCGACCTACTGATCAACATCCAGGAGAAGCCCCACGAAGAGCTGCAGCGCGACGGCCAGAAGCTCATTTACGACCTCTACCTCAACTTCGCCGACGCCGCCCTGGGCACCTCGGTCGAAGTACCGACCATCGCCGGTCGGGTGAAGATAAAGGTCCCCGCGGGCACCCAGTCCGGTAAGATCTTCCGCCTGCGCGGCAAGGGCCTCCCCGCCCTGCAGAGCCACGGACGCGGCGATCAACTCATTCACGTCAACATCTGGACCCCCAAGAAACTGAGCCGGGAAGAAACCGAACTGCTGGAGCGCATGCGCGGCATGGAGAACTTCGACCCCAAGCTTGAAAAGGGCGACAAGGGCTTCTTCGAGCGCATGAAGGAATACTTTTCGTGAAGACAAGGGGACTTAGGGCGCTCGTGCTCGTCCCCCTCGGCCTGTTCCTCACAGGCTGTGGCGGTCCGGAGGTGGTTTTCACGGAACATGCAGATCTTGGACCGCAGGGTTGGGCTTACGCCGACAGCGTCAACTACGTCTATAAAATCAACGACACCAGCCAACAGTACGACCTGGTCCTGAGCGTGGATCATGCTCCTGACTTCCCTTCCCAAAATTTCTACGTGCGCCTGACCACTCACCTGCCCGACGGACGGCTGCTGCAGCAGCCCCTCTCCCTCCAGTTGGCCAACAACTTCGGCGAATGGTACGGCGACTGCAGCAGCACCGGATGCAGCGCCGACATCGCCCTACAGGAAGGTACCCGCTTTGCGGACACCGGCGAGTACCGTCTGGTCGTCTCCCAGTACTCCCGCGAAGACCCCCTCCCTGACATCACCGGCTTAGGCTTTCGGGTGGTGAGGCACCAGGAGTAATCCCCATGCACTCCCTCCCCCCTACCCCAGCGGCAGCCCATAGGGTAATTGTTTTTTCGTCCTTCGTAAAGGGTAAATCACCAACTTACCCCAAATAGCTCCGCAGCAAATTTTTATTCCGACTGCGTCGCAGGCGACGAATAGCCCGTTCCTTGATCTGGCGGACGCGTTCGCGGGTGAGGTCAAACCGATCGCCGATCTCCTCCAGGTTAAGTTGTTCTTCGCCGTCGAGGCCAAAGTACGCGGCAAGCACGGCGCGCTCGCGGGGGGCGAGAAGATTGAGGTTGGCCACGACTTCCTTGCTTAAAGACTCCCCCATAACCTTCAGATCGGGATTGGACCCCTCGTCGTTGGAGAGCGTATCCAGCATGGTAATGTCGGAATCGTCGCCGGCCACCGGGGCATCAAAGGAGAGGTGACGCATGCGTCCGCGCATGGCGCGCTCCACGTCCGCTACCGATATTTGTAATACCTCGGCCAGCTCATCGGGCTCGGGTTCCCGCTCGTGTTCCTGTTGAAAACTGGCGATGGCTTGAGTCACCTTGGTGTAGCCGGCTGCTTTGTTATTGGGCATCCGGACCAGGCGACTGTACTCTACGATGGCCTGCATGATGCTCTGGCGGATCCACCACACCGCGTAGGAGATGAATTTGAAACCCCGGGTCTCGTCAAACCGTCGGGCGGCCTTAATGAGGCCGACATTGCCTTCATTAATTAAGTCGGATAGGCTGAGACCCTGATTTTGATACTGTTTAGCTACCGAAACTACGAAGCGCAGGTTGGCCTTGGTGAGCCGTTCGAGGGCCAGCTCGTCCCCACTACGGATGCGTGCGGCCAGTTCAGCTTCATCTTCCGGGGTCAACAGGTCTATTTTCCCGATATCCGTCAGGTACTTTTCCAGGGCGATGCTCTCGCGGCTGGTGATTTTATTACTTATTTTTAACTGACGCATTCCAACTTACCTTTTCAAGACGTGTGACTTCTGCACGAACGATACCCGATCAGCGGGTGGGTTTCGAGTCCTAATATATAAAACTTTAGTCGGTAGGCTGCTATTATCGGAATATCACGCGCTAAGTTTCCACCGATCGCCAACGGTGGGTCCCCTATCCTAAAAAATTAGTCCTTATGGCAAGTAAAGCCTTCAGCATTTTTGCGCTTAAATGCCCTACCTGCCATCGCGGGGAGCTCTTTCCCACGGGATCCTTTTCATTCCGTGACCCCTTTGCTCAGTACCGCCATTGCCCCGCTTGCGGACAAAACTACTTTCCGGAGCCGGGCTTTTATTACGGAGCCATGTTTATCTCCTACATCGGTTCCGGTTTCTTTTGTCTGGGGGTCGTGATGCTGCTGCACTGGGTACTGGGGTGGTCCATGCTGGCCTCCTTTGCGGCCCTCATCGGTATCTTCGCCGTTCTTTTCGTGTGGTGGTTCCGGGTATCGCGCGCTGCTTACCTAGGGTTGGTATTTCGTTTCAAGCCGGAGGTTGCCGCTTCCGTAGATGCTGGCGCACTGTCCATCCCTCCGCCCACGGTCAGAAAATCAACTTAGGCACATGGCCAAGAAAAACTACTCCCCAAAAGCTTCTCCTGCCGCCGATAATCCCTTCTCCGCCCTGGCGGGCCTGGGCGACCTTCCCCCTGGGCCTGACGTATCCCCTGGGGAGGCAGCAGCGTCGGGCGCGGACGCAGGTGCCATGAAAGCGGATGCCTTGCGCGTCCGGGTAGATCGCAAGTACCGCCGAGGCAAGGCCGCCACCCTCGTCGGCGGCTTTACCGGTCCTGAAGACGCCTTAGTGGCCCTAGGAAAATCGCTCAAAATCAGCTGCGGCGTAGGGGGCTCCGTTAAGGACGGCGAGATCATTGTGCAGGGCGACCAGCGCGACCGGGTCGTTGACCTCCTCCTCGCAATGGGCTACCGCAATACTAAGAAGTCGGGCGGTTAGGTAGTTGCACCTAGCCTTTAAAGCCAGATTTCAGCCCCACCGTCAAGTTCATGACCGGCTTGGCGGGGGCCGAATCGGGATCGACGGTAAAGTAGCCCTGCCGCAGAAATTGGAATGCCTGTCCTACCTCGGCCTGCGCCAGCGCAGGTTCGCCCTTGGCGGTCACGACGGTCAGGCTATCGGGGTTGATGAAGTCCATAAAGTCGCGGTCCACGTGATCCATCGGGGTGGGGTCCGTGAAGAGAGGTTGGTACAGGCGTACCTCCAGGTCGATCGCCGTGGCGGCGTTGACCCAGTGCAGCGTACCCTTTGCCTTCACCCCACTAGTGTCTTCTCCGGACTTGGAATCTGAATAATAAGTACAGTTAATCTGAGTCACCCTCCCGTCGGCATCGGCCTCATGGCCTGTGCAGTGGATGATATAGGCGCTCTTCAAACGGACGTCCTTTCCCGGGGCCAGGCGGTAATACTTACGGTTTTGTGGCTCCTTGCGGTAGTCATCGCGCTCGACATAAATCTCCCGACTGAAGGGCAGCTGGCGGGTTCCCCGGTTTGCGTCCTCTGGGTTGTTCTCGGTATCTAGTTGCTCGGTTTGGCCCGCGGGGTAGTTGGTGATGACGAGTTTGACTGGGTCGAGGACGGCCATGTAGCGGTCGGCGTCGCGGTTCATCACTTCGCGCACCTTGAATTCGAGCAGGTCCAGGCTCTGCTGGTTCTCGCGGCGGGTGACGCCGGTGTCGATGCAGAAGTTGCGGATCGCTTCGGCGGGGTAGCCTTTGCGGCGCAGGCCGGCTAGGGTGCTCATGCGGGGGTCGTCCCACCCGTTGACCACCCCCTCCTCGATGAGCAACTTGAGCTTGCGCTTGGAGGTGATAAAGTAGTCGACGTTCATCCGCGCAAATTCGATTTGCCGGCTGGGAAAGATCTCCAGGGCCTCAATGAGCCAGTTGTAGAGGTCGCGGTGGTGGCGAAACTCCAGGCTGCACAGCGAGTGGGTAATCTCCTCGATGGAATCGCTCTCGCCGTGAGCAAAATCGTAGAGCGGATAGATGCACCAGGCGTCGCCCGTGCGGTGGTGGGCCTCGTGTTTAATGCGGTACAAAACGGGGTCGCGGAGCAGCAGATTGGGATGCCCCATGTCGATCTTGGCGCGCAGCACCTTGCTGCCGTCGGGGAATTCTCCGGCCTTCATGCGCTCGAATAGGTCGCGGTTTTCTTCTGGCCTGCGGTCGCGGAAGCGACTGTGGCTACCGGGCACGCCGATGTCACCCTTCTGGGCCTCGATCTCCGCGGCCGAGGAATCATCTACGTAGGCCAGGCCCTTATCGATGAGTTTTAGGGCAAACTGATAGAGTTCGTTGAAGTAGTCCGAGGCGTAACGCGTCTCCCCTGCCCATTCGTAACCTAACCAGCGGATGTCGTGCTGGATGTTATCGACGAAGAGCGTTTCTTCGGTGGTGGGATTGGTATCATCCATCCGCAGGTTCGTCGTGCCCCCAAACTTCTTAGCGGTTTCAAAATTGATGACGATGGCCTTGGCGTGGCCAATATGGAGGTAGCCATTAGGCTCGGGGGGGAAACGGGTGTGAATACGGCCGGCGTGCTGGTCGGATGCGAGGTCTTCAAGGATAATTTCTTCGATGAAATTGTCGGCTTTCATTTCCACGGATGACATGCTGGATACTTTGGGGCGGTGACGCGATGAGAACGGGCGAAGTTACGACAAGGCACCCGCGCAGCCCTAGGCCATTCCTACTTCCAGCCGTCCCGCTCTAAGCGAGTATACTTTTCCTCCACGGCCTGCCTTAGACGCTCCTGGTAGTCGACCACCCGCTGCCGGATGTCTGGGTCGGTCGCCCCCAGAATACGGGCGGCCAGTAAACCGGCATTCTTCGCCCCGTCTAGGGCTACCGTAGCGACCGGGATCCCCCCTGGCATCTGCAGGATCGACAGCACGGAGTCCCAGCCCTCCATGCTATTCCGGCTCTTGATGGGTACCCCGATGACCGGCAGCGGACACAGGCTCGCGACCATGCCCGGCAGGTGGGCGGCTCCCCCCGCTCCCGCGATGATCACCTGCACTCCGCGCGCCGCCGCCCCCCTGGCATATGCGAACAACCGGTCGGGCGTACGGTGTGCCGAAACGACCGTCACCTCTACCGGGATGCCAAAGTCAGCGAGCGCCTCGGCCGCCTCCCGCATGATGGATAGGTCCGAGTCCGAGCCCATGATGATCGATACCATAAGAACTGTTTGAGCCGCAAAGGTAAGGCAGCGCGCGTCTGTCAGACTGACAGACCTCCGAGGTCTGTCATTTTGGCGTTACTCTCCAACCCGGCCCGCTTCATTTTCGAGACCGGTCTTGCGATTTCGGCTCTTGACCTTCTGGTTGCCGAAATTGTAGCTTAGGGAGAGGCCCACCCGCCGGCTGTCCCAGTTGCCACTGCCGACGCTGCGCAGGCCGTTGAATTCGCTCTCGCCCCGCCAACCCGAAGTGAAGAATAGGTCGTTGCCGCTGAGCTTCACGTTGAACTGGTCACCTAAGAATTTGCGCTGTAGCCCCACGTTCAGTGCCCCCAGCGCCTGGTACCGAAAGACGCCGCCCCATACACCCGGCCCGCTGAAGTAGCCGCCCACCTCCGCCGTGAAGCCCCACGGGAGATTGACCGTATTCTGGATAAAGCCCCCGTAGCTGAACACCTGTACGTCTACCACCCCACCGTCGTTGTAACGGGCCTGATTATCGGTGTAGCTGGCCGATAGGTTCGCGTAGATGTTGTACTTCTCGGTTACTTGCACGGGGGCGCTGAAGTTAGCCGACCAAACCGTCTGGGTAGCCAGGTTATCCCAACTGATGAAGCCGGCCCGGGGGTCCACCGGGTCGGGACCGATCAGGCGGGTGATTTGGTTAGCCGTGCTGCTGTAGGCCACTTTCAGGTTGTAGCGGTAGGCGTGGGTGTAGCCGAGCTCCAGGTTATCCACGATTTCGGGGCGTAGGAAGGGGTTACCGCGCTCGTAGCTCAACTGACTCAGCTGCTGCCGGAAGGGATTCAAAACGTTGTAGTCCGGCCGGTTGATGCGCCGCCCGTAGGCCAGGTTAAGGGTGTTACCCTTCGGTGCGTTTAGGGCGTAGGTGAGCCCAGCGTTGGGAAAAAAGCTCACGTAATTCTGTTCCACGGGGGATTCTTGCAGGTCCACGTCAAACGGCGTCAGTTCCCCGGTAGCGTCAGTGAGTTCGGTGCGTAGGCCGGCGTTGAATTTCCAGCGTGCACCGAGTTGACCGGCATAACTCAGGTAGCCGGCATAGACGTCTTCGGAGTAGTCGAATTGGTTGCTTCGCCGCACGTCCAGCGTCCGGTTAGCGAGCGCACCCTCTTGGTAGTCAAAAAAAAGGAAGGTATTAAAGGTCCGCACCCGGCTAAAGCGGGTACCCACGCTCAGTACTCCCCCAGCCAGGGGCTGCTCATAGTCGGCCTTGGCGGTGTAGATGTCAATGTCCGTCGGCGTTTCGAAGAAGTTCAGGAAGCTGCTTAACGGGTTTCCTTCAAAATCAAAGTACCGATTGGGCTGGTTTAGCGACTGATCATTCCGGAAGCGTCCGTAGTCGAGGTCTACGTTGAGGGTACGGTCTTCCCCGACCACGAAGCGATAATTCACGTTGACGGTGTTCTGGCCGCGGTCGCTGTCCGTTACGTTACGGGCGATGAGGGTAGAATCGTAAAGGGGGGTACCCCCGGACAGATTAAACACGCCCGTTTCGTTTTTGCCCAGGTTAGTGGCATCATTGTACCGGCCGCCAACGAGCACCCCGATGGTATGCTGATCGCCCACGCGAAAGTCTGCCCCCACCCGGTAGTTCGCCGTCTGTCCGCTGTAGCGTCCTAGGTTGACTTCCTTTAGCAAGAGTCCGTTCTGGTAGTTCTCGAAGATCATTTCGTTAAAGTTCTCGATGCCGTTATAGCCCAGCGTGCCGTAGACATTCACCCAGCGGTTGCGGTAGTTACCGGTGGCATCGACCCCGACCCGGAAGTAGCGCCCCTGGCTGGCGTTGGTGCTCAGCGAGCCATTGGCGCCTTCGTCATCCGGTCGCTTCAGGCGGATGTCGATGATGCCGGCGTTGCCCTCCGCCTCGTACTTGGCGCCCGGGTTGGTGATGATGTCGATGCGATCGATCTGCTCGGCGGTCAAGTTGCGCAAGTAATTACTCAGGTCTTGGCCCTGTAGGGGAAGTCTACGCCCATCCACGTACAGCAGCACGCCCGCCCGACTCAGCACGTTGATGTTATCGTTGTTGTCGATGGTTACGCCGGGAGCTTTGCGCAGTAACTCGAGGCCGTTGTTGCCGACGGCATTGATCGTACCCTCAACGTTAAACACCGTGCGGTCGGGCTTTACTTCGACCAGTGCGCGGCGGGCGGTGACGGTCGTTTCGGCCAGTTCTACCGCCGCAGGGGCCAGGGCAAGTACGCCCAGGTCGGCGTCGGATTGCAAGTTGATGGCCGGGCGGCGAAGTTCCGGCGCTCCGAGAAAGGTGATGGATAGGTCGTAGGTGGCTGCCGCTATGTCTTCCAACCGGAATAGGCCGGCATCGTCCGTCGTCTCTACCTTCGCGAGGGTAGAATCCTGGCTCAGGTAGAGGGCTACGTTGGCAAAAGCAAGGGGCGCCCCGTCGGCATCTTGAACCTGTCCCTTTACCGTAAACTGGGCGCGGGCGCTGGTGCAAAGAAATAAAAAAAGGAGATAGGTAAGCCAGGTTTTCATCGTGGGGTTATATTTAATTGATTGATTGCCACAAACTTAGGCGATCTAGGTACACTTCACCCGCTACTTTCGATGGACGGCCACCAACGACGGATGAGCGTATTCACCAGGGACGAGCCAACTCTTTAATGGTTGCTCACCCCCCGCAAATGGCTGGTCACCGGGGGGGCAAAAGCGGACCCGGTGGAAGTCCTTATCATTGTAATTATGAATGAGCGCCGACACTGGCCATGGCGGGAGGTCTTACTGGTCGCCGGCTTGTACCTGGTTTTTGCCCTGTTCTATATGGTCGTCCTTCGCCTTTCTTATCCACAGGGGTACGGGGCACCGGCGGGACTGTTTGATTACCTGAACTGGCGAATCGCCTATCTAGATTACTCCCTCAAGGCGCTCTATACGCTACCCATTTGGTACCTGACGTTTCGGACGCTACGGCGCTGGCCCCTGGGTTACCGGGTATTAGTAAATTTGGTTATGCTGCCGATATGGGTGAAGGGGTGGCAGCTTTCCTACTACTGGTTAGTCGATACCTTTTTCGGTGGCGGTCACCTACGGGGGCCGGGGGAGTGGTGGGACGTCTACATTCCCGCCCTTTTTTACGTGCTGCAGTTCGGCATCTTTCACGCCTGGCACTACTACCAGGATCTCCGTACCACGGAGGCTGCCCGCGCCGAGAGCGAACGGCTGGCCCTGGCCAGCGAGCTTAGTGCCCTCAAGGCCCAGCTTAACCCCCATTTCTTATACAACGCCTTCAACACGATTAGTGCCTCAACCGGCCCCGGCCAGGAACATACCCGCGACCTGATCGCCCAGCTTAGCGACCTCTTTCGCTATCAGTTACGAGCCAACCGGTCGGACCAGCTTCCCCTCGCTTCTGAGCTGCAATTCGTCACGGACTACCTCGCCCTGGAGCAGGCCCGTTTCGGAGATCGCCTGTGTTACACGATCCGGGTCGACACACCGGAACTCAAGCAGGCTTTGCTGCCGCCCTTATTACTGCAACCCCTGGTAGAGAATGCAGTACGTCACGGCCTGTTGCCGCTGGTGTCCGGGGGAAGTATTCAGATTTATGCCCGGGAAAATGCCGGCCGCCTTAGGCTAGAAATAGTGGACAACGGGGTGGGTTTTCTTCCCGACGCCGTCAGCTATGGCTACGGCATCGAAAACACCCGACGCCGCTTGTCCCTCCTCTACCAATCAGATTTGCTCATTGTAAGTCAGCCGGGGCGGGGTACTACCTGTTCGTTCTCCATACCCCTTGTTTATGCTCCGCAAAGCACTAGTGATCGACGACGAAGCGCCCGCCCGTCAGCTGTTGCTGGAATACCTCAGTGATTATGCTGACCTGATTGTCGTCGGGGAAGCGGCCAATGGAGTGGATGCGCTGCGCCTGATCGAAGCCCACCAGCCCGAACTGTTGTTTCTCGACATCCAGATGCCGGGGTTGACTGGCCTGGAGGTGCTATCTCGCCTGGAGGAGCTTCCCCTCATCATCTTCAGCACCGCCTACGACCAGTATGCGCTCGAAGCTTTTGAGCTGCACGCCGTCGATTACTTGCTCAAGCCGTACACCAAAGCGCGTTTCGCCAAAGCGATTGCCCGCCTCCCGCAGCGCACGGGTGAGCCCCAATCGAATGTTGCCCGTCTGGCACAGCAACTGCGCGACGACACCACGCGCTATCCGGATCGCATCATGGTACCCCGGGCAAATAAGTACGTGGCGCTTCCCGTCCCCGACATTCTGTGTATTCGCGCGGAGGGGGACTATTCGACCATTATTACCGCGGAGCGCAGTTTCCTCAGCCAGTACAGCCTGAAGGAATCCGAGGCCCGCCTGGACCCCGCGCAATTTCTGCGCATTCATCGTTCGTCCATCATCAATCGGTCCGCCATTAAGGAAATTTATCGGGAGGGCCACGGCTACGATCTACTATTAACGAATGGCGACTTAGTGCGGGCCAGCCGCGGCTTTGCCGCCGTGGTGAAAGAATTGCTTTTCTGAGGCAGCGAAAGGTTTGGCCTTACTTCACGCGTTTTGCCTCTTCGTCCAGCCCCGTCTGGCGGCGGCGGCTGCGGACCTTCTGGTTGCCAAAATCGTAGCTCAGGCTGAGGGCCACCCGCCGGCTGTCGCGCAGCACGTTTAAGGTAGTGAAGAGGCCGTTAAAGTCGCTGGAGCCACGAAAAACATTCGTACGAAGCAGGTCATTCCCGGAGAGCTTCACGCTGAGTTGGTTGTTGAAAAAACTGCGCTGCAAGCCGATCCCGAGCATGCCAAAGTCTTCGTACTCCAGGGTAGCGCCGGCGACCCCAGGGCCGAAGTAGTAACCGGTGATTTCCCCGGTGAGGTCCCCCGGTAGGGTGAACGTTTGCTGGGTGATGATGCGGTAATTAAATACCTGCACATTGACCCTACCCTCGTGACCGTAATCCGCCTGGTTATCGATGTAACTTGCCGACGCATTCATGTACAGCCGCCACCACTCGGTAAGCTGAACGGGGCCGCTGGCGTTAAGGGAAAAGACCTGTTGTTCCGCCAGATTAGCATAAGTAACAAAGGCCGCCCGCGGATCGATCGTATCCGGACTGTACAGGGTAGTGATTTGATCCGACGTGCGACTGTAGGCTAATTTAAAGTTATAGCGCCCCCCTAGTGTGTAGCCGATTTCGTAGTTGTTGACGATTTCCGGCCGCAGTCGGGGATTGCCACGCTCGTAACTGAGCTTGTTGAGTTGCACCCGAAAGGGGTTAAGTACACTGTAGTCAGGCCGGTTAATGCGGCGTCCGTAACTGAGGTTGAACGTGTGCCCCTCGGCGGCGGCGTACGAAAGCGCGGCGTTAGGGAAGAGGGAGACGTAGTTAAAGCTTACATCCGGCTCGCTCAGGGAAGGATCGAGGGCCGACAGTTCTCCGTACGCGTCCGTTGCCTCCACCCGCAGGCCCCCACTGTAGCTCACCTTATCGCTCAGGCTGGCCCCGTAGCTAAAGTATGCCGCATAGACGTTCTCGTCGTACGTGAAGCGGTTGCTGTTGCTTTCGACCAGCAGCGTACGGGGGGGTAACCCATCGTAGTATAGGAAGGTATTGTCGGTATGTACGTTGGAAAACTTGACACCCGCGCTCGCCGCCGCCTTGCCCAGGGGGAAGTCGTAGTCGACTTTGGCGGTGTAGATGTCGATGTCGCGCGGCGTATCGAAGTAATTGTCCTGCACCGAAAGGAGCTGGCCGTCGGGTGCGAAAAAGCGATTGGGCTGATCGAGTACGTCGTCGTTACGAAACCGGCCCTGGTTAAGGTCCACGTTGAGCGCGTGCCCCTTGCCGATGGCCAGCGAATAATTAAGGTTGAGGGTGGTCTGGTTGTGATTGCCCCTGCCGTCGACCCCGCCCCGCAGCGTACTGTCTGGATTTAGCCTGATGCTACTGAGCTGGGAAATCTCGGTACTGTTAGCGATGTCGCGTCGATTATTCTCGTACTGGCCGGTGTAAAGTACCCCAAGCGTAGATTTTTTGCTGAGGAAGTAGTCGACGCCCCCCCGAAAGGCTGGTGTCTTGGCCTGCGGCTTGCTGTACAGATCGTCGATGAGCCGGTATTCGTTCTGCCGGCTGTTGCCGTGCGTACGGCTGTAGGTCTCGTAAACGTTGTAGCTGACGTTGGCGAAGGCGTTGAGGGAGCGGTTGCGGTAATTCCCGATTCCAGTCAGGGTGTAGCGGGCGTAGCGCCCCTGACTTCCGGAAGCGGCCACGGATCCGTTGGCTCCCTCGTCCTCCGCTTTCTTCAGCCGGATATCCAGAATGCCCGCGTTGCCCTCCGCCTCGTACCGGGCTCCAGGACTGGTAATGACCTCGATGCGGTCGATTTGATCGGCGGTGAGGGTGCGCAGGTAATTACTCAGGTCCACGCCCGAGAGCGGTAGCCGACGGCCGTCGACGTAGACCAGCACGCCGGAGCGGCTCAGCACCGAAATGTTGTCGTTGTTATCAACGTCTACGCCGGGGGTCATGCGCAGTAATTCGAGGCCATTATTGCCGGTCGCGTTGATGGTCCCCTGCACATTGAACACCGTCCGGTCCGTCTTCACCTCCACCAGGGCGCGGGTCGCCGTGACGGTGGCTCCCGCCAACTCGATACCCCCCGGGGCCAACACTAGGGTGCCAAGGTCTACATCGGCCGCTACGCGAATATCGTTTATGCGGAGGTCGGCGGCGCCTAGATAGGTCACGACTAGCGCATAGGTAGTGCCGGCCAAGTTGGGCAGGATGAAGCTCCCGGTATTATCGGTCAGTTCGACTTTAACGAGGGTAGTGTCCGCCGCCCGGTAGAGGGCCACGTTAGCGAAAGCAACGGCGTCTCCTTCCCCGTCGTTGACGGTACCGCGAAGCGCGTACTGTGCGGAGGCGCTCATACTGAGCAGCACCGCGAGGAACTGAATAATCCAAGTTTTCATGTAGGCTAGGTGACCGCAGAAGCGAGATTCCCTAAAGGTAAGAAATCACCCCCGTGTACCTACCTTAAATCCCTTACTTTAGCCAATACCAGCCTAATTTTAGTGATGCACCTCGATGAATTTCGGAATTACTGCCTGGCCAAGCAGTCCGTGGCGGAAACCCTCCCCTTCGGGCCCGATACGCTAGTGATGAAGGTAGGCGGCAAAATGTTCGCCCTCACGGGCCTGGACGAGGGAGACTTCCGGATTAACCTAAAGTGCGATCCAGACCGCGCCGTAGAACTCCGTGAATGCTACCCGTCTATCGTGCCGGGCTGGCACATGAACAAACGCCACTGGAACACCCTACACGTGGAGAAGGGCGATTTATCCAATGCCCTGCTGCGTGAGCTCATCGATCATAGCTATGCCCTAGTGGTGGCCAAGCTGCCGCGGCGGGTGCGTGATGCCCTGGCACAAGACTCGGCGTAAATAGTTAGCGGCGAACCACTCGGGTAACCCCTCCAGGCGTGGACAGCAGATAAATGCCACTTGGCAAAGCTGCCACGTCGAAGGAAAGACTTCCTGAACCGGAATCGCGGAATCTTACTCGGTCGCTCACCTCTCGGCCGTACCCGTCATAGAGGTGGACCGATTGATCCTTCCTGGACAGTCCGCTGATATTCACTTGCCCCGTTGCGGGATTGGGCGAGACCCGTAAAGGTTCAGGGCTGGGCTCATCCATGCGCAACTCCACGATGGAGGAGTACGTAGTGCTTCCGTCTATATCGACCTGCGCGAGGCGGTAGTAGGAAGTACCGGTAAACGGAAGGCGATCGAGGATACGGTAGCGGGCACCCAGGGCCGAAGAACCGGCGGCGGCTACGCGCTGCAGGGCGATCCAGGAGCCGTTTTCTGGAGCCCGTTCCACCACAAAATGTTCGTTGTCGACTTCCTGGCTGGTCTCCCAACTGACCGTAGCACCACCTCCGAACCCAGTTGGTTCCACGGTAAAGTGGACCAATTCCACGGGCAGGGCCGCTTCGGCCCGCACGAGTCCGAGGCTGAAGCGCCGGCCGTTAGCGATTGCATTAACCCCGGTAAAGGCAAACTGCCCGTTCCCCAGATCGGTGGCCCCTGCTAGCGGTGTATCGTCGGCAAAACTTCCGTTGTCATTCAGGTCAACGAGTAGGCGAAGCTTGTCGGCGGGAAAATTCTCCTGATCGGTCAGGTCCCAGCGCAAATCTAGGTTACCCACGTCGACGGGCGTACCGTCGGTACTCAACTCGCTGACCCGCCACACGCGGCGCATGCGCGAGTCCACCCCGTCCGGTACATCGGTGTCGTTATCGGATGTCAACCCGGCACCGTCGTGGCCCCACAGCAGGAACTCGTCATCCCCCAGGTCAGCGGGATTGAGCATCCGCACGATGCTCCTTCCGCGCGCGTCGGCGTGGATATTATCGGCGTCGACGCGGCCAATACCGGCTACGTCGAAATCAAAATTTCCCTGGCCCGCTTCATCCATGGTGAAGACGTCGTTGGTGGCGAGCGGCAGGCCGTACTTGGCGGCCAGGTAATTATCCACGAGGATACGTTCGGCCGCATTTAGGACCTTCGTAAACTTGATGACCTCCGCGATTTCGCCGTTGAAATTAGTGGTGTCCGTAGTACCCCCTCCTAGGTAGGTAATGCTAGCGGCATTCTCCGGAACGTAAGTTCGCTCGGTGACCAGGTCACCGTTGGCAAAGAAACGAAGCCCCTCCGTCGGAGTGGTGGCGTTGAACGTGACGCCGTGGATCGTCCAGGCACCATCGGCAGCGGCGGCGGTTGCCCGGTTTTCGGCGCCGCCAACGGTGTTGAAGTATGTATTATCGGCGTCGAGGCCCAGCGTCACCCGCCCCCCATGCTGAAGCACGACGTCGGCCTCCAGCCCTACGTCCTTGCGGAAGACTACGATGAAGCTCATGTTTTCGTTGGAGTTGCCGGCATAAGGGGTGGACATCTCGTCGCCACCATCAAATTGCAGGGTGGGCTGTCCGTTGGGACCTAACTGATACACGGGCTGCTTAAATCCCTGCCCAAATAGGGTATCTCCGTAGCCGGAAAGGTCGAGTAAGGAAACCACCCTCCCCGATTGGGAAACTTCACCGGTATCCGTTGCGGCGTACCACAGTCTCAGGGCGGAGGCGCCATCGTTAGCACCAATGCCCCCGGGACCGGTCTGAGCAAACAAGGACAGGGATAGGCAAATTGCAAAAAGGCTTAGGCTCGTTTTCATGATTGCGTAGGCTGAGCGGTTCAATAGTACCTGCTGTCTAAAAGGATTAAAGGCGGCATTAGCTACCTCAACTTGGGGCTAGAACGGGCTGGTGACCCAATCTAGTACCGATTGGGGGGGGGGCTATGTATTCTTGCTCTATTATACTGAGTGAGCGGGGCCGCAGGTGTAAGGAAAGCTTCCCGGGTGACTTGCCGACCAGGGGTACACTCCTTAGCCCAACTTCCTTAGTTGACTTACCATGGCCCGCATGTCCTTGGGCAGGGCTACTTCGTAATGCAGCCATTCCTCCGTCACGGGGTGGGTAAAACCGAGGCGGGACGCGTGGAGGGGAACACGCGAAAGGAGGGGGCGCTCGACCTCATGCTTGCCCTTGTTGTAGCGCCGGCCCTTTATTTCGGATAGCTTGAATTCGGTCCGCTTCCCGTAGAACGGGTCCACGAGCAAGGGATGACCGATGTACGCCAGGTGCACGCGGATCTGGTGGGTGCGGCCGGTGAAGATCTGCACGCCGACGAGGCTGAAGTTGCCCAGGTGTTCCATCACCTTGTAGTCGGAACGAGCGAACTTGCCGTTGCGGTTGGTGACCATCACCTGCCCGACTTTCGAGGGGTGGGGGGCAAGGGGCTCCTCAATAGTTTCTTCCTCCGGGTCGGGGATGCCATCTACCAGCGCGAGGTAGACCTTCTCTACTTTCCGGGCCTCGAATTGCATGCTGAGTCCGCGGTGGGCCTCCGGCGTGCGGGCATAGACGAGTACGCCGGTGGTGGGCCGGTCGAGCCGGTGTACGGGTAGGATGGTGCCGAAGCGGGCGGCGAGTAAGTGCTTTAGGTTGGGCAAGTCGGGATCGTGGCGGTCGGGGACGGAGAGCACGTCGGCGGGTTTGTCGACGACGATGAGGTGATCGTCCTGGAAAAGAATGGGCAGTTTCATGGGCCGGCGAAGGTACGGTTGGACGGCTAAAGCCGTTGGACGGGGTGACCCCGTCCAACGGCTCAGCGGTCGGACGGGGTCAGCGCGCCCGCAATATTCGGAGCCAGTTTCCGGAGAAGATCCGCTCGCGATCCTCCCTGGTGTAGCCGCGGCGTTCGAGCAGGGGGCCCAGTTTCGTTAAGTCGGCGATGGTGTCCACATCATAAGGCGACTGCTCGGTGCCGAAAAGGCCATCCAGATCGCTGCCAATACCAATGTGGTTCGCATTACCGGCCAATTGACAGATGTGGTCGTAGTGGTCGATGATACGCTCGAGACCGATGCCCAGCTCCCGGGAGGTGTGGCGTCCCCGCGCGTAGTTTGCATGCAACATCCACGCATCGAGGGCACCGCCCAACACCCCATCCCGATCGATGACCGCGCGGATTTGATCATCGCTGAATTGCCGTTCACCCGGCACAACGGCCCGGCAATTTTGGTGACTGGCAATCACCGGCCCCCGGTAAAGCTTCAGTGCCTCGAAGAAGCCCGCGTCCGTCAGGTGCGTGAGATCCAGGATCATTCCCAGCCCATCCATCTCCCGCAGGAGGTCGCGCCCGGCCGGGTTGAGTCCCCCACCATCGGAGCCCGTGCCCGGCGCGTACCGCCCCGGACCAAAGTGGGCCGGCCCGATGATCCGAAGTCCCTGCTCGTAGAATCGGGGCAGATGATCGAGGGTGACGATCGAGTCTGCCCCCTCCAACGCCAAAACATATCCCACCGGCAGCTGCGCGGTTTCAGTTGCGTACTGCCATCTTTCCAGGTGGACGGCCAGGCCCTCCTGGTCCGTAAGCTGTATCATTTCCCCCTGCTGCTCCATCTCCTGGTACCAAGCCAACTGCCGCTGGGCATCGGCCCAGGCCTGGGCGGGGGAGTGCCACCCCGGTAGGCGTGTACTAGGAGGTGTTGATCCTTCCGGTTGCACTCTAGCAATCATAGTAGCGAAGACAATCCCTATCCCACCGCGACGTAAGTCCGGCAGGGCCACCGTACCGCGCCCGCGGTCGGGGTGATCGGTCCAACCCATCGCCCGCTCCCGCTCCCGGATAGTTTGTACCGGCTGCGTGAGGTCGCGGTTATACGCCATGGCATTAGTAGATAGATCGAGGTGGGCGTCGAGAATCACCTTACACGGTAAGCTTGCGCCTGCGGGCTACCACCGGCCACGGTTCCCCTACTTCGCCATCTACCACCGGCAGCATTTCGTCGTACAAATTCACGGTCGGACAGACGTGCCAGGGAACTGCGTAAAACGCCTGGCCGACACGATAGACGCGGCTGTCGGGCACGGTCAACACAAGGTGCTCCTCCGATTGTAAACGTATGCTGTACTCCGCGATTCCTGGAAAGGTCACCCGCGGCTGCGGCGGATCGCTGGCCACGGCTTTCGAGCCCACGTCTAGACAAATCGTATGCGCATCCACGATCGAGATGATACGGGTCAGAATGAGCGCAGCCGGCTCAAAGGGCAGTTCCGGGATATTCCGGGCGTACCCCGCGTCCCAGAGATAAAAAGTACCCGGACTGACCGTAGTATTAGGCTTCCCAACGTAATAGGGAAAGCTCGCGGAGCCCCCCATTACCAATTCCAAATCCCCGAAAGCTGGGGCTAGCATTCTACGCAGCGCATCGACCTCGGCGTATACTTTGGACGTATAGCCTCGCCTTACTTCCGGATCGGGATCGTGCAAGTGGCCATCGTACACATGCAGTCCCCGGATACGAATTCCCTGGAGGGTACCAATGTGCAGGAGCAGGGAGGGCACGTTTGCGGGTGTAGTGCCGGTACGGTCCATGCCTACATTCACGTCTAGGTAGACAGGGAGGGGGTGCAGGGCGAAGATGTCCGCCAGCATCCGCGCGGTCGTCTCGTTGTCTACTAAGCTGGCGAATTCCGTGGCGGGATAAAGATCCTGGAGCTTACGCCACCGGTGCGCCTTCACCGCGGAAAGCTGGTAGCTTAACAACACCTCCCGGGCACCCACGCTGCCGAGCATTTCTCCTTCACTGACGGTACTGCACTTAAAGCGGTGAATGCCCCGCGCCATCGCCATCTGTACGATTTCGCGGCATTTGACGGTCTTGACGTGGGGCCGCAGGCAGTGGCCGTCCGGCGCATCGGCCAGGGCGATGGCCCGCTCGATGTTCTCGCCGATCACCTGCGGAAACACGAGCAGGGCCGGCGAATCTACTCGATCGAGTTCGTCCAGTCGGTAGCGGGCATCCAGTCCGACGGTCATGCGCGGTTCAAGCTGGCGATGACGTCGATCTCGATCTTGATGCCGTGTTTGAGGCCCGATTGTACGGTCGTCCGCGCCGGCCGCACGCCAGTGAAGAAGGTGGCGTATGCGGCATTGAAGCCCTGGAAGTCATCGCTGTTGGCGAGGTGGACGGTGACCTTAACCACCTTGTCCATAGTGGCCCCGCCCTGTTCTAGGATGGCTTTGATGTTATTCAGGGTCCGCCGGGTCTCCTCCTCGATGGTGCCAAGTACGACTTGGGAGGTTGCAAAGTCCGTGGGCGTTTGTCCACTTACAAACATTAAGTCTCCGACGATCACCGCGTCGGAATAAGCGCCGGTAACGAAATCTTCCTGGCGCTGGGGATGGGTAATGCGGGTTTTCATCATCGTCCTAAGGTTTGCGGAAAGCAATTACTTCCTGGCGGGAAGTGCCGAGACCATCGATACCGAGTTCGACGGTATCGCCGGCCTTTAGGTAGCGGTTGGGCTTCATGCCAAGCCCCACGCCGCTGGGCGTACCGGTACTAATTACGTCGCCGGGCAGCAAGGTCATGAAGCGGCTGATGTAGCTGATGCACTGTGGCAGGTTGAAAATAAAATCGGCCGTCGTGCTGTCCTGGACCAGCTCACCATTCACCTGCAGCCAGAGCCGCAAGTTGTGGGGATCGGCAACCTCATCGGCCGTAGCGATCCAGGGTCCGAGGGGCGCGAAGGTATCGGCGCTCTTTCCCTTTACCCACTGTCCGCCGCGCTCAATCTGAAATTCCCGCTCGCTAACGTCGTTGTGCAGGACGTAGCCGGCCACATAGTCCATCGCCTCCGCCTCGCCGACGTAACTGGCCCGCTTACCCATCACGACGGCGAGCTCCACCTCCCAATCGGTTTTAGTGCTGCCTTCGGGAAGCATGATCGGGTCATAAGGCCCCGTGATGGCCGTGGTCGCCTTCATAAAAATGACCGGCTCGGTGGGCGCGGCGGCCCCGGTTTCGGCGGCGTGGGCGGCGTAATTCATCCCGACGCAGATAAGCTTGGAGGGGCGCGCACAGGGGGCGGCGAGGCGGACGTCTTGGCTCACCACCGGGCAGGTGTTCTCGTGATCGCGTAACCAAGTGGATAAGCGATTGACACCCCCACTCGCGAAGAAGTGCTCATTGTAGTCTTCTCCAAAACCAGACACATCAATGCGGCTGCCGTCGGAACGCTGCACCCCGGGCCTGGGACTGGACGCTGGGGGCTGAAGTCGGATTAATTTCATGGGAGACAAGATAGCATAGAAGCAGGGTTGTGACTCAGGAGCTGTAACCGGGCCCCTTTATTCCACCTGCGTCCCCGCCGGAGTGTGGAGGTAGTTAGTTCTTTAGTTCGTTAGTTCGTTAGTTCGTTAGTTCGTTAGTTCGTTAGTTCGTTAGTTCTTTAGATGCACACATTGCTAACGCCGTGGGAGTGTTCAATGAACTGTGTCTTGGTTAGTAGTTATTATTTTCTAGGTTATTCTGGAGTGCTCACACCGTCCAGTAATCGGTGAAGCGCGCGCCGTAGGTCTCGGCCAGTTCCCGGCTGGCGGCCGCCAAGTTGTAGGTCTGCCGGTAACAACTCTTGCGGTGTGCCTGCAGGCCCAGGTACAACTAAATCAGCAGGGCTTGTCCACTCGGCCAGCTGCCCTTGGTCTTGGTTATTTTTCTTTCCAGGCGATGGACGTTTTCTACCGTATTGGTGGGGTAAACGATGCGCTGGAGTTCGGGGCCAAAGTCCTTGAACGCCATGATCGCATCTCATTCTCAGTCCCAGAGCCGCAGGACGTGGGGGTACTTCTTGGCCCACCGCTCGCGCACGGCCTCGAGTTGCTCGGCGCACAGCTCCCGCCGGTCGCGGTAGTCCACCGTACGCAGGCAGCTGCACACCACGTGCACCAGGCAGCGCTGAAAAATGGCCCGGGGGAAATAGTGAGCCACTATTTGGTCAAAGCCCGTCAACCCGTCGGCACAGACCACCAGCATGTCTTCCACTCCACGGCTGCGGAGCGTCTTCAGACACACGCCCCACTGGCTGGCTCCCTCGGCGCCATCCCCTAGTTCCAGCAGCAACAGGTCCCGCTGTCCGTCGGCGTCGACGCCGTAGATTGTGTGGACCGCCACGGTATCGGTGCGCCCCTCGCGGCGCAACTTGTAGTGAATGGCATCGGCGTACAGTACGGCATAAAATGCCGGGAGCGGGCGGGCCTGCCACTCCGCAGCCTGGGGCCAGACCCGCTGAACGACCGCCGAGATCGCCACCGGGCTCAGTTTGTTGCCGAGCAGCTCCGCCAACTGGGCGGCGTTGTCGCGCTCCGAAGTTCCCCGGGCGTAGAGCGCCAGGATCTGTTCGCTCAGGTGGGGAGCCAGGTCGTACGGCCGCTTGCCGACCGTCTGGGGTTCAAACGTGCCGTTGCGATCCCGGCTACCGGTGCGCTGGACCGGGCCAACGTCGGTGCGGACTTGCTTACGCGTGCGCCCGTTGCGTTTATTGGGTACGCCGGCCTGGCGATCCTGCGCTAGGTGGTCCTCCAGTTCGGCGGCCAGGGCGGCCTCCACCACGTGCTTGATCAGGTCCGTGAGCAGTCCCTCGGGCCCGCCAGGGGGCGTTTCTCCCGCAGGCCCTGAATCAGTTCCGCCTCAAAGTCCGCAAACGCGCGATCTTCCGTCGTTATCTGTTTATCCATCTTACTTAAACATTAGTAGACACAGTGCAGTGTACAGTCTCCGATCAGTCTCACGAGCCCAAACAACTACCCCCCTGCATCAGCCCTACGCGCCTAAAGAACTAACGAACTAACCCCCTGCATCAGCCCTACGCGCCTAAACAACTAACGAACTACCCCCTGCATCAGCCCCACCCGCCTAAAGAACTAACGAACTACCCCCTGCATCTGCCCTACGCGCCTAAAGAACTACCCCCGTCCTCCTCCCCTCCCCCTCCTGTGGATAACTTTTTGTTTGAAAAACCTGTTTTCTGGGTACCTTCCGGGGCCGAAATGCGTCCTGATTATGCCCGAATTTTGCCACCTCCACTGCCACACCCAGTATTCCCTGCTCGACGGTGCTTCCGAGATCGGGGTGATGATGGACAAGGCCGTAGCCGACGGACAAAAGGGGGTCGCGCTCACCGATCACGGCAATATGTTTGGGGCCTTCAAGTTTGTGGCGGAGGCGGATAAACGCGGTCTGAAGCCGATGGTTGGCTGTGAATTCTATCTCGTTGAGGACCGCAGCCGAAAAGCCTTCAGCCGGGCAAGGGGGGAAAGGGACAACCGCTACCACCAGTTGATGCTCGCCAAGAACAAGCAGGGTTACCTCAACCTGGCTAAGCTCTGCAGCATCGGGTACATCGAAGGGCTGTACGGGAAGTATCCCCGTATTGATAAATCCTTGATTGCTAAGTACAGCGAAGGGGTTATTGCCAGCAGTTGCTGCATCGGGGCGGAGATCCCCCAATTGCTGATGCAGGGCAAGGACGAGGATGCCGAGACCGCCCTGAAGTGGTGGCTGGAGATCTTCGGTGAGGACTATTACATCGAGCTGCAGCGTCACCGCGGACTGGACAACATCGACAACCTCGGCGTCAGTCAGGAAGACATCAACCAAAAGTTGCTGCGCCTGGCCCGTAAGCACGACGTGAAGGTGATCTGCACCAACGACAGCCACTACGTCGAGGAGGAGGATTACCTGCCCCACGACATCCTGCTGTGCGTCAACACGGGCAGCCTGATGGACGACACCTCCCGCTTTAAATTTCCGAGCTCCGACTTTTACTTTAAGTCGCAACGGGAAATGGCCCAGCTCTTTAAGGACGTCCCGGAGAGCCTGGCCAACACCATGGAGATCCACGATAAGATCGATCACCTAAAGTTGACCAGTGACGTCCTGCTGCCCAACTTCCCCATGCCACTCGGCTTTGACACCCAGGACGATTACCTCCACCACCTCACCTACGAGGGTGCCAAAAAACGCTACGGGGAACTGACCGCCGTAGTCACCGAACGCCTCGACTTCGAACTCGAGGTCATTCGAGCCTCGGGCTACCCCGGTTATTTCCTTATCGTGCAGGACTTCACCGACGCCGCCCGCAAGATGGGTGTGAGCGTAGGGCCCGGCCGGGGGTCGGCGGCGGGCTCCGCAGTGGCTTACTGCACGGGAATCACGAACATCGACCCGATTAAGTATGACCTGCTCTTCGAGCGATTCCTTAATCCAGAGCGGGTGTCGATGCCCGATATTGATATCGACTTCGACGACGTTGGCCGCCAGAAAGTCATCGACTACGTCATTGATAAGTACGGACAGCAACAGGTAGCCCAGATCATCACCTACGGCACCATGGCCGCCCGCTCTTCCCTGCGGGACGTAGGCCGCGTAATGGACGTCCCGCTCAACGAGGTGGACAAAGTCGCCAAGTCCTTCCCAGCTCAACTCGGGGCCACCCTGCGCGACGTGCTGGCCCCGAAGGATATCCACCCCAAACTGAAGGGAAGGCTCAACGGCGACGATACGGAAAAGGCCTACCGCTTCCGCGAGATGGCGCAACAAAACGACCAGATTGGCGAGATGATCCGCACCGCCGGTAAGCTCGAAGGCAGTATTCGCAACACCGGCGTCCACGCCTGCGGCGTCGTGATCACCCCCACCCCGGTGACCGACCACGTGCCCGTCACGGCCGACAAGGACACGGGCATGTACATCAGCCAGTTCGACAACTCCGTGGCCGAAACGGCCGGGCTGCTGAAGATGGACTTCCTGGGGCTCAAGACGCTGAGCATCATTAAGGATGCCCTCGTGATGGTCCGGGATAATCACGGGATCGATATCGACATCGACGCTATTCCCCTCGACGACGACCTGACCTATGCCCTCTTCCAGCGGGGGGAAACCAACGGCATCTTCCAGTACGAATCGGGGGGGATGCAGAAGCACATGAAGAACCTCAAGCCGACGACCTTCGACGACTTGATCGCCATGAACGCCCTGTACCGTCCCGGCCCCCTGGAGTACATCCCCGAGTTCATCGACCGGAAACATGGCCGCAAACCCATCGTCTATACCCTGGAGGGGGAGGAACAGTACCTCAAGGAGACCTTCGGCATTTACGTCTACCAGGAGCAGATCATGCTGCTGTCCCAGTCCATTGCCGGCTTCTCCAGGGGGCAGGCCGACGTACTGCGGAAGGCCATGGGTAAGAAGCAAAAGGCGGTACTCGACAAGATGTACCCCACCTTCATTGAAGGCGGCAAGGCCAACGGCCACCCCGAGGACAAACTCGGCAAGATCTGGAAGGACTGGGAGGCCTTCGCCTCCTACGCCTTCAACAAGTCGCACTCCACCTGTTACGCCTTCGTGGCCTATCAGACGGCCTACCTCAAGGCGCACTATCCGGCCGAATACATGGCTTCGGTACTCACGCACAACCGCACGGACCAGACCAAACTCACCTTCTTTCTCAAGGAGTGCAAGCGCATGAACGTGGAGGTGCTCGGCCCCGACATCAACGAGAGTCAGGCCGAATTTGCGGTGAATAAACGCGGCGCGATCCGCATCGGCATGACGGCCCTCAAGGGGGTCGGCGAAGGGTCGGTGGAAGAAATTTTGCGCGCCCGCAAGGCAGAGGAGTCCTTTGAATCCGTCTTCCACCTCATGCAGCGGGTGGAGCCGGGTACCGTTAATAAGCGGGTACTCGAAGCCCTGGTCGACGCCGGTGCCTTCGACTGTTTCACTAGCGTGCACCGGGCGCAGTACTTCGCCCCCAGCGAGAAGTACGACAGCTACCTCGAGCACGTCACCAAGTACGCTAACGCCTACCAGAGTCAGTTGGCCTCGGCCGCCTCCTCCCTCTTCGGGGCCATCCAGGATGAGGTGCTGCCCGATGAGCCGACTCCCCCCGAAGCTCGGGAATGGAACCTGCCCGAAAAGCTCATGCGGGAGAAGGAAGTCACCGGCGTCTACGTCAGCGGCCACCCCCTGGACGGCTACAAGCTCGAGATTGACAACTACATCACCTGTGCGCTCGGCGAGTTGGATCCGGCCAGGTACGGTAAGATCACCATGCGGCTGGCCGGCATGATCAGCGGTGCCCGCCACATGGTGAGCAAGAACGGCAACGGCTGGGGTATCTTCGAGCTCAGCGACTTCGACGAGATGATCGAGTTCAAGCTCTTCGGGGAAGACTACGAGAAGTACAAGCACGTACTCAACCAGGGCAAGGCGGTTTTCGTCAAGGCCAACTACCGGCAGAAGTGGAACAGCGAGGACGTGGAGGTCAACGTAAGCGAAGTAAAACTCCTGGAAGGAATAGGCCGTGAAATGACCGAAGCAATCATCCTCAAAATCCCCCTGGCGGACCTGACCCGCGAGCTGGTCGTCAGCCTCGATGAGCTCTGCCGCAAGTACCAGGGTCGCCAAAAACTCCGTATGGTCTTCTACGACGCCGAGGAGGACTTGAAGCTCAAGATGTACAGCCGCGATCGCCTGGTTGACGCCGACACCGAATTCATCAACGCCATCGAGCGGCTGGGCATCAAGTACCGGGTGGCCTAGCCGGGCGGGGCCGCAGGATGTAGTGAAAATTCTTAAGAGAACCGATCGGTAAATTTGCTCTTGAGCGTAAGAAATTACGTGTGCAGTCGAGCGAACTCATCGCTAGGATCTAAATTACGCTACCCTACATCAAAAGCTCTGCATGTTATTTCCTACTAGCCGAAGAGGCTTCCTACGCCGACTGGGATTGCTCTCGGGCGGAATACTGAGTACCCAAATGCCCGCCGGGGCCCAGGTAGATTCCCCTACACCCGCGGCTTACCGCCACTTTGCCCTACCCCAGCGCTGGCAGGAGGTGGAGGGTGCCGTCACCGGACTGTTATTTTCCCAAGTAGGTTACGACCTCGGGGAATCCGTGCGGGTGGTGGTGCGTCTTCCGGATCGCGCTTTACTTGCCGACTCCGCGGTGTGCCACCTGCGCCTTCCCGACGGGGCTGACGTACACCAGGCAGCCTGCACGTACTGGGGGGCTAAGTGGAACAGCCACTGGTGGGTCGCCGAGTTTGCCAACATCACCGAGGCCGGCGAATGGACCGTCGAGGTGCGCGAGGGTTCCGAGGTACGCTTTGCCGCTCCGGGCCTCCGGGTTGCCGAGGATGTTCTCTGGAACAGCACCCATGAATATTCCTCCGTGGATATGCTGGAGCGCCGCCTGCACTTCACTAAGGTGGGCACCGGCTGGATGGATGCCGGCACCCTGTGGGTGGAGAGTCCCGCCCAGAGCGCCATGATCATTTGCCTGACCGATCTGGTGCAATATGCCGACGACCGCGGGCTCTCCGAAGACTTCCGCGAGCGGCTTTACCAGCAACTCACCGTAGGGTGCGACTACCTGGTCGTCACACAGAATAAAGCCCAGGAATTGGGTTTTCCGGCGGGGGCGATGTCGCACGATGTGCTCGGCCACGAAAAAGAAATCTTGCCCAACGACGCGGCCAAGGCGGTGGTGGCCCTGCTGCGGGCGGCGGCGGCCCTCCCCGGAGCGGCCTATCCCGAAAAGCGGGCTACTTACCTGCAGGCCGCCCGCCTGACCTACGACTGGCTCATCCATACGGCCCAGCCCCTCGGCGATCACGGCCTGGTGCGCCTGCAGCGCGGTCTGCCGGATGATGCTTTTATCCCGGATGACGAATGGCCGACCCGCGACCTGGTCTTTTTGTGCTGGGGCGCGCTGGAACTGTGGAAGAACGGCGATGAATCCGCCGGAGCGCAGTGCGCGGGTTTTGCCCGCCAGATCATGGACCGGCAGTTTACCGAGGCAGCACCCGAGCAGGGCTACTACGGCCACTTTAAGGAATTTGATTCCGCTCCCCACAGCGAGAAATCCTGGGTGCACAGCATCTACGGAGGGGTGTACGGCGTCGATGCCGGGGGCTTGTATCCGCACTACCTGGTTCCGCTTCTGGAGCTACTCGATCTCCACCCCGACCACGCCGACGCCGGTCGGTGGCGGTCCACCCTCGCCCACTTTGCCGAGGGCTTTTTGATCCCGGCCTGCCGCCAAAGTCCCTTCCTGATCATACCCAACGGGGTGTTTGGGCAAGCGGGGCTTATTTACTTCGCCGGACCCATGCACGGCTGCAACTCCATCTACGGGTATACGGCCGCTCTGGCCCTCCGGCTGGAGCGCCTACTCGATTTACCCGAGCTGCGCGCGATCGCCGTCGGCAACCTGCAGTGGATAGCGGGCCTCAACGCGGGGGTCACCAAGGATTGCCTGATGGGCAGCATTGTCTACGACGAGGAGATCCCCGACGGCGTGGCCCTGCCCCGCAGCATGATCTGCCGCATCGGGAATAACTACGCGGGTACTTGGTTTAACACCAAGGGCGTCGTCTGCAATGGGTTCTCGGTCGGGGAGCAATTTAAGCACGACGTCTTTCCGACGGCGGAAACCGATGGCCCCTACTCCTTTACGGACGAAGACTGGATTCCCCACAGTGCCGGCTGGCTCACCGGCTTGCTCCACCTTTAACTCACCCCTTCATCCTTTTACCTATGCCTTCTATGACCCAGCGGGATGCGGCCGCCCTGCTCGACCATTCCATCCTGCACCCGACCCACACCGATGCCGATCTGGCCAAGGAGTGCGCGTTGGCCGATCGCTACCGCGTGGCCAGCGTCTGCGTAAAACCCTACATGGTGGCTACCGCCCGGCGCTTGCTGGTGGATAGTCCGGTCAAGGTGGGTTGCGTGATCGGCTTTCCGGCCGGTAACTCCACCATCGCGACCAAAGTATTCGAAACCACCGAAGCCTGCCGCGACGGGGCGATGGAAATCGACATGGTGATCAACATCGCTAAGGTGCTGGAAGGCGACTGGGCCTACGCCACCACCGAGATCGCGGCGGTGACCCGGGCGGCCCACGCCGGGGGTGCCCTGATCAAGATAATTTTCGAGACCGACTACATCACGGAGCAGGCGTCGATCCGTCGACTTTGTCAGATCTGTACCGATGCGAAGGCCGACTTCGTCAAAACGTCGACGGGCTTTGGCTTCACCAAGGACGCGGACGGGCACTACGGCTACGTGGGCGCCACCCTGGACAACCTCCGGCTGATGGTGGACAGTGTAGGTCCTGATGTTCGGGTCAAGGCTTCCGGGGCGATGCGGACACTGGAGAAGATCCAGGCCGCCCGTGAGCTGGGCGTCCGCCGCGTTGGAGTGAGCGGACTAGAAAACTTATTGGGCCCCGCGCCCACCACGGCTGACAGCAGCTACTAACCTTATTGCACCATGTTCATCGTCGAATCCTACGGGCTGGCCGTCGTCTTTTGCATCATCACCATGCTGGGCTGGGGCTCCTGGGCCAACACCCTCAAGATGACGCCGGAGCGGTGGGGCTTCCCCCTGTACTACTGGGACTACACCTTCGGGCTGGTGCTTACTACCCTATTATTGGGGCTGACTATGGGAAGTGCCGGAGCGGAGGGGCGGGCCTTCCTGCCGGATTTGGCGCAGGCCGATCTGTCCTCGATCGGGTTAGCGCTGTTGGGTGGGGTGATTTTCAACCTCTCCAATCTACTGATCGTAGCCGCTACGGCTATTGCGGGGATGGCGGTAGCCTTCCCCATTGCGGTGGGCCTGGCCCTGGTCATTGGTGTCGTGGTGAACTACATCGCCGACCCGCTCGGCAATCCGTATATGTTGTTCCTCGGCCTGGCGCTGGTGGTGTCGGCCATCCTGATCGATGCGGTGGCCTATGGGCGGCTTCCCGACAGCAAGGGGGGCAACTTGCGCAAGGGGATCATCATCTCGATCCTTTCGGGGGTGCTGATGGGTTTTTTCTACCGCTTCGTGGCCGCTTCCATGATCAAGGACTTCGCCCTACCGGAGGCGGGTTTCCTTACCCCCTATTCGGCCATGTTTGTTTTCACGATTGGCATACTGCTCTCCAATTTCGTGTTCAACAGCTGGTTTATGTACCGCCCGTTGGTGGGTAGCCGGGTAACCTTTAGCGATTACTTTAAGCTGGGCACCCCCAAGCTGCACCTAATCGGTTTACTCGGCGGCTTCATTTGGTGCGTGGCCATGTCGCTCAACCTGCTGGCCTCGGAACAGGCCGGCTTTGCCATTTCGTACGGACTCGGACAGGGGGCTACCATGATCTCGGCGGCCTGGGGAGTATTCGTATGGAAGGAGTTTGCCCCGGCGCCGGCGGGTACCAGTAAATTTCTGGCGGCCATGTTTATCCTATTCATCATCGGGCTGGTGCTTATCGTACTTGCCCGGTTCAACTAATCGTTATGTCCAAGATCGTCGTAGTCGGCAGCTCGAATGTCGACCTCATCATGAAGATGGACCGCCTGCCCGTACGCGGGGAAACCGTCACGGATGCCGAATTTCTACAGGTGTACGGGGGGAAGGGGGCCAACCAGGCGGTGGCGGCCGCACGAGCCGGGGGGGAGGTAGCCTTCGTCAACTGCGTCGGCACGGACGCCTACACCCCCCAAATGGTCCAAAATTTTCGGGAGGATGGCATCGACACGACGTATGTATTCCAGGAGGAAGGGCAAAACAGTGGCCACGCGCTGGTTATGATTGGCGGCGAGGGCGCTAATTATCTGTCCGTGGCCCCCGGCACCAACTATGCGCTCACGCCGGAGCGCATCGATGAGGCGCTGCCGGTGATCGAACAGGCCGGACTGTTGCTACTCCAGTACGAAATTCCGGCCGAGACGATCGCGCACACCATTCGTCTAGCGAAGCAGCGCGGCATTCCCCTCTTGTGGAATTTTGCCCCCGCCCGGGACTTCGACCTGGCCTACCTTTCGGGGGTCAGCATCCTGGTCGTCAATGAAGTGGAGGCTGGCTTTCTGGCCGGGCAGCCGGTGACCAATCGGGAGGATGCAGAAGCCGCGGCCCAGGTACTGCTGGACCGCGGAGCTTCTACCGTCATCATCACCCTCGGGAAGGGGGGCTGTTTGCTTACCTCCGCCGAAGAGCAACTCCACGTACCCGCCTTTGAAGTCGAGGCGGTGGATACTACCGCGGCGGGCGACGTTTTCTGCGGCGCCTTCGGGGTGGCCTACCTGGAGGGGATGCCCTCCACGGAATGTCTCCGATTCGCCAGTGCCGCGGCGGCCCTGTCCGTTACGCGGCTGGGGGCTCAGCCCTCGGCGCCCACGCGGGCAGCCATCGCTGCTTTTTTAGCGGCCCGGTGAGTCGGGGATGGCGGCGGCCATCCCCGGTCGATGCATTCCTCTACGCGGTGTACCCATCATTCTGTGGGTATCCGCCTAGGGTCCGGTCGATCTGCTGCTGGGGGATCGGGCGCACCACGTGGTACGGCTGGATATTCGGGGCGGCCTGTGGGTTGTACTTCCGGACGCGTTCCACCAGCTTCTGAGTACGGGTCAGGTCAAACCAGCGGTGGCCCTCTCCAACCAACTCCCGGGCGCGCTCGTCGAGGAGAAAATCGAGGTTGACGTCAGCCGCAGTGATTTCAATGGCCTGTTCCTGCCCCTCTACGGCGCTGCGGACGCGCACGACATTTATGTCCTCCGCGGCTCCTTCCGTATTGCCCTGCTTTAGACGGGCTTCGGCACGCAGGAGGTAAGCGTCCGCCAACCGCATGAGGGGTATATCCCGCTGCCCCTGTACGTGTCCGGCATTCGGGCGGGTGGGGTCGAACCACTTGGACAGGGCGGGGTACACTCGCTCGGTAAATTCATCACTCGTCAGCACCAGATACCGCGTAGCGGCCTGACGCTCCTGCGTCCACTCATCTTCCAACTGAGGGCCGGGAATATAGAGGGCCGTATCCCCCACCCCGAACTTAGGCTGGCCCTCCGTTCCGTAACCCGCGGCGGCTTCCTCGGCGCTGTAGGTGGGCAGATTACTGTCGTTGTTGGAGAAGAACACGGACTTAAAAGAAGCATCGTAACGCACGTCCACCGACCGGTCCCATAGGCCAAAGGTGAAGGGCGTAGGGCGGAAACGTTTCCAGGGGCGTCCGTTATCGGTGGTCCGGCGCAGGCCCGGTAGGACATCATATTCCGGCAGGAAGTAAAGGTGCGCCCGGTTGCCCTGTTGGTCGATACCTTCGTCCACCTGTCCCTTGTTGTTTTGAATGGCCCAGATTACTTCGCTGTTGCGCTCGTTGTTAATATCCCAGAGGTCGGCGTAGTTGTCCAGCAATTGGAAGTTGTAATCGTCGATCACGCTGGTGTAAAGCGTTTCCGCGCGGGCGGCATCGTCGCCGGCGGCGTACCCCGTGTAGCTTCTGCGCAGCAGCACCTTGCCGAGCAGGAATTGAGCGGCGGGTTTGGTTGCCCTACCGTAGTCGGGCTGCTCATTGGGCAGATTGGCAATGGCAAATTCCAGGTCAGGGATAATGGCCTGGAGGTAAATTTCCGAGGCCGGGGTGTAATTGGCTTCCACCTCTACTCCAATAGTCTCCTCCAGGGTGAGGTGAGCGTCTCCGTAGATGCGCACCACGTCGAAGTAATACATTGCCCGCAGGAAACGGACTTCGGCAATCCGCAGGTTTTTACGTTCCTCCGTCACCCCTTCTATGTTGGCCGAACGGTTAATGACGGCGTTGGCCTGGTTAATTCCCTGGTAAAGGTTACTCCAGGTCCCGGTAACGAAGCCATCGGTGGGGTTCAACTGCCCGTCGTAGGTGTTGATGCCCTTAAACCCACCGTCCGAACCGTTTGTGTAGGTGTCGGTACCGAAGACGGTCATCGTGAACCCTTGCTCCACGCCGTAAAAGTTTTTGTTGAAGGAATAAGTGGCCTTCACGGCGTCCTCAAAGCCGGCGGGCGTCGGGTAGTAGGTAGCCGCCGACACGTCAGAGACCAGCTCCTCCCGCAAAAATTCGTTACAGCCGAAAGCGGAAAGCCCGAGTACGGCCAGAAATAGGTAGCGATAGCTAATAAGCATTGTCATGATCGTTGATTTTAGAAGGTGACCTTCAGGCCAGCCAGGAAGATTTTAGCGGCGGGGATGATGTCCTGCGTCTCCGGATCGTAGGTGTCAAATTTGGAGGTGAACCAGAGGTTTTGACCGGAGACATAAACCCGCAGCTCACTGAGGCCGAAGCGACTCGTCAGGCGCGCGGGCAGGTTGTAGCCAAGCTGTACGTTCCGCAGTTTGAGAAAGCTGCCGTCGGCGTAGCCCATTGTTGAGGCGTTGCGCGGCCGCTCCTGATTCTCGTTGGGGCGGGGGCTCTCGTTGGTGGGGTTGTTCACGGTCCAGTAATCTACGTCGAGGTTGTTGTACCGCCCAAAGAGGGTGTTAAATCCTACGTTGTAGTTGCTGAAGATGGTGTAGCCTTGCCGGTAGAGGAAAAACACCGTCAGGTCAAAACCTTTATATCCAAACTTGTTGGTGATGCCCCCGAAGTAGTCGGGCACGTCACTCCCCACGATCACGCGATCCGCGTCGGTGATGATACCATCACCGTCGATGTCCTCCAATTTAATTTCTCCGGGCACCTTGTTCTCCGCCGTGCGCGCTAGCTCGACTTCATCGAGTTGGTAGATACCGACCTTGCGGTAGTCGTAGAAGGAACTGATGGCCTCCCCGATGAACCAGCCGTTGCCGACGTCATCGATGGGGTTGCCGGCTTCGTCGCGTAGGGCGAGCGAGATAATCTCCTCGTCGTAAGTGGATACATTGAAGCTAACGGCCCAGGTCAATCCATCACGATTATCGAGGATGGCAGCCCCCACGCTCAATTCAGCCCCCGTGGTTCGGGTACTACCGACGTTTTGCAGCACGCTGTTGTAACCGGACGTGGGCGGCAGGTTACGGGCGAGCAACAGGTTTTCGGTGTTGGTGCGGAAGTATTCGATGGAGCCGTTGAAGCGTCCGTTCAGTAGGTCGAAGTCCAGTCCGATGTTGGTTGTCTTCGATACTTCCCAGCCGAGATCGGGGTTGGGGATCGCGCCGAGCGCAAAACCGAAAGCCGGAGCATTTCCGTAGGCGTAGGTCGTGCGGTTCAGTCCGCCCTGAGTGCTGTAGGGGTCGATGGCCGTGTTGCCCACCTCTCCGTAGCTGGCCCGCAGTTTAAGGTCGTTGAGCCAGGTTGCTCCGGCCAGGAAGGGTTCCGCACCAATACGCCAGCCCACGGATACCCCGGGGAAGTAGTACCAGCGGTTCTCTTCCGCCAGTCGACTAGAGCCATCAGCCCGTAGGCTGGCCTGGAAGAGGTACTTGTTTTTAAAAGAGTAGTTCACCCGCCCCATAAAGGAAGCCAGTTGCCATTCGCTGAGGCTGGATCGGATGTCACCCTTGACCTCCGCGGTACGCAGGTTGTAAAAAAGTTGCTCTTCGTAGGGTAGATTGGTCACATCGCTGTGATGATTCTCGAAGCGGTAACCCTGAATGGATTGCAGGCCGGTGACCCCCAGGGTGTGATCCCCCCCGAAGTCTCTGTTGTAGTTGATGAGGTTCTCCCAGGTGTAGCCGAAGTCGACATTATTGTCAATGCCGGCGCTGGGTGGTCCCTGACGGTTGGCGTTGGTCAGGCTACCGCGAAACTGCCCGCCCCGGTAGTAGCGAATGTCGGGACCAAAATTAGAAGTGAAGTTGAGTCCCGGTGCTAACTCCGCCTTCAGGTAAATAGGAGCGAAAATGCGCGTTACCCGGCGTTCGTCCAGAAAGGCCCCGGGTACGAGCTCGGCCAGGGGGTTGGTGGCCAGTCCGTCATTGGTGGGGAGGAAGCGCACGCTCCCGTCCTCATTGTAGGGGACACCCAGCGGGTTTTGCTGGAGGGCCTGGAACAGCGCCGCGTCACTGCCGAAGTTTTGGAGCGACTGGGAGGCTACGAAGGAAATGCCGGTCTGAAAGATGGAACCAATCTTTTGGTCCAAGTTGATGCGGGCGCTATAGCGGGTGTAGTCCATGCCGGGTACGATCCCCTCTTCATCGAAGTAGCCTAGCGAGAGGGCAAATTGAGTGCTTTCCGAGCCCCCCCGCACGCTGAGTTGGTGGTTCATGCGGTTGCCATTCTGCAGAATGAGGTCCTGGAAATTCGTGGAGCGCCCCTGAGCAATGCTTTCCAATTCCGTGG
Source organism: Lewinellaceae bacterium (assembly GCA_963710195.1). GTDB lineage: Bacteria > Bacteroidota > Bacteroidia > Chitinophagales > Saprospiraceae > Neolewinella. The sequence goes on from CAVPZF010000008.1 coordinate 796,222, forward strand.
GGTCGAGAAAAACCTCTTCGTCGGCGGGAATGGCGCCGTCGTAGCCGATCCGGCGGCTCTCCCGCTTAAGGGCCGTGAACTGGGCTCCGTCCATCACGTCCAGGGTCTTGAGGGCAGAGGTGACGCCGTAGTAACCGTCGTAGCTCACGAGGGTAGGGCCATTGGTTCCCCGCTTGGTCGTCACCAGGACGACCCCGTTCGCGCCCCGACTACCGTACACGGCGGTGCCGGCGGCATCCTTCAGGATTTCCATCGACTGGATGTCCTGGGGATTAATATCCTGCAGTGCCCCCGTCCCCAGGACCTGGGGGATGCCATCGATGACGTAGAGGGGGACGTTGGAGGCAGTCAGCGACCGGCGGCCGCGGATGCGGATGTTCGGACTAGACCCGGGCCGGTTGCCGGCCGTGGTGATGTCTACCCCGGCTACTTGTCCCTGCATGGCGGCTACACCACTGGAGACTGCGATCTCGGTGATCTGGTCCGACTCCAGACTGGATATGGAGGCGGTGACATCCCGTTTGCGCTGGATACCGTAGCCCACCACGACGACCTCGTTGAGGGTAGCCGCGTCCTCTTCCAGGATGATCTCGAAGGTGGTCTGACTACCGACGGGGACTTCCTGGGTCCGGTAGCCGGTATAGGAAATAACCAACACGGGATCATCGCCAATCACGTTGAGGGAGAAATTACCGTCAAAGTCGGTGACCGTACCGGAGGTCGATCCCTTTTCCTGGACGGTCGCGCCGATGAGGGGCTCCCCATCAATCCCGTTGATCGTACCGGTAATTTGGATAAGCGGCGCGGCGTGAAGGCCCGGCGGCACCCCGGACCAAAGTGCCGTCACCCCGCTGAATAGCAGGAGTAGTAGTAGATAGAATCGCATGCTCAGATTAAGCTTTAGTGAGATAAAGTAGGTAGGTAGTGGGATCTAGCTTGTGACCAAATATACTTACCTGGGCACAAAAAGCACATTCTTCTGAGAATAATTTGCTCCGCCGAACAATTAGTTCAGTAGCTCTCCAGCGTCCAGTAATTATATCGAATTCAAGCTGCTATGCCCAATGCCATAGCTGACCCTGGCGCGACCGCCCGGGATGCGGCCACGTGGGTGGTTGGGCTCATCCGCCTTGGGGGCTTTGTTAGGTTGGTTCCCAAAACCCGGATGGTAGAGGCTTATCGGGGAATGGCCGATCAAGCGCCCAGCTATACCGATACCGGGTTGGGGGGGCGGGGGTTTAGGCGTACTTTAGAGCTTGTTTGGGTTTTCCGAGCCTGACGAAAACGCCGCTAATTTAGGTCTATTCGAGCCTCCAAACGGGGAGCCTAGCGGGCTAGGTGACGCTTTTTGAGGCGAAGAGTAGGCGCAAAGGAGCAAGTTTGCGGCGGTGAGCGGAAACCCAAACAAGCTCTAAGTTGATCGCTACCGCACGCTACCTATGGCCTCCTTTTTCCAGCGCCACAAGAAATTTATTCTGCACTTTGCCTTCTGGGCGGTGTATGCCTCCCTTTTCTTCTACACCATCGGCTTTTCCCGGGACGGGGAGCCAAACTGGGGGCGTATATACTCCGACGGCAGCTTTCACATTCTGGCGCTGCTGGGGATCAGCTACCTGAACTACTTCTACTTTCTGCCCCGGCTGATCCGGAAGCAGCAGGTCGGGCATTATTTACTGACGTTTGGCAGTTTGTTCGTCGCGTTCAGCTTCCTGTTTTTGCGGGGCAAGCAAATTATCCTGCACCACTACATGCCGGAGGCCGACTGGATTTATTCCCCCCGCTTTACCGTCAACGTGGTCACGAGTGGCTTCTTCGCGGTCGTTTGCGTAGGCCTGCTGAAATTCGTGGAGGACTATTTCGAGCTGGAAGCCCGCCGCAAGGAGCTGGAAAATCAGCAGCTGACCAGCGAGTTGCAGTTTCTCAAAGCGCAAATCAACCCCCACTTTCTGTTCAACACGCTTAACAACCTGTACTACCTGGCCGTCAACCAGAGCAGCCGCACCCCCGAGGTGATCGCCAAGCTTAGCGGCATGATGCGGTACATGCTGTACGACAGCAACCATCCGTTAGTCCCCCTCAGCAAGGAAATCGACTACATCGAGAATTACCTAAGCTTAGAGCGGCTGCGCCTCGACGACCGGGTGCCCATCACCTTTGAGGTGGAGGGACAAGTCGAAGGGGTGCGTATTGCTCCGCTCATCCTCATCACCTTCCTGGAGAACGCCTTCAAGCACGGGGTAAGCGGGGCGGCGGAGGACGTCTTCATCACCGTACGGCTAGACATCAATGCCGGCAGCTGCCATTACCGCGTCACCAACAGCAAGTTGGCGGCCGGCAGCAAGACCCTGTCAGAAAAATCCGGCATCGGCCTACAGAATGTGCGTCGGCGGCTGGAGCTGAGTTACCCCGATCGCTACGCCCTGCACACCGATGAATCCGAGGACCGCTACCACGTGGACCTCCAACTCCAACTCGCATGACCGAATCTACGCTCAGTTGCCTGGTCGTGGACGACGAGCCCCTGGCCCGCGCGCTGCTGGAGCAGTACATCGCCCGTACCCCCGCCCTGACGCTGGACGGCTCGCTGGGGAGTCCCGTGCAGGCCCTGCAACGGTTACAGACCGCGCCGCCCGACGTCCTGTTCCTCGACGTGCAGATGCCCGAGCTCACGGGAACCAGCCTACTGCGCATCCTCAAGAAACGCCCCCTGGTGGTGCTGACCACCGCCTATTCCGAATACGCCATCGAAGGGTACGAACTCGACGTGATCGACTACCTGCTGAAGCCCATCACCTTCGAGCGCTTTTTGCTGTGCGTGGACAAGTTGCAGCAGCAGGCCGGGGGTGTTCCTTTGGTGGCTTCCTCCACACCCGCGCTTGCCGCCCAGGAGCTAACTGATGACTACCTGTACGTGAAGGACGGCACGAAGTCCGTGCGCGTCAACCTCACCGACATCCAGTACATCGAGGGGCTCAAGGACTACGTGCGGATCCATACCCCCCAGCGGAAGATCACCACCCTGCAGAGCCTGCGCAACCTCGTCGACGTGCTGCCCTCCGACCGCTTCCTGCGTACCCACCACTCGTACATTGTGGGACTGGACTGGGTCGAGGAAATCTCGCGCGAGGAGCTGAAGATCGGCCCGGCGGAAATCCCCATCAGCGATACCTACCGCAAGGACGTGAAGCGCTACGTGGAGGGCCACCACTTGAAGTAGGGGGGCACGGGACGCCGCCCCCCTGATGTTATCACGAGTAAAACCATTTCGGATCATGAAAACTCCCCCTACGACCGGCTTGAACAACAATCAGCACCAGGATATTCCCGGCAATCCCTCGACGGCCAAAAGCAGCACGCTCAGGCTGCGCGAAACGGCCACCCCCGGTAGCCTCCGGGTACTAACTGGGGACCAGTGGCGGTTCTGGCGGGATAACGGCTACGTCGTGATCAGTCAGGCCGTCTCGCGCGAGCAGGCCCAACGGACAGCGGACTTCCTGTGGGAATTCGAAGAAAAGGATCCAAATGACCCCGACAGTTGGTACACCGCCCCCCGCGCCGAAATGCAGATGAAGGAACTCGTGGGCACCGGCATGGTGGAAGCGTATAACACCCAAGCCCTCTGGGACAACCGTCAGGCGCGCCGCATCTACGACGCCTTCGTCGATATCTGGGGGACGGAAAAGCTGTGGGTGACCATCGATCGGGCGAACCTCAACTTCCCCATCCGCCCCGGCTACGCGTATAAGGGGTTCATCCACTGGGACTACGACCCCGAAACCCGGCCACAAAACGTGCAGGGGGTACTCGCGCTGGCGGATCAGACCGACCCCAATATGGGGGGCTTCCAGTGCATCCCGTGGCTCTACCGGAATTACGACAGCTGGAAACTCACCCAGCCGGCGGACCGCGACCGCTTCCAACCCGCGCTTACCGGCCTGGAGAATAAGATCGTGAAGGTTCCACTTGAAGCCGGCGACCTGCTTATTTTCAACAGTACGGAGCCCCACGGCATCCGCCCCAACCATTCGGGGGATAAGGTGAGAGTTGCCCAGTACATCGCGATGACTCCCGCCCAGGAGGAGGACGAAGCGCTCCGGCAGTGGCGGATCAGGTCGTGGAAAGAACGGGAGGCGCCCACAGGTTACGCCTTTCCCGGAGACCCGCGCCACTACGAGCGTACGCGCTATGAACGCGCCCGGCTGACGGAGTTGGGCGAGAAGTTGCTGGGACTGAAAAGGTGGTAGGCCCCGCCTAACACGTGCAACCGTCTCCGTCCGCATGAGCCAGCGCAACCGAAAGTTGGCACGACCCTTAGCGGATAATTAGACCTGATATGAATAGGGCGCTTTTCCAGAATCGGGGCAAGCCAGCCGGGCCTCACCCCTTACTTTGGGTTTTGCTATGCACCATTTTACTGTTTACCCTGCTTCCGTTCTGCCGGCCGGGCTTCCGTTGGGTCTGCATACGGGGATTAGGCCCTTGGTCCTTAGCCCCTAGCTAGTCCGGACCGTGCACCTCGCTCGTACCGCGTGCGGCACGCAGTTGACGTAACCAGCCCTATACGATCGGATCCGTGTTTCGTTAAGCCCGTTTATCATGTTTGAAGCCATCATCCGGTTCTCGCTGGAGAATAAACTGATCGTGATCCTGGGCGTAGTCGCCCTGATTGTCGCAGGGATGTACTCGGCCTCCCGGATCCCCCTCGATGCGGTGCCCGACATCACCAACAACCAGGTGCAGATCGTGAGCGTGGCCCCCACCTTCGCGCCCGAGGAGGTCGAACAGCTCATCACCTACCCCCTGGAGGCGGCGATGACCAACCTCCCCGACGTGGTGGAAGTGCGCTCCCTCTCCCGCTACGGGCTGTCGGTGATTACCATCGTCTTCGAGGAAAGCGTGGAGGTCCTCCGGGCCCGGCAGTACGTGCAGGAGCAGCTGCTGACCGCCGGCGGGGACGTCCCGCCCGGGGTGGAGACCTCCCTCATGCCCATTACGACCGGCCTCGGGGAGATCTACCAGTACGTACTGACCGTCGACCCCGCCCACGCCCACGAATACGACGCCACGGCCTTACGGACCCTCCAGGATTGGATCATCAAGCGCCAGCTCAACGGCACCCGGGGCGTCATCGAGGTGAGCAGTTTCGGGGGCTACCGGAAGCAGTACGAAGTGGCCATCGATCCCGACCAGTTGCGCAACTACGGCATCAGCCTCGACCACGTTATCCACTCGCTGGAGGAGAACAACGCCAACAGCGGGGGTAGCTACCTGGAGCGCGGCAGCTACTCCTACTACATCCGCACGGAGGGCCGGGTGGAGACGGAGGAGGAGATCGGCGGCATCACGCTGGGGCAGGTGAACGGGCAGCCGCTGCGGGTCCGCGACGTGGCCACCGTGACCACCGGCAGCGCCAAGCGCTACGGGGCCATGACGATGGACGGCCAGGGGGAGGTCGTCGGCGGTATCACCCTGATGCTCAAGGGCGCGAATACCTCCGAGGTACTGGCCAACGTGAAGGAGCGGATGGAAAAAGTACGCGCCTCCCTGCCCGAGGGGGTGGGCGTCTACCCCTACCTCGACCGCTCGGCCCTGATCGGGCGCACCATCGACACGGTAAAGCACAATTTAATCGAGGGGGGGCTCATTGTCGTCTTCGTGCTCCTGCTGCTGTTGGGCAACCTGCGGGCGGGGCTGATCGTGGCCAGCGTCATTCCGCTCTCCATGCTCTTTGCCGTGATTCTGATGCGGTACTTCGGCATTTCGGCCAACCTGATGTCTTTGGGGGCCATCGACTTCGGCATCGTGATCGACGGGGCGGTCATCATCATGGAGGGTTTGCTGCACGTCCTGGCGGTCGGCTACGTGGGTCGGGAGCTGACGCGACCGGAGATGGACGGCGTAGTCCGGCAGTCCACCGCCCAGATTTACCGCTCGGCGGCCTTCGGGGTGCTGATCATCCTCGTGGTCTTCTTGCCCATCCTGACCCTGGAGGGCGTGGAGGGCAAGACCTTCCGGCCGATGGCCCAGGTGGTGAGCCTGGCGATCCTGGGCTCGCTCCTGCTGTCGGTCACCTACGTGCCGGTGATGGCGTCCCTCTTTCTCTCCCGTCAGATCAAGCCGGAGACGGGCTTCGCCGCCCGCCTGGTGGGCTTCCTGCAGCGCCGGTACCACCCCATCATCCTGGGTAGCCTCCACCGCCCGCTGCTTACCGTGGGCGTCGCGGTGGGGGCGTTGTTGCTGTCGGTCTTGGCCTTCACGCGGATGGGCGGGGAGTTCATCCCAACGCTCGAAGAGGGCGACATCGCGATGCAGCAATCCATTCGCCCGGGCAGTTCCCTGCAGGAGAGCATCTCCACCTCCCTGATGGCCGAGCGGCTGTTGCTTGAGCACTTTCCCGAGGTAACGCACGTCGTAGCCAAGATTGGGACGGCCGAGGTACCCACCGACCCCATGGCAATCGAGGATGCCGACGTAATGATCCTGCTCAAGGACAAAGCCGAGTGGACAACGGCCGACGACCGCGAAGAGCTTATCGCCCGGATGAAGGAAAAGCTGGCCCCGATCACCTGGGCCAGTTTTGAGTTTACCCAACCCATCCAGCTCCGGTTTAATGAGTTGATGACGGGCTCCAAATCCGATATTTCGGTTAAACTATTCGGCGAGGACGCCGCCGTGCTAAAGGAACGAGCCGACCAAGCCGCCGAACTGATCCGCCAGGTGGAGGGCGCGGGGGACGTCAAGGTCGACCAGACGGCCGGCCTACAACAACTCAACGTACGCTACGACCGCGACCGCATGGCCCAGTACGGTATCAATGTGGCGGAAGCCAACCAGCTCGTCCGCGCCGCCTACGCCGGCGAGCGGGTGGGCAGCATCTACGAGGAGGAGCGTAAATTCGATCTGGTGGTCCGCCTGGCCGACCGCTACCGCGACAAGCTGGACCTCGACCGCCTGAGCCTGCCCGCCGCCAACGGCCAGCTCATCCCCCTCAGCGAGATCGCCACGGTGGTAGAAACCGAAAGCCCCATGCTGATCTCCCGCGAACAAGCCCGCCGCTTTATAAATATCGGGGTGAACGTACGCAACCGCGACGTGGCCAGCTTGGTGGAGGAAATCGAGACCGCCCTGGCCTCCGGACTGGAGCTGCCCCCGGGCTACGACATCTACTACGGCGGGCAGTTCGAGAACCTGCAGCACGCCCGCCAGCGACTGCTGATTGCGGTGCCCATTGCCCTCGGCATGATCCTGCTGCTGCTTTACCTGGCCTTTTCGTCCGTCCGCGACGCGCTGGTCATCTTCGTGGCGGTGCCGCTGTCGGCCATCGGTGGCGTGGCGGCCCTGCTCCTGCGCGGCATGCCCTTCAGCATCTCCTCGGGCATCGGCTTCATCGCACTGTTTGGCATCGCGGTGCTGAACGGCATCGTGCTCATCAGCGCTATTCGTCACCTGGCGGAGCAAAGTAGCCACTCCCTGCGCGAGGTCATCGCGGAGGCCGCCACCACCCGCCTGCGCCCCGTGCTGATGACGGCAGCCGTGGCGGCTTTCGGCTTCCTGCCCATGGCCCTGTCTACGGGCAGCGGCGCGGAGGTGCAGCGGCCCCTGGCTACGGTAGTGATCGGCGGTCTCGTCTCCTCTACCCTGCTCACGCTGGTGGTGCTGCCGGCGCTGTATTACGCGATCAACAAGCAATCTTACGCACGGCTACGTGGCGCGGGCGCGGGTGGATTGCTGCTTCTGCTGCTGACCCTGCTGCCCGTCCATCGCGTGGCGGCCCAGGGCGTTGCTACCTTCTCCGAGCTGTACGGCATCGCGGTGATCAACGACCCGGAGCTGGCCAACCTGCGGCTGAGCGGGCAGGCGGAGGGACTTAACCGCCGCACCGTCGGGGCGTGGTCGGCCCTGGAGGTCTTTTACCAGGGGGGCCAGCTCAACGCCGATGACTTCGACCACCAATTCGCCGTACACCAGAACCTCAACTTCCTGTTCAACCGCGCGCGCCAGACCGCCCTGGTCGAGGCCCGCGTCGCCGAGATCGAGGCCAACCAGGCCATCCTACTTAATGAATTGGGGTATCGCCTGGCCAAGGCTTACGCCACTTGGAATTACGCCGCGGCCCAGTTGGCCCTGACCGATTCCGTACTCCTGCTGTACCGCGAACTGGAGCCCCAGCTGCTCGTGCGGCGGGAAGCCGGTACGCTCGGCGTCATCGATGAAGAGCTGTACCGCCAGCAGGTGCGCGTTCTAAATCGCCAGCACGCGGTGCGGGCCGCCGGAGTGGCCGTCGCGGAGACCACCTTGCGGACCCTCGCGCGTCTGCCCGATTCCCTGGACCTGCGGCCCCGCCCCCCCGAGCTGTCCCTGGTCCGAGAAGAAGTACCCGCCGCAGATAGCTTTCCCTACGCACACGTCGTCCAAGCCCAAATGCGGCGGCTCGATCGGGAGTCGGAGGTCAACCGCGCACTCGGCCGTCAGCCCCGCCTAACCGCCGGCTACTTCGCCCAGAGCATCGAAAGCGAATGGCTCTTTCAGGGGGTGAGCATCGGCGTCGGGATACCGCTCGACCGCCGGAGCGTGCGGGTGCGTGAGGAGCAAATTCAACTGCAGCGGGAACAACTCAAGAATAGCCTAGACGCTCGCCAACAGGCGCGCGCGACCCGCCTCGGTGTACTGCGCACCACGGTGGAAACCCTCCGCCAATCCATCGCCGATAACGACCTGGAGGCCGGGGCCGCCCGCGAACGCATCCTGCGCATCGCCCGCCTGCAGTTCATTCAGGGGGCCATCGACTTTCTCACCTTCAGCCAGCTGTCGGAGAGCCTGCTGACCGACCGCCGCGAACGCCTGGAGCAGCTGCGTCACTTCCAGGAATTAGCCGTCGAGCTCCGCTACCTCACTAACCGCCTTAATTAAGCCCGATGAACTACCCCAGTGTCCTCCTTCTCCTACTGTTGCCCTTACTGGCGGGCTGCGGCGATTCTACCCCCACTGCCGAGGCGACGGCGGACCTAGCCGTTCAGCCGGTAGCAGTCGATGCCCGGGTGACGACCGGCCCGCTCGAGGAGCGGGCCGTGAGCCACGACATCCGGTGCACGGGCACGGTGGAGCTCCCCCCGGACGAACTGATGTCGGTGCACAGCCGCCTCGAGGGGCAAGTATCCGACCTGCGCTTCATTAACGGGGACTTCGTGAAGCGGGGTACCCTGCTTATGCGGGTCTCCAATCCCCAATTGATCGAACGGCAACGGGAACTGCTCGAAACCCGCGCCCGCCTCGGCAGCGCCCGGGCCGAGCTCGACCGCCAACAAATCCTGGCTTCCGGGGAGGCGACCACCGCCGCCGCTTTACAGTCCAGCCAGTCGGCCGTCGAGCTGCTGCGCGCCACTTACGGCGGCCTGCGCAGCGAACTCACCCAGTACGGGATCGACGTGAAGAGCCTGGAGGAGGAGAGCAACTTCCAGTCCTCCGTAGGCATTTATGCGAGCGCCAACGGCTACGTCCACGAGGTGCTAACCAACGAGGGTCGCATGGTGCGGCCCACCGACGAACTGATGCAGTTGGCCGGTACGGACCACATTCACCTGGAGCTGCGGGTCCCCTCCCGCGAGATTACGTCCGTGCGGCGGGGGCAGGAGGTCACCTTCCAGCTGCCCTACAACGAGGCCTCGGGGCATGCCATCGTGGAAAAGATCAACCCGATGGTGGACAGCGAAACCGCCACCCTGGGCATTCACTGTCACTTCGCACAGCCCATGCCGGAGGGGATCGTGCCCGGGCTTTTCGTCACGGCCAGCATCGCCGCCGGGGAACGCCTGCTCACCGGTCTGCCGCTGGATGCCGTCGTCAAGGAAGGGCAGCAGTACTACGGCTTCCGTAAGCAGGGGGAGGGCTACACGAAGACCATTCTGACCGACGTCACGAACATGGGCGACTTCGTGGCCTTCACCACTAACGAAACGGGCCAGTGGGTGACCGGCGGGGCGTACTACCTGGGGCGGGAGGAGGAGGAATAAGCCCTCGGTGAGGGGGTTGCGCTCCTGGCGAGCGATGCACTAAATACCTACTTCCGTACTGAACTGGGCATCGGTGAACTCACGCAGTCACGGCCCCGGCGGGCGGCTCCCGGGAGTGGGTAGGCGGGGGGTACCCCTTCGGGGTGCAGGGACTGTAGCCCGGCGCACCGGATAGCGCATGCCGCCAATAGCTACCTTTGCCCTACTCAATCGCCCTAGTACCATGCTCGAAGTCATCACCGAAGGTCCCGGCTGGGTCGTCATCAACAAGCCGGCCGGTATCGCTACCGAGCGCCACTTCCAATACGACACCGTAGAGGCGCGGGCGCAGGTGCAGTGGAAGCGCCCGGGCGCGAAAAAGCCCCCCTTCGTGGGCATTGTGCACCGCCTTGACCGCCCGGTCAGTGGTGTCCTGCTGCTGGCGCGCAACAAGTCGACCCTCGTGGCCCTCAACGCGGCCTTTGCCAACCGGCAGACCGAGAAGACCTACTGGGCGGTCACCGATAAGCCCCTCCCCGCGGAGTCGGGGGAACTCCTCCACTACCTGGGACGGGAGCCAACCCGGAAGAAAGCCTTTGCCAGTACGCGTCCCGTGGCGGGTGCGCAGGAAGCGCGCCTCCGCTACCAGCTCCTCGGGCAGCAGGGGGGGCAATGCCTGTATGAGATCGCCCTGCTGACGGGCCGCTTCCACCAAATCCGTTGCCAGCTGGGGGCGGCCGGGGCGCCCATCGTCGGTGACCATACCTACGGCTCGATGCGTCCCCTACAGGACCACAGCATCGCACTCCATGCCCGTGGTCTACGCTTTCCCGATCCCAAGACCGGCGAACGCACCGACGCTACCGCTCCCCTCCCCGCGTACTGGCCCTTTTCCCCTACCGAGAAGTCCGTATGATGCGTACGCTCTCCCCACTCTTCCTCGCATGCTTGTGGCTCTCCGGGTGTGGGGAGCCCGCCCCGACCACCGCCGCACCCGCCGTAGTGACCCTCCTGGCACCCGCGGGCCCGCCCCCCGTGTACACGGACTTTGCCGCCGTGCAGCCCCTCTTCGCCCAGCGCAACGATACGACCTACCTCATCAACTTCTGGGCCACCTGGTGCAAGCCCTGCCTCGAGGAACTGCCCCTGCTGCAGCAACTTCAGGACGAGCGTGCGGACGATGCGCTGCGGATAATTCTGGTGAGCCTCGATACCGAAGCCGGGGCTATCGACCGCATTCCAGCCTACCTGAAGGAGGGCGCGATCACCCTGCCCACCGTGGTCCTGACCGACGAGCAAGCCCGGTGGATGCGGGAACTGGACGAGCACTGGGATGGCTCGCTGCCCACTACCTTCGTGTACCGCAACGAACTGCGCTACGTGTACCGCCGAAATTTTCGGACACTACCGGACGTAGCGGCCGCCGTGGCACCCCTTCTTGGCCAATAGCCGACTTTTTTTTGATCGCGGAGGACAGGCAAAGCGAGCAAAGCGGTATTTTGGGAGTATCAACCCCGACGACTATGCGGCACGGCTACCTCCTCGCTTTCCTCTTGTTTTCTACCCTATCCTTCGCCGAATCCTACCGCGGCTTCCTGCTCACCAAGGACGGGCTGCAACTCACCGGCTACCTCAATGTGCTGCAGTATTCGCCGGGGGGGAACATCATCACCTTCACCAACGACTTCGGCGACGAGTACCAGATCCACCCTTTCCTCGTGAGCGGATTCGGGTTTAACTACAAGGGGGAGGCGATGCGCTTCGTGAGCCGCCGCCACGAGGGCATGTGGTACTTCTTGCAGGAGGAGGTGCGCGGGCGGTCGATCAGCCTGTTCCGCCTGCCACGCGGCGGGGGCCGGTGGGTAGATGACAGCATGCTACGCCTGTTCACTGATCCGCCCCCCGAATACTACATCGAATACGCCCAGGGCAAGTTTCTGGCGGTACCCCGCAGCGGCTACAAGCGCAACCTGCGGGAATTTTTTCGGGAGGCCTTTCCGGAGCTGGCCCGCAAGGTCGGCAGCAAGGGCTACCGCTACCGCGACCTACACGCCATCGTCACCGAATTCAACCTCAATAGCAGCCGGAAACGGCGACGGCTGTAGCATTCGTCCGGGGCCTTCCAACCGTCGTCGGGTAATTGGCGTTAGCATCCCGACGGGACCGTTACCTTGGCGGTCTAACCATCCGTTTCTGTCGTTCCGCCCATGTTAAATAAAGACCTCGCGGGATTCTTCGCCTTTTTCCTCGGCGTTTTCGGCGTGCACCGCTTCTACCTGGGGCAGTCGTGGCGGGGGGTAGCCCAGTTCGTAGGTTTTTTCGGGATTATCGCGGTCTTGGCCGAAAACGGGCCGGAGATGCCCCTTCCCTTTATCCTGGTGGGTTTCGTGCTGGCCCCCCTCATTACCGCCATCGTCTTTTGGGCCACCCCCTACGAAAAGTGGGCCGCTAAGTACGACCCGCAGGCCCTAGTCAGGGAGGGTTACGCGCCGGCCGGCGGGACCCGTTTTCGACCCGCGGCCGCCTACACAGCCCCAGGACCCTCCCGGCTGCCCGCGCTGAAGGCCGAGGGCGTCAAGTATTACCGCTCCGGCGACTTCGACCTCGCCCTGGAAGCCTTTCAGGAGGCCCGTGACGCGGCTCCCACCGATCCGGCCGTCCACTTCAACCTGGCCTGCTGTTACGCCCTACTGGACAACTTCCCCGAGGCCCTGCGGCAACTCGAGCTTTCCGTCACCTACCGGCTCCCCAAACCCGAGCGGATCGAGGAGCACCCGGCCCTCGTACACCTGCGCCAGACCGCCGCCTACGCCACCTTCCGCACTAACAATTACCGGCAGCTCAATTTACTGGAGCTGACCCAATCTGCCGCCCCGCCAGCGACGACAGACGACGTGCTGGAGGATTTTGCTACGCCCCCGCTCAGCGAGGCATCCCGACAGCGTGCCTCCGATCCCGATCTGCTCGAGCAGATGGATCGGCTGCGGGAGCTTCATTACGCCGGCGTGCTGACCCAGCAGGAATACCGCAAGCAGCGGGAAAAACTACTGGGTTGATGCGGCTGCTCATCGTCTTCTTGCTGTGCGTAGGGCTATCTATGGCCACCGGCGCACAGGGGCTTGCCGGCATCAAGAACCTGGATCGCGCGGTGCTGGTCCGCCTCGGCTACGGGCCCTTTGCCTCCGCGGGTGATTTAGGAGACCGCTACGGCAGCGGTTTCGCGATTGGAGGCGGCGTAGATTTTATGCCCGTCAATTCCAACTGGCAGTTCGGTGTCATGGCGCAGTACGGCTTCGGCCAGGAGGTAAGGGAGGACGTCCTGGCGGGAATCCGGACCAGCTCCGGCTTCCTCATCGGCAACCAGCGGGAGCCTGCGGAGGTCCAGTTGCGGCAGCGGCAGCTCTTCGTCGGTCCCCGGGTCGGTTATACATTAAGGGTCGGTCAGAACCAGCGGGCGGGCGTGCACCTGGCGACGGGGCTGGGCTACTTCTACAGCCGCATCCGCTTCCAGCAGGACCCGGTGCAGTTCGTGCCCCAGGTTGACAAAACCTACCAGCCCGGCTACGATCGCCTCGCCGGGGGGCCAGCCCTGTACCAATTCGTGGGATATCAGCGACTGGCCCCGGACCGGCGGTTAAATTTCTTCTTCGGTGGGGAAATCATAGCTGGCTTCACCCGCAACCTGCGTGCCTACGACCTAGCAACGGCCGCGCCGCCCGACGATCGGGGCCGTACGGACATCGTACTGGGTGTGCGCGCCGGGCTCGTCATTCCCCTTTACCTCGGGGAAGGGCGGGAAATCTTTTACTAAAATGGAGTGGCTCTACCGCACCGGCACCGGGGCCTACCACTTGGGCATCCGTACCGCCGCCCGCTTCGGCCACGCCCGGGCGGCGAAGTGGGTGGCCGGGCGGAAAGTGGACATCGGGCCGGCCATCGAAGCGCTACACGCTAGGGGACGTCCCGTAGCCTGGCTGCACGCGGCTAGCCTCGGTGAATTCGAACAGGGCCGCCCCGTGCTTACCGCCCTGCGCGAGTCCCGTCCCGACCTGGCCTTCGTGGTGACCTTCTTTAGTCCCAGCGGCTACGAACGCTGCCGCGACACTGAGCTCGCCGAGGTCGTCGCTTACCTTCCCCCGGACACGCCCCGCGCCGCCCGCGACTGGATGACGCTCCTGCGGCCACGCTTCGCCGTATTCGTCAAGTACGAGTTTTGGCACTACCACCTGAATGCCCTGCAAGCGGCCGGGGTGCCCACCTTCCTGATCGCGGGCAGTTTTCGACCGGGGCAGCCCTTCTTTCAGCCTTACGGGTCCTTCTGGCGCAGTATGCTGGGGCGCTTCACCCACCTGATGGTGCAGACCGAAGGCGACCGGGTGCTTCTCCGTAAAATTGGCATAGACCGCGTCACCGTGACGGGCGATCCCCGCATCGACCGCACGCTGACCCTAGCGGCCACCCCCTTTACGGACACCCGACTGGCTGCCTTCACGGCAGGTCATCCCACCCTATTCGCGGGTTCGGTGTGGGAGGCAGACGTCCGCATCCTTGCCGGGGCCTGGCCTACCCTACCGCCTAAGTGGCGGCTCGTCCTGGCTCCCCACCAGCTCCAAGAAGCAGAGGTAGCCCAGTGGCAACGGCTCTTTTTCGCCGAGCGATACACGGAGGCACCGGGTGATCATCGGGTAATGATCCTGAATACCATCGGCATCCTGAGCCGCGCCTACCGGTACGCCCGACTGGCCTACGTGGGCGGAGCCTTCGGCAGCGGACTCCATAACACCCTGGAACCCATGAGCTACGGCCTGCCGGTGCGTATTCGGCCCAAAATACACTAAGTTTCCCGAGGCCCGCGAAGCCATCGTACGCGGAGGAGCGTTTAGCGTTTCACAATAGAAGGAACTCACTGATCGATTGGACGCTCTCCGGACCGGAATCAGTACCGGAAGAGTCGGGCAGCACAAAGGGAATATGCCGCCGCCCATGCCGGAGCGGGGCGCGGACCGCTGCCCTGTTGCTCCGACTGCTGCCCTTGCTGCTTCTCCTGCTTCGGTCCCGCTTCACGTCCATTGCTCAGTCCGGGGGGCCCGCCGAACGCCTGCACGGCTACGCTCGACGGGCTTGTATACCAAGGGCAACTTGCTGGTGGCCGTCACCAACGCGGGATGGCATCCTGGCCTCTGCCTGGCCGCCACCCAACTGGCACCCGGGGGAACGGCTTCCCTGGAAATTCACCTTCTCCCGGAGCGTACTTACACCTTCATCGCTTCCGCCGAGCGGGGCGTGCGGGACATTGACCTCCTGCTTCGCGACGCCGGGGGGCAGGAGATTGTTTCGGACACGGAGGGCGACCAGACCCCCATCCTAGAGTTTACCGCGGAGGAAGCGGGTACCTACACCCTGCAGTTGCACTTAGTGGATGCCAACCAGGAGAACGCCATGGTAGCACTGGGCATCCTGAGCACCTTCGGCGAGCCCCTTTCCAGCCTTAGCTACCGCAACGTCAGCCGGCAATTCGGCGCGGCCGCGGGTGCGGTGCGGGCGGCGGGGGGAGCGACTAATTTCCAATCAAATGACAACACCTGGTGCTTACTCGGGTACCTCCTCGGGGAAGGTGAGGGGGCCACGGTAGAAAACCTGCGTTTTTCGGCGGATAGCAGCCTGTTTATGGCCGCCACGGGCAGCCCGGAAATCCAGGACATCGACCTCTTCCTCGCCGATGAGCGCTTCCAAATCATCCGGAGCGACCGGGAACAAGATCCTTATCCCATGATCGAGATCGGTAGCCACGAAACTGGGCCCTACCGCCTGCGGCTTGCCGTAGACAAAGCCCGATCTACCGGTCTGATCCTGCTCGGCTTCTTTACCAATTAACGAGGGCCAGGTTGAACTCTTGGGTCACTCCGCTGGTCATTTTGCTACCGCTGATTTCGCCCTACGGCCCCCAGCCGGGGGGGGGGAAGCTGTCCTACGCCAGGATGTCAAGCGGTGTGCCCATTCGCACTGATCGCAAGTCCTGCCCCGCACCCGGTGAGGCTATTCCCGTTGTTTACGTGCGTGGATTGCTCGAAAAGGAGGGTAAGCGGGGAGGCGGGCCGGGCAGCGAAAGCATTTCGTGGGCGGAGGTATTTGGGAGGCTCCGGACAGCTTAGCGTCTCCCTCCGTTATCTTGACGGCCATGCCAATCCTCATCACCTTTCTCGCCGTCGTAGCCCTACTGCTATTCATCGTAGTACTTAAGTGGCACCCCTTCGTGGCCTTAGTGTTGGTAGCCGTGGTGGCCGGACTTGGGCTGGGCATGAGCGCCGAAGCTACGCTGGCGTCGGTGACCTCCGGCGTCGGCGGCACCCTGGGGGGCCTGGCGCTCATTCTGGGGCTGGGCGCGGCGCTCGGGGGGGTGATCGCTGAAACGGGGGCGGCGCAGGTGATTACCGACAAGTTGGTCGGGCAGCAGCGGGGTACGGCGGTGGTGTGGGGCCTGTGTCTGGTCGGGTTTTTGATTGGCATTCCGCTGTTCTATTCCGTCGGCTTTGTCATGATGGCGCCCATCATTTTCGCTACGGCCCAAAAGACCGGCCTTCCCCTGGCGATGATTGCGGTGGCCTCGGTCGCCTCGCTCTCCGTGACCCATGGCTTTCTGCCGCCCCACCCCGCCCCGGTCCTGATTGCCGACACCTACGGGGCGGACCTGGGTAAAACGCTCCTTTATGGCCTCCTCTTAGCCATCCCCGCAGTGATCATTGCGGGACCCCTCTTCGCCCGTACTCTCCGCCATATGCCGCAGACGCTGGGTGCGGCTCCACTTGACGACATTCAGCTTCCCGCCCGCTTACCGGGTTTTGTGAGCAGCGTGTTTTGCGCGCTCTTTCCGGTCTTCTTGCTGGCGGCTGTAGCGGGGATTAAGTCCTTCAACGAGGGTCTGTCCGACACACCGATTCTCCACCTGGCCGGCGACGCGACGGTGGCCCTGCTGGTCGGCGTGGTTTTGGCGATGGTCGTCCTGGGACGGCAGACCGGGCAGTTGCTCTCCGACTTGATGTCTCGGGTAGGCCGCCAACTCGCTCCGATGGCCGCCGTCCTGCTGATTATCGCGGGGGGTGGAGCCTTCAAGCAAGTGCTCGTTGACAGTGGTACCAGTAACTACATTGTCTCTACCCTCGAAGACTTTCAGGCCAATCCCATCTTCATCGCGTGGCTGATTGCCGCCGCCCTGCGCGTTACGTTGGGCTCCGCTACGGTAGCGGCCATCACTGCGGCCGGCATCGTGCTGCCCCTCGCTACTGCCGGCACAACCGCCCCGGAACTTCTCGTGCTCGCAACCGGCGCCGGTAGCCTCACCTGTAGCCACGTCAATGATACTGGCTTCTGGCTCTTCAAGGAATACTTTGGGCTTACCGTTACCCAAACCCTCCGCAGCTGGACCGTAATGGAAACAATCGTGAGCCTAGTGGGACTT
The DNA here is from genome assembly GCA_963710195.1 of Lewinellaceae bacterium. Taxonomy (GTDB): domain Bacteria; phylum Bacteroidota; class Bacteroidia; order Chitinophagales; family Saprospiraceae; genus Neolewinella. The sequence continues at coordinate 813,667 of CAVPZF010000008.1, forward strand.
GGGGGGTGTTTTTTGCTGGAGGTGGTGGTTTAGTTCTTTAGTTCTTTAGTTCTTTAGTTCTTTAGTTCTTTAGTTGGGCAGGTTAATTGTGGCTTCTATGTTCGTTCTTTTGGTACCTACTTCTTCGGAAGGCTGGCGTTGACTCATAAGTTTGTTAAGTTGATAGCCAGGATTGGTAGGCAGATAGTTTTTTAATGAGGAAGACTGTTTATGTAGACAGCATCTCGTGGTGTCATGCCTCAGCAGCACGGGGCATCAGCAACACGGGCCGTCAGCAGCACGGGGCCTCAGCAGCACGGGGCCTCAGCAACACGGGGCCTCAGCAGCACGGGGCATCAGCAGCACGGGGCCTCAGCAACACGGGGCCTCAGCAACACGGGGCATCAGCAGCACGGGGCATCAGCAGCACGGGGCATCAGCAACACGGGGCGTCAGCAGCACGGGGCGTCAGCAGCACGGGGCGTCAGCAACACGGGGCCTCAGCAGCACGGGCCCTAAAGAACTAAAGAACTAAAGAACTAAAGAACTAAAGAACTAACACACTAACCCACCAATCCACACAACTCCTTCACCTCCCGCACCGTCTCCTGGGCCCGCTTGCGGATGTCAGCGCTGCTTTGCTTTACCTGTTCCTTTACGGCACGGCGGTCGCCCTTCAGTTCCCGGAGGCGCTCCTGAATACCTCGGGCGGTACTGACGAGACCATCGGCCACGGATTCTTTAAGGTCAGCATATCGAAGGGTCCCGTTTTCGTAGTCCTGAAGGAGGGACGCGTACGCCTCGGTCTGGCCGGAAGCCTGGAGGAGGCTGAAGAGGTTGGCGACGCCGGCAGACATCGCACCTGCGTCCGCGCCCTCCCCTCCCGTATCGGTGACGGCGGAGCGGATTTGCTTGCGGATGCGCGACTCGCCCGCAAAGACGTCGATGTTGTGCTTGTCGCCCAGGCTGGCGCTCATCTTGCGCATGGGATCGGCGGTGCTCATAACCTTGGGGATGGCCGTGTACAACCCTTCCGGAACCGGGAAGTACTCCTTTCCTATAAAGTTGTTGAAGCGCTGGGCAATGTCGCGGGTGAGCTCGAGATGCTGTTCCTGGTCCTTGCCGACGGGGACGAGCCCGGCTTTGTAAATCAAAATATCCGCGGCCTGGAGGGCGGGGTAAGTGAACAGGCCGGCGGAGACAAAATCTTCACTCTGCGCGCCCTTGTCTTTGAACTGGGTCATGCGGGTGAGCTGGCCGTAGCTCGTGAAGCAGTTGAGCATCCACGCCAGCTCCGTATGCTCGGGTACGAGGCTCTGAATGAAGAGGTTCTCGGGCCGGATGCCGCAGGCCAGGAGGTTAAAACAAAGCTCCCAGCTGTTCTCCACCAGTTTCTTAGCGGTGAAGGGCATGGTCATCGCGTGGTAGTTGACGACCATATAAAGGCAGTCGTACTCCTCCTGTAGCCGCTTCCAGTTTTCCACGGCACCGAAATAGCGACCGAAGTGAAGCTTACCGGTGGGCTGGATGCCGGAGAGAATGGTAGTGGGACGCGTCATACCGCAAAGGTAGCCGCCCGGCCCCGAGTCCGGTAATTTTTGGCCGCAAGTGTGAACGAAACAACTTTCCCCCCGGTCGTACATTGCTTCTTGGAATGGCTAAATCCCTCCTCATCCTGATCGCTCTGGGCCTTGGCTTGCTGCTGCCCCAACTGGACGCCTACACCTTCACCCTGCGGCCCTTCCTCATGACCCTGTTGTTCTTCTCGTTCCTCAACGTCCGCATCGATCGCAGCATCTTCGCGCGCCAACAGGCCTACATCGCGCTGTTGTTGCCGGTCATCGGCCTGACCGTTTACTTCCTGGGCGGCCTTTTCGGGGAGGATTTAGCGCTCACCTTGTTGCTGATGGGCCTGGCGCCGACCGCGATCATCACGCCCGTACTGGCCGAGCTGATGCGGCGGCGGGCGGGCTATATGGTGGGAGCGATCTTGGTGACCCACGCCGTATTTGCGGTGACCGTTCCCCTCTTGCTGCCACGATTGTTGGGCATTGAATTATCCCTGCGGGAACTGGGTACCTTGGTGTGGACCATCGGGAGTACCGTGGCGGGGCCGCTGGTGTTGGGGCAGGTCGCGCGCCGAATCGGCGGTGAAGTACTGAGCGGCTTGCGTCGCGTCGGACCCTACACCTTCGCCCTGTTTCTCAGCAATATAACCGTGGCCTCCGGGAGCCTGTCGTACTACGTGCGGCACGAAACCGCGATGCCCTGGTCCTTCGTTGGGCTCGTGGCGGTCTGCATTGGCCTGCTGTTGCTGGTCAATTTTTTCGTCGGTAGCCGCTGGGCACCCGCGGGTCACGCCATCGAGGGAAGTCTGGCCCTGGGCAGGAAGAATACAATGCTATCAATTTGGATCGCCCTGGAGTACGTGAATCCCCTGGTCGTACTGGGCCCCATGCTCTATATCCTGCTGCAAAATATCTTCGTGGCCGGACAGATCCTCTACGTAGACCGGCACTCACCGGCGATCCCACTTGAGGCGTAGGACTCCCCCCCGCTCCCACACCTCCACATCGAAGCTGTTGCCGTTCAGCCGTACGATGGAGCCCAGCCACTGGAAGGCCACCCTTCCCCGGCCGTCGAAGAAGTCCGCGTCAAAGGTAAAGGTCTCATTATCCGAAGGATCGCGTACGTAGTTGATCGACCAGAAACCGTCGAAGCGCTGTCCGTCCCCCGTCTCATAGAGCAGCGAATAGTCATCGAAGAAGATCACCCGATCACCCCGGAAATCATCGGTTACATTATCGTTAAACAGCGCGTTGTCCCCCTTGAATACGGCACGGTCGATGTGCCAAGCGCCCAGCAGCCGGTCTTCTCGGCGCTCAATACGTTGCTCGATGCTGCAGGCAGGCAGGATAGTCAGGAGAAGGAGGGAAAATAGACTGGCGTACTTCACGACGGAAACATTGGGTTCCTATGAAGTTCGGTGTAGGGAACGGTTTGCGCCAGTATGCCAGTAGTTTTAAAGGGAGTTTAACCTAGCAACAAAAGCTTTAAGAAATTGATAATCAGGCCCGTTCGAGTGCCTGAATACTCTCCCGGTAGTTCTTCATGCTACGCGCCTGTATTTCTGCGGTGGCGTTGAGCACACGCAGCTCTTCGTTCAGTTGATTTTCCCGGACTGGGTCTTCCTTGAAAAAGCGTCGCTTACGGTTGATCTCCAGTAACTGTTGTATGGTCTGGTTGAGCGCGATCTTGGTCTTCAGGTACTTGTACTTCAACTGTTTTCTGGTGCTCATTTTGCTTGGTGGGTTTGGCAGGGTCAACTCGTTCCTTCTACGAGAAAAATAGGGTAAAATTGTCTATACGGCAAGTTTTTAGGCATCTAAAATCAGGCCATCACTCCTGCTCGAAAGAACCTCCGGAAATACTACTAGGTTGGTCATACGGACCATTCATGACAGTAAATTAACCCTTACCTAAGGTAGCCGGAAGGGCTGACGCGCTTGCCATTTCGGTGCGGCAAATACTGCGGACACGAAGCGGGGCACCAACCCATTCAACCCCACACTGCGCAGCCGCAGTAAATTGGCGTAGCGGAAGGGGATGGCGCCCAGGGAACTCTTAATTTCGAGGGCGGTTCGGCCATAGTCTAGGGTGTTGTATCCGCCGGACAATCCTGCCTCGAGCAAGTCGCAGAGCATGTTGTGATAGAGGTGATGGGAGCGCTTATACGTATCCCGCAAACCCAGGTAGTGCGCCTGGTACATCCGCCCGTTGGCGATAGCCGTGGTAAACCCCACCAGTTCCCCGGTTTCCGTGTAATAGCCCACCACTTCGCCGACGTCGAGTAACCAGCGAAAGTAGTCGGGTGTCAGCGCAGTTACATTGAAGTTCGCGCCGCTGCTGGTCTCCATATACAGAGCGTACAGACGCGGTAGAAGACCTGCGTCCACTTTGGTGAGCCGTTGCCGTCGGATGCCCTGTCCAAACAAACGTGCCCGCCGGTAGCGCACGCGGTATTTGCTAGTAAGGCTGCCTAAATATTCTTCGAGCGTGGTCCAAGGCCGCAGGTCCAACTGCATGACGGGATCGGCCGGTAGCGAAGCGAAGCCCCGCTCCTTAAGCCGAGCCACCGCTGGATGCTGCTCGGCCATCAAATCCTTCAGGAGCACCGCTGTGTAACCGCGCCGATGATACAGCAGCGTCTGTGCTACGGCAGGTAGCACCCGGGCGATCTCGGCGGGACTGAGCTGGGACATGCCCTCCTGAGCGACATCCCCAGAAGTCAGCAATTGACCGAGTACCAGCGTTTTGACGGCAACCTGCGCTAAAAGGCGGCGCCGTACATCCCAGCGTGAGGTCTCGCCCTTTGCCGAGGCGCTCACCTGTTGGGCGGCGCGGAAATAAAAGGTCTGAAGGGTCAACACCACCTCCCGACCGGAAGGGGTATGGCGTAGCAAAATGGCCTCGGTGTCAAGCCCCTGCGGGCAGTCCGACAGAAACTGGAGGGTCGGGGGTCGAAGCCAGAAATCTGCAGGGTCCCGAGCCGTTGGCAGGTACCCTTCGGTCAGCTGCCAGTCGCTCAGATTCTGGACCGACACGGTAGGAGTGGACGACCGGGAAGGTAGCCGCAGGATGTCGGTACAGAAAAGGCTCATGCAGAAAATCTATCGCTCCCGTATACAACACCTTAGCCTCTACAAAGGTCAAGTCCGTGACACCCGGGCGGGGCGATGTATCTTCGCGCCAACTCCTGTATTAACATGATCCAGCGTATTCTCGTTCCCGTTGATTTCAGTAAAGGCTCGGCCTCGGCCCTGCGTTACGCCGAAGCGATGGCCGTTTCCATTGGTGCCCGCGAAGTTCGGGTTATCCACGTCTTCACCCCCCAGACCGTCACCGGAGATGCTGCCGCCATTGCCCCCGTCGGAGAGCTCATGGACGCCCGCGAAGTCGCCATGCAGGAGTTTCTTGGCAATATCTCCTCCCCCCCAACCGTCCGCCGCCGCAGCGAATTGGTACTGGGTTTCCCCACCGATAAGATCGTCGCGGAGAGTAAGGACTTCGACCTCATTGTCCTGGGAGCTACCGGCGATTCCGACCTGCTGGAGGAGGTCTTCGGAAGCATCGCCTCCGACGTGGTCCAGCGGAGCGAATGCCCCGTCCTGCTGGTCCCCCAGAAGGCCCACTTCGCAGAATATCGCCATATTCTTTACGCCAGCAACAGTCTTTCGCTCAGCCGTCGCGCCGTGCTGAAGCTCATGGACTTCAACGAGCTCTTTCGCGCACGCATCCACTTCGTCCACGTAAACGACGACGACAGCGAGCACCGGCGGGAGCGCGAAAAGCTCTTCGCGCCGCTATTCAACAATCCCGATCCCGAGTTCGCCTTCGAGATCGTTGAGGTGACCGCCGATTCGGTGCAGTCCGGCCTCGTCGACTACCTCCGGGCCAATCCCGTCAAGTTGGCCGTTATGGTGACGCAGCGCCGGGGCTTCTGGGAGCGGCTGTTTCACCACAGCAATACCAAGCAGATGATTCTGCATCCCGAAGTACCGGTGCTCGTACTGTTCTTAGACGCCGTGGCGGGTTAGGGGGCAGGTAGAGGTTCGCTGCGCGCGCCTCTACCCCCGGGCGATAGCCCGTCTAGGCCGCAGGCGTCTCCTCATCCCGTTCCACGCGTAGGTTGTCGATGATGAAGTTTTGGCGGGTCGGCGTGTTCTTACCCATGTAGTAGCTGAGCAGGTCGTCGATGTTGGTGTTGTCGGCCATGACGACGGGCTCGAGGCGGATGTTCTCCCCGATGAAGTCTTTGAACTCGCCGGGACTGATCTCCCCCAGCCCCTTAAAGCGGGTGATCTCGGCCTTGCCGCGTAGCTTTTCTATGGCCTCCTGCTTTTCTTGTTCGCTGTAGCAGTAGTACGTTTTCTGTTTGTCGCGGACGCGGAACAGGGGCGTCTCCAGGATGTAGAGGTGGCCCTTGGTGACCAGGTCCGGGAAAAACTGGAGGAAGAAGGTGAGCAGCAGCAGCCGGATGTGCATGCCGTCCACGTCGGCGTCGGTAGCGATGACGACGCGGTTGTAGCGGATCTCGTCGATGTCGTCCTCGATGTTGAGGGCGTGCTGGAGCAGATTGAATTCCTCGTTCTCGTAGACTACTTTTTTGGTCAGACCAAAGCAGTTGAGGGGCTTGCCCCGCAGGGAGAAGACCGCCTGCGTCTGGACGTCGCGGGCTACGGTGATGGAACCGCTCGCCGAGTCGCCCTCGGTGATGAAGATGGTCGTGCCGAGCCGGGTCTCTTCGTCTTTCGTCTTGATATCGCCGAAGTGGGCGCGGCAGTCGCGCAGCTTTTTATTGTGAAGGTTGGCCTTCTTGGCCCGTTGGTTGGCGAGCTTCTTGATGCCGGCGATCTCCTTGCGCTCGCGCTCTGACTGCTTAATGCGTTTTTCAAGAGCTTGGGCGATTGTCGGGTTTTTGTGGAGAAAATTGTCCAGCTGCTCCATCAAGAAATTCTTGAGGAAGGTCTGTACGGTCGGTCCCTTCGGACCCATATCGGTGCTGCCGAGCTTGGTTTTCGTCTGCGACTCGAAGACCGGCTCCTCGACCTTGATGGCGACGGCGGCAATCACGCTGGAAAGGATGTCCTTGCGGTCGTAGGTCTTGCCGTAGTGCTTCTGCACCGTCTCCACCAGCGCTTGCCGGAATGCGGAGAGGTGGGTGCCGCCCTGGGTGGTGAACTGCCCGTTGACGAAACTGAAGTAGTTCTCCCCGTAGGCATTGCCGTGGGTGAGGGCCACCTCGATGTCGTCGCCCTTGAGGTGGATGATGTCGTAGCGAAGTTGCTCTACGTTGGTTTTCCGTTCGAGCAGGTCGCGCAGGCCGTTCTTCGACACCAGCGTCTTGCCGTTGAAGTTGATCTTCAGCCCGGCGTTGAGGTAGGCGTAGTTCCACAGTTGATTCTCCACGAAGTCGCTGCGGAAGCGGTACTTCTTGAAGATGTTGCCGTCGGGCACGAAGCTGACGAAGGTGCCGTTCTGCTCCTTGGTCGAGCTCTGCTTACGGTCGTTGACCAGGTTGCCCTCCGAAAAGTCGGCCTGCTTGACCTTGCCTTCCCGCACGGCGTAGACCCGGAAGTCTTCGGAGAGGGCGTTGGTGGCCTTCAGACCCACCCCATTCAGCCCGACGGCCTTCTTAAAGGCCTTGCTGTCGTACTTGCCCCCGGTATTGATCTTGCTGACGACGTCGACCACCTTGCCGAGGGGGATGCCCCGGCCGTAGTCACGCACCTTCACCGTACCGTCCTCGATCACCACGTCGATCTGCCGGCCGTGGCCCATCACATACTCATCAATGGAGTTGTCGATGACTTCCTTGAGCAGGATATAGATACCATCGTCCGGACTCGAGCCATCCCCCAGCTTACCAATGTACATACCCGGCCGCATACGGATGTGCTCCTTCCAGTCTAGGGAACGGATGTTGTCTTCGGTATAAGTCGCTTCTGCCATGAACTCACGTAATTACCCGGCAAACATACGAAATAGCGAAAATATTATCAAACAATTTGTGGTATTGGATGAGCTACCAGACCACAAACAAACGCTAAGTATTCGCCTTCTAGTTTTCATGAACGGTATCCCCACCCAATCCTTCGGTTATGGCCGACCGTAAGTGGCGCTTTCGCTGGGGGTACCTCCTGATCCTACTTCCCGTCGCCCTCTTTATTGGTGCCCGCTGGTACGTCGGTCACCGCATCGACCGGGCCATCGCCCGGGCTAATGCAGGAGATAATTCCCTGGCCGTAGGTAACTATTCCTTCGGTCTTTTTCCCATCCACCTGACCGCCCAGCAAATTTCCTTCGATCAGCGGCGGGGGTCGTTTTCAGCGGCGGGGCGCCTTCGGTCGCTCGAAGTTCGTGGAGTGAACCTCCTCAGTCTGTGGCGTCGCGACCCAATCCAGTGTAACACCCTTTCCCTCACCGGGCTTAATGCTGCTTTGACCCGAAGTGCCCCCGCTATCCCCGAGCGCAGCGCATCCGCCCCGCTTCAGCTCTCCGTCGCACAGGTGGCGCTCGACAGCACCTTTCTGATCGTCAAAGACGAACTCAACCAGCAGACCCTTCGATTAGCCAACCTTCGCCTGGGCCTACGTGCGCTGCACCTGCCCCTGCGGCCCGCTACCCTACGGGCAGTTGAGCTTGCCGCGGACTCTTGTAGCTTTCGGGACAGTATTAACGCCCTCCACGTTGCTACGGATGCTATCGAGTACGTATCGCCCACCGGCTCCATTAGGGTAAACACGGTATCCATTACCCGCGATACTTCCATAGAACTCGCCTTCAGGTGGCTCACGTTAACCGGACTGAACGCCCTAGATTTGGAAGACGAGATCACTATTGACAGCCTCAATGTGGTGGGACTGGGCGGCAGGGCGCGGGTGCGGGGGGAGTCGAGCGCAACAACCCCTGCCCGCTCCTTTGGCGGTATCCGGGTCGGCAGCTTGACGTTACCCGATGTCGACGTCACGGTGAGCGGTGATTTCGGTGCGGCGGAATTTGCGGGGACGATACAGGTTGAAGGTATTCACTACCGCGACAGCCTGGTGCTAGCCGCCCTGGAGGTGGCGGGGGAGGAAGTTACTTTTTCCGATACCGGTACGCTGCGCCTGATGGCCCGAGGGGCTTTACTGCGGCAGGGCGCCCTCCACCTCCCCTGGCGGCCTGGAGAGACGGGCCCAACCACGCTCAAGATCCCAAAATTCCGGGTCGGTACGGGATCACAGACCATCGGAGGAGATGCCCTCACTTATGCCAGCGCGGATCAGGACCTACGAGCGGAGGAGCTGATCTTTACCGGCTCGCCGGTGAGCGGTAGCCTCCGCGCATTGACCCTCCGTGGCATAGACCGGGCGGCTTTTCTAGCCGGCAACCCACTAACGGCCGGCAGGGCGGAAGTGAACGAACTCAATTTAAGTATCACAACCGGCGACGGCGGCAGTTACGCAATCGCGGTACCCCGGGTCCGACTCAAGGGGATTAGTCTACGGAAGGGGCTTCAGATCGACCGGACGCAGGTCGAAAACGGAGAACTGCAACGGCGCGGCGCTAATGGCAAGGAGGACCTGGTAGCCGAGGGCATCTACGTTGACCAGTATGGCCTGCGCGCCCCGCTCCGCCCCGCTGCCCTCGGTCCAATAAACGTCCGTATCCGGCGCGTTCGGACCATCGGGGATGCTCTACCCGTCGATTATGACTACCACCGCCTAGCCTACCGGAGTCGCACCGGCGTACTGACGCTGGATAGCCTGAGCCGGGTGAACCGCTACACTCCGAAGGAACTGTTTCGCCGGGAGATCGCTAAGTCGTGGCTCGACTTCGGCTTCGACGGTATCCGAGCGCAAGGCATCGATCATCGGGGTCTCCTGAGCGGTGAGGTGGTGCGGATGGACACCCTCTACGCTGCCGATTTTCGCCTGCGGGTGGTGGAAAACCTCTCTATGGACATTCCCTCCGACCGGAAACAGATGCCTCTAGAGGCCCTGCGAACGGTCGGCCCCCGGATCGTGCTACGCGATGCCCGTTTCCGCTCCACTGACATCACCTACGGGGTAGTGGACTCGCTGCTGGATCCTAAGGCCATCCACTTCAAGGGAGGCACGGTGCGGTTGACGGGGCTCGATACCAAGGTCAGCACAACCGATTCCGTATACGCCAGCTACGAAGCGACCTTCGAGGGGACCACTTCCCTACGCGCCGTGTTCGTGCTGGCGCGCGATCCCAGCGGGCGGAATTTCGCGGTTCGCGGGGAGTTGGGTCATTACGACCTCAGTCGCATCAATCCCCTTATGGAAGTAGCCGCCGATGCGATCATCGAAACGGGGGTGATCGACGGGATGCGTTATGACGGCGTATTTGCGGATGGGGTGATGAACGGCAACATGCAGCTCCACTACCGCAAGCTTGACCTCAAGGTCGTAGGCAGTGGGGCCTGGATCAAGAACCTCCTAGCGGGCGTGGTCGTCAGGGCGGAAAACGTCGAGGGAGAGGACTTCCGCCCCGGGACCATGTACCACGAGCACGATCCGCACAAAAGCTTCTTCAACGCCTACTGGAAGGGACTGGTGAGCGGGATGCGCTCCTCGGCCCTTGCCGATATCGTGCTGGAGAAAGAACTGGACTAGAACTCCTGATCGACGGGGATAACTTCTTCCCGCTGCTGCTTGGTTCGGCCGGGGCGCCGGAGTTTATCGGTATTGACGTCCCCGTTCCGGCTCAGCAAAATGGCGATGGGCCGCGTGGAGGGGAACTGGGCGCAAATAATGATGATGGCTACCGTGATGGGCACGCTGAGGAGCATACCGACAATGCCCCAGAGCAGGGACCAGAGGATGAGCGACAGCACCACCACCAGCGGGCTGATGTTGAGGCTGCTGCCCATGAGGCGGGGCTCGACAATATTTCCGATCAGGATCTGGATGACGGTGACTCCGATAACCACGACAAGAAAGGGCGTCAGCGTATCGAACTGCACCAGGGCCAGCAGGGCGGGCAGGGCGGTAGCGGTGATGGATCCGATGGTGGGCACGAAATTGAATAAGAAAATAAGAAAGGCCCAGAACAGGGCATAATCCAGTCCGATCACTTCGAATACGACAAAACTTAGCACCCCGGTAGCGATGCTGGTAATCGTTTTTACGCCCAGGTAGGTACGCATGGCGGCGTTGATCTCGGCCATCACGTACGTGAATCGGGTGCCGCCGCGGGCATGAAGGCCCAGCGCCCGCATCTTGCGGGGGAAGCTGCCTTGCTCCACCAGAAAGAACAGCACGTACAACAACACCAGGGCAATCCCCTTGGCCGCGCTGGTCACACCGGCAAAGACAAGGGCAAAATTGCCGAGCACCTGCTGTCCCAGTTTAAGGTCGGTGATGGTCGGGGGGGTACGCCCGATGTTGTAGCGCTGGTAGATCCGGGCGATCTGCTCCTCAATCTTGGGCAGGTACACGTCGCTTTCCTGTACAAAGCCGTTGACCGTATTCACGATCATGTCGGAGATGGTGTAGAGGGTAAGCCCAATGAAGAATAGCGACATGAGTAGGGTAAGCACGTTGGGCAGCTTGGTCCCCACGATCGGCAGATGGCGGAACTGATCGTTGAGGGCATTGACCAAATACCAGAGCACCAAGGCCACGCAGATAGGCACTAAATAGCTCTTGCCGACCACGAGCAGGGTAAGGAGGAGACCGATAGAAACGAGCCAGGCGGCTACGCGAAAGATCGACATGGGCGTACGTTCGGGGAGGTGCTGTGCAGGGATAACGAACGAAAGCCCGGGAATGTGTGGTTGCCGGTCCCCACACCCGCGCCCCGTCCGCCCGAGAATGCAGTTGTGTGGGCCAGGTAAGGGAAAAAAACTTATTTTTGCCGGCCTGTTCCTAACCAGGCGTAAACCATACCAAAACAGACCCCCACATGAGCGGATCTAAGATTACTATTGCCAACGGCAAACTGAGCGTTCCCAACGACCCCATCCTTCCCTTCATTGAGGGGGATGGTATCGGCCCCGATATCTGGGCCGCTGCCAGCCGAGTGCTGGAAGCTGCCGTCGAGAAAGCTTATAAGGGCGAGAAAAGCATCGTCTGGAAAGAAGTGCTGGCCGGCCAGAAGGCCATGGACCAGACCGGAGAATGGCTCCCCCAGGCTACGCTGGACGCCATCGAGGAATACCTCGTTTCCATCAAGGGGCCCCTCACGACCCCCGTCGGCGGCGGTATTCGCTCGTTAAACGTGGCCCTGCGGCAGAAGCTCGATCTCTACGCCTGCGTACGTCCCGTGCAGTACTTTACGGGGGTACCCAGCCCGGTGAAGAACCCCCAGGACGTCGATATGATCATCTTCCGGGAAAACACCGAGGACATCTACGCCGGCATCGAGTTCGCCGAAGGCACCGAGGAGAACAAGAAGTTCCTCGCCTGGCTAAAGGAAAGCTACCCCGATAAGTACGCCAAGGTGCGCTTCCCGGACACCACCGGCATCGGCATCAAGCCCGTCAGCCAGGAGGGAACCAACCGCCTGGTGAAGGCCGCCATCCAGTACGCCATCGACAACGACAAGGACTCGGTGACCCTCGTACACAAAGGCAACATCATGAAATATACCGAGGGGGCCTTCCGCGACTGGGGCTACGAGACCGCCGCCCAGGACTTCGGCGCCGACGAGCTCGACGGCGGACCCTGGCACGTCCTGACCACCGAGGACGGACGCAAGATCACCATCAAGGACGTCATCGCCGACGCCATGCTGCAACAGATTATCCTGCGCCCCAAGGAATACACCGTCATTGCCACCCTCAACCTGAACGGAGACTACATCTCCGATGCCCTCGCCGCCCAGGTCGGCGGGATCGGCATTGCCCCCGGCGCCAACATCAACTACACCACGGGCATCTCCATCTTCGAGGCTACCCACGGCACCGCGCCCAAGTACGCCGGCCAGGATAAGGTCAACCCCAGCTCCGTCATCCTCTCCGGCGAGATGATGTTCCGCTACATGGGCTGGCCCGAAGCCGCCGACCTCATCATTAAAGGCATCGAAGGCGCCATCTCCAAGAAGCGCGTGACCTACGACTTCGAGCGGCAAATGGACGGGGCTACCCTGCTGAAGTGCAGCGAATTCGGCGAGGAGATCATTGCGAACATGTAAGAGCTGATTTAGAGTCTAGTGAGGGTCGTTGCTTTCGGGTGACGGCCCTTTTTTTGTGGCTGATACATCCAGCCACCTAGTGGTTGGCGATTGAATTTCGCAATAGCTTGACGCCAGCAGGTTGGTGCTGAACGAGTAGGGGAAGGCCGCGCTTAGCCCTAGCTAAGCAAGGTTTTCGCCTGGGACGTGCAGTGCCGCCCTGGCAAGTCAGGGTGCCGCGCAATTTGATCGCTAACCATTAGCTACTCATCCTCACTCTAACAGCAAACGAAAAACCCGCTCCATGACTTCCTTAGTTTGGGTCAGCTCGTCCAGGGTACCGTAGTTACCGTTCGCGGCCCAGGATACGGTCACCCCCTGCTCCGGGAAGTGGACCATCGTGGCGAAGTATCCGATCGCATCCCCGCTGTGGAGGTAGGCCGGGCCAAACTCCGTATCGACCTGAAAGATCCCCAGACCGTAGCCGGTACGGAACAGTTCGGGCTCCTCGGTCGACGGATACCGGAAATCAGTCAGCTGTAAAAGGGCCTCGGAACCCAAAATCTTTCCGGTGAAGAGCAACTCCATGAAACGGTTTAAGTCGTGGGTGTTAGCGAGCAGTCCGCCATCCGCCGTGAAATAGTCCCATCCGCTGTAGTGCGTCGCGTCGATCAATTGTCCGTTATCGTACAGGTCGATGTAGCCGCGAATGATGCCGTCGGGTACGGGATCCTCCGCCGCGAAGCGGGTGTACGTCAGACCGTGGGGGAGGAAAATCTCCCGCTCGAAGTACCGGTAGAAGGGCTCTCCGGTGATGGTCTCGATGATCATGCCGAGTAGAATGTAGCCCGTATTAGAATAGCTAACGTCGCTGCCGACCGGGAAATCGGCATCTTCCCCCCGGGCGTACCCCAGCAGGTCTTTCGGTTGCCACACCCGCTGGAGGTCGTTGAGGGAGGCGGTTTGGAAGCGGGCGCTGCGGATGTAGTTATTTATGCCGCCGGAATGCTGGAGGAGTTGCCGGACGGTAGCCCGGTCGGCGTTGGCCAGGTCGGCTAGTACTTCCGCGGATAGGTATTGGGTGATGGGCGCATCGAGGTCTACCCGGCCCTGCTCCCATAATTGCAAGAGCGCCACGGCCGTAAAGGTCTTGACGGTGCTACCTACCCGGGTGAGCTGACACGGCTGTAAGGGAACCTGCCCGATCAACTCCGCTTTCCCCGCCGCACCCGACCAGCGCCCCGCCACCGGATCGTGCACCGTTAGCATCATGCCCGGAAGGCCCGCCGCGACCGTCTCGTCGAGGTAGCCTTGCAGCCTTCCCGCGAGGGGATGGTCAGGATCAGTCGGTAGTTCCGTGGGGCAAGCGTAAAAATTGACGGGTTTGGGTTCGTCCCGGTCGCAGTGCATCAGGTTAGTGCAAACGAGGGCGAAGTAGAGAATACGTAGCATTATTGCGTGCTTGTGAAGGGGAAGAAAGTTGCCCCCAGTTGGAGGTTGGTGTGACTCATGAGGGGGATGAAGTCGCCGGCGTAGGGGTACTCCAGCCAGGTCTGGTGCAGGAGGAAAATCTCCGTCGAGCGCGGATCACGGGGCTTTAATCGATACCCTAACCCCAGCGTCAGGGAGGGCATGACGCGGTGGTTACCCCGATCCCGTTGGGCGACCAGTTGCCCCCCCTGGGGCACGTACTCCGTGCGCGTCGCCAAGGTCAGGAGGTAGCCGGCCCCCAGTTTAGTGTGGAGCGTCAGGCCGGAGCCGTGGCGGTAGTCAACGCCTAATTCCACGTTCACGTGGACCGCCTGAAACAGTGGCCGGTGTAGGAGATAACCGAGCCTGATGGCCGGGTACACCTGTAGGGCCCGATCGGAGGTGCCGTAAAAGGCCGTACCCACCTCCACCCCCGGATGTACGGGATCCGACCACCAAGTGGTGAAGGGCATGCTGGTCGATTCGTTATAGATAGAAACCGTGACGGGGAGGTCGGCTTGGGCAAAACTGCCCAGCGGAATGATAAGTAGGCTGGCGAATACCCAGGCCTGACGGAAGGGGGCGAACATCGGAGTGCAGGTTGAATGATTGATAATGCAAACCTAGCGGCTCCCTCCGCTACAACCCGCCAGAATCCTCAGTTGCCTGACCGAAGCGGACGTAATCCACCCTCAAGCGGACCTTCTACACCAGTTCCTTTTCCTCCAGCCACCGCAGAAATGCCCCGGCTTTGACTTTAGAGACCGTGGGGGTGGCTTCCGGGGCGGGCTCCAGGTCGACGGCAAGCTTGCGGGTGTCGGTACGTACGTAGCCGGCGATGGCCCGCCGGTTAGCCACGACCTGACGGTTGAGCCCGAAGAATTGCCGGGGGTCCGTTGATGCCTGGACCTCCCGCAACGGCTGATCGATGAGGTGACGTTGTCCGCCAGCGGTCACCAGAAAGGTCATCTTCTCCACCACCTCAAAAAAGGCGATGTCTTCTACCGGCACGCGGATCGAGCGCGCACCGACGTGGACGACAAATCCCCCCGGAAGAATTGCCGCGCTCTCCGCCGCCTTTATCTCTTCGCGGGGAAGGATCACTCCGGCATAAATCAAGTTGATCAGGACGCAGAAAAGGATCACTAGGGGCAGTTCTAGGTAAAACACGGAGAGCTCCCGGAGAGGAATATCCAACAACAGCGTCACGTACAGCAGCTCCAGCCCAATCACCGCGGCGACGGGCAGCAGCATCACCGTACCCCAGTGCCGGAGGTGTTCGCTGCTGCGCACGGGACGGGTCGGATGAACACGGTAATACCGGTGATAAAAATACCCCACGCCATAAGTAAGTGCGAACGCCAGCAGCACATCGGAATAGTAGCTCGGTATCCGAAGCAAATAAGCCAGGGAATTCTCGTTTCCGATGTGCACCACCGCCGATGCGACTACGGGATACACGTAGTAGAACAGCCAGCGATCTTGGAGGGGGGCGGGGGACTTCATCCCGTCAGCATTTTATTGGGTGGAGGGTAAGGACCTCCCCACCAACTCCCGCATGGCCAGCGACATCAGCAACTGTTCTTCCTTGTCGTTCAGGTCGTCGGGGATGAACTCAAAGGCACGCTGGCTCAGGGGGTCGTCGGAATTTCCGGCATTGCGGGTCAGTGCGCCTACCTCGCGGTTGCCGACGCTGACGGGGAGATAGTTGTCCTGGCTCTCGGTGGCGATGCGGGCGAGCTCCTTGCCGGTCCGTTCGCCAACCAGGGTGCTGCCGGTGATGGTGCCGACGGGCTGGTTGTCGATTTCCAGGCGGGTCTTGCCGTTCTCGGTCCAGTAGACGTAGTCGTGGTCGGCGGTACGGGCGTAGAGGAGTTCGTTGACCTGCTTGCCCAGGTAGCGACGGTAACTGTAGCTCACCACGGGCTCCTGAAAGATGGTGGTGAAGGTGCCCTTGGCGGTGGTGCCGGTGCCGGTCTTGAGTACCTGCTTGTCCTGGGTGAGGCTGAAGAGGTCCAGTTCCTCCTTATTCATCTTGACCAGATCGGCGCTCCAGGCATCCATGTCTTCCCGGATTTCGCGCAGCACCCGCGTCCGCGCCTTCTTGGAGGGCATACGGTGCTGATTCCACTGGCTCAACATATAAAGCAGGGCGACGACGAGCAGGATGGCAATACCGAGAAGGATAAACATGGAGGCGAGGACTTGGTCGATCGTAAAATAATCAAACACCCGCGGGCGGGGCCGGAGTTTAGGAAGTGGTCGAGTTTTGGGCGGCATTCGTCGGCTTCCCGGGCGCGAGCCCGTCTACCGCTTCCCTTCATAAAATTGCACCACCTCCGGGTCCACCAGTACGTCCCGCAGACCCAGCGGCTGCCGCAGCACGATGCCCTCCAGCGTGCGGCAGCGGCTGAGGGCGACGTACGTTTGCCCGTGGGCGAAGGCGCCGGAGCTGCCCAGGTCGACGATGATGCGGTCGAAGGTCTTGCCCTGCGACTTATGAATGGTCACGGCCCAGGCCAGGCGCACGGGGAGCTGGCGGTAAGTGCCTAGCGTTTCCGTACCGATCTTGCGAATGTCGGGGCCGTCGGCGGTGTAGCGGATGATGTCCCACTCGTCGTACTCCACCTCGACCTCCACGGGTTTACCGTTCTCGACGATCTCCAGCTTGACGGACTTGGGCTTGCACTCCACGACCGTCCCGATGGTGCCGTTCACGAAGCGGCGTTCGGTATCGTTGCGTAGCGTCATGACCTGACTGCCGACCTTTAGTTTGAGGGCGGCGGGGACCGGGAAGAGCTTTTCCGGAAAGTTGCCCTTCACCTCGGCGAGGTAGAGGTGTTCGGGGGTGGTCAGTTGGGCGAGTTTCGTGGCGTTGATTCTGGTCACGGTGGCGTTGCGGGCGGCCAGCGTGAGGTAGTTCATGCCCTCCTCGGCCTCGAAGTCGGGGATGTGGCGCAGGTTGAGGTCCTCCAGTTCGTCGCGGTCGACGGTGGCGTTGCGGATACTTTCGAGCAGGCGCAGGAAGTGGCGGCTATCCTGTCGGTACACTTTATGCAACTCGATCATCTCGAGGTCGACGTAGTCCAGGCAGTCGGCACTGAAGAAGTAGGCGCTGGCGTAGCGGTGGCTGAAGAATTCCCGCTCGGTTTCGCTGCTGACCACCGGCGGCAGCTGGAAGAGGTCGCCGAAGAGGATCAGCTGCACCCCCCCGAAGGGTTCGCTGCTGTCGCGGTTGAGGCGCAGCCCGTAGTCGATGGCTTCCATGACGTCGGCGCGGACCATGCTGATCTCGTCGATGACCAGCACCTCGAGGTTCATAAACACGCGCTTGTAGCGGCGGTTGGGCCGGATGTCCTTCGACTGCAACAGCCGCGGCGGGAAGTTGAAGAAGCTGTGGATGGTCTGTCCGCCCACGTTGAGGGCCGCCACGCCGGTCGGGGCTAGCACCACGACGTTCTTGCGGGTGGTGCGCTTGAAAATCTGGAGCAGGGTCGATTTCCCGGTCCCCGCCCGGCCCGTGATGAAGAGGTGGGCTCCGGCTTCCATCCGCTGCAGGGCGTAGTCAAATTCCTTGGAGAGTTGCAGCGGTTCGGGCATGCAGCGAAGGTAAAGCGTGGGCGTTTAGGGGTGGGGCACTGCCTTCCCGGTAGCCCCCGCGCTCCGCCATCCGCGTCGTAATTTCGCCCCATGGTCACTTCCCGCTTTTTCCTCTTGTTAGCAGCCGTGACCGCGGTGGCCGCCGCGGGAGTTGCCGCTTGCCACGCCCTGTTGCCCATCGGTTACGCCCTACCCTTCTCCATTGCTACGCTGGTGCTGTTCCTGTTGATCACGGTAGTCATCTTCTTTCTCGGGCGGCGGAGCGCGGGGGCTGCAAATAAGCACCTCTTTAGCAATGTATTCATGGGGGCTACGATGGTCAAGATGCTGCTCTGTGGAATGCTCGTCGTAGGTTACGTCATCCTGGGGGAGCCGGGGAGTAAGCTGTTTGTGGTGCCTTTTTTCTGGCTGTACCTGGTTTATACGGGCTTCGAGGTGTATTTTTTGATGAAGCTTTCGGCGATCGTAGCACGGTAGTCGTTGCTAACGCCGCAGCCGTAGCCTGCGGAGCACGGGCGCGGTCGGAGACCGCATCGTACTTCCCTCGCCCGGCCCTGAAGGGGACGGCTCCCAGCAGCGAGGCGGCGAGCAGCGGCGGCCAGGCCGACGCGCGTAGTCCCTCGCGATCGTCAATTTAGATACCTTTGGAGCCACCCCAAACGCGATCGTTCTATGAAATTTCTTTCCCTGCTCCTGCTTGCCGGATTCCTGAGCTGTACGTCGCCACCGGAAGCGGGGGCGGCCCCCACCACGGTGCCCGAGCCTGCATCCGCGACCGACGCGGCACCCGCGGCCCCGCCGAAAGTGGCGACTACGGATAGCATCCCGGCCATCCCGAGCTACACCTACCTAACGGGTAAATTTGACCCCGCCGAGCACCCGCATTTCGTGAAGGTGGCCGCAACGTATACCGACGGCGACCCCTACCGGCTGCACGAGGAGACCTACGCGGCCTTCCAGAAAATGCACGCAGCGGCCCTAAGCGACGGGGTTAAACTGATCATCGTGTCCGCCACCCGTAACTTCGCTCGGCAAAAGCAGATCTGGGAAGCCAAGTGGCGGGGCGAACGCCTGCTGGAGGGCGCCGAGAAGGCGGATGAAGTGTACCCCGATCCCGCCGAGCGCGCGCTGGCTATTTTGCGGTACTCGAGCATGCCCGGCACGAGCCGCCACCACTGGGGCACGGACGTAGACCTCAACGCCCTCAACAACGCATACTTCGACGCCGGGGAAGGGAAAAAGATCCACGACTGGCTCACTGCCCACGGGCCGGAATACGGCTTCTGCCAGCCCTACAGCCCGAGGGGAGACGATCGGCCGACGGGTTACAACGAAGAGCGGTGGCACTGGAGTTATCTGCCCCTGGCTACGCAATTGACCAGCTACGCAGCCACCGAATTGCGGGACCGGGACATCAGCGGGTTCGCGGGTGCGGAGGCCGCTCACCGGATCGAGGTGGTCAAAAACTACGTGCTCGGCATCAACCCCGCCTGCAAGGAGTAGACCGCGTGATGGGGGGTTAGGGATCTAAACTTATGCGGGGGTACCTTGCGTTCACACCTCTAGAACTAACAGCTATGGAACTCTACGACATCAACCGCTACGCCCTCATCGTCACCCCCAGCGAAGCACTGCTCCGGTGGGCCATCCGCGAAGACGCCTCCATCGAGGAGGACATCGATTTTGAGGATACCTCGGATCTTACGACGGTTTACCTCCTGCCCGATTTCGAGCAGATGGAGGAGGCCGAGGAGTGGTTGGAGAAAAATTTCATGGCCATCCTGGAAAACCTCCTGGGCGAATGGGTGGAGGACGACAGCAACTGGCCGAGCAACCTGGCCTTCAACCACTTTGAGAAGTTTAGCGACTACACGATCACCAATATGGTCATCGACACCCAGGACGCGAGCTACGACGAGGAAGACTAAGGCGCGCGTCCTCCCCTACCCCATAGTTTTACATGACGTACCAACGCCCTTCCGAAGCCATCGCTGATCTGGTTAACCTCAAGCCGGATCCGCTGATGCTCTTCGGGCCCGACCCCGACTACATCATCATCGCCGACCGGCCCATGTACCCCGGCATCGAGGAATTGCGCCACCCGCGGCTCAAGCTCGCCGGGCGGCAGATCAACCCCGACAGTTGGACGCCCTACGGTACGCGGGGCTTTTACCACCCCCGGCTGCACCACCTGCCCACCGGGGAGGAACGGACATTCAACGGCCTGCCCGAAAATGGGAACTACCGCTATTTCAGCTGGTCGCCGGACGGGCTGCGCATCGCTTTCTGCCTCGTCACGCCCGCCGGCTTACAGCTCTGGACCGCCGGCCGCCGGAGCCTAGACTGCTCGCCCGTAGGCGGCAACGATATCAACAACAGCCTGGGGGGCGTACCGTACGACTTCATCGACAACGACCACTTTCTGATCAAGCGGCGGATGGCCGGCGTGCGCAAACCGGAGCGTACGGAAGCCGTGACGGGTCCGACCGTGCAAGACTCTTCGGGCAAGGAAGGGGCCAACCGCACCTACACCAACCTGCTGGAGAACGCCTACGACGTGGCCCTCTTTCGGTACTACGCCACCGGCCAGCTTTACCTCCACGATCTAGCTACCGGACAGGAGCGCAGCTGGGCGGAGCCGGGCATCATCGCCGGCCTCGGGGACTCGCCCAATCGGGAATACTTCGTGATTACCTACGTGCTGGAGCCGTTCAGCTTCAACGTGCCCTACGACAAGTTCGCCGACCGCGTCCTGCTGCTCGATAAGGCGGGCAACCTCATCCGCGAACTCGCCCAACGCCCCACCGTCGAGCACCTGCCGCCCGCTTTCGGGGCGGTCATCACCCAGCCCCGGCGCTTCAGCTGGCGGAGCGACCACCCGGCCCAACTCTACTGGACGGAAGCGCTAGACGGGGGCGATCCCCGATCCGAAGCCGAGTACCGGGAACAACTCTACTACCTAGAGGCTCCCTTTACGGGCGAAGCCCGCAAAAGCATCAAAATGCCGCTGCGCTTCGGTGCCCTGCGCTGGGGCCGTGGCGACCTGGCCATCTTGGTCGACTGGGAGTGGGCCACCCGCCGGCAGGTCACCCGCCGGTGGTACCCCGACGACCCAAGCCGGGAACCGGAAGTGCTCTTCGATCACAATTGGGAGGATAACTACAACGATCCGGGCAATGTCGTGACGGTCTCCCTGCCCAGCGACCACAGCGTACTCCTGACCCGCAACGAGGGGCAAACGCTCGTTTTGGTGGGTAACGGCCACAGTCCCGACGGACCCCAACCCTTCGTGGACGGTTTTGATTTGACCACCCAAGCACGTGAGCGGCTGTGGGAATCTGCGCCGCCCTACTTTGAGCGCCCGCTCTTCTTCCTGGATAAAGACCCTGACTATTTTCTGCTCGCGCGGGAACGGGCTGACGAACGTCCTAATTTCTTCCTCCGACACCTCCTGACCGGGGCGGAAACCCAGGTAACGGACTTCCCCCACCCCTACCCGCAAATGCAGCACACCCAGTACGAACTGGTCAGCTACGCACGGGAGGACGGCGTCTCTTTAAGCGGAGAATTGCACACCCCCCCGGGCTTCCGGCCCGGTATCGACCCGCCCCTACCCATGTTGATGTGGGCCTACCCTCAGGAGTATAAGGATGCCGACAAGGCCGGGCAGGTCACGAGCAGCAACCACCAATTCCGGCGCATCAGTCCGCTCTCCCCGCTGCCCTTCCTGGCGGCGGGCTACGCGATCTTCGACGACTTTGCCATGCCCATCGTGGGGGAAGGGGAGGAGGAACCCAACGAAACCTTTATCGAGCAAGTCCGAATGAACGCCACGGCGGCCGTGCGGAAACTGGTGGACATGGGGGTGGCCGACCCCGATCGCCTCTTCGTCGGGGGGCATAGCTACGGCGCCTTCATGACGGCCCATTTGCTGGCTCATACCGATCTTTTTGCCGGCGGCATCGCCCGCAGCGGCGCCTTTAACCGGACCCTGACGCCGTTTGGTTTTCAAGCCGAGGAGCGCACCTTTTGGCAGGTGCCCGAGACTTACTTTCGCCTATCCCCCTTTGTACACGCCGATAAAATAAACAGCCCCCTGCTGCTCATCCACGGGGAAGACGACAGCAACAGCGGCACCTACCCGGTGCAGTCCAAGCGAATGTTTGCGGCTCTGGACAATCTGGGTAAAACGGCCCGTCTGTGCCTGCTGCCCTACGAGGACCACGGGTATGCCGCCGAGGAAAGTATCTTACACATGCTCTGGGAAATGCACCGCTGGATGGAACTGTTTCAAAGACCGTCCGCCGCTCCGGCTGCGGCCCCGCCCCAGGAGGCAATCCGCCCCTAGCGTACCGGGGTTTACCCCCGTAAAGTCTCGATTGTGCGTCACCTCACTTCCGCCTTCCTCCTTTTATTCGTACTGACCTCTTGCCGGACGCCCCTGGCGTACACCCTGGCGGACGTGAACAAGTGGGACAAAATGACGCTGTCCTTTTCCGGCCCGGAAACCAGCGAAACGAAGGCCGAGAATCCGTTTACCACTTATCGCCTGGACGTCACCTTCCGCAACGGGGACTACAGCCTCACCATACCCGGCTTCTACGCCGCCGACGGCAATGCCGCGCAGACCGGTGCCGCGGCCGGCAATGTGTGGCAGGTCCGCTTTCGTCCTAATCTAGAGGGCGAATGGACCTACGAGGGGGCGTTATTCCGGGGCGATAAGCGGATCGAAATATATGAGGGCGCGTTCTTTGTAGGGGCGGCCGGGGCGGGAGAGCGCGGACGGCTGTTGCGCGCCCACCCCCGCTACCTGCGCTGGGCGGAGTCCGGCGACTACTTTCTCAAGACGGGCGTGGATAGTCCGGAGAACCTGCTCGCCTACGCGGATTTCGACGGCACATACCGACACAGCGAAGACTTCCGGGAGAACGAGAGTCACACAGCAGGCCTGCATACCTACGCCCCCCACGTAAAGGATTATGCGGGCGAGGGCGCGACCTGGCAGGGAGGAAAGGGAACCGGACTGCTGGGCGGCCTGGACTACCTCGCAAAGAGCGGCGTCAACAGCATCTACTTCCTGACCATGAACATCAACGGCGACGGCAAGGATGTGTGGCCCTACTTGCGCCATGATGTGTACGACCGCTTCGACGTCAGCAAACTGGAGCAGTGGGAGCTCGTTTTCGATCACGCCGATAGCCTCGGTATGATGCTGCACTTCGTCCTGAATGAGACCGAGAACGAGACCCTGCTGGACGGAGGCGACACCGGCCCCCTGCGTCAGCTGTACTTCCGCGAATTGGTGGCCCGCTTTGGACATCACCGGGCCGTGACCTGGAATCTAGGCGAAGAGAATGGCCCCAACGACTGGTCTACCAGCTGGCAGGACACGCGGCAGCAACAGGATGCCATCGCCTGGTTTGCCCAGCATGACCCCTATCACAACTCCGTCGTGCTGCACACCCACCCCGGAGAGGAGGCATTGCGAGAAATCTACGCGCCGCTGCTGGGCAACGACGGGCTGAGCGGCCTGTCCCTCCAACTGGGCGACCCCTACTCCGCCAACGCCGCAACCAGCCGCTGGATCAGCCGCTCGGCCGAAGCGGGCGCTCCCTGGATCATGACCGTAGACGAAGTGGGGCCCTGGTGGCGGGGCGTAGACCCCGATGACGCCGTGCCCAACAACCAGGACAGTCTGCGCGCCCTAACCCTGTGGGGCAATCTCCTGGCCGGGGGGGCGGGTGTGGAGTGGTACTTCGGGGCCAGAAGCGCGCACAATGACCTTAACTTGGAAGACTGGCGCAGTCGCGACCGGGCCTACCGCTGGTCCGCCTACGCCCGTCAGTTTTTCTCGGACCACCTTCCATTTTGGGAGATGGAGCCCCGCAACGAACTCACGGAATCCGCAGAGAACTACTGTTTTGCCAAGGAAGGCGAGATCTACGTCGTCTACTCCGCTTTCGGGCAACCCGCTACGCTCGACCTCCGTAATACCGAGGGGGAGTACACCGTGCGGTGGTACAATCCCCGGGAGGGCGGCGACCTGCTGGACTACGGTGAATTGGTCCGGGCAGAAGACGGGCGGGTAGAATTGGTGCCGCCCGGCGAGGGCGACTGGGTCAGCCTCCTGCAGCGGCGGGCAGTGGCCAAGCGACCGGGAAGCTAACGCAAGCGCAGGCTCAGCACCCCAAGTACCGCCTCGCGGATAATGGACTTATGCATCTTGCTTTTCCCCGCCACCCGGTCGGTGAAGGTGATAGGCACCTCGACAAGTTTAAAGCCAAGCTGGCGGGCGGTATACTTCATCTCAATCTGGAAGGCATAGCCGATGAAGTGGATCTTGTCGAAATCCATGGCCTCCAGCACGGGCCGGGAGTAGCACATAAACCCCGCGGTGGGGTCCTTAATCGGCATCCAGGTGATCATGCGGGTATACAGGCTGGCCCCGTAGGAGAGGATGATGCGGTCCATCGGCCAGTTCTCGACGCTGCCGCCCCGGGTGTAGCGGCTGCCCACGGCTACGTCGGCGGCCCCGTCGTGGCAGGCGGCGCGCAGCCGGAGGAGATCGGCCGGGTTGTGGCTAAAGTCCGCGTCCATCTCAAAGAAGTAGCCGTAATTCTCCGGGCGCTTGAGTCCCCAACGAAAGCCGTCGAGGTAGGCGGTCCCTAAACCCAGCTTACCCGAACGCTCGAGCAGGTGCAGGCGATCGGCGTACCTTCCCTGGAGTTCCCGGACCACCGCGCTGGTGCCGTCCGGCGATCCATCGTCGACGATTAGAAGGTGAAAGGGGTGCGACAGGCCAAAGACGACATTCACCATGCGCGTGATGTTCTCGCGCTCGTTGTAGGTGGGAATAATGACTAAGCTGTCGCTCAAGGGAGTTTAGATTGAGCCGCTAAAGATAGGTTACCACTATGAGAATGATCTCCACCGACCCGCCGCGCCGGCTCCTGCTGATGGCTGCATTCATCGCCGGATACTGCGCTAGCCTGCCTGCCCAGGGGCCCATCAGCGGCTTTCCTACACCCAAGGGAGAAATCGCCCTGGCACCGGCTTACAGCATCGAGCAGTATAGCCGGTATTTCGGAGCCGACGGTATGCTGGAGGACCGCGAGATCACGACTACCAGCTATAGTGTATTCGTCGAGGCGGGCTTGAGCGATCAGACCGCCCTGGTGGCCACCCTCCCCTACCTGCGTACCAATGAACGCCCCGGAAGTCTGCAGGACGCGTCCCTCTGGATTAAGTACATGAACGTCGACAGCCGGGGCAAACGGGGCAACCAGCGCATCTTTACCGCCGTCGGACTGAGCTTCCCGGTGGGTGATTACGAAACCACCGGCACCGCGGCACTCGGCCAAAAGGCCACGGTCTTTCAGGGGCGGCTGGTGTACCAGTATCAGTTCGACAGTGGTTTCTTCCTAAGCGCCCAGTCGGGTATCGACTTCCAGTTCGCGCCCGACAGCCGCTCCTCCTGGCCCCTGCTGTTCCGTACCGGCTACGGCACCCGCTACGTGTACGTCGAGGGCTGGCTGGAATTCATCACCGCCCTGGAGGCCGGCCCCGCCGTGCAGACCGCCACGGCCGGCAGCGGCAGCAGTTGGCGCCGGCTAGGCGGCACGGTGTACGTGCCCCTGCAACCGTGGGTGGGCGTCGTAGTCGGGGGGGCCTACGTACTCGGCGGGGAGTTTATCGGAAAAAGTACCCGATTAAATCTGGGAGTAGTCGTGAAGCTGTAGGGCGAGTCCCCGGCACCCGCGTCCGCGCCCGCTTACCGATATCCTAAACGTCGACCCCGCCGTTCAGTATCTCGGCGACGTGCATGACCCGCAGTGGCAAGCCATCCCGCCGGATGAGCCCCTCCATATGCATGAGGCAGGACATATCCCCGCTCGTGATGATCTCCGCCTCGTGGCGCAGGTGGTCGGCAATGCGGTCCTTCCCCATCTTGGTAGAGAGTTCGGGCTGATTGACGCTGAAGGTGCCCCCGAAGCCGCAGCATTCATCCACCCGATCCAGGGCAATGAGCTCTACGCCCTCCACCAGGTTAAGCAGGTAGCGATAGTAACTAAACGCGGCCCCCACCCGCTCGGAGCCGGAACCCAGGCGCAGACCCCGCAAGCCGTGGCAACTGTTGTGAATGCCCACCCGTCCGCTGAACTTCGCATCCAGCGACTGCACGCCGACCACGTTGACCAGAAAATCGGCCAGCTCGAAGGTGCGCTCCCGAACCCGCCGCACCTCCTCCGTCTGCTCCAGCGTATCGTAGTGGTGCGCCACGTGGTACACACAACTACCCGAGGGGCACACCACGTAGTCGAACTCCCGGAACGTTTCGATAAAGTGATCGTAGATCGGCCGCGCCTCCGCCTCCATCCCGCTGTTGGCCAGGGGCTGCCCGCAGCACGTCTGCTCCCGCGGATACACCACGGTACATCCCACTTTCTCCAGCAACTGGAGCGTAGCCATACCCGCCCGGGGGTAGAACTGGTCGACGTAACAGGGGATAAACAGGCCTACGGTCATGATCAAGGATTGAGGGAGGGAAGGGGTGAAGGATTGAGGAAGGACCAAGATACCTGCGACCTGTTTATCCACTATCCCGCACCGTCATGCCCCCCTTCCATCCTTCCCTCTTTCCTTCAATCCCTTCTACCCCTGCCTTTCCTCCCCATACTCAAACTGCAGCTTCTCCAGTCGCAGCAGCAGCCCGGCCATGGCTTCACGGACTTCGGTGAGGTTGGCGGTGACGACCTCGGCGTATTTGGCCTCGACGAAGAGGTGGTCGTGGAGGTCCTGGACCTC
The DNA here is from genome assembly GCA_963710195.1 of Lewinellaceae bacterium. Classification (GTDB taxonomy): domain Bacteria; phylum Bacteroidota; class Bacteroidia; order Chitinophagales; family Saprospiraceae; genus Neolewinella. The sequence goes on from CAVPZF010000008.1 coordinate 840,205, forward strand.
GGCGGGGCCCTGGGCATCGAGGGACTGGAGCTGCTGGTCGAGGTAGCCACGGAGGCGCTCGGCGCGCTCATCCCAGAAGTCGCGGAGAATGCGGTGGGGCTGCTTGCGGATGATTTCGTGGCGTTCCACGAGGTGGGTCTTGAGGCGGAAGACCGTGTCCGTGCCGTTGAAGTTGACCTCGAGGGTGTTCTCGCGGGGGCCCTTGCGGGCGCGGATGCGATTGACCAAGTTCTGCTCCTCGTCGTAGAAATTGACGCTGCTGAGCTCGCGGTCGCTGAGGCCCCGGAATTGCTCGATGGTGACCAGCACGCCGCGGAACTGGCTCAGGTCTTTCTCCATCTCGTAGTAGCTCTCCTGCACCGGCAGCAACTGCTCTTCCTCCCGGACGTGCTTGATGCGGGTCTCTTCACGGACGTCGTCTTCAAACTCCCGGACCTCCTTTTTCAGCGCGGAAAGGTTGACGGCCACGGAGTAGCCGTGCTTGCGGACGGCATCCACGATCATCTCGCGGATGACTTCTCGCTGCTCGGGACCGTTCCAGAGACAGTGCTCGAGGAGAAAGCAGTCCATGAGGTTGACCCGCTCCCGGCCGTGCAGGAAGGTGGAGGTGCGTAGCAGCCGGACGGCCTTCTTCCAGCGGCGGTCGTAAATCTGGATTTGGGTGGCGGCGTGGTTGGGCTGCTCGTTGTACTGCTCGATCTTATAGAGCAACAATTGCAGGGTATTGAGCACCTCAGCGGGCACGTCCACCGCGTCGATCTGCTCCGACCAGCGGTCGAGCTCCTCCTCCGAGAGCTTGGTGGCGTTAGGGATGTTGTCTTCGTAGACGTCCTGGGTATCGACGACCATCTTTACGAAGTTCTGGTACTGGCTGATCTTGCCGAGTTCGAGGCGGACCAGAAAACGGTCCCAGATCGGGGCCAGGTTGGCGCTGCGGGCCGGCAGCTCGTTGCTGGCCGTGATGATGCCGCGGATGTTGACCTTCAGGTCCTCCTCCCCGTTGCGGTAGATTTTTTCGTTGAGGATGGTGAGCAGGGCGTTCTGGATGGCGGGACCGGCCTTCCAGATCTCGTCCAGGAACACGATGTTTGCCCCGGGCAGGTAGCGGTCGGTGAGGCGTTCGTATTTGTCCTCGTCGCGCAGCTTCTTGATGGAGATCGGCCCGAAGACCTCGTCGGGGGTGGAGAACTTCGACATCAGGTACTCGAAACTCACCCCGTCGCGAAAGGCGTACTTCAGCCGGCGGGCGATCAGGCTCTTGCCGACGCCCGGAGGGCCCAGCAGAAAGATACTCTCTCCGGCTACCGCCGTCAGCAGGGCCAGGCCCATCGCGTGGTCACGTTCGTAGAGGCCCTCGGTCAGGGCGGCGAGCAGGGCTTCGGTGCGGGTGCGGAGGTCAGTATCGCGGTTGACGGTCATAGCGGAGGAAACGGGGGAGGTCGCGCAGGGTTGTGCGGAAACAGACGAACGGCTTTCGGAGCAGGGAGCTCCAAAAGCCGTTCGCAGGGGAAAGGCCGGGGCCTTCCTATAGACGTGCGCTAGCGCTCGCCGTACTTATCCAGACGGTACTCCGCCTTCAATTTTTCTTTACGCCGCTTGACGCTCGGCTTGGTAAACTCACGACGGTTGCGGAGCTCGCGGATCACTCGGGTGTTGATGGATTTGCGCTTGTAGCGCTTGAGAGCCCGGTCGATGTTCTCGCCCTCACGTACGTTGATAATTAGCATTTACCGATCATATTTTTAGATTTGGAGCGCAAAGGTAGCGAATGATAACCGACGGTGCAAGTTTATGTGGAGCTACACGCCCGCCTTAATTTCCAGGATGGTGCGGCCGGCTTCCGTGCGGTACCGGAGATGCTCTATTTTTACTTGCTGTAGCAGCAATTTGGGGTCGGGCAGGGCGGGTGCGGCAGGCTTCGTCGCTGGCGCGGACGCGGGTGCGGGGGTAGTAGCGGAAGCAACAGCCGGCTGGGTCAGTTTGGCGACGAGGTCGTGCAGGCCCAAATTAACGAGTTCGTCCGTCAGGGCAATCTGGCCCTCTACCCGGCTGCCCCGCAGGTCGGCGAATTCGGTGTCGAGGAGGTGTTGAATTACGGGATGCATGGGTGGGGATTGGGGGGTTAGGGGGTCGTGGGGGAGGTGGCGCGAAGGTGCAGATTAAGCAGTAGCCGGTTGGCCTCGCTGGTGATACGCAGTTGGTGGATGAGCGGCACGAGCTGCTGGTAGCCCAGGTGCGTCAGCAGGGCGGGCAGGTGGATGCGGATGAATTTGCTGTTGATATCTATGCCGCGGGGTAGGCGGGCTTCTACTTGTCCCTGAAGTAAATTGATGAGCGGCTTATCGAGAAATTTCAGGCCATCGACGATGCTGAAGGTCAGCCACGGCTGGTCGGGGAAGGTCACGGTCGGCCCCGGCACCAGCGTGATGCGCCGGGAAACAGTACCGAGCACGGGGGCGTTGGCCGCCAGGTGGACGCGGAAGCGGTTATTTTCTTCCGGGTCGAGGTACAATTCCTGCACCGGGTTGTTGGCGGGCCGCGCTGCCAGTACTTCGTTGAGCAGGGCGCGGGTGAGTGGGAGGGTGATCTGGAGGTCCGTGCCGTTGAGGTAGCCGCCGGGGTCGTTCAGGACGGCGGACAGGGGAGATGGAGCAGTTGCGGGCATACGGACAGAACCCCGGGTACCGGGCTGGGTTCGTTCTTCGGGGTGCCTCGGGAATACGCCGGATCGTCTAGCAAATCGGGGGGACCGTAGAATACCCGCCCCTTTAGCCCGACTTCTATGAACGGTAGGCCTGACCTCACGTTGCACCGACACGCCCAATCCGCACCCCATGAGACTGTTATCCACTGCTTTACTGATTGTCCTTTGCACCTGCGTCCGCGCCCAGACCGACGCCACCCAGCCCGCCCTGGCGCCGAACACGGGGGGGATAGGGGGACAACTGCAGGATGCGGGCAGCGCCGAACCCGTGGGCTTTGCTAACATCGCCGTGTATACGGTAGCCAGTGGGGAACTCGTGAGCGGTACCACCAGCGATATCGACGGCAAATTTACGATCACCGACCTGCCCTACGGCGACTACCGCCTGGAAGTCACCTTTATCGGCTACGAGGGCGAAGAGATGATGCTGGAACTGAACAACGCCGAGCGGTTCCTGCGGGTGGGCAACATCACCCTGGAGACGGGTGGGGCCACGGACCTCGACGAAGTAGTGGTGACGGCCGATCGCGCCATCATGGAGCTGGGCCTCGACCGCAAGTCCTTTAACGTGGAAAAGAGCGTGGCGGCCAGCGGCGGCTCGGCGGAGGACCTCCTGCGGCAAATCCCGGGCATCACCGTCGATTTGGAGGGCAACGTCAGCCTGCGCGGCAGCGAGGGCGTACGCTTCCTGATCAACGGGCGACCCAGTGGGCTGGTAGGAACGGACCCGGCCACCTACCTGAAGTCCCTGCCCTCCGCCAGCATCGAGCGGGTGGAGGTGATCACCAACCCCGGGGCGGCCTTCGATCCCGAAGGGACGGCGGGCATCATCAACATCGTCCTGAAGAAAAAGCAGGACGACGGCTTCAACGTATCCGTCAACCTGAACGCCGGCACCAACAATAAGTACGACGGGAACGTCGACCTTAATTGGCGCGAGGGGAAGTTCAACTCCTTCGCCGGGGTAGCGGGGCGCTACGACGAACGCTTCTTCCGGGGGTTCCGGGAGCAGGAAGGGAGCCTGGGCGATTCCACCTTCAGCCGCTTGTTTAACTTTAACGGCGACCGCGTACGGGAGAGTCAGCTCTTCAAGCTGGGTACCGAATACAGCGTAAGTAAACGCGCCACCATCGGCATCCAGGGTAACCTGCAGTTAGAGACCGGAGACAACAGCAACCTACGCACGACCGACTTTTTCGACAGTGAGGGGGGGCTCGACCGCGTGCAGCAGCGGACCGAGACCGAGCCAAGTACCGAAACCGACTATGAGGTACAGGCCAATTATACCCAGACCTTCGCCCAGGAGGGCCGCCGGCTGGGCCTGCAGCTCCAGTACAGCGGCAACGATGAGGAGGAGATCGAAAACTACGACGAGATCATCTTCGACCCCTTTGGCGTGCAGCTCAGCACCGATTTACAGCGCTCCCCCGCCCTGGAGGCCCGCAACCAGTTTTTGGGCCAGCTCGACTACGAGCAGACGGTAGGCGACTTTAAGCTCACGACCGGCTGGCGCAGCACGATTCAACGCCTGGAGGAAGATGCGGCGTTCCAGCTCTTTCGGAGTGGTGACTTCCTGACCATCGACAGCCTGAGTAATCTCTTCGCTTACGACGAGGACGTGCACGCCCTTTATGCCACCTTCGGGGGTACCCTCAATAAGATCACCTTCAACGCCGGCCTCCGCGCCGAGCAAGCTTATACGACCAGTCGGCTGCTAGAACCGAATGTGGAGACCTTTGAGAACGACTACTTCAAGGTATATCCCAGTGTTTTCGTGGGCTACGCCTTCGACGACAACACGACGCTGCAGGCCAGCTATAGTCGGCGGATCGAGCGGCCGCGCGCTTGGCAGCTGAATCCCTTCGTCGACCGCGGCGACCCCTTCAACCTACGGGCGGGCAACCCCTTCCTGCTCCCCGAGCTCATCAACAGCTTCGAGCTGAACCTGCAGCAGGAGTACGGCAAGGGCACCTTTACCGGAGGCGTCTACTACCGCCAGCTCAACGACATCATCAGCCGCATCACCCGGATCCAGGACGGCGGGGTGTCCCTCAGCACCCGGGCCAATCTAGACCGGGGGCGCGACTACGGCATCGAGCTCATCACCACCTACCGGCCCACCGATAAGCTCGACCTGACCATCAGCGGAAACGGCTACCGCTCCGAAATCGTGGGCAACAACGAGGACGAGAACATCGACCAGAACGGCTACCTCTTCAGCGGTAACGTGCAGGGCAGCTACCGCCTGCCGTGGGAAGTCAACGCCCAGTTTACCTACTTCTACCGCTCGCCGGGCGTGCGGCCGCAGGGACGCATCGAGTCCATCCAGAGCCTCGACATTGGCTTCCGCAAGGACATCCTCAAGGACAAAGGCAGCATCACCCTGCGCCTCACCGACGTGTTTAACCAGCGCCGCTACCGCTTTACGACCGAGACGGGCGGCATCGTCACCCGCAGCGAGTTCCAGCGGGAGAGCCGTATTGCCTACCTCGGTTTCCAGTACAGCCTGAATCAGCTTGGTCAGCGTAAGGAGGGCGGACGCCGTGGGGATGGCGGTGGAGACGATGACTTTTAGGCTACCGCACGACCACTACCCGCCGTCGGCCCACCGCGCGCACCTGGTCGTAGACGATCAGGACGTACGTCCCGGTCGGGTGGGTGTTGACGGGAATTTCGGCCAGGGTTCCTCCCCGGATGAATTGACTTTGCACCTGCGTCCCCGCCTGATTGTATAAACGTATTTCGTAGACCCGGGTACCAGGAAGCTCGACGTGAAGGATACCGTGTGTGGGATTTGGATATACCCGTAACTCACCCTCAAAGGCCGGGTCGAAATCGTATACCCCGATAATTACATCGGAAAAATCGAAGGGCTCGCCACAGACGGTGTCGGGCGTTACCAGGTAGGTAGCCCGGACGGTGGTGCCCGCTATACCGGGCACGGTATCGAGGTATACCGGGACGTGGGGCGTGAAGGGAAAACCAAAGTCGGCATCCAGTTGCCCCGCGTCGAGGCCGCAGCGTTCCCCGGGCTCCACAAGCACATCGGTACTCGCTTTTGCGGTTAATAAGCCACAAGGACCGTCCTCCAGCATGAAGGTGCGGTAGATCGTGTCCGATTGCAGCGTATCCTCGACGTAGCTTTCCCCAGGCTGGAAGTGAGTGAAGGCTTCCGGAAAACGGGGTCGTCGCAATTGGCGCACGGTATCGCGGAAAAGTATGGAATCGCGGTTCGGTTGGCGGGCGTCCAGGGGCTGATTGTAATGCAGTAGGTCACCTCGGACGGTGAAGTAGGTGAACGCGTTTGTGATGCTGTCGATAGCCACTACTTCTATGGATTCCTGGGTATATCGATCGTAGCGGGGAGCGGCTTTCAAACTGTGGGTCCTCGTAGAGGTACTGCACCTCCGGCCGGAACAACTGAAAATCGGGCTGAGCGCGGACGCAGGTGCTGAGCAGGAGAAGGAAGAACGGGTAAGCGGGTTTCATGCATCTAATCTACTTATTCTGCGGCTACCTGCCTGAAGCAATGGGATCGTGCGACGGGTACGCGGCCGGAGGGCATCCCGACTAGCGTAAATGGCCGCCGCCGGTTGGCTGCCTGCGCTGGGCCTGTTCACCCTGCTGCTGACGCGTGCCCCCCGTACTGAATACTTAACCGTTGCCGCCGCGCCCACCGTCCAACGCGACACCGTCTTTACCACCTTATACGACACGCTAGCGCAGGTCGTCTACCGCACTCGCATTCAGCGGGATACCTTCCTTGCACCCGCGGCCCCGCCCGGCATCGTAGTCGTGCGCGATACGGTTTACCAAATGGCCCGTCCGGACTACCCCCGGGGTGCGGTGAGCGTGGATCAGGCCAGCCTGTCGCTACTGGTGGGGAGCCGGGGGGAGTAAGCTCGGGTAAACATCTACCGAGAACTTACCTTAGCGCTTAGCAAACCACTTCCCCTACATGAAAAAGATCGGCATTCTTTACGGACAGGAGCGCTCCTTCCCCCCCGCAGTCATCCAGCGCATCAACGATAAGAACGTCGACGGGATCCGCGCCGAGCCCGTCAAGATCGATAAGGTCGGACAGGGCCTCAACCCCGGCTACGCCGTAATCATCGACCGCATCAGCCAGGACGTTCCCTTCTACCGGGCGATGCTGAAGAATGCCGCCGCCACCGGCACGGCCGTGATCAATAACCCCTTCTGGTGGAGTGCCGACGAGAAGTTTTTCAATAACGTCCTGAGTGTAGGCCCGGCCGGCGTGCCCGTCCCGAAGACCGTCCTGCTGCCCAGTGCCGAGCTGCCGGCGGATACCAGCGACAAGAGTTTCACGAATATGGCCTATCCCCTCGACTGGCAGAGCATCTTCGACTACATCGGCTGGCCCGCCTTCATGAAGCCCCACGCCGGCGGTGGTTGGAAGAGCGTCTACAAGCTTAACGACGCCGAGGAGCTCTGGAAGGCCCATAAGGAAACCGGCCAGCTCGTCATGATGCTGCAGGAAGCCATCGAATTTACCAGCTACTTCCGCTGCTACTGCATCGGCCGCAAGTACGTCAAGATCATGCATTACGAGCCCCGCAACGAGTTCCTCGACCGCTACCGGGTGCATCACGACGTCAGCCAGGAGATGCTGGACACCATCACGGACTACGTCCTGAAGCTGAATAACTGGCTCGGTTACGACTTTAACACCGTCGAGTTCGCCATTCGCGACGGGGTCCCCTACGCCATCGATTTTTGTAACCCCGCCCCGGATGCCGACAAGTTCAGCGTCGGCGAAGAGAACTTCGAGTGGGTCATCGAGAACGCCGCCAACTACGCCATCGAGCGGGCCCAGGCCCAGCAACCCGGCCGCGACAACCTGACTTGGGGGGAGTATATTCGGAAGGCGGTGGATGGGAGTTATGCCTTCGGCCGGTAGAGGACTTCGTCGGTAGAGGTAAGTCTACCAGCGACGCCGTCTATCTACTCTTATCCACAAACAGCCGATAGTCCAAAGAATACCGCCCGGGGCCGGCGACCAGGATGACGATGGCGGCAATGGCGTAGTGCGCGGGGGTAGCGATCTTGCCCCAGCCGTCGCCCAGGTGGACGAGAAATATGGCCACCAACATCGTAAAGAGGTAGGGGATGGCGGCGATGCGCGTGAAAAAGCCAATGGCGATGAGGATGCCGCCGAAGAACTCCGCGGAGCCGGCCAGCACCAGACTGGGGGCCGTACCGATGCCGATGGGGTCACCGAACTCAAAGTTGCCGTTGAGCACCTTAATGATCTTACCCAGGCCGTGGGCGAACGCCATCTCGAAGCCAAACCAGAGACGGAGAATAAGGAGGCCGAGGTCAGTGTTTCCTTTAGTCATGAGAGAAGTAGGGATTTGCAAATCCGTAATAAATGTACGCGATTACCGCATAAAAGATTGCTTCACCGCCGTCCAGAGCGCCCCGGCGGCACGGTGATCGCCAGCCGCCTTGGTCTGCTCGATGAAGTCGAGGCTGTCGGCGACTAAGTAGGTGGTAGGGCCGACCGTCAGGGGAAAGTAGTTAGCCACCTCGAAGTGCAAGCCCAGCGCGGCTAGATCATAGCCGAACAGCAGCACGTGGGTGGTTCCCAATCGGCGAGCCAGTCCGGTCAGGTCCAGGGGTGCCACGGGCGGCCACTCCAGGAGGTGCAATTGCTTCCCCGGTTCCGCATAGCCGGCGGCGGCCAGGATACGGGCGAGAAAGACGCGGCGTTCGAGCTCCCCGTAGTAGAGGACCAGTAGGCCGAGATCGCGCCGGGGACCAAGCTGGTCCAGGGCTCGGTCAAAGGCCGGTTGCCCGATAAGGTCGAAGGGGAGCATGGGGTAAAGGTATCGCTCGTAGGCGGAAAAGCCACCCCCAGGCGGGAAGGACGGAGTCCGGGAAGCTACCTAGTATACCGCTGCGCGACATTATCTTTAGACCCCAAATTAGCCCCATTATGACCACCACTACGCCCATCCGCACCGAACGCGTGCAGCAGAGCCGGCTCGCGACCGTGGACTTCTCCAACCTGCCCTTCGGCAAGGTCTTTAGCGATCATATGTTTGTCAGCGACTACCGCAACGGCGAGTGGACCGGCGACCGCATCCTCCCCTTCGGGCACTTCACGATGCACCCCGCCAGTATGGTGCTGCACTACGGGCAGGCCATCTTCGAGGGTATGAAGGCCAGCAAGCACGAAGACGGCACCCCCCTGCTGCTGTGCCCCGAAGAGCACGCCCGCCGGATGAATGCCAGCGCCCGCCGCATGATGATGGCCGAATTCCCCGAAGACCGCTTCGTCGAGGCCGTCAGCCAGCTGGTGGCCCTGGACAAAGACTGGATCCCGCCCACGGAGGGCAGTGCCCTCTACCTGCGACCCTACATGTACGCCACGGATGAGTTCATCGGCGTGCGGCCAAGCGAGACGTACCGCTTCTGCATCTTTACCGCTCCCGTCGGCCCTTACTACGCCAAACCCGTTCGTTTGCTGGTAGAAGAGCACTACGTACGTGCTGTGCCCGGGGGTACCGGTGAGGCGAAGGCCGCCGGCAACTACGCGGGCAGCCTCAAGGCGGTACAGGAGGCCAACCAGCGCGGCTTCGACCAGGTACTTTGGATGGGGGGTCCGGACAAGAAGCAAATTCAGGAGGTGGGTACCATGAACGTCTTTTTTGTCATCGACGGGGAAGTTGTCACGCCGGCCACCGACGGCGCTATTTTAAAGGGGATCACCCGTAAGCTGTTTATGCAGATCCTCAAGGACAAAGGCATTCCGGTTAGCGAGCGCATTATTACCATTGATGAGGTAGCCGCCGCGTCGGAGGCCGGCACCCTACAAGAAATCTTTGGGGCCGGTACGGCCGCCGTGGTCAGCCACGTCTCGGAGTTGCAGTACGGCGATAAACTGATAACCCTACCCCCCGTGGAAAACCGCCAGATCGGACCCATGCTTAAAGCCTACATCGATGGCCTTCGCGTCGGCAAAGTCGAGGATACCCACGGCTGGCTACGCCCCGTTTAAACGGCTCCCGACCGGGGGTCACGAGCCGTTATTTTTCAGCCCACTGCTTACCACGATCTCCAGCGAGTCGTTAGCCCCCCGCACGAGGAAGTAGCCGTCCAGCTGCTTCCGCCGCTCGATCAGTTGCAAAGCCCCCTGCGGCCCCAGCACCATACAGGCCGTGGCGAAGGCATCGGCGGTGGCGCAGTCGTCGGCCAGGACGCTGGCGCTGAGCAGGCGGTTGCGCTCGACTAGCCCGGTCAGGGGATTGATGGTGTGGCTGTACGTCTCCCCCTCCACCGAATAATAATTGAGGTAGTTGCCGCTGGTGGCAATGGCCCTGCCTTTCTCCAGGGGCAGCGTACCCGCCGCGGCCACTTGGGTAGCGTCTTCGTCGGGCAGGCGAATACCCACCGTCCAGGGCTTGCCGTTTTTGGTGCCGCCGGCGCGCATCTCCCCACCGACGTCGATAAGGTGGTTGGGGCGGCCCCGTTCGGTCAACATAGCCGAGATCAGGTCCACTCCAAAGCCCTTGGCACTGGCATTCAAGTCGAGTTCCACACCGGGCCGCACTTTGCGCAGGAAGCCATCGTCGAAGCGGATCAGGGAGAAGCCTACGCGGGCTCGTACGCTGTCCAGTTCCGTCGTATCCACCGCCCCCGACGTGCGGTGCTCCGCGCCACCAAATCCCCAGAATTTTACCAGGGGCGCGACGGTAGGATCGTAAGTACCGCCGGTTTCCTTCACAACCCGGGCGGCCAGTTCAAGATTAGGCACGAAGTGTACCGTACCGGCCAGGGTCACCCCCGTATCGCTGCGGTTGAAGGCGTTGATAATGCTCTCCGCTACCCAGGGCGAAAGCTCCAGATTGTACGCTTCCAGCAAGCTGTCGACGCTTTCCTGCAGGCCCGGAAGGCTCTTTCCGAGGTAAGTCACCCGGTAGTAGGAACCCATCGCCTCGCCATTGATGCGGTGGGCGGGGAGGTAGCCGTCTTCGTCCGGGGCATTGCACCCGCTGACCAGCAAAAATAGGAGCAGGGCGGGAAGGCAGGTATAGTACATCACTCCCTATCGGTCAGCTTCCGGATCAGGTCGGTCTCGTCCTTGCGGTAGGAGGTACCATCCGGGCGAAACACGTCGTGGAACCACTCGGCGGGCTCGCTGCCGTCGACAATCGGGGTATTCCAGGCGTATATGGTGTTGGACTTTCCAGCCACCAGCCCCCAGTTAATGGCGCCGATGTTCTCTTTCTTCAGGAGCGGCAGGATGTTGGCAAAGCGGCTGTTGTTGGTCCGCGCCATGTACTCGGTGCAGATCATGGGCCGCCCGTGGGTTCGCAGGAGATTGATGATTAATTGGTGTTTGTCCGGCCCCTCGTACTGGTGGTAGGTCAGGATGTCCGAGTTCTGGGCCTGAAAGGTATTGAGTTCCTGAAAACCCCAGGTCCACAGGCCCACGGTGAGGGGCTGACTGGGGTTGACTTCCCGGGCCCACTCAAACACCTTGCGCAGTAAGGGCAGGGAAGAGGTGAATTTTTCGCTGTTCCCCGGCTCGTTGTAGAGGTCCCACATGAGGATGCGGTCGTCCTGCGCAAAGGTGGTCAGCAGGTCCTTCACGTACACACCCAGGGCAGCAAAGTTCCCTTCGTTCCGGCTAGCGGGGTCGCCGGGGTCCTGCACCCAGCCGGAATTGTGGGTGCCGGGCACCGGAGCAGGCTGGGGGCCGATCTCTGGTTCCTTCTTCCAGACGTCATCAAAAATGACGAACATCGTCGATATGCCGTGGCGGTCAGCGATACTGAGGTAGGTATCCAGCCGCTGCTTAAAGCCTTCGGGGTCAGCACCGTATGCCAGGCTGTGGAGGTATACGCGCATGACGTTGAAGCCGATGCTTTCGGCGTAGCCTAGCTCGCGGTCGATGGTCTCCGGGTCGAAGGTGGCCTCCTGCCACATCTCCAGCTGATTGATCGCGGTGCTGGGATTAAAGTTGGCTCCGACCAGCCAGTCTTGTTCGGCGTACCACTGCTCGGCCCGTTCGCGCGACCATTTATTGTTTTCCAGCAGGTCCTGCCCGTAGGCGGTCAGGCAGAGGCAAAAGAGAAAGGCGGTAACTACTAGTGATCTCATGGTTGCTTAGTTTGGCTGTTCGGTTGGGTGAGACAGGGGGCGGGGCCGCGGGTGGGTAGTTGGTCCGTCCACGGTAAGGGTGCCGTCGGGGGCAATGTTTAGTTCATCCAGGAAGACGACGCGCTCGTCGCCGGTGGGCCGGGTGCGCCCGTGGTAGACCGCGTACATCCTCCCCCCCTCCAGGAAGAGCACCATGTTGTGGCCGGTGCCGGTGACGTCGCCGCCCTCATCTACGTTTTGCTGGAGGACCGGGTTGTTGCTGGCCTTCGTAAAGGGCCCGAGCGGGTGGTCGCCGGTGGCGTATCCGACGGCGTAGTTGGGTCCCGCGTAGTGGTTGGCCGAGTACATGATGTAGTAGGTACCGCTGTGCTTAAAGGTGAAGGAACCTTCCGTCCAGCGGCGGTTGACCTCGCCGGTAGTGACCGAGCGGCTTTCCCACTCGGCGTTCTTATCGTCCAAGCTGACGGGGGGCCGCAGCAGCAGCACCGGTTCGCCGATGACCGTCATAAAGTCCGGACTCAGCTCCACGCCGTACACCCAGCTCTCCTCAATTTCCTCGTACCGCCCTTGCTGCCGCGCCCGGTCGGCGATTTCGCTCTCCACGGGATGCTTATAGCAGGCGCGGGAGTAGTAGAGGTAGAATTTTCCGTCCTCGTCCCGCAAGACGTTCGCATCGATGATGGGATAGCCGGGCTCGAAGAGCGGCGTATCCCGCAGGTCGGTAAAGGGGCCGGTGGGACCGTCCGCTACCGCCACGCCAATGTGAAAGTTCTCCCCCTCGTTGGTGGGATTGTACTTCCAGTTGGCGCTGTAGAACAGGTAATATTTGCCGTTGAACTTGTAGCACTCCGGGGCCCAGAAGGCGCTTTCGTTCCAGCTGTCCTCCGTGTTGCCGTAGTAAACTTGTCCCTCGCTTTTCCAGTCCACCAGATCGGAAGAGGAGTAGGCTGCAAAGCCGTCCTCCGCTCCCCCACCGGTGCCGTAAAGGTAGTAGGTGCCGTTGCCGTCGTCCAGGAGGTAAGGGTCGCCGAACTCCACGTCGAGAGGATTCTGGTAGGTGGTCTCCGTAGCGCCCGCATCCCCTTCCGTCTGCCGGTTGGGGGACTGGCAGGCACCTAGGCCTAGGCAGACGGTGGCGACGAACAGGCAGTGGGTGGTAGCGTACTTCATGACGGGTAATTTATGCTATAGTTCTTAAAGCACCGACATGGCCTATTCCCCCGCGGGTACGGGCAGGGTTTTACCGAGGGCGACGGGTTGGCCGAGGAGGGGTCGGCCGTCGGCGGACCACGTGAAGGGCTGCATGCGCATACTCCGCTGGTCGCCGCAGCCCTGGCCGGGATTGGGGTTGGCGTGGTAGAGGATCCACGACTCGGTGCTGTCCGGGGAGGTAAAGAAAGAGTTGTGTCCCGGCCCGTAGGCGCGCCCGGCCGCGTTAGTCGTGAAGAGTGGATTTTGGTCCAGGCGGCTCCAATTGTCTACGTCTAGCGGATCGCTGCCGGCGGCCAGTTCCAGGGCCCCGATGCTGTAGCCGTCCGTCCAGCAGCCCCCGGCCGAATAGAACAGGAAGACGCGGCCCGCGTGGATGAGGAACTGCGGCCCCTCGACCACCCGGGGGGTGGTGCCGTTCTGTTCCCAGGCGGCGGCGGGTTGTAGGATGCGGTGGCGGTCGCCGCTGACGGCCGTGGCGCTGTCCATGCGCGCCAGGTAGATGTCTTGCCGCACGTCCACGTCCCCCTCCCAGCCAGACCAGGCAAAGTACTGTTGTCCGTTGATCTCCACCGGGCTCCCGTCGATGGCCCACTTGTCGTCGGGCAGGTCCAGCTCGCCGCGGTCTTCCCAGTTGTCCGACAGCGGGTCCGCATCCTCATTGGCCAGCACCCACATGCGGTGGTTGGCGTTGTTGCCGTCGCTGGCGGCGTAGTAGACGTACCAGGTGCCGTCGATGCGGTGGAGCTCCGGGGCCCAGATCTGCTGGCTGTTCCTGCCGCCAGACGGGGGCGTCCACACGTTGCGGGAGCGGGCGGCGGCGCTGCTGAGCCCCGACATTTTCGGGGTGGCAATGAGGGTGATGTTCCAGCCGGTCGTATAGGTGACGTAGTACATATCCCCCTCCTGAATTACCCAGGGGTCGGGGCCCACCCGGTAGACCGGGTTGGCGAAGGTAGTGCCCGGTGCGGGTACCGTCGGCGGATTGGGCGTCGGGACGACGTCCACTCCCGAGGGGTTGCAGGCCAGAAAATTGAGGCACAGAAGCAGGAACCCGGCCAGGGACAGGGGGAAATATTCAGAAACCTTCATGGCTAAACTTACGGCGAAGCGCAATGGTGGTCAGACTTAGGCTCCTACGCTCCCCCCCACCCCCTTCCCTACCACCCCGGCAACAAGTTCAAACCAAACGACCAGCTCGCCTCCTTAATCAGCGGCCGGGCAACAAAGGGCTCCACCACAAACTGACCGAAGACGTTCACCCGCGCGCTTACCCCGGCCGTGAAGATGGGTCGGACCCCAGGACTCACGAGGTAGGGTTCATTCGTGACGGGATTGATGAGCACTTCCCCATTCTTATCGAGCGTATAGGTCGGCCCGTTAAACTGCCCTACGTCCGAAAAGGCGAAGCCGCCGTCGAGGAAGAGGTTCAGGTCGCTTAACAGGAACTTGGATTTGATCAGCGCGAGCTGCTCGGGCCCCGTGAAGGGGATGCGGAGCTCTAGGTTACCCACCACCAGCTTACTTCCGATCAGCTCCTCGATGTTCCTTCCCCCGGCGTCGAGGCTGTTGACGGCGGTACTGGCGTTGAGGCCGCGCAGGTACCAGGGACTGCCCACGTAGAGGGGAAACAGGTCGTTGCCCTCCTGCCCGTACCGGCCGTAGTGCAGCGCCCGCAACGCCAGGGCGCCCTTTCCGAGCCATACGTAGCGGCGGAAGTCAGCGTTCACCGCCGTGAAGTTGAAGGCGCCGGCGTACTGGTCGACGCCCAGGCGGAACCGATGGCCGCGGATCGGGGCGGTCAGACCGAAGCTGGCGTTGTCGCCCACCAGGGCCACCCCACCGTTGATGAGGTTGAAGCTCTCGCTCTCCAGGTCGCGGCGGCGCTCCGGTTGCACGTTGGCGCGCACCGGCAAGCCGGTCAGGGGATTGTAGTAGCGGGCGTATTCGTCCACCCGGCTGTTGTACCGGCTGAAGCTGAGGCTACCCTCCAGCCGCAGGTTGGTGTTGAAGGGCAGCGAAGCAAAGGCCCCCGCCTGGTTCTGGTACAGCCGCTGGATGAGGTAGGGCGCGTTGATGAGCTCAGCGTACTGCCCCTCCCCCACCTGGATGGAATCCTGAAAGGGCTCCAACAAACCGAAATTGCGGAAGGGGGTGCGACTCAGACTGAAACCGTAGTTGACCCGCGTCTTGCGGTTCACCCAGGCCAAGCTGCCGCCGAAGTCAGTGATCTCTCCGTTAAGGGACACGCCGGCCATCAGCTGGTTGTTGCCGAGGATGTCACCAAACAGCAGCTGGACGCCGCCGGCGAGTCCGGCCGTGGTACCGAAAACCTGGTTGGTGCCCACGCCGGCCCCCGCGCCGCCGCTGGCGTAGTCGAGCTTGAACTTGGGCCGGTAGGGCCGGCGCACGATGTCGCTGGAGGCGATCACGTCTTGCTTTTCCATGTTGGTCAGCAACTGATCGACGACCAGGGTGGCCCGCCGGTTGAGGCGCAGCAGGGTGGCCGGGCTCAGGTCGACCGAGTCTTTATCCACCGCCACGGCGGTCATATTGGCCACGGGCGTACCAAAGATGCGGTACCCCTTCTGGTTGAAGTAGGTGTACACCAGGCGGTTGTTGCGCCGGTCGATGCTCATCGCCGGGGCGTAATGGGTAATGCCCGACACGCCGGTCAGCAGGTCGGTCATGCGCGCCGTGCTGTCGGTCGCGGCGTCGTAGCGGTAGATGTTGCGGAAGCCGTCGCGGTTACTCAGGAAGTAGAGCATACCGTCGGCCCCCTCGATGGGGTTGAGGTTGTCGGCGCCGGGGAAAACCTTGATCTCCCGACTCGTGCGGGTGGCCACGTCGAGGGCCGCCAGGTTAAACCGCAGGGCGCCGTAGGGCCGCTCCTTCAACTGGATGCCGCGGGCGTCCGTACTGAAGTAAATTGTGGAGCCGTCCGCCGACCAGCTGGGGTGGATCTCGCTGTACACGTCGTTGGTCAGTTGGGTCACCCGGCCACTACGCACGTCAATGGCGTAGAGGTCGGTCTGCCCCTGCACCAGTCCGGAGACCACGATGGACTGCCCGTCCGGCGACCAGGCCGGGAAGCTGAAGGCGGGTACCTCCACGGGACGGATCTCCCGCTCCGCCCGTCCCCGCTCGACGTCGGCGATGATGAGGATATTCTGTCCCTTGCTCACGGCGGTGTAGGCGAACTGCTTGCTGTCGGGACTCCAAGTGCCGCTGTTCTCGATGTAGCTGAGGTCGTCGACGTGGCCCTTCAGCGTGGAAGTCCGGATCTTGCGGATCTGCTCGCCGGTGCGGGCGTCGGCCAGGAAGAGGTCGATGCTAAAGAGGTCCTTCTCAGAGAGGTAGATCAGGTACTTGCCGTTCGGGCTGATCTCGGGAGCGACGTTGAGGCGGCCGCCGTGCTTATCGGGGCCCACCAGTTCCTTGCCGACGAAGCGGTCTTGCTTCACACCCGCGATTTGCGCCCCGTAGGTCTTGCGCAGGGCGTCCTCCCAGAGCTGACTGAACTCCTTGAATTTGTATCCCAGGACGAGTTCCGTAGCCCGCTCTAGCCCGAACTTGGCCGTGGCCCGGAAGTAGGGATTGATGATGTCGTCGCCCTTTAAACCGGTCACGAAGGACCAGAACGCCTGCCCGTAGCGGTAAGGGAAATACTGGCCCCCGCTGAGTGCTTTCAGGCTGGGCACATCGTCGTTCAACACGGCATCGCGCATCCACATGGCGGTGAAGGGGTCGACCGAGCCAATACTCAGGTATTCAGCGAGGCCCTCGACCATCCAGAGGGGGATTTTCTGGAGGTCCTGCAGGCGGGTACTATCGCCGCGTATGATCATGTCGTACTGAAAGGCGTGCACGAGTTCGTGCCCCAGCACGTGGTGGGTCTGGGCGTTGGTCAGGGCCACGGGCAGCACCACGCGGTTCTTAAAAGCCTCGGTGACGCCCCCGGTACCCACCCCGATCGTACCGCCGATGGCATTGGTTTGCTGGAAGTCGGCGTGGTCGGCGTAGATGATCAGCGGGTTCTTGAAGTCGATGGTATCCTTCAGCACCAGCTGGTGCATCCGGTTCCACTCCTCGGCGTCGTTGAGGAAGGCGTGCAGCCATTCCTCGTTTTTGAGGTAGGTGTACAGTTCGAAGTGGGGCGACTCGTAAACGTCGTAATCAAAATTTTCGTAGCGCGGCTTGTTCTGTCCAAAGGCGTTAAAGCCCTGGGCGGGCAGGAAAATCGGCAGGGCAAGCAGCAGGAGCAGGTTATGTAGCGGTTTCATTTGGCGGGTAGTTATTGGGTAAGGCAGTTACCCCATAAAACACTCCGCAGACGGCCTTCCCCCTAAGCGCCGTTGGCCTCCCGTACTTAAGAAAACGTTATAAATGCTTGTCCGGGCGGCGGCGCGCGGGTGCCATGCACATGCCTAGTAGACTAAATGGTAAGTATCAATCCATAAAGTCGCCGCGAGCACTAGACTTGGGTGTATCCGGACTTGCGACTTGGTCCCCTTGGGGGTCGGGGGCAAAAGCCCGTTGGGACAGCGTGCCGGACAGCAAATTTTAAATTCTCACCACCATCTTTCCCGTATTCTTCCCATCGAAAAGGTCCAGGAAGGCCTGGGGGATATGATCGAAGCCCTCCCGGACCGTCTCGGTGTGCGCCAATTTCCCCTCCTGCAGCCACTGAGCTAACTGCCGCATACCGGCGGGGTACTTATCCGCCATATCGAAGACGATGAAGCCCTGCATCAGCGAGCTGTTCCGCACCAGGAATGGCTGGACGCTGACGCTCATGGGCAGTCTGGTCTCGTTGTAGACGGAGATCGCCCCGCAGACGACCGTGCGGCTAAATTTGTTGATGTTGAACAATACGGCATCGGAGATCGGGCCGCCTACATTGTCGAAGTAGACGTCCACGCCGCCCGGGCAGGCTTCAGCGAGTGCCCTGGGCATATTCTTCGTCGTGTTGTAGTTGATGCCCGCCTCAAAGCCAAACTCCGAGGTGAGCAACTCCACTTTCTCATCGGTCCCGGCGATGCCGACCACCCGAAGTCCGAGGATCTTGCCGATCTGTCCGACTACGCTGCCTACCGCGCCGGCCGCGCCGGAAACAACCAACGTCTCTCCCGCTTGGGGTTTACCGATCTCCGTAAGTCCGAGGTAGGCAGTCAGGCCGGTCATGCCCAGGACGCCGAGGTAGGCGGAGAGGGGGGCCTGGTCTGGGTGGACCTTCAGGAGGCCCTTAGCTTCCGCAACCTGCGTTTCCTTCCACTGCAGGGAGCCGGACACGTAATCGCCCGGCCGCAACTTATCATTCTTCGATTCCACTACCTCCGCGATAACGGCGGAGGCCAGGGGTTTACCGACCTCGAAGGGCTCGATGTAGGACTTGGCGTCGCTCATGCGGCCGCGGAGGTAGGGGTCTACGGATACGTAAGTGGTGCGCAGCAGCACTTGCCCGGATTGTAGGGGCGCTACTTCGGTTTGGGTAAATTCAAAGTTCTCTAGGGTCGGCGTCCCGGTAGGGCGGCTCCTGAGGTTAATCGTTTTGGTGGTGCTCATGAGTAGGCAAGTGAAGGGTGTTTTGCGGTAACCGTCCCGCGGAGCGCAAGTTGTCCGCCGCCACCATTCCCGGCTGATTATCTCACGCTAACCCGATCAGTCCAGGGCATTGAGCAGCCTGATGTAATCTTCCTCGCGGTTGCGCAGCCGTTCCCGCTTGGCGTAGCGACGCGCATCCACCTGATCCTGGTAGGTCAGCGACTCGATCAGGTCCCTGAGCTTCTTAATCTCCGTTTGTTGCCGGGGGGAAAACAGGTAGACCAAATCGTCCCGGTACAGGCGCTTTCGGTAGGTACCCGCGTCATAGGAGGATCGCTGCTGGGCCGGATCCCGCAGCTCGACGCGCCGGTAGCCGTAGAGTTTCATATCTCCCCGGCTAGCGAGCAGCTCCAGCAGGGGTAGCGGATCATTCACCACGACCGGACGCCGGTAAGCGACAAACTGCCGCCCGTCCTGGGTGGTCACGGACTGCAGCGACTTCCCGTCGATTTGCATCTCCTTGCCGTTGGCAATTACCTCCACCAATTGATTGAACAGCTGAATGCGGGCCGGTAGCGTTTGCGTTAGGCCGCCGACTAAGGTGATTTCACAAGCCCGAAACTCGGGGTCGAGGTAAAGTTTATTCTCGTCAATTTCTACGTCGAGCTCGGGGTTGGTCACGCTGAAGCCGCCGCCGTAGATGAGGTCCTGATTCAGGTTGGCCCGCTCGGACATCATCTGCTTCGCCTGATCGAGCCGGGTAGGTTGGGTGCGCAGGCTATCCTGAGCGACGAGCGGCCCGGCAGCCAGACAGGCACCAAGGGCCAGCAGGAAGATTGGGTAACGTAAAGGGGTCATAGCGGTGGTACTGGTGGGCGACGTAAGGTACTGCACCGCAGAAAAGACGTACCTGTTGTCATCCGCAAACCAGCCGGTCGTTCCTCACGGCCCTGAACCGAACTGCCTATCCACCGGGCTTACACGGTAGCGTCCAACCGCCTAGAGACACCATTCGGGCGCTCTTATTCCTTTCCCTTGCGGACGGTGAGTTCCTTCGACCAGCGCAGGGTATCGTTTTCGTACAGGGAGATGATGGGGGTGGTCGGGGGTGGCGGCGTGTAGCCACCCGTATCGCGGTAGAAGTGATTGTAAAATTCAACCTTGGTTCGCGCGCTTCCCGGATTGGAGGCGACATACTGCCACGCGTATTCCTCCGTGGGGTGATCGATTTTAGTCCGCTTCCAGCCGGTGGAGGAGGAAGCGTTGCTAGTCCCCCACTCACCCCCGACGATATCCACCCGCACGGTCGTGTACTTGGGCAGGTCGGCGCTGAGGTGGAGCACTTCCTCCGACTCACAGATTAGCAGGCTGGAGTCCAGGAGATTCCTCATCTCCCCATCCGTTTCGGGGTAGTGGATCTCGCGGGAATAGCTAAACTCCGTATCCGCTAGGAACTTGCGCACGTAGGGTTCGAAGTCCGGTATCTCCGCGGTAATGCCCATCGTTTCGTAGCGGTCGGTGAGGGAGCGGCGGATCCTGGCCTCATTGATGGCCACGGCATTGGTCACGAGCTGCTGCTGCAGCGACTTGCTGTCCAGTACGCCGTCCTGGCGGATATCGGTGCTGATGTTGGCCAGAAACTCCGAGAAATCGGCCACGTTAAGGTAGCCCTGCAGGATGACGGACACGGCCAGCAGGGTGGCGTTACCGGCTCCGGTCGCGGAGATGTCGAGCAGTTCCGATTCGCCGATGTCGTCCGCACCGAAGCGGAAGATGTCCAGAATCTCCCGCTGTGCCTGCTGCTTGGCCTCCGTAAAGGAGCTACCGGTACCGAGCAGGTACTCCAGGCGCCCTTTCTCCAGGCTCGAGAGCAGGTTCACATTCAGTCCGTTCTTTTCTCCCAGGTCGGACAGGGCGAACAGCGTGAGGGGCGCGCTGGAGTTGGCGTTGGTCACCTCGTTGAAGTAGAAGCCGTTGGCCTGTAACTGCACGTAGCGCGAGTCCAACTCAACATTGCGAATCTCGAAGCTGCCCCGGTTATCCAGCAGCTGGGTGGTATAGGTCAGGCCGGTAGCCGTGAGGTTAGAATCGAGCTCGGAAACCTGGAGGGCGGTGCCGTTCAAAAAGGGACCCTTCTGGACGTACCCACCGATGCGTTCGTGGACCACTACGGGAGCGGGCTCGGGTTCGGGGGTAGGCGTGGGGACGGAAGTGGGCGGGGACACAGGTGTAATGGGTTCCTTCTCGCAGCCGAGTAAGGATAAGAAAACGCAGAGAAACACAATTCGAAAGGTCATCGACAAGCTATGGGTTGGGGGTGAGCGCACGTGCGGGTATACCCTCCCTAACGGCCACTGTCTGTGCTTATTTTTTCTTAACGCTTGGTACCCGCATGGCTCGGCTGCAGGCCCTGCCGCCGCTCGCCGCTATACCTTAGCGACGACTTTGGTCGTGCCGCTGCTACACCTCCAGGCATAGTTCAGAGCGCTAAAAACGTCCGCAAAGGAAGGCTTCCTCATCCTCCGCGCCATTCGGGGGAGCCAAATGGCTTGGCCGGGGGCAAGAGTCAGCAGCAGCAAAATGTCTAGCGGTGTGTATAGGCGGGTATGCACACAGGCAGCCAGACGACTGAAGTCGTCGCTACGCGCCGCCGCCGCCGCTCGTCGCTATTTCGTAATCACGACTGATGGATCTACCTTAGTTGTTGGAGTGATGCGTATTCGGGCTTGGATGTGCTCCGGTAACTCAGAGCTTGTTTGGGATTCCGCTCACCGCCGCAAGCTTGCTCCTTTGCGCCTATTCTTTGCCTCGAAAAGCGTCACCTAGCCCGCTAGGCTTCCCCTTTGGAGGCTCGAATAGACCCAAATTAGCGGCGTTTTCGTCAGGCTCGGAAAACCTAAACAAGCGCTTACTTTAACCCTGGATACCTCACTGCTATACATGGCGCCCCAAGACGTCTCCACTCCCCTTCCCCTCTCACCGCGCCGTTCGGGGGGGGGCAACCGCATAGCCCCGGAGACAGCAGCCAGCTGCTGCATAATACCTAGCGGTATGCTGCCCTGGGCGTGCATCAACCCGTATTCCGTAACTTACCTTGCCCAAGACCAAGCCCCCCGCCCCATGTCTACCACCGTCGCTGCCCACCCGGAGCTGTTAGCCCACCTGCACTGCATCACCGTGGGACGGTACCACGCCGTGAGCGTACGCAGCATCGATGCCCATTTCGTGACCCGGTTGGCCAGTAATTACCTGTGCAGCCAGCAACAGCCGAATACCATCGCCGGAGGTCCCGAGCCCGACTACGTAATCGCCAGACGACGGGCGCTCAATTATCTAGACCACCACCCCTACCCCGAGGACATCCACCTGGTGATCGAAGTAGCTGAGGCCACGCTCGCGCGCGACCGCGGGGCAAAACTTGACATCTACGCCCGCGCCGGCATTCCCGAATACTGGATCCTCAACCTCATCGACCGCCAACTGGAAATTTTCACCGAGCCGGATACCCAAGCGGGAACGTACGCCAGGCAAGGTGTGCTGCAGGAGCGGGAAACCCTGGAGGACCACCCCCTGGCGGGCACGGTAGCCCTTGCGCAGTGGCTGCCCTGATACCCATCGACCCGGCAGGTCGTAGGTACCCAATCGGGTCAAGTGACCCGCGCCCTAACTATCCCCGCATGAACAACCTCCTGCTGCTCTTCGCCCACCCCCGCTACGAACAGTCCCGGACCAACCGTGCCCTCCTGGAGGGCGTAGCCGACCTGCCGGGTGTGACCTTCCACGACCTCTACGAACGCTACCCGGAATTCAACATTGACGTGGCCCACGAGCAGCGGTTGCTGGAGGCCCACGACGTGCTCGTCTGGCACCACCCCTTCTACTGGTACAGCTGCCCGCCACTCATGAAGCAGTGGATCGACGTGGTGCTGGAGTACGACTGGGCCTACGGGCCGCACGGCAACGCCCTGGCCGGCAAGACCTGCCTGCAGGTCATTACTACCGGCGGCGGAAGCGAGGTGTACTGCAGCGCGGGACGCAACAACTACTCCATCAACACCTTCCTGCGCCCCTTCGAGCAGACCGCCCGCCTGTGCGGCATGCGCTACCTGCCCCCCTACGCCGTGACGGGTACGCATAAGCTCTCGGATCAGCAGCGGCGGCAGCACGCCGTTGAATACCACCGTATCCTCGGTAGTTTGTACGAAAGCGGCTCCCTGGCCGACCTAAAGGACTGCGTATTTCAGGACGATATCCCCGCCCCGGCCAACACTCCCCTGACATGACCGGCAGCATCCTCTTCCAGACCATCGTCTTCCTGGCCGCCGCCATCATCTGCGTACCCCTGGCCAAGCGCCTGGGACTTAGCTCCGTACTGGGCTACCTGCTGGCGGGCATCCTGATCGGTCCCTACGTGCTCGGCTTCATCGGCGAGGAGGGCGACGAGATCCTGCACTTCGCGGAATTCGGCGTCGTGATGATGCTCTTCCTCATCGGACTGGAGATCGACCCCGCCCGCTTCTGGCGCATGCGCAAGACCGTGGTCGGGATGGGCGGCGCCCAGGTGCTCGGTACAATGCTGCTCGGCTTCGGGCTCTTTGCCACCCTCGGCTATGCCTGGCGGGTGAGCCTGACCATCGCGATGGCCGTGGCGCTGTCGTCCACCGCCATTGCCCTGCAGAGCATCAAGGAAAAGGGGCAACTGGATACGACCTACGGGTTGGCCGGCTTCTCCATCCTGCTGTTTCAGGACATCGTCGTCATCCTGATGCTGGGTGTTCTTCCTCTGCTGTCGGTGGGTGAGGCCACGCCGACGGACGACCACGCTGCTACCGTCGACCTGCTCGCCGGACTGCCCACCTGGCTGCGCGGCCTGGCCATCATTGGGTCGGTGGGCGCGGTGGTCGCGGCGGGCCGCTTCGTGATCGTGCCGGCCCTGCGCTGGGTGGCTACCTGGCACCTGCGCGAGTTGCTCACCGCCGCCGCCCTGCTCATCGTCGCGGGCATCTCCTTTTTGATGGAGCTGGTGGGCCTAAGTCCCGCCCTGGGGGCCTTCCTGGGAGGGGTGGTCCTAGCCAACAGCGAATTTCGCCACGAGCTAGAAAGCACCCTGGAACCCTTCAAGGAACTGCTACTCGGGCTGTTCTTCATGGCCGTGGGGGCATCCGTCAACTTCATCGTGATCGCCAACGCCCCCGGGCTGATCGGACTGACCGTAGCGGGGGTGGTCGTCGTCAAGGCGATCGTCCTCTTCGCGGTGGCCGCCGCCTTCGGGCTCAAGTTGGACGACCGGCTGCTGCTCACGGTAGGCCTGGCCCAAATCGGCGAGTTTGCCTTCGTCCTCCTCTCCTTCGCCTTTCAGCTCGACATCCTGAGCCAGGAGCAGTTGGACGTGATGCTCGTCGTCACCGCCGTATCCATGACGCTGACGCCGATCCTGGCACTAATTAACGAGCGCCTGCTGCTGCCCCGCGTGGCCGTCCGGGAAACGGAGCACCGACCCCCCGACGCCATCACCGCTCAACATAAGGTCATCCTCGTCGGCTTCGGGCACTTCGGCAGTACGGTCGGGCGCTTCCTGCGGGCCCACGGAGTGGAAGCCACGATTCTGGATTACGATTCCAACCGGGTGGACCTACTCCGCCGCATGGGCTTCCAGGTCTTCTACGGCGACGCGACGCGGCTGGACCTCCTGGAATCCGCCGGCATTGCCGAGGCCGACCTGCTCATCAGCGCCGTCGGCAGCCCAGATACTACCCTGGCCCTGGTGAAGAAGGTCCGAAAACACTACCCGGACTTGGAGGTCATGGTCCGTGCCAAGAACCGGTACGACGCCTACGAT
Source organism: Lewinellaceae bacterium (assembly GCA_963710195.1). Taxonomy (GTDB): domain Bacteria; phylum Bacteroidota; class Bacteroidia; order Chitinophagales; family Saprospiraceae; genus Neolewinella. Next base: position 864,630 of record CAVPZF010000008.1, read on the forward strand.
TTACTGAACGTCGGAGTAGAAAACGTGTACCGCGAGACGCTGGATACCTCCGTGAAGCTTGCCACTGATGCCCTACACCGCTTCGGGCTGCGTAAGTACACTCTGTACCGCCACGCCCAGCAGTTCGTGCACCTCGACGAGCAAAGCCTTCGCCGCCTAGCCAAAGAACCCCGCGACGAAGAGGCCTACGTGTTCCGCGTGCGCGAGGAGATCGCCGAACAGGAAAAGCTCCTCGAAGCAGACCGGCAACATCCTCTTTTCGCCAACGACACCCACTGGGACCAGGAGTTACGGGCACTGATGGAGCAATAAGCTTGCGTGGACGGCAGAGGTGCAACAAGCCGATACTCAACTGTTTGGTGGCCTCTTCGGCGTGTTTGCTGACTCCCTTCCCGATGGGTGGGGTCGCCTGCTACTCGACCGCGAACTCAGTCGGCTGGGGACTGACCTTGATCGTGTGGGCGTTCTGGACCGACTGGCCTACGTAGGCAATTCGGGTAAAGGCGCACTGACGTACCGACCGGCACTTGAAGTGACGGAAGGAGAGGACACCTTCGCGTTAATCCTAGACCGACTAGCCAACCGCTCGGCAGCCGTCCTAGGTGAAGACAACTTGGGAGCGGTACCGGATCTACTTCGCTTAGGCGGCTCTTCCGGTGGGGCACGTCCGAAAATCCAGGTGCTATATAATGCGAAGACCCAGGTGTTAATCCCGGATACGCTGCCGCTGCCGGCTGACTACGCGGCCTGGATCATTAAATTCCCTGCGACCTACGACCCCGGCGACAGCGCACGTATTGAGTACGCCTACCACCGGGCCGCCCTGGCCGCGGGACTGTCGATGTCGACCTGCCGCCTGTTTGATGGGCAGGCCGGTAACTCCTATTTTGGTACCCAACGTTTCGACCGGGGGCCGAACGGCACGCGCCAGCACCTGCACTCCCTGGCGGGATTGGTTCACGACAACTTCCGTTTGCCCGCCCTCGATTACGGGCACGCGATGGACGCGGCCTTCCGCCTGGAACATGATGTGGCGGCCTACCGGAGAGTCCTGCGGCTGGCGGCCTTCAATGTGTTTGCCCACAACCGGGACGACCACAGCAACAACCTCTCCTTTCTACAGGAAGGAGTGGGCCAGTGGACCATGGTACCAGCCTACGACCTCACCTATTCCCGCCCCGCTCACGGGGAACATAGTATGACCGTAGCCGGCGAAGGTCGCAACCCCGGGTACCAGGATCTCCTTCGGCTAGCTTCCCATTTTGGCGTTCGGAACACGCCAGCCCTCCTAGACGAGGTCTGGGAGGGCGTGCGCCAGTTGCCGTTATTACTCAGGGAGGAGGGCGTGGCCCCACGCATCGTCCAATCAGTGACCCAACACCTGCGCAAGATCGATGCTACCCGCTAAGCCCAACCAAAGCAACCCGCTGGTTGCGGCTACCGCCCCCCAGCCCCCTACCCCAAGCTCCGCAACGACCAGCGGACAAAGTAAACCCCCAAAAAGGCCACCAGCACCAGCCCGTGGAACCACCGGCGCCTCACCACCATCAGACTACCGACGAGGGCTAGCATAGCCAGGTTGCCGAACGTTTGACTGACCATATCCCCTAAGTTACCCTGCTCGATCCACAGCGTGATGGCCCGCGTCACGTAGATGGAAAAGAAGTACACCGTAAACAGCCCCCAGAGGTAGCCGCTGTTGCCCGCATAAAACTGCTTGAGGTTGATCCCCTCGGCCGGCACGCCGTCGGGCAGGGCGGCGGCGTTGATGAGGAACAGGAGGATGAGTTGGACGGCCAGCGGCAGGAAGCCGGTCAGAGTGTAATAAAAAGTGGAGTCCTGTACGCCGTAGAACATCCACCACATATCCAGGACGCTCAGTAGGGCCGCGAAGGCCGACAGCAGCGTGAGCCAGTCCCAGGTCACGCGATTTCGTGCCCGCAGCAGGCGGTTGAAGCTCACCGTCAGGTCGGCGATGGCTAGCCCGACGATCACGGATACCAGCGGCAGGATGTATTCGAAGGGCGTCATTGGGCGGAGGAAACGATGGGAGAATCAGGCGCAGACGGGACGCCGGCCGCAATCAGGGTCCGCACGTCCGCGATGAGCTGGCCGATCGCCGCCGGATCGAGTCCGTTATAGATGCCCCGGATGTGGCGCTGCTGGTCCACCACCACGAAATTCTCCGTGTGTATGAAGTCATAGGGGGCCTTCTCCAGGCCCAGGTCCTCCTCTACGAAGTAAGCGTTGCGGCCCAGGCTATAGATTTCGTCCCGGTTGCCGGTCAGGAGGTGCCACTTGCCGGCGATCACCCCCTTTTCCTCGGCGTACCGCTGCAGGACGGCCACGCTGTCGTACTCCGGCGTCACGGAGTGAGAAAGCAGCAACACGCCGTCGTCGTCGGCAAAGGCTTGCTGTACCAGGCTCATGTTGTCCGTCATGCGCGGACAGATGCCCGGGCAGGCGGTGAAGAAGAAGTCCACGACGAAGACCTTCCCGGCCACCGTCGCTTCAGTCACCGGATCGCCCAACTGGTTGGTGAGGGAGAAAGTAGGGATCTGGTGGAAGCTGTCCGGTACCGCCTCCCCATCGAGCCACTGGGGCATAAACGTGGCTTCGGAATAGTACGGCGGCTGGGAACTGGGGGGCGCCGATTCCGCTCCGGGCTGGCAACTGCCCGTGCCCAGAAGTATAACAGTCAGCGTTAGTAGCATCAGGATGGATACACGGAGTTGTGTCATGGTAATTTAAGGTTGTCCGGTCATTGGTTTGTCCGCCTGCAACACCAGCCGCCCGGCGCTGACCTCGTAGCAGGTTTTGGACTTCTGCAGGCCGTAGCGGATGCCGTCCTGGACGACGAAATTCCGGTAGAGGCTACCGTTTTCTCGCCAGGCTTGCTGCGGGCCGTCCAGGCGGTCGTTGTGGTAGGTGTAGGCCTCGGCCGGATCGCCATTGGCGTACCAAGTGCGTTGGGGGCCCTCTTTTTGCTCGTTGTGGTAGGTGTATTCGAACTTAATGAACCCGCTGTCCTCCCAGTAGCCGGTGTGGGTACCGGTGGACAAGCCGTTGCGGTAGGTGCGCACTTCGTAGGGCTTGCCGCTGGCGTAGTAGCTGCGGTATTCCCCGTGCGGGCGCCCGTCAGCCACGGTGGTGTAGCTTTTGATGGCGAAGCCCTTGAGGACCCGGTGCACCACCCCGGAGAAGGGTACCTCGCCGTAGCGGTAGGTGCCGTTTTCGTAGGTGAGGAGGAGATTGGTGAAGGCTAGGGTGTCGACGGTCAAGGCTACCGATGCCGGGGTGTGAGACTTCGCGTCAAAGTTCACGACCACACCGAGTACCACAAAGAGCAGGCAGGCGAGGAGCTGAATGCTTAGATTGTTCATGCTTGGCTGTTTGTGAAAAATTCATGCGCGCTCTCCCCTCTCCGGGGCTATTGCGTAAAGGTGCCCTTCGTGCCGTGGTAGGCGCCAGACTTGATTACGTACAGGCCCGAGTTGGAATACACCTCGTTGCTGACGTGGTAGTGGTACACGGCTTGGTCGAAGTCGGCGGTAGTGCCGATGTGGCCGCCGTTGACGTCCAGGTCGCTGGGGTAGGAGTCGTCCATGTCCCTGCGGCCGTAGATGGGGAAGCCATCGCGGAGAAAACCGATGAGCCGGGCATCGTCCGTGGTGAGGTGGTCCCCCTCGCAGTGGTAGTGGTAGTCCTCCCGCGGCCCGGGGTGGGCACCGGCGGCATCGAAGGTGCCCCAGGCGTTATCGGAGAGCGCTCCTCCACCCTCGTAGTCGTTGTAGATTGGTACGCCGTTGCGGGCCATACCGACCGGTCCAAGAGCCGTTTGCTCCTTGGTGGCGGCTTCGGCGGGGCGGGCGGGGATGGTCATCACGTAGTTGAAGCCAGTCATCGTCGTGTTCATGTTGGCGTGATTCGTGCCGGGGAAGGCCTCGTACAGCTCGTGGTCATCGCCCCAGTAGGGACTCTTGTGGTCGGGCAACCCGGTGCTGCGGATGGTTACGTTATCGCCGTCGGCCTGCACGCTCACCCCGTCCGTGTAGCTGTTGAGGAAATTGGCCTGCACGACCGCGGTGATGTCGACTTCCCCAGCGGGAAGCTCGCTGAAATCATCGGTGCCGTCGTCCTGGCATGCAGTCATGCTCACGCAGAGGAGGAGCAGGGGTAGGTATTCCATATTTAGTATTTACCCGTTAGACCTGCCGGGAAGCCGTTTCCTTCGGGGAGGGGGAAATTTAATTTGCGGGCGGGGCCACGTTGGCTGCCCCGTGCCCTGCGGTGATACAAATAAAATAATCCGCTACTGCGCGAAGGATACCCTGGCAGCGGCAGTCTGAAGTAAGAGCTTGTGTGGGATTCCGCTCACCGCCGAAAATTTGCTCTTTTGCGCCAGATCTTCGCCTCAAAAAGCGTCACATAGACCACTAGGCTTCCCTTTTGGAGGCTCGAATAGACCCAAATTAGCGGCGTTTTCGTCAGGCTCGGAAAACCCAGACAAGCTCTAACGTCGCGAGTCACCTTCCACACCTGCGACCCCGCACAAAATTCAACTGCATGCAAGCGTGGCCCATGATGCGTAGCTTTCCCCAGTCCCGGCACCAAAGCCGCACGTGTATGGTCATACCCACCGACGAACAACTGATCGCCGACATCGCCGCCGGGGATGCCGTGGCCCTGCGCGTTCTGTACGACCGCCACGTGGCCCGCGTGTACAGCACCGCGCTGAGCTACCTCCAGTTAGAGGCCGACGCGGAGGAGGTGACCCAGGACGTGTTTGCCAAAGCATGGCGGGGCGCGGCGGCGTTCAAGTCCGCGAGTCAGGTAACGACCTGGCTGTACCGGATCACGGTGAATACCTCCCTAACGGCCCTGGAAAAGCGCAAGCGGCGGCGGGGGTTCCTGGGCGAACTCACGCCGCGGGACGATCCACCCGATTTTCACCACCCGGCGGCTAAAATCGAGGAGCGGGAGACGAACCGCGCCCTCTTCGCGGCTATCTACCGGCTACCCGATCGCCAAAAAACGGCCTTCGTGCTCAGCTACGTGGAGGAGCTGCCCCGCCAGCAGGTCGCCGACGTGATGCAGCTCAGTTTGAAGGCCGTTGAGGGACTCCTCATGCGCGCCAAGCAATGCCTCCGAACCACTCTGCACTCCGAATACCCTCACCTTCCTACGAAGTAACGTACCATGACCACTCCCCCCCCCGACGATTTCGAACAGCTGCTGCAGGGCCTCGGCCGGCTCCCCCGCAGTGCGCCCGGCCGCGACCTCTTTGCCGGCATCGAGGCCCGCATCGCCCGGCCGGAAGCCGTGGTCGTCCCCCTCTGGCAGAGACGCGCCCTGGCCATTGCCGCGGTGCTCTTGCTGCTGCTCAACGTGGCCGCGCTGCTGTACTACACTACCCTTTCGGTCACCCCGGACCAGACGTACGCCCTGGTCTCCAATTACACTTACCAGTAATGACCCAACTTAAAGTCTATCAGTTCGCCACCCTGGGCTTACTCCTGCTCAATCTAGTTCTGCTGGCCGTCATTGCCCTGGCACCCGCGCGCGCCGGCCTCACCCCCCAGCAGGCCGTACAATCATTGCACCTCGACGATGAGCAGCGCGACCGGTTTATGACCTACGCCCGGACCCACCAAGCCGAGATGCAGTCCCTCAACGCCCAACAACGGGAGTTGCTGGAGGCCTACTTCCGCCAGCTCACCACCCCCACCGCCGAGCAGCCGGGACCGCCGCCCCCCGCCGTGCAGAACCTCGAACGGAAAAAGATCACCAGTACCTACCAGCATTTTCTGGAAGTGAAGGCCCTGCTGCGGCCGGAGCAGGAGGCGCAGTTCCCTGATTTCGTGGATGCGGTACTGGAGCAGATCTTATTCGCGCCGGAGCGGCCGAAGTAATTTTCGATCGGCTTCTCACCTGGCAGGTGAGGGGGGAATCAACCGCAGAGTTACGCGGAGTTTAGGTGCTGCGGGCCTCCGCGAAACTCCGCGTACTCAGCGGTGAGAGGGGAATCAACCGCAGATTACGGAGAGTTACGCGGAGTTTAGGTGCTGCGGGCCTCCGCGAAACTCCGCGTACTCAGCGGTGAGTAGGGGAATCAACCGCAGCGTTGCGCGGAGCTCAGGTGCTGCGGGCCTCCGCGAAACTCCGCGTACTCAGCGGTGAAAATATGCACCCGCAAATAAATGTGACCCCACGCGAAGGATTGCGCGCCGCCCCCAGTCAAAAGGGGTATGAAAACCAACTTTCCCCTCCTGACCGCCCTGGGTGCCGTGCTGCTCGTGGGCATGTGCACCGCCTGCGGCGAAGACGACGACGTAGCCCTGACCCTCGACGCGGATGCGGTGGTCGTCGACGTAGACCCTACCCTCTTTTTGGAAGCCAGTCTGGCGGAGGCGGTGACGCGGGTGCCGTGTACGCTCTCCGACGGGAGCAGCGGCGAGTGCTACCAGCTCGTAGCGGCCTCCGACCCCTCCGACCACCAGATGGGCCCCTGGTGCCCGGAAACGATTACCGACGGGGCGGAAGCCGGCGGCATCTGGCTCGAGAACGGTGAGGTCTACGACGTGGACGGGGCCTTCATCGAGAATATGGCCACTTTCTACAACGACGACACCTGGCGGATGTACGATGACGACGGGAACATCTACGTTACCGAGACCCGGGAAGACTGCGCGAACGCCGCCAACCCCAACGTCGGGGCGGAGTACAAAAACTTCTGCGTGGAGTGCCTGCCCTCCTACCTCGGTGACCTGACCCAGACGTACCTCATTCCGGTCACGCCCGTTCGCATCACCAGCGGGAACTCCTTCGGCGGCGGACCCGGTGGCGGCCTCATGACCCGCGGCGTGGCCTTTAATGGCATCCGCTTCGACGGACCGGCGCCCACCGATGCCATCCTGGGGGCCTACACCCTGGCCCCCTTCGACGATGCGGGCGGCCACATTAACCTCAACGCCGGCTACCACTACCACGCCGCCACCGGCCTAAGCACCGAGGTCACCCAGGCCGACGGCCACGCCCCCATGATCGGCTACGCCCTCGATGGCCACGGCCTCTACGCCCGCCTCGACACCAGCAGTAAGGAAGCGACCGACCTCGACGACTGCCGGGGTCACTACGACGATACCCGGGGCTACCATTATCACGTAGACGCCGCGGGCAGCAACAATTTTATCAACTGCCTCAACGGCGCATACGCCCGCTAATGAAAGTCCTCCTCTTCACCCTCGCCCTCCTGGGCGCCCTCCCCCTCCTTGCCCACCAGGGCGAGATCTCGTCCACCCTACTCGTCGAGCGCGCGGACGGTAGCTGGGAGCTCCACGTCGTTACCGCCCTCACCGCCTTTCAGTACGAAATCCAGACTCACTACGGGGAGGACGCTTACGTCAGCCCGGAAGCCTTCGAGGAGCTCGTCACCGACCACCTGAAAAAGACCGTGGCGGTCCGCTTCAACGGTGGAGCGGCGGCCAACCTGACGCCCCTCCGGGTACAGTTGGGGCACGAAACGCAGGTAGCCTTCGCCCTTTCCGGCGTACCCGAGGAGGTGACCGGGATCGAGGTGACCAACACGGCGTTTACCGACATTCATCACAATAAGAGCACCTTGGTCGTCCTGAAAACGGGGAGCGAAAAACAGCAGTTCGAGCTCAACGCCAACAACCGGCACACGGCTACCCTGGCCTTCGAAACCTCTACCCTCCTTCGTGCTGACACCGCGGAGGCGACGGTCCCGCCGGTGGGGGTGGCGTTGCTAGGGATAGTTGTCCTTGCCGGACTGGCCTTGGCCTGGTTCCGCACGACAACCGCTTAGTTCTTGCCCTCATCTACCGCATACCGTTTGAATGCCTACGGCCTGTGGGGCGGATCCTGACCATACTCCCGCCGCATCGAAGTAGCGCTCCTGGAGATACCCTGCCACAGTCGCACCAAGGTCACCTACCCCTACACGATCCGGTGCCGTTGGTGGCGGATATGGGTACGCCGCTCAACGTTCATCGCCTGACGCACTACCTTTGGGTCGATTAACTTGGCACCTTTCTCTGGCCTCTTCCTGCAGCCAGTGAGTCATTTATGATCAAGGAACTGAATTCTAAAACCCCAAAATTACCTACCATGCTGGGCACAACCCTAGACAGCAACGCGTACCTCCAACGGCTCAACCAGGAAGTGGCGCGGGTCGATCAACCAAGCCTGGAGCGCTGGGCGGATCTCCTCTACCAGGCCTATGAGAACCAGCGCTTCGTATTCATCCTCGGCAACGGCGGCTCCGGCACGACCGCCAGTCACCTCGCCGAGGACCTGGGCAAGAGCACCCTCCGCGAGGAAGACCTGCGGGACGAGAGCAAAAAGCGACTTCGGGTCATGAGCCTGACCGACAACACGGGCTGGATCACGGCCCTCGGGAACGACCTGGCGTACGACCAGGTCTTTGTACAGCAGTTGATGAACTACGGCAGCCCCGGCGACCTCGTCATCGCCATCAGCGGATCGGGCAACAGCGCCAACGTCCTCAACGCCGTCGACTGGGCCAACCGCCACGGGCTCACCACCTTTGGCCTGACCGGCTTCGACGGCGGGCGGCTACGGGAAATGCAGCAGGACGGCCTACACCTCCAGCTGGACGACATGGGCATGGTGGAAAGCCTGCACCTCTGCGTGTTTCACTGGGTGCTGAATGACGTCTTTGCCCGGATCAACCAGGTCGACCGCCACGCGCAGCCGGCATGAGCGCTCCCCTATTCCTAGGCATTGAAATCGGCGGGACGAAGCTGCAATTCGGCGTCGGAGCGGGCGACGGCAGTGACCAGTTCGCCGCCTTCGTCCGCCGCCCGGTCGACCGGGCCGCCGGGGCGGACGGTATCCTACAGCAGATCACCGAAGTCTCCACCCAACTTGCGGCGGAGCATCCCCTCACGGGGGTCGGTATCGGCTTCGGGGGCCCCGTGGATGCGGCGACCGGACGCGTCACCCGGAGCCACCAGATCACCGGCTGGGAGGGACGGCCCCTCGCCGCCTGGTGTACCGACTTACTAGCCCTCCCCGTGGTAGTGGGTAACGATTGCGACTGCGCCGCCCTGGCCGAGGCGCGCTTCGGGGCCGGGCGCGGCGGGCAAACCGTGCTCTACGTCACCGTCGGCACCGGCATTGGGGGCGGACTGATCATCGCCGGGCAACTGCACGGGCGTCACCGGCCGGCCGTAGCGGAGATCGGCCACCTGCGGCCGGGGACCGGGGCAAACCATCCGGCGCAGACCGTTGAGGCGGTAGCGGCCGGTCCGGGCATCGCCCGGGCCGCACGCCAGGCCCTCGAAGCAAACGCGGCACCGGCGCAAGCGCGCACCGACTTACTGCGACACTGCAGTCAGGACCCCGCCCAGCTCACCGCTCAGCTGGTCGCCGAGGCTGCTACCGCCGGCAATCCGATTGCCCGGGCCACCCTCACCCGGGCCATCCAGACCCTCGGCTGGGCCATCGCCCAAACGATCACCCTGACGGCCGCCGACCGCGTGGTGCTGGGTGGAGGCGTCACCCTGATCGGGGAAGTTGGATTTTTCGTGCCGCTGCGCGAGCAGGTCCGAAGCTACGTATTCCCCCCGCTCGCTGGCTCCTATGAGCTGCTGCCCGCGGCCCTGGGGGAAGCGGTGGTCGTGCACGGCGCCCTGGCGCTGGCCGCCGACCAGGTCTCCCTGGACTAAATGCGGACCAGCGAAATCAGCGGCAGGGCCACGGAAGAAGCATTCCTGGCAACGTGACTCATCAGCAGGTGAGCTAGCGATGAAGTACCCCGCAACCGGGATGGCCCAGCCGTAGGGGCCAGCCAGGGCACCTAAGCCTTACCCACGATTCGCACGAGTCGATCGTACAAGATCTCCGCTATATTCCACGAATAACCACCACTCGTGTTGATAAACAGAATAACTACCGCATCAATATCTGGATGATAACGGGCGATACTGGAGTAGCCCGGCAGTAATCCGGTATGTTCGTACACGTAGATGGACGAATAGACGGCCTGCTCCTGCCCGTTCAGCAGGGATCCGTCGTTCAGCGCCCGCAGAAAAATACCGACGTCCGCGGCGGTGGCGATCATGGAGCCCGCCGGACTGATAAAATCTTTGGCTTTCAAATTACCGGCATAACCGACGATGTACCCGCTCATCAGGTCGTCCGCCGCTACCTCCCGAAGTAAGCTGTACGTATGCTCCAGGCCAAGCGGCACTAAAACTTCCTGCCTGATGTACCGGTGGTGGCTGTACCCCAGGGTACTGTCCAGAATCTCGCCAATCAGTAGGTAGTTGGTGTTGGAATACCGGTAATTCTCGTCGGGTTTGAAGTCAGCGGGCTCCCCCAGCACCAGCGCGAGGCTTTGCCGGTTATCGGGTGTTGGGGCAGTCGTCCAGTAGCCGGCGGCGTCGGTATAGTTGGGGATACCACTCCGGTGCTGCACCAACATACGTAGGGTAATCTCGTCCGCGTGTTCGATCCTCCCCGTGAGTTCCGGGAGGTAGTCGGCCAGCGGGGTATCCAACGACAACTTTCCCTCCCCCACCAGCTTAGTGACGGCCACCGCCACGTACAGTTTGCTGATGCTGGCGATCTTGAACAGGGCTCCGGGGTAGGCGGGTATCCGATCGTCCCGGTCGTGCCAGCCGGCGGCGTACTGGGTGGCGGGAGCGCCGAAGGCGTCAACGTAGACGATCATCCCGTCTACTCCCAGGGCAAGGGCTTCCTTCACCTGCCCCTGCACCGTATCCGGCAGGGGGGAAACCCAGGCCCTTACCAGGATCCACGGCACGAAAGCCAGCGAGCTCAGGCTCCCGGCGATCAGGATAATTCCGATAATGCGGGTGATCGGTTTTTTCATGCGTCCGTTGTCTGGAGCAGGTCACCGTTCTTTAGCGGTCGCCTTACCGTTTCCCTGAGTTGCAGCCGATCGAGTTCCTCCAGCAGGCGGTATTCCCGGTCAATCTGTTCCCTCAGCTCTGGTCTACGAACCAGGCGGTCCAGCTCTTTTTCCAGTTCCTCCTCCCAATCGGAGTGGATCCCGGACAGGTCCAGATTCTCCGTGCCGAACGTATGATGATAGTGGGCGGATAGTCCGATCCCCCAACTAAGGCCTACGATGAGCACCGGAAGGAATTCCCCATTGTTTTCAAAGTACATGATGGCGTACAGCAGCGCCAGCGTGAGTACGTAGGCCATCAGGTGGTGCATGAATCCCCTCTCCGCCTTCACCTTTTGCGCGGCCCTTTCGTAGATTTTATCCCTATGCATGCGGTACGGTTTGGTGCCTCAGCCCCCGGGACTGCGTGCGGTTCTTTGCGGGCAAAGTTGCCCGCTCCTGCAACTGGTTCGCGTTACACCCAGTCATCAGTAAGTATGATCGTCCTTCCCCGTTGCTTTTCCCCAGAACGTTCTACCAGGCTCAGCACACCATCGATAGAAGCCCACTAAAGTTACCTCACCCCCGGCGCTGGTGAATAGTTCGGTCAGCCCCAGTTGGCAGGGGCGACGAGGGCGGGGACACGGGTGCAAAGTAGGCGCTTGAACCCCCCTTCTCGCCCAAAGTCCACCGTTTTAGTGACCCCTTCGGGACTCAGCACCCGATTTTCGATCGACAGCTGATTAGGCAACAGCCTAACAATGGTGTATTCCACCAGTTCAGCTCCGACGGACGCTTTACCAATGACCGGAGGGCCTGCGATGATGATTGGCTTCGTGACACAACGATTAGGTGAAGGACTAGTGCTTCAGGACCGAAATAAGTGGGCCCATCCCCGTGCCGAGGATACGGAAGCCCGTGCCCCCTACTCCGGGGAGGATTCGGGGGCGACAACCCCCTCCACCGTCATCACCACCGGCCGGATCGTCCCGTCGTCATTAAAGTACATGCGGTCGATACAGGTAACGCGGTGGTCCCGCCCTTCGTTGGGGATCGGCCGGCGGTGGTAGACGATGTACCAATCGTCGGTATCCGGCACCCGCACGACGGAGTGGTGGCCCGCCCCGGTAGCGATCTCGGGGTCGGAGGAGAGGACCGTGCCGATGCGCTCGAAGGGGCCGGTGGGGCTGTCCGCCATGGCGTAGCCTACCCGGTAGGTGTCGTTCGTCCAGCTGCCCTCCGACCACATGAAGTAGTAGGTGCCTCCGCGCTTAAATAGGAAGGGCCCCTCTACGTAGTTCTCCGGCGTTACGTCGTGAAAGAGCTCCCCATCCGCCCAGGGCAGGAAACCGGTGTAGTCGGCGTTCAGCCGGCCCACGTTGCACTTGCCCCAGCCGCCGTAGTACATATAGTCGGTCCCGTCGCCGTCGCGGAAGACGAACTGATCGATGGGCTGGGCGTCGTGGTAAAAGGTGTCGATCAGCGGCTTGCCGAGGTGATCGGTGAAGGGGCCGCCGGGGGCATCCGCCACCGCTACGCCGATGCCGCCGTAGTGGTTGATGTTGTTTGCGGGGTCGTAGCCGCTTCGTGAGGGTCGCTGTACGTCGTTGCCCCCGAAAAAGAGGTAGTACCGACCGTCCTTCTCCATGGCCGCCGGGGCCCAGAGGGCCTGCCGCACCCACTTGACGCTGGAAGTGTCCAGGATGCGGGGGTGCTTTTGCCAGTGCACCAGGTCGGTCGAGGAAAAGGCATCGAGGAACACCTGCTCCCCGAAGGCCGCCGAGTAGGTCGGGTAGATCCAGTATTCCTCCCCAAAGCGCACCACTTCGGGGTCGGCGTACCAGCCTTCGATGATTGGATTACCGGAGGTTTCGGTCACCGCCGTTACCGGGGCGGGCGTCGGGCGTCCGCAGGCCAGCACCAGACATAGGGGAAGTAACAACAGCGCTTTCATACAAGCAAGGTAGCGGCGGCGCGCGAAGTGTCAGGGAATTTCCCGGAAAATCGAGTGGACCCGTTATCCTCGGGAACGGCCCTACCCCCGCGCCCCCGCCGAAATGCAGGCGTAGCAAACCCCTACCCGCTTTCTCCGTTCGGACCCCTAATGACCGCCTCCAATCCTACCCAAGCCGACGACCAGACGTTGGGCTACCCCGACCGCTACCTGCCCATCGCCGAGCACGGCATCATCGGGAATCTGCACACCACCGCCCTGGTGAGCGTGACGGGTAGCATCGACTTTCTGTGCCTGCCGCGCTTCGACTCGCCCACCGTGTTCGGGCGCCTGCTGGACGCCGACGTGGGGGGCTTCTTTAGCTTCACCTGCCTCTCCGAAGACACTAAGAATAAGCAGCTCTACCTGCCGGGCACCAACATTCTCATTACCCGCTTCCTGAGCCAGCAGGGGATTGCCGAGCTCACCGACTTTATGCCCATTGTGGCCGCCGAGCAGGACTTTGCCATCTTCCGCCGGCTCAAGGGCGTCTATGGCCACCACCAGTTGCGCATCAACGTGCACCCCCGCTTCGGCTACGGCAAGGTCGGCTGCCGCGCCGAAAAGAATCCCGATGGAAAGGGCTACCTCCTGCATGACCCCGCGGGGGAACAGCCTACGCTGCTGCTGCTGACCGAAGTCGACTTCACCGTCACCGACGCGGGCCTGGAAGCCTTTGTTGACTTGCACCAGGGCGACGATTTGGACTTCATCCTCACCCTCGACGAGGGCGCCGACTTCGATCAGGACTGGATGGAGACCTTCAGCGCCTGCCGCAAATACTGGAACGCGTGGGCGGCCACCTGTAATTACGACGGCTTCTGGAAGGAGGCCGTGCTGCGCTCGGTACTCACCCTCAAACTACTGACCTCAGCCCGCTTCGGCAGCACCATTGCCGCGGCCACCTTCGGCCTGCCCGAACAGATGGGCGGCGGCCGCAACTGGGACTACCGCTACACCTGGATCCGGGACTCCGCCTTCACGATGTACGCCTTCCTGCGCCTGGGTTACACCCAGGAGGCCGAACACTTCATGGACTGGATCCGCGACAAGTGCATGGACCACCTCCAGCTCATGTACGCCGTCGACGGAGAAACCAAGCTCACGGAAAAAGAACTCGATCACCTGGAGGGCTACCGCGGCAGTAAGCCCGTCCGCATCGGCAATGGGGCCCACGACCAAAAGCAGCTTGACATCTACGGCGAGCTCATCGATACCATCTACCTGTACAACAAAGCCGGTGGCAGCATCACCCATGAGTTTTGGACCTCGATCCGCAAACTGGTCGAGTACGTCGTTGAGCACTGGCGCGACAAAGACCACGGCATCTGGGAAGTCCGCAGTGGCAAGCAGCGCTTCCTCCACTCCGCCGTCTGCTGCTGGGTGGCCATCGACCGCGCCATGAAGATCGCCGAAGACCGCAGTCTGCCCTGCCCCATGGGCGAGTGGCGCCAGGTCCGCGATGAGATCTATAACGAAATCTTCCACGACTTCTGGAACGAGGAACTCCAGGCCTACGTCCAGTTTAAGGGAAGTAACACCCTCGACGCCAGCGCCCTGCTGATGCCCCTCCTGCGCTTCGTGTCCAGCCAGGAACCCCGCTGGCTCAAGACCTTCGCCGCGATCGAAGAACAGCTCTCGGCCGATGTCCTCATCTTTCGCTACCGCACCGACCACGGTGCCATCGACGGCCTGGACGGAGACGAAGGGGCCTTCGCCATCTGCTCCTTCTGGTACGTCGAGTGCCTGGCGCGCATCGGTCAGGTCGATAAGGCCACCGTTGTCTTCGAAAAGATGCTGGGCTACGCCAACCACCTGGGCCTCATGAGCGAGGAGATTGGTCTGCACGGTGAACAGCTGGGAAATTTCCCGCAGGCGTTTTCGCACTTGAGCCTGATCTCCGCTGCGTTTCAGATTGATAAGAAGAGGGGTTAGGGGGGTAGAATTTTAGTTCGTTAGTTCTTTAGTTCTTTAGTTTTTTAGTTCGTTAGTTCTTTAGTTCTTTAGGGTGGGGCATGCGTCGGTCGCTGCGCTCCCGATCGTGGGGGAAGGGTATTAGATTTGGGGAGCACACTCCTACCCCAGCGACCAATAGGAGCTTCTGCCGGCGTAGGCCCGCTACCGGCGTAAGCCCGCTACCATCTCGCCTAGCGATCTTCAACCACCGACCGCGACGAAGGTGGGCAACCGCTCCGGGTGCCGCTTGACCCCGCGGAGGTGCATGGCTTTACCTCATCATAAAACAAGGTTAAAGGTTTGGCGTCGTAAGCGTGGCGTCTCGTGAATTGTAGCCTCAAGGTGTCCGATAGCTGACATATTATATTTTATGCACTTCATCATGGCCTTTTCCGATCCGTCTAACAGGCTAAGTATACTCTCCTCGCTACATTCGCCGTAACGAGCCCCACAAACCATCCTGTTTTATGTTTAAACTTTTAACTGCTAAAGCGGTACCCCACTTTCTGTGGGTACCTGCAACCAAGATTTTGTCCCGAAGTAGGTGGCTATTGCCTTTCAGTAGCCTTCTCCTTGCCCTCCTGTTGGTTCAACCCGCCCACGCTGGCATCATACCACCAGCTGATAACCAGCCTCCCACGGTTACCATCACTAGCATCAACAAATCCTATCCGGTAGGTTCCACCGTGAAGGTTAACGTGAAGGCCAATGACCCCGATGGCTCGGTCGTTAAGTACCAAGTGTACGTCAACGGCAAACTCGTCGATACCGACCCCAGTAGGTACACCGCCCACCCCATCAGAAACGTACAGAAAGGCACCTACCAACTGCTGGTACGGGTCACCGACAACAACGGCGCAACGGGTGAGGGCAAGGCTACCTTCTCCGTCGGCACCACCGATGAGAATGATACCGCCGATGAGGGCGACACTACTACCGACGACAACGCTGACGACAACGACGACGGCGCTGATTGCAATGCAGCTTTCGAGGAACGTGGCGGCCGCGTCATCATCGAAGCCGAAAGCTTAGCTGCGTACGGCGACTGGCGCACCGCCAGGACCCTCGGCGGCAGTACCGGTAGTGGCTACCTCTTCTGGAGTGGCAACCAGAATTTCAACAGCACCGGCAGTGGCAAGATCAGCACCCGCATCCGGATCAATACTGCCGGCACCTACCGCTTTCAGTGGCGCACCCGCGTTGGCCGGGGAAACGACAATACGCTGCACAACGATACCTGGCTGCGCTTCCCGGACGCTGCTGACTTTTACGGACTGCAGGGCAGCGGTCGGGTATACCCCAAGGGTAGTGGCCGTAGTCCCTCCCCCGAAGGGGCGGGGGCCAATGGGTACTTCAAGGTGTACCGCAGTGGCAGGGAGAACTGGACCTGGAAGAGCAAAACCAGCGACAGAGATGCGCACGACATCTACGTCGTCTTCGATCGCCCCGGAGTCTATACCATGGACATTGCCGCCCGTTCGTCCCACCACGCCATCGATCGCATTGCCCTGTTCAGGACGGGAGTGAATGGCACCGACCTGGCGTTGGCACAAACCAACTGCTCGGGTACGAGTGACCCGGTTGACGAGCCGACTACCGGCGACGGCGGCAACGATAACAACAGCAACTGTCGGCCCGAACTCGCCTTCCCCGGGGGGCGCATCGCCATGAGCTTCGACGGCAATCAGCACGACCTTGATGATGTAGGGGCGCTACCCATGGCGCTGGCAATGACCAGGGCTGCCGGACTAAAGGATAAGGTCGCCTTCGTCCAGTACTCCAACCACGTCTGCAATAACAATGCGAACATGAACCGGAAGATGAACGAGAGTGCCGCCGGGGCCGTCAGTCGCCTGGGTTATTCCGCTTCCATCATGAGCAATTTTGTAGAGAATAAAGGCGCTTCCACCCAGCAGTTTATCCGGGTCATCAACGCCTCCACTGCCACCAATCCGCTGTGGATTGTCGCGGCCGGGCCCATGGAATCCCTCTGGCGGGCACTGGACGGTGCCGATGCCGCTAAGCTGCGGCACGTCTCCGTAGTATCGCACTCCAGCTGGAATGAAAACCATCCCCCCAACGACTGTCAGCCCAACGAGCACGATTGGGATGATGTCAAGGCCTTCCGTCGCAACGGGCTCACTACGGTGGATATCGTCGACCAAAACGGGAACAACGGCGACAATGATTTCAACACGCCCCTTTCACGCTGGACCTGGCTGCGGGACAACGCCGACGCGGATCTCCGGTGGGTCTATTCGCGCAACCAGTTCACCGATAAGTTTGACCCCTCCGACGCCGGCATGGTCTACTGGCTCATCACCGGTGGCCCTAACGGTGGCAACCAAAAGGCAGGATCGGGAGAAACCCAACTGCTGCTGGAAAATCCTTGTGACGAGAGCACGCCCTCCACGCCGACTACGCCTTCCGGACCCTCGGTGAGGTTCGTCACTCCCACGGGCAACCCCACCGTATTGCCGGGTTACCGACTGGCCGTGACGGTTGATGCCAAATCCACCGACAGCAAGATTGATAACGTCAGGCTCTACATCGACGACCGGTTCGTCCGCCAGGAAAATATCAGTACCTACGACTGGGGCAAACCCGGATCTCCTAAAGTCGATGAACTTAGGGGGCTCCAGCCCGGCACTTACCGCGTTCGCGTGGTCGCCACCGACGAGAAGGGCGCGAAGGGCGAAAATTCCTTTACCCTGACCGTCCGCGGAAGCTCCAGTGTCCTGGGCGGGACCGCAGGTGCAAAGTCAGCAGCGGGCAGCGACCCGGCATTCACCGACTTTGGTGCCGTAGAAGTATATCCTAACCCAGCCGGGAATACACTCTTCCTACGGAAGCTGCCGACGGGGACCCACCGCGTCACCGTATTCTCCCCCGGCGGCCGTCAAGTACTGGCGCAACCCGTTCAGGATGCCACTAGGCTGGAGTTCAGCGTGGCTGACCTGCCCGCCGGGCTGTACCTCATACGCCTCAGTACCGCGACCGGAGAAGCACACACGACAAGATTTGTCAAGCAGTAAGCGCACAGTTTGCTGATCATATCCCCCGTATCGTACGATGCGGGGGGTATTTTTTTGCTCCGACGGTGTGCTCACCTCTCTACGCGAGGCGGTAGCCGAGAAGGTCCATAACTCCTACAGGAATTGGTCGGACAGATCAGCCACCCGACCGTTAAATACTGGCTGCCCGATAGCTATGGTACGAGCCCTGTACAAACCTATGGCTGAGTAGGTTCCCTCTGGCTCTGTCGAAGGCTTTGACCCGAGTTGCGAAGTCACTGAAGCGCGCGGGGCGATGAAGTAACTACCTGGCGATTACGCCGTCCGGAAGCCCTTCCACCCGCGCTCCCCGCCGGATGCCCCGACGTCCACTTCATTCGGTTGCTGAGCGCGTGGGGCAATGCCGGGCTCACCGAGATCGTGCCCATCGCGGCGTTCGAGCGCTATTCTGTGCCAGCTCCAGGACGTTTACGGTCATCACGACCGACGCGGGCCTAGAAATAGGCCGTACTGCGCTGGGTGTTTACCCTTACACTGCACCATCCAACCCACTGCCCTAGCGACCGCGGGGAGCCTATAGCCCGGATCGCGCAGCGATCCTCTACTTATACCCCGCAGCTTGTAGATTAAATAGTTCCGCATATCGCCCTTCCAGCTCGATAAGCTCCTCATGACTCCCTTCTTCGACCAGGCCGCCGAATTCGAGGAAGAGAATACGATCGGCCATACGCACGGTAGAAAAGCGATGACTAATCAACACGGCCGTTTTGCCTTCGATCAGGGCAGTGAAGCGCTGAAACACCTCGTATTCGGCGCGGGCATCGAGGGCACTGGTGGGCTCGTCGAGGATCAGCAATTGAGCGTCGCGCATGTACGCGCGAGCAAGGGCGATCTTCTGCCACTGGCCGCCGGAGAGATCCACGGCACCGGCGAACCGCCGCCCTAATAATTGGTCGTAGCCTTCGGCGAGGGTGCTGACGACCTCGGAGGCCAGGGACTTGTCGGAACTGTCCACGATGCGCGGCTGGTTGCCGAGCTCCTCGATGCGGCCGACGGCGATGTTCTCGCGGGCGGTGAGCTGGTAGCGGAAGAAGTCCTGAAAGATGACGCCCACGTTGTTCCGCAGGGAGCTGAGTTCGTACTCGCGCAGGTCGCGGCCGTCAAGAAGGATGCGGCCCGAGGTTGGTTCGTACAGGCGGGCGAGCAACTTGACCAGCGTGGTCTTTCCCGCGCCGTTCTCGCCGACCAGGGCGACCTTCTGGCCCACCGGCAATTTAAAGGAGAGATCACGGATCGCGTACTTTTCGGTGTTGGGGTAGGCGAAACTGACGTGCTGGAACTCCCAGCCGATGCGAATCTGGGCCGGAAAAGGAATGGCCTGCTGCGTATCGGCAATGACCGGCCGGATGGCGAAAAAGTCAAAGAGGTCCTGCAGGTACAGGGCGCTCTCGCCGATGGTGGAAAAGCGCGACAGCACCGTCTGCAGGCCCTGCTGCATCTGACGGAAGGCCCCCGAGAGGAAGGTGAGCGAGCCGACGGTGATGACGCCGTTGATGGTCTGGAAGATGATGAGCACGTAAGCCCCGTAGTACGTGAACGCACTGATCGCGCTAAAAAAGGCCCCCCAGCTGGCGCGCTTAATCGACAGCTTGCGGTTGGCGTAGTAGTACTTCATCGACAGCACCCGAAAGCGATCGGTGATGAAGTCGGCTAACCCAAAGATCTTGACCTCCTTGGCGGTCGTGTCGCTGGCCCCGATGTAGCGCAGGTAGTCGAGCTCCCGCCGCTCGGGCGTCCAGCTGCGGGTGAGGCTGTACACCTGCTGGTTAAAGTAGTTTTCCTGGATGAAACTTGGGATCACCGCCACCAGCAGCAGTAGGATAAGCCAGGGGTTAAAGGCCGCCACGCTTACGCCCAGGAAAACCAGCGTCACCGTACTCTGGAACTGCGCCAGCAACTGAGAAATCAAGGAGGACCGACTCGTGGTCTGCCGCCGCGCCCGCTCCATCTTGTCGTAAAATTCAGAATCCTCGAAGTGGTACAGATCGAGGGTGGCCGCGTGGCGCATGAGGTCCACGCTCGTCTGGTTGGTGTAGAGGTCGCCGAGTAGGCTATCGACCAGGTTGATGGCCCGACTCAGCAGGTCGGAAGCGAGAAAGAGGATCAGTTCCAGCGCGACCAGCTTCCAGAGGTAGGTCGTGTCGCCGGCCTGATCCAGGATGTCCAGTACCTCATCAATGATGAGCTTACCGACGTACAGCTTGGCCGTGGGCAGAGCCGATTGCAGGATCCGCAGCACCACGTTGGTGAGGGTCAGCGACGGACTCGTCTTCCAAATCAGTTTAAAAAAGGGGGGAAGGTTGCGCAGCGCCGCGAGCTGATCGCGCCAGCTCTTTGGCTCCTCCGCGGGTGGGGGACCGCCCCGTCTGCCTAATGCCATGGGCAGCTAACACCCCGCTGCGGGAATGAGTTGCTTACCGCTACCTGTCGTCCTTCTTCTTGAAGTCGCCCCGTTTCCAGCCGTCGAAGAATTGCTTCCAGGCGACCGGACTGAAGATGTTCATGGGCGGCCGCTGGCCGATGTAGTAGGTCTGCCGTGCCTGCTGCCGCAGGTAGTAACTGCCGTTCTCGGCACCGGAGCGGGGTACGGTCTGCTGCAGCCGCTCGAGCTTGTCGGCGGAGAGGTTCTCGGAGGCGCGGGACTGCAGCTCGGGGGTCACGTCCATGGCCAGGAACTCCAGTTTGAAGTGGTCGCGGCTGGGCCAGGGAAAGACTACCGCCTCGGGCAGGTCGATCGCATTGTAGGTCATGAGTTGCACGAGGCTGTACTTGTCTTCCTCTAAGTCGGGGTCGATCACGAAGGTCACGTCGTCGTAGCCCAGGGCACTGAAGAGTATGGTATCCCCCTTGTGCGCCACGATGCTAAAGAAACCCTCCAGGTTGGCGTAGGTTCCGCGGCCGTCGCGCTGAATCAGCACGGTAGCGTAGGGCACGGGCTGGAGTTGGCTGGTGGTTCCATCAAGTACCATGCCGGAAAATTGTACCAGGGGTTCGCCGTACTGGTCGACCAACTGAGCGTGGGCGGTGGCCCCGAGGCCCAGAAAGAGTAAAAGAAGGAACAGGTGCTTCATAAGGCGGTCAGACGTGGTCGAATAAAGGACGCAAAAGGGGGGGCTTCGGTTGGGTTGATTCCGAAATGCCCCGTGGCCGGTTGCAGCTTTAACGCAAATTAACGCTTCCGGGATGTACCGCCCGGCCCTAAACCTCCACTCCCTACTCCAGGGCGATTTCCAGCACCTCCAGCATCGTATCTACGTAGCGCACCTGCATACCTTTGAGGTAACGTTCCTCGATGTCCCGCACGTGGCGCTCGTTGGCCTTGCTCAACAGCACTTCCCGCATGCCGGCCCGGCGGGCGGCCAACAGCTTTTCCTTGATGCCCCCGACGGGCAGTACCCGTCCGCGCAGGGTGATCTCGCCCGACATGGCCAGGTAGGGACGCACGGCACGGCCCGTATACGCGCTGGCCATGGCGGTGAGCATGGTGATGCCCGCACTCGGCCCGTCTTTAGGGGTAGCCCCCTCCGGCACGTGGATGTGCAGGTCCTGAGCCTTAAAGGCTTCCGGATCGATACCGATCTTCGCGGCCTTCGCCCGCAGGTAGGAGCGGGCCGTGGTGGCGCTTTCCTTCATCACGGTGCCGAGGTTACCCGTCTGCTGCAAGCCGCCCTTGCCCGGACTTAAGCTGGCCTCCACGAAGAGGATCTCGCCGCCCACCTGCGTCCACGCCAGACCGATGGCGATGCCGGACTGCTCCCCCACCCGGTACGGTTCGCGCTCGAAGACGACGGGGCCCAGCACCGCGTCGAGTTGCTCTTTGGCGATAGTGACCCGTTCGGCCCCCTCCATTGTCACCTCCTTGGCGGCGTGGCGCATGAGACCGGCGATCTGCCGGTCCAGGGAGCGGACGCCGCTCTCGCGGGTGTAGCCCTCGATCAGGGCGCGCAGGGTGGCTACGGGTATCTTCACCTGCTTCGCCTTAAGGCCATGGGCCGTACGCTGTTTCGGCAGGAGGTGGCGGCGCGCAATCTCCAGTTTTTCTTCCGTGGAGTAGCCGCTAAGCCGGATGATCTCCATCCGGTCGCGCAACGCCGGCTGCACCTGCTGCAGGCTGTTGGCCGTAGCGATAAAGAGCACCTTACTGAGGTCGACATCGAGGTCCAGGTAGTTATCGTGGAAGGTGGTGTTCTGCTCCGGGTCCAGCACCTCCAACAGGGCCGAAGAGGGGTCGCCCCGATGGCTCTGCCCGATCTTGTCGATCTCGTCGAGAATGAAGACCGGATTGGCCGAGCCCACCTTGCGCAGCGACTGCACGATGCGGCCGGGCATCGCTCCGATGTAAGTCTTGCGGTGCCCGCGGATCTCGCTCTCGTCGTGGAGCCCACCCAGGCTGATGCGTACGAACTTGCGGCCCAGGGCATGGGCAATACTTTTACCGAGACTGGTCTTGCCGACTCCGGGAGGGCCAAGTAGCAGCAGGATCGGGGCGTTCATGTCGCCCTTGAGCTTCAGCACGGCCAGGTGACCAAGGATGCGGTCTTTCACCTTCTCCAACCCATAGTGGTCCTCGTCGAGCACCTTGGCGACCGACTGCAGGTCGAAGTTGTCGTCCGTGTATTCCCGCCACGGCAGGTCGAGCAGCATTTCGAGGTAGGACAGCTGTACGCTGAATTCCGCGACCTGGGGATTCATCCGCTTCAGCCGCACCAACTCGCGGTGGAAAGCCTTGTCGACTTCCTCGGGCCACTGCTTTTCCTGGGCCCTTAGCTCCAGCTCCCGAATCTGCTGGTCGTTGGGATTCTCGCCCAGCTCGTCCTGGATGGCCTTGATCTGTTGGTTGAGGAAGTACTGCCGCTGCTGCTGCTCGATATCGCCGCGGGTCTTGTTCTCGATCTGGTCGCGCAGTTCGAGAATGCGCAGTTCCCGCTGCAACTCGGTGAGGATGCGCTCGGCCTTAGTGGATAGGGCATTGAGTTCCAGCAGGCCCTGCTTGGTCTGCATGGTGCCATTCAGGTTGCTGGCGATGAAGTTCAACAGCTGGCTGGGCCGGTTGATGTTGTCGAGCATCACCCGGGCCTCGGTCGGAATATGGGGGCTCAGTTCCACGGTTTTGACCGCCATGTCACGGATGCTGTCGATGGTTGCCTCGAAGGTCATCTCTTCCCCCGCTTCCTCGTAGCTAAGCGGTTCAATGGTGCCGGCCATGTAGGGTGTCTCGGCGGTCACGGAAATCCGGCGCACCCGCTGCCCGCCCCGCAGCACGGCGGTAAGACTGCCATCGGGCATCCGCAGCATCTTCAGGATACGGGCCAGGGTGCCCACTTCGTAGAGGTCCGCTACCTCCGGCTCCTCGACGTTGAGGTCGCGCTGGGCGAACACCGCGATGAGCCGGTCCGTGTCCATGGCTTTGTTGATGGCGCTGATGGACCGGTCGCGGCCAATGTTGATGGGTGTGACGATGGTCGGGAACAGCACCGCGTTCTTGAGGGCCAGTAGGGGGATCGGGCTCGGGGTCTTGGCGCTGACCAGTTCCTCCTCCCCATCCTCAATTGCCAGGAAGGGCAGCATGTCCTGGTCGTCATCAAATCCTCGGTTATCCATCGGTTCTCATCTTAGGTCGGCTCTGGGGGGGGTTCGGGCAATTACCTACAAACACTGTACCACACAAGGGCGGGGTCGCGGGTGCAAAGGTAAGCAGCCAAGGTAACTCCCGAAACCACATGGCGCTAGTACCGCCGCAGTTCCCGGTAGAGGGCCACGTACTCCGCGGCCATCCGCTCGCCACTAAAGTGCGTTTCCGCCCGGCGCCGACACGCCTGCCGGTCAAGGATAGCGGCTTGCCGCATGGCGGCGGCTAGGGCGGCTTCGTCCCCCTTCGGCACCAGTACGCCGCAGGAATTATCCAGTATCTCCCCCGCCGCTCCGCCGGCAAATCCGGCTACGGGGGTACCGCACGCCAAGAATTCCGGGAGGACCAGGCCAAAGGGTTCTTCCCAAAGCGAGGTGAATAAGCCCACGGCAGTGCGAGAGGCCCGGGCGTTAATCTCAGGGTGATCGAGGTGCCCGAGGTAGCGGACATCGCCTCCCAGCAACGGTTCCACTTCCCGGGTAAAGTAGACGCTGTCGTAGATGGGCCCCGCCACGTCCAGCGTAAAACCCGCCATCCTGGCGGACCGGATGGCGGGGACCGTTCCCTTTTCCGGACAGATCCGGCCAATCCACATCGCCCGATCCGCCGCTGCCGTAGTACTCGCTGCCCACCGATCCACCGCGAGGCTGTTGTGTATCACCCGGCAATCGGGCACGTGGTCGGCCCACTCCCCGGCCAAAAACTGGCTGACGGCCACGAACAGCTTAGCGGGTTGGGTACGGGCTGCCATCACCCCACGCAGCAGCTCAGGGAAGGGCGGACTGTGGAAGGTCGTCACCACCGGGCACCCCAGGGTATGGGCGTCCAGCAGCGGGAGGGGATGAAGGCTGTTGTTGTGCACTACGTCGAAGCCGCCCCGCCGGATGACTTCCAGGAACTCCGCATACGCCGCCGCTTCGCGTGCAAGCCAGTCCAGCGATTCTGGCATCTGTGGAGAGTACAGCCGGAAAGCGGGGTCCGACCCCGCGGCGGCGAAGAGCGTCACCTGGTGTCCACCCTGCACCAGCTGACGAGCCAACAGATGCGTCTGGGCTTCCATTCCGCCGTGGAAGGGCTCGGAGATCGGAAAGGCCAGGTGGGCGATGAGGGCGATTCGCATGTCAGCTAACCCGCCGGTGAAGGGGAAGTTGAAGGATCGTAGTCGCGCGGCCCGGGCGCTTGGTCGAAAAGGTGCCCCCCCGCTAATCATTTCGGGGCGCCCGAGAGTTTATCCCAGTAAAGGACGTCATGATCTCGGTTTTCCCCCTCTCCCAGGATAATATGCTCGGTTTCACGCTCGACGGCGAGGTGGACGAAGAAGGCATGCGTAAGCTGCTCATGGCCGTCGAAGCCAAGGTCTATACCCACGGCCGCCTGCGCCTGCTCGGCAACATCAAGAACGTCGGGGGCTTCCCCAGCTACCAATCCTTCTGGAATACCCTTAAGGCCAAGAAAAACCTCTGGGACAAGATCGAGAAGTATGCCATCCTCACCGACCACGCCTGGCTCTCGGCCCTCAGCGGCGGCGTCGATTGGCTCACGCCCCGCATGGAAGTAAAGACCTTCCCGCTTAGTGAGGGCGAACGGGCCCACCAGTGGCTCAAGCAGGAACCGGAAGCCGCGCAGCACACCACTGCTAATTCCATCAAGGAGATCGACCTCGGCGACGACCGCCTGCTCGGCATCGCGGTTGTGGGCAAGCTCTACCCCGCCGATTACGCCCGCCTTAATGTCCTCGTCGAAGAAAAGGTCCGCCACCACGGCAAGGCCCGGCTACTGCTCGAAGTCGTCAGCACCGAAGGGATCAACGCCCGCACCCTCTGGGAAGACCTCAAGAACGGCCTCCAGCTCTACAAGGACCTCGACCGCATCGCCATTATCGGCGACCAGTCGTGGCTCAAGACTTCCGTCAAACTCAGCGACCTCCTCACCCCCGGCCTCGAGCTGGCCGCCTTTTCTACGGTGGAGCGGAAGCGGGCGGTGGCTTGGCTGGATTAGCCCGCCGCCCGGTTTGGTCCCACCTTCGGGCGAATGATGAGGCGTAGGCTCTGGTTGTAATTGATGTAGTTGTACAGCCAGTTGAGGAATACAAAGACCTTATTGCGCGTACCGAGGATGGCGAACAGGTGCACCAGCAACCAGACCAGCCAGGCTAGCACGCCTCCAAAGTGAAACTCGGGTTTGGGAATGTCTACCACGGCGCGGCCCCGCCCGATGGTGGCCATACTGCCCTTATCGTGGTAGTGGAAGGGAGACCAATCTTCGTGACGGAGGTAACGGTGCCGCAGGTTCTTCGCCAAGTGCTCGCCCATCTGGATGGCTACCTGGGCGACCTGGGGATGGCCCTTCGGGAAGTCGGGCTCCTCCATATAGGCCACGTCGCCGATGGCGTAGATGCCATCGGTGTCTTTCACCCGGTTGAAGCGGTCGACCGCCAGGCGGTTGCCGTAGGTGATGGAGGTGTCCGGAAGTCCGGCAATGGGCTGTCCCTTGATGCCCGCCGCCCAGATGACCTTCTGGGTCGGGATGGTCGCGCCGGTATCCAGGGTGACCAGCTTGCCGTCGAATTCGGTCACGCGGCTGTTGAGGATCACCTTGACGCCCAATTCCTGCAGGTAACGTAGGGCCTTGGTGCTGCTCTCGGAACTCATGCCCTTGAGGATGACGTCGCCGGACTGAATGAGGTAGATGTCGAATTCCTCCTGGACATTCAGCTCGGGGTAGTCTTTGGGGAGCACGTGGGTCTTCATCTCCGCCAGCGAGCCGGCCAGCTCCACCCCCGTGGCCCCGCCCCCGACGATGACGATGTCCACCAGTTCCTGGCGATCGGCGTAGCCGGGGGTGGTGAGGGCGTCCTCGTAGTCGTCGAGAATGGAGTTGCGCAGGTACAGCGCCTCCGAGACCGATTTCATGGGCAGGGTGCGACGCTCCAATTCCTCATTGCCGTAATAGTTGGTGTCGGCACCCGTCGCAACGATGAGGTGGTCGTAATTGCAGTGGCCCAACGGCGTTTGCAGTTGCTTGGCCACTGGATCGACGTGGGTGACCTCGGCCATGCGGATGAACATATTCTTCCTGCCCTGGAAAAGCTTGCGGAAGGGGAAGACGATGCTACTGGGCTCGAGTCCCGACATCGCGACCTGGTAAAACAGGGGCTGGAACTGGTGGTAGTTGTTGCGGTCGATGAGCACCACCTGGAAATCGGATTGGGCAAGCTTCCGGGCCAGTTGAATGCCACCGAAGCCGCCGCCCACAATCACCACCCGCTCCAGGGTAGTTTCCGGAATATTAATCTTGCTGGTTGGATCCATGTAGGCTTAAATCGGCTGCCGGGGAATAAGGTTCGCGGGGGCGGCCAGGCTACCAGGTGCCCACTGGCCCGATAGTTTGTAATGTGTATTTTGTGCAATTATCCGTTTCATCAGCCACCAACGATCATGCCAAAACAATCCATTCCTACCCGCCGCCGGTTCCTGCGCACCGCCGCCACCGCCGCGGCGGCCTTCACTATCGTCCCCCGACACGTACTCGGTGGCAAGGGCTATAAAGCACCAAGTGATACGCTCAACATCGCCGCCATCGCCGCCGGCGGGAAGGCCAACGGCACCCTCAAGTCCCTGATGAGCGAGAACATCATCGCGCTCTGCGACGTCGACGACTCCCGCGCCCTTGAGTCCCGCGAACGCTTCCCGGAAGCGACCTACGACCGCGACTTCCGGGTGATGCTCGACAAGTACGGCAAGGACATTGACGCCGTGGTCATCAGCACCCCCGATCACATGCACGCCACGGCCGGCCTGGCCGCCATGGAACTGGATAAGCACGTCTACATCGAAAAGCCCCTGGCCCGCACGATTTCTGAAGTGCGCGCGCTGACCGAAATGGCCAAGTCAAAGCCTAAGCTCGTCACCCAAATGGGCAACCAGGGCGCCAGCGGGGAGGGCATTCGCCAAACCCAGGAGATGGTGGAAGCCGGCCTCATCGGCGACGTCCACACGGTATACGCCTTCACCAACCGCCCCATCTGGCCCCAGGGTGGCGCGGTACCGACCACCGTCGACCCCATCCCCGCCGATTTCGACTGGAACCTCTGGCTCGGCATCGCCGAGATGCGGCCCCACAACAAGGCCTACCACCCCTTCTCGTGGCGCGGCTACTGGGACTTCGGCACCGGCGCTCTCGGCGATATGGGTTGTCACATCATCGACACCCCCTTCTATATCCTCGACCTCGGCTACCCCATGAGCGCCGAGGCCAGCGTCGTGCAGGTGTTCTCCCAGGACTGGGTGGCCGACTACAACCCCGGTACCGCGCCCCCCGCCTCCAAGATTCACGTGAAATTCCCCGCCCGCGGCAACAAACCCCCCGTGGAGCTGATCTGGACCGACGGCGGCATCCTCCCCGCCCGCCCCGAAGAACTGGGCGTGGACGAGCAGATGGGCGACGGCGGCGGCGGCGGCATCATCATGGTCGGTACTAAGGGTAAACTAATGGCCAATACTTACGGCGGCAATCCCCGCCTCCTCCCCTCCACCCGGATGGAGGGCCTCGAAGTGCCCCAGACCCTACCCCGCGTAGAAACCTCCCACGAAATGGACTGGGTGAACGGCATTAAAGAAGGGTACCAGCCCAGTAGCCACCTCGGCAAGGCCGGTCCCCTCACCGAGACCATCCTCATGGGCAACCTCGCCGTTCGCGGGTATAACTACCGATTCCCCACGAACTCGGGCGTGGAAGACGAGTTCGAGGTCCGCGGCCGCACCCGCCTGCTGTGGGACGGTCCCAACATGAGCGTCACTAACGTGGAGGAGATGAACCAGTTTGTCACCCCGCAGAATATCCGGAAGTTCTAGGTTCCGGACGGACACTCGAAGGTCTGCGACACTTCGAGGTCCTTATTAAGTTCTTAGAATGTTTACCAAGACCCCGGAGTGTCGGCCCAAGCCGACCTCCGGGTGTCTTGTTTTAGACCCATCCTAATCCAGCAAGCGCCAGCTGGCCCCCAGCCGCAACGCCCCATCCGGATACGGGTGCTCCGCCGTAAGGTAGAAGAGCCGGTCCGACCACAGCGTCTGGGCCTGGATGAAGCGCACGAAAAAGCGAAACTTGGTGACCCGTAGGCTGAAGAAGGGATCGACCTGCACGTAGAAGTCGGTGGCCTGCCGGTCCTGCAACTGGAATTGCTGCAGCAGTGGATTGTAGTAATAAGGCTGGAAACCGGAAGCGTACCGCACGTCGAAGCCTAGGTTAACGTTTAGGACCCCAAACCATTTCCCGGCGTAGTACAGGCTGTGCTCGCCGTAGAGCTCGGGCAGGCGAAAAACCGACTGGTCCGCCCGCTGCAGCAGGACGCGGTTGTCTATGCAGTAATTGCCCAGGCGGACATTGCGCTGCGCCGTTAGTTGCAGAATACTGTTGGGTCCGTCGCGCTGCTGGGGGGTCCCCGCGGCGTCCAGGTAGATGTAGTTGGTGAGCAGACTGTACGCCAGGCCCGCCCGGATGCCCACGAAGGGCAGGGTATAGGCCCCCTCGAGGCGCGACTCAAGGGTCTTACCGAAGTCGGTATCGTAAAGCGCATTCCCATTGAGCAGGTAGGTCCGCTGTATGAGGTCCGGGGAGTAGAGCTGGTTCAGGGCACTGACCTCCAGCTTACCGGCACGCCCCAGGTCCAGCTCCCCCGTTGCGGCCACCCGGTAATCCCCGATCTGGCCGATTAGATTCAGCTGACCGTCGACCAGCAGCTGCAGCCGCTCGCTGGGCCGCAGACCAACCCGGGCGGTGGCCAGCACGAAATTCGCGGTACTGTCCCCCGCCTCCCGCCCGATGCGGTGCAGCTGGTGGGTGACCCCCACTTCCAGTAAGTCCCGCTGCACGGTTTCCCGATCCGCCGACTGCGCCCGCCGGAAGGTAGAAATGCCAAGTTCGTTGCTGATGATGTTGTGCGTGATGCGGCTGCGTGCACCCCTTATATCCAAGTCGAGCAGCGGATAGCGTGCGTAAAAACTCGTGTCGGACCGCGACCGCGGATGGCTGAGGCGGTAGGCCCGGTTGTCGATTTTGAGCTGGTGCTTCAGGGTGAAGGCCCGCCGTTCCCGCCCGGTCAGGGTATCCAGGGCAGCACCGAATTGCAGGTACTGGGTGGCCATCGCCTGGCGGTAGCTGTAGCGGAGGTACGCCTCCTCCAGAAAGGGGATCAGGTTTTCCAAATTACTGATCTCCTGGTCGGGAGCCTCGCGAAAGTTGGCGATGCCCCCATTCTGCTCACTCTCGAAGGTGCTGGCCACGTAACTGAAGTAGCCGCTGTAGCGACTGCCGGGCGGCCGTACGGTCAGGCCGGTGACCACCTCCGTGTGGCGGATGGCAGAGGACGGATACTGATCCTGCGTACCCGTCTGAAAGATCCGGTCGTAATCCAGCAGCAGGTTCACCCCGGCGGCGAAGTTGCGGCTGAAGCGAGCAGTAAGTTGCCCGTCGTTCTGCTCGCTGCCCCGCAGGTAGCGCAAGTAGGTAAAGGGGCGTTGCAAGCGGTAGAAGTCCAGGTCCTGCCCGTCCGTACGGTAGAGGTCAAATTGTCGCAAGCCGACTTCCAGCCCCCTGCGGTGCACCGGGGTGTAGCGCAGGGGGTAGGCCGCCGAGCCGATCTGTCCCAGCGTAGCGTAGTCGAAGTCCACCTGCCGGTCCGGCTCAAACACCTGAAAGCCGTTCAGGAGGCTGTCCTGAAATTTCCGCTCCCGGTTCGGGTTGTCGACTTGGAAGAGGTAAATGCCGAAAGTATCCGGGGCCACGTCGCGCTGCCGCTGGGGGGAAGCCCGCTCGGAGGTGGAGGCATCGTAGTCGGGGTCTTCCGGGTCCAACCTCCCCCGGTCGTTGGGGTCCAGCACTTGGGCGCGGACGCAGGTGCCGAGTACCAGACCGAAGAGCAGTAAAAAGGGGCACCGCAAGTTGAGCATAGACGGGGTTAACGCCGGCGGGGGGAGGCTTGGTTTACTCCTCGGTCCGCACCAGCTTGGGGTTCATGCCCATCTGGGAGAAGCCCCCATCGTGGTAGAGGTTCTGCATGGTCACGTAGCGGGTGTAGTCGCTAAACAGCGTCGCGCAGTACTCCCCACAGGCGCGGGAGGAGGCGTTGCCGAGGGGCGACATGGTATTCGCATAGCCGAAGAACTCGTCGAAGCCCTTAACCCCCTTGCCGGCGGTAGTCATGGTGGGCGATTGGCTGATGGTGTTCACCCGCACGTGGTTCTTTTCCCCGAAGTGGTAGCCAAAACTGCGCGCGAAGCTCTCGAGCAAGGCCTTGGATTCGGCCATCTCGCTGTAGTCGGGGAAGGTCCGCTGGGCGGCGATGTAGCTCAGCCCCAGGATGCTGCCCCAGTCGGCCATGTGATCGCCCTTGTACAGTACCTGACACATCTTGTGAAAGCTGATGGCGCTGATGTCAAAGGTCTTGAGCATCCAGTCGTGCTTTAAGTCGGTATAGGTCTTACCCTTGCGCACATTCAGCGACATTCCGATGGCGTGGAGTACGAAGTCGAGTTTCCCCCCTAGAATATTCTCCGATTGTTGGAAGAGGTTCTCCAGGTCCTCAATGCTGGTTGCGTCGGCGGGGATGATTTCGGCACCCAGCTGCTCTCCTAGCTCGTTAAGGGTGCCGAAACGCAGAGCCACCGGAGCATTGGTGAGGGTAAACTTCGCGCCCATCTCGGCGCACACCTCGGCCACCTGCCAGGCGATGCTTTGGTTGTCGAGGGCTCCGAAAATAACGCCGCGTTTGCCGGCGAGGAGTTGGCTGCTCATGGTGCAATGTGTTTTCTGGTGACGGGTAAAGGTAGTCGGTAGCCACCTTTTGCCCGTTCGTGATCTGCAGCCTAACTTTAGCGACCATCGCCCCGCAACTTCCCCCCATGGCAACCGCCCGCAAAAAGCGCAAATCCCCTACTCCTGCTTCCAAAGGTTCTCCCCGGATATTCCTCCTCATTGCCGGCATCGTGCTGGCGCTGCTCGTGGGGCTCTTCCTGATCTTCGTATCGGTTTGATTACTTGCTGCCCCGCTCCTTCGCCTTCTCAAGGACGGTCGCCAAATTATACGTTTCCAGCAGCCGGTGGTGGACCACCACCGGCGTGGTGAAGCGGGGGGTGCCCGCCGCGCTCAGCAGTTTAACGCGCATGTCGTAGAGGTTGGCCGTGCGCACCACGTCGTAGCGGTAGACTTGCGTCTCGTTGTCGTAGGTGAGGACGTAATAGAATTCCATCGGCAGAGGACGGCCTACGAGTAACAACAGCGGAGCATCAAGCATCTGATTTTCGCCCTGCCGGGTCGGCCGAAAGCGACCGGTGAAGGAGGGGTATTCGCGAAACTCGGTACGCAGACCGGCCGCACTGAAGATGCGTTGGGCATCCAGCAGTTTGCGGCGGTTAAGTGCCAGGGGATCAGCCGGACGACGCGCACTGTCCCGGTGGTGGGGCAACCACAGTCCCGTAGCGATTTCCCGGTACTCCATCGGCCCCAGCTGTAGTTTGTAGTCGAAAGCGGAAAAGGTGGGAGAATAGTAGCCCGGATAGTAGTAGGCATAGTTCAAGCTGCGTGCGAGCTCTATTTCCAGCAGCATAGTAAAGATTCCCAGGCTGTGGCTGGCGTAGGCCGGGTCGTAAATGCCCGCCTTGGTGTAAATCACCCGCTGCCCGAGGTCGAAATAGCTAAAGGCGACGAGCCGGTCTTCGTCGTACACCCGGACGAGCTGGGTATTGAGCACCTTGCGCCCGTCGTCGTTGACCACGTTGTATTCCAAATCCTCCCGGGTTTTTTCGGGGTGACCGGCCATGTACAGGCGGTTTACCCGTAGAATCTCCGCGTCGGGAAAGCCCGCCTCTTCGTACTCCACCCGGAAGCGGCGGCTGTTCTGCCGCAAGAGCTTGCGGTGGCGCTTCTTGAGGCTCAAGTCGTGCAGCGGCATCCGAATTTGCAGGCAGCCGTGTAACTCGTCGTCGTCCGTGCGTAGGTAATCGGAGGTGTAGATCGATTGTCCCGTTGGTCTCCACCCCCGGGCCAGAAACTGATCCAGCTCGTCCGGAGCGATGTTTCGGAGGGGATGAATGATGTGGGTAGCCAAGGCGGGGAGGCGGGATTTTTGGTATACGCAAGCTATAACTCCCCTTAGCGGGGTAAATGTTTCGTGGGGATGGTCACGAAAAGCTCGCTCATTACCTACCCGAGGCGCTTTAATACTGCCTCCCGTTCTTCGGGGGTATTGGCGTTGGTGAGGGCACGCGTGTCCGCCAGCTCTACGATGGCCACATCGCTGTTGATGAGCAGCTTACGCGGGCAGGCGTAGCCTAAGCCCAGAAATTGCAGCAGGCGCGGATAGGCCCGCGGTTCGTAAATGGCCACGAGGGGCTCCGGCCACTCCTCCCCACCACCCCGTACCGCCGTTGCTACTTTCCAGGATTGCCGACCCCGGACCAGTTGCGCGAGCGTCTCCTCATCCAGTAGTGGCAGGTCGCAGGCCAGCACCAGCCAGGCCGCGTCCGGCTCGGCCAGAAAGGCCGAGCAGATGGCGCCGGCCGGTCCTAGATCCAAAAAACGGTCCCGTACGGTCGGGTAGCCGTGAGAAACCACGCCGTCGGGCTCACGTACGGACACGGTGGGGGATACCCCCAGGGCCTCGCAGAGTTTTCCGAGGCGCTCCACTTCGGTCATCCCCTCCCGATAAACGAGACCGGCCTTATCGCTACCCATGCGGCGGCTCTTCCCCCCGGCCAGGATCAGCGCCCGCAGGTTCGGCCGCCGGGCTTCGACCGACTCGGCGATGCGCTCGATCAGGCCCCGCAGCATGCTGGGGGTCGTCATGAAGGGGGGGGCCGCCTGTCGATCGCATACCTCCCGCAGCCAGGGGGGGAAGGGGCCACTGACGCGCACGACGGCAAAAATATCAGTCAGCTGCTCGCGCCGGCGTTCCAGGGTGCCGGCCTTGGACTCATCAATGAAGACGATCTGCTGGCGGGCCGGATAATGATTTCCATTTACTAAGGCCAGGTCGTACGATTGGCCCAGCATTTTATCGTCAAAGTCCGTCCAGTGAGCGGCGTGGGCCGTAAAGCGCTTGCGATCAGAGCACTGGTAAACCGGGACGAGGGGATCACTGTGCTCGCCGGTCACCATCAGGCAGCGGAAGGCGGGTTCCAAAGCGGCGGACCAGGATTCCATGAGGGCCTCCATCTGAGTACAGGTAGACCCCACCAGCGCGAACTCCGTACGGGCGTACCGCCCCAGAGGGGGCCGGGTGAGCGGGGGATGTTTTAGGTGCATAGGTCCGGGCGTTAAAAAAAGTAAATCGGCAAGTAGTGGAATGGTTCGTCGTCCGCGTAATTATTCCTTCCGCGGGGTAGGCGCAAAAAGCCGGTGGCCCCCAGGAGAGAAACCAGGTCGCCACTACCCCCGCCGGCCAGCCCCAGGGCCCGCTGCTCGCCGGCCGTCCGCTCGAGCCGCACCGTTTTGAACAGCGTTAGGTCGGGAAGAAAAGACACCGGATCGGCCAGCCGGGCCCGCTCCTCCACCGATTGTATCCCCAATGTTTGCCGGACGAAGGGCCCCACGTACGCCAGCGCACCCACCAGGCTGGATACGGGATTTCCGGGCAGGGCGAAGATCATGGTGATTTCGTTACGGCCTACCCAGAGTGGTTTACCCGGGCGCTGCGCCACCCGGTGGAACAGGCGGGTAATCCCGGCTCCCCGCAGCCAGTCGGGCACGTGATCAAGCTTCCCCTTCGACACCCCACCACTCAGGAGCAGCAGATCGTGTCTGTCGATAAGGTCGGCCAGCTGGGCGCGGCCGGTATCCGGCGCGTCGGTCAGGTGCCCCAAGGTCGGCTCGATTCCCACCGCCCGAAACAGCGCCGCCAGTTGATGCACGTTCGAGCTGCGGATCTGGTGGTCCGCCGGGCGGTCGCCCACCGGCACCACCTCATCTCCGGTAGACGCGATCGCCACGCGGGGCCAGCGGGCCACCCGCACTTCCGCAAATCCGTAGGTGGCCAGCACGGCCATTTCCGCCGGCCCGATGCGCCGAGCCCCGGCCATCAGTACCTCCCCCGCTCTCGCGTCGCTCCCCCGCCGGTGGATGCTGCGCCCGTCCGCTACCCCCTCCGGCACAAGGAAGGACTCCCCCTCCTGCCGCAGGTCCTCGTACCGAACGACGGTGGTCGTACCGGGGGGTAGGGGGGCACCCGTCATGACCTCCACGCAGTGATCCGCGTTCCGCACGGCGCGGGGGGCGGTGCCCGCGGGTGCCAGGTGGGATACCGGGAAGGACCGCCGACCGCCGGCGTAGGTGGCAAAATCGATGGCCACCCCATCCATGGCCACCCGGTCGAAGGGCGGCTGATCGCGGTCGGCCGTAATGTCCTGCCGCAGGATGCGGCCGGTGGCGCGGTCCAGCGGTACGGTCTCGGTGCCCCAGTCGAAGGTTTGGTCCAGCACCAGGCGGAGGGCTTCAGTATAATCGATCATAACGCCTTCCAGTCGGCCAGCTTCCTGGTCACGCGCTCCTTCACCTCC
The DNA here is from genome assembly GCA_963710195.1 of Lewinellaceae bacterium. Classification (GTDB taxonomy): domain Bacteria; phylum Bacteroidota; class Bacteroidia; order Chitinophagales; family Saprospiraceae; genus Neolewinella. Next base: position 899,735 of record CAVPZF010000008.1, read on the forward strand.
GGGTTCTCTACCAGCCCGGGAGCGTGCCACGGCTTCACGCGGGCGTCGATGACTACGGGACCGCGACAACCCCAGTGCTTGTGCTCGGTGAAGGCGTCGATCCCGTGCACGTCGTGACTCGGGTTAGCGCGAGTAAACGTGGCCCAGACGAAGTTAGCAAAGTCAGCCGCTAGGAAGTCGCTGTCGTCGCAGAGGATGATTAGGGGAAAGGGAGTCAGGGGGTCAGGGGGGGAAGCGGCCAAGGCGGTCGTGAAGTGCGTGACATCCTGGTAGCCTGTTTCATCCGTGAATGCAGGCGCCCTAATGGCCAGCATGCCCGGATTAACCACCGTTATGTCGCTATAACCCTCGGGTAGCTCTAGGTCGGTAGGTACGACCGTCCCCAGTTCGCGCCGTTTCTCGCCCCGGCAGGCCCAGATCAGTTTGGAGCCCGCGTTCCAGCCAGAGCCGGAGTAGTCGAGGGTGTCGATGGTGGTGCGCGTCTGAAAGTGGAGGTCGCGGGTGGGGTCGAAGCGTTCCAGGAGGTGATGAAAGAAGGCCGGCTGGTCGTCGGCGTCGAGCTCCGGGTCGTCTTCCTCGGCGGCGATCAGCAGGAACTTGGCCAGGCTGGTCTGCCCGCTGCCTAAAATGCGGTTCGCCTGGGTGATGATCTCCTCCGGTACCCGCTCGCGGAAGGGCATGTAGCGCTCGGACCCGACGGCCAGCAGGAGGGGGTGCACGCCGGCTTCGTCCACGGCATTGATCTGACGGATGCCGGGAAACTCCCCGGGCGTGAGGTCCTTGACGATCTTGTGAATCAGGTAGCCGAAGCTGGAATCCTCGGCCGGGGGCCGCCCCACCACCGTGAAGTGCCAGAGGGGGTCCTTGCGGTGCCAGACGGCCTCGACGTCCATGACCGGAAAGTCGTGCTGCAGGGAATAGTAGCCCAGGTGGTCGCCGAACGGGCCCTCGGGTTTTTTCTCTCCCTTGCGGATGGTTCCGGTAATGACGAAATCCGCGTCGGCCGAGAGCAGGTGGTCGCCGTCCCAGGTATAGCCGAAGCGCCGGCCGGCCAGCATCCCCGCAAAGGTCATCTCGCTGAGTCCCTCGGGCAGCGGCATAATGGCGCAGAAGGCGTGGCTCGGCGGCCCCCCCACGAAGATCGAGCAGCGGAAGGGCGCGTCGGTCTTGTTGTACTCGGTGTGGTGCACGCCGATGCCGCGGTGCAGCTGGTAGTGCAGGCCAATCTCCTCGTTGGTCCGGTAATCGTTGCCGGTGAGCTGGATCCGGTACATACCGATGTTGCTCTGCATGACCTTACGGCTTCCGGGGGGCAGGGTACAGACCTGGGGGAGGGTGATGAAGGCCCCACCGTCCATGGGCCATGACTTGATCAGGGGGAGCTGATCGATGGTCGTGCGGGCGTATTGGACGGCGGGGCGCAGGTGCCGGCGCGGGAGGGCGGAGAGCGCGGTAAAGGGGCTGCCGGCGTAGCGCAGCGGGTTCTTCGCGAAATTGGCGGGGTCGGCCTTCAGTTCTACCACTTTTTTTACCCTGGGCAGGGTCTTACGGAACAGAAATTCGGTCCGCGCGTAGGTACCGTAGAGGTTGGAAAGCGCCTGAAACGGACTGCCCTGGACTCGCTCGAAGAGCAGGGCAGGACCGCGGTCGGCGAATACCTGGCGGTGGATTTCGGCCATTTCCAGGTTGGGATCGACCGCTTCAGGAATGCGTAAGAGTTGGCCGCTGCGCTCCAGGTCTTCGGCGGCGGCACGGAGGGATGGGTACATGCCTGAGTTAATGTGGAAGGAGTGGCTTTAGTTTTCGGGTGTTGCGGCGTTAAAGTTGGGTTAATTGCTGGCACCCGCGCCCGCGCAAGCGCTGATTTGCTCACGTCTGTTGTCACCCTATTGTAAGAATGTGCTGGACCGCTTATCTTCAATAATCAATTTACCCCCTTATGTACCGCCTACTCACCCCCTTCCTGCTCCTGTCCCTCACGCTGACTTCCTGTGTGGAGGATAAGCTGGACCTCGACACTTTCTCGACTGAAGTCACCCCCTTCACCACCCAAGAGCGTGCGGCCCTGCAGCAAGAGCTGAAGATTGGTGACGAAACCTTTACCGGGATGGCTACCCTGCCCCAGCACCTCGCGTTCAGCAGTGGGCTGCCCCTTGAATCGGCACAGGATCCCGCCGACCTTACGAAGGCGCTGCTTGGACGCGTTCTTTTCTACGACACGCGACTCTCCGCAACTGGGGAGACCAGTTGCGCCACCTGCCATAAACAGGAGCTGGCCTTTGGGGACGATTTGGCCTTCAGCCACGGCATCAATGGCGGCTTCACCGCCCGCAACAGCATCGCGCTGGCTTCCGTTCCTACCTTCCGCTCCGATATCAGCGGCTACGGGGAGACGTCCAACGACGGCAACAGCTTCCAGAGCGGCAGCGTGGCTTTTTTCTGGGACGAACGCGCGCCCACCATTAAGGAGCAGAGCACCATCACCATTCAGGACGAGGTGGAGATGGGCCGTGACCTCAACGAGCTGGCCGAGGAGCTGCGTCAACAAGAAATTTACCGCATTCTTACCCGGAAGGCCTACGGCACCACCGAACTGACCGGCGACCGTATCACCCTCGCGTTGGAAAGATTCTGCGCCACCATCACGGCCCTGGATACCCGCTTTGACGACCTGATGAATTCCATTACGATGGGAGAATTGAATCTGCAGGAAAAATTCACGGAGTCCGAGCTCCACGGCATGGACCTATTCCAGGCAAACTGCGCGCAGTGTCATGGGACTAACTTCACCCAGCCAGTCGTACCTACCGCGAACAATGGACTAGACCTCGTGTACCGCGACCAGGGCATCGGGGCGCTCGAAGGCAGCTTATTTGACGGCGTTTTCAAGGTGCCCTTCCTGCGCAACGTAGCGCTGACCGCCCCTTACATGCACGACGGTCGCTTTGCCACCCTGCGGGAGGTGATCGACCACTACAGCGAGGGTATTCGGGAACACCGCAACCTGGATTTCCGCCTGACCGACGGCCTGGGCACGGTCCGCCCGATGGCATTCAGCGAAGCGGATAAATTGGATCTGATCTCCTTTTTGGAAATGACCACCGACCATTCGGTCGCGGAAAACCGTAGCCTATCCGATCCCTTCCGCCGGTGAATAAATACGCCCCCGACCGGGAGCGACCGGGGGCATCAAAAAAATGAGAGACGCTGTGCGGCCACCAAATGGCGCCGGAAGCACAGGAATGTCCACTCAATTTAGTGCACCCGGTAGTGTTGTAACAACATGTTTACGCTCTGAGCGTCCTTCCTGACTTCCGCGGTTGGTCGCCGACGGCCGGTCCCGGAGACGGAGCTACCGTTCCGGGGCTAGGGGACACCGTTTACAGTATTTGCCTTTTTTCAGATATTTTTCGCAGCACTTTTTCTTCTTGCCGCTTTTTTCTCGCTTATTCGCCATAGTCATGATAACCCGTCAGCGGATCAATCTGTGGTCATCCCCCCGCAATATTAGTACCGCGCTCCTGTATGCGTTCGCTCAGCGTACCGACACGGCGGTCGTTGACGAGCCTTTGTACGCCCACTACCTACTGCACCAACCCACCGCCGCCGAGCACCCCGGCCGCCAGGGGGTACTGCACTCCCAGGAACACGACGGGCGCCGGGTAATCCAATCGATCCTGGTGGCCGACTACGGCCAGCCCGTCGTCGTGTTCAAGCAGATGACCCACCACCTCGTGGGACTTCCGCTGGAGTGGCTGGACGGGGTTACCAACGTGCTGCTGATCCGTGATCCCCGGGAGATCCTTCGTTCCTTCAGCCGGGTGGTCGAGGGCGTCACGGCGGAGGACATCGGCCTGCCCCAGCAGGGGTGCCTCTTCGATCGCCTGCACCGCGCCGGCGTGCCCGCCCCCCTCATCGTTGATGCCCGACGGCTGCTGGAGGATCCCGCCGGCGTGCTGGCCCGCCTCTGCGTACGACTCGACCTGCCCTACGACCCCGGTATGCTGCACTGGCCCGCCGGCCCTAAACCCTACGACGGCAGCTGGGCCGCGCACTGGTACGGCGGGGTGCACCGAAGTACGGGATTCCGGCCGTACCGCGAGCGAGCACTCGCCCTGTCCCCCACCCTTTCGGATATTGCCGCGGAATGCCTTCCCATTTACGCACGTTTGCTGCGCCACGCCATCTAGCTGCTCTCCCCTATGCTCCAAGAATTTCATGCCGCCAACCGGGATATCCTGGTCTACATCGATGGCCGGCTGTACCACCGGGACGCGGCTAAGATCAGCGTGTTCGACAGCAGCGTGCAGGGTGGCGACGCGGTTTGGGAGGGCCTGCGGCTCTACGACGGGCGGGTGTTTAATCTGGACGCCCACCTCGACCGGCTGTTCGACTCGGCCCACGCCCTCAGCTTTAGGGGGATACCGGGGCGGGAGGAGGTCACCGGTGCGATTCGCCAGACGCTGGAGGCTAACGGGATGCGCAATAATGTGCATATCCGACTGACCCTCACCCGGGGCGTCAAGATCACTTCGGGTATGGACCCCCGGCTTAACCAGGCCGGCTGCACCCTGATTGTGCTGGCCGAGCACAAGCCCCCGGTGTACCCCGAGTCCATCACGTTAGCTACGAGCTCCGTTCGCCGCAACAGCCCAATGAGCGTAGACTCCAAGATCCACCACAACAACCTGATCAACAACATCCTGGCCAAGATCGAGGCGAACCAGGCCGGGGCGGATGCTGGGCTCATGCTCGACAAAGACGGATTCGTGTCCGAAGCCAATGGCGTCAACGTTTTCCTGATCCGCCGCGGCAAGGTGCGCACCCCCTGGGCGGATTACTGCCTGCCGGGCATCACCCGTGCCACCGTCCTGCAGCTCTGCCGCGACAATAACATCCCCTGCGAAGAGGCCCGCATTTCGACCAGTGAATTCTACGTGGCTGACGAGGTCTTCACCACCGGCACGATGGGTGAACTTACCCGCGTCCGGGCCATCGACGGACGCGAGATCGTCAATAAGCACGATCAGTCGGTCCTCGCCCAGGTGCAGGACTTGTTCCGGGAGCTTACGCGGGTGGGGGGGACCAAGCTGCTCTGATAGCGCCAGCCGGTGGGCTTACCGGTTGCCGATGTACCCCGCACCCGCGGCCCCGGCCGGTCCCACCACCCGGTTGCCCGTAAGGATGCGGTGTAGCGCTTGCCCGGGGATCGGCCCACTGGTCGTCTACGGCACTGGCGCCATACAACGGCCATGGAGCCACCAGGGAGATGAGTTGGTGCTGATCGACGGAAAGGGAGTCCTCCCGGCCGTTGTACGCCGGAAGGCGATCGTTGAACCGGTGGCGACAGCTGGTATTGAGGATCTCCACCGTTTCCCCGAAGGCCCGTCGGCTCAGGGCGGCCCCGCCCGCACCGCGGTCGTTCGAAACGACCAGGTGGCATAGGCGGAGCCGCGGGCGAGGATCTCGGGGATCGCCCACCGGAAAGCGCGCCCGCCGCGGTTTCCCTCGATGCGGTACTCTTTGAACTGCAGGGGGTCGGGGAGCACATAATCAGGGACCCGGCTTTTATCGTAGTGTGCCCCTTCGGGCCGGACACACAGGCCGGCCATCACCAGTACGGCGGTAAGTAGGATCGCACAGCGCATACCATCAAGAAAAGCCGGGCGACCCCAATGGATCGGGGAAAATGTTACTGCATTCCCCGGTAAAGTTACCAAGCTACCGGCCTCCCAGAGCATCTTTCCTGACCTTGGTACCCTAGAAAATCCACCCGATGAAGCTCACACGCATCCGCCTCCTTTGGTTACCCTTCTCCTTGCTCATGGTCTGGCTGCTCTTCACGTACGGGTGCGCCCAGGACAAGGGGGAACATAACCAACCGGACTACCGTTCGCTCGGGGAGGTATCCGATTTCGGATTGATCGACCAGAAGGGGAAGTTTCATGGGTTCTCCCAGTCCAGTGAGGCCCGGGCGACGGTCCTGTTCGTTCAGGGTAATGGCTGCCCGATCGTCCGGAATTCACTGGGGGAATTGCGGGAGCTCGACGATGAATTCAGCTCAAAGGGTGTCGACTTTTATATGATCAACCCAACGCTGCAGGACGACGCGGCGGAGGTACGCGCGGAAGCGGAAGCATTCGACATCCGGATGCCGGTACTGCTGGACCAACGGCAACTCGTCGCGAGGATGCTCGACCTGCGCATCACGGCCGAGGCCCTGCTGATCGACACGAAAACCCAGCAGGTGATTTTCCGCGGTCCCCTATCGGACCGAATGGGGTACGAATCGCAAAAGGACACCGCGGAAAACACCTACCTCCGGGACGCGATACAGCGTTTTCTGGATGGCGACCCCATCCTGCATCCGGAACCGGTTACGCGGGGCTGCGCCATCGCGCGCCTCTCGGATCAAGCCGTCCAGGACATAACCTACACCGCTGACCTGGCACCGATCCTGGAACAAAAATGCGTGAAGTGCCATACCGAGGGCGGTATCGCTCCCTGGGCGATGAGCGATTACGAGACCGTCCTGGGCTGGTCGGCCATGATCGAGCAGGTACTCAATACTAAAAGAATGCCCCCCTGGCACGCCGATCCCAACGTGGGTCACTTCAGTAACGACCTATCCCTCAGCGACCGGGAAGTAGAGACGATCGTCGGGTGGCTGGACGGGGGAATGCTGCGCGGCGAAGGGGACGATCCCCTCGCCGCGCGATCTCCCGGGCAGCAGTCCTGGTCGATGGGGGAGCCCGACTACGTCCTCGAACTGGAGCCCGAGTCCATCCCGGCAACCGGCGTACTGGACTACCGCTACCAAACGGTTGAGCTGACGTTTGACCGGACGGTCTACGTAGGCGCGGTGGAAGTGCTGCCGAACGAGACGGAGGTGCTCCACCACGTACTCGCGACCGTCGGCTACCCGGACGACTACGTACTTCCCCTCGACCGCAAGCGGGGGCCCTGGATCGACGGTATTCTAGCTGCCTGGGCACCGGGCATGGAGCCGGAAGTCTTCCCGCCGGGGACCGGAAGAATCATTCCCAGGGGTTCTAGCATTCACCTCCAGTTGCACTACACGACCAATGGACGGGCACTCGAGGATCGCTCGAAGATCGGCTTTCATTTCCTGAAAAAACCGCCGAAGAGGGAGTACATCACCATCGGGCCGTCGGACTTCGACCTGGAGATCCTCCCGCACGACCCCGCCCACCTGTCCACGGTTGCCGAGAAGATCCACGAGGACATCCGCATCTTCGGGTTCTATCCCCACATGCATTACCGGGGCAAGTCGATGAAGTACACCCTGGAGGACCCCGACGGGAAACGTACCCCCTTACTCTCGGTCCCCAACTACAGCTTCAACTGGCAGCGGTACTACGCACTGGCCCAGCCACTCGACGTAAGGAAGGGATCGAAGCTCATCGTGGAGGCCGTCTTCGACAACTCGGAGCAAAACCCCTTCAATCCGGCACCCGGTGATACCCTCCACTTCGGGGAGCAGACCACCGACGAGATGATGATCGGATTTTTCAGCTACCACACCCTGCAAAATGAGAACCAAAATGTATCCTACCGTGAAAGCCGCTAGCCTGTTCCTTTTCACTACCCTCATCAGCCTGAGTGCCCTCCCGGTACGGGCTCAGAAAGTGACCGACTGGCTCAACATGGACGCCGTGATGCTGATCTGGCACGCTAAGACCAGTCCCTACGCCACCCGCGAAGAAGTAATGGATTTTCTGCAAAATGACTACTTCCCCGTCGAAGCGGAGGCTTTCCCACAACTGTATTCCGTACAACTGGAAGGTATTGCCGGGGAACGCAAGGGGCAGCACTGTAAGTGGTGGCTCTTCGAGTCCGTCGAGGCCCGCAACTCCTATTTCCCGCAGGAAGGTGGGGAGCCGACTGAACGCTATTACCGATACGCTCGAGAAAAGGATAAAAAGATTTCACAAAATCGATTAACGGAATTATTCCGCGGATTTGATACCGACTTTAATTCCTACTATATCGTCGTCAGTAAGTCTGAAGCGCGTGAAAGGCTCGCCGAGCTGCCCGGACTGGAAATGGACATGCACTATCTCCCACTTGACTACGGAGGAGACCTTGACCGGGTCAGAACCGCACTATATGAGCAGATTAAAGACGGGGGCTACCCCAACAGTCAGTTTTTCATCTACTATTCGGACCGATACGCCCGCAAGGGAACCTACACGATCATGGAGTTGCATCTACCCGGCCATTCCCACCGATTACGGGTGGAAGAAGCGGATCTCCCGCTAGAAAAGGAATTGTTTTCCTCCTATCGCATCCGGTAACCCGAACCAGGGGGACCTGAGTCCGCGAGAAGCGTCAAGGTGAAGCGACGACCGGAGCGCGCGCAAGGGAGGATAAGCAATCATGGAAACACACCTCCTGAGGCAATCCCACTATAGAAGCTATAAAACTTAACTATCCCGCTGCAGAATACCTTATTTTCCTCTTACCGGATCTGGTAGCCGCTACGGGGCTTGTGCCGATCAGCGATAAATACACGCATGCTGATAAGATCGATCGTCCTGCTATTCCTGGGCTTTGCTGCACCCCTACCCGCGCAGTACTGGCTGCTGAGCGACGACTATCCGCTGGAAAATTTCCAGCGGGTACGCTACGACCAAGTGCCGGACTCACTCGTTTACCTGTTTCGTCCCGCCGGTGATCTATCGCTGGAAGAAGTGAGCAACCTTTCGGATAGCTTTGCGGTGATGCCGGACCGGCTGAACCTTCCCCGGGGTTCCATCGTTTGGGCGCGGATATCGGTGAAAAACCCCACCGCCAACCTTCGTCGGTTACTCTTTGAACTCGACCCCGATTACGACCAGTGGTCTGAAATTGAAGCGTACAATTTGGCCGGTGATACCCTTCGGGAGCACCTGCTTACGGGGAATGCGATCCGACCCGGCAACAAGCCGATTCGGGACAACCGTAACCTCGTCCGGTTGACCGTTGCACCGGGAGCACGACACACGTTGAACCTCCGGTTCACCGCCGGCAGGGACCTGGAGCGCGAGAACCTGATTCTTCGCATACTGGACTCCACCTCTATGCAGGATTTTCTGGGCCTCACCCTGCGACACTTCATCGATAGTTACGAAGACACGCGCTTTCTAATCCCCTTGTTCCGCGCCTATCACGGCGTTGAATTCGTAGTAGACTCCAGCGAAAATTTTTCGTTTTCCAGGGTACGAGCCGAGTGGGATGACCACGCCCGCTTCCGAAACCCGTCGGACTACTATGCATCGCGACGGTACGCAACCTGGAGCAGGCTCCTACTGATCAACCCGGACGATACTCCAAAGAATTACGTGCTCGACCCCTCCGCTGACGACCCGGTCGTCGAAGCTTACTTGCCGGACGCGAACGGTAATTACCGGAGGTTGGTCACGGGAAAGCGGATACCCTACGCGGATAAGCCCCTTCCGGGGCCCATGAACTACCTGGAGTACACCCAACCGCCCTCGGATTCCGCTTACCTGTATTTCCGTTACCATCCCCTGGGTCACAATAAGCCGTTCGCAAGCAACATGATGGACTCTGGCGTGGCCTTTGCGGAAGCACGCACCCTGTTGGGCATCACCCGCAGGGCTGCCCTGTGGAAAGGAGCAATCAGTGGCATACTCCTCTTCCAGTTGTTTTATTTCGTGCTGCGTTCCCTGATGGTCAGGGATTTGTTAGAACTGTATTACGCGGGGGTGGTACTGGGCTTCTCCCTTCTCTTCATTTTTCTAGAAAATAGAGGAAACACCTTTTATGCGTTCCAGCTATTTATGGAACACAGCAATCTATTGCTCGTGCTTGCCTTCTCTTTATTTTCTGTCGGACTGTATGCCTTCACCAATAAGTACCTGGACTTAAAAGCCCGTTTCCCCACTGTATTCTGGCTCCAGTCAGCGGTACTCCTTCTCATCCTGTTGCTGCTTACTGGAGACTATGTGGAGGAAAAAATCAACGAACAGCAGTTCGGACCATATCAAGTCTATTTCCCCTTTAGAAGCCTCGCATTACTGTTAATCGGCTCGTTCGTGCTGGTCTATCTCAGTACCGCGCTGATCGGCCACTTTCGCGGCCTGCCCTACGCCCTCACCTACCTGGCCGCTTTCAGTCCGTTCCTGCTGATTGCCGCGGCCAATGCCTTCCAGAATGTCAATCTGGGCGAAAACCCCGTGGACCGGACGAACATGATGTACGGTGGTTTCATCGTGACCTCCGTACTCTTCGCCCTCATCAGCTCCAAACGCCACAACGAAGCAAAACTCCGGGAGGCGCGGGCGGAAAACTTGGTCCGACTGAACGAAGCCAAATCGGAGTTCTACAGCAACATCACCCACGAATTCCGCACCCCCCTTACCGTGATGCTGGGCATGGCCAACCTCATCGAGGGGCACCCCCGGGAAACGGAACTGATCCGGAAAAACGGACAGGACGTACTCAACCTGGTCCAGCAGCTGCAGGATATTACCAAGGCACAAACCGGCGCCTTACAGGTAAAACTGGTCGAAGACGACATCATCCCTTACCTGGACTACCTCATCGAATCCTTTCAGCCCCTGGCCGGGGCACAATCGATCAGCCTCGGCTTTACCCACGGTCGGGAGGAGATCATCGCGTCCTTCGACCGCCAGAAGCTGCGCTTCATCGTGGACAACCTGGTGATCAACGCCATCAAATTTTCGCCGGCCGGGGGGAAGGTCACGGTGTTCGCCGACGCTGCCGCTGGGGAGCTGCTGCTTTCCGTGACCGATACCGGCGTCGGGTTGGCGCCCGAGGAGCGGGAACGGATCTTTCACCGTTACTACCGGGTGCAGGCCAGCCCCCACGCTTCCCGCGCGGGCGACGGCATCGGTCTCGCACTCGTCAAGGAGTTGGTGGAGCTGCTCGGGGGCGGCATCCGGGTAGAGAGTCAGCAGCACGTCGGCTCCACCTTTACCTTGCGCCTGCCGCTGCGGCCCCCGGCGCCGGTGGCGGTCGCCGATCTGCCCCCCGGGCGCGCGGATGATGCGCCCACCGCCCTGGTCGTGGAAGATAGCGCAGACGTGCAGTACTACATCCGCAGGATCCTATCGCCGCGCTACGAGGTGCTGTGCGCCGAGGATGGGCAGGCCGGGTTCGACCTGGCTGTCACCCGCATCCCGGACGTCATCGTAAGCGACGTGATGATGCCGGTGCTGGACGGCTACGCCCTTACCGAAAAACTGAAGACGGACTCGCGCACCAACCATATTCCCATCATTTTGCTTACGGCAAAGACCACCCAGGAGGAAAGGGTCAAGGGACTTACCCTCGGCGCGGACGCTTACCTGACCAAGCCCTTCGACGAGGGCGAACTGCTGGTCCGGGTGGATACCCTCATCGAACGACGGCGGAAATTTCAGACTGACTTTGCGGGCTTATCCCCCTCCACCAACCGGCAGGAGTGCGTCGATCCCTTCCTGGCGGAGGCCCTGCAGCTGCTGGCGGACCACTACGCGGAGGAGGACTTCGGCATCAGCGAATTCGTGCGGTTGCTTCCCCTCAGCCGAATGCAGATCCACCGCAAGCTAAAGGCCCTGACCGGTCATTCCACCAGCCAGTTCATCAACCAGTTCCGCCTGCGCAAGGCAAGGGAATACCTGGACGGGGGGGGCATGAACGTCTCCGAGACGGCCTACGCCTGCGGCTTCAGCGACCCGGGTTACTTCAGCAAGCTGTTCGCCCGGCAATACGGCGTGAGCCCTTCCGCCTACCGCACGCAGGCCTAGGGGAAGCCCCGGTAGGTGTATGCGCCGGTTGGTATCGTCGGCCTACTTCAGCGTGAGCGAATAAACATCCGTCCGCCGGTCCCGCAAATTATGCACGCTTCCGTGCACGTGCAATTCCTTCAGCAGGTCGATGTCGACGTCGGCCACCAGGATCATCTCGGTGTTGGGGGTAGCCTCGGCCTTGACGCCGTTGCTGGGGAAGGCGAAATCGCAGGGGGTAAACACCATCGACTGGGCGTACTGGATGTCCATGTTATGCACCTTGGGCAGATTGCCGACGGAGCCGGCGATGGCCACGTAGCACTCGTTCTCAATGGCGCGGGCCTGGGCGCAGTGGCGCACGCGGCTGTAGCCGTTCTGGGTGTCGGTGAGGAAGGGGACGAAGAGGATATCGACATCCTGCTCGGCCAGTAGGCGGGGCAGTTCGGGGAACTCGACGTCGTAGCAGATGAGCACGCCGATCTTGCCGCAGTCGGTGTCGAAGGCCTTCAGCGTCTTACCGCCGGTCATGCCCCACACCTTGGCCTCGTCGGGGGTGACGTGCAGCTTGTAGAACTTCTCCACCGAGCCGTCGCGCTTGCAGAGGTAGCCGACGTTGTAGAGCTTGCCGTTTTCGACCGAGGGCATGGAGCCGGTAATGATGTTGATGTTGTAGGAGATGCTGAATTCGCTGAACTTTTTGACCAGCGGCTCGGTGAACTCGGCCAGCTTGCGGATGGCCACTGGCTCGGCCAGGTCGTTGTAAGCCGCCATCAGCGGCGCGTTAAAAAACTCGGGGAAGAGGGCAAAGTCCGAGCGGTAGGCGGCCAGGGCATCGACGAAGTATTCCGCCTGCTCCAGCAGCTCATCGACCGTACGGTAGGGCCGCATCTGCCACTGCACCAGTCCGAGGCGCACGACGCTCTTATCGGTACTCGCTTTGCGGGTGGGGGCGGTATAGAGGACATTATTCCATTGCAGCAGGGCCGCGTATTCCCGGCTCTCGTGATCGCCCTCCAGGTAGCCCTTCAGGATGCGCTTGACATTGAAATCGTTGGCAAATTGGAAGTTCAGTACGGGGTCGTGAATATCCTTCGACTTGACCTTATCGATGTACTGCTTCGGGGTGAGGCGATCGGCGTGCTCGTGGTACTTGGGCAGCCGCCCGCCGAACATGATGCCCTCCAGGTTCCACTCCTCGCAGAGTTCCTTGCGGTAGTCGTACATCCGCCGGCCAAGGCGGAGGCCCCGGAACTTTGGATCGACGAATACGTCCACCCCGTAGAGGATGTTCCCCTCGGCCGTGTGGGTATCGAAGGTGTACTTGCCCGTGATCTCCTCGTAGGTGTGGTTGTCTTTAAACTGGGTATAGTCCACGATGATGGCCAGGGCGCAGCCCGCCAGTTGTCCGTTGATGTGGATGGCGATCTGTCCTTCGGGGAAGACCTTAATCAGTTCCTGAATCTCTTCCCGGGCCCAGGCCGCGTCGGGCAGCACCGCGTAGGCCTCCTCCATGATGGCCCGCAGCCGCTTGTATTCCTTGATCGTCAGGTACTTCAGCTCGACCTTTTCGATCTCGGGGTGGGCAAGGGCATTGGTAACTTCCGGGGTGGCGGGACTGGCCATGGGGCATTGGTTTCGGTGGGGGGTAAAGGTAACTAACGCTAGGTGCCGCACGGGTGTTTCGTTGCTGAGCCCCGCACCCGCGCGCCGCCGCCCGAAGTACCGGGCGTACTATATTGCGGCCCTTACCTACACCAACGCTACCCAGCATGTACAACACCCTCACCGTGGCCGTCGCCGGCGCAGGATTTATCGGACCCGTTCACGTCGAAGGCATCCGCCGCCTGGGCATCCGGGTGAAGGGCATGCTGGGCAAAGACCTCGAGGAAGCCACCGCGGCCTGTAAGCAGTTGAACCTCGCGCACCCCTACGCCAGCTTCGAAGAGCTGCTGACCGATGAGGAGATCGACGCCGTGCACCTGGCCGTGCCCAACGTACTCCACTACCCCATGGTGAAGCAGGCCCTCGCCGCCGGCAAGCACGTCCTGTGTGAAAAGCCGCTGGCCATGACCGCCGCCCAGGGTGCCGAACTCGTGGAGCTGGCCCGGGAAAGTGGGCTGACCGCCGGCGTCAACTACAACCTGCGCTTCTACCCCATGAACCTGGAGGTCCGCGACCGACTAGCCGCCGATGACGCCCGCATCTTTTCGGTGACGGGCAGCTACCAGCAGGACTGGCTTCTCTACGACACCGACTACAACTGGCGGGTGCTGGCCGACCAGGGTGGGGCCCTGCGGGCCGTCTCCGACATCGGTACCCACTGGCTGGACCTGGTGCACTTCATCACCGGCCTGGAAGTGGAAGCCCTCCTCGCCGACCTGACCACCGTACACCCCCAGCGCAAGCGGCCCGTCGGGGAGATCGCTTCCTTCACGAAGGAGGCGGAGAAGGAACGGGCCACGGAGACCATCACCGTGACCACCGACGACTGCGCCAGCATCCTCTTCAAGTTTAAGGGCGGCGCGCGGGGCCAGCTCTTCGTCAGCCAGGTGGCCGCCGGCCACAAGAACCAGTTGAAGTACGACATCGCCACCCAGGCGGCCGCCTACGAGTGGAACAGCGAGCGGCCCAATGAGCTGCACATCGGCAAGCGCGGGGAAGCCAGCCAGCTGCTGCTCAAGGACCCCGGCATCATGGGCGCTACCGCCTCCCGCTTCATCAACTACCCGGGCGGCCACAACGAGGGCTTCCCCGACACCTTCAAACAGTGCTTCCGCTCCTTCTACGACGCCGTGCTGGGGAATACTGCGGCCGGCGATGCACTGTATGCCACCTTCCCCGAAGGCCACCAGGAACTGCTGCTCTGCGATGCCATTCTGGAGAGCAACGAACGGCAGGCCTGGGTGTACCTCTAAGCCATGGCCCGCTACGCAATCACCGACATTCACGGCTGCGCCCAAACGTTCGGCCGGCTTCTGACCCGGCTGCAACTGCAAAACACGGACCAGTTGTTCCTCCTGGGCGACTACATCGACCGCGGGCCCGACAGCTACGGGGTGCTCTCGATCATCTGGCGGATGGTCCACAAGGGCTACCAGGTCACCTGCCTGCGCGGTAACCACGAGCAACTACTGCTGGACGCCCTGGCCGGCAAGGGAGAACCCTACGACTACCTGCCGCCCCGGGAGGAGCGGGACGCCATTGCGGCCTGGATCAATGCCATGCCCTTCTACCACGAGACCCCAGGCTACCTGCTGGTCCACGCCGGCCTGAACTTCAACGCCGACGACCCGCTGGAGGACCGTGACAGCATGCTCTGGGCGCGCCACTGGGAAGCGGAAATCAACCGTCCCTGGCTCGGTGACCGCATCCTCGTATACGGCCACACCCCGGCCCCCATGGCTACCGTCCGCGAAAGTGCGGAGACCATGCGTAAGACCCAGCTGATCTGCCTCGACTCCGGCTGCGCCATGCCCGGTGCCGGCTACGGCTACCTCACCGCCCTTAACTTAGACACCGGCGAAGCGACTTTCGAGCGCTACGCGGAGTAGGGCGTTCTCCTAAATTGCCTGCAGGATATCGTACTGGGCGATCAGGTGCTTGCGCCCGCTGCGGTCGGTAGCCACTACGGCGGGATTCTCCTTGGTGATGTGGCGACCAAGCTCGCTCAGCGTCAGGTCGGTAGATACCTCGGGGAAAGGTTTGCGCATGATTTCCCGCACGGGACGCTCGGCGTGGTCGAGGGGGTTCTGCAGCAGGAAGTTCAGTACGTCCGTTTCGGAGATGGCGCCGACGACCGTGTCCCCGTCAAGGACGGGCATCTGGCTGAATTCGTGCTCCTTCATCGCCTTCAGGGCGGTACGGACGCTGTCGTCGCGGGAAATGCCGGTGAAGGAGGCCTCCTTCTTGTTGTTAATGAGGTCACGCACCTTGAGCTCGGTATCCAGGAATCCCCGTTCGCGCATCCAGTCGTCGTTGTAGATTTTTCCGATGTAGCGACTGCCGTGATCGTGGATGACCACCACGACCAGGTCGTCGGGCTTGAGCTCGTCGCGGAGTTGCAGCAGGCCGGCTACGGCGCTGCCGGCGGAGTAGCCCAGTAGCAGGCCTTCCTCCCGGGCCAGGCGGCGGGCCATGACGGCCCCGTCCTTGTCGCTCACCTTTTCAAAGCGGTCGATGACCTGAAAGTCGACGTTCTTCGGCAGGATGTCCTCGCCGATGCCCTCGGTGATGTAGGGATAGATCTCCTTCTCATCGAATTCGCCGGTTTCGTGGTACTTCTTAAAGACGGAGCCGTAGGTGTCGACCCCCCAAACCTGGATTGCGGGGTTTTGCTCCTTCAGGTACTGCCCGGTGCCACTGATGGTGCCGCCCGTGCCTACCCCCACGACGAGGTGGGTAAGCTGGCCATCGGTCTGTTTCCAGATTTCGGGGCCGGTGCTTTCGTAGTGGGCCTTGCGGTTGCTCAGGTTGTCGTACTGATTGAACCAGAAGCTGTTGGGGATCTCCTTGCTGAGGCGCTCGGCCACCGAGTAGTAACTCCGGGGATCGTCGGCGGAGACATTAGTGGGGCAGACGATCACTTCCGCGCCCATGGCGCGCAGGATGTCGAGCTTTTCCTTACTCTGCTTATCGCTGGTGGTGAAGATGCAGCGGTAGCCCTTCACGCAGCCGGCCAGGGCCAGGCCCATGCCGGTGTTACCGGAGGTGCATTCGATGATGGTCCCGCCGGGTTGCAGGCGGCCGTCGGCCTCGGCGTCCTCGACCATCTTGAGGGCCATGCGGTCCTTGATGGAGTGGCCGGGATTAAAGGTCTCCACCTTCATCAGTACGCGGCAGGGCAGGCTCCGGACCACCTGGTGGAGCTCAACCATGGGGGTGTTGCCGATGGTTTGTAGGATGTTGTCTTTTATATCCATATGGTTGGGGTGCTGTCGCAGCTTAATTTAAACACGGATGTAAACGGATTAGGGCACGGATGGGCACAGATTTTTTGGGGTAAAACGCTGCGTAATTTGGCGCTCTCTGCGGTGAAAATGAAGCGCAGCGATCCTTACTTAATCTCAATGATCTCCACCTCCAGACCGGATTGCCCGATGAAGGAGCGGGCCAGGAAATTAGCTTCCCCCTCCTCGGTGGTTGGGGCCCCGAGGTAGAGCAGGTAATCGGCGGAGGCGGGCTCGACGCATTCGCCCCGCGCTACGGTAACCGCCGAGCCGTACAGGCGGTTGAGCTCCAAAGCCCACTGTCGGGCGGTTTCAAAGGAATGGTAGCGCCCGAAGAGCAGCAGAAAGACGGGCTCGCGGATTTGGTAGAGCGGCACGCAGTCGTAGTCGATGACTACCCGGCCGGCCGTATCGATGGTGTAGCGGCGCAGCAGGTTGAGGTCTTCCACGCGGCCTTCGGTGACCAGGGCTTCGGGAGGGAGCCCGACTGGTGGGGCAGCCACGACCAGGCCGGTATCGGGGGTGCGTTGATACTCTCCGGACTCGATCTCCAGCGGGGGCGGCGGGTTGGCGGGCGACTCCAGCATACCCAGGTCGGGTTCAGCATACTTTCGACCTTCCCGGGCGTAGGGGGCGTAGCTGGCCTGGCGGTAGAGGCCGTAACCTAACAGGCCGAGCGCGGGCAGCCCCACCAGGAAGACCCACCACCCGAGCGTAAAGTAGCCCGGCTTGCGCCGCAGGGTGCTGGGATAAAGACTACGGTATTGGCGTCGCATGCGGGCGCGCAGTAGGGCCAGGCGCCGGCGGGGCTGCGCGAAGGGCCTGGGCCGGCCCGGACGAGCGGGGACGAGCGCGCGTTCCGCCGGGGCCTCCCGGGCGAGGGGGTCGGCCAGTTCGGGGGGCGGCAGTTCCCCCTGCCGAAAACGGGGTTTGGTGATCTCGCCGCGGGCCAGCCACCGGGGCAGGTGACTGCGGAGGCCGCCAAACTGGTCGACCTGGCTGGGACTGATCACGTTACGCACCACCTGGTCGGCGTCCACGGCCAGCATGCCAAAGCCATACTTCACGCACTGCCGTGCGAGTTCGCGGTAGCGCCGGCGCATCCGCCAGCCGCCATTCGCAAAAATTGCCACGTCGTAGGCCACCCACTGGGCGTCGGCGTAAAAGTGCTTGAACTGGTCGACGGCGTAGATGTACCGGTACCGGCGCGCCCGGCTCAGCAGCGCCCCCAGGGCCGTCACCAACGCCAGGAAGGTGCTCACCAGCACCAGGTAGACGCGCGGACTTCCGTACAGCTTCCAAAGGTTGGTGCCCCACACCAGCGGCCCCGCCCAGGCGAAGGCGGCAAAGAGCACTAGCGACCAGACGAGGGCGTGCACGGTGATGCGCCAGTAATTGACTCGGTAGAGAATCTCTTCGCTTCGGTCTATACTCGTGGCCTCGATCGTGGCCGTAAAGAAGGTACGGTCGGGCTGTTGGTAGGCCAGGCGGGCGTCGATCAGTACCCCCTGGTAGTAGTGGGGCTTATCGACCACCCGGGTACCCCCGCCGAGGTAGCGCGGCCGCAGTTTGTAGTGGAAGCGGAGGAAGTTGATGGCCAGGCCGCGGATCTGCTGTTCGGTGTACGGCATCGGACGGCAAAAGTCGGGCATACTTGTGGGAATTCGTGCATAACTTGCGCCAATCGTGCCCTTCCCCCCCTTCTCCCTTAACTGCAACGGTCGGCTGCTCACCGTAGAGCGTCCCCTTGTTATGGGGATCCTGAACGCTACACCGGACAGCTTTCACGCCGGGAGCCGGTTCGACGCCGACGCAGCGGGCGGGGCCGCGGGTGCAATGGAAGCCGCGGGCGCCGGCGTGATCGACATCGGGGGGATGTCGAGCCGCCCGGGCGCCGAACTCGTGGGAGCCCAGGAAGAGATGGACCGGGTGCTGCCCGTCATCGAGGCCGTCGGCGCCGCCGCGCCTGGCGTGGTCATCAGCTGCGACACGGTCTACGCCGCCACCGCCCGCGCCGCCGTAGCCGCCGGTGCCGGCCTGATCAACGACATCAGCGCCGGCCGCTTCGACGCCGACCTGCTACCTGCCGTGGCGGCCCTCAACGTGCCCTACGTGCTTATGCACATGCCCGATGCGACGCCGGCCACCATGCAGGAGCACACGAAAGTCTACGGAGAGCAGGTCGTTACCCACGTCTGGGATTTCCTCGCCGAGCGCCTCATCCACCTCCGCACCCTCGGGGTAAAGGACATCATCGTGGACCCCGGCTTCGGCTTCGGCAAATCGCAGAAACAGAACTATGAGCTCCTCAAGAACCTCCACGTCTTCCGTTACCTCGGCGTACCCGTGCTGGCCGGCATCAGCCGCAAGGGCATGATCTACAAGCCCCTAAAAACCACCGCGGAGGCTAGCCTGGCCGCCACTACGGCCCTCCATTTGTTTGCCCTGCAACAGGGAGCGTCCGTGCTGCGCGTCCACGACGTACGCGAGGCCGTGGAGGCCGTGAAACTGTACCATTTGCTGGAGGAGGCGCGAGTGATGGGGGAGTAGGAAGGGGAACTTACCAATTACCATGTACCGTTTCCGATGTACCATTGGTAAGCTCTGCTCGTCCCGATAATTATCGGAACTCCTCCCCGGTACAACCCCGCTGACGCTCGTGTGGCCACCGATTTTATCCAGATTCAGTGCAGTAACGGGTAGCGCTCGGAAATTGCGTCAGCCACCCGGGGCAAATTTGACCTTCCCCCCTTCCCACCAACCTTCCCCCTACCCGCCTGTTTGCAATAGCCCAAGCCATCTACCCCATGCCTCAGCCCATTAAGACCGGTCCTGCCCCCCCCCGCCAGGGGATTGGCACCACGCAGGTGATCATCGCGATCGCGATCCTGGGGATACTGGGCGTACTGGGCTATAAGGCGCTGCGGAATACTCCGGGCAGCTTCCTGGCCGGGCCCCAGGAGTACGAATTACAGTACCGGCCGGCGGACTTCCAGTACAACATCGATCCCGAAACCGCCCTGGCCATCCTGCGCAACCCGAAGCGGTACCGGCGGGAATTCGACGACCTCGTGCACGACATCAATGTCGATATCCTACGCCACGTGAGCAACCGCCTGGGGCTCAGCGACAGCCTTCAGCAGGAGGTAATGAACGAGTATGCGCGCCAGCACCCGCAACTGACCGAGTTGTACTACAACGACTTCATGCGCCTGCGGGACACCAGCGCGGCCGTCTACGAGACGTGGTACGACGAGGGTGGACAAAAAGTCACCCAAATATTTGAGGAAGTAGCCAGCAACTATACCTGCTTCATGCTCAATAAGGTCCTGGCCGCCGTGATCCGCACGCGCAACGGAAACATCCTGGCCAAGGGGGCCGACGTACAGAACCCCTGCTCTATCGCGATGGGCGAAGCCCTGCGGCCACTGGTCGCGCGCATGGCGGAACGGGCGGCGATCGAGGACTTCAGCCGCAGCAGGGGGCTTTTCCAGGAGAAGGTCGAGACCGTCATCGGGGAACTGGCCACCATCGAGATCCGCGACAAGAAGGGCATCAATAAAAACCTGCAGACGACCATTTGGGGCATGAACGTATCGGAGACGGACGTGGAGATCACGGCCTTATCCATCCTCAAGGTCGGGTTCCGGCTCTCTGATTACTTCGATTTGCAGCTCGACGAACAGCAAAAGACCGTCAACATCACCCTCCCCGAACCCGTCATCCTGAGCCACGAAGTACTGCCCAAGGTCGAAAAACTCGACATCGGCTGGTTGCGGGAGGTCGAAGGGGCCAACATCAACGAAGGGGTCAATGCCCTGCGCGAGCGGTTCCGGGAAGATGCCCTAGAGAGCGACGTCATGGACCGCGCCAAAGAACAGGCCCGCAACTTGATGGACACCATGTTCGGCCCCCTCATCAGCAACATCGGCCCCCAGTACAAGCTCGTCGTCAGTTTCCGGCAATCCCCCGCCCGCACCACCCAGGGGGAACTCGGCTAGCTACCTAATACTCAGTGGGCCGCCACCAATATTTCACTACACCTGCGGCACCGCCCTAAAGCGCTGACTTTTTACTGCCGCAATAGTTGGTGGGGAGTTTCACTTATTCCCTCCTTCATTCCTTCCCACATTCACTCCGTCACTACCGAACCAAACCCATATCTTTACTATTGCCATAACAACCTTTGCCCTAACAAACCAAGCCGATCATGACCACGGACTCCGCCCCTACCCTAAGCCCCCTCACACAAGATTACGACGCCTATACACCCACTGACTACCGCATTTGGCGTATGCTTACCCAACGGCAGCAGGAGGCCCTCAAGCCGGTGGCTTGCGTCGAATACCTGCAGTGTCTGCGGGATCTGTACCCCATCCTCTCGCCTGACCACCCGCCCCGCTTCAGCGACCTAAGCCGCGCGCTGCGGGCTGCCCACGGCTGGTCGATCGAAGTGGTGCGCGGCTTCTTGCCCGTAGATGAGTTTTTCTCCCTCCTCTCCCGCCGCCGCTTCTGCTCCAGCACCTGGCTGCGTTCCGAGAAGCAACTGGACTACCTCGAGGAGCCCGACATGTTCCACGATATCTTCGGCCACATTCCCCTCTATCTCAACCAGGATTACGCCGACTTCGCCCAAAAATTGGGAGCCCTGGGAGTAAAGTACGCAAAGGACGAAGAGAAAATTACGCAGCTCCAGCGCCTCTACTGGTTCACCATTGAGTTCGGGGTCATCCGTCAAGAAGGACAGCTCAAAGTATACGGCGCCGGGATCTGCAGCAGCCCCCAGGAAACCAAGCACATCTACGCGGACAATGGGGTAGTCATCAAGGACTTTGACCTAGGCGAAGTGATGGCCCAAACCTTCATCATCGACAAAGTGCAAATGCTCTACTTCGCGATCGACGACTTCGCCTCCCTCTTCACCGCCGTGGACGAACTGGAAAATCGGTGGAAGGAGCTTTAGTTCGTTAGATTTTTAGTTCGTTAGATCTTTAGTTCGTTAGGGCCCACATTAGAAGCGCAGGCCCTAACGAACTAACGGACTATCAGACTAACAGACTAACAGACTACCCAAGTGCCCCGTAAAGGATTCGAACCTTTGACCTGAAATTTAGAAGATTCCTGCTCTATCCAACTGAGCTAACGGAGCGTAACGCCCGCAAAATTACGTAGTTCCGGCCAGACGACCAACGGCGACAATACGACAACCGGCAAGGGCCCCAATCCGTATCCTTAGCAGACCCGCCTGCCCCATGTTACCGAAAAAGAAAAGGTTGTATTTTCTGCTTGCGGCTTGCCTGTTTCTTGTCTATGCAGCTTACCGTGTGGAGCCCTACGTGCGGATACAGATGGACGACCACCAGCTCAGTGCCACCATGAAGAGCGCGCGCCTCGACGCCGAGATTGGTTACCAACAAGGGACCACCCGGCGCCTGCGGTACCTGCAGATCGGACAGGATCCCACCAAACCCTTACTGGTGTTTCTACATGGTGCTCCCTCCTCGTCGGCCTGGTGGCTGAGCATCCTGCGCGACAGCTCCCTACGCCGTGCGGCTAACGTGCTGGCCATCGACCGACCTGGCTACGGGGGCAGCGGGCTCGGTCGACCCATGACGTCCGTGCAGGAGCAGGCGGACAACGTAGCGGCGGTCATTCGAAGCCGTCACTTTCCCGGGCAGCCCGTCATTGTCCACGGCAGTAGTTACGGCGGTACGGTAAGCGCCCGGCTGGCCATGGACCATCCCGACCTCGTCGACGGCCTGCTCCTGCAGTCGGCCAGTTTGGCCCCTGCGGAGGAGTACACTTTTTGGATCACCCACCCCACTTCCCACTGGTCGCTGTCGTGGCTCTTACCCAGCGGCCTCCACTCCGCCAACCACGAAAAACTGGCCCACGAAGCCGAACTGCGGGATATGGCGGATAAATGGGATAACATCGACGCGGACGTCGTCATCCTGCACGGCACCGACGACTGGCTCATCTACCCCCGCAATGCCTACTACGCCTGCGACCGGCTCACCCATGCGCCGTCGCTCATCCACCACATGGTCGGCGGTAAGGAGCACGACCTGCTCTATACGGCCCCCGATCTGCTCAAGCAGTACCTCCACTACCTGATCGACCTGGAAAGCGATAAGAACGGGGGCTAAGTAGTGTACTTGCTTCCCCACCACCTTGTTATCCGCTCCCCGATGGACTTTTCCGTGGAGCTGTTCTCCTGGGGGCGAAAGAAGGCCGTACCGGACAGCTCCTCAGGCAAATATTCCTGGGGGCTAAAGTTGCCGGGGTTGTCGTGGCTGTAGTTGTAATTCTTGCCGTAATCCAGTTGCTTCATCAGTTTCGTAGGGGCGTTGCGCAGGTGCAGGGGAACCGGCAAGGTACCCGTCTTGCGTACCGCCTGCTGGGCCGCGCCGATGGCTTGGTAGCTGCTGTTGGACTTCGGGCTCGTCGCGAGGTAGATGGCTGCCTGGCTCAAAATGATGCGGGCCTCCGGATAACCGATCAGCTGGGCGGATTGGAAGGCCGTCGTAGCCATCAACAGCGCGTTAGGGTTGGCTAGTCCAATGTCTTCCGAAGCCGAGATGACCAGCCGGCGAGCGATGAACTTCAGGTCCTCTCCCCCTTCGATCATGCGCGCCAGCCAGTATACGGCACCGTTGGGGTCGCTCCCGCGGATGCTCTTAATCATGGCCGAGGCGATGTCGTAGTGCTGCTCGCCCGTTTTATCGTAGCGGGTCAAGTTCTCCTGCACCCGGGAGGTGATGTAGTCGGTATCGAGTACTACCCGACTTCCGTCGGCGGCCTCGTGGGTGACGAGTTCGAGTACGTTGTACAGCCGGCGGCCGTCCCCACCGGAGAACCGGATCAGGGAGTCGTAGTCCTGCACCTCCACGTCCATCTTGCTGAGGTAGTCGTCTTCGGCCAGGGCGCGGTCCACCATCCCCACCAGTTCCTCCCGGCCGAGGGACTGTAGCACGTACACCTGAGCGCGGCTCAGCAGGGCCGGGATGACCTCAAAGCTGGGGTTCTCCGTCGTGGCCCCGATCAGGGTGACCGTACCGGCCTCTACGGCTCCGAGCAGACTGTCCTGCTGCGATTTACTAAAGCGGTGAATCTCGTCGATGAAGAGAATGGGCGAGGCCGACTCGAAGAACTTGCCCCGCTTGGCCTTGTCGATGGTATCGCGTACGTCCTTCACCCCACTGTTGATCGCCGAGAGCATGTAGAAAGGCACTTCCAGTTGAGCGGCCACGATACGGGCCAGGGTGGTCTTGCCCACCCCCGGCGGTCCCCACAGGATAAAGCTCGGCAACCTACCCGTTTGGATGGCCCGCCGCAGCACGGCTCCCGGACCGACCAGATGAGTCTGCCCCACGTAATTATCGAGGGAAGTGGGGCGCATTCGTTCGGCCAGGGGCTGCATAGTAGTACAATTTCGGGTAAAGTGCTTGAGAACGGTTTGGGGTAGAAAAAGGTGCATTCCTTCAATGCCTGCCTCCCTCCTTCACCATCGCCCGGTGCGGTATCCCATCCTCATCGTACACCTCCCCTACCCCCACGAAGCCCAGGCTCCCGTAAAAGTCTTCTAGGTGGGCCTGGGCCCCGATCTTCACCGGCTGATTTCCGTACACGGCGTACAGCACCCGCAGGGATTCCTCCATCAATGGCCGTCCGAGCCCCTGACCGCGCACTGAAGGGCCCGTCAATACCCGTCCGATGCTTGCGTAGTCGGGATAGGAAACGCCGCGATCCAGGATGCGGGTGTACGCTACTACCCTGTCCTCCTGTTTTCCCACTAAGTGCAGCGCGCGTTGGTCCAAGCCATCCGCATCGAGGTACCAGCAAGTCTGCTCCACCACGAAGACTTCCTGCCGTAGGGCCATGATCGCATACAAGAGGTGCACCCCAAGTTCATCGAAGGCGTAATGAGTCCACGACACGGGCATAGGGCAAGTATTTACCACGAAGTAACGGTACGCCCACCCAAACCCACCCGGCTATCTTTGTAACTTTGCCCACACCCGCGTCCCCGCCCCCTCAATCCTTCCATCCCTCAATCCTTCCATCCCTTCCCCCCCCCGTGCGCTACTACCTCATCGCCGGCGAAGCCTCCGGAGACCTCCACGGCGCCCGCCTCGTCACCGCCCTGCGGGAGCGTGATCCGTCGGCCGTCATCCGGGCCTGGGGCGGCGAGCAGATGCAAGCGGCCGGGGCCGAAGTCGTCAAACATTACCGGGAGCTGGCCTTTATGGGCTTCGTGGAGGTAGTTATGAATTTGCGCACCATCCGGGCTAATTTCCGCGCGTGCGAAGCGGACATTGCCGCCTTCCAACCCGACCGCCTGGTGCTTATCGACTATCCGGGCTTTAACCTGCGCATCGCCAAGTGGGCGCGCGGGGCGGGCTACGACATCAGCTACTACATCAGTCCGCAAATCTGGGCCTGGCACACCAGCCGCGTCTACCAGGTCAAACGTAACGTGGACCGCATGCTAGTCATCCTGCCCTTCGAAGAGGCCTTCTACGCAAAGTACGGGGTGGAGGCCACCTTTGTAGGCCACCCCCTGCTCGACGTGGTGGGGGAGGTGGCGGAGCGAGCAGGTACCTACGTCGCCATTCTGCCCGGCTCCCGCAAGCAGGAAATTACCCGCAGTCTTTCGGTGATGCTGGCGGCGGCGGCTCAGCTACCGGAGCAGGACTACGTGATTGCGGGGGCGCCCGGTCAGGATATACAATTCTATACCCAACTCCTGCAGGAGATCGGGTGCCCGCCCCGTATTCGCTTAGTCAGTGGCCAAACGTATGAGGTACTGGCGGGGGCGCGGGCTGCGATGGTCACCAGTGGAACGGCGACGCTAGAAACGGCCCTATTCGGCGTACCCCAAGTGGTGTGTTACCGCGGGAATGCCCTAAATTTCTGGCTCGCGCGCCGGCTGGTCGCTAAGCGTATTCACTACATTTCGCTAGTTAACCTGGTCATGGACGCCCCCGTCGTTCCCGAGCTGATTCAGGACGACTTCAACGCTGACCGCCTGAGGGCCGAGCTCGAAAAATTAATTGCCGGCCCCGTACGGGACCGGCAATTAAAGCAATTGGTGCGCTTGCGCGAGAAACTTGGAGCGGGGGGTGCGGCACAGCGGGCAGCTGCGGCCATTGTGGCCGGCTAGAAGGAGTAGCAACCGCTTCCCCCACGGCCACCGCCGCCCAGGCGAATGCCCACGGTGAGGTTGATGAGGTAGTAAAAGTCATCGGAAGCTCCTCCCCGAGCGTAGGATACCCCTTCTCCCACCTCGGTGATATCCACGGCGGGGTTGGAGAAAAATCCGGTCAGGGTAGGATTGGTTGACCCGGTAGGGTTGTTAATGACTTCTTGATAATTTACCCGCAACCCGGATACATCATCTAGATAATCAGTGCCCGTTACGCGACCACTGATTTCTCCGCCTACGACGATGCGTTCCCCAAGCTTAGCACGGATGCCGCCACCTAAGTGCAGGCTGGTGAAGGACAAGGAGTAGGGCGCGGGGTCGTAATACCCGCCCGGGGTGCCCTGGGCCTCGGTCCGGAGGGGCTGCAGATCGTAGTACACCCCATCGCGCTGCGATTGGGGGTTAAAGGAGGTACGACCGACCCCGAACATAATGTAGGGGGCGAAGAAGCGGTCTTCCGGGTCTCCGAGATAAAATAGGTCGACCTCGGCGGCTATCCCAATTTCTTGAATCTTAGAGCGAAAGCTTCGTTCAATCGGGATGGAGGCGCCGGCTTCGTTGGTGAAGTTACGCGTCTGCTCGGCGGCGATGGTGCCGAAAATGCCGTTGAGTCGCACACCGAAGCGCGATACTGGGCGATACCGCACGTAGATTCCCCCAAAAGCGTTGAGGTCCTTGATAAAGCCGATGCCGGTGTCACTAAAGTCACCGTTATAGGGCATGTCTCCGCCCTGGATACCCAGTTCGAAGTACTGCTGCGCAGAAAGGACCGGACTAAGCAGCAACATAAAAGCAGCAAGCAGGCCGGTCAGGGTAAAGTTTCTCATTAAGCTGGGTTAAGTATGTTCCAATCTTTGCTATTAATCGAACTCCAATTAGGGGCAGAAAATTGTAGTTGGGCCCCTTCCAGGCGGAAGCTCACCGATATACACAGCCGGTAGTGTAAGCAAGAAGACAGATGCCGTTAAAATACCGAAAGTGGGTAATAACAAGCGGTGTTCGTCACGGACTACTACCTAGGAATTTCATATTAAGTTCAAAATAAGACTAGGGCATGACCTTTTACCGCCGGAAGCGGTTCCTTTGTGAGTCATGACCGCCAACCCCACTGCCCCCACCGACGCGAAGCCGCGCATCACCAAAGACCGCCTGCAACGGTCCATGCGCATTTTCGACTACGTGCTGCTCTACCGCTGGCTGTTCCTCCTGAGTTTTGTGATCCTTACCCTGAGCTCCCTGGTATTCCTGATTGTCCTGCAGCTCCCGGGGGAAGCCCTGAACATCTACAATGGGGAGGGGAAGTACGGACTCACCGTCGACCAAGTCTTTTTGTTGCTCGCCGGCCTGTTGATCATTCAGGCGCCCCTCAGTTACTACCGGGTACGTATTCAAACCATTGTGAGCGAGCGCGCTATGGCGAGCTTACGGAAGGACCTGTTCGCAAAACTGCTGCACCTCAATATCCCCTTCTTCGAGCGCAGTCGCGTTGGCGAACTGACGAGCCGCATCACGAACGATATTACCCAGTTGCAGAGCCTCTTTAGCCTGACGCTCACGGAGTTTGTTCGGCAAATCATCATTCTCCTTGGGGCCACTGTGTTCATCCTGTTTGCCATGTTCCGGCTGGCGCTCGTCAGCTTACTGGTTTTCCCCGTGGTGGTTATTGTCGCCATGTTCTTCGGTAAGTACGTGCGGAAGATGACCAAGGCGCGGCAGGAAAAATTGGCGCAGTCCAACGTCATTGTGGAGGAAACTTTACAGAGCATCTCGACCGTGAAAGCTTACACGAACGAGGATTTCGAACTGGCTCGCTATGCCAAGAGCGTGGATGAGTCCGTAGCCATCTCCATAAAGACGGCCAACGCGCGCGGGCTTTTCTCCGCCTTCATCGTGACGGTGATGTTCGGCGCCCTGTTTTTCATCATCTACCGGGCGATCCTGCAGGTACAAGCGGGTGAACTGCCCGTGGGTGACCTCTTTTCCTTCATTGTCTTTACGGCCATTATCGGGGGGTCCATCGCCAGCTTAGGGAATTTCTACGGCGAGATCGTAGGTGCCCTGGGAGCCTCGGATCGGGTGGTCGATATTCTCGAATCCGAGGAATCAGAGGGGGAGGAGGCGGCAGCGGAACGGGTGGACGTCCCGTCAACGCCTAGAGTTAGCGTCACCCCTCCCCTTACCGGCGCGATCCGGTACCGCGACGTCGGGTTCTCCTACCCTACGCGTCCCGATATCAGGGTGCTGAAGGGGATTGACTTGGCGGTTGCCCCCGGGGAGAAAGTAGCGTTAGTAGGCGCCAGCGGCAGCGGTAAGTCCACCATCGTCAAATTGCTGCTGCGCTTCTACCCCGTCACCCAGGGGGACATCACCATCGATGGCCAGCCGATTGACCAGTTTGATCTGGAACCTTACCGGGACCAGCTGGCCCTCGTTCCCCAGGAAGTATTGCTCTTCGGAGGCACCATCCGGGAAAACATCGCGTACGGGAAACTCGAAGCGACGGAGGCTGAGATTCGGGAGGCCGCCCGCCAGGCTAATGCCCTGGATTTTATCGACAGCTTTCCCGAAGGAATGCATACCATCGTGGGCGACCGGGGCATCCAGCTCAGCGGCGGCCAGCGCCAGCGGGTGGCCATTGCCCGGGCCATCCTCAAGGATCCAAAGGTGCTCTTACTGGATGAGGCCACGAGCAGCCTCGACGCCGAGAGTGAACGGGTCGTCCAGGAAGCCCTAGATAACCTGATGGAAGGGCGAACGAGCATCATCATTGCCCACCGCCTGGCGACCATCCGCGACGTCGACCGCATTTACGTGATCGAGAATGGGGCCATCGTAGAGTCCGGCACCCACGCCGAGCTCAGCAGTCGCAGCCGCGGCGCCTACTCGGCCCTGGCCCGCCTTCAATTCGATCTTGCGGAATGATCCGGGAAGCCGTCCAACTCCAAGCCTTCAACACCTTCGGTCTTCCCGCCCTGGCCGAGCGTTACCTGCCCCTGACGGAGGTGGCGCAATTAGCGCGTACAGAACTGCGGCAAGCACCCGCCCTGGTACTGGGTGGAGGCAGCAACCTCCTGCTGCTGGAGGAGATCCCGGGACTGACGGTACACGTCCTGCTCAGCGGCATCGCCCGTAGCGATGGCCAGGGGCGATTTCGCGTCCTGGCCGGCACCGACTGGAATCAGTTCGTGCGGTACACCCTGGAGGCGGGTTTTCCCGGCCTCGAAAATCTCATCCTCATTCCCGGGACGGTGGGCGCCTCCCCGGTGCAGAACATCGGCGCTTACGGCGCGGAGGTTGCCGAGTTCATTACCGCCGTGCACGCCTGGGAGTACGGGAAAGGCGCGGTGGTGCTGCCCCCCGAAGATTGTGCCTTCGGGTACCGCGACAGCCGGTTCAAGCGTGAGCCGGGCCGCTTCCTGATCACGGCGGTGGACTTTGACCTCAGCGAGCGGCGTCCCCTGAAGCTGGAATACGGAGCGATCACCGGCGAGCTTGCCCGTGCCGGCATCGAAACCCCAACGGCTCACGACGTCGCCCGGGCCGTAACCCACATCCGCCGCGGCAAGCTGCCTGACTGGTTCTTCTACGGCAACAGTGGCAGCTTCTTTAAGAATCCAGTCGTGGACCGGAGCCGCTACAATTCGCTGCTGGAAGTTTATCCCGACCTGCCCGCTTACCCCATCGACGACGCTACGGTAAAGCTTCCCGCCGGCTGGTTGATTGACCGGGCCGGACTCCGGGGCACGGGAAGCGAACGCGTGGGATCGTACGCGGGGCAGGCGCTGGTACTCGTCAACCGCGGTGGGGCCCGGGGCGGTGACGTGCTCCATTTTAGTCAGCACGTGCAGGATACGATTCTCCAAAAGTTCGGCGTGCAGCTGGAGGCGGAGGTCCAGCAGGTCCCCGCCCCCGTTCACTAGGTGGTAGGGGAACGGGGAATCCACCAAACATCTGGTGCCTTACCCCCGGTTGGGAGAGAAAGCCTTTCCCAATCATGCAACCTCCCGCTTTTGCCGCGCTACGCCCGCTACAGCTCCGCCCCCGCTCACCTGGCTGCCGCCTGAGTGTCACGGTGCCCGCCAAGGACGAGGCCGCTTTCATCACCGCGACGTTGGAGGCCCTGTACCAGCAAGTGAACGATGTGGGACAGTCCCTTGATCAAGCCACTTACGAGGTCATTCTACTCGCTAACAATTGCACGGATGACACGGCCCAAGTGGCTCGCCGATTTGCCCGTACCCATCCCGACTTTCAGCTGCACATCGTGGAGCGGCAACTCGCTGCCGAAGTCGCCTGCGTCGGCACCGCCCGCCGCCTGATGATGGAAGCCGCTGCCCGCCGGCTGCCCGAGAAGGGCATCATCTGCACAACCGATGCCGACACCCTGGTCGACCGCCACTGGGTATTTGCCACCCTGCGGGCCTTCGACCGCGGGGCCCAGGCCGTGGGCGGCCGTATTATCGTCCCCCGCGGACCGCGGACCGGCTACCGCAAGATATACCTGCAAGACGTCACCTACCGTATGCTGCAGGC
The DNA here is from genome assembly GCA_963710195.1 of Lewinellaceae bacterium. Taxonomy (GTDB): domain Bacteria; phylum Bacteroidota; class Bacteroidia; order Chitinophagales; family Saprospiraceae; genus Neolewinella. The sequence continues at coordinate 930,181 of CAVPZF010000008.1, forward strand.
CCGCCTGGAATCGATGATCGACCCCTCCCCCCATGATCCCTGGCCCCGCCACTTCCACCAGTACGGACCGAGCATGGCGGTGCGGGTGGACGCTTACCGAAAGTGTGGGGGCATGCCCGCCCTGCGTGCCATCGAGGATGTCGCCCTGGGCTGGGCGCTGGAGCGGGCGGACATCTTCTTCGTTCACGATCCCGCCGTGAAGGTGTACACTTCCGACCGGAAGAGCGAGCGCGTGCAGGGACAGGCCTTTAGTCATGCGCTAGACGAGTGGACCAGTATGACCGCAGAGGGCCGTAAACCCGTGGTGTTTGGCCTACAACACTGCATCCAGCTCTTCAAGTGGAAAGTGGCGCTGCGCCGGGCCTTTGCTGCTGGCAGTATTGCCGGTACGCCCGCCCTGCCTGCCCTAGCCGAGTACCTGAAGATGACCCGGGAGGAACTGGAGCAGCGGGTCCTTACGGCCCCCAATTTTGGTACGCTCTACCAAGAATTTCGCCAGCGGCTTGAGCAAACCCACGAATTCTCCGATTCTACCTTCGAGCAGGCCATCCGTGACCTCCGACGGTTTACGCGTTCTGCCCGGGGCGGTCGTATTTCCAAACGTCCAGCCGGTAGCGTTCCGCTCGCTCACTCCGCACTCGATGGCATTCCGGGCTGAGCGCCCCGGCAAAGGCCTCGTGTACCTCGTCGCCAGTCAGGGGATAGTCCGGTACGTAGGGCGTATAATGCACCAGCACCAGGGTACCGCCTCCCGTCAGCGCCACGCGTATCTTTTCGATGGCCAGGTGCAGGTCCGTGTACCCCCAGTAATAGCCCACTTCGGACAGCACGACCAGGTCGAAGTGCCCCTCAGGAAAATTTTGTGGAATGGAAACTTGGCGAAACGCTACGCCTTTGGTCTCTCCGAGGCGTTGGCGTGCCCGTTGCAAGGCTAGCGCACTGGTGTCCACGGCAAGCAGGGTGTCACAATAGCGCGCCAGCCTTTTGGTCAGGACACCAATCGAGCAGCCGATTTCAAGGGCGCGGGGGTAATGCGCATCGGGCAGGGCAGCTATGGTGGCCGCGTATTTTTCCCTTTCGTAGGGGCTGGTTTCGAATTGCCAGGGGTCCTGGCTCGACCGGTATACCGCCTCGAAATACTCCCCCGGCAGGCTCTGGTGACGCTTGGTCGCTTCCTCCAAGAACACTTCCGTCGGGTGCCGGAAATGATCCAGCAGGTGGTCCGCGAGCTGGAAGCCCGTCGGATCGTCGGCGATGACTTTTCCGAGCTGAGAGGCGTGCGCCCGTATAGCGGCTGCTTTCTGCGGAAGATGCGGAGCAATGTCCAGTCGCCAGGCGATCAGTTCGTCTCCCCGGGGCAGGTCCGCTAGGTCGGTCGCTTCCCACATCCAGACGGGGTATTCAACCCAACGGATATCGCTTCGGTAGGCGTCCACGGCGGCGCGGCAAATCGCCCACACCAGTCGGTGATCGGGATGGAGATCGCGGCGAAAGGGCACGACTACGGTATCGGCGTGCCAGGCGGAGAGCTGTTCGGTAATCGCCGCTGCGCTGTCCGCGAATTCAGGCGTGCCCTCGGTGGGTACCGCGGCGTCGAGCAGGCCCAAAAAGTGCACGTGGGTGTCCGGTACGCCCAGCACTTGGCAGGCGTTGCGGGCTTCTCCCTGGCGGAGCGCAGCGCGGGCGGCGCGGGAATAGTGAACGGAGTTAGGATGCGACATGCCCCCGTCGGTCACGAAGATTACGTGCACCTCCCGATTTAGGTCGCGGAGGGTAGCAATCAGCCCCCCACAGCCCAGGCTTTCGTCATCGGGATGGGGCGAAAAGATAACCGTGACCGACCAGGCCAAGAGGTCACCGCGGGGGTGGAGGGGGGCGTCCTGGCGGAGTGCCTCTTTCCGTTCCCGGACGCGGTCCGCGTCAGTCCGTGTGTCCATCCAGGTAATTTTTACCGACCGATTCCAGAACGGCATCGGGCCCAGGCTGACGGAGGTACATGCTCAAGTCGGCGTGGAGCCGGGCGATCGGATGTGGGTGCAATAGTCCGCCGGCCCCCACGCTGCGGCGGGCGAGGTCTAGGCAGCACTCGCAAGCTTCCGCGACGACGGTGCGGACCCTATTGGCATAATCAATGATTATTGCTGTGTCTTCCCCGGCCGCGGTCAGCTCACCCGCACGCGCTAGCCAGAGGCGACCAGTTTCTACCTGCATCACCATGTTCGCCACGCGGCTGCGCTGATGGGGATCGCCCGTGCGGCCGGAACGGCGGAGGGCGTTTCGCGTCGCTTCCAGTACCGCTTCGGCGCCGCCCAATTGTACCGCCGCGAAGCGGATGGCCCCGCCACTAAAGGCGGGTTCGCGGACGTAGTCGTTCGGTTGCCCCAGCAGATCCCGGGCCGCTAAAGGCAGCCCGGTAAAATTAACTTTGTGACTCACGCTGTTGCGCATGCCGGCGGGCGTCCAGAACTGCTCGTCGACCTGAGGGGAGTGGCGGTCAAGGGGCAGGACGGCCATTTGCCAGCCCGTATCCTTGCCTTCCTCGTTGTGCAGGGCGCCGGTGATCAGCGGGCGGGTCACGTGGAGCGACCCGCTGCAGAAGCTTTTGCTGCCCTCAATCCGGTAGTCGCCGCCGGCATTGAAAATAAAGCGGACGCCGTCGTTCATTTGGGTATTCCAAACACCAAACAGGTGGCCGGCCTCCGCCTCCGCGTACCAGCGTTTCTGCTGGGTGGGGCTAGCGTACAGACCAATGAGGTGTAGGGCATTGACGTGACCTTCGTATAGGCGGCCGACCGAGAGGTTGCCCCGACCGATCGCGCGCAATTGCCGCAGCAGTAGGGGGGTGGGGCGGGTACACAGGTGTGGGGTAAGTCCGCCGGCCTCCCGCAGGGCAGCGAACTCCCGGTGGGGGAACCCTCCGTGGGCGAAAGTTTCGGCGGCCCATTCCTGCATCCGGGCCGGCAGGTGCTCTAGCGGACTGCCCCCGTTAGTGGCGGTCAATGGATCGGACGAAAGGGAAGGGGTACGTACCATACTCCATTTAAGTCGCTAGACGCCGCCGGTGTTGCGGTGGAAATGCGAATATTTCGGCAAAGCCCCTCACAGATAAGTGCGGTAGCCTTGCACAACGGCCAGGACGACCAGTATGGCTCCGAGTAGGAAATTGATGTTGCGGGTCAGGAAGTGCGCCCGGCGGTTGAACCAGTTGGCGAGGCGGGCGTACGCCCCGAAAATGACCAGGGCACCCGCGCCCGCGCCCCCGGTGAAGCCCAGCCGGCTGATCAGGTCACCCTGCATGTAGTGGCTGGAAAGCATCCAACCACAGAGCGCGAAAAAGTAGGGAATGGTGAGTAAGTTCATCAGGGCCAGGACCGTCCCCCGCACGAAGGGGTTGCCGTGGTAGGGCTGATTTTCCGCAGACGCAGCAGCGCGAGCCCGAAAGCCCTTGAGTAGAAAGAAGGCCGCCAGGACCAAGAATACGAGGACTGCCCACTGCTTCATGAACAGGAGGATACTGGGGTGAGTGGCGAAATAGTTGGCAAAGAAGACCGCCAGGGCAGCCTGGGCGGTGAAGGCGGTGGCCATGCCCGCGGCGAACAGGTAGCCCGCCCGGCGGCCGGCCCGCAGGCTGACGCTTACGCTGCTCATATTCAGCATGCCGGGAAAGAAGGTAGCGCCGGCGGCCGCAGCCAGGCCGAGCAGCACGGCGGTCAGGAATCCCACGCGGCAAAGGTACCCAGCCCCGCCCTTTTGGCCGGCCGCCGGAACGGGTATTATTGGATACCAGCTATATTCGCCACCTTTAGCACCCCCTAAACGTAGATTTTCCATGGACCCCATTAAGATCAAATTCGGCACCGACGGCTGGCGCGCCATTATCGCGCAGGAGTATACCGTCGACAACGTGAAGCGTGTAGCCGAGGGCACTGCCCTGTGGCTCAAGCAGCAGGGCGGCAGCCGGGTGGTCATCGGTTACGACTGCCGCTTCGCCGGTAAGTTATTCACCGAAACCACCGCCCGTGTACTCGGCAAGCACGGCATCACGAGCCTGCTGGCCCCGGATTTTATCTCCACCCCCATGGTCAGCCTCGGCGTCGTCAAGACCAGCGCCGACCTTGGCGTCGTCATCACCGCCAGCCACAACCCGCCCGATTACAACGGCTACAAGCTGAAGTCGAAGCTCGGCGGGCCCAGCATCCCCGACGACGTTTCGGCCGTGGAGGCCCTCATCCCCGATGCCGTACCCACCGACCTGCCCGAGATGGACGAGCTGCGCGAACGGGGACTCATCGAGGAGCACGACTTCGAGCAGGTGTACCTCGACCACGTTACGGCCAACTTCGATATGGACCTGATCCGCCACGCCGACTTCGGCATCGCCTACGACGCGATGTACGGCGCCGGCCAATCGGCTATGGTTAAGCTCCTCCCCGAAGCCACCCACCTGCACTGCAGCTACAACCCCAGTTTCCTGGGCCAGGCCCCCGAGCCCATCGGTCGCAACCTCCAGGAACTGGCCGAGACCATCAAAAATGACCCCAAACTCTCGCTGGGCATTGCCAACGACGGCGACGCGGACCGCATCGGCCTGTACGACGAGAACGGCGACTTCGTGGACAGCCACCACATCCTGCTCCTCCTACTCATGTACCAATACGAGTATAAGGGGATTAAGCACGGGGAGGTAATCCTGACCTTTTCCGTAACCGACAAGCTCAAGCAGCTGGCAGAACAGTACGGACTGGAGTACGAGGTGACCAAAATCGGCTTCAAGTACATCGCCGAGATCATGGCCGAACGCGACGTCATCGTAGGCGGCGAGGAGTCGGGCGGCCTCGCCGTTTCCGGCCACATCCCCGAGCGCGACGGCATCTGGATCGGCCTGATGATCGCCGAGTACATGGCCAAGAGCGGCAAGTCGCTGAATGACCTGATCCAAGATGTCTACGCCAAAGTGGGCAGCTTCAACTGCGACCGCGACGATGTGCACGTCGAGAACGACCGCAAGTGGGAGATCGTCAAGGAGGCGGAGAACAATCCCTTCAAGAAGATTGGCCCCTACACCGTCACGGACGTGAAGCACGTCGACGGCACCAAGTTCTACCTCGACGGGGAAGACCGCTGGTTGATGGTCCGCCCCAGTGGTACCGAGCCGGTCTTGCGCGTGTACGCCCAGGGCGCCGATGCCGCCGAGACCCGCCAGATCCTGGATGCCGGTCGTCAGGAGATGGGCATCTAAGCTTTTCCAACTCGCGTACCTAAACGATTGACCACGGACTCCCCGCAGCGCTGTGGTCAATTTGTTTAAATCCCCTTGCGGTCATGACCGAACTCCTGCAGCAGGCTTACTCTCCCGCCGCCTTTCGCCAACAGGGGCACGCCCTGATCGACCAGCTGGCCGACTACCTGGAGGGGGTGGAGAAATTGCCGGCCAACCCCTACGCTACTCCCGAAGAGAGTGTGGCGGAGTTTCGGCAACTGCTGGAGGGGGGTAGCGACGCCTCCGCCGTTTTCGCCCGGGTGATCGCGCGCAGCGTGCACCTGCACCACCCCGATTATATGGGCCACCAGGTGGTGCCGCCCGCCCCCCTGGCCGCCCTGAGCGATGTGGTGGCTAGCCTGCTGAACACCGGCATGGCCATCTTCGAGATGGGCCGGCCCGGGGTCGCCATGGAAGTCCTGGTGATCGAAAAGTTCGCCGGACTCCTCCGCCTCGCGCCCACGGCCGGGGGCTTCCTCACCAGCGGGGGCACCCTAGCTAACCTGACCGCCCTGCTGGCCGCCCGGGCCCGGCAGTGGCCTACGGGCGATCCCTGGCAAACCGGCCACCAACGGATCCGCCCCTGCCTCCTGGTCAACGAGCAGGCCCACTACTGCATCGACCGCGCGGTCCGTATTATGGGTTGGGGCGCGGAGGGGATCGTCCACGTGCCGGCCGATGCCGAACTCCGTATGCGGACGGAGCTCATCGATGAGGTACTACAGGACGCGCGCAACCGGGGCCTCACGCCGATCGCCCTGGTGGGCAGCGCATGCACCACCGCCACGGGCACCTACGATGACCTGGAAGCCCTGGCCGCCGCCGCCGACCGCCACGGCCTGTGGCTGCACATCGACGGGGCCCACGGTGCGGCCGTCCGCCTGGACCCCAAGCGGCAGCACCTCACCGCCGGACTGGAAAGGGCCAACAGCGTCGCCGTGGACTTTCACAAGATGCTGATGGCCCCGGCCATCACCACGGGACTCTTCTTCCGCAACGGCAGCGACGCCTACCGCACTTTTCGGCAAAAGGCCGAATACCTCCTGGCGGCCCACGAGGGGGAGGAAGACTGGTCGAACATCGCCCGCCGCAGTTTTGAGTGCACCAAACGCATGCTGGGACTGCGCATCTTTACGCTCCTGAGCGAATACGGTGCGGACGTCTTCCGCGATTACGTCGTCCGCGTTGGCGAACTGGGCCGGGAGCTGGCGGAGCTGGTGCGGCGGCGGCCGGAGTTGGAGCTTTTTATGGCACCCGATGTCAATATTGTGTGCTTCCGCTTCATCCACCCTACCCTCCAGGGCGAGGCCCGTAATGGCCTCAACGAAATGATTCGCGCGACCTTGCATACGGAGGGGCCGCAGTACGTCGTCATGACCCGCATTCACGGGGATATTTACCTGCGCTGTACCCTGACCAATGCCTTTACGCAGACCGCCAATCTGGAGGAGATGCTCCGCCGGGTAGTCACAACCGGTACGGCGTTGGTTGAGCTCCGCACTTCCGTGGGCTACTAAGCCCGGCCCCCCGGCGCTAAAGCGGTCGGCGCCAAGAACGATTAAGCCACCCCCTGCGTTATCCCCTAGATTTCCCGAACTTACGCCTCGCTTCTAAATCTCCCAGATTTGCGCAGACCCATGAAAATCCATCCGGAAGGTCGCCGGATGTTAGCTCTCCTGTTCGTAGGCCTCGTGCTGATCGTGTTGTTGATCAACTGGAAGGCTCCGGCCCAGCTTCCCGTGGTGGCGGTGGCCGCCGGCCTGTTTTTCGTGACCATTCTGCAGTTTTTCCGCAACCCAACGCGCATGGTGCCCGAGGAAGCCGACCATCTCGTATATGCCCCCGCAGACGGTAAGGTGGTGGTGATAGAAGAAGCTTATGAGCAGGAATACTTCAAGGCCAAGCGCCTGCAGGTCAGCATTTTCATGTCGCCGGTGAACGTACACGTCAACCGCAATCCGGTCAGCGGACTGGTTAAGTACAACAAATACCACCCCGGGAAATACCTGGTTGCCTGGCACCCTAAGAGCAGCACCGAGAACGAGCGTACGACTGTGGTCATCGACACGGGCGAAACCGAAATCCTCATGCGCCAGATCGCCGGCGCACTGGCCAAACGCATCAAAAACTACCTGCAGGTCGGTCAGCAGGTGGTGCAGGGGGAAGATTTCGGGTTTATAAAATTTGGCAGCCGGGTAGACGTATTCCTTCCCATCGGCACCCGCCTGAATGTAGAGATCGGACAAAAAGTGAAGGGCAACAAAACCGTCATCGCCCACCTCGAATAAGCAACCCCATGAGTAAGAAAAGCCGCGCCTACGAACAAAAGACCCTCCGGGAAAAGCAGATCGACTTTCGTCGGCACCTGCGGACCTACTTGGTCATGTGCGGATTCTTCCTCTTGCTCAACCTGATCACCTACGTAGGTGTGCTGTGGGCCATCTGGCCTATCCTCGGCTGGGGCATCGGCATCACTATGCAGGCCCTGAGCCTTTACGGTCCACTAGCCGACCCGGATGATGCCCATCCCCCAGAGCACGAGCGCGGTACGCCCCTACCCGACCTAGAGGAGCGTATGGAATTAAGGGAAATGGACGCGCGGCGCCCCTACCGCGACGAAGACTTAGTGTAAAGGCCCTCGAAGGCCATGGCTACCGGCACTACCCCGGCATCTCCCTCCCGCAGGCGGCGCGCCCGTAGCAGACTCTTCAGCCGGTGCTCGGCGTAATCGCGGGCTCCCCTGATCAGCGAATTCTCGGTGATGTAGCCGTTATCGGCCCCCGCGTGCAGGAACCGTCCGCTCCCCAGATAAAACCCGACGTGGGTGATGCGCTGACTCCCGTTTTCCCGGAGATTGCCGAAGAAGAGCAAATCCCCGCGTTGCAGCTGGCTGAAGTCCTCATCGAGGGGCACCTCGGTGCCGGCGTGCACCTGCTGGCTGGCGTCCCGCGGAATCACGTAACCATTGAGGTAGTAGGCGGTCTTGGTGAAGCCACTGCAGTCCATCGCCTTCGGGCTCGTCCCGCCCCACAGGTAGGGCCGCCCGACCTGCTCGTAGGCCGTTTGGAGGATGGCATCGATGTCCACGCGGTCGGGATTAGCGAGGGTGGCGTATGGCATTAAGTCGTTTCCGGGCACCCACCCCTGCCGGTCGTCGGGCAGCACGACCTCGCTGTATGCTCCGCGGGTAGTTCCGGTAACCTGCAGCAGGTTTCCGGCCACCAGTTCGGAAACCAGCTTTTCCTCGCCGGGCCTGACGCGCACGAAGGACTGGGCGGAGACGCAGGTGCGGAGGTTTTCGGGGGAGCTTAGGTAGGCGACGAGCCCATCCGCCATCAACGGAGCGATGGCCCCCTCCTCCAGATAGGCCAGGTAGCGATCGGGTGTGCGGATCAGGTACCAGCCATGGTCGTAATCCAGCAGGGCGACCGGCGTACCCAGCAGGGCCTGGGAGGTCAGCTCGCTGGAGTGACTCGGCTCCGTGCGGATGTTGGCTACGGAAACGCGAATGAGGCCGTACGCCGGCTCCGCCTGCCCGTCCGCGAGCAACTGTACCTCATTTACCGTCCCGCGAGTCTTTGCGGCGAGGCCCTCCAGCTCCCGCAGGGCTTCCGGACGGGTGGTGTAGCCAACGAGGTAGGTGGTGTCTCCCCGCTGCTCCAGCGAGACCTCTACGCGGTCGGTCCGGCGGTCCGGCGCGAAGGACTTGCGAATTTCGGATACCTGATCCTGGAGCTCATCAACCGGCCGAGTCGGTTGACCCCCCGATTGGCACGCAGCGCAACTAAGTAAAAGAATTGCTATAAAAGTTAGGATTTGCATGGACCGGGGGTTTATTTTTGGCAATACACGGAACATTTCCGCCCTGCGTTGTTACAGATAGCGTAGTTTTTCACGGTTTTGAAGTTGGCGTTCGTATCTAAGACTTGAATTTTTCTGCTTTAGCTCTCTGCCTTCAACATTACCATTTGTTTTAATCATTCTTCCTTTCATTATGAATTTATTTGTTGCCCGGCTCAGCTGGGATACCGACGAGGACACCCTTCGTAACACCTTCAGCGCCTATGGCGAAGTTGAGTCGGTAAAAATCATCCTTGACCGGGAGACCGGTCGTTCCCGTGGTTTTGGTTTCGTAGAGATGCCGAGCGACGACGAAGCGCAGGCTGCTATAGAAGCGCTTGATCAGACTGACCTCGACGGTCGCACTATTGTCGTCAAAGAAAACGATCGCAAAGGCGGTGGTGGTGGCGGCGGTGGCGGCTACAGCGGCGGCGGAGGCGGCGGCTACCGTGGCGGCGGCGGCGGCGGCGGAGGCTACCGTGGTGGCGGCGGTGGCGGAGGCTACCGTGGTGGCGGCGGCGGCGGCGGTGGAGGTTACGACCGTGGCGGACGCGGCGGTGGCGGCGGCGGTTACGACCGTGGCGGACGCGGCGGCGGCGGCGGCGGCGGCGGCTATGACCGCGGCGGACGCGGCGGTGGCGGCGGCGGCTATGACCGTGGTGGCTACAGCGGCGGCGGTGGCGGCGGCGGCTACGAGCGCGGTAGCGACAGCGGCTCCCACTATGACCGGGGCAATCGCGGCGGCGGTTACGACCGTGGCGGCGACAAAGATTACGAATAGTCAGCAGCAATTTCTCCGGCGTTCTGCCCTGGCTTGACGCGAGATGGTATCCTGCTTTACGCGAAAGCCCCCCATGATTTTGGTCGTGGGGGGCTTTCTCATTCTATCTTTACCCCCCTAATCTTTCGACATGCAACATTCCTTACTCTTATCTTTATTTCTGTGCGTCGGAGCCCTGGAAGCCCAGATCGTCACCACCGACCCGGCGGCACCAGTGGCGAGCCAGCCCCTTACCATCACCTTCGATGCTGCGCAAGGGACTGCGGGGCTCCAGAATTGCGGTTGCGACGTTTATATCCATACCGGCGTTATCACACCGGCGAGCGCAAATTCCAGCGAGTGGCAGTTTGTCCCAACTAAATGGGGGGAAGCCAATGCTGACTGGAAGCTGACCCCCGTAACTGGAGAACCTAACAAATACACCTACACCTTCACGCCTTCCATCCGGGAGTACTTCCAGGTGCCCGAGGATACGGAGATCCAGCGCATCGCCATGGTCTTCCGCGATGCCACCGGTGACCGCGAGGGCAAGGCTACGGGAGGACAGGATATCTTCGTCGACGTTAATTCCGCCGATGCCCTCTCTATAAATCTGCTCGGTGAGCCCGGCGAAGCCACTTATGCCCTCGGCAAACCGCTGCCGGTGACCGTCGGCACCACTACCGAGGCGACCATTCAACTCTTCGACAACGACAGCCTGCTGACCTCCGGCACCGGCTTGGAACTGAACTACGCCGTTCGCCTTACCGCGCCGGGCAGTCACACCATCCTGGCCGTAGCCACGAGCGGCGATCAGGTGGTCCGGGATTCTTTTGCCGTCCGCGGGGAGCTCGTCCTTGAGCGCCTTGCCCCATCGAGCTCGGTCATCTCTGCTTCGCCAGGCGACGTAGTGCAAATTTCCGCGACTTCTTACGTGGCTTCCTCCCTGACCATCTTCAACGGGAGCACGGTGGTGGGCAGCCAGGAGGGCACCACCATAAGCCAGTCGGTCACGCTTCCCGCCGGAGAGGTGACCACGTATAGCATCCGCGCCGAATACCGGGGGGAGACAGCCACGACTACGGTAACCTACATCACCGGTGAGCCCGCCGTGGGGGAAGTGCCGCTGGAAGCTCGGCCGGGGGCTACCCGCACGGAGGATGGCGGTCTGCTGCTCGTGCTACGCGCGCCCCAAAAGTCCGACGTTTTCGTCGTCGGCAACTTGAACGCTTGGTCCCCCGTGGCCGCCTCCCGAATGACGCGTACCCCTAATGACACGACCTTCTGGCTCCAAATCCCCGCGGCAGACCTGCCGGAGGGAGACTTACTGTACCAGTACGCCATAGATGGACAAGGCCGTTACGCCGATCCCTATAGTACGCTGGTCCTGGATCCCGACGATGACCCCTTCATCACACCTGCGACCTTCGCCGGCATCCCCGCCTACCCCACCGGACAGGCTGAAGGTAGCGTGAGCTGGCTGCCACTGGACGCTCCGGATTTCTCCTGGACAGCCGATGATTTCGATCGCCCGGAACCCGAGAAAATGGTAGTTTACGAACTGCTGATCCGAGATTTTCTTGCCGACCACAGCTACCAATCCCTGACCGACACGCTTGACTACCTCGATCGCCTCGGCATCAACACCATTGAGCTCCTGCCCGTAAGCGAGTTTGAAGGCAACATCAGCTGGGGCTACAACCCGAGCTTCCACATGGCGCTCGACAAGTACTACGGTAGTCCGGAGGACCTAAAGGCCTTCGTCGATGCCGCCCACGCCCGCGGTATTGCCGTGGTGCTGGATGTCGTTTATAACCACGCTTTCGGGGAAAGCCCGCTGATCCGGATGTGGCCCGGTGGCCAGTCCTTCGAGCCCGGAGCGGATAACCCGTATGCCAACGTTACGGCCCGCCACCCCTTCAACGTGGGCTACGACCTGAACCACGAAAGCGCCCTGACCCGGGAGTACGTCAAGGTGACCCTCACTTACTGGTTGGAGGAATACCACGTGGACGGCTTCCGCTTCGACCTCAGTAAAGGCTTTACGCAAAACCAGAGCAATGAAGTAGACAGCTGGAACCGCTACGATGCGTCCCGCATCGCCATCATCAAGGACTACGCAGACCATATCTGGTCCGTGGACGACGGGGCGTACATGATCATGGAGCACCTCGGCGAGAGCCGCGAGGAAAACGAATTGGCCCAGTACGGAAATGGCATGTACTTCTGGTCGGGTTTCGACCCCCACAACGCCTACCTGGAAGGCGCCATGGGCTATTTGGACAATTCCAACATCGGTCCGGTCCTGGCCGACAACCGCGGTTTCGAACAGCGCAGCTTGGTGGCCTATATGGAGAGCCACGACGAGGAACGCATGATGTACAAAAACCTGCAGTTTGGCAACAGCAGCGGTGCTTACAACGTCCGAGACCTGCCTACCGCTCTCGATCGCGTGGAGTTGGCGAGTGCCTTGTTTTACACCCTGCCCGGCCCGAAGATGCTTTGGCAATTCGGGGAGTTGGGGTATGACTATTCGATCAACTACTGCGCCGACGACCGGCAGGACGAGGCCTGCCGCACCGACCCGAAACCCATTGGGTGGGAGTATCGGAACCAGCCCGACCGCCAGGACGTGTACAATACGATTTCCGACCTGCTGTACCTGCGGAACAACTTTGACTTCTTCCACGGCGACGTCACGGCCTCCCAGTTTGCCGGCCAGGTTAAGTACGCCCACCTCAGCGGCTCCGACGGGCAGGCCGCCGTAGTCGGTAATTTTGGGGTGACTCCTACCTCAGCCACCGGCGTGCTACCCGCTGCCGGGACCTGGTACGACTACTTCAGTGGAGAAACCGTGACCGTTAGTGATCCCGCGGCCGGGATCGAGCTGGCCCCGGGGGAATACCGCGTCTATCTCTCCGAGCCCATTGAGCGGGGGGGTGGGCGACTGACCACCGGCACCAATGAGGCTGCCGTGGCCCGCCTAGCCTTCACCGTACATCCTAATCCAGCCAATGACCTCCTGAGAACCGCTTTCACATTGGAGCGGGCCTCCCGCGTCACGGTGACCCTCTTTGACGTGACGGGGCGGTCGGTACGGCAACTATTTATGGGTGATCTCCCGGCCGGCCCCCAAATCCTGGACGCGTCCGTCAGCGGCCTGCCCGCCGGCCCTTACTTTCTGCGGGTGACCGACGGCGGCAGCTCCGCGGTGCGGCAGGTGATTGTCCGGTAATCTGCACAGGGCCCCAACGGAAAAGCCCCGGCATCCTCACGGATGTCGGGGCTTTTCTACCACGGCAGGCGTTTACCGGCCGGAGGCCGTCTAAACCGCCCGCAGGGCGTTTAACGAGGTGGAGGCGGCGAGATTCGAACTCGCGTCCAGCGAAAGCGCAAGGCAACTTTCTACATGCTTATTTACCAATCGAATTTTCGAGCGCCGGGTAAGTATGGTAACCCACTCAATCGGCGCCTTAGATCCTTAATCTCGCTCACGACTCAGATCAGGGTCGCGGGCCAGCCCGAGGGGGTGATGATATGCGGCGCGGTGTGTATCAGGCGTCAACCACACGGCACATTTAGGCAGTCAGTCTGAGACTAGGCTGCCATAGCATAGCTGGGAGTGCCAACTAAAGGTGTAATCGTTATTTTTTACGGAGTAACCAATCATGCTCCGGCATGCTTACTGCAAAGCTTACTTCCCTGTCGATTCCGGTACGCCCCCGTTGGAGCTCAGCTTTGGGTAGATTGCTGACCTTCGGGTGGTAAACGCTGCGGGGGGCGGGTTAGTTCTGTCTTTCAATTGTTGAGTTGGTGAATTCTTTAGTTGGTGAGTTGGCTCTTCTGACGTTCACACCTCGCTGCGCTCGGGTGAGCTGGTTGCTGGTTGCTGGTTGCTGGTTGCTGGTTGCCCACATTACGAGTGCCCCGCAGGATAGCGCCCCTTGCTTCGCTCGGGTGGGGCCATCAGCAGTACGGGACATCAGCCACACAAGCAACTCAACAATTCAATAACTCCCTAATCTGACAATCCGACAACCCTCACTTCACCCCCGTCCGCAACAGCTCCCGTTTTCCTTCCTTCGTCCAGATAAACCCGACAAGGTTATCCCCTACAGTGAGTGGTCCCACGCCCTCCGGGGTGCCGGTGAAGAGAAGATCCCCCTTCTGTAGGCGAAAAAATTTACTGACGTAGCAGATCAGTTCCGGAATGGGGAAGAGCATGTTCCGGCTGTGCCCATGCTGCACTGCTTCCCCGTTCTTTTCCAGGCTGAACTCGATGTCATCGAATTGGGCGAAGTCCGCGGGTGCGACGAAATCGGTGGAGAGAGGAGCGGAGTGGTCGAAAGCCTTAGCAATCTCCCAGGGGTGCCCCTTCTCTTTGCACTGCTGCTGGATGTCGCGAGCGGTGAGGTCGAGGCCCAGGCCGATGCTTTCCACGTAATCCATCGCGAACTGAGGCTGCACGTGACGGCCGTTCTTCGCGATCTTGACAACCAACTCGAGCTCGTAATGAATGTCCTGGCTGAAGTCCGGGTAGTAGAAGGGCTTATGGTTGGAGAGGATGGCCGAGCCAGGCTTCATGAATACCAGGGGCTCGTCGGGCCGGGCATTCCCCAGCTCGGCGGCGTGGGCGGCGTAGTTGCGGCCTATGCAGATTAGTTTCAAGAAGGATGAATTGAGGGGAGGGAGGGAAGGATTAAAGGGGGGGTGATCGGATGGCTGTGGTAGGCGTCATCCGATGTCCCGTCTGTTTACTTGCCAGCTGGTATCGGATAGGTTGTTGACGATCCGGCCCTCGATGTCGGTGGTATCCGCGGGCACAAAGGTTTTACCCGTGATGCACTCGTAGAGTTCGGTATAGCGCTGGGTAACGCTGTTTACGAAATCGTCGGGCATGGTAGGCATACGCTGGTCGGCGAGACCGCGAAAATCGTTGGCCATGAGCCATTCCCGCACGAATTCCTTACTCAGTTGTTTCTGGTGCTCTCCGGCCCGCTGACGCTGGGCGTAACCATCGGCGTAGAAATAACGGCTGGAGTCAGGGGTATGAATTTCGTCGATGAGATAGACCTCCCCGCCCAGGAGCCCAAATTCATACTTGGTGTCCACGAGGAGGAGGCCGCGCTCAGCGGCCATGGCCGTGCCGCGCGCGAAGAGGTGGCGGGTGTAGGCTTCGAGTTGTCGGTATACCCCTTGCGGTACGATACTGCGGGTAAGGATATCCTCCCGGCTGATGTCTACGTCGTGCCCTTCCGCGGCCTTGGTGGCGGGGGTGAGGATGGGCTCGGGGAAAGGATCCGCTTCGCGCATCCCCTCGGGCAGGTCCACGCCGCAAAGGGTGCGCCGGCCCGCGGCGTATTCGCGCCAAGCGTGGCCGACGAGGTAGCCCCGGATGACCATTTCGATGGGGATTGGAGTACAGGCCTTGCCGGTGGCTACGTTGGGATCGGGATTACCCTCCAGCCAATTGGGACAAATGTCGCGGGTCGCCTCCAGGAAGTGGGCGGCAATTTGGTTCAGGATCTGTCCTTTATGCGGGATCGGCCGGGGCAGGACGTGGTCGAAGGAACTGATGCGGTCACTCGCCACCAGGAGCAACTGGGCGCCCCGTTGGTAGACATCGCGGACCTTACCGCGGTAAAGCTGGGCGGGGGGATCAAAGGTAAAGTTGGTTTCGCGCAGGGCAGAGTCCATGAGGAGAGCGGCTTTGCGGGCAATATTAACGAAAAAGGCCCGACCGATACCGGACGGGCCTTGTTCGCTGTATTCCGCGGGGGATTACAACTGGTGGGAAGAGTGCTTTTCCTTATATTTCTTGATCTGACGGCGGAGGGCCTCCGTTACTTCGGCGGTGGCCCGTTCGATGCTCTCGTCGGTGTGGGTGGCGAACAGGTCGTTGCCGGGAATGGCTAACCGGATTTCCACGGTGTGGCCGTTGGCCGCACTGCCGTCGTCCTCCTTGACAAATACTTCCGCCCGCTCGATGCGGTCGTAATAGGTTTCGAGCTTATTTACCTTTTCGTTAATGACGGCGATGGTCGTCTCGGAAAGCTCGGAGGATTTATTAATGATAACCTGCATGGGGATTTGGTTTTGGTGAAGGAAAAGAGGGAAGTCGAGCGACCTACCTTGCAGCCAGTTGCCGTTGGCCGGCCGGCTGCCCTGAATGAACGACCCCCGGCCACTTTCGTTCGACAAATTCCGCATGTCCGGAGCTATACTTTCATTTACCGATTTTGCGGGGCACCACCTGGCCGCTCTGACTTACCCCGCACCCGCACCCGACCGCCTGCCGGTGGTTTGGATCCACGGGCTAACGGCCAGCGTCCGCTTTTGGGAAAAGGCCATGTACGCGGAGGTGAGCGGCCACCGGACGTGGCACTCCCTGAGCCTTCCCTTTCATTACCCCAGTAGCTATTTCGACTCGCCGAGCGCGGACTCACTCGACGAGAAGGTATTAAGTGATCTCGTCGCGCGGTCCGTAGAGCGTCTCATCCCCACCGGTCGCTTTCACCTAGTCGGCTACTCTTTGGGTGCCTTCGCCGCCCTGAATTATGCAGCCAAGCATCCCGGTCGGGTAGCTTCCGTCGTCAGTATCGGTGGTTTCATGACCGGTCGGGCCAAGGGGCTGGAGGCCATGCTGCAATTTTTGTCCCGTGGGGAACTGCTGCGCCGGGCAATGTTTCACCTGAGCTGGTGGATCCTGAAGCGGCACGTGGTCTTTCTTAAATTGGCTACCCTGTGTTATGCCCGCCGGTGGCGACAGCTCTTACGCTATCCTTACCTCGACTCGACGCTGCGGGACATCTTTCCGGACGTCCGCCAGCACTCCGTGGCCGGTCAGCGGGCCCTGTTTCGCTACCTACTGGATATGGACTTGATGGAAGAGGTTGACGACATGCGTACCCCTACCCTGTTCATTGCCGGGGAGCGCGACCCGATCATTCCCTACGCCCACCAGCGGGAATGTGCCCGTCGCCTGCCGGGTGCGCGTTTTGTGTCGCTGCCGGGCGTAGGGCACGTGGCCTTCGCCGAGGCACCGGAGGTATTTAAGCGGAAGCTCGTCGGGTGGCTAAACGACCACGGTTAACCTGTGGTGACCTCCAACTGGCTACGTCCATTACCCCGGGCCGAAAGCTGAATCTGACAGTGGATCCTTTCCCGCAGCTCCCGCACGTGGGAGATTAATCCGATGGTCTTTCCCTGGTGCTCCAGTTGCTCCAGCGCGGATACGGCCTGGTCCAGTACGCGCTCGTCCAGGGTGCCGAAGCCTTCATCGATGAAGAGGGATTGGATATTGGTCCGCCCGCTGGCCAGTTCCGACAGCCCCAGGGCCAGAGCCAGGCTGACCAGGAAGGTCTCTCCCCCACTAAGGGTGGACATGGGCCGGCGGTTGTCATTTTGGTAGGTGTCGATGATTTCCAACTCTAGGCCTTCTTTCCCCAATTCCGCGGCGACCTTATGCCGCATCCGGTAGCGCTCGCTGATGCGGTGTAGATGACGATTCCCTACGTCCACCAATCGCTGCAGGGTGAGTGTCTGGGCAAAGCGGCTGAACTTGACCCCGGACTGCTGTCCAATAAGGTCGTTCAGGCGAGCCCAACGCTGGAGCTCTCGCGCTGCTTTGGCCATTTCCTCGAGGAGCAGGGCGTGTACGGATCGGCGCTGATCATCCTGCTGGATTTCCTTCTCGATGCCGCCGCGCTGCTGGTCCGCCGCACTGGTTTCCGCGATCAGTTCGCTCAATTCTTGGGCCAGTTCGGCGCGCTCGGGACCGTCGGCCAAGCCGGCCGTTACCTGGGACAGTTCGCTATCGACTTCCACGGCCGCTCGTTGCTGCGCCTGCTGATCCACCTCCAGTCTTTGCAGGCGTTCCCGGTAGTTTTCCTCCGTAGCGGGATCGAGCAAAGCGGCGGCGGCCACCTTGACCGACGGCAGGTCCAATTGGGTCATCAGGCCGGCGACCACGGCCTGAGCGGCTTTTTCCTCTACCCGCAGGCCGTTGAGTCGATCACGCGTGGTGCTCAGTAATTTGTCGGCCAGGTGCAGTTCGCCCTGCCCCCGTTCCAGGGCCTGGTGGGCCAGTGACCAGGCCTCCCGAATGCTGGCTTCCTTGCGCTCCAGTTCGGTGCGGTAGTCTTGGCTCGAGCAGCCACCGATTAACTCCAGCTTGCGGGCGGTCAAGCGGGCCACTTCCGCCTCCCCGTTGGCTGCATCCGCCTGGACCTGTGCCAAACGGCGCTCGTGGCCCTCCAGCTCCTGACGAAGCGCGGTCACCTGGGGCTGGAGGGCCAGCAGGGCTTCGGCTCCGCTTCGCTGGCGGCGCAGGTTTCGACAGGTTTCCGCACTGGCCGCTAGCTCATTCTCTAGTCGATCCAGGGCTTCCTGGGCTGTGGAGTGCGAACCGGGAGCCGGCCCTGCGGCTGCGTTCTGTCTCAGGCGCTCGCGAAGCTGCTCGCCAGAACTCCTCCGCACGGCCAGTTGGGTAGAGAGCGTCTGTACCCTTTCGGTGGCTGCGTTCACCGCCACACGGGCATCCTCAAACTTTGTCCGAGCCAATTCCAGATCTTCGTTGGCTACCAACAAGTCCTCGGGGGTCACCGGTCGGTGATCCTCGAGAGCGGGATGGTGCAGGGAGCCGCAAAGAGCACAGGGTTGCCCTGGCCGGGTTTCCGCCCGGAGGGGCTCGAGCCCCTGGCTTTGCTCGACCTCCCGCAGGATCCGGCGGCGGCTCTCTACTGCCCGTTCGTCCCGGGCTACGTCTTGCTGCAATCCCTTCAGTTGGGCGGCAGCGGTCTCCCGGCGCGCGGAAAGCTCCGCGACTTCTGTACGCAAAGCTGCGTACTGCTCCTCCAGCCGCAACCGTTCGGCCCAGACAGATACGCGCAACCGTTCCCGCTGCCGTTCTTCCACCTGCGCTTCCGCCCCTTCCAGCCGCTTGCCAATGCTGGTCGCATCTTCGGTGCCGAGTTCGGCGACCAGCAGATCGCGCTTGGTGGTGACCGCAGTCCACCGCTCTTCGGTCGCTTCCCGGCTCCGGGTCAACTCCTCTACTCGGAGCGCCCTTTGATCGGCCTCGCGCCCGAGCACGATCAGGGAATTTTCCAGTTCCGTAGCCTTGCGCAGGGTATCAAGCATAGGTGGTTTATCAGCGGCAAACGCGGACTGTGCTTGTTCGGCTTGTTGCGCTGCCTGACGTTCCTCGACTACTCGCGCCGCCACAAATTTCTGCCGGCTAAGCAAGCCCCGGAGTTCCGCTTCCTCCTGTTCGACGGCCCGAAAGAGGGATTCCTGCCGCCCCAGCGGCGCCCGCAGCGGCCCCAACCTGATGCTCTCCCTCAGTGCGGTACGTAGCTCCGAGAGGGCTACTGCCGACTGCTGCAGGGCCTCCTCCTGTCGGCGCAGTTGGTCTTGGCGGTCCAACAGGGCCTCCCGTCGATCCAAGCGATTTAAGATTTCGCGTACGGCTTGTTGGCGGGGACGCAGGTGCAGCGCGCGTTGCTTAGCCTCCGCCAGTGCTTGCGCTAGGTGCGCCCGGTCCGCGTCGGGGAGGGGAACGGAGTGTCCCTGTCGGTCCCGGAGCAGTTCGTAATGCACGCGGGCCTGTTTGTGGCGGTTAAATGCCGCCTCACTGATCCGGCTGTAGATTTCGGTGCCCGTAATTTTCTCAAGTACGTTCGCCCGTTCACTGAGCGAAGAGTGCAGGAAGCGGGCGAATTGTCCCTGCGTCAGCATGACCGAGCGTACGAAGCGGTCGTAGTCCAGGCCGACGACCTCGATCGTGCGCTCATTTACCTCCGCCAGCAGATCGGCGTCGAGGGGTTGGTATTCCCCGGCTTCCGGGCTCCACTTGCTGAGTTGGCGCTGAGCCGTCTGCAGTTTTCCATCTGGTTTCTGGCGCGAGCGCCGCCGCTCCCAGCGACTCAGGTAGGTGCCGCTGCGGGTTTCGTACTCTACCTCCGCAAAACACTCTCCCGTGCCGTGACTCATCACCTCTGACCCGGTGTTATCTCGTTCAGTCTTTCCGTAGAGGGCCAGCGTGATGGCATCCAGGATGGTTGACTTGCCGGCTCCGGTGGGGCCGACAATGGCGTACAGACCGACTGACCGCAGGGGCTCCCGGCGAAAGTCGATCTCCTGGTGGCCCACCAGGGAATTTAGGTTGAAGATGCCGATGCGCAGTATCTTCATTCCACCGGATTTTCCGTCATCCAGCTCCGCAGTTCCCGAAAGGAATCCAGTAATTCGTCGTATTCCACCCGCGCTTGTCCGCCCCCGTTGCAGAGTCGGTGGAACACATCCTCGGGATCGAGCTCGTGCAGGTGGCGGGTGAGCTCCGGCACCTCACCCACGGCCACCCGATCGGTACGGATGGTCGTAACGCGCAGCAAGCGCGGAAGACGGATGCGGGCGTTGTCTTCCTCCTCGGGCTCCGGAGTCACCAGCAGTTCGAGTTCCTGCCGCAGCAGGGGCAGGGGGTGATCGGTTTCCACGCGCACATCCACCCACGGGGCGAGGGCCTCCGCTGCTTTCCCCCGCTGTGCTTCGGTCAATTCCCGTACTGCCCGTTTGACTTCCTGGGCACTCCCCCGCAGGCTGTGCAGGCGGCGGCGGATGGGCACCCTAACCTTCTCGGTACAGACCCTTTCCCCCGGGGCGCTGCACTCAACTAAGCAGACCGATTGCACCCCGCGGGCCTCCCCGAAGGTGAGGGGGATCAGGCTACCTGAGTAGCGGACGTGGTCCAACTCCCCCACGCGCTGCGCGCGGTGAATATGTCCGAGAGCCACATAGTCGAAGCGGGGATCAAACTGGTCGGCTCCGATGTTGTTGCGGTCCGCCAGGTAGATGTTGGTCACCTTATCCTCCGCATCGGTGGCCCCTGCGGCGAAGAGGTGCCCGGTGCCTACCAGGGGAATGGTGCGGCCCGCGCGGAGGCCGTCGGCCGCCTGAGCGATGTCGGCGTAGTGAGTGCGTATCGCGGCCCGTAGCCGTTCCACTTTGGCGGTGGCCGTTTCTCCGACCACGCTGTACTTCAGGTCGCGGTCCCGCAGGTAGGGGACGGCGGCTACGATAAGGGAAGGCTCCGCATCGTCGGCCCCGCGGTAGACGGGGACGAGTTGATCCTCGATGGCCTCCCGTGCGCCGCCGACCAGGTGAACGTTTAGGTGGCGGAGAACGGATGCGGGTGCGTCAAGCAGGGTCGGGCTGTCGTGGTTGCCGCCTACGATGATGGCCGTCCGGCAGGTGGTTTGCTGTAGACGCCCCAGGAAATCATAATAAAGGTTACGGGCGGCATTGGAGGGGTTCATGCTGTCGAACACGTCGCCGGCCACGATCAGCACCTCCACTTCCCGCTCGCGTATGGTGTCCAGCAGCCAGTGTAGTGCCAATTGCTGTTCCTCCGCCCGATCGAATCCGTATAAGCGGTGCCCCAAGTGCCAGTCTGCCGTATGTAGGATCCGCATCAGTCGTTTCCCGTGAATTTGCGGTGGGCCGGATTGCTGCGGTAAAAGGGCGGGTAGTCCCCGCCGGGAATTTCCGCTTTACCAGAAATAGACTGCTGCAGGGCGTAAGTCTGGGCGCGGAACTTGCCACCCGCAGCTACCTGCACATCAATCGGTATGCGCTTGTATTCATCGGAGGAAGATCCCGAGATGCTTTCGTAGGCGTCCAGCAATTGCCAGCTTTCCTCGGCCTGACTGTCATCCATCCGGTAGAGCTCTCCGGTCACCTTTCCGCCACCGCTTGCGAAACCGGGATATCCTCCCAGGTCGTAGAGGCGACCGGAGGCCGTAGCCTTACCGACCAGGCTAGCGCGGCGGCGCAGGAATTTGCTCATGCTGGAGGGGATGTCGCTGCGCAGGGTACCGTAAACAAAAAGGTATTCCGGGGACGAGCTCATGATACAGTGCTTACGGGGTGACGGCTGCGGTAGGCATCCACCAGGTCCAGGTGATGATACTTCACTACGCCTTCCTGGAAATGTTCGGCAATGTACGCCAGCAGGGCCTTTCGGTCGGCCTTATCGGATAGGGCCAACTGCGCCTCATCTACCCAGTCGATCGTCTGTCCGGGCAGCAGGTCGGTGATCTCCAGCTCCTGCCCTTCGGTATACGCCTGGGCCAAGTGGCCGTAGACGGCCGAGGACTTGAGGCCAAACTGCCGGGCGATGTCGCGGACGGAGGCTCCCCCCATGTAAGCGCGGTAACTCGCCAGGTGGCTCGGCGGGTCGCCGCGTTGGGCCCGGGCCTCCGCAGGCGGCGCCGGGGTAGCTGATTCGGCCCCGTAGGCCTTAATGGCCTGGATAAAATGGGCACCAAAGCGACCGAGCTTGACCTCGCCTACTCCGCTAATGCGCGCCAGGGCGAGCTCCGTAGTCGGACCGGCGGCGGCCATTTCTTCCAGGGTCCTATCCGAAAAGATGAGGTAAGGCGGGATGGCCGCTTCCCGGGCCAGGGTTCGGCGCACTTCCCGGAGCGTCTCGAACAGGGAGCCACGACTGCGGGGGGCGGCGGCCCGCTTGGCTGTCTTCGAAGCTTCCTGTTGCTGGCGGTCCTTGATGATGGAGAACTTGACCAACTCCACCCGTTCGCCGTCGAACAACACCCGTCGGGCGCCGGAGGTCAGGCGCAGTTTGTTGTAATCCTCGTGGGCCACGTATAGGTAGCCGAGGCTGATGAGCTGTCCGAAGTATTGATTCCAGTCGTAGGTCGACAGGTCGCGACCGGCCCCGTAGGTCCGGATTTGGTCGTAACCGTTGCGGCGCACGTCCTGGCGGGCGGAGCCGCGCAGGACGTCGATGGCCATTCCGATACCGACGGACTCCTTCAGGCGCGCTACGGCACTCAGGGCCTTCTGGGCGATGACCGTTCCGTCAAAGCGCTTAGGGGGATTGGCGCATACGTCGCAGTTGCCACAGTCTTCGCTGTGGTCTTCACTGAAGTAATTCAGCAGAATACGGCGGCGACAGGCCAGGCTTTCGGCATACTCCTTCATGCGATCGAGCTTAGCCAGCTGAATCGCGGAGTTGCCGCCCCCGGAGATCATGTCCTTGAGGGTGGTATAATCGTTGTAGGAGTAGAAAAGCAGCGTATCCGACTTACTGCCGTCGCGACCGGCCCGGCCGATTTCCTGGTAGTAATTCTCCAGGTTTTTCGGCAGGGTGTAGTGGATGACCCAGCGTACGTTGCTTTTGTCGATGCCCATCCCAAAGGCGATGGTGGCGCAGACGATCAGCGTCTTGTCGTTGATAAAATCCGACTGCACCCGGGCGCGGCGATCGGGGCTAAGCCCAGCGTGGTAAGCTTCCGCATTGTAGCCCGACTCCCGCAGTTTTTCGGCCAGCTGCTCGGTTTGTTTACGGCTCAGGCAGTACACGATGCCGGCTTGTTGGGGTCGCTCGCGTACGAAGCGAATGATCTGTTCGCACCGTTTTTGCCCGGGGCGTACCTCCAGGCTCAGGTTGGGTCGGTTGAAGGAGGAAATGAACTGTTTCCCCTTGGGAATCCCCAATTGCTCGGCCATGTCGCGGCGCGTTAGCCGGTCGGCGGTTGCCGTGAGGGCCAGGATGGGTACTTCGGGAAAGGCCGTCTTGAGCTGTTGGAGCCTGGTGTATTCAGGACGGAAGTCGTGGCCCCAGGCCGAGATGCAGTGCGCCTCATCGATGGCAAAGAGGCAGACCCGCCGCCGCCGCAGGAAGGAAAAGAAGCCGGGGGAAAGTAATTTTTCGGGACTGACGTACAGCAGATGCAGCTCCCCATTTTCGTAAGCTTGCTCGACGGCATGGCTCTCCGTGCCGCGCTGGCTGCTGTTGAGGAAGGCGGCGCGTAGACCGACGGCCCGTAGCCCATCGACCTGGTCCTTCATTAAGGAGATTAACGGGCTAACAACCACCACCGTACCGTTCATCGTGACGGCCGGGATCTGGAAACACATCGACTTTCCCCCACCGGTAGGCATGAGGACGATGCCGTCGTGACCGGCGTAGACGTGCTCGATGATGGAAAGCTGTAGGGGACGGAAGTCGTCGTAGCCAAAATACTTTCGTAGGGCCGTCCGGGCCAGTGCTGCGTCCATTTTTTCTCTGCTTGTTACGGGTGGGAGTGGTGGCAAATATTACAAATTGTTTTAGGAATAGCAACCCTTGTTTGAAAATACTGGTCTTACGTGCCTTGCTACCCGTGATTAAAGGGCTCAGATGAGATAAATTCCGCCCGGTTGCTTTGTGGCCCGCGCACTACGCCATAATTTTAGGCCTACCATGCGCAATCGTTTCTGGAACCGGCAGATCAACCGCCTCGAACGGGCGGGGAATGACGATTTTCTCCTCATTCTTACGGGCGGAGCGAACGCATACGCCACTCACGAACTTCACCACTTACTGCGGCGGCTGCGCATCGAATCGATGCGCCTTGGGGAGTTGCGCCGAACGATCTTTCGGTTAGGCGTGTGCATTCCGGCCATGCTTTTCACGGCCTGTGCGGCGGGGCTGCTGGGCTGGCACCCGGTGGTTTACGGGACGCTCGCGGCCCTGGCTTTTCTGGCCGTCGTCCTGATTGTTGCCACGGCCTACGTACGGGGGCGGTTTACCTGTCACGACCGGGGAAAGCGGCTGCGCTGTATCATTCAACAGGAATTGGAGCGCCGTCGAAAGGATGTCGGGGCCCTCTAAATTGGCAATGACTGCAAACGTAACCACCGTTTTCCCGTTTACCAGAAAAAAGTAGCCTTATGTTCACCCCCTCCCGGCAGCTGTTGCTGCCGTTTCTGATTCTTGGTCTGTCTTCCCTTACGCTCGCGCAGACCACCTCCATTGACTTTGAAAAATACACCCTGGACAATGGCCTAAAAATTATTCTCCACCAAGACAATAGCACCCCAATTGTGGCCGTGTCGATCATGTATGAAGTGGGGGGCAAGGATAGCTTTGAGGGCCGCACGGGCTTCGCCCATTTCTTCGAGCACCTCCTCTTCGAGGGCAGCGAGAACATCGGACGTGGGGAGATCGACGACTACATTCAGTCGGCCGGGGGGGCAATGAACGCCAATACCAGTAACGACCGCACCTATTATTACGAAATTCTACCCAGTAACCAACTGGCCCTAGGCTTGTGGATCGAAAGCGAACGCCTGCTCCACGCCAAAGTGCAGACCGTCGGGGTGGAAACGCAGCGGGAAGTGGTCAAGGAGGAACGTCGCCAGAGTTACGACAACCGCCCCTACGGTACGTTCACTATGGAATTGTACAAACGCGCGTTCAAGGAGCATCCGTACAAGGACCCCAACATTGGCTACATGGAGGACCTGAATAACGCCGAAGAAGCCGATTTCCAGCGTTTTTACAAAACGTACTACGTCCCTAACAACGCCATCCTGAGTATCGCCGGCGACCTGGACGTCCCCGAAACTAAGGCCCTCATCGAAAAGTACTTTGCGGACATTCCCCGCGGCCCGGAAGTACCCCGCATCGACATCGTGGAGCAGCCCCTGGGCGGCGAGGTGCGCGACACCGTTTACGACAACGTCCCCCTCCCGGCCCTAATTATGGGCTACCGCACGGTGTCCCGCACCGATCCCGACTATTACGCCATCAGCATGATGAACCAGGTCCTGAGTCAGGGACAGAGCAGCCGCCTCAACAAGGCCCTCGTGGACGAAAAGGAACTGGCCGTGCAGGCCGGCAGTTTCCCGGCTTCTAGCCAGGACCCCGGACTGGCCATTGCCTTTGCCATTACCCGGCCCGGCACTACGGATCTGCGCCCCGTGGAGGCCGCCTTCGACGAAGAAGTGATCCGCCTGCAGAATGAGCTCATCTCGGATCGGGAGTTCGAAAAGCTACGCAACCAGATTGAGGTCGACGCCATTTCCGGCTACGGCAGCATAGCCGGCATCGCCGAAAGCCTGGCCGATAACGAAATGTTTCTCGGCGACGCCAATTTGATTAACACGGAAACCCAGCGCTACCTCGCCGTCACTAAGGAGGACATCCGCCGAGTGGCCAAGGAGTACTACGCCAACGACAACCGCATCGTCCTTTACTGGTTACCCCAGCCCACCAGCCGCTAGTCCCTCACCAAGAAAATATATTAGATGAAACGTTTGCCCCTGAGCCTGGCCTTCCTGCTGCTGCTCCTACTTGTAGCCTGTGGAACGCCCAGGACCACCGCCCCTTCCGCCGCCGCCGCACCCACTACACCCGCGGCCGCGCCTACGTCCAAAGACACCGTGCCCGCCCCCCGGGCCAATACCGATGAGTTTCGCCGCGCCGCCCCCAAGCCCGGGCCCGCACCCGAGATTCAATTAGGCGACTTCAATGACTTTACGCTGGACAATGGCCTGCAGGTGGTACTCGTGGAGAACCACAAGCTCCCCCGCGTCAGCTACCAACTCTTCGTGGACGTACCGCCCCACCTGGAGGGCGAATACGCGGGTGCCCAGCAACTGCTCGGCAGCATGCTGCGTCGGGCCACCTCGGAGATGAGCAAGGAGGAGATCGATGAAGCCATCGACTTCATTGGCGCTTCCCTCAGCACCAGCGGATCGGGCGCCTACGCCTCTACCATCAGTAAGTACAAAGAGGATGTGATCAAACTGATGGCTGACGTCATCCTGAGGGCCGAGTTCCCCGAGGCGGAATTTAACAAGGTCAAAGCGGACACCAAGGCCGGATTGGCCCAGGAAGTAACCAATCCGGACGCCATCGCCAACCGCGTGACCCAGGCCTTAACCTACGGACGTAATCACCCCTACGGTGAGCTGATGACCGAGCAGACGCTAGAGAATATTGACCTGGATGTGGTGAAATCCGTTTACGCCACCTATTTCGTCCCCAACCGCAGCTACCTCGTGATGGTGGGCGACCTGACCCCGGAAGAAGCCCGCGCCCTGGCTACCGAGCACTTCAGCAGCTGGACGCGCAAGGACGTGGCCGTTCCGACCTTTCCTACCCCCCGACCTCCCGCTGGCGTGACCGTGAACTTCGTGCCCCGTACCGGTTCCGTGCAGTCTAACCTCGTGTTCAGCGAACCCATTGCGTTGCAGCCCGGAACCAAGGAGTCCATCCGGGCGAACCTCATGAACATCGCCCTCGGCAGCGGCTTCAATGGCCGCCTGTTTGCCAACCTGCGCGAGGACAAGGGCTACACCTACGGTGCCTACTCCAGCACCGGCGACGATCCGCTGGTCGGCAACTTTCGCGCCTACGCCAACGTGCGCAACGAGGTGACCGACTCGGCCGTGACGCAGTTTATGTACGAACTCAAGCGGATGGCCGAATCCCCCCTTACCGAAAAGGAGCTGGAGGACGCCAAAATGGAAATCGCTGGCTCCTTTGGCCGCGCCCTGGAGAGCCCCCAGCGCATTGCCAGCTACGCCCTGAATACGGCCCGGTACGGCCTTGATCGCGACTTCTACCCCAACTACCTGAAGGTGGTGCAGAACAGCAGCCTCAACGACGTTTCCGAAGTAGCCCGCGACCTCATCACCCCCCAGAACATCAACCTCATCGTAGTAGGCGACAAGGCCGTGGCCGAGCAGCTGGCCCAGTTCGCCACCTCCGGCAAGGTGGACTTCTACGACGCCAACGGCGTGCCCGTAGACATGCAGTCTGCTGAGGTTCCCGCCGACGTGACCCCCGAACAAATCCTGAACGCTTATTTTGAGGCGATCGGCGGCAAGGAGGCGGCCATGGCCGTCACCAACGTGACCGTCAAGATGGAAGGCGACGTCCAGGGCCAAAAAATTAGTCAGAACGTATACACCACCAACGACGGCCGCATGAGCTCCCAAATGAGCATGATGGGCATGGTCATGGCCGACCAGCGGTACAATAAGGGCAAGGCGATGGTCTCCCAGCAGGGCCAAAAAATGGACCTCCCGGCCGAGGCCGTCGAGGCGATGGGCCAGCAGGCGGTCATCTTCCAGGAGAGCGCCTACCTCGACCAGCTCGACAAGATCACCGTAGAAGGCTCGGAAATGGTCAACGGCAAGCAAGCCCTCATCCTGGCCATCGAGACCCCCGCCGGGCTGGTGCGCGAGTACTACGATGCATCCACCAAGCTCAAATTGCAGACCATCCGTCAGCAAGGCGGCATGACCGTCACCCAAAAGTACGACGACTACCAGGCCACCGACGGCGTGCTCTTCCCCCACACCTTCACGCTCGAGGGCATGGCCCCCTTCCCCATTGAGATGAAGGCTACGGAGGTGACCACGAACGGGGAGTTGGAAGATGCGCTGTTTGAGGTGGAGTAGGCGACCGGTTTCGCGATATGCTGGTTTCCGCCCGCGGTTGGTGGACGACTGATCGCGCGCGCACAATTGCCCCTCGTTGTGCTCGGCCGCGTACCTGATGCCCCGCCCCCGAGCACAGCGAGGGGCTTCGCGTGGTCACTAACTTACCCACTACCCCCACCCATACTTCACGATACAATAAATTGCCCGCACGCCATCGCGCCACCCGATTTTTTTGCCTTCCTCGTACGTCCGACCGTAGTAGCTGATGCCGACCTCGTAGATACGTACCCGGGGAATACGGCTGATCTTGGCGGTGACTTCCGGCTCGAAGCCGAAGCGCTGCTCCTCGAGGTGTAGGGACTGGATCAGTTCGGTACGGAAGAGCTTGTAGCAAGTCTCCATATCCGTAAGATTCAGGTTATTGAAGGCGTTGCTCAGGGTGGTGAGGAACTTGTTTCCGATGGTGTGCCAGAAGAACAGGATGCGGTGGGGCTTACTCCCCTGAAACCGGCTGCCGTAAACCACGTCGGCAAAACCATCGAGGATGGGCTGGAGCAGTTCGTTATATTCTCGGGGATCGTACTCCAAATCGGCATCCTGAATGATGAGGAAGTCGCCGGTGGCCGCAGCGATGCCGGTGTGCAGGGCCGCTCCTTTCCCCCGATTGACGGG
Source organism: Lewinellaceae bacterium (assembly GCA_963710195.1). GTDB lineage: Bacteria > Bacteroidota > Bacteroidia > Chitinophagales > Saprospiraceae > Neolewinella. The sequence goes on from CAVPZF010000008.1 coordinate 958,953, forward strand.
ATGGGCCAGGTAGCGGATGGTGCAGGAAGAATGAGCTTCGCCGTAACGCCGGATGGCTGCCTCGGTACCGTCGGTGGAGCAGTCGTTTACAATAATGATCTCCCGGGTGATTCCGCCTACCAGCACGACCTGTCGGATGCGGTCGAGAATCTGGTGAATGGTTCGGGCCTCATTATAGGCCGGGATCACGATGGAAAGCTTGGGGGAGCTCGACATAGGGGAAAGTTACCGCGAGCGTAGGCCGTCGCTCAGGCGGTCGGGCCCACTAGGTATAAATAAGGGCAAGGAGGAGCAGGAGGACAAACAGCTTGCCGCAGAGTTGGTCAAATTTCATGGGTAATCAGATGTAGTATGGGTCGGTATATCGGCCGCAAATGTACGGCTTTAATAGAAGGCACGCCAGGGTGTATACTGAGACCGCCACTAATTTTTACGTAAACCGGTGGGGCGGGAAACGCGGGTGTAGGGTTAGCGCGCTAAAACGATTCGGGGGTTGGCTTGTTCGTCCACCAAGGTCGCCGGTCTGCGCTCCGGCGAATGTACGACCGCCCTGCAAGCTGCGCTGCGCCGCCCTGAACTCCCCCCCCATGATTATTCTCTTTGCTAAAGCCTTGCACGTAGTTGGATTCATCAGCTGGTTCGCCGGCCTGTTCTTTCTCGGGCGCCTGCTGGTCAACCACGCCGAAACGGACCGGGTGGCCGCCGCCGGTTTGGCGGACAGCGCACTGCGGGCAGATATCCTCCGGGAGGAGTACGCGGGAATGGAGACACGCGTATACAAAATCATCACCAACCCGGCCATGATGATTACCTGGGCCGGCGGCCTGCTTATGGTGGCCCTCAATCCGGCCTACTTCGCCAGCGGCACGCCCGGCTGGCTGGCGGTGAAGGTCACGCTGGTGGTGACTATGGTAGTCTATCAGGTGTACACCAAAAAGCGCATCATGCTGCCCATGCAGCGGGGGGAACGGCCGTTGTCCGCCTGGAAATTGCGGCTGTGGAATGAAGTGCCCACCTTTTTTTTAGTGACCATCGTTTTTACGGCCGTCTACGGTAAGGTAGGTGCGCTCAGTTATGTTTATCTTGGCATCGGTGTCCTGCTGTTCTGCCTCTTGGTTTATCGGGGAGCGGTGGCCTACCGGAACAAGCGCACCGACGACCTCCTCCATGAGAAATAGACTACCATGATACATTTAGGAATTATTGAAGACGAGCCCATTATGCTCGCCAGCGTTGAAGAGTGCTTTGAGGGAAACCGCGACGTCACCGTCGTACACGCCGCTACCAGCGTCGAGGGCTTCCTGAGCCGGGTGCCCGCCAGCAGTCCGCTCAACACCTTACTGCTCGACATCATGCTCCCCGGCATGAATGGCATCGCCGGCATCCCCCGCCTCCTGGAAAACTGGCCGGAGATGGACATCATCATGCTGACCAACAGCGACGAGAGCGACAACATTTTCCGGGCCCTGCAGGCCGGTGCCGTGGGGTACATCTCCAAGCGCCGCGTCAACCCCAGCATCATCCGCGATGCGGTACACACCGTCAACCGCGGCGGCAGCTACATGAGCCCCAGCATCGCCCGCCAGGTCGTGGCCTTCCACAACCAGCAGCGCAAGAAGAACAGCGTCTCCACCGCCGATCAGCTCACCACCCGGCAGCTCGATATCGTCCAGGGCCTGGTCGACAACCTCTCCTACCGCGAGATCGGCGAGCGCCTCGACATCAGCATCGAGACCGTCCGCGACCACATCAAAAACATCTACCGCAAGCTGCAGGTCAACTCTAAGATGGAGGTGGTGCATAAGAAGCTTAAGGGGGAGATCTAGCGCGAGAAGCGCGCTCAGACGGCTTCGCCGGGGATAAACGCTACGCCGGTAGAGGGCTACGCCGGTAGACAGGTAGAATTTGTTGCCCATTTCAGTGCAGCAGCGTTTCTGCCGCGAGCGCAGCGCGCTCTACCGGCGGCGAGCGCAGTAAGCCGCGTCTAATTCCCTACCTTCACCAAATGAAAGCCATCATCCCCGTAGCCGGGGCGGGCATGCGTCTGCGGCCCCTGACGTATACGCAGCCGAAGCCGCTCATTCCGGTGGCGGGCAAGCCGATTATCAGCTTCATTGTAGACCAGCTCATCGAGTTGGGGGTGATGGACTTTGTCTTTATCATCGGCTACCTGGGGGAGAAGATCCGTGAGTACATCGAGCGGGTGTATCCGCAGTTGAACACCGTATTCGTGCATCAGGAAGAGCGGATGGGCTCGGCCCACGCGATCTGGTTGGCGCGGGACCACTACGCCGATGCGGACGAGATCATCATTTTTTTTGGAGATGCCATCATTGATGCGGACCTAAGTGAGTTCGTGCGCTCCAAGTTCAGCTGCCTGGGCGTGAAGGCGGTGGAGGACCCCCGACAGTTTGGGGTGGTAGAGGAAGACCGGGAGGGCAACATCCGCGGATTGATCGAGAAACCCCTCATTCCTAAGTCAAACCTCGCGATGGTAGGGTGTTACAAGATTCGGGAAGTCCACCAGTTCATTGAGGCCTGTGCCCACAATTTGGAACACCGGATCCGCAGCATCGGTGAGTACCCCCTCACTGACGCCCTGGCCCGGATGCTCGAGTGGGGCGTGGAACTGCGCACGATCCGCGTCGACAATTGGTTCGACTGCGGCCGCCGCGAGGTGCTCTTGCAGACCAACGCCACCTTCCTCGACCGCCCGGGTTTCGCCACCGAGGATCCCCCACCCTATGACAACGCCATCATTATTCACCCGGTGCACATCGGTGACGACTGCGACATCAGCAACTCCATCGTCGGGCCCCACGTGACCGTGGGCGCTAACACGAAAATGGAGAATGCCATTGTCTCCGACTCCATCATCGGCGATTACGCCCGTATCTACGACATCGTGCTCCGTAAATCGGTTGTGGGCAACGATGCCAGCATCGGGGGAATGCGCCACAGCCTGAACATAGGCGACAACACGGAGATTGATTTCGGTGGATAAGCGCATTACCCTATGAGTCTGGCCATCGCCATTATTGCCTGCTTGCTGCTCTCGGCCCTCTTCAGCGGCTCGGAGATCGCCTACGTGTCGGCTAACAAACTACGCGTAGAGCTCAAGAAGAAGCGAAACAACACCCGCAGCCGCATCCTCACGCGCTGGTTTGAACGGCCGGCCGAGTTCCTGAGCACCATGCTCGTCGGCAACAACATCGCCCTGGTGGCCTTCACCTCCCTGATCACGGTGCCCCTGACTTACGTGGTCAACTCCTTCTTTGGCATCGAGACCGAGATCTTCGTATTGCTGCTCAATACCCTGATTATCACCATTATCGTGCTCATCTTCGGGGAGTACGTCCCGAAGACGATCTTCCGCATGTATTCCGACAACGCGCTGTACTTCTGGGCACTTCCCCTGCGGGCCCTACAGGCGCTGCTCTGGTTGCCGAGCGTCATCATGACCACCACCAGCAACTGGCTGCTGCGGCTCTTCTTTCAGCGGCCGAGCGAGGAACTGGATACGGTCCTGACCCGCCTCGACCTGGAGAACTTCGTCAACCGCAGCCAAACCTCCGAGGAGCAGGAGGCCGCTATCGACACCAAGCTCTTCGGTAACGCGCTTAACCTGGCCGACGTCCGCCTGCGCGACTGCATGGTACCCCGCACCGAAATCGAGAGCATTGACGTCTCGGCTACGATCGAGGAGATCGAGCAGAAATTCATTGACACTCACCTGAGCCGCCTCATTATCGTGGACGGCGACATGGACAACGTGCTCGGCTACGTGCACCACCAGCAGTTGCTGGAATTTCCCGACACGATTCGGCAGTGCATTCTGGAGCTCACCTTCGTACCGGAGGTGGCCCGGGTGGCCGACCTGCTTGACCGGTCCGTCAAGGAGCAGCTCAGCATCGCCTGCGTGGTCGACGAGTACGGGGGCATCGCCGGCCTCGTCACCATGGAGGACCTGCTGGAAGAGATCTTCGGAGAGATCGAAGACGAGTACGATGAAGACGACTACACCGAGATCGACGAGGGCAACGGCTACTACAAATTCAGTGGGCGGCTGGAGATTAACTACCTTAATGATAAATACCCCCTGGAGCTACCGGAGGGTGACTACCAGACCCTCTCCGGTTTTATTGTCACCACGGCAGAACGGGTGCCGGATCAGGACGAGGAGCTCGAACTCGAGGGCTTCAATTTCCGCATGCTTGAAGTGAGCAATACCCGCATTGAGATCGTACACCTCCACGTCCTCCCCGAACGGGAAAGCGAATAGCGAACCGCGCGCGCCAGGAGCCGTTTCTGGCATTTACCTAGCCCAAAGTCCATGAATGATCTCTACGACCTCGTCAACGCTACCCCGGTCATCATCCGCATGGTGGTCCGCCTGGGGGTAGGTCTACTACTCGCTGCGCTGGTCACGCTGATTCTCTACGCTATCCTCCGGCGTACCGCCCGACGCACGAAGAGCTATACCGTGGAGGCCATCGCTAAGGAGACGCGCAGTTCCTTTTACTGGTTCCTCTCCTTCATTCTGGTGGTCATCCTCTGGCAGCAGCTCGAGTCCAGTGTATATCCGGACGTGGTCGATTCCCCCTGGTACCTCCACTGGGGTATCCGGCTGGTCCGGACGATACTCTACGTCTTCGGAGCCCTCCTGCTGGTCGAAATCGTCAACGTAGCCGCCGATACCGTACGCCACCGCTATAGCATCGACGCTACCAACAACCTGCAGGAACGGAAAATCCTAACCCAGCTGCAGTACATTCAGCGGATTGTGGGCATTGTGATCTTTATCGTGACCGTCGCCTTCATTCTCCTGCAGTTTGACGCCGTGCGCAGCATTGGCACCGGCCTACTTACTTCGGCGGGGGTTGGCGGCATCATTATTGGCTTTGCCGCCCAGAAGTCCATCGCCAACTTGCTGGCCGGCTTCCAAATTGCCTTCACCCAACCCATCCGCATTGACGACGCGCTGATCGTAGACGGGGAGTTTGGGCGCGTGGAGGAAATCACCCTCACCTACGTGACGCTCAAGGTTTGGGACCAACGCCGGCTCATCGTCCCCCTCAACAAGTTTATCGACGACACCTTCCAGAACTGGACGCGCAGCTCCACCCAGCTCATTGGCAGCGTATTCATGTACGTGGACTACACCTTCCCGGTAGCCAAGCTCCGGGAGGAGGCGAAGCGCTTCGTCGAGACCCAGGAACTCTGGGACAAGCAGGTCTTCGGCGTAGCCGTCACCGACAACAACGCCGAGGTGATCACCGTCCGCATCATTGCCAGCGGCGGCGACTCGGGCCAGGTGTTCAACCTGCGCTGCGCCGTGCGGGAGCACCTGATTGGGTGGATTCAGGAGAACTACGCCGATCACCTCCCAAAGACCCGGATCGAAATGAGCCCGCAGGATCGGACCGCCCCTGCCGATCCCACCGGCCAGGAGATCAAACTCTCCCCTCAGGAGGGCGATCGGGAATAAGCATACTGGGACCGGAGAAGTCCCTGGCACCCGCGCCTGGCCGCCCCTATGCTACACTTTTACTGGGGCGGCACGTGAAAATTCAACGAGGTAACGGGCTGGGCCGGGCGCGTACGCAGGTGCCGCGGAAGACAGCGGGAGCAGGGCAGGCCCGGGGCAAGCGAGAGAAAATTTACCATTGTCATCTGGGTGCAAAAGCGCCCCAAAAACCACAACCATACGCAGCCGGTGGGGTTAGTTTGGTAGGCAAAACAAGGGAAAATGGGCAAGCAAGCGGCAATAGTGTGGTTTAGAAGGGACTTGCGCCTGCACGACAACGAGGCGCTGGTGGACGCGATGAACCACGGGGATGAGGTGCTGCCGGTGTACATTTTTGACCCCCGCGAATGGCAGGGCAGCCTCCCCCTTACGGGACTACCAAAGATTGGCAGCCACCGCGCCCAATTCATTCTGGAGAGCGTAGCGGACTTGCGGCAGAACCTGCGGGAGCGGGGCGCTGACCTCATTGTACGCACCGGGCATCCCGAAGACGTGCTGCCGGAACTGTCCAAGCAGTGCCGGGGCAGCTGGGTATTCTGCAACCGCGAGCGCACGTCCGAGGAACTGTCCGTGCAGAACGCCGTGGAACAAAACCTCTGGGCCATCGGCCGGGAAGTGTACTATTCCCGCGGCAAACTGCTGTACTATACCTCCGACCTCCCCTTCCCCATTACGCAGACGCCGGATGTCTTCACCCAGTTTCGTAAGGAGACCGAGCGCCTTACGCCGGTCCGCCCGCCGCTGTCCACGCCCGCTCGCATTCCGATGGTCGAAGACTCCGGTATCGATGCCGGCGAGGTGCCCGGGCTTGCTGATTTCGCCATTGCCCCGCCGGTAAAAGATCCCCGCGCCGCCATTACGTGGACGGGAGGGGAGACCGCCGGGCTGGACCGCCTAGCCTATTACCTCTTCGACAGCCAGGCCATATCTACCTATAAAGAAACCCGCAACGGCCTGATCGGCAGCGATTACAGCAGCAAGTTCTCCGCTTGGTTGGCCCAGGGCTGCCTGAGTCCCAAGCGCATCTACGCTGAAGTGAAGGCCTACGAAGCCAAGAACGGCGCCAACGAGAGTACTTACTGGATGATTTTTGAGTTGCTGTGGCGCGACTTTTTCCGCCTGATGGGTAAGAAACACGGGGACCGCATCTTTCACAAGGGCGGCTTCAAGGGCGACGACCACCCCGAGTGGACCCGCGATACCGGGCTGCTGCAGCGGTGGATCGACGGACAGACCGGCACCCCCTTCATTGACGCCAATATGCGCGAAATCGCCCGTACCGGCTTCATGAGCAACCGGGGGCGGCAGAATACCGCCAGCTACCTGGTCAAGGACCTGAAGGTGGACTGGCGCATGGGTGCCGAATACTTTGAGCACGAACTCATCGACTACGACGTGACCAGCAACTGGTGCAATTGGCAGTACGTGGCCGGTGTCGGCACCGACCCGCGGCAGGACCGCTACTTCAACATCATGTCCCAGGCCGAGCGCTACGATCCCCGGGGCGAGTACGTCAAACTGTGGTGCCCTGAACTCAGCGAGGTGCCCGCGGAGCATGTGCAGCACCCCGATACCCTGAGTGATGCGGAGCAGTCGCAGTACGGCATCCGCCTGGGGGCCACCTACCCTACTCCACAAGTGCCTTCGGAAAAGTACCGCGGGCGGCCGGATCGGCCGGCCAACAAGAAGAGCCGCGGGCGGCGGGACCGGAGGTACGTTTAGAGCGCGGCGATGACCTTGTTGGCGGCCGCAATGATGGCCGCTTCGTTGCCCTCGATCCCGCCCGGGCTTCCCATATGGACCGCCTGTATGACAATAACCTGGCGATCAGTGCGGGCGGATAGCCCGTCGATGGTAGAATAGTATGCCGCGGTGGTGCCGGGTATCTCCACCTTGTGGGTCACTTTATTTAAGTAGTTCTCATCGATCGGTGTAGCCAGGGTCTTTTCGTAATAAGTGATCTTGCCGATAAAGGACCCGTTCGTATTCTCCACATCGTTCACATCAATCGTACACCGTCCGATGCAACTCATCCGATCGTCATCCGTCACGGTCTGCAGGAGATCTTCCGTGAGGCAGGGGACCATCGTCTGAATATCGGCGATGGTGAGGATATCACAGACCGATTTCATGACGACGGGGGCGGGGTCAGCGGCGCGGTTGCCGGTTGCTTCGGTGCCGGCTTCGACAGTTATCGCCGCATCAGCGCCGCAGGCGGCGAGGAGAAGGGAAAGGGATAGCGTAGTGAGTAGGCGCACGGTGGAAATTTACGCTTTTATGCCCTGAATATTCGATTCGTTACTGACCGCTAAATAATTATACTTACGGTATTTGGGGCGGGAGCGCAAGTACAGCCGCCTGCCGATCTAGCGAGCCGGCTCCACCGCTCCCGCTTCGAGGGACTCGCGGAAATGTTGCGCCGCGAGGGAACTGGTTTTTCTAATTCTCACCCCCCCGGAATCTACGACGGATATGCGGTACAGTACGGGGCGCTCCAGGCTGCCTTCCCGGAGACGCTTGGCAACCGGCTCCCAGCGGAAGCCCACGGTGGCGAAAGAAACCTGCTCTCCGGGTTCTAGCAGCAGGTACTCGCCAGGACCTAAGGATTGCGTTTCGCCCGGACGGTGGACCTCGATGTGGCGCCCCCCCGGAGGTTCGGCTGATGTTAACATAGTGCGGCGCCCTACCCGGATCGGTGGGTAAGTCATTTCGTAGGGGGTTAAGCTCCCATGACGGAGGTCAATTTCGTACAGCCTAGGAGTTTCTTCCCCGGAGCCACTAGCGACGGCAAACACCATCATGCCCACCACTCCACCCAGCGCCCCGCCGACTAGCTGAACGCGCATCGCCTCCGGGTCGAACAGCCCCTCCTCAATATACACCAGTGTACGGCCCTCCTCGTCCTGGGTGATTTCATAGAATTTTTTGTTCATCTGTAGGTAGCTGTGGCCGTCTACGTGGTACCCCCATACCTCCTTCAGATCCCGGGGCTGCGCGTCCGGCCCGGGTTCCAGGTAGGCGGCCCGGAAGCTTAGTTTACCCAGTCCGGCCTGCACGCGGGTGGCTCGGGCGGACAAGTGAACGGAGGTATCCACGCGCCCAATTCGGTAGTCTGCGTAACCGTGGTAAGCACCATCCGGGCGGTGCGATCGACTGGTCTCGTGCACGTAGGTGGGCCCGGGTAGCCCCGCAGTCGCTGGTTCTACGACGAGATCGAAGCGGTCTAGGAGTCGGCCAATGGCCTCCGACAGGGCGGCGGCGTGGCCGCGGGTCACGTCTATTCCCCCGTGCACCTCGGTTTCCAGCAGCGGACCGATTCTGGTGGTGGAACTGTCCTGCAACAGCTCCAGACTCGCCAGCAACTGTAGCCGGCGGTGCTCGCTGGTCGGGGTAATCTCTTCGTCAATGCGCAGGTCGTGGACCACCAGTCGGGCCGTAGGGAGGTCGCGATCTTCAACCCCCCGCAGCAGGGCTTGCTTGAGCACGAGGGTCAGTCCGTTCTCAAAGTGCAGCGGTCGTCGGGTATTGACCAATCCGGTATAAACCTTGCCGTAGCCCCACTCGGTGTAGGTGGTAGAGTCCACCACCTCTATCACGTTGAACGCCCGGCTTCCCTGCTGCACGGGGTGCTGATCTAAATCTAGCAGGTGGGGGTAAGCCGGCTGAGCGTACAAAAGCAGGGGAACGAGCACTACGGCCAGGGCGCGAACGAGGTTCATTTCAGGAGAGGTAACAACGGTGATTACGTAAGAAACGGTCATGCCCCTCCTTCCGTATACTCTAAGAATTACCGGGAGGAGTTGGCACGCACCTCGCCCCAGTGCGCTACGGGGGGCTTTTCATCATGTTGCGAAGGCAGGGGTTGGCCGGAGCGGGAGCGTGGCCTGGCAACAAACAGCGGTGGTCGGGCGGACCAGCGCCGGCTAATTTACCGGTCCGGAAAATTCCTGGACCTCCGAGTAGCGGGTCAACTGATTCAAACCATCCCAAATGCGCACCCGCCAGAAGTAAGGTCTGCCCGGCTTCAGCGCCGGACCACCGTAGGGCACGCCGGTAGCGGTGATGGCCGGCACCCGTTTGCTGTCCCATACGTCCCCCACGTTGTTCTCAATCTGCTCCCGCGAGGCGGCTACCAGCAGCTGGTAAGCGTCCTGCACAGCGGAACTATGGGGTACCACCCAGGCAAACATCGGCCTGGCGTCGCGCGGGCGGATGCCGGCTGCTTGGCGCGGGTATGCTACGGACAGCTCGGTGGGGCCATCGGAGTAGGTATCGCTGTACTGCTCGATCAGTTCGTCGCACCGGCGGCGCAGGTCCAGCAGGTTCGGCCGGTAGGCTGGGTCACCGGCTAAATTCTTGGTCTCCGCAGGGTCGTCCGTCAGGCGGTACAGCTCCTCGCTTCCCTTGTCGTTGAGGTAGCGAAAGTATTTCCATTCCTTCGTGCGCACCCCCTCGCTCGGGGGGATGGGGTCAAACTCCCAGGTGTGCTCGATCAGGACGGTGTCGCGGCCTAAATTAGCTGTGCTACCGGCTACGATCGGCAGTAGGCTCTTACCCTGGTACTGCTCCGGTTTCGGTACCCCGGCGAGGTCCACGATGGTCGCGGGCACATCAATATTCAGGGCCAGTTCCGGACTCTCGTGGTGCGCTGGTCCCCGGGGGTCGTACACGATGAGGGGCACCCGCACCGAGTTGTCGTACATCAACCATTTCCCCGCCAGCTGCCGCTCGCCGAGGAAGTAGCCATTGTCGCCCATAATAATGATTACGGTGTTGTCGGCCAGCCCCCGCTCCGCCAGTTTGGCGCGCAGTTTGCCTATTTCCAGGTCGATGCCGGCGATCATGCGGAAGTATCCCTTTACGCTGTGCTGGTATTTCTCCGGAGTGTCGAAGCGCCAGGTCCAGCGTACGCGGTTAAAGCCCTCCCGTACCGCCTGCGGCAGGGCAGTGAAGTAGGCCGGGGCGGCGAGCGCGGGTGGGGGGATAGTGACCTCGCGCAGCAGGGTATCCGTTTCCGGTTGCCAGAAGTACTGCTCCTCCGCGATGTCATGGGCGTGGGGGGCGCTGAAACTAAGCGACAAAAAGAAGGGCTTCGTTGTTCCGTCCTGGCGGTCTATGAAGTCCAGGGCCTGTTGACCGGTGTAGCGGGTGAGGTGGATGGTATCGCCGTCAAGGGTTTTGTGGTTGTAGCCGCGGCGGTCAGCATAGTCGTCACTGCGGTCGTAGACCTCGTACTCGTCGAAGAGCCGGTCCTCCCCCGCATATTGGATGCCATACTTGCCGTAAAAGCCGGTCCGGTATCCGGCGTCACGCAGCACGCGGGGGTAGGCATCGGCCAGGTACCGATCGGGGATGTCGCCCGTCTCGAAGGTGAAGCGGTGGGTGCGCTCGTATACTCCGGACAGGAGGCTGGCCCGGCTGGCCGCGCAGATCGGCGTCGTGACCAGGGCGTGGTTGAAGTAGGTCCCCTGCTCCGCCAGGCGGTCCATTTCCGGCGTGTGGGCCAGGGGATTGCCCGCGTAGCCGAGAGCGTCGAAGCGCTGGTCGTCGGTCAGGATGAAGATGATGTTGGGCCGGTCACGCGGTTGGGCGGGCGACACGCTACTCGCCATTAGCCACAGCAGCAGGAGGGAAGGAAGGGGGTTCATCACCCTAAACATAACAAAGTACGGCTAAGGGGGTATCCTGCTCTGCCCTGGTGGCGGCAGGTGCTACCGGGCGCTGACCGGTTCGGCTCCACCGGCCACTCGTCGGACAGTCTCCACGGCGCTCTCCGTACTTCCCCGGGTGAGCTCGATCTTTCCCTTTGCGTTGACAACTACGGTATAGAGTGCCGGCTCGCCCTCAGTGATCCAAATATTCTTGGTGAGCGACTTGCTGTCCTCCTCCGGGAGAGACACTGTCAGGGCGCCTCCGGCATCCAGTACGGTGTACGCACCTGGAGTGAGGACATACTCGCTGCCACCGAAGCGCAGCAGGAGACCGGGGCTACCGGCCGGAGATATATGGTGCAGTAAGATGCGATTGGCGTAGTCTTCCGTTTTGTCAGCGACCGACTGCGGACTTTCGTGCGGACCCAGGGCCCCCGACATCAGGTTGACGGTGTACACATCGTCCCGACCGCGGCCCCCTACCGAACTGGCAATGGCCCCCCCAACCGCGCCGAAAAGAAGGCCGCCTAGGGCTGCCTGTTTTGTCCGGGCCTCCGTATCGACGACACCGCCAGGAATGGCCACGAGGGTTTGTCCTACAGCGTCCGTCTGCAGGCTGTAGTACTTGCGCTGCAGGTAGAGATAGGTAGTCCCTTCGTGTTGGTAGCCCCAAAGTTCGCGCAAGTCGCGGCGAGAATAGTTCTCCGGACGAATGAACCCGGCCTCGTAAAAGGTGCCCGTGTCGGTCAGCCAGATTTCCTCCCGCCACTCCAGCGCTAGGCGTACGGAGGTATCCACCCGACCGGCCCGGTAATCGGCAACGGAGTACAGCACGCCATCCGGCAGGTCTGCAGGTGGAAGGGCAGTAAGCTCGGATCCATCGGTAAATTCCCCCTCGCGGACGAGTTGGTCCACTTGCTGCAGCAACTCAGACAGCGACTCCGCCAGTGCCCTAGCGTGTCCTGAAGTTACGTCCAGTCCACCCTCCACGCGGGACACCTGCAGCGGACCATATACCCGCAGTCGTCCACTGGGGTCGGTCATTTCCAGCGCAGCCTCCAACTGCAGGCGGCGGCGCTCACTGCTCAGGGTGATCTCCTCGTCAATGCGTAGGTAGCTAACCTGGAGGGTCCCCGTAGGAAGTTTCCGGTCCGTCGCGCTACGCATAAGTGCGGCCGCCAGATTCAACTCCAGGCCATCCTGTACGACCAGGTCCCGTTGGTTGTTTAGCATTCCGGTGAACACCGTGCCGAAGCGGCCGTCGGTCACGCCGGTGCGGTCGATTACCCGGTCGACGCGGAACGTGAGCCCAGAAAGGTCGATCTGCTCGCCAGAAAGGTCAAGGGTGTATACCTTATTCGTCTGCCCGTAAAGCAAGTAAGGAAAACAGAGAACCAGAAGGCACCGGTAGCGCATGAATTATATTTTACTCGAAAATATGGGCAATTGGGAAGCACCACACCTCCCTGCATACATATTGGTTTAACCAATATCAAACCGCCGGTATACTGCGGGAAATGCTTCCCCACTTCATTTCCTGGTGGCCCCGGGTGTTTAAACAACATCCTGCTCGAAAACCGGCGTTCGCCCCTTTTATCGTATTTTCGCCGCCCGGCCCCCAAGCCTTTTACTGTATGGCCAAAGCAAAGAAAAAGAGCGGACAACTCGGTCTCCGGATGGGATTGAGCGACGAGCGCATTCCGAAACTCTTCGGTTTGCTGCTAATGTTTATTGCCGTTTATCTGACCATCGCCTTTGTCTCCTACCTCTTCACCTGGAAGATCGATCAGGACCGCGTGCTTCGCTTCAGCTGGAAACTGCTGAGTGAGGATGCGGCTTCGGTAGACAATTGGTTGGGACGACTCGGTGCCTTTCTCTCCAATTTTTTCATCTATTTCTGCTTCGGCCTCCCGAGCTTCATTTTGGTCTACTTCCTTGGCCGACTTGGGCTGAACCGCCTCCGGCGCGCGCCCCTGAAGCCGATGAGTAACCTGTTCGTGAAGCTAATGCTGTTCACCATCGGCATGTCGGTGTTGCTGAGCTTCGTGTTCGGCAGTTTCACCGACTTTCCGCTGGGCGGCGGCGTCGGGGACTACCTCGTTTCTCACCTGAGTGGCGTATTTGGTGGCTTCGGTGTGATCCTGTTGCTCCTGCTGCTGCTGGGGCTGTACCTGATCTTTGAGGCGCGCATCGACTTCAACGGCTCCCCCACCCAGATTCGTCACGATGTGGTGGACCACTTTTCGGAAACGTTCCGCTTCCGGGGTAAGCCTCGTCCCGCACGTTCCTCCGCACCCGCGTTCCCGCAGTCTAGGGAGTCAGACCCCCTGCTGCCCACCCGACGACCTGCGTCCGCCCCCACGGCTTCCCTGGCGCCCGGCGACGGCAGCAGTTTTGAGGTCGACTCCCCCCGCACCCTTTCCGAACAGGGGCTGGAGCAGCTCCGGGGCGAACAGATGGAGATGCCCATGGAGGCCGTCGGTGACCTGACCTTGGTGAGCCACGACCCCCTGGCCGTGGGCAACGACAACCTCATCGTGGCCGATGGAGACAGCGGCATCGATACCAGCCTGGCCGTGACCGAAGAGAACGCAGACCACTCCGAGCCGTACGACCCGACCCTCGACCTGCCCTCCTACGAAAGTCCCCACCTGCAACTGCTGGTGGAGATGGACAGCGGCAAGCACGAGGTCGACCGCGCCGAACTGGAGGCCAACAAGGACCAGATCATCGAGACGCTGCTCAACTACAAGATCGAGATCACCAAGATCCGCGCCACGATCGGTCCGACGGTGACGCTCTACGAGATCGTCCCCGCCCCCGGCGTACGCATCTCCAAGATCAAGAACCTGGAGGACGACATTGCCCTCTCGCTGGCCGCCCTCGGCATCCGCATCATCGCGCCTATCCCCGGCCGGGGCACGATCGGGATCGAGGTGCCCAACAAAAATCCGCAGATGGTAAGCATGCGGGAAGTGCTCGAGAGCGAGAAGTTCCGCAACGCCAAGATGGACCTCCCCCTGGCCCTCGGAAAAACCATCAAGAACGAAGTGCTCGTGGCCGACCTGGCCAAGATGCCCCACTTGTTGGTGGCCGGGGCGACGGGACAGGGTAAGTCGGTCGGCATCAATTCGATCATCATGTCGCTGCTCTACAAGAAGCACCCGAGCCAGGTCAAGCTGGTGATGATCGACCCCAAGAAGGTGGAACTCTTTCCGTACGCCAAACTCGAAAGCCACTTTCTGGCCTTCCTGCCCGGGCAGACCGAGCCCATCACCACCGAGACGACCAAGGTCATCCACATCCTCAACTCGCTGTGCATCGAGATGGACCAGCGCTACGACCTGCTCAAGAAGGCGGCGGCGCGCAACATCAAGGAGTACAACGAGAAGTTCGTGGCCCGGCGACTGAATCCCGAAAAAGGTCACAAGTTTTTGCCCTTCATCGTGCTCATCATCGACGAGTTCGCCGACCTCATCATGACGGCCGGTAAGGAGGTAGAAATGCCCATCGCGCGCCTGGCGCAGTTGTCGCGGGCCGTGGGCATCCACCTGGTGATCGCGACTCAGCGCCCCTCGGTGAACATCATCACCGGCGTCATCAAGGCCAACTTCCCGGCGCGGATCGCCTACAAGGTGACGGCCAAGGTCGACTCCCGCACCATTCTCGACTCCGGCGGTGCCGACCAGCTCATCGGCCGGGGCGACATGCTCCTCAGCAACGGCGGCGACGTGGTGCGCCTGCAGGGGGCCTTCGTGGATACCCCCGAGGTAGAGGAGGTCATCAACTTCATCGGCAACCAGCGCGGCTACGTGGAACCCTACCTCCTGCCCGAGTACAACACCGACGAGGAGATGGCCGGCTCCGGAGCCCTCAGCTACGCCGACCTCGACGACATGTTCGAGGATGCCAGCCGCCTGATCATCCAGCAACAACACGGTTCCACCTCCATGATCCAGCGCCGCCTGAAACTGGGTTACAACCGCGCCGGTCGCATCATGGACCAGATGGAGCAGCTAGGTATTGTTGGTCCGGCCCAGGGCTCAAAACCCCGCGAAGTGCTGGTGTACGATGAGATGGAGCTGACGCGGTTTATCGACGATTTACGGAATAAGGGGTAAGCGCCAAAAGACGTTCTTCCACCATGATGACAAGAAGGTTAAAGTTCCCAGCTTGGGAACTTCGCCCTATCGTGGACGTCGTGAGAGTGATTGCTAAGCGAACGCTTCGGGAATTTTGGGAGAAGCATGCATCGGCTGAGGTTCCGCTCAAACCTTGGTTCGATGTAGCTGAGAAAACGGACTGGGCTACGCCACACGATGTCAAGGCGACCTACGCGCACGCCAGTATTTTCCCTAATGACCGAGCCGTGTTTAACATAAAGGGAAACGACTTTCGTCTGGTAAGCTGGATTAATTATCCCAAGCAAATCATTTTCGTGAAGTTTATCGGCACTCCTGCCGAGTACGACAATATAGATGCTTCAACTTACTAATCGATCAAATATGGGTATTAAGCCAATCAAGACGGAAGCCGATTACGACTTAGCGCTAACCCGTGTGGCAGAAATCTTCCAGGCTCCCGCAGGTACTCCGGAAAGCGATGAGATGGACGTACTGTCGTGTTGATCGAACGTTACGAAGCGGCGGCATTTCCGCTCGAGACACCAGACCCGGTCGAAGCGATCCGCATCCGTATGGAGGAGAAGGGACTAAAAAATTCCGACCTGACCGACGCTATCGGCTCCCCAAGCCGCGTTTCCGAGATTTTAAACAAGCGAAGGAGGCTAACCGGGCAGATGGTCCACGCCCTGAGTCAGCAGCTCGGCCTATCGGTGGAGACGCTGGTTCAGCCCTATGCAATTGACCGGTACCCGGTCTCGGCCTGACACCTATAAGTGCCGGACTACGTGCTGGCCTACCACCCGAAAACGTGCCCGACCACGCCCACCCGCAGCTGGTCCAGTCGCCCGACCATCGTCTCTTCCCCACCGGGCCCGTACGCCCGACCGATGGCGCCAAGAGTAGATTCCCACTGCAGGGAGACGCTTACGTCGTCGCTCAGGTCGTAGGTAAGCCGCAGGTTATAAACCAGGCGGGTACGGCGCAGCACGGGCGGTAGTCCCTCCGTCGAAATCGTACGTGAGTCGACCCGCTCGATGATGCCGTCGCGTACTAAAAAGGTTTCCAGGAATTGGCGAGGCACCTCCTGGCCCTCCAGCGTTTGTTCGGCTACGTCTCCCAAGCGTCTGTCCTCATCCACCAACCGTAAAGCACCCAGGCCGCCGCCCACGCGTAATTTGGGCGATATCGGCTTGAATGGCCACTCGCCGGCCACCATCACCCGGTAGGCCCGCCAGCGGGGAATAACAGTGCGGAGCGATACGATAGTAGAGGGAGCGCCCGGCTCCGCCGCGGCCACCACCTGAGAGAAACTGCGCGATGCGGCGAAGCCCCCGAAGTCCGTCCGGGATAGCTCGAGCAGCAGCCGGCCCCACGGCTTACCCGTGTCGTAGCCCAGCTGTAGCCCGAAGCCGTGGGCGGTTCCCTGACCGTCGCCCGATTCATCCGCAATCCAGGCGGGACCGGCATAAACGGTCGGTCCGAGCGTCAACTGGGCGGACAGTCCCGTAGTGAATAAGAAAAGGGATAAGAGGAGCAGCTTACTCATAGCTTGGTGGGTTTGTATACGATTCCGAGATTCCAGTGCAGGTGCAACCGGACCTGCTCCGGCCGTGGTGTAGGGATATATTCTGGTGCCGGTAAAGGATAGTTGTCCCGGGCGGGGTCAAAGCCCGGTTGGTACTGCACGTCCCGTACCTCGTATTTTAACCGCTCACCTGCCCCGAACGAGGTTCGCCGGTCGGTGCCCCACAAGTTGCCGGCGATTCCGCCACGGAGGGCCAGGGTAGGGCTGATCCAGCGGGTATAGTGCAGTTGCAGGCGCGCACCCGGCTGCACGACCGAGCGGTAGCGGATCGTCGCGGTACCGAACAGCCCGCGGGGTGGCCCCGGGGTCAGGGTCCCGTCCGGTCCGGGCAGCTCTTGCAGTTGCTGGTCCCCGAACGCTAGCGTTTGTTGGAGGCTGTTGATCCCCAGCGTCAGCAGCGCCCCCAGACTCAAGTCGCCCGATCCAATGCGAAAGTTCACCTGGCCGCCCGCTCCCGCATAGTAGCGCACAAACTGTTCCTGGATACTGCCGGGGCCGCGGGTGCGGGGAAAATCACCGGGCCGTCCGGCCAGGGTAGTATCTACGGGGACGCCGCCGCTAAAGCCATAGGTATCATCCTCGCTGCTGCGCCCGAGGGTCGCAAGCCAGCTGAATCGCCGGTGTACGCGCGCCTCTACGTCAAAGGAAACCCCGTAGCTGTAGGCGATTCGGGCCGGCACGTACAGGTTCATCCCGTAGCTCAGCCGGGAGGGATTAAGGCTGTCCGGTAGCTGGGCGAGCAGACGCCCACCGGTCAGGCTTAGTAAGAAAAACAGGGGTAAGGTCCAGCGCATGGTCTAGTGTAATCTGGTGGTTTTAATAGGTGGGTATAATCCGTTCTCGAGGTAGCGGACGCGGGGGGGCGGCGGTACGACGATCAGCGACTTTCCAATCGCCTCCAGCCGGGCCAATGGGCGGTAGCGGACCGGTCGGGGACGGAGCACCGGCAAGAGATCCACCCGGCGAAGCCGCTCGCTTGGGCGCGCGACCACGGGGGCAGCGGGTATGACCTGGGCCATCGTATCGAAAGGAATAGCTGACGCTACCAGCTGCCGCGGGGGAGCGGTCGGAAGGCGAGGGAGGACTGAGATCGGTCGGACCGGCTCTTCCGGGCGAACGGGATCGGGAGAGACCAGAGCGGGCGCAGGCCCGCTTGCCGGTGGAAGGTTGGTATTCTTCCACTGCACCTGCGTCCCCGCCGCCACCAACAGCAACAGCAGTAAGACCAGCCACCACCGAAAGGGCTTTCGCGGGGACGGTTTACCGCCCGGTAATTGTGCCCGCATCGCCAGCCAGTCCGCATCCGTAGCGGCGGGGGTGTACGCATTCAGTGCCTGGCGCCAGTGTGTCTCGTGCTCATTCATTTGCCGGCATCTTTGGTCTGGTGAGTAGCTAAGTAGGTCCGTTGCAGGAGCTGCCGCGCCTTGCGCAGCCGCCACCGACTGGCCGTTTCGGCGATCTCCAGTTCATCAGCAACCTCCGCGTGGGTATGGCCGTCGAAGACCACCAGGCTGAATACCACCCGCAGGTGATCCGGCAGGCGGTGGAGCAGCTGGAGGATGTCCTCCACGGCCAGTCGGTCGAGGGCGTCGTTGGGTACCGTGGCGGGCCAGACGAAGGCTCTATCCAGAAAGCGGCGCTGCGCCCGCGACTCGTCGCGGATGTGGGTAAGCACCGTCCGCCGGGTGATCGTGGTCAGCCAGCCGTCCAGATTGCCGGTTTCTTCGTAGCGATCCAGCGACTGAAAAACCACCAGCATGGCGGCGTTCGTCACCCGAACGGCTTCCTCCCGGCTCCCGAGGTAGCGCAGGCAGATGGGCAGCAGCCGGGGAAAGGAGCGCCGGTAGAATGCTTCCTGGGCCCGCAACTCCCCCCGGCGGCAGGCCGGAATGAGGGAGGAGAGGTCAGTAGAAAGATCGGACACGGGGGCAGCTTACTGGTTACAGTAGTATAATCTCCGGACGATCCGTGCGCGTGAGTTCTGTGGGAATTTACTTTGCACCCGCGTCCGCGTCCGGATATTCCGACGGCAGCTTATTGAAGCGATTGCGGAAAGCGCGGCTGAAGGAACGGGCGTCCCGGTACCCAACGGCATACGCTAAGGCACCGATCGAAGTATGGGTGCCCATCTCCAGGTGCCGGCGCGCTGTATTCAGCCGAACATCCTGCACGTACTGCAGGGTAGTTAGTCCGGTGAGGCGCTTGACCTGCCGCAGCAGCGTAGAATCGCTCATGTTAAATTCAAGGGCGAGGTCAGGTACCGTCAGGGAGGAATTGGGGATCTGGGAGGTGACGTAGGCCTCAAAGCGTTCCAGCCACTCGTGGTCCGCTGCGGAGCGGGCCGGGACGGGCTCCCCCGCCCCCCGGAGCTCGGCTTCGGTAGTAGCCCGCACTTCCTGATTGCTTAGCAGCCGGGAGATGCTCAGCCGAAGTTCCTCCTCCTCGAAGGGTTTCGTCAGGTAGTCGTCCACCCCGATGCGTAGGGCACGCAGGCGGTCTTGGGCGTCACCCCGCGCGGTCAGCATGATCACCGGCAGGTGACGGGTCGCTTCCTTGCTCTTTAGCCGTTTGAGTAATGCGTAGCCATCCATGACCGGCATCATGAGGTCAGACAACACTAGGCGGCAGTCGGGCATGTGGTGCAGGCGCTCCAGCGCTTCCCGTCCGTTACGGGCCGTCTCCACCCCGTAGTGACCGGATAGAATGAATTGCAGGTATTCCAGTAGGTCGGTGTTATCCTCTACCACCAGAATGCGGGGCTTACCCCCCACGGCAGCGGCTGGGGGAGCGCGGCGTATATCGACTCCGGACACGGGCGAGGGGCGCTTGGCGGGGGCTTTAGTCGCTGCTGCCGCTACCCGGAGGGCCTCCAAAGGAATGCGCACGAAGAAGGTGGTGCCTTCCCCCGCCCGGCTCGCCACACGGATGGTTCCCCCGAATAGGTTGACGTACTCCCTGCAGAGGGCTAGGCCGATGCCGGTGCCGCCCTGGGCGGGGAGATCCGTTCGCTTGGTCTGGTAGAACCGATCAAATACGTTCGGCAGGTCATCGGGATGAATCCCCGGTCCGGTGTCCCGTACCGCTATCGTCAGGGTGGTAGAGTCGTAGCGGATGCTCACCGCTACCTCCCCACCCTGCGGCGTAAACTTGCACGCGTTAGCCAGCAAATTGGCCAGGATGATGCGGCACTTCTCCTGGTCCAGGGGCGCAACCGCGGTAGGGGGAATGGAAATTTGACGGGAATAGCTCAGTTGCCTCTGCTGTGCGAGGGGCGCGAAGGCGTCTAGGGACTGCCGGAAATAGTCGAGCAACAGCGTGGGGCTTGTTGTCACTTGCGGCAATCCTACCTCCAGCCTTTGCAATGCCAGGATCTGATCGATCAGCCCCTGCAGTTGTTCGCCGTTACCAATCGCTAACTCCAAGAGCCGGCGCTGACGTTCGGTCAGGTTATCGTCCTCCCGGATGGAACTGATGGGGCCCTGGATCAGGGTAAGTGGGGTACGTAACTCGTGACTTACGTTGGCGAAGAAATGCGACTTGGCGGCATTCACCTTTTTCAGTTCTTCGGCCTGTTCCCGGTTTGCTCGGCTAAGCTTCCCGAAGCGCACGGTGGTGAAGGTGAGCACGAGTCCGAGTATCAGGCCGAGGGCGACGACGAGGGAAAGCAGCCAGCTCCGGCGTTCCTCATCGCGGAGCTGCCGCGCCTGCTCGGCAATCCGTGCCGCCTTGAGGTGGTCGTTGTAGCGGGCATCCACCTCCAGGGCTTTCTGGTGCTGGACCTCCTGGAGTATTTCGATCTCGAGGTCGTGGCCCTCGTGCATGTAATGGTAGGCCGAGTCCAGCCGCCCCAGGCTGTAGTAAATCTCCCCGCGGCCCTGGAGCGCATCGGAAATGGCCGTACTGCTCTCCTGCCCCCCCCAGACCGCCTGCTGCGCGGCCACGATGCTGGAGTCGTTGTAGCTCAGGGCCTGCCGGTACCGCTGTTGGGCGATCATCCGGGTAGCCAGTCCGCTAAACAGGTAGCTCACCCCCACGTGGTCGCCCAGCTTGCGGCACAGTGCGATGCCGAGTTGAAAGTACGCGATAGATTGCTCGGGGTAAATGTCCGTTAGGTACCCCATCACCAAATAGCCGCTAGCTAGCGTGACGGAATCCGCATACAGGGGAGCCCGCTCGATCACCCGCTGGGCGTGCTGAATCGCTGAGTCCCGGTCGCGGGAGACGGAGCGGTGCCAGTACGCCATCCGCAGGGCGTAGGCGGGGTAGATCGAGTCCAGTGCGTAAGTATCGATAAAGCGCTTGGCGTCGTCCAGCGCTATTCTGGCACTCCCTCCGCGTTTCATCTTCTGGTAAAGCTGCGCCAGGACCAGGTTGGTAGAGACGTAGGTCGACCAGCGTTCGCACCGGCGGCTCTCTTCCCGGAGGTGCAACAGCATAGCCATGGCGGTGGAGTCGCGGTTGCTGTTGCCGTGGGCGGTGGCCGTCACCAGCAGCAGGTCGAGGCCCAGCGGACTGTCCATCATGCCGGCGTTCTGAAGCACCACAGTCAGGGAATCCGCCAGTTTGAGCGCTTTCCTGTTCTCGGTGGAGGCGACCAGCCGGTCCGCCCGGTCCACTCCCCGCCGCAGGTCATGCGTTGAATACTGGGCGCTGATTTCCGCCGGTAGCAATAGCAGCACGGAAAACAACGGCAGGCAAATGGCAAAACGTACAGAAAACACGGCGAACGCTTGGTGAAGATTGAGGCAAGGCCGGGCAGCCGCGAGCGATGTATCCACAAGGTAGTCCATAAGTGGTATAACGTGCAAATGGAGCGGCCGCCACCCGACAAGTACCCGCGCCCGGCCTGGGACCAGGCACCAGCAGAAACACCTCCCGTGCGGCTGCGGGGGCGCGGGTGCTTAGGTACACCATTTAGAGTAATGGCTTGTTCCCTGCGTCTACCCCACCGATGTACGACCCCACTCCACATCTTGCTTGGACCTACGCCTACACCACCTACGGGACGGAGCTGGCCCGTTTCGTGGCCGCCCGGGTAGGCGCTGAGGCGGCAGACGACCTGCTCCAGGACGTCTGGAGTGCCCTGGCTACCGCCCTGGATACCGAAGTGATCACCCAACCGCGCGCCTGGCTCTACCGCGTGGCCCGCAACCGCATCACGGATGACTACCGCACCCGCGCCTCCCGCCCTACCTTCCTGGACCTCACGGAAGCGGATGACGCGTTTCATGCCACAGCAGACACCCCTGATTTCGCTGCCGTGGCGGAGGAAATTGAAGCGGCGTTGGAGCACCTTCCCGAAAAGCAACGGGAAGTATTCGTGCGCCACGTCATGGGCGGAGAGACCCTGCGCGAGATCGCCCATGACCTGGGCGTCCCCCTGAAGACCGTGATCTCCCGCAAGGGCTATGCCCGCCGGCGACTGCGGGACCTGCTGCGCGACTACGAAGAATATTCTGGGGAAGAATAGAGTAATCCAATCGGCGCTCCGTCTACCCCACCAAACCAAGCAAACATGCAAGAGCAAACTCAACACCGGGGGCGGCGCCGCCCCCGGTACGGCCCCCGCCGCCCCAAGCACAACGTGCCCGTCAACATTGCCGAAACCGAAACGGGCTTTACGGCACACGTCTACTGCCTCGGCTTCGCCAAGGAGCAGGTACGCATTACCCTGACCGACCGCCACATTTACATCAGCGGCACCCGTACGCCGGGCGATCCGCACCCGGATTTCCTCCTGCAGGAATACCCCATCAAGAGCTTCGAGCGCTGGTTCGAGTTGAGTGAGGGGGTGGACCGCGCCGGCATCACCGCCCGCTTTACGGAGGGCATGCTCGTGATCGAAGCTCCCAAAACCCCGGCCGCCCAGCAGTTGGAACGGGAGGTGCCCATCGACTAGCCAATCACCGGACACCCCACCCCATTCATTCGATGACTAGGCGCAGGTTGGCCTGCCGCCCGTCGCGCGCGATTACCCGCAGGACGTAGATGCCCGGCGGTTGCTCGCCTACGCTCAGTTCCGTAGCGACGGCCATGTGATCCACCAGTTGACCCCCCACATTGTATAGGCTAACCGAGCCGATGCGCTCCGCCGCAATGCCAGTCAGGCGGACCCGCGCAGTAGTTGGATTAGGGAAAACGGCCAGCCCGGAAAGAGTTTGCGGCCCCCGACGGGTCGACGTGCCCGGATCGCTATCGTCGCCGTTCGCGGCCACCAGCGCGGCGTAGAGTACCGTGGAATTGAGGATGGACTGGTGCACGGTAAACTCCGCGACCAGGGGTGAGGGCCGCTGGCCGAACCACCGCTCGTGACCGGGCCAGGCGTTGATCTCGGGGTAAAGACTTACCTCGGCGAAGTCGTTGTCCCAGGGCCCCATGAACTGCCAACTCGTCCTGCGCAGCCAGGGGCCATACGGGACGAATCCGTCCGGATACCCCGGGTGGCCATCGTACCAGAAATCGAGGTGGAACAGCTCCTCCGGCCCCCGCTCCCCGAGCCCGGTGATCCAGGTATAGTTGAGGGGATTGGTACCGAGGAAATAGTCGGCCGTAGTGTAAAGATACTTGAGGTACTCGGCGGCCTTTTCCGGCTGATCCTTGCGCAGCAACGCATGGGTGATGATGCCCTCAAAGACCATCGGGGTGGTAGCCTGGCCGATCAACATGGGGAAGTAGGGGTTCCCTCCGTAGCGCATCGCCCGCTCCTCGGTAAAGGAAAGCAGGATGAAGTCGGCGTAGCCGACCAGCTTGGCCCGCACCTCCGCCCGCAGGTCCGGCTCCGTAGCCGTTCCGGGCAGGCTTAGGTAAATGAAGGCGCCGTAGGGACCGTCATCAGTCAGGGCGTCCCTGGTGTTCATATCAGCCCAGCTTTCCCGAAAATCACGGTGGTAAGCTTCCGCGGCGGTCATCCGGTACAGCGCGGCAGCGGCGTAATTTTTCTTCCGGGCGATGGATTGGTCCTGGCACGCAAAATCAGCCGCGTAGCGGGCGGCGGCCCAGGTGTAGGTGGCTTCGGCTTCGGCAAGCCAGTCGATGCCTTCCGGGTCGGGCTGCCCCTCCTGTTGCAGTACGTAGGCCAGGTGGGCGGCCATGCCCGCGTAGGCGAAGGTGTTCACCGGCTCCTCCCCGCTGACGTACCAGTCGCGGTCGTTGTCTTGCCAGCTGCCCCGGCCGGTGTTGCCCGGCCCGCTGTCCGTGCCCCAGAGGTCACCGAATATCCGGGCACCCCCTACCCCACCGGTGCTCCAGCCCTTTGCCTCGGTTTCGTCCTTGAGTCGCTTGTAAAAGCGCGGCAGCCAGCGCGCCTCGTCGAGGATGTCGACGAGGCCGTTCCCGCTCTCGGGGATGTTGAGCTCCCCGTCGGTGAAGTTATTGGGGAAGGCCTCCACCAGGAACATGAGGCTGCTGGGCACCTTCAGGTGAGTCGGGTAGGCATCCCAGTCCCCGGCGTCCTGGTACCACCCAAAGGTTTCCTGTAGGGTGCCCCGCCGGCCGGCCGTCCAGCTCGCCGAATCGACCCGGGCCGCATCGGTAGAGGTAGCCGCGCAGATCGTGAAATCGGTGTACACCAGGCGGTTGCCAAAGCCGGGGGTGACGGCCGGATTGTGATCGGCCGGCCGCGTGAAGGCGGTATAGGGCTCGGTTTTGGCAATGCCGCTCCGGTTATGGTAAAAGGCCCGCATGGTGGCGATGTAGGGTGCGCGGTAGACATCAGCCATCACCTCGAAGGGGAAGGAGGCCCCCACGCCGGGAACGGAAAGCCGATAGGACCCCGGAGTGGAGAAAGCGGAAAAGTCGCACTCCCACACGGCCGCCGCCTGGAAGTTTTGGTCCGGCGTCTCGTTCGGGTTATTTTGCAGGGTTTCTACATTATCGGCGGGTTTGCGGAAGGCGACCGTACCGGTAAAGGCAACGGAGTTATCCGTAGCGTCGATCAGGTAGAACGGCTCCCCGGCGTAGGCCGCGAAATCCAGTCCCCCCGCGTCCCCGGCCCAGTGGTAGAGGTAGCCCGCCTTAAGGGGGGCCGTGGGCACGTAGCCCAGGTTGTTGACGTGCAGGGCCTCGGAGTGCGTGGCCCGGTCGTCCCAGGTAAACGTGGCGGTCTGCGCAGTACCGTTCAGGCTGGCATCCAGGTCTAAGGTGTAGGTCTTGCCGCTCGTCAGGGCTTCGGGCAGTTCCAGGTAGAGGTAGTGTTCCAGCACGCGGTCGGGCTGTGGATTCAGGCAGCCGGTCGCGTTATAATACGGCAGGTAACCCCAACCGTCGCAGATGTGGGAGATACGGTCCGGCTTCGTCTTGCGGGCTACACTCAGGGGCACTTGGCCCGCACCGTAGGCGGCATCGTCGGCACTGCGGAGGGCGTAACTGCCCGGCAGGGTCGCGGCCCCCACATCCAACGGCACCACCATCACCCGATCGTCGTTAGCCACCTGTCCGTTGCCGTGGTAGCTGATCGTGCCTTCGACGTACTGCACCAGCAGTAAGCGCTCGTGGATCGGTCGCACGACCAGGCTATCGGCGGCCGTAAGGAGGGTGATAAGCAGGAAAAAACCAAGAGTAAACGTGGTGCGCAGCATGATGTATGGGTATTGGGTGGGGGGTAGTCCCTTCTAAGATAGGGACTCCGCCGTCAATGGGGTAACTTCCCCCATCGGTGCTGTTTCTATTCCATTTGCAGTAGGTCTCCGCGTAAAGAAAAGTGGGCGGGGGGCCGCGGGTGGAAGGCAAGAGGCAACAGGAGCAGCCTGCTGGGTCCGTATCGCAGGTATTACCTACTTTTTCGCTTATGAATCAATGTGCTCATGCCTCCCGGTGGGTGTCCACCTACGGCCCCGCCCTCCTACTTACCCTACTCCTAGCCTGCGGAAACGCACCGGAGGACCCGCCCGCGGAAACCGGCCCGGCAGCGCGGCCGAACATTCTCTGGATTGTCTGTGAAGACATGAGTCCGCTCATCGCCGCTTTCGGGGATTCGACCATCCAGACCCCCAACCTGAGCCGGTTGGCCGCCCGGGGGGTACGTTTCCCAAACACCTTCAGCGTGGCCGGGGTGTGCGCGCCGAGCCGCCATGCGATCGCCACGGGGATGTACCCCATCAGCACCGGCGGGCACCACATGCGGACGCAGTACGGCGTGGAACGCCTACGGGCCATCGGGCTGCCGGGGGAGTACGGGGCCCTACCGCCGCCGGAGGTGAAGATGATGTCGCAGGTGCTGCGCGAGCACGGCTACTTCACCACCAACAACGAGAAGACGGACTACCAATTTCAGGCGCCGAAAACGGCCTGGGACGAGCAGGGGCCTCGGGCGCACTACCGCCACCGGCGGGCGGGCCAACCCTTCTTCTCCGTATTTAATTTAGAAATCACCCACGAAAGCCAGGTATGGGGAACACATACCCGCATGCTGCGCTTCCGCGAGGGCTTCGAGGAGCCCGGATCGGACATCGAAAGCTGGGGAGATATGGCGCACACGGAGGACGGGCGGGCAGAAATCCAGCTCCCAACCGACGTACAGCCACCCCTCCCCCCCTACCTGGCCGACACGGAATCGACCCGACGGGACGCGCGGCGGGTGTACGACAACATCCGCATCATGGACCAGCAGGTGGGCTTCCTGCTCGACCAACTGGAGCGGGACGGGCTCATCGACTCCACCATCGTATTCTTCTACAGCGACCACGGCGGTCCGCTGCCCCGCCAAAAACGCCTGCTTTACGACAGCGGAATGCGGGTGCCCATGATCGTGGCCTGGCCCGATGACCAGCGCGCGGGGGAGGTGGACTCTATGCTGTTCAGCTTCGTGGACTTCGCGCCCACCGTGCACAGCCTGGCTGGGATCGAGCCAGCAGACTACCTCCAGGGGCAGGCCAACCTCGGGGAATACCGGCAGCCGGCGCGGGAGTACGTCTTTCGGGGCCGCCGACCGGCTGGACGAAATTTACGACCGCATCCGCGCGGCCCGCGACCACCGTTTCAAATACCTACGCAACTACTACCCCGAGCGCGAGTACTACCTGCCGGTGGCGTACCGCGAGCAGATGGCCTCCATGCAGGAGCTGCTGCGGCTGCGCGACGCGGGGCAACTGACGGATGTCCAGGCGCAGTGGTTCCGCAAGACTAAGGATCCCGAGGAACTTTTCGACACCAAGAACGACCCCTACGAGTTGCAAAACCTGGCCGGGCAAGCGGAATACCAGCAAAAACTTGAGGAATTACGTGGTGCCACGGATGATTGGCTGGCCCGCGTGGGCGACCTGGGCAGCGAGCCGGAAGTGGAAATGGTACAACGCTTCTGGAACGGGTCCGGTGAAATGCCGGTCACGGGGCGTCCGCAGCTACGCCGCGACAGCGTCGGCCGCTTCGTGTTGGAGAGCAAGACGCCCGGGGCCCAGATCGCCTACCGCATTCTCCCGGCGGATGCGGACGTGGAGGGCTGGCGGGTCTATACGGAGCCGATCACCTTCGACCTCGACGGCGGAGATACCCTGCGGGCCGTCGCGCAACGGATCGGGTATGCGGAGAGTGGGGTTAGTGAGGGGTGGTAGTTTGGTAGTTTGGTAGTTCGTTAGTTTGGTAGTTCGTTAGTTCTTTAGAGCTGCCGCTGGGATAGGGGATGCTGATGCTGATGCGGGCGTGGGCGCGGGTGGAAGGCAGTTTAGAACGGAGTTCTACGCAGCTACTGGGTTGACACTGCGGAGTAACAGCCACCAATTTTTCAATTTTGTTCTTAGAGCTTGTTTGGGTCTTACGAGCCTCCAAAAGGGAATGCTAGCGGGCTAGGTGACGCTTTTTGAGGTAAAGCGTAGGCGTAAAGGAGCAAGTTGGCGGCGGTGAGCGGACTTCCCTGCACCTACTGCGGAGCCACGCCCGTTCCACCCAGGATATTGCTCCCCGCTAGCGCATGACACCCTCCCACCACGACTTCCCAGTCCAGTTCAGGTCGCAGATGCCGTTGAGCCAGGCTCCGTAGCTCCTCCGCCGTAATGGTACGGATGGTCTCGTCGAGGCGGGCTAGGTGACCGACGGCGTCGTACTCCTTAATGATGGCGGAGCGGTGGCGGCTGCTGACGGCGAGGGGCCCGTCGAGATCCATGACGAGGCCACCGAGGAGGTAGGCGCGGACCATGTCGAGCTCCTGGGGCGGGACGAGGTCCTGACGCAGCTTCTCCATTTCGGTGAGGATTTCAGTACGCACTTCAGTTACGCTCTCGTTGGCCACGTCAGCGGAAATGCCGAAAGTGCCGTCGAAGCGGTACGTATCGAGGTCGGAGTCGATGCCGTAAGTATAGCCTTTTTCTTCCCGGATGTTGCGCATGAGTCGGCTGCCGTAGTAGCCCCCAAGGATGGTTTCCAGGACGCAAAGTCCGGCGTAATCGGGATCGGTGAGGCGGAATCCCCGGCGGCCCCGGCGGATCATCGTCTGCTGGGCGCGGGGGCGGTGGACTTGCAGCAGGCCAGGCGCCTGTTCCCCCACGGCGTATGCGGGGTCAACGGCGCGGTCCCCTACGGGCAGTTGACCAAACGTACGTTCGAGCAGCTGTTCCACTCCGGCATCGAGTTTACCAACCACGCGCAGGGTGGCATTCGCGGCGCCGTAGAACTGGTTGTAGTGGGCGCGGATTACCGCCAGGGTAAGCGCCTCGAAATCGCCCTTATCGCCGCCGTAGCCGTAGGGATTATCCGCCCCGAAGGCGGCTTCCGACAGCATCCGGTAGGCCAGGGTATCGGGATCCTCCAGGTCCTCCCGCAGTTGTTGCTTACTCCGCTTGAGGTAGCGCTTGAAGGCGGGGGGGAAAAGGTGGGCACGGCGATCACTTCGGTCATGACGGGCAGCAGGCGGTCCGCGTGCTTAACGATGGTGGCCAAGGAAAGGCAGGCTACGTCGCTATCGTCGGGCGTCTCCAGGGAGGTGCCGTACTGCTCGAAGAGTTGCTCCAGGTCGGCGGCGCTGTACCTTCCGCTGCCCTCCGTAAGCAGGGCGTTCGTGGCCCCGGCCACCAGGCGCTGGGCTTCGAAGGGCCGGCCGGCGCGCCAGATCATTTCCGTGATCAAAATAGGCGCCTGCGCGACGTGTACGGCTACCACACGGAGTCCATTCCCCAGGGTCCATTCGCGGGCGGGGGGCAGGGCGGGGACGCGGGGTGGAAAGATGGGGGGAGCGTGGCGGTTTCGGATGGTAGGGAAGGTAGGGATAGGGATTGAAGGATCGAGGGGTAAGGGATCGAGGGTTTGAGGGGGGGCTTCAATCCATTCATCCTTCACCCTTTTCCCTTCACTAATTACTCAACATCACCGGCATCACCAGCATCATAATGTCTTGTCCGCCCTCCTGTTCGGTGGGGAGGAGGATACCGGCGCGGGTGGCGGTGGACATTTCGAGGCGCACTTCCTCGCCCTCCAGGACGCCGAGCATTTCGACGAGGAATTTGGCGTTGAAGCCGATTTGCAGGGGGGTGCCCTGGTAGGAGCAGCTGAGCTGTTCGGTGGCCTCGTTGCTGAAGTCGAGGTCCTGGGCGCTGACCGTGAGGCTGCCGTCGGCGATGTTGAGGATGACCTGGTTGGTAGTCTTGTTGGCGTAGATGACGATCCGCTTCAGGCTGTTCTGGAAATCGGAGCGGTTGACGAGCAGGACGTTGGGGTTGTCCACCGGAATCACCGCGTTGTAGTCGGGGTAGCGGGCGTCGATGAGGCGGCAGGCCATCTTGGTGTCGCCGTATTCAAAAAAAGCATTGGCCTTGTCGAAGCTGATGCTGACGGCTACGTCGGAGTGTGGGAGGGCGCCCTTGAGGAGGTTGAGGGCCTTCTTGGGAATGATGAAACTGCTGGTGATCTCGCCACTCAGGTCGCTGAGGCTGTACTTCACCAGCTTATGGGCATCGGTGGCGACCATGACGAGCTTCGAGAAGTCGACCTGGAAAAAAACGCCCGTCATGGCGGGACGCAGCTCGTCGGTGGAGGTAGCGAACAGCGTTTTGTTGATGCCTTCCAGTAGGCGCATGGCCGTCACGCTGATTTCGTCCGCCTCGCTCGGCGTGGGGATGTTGGGATAGTCTCCCCCGGGCTCGCCGGCCAGCTTGTACTTGCCGTAGGCGGAGGTGATGGAAATGCCGTAATTGTCCTCGTTCACGTCGAAGGTGATCGGCTGCTGCGGCAGGGCCTTTAGCGTATCGATGAGGATGCGGGCGGGTACGGCGACTTCACCGTCCCCATCGGCATTCACCTCCAGGCTGGTGACTACACTCGTCTCGAGGTCCGTAGCGGCAATCTGCAGGGTCTTCCCCGTGATCGTAAACAGAAAATCTTCCAGAATCGGCAGCACCGGATTGGATGCGATGGCGCCCCCGGCAAGCTGTAATTTCTTCTGCAGATCGGAACTGGAAACGGAGAACTTCATGTGTGGGGTGGCTTTGGGCAAACTTACCTGAAAGGATTTACAATTTCCAATTTACAATGTACCATTTACAATTTACGGCTATGCTCGCTACGCTCGTCCTAGCGGGGATGCTCGCTACGCTCGTGGGGATTCACCGCAGAGTACGCGGAGTTGCGCAGAGCTTTTCGCGCACGAGTCCCGATAGCTATCGGGGCGAGCATCCACGCAAATGGTACTTTGTAATTGGTACTTCGTAATTGGTAAACCCTTCCCTTACCGCCCCGGTCGCCAACGCAGCCCCAGCACTCCCCAAATCCCATACTGCGTGGTGGAGGTCAGCTGCGCGCCCTCCTCATCCGGTTTGCCGATCCAGCGCTGGGCGCGGTGGTCGGTGGCGTTGTTGAGGCGGAGGTACACGCTGATGTCTTGGAAGAGTTCGTAGTCGGCGGCGAGGTCAAGGCTGATGACGGAGTTGATCCAGATGGGTTCGCCATCCTGGAGGAGGTCGAGGGTGGAGCTGCGGTAGTTGCCGGCCAGGACGAGGTTGAGGCGGTAGCGGGGATCGCTGTAAACAAAGCTGAGGTTAGCCGAGCGGCGCGGGGCCTGGGCCAGGGTGGCCCCCTCCGGGTTCTGCCCGGAGATCCGGTAGTTGTTGAGGTTGACGTTGCCGTTCAGGTTGAGGTAGCGCAGGGAGGTGCTGACGAAGGCCAGGCTCTGGTAAAAGCCGAGTTCCAGCCCTAGCAGGCGGGCATCGGGGGTGTTCATGATCGAGTAACCCAGGGAGGGCTGGCCGTTGACGAAGGCGAATTCGGCGGTGCGCACCGTCGGGTCCCGCAAGAACTTGGCGTAGGCACTGACACTGATGAGGCCGTCATTGCGGCCGTAGCGCTCGTAGGTCAGGTCGAAGTTGCGGCTGTAGGTAGGGGCAACGTCGGAGGCGCTGATGGAGTAGACGTCCAGGCGGGCCTGTCGGCGCTCGCTGAAGCGGTCCGTAGGCACAACCGTGGAGTACGGAACCCGGGCCAGGGCCTCGTAGTAGGCGAAGCGGAGCTGGCGGTCCCGGCGGATCCGGTAGGTCAGGTTGAGGCTGGGAAAGAGGTCGTTGTAGGTGGTGCTGTCGGTAGCGCCGTCGCGGAGCAGGGTGTAATCCAGGTCGGTATACTCATAGCGCAGGCCCACGGAGGAGCTGAACTTGGCCGTCCAGTTCGCCACGTACATCAGGTAGGCCGCCGCGATGCGCTCCGCAGCGTAGTAGTTGGGGCCGGCATTAAGATCGGGATCGGGATCGATGAGGTCCTCGTCCGCTAAGTCGCTGAACGCGCCGCCGACGATGGCGGGAGGCGCGTTGGATTGGTTGCGGCGGAAGTACTCCCGGTACGTTCGTTCCTTGATGCGGTACCGGCCGCCGGCCCGCACGAAGCTCGTGCGGCTCTCGTTGACAAACTGGGTGAGGTTGAATTCCCCGATGGCGATGTCCTCGTCGAGGTCCAGGCCGTGCTGTTCGGTCGCCACGCGGGGGAACTGCTGGTCGGCAAAGCGGGTATCCGTGGCTACCTGCCGCAGGTACTCCTCTTCGGTGAGGTCCGTCGGATTGCCGAAAGTGAGGGCATGAAAGGCGCGCTGGCGGTCGAGGAGCCGCTCGCCGGTGGTGGCAAAGCTCAGCGCGTAGTCGAGCGTAAGGCGTTTGAAATTATTCTCCACCTCCAGGGCGACCATATTGAGGCGGCGCTCTTCTCTCCACTTGCTCGTGATGCGCTCCTCGGGGCGGCCGCCGTCGCGGTTGAAGTTGGCCTCGCGGGTGGTTACGTCGTCGTCGCTGGCGCTAAAATTATAGCTCAGGCGCAGCCGGTTGTAGATGCTGGGACGCAACTCGATGGCCCCAACGACGCCGCGTTTGGTGGTGGCGCGGTCGGTGTCGATGGGGCGCACCCTATTCACCTGCGTGCCCGTCACCCCATTCTCCCCGTAGTCGTAGCGCTGCGTACGGTTGCCGCGGGCGTGGCGGAAGTAGCTGCCCGCCAGGAGTCCGTACACGGATTCGTCGGCCAATTCGGAGTTCAGGACGGCCGCGGCCTGGCTGATGCCGGAGGACTGGCCGGGAATCTGGTCGAAGCCGAAATTGTTGCCCACACCGCCCTGTAGCAGCACCTCGAAGCGCTGTTCGGGCTGGCGGATGCGGAAGTCTACCGTTCCCCCGATGGCATCGGCATCCATGTCGGCACTGCGGGCCTTAATGACGCGCACCTCGTCGACCAGGTTGGACTGAATGATGTCCAGGCTCCCCGCCCGGTCGGCCTCGGGCTGCACCACCGGCAGGCGTTGGCCGTTGAGGGAGATGGCGGTATACTGCTCGGGCAGTCCCCGGACCTGCACCAGCTCCCCCTCCCCGCGGTTGCGGGTGATCGTCACGCCGGGCATCCGCTGTACCGTTTCGGCCAGCGTGATGTCGGGGTATTTGTTGAAGAGCTCGGCGTGAATGATGGTTTGGGCCGTAATGGCCGACTGCTGCACCCGCAGGGCCTGGGCCTGCCCGGAGGCCCGCCGGCCGTACACGATCACTTCGCCGGTGGTGAGGTAAGTCTGGCCCATGATCAGGTTCACCTCGATCTCGCGGTCGGTACGCGACACCTGCA
Organism: Lewinellaceae bacterium; assembly: GCA_963710195.1. Taxonomy (GTDB): domain Bacteria; phylum Bacteroidota; class Bacteroidia; order Chitinophagales; family Saprospiraceae; genus Neolewinella. The sequence continues at coordinate 991,848 of CAVPZF010000008.1, forward strand.
CCACGGTGTCAAAGTTCTCGTAGCCGATGTAGGTAGCCTGAATACGGATGCGGCCCGGGGGAACGGCAATACTGTACCGCCCATCGGTGTCGCTAACGTCGCCGATCACCGAGCCGATGACCCGCACGGAGGCGCCGATCAGGGTATCCCCCTCCGTGTCCAGGACATGCCCGAAAACCTCCGCCTCCTGGGCCGAGAGGGAAAAGGAAAGCTGGAATGCGAGCAAAAGAAAAACCGGGAAGAAGTGACGCATACCGACTAAAGCCAGGGAGGTGATTGGTTTGTTTACGCGGGCCTTCATAATTTACGGACACAAGTACTTGCCGATGTCCGCCGCCCCAAAAATAGTTTTTCTCGACGCCGCTACCCTCAGCGACCTTCCCGCCTTCTCCAGATTCGACGACTTGGGCGATTTTACTTCCTATCCCCGCACTACCCCGGCGCAGGTGGTCGAGCGGGCCGCCGGCGCCCAGGTGGTCGTGACCAATAAGTGCCCGTTACCCGCGGAGGTGATCAACCAACTTCCCGAGCTCCAACTGGTGTGCATCGCCGCCACCGGCACCAACAACGTCGATAAAGCAGCCACCAAAGCGCGCGGCATTCCCGTTCGCAACGTCGCGGGTTACAGCACCGATTCTGTGGCGCAACTTACCCTGACCGCCCTGTTCGCGGTGGCCATGGACCTGGTCTACCTCAATCAGGCCGTTTACGCGGGCGAGTACAGCAAGGCTGAGGACTTCGCCCTCTGGCGGCAGCCCTTCTACGAGCTGCGGGGCGCCCGCTTTGGCATCATCGGCATGGGCACCATCGGTCGGCGGGTAGCGGAATTAGCCACCGCCTACGGAGCCGAAGTAGTGTACTACAGCGTACGGGGCAACGACCACGACGTCCCCTACCCGCGCCTGGAATCACTGGATAAATTGCTCACCACCTGCGATGTGCTAAGCATTCACTGCGCGCTGACGGAAGAGACCGACGGCCTACTGGGCTACGCGGAACTACACAAGATGAAGTCCTCCGCCTACCTGGTCAACATGGCGCGCGGCGGCATCGTAGCGGAGACGGCACTCGTCCGTGCCCTCGATGAAGGACTCCTGGCCGGCGCCGCCATCGATGTTTTCACCCAGGAGCCGCTGCCCGCCGATCACCCCTACCTCACCATTCAGCATCCCCAGCGGCTGTTGCTGACCCCCCACGTGGGCTGGGCGAGCGTGGAGGCGCGGACGACTTTGGTGGAGGGGGTGGTCGCAAATATTACGGAGGGATGGTGAATAGGACGCAGGATACGGCGCTTTGCACCCCAGGACCGCCACGCGGGAAATGCAGAGCGCATTATCCGACATTGGAGGCGCTTAGGGAACAGATTCAGGGGGGGTGGCGATGGGTATTGCGTGTAAAAAGCAGTCCTTCCCACGCACGGGCGGTCCCTAGGCGCCCCGCGCCGTATTTTCTGTCCCTGCTATTCGCAGTAAGCGCGTCCGTCGTAGCGGCGCAAACACCGACGGAACAGGTCATCGAAGACGTCATCGCCCAGGAAGCTGAAGATGGCGGCACCTTCATTTACGATGACGTTTTCGCCCGCCTGGAAGACTACGAGCGCCACCCCCTTGACCTCAACCGGGCCACCGCGGAAACGCTGACGGAACTGCTGCTGCTCTCGCCCGTACAGGTGGACCGGCTGCTGGCCTACCGGGAGCGGATGAATGGCTTTTTGAGCGTATACGAGTTGCAGGCGGTACCGGGCTTGGACCTCGAATCCATCCGCCGCTTGCTGCCCTACGTACGGGTGGGCGGCGGCCTGGACGACATCAGCGTACCCCTGGGGACGCTCCTGAAGGAGGGGACCCGGGAGGTGTTCGTCCGCACTACTGCGCGCCTGGAAGCCGCCCGGGGGTACAGGAACCCCGATCCGGCGTATGCAGGAGATCCCTCCCGGCGGTATTTCAAGTACCGGCAGCGCTACGGCAGTCAACTGAGCCTCGGGGTGGTGGCGGAAAAGGACCCCGGGGAATCCTTCTTCCGGGGGGCCAACCGACGGCGGGGCTTTGACTTCTACAGCGCCCACTTCTTCCTGCAAAAGCTCAGCCGCCGGGTACGGGCCCTAGCCCTGGGGGACTTTACCGTTAGCTTTGGACAGGGGCTCATTCTCTACACCGGTTTTGGCTTCGGGAAGAGCAGCCTGACCACCAGCGTGGCGCGCCGCTCCCCTACCCTGCGGCCTTACGCGAGCGTGAGTGAATTTAACTTTATGCGGGGGGCGGGCACCACCCTGGCCCTCGGCGACCAACTTAAACTGACCCTGTTCGGTAGCCGCAAACGCCGCACGGCCAATGTCGGTGCGGATTCCCTCAGCGTAAGTTCGCTAGGCCTGAGTGGGCTGCACCGCACCGCGAACGAGGTGGCCGACCGCAACGCCATCGTGCAGTGGAGTTACGGGGGGAGCCTACAGTACCGTCCCCTGCGCCACCTGGAAGTAGGGCTAAACTTTCTGGGGGAGCGCCTGAGCCTGCCCCTTCACCCCCGCCCAGCACCCTACAATCGCTTCTACTTTCGGGGTACCGACCTCCAGAACGTCAGCCTGGACTACCGGTACCGCTACCGAAACTTCTCCTTTTTTGGCGAGGTCGCGGGTGCGATGTCTTCCGGGGGACGAGCGATGCTGCACGGACTACAGCTAGGCCTTGATCGCTACGTCGACCTGGCCGTGGTGTACCGGAAATACGACCGCGACTACCAGGCCCTCAGCGCCCAGCCCTTTGGGGAGGCGTCCGGTGGGCGCAACGAGGAGGGCGTCTACCTGGGCCTGGAGCTGCGGCCCGCCCTCCGTTGGCGAATCAATGCGTACTACGACATCTGGCACCACCCCTGGCTGCGCTTCACGGTCGATGCCCCGAGCAGCGGCCACGACTACCGCCTACGCCTCACCTACGCCGTGAAGCGAAAACTAGATGCCTACGTGGAACTCCGCGGAGAGACCAAGGGATATGGCCTGCCGGCAACCGGCGATTCCCGAATCGATGGCGTCGGCGACCGAACCCGCTTTCAGGCCCGCCTGCACGCCGGCTACCACCTGACGCCGGCGCTGGAATGGCGCAGCCGCATCGACCTGGGCTATACGGATGACCCCAGAAAGGGTTTCCAGCGCGGGGGGTTGTTGCTGCAGGACCTCCACTACCGGCCCCTCGCCGCCCTCAGCTTCTCCGCACGCGTGGCTGTGTACGCGACCGACGGGTACGACGTGCGCTTCTATGAGTACGAGAACGGACTGACCTACAACGCCTTCGTACTGCCCTACTACGGACAGGGCGCGCGCAGTTACTTACTCCTGCGGTACAAAGCGCTGCGCGGACTTACCCTCGAGGCCCGGGTTGCCCAAACCCGCTCGTTTGACGGCAGTACCTTCGGCAGTAGCCTCGAGGCGACTGAGAAGAGCCGGCGGACCGAGATCGGCGGGCAAGTCATTTATCGCTGGTAAATGCCCTCAATTTTTGACCACCTGCACCGCCGTGGTTCGGCCCTGTACGAGGTATAGCCCCCGGGGGAGTGCGGCCGTATCCAGTACGACGCTTCCCCCGTTGGCCGGCCCGTGCCGACCTTTTCGGGTCACTTCCGCCCCCAGGCATTAAATACGTGCAGGGCGCTAAGCTCGTCCGGATCTCCGTTTACCGTCACCTCCCGAAGCGTTGGATTGGGGTAGGCCGTTAGGACAGTGGCGGGGAGTCCGGGAAGCTGCACGGCGCGGACCCATTTCGTCACCCCCCGGGCCTCCCCTTCCCCTGACACCCGCGGACGCGCCCTCTCCATTGCCCTACCGCAATCACGGCGCCAGTGGCTAAAGTGCTGACCCTGATTGTGAAATGCTCGCCCGCCACCTGCGGATGCCGGCAGTGAATTGGACGGTCGGGGAGTAATTTTTGCTTCCGATAAGTTGGAAGTCTACACAATTTTTAGCGCGGCATTGCTTTCTATAGATAGCTTCTTGTTGATGTATTCGCAGGAAGGTATTCAACGAAAGTGAATCTTTTCTCTCTGCATGCCCTAGGTTCTTGCGTTCGCCCATTGCCCGGACTAGCGCGTAGGCAGGCTCGTGTCTTCGGGATTGCTTTCGTAACCCAGTCGGCCAAGCTCCCGGGCTTGCAGCAGTCGCAATCGCCCTATTGGGCCCGTGCTTATGTACCCAACGTTACTGAGAAAGCAGATTTCCACTCACCTTTCTCCCGAAGTTGCCGGGCATCCGGAGGTGCGTGCGCTCCTCGATAGTGTCGGTGGGCAGTACCGGACCTACCAAGAGCGGGCCGACCAGATGGGGGACGATTTTCAGCGATGCCAGGACCGCATCTCCCAGTTCACCGAGCAAGAGTTGCACCGGAGCAGCTTCCTCTTCCGCACTCCCCTAGCCAGCCTGGATGTAGGCATTGTGATCGAAACCCTCGAGCGGAAGGTCTTCTTCATCAACCAACGCTTCTGCTCCCTCTTCCAACTGGAGCAGCGGCCGGAGGAGTACTTAGGGGCGGATACCTGGGCGTATTCTAACCTCAAGCAGGGGGTGTTGCACGACCCCAAGCAATTTTTCCGCCACCTCATGGAGGTAGTGGAGGCCAAGGAACCGGTGGTGGACGCGACCGTAGAGATGGCCGACGGCAGCGTGCTGGAATGGAACTACCTGCCCATCATCGTGGAGGGCGTCCACCAGGGGAATTTCTGGGAATTCAAGGACGTAACCAAACAGGTTAGGGACCGCCAACGGCTGGCCGAGAGCGAGTCCCGTAACCGGCTGGTCATGCAGGCCTCCCTGGACGCCGTAATCATCACCGACGAAGCGCGCAACATCTGCCACTGGAATTCCCGGGCGCAGGAACTCTTCGGCTGGTCGGCGGAAGAGGCTTCGGGCAGGCGGGTCGACGAACTGTTGCACCCCCAGGAAGTCAATGACCTGCTCAATCACCGGGCCGTCGACTACCCACACGACCACCTGAGTGAAGATAGCACCCGAGTACTGGAGCTCTCCACCGTTAATAAGGCCGGTAAAGTGTGCCCGGTAGAACTCATCGTAGTCCCCTACCAGCAGCACGGCAAGACCTTCCACTGCAAGTTTGTGCGCGACATTTCCTACCGCAAGGAAGCGGAAAGCCGGCTCCGGACCCAGGAAGAAAAGTACCGCAACATCATCACCCACATGAACCTCGGACTGGTGCAGGTATCCCCGGAGGAAATTGTGATGGGCGCCAACCAGAGTTTCTACGAACTCTCCGGGTATGCCGAGGAGGAGGTCTTGGGTCAACCCATCCATAACTTCGTCCCGAACTGCCCGGACATGGACGCGGTCCAGGAAAAACTAGCGGTGCCCGCGCAGGCCAATGCCCACCAGTTCGAGCTGGCCGTGCGGAACAAGGCGGGGGAGCAACGCTGGTGGCTGGTATCGGGAGCGCTGAACTACGACGACCGGGGGGAGAACGTCGGCAGGATCGGGATCGTGCTTGACATCACCAACCAAAAGAAGTTGGAGCACGAGCTGGCCGTCGCCAAGACCCACGCCGAGGAAGCCTCGGTGGCCAAGGAGGCCTTCCTGGCGAACATGAGCCACGAAATCCGGACGCCCCTCAACGCCATCATCGGCATGATCCGGGAGCTGGGCCGGGAACAACTGACCTCCGAGCAGCAGACCTACCTGCAGCAAACCGACTCTGCGGCCCACCACCTGCTCTCCATTGTCAACAGCATCCTTGATATCTCCAAGATCGAGGCCGGGGAGCTGCAACTCGATCAGCACGACTTTAGCATGGAAGCGCTGGCGGCCAATATTCACAGCATCATGCACGTCAAGGCGGCCTCCAAACACCTCAACTTCAGCTGCGAGGTCGACCCCGAACTGTGGCCGGCCTTCCAGGGCGATAGCGTACGCCTGCGCCAAATCCTGATCAACCTAGTGGACAACGCCATCAAATTCACGGAATCGGGCCACGTGCGTCTACACATGAAGGTCGCCGACGAAACGGCCGACGGGCAGCTGCTGCGCATCAGCGTCATCGACAGCGGGATCGGCATGGAAGCGGAATACCTGGAGCGGATCTTTGCCAAATTCAGCCAGGCCGATAAGTCGACGGCTAGCCGTTTCGGAGGTACGGGACTCGGCATGTCCATCACCAAGGAGATCCTGAAGCTGATGGGCGGTAATATCACCGTGACGAGCCGACCGGGTGTCGGCACCAAGTTCATCATTGAAGTACGGATGCCCCGGGGGCAGGTGAACGGCCTGGTCCACCACTCGACCGCCACGCCCGACGACCGCGCCCTGGAGGGGGCTCACCTGCTGCTGGTGGAAGACAATGTGATGAATCGTTTCATCGCCACCAGATGCCTCTCCCATTTCGGGTGTACCACGGACGAGGCCTGCAACGGCCGGGAGGCCCTGGAGCGCCTGAAGGACGGGGAGTACGACCTCATTCTCATGGATATCCAAATGCCCGAACTCGACGGGGTGGAGACCACCAAGATCATCCGCGGGGAACTTCGACTGGATATTCCGATCATCGCGGTCACGGCGAATGCCTTTAAGCAGGACATCGACAAGTACCTCTCCATAGGGATGAACGACTACGTCACGAAGCCCTTTGAGGAATCCCAACTCTACGACACGCTTGCCCAGCACCTGCGGGACCGCCCCCTCCTGGCAAGCGAACTCGTGGACTCCTACGACCTCAGTCAACTCGAAGCGCTCAGTCAGGGCGACCAGGAGTTCGTCCACCGGATGATCGAAGTATTCGTAGAGCACACCCCCCCTACCCTCGACGAAATTCGCGAGGCGATGGCCGGACGCGACTACGGCGCCCTGGCGCGGGCCGCCCACCGCATTCACCCCAGTATCGAAAAGATGGGCATGCGCCAGCTCGGCAACGTGATCCGGGAGATCCAACACGGTGCCACCCGCGAAGTCATCGATGAGCCCCAGCTGTCCGCTACCGTGGGGCGGTTCACCGAGACGCTAGAGCGGGTGATCAAGCGCCTGCAGGCGGAGTGTGTGACCACTTCGTAGCGACGGCCTCAGCCGTCAGGCTACAAGTTCCGCGAGCAGCGGGACGACTACAGTCGTCGCTACGTGGCGGTCACGCGGCCGTCGGGTCAATATATTTGGGTGGCGCAATGGTTACGGGCGACAGGGCCAGCCTATTCCCGCTTAGTGCAGTACGATGGCCCTGGCAGTTTCGCCGGCGGCTGAATGGAGATGTAGGAAGTAGATCCCCCGCGGCAAATCGCCAAGGTCCGTGACGGTCAGCGTTGAACCGGGTAAATATTCGTATTCCCGGGTCAAGACCGGCTGTCCGTGCACCGACATGAGTCGCACCGTCAACAACCCATCAAAGCCTCCCGGGGGCTGTACCCTCAGGTAATCGGTGGCCGGGGAAGGGTGAATCCGAAGACTTTCGGATGGTGGCTTGGGTACCGAGCATACGCTGACGCTCCGTTCTTTACGCCGGTAGTAGACGATCGTATCCTGCGCACCTTGCAATCCGGGCACGTGCATCGGTGGGGGCACCCGTTCATCAGGGCAAATTTCGACATCGGCGAAGGTGCGAACCCGCGCTGGTCGCACGGGGCTTATCGTATAATCTTGGTTTACCTGCGCAAGGTGCTCCTGCCTAGTCGTTCCGTCCGGCCAGTGGACGATAATGCTGTCGATGGACTGCACCTCTCCCAGACCAAAGTGGAGCACGGATTCACTGGAGGACAGATAGCTGTCGCCCGTGTACAACGTTCTTTCCATTTGTCGGCCCCCCGCATAGAGGGTAACGGATAGTCCAGCCGTCACGCTATTCGATCCATCCGTCGTCGGATGGAGTCGAAGCCAATTTCCCGTGTGCTCCTGATTCATGTAGATGAGACTTCTGGCAGTATGCTCCCGGTTCGTGCGGATTCCGGACACTACTAAATCCAGTCGACCGTCGTTATTCAGGTCACCCCATGCCACACCCCTGGCCTTGTTGTCCATGTCCCGCACGAACATATCCAGGGATAGGTCTTCAAATGTCAGCTCGGGTCCGTTACCCAAGTAGAGTCTGTTGAACTGGGCGAAGGGGATGCTGTTGATGTAGCCTTTACTAACGTATACATCCAGGTGGCCGTCGTTGTCGAAGTCCTGCATGGCAGTCCCCCAACTCATTCCGGTACCGTCCGCCAATTCGACCTGGGAGGCGATTTCGGTATAGGGCCCCTTTTCATTTCCCAAGTAAAGGTGGTTGCTGCCGATATTGGTCACGAAGTAATCCGTGAGTCCATCCTCATTCAGGTCGCCCCCGGCAATGCCCATGGCGTTCATCGCGGCCCGCATGCCCTTCCCCTGCCCTACGGACTCCCACGGGCCGGGGCCGCCGCGCAGGAGCTGGTTGGTACCGTAAAAGTCTCCAAAATCCATCAGGACAAACAAATCTTGCCACCCGTCCTGATCGTAATCAGCAAATAGGGTAGCCAGGGTGCATCCCTTATCGCCGTCGCCGAGGGGGGAGGGAAGCAGTTCGAAGGTCCCGTTGCCATTGTTGCGGTAGAGGAAGTCGGCCTCGGGGCTTACGATATTTTGGTCGAAGGGTTCCTGGCTGTAGGTCAGGTAGTTACCCACGTAGATATCCAGGTCCCCGTCACGGTCGATATCGGCTAAGCTGGCACTCGAGCTCCAGGCTGCGTGATGCAGTCCCGCCCCCAGGCTGACATCCCTGAATCTTTGGCCTTCCTCGTTGAGGAGCAGATGAACGTGATCGCCGGTTGCGGTAGTTACTACCAGATCCGGATAACCGTCAGCGTTCAGGTCACCGCTGACCACGCCCATGGTTTGATTATGATCCAGTGCGGTTATCCCCAACGGGTGGCTGACATCCATAAACGAACCGTCCCCCATATTCTGGTAAAGACGATCGGGATCCGATCCACCGGTAAAGTATACGTCCAAATGCCCGTCCAGGTTAAAATCGAGGAGTGCCACGCCCCCCGCCATGGACTGCGGATCGAACACGTAGTGATCGATGCCTGCTTCCAGCGCCCCCTCCCGAAACAACTGCCCCGGGATCGGTGCGCTGGAGGCCAGCAGGACGACCAGGAGAAGGGGACATGTACGAGAAGGGCTCGGGATCAATATCCGGGATTTTGACGCAGGTTAGGATTGGCTTCGATTTCTCCCAGCGGTATGGGAAGCAGATCGTATTGATCCGGGTACACACTCTCGAAAGCTCCGGTCTGGAAAGTTTCAAACGTGAGCTGGGCGGGGTCAAAAACGTGGGTGGGGCCGCCCTCTCCAGCGGTGGGAACCCCGTCGCGATCGATCTTGATTCCCGTAAAGGTGGTATTCAGCACCTGTGAGGCGATGCCCCAGCGACGCAGATCGAACCACCGGTGGTTTTCAAACACCAGCTCGATGCGGCGCTCATGACGAATGGCCTGACGCATACCTTCCTGATCTAAACCGGCATCCAAATCCGGTAATCCAGCGCGGGTCCTGATCCGGTTAACCGCACTGTAGACCGCATCGCTCGGGCCGTTCATCTCGTTTTCGGCTTCCGCGTAGATCAAGAGAATTTCCGCGAAGCGTATTTCTTGCCAGGCCGTTCGGCTAACGTTCTCCGGACCAAAGCCAAGGCTGGCGTCGGCCCATTTCTGTACCAGATAGCCCGTAATCGACGCGTTACCGTCCCGCTGAGTACCCGGTCCTTCGTTAAAAGCGTTCCACTCCATATCGATGAAGGGTTCTCCGCGCGACGGCATCGTCCCGGAAAACTCCGCGCCGTGGTAAAAGATGGCTGCGTAGAAGCGTGGTTCTCGATTGGAATACGGGTCTTGTAGGGTATATCCGGATCCTGGGTCGTCGATGTCCAACCCTTCGCCGGTTTGGAACGCGTCGACCAGCTCCTGGGTAGGATCGGTTTGTCCCCCATTATCGTTTCGCCAGCGCACGGGCCAATTTCCCCGATCAAACTGATGGAAGCGCTCCGGGGGCAGGAAGGTCATTTCGTAAAGCGTTTCGACGTTGCCCCCGTAGGAGAGGAACAGTTGCCGGTAGTTCTCCTCTGCTTCCTCGGCGCTCGCAGGAGTGGCCCCGTACAAGGCCAGGCCGTCGTTGTTGTCTCCCGAAATCAGGCTTTGACTCAGGCCGGCAGCCTCTTGGTAGCGCTCGGCGTAGAGCATGGCACGGGCATGGAGGCCAATGGCTGCCTGTCGGTTGAGACTGCCTACCGGTGCCTCGGATTTATTGGGTAAACCCGCGGCGGCAAGGGTCAGTTCCTGGCTAATAAAATCATAGATTTCTTCGACGGACGCGGACGACGGAAAAAGATTTTCGTCCTCCAGGGTTTGCGCGACCGTCAAAAGCGGGACACCCCCGTAACGGCGAACCAGGTCGAAATAGAACCACCCACGGACGAAGTTGATCTGTGGAATGGCGCTCGCCTTGAAATCCTCACTCAGTTCGGAGCGCTCCAACTCGGTAATGAATTCATTCGCTTTACGCAGGGCGGAATAAGCATCTGCCCAGATATCCAGTCCGGCAAGATTATTGGGCTGAATATTTCCGGTGTTGACTACGGCATTGGAAGGCACCCACCCACTTTTCGAGCGAGCTTCATCGGAAATGGAGGCCAACATATAGCTGTTGCCGTACCCCGGCCCGGGACTCTGATACTGACCGGCGGGTAATTCACCAACGATATTGTTCAGGTAGGCTCCGGCAAGTCCTTCACCGGTAAAGACCGCCGTAGATGCCAACTGGTCGGTGGGCTCGAGATTCAGGTAATCTTCATTGCAGGAGAATATAAACAGCACCAGGGCCAGCGGGAGGAGAGATATACTATTTTTCATATCAAATATTAACTTTAGGTAGCGATGCTACGGTCACGTTAAAAGCCCATATTGGCTCCTACGCTGATGACGCGCGTGATGGGGTAGAATAGGGCGTTTCCGTTAGACCCTTCCGGATCCCCGATCGAAACATTAGAAAAGGTCAGTAAATTCGTGCCATTCACACTGAGGCTGAGATTCTCTATTCCAATGCGATCGAAAAGCCCCGGCAATTCAGCAAAGTCGTAGGCTAAGCTAGCATTGCGCAGCCGGAAGAAATTGATGTTTTCCACGAAGAAGTCGCTGGTCTGATTGTTATTCGCGTTTCCGTCCGGAAGGATGCGGGGATACCGCGCACCGGGGTTGTCGGGTGTCCAGCTGTCGTTCAGCACGTCAAAGTTGTTCCCAACTTCGAGCAAGAATCCACGGGGCGTAATATTTCGTGCGTACTGTGACGCCCCCTGAAAGTTAAAGTCCAGGGAGAAGCCCGAAAGGTTAAACCCTAAGTTGATACCGTAGATCAGATTGGGGGTGCTACTGCCGCCGACAATGGTGCGATCGTCCGCGTCAATTTTACCATCCGGCGCTCCGGTCAAATTACCGTCCGCGTCACGCCCGTTGATGTCTAGATACCGAATATCGCCGGGTGCCAGGGTACCAAACTGACTCGGACCTTCGTCGATCTCCGCTTGCGATTGGTACAATCCATCGGACAGGTAGCCAACGATCACGCCAATCTCGTTCCCCTGGAGACTGGTCGCCGGATTGACGCCGTCCGGCTCGTCGACGAAAACGATTTCATTACGTGCAATGGTGAGGTTAGCATTGGCCCGGATACCTAAGGCACCGATGTCGTTGCGATGGCGGACGGTGAGTTCCCAACCCCAACTATCCACGATACCGAGATTTTCGATGGGCAGGGCGGCACCGAAGGTCAGGGGCACCGATAGATTCCGGCTCGCCAAAATATCTTCCGTACGCTTTTCGTAGTAGTCGACCTCCAAGCCGAACTTGCCCTCCAGGAAGCCCATCTCCAGTCCGATGTCCGTGGTCTTGGCCGTTTCCCAGGTAATGTCGGGATTGGCGATTCCCGTCGGATTGATCCCCTGCTGGAAGATGCCGTTCTCTACGTATCCTCCGCCGAAATTAAAGCCAGACAAGAAGCGGAAGGAACCTACGCGGTCGTTGCCGGTGATGCCCCACGATCCGCGGAGTTTAAGAGTTTCCAGCCAGTCCAACCCCTGCATCCAGGGTTCTTCGGATACCCGCCACCCTACGCTGAAGGCGGGGAAGTAACCCGTACGGTTATCCTCGGGAAAGATATAGGACTTATCCACCCGCAGATTGGCCTGGAAGAGATAGCGGTTCCGAAAACCGTAGTCGATCCGACCCACATAACCACGTCGGGCGGTTTGCGAAGCGCTCCCGTTGTTCCCGTCGTTGATCACGTTACCCGCGAAAAACTGCTGAATGGCGGGGGAAAGGAACCCGTCCCGAAAGGCACTCAGGTTGTCGTTATCCTCCGAGATCTGTTCGAAAAGCAACAAGCCGTTGAGGTAGTGATCGCCAAATTGCCGACTGTAGCGGGTGCTGAGCTGGGTAGTCAGCTGTTCGTTATTGTTACGAAATTCCCCGAGCGTACTCAGATTGTCGCTGATGAGGGGAATGTACTCCCCCGTGCCCGGATTGAGTTGATAGGTCGTATAGGGGGCGAAAAAGGTCCGCGACGTAAAGCTTACGTTGTCGTAAGAGAAAAGTCCGCGAAACGAGAGTCCCGTCACGAAGGGTGTTTCGTAGTTCAGCTGAAAGTTCGATTGGAAGACCCGCACGTCATCCGTCTGGGTCCCGTTGCGGTTGGCATCGCCGAAGGAGTTGCCACTAAAACCATCGAATCCCAGCGAGCGATCGGGTAAGCCCTCGGCTCCCGGCAGGCCGTTTACAAAGACCGGGTTGAGCGGATTGGCCCGTAACACGTTGGAAAAAATTTCGCCGTCACTGTCGGCCGACCGGGTACGGGCTTCGATGCGTCCCGCGAGGTCGAAGCTTAGCGTCAGTCCCGGGGCAATGTCGGCATCCACGTTCGAGCGCACGCTGTTTTGGCTAAAGCCGGCGTTCTCGAGTAAGCCTTCTTGATTGAGGCGGCCATAAGCGAAGAAATAGCGCAGATTTTCCGAGCCCCCGTCTACGGATAAATTGTACTGCGCCTGCGGAGCCGAATTCGTCAGGGTTTCATTCCACCAATCGTACGACGGCACCGTTCCGGCGCGGGCATCCTCCAAAAGCTCGGCAAACGGGAGCTGATCTTCCGGGGTTCCCTGATTCCGCAGCGCCTGGCGGAAGGCGATGACGTATTCGCTGGCATTCATGAGTTCGGGCCGACCCGCGGGCGATTGCGACCCGTAGTTGACGCCCAGGTTAAAGCGCGGTTTGCCCACCCTCCCGCGGCGGGTGGTCACCACCAACACGCCATTGGCGGCCCGCGAGCCGTAAACGGCCGTAGACGCTGCATCCTTTAGTGCGGTAATACTTGCAATCTCGAAGGGATTGATGCGGGAAATCCCCCGTTCCACGCCATCGACCAGGATCAATGGGTTGTTATTTCCCAGGGTACTGCGACCCCGTATTTGGAATGCGGCGTTGTCGAACCCAGGTTGCCCGGAGGTTTGGAGCGCGATCACCCCCGACAGCTTCCCCGCTAGATTGGCCGTAAGATTAGGCGTCGGAGCCACAATCAACTCGCTTCCCTCAACCTGAGAGATCGACCCGGTGACATCCCCTTTCTGCTGCGTACCGTACCCGACCACGACCACCTGCTCCAACTGTGCGGCATCCGTAGTCAGCGTCACGTCGATAACGGATTGCCCTCCGATGGGTATTTCCTGGGGCGTAAATCCGACGTAGGTGAACCGCAACACCGGGTTCTCCCCCGACGGCGAGATGCCGTACTTCCCATCGATATCGGTGACCGTTCCACTGCCGGTACCCACTTGCAGGACGGTCACGCCAATGAGCGGGAACCCCTCTTCATCAAATACGGTACCCGTAACTTGTCCGTACAGCGAAGCGCTGAGGAAAGCGCACAGGAAGAGTAGCCAACATCGTGACTGCTGATAAAAATTATACATGATCGACGTTGTTAAGTCTGGATAAATACCGAAGTGAGTAAATGACAGGATAAGTATAACATTTGATATTTGGATTTAGGGAATCTTTCCAAAATTTTGTTTCACTATGGTGGAGAGCGTCCGTAAAATGGATACCCTGGCATCGGATCACTACCTGAGCGTACGATTCTACACCGGGTGAGCATATCGGCACCCGCGTCCTCGCCCTCCGTCGACGTATTTTCGCCGCATGCCGAGAGACAATCACTGGGGCTGGTCCAACCGCCCCGCCCCCCGCGCCAAGGCCGGCAGCTACCGCCGGCAGTACGGCACCAGTTGGTGGGGCAAGGAGTTCCTGGCGGCGCTGGAGCGGATGGATTACTCCGGCCGCCTCGGCCGCGGGAAGACCTACGCCAACAAGGGCCTCGTGGAGAAACTGGAGCAGCCCCGGCCCGGCCAACTGCACGCCGAGGTGCAGGGGAGCATGCCCCGCCCCTACCGCGTGACGGTGGCCTGGAAGCCGTGGACACCGGAACAGGCGCGCGCGGTGGTGAAGGATATTCAGGCTAACCCCGCCCTGCTCGGACAGCTACTCACCGGCACCCTGCCCGAGGGGCTGATGGAGGTGCTCCGGGCCCGGGACCTGACCATCTTCCCCCGGACCTTCGCGGAGCTGGGGGCCGACTGCTCCTGCCCCGACTACGCCGAGCCCTGCAAGCACATGGCCGCCCTATTTTACGTGATGGCCGGCGCCATCGACGCCGATCCCTTCTACCTGTTCGGGCTGCGGGGCCTGGACCTGAAGGCCGCTCTGGCTCCCCCCACGGAGGCCGAAGAGGCGGACGACGAAGTGACCCAGCTCACCGACCTGGTACAAGCCATAGCCGGTATACCGCCCTTCGCCTGGGAGGAGAAGCTGTACCAGTCCGTCGACTTTGCGACCATTACCGACACCGGCTGGCGGGCGGTGAGTAAGTTGCCGAACCGGCCGGCCTTCGACGGCGGGGGTGACTTCATTGCCTTCCTGGACAAAATTTACACGACCGCGGCCCGCTATGCCGGCAAGCTCTGGAAGCGGGACCATGACCCGGTACCCGCCGCCGCCGCCCTCCTGCCGCCGGGCGGTCAGGCGGAGTTCCACCTGGATCGAGACCTGCACCCGGTGCACCTCGCTTATTTCGACGACGAAGACGAGCCCCTGCTGGAGATCCGTCGGCCCGAGGACTTACTGGAGTGGCTGCAACAACTCGAACAGCTCGACCGCCACCTCCTGACCAAAGAAGCCCGTAGCCTGCTGCTGTACTTTCAATTGGCGCGGACGCTGGTGCAACGCAAATCCTACGTACCCCGCTTGCTGGTGGCCGGCCCGGGGGAATACCTACTGCAGTACGTGCCGTCGGGCTCCGATGCGGCCCTTACCGCCACCCTGGAGCAGTGCTACCGGCTGGTGGCCCCTACCCTGCTCTACTTCGTGGACGAGCGGGAGGAGTTCCGGGAGTTTCGGTCGCGGCGGGAGGGCGAGCAGCTGCTCTCCTGCCTGATGGGCATCATCATTCGGGCGGCCACGGGGAACACCATGGAGGAAGCGCCGGTGCGCCAGCTGTTCTTACTGGCCGGACGGCAGCGCTTCGACCTATTGGGTACGGAAGGTTTTCCGGTGGCGGTCGGCCGTTGGCTGAGTCAGCTGTACCTGGCCGAGCGGCGCTACGGCATCCTCTTCCAGATCGAGGAGGAGGCTGACGGCCTGCGGGTGGAGGTGCTCATCACCGACCGGGAGGACCCGCACGAACGCCTCCCCGTTCCCCTGGCCGCCTGGCTGGAACAGGCGATCGTGCCGGCTGAACGCCTGCGCGTCCTCAAGACCCTGGCCTTCCTGGCCGGCCATTTTCCGGAACTGACGGATTACGTAGCCGGCAGCGGCGGGCGGGCCATGCACTTCTCGGTCGGTGGCTTTACGCCGGTGCTCACCGCGGTACTGCCCAGCATGGAGGCGCTGGGCATTCGGGTGCTGCTGCCGGCGGCCCTGCGCAAGTTGCTGCGGCCGGCCCTGGGGCTCCACGTGCAGACTAAACCGGGAACGGAAGTCTTCGAGCTCTCCGGCATCATCTCGCTCGACAGCATCCTGAGCTTCAGCTGGCAGGCGGCGCTGGGCGAGCAGGCGGTATCGGAGGCGGAATTCCGGCAACTGCTGGGGGAATCGACCGGACTGGTCAAGTTCCGGGAGAGCTACGTGATGCTCGATGAGGGCGAGGTGGCCCGGCTGCTCCAGCAGCTCAACGCGGGTGGCCCGGCGCTCCAGCCCCACGAGCGCCTGGAGGCCCTGTTCACCGAGGAATACGAAGGGGCCCCGGTGCGGATGGATAAGGAGTTGCGCGCCCTGGTGGAAGGCCTGCGCACCCGCGTCCCCGCCCAACTGCCCGCGCAATTACGGGCGACCCTACGCCCCTACCAGCAACGGGGCTACGACTGGTTGCACCTGAACGCCGGCCTGGGCTTCGGCTCCATCCTGGCCGACGACATGGGCCTGGGCAAGACGCTGCAGGTCATCACCCTGCTGCTGAAGTACGCCGAGGAGGGACTACTGGACCAGGAAAAGGCGATCGTGATCGTACCGACCAGTCTGCTCGGCAACTGGCTGCGGGAGATCGAACGCTTCGCGCCCGCGCTGCGTGCCCGGGTCTACCACGGCAGCCAGCGGACCCTACCTAGAGTGGAGGAGTTCGACGTGCTGCTGACCACCTACGGCGTGGCCCGCACCGAAGAAAAGACGCTGGCCAAGCTGCCCTGGCGCGTGTTGGTGATCGACGAGGCCCAGAACATCAAGAATCCCGCGGCGAAACAAACGCAGGCGGTAAAAAAGATCAAGGCCCCGGTACGCATCGCCATGAGCGGCACCCCGGTCGAGAACCGGCTGCTGGATTATTGGAGCCTGCTGGACTTTGCCCTGCCCAAATTTCTCGGCTCGCGCAAGCACTTCAACGAGCACTACGGGCGGCCGATCCAGGGCGAGCACGACCGGCGGGCCGCCGAGCGCTTTCGGAAACTGACCGGCCCCTTCGTGCTGCGCCGGCTGAAGACCGACAAAACTATCATCGGCGACCTGCCGGATAAAGTAGTGCAGACCGAGCACTGTAGCCTCACGCCCGAGCAGACGGCCCTCTACGAAAGCATTTTACGCGAGAATATGCGCATGGTGGAAGCGGCCGGCGAGGGGATCGGGCGGCAGGGCCTCATCCTCAAGCTCATCACCGCCCTCAAGCAGTGTTGTAATCACCCGGCGCAGTTCCTCAAGCAAGAAAAAGCGACTTTCGCGCAGAGCGGCAAGAGTCTGCTGCTGCACGAGCGGCTGACGAGCATCCTGGAGAATGGCGACAAGGCCATCCTCTTCACCCAGTACCGCGCGATGGGCGAGCTGCTGCAGGGGATGATCCGGGACGCCTTCGGGCTCGATACCCCCTTCCTGCACGGGGGCAGTTCGACCAAGGCCCGGGACGCGATGGTGGAGCGCTTCCAGACGGACGACGACTGTCCGCTGCTGCTGGTGTCCATCAAGGCGGGCGGCACGGGTTTGAACCTCACGGCGGCCAACCACGTCATCCACTACGACCTGTGGTGGAACCCGGCCGTCGAGGCCCAGGCCACCGACCGCGCCTACCGCATCGGGCAGCAACGGACCGTCTTCGTACACCGGCTGGTGACCGAGCGCACCTTCGAGGAAAAGATCGACCGGTTGATCCAGAGCAAGCGCGAGGTGGCCGATTTGAGCGTGGTGGAGGGGGAACGGAGCATCGGCCGGATGTCGAACCGGGAGATTGGAGAGCTGGTGCGGCTGGCGTAAATTGGCCGTTCATAAACCGCTGCTTGTGTCTGCCCCCCTGAACCTCGCCGAGCTGTCCCGCGCCCAAGCGCAGGGCGACTATCCCGTATTCTCTATCGCCGCCGTTGCCTATCTGAATGACCTCCCCGCCGACCGCTGCTTCGTGGCCACCGGAGCGGTCAACGGAAAGTACTTTCCGGCCTTCATGGTCCGCCTGAGTGAAGCCACGGCCCGCTTTTGCGGGTTTAGTGGGGGTGTGCCCCCGGAGGCCGATTTCAAATTCAACTCGTGTCGGGATCGGGCGGGCAACTTCCTCGTGGAGCTTGTCCTGCGCTATCCCGGTCACCATAACCTGCACCTGGTCTTCAATCCGGTCCACCCCCACGTACGGCACTGGCTGCGCCTGGCCTGCCACACGGAGGTGATCGGGATTACTTACACGACGACGGAGACCCGGCAGTATTACAGCAGCTTCATCGATATCGATCAAGCGCAGGTACCGTGGTTCGAGCGGAATTTGCAACAGGCCGAGGAGCAGGACGCGAAAAACGCCATCACTCGGCTATCCGCCAACCTGCACCGCACACTGCGCCCCGCCGCCAACCATCGCTTCCTCACCTTTGCCGAGCGGGCCGATCCGGCAATGTTAATGGAATTCGGCGAGCCTTTCGTACTTGAATCGGAACCCGACCTGCCGTGGGAGGCAGCGGGGGAATACGACCGGGAGTGGCTCGCCCGGAAACACGGCATCTCCCTCACCCAGGAAGAATCGGCACCGGACCCGGACGATTTCTGCCAGCGGATAATGAGCATTCCCCGGCAAGCCCTGGAGACCCCCAAAACGCTACTCCGCTACTACCAGGATATCGCCCGGGATTACCCCGAACATCCACTGCTGCTGCGCAGCCTGGCAATGAGCGCGGATAGCGCGGGCGACCGGGCAAAATACCGTGAGTACGTCAGCCAGTTGAAACGCATAGCGGACCGCAGCCCGATCCATCGCTTTCGTTATCTGGAGGTATTGTTGGACCCCGAAAACTTTCTGCCGGAAATGGACCGCTTCCCCCGTCCGCACCGCATCCTAGATCACCCCGCGGGCCGGGAAGACGGCAAGTACTATCCGGATGAATTCCTGCTGCACGAGGAACTGGCCGGCCGCTATGAATGCATTCAAGGGGACCTCCCCGCCGCCCTGCTGCGCATAGACCGGCTGGTGCGCCTGGGAGGGCCGACCGACGGCTTGAAAACCTTGATGCAAGGCCTGATCATCGCCCGCATGGACCAGCTCGATCCCGATACCGAATACGGAGTGATGTTCTCCTTCACCGATTTCTCGGCGGCGCTACGCGATCAGTTGGACGAAGCTACCCTGCCACTGCTGCAAACGGAGGTCGTGGCACTCCTGGAGGAAGTAGCCCTGGAAACTCCCCTATCCCCCATTCGGCGCAGCGCGCGGAAGGTGGGGCGTAATGAGCCGTGTCCGTGCGGGAGTGGCAAGAAGTATAAGCGGTGTTGTGGGTAGGGCGGCGGGGCGCGGGTGCGGGGGCGCGAATAAGTCGCTAGGTCAGGCTCTCGTTGACGTACTGGGTTTTGATGTAGGCAATGCTAAAGGGTTGATCGTGGGGCTTTGCGGGGTCTACGCAGTGGGCAGCTTTGGCGGGCGAGACGGTGGTGAGCGAGGCGTTACAGTGAATGTCCATCCTGGGCCAGCCGTACGCATGACAGTCCTCCAAACCCCGTTCTTACTTAGCGGCCCGGTAGAGAAACTCCTGCTAAAACGGCAGGTGTTGCTCAGCACCAAGTCCGCCCCACTTTGCTGGAAATCGTTGGACACCAGCGTGGAGTGGAAGCAAAAATTGCCCGCCCGGTCGTAGCGCTGAACCACCGCCACTTTGGCCTTACCCTTCCAGGCCCTAACGTATACCACGGCTTCAAAGGCCATCTAGGATCCGTTTTCGGCTACCGCGCAGGGGGTGAAGATGTCGGGCCGTAAATGGGCTACTTTCGCCCTCCTCCAGGCATACGGTCTGTACCGCCAGCAAGTGCAGGGCCGTTTTACTCCGTGAGTCCACGGCGACTAACCCACAAAACACCTGGCCCCACTTGGTCTGCTGGGCCGACCCACTCCAGAAGTAGGCGACCCCGGTGAAGTGTTTACCGCTTTTCGTTACATAGGAGGGGTCTAGGGCAATGATGCGATAGGGCGACAGCTAACCATTCGACCAAACCGAGGTTGAATCTCAGCCAGTCAAACGCCTTGGCGTAGTTGCGCCGATAAGTTGCCTCGTCATACTCCCCGTGCCGGACTAGGTGGCTGAAGTTGTGGCGTCCCCGCATCGACAGCAGTAGGGGGAAGAGGTACACAAGGAGACGCGACTGCCGCCGGCGACCTACGTGGGTCATTTGTCGCATTATTGAAGCAGCGAGGGTCGCCGCCTGACTATCCACGCAGGGCCGAACCGATACGGACCATTGCAGAAAGGGGAACCTACCGTAATACAAGAACGGACTATCCGGGTAGACGATATCAGCGTAGTTCCGCGCGCTCAGTAATAAATCGTGTACCGGCCCACCTGTTTCTGGTGCTGAAATACTTGTAGGAGGTCAAGACAAAGAGAGTCCTGCGGTTGGTAAGTGATGACTACGGAAGGCTCTGTACCCCAGTGACTACGCAGTCGCTCTCGGGCATTAGGGGTAGCTACTTCCTGATAGTATTCCTTCCAGTGCTCGTTGTCCCCCTGCCGAATAGTGTCGCGGCCGCTGTCGCCTTGGTACAGATAGGTGACGGGCCTACCTAAACCAAAAGAGACACTAGGTAGCCGGCGATTAAGTAAATACACCGGACGACTGGCCAACTTAGCAACCGTAAGGAAATTGGTGACGGGCACCGTACTGTTCATCAGTAGTTCGTTATTCCGTAAAAATTCCGCAGAGATCGGAAGCATGAAGGAAGTTGAACTATTAATACTGGCAACAATATCCGGTAGGCGGCGGGCAGTGCCGAGTTGCTTACCGGACCACTTTGCGGTTCCGAAAAGCACTGCACCCGCGACCCCGCCCCAGAGATAGTAGGGCGGGCCGGCCAGTACCTCCGAACGGATGGAGGGAAGAAGAAGAAGTATAAGTAGCACCAAACCGAAAAACCCGTAGAGCACCCGTGCCATACGGTTATTAGCTCCTGTGGAAAGCCCCTCCAGTACGGGCACCGAAATCATTGCCAATCCGGCATAGATCGGGAGCACGTAGAGGATGAGTTTCGACTGGGCAAAAGAGTAAAAGACCAGTGGCACCACCACCCAGGCGAGCAGAAATACGTGCCACCGCCGCGCCGGTAATTTGCGGCCCCGCGCGAGGAACAACCAAAACCAGGGCAGGGTGGTCGCCGACACCGTAAGCAGGTAAAAGAACCACGGTTGGGCGCGTTGCCACTGATCGCTGGCGTAGCGGTTGATGGTCTGCTCTATCAGGAAGTAGTGTAGAAAGTCTGGATCTTCTAGGATGAGTTTAATGTACCAGCTCAGGCCAACTACGGTAAATAGCAGGGCGCCCAGTGCGTGACGCCTGATCACCTTCAGCCAACGCTGCGGTCGAAAGAGTAGGTAGTAAGTTGGTAGCAGGACGGCCGGTAGAATCACCACACCGGCCCCCTTCGTGAGGCAGGCTAGACTCCAGGCGAGGTAAGCGGCCAGGGTCCACCCGAGTGAATTACCGCGTAGTTCACCGCGAAGCCAGCACCAGACGCCCAGCAGCAGAAAGGTCGTCAGGTAGAGGTCGGTAGTTAGGGTGCGCGAAGCGATCAGTAGGATGGGAAGCGACAGGTAGATCAGGGTGGCCAACCGGGCCCGCCGCGGGTCGTCGAAGATCAGGCGGCCAATACCGTAAACCAGCGCAATCTGTAGGAGTAAGGCGAGTTGAAGAAAGAAGCGCGCGGCGAAGGCAGTAGGTCCGAACAGCCAGTAGGCCCCGGCGGTAATGGCGTAGGTGAGCGGCGGCTTATGGTAGTGCCGCAGCTCCATGAAACTGGGGTGAACGAAGTCGCCCGAGCGGTACATCTCCCAGCTCATTTCGGCGTAGCGGGCCTCGCTCGTTTCCAGTACGCCCCAGGAGCCAAGGCGGTAGAATAGCAGGACGGTGAAATAGTGCAAGGACCACGAAAAAGAAGCGGCGTTCAGTAATGGCGGACAAGCGGAATAATTCAGCGGTTCGCGCCGAAGCTTATTGATGACTTTAGAGACTTTTAGGATATTTTTCTTTCCAGGTAATTGGCAGTGGCGGAAGTGGCAGTGGATCTCCCAGTAGGAATAATGGTGCATTCGGTAAATCCAAAAACACTACAAGATTAGCTCCGACATTTGCGCCAAATTAACCGCATGCGTTATTTCCTATTCTGCTTGCTGCTCGTACTTACCGGCCAGTTATTTAGCCAAGTGACCATTGCCGGTCAGGTGATCGACGGCGCGACCCCGCCAGCCCCCATTGCCTTCGCGACAGTAAGCCTCACGGCCCCCGATAGCAGTTTACTCGGTGGAATGCTGACCGACGAGGAAGGCCGCTTTACCCTGCGCACCGACCGCCGGGGAACCCTGACCGTTACCGTCACCTACCTCGGCTACCGCCCGGTGAGCAAGTCACTCTACATCGGGGAGAACAACGACGTCTACGATGCCGGCAAACTGGTGACCGTGCCCGACGTGCAGGTGCTGGATGCCGTTACCGTCACCGGTGACCGCGCCACCCTCAGCGGTGCGCTGGATAAAAAGACCTTCGACCTCGGCGAGCGACAGGCCCAGGCCGGGGGCTCGGTGCTCGACGCGATGAAGGCCCTGCCCGGGGTGACACTGACGCAGGACGGTAACGTGCAACTCCGCGGCAGCGACCGGGTAGCCGTGCTGGTAGACGGCAAGCAGTCGGCCATGACCGGCTACGGTAACCAGCGTGGACTCGGCAGCATCCCGGCGGCCAACATCGAGCGCATCGAGATCATTAACAACCCCTCGGCGAAGTACGACGCGGCGGGCATGGCCGGCATCATCAACATCATCTATAAGGAAGAGAAGTCGACGGGTTTCAACGGCGAGGTCGGCCTCAGCTACGCCCTGGGCGAACTCACCACCCGCCGCGAAGACCTGCCCACCGAACCTGGGGCGGTACCGCCTCAACTCCCACCTCCAACCCAACGTCGCGCTGAATTACCGTAGCGGGAAGCTCAGGGCGTGGATGCAGGGCTCGGTGCTGGCCCAGCAAAAGCTGCCCAACAACGAATTCACGGTGCGTAACTACGAAGACGGCCGGCGCACCATCAGTCAGGTACCGGAAAACCGCAGGCAGATCCACTACGTGGCACGCGGCGGAGTGGACTACCTCATCGACGAGCAAAACACCCTGAGCGTATCGGGCATCTATGACTACGAGCACCATATCGACACGGCCCAGATCCCCTACATCGACCTGGGCACCGGTCGCCGCTACCGCTACTGGAACTGGAAAGAGGACGAATCGACCAGCCTAATCAACGGGCAGGTGGATTTTCAACACGACTTCGACCAGCCGGGGCACCGACTGACCCTGGCCGGCCAGTTTTCCCAGGCTAAGGAAGATGAGCAGTACTTCCTCAACGATAGCACGCGCTTGCGGCAGGCGCAGGATACGAGTCACCTAATTGCCATCGAGAACATTACGGCCTTTAATGCGGACTACGTTCGTCCGCTGGCAGCGGGCAGGATCGAGGCGGGTGGCCAACTGCGCTTCCGGCGACTACCCGTCACTTACGAGATCGGTCAGGGCGAGCGTAGCATCATTTATCCCGGACTGGGTGATGAATCCCGCTGGACGGAAGACCTTTACGCCGGCTACCTCAACTACGTCTACGAGAGTGCCCGCTTCGAGGCCGAGGCGGGAGTGAGGGCCGAGCAGACGGCAGTGACCTATTCCCTCGACCCGGAGAATATTTACTACGAAGACGACGATGCCTACGATTACTTCCGGCTATACCCCAACGTGCGGTTGACCTATAAGGTAGATGATTTGAATAAGCTGTCCCTGTTCTTCAACCGCCGCGTCGACCGGCCGGGGGAGCAGGAGTTGCGTGCCTTTGCGAAGTACGACGACCCCGAACTACTTAAGGTGGGCAATCCCTACCTGCGGCCGCAGTTTTCCCAGACCGTCGAGTTGGCCTACCGCAGGTTATGGGAAACGAGGCTCGGTATACGCCGCGGTCTACACGCGCCGCAGCGACGATGCCTTCCAACGCATCTTCAGCATCGACAACAGCAACCCCGACTACGACATCATCAACCGTATTTACCAGAATACCGGCCGGGCTACTAATCGTGGCGTCGAGTTGCTCTACAGCCAGGAGATCAAGAACTGGTGGAAGTACAGTTTCGGGGCCAACTTCTACCGCATCGGCATCCAGGAATACACCGGTACCCTACTGTTTCCGACGGTGAGGCCCTTCACGCTGGCGGCGAGCAGCGACACCAGCTGGGACCTGAAGTTTAACAACCAGTTCACCCTCCGCAGTGGCTGGAAGGGACAGTTGACGGCCATATATCTGGCGGCCCGTAACATCCCCCAGGGACGGGAGCTGGCGCGGTCATCGGTCGACTTTGCGGTGAGCCGGCCGGTCTCTTCGGGGGCAAGGGCGAGGTGGTGCTGGCGGCCATCGATATCTTCAACGGCTTCGGACTGCGGCAGGAGATCGACGGGGAGGGCTTTACGGCGGAGTATCGTAACTACTACGAAAGTCAGGTAGTGCGACTGGGGTTAACGTACAAGTGGTAAGGTAACTTTCAGTAAGTCCGATCTATGCCGGGCGGAGAATTGTGTGAGCTTTACCAGTCACCGGCAAATTTAGAAATATACTGGAGTCGGTGGCCGTGCCCATTTCCGCCTGCGGGGTCACCCGGCTGATCCAGGCCTTCGCGTTGCCGTCGGTAGCGGCGGCGTAAAGACCGTACAGGCCAAAGAGCACCGCTAACATCCACGGCGCGGTAGCCAGCGGCAATAAACCGTAGACGCCGGCGAAGATCAGTAGACCCGTTACAAAAACCGGTTTGGGCCCGAAGCGATCGGCCAGTACTACCGCAGGGATAGGCCGCCAGGGCGAAAACCAGGTTGTAGAAGATGTACCAGCCGATGAGGGCCGTATCGCTCAGGCCAAGATCTTTGAGCAACAACAGCAGGAAAGAGGTCGGAGCTGTTGATCAGGGCAAAGGCCGTTAAGCCCGACCAGCAAGCGGCGGTATTCGCGGTCGGCGGTCAGGAAGTAGCGAAAGAATTGCAGCAGGCCAGGCCGCTCCGTTACTTGCGCCGGAGTGGCCTTTTCCCGTAGCAGTAGGGTCGATACCAGCGCAAAAATTCCCGGCACGACGGCCAGTAAGAATAGCAGCCGGTACTGCCCCGGGTACGCCCACAAAAACAGTAGGGCAAGCACCGGACCGATGGCCGCCCCCGTACTGTCCATCGCCCGGTGAAACCCGAACACGCGGGCCTTAGTCTCCGGCCGCGCCTCCCCGGAAAGCAGGGCGTCGCGGGCACCGGTCCGGATACCTTTACCCAGCCGCTCGGTGGTACGGGCGAAGAGCACCCAGGCCGGCACGGTGAAGACCGCCATCAGGGGTTTGGCCAGGGCACTGATGCCGTAACCCAGCTGCACGAAAGGGTACCCGCCGGCCGAGGCGGTCGGACCACTGCCCGAAGAAGCCCTTACTGAGCCCCGCCGTCGCCGCGGCAATACCCTCCAGTAGGCCGATGCCCGCCACCGAAAAGCCGATGCTCTCCAGGTAAAGCGGCATCACGGGGTAGAGCATCTCACTGGCTACGTCCGTGAGACAGGCTGATGAGGCCGAGCAGCATTACCGTACGGCTGAGAATCTTGAGGAGTGCCGGTCATTGCCCTTCGTGAAATTTTCATGGCACCCGCGTCCGCGCCCCTCCTCCGAAGGGCGGTGCAGGGTAATAACGGAGTACGCCACCAGCACGACGAGCAGCACGAACAACACCGCTGATGAACCGATCGTACCCATATTGAAGCCGCCCGCCTCGCTGGGCTTGGTCAGCAGGTCACCGAAGGTCGCCCCGAACGGACGGGTCAGCACGAAAGCCAGCCAGAAAAGTAACACCCGGGACAGGCCGGTCAGGGAATAAAGCCCCACTACGGCCGCTAATCCGGAACCGATCAGCAATGCGCCACCCCCAAAGCCGAGCCCGGAATCATCGGCCAGGTAATCACCCAGCGCCGTACCCAGGGTATTGGAAATGAGGATGGTGACCCAGTAAAACAGTTCCGGCCGGAAGGAGCTGATGTTGCTGACGGAAAGCGAGCCCTCCGTGCGGTACCAGACGGCAAGGGAAGTGATCAGTAGCCCCACCAGATTTACTGCCCCGGCTGCGTAACCCAGACCCAGCGTACGGTCCAGATAGTCGGAAACGGTAGTACCCGCCGTGCTCGTGGTAAGAATTACGGACCAGTAAAGCACCGGGTGGTAGGCCCGTGCGCGGAGCTGGGCGACCAGCGTAACCAAAAAGGCTCCAAGGAGCAGTAAAGAACTGACGCCGTAACCCACCCCCAGGGTCATGGAGAGCAGGTCACCGGCCGTCTCCCCCAGAGTGGTGGCGCAGATCTTCGTGACCCAGAAAATCAGGGTGACGGCTGCGACTTTGCGGGGAGCGGAGGTAGAATTTACGAACATTTCCGGGGTGATTAAAATTGGTAGGAGAGGAACAGGCCGTTACCCGTCGGGGCCAGTGTCACGGCCCGCTTACCGATCGGCTTGCGGTGCAGGGTCGGCACCAAGTAGCCCACCGCCGCCCCGAGGGCGTAACCCGCTATGATGTCACTGGGGTAATGCTGCCCCGCCCGAATACGCAGGTATCCGGTAAACGCTGGTAACCCGGCACCCAGCACCCACGCGTAGGGTTTGAGCTTACTGTCGGGATAGTAAGTCGGCAAAGGCGCGGGCAAAGAAGAACCCAGCGGCCGCCGAGGTGCTGGTGTGGCCGGAAAGAAAGGAGGCGCGATCGTTGCTCCTAATGATGGTAGCGGGATCCAGGTCCTCGTCGAAAACGTAGGGCCGCGGGCGTTTGGCGGTGGATTTGGTGATGTTGGTTAGCCCCTGATTGAGCGCCATGGTTTCGGCAAACAGCAGGGTTAGTCTACCGGCGTCGCGGCGGCTCTCCCGTCCGGCCATCAACAGTAACGGGAGGGCGGCCGAGGCATAGAGGGCGTTATCACTAGCCGTTCGTGCGGACTCCGAGCTATTACGGGTCGCTACGCGGTCGAAGTCCGGTATCTCTCCAAGTCTAAGGTCAGACAGCACCATGTCCGGCGTCCGGCTACGGAGTACCTCCCCCAAGATGACACTGCCGGCCGCGGCTCCCCCGTAGCTTACATCACGCTGGAGCGACAGGTAATAAGGGCCCCGTTGCTGGGCGGTTACGGATGCTGTCACCAACAGCAACAACAGGAAAGGCAGGAGACGCGCGCGGCGCAGGGCGAGCGAGGAAGAATCATTCATCGGGGGATTCATTGGCGCTAAAGGTCCTGGCCGAAACTGGATACATATTGGAGCTCAGAAATGGAGCGTGACGCGGTGTAAATTTTCTTCCTGCGCGTAGGCGACGCGGTAATGGTAGCGGTCGCAGATCTCGCGCACCAGGGCCAGGCCGAGCCCTAGGGAATCGCCGGAATTGCTCTCTTTGCGGAAACGCTCGAAGACCATAGTCGCCGAGAGCTTATTGGCGGGCCCGGTATTCTCGATGAGGAGCTGCCGATCACTCAGGTTTACGCGCAGCGTACCGGCCTCCAGGTTGTGGCGGATGGCGTTGCCCAGCAGGTTGTTGAGCAGCACGTCGGCCAGGCCGGGGGGTAGGTGCACGGAGACGGGTTCGAGCTCGGTGCTGAGTTGAATGCGTTTATCGGCCAGGGCGGGCGCGAGCTGTTCCAGTTTAGCGCTCAGTACGGCCCTCAGATCGAGATGCACCGGGCCGGGCAGTTGATCGTGTTCGATCCTGGTGAGGAGGAGCAGCGTCTTGTTAAGTTTACTGAGGCGGGCGACGCCCTCACTGATGCGCTGCAGGTTGCCGTAATCTTGCTCCGACCGGTCGGGCACGCGCAGTAACAAGTCGACGTGGTTCCTCACGATGGCCAGGGGCGTCTGTATCTCGTGGCTGGCGTTTTCGGTGAAGCGGCGCAGGCTGTCGTACTCCCGCTGCAGCTGGTCGGTCATGCGCTGCAGGCTCTGGTTCAGGTCATTGAACTCGTCCGTATCGGAGGGCGGGAACGCAGGGTGCAATGGACTGCCGCGCCGAGAACCCCCTGATCTCCGCGACGGTGCGGTAAAACGGTTTCCACAACTGCTTTGAAAGGTAGCGATTGAGCAGGTTGATGGCCAGCAGAAACAGTAGGAGGCCGGCGATAACGACGGCCAGGACGGTCTGTACGATATCTTCGTTCTCTACGGTACTGAGGCTGATGGAGATGCGGTAGTTTTGTCCGTTTACCGTGTCATCGTAGGTGTACTTCCGGTAGGGTTCCATTTCTAGTTCCTCCTCTTCACTATCGTAAACCTCGATCAGGGTATCTCGGAAAGTCTGTCGGTCGGTAAGGGGACCGATGGGTTGAAGTTCGACGACCTCGTCCATGATCTCCATGCGGGGGGTGAGTAGCCGGGTGTTCAGTTCGCGGGTCAGGGGCCGGCGGGTATTCACCAGCAGCTCATCGGTGGAGTGGTCGAGGCTGTAGCGCAGTTGGTAGAACATGGCGAGAGCGATCACCGCAAAAACGAGGAACGATGATAAAAGATAGTAGCGGCTGCTGCGTTGGAGTAACTTCATACCGGCCTAGCGCGACCATTTGTAGCCGACGCCGTAGACGCTATGAATGTAATCGTACGCGCCGGCGTCGACCAACTTCTTGCGCAGGTTCTTGACGTGGCTGTATATGAAGTCGATGCGGTCGAGCAGGTCGGCATCGTCGCCACTTAGGTGTTCGGCGACGCTTTCCTTGGTGATTACGCGGTTGGGGCTAGCCAGGAAGTAGAGCAACAGGCTATATTCGGAGCGGGTCAGCCTGACCTCCGTACCGTTTACGCGCACGGACTGCTCCAGCGGATTGACCATAATCTCCCCGAATTCGATGAGCCGTTCGCCGGCAAAGGACTTCCGCCGCTGCAGCGCCCGGATGCGCGCGTTAAGCTCGGCCAGGTGGAAGGGCTTAGGCAGGTAATCGTCGGCTCCGAGGTCAAGGCCGGCAATACGGTCGTCGAGGCTGTCATTAGCGGATACGATAATGATACCGGCTCGCTGATGTTCTTGCTTCAGCCGCGCGAGGAGGTCGAGGCCGCTGCCGTCGGGCAGGCCAATATCGACTAGGATGCAGTCGTACTCATACACCCCCGACTTATCGTAGGCCCCGGCCAGCGTATGCACCGTTTCGACCACGTGGCCGTCAGCGGTCAGGTAACCGGAGACGGAGGCGGCGAGGTCGGGCTCGTCTTCGATTAGCAGGATCTTCATAACGTGCCTCAGCGAAATGGTGGACGCTAAAGGTGGGAACTCATTCTGGAGCGAATTTGGAGCTGGTTACTCTCCCAGGCCGAAGGTACTGTCCATTCAGTTGAGCACCTCCAGTGCGGATATGTTGTTTCAACCCGAGTCATTCCGGAAGTAGGATGAGAAGCAGTGACGGCCAGACCTCGGCCGAAGAGATACTGACGTTTCAATCCGAGATATCCCGCGGAAATTGGAAGAGAAGGCTCAAAGGCGTGGACGGCGTTGCGCACGGCGTCGAGTTTCAATCCGAGTTATCCCGGAAATAGAAAGAGAAGGCGGTTCCAGGTCGACCTGAAACTCCGAAAAACTTAACTACTTAGGTCAACTAGGACAAATCCCGAAATAGCCTTATTATTTGGCTTACGATGATTAAGGATGAACGAATCGCGGCACTTCAGGAGCAAGTTAACCAGCTTACGGTTTTACTGCAGGCCGCGATGGTCACGATTGCCGAGCTAGAACAAAGGCTCAAAAGGAATAGTCGTAACTCCGATAAGCCCCCCTACAGTGATGGGTTGACCGAAAAGGCAGCCCTACCGCGCAAGCGTGGCCTGCGTAAGCCTGGGGGGCAGCCCGGCCACCCAGGTAAAACCCTCGAGATGGTCGCACGAGCGGACCATCAGCTCGTGCATCCGATCGGGGCTCAACACTGCACCTGCGGGTGCGACCTCACCGAAATCACCCACGGCTCGACTGGGAGCGTCGCCAGGTTTTCGAATTGCCCCCGACGCTGTTGAAGATAAGCGAGCATCGGTTGGAGCACAAAACCTGTCCGGGCTGCGCGCGCTTATATCTGGCGGACTTCTCCGAAGAGGTCAACGCCCCGGTACAGTCCGGGCAGCGGGTGCGTAATCTGGCCGTACTGCTTAACGTGGAACAAAGTATGCCCCCGGCCCGTACGCAGCAACTCTTTGCGGGACTGACGGGCTACGGGATCAATGAGTCTACAGTTTATGCAGCCGTGGAGCGTACGTACGACAAGCTGGAAGTCGAGGAAGAGATTATCCATCAGGCCGTACTGAAGAGCAGCGTGGCGCACAGCGATAAGACCCGAGGCCGCATCGAGGGTAGTCTTCACTGGGTGCATGGTTTTAGTAGCTGTAGACTTCCCCTAAGCCGCTACCGGTAGATAGTAGAATTTTTGGTTTTCGGTTTCGTAGTTGTCGGGGGTTATATGGCCTAGGTTCTGGTGCGGTCGGACTAAGTTATATACCTGTGACCAGGCCTGCAACTCGGCGTTTAAGTGAGCCATGCTCTGGAACCACGTTTGATTGACACATTCGGTACGCAGGGTTTTGTTTAGCCGCTCGATTAGGCCGTTCTGCGTGGGCTTGCCCGGTTGGATAAATTTGATCTCTACCCCGTTGGCAGTTGCCCATGCGCGTAGTCGGTGGGAGATGAACTCCGGACCTTTGTCACAGCGGACGTAGGCCGGCAGGCCTCGGTAGTCGACGACCTGGTCCAGTACCTCGATGAGCTTTTTAGCCGAGATGCTGGCGTGGGCTTCGGTCCACCGCGCTCGGCGGCTACCCTCATCCATGACATTGATGATGCGCACCTGCTTCTTGGATAGTCCTACCACCCAGTCGCTGACAAAGTCCATGGCCCAGCCCTCGTTCACCCCATCGGGACTAATTAGGTCGCGATACTCCCGGTGTAGTCGCTTACGGCGGGTGGACGGCCTAGGTTAAGCCCATCTGCTCGCCAGATGTGGTACACTCGCTTGTGATTGTCACTGAGCTTACCTTGGTTACGTAGGTAGTGGAAGATCTTCCAAAAGCCCCAGCTCAGGTAGCGCTCATCCGTGGCGGTACGGCGCAGCAACTTGGCCAACTCCTCGTCCGCTACCTCCGGACGGTGACCGGCTTTACGGCTACGGTAGGTAGCGCGTCGAAAGCCCAAGACGCGACAGCTGCGCCGTTCGCTGCTGCCAGGAGAAGATCGAACCAAGTCGATCATCCGTTCTTGGCGTCTTGGGCTTGCCACTTTTTTAGCATGCCGTAGCCCTGGTTTGAGGATATCGTGATCGATACTCAGCTCGGCGTAGATCTTTTTATACGAAGCGTGGGGATGGGGTCCCCACGGTGAAGCTTTGTTCTCGGACTCTAGTTCCTCTAAGCGTTGCTGGGTATCGTCTGCTTCGGTGGTGTGGTCCTTCTTCCACTTGTAGAAGGTAGCAGGGCAGATCTGAAGTTGGCGACACAGGTCGGCCACGGCCGTACCGGCATCATGTTTAGCTAGGGCTTCAAGCCGCTGCTGCTGGAAAATTTGCTCTTACGCATGTTGGTGTTAGCTTAGAAGTAAAGGTAAGGGGTACTTTTACTAATCAACTGGTGAGCTCGAGGGGAAGTCTACAATCCTATCTTATTTGCACCACAAACCTACGCACTACCCCACCCCAATAATCAGGGTGCCCCCCCCCCAACTTCTCCGCCCCACTTTCGCCACACCTTAGCGGTTTCCTCCCTGAGCCGCTGCAGTAGGTTGACCGAACCGTGCACCTCGACGTGCGGCCAATTGGCCAGCAAAAAGCCCAGTAGTCCGATGTACTCCGCATTCACTTTTCCCTGGAAGTCATAGGTATTTTGCTTCTTTCCGGGACGGATGTACTGTCGGGCCGGCGGATGGTGCTCAATGAGGTCGTTGTAAGCGCTGACGCGCAGGGTGAAGTGCACCGGTTCCCTTTGATCGTTCACGATGTTGAAGGCGTCGGCCTCTCGATAATTATGCTCCCGCTCGCACATCCAGGGCTCGTCGAGGATGGTCACCCGGTCCATGCGGGAGAGTAGGAAAAAACGGGTATTGCGGATCTCCGCAGCCACGTCAAACGCCCGGATCATCCCCCGATCGGGTTCTACGGCAAAGGCTTCCACTTTGCGGTCGCGCATGTCGTTGCCCGAACGGCTGCGGTAGCCCACCAGCAGGATGCGTCGCTTTTCCCGACAAGCCTGTTCGATGTCATTGATCTTCTCGAGCTCCGGCGCGCGGAGGGCCTCTAGGCCCAACTGCTGGAAGTCGTACAGCGATTCTATTTTGTTGTACAGCTGGGTAGCTTCCGCCGTGGACAGCTGACTACTGAGCAAGCTTTTGATGCGCGTCTTGTCCTTTTCCGACAGGGGGGCGAGGTAATCGAGCTCCCGGAAACCCCGCCGGGGAACCACGTAGTACCGGTCGTGCTTATCGCGTTGAATGTCAATACCCGCGTCCCGAAGATTATTCATGTATCCGGTCACGGCATCAAGCTTCGTCACCTCCAGGTACGCCGCCAAGTCCCTACGCCGCATCCGCTTCGGGCACGCCAGCAACTTAAGGAGCAAGCGCACCGCATTCGTCGTGGGATTCAAGGTCTATAAGTAGTCGGACACAATTATCTATACAATTTCCCTCGCTGCCTCCTGCGGCTCTCCTTCGTTGAAAAGCCTCGCCAACACTCAGGTGTTGTCTGCGTTTTTCGCCTCGGTGAGCCACACGATTCACCAGATGGAAATGGCACGATAAATATGTCCGACTACTTAGTTTGTGCTCAAAAAAAGGATTTCGGCCGACTTGCAGCACCCCATGCCCGCCCCATGCACCTTGCACCCGCGTCCCCGCCCTACTACAGCCGCCGAACAACCACAGCGGCACCCGGCCCGCTCCTCCCGACCGTTCCCGATCGGTCATGACGAAGTGACCGGGCCCCGCGCCAATCCGTTGGGGGGTGTTGTGGGGCCCACTCACCGCGAACCGGTAGCGTGCTCCCTGGTCGAGGAATACGAAGTCGCCCCGCTTGGGGAGACGGATCTCAGGGGGATGCAGGTGCTGCTCGTGCGTTAGGGAGCCGAGCTGACTGAAGAGGAAAGTTTCGCGGACCGTCGCCCCCGTTTGCCCCTGCCGGGGGGGGCAGGGCGTAGAGGAGATTCGTAAAACTGATAAAGATCTTGTCCGGCCTGTCGAGGCGGGCTACGCCCCTGGCTGCGTGGCGTAGATTGGTGATGATGTCGGCACGTTCCAGCGGGGTGAGGTAGTAAAGGATGGTTTCGCGCGCCATGCCGAGGCGCTCCCCCAGTTTGTGCATGTCGGGCTGGAAGGGAACGGACGCGGCAATCGGGAGGAGGAGCCGACTGATGTTCTGGCAGCCCACCCGACCGCGTTCGGTGACGGCGGGATTGTCGGTTTGCAGTTCGAGCAGAAGAATGTTGTGATCCGCCCGAGGTAGCCCTCCGGATCGCTGAGGAAATCGGGATAATCCCCCTGCTGCGGATAGGTCTCCTGGAGCGGTAGAGGAGGAAAGTTGGCTTGTGGCAAGTCTCTGGCGATTTGCTCGTGTTGCTCCAGGTATCGCGACAGCTCGAGTACGGGGAGCTCGACGCGGTGTGCAATAAAAATGTACCCCTCAAACGACGGGCCGGGAATACGGGACCCGCAGTGCCCGGCGACTCAGAGGTGCGCCTCGTCGATCAGTAGGTAGCGACCCCCTTCCCTTCACGGAGCCCTAAGCGAGGCGGCCGGTGTAAGAACAGCCGACTCACAAAAAATCGGCCCCCCGCAGGCGCGGGGGGCCGATTCCAGTATGGGCGCGACTACCAAATTGCCGCGTGCGGGTAGATCATACTACCGTTTGACGAAGCGGCGCACCGCCACGGCATCCCGGTGGGTTAGGCGGAGGAAGTACGCGCCACTCGCCAGCTGGGATACGTCGAAAACATTGATCGCCGTACCGCGCACCGCGCGCGTTTCCAGGAGTTGGCCCCCTACGGAAAAGACCTGGAGCATACTTTGGAGCGCCGGCGGTTGGCGAAGGTCGACCAGCAGTTGATCGCTCACCAGCGTGGGCCGCAGGTCGAGGGAGATGCCGTAGACGGATGGGTCATAGGTACTCACCGGGCTACAGGCTTCGCAGGAGGCAAAGCAGACGGCGGCCAGCACGGTATCCCCGACGATGGTATCGACCCGGTTGACAAACCCGCCAAAGTCCATGGCGCACGGTTGGTCGGGTGATAAACTCTCGTCGAGGGCGTAGTTATCCGCCTGGAACTTAAACTGGATGGGGCCCAGGGGGATCTCAATGGTGGCCGTCCAGATGCTGTCGCCGTCGGTATCCGTCATGGGGTTGGCGTTGGCGTCGAAGCCGTTGAAGGTGCCGACTACGCCGGGGGTCGTGTAGGCTTGTTCCACCTCACTCAAGTCGACCTGGAAGGTGACCATCGCCGTTTCGGGGGGCGCGCACATCAGGTCGTCGGTACAGGCGCCGAAACAGGTGTTGATCACGGTGTCCTGACTGACGGCGGTCAGGAAACGGTCGTTGAAGTTATTGGGATTAGCGCAGGCTTGACCGGCAATGTTTTCCTTACAAGCATAGTCGGAGCAGGGGCCGTTAGTGAAGGTGTAAAAGCTGCTGAAGCCCACCGGCTGCCGGACCGTGATGGTGTAGACGCCGTCGTCGTCATCGTCGCTCAGGGGGTTTTCCCCGGGCGCGCCGAAGCTGCTGCCCCCGGCGAGTTGGATGGTGTTGACCGTCCCGATGATGCCCGAGGTACCGACGTTGAAGGTGATGCTGATCGAATCCTGGGCGGGGAGGATCAGGCTAGCCGAGCACAGGGCGAAGAGGAGTAAAATTCGCTGCATGGTATAGGTTTAAGCGGGAAAGGGCCGGAAGTGGTTGGCCCCTTTAGTGATGGGAAGGGTGAATTTGGCTTGCTTGCCGGGGGTGGAGCCGGTGAGGAGCAAACATACAATCCAACCCGGTTTGCCTTGGCAATTGTTCGTACACCGGTACGTATAAAAAGAGCGTAACCCGCCCTTTTCCGGGTGCCTGTTTGCCCGGCCGCCTTAAAACTCCCTATCCGGCACCGGGCGGGCGACGTTCACTTCTCCCAAAACCAATTCGGTCGCCGCAGGAACGTCCCCACGTACACCATCCCCCCGATTGCCAGGGCCGGCACCGGCACCTGCCCCAGCACCAACTCCCCCACGAGAATGGCCCCGATGTAGGAGCAAAACAAAAAGAAGCCCAGGTTGCCGGTCCGCGGAATCCAGTACAGCACCACGCAGCCGATCTCGATGAGTCCGATCAGGACGGCCTGCCCCCCCATACCCAGCTCGGCCAGCAGGTCGTGGATCTCGTGGTGGGGGAAGAATTTGGTGACCCCCGAGCCAAATACCGCCAGCGAAGGTAGGAGGGAGAGCAGGTAGCCCATCCAGCGCCGGGTCTTGCCGATGCCGGCTTCGTGTAGGGTAAACATTGCGTTGTGGTTTAGTATTAGGTCGGGGGATCCGGGTCGTTGTGGCTATCGGTTGGCTCTCCGCAACCCCCTTGCTCTATGGACTTCCCTACCCTGGCTACCCTCTTCTCCGGGATCTCTTTTCTTTTTTTTGGGGCGAGTTGCTGGCTTTCCCCCTACATGGTTACGGAGTTCCAACGCTACGGCTACGGAAAGCAGCGTAAGCTTACGGGAACCCTGCAATTCCTGGCGGGCCTCGCCCTGACCGGCAGTTTCTGGGCCGCGCCGTGGCTGGTCACCGCCGCCGCGATCGGGCTCTTCCTGATGATGTCCGTTGGCGTGTTCGTCCGCCACCAGATCGGGGACAGCTTCCTACAGACTACCCCCGCCCTGTTTTACGCCCTGCTGAATCTCTACCTGAGCATCTACCACGGAAGTAGGTTGTAAGCAGGGGGGCTAGGGCGGAAGCGATCAAACCCACCCTCAGGGTACGTAAGCGATCACCAGGCACATCACCAAGAACAGGGCAGCGGGGAAAGACTTGATCAGGGGGTCGCTGATTTTCAGGTGCATAGCCACCGAGCCGGCCAGCAGGAGGGCCAGCCCAATCGCCGCGGGAAAGCGCAGGGCGGGCAACCAGATCGCCGCGATTAACATCAGCGCCAGGACCACCTTGATGAAGCCAACGACGTACACCGACCAGTCCGGCAGCCCGTAGGCCCGAAACTCTTCCGTAATGTTGGTCGCATCCCCCCCTCGCCACCGGGTGTTCTTCTGGGCTTGCACCAGCCAGACGTTGAGGATGCTGAGTCCGACGATCAGTTGCAGGGCGATTATTAGGTAGTTCATGGGCCAGTCTTTTTCCGGAGTACGGAGCCCAAAGGGTCCCGCTGCTTGGTGAACGCGGATTGTGGACTTCGGTTTTCGGCCGCTTTCCGTCCCCCCCGGCCAGGGAGTGATCGACCTTACCCCCGCGCTCCGCCGCAAGGGCACTCAACTAAACGCTTTCGAGGGCAAAGGCAGCCACGATCTTAGCCTGGTCTTCCGCAGGCAGTTCCGTTTTCCACCGCTCGTCCAGCCTGATCTCCAGGGGGTGATGGCGATAAAATTCGGCGGACCACGGCTTATCGGAGAAGCCCCGTGGAACCTCCTGATACTTCGCCACCAGCGTTTTCGTCCCCGCATTGCCGCCGAGGTGGTGGTGATCGTGCTTCCAGTACGTGAGCATGTCGGGGCGGTAGTCGAGGTCGAGGAGGGCGCAAAGTTGCCGGATGGTCTGTGCGGGCGCGGTGCACAGGTCTTCGTACCGGACGAACGCCTTGTTGAGGGCCAGCTCGTCGTAGAGTTCCCGGCGGCGAAACTGCATGTGCTTAATTCGGCGGATAAACTCCTCGACCGACACCTCCGGAAATTTCCTCCGGTAACTGTTGATCACCGCCCGGGGGTCCCGCCAGATCCACAATAGGAAAGGTTCGATGTCGGCGGCCACCCGCAACTGGTGCAGGGCGACCCGGCTGTAGCGGGCGTTCTTGGAGCTGTCTACGAGCAGGGTTTTATCCGGCAGGGCGGCAAATAGCGTACGGTAGATAGCCGTGCGGTTGGAGAGCAGGCCGGGACGGTACTTGGCCACCGCGCGGTGCACCCAGTTGGTTTCCTTACGGAAATGGCGGTAAAGTTCTTGCATCAGGGCGGGTGTCCAGACCGGATCGTCGTACCCGAATAGCGTGTTGGGCGGCGTCCATCCGTTGCGGTAGTTCGGATCTTCGGCAATCACCTTCAATTCCCCTAGGCCGAAGGCCGCAGGATGACTGCTGAGCATCATATCCAGTAGGGTGGAGCCACAGTGGCCCGTCCCTACAATAACTACTACTTTGCGCATGGCGATACCGGCCGTGACTGGGCCCTGGGTCAAGTCGGCAAGATACGGCGGCGAAGCACGTTTGCTTAAGGGGTCCGCCATTTCGTCAAAAACGGGCAAGGGCTATGGAAAACACCGAGGAAATCAAGCGGCAACTGCACCGGGCGTGTGCGGCGGATGTCGACAAGCGGATCGCCACCCTGCGGGAAATCCTTCGCCAAATTGATGCCTCCCGGACGAGCGAAACGAAGAGCAGTGTAGGCGACAAGTACGAGACCGGCCGGTCGATGCTGCACCTGGAGGAGGCCAAGGGCCACCACCAACTTACGCTGGCACTCCAACTGCGGCAGGAATTGGACCGTATAGACCTCACGAAGACCTCCCGCCAAGTGCAGCCGGGTAGCTTGGTGGTTACCAACCGGGGCGTCTATTACGTGGCCATTGGCCTGGGAAAGGTGCAATTACGGGAACGGATGTACTACTGCGTGTCGGTGGACTCCCCCGTAGGCCAGTCGCTGCGGCATCAGGAAGCGGGGCAGTCCGTTTCCTTTAACAACACCGAACTCCAGATCGAGTCCATTCACTAAATCCTGGTACCAAGCCCACGCAAAATTCCTTACTCCTAGTCGACCATGCAGAGAACACTTATCCTCGGATGCTGCGGGGCCGGAAAATCAACCTTCGCCGGCCAACTGCACGCCATCACCGGCTTGCCCCTCATTCACCTGGACCAGCACTACTACCGCGCCGGTTGGAATGAACCGGAGAAAGCAGCCTGGACCGCCACCGTCCGCGAACTGTCCGAGCGACCCCGTTGGATTATGGACGGCAACTACGCCGGCACCCTGGACCTCCGGCTGTCACGGGCGGATACCGTCATCTTTCTCGATTACCCGACCCTCACCTGCCTCTGGCGCATCACCAAGCGGATTCTGCGCTACCGCGGCCGGGTGCGACCCGCTATGCCCCCCGGCTGCCGGGAACGCTTCGATGGGAACTTTTACCGCTACGTCGCCACGTACCGACGCGAGCGGCGGCCGGGCATCCTGGACAAACTGAACGAGGTGCGGGGGACCAAGCAAATACACATTTTTTCCCACGACGGGGCGGCACGGCATTTCCTCGAAAACAGGGCATCCAGTTAGGCGGTCCGGCGGGGCCGCGGGGGCAGTTTTTTGTGATTTTGCCGGCCCAATGCTTGGGGGGCAACGGGCTTTACGGTATCCTTGACCAAAATTTACGACTATGCTGCGCTACCTAATCCCGGGCCCGTTCCTTCTGCTGCTCATCACCCTCACCGCCTGTGGGACCCCCGCAACGGCCACGGAAACCGGCAGGAACGGGGCGGAGGCCACGACCGACGAGCCGAGGACCGACCGGTTCGGGGGCCTGGCGCTCTACACCCTGCGCGATACCCTGGGTGCCAATCCCCGGGCCGTACTGCAGGAAGTGGCCGACCACGGCTACGCCTACGTGGAAGCGGCCGGCTACGCGGACGGCAAGTACTACGGCATGACGCCCACCGAATTTAAACAACTGCTGGCCGCGGTGGGCCTGCAGCCCGTCAGCAGCCACCAGGGCATGACCCGCGCGGACGCCGACGAGCAAATCGCGGCGGCCAAGGCAGCCGGCTTTCAGTACATCGTGATCCCCGTCCCCCCCGAAGGCCGCTTTACGGTGGACCCCGCCACCCGGACCCTGGGCATGAAGGGTACCCTAGCCGAAACCTCCGAGATCATCAACGAGATCGCCGCCAAGGCCCACGCCCAGGGCATGAAGGCGCTGTACCACAACCACGACTTTGAGTTCAAGGCGAACGCCGAGGGCGTCGTGCCCATCGAGTACTTCATCGAGCGCAGCAACCCCGACCACCTGAATTTTCAGATGGACCTCTTCTGGGTCACCAAGGCTGGCGCCGACCCCCTGACCTACTTCGATAAGTACCCCGGCCGCTTCAAGGCCTGGCACGTGAAGGATATGGACAGCCAGGGCCGCTTCGCCCCCGTGGGCACCGGCTCGGTCGATTTTGCGCGCATCCTGGCCGCCAAGGAGCAGTCGGGCATGGAGTTCTATTTTGTAGAGCAAGACATGACCTTCGACCAGACGCCGATGGAAGCCATCGTGATCAGCCACGCGGGCCTGGAGAAACTGGGTTTCGAGTAATGTCCGACGCCCTCCAACTCCTCCGCTCCCAGATCGGCCGGGAAGCCAGCCAGTCCCCCTCCCCCTTCATGCGCTGGCTGCGGCCCGTTATCCTGGCCGTGGAGGAGGGCGCGTTGACGTTCCGAATTCGCATCCGGGAAGAGATGCTAAACCCCGGTCACTCTATGCACGGCGGGGTATCGGCGGCCATGATCGACGACATCATCGGGGCCACGCTGTTCACCCTGCCGGACCCCGTTTTCTACGTGAGCCTGAACCTAACGGTTGACTACCTCGGGCCGGCTTTCGCGGGGGAGGAGGTCATCGTGCGCAGCACCCTGGCCAAGCGGGGACGCCGGCACGTGCTCGGTGTGGGAGAGGTTTGGAATGCGGACGAAAGCCGTCTGCTGGTGCGGGGTACCGCCCACTTAATCCCGCGGGAGGTGCGGTAGGGATGCCCCCCCTTACCCTATTCCGGGTCGTCCACCGTCACAAAGGACTGATAGGGCAGAAAGCGAAAGACGCTCTGCGCCAGGTTCACCAGTTCCACTTTAGACACGACGCCCTTCAGGCTCGCGGACGGTTTAACGCGTAGCCAGACCAGGTTTTCCGATACGTCTTCAATATCGAAGGCGATTCCGTTGGAGCGGAAGATGGACTGGTGAAATTGAAAATGTTCATAAGATTCCGGGTCGAGCTGCATCATATCATCCAGGTGAGGGTCTCCCGCCAGTAGGCGAAAGATGACAAAAAGGGGGGTTGCGTCGGCAGGAGCGGGGGCTGATCATCAACGCCCGACGGGGGCTTACTTGTCCGCCAATAAATGGCTGCTTTAAAGTAAGGACCTGCCCCGTTCAAAACTGGAATAGGCAACGATTTAGTGCTTGGACGGGGTAACTTTCGTGCTGCAGTTCCCGTCCGGCAGGACTTAGGTTAGGGCGTAATCGCCCTGAATCTTGCGCACTACCTCATCGAGGGTAGCCACCAGCAGGTCCACCTGCTTAGCGAGTATTTGGTGCTCTACCGTTTCCGCTTTTGCCCGGAGTTCGATATCCTTGGCTACGCCGTCCAGTTGACGAATGCCCATACTCTCAATGCTGGGTTTGATGCGGTGCGCCGTTTTGGCCACGGTGAGGTAATCCTTGGCTGCCAGGGCGTCGGTAATTTCTTCCAGGGCGGGAGAGGTCTGTTCCACGAACACTTCGACCATGCTGGTCACGAAGGCCTCATCCCCCCGACTTAGGGTACGCAGCTCACTTAAATCGTAGGTATTATCGAGCGGGGACGCGGGTGCGGCGGTGGGGGCCGCCTTCTCCCAGTACAGTTGTTTGACCAGGGTCTGTAGCAGCACCTGCTCATCGAAGGGCTTAGTGACGTAGTCATTCATGCCCAGGCTCAGGTACAGATCGATGTCTTTTTTGAAGGCGTTGGCCGTCACCGCAATGATGGGCACTTCGAGCTGCAGCTGATTGCGGATTACCTTGGTGGTCTCCAGCCCGTCCAGGACGGGCATCTGAATGTCCATGAGCACCAGGTCATAGCTGCGCTGCGCGAGCCGCTCGAGGGCCACTTGCCCGTTCTCGGCTTCTTCGACCGTACAGCCAAAGTGCGACAAGCATTTGGTAGCGATGAAGCGGTTCATCACGTTATCCTCCACGAGGAGGACGTGGGTCCCCCCCAGGAGGTGAGCACTGTTGGTGGCCGGAAGGGTCAGGGCCTGTACGTCGCCGCGTTGCAGCCGCAATTCGATGGTGAACTGGGTACCCTTTCCCTTTTCGCTCTTCACCGCGATATTGCCCTCCATAAGCGTCACAATCTCCTTAGTGATGGGCATGCCCAGTCCCGTACCCCCGAACCGGCGGGAGGTGGACCGTTCTTCCTGGCTGAATTTCGAGAACAGGCGATCCAGGTAGGCGGGATCCATTCCTACCCCCGTATCCGAGATCTCGATGCGGATCAGCTGAGTGGTGGGGTCTTCCGAGAGCACGGTGATGTCCAGGTGTACGTAGCCCTCCATGGTAAACTTGATGGCATTGCCAAGCAGGTTAATCAGGACCTGGCGGATACGGGAGCTGTCACCACGGTGGGCCGGCCAGAGGTCCGGGCTGAGGTTGCAGGACAGGTCGAGGCCCTGCTTGGCCGCCTTGATGAACAGAATACTCCGCAGGTTGGCCACCACCGCCTCCAGGCTAAAGTCGTGGTTGTCGAGCTCCAGTTCCCCGGCCTCAATCTTGGAAATGTCGAGGATGCTGTTGATGATGGATAAGAGGTGACGGGCGGCGGTGTCGGTGTGGCTGAGGTAGGTTTTCTGCTGGGCGGTCAGCTGTTCGCGCGATAATTCGCGGATCATGCCGATAATGGCGTTCAGGGGGGTGCGGATCTCGTGGCTCATGTTGGCCAAAAACGCCTCCTTTGCGATCGAAGCCTCCTCGGCCTTGGTCTTGGAAATCGCTAGGTCTACCTCCAGGTCTTTCTGGCTGGTAATGTCCAGGATAACGTATACCGACCCGAGCAGGGTTCCCTCTTCGTTGTAGTTGGGCGCGGCGGAGATAAACCACCACTTCCGCTCGCCGTGCTTATTGCGCACGGCGATCTCGTAGCTCTTGGATTGCTCCTGCGCCTCGAGATCGCGCTGCCGCTGCTGGATGAAGTCCCGGTTCTCGACAATCAGCATATCTCTCGACTGCCGGTCGAGGACCTCCTCGGGGGTGAAGCCGGAGATCTCGCAGAAGCGCTGGTTGACGAAGAGGATGTGGTGGGTCACGTCCACCTCGACCAGGCCGAGGTTCATGTTATCGATGATGTTGCGGTACTTCTTTTCCTGCGCCTTAAGCCGATTCTCCGCTTTCTTCCGGGAGGAGATGTCCTTCATGAAGCCGCAGTAGAAGGTCTTTCCGTTCTGCTCGTAGGTCACCACGATCAACTCGACGGGGAAGTGACCGCGTCGCTTCGTGACGGCGGTTACCTCGATCATTTCGTTGAGCACCTCGGTGATGCCCTGCTGCAGGTACTTTTCCCCGCCACCGGAACTCTCCGCACCGTGGGGAGCCCGGGCGAAGAGGGTTTCCAGGGGCAGGCCGTCGGCCTCGTCCAGCGACCAACCGAAGAGCTGTTCCGCCCGGGGGTTCCAGTAGCGAATGACTCCGGCGTTATCGGCGATGACGATGGCATCCAGGGAGGAGTTCATGACCATCCGATTCCGCTCCTCGCTCTCGCGCAGGATTTGCCGGTACAGGACCTCGTTGGTGATGTCGGTGTACTTCCAGAAGTGGCCGCGGTAGAGCTCCTCCACGAAGATGGGCACGTAGTCTCGCTCGAAAACGCGCCCGTCTGCTGTCTTGAGGCGCTCATTGTACATGGGCTTCCGCTCCCGCAGCAGCGTTTCGGCCCCCGCCACGAATTTTTCGGGCTCGGCAAACAGGGCCTTTGCCTGCTGGGCGCTTTCGGTGCAGTCCATACCAATCAGTTGATCGGGCTCAGCCGGAATACTGAAGTAATCACAGAAAAGCTGATTGGTAAAGAGGATCTCGCGGTGTTCGTTCTCCACCAGGAAGCCGGAGCGTAAGTTGCCGAGCAGGGTCTTGAACAGGTTGACGTTGATGCTGAGCTGGTCCTCCGTGATGCGGTTGAGCCGCACCTGGTGCTTAATTTTTTCGGATAGCGCCACCAGATTCTCCTGCTGCCCGCCCACGGAGCCGCCGACCCGTAGGCTGCGGACGGTTTCGTTGAGTTCCTTGAGGGTACGCTGCCGCTGTTCGGACAGGGTATGGAGCTCATGGTTGACCTCTTCAATCTCCGTCTCGCTGACGCTATAGGCATGGTCCATCACTTCCCGATCCCGCTCAAACAAACCGTAGGAGTCGTTGATGCTTGCCAAAAAGGCTTCCATTCCCTCCTGCTTGACTGCCGCAGCCGGCAGGTGCTTTTCAATCTGCTTGCGCAGCAATTGGTGGTACATATACCGGGATCTTATACTTTCGGCCAGGGCGTACAACCCGCACCTGGTCGTCGGTGGATGATTACTACGACTTAGTGGTCAAGGCTCCGCTTTTCAGCATGTTGTAGATGGTGGATTTCCCCACGTCCAGTTTATCGGCAATCTGGACCACGTTATGGCCGTATTTGTCCAAATAATACTGAAGGATTTCCAGGTTGTATTCCTTCAGGGTCTTGTTTCCGTAGTCGATCACGGAAGGACCGTTGAGCCCCGAGTAGCGGATATCTTCCGCGCTGATGCCCCGGGTGTTAGTCATCACGCAGGCAAGGTCGATAATGGCTTTCAACTCCCGGACATTGCCGGGAAACTGATACTTGAGCAGCTTCTCCTTGGCACTCATGTTGAGTTTAAGGGGCTTCTCCTTGTTCTCCGCGGCGTACTGCTGGAGGAAGAAATCAGCGAGGAGCACTACGTCCTCGTCCCGGTCCCGCAGGGGCGGCAGGGCAATGGGGAGTCCGAGCACGCGGTAGTACAAATCCTCGCGGAACTTGCCATCCCGTACGCAGGCCTCCAGGTCGCGGTGGGTAGCCGTCAGCAAACGGGCCTTGAACTTGACCGTCTCGGTGCTGCCGACGCGACAGAACTCCCGTTCCTGGATGGCCCGCAGAATCTTGCTCTGCAGGGCCAGGTCCATTTCCGCAATTTCGTCTAGAAACAGCGTACCTTCCTTGGCGGCCTCGAATTTGCCGATCTTGCGGCCAACCGCTCCGGTGAAGGCCCCCTTTTCGTGGCCAAAAAGCTCGCTCTCCAGTAGGCTCTCGG
Source organism: Lewinellaceae bacterium (assembly GCA_963710195.1). Taxonomy (GTDB): domain Bacteria; phylum Bacteroidota; class Bacteroidia; order Chitinophagales; family Saprospiraceae; genus Neolewinella. The sequence continues at coordinate 1,036,099 of CAVPZF010000008.1, forward strand.
GGATAGCGGCCATATTGACCGCCATGAAGGGTTGCTTCTTCCGGTCGCTGTTGAAATGGATCGCCTTGGCGATTACCTCCTTGCCGGTACCGGTCTCACCGGTGATGCTGACGTTGATGTTTGATTTGGCCGCCTTGCGCAACATGGTGTAGACCTGCTGCATGGCCTTGCTCTTGCCGATGATGGAGTCGAAACTGAATTTCTCCTCCAGCTGCTCCTTCAGGCTTTCGACTTCCTGCTTCAAGTCGCTGTGCTCCCGGATGTGGATGATGGACTTCCAGAGTTGGTTCTTGGTGTTCTCGTCCTTGGTGATGTAGTCGCGGGCACCCTTTTTGAGCAAGTCTACGGCCGTGCCGATGTCCTCTTGCCCGCTGATGACCACCACCGGCACCGTGCTGTCGACCTCATGAATCTTCCGGAGCAGCGTGTCACCGGTCATATCGGGCAGCCCGTAGTCTACCGAGATCACGTCGGGCTTGCGGTACAATTGCTCGAGGCACGCTTTGCCCGTGGTGCAGAGGTCGACCTCGTAGTCAGGGTTCATGCTGAGGTGGTGCTTTAGCAATCTCCCGTAAAAGGGGTCGTCTTCGACGATAAAAATTTTGAACGGATTCAACTTAAGCTACTTTTCACGAGAGAATACCACCCGAACGGCAAATACCGCGCAGGCCAAGAGGCAACATCGACTTATACACGATGCGCGCGCTCGAAGTATTGTATGGAAGCGCGGATTCTCCATGCACGAAGCAGGAAATTATACAGCCTCTACGCGGGTGGGCGGACCTCCGGCGGTGGAATGTCCGGAGAAAAGCGCGTACGCCAAATTCTTCCTATTTTCGGGGCGATGAGATGGCTACTTTCCCCTTTCCTGGCGCTACTGCTTCCGCTCCCTACCCTGTGGGGTCAGGCCCCCCCCCCTGTTCCTGAAATTGGGGTTGTGGCGGACTTCGAACAGGCCGGGGCAGCCCGTACGGCGGGCTTTGCGTGGATCTTGGAGACCACCCCTAAGGTGCTCTCGCCCCGTAACGTCAGTGACCGGCAATTCGACAGTCTGCTGGCGATCCTGCCTAGCCTCCCCCTGCCGGTCTTCGGCTGCAATATTTTCATTCCGGCGGATCTCAAGGTGGTCGGACCCGCCGTGCGGGAGGAGGCGGTGTTGGCGTACGTCGATACGGTGCTGTCGCGCGCGGGGCGGGCCGGACTGCAGGTGATCACCTGGGGCAGCGGCGGCTCCCGCCGGGTACCGGAAGGGTTCGACCGCGTACGGGCTACGGCCCAGTTCATTTACCTGGGCCGGCGGGTAGCCGAGGTCGCCGAGCGCTATGGCATCACGCTGGTCCTGGAAAACCTCAACCGGGGCGAATGCAACTTCATCAACAGCGTGCCCGAGGCCCTCGCCGTAGTGCGGGCGGTGGACCACCCCAACTTTCGACTTTGCGTGGACATCTATCACATGCTGGTGGACGGTCAACCGGCCAGCGACCTGGCAGGAGTGGGTAGCTACGCGGTCTACTGTGAGGTGGCGGAGCGGAAGGGACGCACGCCCCCGGGCGTACACGGAGAAGATTTCGCCCCTTATTTCGCCGCGCTTCGCCGGGAAGGGTACTCAGGAAACGTCATGATCGAGGCGCGGTGGAAAGATTTTGCCCGGCAGGCGGGTCCGGCGTACGACTACCTGGAAAGCCAACTGATCTCCGCTTACCGCTGAGGGCCTACCGGGCTACCCCCGGAGTCCACACCGCACCCGCAGCCGCTGCCCGATGAGTTTTACTTGCACGGGTCCCGTACCGAGGTATTCCCCGTCGGCTTCTACTCCGGTGATGCCGGTGACCGTAACTTCAGTAGCGTGGGTGGTCGTGACGCCCTTCACCCGGCCAATGGTCGGCGTAAAGAAGCGCCAACCGTTCGTCAGGATGCGCGCGATGGGCAGGGCGGTGGCGTAGGTGAGGGCCAGGGTATCCCCGGTCGGGTCCGCCTGGGGGACGAGCCGCATGCCGCCGCCGTTGTAGCGCCCGATGCCGAAGTTGATGGTATGAAAACGGTCGGCCACGACCTCATCGCCGTAGCGGAGTTCCAGGGCGGGGGGGCTAAATGAACCCAAGTACGCCACGGTAAGGGCGGGATAAAGCAGGCGATGTTTCTGACCGAGCGTCTCCGAGCGCCGGACTACGTGGGCGTCGTACGCCAAACCGGCCACGTTGATGAAGTAGCGTACGCGGCCCTCCGGTCCGTAGGTAAGCTTGCCGATACGGTGGGCGATCACCCGGTCATGCCGGAATACGTCCAACCACCGCAGGATGTGGCGGGGTACATCCAACGTGCGGCACCAATCGTTGCCGGTGCCGAGGGGCAGGGGGGCGTAGGTGATGCGCCCCAGCAACTGCTGGTTTACGAGTGCGTTGACGATGACGTGGTGGGTCCCGTCCCCGCCGACACCGACCAGGAGTTGAACACCGGCAGCCGCCGCCTCCGCTACGCAGCGGTCCGGCGAGTGCTGCTCGTCCGTCACGGCGTACTCCAGGTCCGGCCATACCTTGCGGAGGACCGGCAGGGCGTACTGCCACCAGCGGGCGGCCCGCCCGTTAGCGGCTAGCGGATTGACCAGGAAGTATGGGGTGGCGGCCACGCCGCAAGTATACGTCCGTTCGGAAATCCCGTTCGTCTTTATCTTGTGGCGTTTCGGATCATCAACCGGTATGATTACTGCCTCACTCAGCTTATGTACCTAACACCTCCCGCTCCCACCATGACTGCTCCGGTAATTGAAGTACGAAACGTCAGCAAGTCCTACGGCACGAAGGTGGCCGTCGATGACGTGTCCTTCTCCATGCCTCCCGATGCCATCCTGGGCCTGCTCGGTCCCAACGGAGCCGGCAAGACCAGCCTCATCCGCATGATCACCACGATCACGGAACCCGACAGCGGCGAGATCCGCTTCCAGGGCAGCCCCCTCAGCGGCTACCACCCCACCCAAATTGGCTACCTGCCCGAAGAACGGGGACTGTACAAGCAGATGTACGTGGGCGAGCAACTGCTCTACCTGGGCCAGTTGAAGGGATTAAGTAAGCGGCACGCCGAAACGCAGGCGCGGGAGTGGCTGGATAAGTTCGAGCTCGGCGCTCAGTGGAAAAAGAAGGTGGAGGAGCTCAGTAAGGGCATGCAGCAACAAGTGCAGTTCATCGCTACCGTCCTCCACGATCCCAAGCTGCTCATCCTCGACGAGCCCTTCAGCGGCCTCGACCCCGTCAACGCCACCCGCATGCGCACCGAGATCCTCCGGATGCACGCTAACGGCACGGCGGTCATCTTCAGCACCCACCGGATGGAGCAGGTGGAGGAGCTCTGTGAATTCATCGTCCTCATCCACCAGGGCCGCAACATCCTCCAGGGTAAGGTCCGCGACATCCGCCGGGAGTTCGTCGAAAACCGCTACCGCCTGCAGTTCCACGATCACCTGCCCCCGGCCGTAGGCGAACGCTACACCCTCCTCCACCCCACCGTCTCCACCGTCGACATCCAACTCCCGCCCGGCGAAGACGGCAACGACCTGCTCCGTAGCCTTCTCAATATGGGGGTCCGCATCCAGGGCTTCCAGGAATTGCTGCCCAGCCTCAACGAAATCTTCATCAAGCGCGTCAGCTCCGGCCACTAACGAACTACCAGCTTTGCCGCAGGCAAAGCGTCCAAAGAACTAACAGCTTTGCCGCAGGCAAAGCGCTCTAACCAACTATGAACAACCTCTGGCTAGTCATCAAGCGTGAATTCATCACCCGCGTCCGCCGCCGTTCCTTCATTCTGGCTACCCTACTGACGCCGATCGGTCTGGCGCTCTTCGTCGTAGTGGCCAACGCGGTCTTTAGTTACGGCAACGACGACGTGAAGCACATCGCCGTCATCGATGAGGGGGAACTCTTTAACGGCGTCCTGCCCGATGAAAATGGACTGTACTTTAAATTCGTCGATACGCCGCTGGAGGAGCTAAAGGAGCAAATCGGAGAGAAAGAAGATTTCGCGGGCATTCTCGTCGTCCCGGAGTTGTCCAACCCGAAGAGCCGCAACTTCCGCGTGGAGTTATTTAGTGATGAAACCATGGGCATCGAGACCCAGGCCCGCATCAAGGACCGCATCGAGGAGGCCGTGCGCCGCTACAAGATCGACGCGCTGGAAATCGACCGCGCTACGCTCTCTAGCCTCGACAGCGACGTGTCCATCAAGGTTCGCGGCCTCACCACCACGGAGGGGGAATCCGACGACCGCAGCATGGCCAGCGCCGTCGGGGCGGGCATCGGCACGGTTATGGGCTTCCTGATGTACATCTCGGTATTCGTCTACGGCATGATGGTCATGCGCTCGGTCATGGAGGAGAAAACCAACCGCATCGTGGAGGTAGTCATTTCCTCCGTCCGCCCCTTCACCCTCCTACTCGGCAAGATCATCGGCGTGGGCGCCCTCGGCCTCACCCAGGTACTGACGTGGATGGTCATGATCCCCGCCCTGCTCTTCCTGGTCGGCATTTTCTTCGGCTTCGATGCCGACCCCGCGCAGATGCCCAACGCCCCTGATATGGACCCCGAGGAGATGCAGTCCATGGTCGAAAAGATTACCGCCGGCCTGGCGGACCTCAACTGGTGGGTGATCCTGCCCTGCTTCATTCTGTACTTCCTGGGGGGCTACTTCATGTACGCCGCGCTGTTCGCCGCGGTAGGCTCGGCGATGGGCGACGACATGGGCGAGAGCCAGTCCCTGACCATCCCCATCACCATTCCGGTCATCCTGGCCTTCTACATCATGATGGCCGCCATCCAGAACCCCAACAGCAGCCTGGCCGTCTGGTCGTCCATCTTCCCGCTCTTCGCGCCCATCGTCATGCCGGCCCGCCTGGCCTTCGACCCGCCCCTGTGGCAGGTGCTGGCGAGCCTGGTCTCCGTCTTCCTCTTCGCCACCCTGGTGGTCTGGTTGGCCTCGCGCATCTACCGCGTCGGGATCCTCAACTACGGCAAAAAGTCCACGCTGAAGGATATGGGTAAGTGGGTCACCGCGAAGTATTAACTTTAAAAGTGAAGATCTCCCGCTGGCTCCACGGCCACGTTAAGGACCTTAATCACGAAGGAGCACTTGGTTTCCCCGGCCAGGGCCGGCCGCATCGCTTCGGTGAGCGCCTGCATCACTTGCTCGTAGTCGCCGGTCAGCTGGGTCGACAGGTGGTTGGTGCCCACTCGGATCCCTTCTTGCTGCCGTAGGCGTTCAATGAATTCCATGATCGGCGGTTCGTAATCGGCCACCAGGGGGTACAGGGAGAGCTCAACGGATACGTGCATGGGGCGGGGCCGCGGGTGCGGGGTCAATCAGGGAAGAAAGGTAAATTTGTAGGACAGGGAAACGATCGGCGCGCCGAAAATGGACAGCCGGTAGGCCGCAAAGGGACTGCCCTGAAAAATGGCTACCCGCGGCGTATTGGCCGTCCGGGGCTGAAAGAAGATGTTGTAGGCGTTGTCGCGCCCGTAGACGTTGTACAGGGTGAATACCCACTTGCCGGTCCAGCGGCGCTGTTGCTGCCGGAGGTTGGAGATGGTCCAGCTGAAGTCGAGGCGGTGGTACAGCGGCAGGCGGGCGTTGTTGCGCTCCAGGAACAGCGGCACCGGCGTGTTGCGCAAAGTCACGAAACCGTTAGGGACGGTGTAGGGGCGGTTGCTCTGCACCACGAAATTGAAGCCCAGCTCGTGCGTCCTGCCCTCGTCGACCACCAAGTTAGCGCGCAGGGTATGCGGCTGGTCGAAGTACCCGGGATACCAGTTGCCCCGGTTGATTTCCGTGGAGGCACTGTTGCCCTGCACCCGGTTCTCGATGCGGGAATACGCATAGTTGACCTCCCCGCTGATCCGGCCTCCGTACCGCCGGGCGGACACTTCCACCCCGTAGCCTTTCCCCTCCCCGCGCAGCAGGTCTGTCTCTACGGCCGGGCTCAGGAAGAAGTCCGCACCCGGCTTATACTCCAGCAAGTCGTCGATCGTGCGGTGATACGCCTCGAGTTGGAACAGGTAGCGCTCGCTGGCCGTACGGTGGGTAATGCCGCCGGAGAAGAGCTCGGCGGACTGCGGCCCGACGTTCGCATCGCTCACCTTCCAGCGGCTGGTGGGCAGCGGCGTAGTAGCGTTGTAGATGTTCTGCAGGTACTGCCGCGACCGCGCATAACTGGCCTTGAAGCTGGTGCGCTCCAGGAAGCGGTAGCTCAGGCCAAACCGGGGTTCGAGCCCCCCGTAGGCCGCGGCTACTTCCCCCGCCCCGACCGGCGTGGCTTCCAGCAGCGTAGCGGCCACCAGCTCCGCCCCCGGCAGGTAGTTCCGTATTTCTCCCGGACCGTACTGCCGGTACAGGGTGTAGCGCAGGCCGCCACTTAGTTCCAGCCGGTCGCTGGCCTTCCACTCTTCCTGAACGTATAGGGAGTACTCGCCCGCCCGCTCAGTAGGGAGATTGACCGGTTTAATGCCGCTCACTTCCCCGGGGTCCAGGGCGCCGGGAGCGATTACGTAGCGATCGACCTGGATTCCCAGGCCGGCCCGGTGGGCGTCGGTGGTGAGGTCAAGGGTGGTGCGCCCGGTCCAGTAATCGATGGAGGAACCGAAGTCCACCCGCCCCCCACCGATCTGGGGAAAGCGGAGCTCGGAGTCGTAGTGGGCGCGGTTGACCTCACTCACCAGGGACAGCGATTCGCCCAGCAGGCGGATATACTGCACCCCCCCATTGAGGGTGAGGTAGGCATACTGGTTGCTGAGGGCCGGTAAATTGCCGATCCGGGTCAGCAGGTCCACCTGGTAGAAGTCCTGGCTGTAAAAGCCCGTCACGGTAAAGAGGTTGTTCTCCCCCAGTCGGTAGCGGAGCTTCACCGTGGCGTCCCCAAAGCTGCTCCGGGTATTTTTGAGCCGCTTGATCAGCGGAAACACGAAATCGTTGAAGCCGCCGCGGGCCGAGACCAGCAGTCCGGCCCGCTTGGCCTTACCGAGTGGGGTATCGAGGGAGAGGTTGCTGGAGACCAACCCGATGCCGCCCCGTATCTCCGTGCGTTCGGTGGCGGGCGCTTTGCTTTGTACGTCCAGAACGGAGGCGATGCGGCCCCCGAAGCGGGCGGGAATATTGCCCCGGTACAGGTCCACCGTACCCACCGCGTCGGGCGTGAAGACGGTGAACAGTCCGAACAGGTGGGTGGGCGTGAAGACCGGCGCCCCGTCAAACAGCAGGAGGTTCTGATCTACCGTCCCGCCCCGTACGCTGATGCCATTGCTCGCCTCCCCGGCACTCGAGATCCCGGGGAGCAACTGCAGGGACTTCAGCACGTCGCTTTCCCCCAGTACGGTAGGCAGGCGCTCGATCTCCCCGGCCGTCAGGCGCTCTACCCCCATGGTGGGCCGGGTCAGCGTGCGCCGGTCCTGCCGCTCCGTGACGGTGATGGTCTCGAGCTGCGCGCTGCTTGCCTCCAGCCGGAGGGTGGCCTCCACGTCGCTCGTGATGTCGATGCGCTGCTCGAAGGGGGTGTAGCCGGTATAGCTCGCACGCAGGGTATACAGCCCGGGTTTTACCCGAAGGGCCACCACGCCGTCCTCTCCTGCCACCCCACCGGTGCTGCCGGGCGTGAGTTGCACGCTGACGAAGGGAAGGGGGCGTTCGGTGGCTACGTCCCGCACCGTGAGGGTCAGGTTGACATCCTGGGCGACCAGCGCGGGTGTGAAGAGCAGCCAGAGGGCTACCGCGATCAGTCGGGCCATCCTGCGGGCTTTACGTCCGTCCGGCCCGGACCGCTACAGGGCGCCCGGGGAGCCACACCCGGGGGGTCGATGGGCTGTGGGCGAATGGTCCGGTCGCTGGGAATCGGTTCCCCTAGCTCGGGCCCCCGGAGGAGGTATTCGTTCCGCCCGGTCACGGAGGCGGCCCGCACGTAGCCCAGTGCGGTGATGCCGTTAGGGTTGAGGTTATCGATGTTGCCGTTGAGGGCGGCGGGGATGGTGGGGTTCAGTCCGGTACTTCCATCGATAATGTCGGTGATGACCTTGCCGTACTGGTAGGCCTCCCGGGTAATGCCGTACTGCAGGGCTTCGAAGAGGATGCCGCCGAAATCCGTAAAGTCCACGGCCCCGATGGCCTTGTCCCGAACCGTACCGTCCGAGAACACCTGATCGGTGGCGTACTCCAGGTTGCTGCCGCCGTTGACCTGAAAGCACCCGTCCTCGGAAGATTCACAGAAGTAGTCATAGCGAAAAGAACCCCCGTTGCACGGTAGGGGAACACACTCCTTGCCGTCGTAGAATGCACAGTCGCAACTGGCGCAAACGAATTCGCGCTCGTAGAAGCGGTAGGACCACTCGTAATAATTTTCCGTCCCGGGAGGATCGGTGAAGTCAATCAATAATTTAAACTGCGGCACGAAGCGTTTGCGGTCCGCGTCGTACTCCCCCTCGGCTTCGAAGACGACGCGTAGGGCATCCACCGGGACCGGTTCCGGTACGGTCTCCGGACGGGAGGCAAACTGGGTGCCGTCGGGGAGGGCTACCCGCACCGACCACTCCTCCCCGGGGGCGGCGGAGAACTCCGGTGGCGGTTGATACGTACCGGTGTTGGGGTCCGTGAGCGTCCACTCCACCTGCGCCCCGTCGCCCCGCTCCGCTAATACGGTAGCATCGACCACCGCGTTAAACTGCAGCTCCACCGCACGAAAGTCCGACCGCCGCACGCGCACCGAACTGAGGCCGGCCCGGTCCACCACCTCGCCCTCCAGCAGGTAAAAAGGTTCTTCCAACTCGTAGGTCGGCGGCGTAGGCTCCAGGCAAGCACTGCAGCAAAGAAGGAAGAAAAGGGGGGGGAGCATCCGCAACATAGTTCGTCAAGATACGCTAGGGCCTACTGCGCCAGCCCGGTAGCCACGAAAAAGTCGGCAGCCCGTCCGAGGGCCTCGGCTACGGTGGTAGAATCGGCGCTCAGATCGACGGAGCCCAGGAGAAGGTCGAGCCGCGCCTGCACATCCACTCGTAGGTCGAAGCCCCGGGCGGGCGTCACGCCCTGTCCGAAGTCCAGCAGGAAGGGGAGGCTGCCGTACGTACTCACCGAGAGGGTATCGCCCCCCGGGCTCCGGGTGTACTCCAGGCGGGCCTGCACGTAGCCACGGCCGTCGTTAAAGTTGAGGCGACCGGGCTGGGTACGCAGCGCATCCCCGGTGGGGGCCAGGGTGGGTGCGACGGTCCGGTAGCGATCGGCGAGGCCGTAGGTTCCGCTAAGGCCCGTCAGGGTGGAGCTGCCGGTGCGCAGCGTGCCGACGGGCGTAGTCGTGGTGGTCAGGGAGGCCAGCAGATAGTTGCCGTTCAGGGAAAGTGGGCTGTTGTCCGCAGCCACCAGCGCCACCGTACGACTGGGATCAGCCAGCGCTGCGTCCGCGGACGTCAGGCGCAGGTCTCCGAGGTAGTAACGGAAGCGCACGAACTGAAAGGCATGGCCGAATCCGTCGGTGTAGGTGCGGCCCACCACCACGGCCGTGTCCTGCCAAACCGAAGATACCCGGACGGAGAGCGCGGGAAAGGTGCAGCAGTCCACACAGGCCTGGTCGGCCAGCAGGTCATAATTATCGGCGTCGGGGTCCAGGCAGCCAGTGCTGTCCTCGTAGCAGCCGAGGAGGACAAGGGTCACCACGGTGGCCAGGAGGAGGCGCATGGGCATTTTTAGATAATCATACCGGCAGCCACGGTTTCGTTGGTCTGCTCGTCGACGAGGATGATGGAGCCGGTGATGCGGTTCTGGCGGTAGGAATCCGTGAAGAGCGGCGCGGTAGTACGCAGCTGCACGCGGCAGATGTCGTTCATCTTGACCTCCTTGTGTTCTTCGTCGCGGTGGAGGGTATTGATGTCCAGGCGGTAACGGACATCCTTGATGACGCAGCGGGCTTCCTGGGTAGTGTGCATGATGGCGTACTTCCCCCGGGGCTGCAGCGGCCGTTCGTTGAACCAGCAGAGCATGGCCTCGACGTCCTGGGTTACGTCCGGCTGGTTGTTCTCGCGCACGATCATGTCGCCCCGGCTGATGTCGATGTCGTCTTCCAGCAGTAGGGTAACGGACATGGGAGGAAAGGCTTCCTCCAGCTCCCCGTCGAAGGTGTCGATTTTGGCTATGGTGGACGTGAATCCGCTGGGCAGCACGGTCACCTTGTCCCCTTTTTTAAAGACGCCCCCGGCAATGCGTCCGGCGTACCCCCGGTAGTCGTGGTAGTCATCGCTGTAGGGGCGGATGACCGTCTGTACCGGCAGGCGGCAGTCGATGAAGTTGTTGTCGCTGCCGATGTGCACGTTCTCCAGGGAGTACAGCAGGGTCGCGCCGCCGTACCAGTCCATGTTCTTGCTCTTGTCCACCACGTTATCGCCGAGCAGGGCGGACATGGGGATGAAGTCCACGTCCTTCACGTCCAGGCGGTGGCTGAAGGCGCTGAAGTCTTCCTTAATCTTATCGTAGGTCTCCTCGTTGAAGTCGACCAGGTCCATCTTATTGATGCATACGATCAGGTGGGGGATCTGCAGCAGGGAGGCGATGAAGGCGTGGCGGCGGGTCTGCTCCACGACGCCGTGGCGGGCGTCCACCAGGATCAGGGCGACGTTGGCCGTGGAGGCGCCGGTCACCATATTGCGGGTGTACTGGGTGTGGCCCGGGGTATCGGCGATGATAAATTTCCGCTTCGGCGTAGCGAAGTAGCGGTAGGCCACGTCGATGGTAATCCCCTGTTCGCGCTCGGCCTTCAGGCCATCCGTCAGCAGCGCCAGGTTCACGCCCACTTCGCCCCGCTTGGCGCTGGTCTGGGAAATGGCCTCGTACTGGTCCTCGAAGATGGACTTGGAGTCGTACAACAATCTTCCGATCAGCGTCGACTTGCCGTCATCGACGGAGCCGGCGGTGGTGAAGCGGAGGAGTTCGGTGTGCTCTTGGGGATTTACCATTTAGGCTTGAGGATTTACGATTTGCGATTTACGATTTGCGATTTACGATTTTGCGGCTCTGCTCGCTACGCTCGGGGGCCTTAGCCGCGCCGCAAGCCATCTTCTACCCCCGTGGCTGCGCCAGGTCTGCCGGCCTCTAAAAATACCCTTGTTTTTTGCGGTCTTCCATAGCCGTCTCACTGCGCTTGTCGTCGGCGCGGCCGCCGCGCTCCGTCTGTCGGGCGATGCTGACTTCGGCGATGATGTCTTCGAGGGTTGCTGCCTGGGATTCCCAGACGCCGGTGGTCGTGATGTCGCCGATGGTGCGGCAGCGGACCATGCGGGTCTCCAGGGTTTCCTCGGGGCGGCGGGGCAGGACTTCGCTATCGGCGAGCAGCATGCCGTCGCGCTTAAACACCTTGCGCTCGTGGGCGAAGTAGAGGCTGGGCAGCTGCACGTTCTCTAGGGCGAGGTACTGCCAGACGTCGAGCTCCGTCCAGTTGGAGATGGGGAATACCCGGAAGTGCTCGCCGTACTGTTTGCGGCCGTTGAAGAGGTTCCAGAGCTCGGGCCGCTGGTTCTTGGGGTCCCACTGGCCGAACTCGTCGCGGTGACTGAAGAAGCGTTCCTTGGCCCGCGCCTTCTCCTCGTCGCGGCGGCCTCCGCCCAGGGCGGCGTCGTACTTCCCCTTCTCCAGGGCGTCGAGCAGCACGGCCGTCTGTAAGAAGTTGCGCGTGGCGTTGTAGCCGGATTCTTCCCGGACCATGCCGTTGTCGATGGCCTCCTGGACGGAGCCGACGATCAGATTGGCGCCGATGCGGTCTACCAGCTCGTCGCGGTAGTCGATGGTTTCCTGGAAGTTGTGCCCGGTATCCACGTGCAGCAGGGTGAAGGGGATCTTGGCGGGGTGGAACGCCTTGACGGCCAGGTGCACCATCAGGATGGAATCCTTGCCCCCGCTGAAGAGCAGGACGGGATTTTCAAACTGAGCGGCAACTTCCCGCAGCACAAAAATGCTTTCGGACTCAAGCTCCCGAAGGTGGTTAAGCTGGTAATTGGCGGACATAGCTGGGAGTGGGTTATGAAAGTTATGCAGGCAGGTGTAGCCGTTGGGACAGCGCCTCGATGAGTGTGTGCGCGGCTTCCTGTACGGTCAGGTGGGCGGTTGGCAGGTCCAGAAAGGGATTGACGGGGGCCTCGTAGGGACTGTCGATACCGGTGAAGTCCCTGAGCTGCCCGGCGCGGGCCTTGGCGTAGAGCCCCTTTACGTCCCGGTCCTCACAAACGGCCAGCGGCGTGTTCACGAATACCTCCAGGAAGTCTTGGGCCCCGACGATGTCGGCCACCGCCGAGCGGATCGCGCGGGTCGGGCTGACGAACGAGCACAACACGATGGCCCCGGCCTCGGCGAAGAGCTTGGCCACTTCGGCCACGCGGCGGGTGTTCTCGACCCGGTCCTCGAGGCTAAAGCCCAGATTGCCGTTCAGTCCGTTGCGCACGTTGTCGCCGTCGAGTACCTGGGCGAATACACCCCGCTGGAACAGGTGGCGTTCGACCGCGGCGGCAATGGTGCTCTTCCCGCTGCCCGAGAGTCCGGTGAGCCACACGACCCCGGCCCGGTGCCCGTTGGCGGTTTCCCGCTCCGTACGCTGGACCAACCGGTCGTAAATGGGATGAATATTTTCTGCCATACGGTGAATGAAGGCACAAAGATAGTACGACCCCGTATAAGGCGGCGGTTCTCGGGAAGCTTTGTGCACGAATCTTTCCGTGTCCGCCCCGGCTAGACGTAGGCTAAGGGGTTGGGATCGATCGCTTTGAGTTGGCGGATATAGGCTGCTGGGTCGTCCGCGCCGAAGACCGCGCTGCCTGCTACCAGCACCCGCGCGCCCGCCTCCAGCACCTTCTGCGCGTTTTGCAGTCCGATCCCCCCGTCCACCTCGATGACGGCGCGGGAGTTGTGTACGGCGATGAGGTCCGCCGCCTGTTGGATCTTCGGGATGCTGTGGTAAATGAATTTTTGCCCCCCAAAACCCGGGTTAACGGTCATGATGAGCACCAAGTCCAGGTCCTCAATAATGTGCTCCAGGTGGCTGACGGGGGTGTGGGGATTCAGCGCCACCCCTGCGCGCCCGCCCGCCTCCTTGATCTGCTGGACGACCCGGTGGAGGTGGGGGCAAGCCTCGGCGTGGACCGTCACCCCGTGGGCACCGGCACGGACGAAGCTCTCCACGTAGCGCCCCGGATCCTCGATCATGAGGTGCACGTCGACGTATTTTTCTGCCTGGACCGCGATCTGCTCGACGATGAACTGCCCAAAGGAGATGTTCGGGACGAACTGGCCATCCATCACGTCGAGGTGGAACCAGTCGGCTTCGCTGGAGTTCACCAGATCGACGGCGCGATCGAGGTGCAGAAAATCTGCGGCGAGCAGGGAGGGAGCAACGAGGTGAGCCATAGCCGGGGGGGGATTGAAAGCGTGGAGACGCAAATTACCGTACCGGAGTTCAATGACCCGCCCGCACCGCCCCCATAGATTGCTCCTTGGCCTACGCTAAACCGGAAGAAATGTCGTTATCGACCCAAGCCCTACTATGAAGCCAGCCTTACCCTATCTACTATCCCTGTTGTACCTGATGCTTGCCTTCCCCGGCTTGGGGGCCCAGGCAGAGCTACGGTACCGCTACGATTACACCCAGCGCGACCCCCTGGCGGGATGGGCGGACGATACCTGGCTTACCCCCGCCGAAAGGTTCAGCAAGTCGCGCTTCTACACCTCAGTTGGCATGGGTACGACGGCTTACGCCGCCTTTGGTGTGGGTCTGTATTCGATTTGGTACCAGGATTATCCACAGGGCAGCTTCCGCACCTTCAATGATTGGCCCGAATGGGAACAGATGGACAAGGCCGGCCACGTATTCACCGCTTACTTTTTCAGCCGCAGTGCCTTCGCGGGCTTCCGGTGGGCCGGGGTAAAGCGCCCCGCTGCCCGCTACGCCGCCCTGGGCGTAGCCAATTTGCTGCAGGCGACCATCGAAGTGATGGATGGATTTTCTACCGAGTGGGGATTCAGCCTCACCGACATGGGTGCCAACCTGACCGGCAGCCTGTTCTTCACCGCGCAGGATCTGCTCTGGCAGGAACAGCGGGTGTTGTTGAAAGTGTCCAATGATCTACGGCCCATCCCCGACGTGCCCGTGCAGACCAGCCAGGGCGAGGGTAACCTCGGCTACGTCGTCCGCCAGCGCTTCGGAGAGAGCCTCTTCGAGCGTTACCTCAAAGATTACAACGCGCAGACGATCTGGCTGTCCGTTAATCCGGCCGCCTTCTCCCCCAACCGCCGCCTGCCGCAGTGGCTCAACCTGGCGGTGGGCTATGGCGTGGAGAATGTCTACGGGGCCTACGGCAACGTCTGGAAGGAAAACGGCGTAGGCTTTGGGTACCGAACGACCGAGCGCCGCCGGCAGTGGTTCCTGAGCCCGGACATCTACTTCAGCCGCATCCCTACCCGCAAGCGTTGGGTGCGTTTGGCGCTGGGCATCCTCGACTTCGTGAAGGTACCCGCCCCCGCCCTCGAGTACAGCCAGGGCAGGTTCTACGGGCACTGGTTGATGTAGCTTAACGCTTATTTCCTACCTTCGGGCCATGGCGAAATTGCGCAGGAATCACGCTTCGAGGGGCACGGCGGCCTCGGCGGCTACCCTCGTCAAGGTCAGCCTGTTCGCCTTCATTCTCCTCGCCCTAATCTGGGCTTTCGTCAGGTGGAATGCGGGGCCGCAGGTGGCCGGAACGCCCGGGATTGACTACGCCGGGGAGGATTACTTCCTTCCGGCGGGCACCCGCGGACAGGTGATCGACCACGGGGGTTTTGTCCTGTCGTACCGCGAAGACTGGGAACAGGCCGAATGGGTTGCTTACATCCTGACCCGGGACCACTTGGACCGCGAATGGACCAAGCGCGACGATCATTTCCGCGCCGACCCACAGGTGAAGGGGGAATCCGCCGGCCTCACGGACTACCGCGGCAGCGGTTACGACCGCGGCCACCTGGCCCCCTTCGCGGACTTCGCCTGGGATGCGGAACTGGCCGACGCCACCTTCTACCTCTCGAACATCAGCCCCCAGGCCCGCCAATTCAACGGCGGCATCTGGCGCGAGCTCGAGGAGCTGACCCGGGACTGGGCCCGCAGGGACGAACGGCTCTACGTGGTGACCGGACCGGTCATCGCCCACGGCGAAAAGGGCCGCATCGGCCACAACCAGGTGGCCATTCCGGAGGAGTTTTATAAGGTCCTCCTCGATCTCGATGAGCCCCAACAAAAAGGCATCGGCTTCCTCATCCCCAACGCCATCAGTTTTGAGCCGCTCACCCGCTACGCCGTCAGCATCGATGAAGTCGAGGCGGCTACGGGCATCGACTTCTTCGCGGAACTCATGCCGCAGGCCCTGGAGGATAGCCTGGAGCGAGTGGCCAACCCCGATTTTTGGCCCTTTAGTAAGCAGAAGTTCGACCGCCGCGTCGGGCAGTGGAATAAAACAAGGTAACCTTAATATGGCAGATACAGCAGCATTTAAGCGGGTAATGGACGAGGGCTATGCCTTCGACGGACCGGCTCTCCTCCTCGGCGGAGCCATGCTCGGCGAGGAGACTCAGACCGGCACGCTGGTCCGCCTGCCCCTCGCCACCCTCAACCGCCACGGCCTCATCGCCGGCGCAACGGGTACCGGCAAGACGAAGACCCTGCAGATCATTGCCGAGCAACTGAGCCGGCAAGGGGTGCCTACCCTGCTGATGGACATTAAGGGCGACCTCAGCGGCATCGCCGTTGCCAGCGGTGGCCACCCGAAGATCGACGAGCGCCACGCCGCCATCGGCATTCCATTCGGTGCTAGCGGGAGTCCCGTTGAGCTGCTCACCCTCAGCGACGAGCCCGGCGCGCGGCTGCGGGCCACCGTTGTGGAATTCGGTCCGGTGCTCTTCTCCAAGATGCTGGACCTCAACGACACCCAGTCGGGCATCATGGCCGTGGTCTTCAAGTACGCCGAGGATCAGGGGCTGCCCCTGCTCGACCTCAAGGACCTGCGCAAGGTCATGCAGTACCTAACCAACGAAGGCAAGGAGGAAGCGCAGCGGGAGTACGGCCGCATCTCTACTGCCTCGGTGGGGGCCATCATGCGCCGGATCGTGGAACTGGAAGGGCAGGGGGCCGAAAAATTCTTTGGCGAACGCAGTTTTGACGTGGAGGACCTTACCCGCCTCGACGACCGGGGCCGGGGCATCGTTTCCATCGTGCGGCTGACCGACGTGCAGGACCGCCCCAAGCTCTTCTCTACCTTCATGCTGCAGCTGCTGGCGGAGATCTACGCCACCTTTCCGGAGGAAGGTGACCTCGACCGACCCAAACTGGTGGTCTTCCTCGACGAGGCCCACCTCATTTTCGAGGAGGCGACGGACGCCCTGCTCGATCAGCTGGAAGCCATCATCAAACTGATCCGTTCCAAGGGGATCGGCGTTGTGTTCGTCACCCAGAACCCCGCCGATATCCCCGCCGATATTCTCGGACAACTGGGACTGAAGGTGCAGCACGCCCTGCGCGCCTTTACCGCTAGGGACCGCAAAGCGATCAAATTGGCCAGCGAGAATTATCCCCTCAGCGACTTCTACGCCATCGACCAGACCCTGACCGAGCTCGGCACCGGGGAAGCGTTTGTCACGGCGCTCGACCGCAAGGGGCGCCCTACCCCGCTCGTCCGTACCCTCCTGCGCGCCCCCGAAAGCCGGATGGACGTGCTTACCAAGCGAGAGATCCGTGATTTGGTGGATGAATCCGCCCTCGTCCGGAAATATAACGAGACCATCGACCGCGACAGCGCCTACGAAATGCTGAACGAGAAACTGGCCCGGGCCGAGGCCGCCACCCACCAGGCCGAGATCGAGCAGCAGCGCGCGAAAGCCGAAAAAACAACGACCTCCCGCCGGCGGGGCGAAAAGTCACTGTTCGAACAGGTAATGTCCAATACCACGACCCGACAGATCGGCCGTACCGTAGCCCGCGAACTGACGCGGGGACTGTTAGGGGCGTTGGGGATTCGGCGGCGAAGGTAGCCCCCTCGCCGGCCGACGACGGACTTACCGCCCCTTGTGCTTCTTGACCGCCTCGGTGAGCCGGGGAAGGATGTCGAAGAGGTCGCCGACTACGCCATAATCCGCCGCCTTGAAGAAGGGCGCATCCGCATCCTGATTAATTACGACAATGGTCTTAGAATTATTGACGCCGGCCAGGTGCTGGATCGCCCCGCTGATGCCGGCGGCGATGTAGAGGTTGGGGCGAATGGCTACCCCCGTCTGTCCGACGTGCTCGTGGTGGGGGCGCCAGTCGCTGTCGGCTACCGGACGGCTGCAGGCGGTAGTGGCGCCGAGGGCCTCGGCCAGGTCCTCCAGCACGGCCCAGTTCTCGGGTCCCTTCAGTCCGCGACCCCCGCTGACGACGAGTTCGGCTTCGGGCAGGGGCACCGTGCCGGTAGCGACCTGGTGCTTGACCACCTTGGTACGGGGGGCGGGTAGGTCGAGGCTCAGGTCTTCTAGGGTAGCCGACTGCCCCAGCTCCACTACGGGAATGGAGTTGCCGGCCAGGCTGATGATCTTGACGTCGGTGAGCAGCTGCACGTCCGCAAAGGCCTTGCCGGAAAAAACGGGTTTGCGAACGGTGAAGTACCCCTCCTTCAGCATCGGCACGGCATTGGCTCCGGCGACCGAGCCGGCCTCCAGGCGGGCGGCTAGGCGACCGGTAAGGTTCTTCCCGGTACTGTTGTGGGACAGGACGACCACCGTTGCGCCCAATTGCTTAGCCGCCTCGGCGATCGCCTGGGTGTACACCGCCGCGTCAAAGGAAGCCAGCTGCGGGCTGCTCACCCGGTGCACCTTGGAGGCACCAAAGCGGCCCAGATCTTCCGCACCCGGCGCATCCCCCAGTACCAGGGCTTGGCACTCCGTGCCCAGCACATCGGCCGTCTGCTTTCCGTAAACAACGACCTCATGGGCCATTTTCTTAAATTCTCCGTTGGTTGCCTCAGCGAATACGAGTACCATGATAGTTGTCTTTATGTGTTTTCGATAATGATTGGGAAGGAGGTAGGTAGGTAGTTCGTTAGTCTGTTAGTTCTTTAGACCCGTATGGGCTAATGCCGTGCGGGCCTAACGAACTAACAGCCTAACGAACTATATCACCTTGGCTTCCTCGTGCAGCAGGCGGACCAGCTCGTCCATGTTCTCCGGGTCGATGAGCTTGACGCTTCCTTTTTCTGCGGGCTTCTCGTAGAAGGCTACGCGCGTGGTGTCGGGGTATTCGGCGGGCGCCACCACGTTGAGCGGCTTGCGCTTGGCCATCATGATGCCGCGCATATTGGGGATGCGCTGCTCGGCCAGGCCCTTGGCGGCACTGAGGGCAAAGGGCGTGTCCACTTCGATGACTTCTTCGCCGCCCTCGATGTCGCGGGTGACGGTGGCGGTGTTGCCGGTAATTTCCATATGGCTGGCCTCCCCGATGTAGGGCAGGTCCATAAATTCGGCCACCATAGCCCCTACTTCGGAACCGTTATAAGAAATGGTTTCCTTGCCGAAAAAAATAAGGTCGTAATCCTGCGCTTTGGCGTACTCGGCAATCTGCCGGGCGGTGTAGAGGCTATCCTTTTCTTCGCTTACGTCGATGCGCACGGCATCGTCGGCTCCAATGGCCAGGCCCTTGCGGATAACGGAATCATTGTCAGCCGGCCCTACATTCAGCACGGTCACCGTGCCGCCGGCTGCCTCCTGCAGTTCCAGGGCGCGCACCAGGGCGTACCACTCGTCGTAGGGATTCATAATGTACTGTACTCCGGCGGTGTCAATGTCGTTGCCGTCGGCGGTGAGTTGGATCTTAGTGGTGGTTTCGGGCGTCTTGCTGACGCAGACAAGTAATTTCATGCGGATCGTTTAAGCGCAATAAAAGCGAAAATTCGCTAGATAAGAGCTTGTTTGGGATTCCGCTCACCGCCGCAAACTTGCTCCTTTGCGCCTACTCTTCCCCTCAAAAAGCGTCACCTAGCCCGCTAGGTTCCCCTTTTTAAGGCTCGCATAGACCCAAATTAGCGGCGTTTTCGTCAGGCTCGGAAAACCCAAACAAGCTCTAAACGGCTAAGGATTGGGATGGTTCTCCTCCGGGCTGGTGTATTCGGACCATTACACCTGCGACCGCGCCGCCCAGCAGCACCCCTGCCGTGGCGTCCGTAACCCAGTGCTTACCGGCCCGTACGCGGAGGTAAGCCGTCCCCCCGGCCACTAGGGCAGCCAGTCCCCGGCCGTAGGGGGCCAGCCGGGTAGCGTAGGCCTCCAGCAGGGCAGCGAAGAGCACGGCACCCGCGGTAGCATTGGCGGCGTGACCGGACAGAAAGGCCGCCCGGTCCTTGCGCGTCAGGCTGCGCTCGAGCTGCCAGTCGGCGTGGTAAACGTAGGGGCGTGGCCGGCTGACGACGTTCTTGATCAGGCTGGAGAGCGCGAAGGTAAACAGCATGGTCTCCAGCCACAGCAGCAGAATCGTGGGATAGGAGGGGCGCGTCCGCGGGTCGAACGAAAGCAGGAGGGGTAGCGTCGGTCCCCCGTACAGCCCGGCGTCGGCGAGTTGCCCGGCGCGCTCGTTGCGGGTCGTGAAGCCGAGCCGATCTAGGCGATTGATCTCCTTACCCGTGTAGCCCTCCCGGTAGGGGGAAAATACGGGCTCGGTGTCGTGGCGGTCGACCCACACCGCCGCCGCCAACAGGCCGATGCCGGTCAGGAGCAGGGCGATCTCCCGGGATTTATGCAGTTGGAACGGCATCGTCCGGGGCGGTCTACTGTTGTTGCTGGGCTACCTGGATCTGCCGCACCTTGTTGTCCTTGCCCTGCTTTTCCACGCTGGTGACCAGGTCATCGATCCAGTCGTCGGGGATTTCCTTGATCACCTCCCGCAGGCGGCTGCCCCACATATTACCGAGGTGACCGGTGTCCTTCTCGTCGAAGCGGGTCTCGTGCATGAAGCCCGTGTCTTTGTGGTAAATCACCATGTCAATGGGATAGCCCACGTCGTTGGCGCTGACGCGGGTGCTGTCGAAGCTCAGGAAGCCGCACTTGATCGCGAAATTGAGCGGTGATTCGTAGGTCAGGGTGCGGTTAAGGATGGGCTTGCCGTAGCCGGAGTTGCCGATGATGGTGAAGGGAGTCGCCTCGCCGATCTCGATCCAGTTGCCCTCGGGGTAGAGGAGGTAGAGCTTGTGGTCCTTATCGTTTTCCAGCTGTCCCCCAACGATCGTAAACAGGTTGAAGGAGAGCCCGGAAGCGGCCAGACTGGCCTTATCCTCGTCCGCGACCCGGCGCAGTTGCTCCCCGAAGGCGTTGACGGCCTTGTACATCTTGTCGAAATGGCTGCTCTCGTTCTCCAGCACTTCTTCGAAATAGGTGACGGCCTTGTCGCGCACGGAGCGCAGGCCGCTGGTCATCAGGAAGATGTTGTTCTTCCCCTGCTTGTGGATGGAGATCTTTTTAGCGGAGGTAGTCTCGGAGCCGGAAGTAATGCGGGTGTCGGCGATGGCCACCAGGCCTTTCTTGACGCGGATGCCCAGACAGTAGGTCATGAAGAAGGGGGGTTTATTAGCGCTGTTGCTGCGATTGCGATTGCGTGGGGGGCGTGATGCTAACCGGATTAAAGTACCGACGTTCGATGCCGTCGTGGATTGCGTACACCTCCGTGAGCGCATCATTTAGGATCTCGATTGGATTTTCACTGATGGCTTCATAATCAAGG
This sequence comes from Lewinellaceae bacterium, assembly GCA_963710195.1. Lineage (GTDB taxonomy): Bacteria > Bacteroidota > Bacteroidia > Chitinophagales > Saprospiraceae > Neolewinella. The sequence continues at coordinate 1,056,857 of CAVPZF010000008.1, forward strand.
TAGCGAAAGTAGGCGTACAACTTTCCCGCCCCGAACTGGAGTGGGTCCTGCACGTCGGGCTGCCCGTGGAGGCGGGAGAGGAGCCCGACCACCCGTTCCAGGTTGTAGGTGAGGGAGCGGGAGAACTCCGGATTGCCAATGAGGAACTCGAGGGTGGTGCGGCGCGTCTGCCGGCGCTGGTAGGCGCGGCGGTGCATGTCAAAGCCTTCGACCACCTTCAGGAGGATGGTCTGCTGGTAGAGCTTCAGCACCTTATTTTCGTTGGGCCCGCCACTGTCGGAGATTACGTCGCCGTCGTTCAGTTTGCTGTTGATGATGCGGATCACCTGCGCCACCCGCTCGAGGTGGATGCCCAATTTGACGAAGAGCCACGACTGGTCGTGCAGCAGCGTATCGTGGATGCGGGAGCGCACGATGGCGCACTGCCGGCCCACCTCGAAAGTGTAGTCGTACAGCCCCCGCACCGCGAAGTCCTCCACGTCGGTATGATCGCTGTAGACGTAAAAGGAGTTAATGGCTTCCCACAGCTCGGTCGAGATGACGTGCCGCACGCTGCCGGCGTTCTCGCGGGCCGATTTGACGGTCGACCGGATGCTGGTCGGCACGGAATAGTCCATCCCCACCCGGCGCAGCACCTCAGCTTCTACCAGCACCTCGTCGTCCTCCACGGGAATGCCGTACATATTTAGGATGGAGCGCAGGATAAAATCTTTACTCTGGCTCATCGGCGCATCCAGCATGGAGAAATACTGGACCCTGAGGTAGCGCGCGAGGTGTTCGGAGCGCTCGATGTAGCGGCCGGTCCAGTAGAGGGTAGAGGCGATGCGGGCTAGCATGGGGAAGGAATGAAGGGGTGAAGGGGTGAAGGACTGCATGGGGTACCACCCAACACTTTCCTCATTATACGAACCGAATTCATGTAAGTAATTTGTAAGCGCGCGTTGGGCCGGCCATTCAACCATTCATTCACCAACTCACTCCTCAACAGATAACCCAGGTATCCTTAGAGCCCCCGCCCTGGCTGGAATTGACGATCAGGCTGCCCTCGCGGAGGGCTACGCGGGTGAGTCCGCCCTTGAGCACCCGCGTCTTATCGGCGCCGAGCAGGGTGAAGGTGCGCAGGTCGATGTGGCGGGGGGCGAAACGGTTCTGCTCCTCGATGAAGGTAGAGTGGGTGCTCAGCATGATCTTGGGCTGGGCGATGAAGTTGCGGGGGTCGGCCTTGATCTTTTCGGCCAGCTCGGTCAGTTCCGCCTGGGACAGGGAGTCGCAGATCATCACGCCGTAGCCGCCGGACATGTCCACGGGTTTGACGACCAATTCGGGGAGGTGCTCGAGGGTGTACTTGAGGTCCTCGGGACGGCCGCAGATGTAGGTGGGCACGTTGCTGATGATGGGCTCCTGCTGGAGGTAAAAGCGGATCATGTCGGGCACGTAGGCGCAAATCGCCTTATCGTCGGCAATGCCGGTGCCGGGCGCGTTGACGATCGTGACCCGCCCCTTGGCGTAGGCCCGCATCAGGCCGGGCACGCCGAGCATGCTGGCGGGATTGAACACCTCCGGATCGAGAAAACCATCGTCGATGCGCCGGTAGATGACGTCGACCCGCTGGGGGCCACTGATGGTTCTGAGGTAGACCGTATCGTCGTCCACGTACAGGTCGGGGCCTTCGACGAGGTCGCAGTCCATCAGGCGCGCGAGCAGGCTGTGCTCGTAGTAGGCGGAGTTGAACGGGCCGGGAGTGAGCACTACGCAGCGCGGACCGGACTCGCGGGGCGGGGCCACGGAGTGTAAGGTCTTGAGCAACATGGCGGGGTACTCATTGACGGCCTCCACCGGGAAGTTGCGGAACATCCCGTAGAGCGTACGGCGCATGGCCTCGCGGTTGGAGAGCACGTAGCTGACGCCGGAGGGGCTGCGCAGATTGTCCTCGAGCACGTAGAAGTTGCCGTCGGTGTGGCGAACGAGGTCCGTACCACAGACGTGGGTGTAGATGCCCCCGATCGGCACGAAATTCTCCATGCCCTTCACGTAGTGGTTGCTGCTGCGCACCAGGTCTTCGGGCACGACCTTCTCTTTCAGGATGGCGCGTTTGCCGTAGACGTCCCGCAGAAACAGATTGAGGGCCGTGTTGCGCTGCCGCAGGCCTTCCTCCAGCTTGTTCCACTCCTCGGCGTCGATAATGCGGGGGAAGAGGTCGAAGGGAAAGATCTTTTCCTTGCCGCCGCCTTCTTCGGAATAGACGGCGTAGGTGATGCCCTGATTAAGAAAAGACAGTTTGGCGCTTTCGTTCAGGCGTTGGAAATCACCCGCGTGGAGGGTATCGAACACCTCGCGGATTTCGGGATAGGCGGCGTAGGCGTAATTAAAGGAGGAGAAGGCCTCGTCGAGCGTTCCCTCCGGCACGTGGTAGCCCGCAAACAGGCCAGTTGGCTCACTCATAACGGTATAGTTCTCTAGCTTTCGGGGGGTAATTTCCTCCAAAGTACAAACATCGGCCTTATTAACTATACCTTCCCCTGAGGCTAACGTCTTCTCCTACCGACCGACGGCCACCGGTTTGTTCTCCCTAGCCCCGATCCGGTCGTACCGACCGTCGCCACCCCAAAAATTACCTAATTCCATGCCCACCCGCGTAGCCCTTCGCCACCACACGAAATACATCTACGACCGCCCGGTCCAGCTTTCCCCCCAGGTAATTCGCCTACGGCCCGCCCCCCACGCCCGTACGCCCATCCAGGCCTACTCCCTAAAGGTCAGCCCCGCAAATCACTTCATCAACTGGCAGCAGGACCCCTTCGGCAATTTTCTGGCCCGCGTCGTCTTCCCCGAACGGACCAGCTCCCTTACCATCGATGTGGAGGTCATTGCCGACCTGGTCACCTTTAACCCCTTCGACTTCTTTCTGGAGGACTACGCCGAGACCGTCCCCTTCACGTACGACGACCAGCTGCAAAAGGAGCTGGCACCCTACCTGGAGATCACCGAGTCGGACCCCCTGATCGACGCGTGGATCAGCACCGCCGGCCCCGACCCCAGCGGCCAGGAAACGACCGTGCCCTGGCTCGTCGGCCTCAACCAGCGGCTCGCCAACGACATCCACTACAACGTCCGCATGGAACCCGGCGTACAGAGCTGCCAGACTACCCTGAGCCGTCGCAACGGCTCGTGCCGCGACTCCGCCTGGCTGCTGGTGCAGCTCCTGCGCCACTTCGGCCTGGCCGCCCGCTTCGTGTCGGGTTACCTGGTGCAGCTGACGCCGGACGAGCTGGTACTCGACGGGCCGAACGGCCCGGAACAGGACTTCACCGATCTGCATGCCTGGGCCGAAGTCTACCTGCCGGGCGCCGGTTGGGTGGGACTGGACGCCACCAGCGGGCTCTTCGCCGGGGAGGGCCACATCCCCCTGGCCGCTACGCCCGACCCGGCCAGTGCCGCGCCGCTGAGCGGCTTCAGCGAGCCCGCCGAGGTCAGCTTCGAATTTGCCAATGAGGTGGAACGGGTGCGGGAAACGCCCCGGGTCACTAAGCCTTATTCGGAGGCCCAGTTCCAAGATTTGCTGGCCCTGGGCGACCGGGTAGAGGAGGCCCTGCAGGAGGGGGACGTCCGCCTCACCATGGGGGGGGAGCCCACCTTCGTTTCGGATCACGACATGGAGTCCGACCAGTGGAACGAAGGCGCCGACGGGAAGGACAAGCGCCGCCTCGCCTACACCCTGGCCGAAAAGCTGAAGGCCACCTTTGCGCCGGCGGGCTTTATCCACCAGGGACAGGGCAAGTGGTATCCCGGCGAACCCATTCCGCGCTGGCAGTACGCCATGTACTGGCGCAAGGACGGCCGGCCGCTCTGGAAAAATGCGGCGCTGCTGGCCAACCCCAACGAGGAGCAGGGCGTCACCGTCGATAAAGCCGAGACCTTCGGACGAGTCCCTGGCCGGGGCGCTGGGCCTGTCCGCCGAACGCTGCCAACCCGCCTTCGAGGATACCTTCTACTTCCTCTGGGAGACGGGCAACCTCCCGGTCAACATCGACCCCCGCCGCGTCGACCCCGCCGATAAGCTCGAACGCAAGACACTCAATGAATTGCTGGAGGTGGGGCTGGATAAGCCGAAGGGTTACGTCCTGCCCCTCGCCTTCGACCACAACGCCGGGAGGTGGGAAAGCTGCGCCTGGGAAATGAAACGCGAACACATCTTCCTGCTGCCCGGCAACTCCGGCATGGGCATGCGCCTCCCCCTCGACCGCCTGCCCCACCAGGTAGCCGCCCAGCGGCCGGTGGAGCTGCCGGCCAGTCCGCAGGAGCCGTTGCCCGACCTACCGGACTACGGAGAGACCCCCGCCGGCCTGGCCCCCGACCGGCCCCGCAGCCCGGCCGCCGCGCCCGATAAAGATTTTGAGCCGGAGTACCGCCTCGACACCATCCGCACCGCCCTCTGTCTGGAAGTGCGGGCGGGTAACCTCTTCATCTTCCTACCGCCCCTGGAGAGCGGGGAGAGTTTCGTAGCCCTGATCGGTAAGATTGAATCGGTAGCCGAGGCCCACAACCTACCCGTCATCATCGAGGGGTACCAGCCGCCGGGCGATGCCCGCCTGACCAAGCTCGTGGTCACGCCCGACCCCGGGGTCGTCGAGGTCAACGCCCAGCCCGCGGGCAACTGGCGAGAGATCGTCTACAACTACGGCAAGCTCTTCGAGCTGGCCAAGGAGAGCCGCCTGGGCACCAATAAGTTCATGCTCGACGGGAAACACACCGGCACGGGCGGCGGCAACCACATCACCCTCGGAGGCACTACCCCGGCGGAAAGTCCGCTGCTGCGGCGACCGGACCTGCTGCGGAGTTTCGTCAACTTCTGGCAGAACCATCCGGGCCTGAGCTACCTCTTCAGCTCGGCCTTCATTGGGCCCACCAGCCAGGCCCCGCGGGTAGACGAGGGGCGGCCCGACATGCTGTACGAGTTGGAGATCGCCTTTCACCAGCTAGACCGCCACCCCGAGCCCACGCCCTGGCTGGTCGACCGGCTGTTCCGCAACCTGCTCATCGACGTGACCGGTAATACGCACCGGGCGGAGTTTTGCATCGACAAACTGTACAGTCCCGACAGCTCCACCGGTCGCCTCGGCATCCTGGAGATGCGCGGCTTCGACATGCCCCCCCACCAGGAAATGTGCCTTGCCCAGTTGCTGCTCATCCGCGCGCTCACGGCGGCCTTCTGGGCTGAGCCCTACCGCCGGCCGCTGATCCGCTGGGGAACGGCCCTGCACGATAAGTTTCTACTGCACCACTACGTGCGGGAGGATATGCGGGAAGTGTGTGAGTACCTCCGGGAAGCCGGCTTCAACTTCAAATTGGAATGGCTGGAACCCTTCTTTGAGTTCCGCTTCCCCGCACTTGGCCGCATCCGCCAGGGAGAAATGCAGCTCGAGCTGCGCGCGGCCATCGAGCCCTGGCACGTGCTGGGGGAAGAACTTGGCAGCTCCGGCACCGCCCGCTACGTTGACTCTTCCGTCGAACGCCTGCAGGTCCGGCTGACCAACCTCAACCCCGACCGCTACACCATCCTCTGTAACCGCACCGAACTGCCCCTCTCCCCTACCGGCACGGAAGGAGAATACGTGGCCGGCGTCCGTTACAAAGCCTGGAACCCACCCTCAGCCCTGCACCCGACCATTAAGCCGGACGTACCGCTGGTGTTTGACATCTACGACAAGTACAACGAACGCCCCGTCGGCGGCTGCACCTACCACGTAACTCACCCCGGGGGGCGGAGCTACGACGCCTTCCCGGTCAACAGCCTGGAGGCGGAAAGCCGCCGCGTCAACCGCTTCTGGGAAAACAACCACAGCGTCAAGCAGGTCGAACAAATCGTCGGGCAGGCCGGCGTAGCGCCCACCACCCGCTACGTCGAGGAGGGGTACACCCCGCCACCCGCCATCGAGATCAGGAAGGTCGCCCCGAAAAAGGAATTTGGGCGTACGCTGGATTTGCGCTGGGTATAAAGGAAGTGACCGGCCACGCGGAAACCGCGGCGGTACGGTACGGGAAGGGCAATATTTGAGGGTGTTAGTCCGTATGGACTTGATGCAAGACTGATCCACCAAATGTGGCAGTCCCCTTAATCCATCCCTCCAGTTGCTTTATGCACTACATCTCTACCCTTCTGTTATTCCTTTGTTGTACCCTCCTCGCTGCCCAGGGGGCCCAGTGGCAAGCCGGCTACGTGCTCACCCCGGACGGGGCGCGGCAGGATGGCCAGGTTCGAATACCGGGCGGTCTCAAGGAAGTCAGCGCGGTCTCCTTCCGGGCAGCGGCCGGGACCAGTGAGGTAACCTACACCCCGGAGGAGATTACGGGGTTCGGCACGGAAGCGCGCAACTTCGTCGCGTATCGTATACAGTATAATACGAGTCCCCGGGTGGTCCGGAAGATGGAGCTGGGCAAGGAGTATCCGGACAACATCACAACGGCATTCCTAGAGCAGTTCTACGCCGGCGCGTTCGACTTTTACCGCTATATCGATTCTCGGGGGATGGACCATTACTACATCGGCTCCGCGGGGGCAAACCCGGAGTACCTGCGCACCGCCCGTCAGTTGATCCGGGGTGCGGGCAGGTATGAGCTGATCGGCTTTGATACCTACCAACAGCAGCTTGAGCGCCGCTTCGGCAGCTGCGGCCAGGTATCGGATATTGCTTCGGAAGCTAGGTACGAGCTGGCTTCCTTGCTGAATGTAGTGGACCGCTTATTGGCGTGCAGCGGTTCGAGCCAGGACCTTATTCACAGGCCCGACCGGGGTGAATTTTCGGTGGGGCTATTGGCGGGCATCAGTCACCTGACACTGAGTGGAGAAAATATGGCCTACCAAATACATACGCCGGGTAAAGCCCAGGCCGGTTGGGTACCCACCATCGGGGCCATCATAAATTATCGCACACCCTACCGCCGGATGATCTCCCGCCTGCGGTTGCAGTACGAAAGCTTCCACGTGCAGGGTTTCCAACGTGCCACGGTGGGTAGGCCCGATCCGGAAGGATATCCCACCAAATTGATGCAACGTACCCTGTACGGAAACCTCGGCGTAACGCTGCAGGTAAGCGGAGGACACTTCCCCCTGTTACTCGATATGGGCGTGATCTATGGCCACATACTTAAGAACGAGCGGTCTACCTACCAACTGTTCTTCACGCAGCCAGCGGAGTATTCCGTCAAATCGTATACCGACGGCGCCGACTATGGCCTAAGTCTCGGCTTGGGTACGAAGGTTGGCCCGGTCGGCCTACAGGCCGAGGTGTCCTTCGTCGACCGGAGCACGGAATTACTCTACTCCGCGTGGCGCTACGGCATTACCGCAAACTATATGCTGGCGTTATCGGGCAAGTAAGCGCTTGGTGGAGGATTTTTGAGTTTTGACAGAAGGGGTTGTTGGCCCGTTGAAAAGGTGAGTAGACCGAGTAAAACAGGCGGAGTGGCGACTTCGGAGGTGGGCACTAATCCACTCCACGTAGCCAAACACTTACTCCAGTGCGGGTTTTCGGGTCCCACGCTGGAGCAGGCCGACGTTTTCCGCCCGGTCAGTCACCGAAATTGCGGCGCCAGCTTTTCACTTCTAGTGGGTGGCAACTCGATTTTGCCATAGCTGGACGCCGACAGGGTGGTGCCGAACGACTAGGGGAAGGCCGCGCCTAGCCCTAGCTAGGCAAGGTTTACGCCCGGGACGTGCCGTGCCGCCCCGGCAAGTGAGGGTGCAGCGCAATTTGATCGCTAACCACGAGTGCCCGCATTGAGTATTTCTACATTTCAGTGAGGGGATGCGACCGTTATCGTAATTCCGCAGGTCCTCAACAAAGTTGACGACTGCCAGCTTACTGCACAACGTGCAGCGGCGACGGATTGACGAACGGTCGGACCAAGTTCGAAGCCCCCGGGTGGGGCAACGACGACAAGTTCCTCAACTACTTACTTTGCCATAGTAGGATCATCGCCTCCCACAGCGTCCCCGTCCCTTTGCGTGGGAAAACAGCTGGGCCACCACGACTACACCGCTTGCCCCTCCGGTGTGTCCCGAGCGTAATATTTGGCGATCCCATTCCCCATAGCGACGGAAGGCCTCGATGTGGGTCGCCAGGGTAGCCATGCTGTCCTGGAGTTGACGTTGCACCGGTGTGCCCTCCCCAATCCCCGCCACACATCTTGGGCCCCTCCCCCAGCAGCAGCGGCCACGAATCGGGTGTCCTCTGACCGGGCCGGGTCTCTGTGCTCAACTACTGGCGCACCACGCGGGTGGTCAGTTGCCTCTCCCCGTCCTGGAGCGTGACTTGGTACGTCGCCGGGGGAAGATGGCCCAGCTCCAGCACGTGCTCATTGAGGCCCGCTTGGGCGTGTAGTTCTCGGGAGTAGACCGTTCGTCCAAGGACGTCCGTGACGTGGAGCCGGACCGGCCGGTCAGCCGCGGCGTGAAAGCGGACCGTGAGGGGACCGGAAGCAGGTGTAGGATAGGCGGTAAGGAAATTGTCCGCTCCCCTGCTTCGCTGTACGCTCACGACGTCGCTGTAGGCGTAACTGCCGTCGTAGTCCTCCAATTTCAGGCGGTAGTACTGCAGGGCAGCGGGTGCGGGGTCTATCCACGAATACTGCGGCTGATGGGCACCCTCCACCCGGGCTAGGGCAGTAAACACCAGCCCGTCGGCGCTTCGTTCTACGGCGTAGTGCGAAAAGTCGATCTCGCTATCGACCCACCAGTCCAGGCGGTTGTGCTCCCCCTGCTCGGCCGCGGTGAACGCGCGCAGGTCTACGGGGAAGGCAACGCTATTGGACGCCCCAAATTCCGAGAAGCTCGTGGTCGTAAAGCTCAGGGCGTGGGCGGTTCCGCCGAAGGCCGTTATCAGCTCGGTGGCCTCGACGTAGGTCTCCCCGCCGGTGCTGTTAAAGATATCGCAGTCTTCATTCGGGCCGCTGTAGTGGGTCAGGGCGAGATCCTGCCACTCCAACTTACTGCCCGTCAGGTCATTCAGCTCGATCAGTTCGGTATCCGGGAAGTAGAGCCGCACCTTGACCCCCCCGTTGTTGGTAAAGGGGCCGCTGCCCGTGCTGGGGTGAATGTTGAAGTGGCGGCTGAAGTGGTACTGTCCACTCGCCGGGGACAGCGGGGGCTCGCTGTAGTCCGTCATTTGCACGCTGACGTCGCCTAGATCGTTCCCGTTGGGGTCGATCTCCAGCATTAGCCGGCCATCGGGACCGTGGAAGCGGGTCGTGGCGAAGCCGAACACCCCGTACCGGGTGCTGCTGGTGCAGTTGTTGTCGGCATCCCCGGCCAGGTCCGCGGCTCCACTCGGCAGGCCGGTGTCTTCGGTGACGCGAATGTCGTCGAGCAGCAGTCCATTGCTGCTCGCCGGGGTATAGGAGTCGAAGACGATGCGGTAATCACCGCTACTCGGGACCGCGAAGGCCAGGTCGATCTCCCGGTACACATTCTGGCTCTCGATGTCCACGAAAATGGTCCTGACCACTGAATCGTTGGCGAAATCCATCAGGTGAACGTTGAGCCCCTCCTGCCCGCCGGCCTGCAGGGGCCGGTAAGCGAATCGAAGCCGGTACAGCCGGTCGGTAGTGGCCGAGAAGGCCGGGCTGCGCAACCGATCAGTTTGACCAACCGCACTGGGCGGGAGGTAGAATACGTACCGCCCCTCGTAAGCTAGGGCATTCGCTTCAGCGACCGCCCAGGACTGCCCGTCTCCATTAAAGTCCGTTATCCGCCAGCAGCCGGTGGAAGCTCCTCCGGATTCCAGGTTTTCGGTGAAGGGAAGGCTTACCAGGGAGGCGTACACCTCCACTGCCTCCGTCAGTTCCGCCGTATTGCCGTTACCGTCGGCGAAGGTCCACACGATGGTGTAGTTGCCCGTTGCGGAGAAGGTAGTGGGATCGGTAGTCGTTCCCGTTATCGTTCCGGCGCAGTTGTCCGGCACCGTGGGAGGGACCACCTGCACCGGTCCGTTGCACGCCCGCACGATCAGGGTGGGCAGGGGCTGCACGTCGGGCGGGGTAGTGTCCACCCCGGGGGCTACGGTCACGGCCGTGGAGTCGGAGCAACTCAATTCGGCGCCAGCCGCCCGCACGTAGACGGTGTAGTCACCCGCGGCCAGGCCGGAAAACTGATTGCTTGCCTGAAAGGCGGTATTGTCCAGGCTGTACTCCAGTCCGTCCACGCAGTCGCCGCAGGCGGCCGTCACCGTGAGGGTGCCGTCACTGGCGTCAGGACAGCCCGGCGGGGTGGTCCCGACGCCGCCGATACCGATTGAGCAGCTACGCGCGGCGCGTACCCACACCGTCCAGATCTCGTCATCTGGTACTTGCTGATTAAAGAGCAGGGCCTGATCCCCCCGCCAGGGGTACCAGTGCATCCCTCCCGTCCCCGTGGCGGCGTAGACGTGATAAACCTCCTGGTGAAGGGGTCGGGCCGACTGGTTCTGGCCGGCATCGGCGGTCAGGTACTGCGCGCCGGTGCCCACCCAGGCGTCGTTGTAGGCGTTGTCCTGCTTGCCGTTAAATAAGGTGGTGTTGGTCACCACCCGCTGAATCATGGTACTGTCCGGCGTTACGGCGTCCAGGCTGTTACTGCTGGAGCTCATGCGCAGCTCCCGCGCCTCGGTCAACGTGGCGAGCGCGGCGGGCACGAGGGCACCGCTGCTACTACCATCCAGATTAGCCGTCTGCGGTAGGGCGCCATTCCAGCTTCCGTACTCTAGGAGTACCTGCACGTACCCATTTTCGTCGACTAGGGTACTGAACGTTTGGCCCGAGAGGTCGAAGTGGTATACCCCCTCGGCGGATACGTTCAGGGCAGCGGCCAGGGAAGTGAAGGGGTCGGTAGGGGTACCCGTCTGGGCGGCGAGGGGAAGGGAAAGTAGGCAATAGCCCACTAGGAGCAGCAGATCTTTCATGGGTAGCGTAGTCCGACTATAAAGTCGATTTTAGGGGTGATTGCCCGGCACTAACCGGGAATAAGGGGCACAATGATTGCAGTAAACTAACGCCCGCGCTCTTCGCCTATTGCCAATCAGTGTGCACCTTTCTTTACACCTGCGTCCCCGCCCCTACCCCCATCAACGTTTCACGAGCCGTGCCGTACGGTGAGTATGCTCGCCCCGCAAGGTGGCCTGGTAGTGGCCGGGGGGTAAGTGTTGCAGATCGATCACGTGGGCATTCGTTCCCCGGTGTGCGGTGAGGGACTGGCGAAGGACAGCCCGCCCGAATGCATCCGTAACGTGCAGCTGCAGGCCCGCCCCCTCGGAAGCCGAGAAGCGCAGGGTCACCCGGTCCGTAGTCGGTACGGGAAAGGCTTCCCACACTTCTTCCGGGGCCCGTTTAACGCTGACTACATCAGTGTATTCGTGGCTGCCGTCGTAATCCTCCAATTTCAGGCGGTAGTATTGCAGGGCAGCGGGTGCGGGGTCGATCCAGGAATAGTGAGCCTGTTGGTTACCCCCCACCCGGGCCAACTCGGTAAAGCGTAGGCCGTCAGTGCTTCGTTCTACGGCGTAGTGAGAAAAGTCGATCTCGCTATCGACCTGCCAGTCCAGGCGATTAAAGTCTCCCTGGGCAGTAGCGGTGAAGGCGCGCAGGTCCACGGGGAGCACCACGCTATTGGTCGCTCCGAACTCCGAGAAGCTCGTAGTCGTAAAGCTCAGGGCGTGGGCGGTTCCCCCGAAGGCCGCGATGGCCTCGGTATCCTCGAAGAAGGTCTCTCCACCGGTGCTGTTGAAAATATCGCAGTCCTCGTTGGGGCCGCTGTAGTGGGTCAGCGCGAGGCCTGCCCACCCGTGGTTACCGCCGGTGGCCTGGTTCAACTCCGTGAGTTCGGCGTCGGTAAAGAAGAGCCGCACCTTGACGCCCCCGTTGGCCGCATAAGGGCCGCTGCCGTTGCTGGGTCGAATGTTGAAGTGGCGGCTGAGGTGAAACTGGCCGGTCTGGGGGGATAGGGGCGACTGGCTGTAGTCTGTCATCTCAATAGTGACGTCCCCCAGGTCGTTGCCGTTGGGGTTGACCTCCAGGAGCAGGCGGCCGCTGGCGTCGACGAAGCGCGTCGTGGCTTCTCCATGCATGCCGTAGCCTACGGTGGTCGTGCAGGCACCGTCGTGGTTGCCGCCCAGGTCGCTGGCTCCACCCGGTAGACCGGCATTTTCGGCAATGCGGATATCGTCTAGGATCAGCCCCTTGCTGCCTGCGGAGGTAGTTTGGGACTGAAAGATGATGCGGTAGTTGCCATCGGTCGGCACGTCGAACGAAAGTTTGATCTCCCGGTACGTTTGCCCACTCTCTACATCCTTGAGGAGGGTCTTGGCCAGCGTATTGTCCCGCAGGTCAATCAGAAAAACCTGCAGTTGCTCGGCGTAGCCGGAATTGACCGGCCGGTAGGCGAAGCTGAGGTCGTACACGGTCGAGGTGGTCGCCGCAAAGCCGGGGCTGCGCAGTTGATCGTACTGACCGGACGCTGAGTTGGGGGGCAGATAAAATACCTTGGTCCCCTCGTAGGCGATGGAGGTCGGGTTGCTGACTACCCAGCCGCCGTCACCACGAAAGTCCATGACGCGCCAGCTGCTTCGCGTGGGTCCTCCGTCCTCTACGGTCTCGACAATGGGCAGCTTCAGAATCGGCCCGTACACGGTGATCTGCTCCGTCTGGGTAGCTACGTTGCCATTGCCGTCGTCGAAGGTCCAGTGGATGGTGTACTCGCCCGTCGTCGTGTACCAGACGGGATCGGGGGTGGTGGCCGTGACGGGGCCGGCGCAATTGTCCGGGGCCCTAGGAGCCGGCACGCGCTGCGGTGTCTGGCTGGCGTTGAGGACGCGGGTAGGCAGGGGCTGAGTAGCGGGTGGGGTGGTATCTACCCCGGGGGCTACGGTCACGGTCGTGGAGTTGGCACAACCCATGGCATCGTTCACCGGCTTTACGTAGACCGTGTAGTCTCCCGGAGCCAGGCTAGAAAATTGGTTACTCGTCTGGAAGGTCGTGTTGTCCAGGCTGTACTGTAGCCCGTCTGCGCAGTTGTCACAGGAGGCCGTCACGCTGACGGTGCCGTCGTTGACGTTGGGGCACGTTTGCGGGGTGGCATGGACGTTGCCGATGGCAATGGAGCAAAGCCGGGTCGCGCGTACCCACACCATCCAGTACTCACCGGCCGGGACGGACGGGTTACCTTGGTTGTAGATCAGGGCCTGGTCGCCCCGCTTCGGGTACCAGTGCATCCCCCCCTGCCCAGTAGCGTCGTAGACGTGGTACACCTCGTGATGAAGCGGTCGCAGTTGCTGATTCAGGCCGGCATCGGCGGTGAGGTACTGCGCGCCGGTACCCACCCAATCGTTATTGTGGGCATTATCCTGCTTGCCGTTGTAGAGGACGGTATTGGATACTAGCCGGTGAATCATGGTGCTGTTGGGGGTTACGGCATCCAGGGTATGCGTACTGGAGCTCATGCGCAATTCCTTCGCAGCGGTTAGGGTAGCGAGCACATTCGGGGGAAGGATACCGGTATTGGTGATCACCAGATCGCGCTTTTGCGGTAGGGCAAGCTGCCAACTGCCGTACTCGATCAGCACCATCACGTACCCGTCTTCGTCGACTACCGTGCTGAACGTTTGGCCCGAGAGATCGAAGTGGTAGACTCCCTGCGTAGTCACGCTTAGGGCATCGTCTAGGGAAGTGAAGGGATCGGAGGGGGTGCCCGTTTGGGCCACAAGCGGGAGGGATAGCAGGCAATAGCCTACTAAAAAAAGTAAGTGTTTCATCAAAGTGTCTAGTTCGTCTGTGTCTAAATAAACCGTAATCGTCACCACCCGGCACAAACCGGAGTTGGACCCATTACTTTCAATACAGTGCTTTAACGGGTTTCCTTTTCGCGTATTGTCGTAAGTGTATTTGTTAAAACTATCCCCCCCCCCCGCGCGCCTAGGGTAGTGAATTGACGAGGAATACGGGCGCTGTCGCAAACACCTGCCCGGTATAGCAGCGCACCACTAGGGGCTCCGTACGATCGTAGCGCACCGGACTAGCGGACCACCGCTCCGTTCGCGAACCCCGGCGCTGGAGCCACGAAGGCCAGGTCTCCCTCGGCGTTTTCCGCCATCAGGATCATCGCCTCGCTCAGTACGCCGGCCATTTTGCGGGGGGCCAAGTTGGTGACGACCACCACCTGCCGGCCGGGCAAGTCCGCCGGGTCAAAGTGCTTGGCGATGCCGCTGACTACGCTGAGCTGCTTGCCCCGCCCGAGATCGATGGTGAGGTGCAGCAGTTTGTTAGACTTTTTTACCACCTCCGCGGTCACGATGGTGGCCGTGCGCAGGTCCAACTTGGTGAAGTCGTCGAAGGTAATCTCGGGCTTACGCTCGTCCGCCGAGCCTTGCGGTTGGCTTCCTTCGTCGGCCGAGGGCTTCTCCACGATAATTTTTGCACCACCTGGCACGGTCGCGGGATTAGCTGACATCACTACCTTATCCCGCTGCCGCTGGATGATCTTCAGGAGGGTATCGTCCTTGCGGTCCACGATCTTGGGGAAGAGGACGCCCGCCTGGCCGATGGGGTGACCGGGTGCGAGCAAGGGTTTGCCGGCAGTAAGCAGGTCGCGGGCGATGGCCCAGTCGCCGTTCGCGACGATGCCCTGCTTCAGCACGGTACGCAACTTGGCACTCACCAGCGGCACGAAGGGGTGAGCCAGCAGGGCCAGGCCGGCCGCTAGCTGAATGGCGTCAAACATGATGGCCGCGATGCGCGGATCGTCCGGATCGGCCTTGGCCAACGACCAGGGCGCGGCTTCCTGCAGGTAGGAATTACCGAAGGAGGCCAGCTCCACGAAAGTAGTCGCGGCGTCCTTAAACCGGAAAGCCTCGATGTGGGCGGCCAGGGTGGCCATGCTTTCCTGGAGTTGGCGTTGCACCGGCGACCCCGCAAAGGAAGGGTGAGCGGGCACGGCACCGTCGCAGTATTTATGCGTTAGCACCGTCACCCGGTTGAAGAAATTGCCCAGCTTGTCGGCCAGGTCCTTGTCGTAGTACTCGGTAAAGCCGTCCCAGGTGAAGTCGGCGTCGGACTGCTCGGGCAGGTTGCGGATGAGGGCCCAGCGCAGGGCGTCCTCGCCGTTGGGAAAGTCGGCGAATTCCTCGATGTATTCGTGCAGCTCGATGCCCCAGCCGCGGGACTTGCTGAACTTATCGCCCTCGAAGTTGAGAAACTGGTTGGCGGGCACGTTCCTGGGCAGCACGAATTCGCCGTGGGCGTGCAGCATGGCCGGGAAGATGAGGCAGTGAAAGACGATGTTATCCTTGCCGATGAAGTGCGTCAGCTCGGTGGCGGGATTTTGCCAATAGTCCTTCCAGTCGCGGCCGTTGTTGAGGCACCACTGTTTCGTGCTGCTGATGTAGCCGATGGGGGCATCGAACCAGACGTAGAGCACCTTACCCGCGGCGTCGGGGTGGGGCACGCTGATGCCCCAGTCGAGGTCGCGGGTGATGGCGCGGGGCTGCAGGCCCTCGTTGAGCCAGCTCAAGCACTGGCCTAGGACGTGCTTCTTCCAGGTGGCCGGGTCGTGGAGTGGCACCCCGTCGACGGTGCCTTCCTGGATCCAGGTACGGAGAAAAGCCTCGTGCTTGGCGAGGTCAAAGTACCAGTGGGTGGTCTCCCGCAACTCCGGCTGGGCGCCGCTGAGGGTAGATACGGGATTGATGAGTTCCGTCGGGCTCAGGTCCTTGCCACAGTTCTCGCACTGGTCGCCGTAGGCGCCGTCGTATCCGCAGTTCGGGCAAGTGCCCTTCACGTAGCGATCGGCGAGGAACTGCTGGAACTCCGGATCGTAGAGTTGCTCGGTGGTCCGGGTGATGAACTCCCCCCCCTTCTGGTCGAGCGCACGAAAGAATTCCTGGCTGGTTTCGTGGTGCAGCGGAGTGCTGGTGCGGTGGTAGTAATCGAAACTGATGCCTAAGGCCGAGAAACTGCCCTGGTTGAGGGCGTGGTACTTATCGATGATGTCCTGCGGCTTGATGCCCTCCTTCTTGGCCCGCAGGGTGATGGCGGCTCCGTGCTCGTCGCTGCCACAGACCCACAGCACATCTTTGCCCAACAGGCGCAGGTAGCGGGCGTAGATGTCGGCGGGCAGGTAGGCCCCGGCGAGGTGACCGAGGTGGAGCGGGCCGTTGGCGTACGGAAGGGCGGAGGTCAGGAGGTGGGGCATGGGCGGGAAGGTAGCGGGGGCTAAAGTACGTTACCGCCGGTGAGGGAAGCCCGACCACGCTGGCCTCGCTAGTAGATCGCCGCGGCAAACCCCGCCCGTGTCCCGAAGTCCGGATTACTTGGCTCCCAGCCGGCGGTGAAGCGGTAGGTAGTGGGCTGGCCGTCGGTCAGGCGGAGGCGTACGTAGTAGGTGGAGGTGATCTCCCCCCCCTCGGGCGGGAACTCTCCCTGGCCGATCACGTCGGAGGGGTCGGCCGTCACGGCCAGGCCCAGGACCTCTTCTAACATAGACTGATGACCATAAGTGTACATCACGAAGCGGCCGCCGCGCTCCTCCTGGTACAGCGTCTCCTGGTAGAAATTAGGTATACCGGTGAGGAGCTCCTCGTCGCCCCGCAACCCGGTAAAGGTGACCGAGGAGGTGTAGCCCCAGGAGCCCGGTGCTATGCTGATTTCCCAATCGAGGTTGAGGGTCCGCCCAGCTACCTCCCAGCCGCGGTACTCCAGTACGAAGCGGGAGCGTTCCGGACTTTCTTCCAGGATGCGAGCGTGCTCTTCGGCCGCGTCCCCTAGGTGGTAGGCCTGTCCATCGATCATGAGCCCGATGCTGCCGGCACCGAGGGAGGTACCGACTTTGAGGATGTCCATGCCCCAGTCCGCGAGTTGGTGGTAGTCCTGGTCCTCGCCGAGCGCCTTGGTGCCGACGTAGTCGAGCACCAGCTCCCGTTTCCGTTTGCCGAAGATGTCGACGGCGTTGCGCTCGTCGAAGTACAGCCGAAAGGCCACGTTCTCGTTTTCCCAGGCGGGCCCTTCCATTTGGTACACAACGGGGTACTGCTCTCCCAGGTGGTCCGGGTCACGGGTGATTTCCCGCACCTCCCGAAAGTCGCCCTCCCCCTCCGCCCGGGCGAGGCGAATGTTGGTACCCCCGACGACCGGCGCGGACGGCTCCACAACGGTGGCCGTGGCCGGAGTACTGGTGGCAGGGGAGCAGGCGACGAGGGTGCTCAGAAGGAATAACGCGGGAAGACGCAGACGAGATGGGTGGTGCATGAGAAGGTAGTTGAGTAGGTTAATATACGTCCGCCAATCCAACGGCGCATCCCGCTGTAGCGAGGCCCAGGCTAGTTTTAACATAACTTTTGACCAAGGGGGGTCGTTTTACCGGTAACCAACCCGCGCTGCCATGTTTATGAAAGTACTGGTCCTTGAAGCCCTGGTGGTGGCCGGCATGGTCGGAACCTTTCTCCACCAGCAGCTGCCGCCTACCACCCTGACGGTCGGGCAAACCACCGTAGTCGTCAAAGAAACTGGGGAAGAACCAGCCCCGCAGGCAGTCGTCGCCCGCGAAGTGGCCCCGGTGGCTCCCCTCTCCACCTTACCGACGGAGCCGCCGATTTCGCGGATGGGGGAGTTGCAGTTCCCGGTCAGTGGCTTCGGTACGGGAGCTGTGATTAGCGTCTTCGGGGACCACCGCGGCAGCAGCCGCCTGCACCAGGGCATCGACATCAAGGCACCGAAGGGCACCCCCGTAGTCGCCGTGGCCGACGGCTTCGTAGAACGCATTAAGGAGGGGGGCAGCGGTGGCCGACAGCTGTATCTGCGCGACGCACGGGGCCGGCTCTTTTACTACGCTCACCTCGACGACTGGGCGGTGGAGGAATATGCCGCCGTGCGGGCGGGCGACCCGCTCGGTACGGTAGGCAACACCGGCAACGCGCGGGCTACTACCCCGCATCTACACTTTGAAATCCTACTGGGTAAGGACCGCCGGGCCGTGGATCCCCTACCCTTTTGGCCGCGCGCTTAGGCGCGGACGCAGCGTGTACGGGAGTCACGTACGTAGACGGAGGCGGGGGTAATGAAATCCGTGTATATTTGACACACAAAATATACTATGGAAAGTCGCTACGGCGTACATCCCGAACACTTTAAAACCCAGACGACTACCCAACTTCGCGCGGAGTTTCTGGCCACTGACCTTCTGGTGGACGGCAAAGTGACGCTCGTGCATTCCCATTACGACCGCTTCATATTCGGCGGAGCGGCACCTCTGAGCCAATCCATACCCCTTACTAACGACGACGCCCTGCGCGCTGCTTACTTCCTGGAGCGTCGCGAACTCGGCATCCTTAACCTGGCCGGTGCTGGTTCCGTGACGGTTGACGGGACTACCTATCCCCTCGCCCGCTTTGACTGCCTGTACGTTGGCCGCGGCACCCGGCAGGTCTCCTTCGCCAGCGACGATGCCGGCAGCCCCGCCCATTTTTACCTGAACTCCGCGCCCGCCCACCGGGAGTACCCCACCACAAAGTGTACCCAGGCCGAGGCCAACCGCCTGGAGCTTGGCGACCAGGCCCACGCCAACCGGCGGGTGCTGTATCAGTACATCCACGAGAACGGCGTGCAGAGCGCCCAGCTGGTGATGGGCTTCACCGAGTTGCTCGCAGGGAACATCTGGAACACCTTTCCCCCCCACACCCACGAGCGGCGCATGGAGGCGTACTTCTACTTCGACCTACCCAGCGATGCCCTGGTGATGCACTTCATGGGCACGCCCGACGAAACCCGCCACCTGGCGGTGCGCAACAACCAGGCCGTGATCTCCCCGCCCTGGTCCATCCATAGCGGCGCCGGCACCGCCGCCTACCGCTTCGTCTGGGGCATGGCCGGGGAAAACCAGGCCTTTTCCGACATGGACGCCGCCGCCCTCGATGACATTCGCTAAAGTGTCCACATGACCTCCTTCGACCTAACGGGGAAGACCGCCCTCGTCACCGGCTGCAAACGCGGCATCGGCTTTGCCATGGCCGAGGGCCTGGCGGAAGCCGGGGCGGACATCATCGGCGTCTCCGCCTCCCTACGCCCGGACTCGGCCATCGAACGGGCCGTCAGCGCGCGGGGCCGGAAGTTTGCGAACTACCAGTGCGATTTTGGGGACCGGAACGCGCTCCTGGCCTTCATAGAAGCCGTTAAGGCAGACCACGGTACGCCGGACATCCTGGTCAACAATGCTGGCACGATCCTGCGGAACCCCGCCGCCGAGCACTCCGACGACAACTGGGATACGGTGATCGCCGTCAACCAGACCGCCCCCTTTCTCCTCTCGCGGGAGTTTGGGCGCGACATGATCGCCCGGGGCAGCGGCAAGATCATCTTCACGGCCTCCCTGCTCACCTTCCAGGGGGGCATTACCGTACCGGGTTACGCGGCTTCCAAGGGGGCCATCGGCCAGCTGACCAAGGCGCTGTCCAACGAATGGGCGAGCAGGGGGGTGCAGGTAAACGCCATCGCGCCGGGCTACATCCGGACGGACAACACCCGGGCGCTGCAGAATAATGCCGACCGCTCAGAAGCTATCCTGGCCCGCATTCCCGCCGGCCGCTGGGGGGAGCCGGAAGACTTCAAGGGGCCCACCGTTTTCCTGGCTAGTTCCGCCGCGGACTACGTCACCGGCACCGTGCTGGTCGTAGACGGCGGGTGGATGGGCCGGTAAGCATGCGCGTCACCGCCCAGAGCGCCGCGGCTACCCACACGGTAGACTGCGTTGTATTCGGCTTCGCGGCCGGGGAGCTGCGCGTGCTGCTCGTGCAACGTGCGACGGAGCCCTTCGCGGGGTCGTGGGTACTGCCGGGCGGCGCCATGGGCCCGGAGGAGGACCTCGAGACCACTGCCCGCCGGACCCTACTGGATCTGGTCGGGGTAAAGGACCTCTACTTGCGGCAGATTTCCACATACAGTGCTCCGGACCGCCACCCGGTACGGCGCGTGGTCACGACCAGCTACTACGCCCTCGTGCGACCCGAACTGCACCGGCCGGTGGCCCGCGCCTACGTCCGGAAGGCCAGTTGGCACACCGTTACGGACGCGCCCGCCCTGGGTTTCGACCACGATGTCCTGCTGGCCGATGCCTACGCGCGACTTACCCTACACCTGCGTACCCGCCCCCTGGCTTTTGACCTGTTGCCGGAAAAATTCACGCTTTCCGAAGCCCAGGTGCTCTATCAGGAAATCCTGGGGGAGGCGCTGGATCGGCGCAACTTCCGGCGCAAACTGCTTACCCACGCGTTCCTGCTGGAGACCAAGGAAAAGCGCAGCGGCGTTAAGGGCGGCCCCGTGCTGTACCGCGTAGATCGCGAGGCATTGGAACGGGAATTGAAGCAATAAATAAGCGTAACTTATGTTCTTTACCGCGTACCGCAGGCCGCTAGCTCTAGTTGGCGTATGCACATACACTTACCCATCACTCACCTCATGTTGCATATGAACCGTGCACTTACCCTGTGCTGCTTCGGCCTGTTTTTTCCTCCTGACCGCCTGCGGGCCCAAAGTCTACGAGGCCCCCAATATGGCCTCCACTACCGGCAGCCACCAGCTGATCGCCATCATCCCCCCGACCGTAGCGATCAAAGGGCGCCCCAAGGACGATCCGCAGATGCTGGCCGACGCCGCCCGCGAAGACACCTACACCTTCCAGCGGGAGATGTACAGCTGGATGCTGCGCCGCAAGACCCAGGGCAAGATCCGCCGCCTGGAAATTATGGACCCCGAGACCACCAACGCCAAGTTGACCAAGGCTGGGTACACCATCGACGACCGCAGCATGACCCCCGCCGAACTGGCCGAAATTCTCGGCGTGGATGCCATCATCACCACCCGGTTCAACACCAGTAAGCCCATGAGTCAGGGGGCCGCCATTGCCCTGGGACTCCTCGTCGGTGCGTGGGGGAACACCAACCAGACCACCGTCAATATAGATATCCACGACGCCCAGGAGGGCATGGTGTGGAACTACGACTGGCAGGCCAGCGGCAGCGTCTTTAACGCGCCGGAGGACCTCGTGGAGGCCCTGATGCGGAACGCCAGCAAGCGCATGCCGTATACCGTACGCTAAGCGGGTATTAAGTCCGTGCTAATTCGGCGGCAGCGTAGGGCGGACCACCGGGGGTAGTCCTACCTTTGGGTGGATTAAAAGCCCAAAGCCCCCCGTATGCGTTACTTTTTTACTCCCCTGCTCGTGCTGCTGGGTGTCCTGCTCACCGCCCAGGACCGGGTGATCATCACCGGCCTACTCGACGGCACCAACCCGGGCGCCACGCCCCGCGCCATCGAGCTCTACATCGAGGGTACGGTTGATTTAGCCGATTACCTCATCGGTCGCTACGCCAACGGCGCCACGGTAGATCCTACTCCCATTGCCCTCAGCGGTACCTACACCGACGCCTTCGTATACGTGGTCAACGGCACCGAGGAATTCGCCGAGGCCTTCGGGACGGCCGGAGACTTCGCCAACGTCATCCCCTCGGGTACCGTTTCCGGAAACGGCAACGACGTCTTCGCGCTGCTGCGGAACGGCACGATCATCGACCTGGTCGGCGGGGTGCTCGGCGACGGTACATCCATCTACACCGACAGCTACCTCTACCGCCTCGACAACACCGGCCCGGACGCCAGTTGGACGCCCGAAAACTGGGCCATCCCCGGCAACGACGTACTGGACGGACTGACCCTCCAGCAGATGGGTACCACGGTTCCCTTCGGCACTTATACGGCCGCAGCACCCCGTCCCGCCGTGAGCGTGACCGCCCTGCCTCCCCTGTCCGAAGGCGGCGGGGACACTGCCAGCGGCTTTCGTCTGACCCTTCCCGCGGCTACCACTGCTTCCCTAACCATCACCTTCACGCTCTCGGGTACGGCTACGGCCGGCCAGGACTACACCCTGCTGGACGCCACCACCCTGAAACTGGCGGCGGGCGACACCGAGGCCCGGGTGGAGATCGTCGCCATCGACGATGAGCTGATCGAGGGGACGGAGACCATCGTGCTGACGGTGCTTACCGTATCGGACTCCGTCTACACCCCGGGCGGCTCCGCGACGCTGGACTTGCTCGACGACGACCTCGGCAGCGGCGTGATCGGCATCCACGTGGTGCAGGGGAGCTCCGCGGCCAGCCCACTGATCGGCAACGTGGTTACCATCCAGGCCGTGGTCACCGGTGATTTTCGGGAAGGCCTGGACGGTTTCTACCTACAGGAGGAAGACGCGGACGTGGACCAGGACAGCACCACTTCCGAGGGACTTTTCGTCTATGCCCCCGGGGCGGACTTAACTATCGGCGACCTCGTCACCGTCACTGGAACCGTAGAGGAATACTTCGGGCAAACCCAGCTCTCCGGCGGGGACGCGGGTATAAGGATCACCGTGGATAGCAGCGCACTACCCCTGCCCCTCGCCTATGCACTCACCCTGCCCCGGGCCGATTCCGCGCTGGAGGCCCTGGAAGGCATGCGGGTCACGCCCCGCGACCTGGTGATCACCGACGTAAACAGTTTGGCGCGCTTTGGCGAGGTGACGGTCACCTCCGGCGAGCGCCTCGTGCAGTTCACCGAGTGCAACGCGCCCGACGCGGCGGGGCTGGCGGCCTACCGGGACAGCCTGCGGTCCGATCAACTCATCATCGACGACGGCCGCGGTGGTAGTAACCTGAATCCCATCCGGCTGCTCACCGGCGATACGCTGTCGGCCACCACGGGCTTACGGGCCGGACAAACGATTGCCGGCCTCACCGGCGTACTCGGCTACGGCTTTAACCGCTACCGTATTCAGCCTACCCAGACGGACAGCGTCAGCCTGAGCGGGAACGCCCGGCCCACCGCAGCCCCGGAAGTCGGCGGCGAACTCCGCGTCGTGAGTGCCAACGTGCTCAATTACTTCACGACGCTCAACAGCCGGGGGGCCGACACCGAAGAAGAACTGCGCCGGCAGGAGGACAAGATCGTAGCCGCCCTCACGGCACTGGATGCCGACCTCATCGGCCTCAACGAGATCGAAAACAACAACGCCGCCCTGGCCCGTCTCGTGGATACCCTGAGCCAGCGGAGCGGGAATCCTTACGCCTACGTGGTCTCGCCCGATCCCGGTACCGACGAGATCATGGTCGCCCTCCTCTACCGCAGCGACCGCCTGGAAGAGTCCGGCACCGCCGCCGCCCTCACGGAGCCGGCCGATCTTTTTACCGAACGCGGCACCAACCGCGTGCCCCTGGCCCAAACCTTCCGCGTGATCGACGCTAACAGCAGCAACCTGGGGGAGCAGATTACGGTGTGCATCAATCACTTCAAGAGCAAGGGCGGCGGCTGCGGCCCGGGCGATGACGACGATGGCGGGGCCGGCAACTGCAACGGTACCCGGGCCGACGGCGCCCGCGCTATCGTCCGGTGGCTCGCCACGAACCCCACCGACGTAGCGGAAGACAACGTCCTGATCCTAGGCGACCTCAACAGCTACCGGCAGGAGGAACCGATCGAGGTCTTTCTCGCCGCCGGTTTCGTAAACACAAAGACCCTGACCGACCACGGGCAGTTCCCCTGCGGCGGCGGGCCCCCGTCCTACGTGTTCGGCGGCCAGTGGGGCAGCCTGGACTACGCCCTGGCAAGTTCCACACTGGCCCCCTTCGTGACCGGGGCTACCGCCTGGACCGTGAACGCCCCCGAGCCCGCGATACTGGACTACAACACGGAAGGATACGGTGGCCCGCTCTACGCCGCGGACTTCTACCGCTTCAGCGACCACGATCCCATAGTGGTGGGCATCGACCTAGGGGGGATTACCGACCCGGTGGCCGACCACGTGAGCGGTGCCTCGCGGGCGGAGCTCCTGCGGAGCGGACGCGACACCTACACCTTCGTAAACCTCACGCGGCCCGGCACCTACTGGCTTACGAATACCGCCGGTCAGTTGCTGCGGCAGGGAGCGGCCCCGCAGCAGGGCGCGACCGTGAGCGTGGCCGGGCTGCCCGCGGGGATCTACTTCGTCGTGTTGCGGGAGCCGGGCGTCGGACGCGCTACGTTTAAGGTGGTGGTGCCGTAAGGATTAATCCACCGAGCTCGCCAGGCGGAGTGGCAGCTTAGTCTTGCGCTCCTCCCGCACCAAATTCAGCTCGATCACTTCGCCGGGCTGGTACTTCTCCAGTTCGAGGTAGAGGTCGGAGTTGCTGGTGATGGGGTTGCCGTTGATGCCGACGACCACGTCGCCCAGCAAGTACCCACGGTTGCCGGGGGTGAGCCCGCGCAGGCCAGCCCGGGCGGCGGTGCTTCCCTCTTCGACCGCCTGCACGACCAGGCCCTGCACCCCGCGGTACTGCCGCAGGTCCGCCCCGAGCACCGCCCGGCGGACTTCTCCGTAGCGGATCACGTCGTTGACGACGTAGCGCACCACGTCCACCGGAATGGAAAAGCCGATGCCGGCCGAGGCCCCCGAGGGGCTGTAGATGGAAGTATTGACGCCGATGAGCTGGCCGCCGCTGTCGAGGAGTGGGCCGCCCGAGTTGCCTGGATTGATGGCCGCGTCGGTCTGGATGGCCCCCTTGATGGGTACCCCGGCCTGGCTGCGGATCTCGCGGTCGAGAGCGGAGACAATGCCGGTAGTGAGGGTCTGGTCGAGCCCGAAGGGATTGCCGATGGCGTAGACGGCCTGCCCGACGCGGATATTCTGGCTGCTGCCCACCCGGATGGGACGAAGGTCGGCCGCCGGGGCGTCGATCTTGAGGACGGCGATGTCCTTCTCCTTTTCAAAACCCACCACCCGGGCGTTATAGGTCTTGCCGTTACTGAGGGTGACGGCGATGGAGCTGGTGTTCGCCCCGTTGATGACGTGGAAGTTGGTGATGATGTGCCCCTGCCGGTCCCAGGTAAAGCCCGAGCCGGAGCCGCTCTCGACCTCCCCGTAGCTCCAGAACGAGCGGCGCATGGCCTTGGTGGTGATGAAGCACACGGCGGGCGAGGCCTCCTCGAAGAGTCGGATGGTTCGCTCCTCCTCCGGGGTGTAGGTACCGGCCGCCGGATCGAAGGCCGTGGCCGGTTCCGCCCGCGCACCGCGGTTCGGAAGGGCGTTGGGTGCCAGCACATTCACCTGCGTGGGAGCGGCCGCAGTAGCGGCGGGAAAGCAGTAACGGCCGGTCGCGAAAGCCGCCAGCACGATGAGGAAGGAAAGCAGAAAGTTTTTCACGAAGCGTCGGGGTTTGCGGTACCCTATAACGCAAGGGACCGCCCCGTAGATGTTTAGGAATGGTTATTTTCCTAGAGGTCTACGCCCAGACTCAGCATAAAGTTGCGCCCCGCCTGGGGGTACATCCCCTGCAGCGTCGTCGGGTCGCCGGCCAGGCGGTAGCGGTAGCTCCAGCCGTTGCTGCTGTAGAGCTGGTCGGTCAGGTTGCGCAGCAGGAAGGTGAGGCGGAACCCTTGTTCCAACGCGTAGGACAGGCGCAGATCGGTGTAGTAGTAGCCGGTGAGCTTACTCTGTTCCGCGCCGCTGTTGTCGACGTAGCGGTCGCCCACGTACTTGTTCTGCAGAGCGGCTCCCAGGGTATGACGCTTCAGGGTGCGGGCGTAGGCCAGCTCCAGGGCCCCGGTCACGTCGGGACTAAAGCTGAGCGGCGTGTCTTCGCGGAGGACCTCGCTCTGGCCGATGTACCCGAAGTAAGCATCGTAGTCGTCGAGCACTTCGGTATACTCCCGCACCCGGTTGCGGCTCAGTGTCAGGTTCCCCCCGAGGGTGAGGTAGTCGGCGAGTTGCAGGCCGCCCTGGAACTCTAGGCCCAGGCGGTAGCTTGCGGGTACGTTCGTGCGCACGTACTCGCCCACGTCGTTGAGGGCGCCGGTGAGCACCAGCTGGTCGCGGTAGTGCATATGGTAAACGTTGACCCCGAAGTTGGCCCGCTGCAGGCTGCGGCTGAAGCCGATCTCGGTGTTGAACAGCTTTTCCGGCACGGGGCGGCTGGCCACCGGGTTATCCACGAAATCATTGCGGTTGGGCTCCCGCTGGGCGACGCCGAAGGAGGCGTAGGCGCGGGTGCCGGGGTCGGGCAGGTAGACCAGGCCGGCCTTGGGATTGAAGAAGGTATGGCCCGCCGACTGCCGCATTAGCCCGAAACGCTCGTCCGGGCCCCGCTCCGGCGACTCCGCCAGGCCGAGAAAGTCGTAGTCGACGTGGCGCAACTGGGCGTCGGCGTAGAGGCTGACCCGGTCGGTCACGGCGTAGTTGGCGCGCAGGTAGTTGTTGAAGTCGCGCTTGGTGGCGTCGTTGTCGTAGTAGCGGTCGCGGATCTCCGAGTCGCCGGCGTAGCGGGCCCAGATCACCTCGCCGTAGTGGCCCCCCAGGTATTCGTTGGCCGCCCCGCCGAAGGTGACGTCCCAGCGCTTATG
The DNA here is from genome assembly GCA_963710195.1 of Lewinellaceae bacterium. GTDB lineage: Bacteria > Bacteroidota > Bacteroidia > Chitinophagales > Saprospiraceae > Neolewinella. The sequence continues at coordinate 1,083,272 of CAVPZF010000008.1, forward strand.
CTGGTAGCGCAGGCTGTAGACGGTGCCGTAGAAGTGGTTGTCGAGCCAGCGCCGGCGGATGAGGTCGCTGCTGCTGGTATCGGCGGTGATGCCGTAGTCGGTCAAATCCTGGTCTGCCTTGTACTGCTCGTAGTAGCCGCGGCCGCGGGTGTAATGCCCGCTCACGGTGAGGTCCAGGCGATCGGAAAGGCTGCGGTTGTAGTGCAGCTGGTAGTGGTTCTGGCGGTAGTTGTCCACCTCCCTGTCGTAGGGCTCCCCTTCCTTTTCGGTGCCGACGGAATTGTAGGTACGGCCGAAGGCGTCGATCTCCTCCTGGGTCACCCCGTTCCAGCTCTGGTAGGTGACCTCGCGGCCCCCGAAGGCGACGAAGCTCAGGATCGACCGCTTGAACTGCTTGGATACGGCGGCGTAGTAGCCATCGAGGTCGGCGGTGGCCCGGTCGACGTAGCCATCGGAGTGGATCTTACTGTAGCGGGCCGCCACGCTCAGCCCGCCCTCGGTCGTACCCCGGTACTCGACCACGCCCCGGCGGGTACCGAAGCTGCCGAAACCGCCGTCGAGGTGCAGTCCGGGATTGACGCTGCCGCGGGCGGTGGTGAAGTTGATGCTCGCCCCGAAGGCCCCGGCGCCGTTGGTGCTCGTGCCCACCCCGCGCTGGATCTGAATCTGGTCGGCCGAGCTGCTGAAGTCGGGCAGGTTCACCCAGTAGACGCCCTGGCTCTCGGAGTCGTTGTAGGGGATGCCGTTGATGGTGATGTTGGTGCGGGTGGGGTCGCTGCCCCGGATCCAGATGCCGGTGTAGCCGATGCCGGTGCCCGCGTCGGAGTTGACGACCACCGAGGGCGTCCACTGCAGGAGGTAGGGGGCGTCCTGACCGACGTTCTGGACGGCGATGTCCTTCCGGGTGAGCTCGACGTAGGTCACGGGCGTCTCCCGCCGGGCGGCCGTGGCGGTGACGGTGATGTCCTGGTCGAAGGAATAGACTTGGTCGATGGAGTCCCGTTCGGCTTGAGCGTACAGGATGGAAGTAGTCAGCACCAGTAGGGCACTGTAGTAGAAACGCGTCATGCGTCGGTGGTTTTTCCCTTCCCGGCATTACCCGGGCAGGTTCCTTGTTGGGTACAAAGGGTATAATCTCAGCCGTCCGTAGTGGACAGCACCCCGATATCGGTGTAAAGGTAGCTAAACCCGGCTGGCCGACGGACTAACCCGGTGGTAGGACAACCAGGCGGAGGGTGGCGCGGCCTGCGGGCAATTGCAGTACGAGAATGTAAAGGCCGGCCTGGGCATGGGTAGGCAGTCGGAGGGAAAGACCATTACTCCGGTGCGTAATCCGGGACGCGATCTGCCGACCAGCGGCGTCGATGAGCATGACGCGCGCTTCATCCGCTGCGAGGGTGGCATCGAGACGAACGTTCAGGCTATGCCCAGCCCGTAGGGGGTTCGGACCGATCTGGACCAGATGACTGATATCCGGCTCACGGAGTGAACTGATCACGGTATCACAGGGGAAGGGGAAGTTGGAATCTTCGTAGGTGAGGCTCGCCCCGCCGTCGCCGCCCGGGGAGGAGAAGCAACGGAGGAAGCGGGGGCAGTTACCATCACAAAAAAACCCACCGTAGGGAAGCAAGTAACCGTCTACCGTTCCCAACAGTTCATAGCGCCATCCTTCAGACAGGGAGCCATCGTTAAAGCTCGGCGAACTGATCACCCTCCAGAATTGCCCCTTTAATTCCCGGTTATCTACAGTTGTCATCCCTACGCTATCTACCCGATACAGTGCATGGGTAATGTCCGGATTTTGATTTCGTAATGCGATGGGTACGTAAATAGATATAGTATCCCCTGCCGATAAACCAAAATCGTAAAGTAGTTGGAATCCCGTATCTAGGTACTGGTAAAACCGATCTCCCTCCTGACGAACAATGATAGCGTCGGAAGAAAAGGCCTCAAACTGGTAAGCGGCGTAATATTCAGCACGTCGCTGCTCTAGTATGGTCGCGGCCAGACCGTCGATTAGGGTATCGCGGTCTACGTAAAGCTCATGCGGTCGATTGCTGTCCACCCAGCCAAGGCCGGAGTAGGTCCAGCTGTTACCGGGGGCGGTCCAGTTGACGGACTGGGCGGGTAATAGAATGGGTGAAGCTATACATATAAAGCATAAGAGCATCTTTAAAAAGCAGCCACACCCTCTGGAAGTAAGGGGCGTATTCATCGCTTGACTATTTTGAGCGTGACGGATTTCTTGGGTGATCCTTCTATAACTAAATAGACAATTCCAGCGGGGGCCTTGGAGATGTCTATTCTAGCCTCTGAGCTTCCACTGAATTTATACGATCCCACTGGTTGATTGTTATAGTCATATACTGAGATCCGCTGAATACCCCGAGATTCGGCCCTACTAGCATCGGAAGATGACCCATAGGTTCCTCCGGATTCCTTAACCGTGACTACCCCTGAAGAAGGATTTGGCCCCGCCGCGTAACTGTACCCCCGATAGAATACGTAAGCATTGCTAAATTCAATACAATTATTAGTCCACTCAACGTCGAATGTGATGTCAGTCAGTCCAGACAAGGATAAAGAGAGACCGTTGCTAGAAGAACTGAACGAACCACTTCCTCCGATCTGAGTCCATTCTACCTCGTCCGCCGACGAAGTATTGATGCTGACCGTAGCCGTTGATGCCCCTACCTCGTTGGTATAACCCAAGTTTTTGGTCACGAAATTGCTAGTAACCGTTCCCGAGAGCGCGCTCGCCTGAGCACCCGAATGCAGTACGTACGAATCGTGCTGCAGGGATAAGTGACAGCGGGTGATTTGATCAGCCGTGAGCGCGAGGTTCGCCCGATTGTAGGTCATCATGTTATTATCGTACCCCCAAGCTTGATATGGCGTTAGAGGAGTGTCGTCGCATCGATCATTTTGGAATGTGTGATATAATCCGAGATTATGTCCTATCTCATGGGCTAAATTCGAAGCTTGAAACCAAAAGTTTCCGTCCACGGAATAATTATTATACACATCTTCTAATAACGACCAGTCTTTATCGCCTATCCCGCTTGCTATCCCTTCAACGCCCAATCCATCCGTTGCCGTTGAATAGTTGCCTGGTATGAAAATATGAATAGCGTTAGACTTGTAGGCTACGTTTTGTCCCATTACAAACTGATGAAGTGTATTGCCATTCGAGGATGTATTATTCCCCTTGGCCCACATCGTAGTGTTCTGCCAGAAGTGGATCCCAACTTCCCTGAGTTCTATCTTTGAATCTGGTATGTACGGTGAGGGAGTTGGCGAGGTCATGACCTGCAGGTTTCGGAACTTATCGGACGCTTGAGACCATAGCAGGTATAGATAACTTAGGCCGTCGTTATTATTTGGAATGTTTCCACTACCATCATTTTTTTGAAAAACGTGAAGAATGATTCTGACCTGTTTGACTGGTAGTTCCGCAACGTCTACGTCACAGCTACTGTAGTTGGTACCTGGGGTGAAATTCTTAGCATACGTACTGGTCATACCACAACTGTACTGTGAGTAGGCCGGAAGGCTAAGAACCGTAGCAAACAAAAGGAATAGCAATCGCTGCTGAAGCCCTAAATGTATTCCACCGAAGCGGAATCCGGGGGGGGGGGGGGATGAGTAGATTGTTAAGCATAACAGAAGAGGTATTACTATTTGGTCTCATATGTTATAACAATTCCAAACAGCGAGTTATTAGGTTTACGAGCGTCATAATACGGAATGATGCTGACTTGTCCAAAAAAAATAGTTTGCTGGCTCCAGATCAGGGATCAATCTTTCAATTGAAAAACAGTACGGGTTTGATCCGGACAGCATACTTTTGCCCTTCACTACGGACTGAGTTGTACTATATTCGCGGTGCCTACTTGTTCGTTATGCGATTATCCCTCCTCTGTCTTCTTGCCATTCTCCTCTACACATGCGGCCCCGCCCCGGAAGACAACGTGCCGGCCGAAGTGCCGAAGCTTTCCGAACTGCCGCTACTGCCCCTGCCCGCCTCCATCAGCGACGGCGAGGCGGCGGCCTACTATAAAACCTACGCCGGAAAGATCATCCCGAGCGGCAACGCCGTGATCGGCGACGCCCAGCGCTACCTCACCGGCCGGATGCCGGGACTGGTGCTGCCCCTGGACTACAACCTCGCCGAAGACATGCCGGCGGGCGCCTACCGCCTGGAGTTTAGTGACGGGGACATCCAGATCAGTGCCGCCGAACATGAGGGCATGCTGAATGCCGTAAAGACCCTCGAACAAGTGCTCCACTTCTCCGGGGCCCGGGCCGGCGCCAAGGGGGACCCCGTGTACATCTCGGAAGGCGTGATTGACGACGAACCCCGCTTTGCCTACCGGGGCTACATGCTCGACGTGGCCCGCCACTTTTTCGAGGTGGACGTTGTGAAGCAGGTGATCGACCGCATCGCCGCCTACAAGATCAACTTTCTGCACCTGCACCTGAGCGACGACCAGGGCTGGCGCATCGAGATCGAGGGCTACCCCAAACTCACCGAGATCGGCGCGGCCACCGAGGTAGACGGCACCCCCGGCGGCTTCTACACCCAGGCGCAGTACACCGAACTCGTCGACTACGCCGCCCGTCGCGGCATCACCATCGTGCCCGAGATCGACATGCCCGGCCACACCAATGCCGCGCTTTCCGCCTACCCCTTTCTGAACGCCGACGGCAAGACGACGGAGCCTTACACCGGCACCCGGGTGGGCTTCAGCACCTTCGATACGGACCAGGACTCCGTCTACCTCTTCCTCGACGAAGTGGTGCGCCAGATCGGGGCGCTGACCCCCGGTGCGTACTTCCACCTGGGCGGCGACGAGAGCGACGCCACCGAGCACGAGGACTACGTGAAATTCGTGAATGAGGTGCAGGGGATCGTCAGACGCAACGGCAAGACGCCCATCGGCTGGGACGAGGTGGCCACCGCCAGCCTGACGCCCGGCACGGTGGTGCAATTCTGGGCCCACCCCGACTACGCCGTCAGGGCGAAGGAGGCGGGCAACCCCGTGCTGGTGAGCCCAGCCACGCGCGCCTATCTGGACATGCAGTACGACTCCACCTCCCGCATCGGCCTGCACTGGGCGGCCTACGTCGAGGTCGACTCAGCCTACCTCTGGGACCCCGCCGCCATGGCCCCCGGCCTGACCGACGGCGACATCCTGGGCATCGAGGCCCCGCTGTGGAGCGAGACCATCCGTACGCTGGAAGACATCGACTACCTGACCTTTCCGCGCCTGCTGGCGCTGGCCGAAGTGGGCTGGACCCCCCAGGATCGCCGGGAGTGGGAGGGCTTCCGGCAGCGGCTCGCCGCCCAGCAGGAGTGGCTCAAGGCGCAGGGCATCGGCACCTACGATACCCGGGTGCTGGCCGCGGCCCGGGATTCGGTTAGTCGCTGAGCGTTATATTTAAGGCACAAGACAACGCATGAACAAGCACATCTTACTACTCGCCGTACTGCTGTACGGTACGGCGGCAGTGGGCCAGGTCGAGGGGGACTGGTACGCCCTGCTCATCGCGGGGCCCCAGACGATCCCCCTACAGTTAAGCCTGCAACAATCCGATCACCTCTGGAGCGGGCAATTGCAGAGTCCCTCCCAGAACCAGTCCATGGTGCCCCTCACCGAGTTAAGCTTAACCCAGGACAGCCTGAGCTTCTCCATTGCGGCCCTGAGCATCGTATTCCGGGGAGTACGCGGCAGGACCCAAATCCAGGGCACCTTCCAACAGTCGGGGTTTTCGACCGAGCTGGTGTTCTACCGCAAAAAGCCGGACGGATACACCGGTGTATCCCCCCCCACCGAGCCGCGCAACCGGCCCCAGGAACCCACCAGCTTTCCCTACTTGCGGGAATCCGTCACCTTTCCCGGCGGTACCGAGGAGGTCATTCTGGCGGGCGAGCTGACGGTTCCCGAGGCTGCTGGCCCGGAGGCCATACTGGTGCTGGTGTCCGGCTCCGGCCCCCAGGACCGCGACGAGCACCTGCCGCCGCCCATCGACCACCGTCCTTTCCTGGTACTGAGCGATTACCTGACCCGCCGGGGCTACGCCGTGCTGCGCTACGACGACCGCGGCGTGGGGGAGAGCACGGGGAGTTTCCCCGCGGCCACCACCGCGGATTTTAGCGAGGATGCCGCCGCGGCGGTAGGTTACCTGCGTAGTCGCCCGGAGTTTAAGGAGATTCCGCTGGGGATCCTCGGGCACAGCGAGGGGGGCATGATCGCGCCGATGGTCGCCATGGCGAGCAGCGAGGTCAACTTTATAATTTTGCTGGCCGGCCCGGGCGTGGAGCTCGATAGCCTGTTGCTCGACCAGCGGCGACGGATCGCGGGTATGACCAGTCCCGACGAGGCCCTGGTACGTACCACCTTCGCCTATGCTAAGGAGCATCCCGACCAGGATTCGTTGGCCTTCTCTCGCGGACTGCAGGCGGCCCTACTGACGTGCGTTCCCGGGCTTCCCGAAGCCATTCGTAGCAGCATTGTCGACACCACCGCCTTCCTGGCCCCTTACCGGCAGCTGGTGGCCGCCCCCTGGATGCGTTACTTTCTGGCGTTCCGCCCCGCGGACTTCCTGGAAAAGGTTACCGTGCCGGTGCTGGCCATGAATGGCCTTAAGGACGTGCAGGTGGCGGGCGAAGCCAACCTGGATGCCATCGGCGTGGCGCTGCAAGGGGCGGGGAACGCCGACGTGACGCTCGTGCCCCTACCCGGCCTGAACCACCTCTTCCAACCCAGCGGGACGGGTCAGCTCAGCGAATACGGCACCATTGAGACCACCCTGGACCCGGACGTCCTACAGCAGATCGTCGCCTGGCTAGACGCGCGGTTCGCCCGGTAGCGGCATCCGGTCCGAACCGCTATCTTAACCGACCGCCAGCTAGACATGGACCGCAGAACCTTCCTTCAAACCACGCCCGCCCTCCTGGCCGGTTTTCCCCTGGTGTACCCGGGGCAGTTGACGCCCCACCCGCGCGCCGCCGCCCCCTACCGCGTGGCCCTGATCGGTTGCGGTTGGTACGGGAAGAGTGACCTGTGGCGCCTACTACAGGTAGCCGAGGTGGAGGTGGTGGGCCTGTGCGACGTCGACCGCCGTATGCTAGAGGAGGCCGCGGACTCCTTGCGGGAACGACAGCCGGGGGCGAGACCAAAGCTTTACGTGGACTACCGGACCCTACTGGCCGAAACCAAGCCGGAGATCGTGCTCATTGGCACCCCCGACCACTGGCACGCCCTGGCGGCCATCGCGGCCATCGAGGCGGGAGCCCACCTGTACCTGCAAAAGCCCGTGGGCGTGGACATCCGCGAGTGCGAGGCGGTGCTCGATGCGGCTAGACGGCACCAGCGGGTAGTGCAGGTGGGCCTGCAGCGCCGCAGTACCCCCCACCTGGTAGCGGCGAAGCAGGAACTGGTCGACAGCGGGCGGCTGGGTACGATCGGTCACGTGGAAATGTGCTGCTACTACCACATGCGCGACACCGCCGTGCGGGAGCCGGAGCCGGTACCCGACTTCTTCGACTACAATGCCTGGACGGGCCCCGCCCCGCTCCTCCCCTACCGGGGGCTGCCGCACCGGCGCTGGCGGTCCTTCCAAGCCTACGGCAACGGCATCGTAGGGGACATGTGCGTACACATGTTGGACCTGACGCGCTGGATGCTGGGGCTGGGCTGGCCCACGGAGGTGAGCAGTCACGGCGGCATCTACGTCCAGACCGCCGCCGATGCCACCACCACCGACACCCAGCAGGTGGTCTTTGCCTACCCGAACCTCAATCTGGTGTGGCAGCACCGCAGCTGGGGCCCCGCCGTGCAGCCGGACTTCCCCTGGGCAATGACGCTCTACGGCGACCGGGGCACCCTGAGTGCCGATCCTTACAAGTATGACTTTACGCCCCGCCAGGGCGAGACGGTGCGGGTAGCGGCGACCTACGAACGGGAAGAATTCCCCGAGGACCTGACGGAGGAGAACATCGAACTGCACGCCGCGCCGGCCACCCGGGCGCACCTGCGTGACTTTCTGGCGGCCGTCGAGAACGGCACCCGCCCCGTGGCGGACATCGGGGAAGGCTACCTCTCCTCGGCCGCCTGTATCCTGGGGAATATGGCGCTGGCGGCCGGGCAGCCCCTGCGCTACGACCCGGAGACGCGGGTGGTCACGCCGGGGTTCGCCCACTTGCTCGCGCGTCCGTACCGGCCACCGTACCAACGCCCCTAGCGAGCTATCTTCGCGCCCATGCCGAAATCGCTCCTTAACGTGCTCAAGTTTTTGGTCTTCGTCGGCCTGGGCTTTGGCATTCTGTACCTCGTGTACCGCAGCCAGCAGACCGCCTACGCCGCCGACTGTGCGCTGCGGGGCGTGCCCGACACCGAGTGCAGCCTGATCGACAAGGTGCTCACCGACTTCCGGGAGGCGAACTATTTCTGGCTCTTTATGACCCTGCTGGCCTTTTGCGTGAGCAACCTGAGCCGGTCCATCCGCTGGAACATGCTGCTGCGCACCCTGGGCAAGCGACCCCGGCTGATCAATGCTTTCCTGACCATTAATTTGGGCTACTTCGCCAACCTGGGCTTTCCGCGGTTCGGGGAGATCGTACGGCCCGCCGCGATGGCCCGCTACGAGAACATCAAGGTCGAGCGCGTCATCGGCACGGTGGTGGTGGGCCGTACGCTGGACGTCCTCATGCTCCTATCGATCAGCGGCCTGGCCCTGCTGGTCGCCCACGACCGCATCTGGACCTGGCTCGAGGCCAATGCGGCCCTCGGCGAAAAACTGGCGGGGCTGGAATGGTACGCCGCCAGTGGCGGCTTCCTCTTCCTGGCCGCCCTAGTCCTGGCCTGGTTCCAGCGCCGGCGCCTCCGGGCCACGAAGGCGGGAGGTAGGCTAGTCGGCATCCTGCGGGGCTTCGCTGAGGGCCTACGGACCATCACCACCGTCGAAAAGCCCTGGCTCTTTATCCTGCACAGCCTCAACATCTGGCTGATGTACTATATGATGACGCTGTTCGTCTTTCTGGCTTACGCCCCGACGGCCAAGCTCGGTCCGGAAGCGGCCCTGACCACTTTCGTGTCGGGGGGCTGGGGCATCGTGATTCCGAGTCCGGGCGGCATGGGTAGCTACCATTATCTGGCGCAGAGTGCGTTGAGTCTGTACGGCGTGGCGGGCGACGATGCCTTCAGTTGGGCGAATATCTCTTTCTTCTCCATCAACATTGGCTGCAACGTGTTAATCGGTTTAGTAGCTCTGCTGCTCCTACCCCGCATCAACCGCTCGTACACGCCCACTTAAACTCCTCCGTGTGTTCCGCTCCTGGCGCATCGGCCGCATCTTCGGCGTTCCTACGGAACTGCACTGGTCGTTTCTCTTCGTGCCGGTGGCCATCCTGGTTTACGCTTACGAAAGCGGTTCAGGGGTGCGGTGGACGCAGGTGCGGTGGTGGTCCGGCATCACGGCCCTCCTCTTTCTATTCGTGCTGGTCCACGAACTCGGCCACGCCCTCACGGCCCAGTGGCGGGGGGTGCGGGCCGAGAAGATCATCTTGTTCCCCCTGGGCGGCGGCGCCCTGATCCCTGAGGAGCCCAGGCGGACGCTCGATGCGTTAATGATTTACGGGGCGGGTCCCTTTGCCAATATCCTGGTGGCGGTACTAGCGCTGCCGCTGCTGCTCGCCCAGCCGGGCGGGGGCTACCTCATCCGCTACTACCTCAACCCCTTCGGCAACCTCATCGTCGTCCCTACGCTGACGGAGCAGGTGCTGGGCATCACTCTGGCGGTCAATGTCCTGCTGGCAGTGGGCAACCTGCTGCCCGCCTACCCCCTCGACGGTGGCCGCATCCTGCGGGCCCTACTCAAGCCCTCCGTGGGGGAGCGGCGGGCCACCGTGGTAACTACCCTACTCGGTATCCTGGTGGGCACCGCCCTGATCGTGCTGGCCTTCCGGCTCGGAGACCCCTTGCTGGGGCTCAGTGCGCTATTCATCGTTTCATTCTCCGGCATGGAACTCAACCGCGGTTGGCAGCGGCGGCGACTGACCCGGGCTACCCTGGCCGAGGTGCTCCGTCCGCCTTTCTCCGAGCGGATATTTACCAACGACCGGGTTTACCGGGCGCGAGCCGTCTTCGCTAAAACCGACACCAAAGTGCTGCCGGTCCACGACAATTGGAATATGCTGAGCGGATTCGTGGAGCGGGAGGTGCTGCTGCGCGAGGCGGACCGCGAGGCCCGGGTCCACCACTACTACGAGGCGGAGTACATCACGGCCCGGGCGGGCGAGGAGCTGCTGGCCCTTACCGAGCGGATCGTGGCCGCCGACGTCTACGGGGCCGCCGTGTATCGGGGGGGTACCCTGCTCGGCTACGTGTTCACGGAGGACGTGATCCAGTTACTGGACCGCTCGCCGCGCCGCTTCTACAAGCGGTTTACAGCCCGAGCTTAGCCTTCACGAGGGGCATGAGGTCGTCGCTGTCCTGAGCGAACAGGACTGAGTTGAACTGGGAGGTATCGAAGACGAGGGTGTACCCCGCTTCCTTCGCTACCGCTTCAGTGGCCGCGCGCGTCTCCTCGATGAGAGGGCCGAGCAATTCCTGTCGTTTGCGCTCCAGGTCTACGCCCACCTGCTGTTCGTAGCGGGCAATCTTCTCGCGTTCTCCGGTCAGCTCGACGCGCAGCTCTTCTACGCGGACGGGGGGCAGGTCCTGTACCTGGGCCTCAACTTCCTGCACACGCGCCTGGAAATCCTTCACCATCTGCTCGCCGGCAGCCACCAGCTCGTCGTTAAAGGCGGACAGCTCGGCCTCGGCCTCCTTCGTACCGGGCATTTCGGATAACAAATTGGCGAAGTTCAGGTGCCCGTATTTCTGGGCGGAGAGAGCTGTCAGTGAGGCAAGGCAAAGGAGTAGGAACAGCAGCAGGCGTTGCATAGCATAGTGTTTTGGGGGATGACAATGCCCAAAGATACAGGGGCCGCGCCCGGGGGGTCGCTAAGGAAGCGTTAAAGCGGTCCGGGTAATTCCGCCCAATTATAAAACTTTTTGTTTTAATATGTTTGAAAAACCAACACTGGTGACTACCTTGCAGCAACAAGCGAATATCATGATCCACCTCCCCATTCCCGCCGGCTGGCGCCTATACCTCGCAACGCTCTACCGACGGTTGTGCGATCAACTGACGAGCCCCTGGACCAAGGTGTCGGTACTTCTCATCTTAGCCATCGTAGCCACGCGCAATGAGCTCTCCTTTTCGGTGAGCATCAACGGCGGTAACCTCTTTGGCGCGGAGCGTTCCGTTTTCGACCAATCGGACGCCGGTGGTCTCGGGAGTCTGGTGAATTACCACCCCGCTAAGCGCAACTGGACGGCCCGCCAGCTCCAGCAGCTCGATTACGTCAAGCAGTACCAGCACATCGCCCTGGCGCAGATGAAGTCCGACGGCATCCCCGCCAGCATCACCCTCGCCCAGGGATTGCTGGAGAGCGGCATGGGGGAGAGCACCCTGGCCACCCGCAACAACAATCATTTCGGTTTGAAGTGCTTCAGCAAACGCTGCAGCAAGGGCCACTGCAGCAACCACAGTGACGACCACCACAAAGATTTTTTCCTCAACTTTCAACACCCGGAGGAAAGCTACCGGGCTCACGCCAAGTTGCTGAAGAAGGACCGCTACCGGGGCCTGTTCAAGCTGAATCGCACCGACTACCGCGGCTGGGCCCGCGGGCTCAGTAAGGCCGGCTACGCCACCGACCCCAAGTACGCCGACAAGCTCATTCGGACGATCGAAACCCTCGGGCTCGACCGCTACGACGCATAAGAAATTAAGGTTTGACGTTTTGAGTGTATACGCGGCTCGCTCCCCTCGGAGCGGGCCTTTTTCTTTCGGCCTGGGGCCAGGCGTCCACCGCCGCCTAGCGCACCACCACCCGCCGCACCGCGCTGCCCGCGGGCGTATCCACAGACACCAGGTAGAGGCCGGCCGGCAAGCCGGCGAGGGGGAGCGCAAGAGCCTCCACGCCGTTCGCCGCTACGGTGCGCACGACTTGCCCGAGACTGCTCATCAGGCGGATCTCCTGTACCCGCGCGCCCGGCAGGCCCGAAAGTTGTAAAGTCGTGGTCGCCGGATTCGGCGCTAGGGCAAAGGCGAAGGCTGGCGCGCGGAAGGCCGGCAGGGCCGTGGTCTGGTCTACTGGTAAGTCAGTGCTGAAGTAGCTAACCCCACCCCGCTGGTTGCCGATCACTAACTCTAGTATTCCGTCGCCGTTAAAGTCGCCGGGGGCCGGATCGGAGAAACCGCCAACGTCCAGGCCCGCCACGGTATCGGCGAGTAGGGAGAAGGAGCTCGTGTAGTCGGTGAATGCGTAGGCCTCGACGGTCCCCGCCCGGTTACCCGTTAGGAGGAGGAAGCGGTCCGGGTAGTCAAGCACGACGGGAGCCGGATAGCCGGTGGAAGTGCCGGGCACGTTGGTATTGATGCCGCCGAGTTGCAGAATATTGCCGGCGGCGGTAGGGTCGGGATCAAAACGGGGCGCGCCGGGCGTACCCAGGTTGCGGAAGTAGCGAATGCGCCCGTCAAAGCCTCCGATGACCAGGTCATTGAGCCCATCCCGATCGAGATCGGCCATGGCGGGTTTGGAGAACTGGATCACGTCGATGTCCATATAACCGAACACGGGATCGGCAAAGGCCAGGGGTCGTCCCGGTCCGGCCGTGTTCTCCAAGTAGATGAGCTGACCGCCCCGCTCCCCGACCACGGCGTCGGTGTCGCCGTCGCCGTCCAGGTCGCCGAAGGTGGGCGCGAAGGCGGAGGTAGTGGTTCGGAACTGCTGCAGGTCAAGAAAGTCGTCGTCGGCAAAGTCAAAGGCCGGTGCCCCGCCGGCGGGCGTGACGTTGCGGAAAAGCCGCAGGCGGCTATTGATCACGGTCGCGTCGCTGTACTCTTCGCTGTTGCCGATCACCAGGTCGGGGCGACCGTCGGCGTCCACGTCCACCACCGCCGGCCGCGCCCCACTGCCAAAATCGATGCTCTGGCGCACGAACAGCTGGTCGTCATGAAAGGTGAACTCCGGAGCGGCCTCGGTGCCGACATTACGGTAGTACCAAACGACGTGGATGTCGGCCGCGTTCAGGGTCTGGTTCGGGGAGGCAACGAGGTCGCGCACGCCATCCTGGTCGACGTCGAAATGAAAGGTCGCGGGGAAGAAGGGAATGTCTACGGGCACGTCCGCCGCGGGCCAGTTGGCATCCTGGGTACTGATGTAGGCCTGCTCGCGGGTGCCGGTATTGAAGCCGGCTACGACGGAAGTGAAGGAGATGTCCCCCAGCAAGATGTCCTTTAGCCCGTTCCCAGTCGCGTCCAGCGTGAGGACGGTGGAGCCGGCGTGGCGGACCTCCACCGGGTCGTTGCCCTTCAAAAAACTAACGCAATCCCCCGGTGCCGCCGCCAGATCGAGGGCGGGCGTCAGGCCACTTTCAAAGAAGCCGCCCCAGCATTCGCTCTCCAGGGTGTAGATGAGGGTATCGGTGCCAAAGCCGCGCTCCACGCTCTGGTTTTTATAGTATTCTACAAATCCGCCGCCCACACTGAAGGTGAGCAAATCGAGATCCCCGTCGCCGTCGAGGTCGTCGAAATTGGGGTAGTCGACGTTAGAGATGAAGACCGGGGTGGTGCTGCCGTTATCGAGCGGGTAGCGGAGGCCGCGGTAGGTGGGCCGGTCGGCGAAGGTGAGCAGGCCGGTGGCGGAGCGCTGCCCGCGGAAAATGCGCAAGCCGTCGTAGCGGGCGGAGTAGGTGAATAGGTCGTCGTTGCCATCGCCGTCGTAATCCCGCAGCAAAACCCAGGCATGGAGGTCGGGGGGGAAGCCGGCGGTCAGTTCCGGGGCCAGGCGGTAGTTGCCGCTGCCGTCGCCACGCAGGGCGAGGCTGGCATCCCCGGCGCGGTCGAAGACGAATAGGTCGGTCAGTCCATCATCATCGAGATCGCTGGCGCTGAACTGAGGAGCGTTGAGGCCGCCGAGCCAGGCCAGCGGGAGGGGCTGGCCGTCGGCACCGGTCACGGCGGGGTAAGCGGGTTGCAGCGTAAATTGGGCTCCGGCCCGGGGACCGGCGAGCAAAAAAAGGAGGGCAAGGACGGGAAGTTGACGCATGGCAAGAAGGATACGGCAAGGTACGGGTACGGGCGATGTCGGCTTGTCCGGCACCACACATTCCGCACCGGACAGCCCGCGGTGGCCCGGATTCCCTACGTATATTGTCCGGGCCAAGCGCTCACTATGCCCCCATTAATTCGCACTTTACTCCTGTCCACCCTGCTGCTGGTGGCTAGCGGCCTTGTTGCTCAACTGGACGACGTCGTCTCCCACGAACGGGGCCTATTGGTGCGGGGCGTACCCGCGGAAACCACCTTCACGGTGAACGGCGAAGAAATCGCCGCCACCCCGACCGGGGAGGGCCTGCTGCTCGCGGTGGAGCCCGGCGTGCAGCTCGTGCAGGCGGGTGGGCAGACGGAACTTTACCACCTGAGCCCCGACCAGCTGCCTAACCGCCTGCGCCGGATCCCGCTGTGGTTGTCCATCCTCCCTCCCCTGATCGCCATCGGGCTGGCACTCCTCTTCAAGGAGGTGATCATTTCACTCTTCGCGGGGATCTGGGTGGGGGCTTTTATCGCGGGCGGGCTGCGCTTCGAGTTTTTTCTCGGGGTAATCAAAGCGCTGCTGACGACCATAGATACTTACATCATTAACTCGCTCAATGATTCGGGCCACCTCTCGGTCCTGGTCTTTAGCCTGATGATCGGCGGGATGGTAGCCATCATCAGCCGCAACGGCGGCATGGCCGGCGTCGTACAGCGGATGACGAAGTACGCCACCAATCCGCGCCGCGGGCAATTTGTGACTTGGCTCCTGGGCGTGGTCATCTTCTTCGATGACTACGCCAATACCCTCATCGTAGGCAACACCATGCGCTCGGTGACGGACCGCTTCCGCATCAGCCGGGAAAAACTGGCTTACATCGTGGATTCCACCGCCGCGCCCGTAGCCTCCGTAGCCTTCATCACCACCTGGATCGGCGCCGAGCTGGGGTACATCGGCGACGGGATCGCCCAGGTCGAGCACTTCGCGAACACGACGCCCTACGCCGTATTCATTGAGTCGCTCAAGTACAGCTACTACCCCGTCCTGACCCTGGCCTTTATACTTTTTCTTATCTATCAGCGGCGGGATTACGGGCCCATGCTTGCCGCCGAAACCCGCGCGCGCACCACCGGACAGGTTAAGGCCGTCAGCGCGGAAGCGGGGGCCGTCGGCGAGCAGGAAGACTTGGAGCCCGTCCGGGGTGCCCCCCTACGCGCACGCAACGCCGCCATCCCGGTGCTCACTGTGGTCATCATGACCGTTGTCGGACTCGTAGACACCGGATTAATGAGCTTAGCCCGCGATATGGAGGTGCCGATGAACACTAACGACTGGGGGGCCGTCTGGAACGCCCTCGACGGCGGCTTTTTCGGGAAGCTCGGCCTCACCATCGGAGCGGCCGACAGCTACGTGGCCCTGCTCTGGGCGAGCATGAGCGGCGTGGTCGTAGCCCTCGTGTTGACGGTGGCTCAGCGCATCATGACCATCGAGCAAACCATCGGCTCGCTGACCGCCGGCTTCAAGGCCATGTTCTCCGCCGTCATGATCCTGACCCTGGCCTGGGCCCTGGCCCTAACCACCGAGCAGTTGCATACCGCTACCTTCCTAGTCGAATTGCTGGGGGATGCCCTGAACCCCTACTTCATCCAGCCGGTCATCTTCGTCCTGGCGGCGCTCATCAGTTTTTCCACCGGCTCGAGCTGGAGCACAATGGCCATTCTTTACCCCATCGCCATCCCGTTGACCTGGACCGTGGCTATGATTTCCGGCTGGGACGAACCCGACGCCGCCGGCCTGCTCTATAACGTCATCAGCACCGTGCTGGCCGCCAGTGTGCTGGGTGATCACTGCTCCCCGATCTCCGATACGACCATCCTCTCTAGCCTGGCCTCCGACTGCAACCACATTGACCACGTACGCACCCAGTTGCCTTACGCCCTAACGGTGGGATCGGTAGCTATGCTCTGTGGTTTTTTCTCCACCCTTCTCGGAGGCGGCTGGACCATCTGCCTGTCGCTGATGGCGGCCGGGCTGATCGTGCTCTACTTCGTGGTCAAGCTAGTCGGCCGCCGGATGGAGATGGATGACTGAGTGCCGTTGTTATTCAGGCGGGACCAGGCGGTAAACGTGCACCCCACCCCGACGCAGGATCAGACTATCCAGGTACGGGGCGGCTTCCGGGTTTGCGTCGACCTTGCGGGAGGTAGAGTACATGTGGGTCGCGCCGTACTTGTCGATCATATCCTTGATCCAGAGCGGCTCCACGCTGTCGTGGTCAAATACGAAGCCCTGTTTGCGGATCAGCCAGGTGAAGATGTGGTAGGAATGATCGTTGAGGACAATGACCCTAGCGTCATCGGGTACCGCCTGCCGCAACTCCTTCTGGTAGGTGATCACGTCGCCAAGTTCGTCGTAGCGAAAACTGACCTCCGCGGCATAGCCCGGTTGCCGCAGGGAGTGGGCATACCAGGGAGCGGCAACAACGGCTGCGAGGAGCGGTAGGTAGGCTGCCCGCTTCCACCCCCACCCCTGCACCAGGTGAAACAGGCGGGCCGCCCCCGCCGTCACGACGATGTAGATCCACGGCAGCAGGGGGAACAAGTAGTAGTCGTGGACGACGGTGATCGTATTCCACTGCAGGGCGACGTAGAGCAGGCTAAACAGCGCCAGCGCCCACACGTACACCCGGTAGGTCGGCGCGCCTGATCGGCGTGCCGGCCACCCGATGCCGATCACCATAAAGACCCACACGGCGGGGGACAGCAGGTCGTAGGGTACGTACTGATCCCGGTAGTGTTGGAAGATCCACAGGTTGTCCGACCAGCTGTTCTGGCTGGCGAAGATGCCGTAGATGACGGGATTATCGGTCCAGCCGGGCATTACCCAGGCGTACCAGGCGGCGGCAGGGATGAACAGCAGGAGGTGAACGGCGGCGAAGCCCAGAACCTTCCCCTGCACCCGCCCCCCGGCGAAAAGATTGCGAAAGAAGTAGACCACCGCTACGATGCCGCAGAGCGCGAAGGGCAATTTAGCCAGGGTCGCCAGGCAGAGGAAGAATGCTGCGGCAAAGAGCTGCGCGTTCCGGTGGTCTCGAATGAACCCGAAAATGAAGTAAAGATACCAGATGCCCGCCGCCAGGGCGAGCAGGTCGGGCAGCACATTGACGGTGTAGAAATAGAAGACCGGGCTGAACTGGAGCAGGATCGTGCCGACCAGGGAGAGCCCGCGGGAAAAGGCCATCGTCCGCAACAGCAGGTAGAAGCCCGCCAGGCCGAATGCGCCGATGAGCCAGACCATGATGCGGGCTACCGTGACTTCCTCGCCGGTGACCCGCACCACCTGGGCGATGCCCCACTGCATAAGCGGGAACTCGTAGCGCATCAGGTTGCCATCGGGGCTGTTGAGGTGGCTGACGCGGGGGTTGAGGATGTTGTTGTCCTGGTGGACGAAGTTGTACACGTTCCACATGGTCTGCGACTGTCGCCAGTTGTGCAGGCCCTGGATTTCGAGCGGAAAGATGGACCGGTGCAGGCCCGCGCTCAGCAGCAGACTCAGTAGAAAACCGAGCAGAATGGTAGTTCGGGGGGTCAGGCGCACCCGTCAAAGGTAGCCGATTAGACCTTGCGGCGCTCCCAGTAGTTCTGCCCCTCGATCTCCTCCAGCACGCCGAGGTAGGAGTAGTACCGCAGGTCGGTGACGCGGTCGTCCCCCTCCTCCACGGAATCCTTGACCGCACAGCCGGGCTCGTTGCGGTGGAGGCAGGAGCCACCGAAGCGACAGGCCTCACTCAGGGCGAAGATCTCGCGGAAGTTGTGGGCGACGTCCTGCGGCTTCAGGTAATTAAACCCGAGCGTCTTGATGCCGGGGGTATCGATGAGTTCACCCCCGAAGGAGAGCTGAAAAAGCTCAGCGAAGGTGGTCGTGTGCTGTCCCTTGCCAGTGTAATCGGACAGCTCCCCGGTCCGGAGATCCAGGCCGGGCTCGATGGCATTGACGAGGGTGGACTTGCCTACGCCGCTCTGTCCGCTCAGCAAATTGCGCTTGCCCTGCAGGAGCCGGCGCAGTTCCTCGATGCCCTGCCCGCTGACCGCGCTGACGAGCAGCACGGTGTAGCCGATGTCGGAGTAGAGGTCGTGGATCACCCGATAGGTCTCCAGGTCTTCTTCCTCGTAAATATCGGCCTTATTGACAACGATCACGGTCGGGATACCGAAGGGCTCGGTCATGAGCAGGAAGCGGTCGATAAAACCAAGCTTTACTCCGGGATCGACGATGGTGGTGATGAGCACCGCCTGGTCGACGTTACTGGCGATGAGGTGCAGGTCGTGTTTCCGGCGGGGGCTCTGGCGGACGACGTAGTTGCGCCGGTCCTCAATGCCCCGGATGGCACCCGTTTCTGCGTCGTTGAGGGTGTCTACCTCGACATTCACCCGGTCCCCTACGGCAATGGGGTTGGTCAGGTTAAGGTCATCGAGCCGAAACTTACCGGCCACGCGGCAGCGCAGCTCGTGATCGCCTTCCGGGGTAGGCTCGTCGAGTAAAACGTTGTACCAGCTGCCGGTAGATTTTATGACGGTTCCTTGGATCATGCTTAGGGAAAAGTAGCCCGGCACGCCTAAAGTTGCCTGGATTGCCCGATGTGCACACATTAACGGCCATATTTACCGTTGAAGAACTAGCACGTATGTATTTAATGCTCCGCCTGTGCGGTGCCAAAGTTGTTAATCTCATGATACGCCTGTCTTGTTGCGTTCTGCTCGTGGTGAGCGCCGCCCTGCTTTCCGGACAGCATGCGGCGGTTCCCGTGGCTCCGTACACCTCCAGTGCCTCCCTGCTCCCGAGAGACATTGAGAAGGGCTACGCCCCCATGACCGTGCTGCATGCGGATAGCCAGTCCATTCTCTACAAATACCTGCTGCGGGAACGCTGTCCCGATCTCACTTACTGCTACCGGCCGCTGCTAGCCCGGGTGTCCCACGACCTGGAGGAAAGCCAGATGCTTCCCGTTGACCTTACTTCCGCGGGGGGCGTCCAGACGTACTTTACCCTCAACCAACTGGGGGACCGCATCAACGTCTACCACCGCCGGCCCAACCGGGTGATGGGGCGCGTGCAGTACACGGCCACCACCTACCGGGCCGATAATTTCCAGCTTCTCGAGTCCGCCGTAGAGATCGGCTCCGTAGCGACCGACGCCCGCGGCCAGGTTGCCGGCGCCCACTTCCGGACCAACACCCGCACCGGGCAGCTAGCGACCCTCCTGCAGGACATTGACCGCTATGCCGACCGGCCGGCCCCGATCCGCACTACGCTCTTCGACAGCCTCCACCAGGTGGTTTGGCGACGTGAGATCGACTCGGTTGACGGCCACACCCGACTCGACGTCATTGACGCGATGGTCCGCAACGACGGCCGGGTGGCTACCCTAGTGCGGGCCCTCGACACCGGAGAGAGCTACCTCGTCGTGGTCTCCCGCGAAGGCCTACAGTGCGCCCGCCTGGCGATGGATGGTGCGGCGGAGGTGATCCCCGCCCTCGACTACCAACAGGGGGCCAGCGGTGATCTGTTTGTCTTTGGGAAATACCTGACCGCTTCGCGCAAGGGAACCACGGGTATGTTTTTGATGAAATTCAACCCGGACGACCTCAGCCGCCACTTTACGGCACGGGTACCGATTACTCGGGATGCCACCGGGCACGGACTGGCCCTTGCCGGTACGGACGCCCGGGCCGACGGCGGCAAACTACTCGACTTCCTGGGCAATATGCGCTTCCTACCCACTCCCGACGGCGGGGGCTACCTGACGGGGGGCTTCTTCCGGTCGGGCGAAACACCGGGCTCCGCAGCCGTCCGCTACGGCACCCGCTCGATCCTGCGCTTCGATGCGGCGGGAGGATGCACCTGGGTCAGAAACCTTTACCGCTCGATCGAGTGGGCGCCCGGTGCCTCCATCCAGGAGCAGGCCGGGGTGCACCAAGTAGCCAACGACTTGATCGTGATCTTTAATCAGCACGCTGATAACGCACCCCTCACCGCGGAACCCCTCAAGAATCTCACCTCGATCCCGGCCATGGAATCCGTCCTCTTCCGCGTGTCCTCCGAAAACGAAGTTTCCTGCCGCCGTCTGCTGTCCTATAAGCTGGACCGGACTATTCTGGTACCTCCCGTAACCTCCCTGTCGACCGACGGCACTCTCCTGCACGCCGCCATCGAAAAGCCGCTGGGCTACCGCAAAATCTACGCCTTCAAGCTTAACTGGTGAATCGTCTCCATCACTACCACGTCACTACCCGCTGGACCGGCAACCGGGGCAGCGGCACCCTCGACTACCGCGCGTATTCCCGCGATCACGTCATTGGTATAGCGGACAAGGCGCAGACGATCCAGGCCTCCAGCGATCCACTCTTTCGGGGCGACGGTACACGCCTTAATCCCGAGGAACTCTTCCTGGCCAGCCTTTCCAGCTGCCACATGCTCTGGTACCTGCACCTGGCGTCCGTACACGAAGTGGTCGTGCTGGAATACGAGGACTTCGCCGAGGGCACCATAAGGGAATCCGGAGAGGGGGGGCGGCCGCTTTACCTCGGTCGTCCTAAAGCCCCGCATCCAATTGGCGGGGACGCAGGTGCAACGCGCCCGGGACCTGCACGCCGAGGCCGGTAAGCGATGCTTTATTGCCAACTCGGTGAACGTCGCCATCACTTATGAGCCGGAGATTAGCGGCCCCTCCCAGTAGTTTCTCCATTTGCTGTGGTATTTTGCTGTCTGGAGTAGGTATGCAAGCTGCTGATTTTCAGTGCCCTATTTGCTTCTGTCCGTTTTTAAACGCCTATATTCGAATATATACGTTTACAAACTCCCCATCCGCGCTCCGCCACCCGTACTTGCGGACTGAATGCAATCAATAACTTCCATGGCCACCAATCCGGAGCTCGAGCTCGCCTATCGATTCATCAGCGAAACCGACCGTCACGTCTTCCTAACCGGGAAGGCGGGCACCGGGAAGACCACTTTTCTGCACCGGGTGCGGGACGAGATCCCAAAACGTAAAGTGGTCGTGGCCCCTACGGGGGTGGCTGCCATCAATGCGAAGGGCGTGACCATCCACAGTCAGTTTCAACTGCCCTTCGGGGTGCTGACCCCCGACCGTTTGGACGCGGAGTTACGCAAGCACCGCCTGAGCGGTAAGAAGGTGGAGGTTCTCCGGAGCCTGGACCTGCTGGTAATTGACGAAATCAGTATGGTAAGGGCCGACGTCCTCGACGCCCTGGGGGCCGTGCTGCGCAAATATCGGGGCAGTGCGCAACCCTTCGGCGGCGTGCAACTCCTGATGATCGGCGACTTGCACCAGTTGCCCCCGGTGGTCCGCGATGCCGACTGGGACCAACTACGCGCCCACTACACCACCCCTTATTTCTTCGGCAGCCGGGAATTAGTGGATGCCGGGGTACGCACCATTCAGCTCCGTCACATCTACCGGCAGTCGGACGCGGACTTCATCGACCTGCTTAATCAGGTACGCAACGACCGCCTCGACGCCGCAAGTCTGGCCCACCTCAACTCCCGTTACCTGGGCCCCGACTTCACCCCACCCGTGGGGGAGGATTACATCACGCTTACTTCCCACAACCGCACGGCCAACTCCATCAACGCTCGGCAGCTTGCGACCCTGGATACCCCCCTCCACACCTTTAAGGCCAAGGTGACGGGCAACTTCCCGGAATCGATGTTCCCCAACGACCCGGAGCAAAAGTTCCGCATCGGCGCGCAAGTGATGTTCAACAAAAACGACACCAGCGAGCACCGCTACTTCAACGGCAAGATCGGCCGGATTACGGCCATTCAGGAGGACCGGATTTTGGTGGAATGCCCGGGCGAGGAAGCAGCGATCACCGTCGAACCGGTCGAGTGGGAGAACCGCAAGTACGAGCTAAACAAGAAAAGTAAGGAGGTGACCGACGAGGTCATTGGCCGCTATACGCAGCATCCCCTTCGGCTGGCCTGGGCCATCACCATTCACAAGAGCCAGGGACTCACCTTTGACCGGGTGATTATCGACGCGGCCGATGCCTTCGCCCACGGACAGGTCTACGTCGCGCTCAGTCGGTGCAAGACCTTCGACGGCATCGTACTGCGCAGTCGCATCGGCGACGGCAGCGTGCGCACCGACCGGGTGGTGAGTGATTACTCCGCCCGCGCCGAGAAGCAGGCCCCGACCGCCGCGGACCTCCAAGACGACCGGCGCGTGTACCAGCTGAATTGCTTGCAGGAACTCTTCGACTTTACACCCACGGACCGGCAACTCGCTCGCCTGGAGCGGTCGTTATTCGAGCATGAATCGGCCATTCAGGGGGAAGCCCTGGCCGAAATCCGGGCCATCCGGAAACAACTCGAGAAAGAAGTGGCCCAGCTGTGCCGCAGCTTCGCGCTGCAGGTAAACCAGTACGCCCGCGCCGATGCCCTGCCCGCCGAGCACCCGGAACTGGCCGCTCGCCTTCAGAAAGCGGGGGATTACCTGGTGCCCCGGCTCCGGGAGGTGTACGCGGAGCTGGGCAAACTGTCCTTTATGTCCGACAACCGCAAGGTCTACGATACCGTTTCCGAGCGACTCAAAGCGGCCGGATTGGACCTGTTAACAAAGCTGCGCGCCTTTGAGTCGCTGAGTGGAGGCTTTCAGCCCGAGCAGTACGTTCGGGCCCGGGCGGACGCCGCGCTGGAGTTCGAGCAGCGGGCGACCAAGGCCATACCGGCCAAGGTCACCGACCTGACTTCTCCCCACCCACACCTTTATGCCCGCCTGGCCCAGTGGCGTCAGCAATTGGCCCAGGAGGCCGACCTACCGCCCTACCGCATCCTGCATAACGCCGTCCTTCTCGCCATCGCGGAATTGCTGCCCGGCGGCCGGGCCGAACTGTTGCAAGTGCCGGGTTTTGGCCCGAAATCCTACGATTCTTACGGCGAGGACCTCCTCGATTTGGTGACCACCTACACCGAGCAGCACAGCAATAGGCCTCAGCTCAAGGGCGGACTGGCCGCGACCGCCCGCCCCAAGCGCAGTGGTACCCGGGAGATGACGCTAGAGGCTTTCCGGAGTGGCCGTTCGGTCCCTGAGATCGCCTTAGACCGGGGACTCACCGAAGGAACTATCTATACCCACCTCGCTCACTGGGTGGGTAAGGGCACACTGGCCGCTACCGAACTGGTTGACGCCCAGCGGTTGGAAACGTTGATGGACCACATCGACAAGCATCCCGACCACACCTTTGGCACCGTCTACGCCCACTTCGGGGAAGTTTACCGTTACGAAGAGATTCGCTTAGCTCATGCCGTACGTAAGGCTAGCGCACCAGCCGTCGACTGATCCTTAAGGGTAGGGCATAAAAAAAGAGGCAACAAGTTGCCTCCCAATAACCCCAAAAAACCAAATGAAAACTAAAGCTTGAAAAAGCCGGCAGGATTTTCTACCGCGCTTTCTGTCTGTTAAGGTAGAATAAATTTAATCCCTACCAAGGAATAAACCAAGTTTTTTTTCGTTGCTGAACGTTTTTTACGGCTCAGGTGGCAAAATACGGCGTGGCAGCCATGCTGACCATCAAATCGTTACCTTTGCCCCTATGACAGCCCGGTTCATTATCGACGGCATAATTTGCGGCCACCTCCCGTGCCCGTAGGAACGCTGTTGTACTCAATCGACTGAAAGCTCCGACGGACCCGCCCCGTCGGAGCTTTTTATTTTTGCGCGCCCTAAGTGTCCGACCTATGTATCCCGAATTTGACCGCCTCGACCTGCCCGCCATCGATCGCGAAATACTGGCCTTCTGGGAGGACCAGAATATCTTCCGCCGCAGCGTCGAGGAGCGCCCGGCGGACAATCCTTTTGTCTTTTACGAAGGCCCCCCAAGTGCCAACGGACAGCCCGGCATCCACCACGTGATGGCCCGGACGATCAAGGATATGTTCTGCCGCTTCCACACCCTTAAGGGGCAGCGCGTGGAGCGCAAGGGCGGCTGGGACACCCACGGCCTGCCCATCGAACTAAAGGTCGAATCCGAACTCGGTATAACAAAGGAAGACATCGGCGTCAAGATTAGCGTAGACGATTACAACCGCGCCTGCCGCGAAACCGTCATGCGCTACAAGGACGTTTGGGACGACATCACCCGCAAAATGGGGTACTGGGTCGACCTGAAAAACCCCTACGTCACCTACGAGCGGGAGTACATCGAGTCCGTGTGGTGGCTGCTCAAGCAGATCTACGACAAGGGCCTCATCTACAAGGGGTACACCATCCAGCCCTACAGCCCCGCCGCCGGCACCGGCCTCAGCTCCCACGAGCTCAATATGCCCGGGGCGTACCAAGACGTGACGGACACCACGGTGGTGGCGATGTTTAGGGTTCAAGGAGGGAAGGACGGGCACTCCCTCACTCCCTTATACTTAATAGCCTGGACCACCACCCCCTGGACCCTACCCAGCAACACGGCGCTCACCGTCGGCCCGGACATCGACTACGTGCGGGTCAAAACAACCAATCCCTACACCGATGGGCCCATCGAGGTGGTGCTGGCGGAGGCGTTGGTAGATAAATGGTTTGGCGGCAACAACCAGCCCAAGGTGGGGGAGCAGAGTGCCCCCTTCAAGGGTAGCCAACTGATCGGCCTGCGCTACGAGCAACTATTGCCTGGTCCGGTGCCAACGGACGGCGATGCCTTTCGGGTGATTGGAGGGGATTTTGTGACCACCGAGGCGGGTACTGGCATCGTGCACACGGCCCCCAGTTTCGGCGCGGACGATATGCAGGTCGGCAAAGCCAACGGCATCGGTTCCCTAACTTTAGTGGACAAGACCGGTAAGTTTACCGAAGACGCGGGTGAATTCGCCGGTCGCTACGTCAAAGATTACAAGAACGAGGAGGGCTACGTAGACGTCAACGTCGATATTGCCGTACACCTGAAGAAGCGGGGGCTGGCCTTTAACGTAGCCAAGTACAATCACAGCTACCCCCACTGCTGGCGGACGGACAAGCCCGTGCTCTATTACCCCCTAGACAGCTGGTTCATCAAGGCCAGCGCCGTCAAGGAGCGCATGCAGCAACTCAACGACACCATCAACTGGCAGCCGGCCAGCACCGGCGAGGGCCGCTTCGGCAAGTGGCTGGAGAACCTCCAGGACTGGAACCTCAGCCGCAGCCGCTACTGGGGCATCCCCCTGCCCATCTGGCGCAGCTCGTGTGGCAGGGAGCAAGTCTGCATCGGCTCGATCGCCGAACTGGAGGCGCTGGTCCGGACGGCCAATCGGGAGCTGGGCCTGGAACAGGAAGTGCCCCAGGACCTCCATCGGCCCTACATCGACGAGGTAATCCTGTGGCAGAACGGCAAGGAATTGCAGCGGGAGCTTGATTTGATCGATGTGTGGTTCGACTCCGGCAGCATGCCCGCCGCTCAGTTCCACTACCCCTTCGAAAATAAGGAACTGTTCGAGCGCTCCTTCCCCGCCGACTTTATCGCCGAAGGCGTGGACCAAACCCGCGGCTGGTTCTACACCCTCCACGCCATCGCTACGATGGTTTTTGACTCGGTAGCCTACAAAAACGTGGTCTCCAATGGCCTGGTGCTGGACAAAGACGGCAAAAAGATGTCCAAGCGGCTCGGCAACGCCGTCGACCCGTTCACCACCATCGACACCTTCGGGGCGGACGCCACCCGCTGGTACATGATCGGCAACAGCGATCCCTGGGACAACCTCAAATTTGACCTCGAAGGCATCAAGGAAGTACAGCGCCGCTTCTTCGGCACCCTCTTCAACACCTACGGGTTCTTCGCGCTCTACGCCAACATCGACGACTACGACGCAAATACTGACCTACCGGTCGCGACGGAGGACCTGGCCGAGATCGACCGCTGGGTGCTCAGCCGGTTAAATTCCCTCACCGCCGCCGTGGAAGAACGCTTTTCGACCTACGACGCCACCCCGGCCATTCGGGCGATCGACGGCTTCGTCAACGATGAACTCAGCAACTGGTACGTCCGCCAGAGTCGTCGCCGGTTTTGGCGCGGAGAAATGACCACCGACAAGCGCGCCGCCTACCAGACCCTCCACACCTGCCTGTTGCGCATCAGCCAGCTCATGTCCCCCGTCGCCCCCTTTTTCGCCGACTGGCTCTACCAAAACCTTACCGTGACGGCGTCAACCGGAACGGTCCCGCCAACAACCCAACAACCCTACAATCCAACAACGACCCACCCCAGCGTCCACCTAACCCTCCTTACACCCGCGGACCCCGCCCGTATCGACGAGGACCTCGAGCAGCGCATGGCCTACGCCCAACGCATTTCTTCCCTGGTGCTGAGCCTACGTAAGCGGGAAAAACTGCGCGTACGGCAGCCGCTACAAAAGATCCTGCTGCCGGCCCTGGATGCAGAATTCCGTCGGCGGATCGAGGCCGTAACGCCCATCATCCAGGCGGAGACCAACATCAAGCACGTGGAGTTCCTGACCGACGACGACTTCCTACACAAGACTGTAAAGGCCAATTTCAAGGTACTCGGTAAGCGGCTCGGTAAGCAGATGAAGGCCGCCGCCCGGGCCATTCAGGCCATGAGCTCCGAAGACATTAACCAGCTGGAGCGTGACGGCCGCTTTTCGTTAGATCTAGCAGGGACCGCCGTGGAAATCACCACGGATGAAGTTGACGTACTGACCGAGGACATCCCCGGCTGGAAAGTGGCCACCGACGGCGAGCTCACCGTAGCCCTCGACGTGCTCGTCACCGACAAATTGGCCCGGGAGGGATTGGCCCGGGAGCTCGTTAGTCGCATCCAGAACCTGCGCAAGGACAGCGGATTGGAAGTCACTGACCGCATTGACATCCGCCTCAGCGGCCCCGAAGAAGTACGCGCGGCCGTTGAAGCGCACCGCGCCTACGTGATGGAGGAAACCCTTGCCGATACCCTCGAACTCGCCACCGTAACGGACGCAGAAACTACCGAACTGCCCGGTGGGCACCGGGTGAGCCTGGGCCTGACGCGCGTACCCCAGGCCCAAGCGTAAATATGCCCAGCACACTAATCATACAGGGCAGTGCCCGGGCCGACGGCCATACCGCCCAGGCCGTGCAACTGCTGCGGGAGGAGACCCAAGGGAAGGTCATCGACCTCCTGGATTACCAGGTAGCTCCATACGACTACCGCAATGCGTATCCGGCGGACGACGACTTCCTGTCGCTCGCCAAGCGGGTAATCATCTACGACCGGATGATTTTAGCCAGCCCGGTCTACTGGTACAGCATGAGCGGAATTATGAAGCACTTTCTGGACCGCTTCACCGACCTGCTGACCTTTCACAAGGACCTAGGCCGGCGCCTAAGGGGTAAGGAATTCGGCGTTCTCTCCTGTTCCAGCGAGCGGACGGTCAATACGGGTTTCTACGAGCCCTTTTGTTTGTCGGCGGAATATTTGGGGATGGCTTACGGGCCCCAGTACCACGCTTTCGTACGGGGTGGCCGGGTGGAGCTGACGGCCGTGGAAGGTTAGTATTAGTTCACCACGGGGGTCAGAGTGGGCGTCCCGCAGGTTGTACAGAGGGCACGAGGCGCGTATGCTTTAGGCGTCGGCTTCCGTGAGCAGGCGAGAATCGACCACGAAGCGCAGTCCTAAGGGAATTTCCGCAGAAAAGCTAGCCCCCCGCCCTTTGACCACGTCGAGGGTCAGGTGGGTATGCTGCCAGTATTCGTACTGAAAGCTGGACATGTAGAACGGGCAGCCGTGGATTTCCCCGAGTAGGACGTCGTTGTCGTCGTCCAGGTAGAGCTCCCCTTCCGGGAAGCACATGGGGGAAGAACCGTCGCAACAGCCGCCGCTCTGGTGAAAAATGAGGGGACCGTGAGTTTCCCGGAGGGTGTCAATGACCTCGCGGGCGCGGTCGGTGATGTCTACTTTGGGCATGGAAAGAAATTAAAAAAGGCCGGCCGGTATAAAATACCGGCCGACCAACACACTAAACAAAACTAGAGATGTTTCCGGATTTAGAAGAATCCCAGACGGTCCTTGCTGTAATTGATCAGCATGTTTTTCGTCTGGCGGTAGTGGTCCAGCATCATCTTGTGGTTCTCCCGCCCGATGCCTGATTTCTTATAGCCGCCGAAGGGCGCGTGGGCGGGGTAATCGTGGTAACAGTTGACCCACACCCGACCGGCCTTGATGGCCCGGGGGATGCGGTACAGCTGGTGCGCATCGCGCGTCCAGACGCCGGCCCCGAGCCCGTAAAGGGTATCGTTGGCAATCTCGATCGCCTCGGCTTCGTCCTTGAAGGTCGTTACGCAGACTACGGGGCCAAAAATTTCCTCCTGAAAAACCCGCATCTTATTGTTTCCCTCCAGCACTGTGGGTTGGATGTAGTAGCCTTCCCCGAGGCCGTCCACGTAGGCCGATTCGCCGCCGGTGAGCACCTTGCAGCCCTCTTCTTTGCCGATCTTGATGTACTTCAGGATCTTCTCGTACTGGTCGTTGCTGGCCTGGGCGCCCATCATTGTCGTGGGGTCCAGGGGGTGGCCCATCTTGATGGCCTCTACCCGCTCGATGAAGCGCTCCATGAACTTGTCGTAGATCGATTCCTGTACCAGCACCCGGCTCGGACAGGTACACACTTCGCCCTGGTTCAGCGCGAACATGGTGGCACCCTCTAGGCACTTATCGAAGAAAGCATCGTCGGCGTCCATGACCGATTCCATGAAAACGTTCGGGCTCTTGCCGCCGAGCTCCAGAGTAACGGGAATGATGTTCTTACTGGCGTACTGCATGATCAGCTGCCCGGTGGTGGTTTCTCCGGTGAAGGCGATCTTGTTGATGTCGGGGTGGCTGGCCAGTGGTTTACCGGCCTCGACGCCGAAGCCGTTGATGACGTTAAGTACGCCGGCGGGCAGAATGCCGTCGATCAGTTCCATCAGCAGCAGGATACCGACGGGGGTCTGCTCGGCGGGCTTCAGTACGACGCAGTTGCCGGCGGCCAGGGCGGGCGCTAGCTTCCAGGCGGCCATGAGGATGGGGAAGTTCCAGGGGATAATCTGTCCGACCACGCCCAGGGGTTCCCAGACGTTCATGGATACGGTGTCGCTATTGAGCTCGGCCACCCCGCCCTCTTCGGCGCGGATTACCCCGGCAAAGTAGCGGAAGTGGTCAATGGCCAGCGGCATGTCGGCGGCCCGGGTCTCGCGGAGGGGTTTGCCGTTATCCCAGGTTTCCGAGCGCGCCAGCACTTCCAGGTTTTCCTCCATCACGTTAGCGATCTGGAGGAGGAGGTTACTGCGCTCGGTGGCCGAAGTATTGTTCCAGTGGGGGGCGGCCTTCCAGGCGGCGGCTACGGCCTTGTCCACGTCTTCCTTCGTCGAGCGGGGGATGCGGGTAAAACTCTGGCCGTCTACGGGCGAGACGTTGTCAAAATATTCTCCACTAGTGGGGGCAACCCATTCCCCACCGATGTAGTTTTCGTACTGGTCCTTGTAGGTGGGTTTGGCTAAGGTGTCGGCGGTGTTGGTGGCGGTGGTGCTCATGATCGGCTTTGAAATTATAGTTAAATGAAGGTAGCGGCGCAGCGCAGGTGCATTACCCTTCACGGGTTACCCCACGCACTTATATAACCAATATAAAAGAGTAACCCCTCCCCCACTTGCACAATCCTCCATAGCCCTTGTAGAATACTATAATCCTTCGTTTGGCGCGGCACCCGCCTTATATAATTAGGTCGAAATTTCCGGGTTACTAGATTCCTACTGTAGATTAGTAGACATGCTGCAAACCGACCACCTCCGCGCTACTTCTCTGCAAACGCTCGTCGAGAACCGTACGACCTATAGCCTCGATGCCGTAGAGCTGAATCTTTTCGAGACTCACGAGGCAGCCGCCGCGGTAGCACTACAATTCGACCGGCCGGTACTGGCCAGCATGATCGGAGGCCGCAAGATCATGCACCTGCGGGAGCAGCCGGGCTTTGCCTTTCTGCCCGGGGAGTCCATCCTCCTCCCTGCCGGAGAGCGGATGGTCATCGACTTTCCCGAAGCTACCGAGAAGCAACCCACCAAGTGCCTGGCCCTGGAGATCGACGAGACGGAGGTGGAGCGCGTTCTCCAACTCATGAACGAGCGCCGTCCGCGGGCCGACGGCTCCGAATGGTCCGCGACCAACTACAACTTTCACTTCACCCAGCAGCCCGCTATAACCCAACTGCTGCAGCGGCTGGTTTTTCTCTGCGCCGAGGACCACCCGTCCAAAGACATCTTTGTCAACTTGCTGCTGCGGGAACTGCTGATCCGCATCATGGAGGCGGAATCGTGTCAGTACCACCTGCGGGGGGCGGAAGCCCACGCCACGGACAACGCCCTCGACCACGTGATTACTTACGTGCGCAGCCACCTGAGCGAAAAGCTGACGGTCAGCCAGCTCAGCCGACTGGCGTGCATGAGCGAGTCGGGGTTTTACCGGGCCTTCAGGAACGAGCTGGGCTGCTCGCCCGTGGAGTTCATCATCACCGAGCGGCTGAAGCTGGCCGCTAGCCTCCTGCAGGACAGTCGGCGTAACATCCGCGACGTGGCCTTCCGCTGTGGTTTCAACAGCGTGAGCTACTTCACGCGGGCTTTCGGGGAGTGTTACGGCAGCAGCCCGGGGGCCTACCAGGCGGGGCGGCCCACCATCATCCTCCCCAGTACCGATGGGTTGTCGGGTATAAGCTGAAGTGTTGGGTGCGGCGTTGCTGCTCGAAAAATTCGGCTAGCCGGCGCGCTCCGTCGGCGTAGTAGTCCAGCAGCACCTCCCGCTCAGCCAGCGCGCAGGCTTCCTCGTAAGCCTTGACGGTGCTGTCGTGAAAGGGATTGCTGTCGATGCACCGGGCGCCGATGTATTCGGTCATCAGTTCGGCCCGGTAGAAGTGCAGTTCAACCAAATCCTTGGGCCGCACGGAGATCTCGGCGAAGGCCTTGATGATCCGGCGGGAGGCACTGCGCCCCCGCTTGCCCTTTCCACGGGTGGGGAAGAAGGTCTTGCGCATGTCCCGCTTGTACTTGTCGAGCAGCCCCTTGGGGTCGCCTAGCTCCATGCGGTAGTATTCGCGCAGTACGGCAAAGCGCTGGTAAAGCGTTTCCAGCTCCTCGCGCAGTTCGGCTTCGTCGAGGTGGTCCAGGTATTTCTTAAAGTCGCGTTTCATCCTAGTAGCGACGGCTTCAGCCGTCCCGCTGCAAGGTAAGCGGCCTGCCTCGAATGACCCCGTCCGACCGCTAAGCCGTTGGACGGGGTGACCCCGTCCAACGGCTTAGCGGTCGGACGGGGTACTTTTATCCCATGCTCACCCTCACCGTCCCCCTGACCAGCGCCGCCGAAGGTACCCCTTACGCCGGCGTCTACGCTACTGTCCTGCTAATCCCCCGCGCGTCAGTGGTGAAGTTGCTCGAGCGGGAACGCAACGCCAGCCGCATCATCTGCCGGATCAACGACGCTGGGGAAATTCACAGTGGGCTGATGGCCGACGGCCGGGGAGATTATTTCATTACGGTGAGTAAGGAGGTACGCCAACGCTTCGACCTGGAAATCGGTGAGCTGGTTACGCTTACGATCGCCCCCGACGATAGCGACTACGGCATCGCCCTGCCAGCAGAAGCGGCGGAACTGTGGACGATGGACCCCGAGGCCCGGGAAATCTTTCACACCCTGGCCCCCGGCCACCAACGCAACCTGCTCTACCAGATCGACAAGCTGAAGCGCCCCGAATCCAGGGCAAAGAAAACGGTGCAGATCCATGACTACCTGAAGGAGGTCAACGGCCAACTCGACTACCGGGAATTCAACGCTTGGATCAAGGACGCGAAACGCTAGTGCTTCCCCGGCACCGGCGCACCGCCGCCCGCACCCGCTCTTATTATCTTGGTGGCAAATTGACCCGATGAACGCACGCACTCCCCTCGTCCTACTCCTCTGCTTGCTTGCTTTCGGCTGCACCGACCTACGCGCCCAGGGGGCCGCCGATACGACCCGCAGCGACCGCTTCAAGCGCCTGGAGTTCCGCAACATCGGACCCTTTCGGGGCGGGCGCTCGAATGCCGTAACGGGCGTACCCGGTTACCCCCTACGCTACTACTTCGGCGGCGTGGGCGGCGGCATCTTCCGTACCGACGACGCGGGCATGAGTTGGCGCAACATCAGCGACGGCCAACTCAACACCGGCTCCATCGGCGCGCTCACCGTAGCCCCGAGCGATGTCAACGTAATCTACGCCGGCACCGGCGAACACGCCGTACGGGGGGTCATGACCTCGGCCGGCGACGGCGTATACCGCAGCGTCGACGGCGGCAACACCTGGCAGCACCTCGGACTCAAAGCCAGTCGCCACATTTCGGAAATCATCGTACACCCCTCCGACCCCGACCACGTCTACGTGGCGGTGCAGGGGGCCGTCCACGGCGACAGCGAAGTGCGTGGGGTATACGAGAGTACCGACGGCGGCCACACCTGGAACAAGATCTTCTACGTCGATGCGACCACCGGGGCGGCCGACCTGAGTATCGACCCCACTAATCCCCGCACCCTCTACGTGGGCATGTGGGACCACCGCCGCTACCCCTGGACCGTCCGCAGTGGTGGCCCCGGCAGCGGCATCTTCAAGACCACCGACGGAGGCAAAAACTGGGACAGGCTCACCGAAGGACTGCCCGACACCCTCGGCAAGGTGGCCGTCTCCGTGAGCCCCGCCACGCCCGAGCGAGTATACGCTAACGTCGAAGCGGAGGGTGAAACCGGCGGCGTATACCGCAGCGATGATGGCGGCAAAACTTGGAAGCAAACCAGCAAGGACCGCGTCACCGTAGCCCGCGCCTGGTACTACATCGAGCTCTTCGCCGACCCCGTGAACCCCAATACCGTCTACGTGCTCAATGCGCCGGTACTCCGCTCCATCGACGGCGGGGCGAGCTTCTCCACGATCTCCGTGAACCACGGCGACCAGCACGACCTGTGGATCAATCCCGACAACGCCGACAACATGATCCTCGGCAACGACGGCGGCGCGGCCATCACCTTCAACGGCGGCAAAAGCTGGAGCAGCCAGAACAACCAGGCCACCGCCCAATTCTACCGAGTCATTACCGACGAGCAGGTCCCCTACCGCATCTACGGCGGACAGCAGGACAACAGCGCCGTCGACATCGTGAGTCGCGGCCGCAACGGCGGCATCGGCGTAACCGACTGGCACCCGACGGCCGGCGGAGAAAGTGCCTTCCTGGCCTTCGACCCCAAAGATCCCCGCTACGTGATGGGCGGCAGTTACCAGGGCAACATCTCCGTCTACGATAACGCCACCGGCACCGAAGTCGACGTGATGGCCACCCCCGTCGCCGGCCTCGCCACGCCCCCCGCCCAAATGAAGTACCGCTTCAACTGGAACGCGCCGATCGTCGCCCAGCGGCAGGACCCCAGCGTGATCTATCACGGCGGCAACATGGTGCTGAAAACCACCGACAGGGGCCGGAGCTGGACGGAGATCAGTCCCGACCTCACCCGCAACGACACCACGAAACTGGTCGACGGCGGCGGCCCCTTCACGATCGAGGGGGCCGGGGGAGAGATCTACGGCACCATCACCTACCTGGTGGCCAGTCCGCACCAGGCCGGGGAGCTCTGGGTGGGCACCGACGACGGCCGCGTGTGGCTGACCCGCAACGAGGGTGGCGATTGGATGGAGATCACGCCCGATGGTATGGGACAGCACCAAGTGAACGCCATGGAAGTCTCACCGACTACCCCCGGCACCGCCTACCTGGCCGTGACCAACTACAAATTCGACGACTTCACCCCCGAGGCGTACAAAACCACCGACTACGGCACCTCCTGGACGCGCATCGACCGGGGCTTCGGCGAAGAGGAGTTTGTTCGTGTGATCCGTGAAGACCCGGAACAGCCTAATTTGCTCTACGGCGGCAGCGAGCGCGGACTATACCTCTCCTTCGACGGCGGCATGAACTGGGAGAAGCCCAAGTTTAACCTCCCCGATGCGCCGATCCTCGACCTGATCGTTCAGGACAACGACCTGATCGTAGCCACGTCCGGTCGCGCCTTCTGGATCCTCGACGACCTGGGTGCCCTCCAGCAGACCGGTGGGGAGCTGCCCGAAAGCGTTTCCCTGTTTAAGCCCAAACCGACCTACCGGTTCACCCTTGGCTCAGGCGGAGGCCCCGAGGAGGGCGAGGGACAAAATGTAGCTAGCGGAGTCATTCTCGATTACTACCTGCCCGAGCAACCGGATAGCGCCGCCGTCAGTCTGGAGGTCCTCGATGCTGGTGGAGCGCTTGTCCGCAGCTACAGCAGCCAGCCCGAGAAGGCGAAGAGCTGGCCCGGCGGACCGCCCCCCGCTACCGCCCTACCCGCCGAGGCGGGGCTGAACCGCTTCAACTGGGACCTGCGCCGCGCCACCCTTCCCGCCGTAGACGGCATCTTCGTGCTCGGCGACTACCGGGGCGGCCTCGTGGCCCCCGGCACCTATACCCTTCGGCTGACGACGCCGACCGACACCGTGCGCGCGACGGCGGAAGTCCTGGCCGACCCTCATATCGATGCCACCGCCGCTGATTATACCGCCCAGGCGCAACTGACCCGGGAGGCGGAGGACGCGACGCGCGGCCTGCTCCAATCCGTCACCCGCCTGCGCCGCGTACGCGAACAGGTCAGGGCACTGAACGCCAACCTGACGGAAGTGTCGGGCACCGACGCGCTGGTAGCGAAGGGGGACGATATCGTCACGCGCATCACGGAATGGGAGGAAAATCTCATCCAGCCCAAACAGAAAACCTTTCAGGACGTCGTCAACTTCCCCAACCGCCTGGCCTCGGAATTTATGGACCTGAAGGGGCGGGTCGACGGTCCCGTACCGGTCGTCACCCGGGGCGCGCAGGAACGGCTACAGGAATTGCTGCGGGAGTGGCAAAATTACCGCCAAGTGCTCGACCGCATCATCGCCGAGGACGTAGCTGATTTCAACGCGACTTACCGGGAGTTGGACCTGCCCGTCCTGCTCGTACCCCCCGCCGCCCAGGAAACGAAGCGGTAGTTTACACCTCCCAACTCCTCCTATGAAATCCTTCCCGACCCTCATCGCTCTTGTCTTCCTCACCCTCCCCTGTTTCGGGCAGGCACCGGACAGCAGCGCCTTCTCCGTCCCCTTCACCAAGTTCAGCCTGGACAACGGACTGGAGGTGGTGCTGCACGTCGACACCTCCGATCCGGTGGTGGCCGTGGCCCTGACCGCCCACGTCGGCTCGGCGCGGGAGAAGGAGGGGCGTACGGGCTTCGCTCACCTCTTCGAGCACCTGCTGTTCCTGGAATCGGAAAACCTCGGCAAGGGCGGCCTCGACAAGATGAGCGCCCGCATCGGCGGGTCCGGGGCCAACGGATCCACGAGCCGCGACCGCACCAACTACTTTCAGTCCGTCCCGAGCGATGCGCTGGAAAAGATGATCTGGGCGGAGGCCGACAAGCTGGGCTGGTTCATCAACACGGTCACCGAGCCGGTGCTGGCCAAGGAAAAGCAGGTGGTGAAGAACGAAAAGCGGCAGGGGGTGGATAACCGCCCCTACGGCCACAACAATTACGTGATCGACCGCAACCTCTACCCCGCCGGCCATCCTTACAGTTGGCAGGTGATCGGCTCCCTGGAAGACCTGCAGAACGCCACCCTCGCCGACGTGAAGGAATTCTTCCGCCGGTGGTACGTGCCCAATAACGTGACCCTCGTGGTCAGCGGCAACTTCGACCCCGCCCGGGCGCGGACGCTGGTGGAAAAGTACTTCGCGGAGATCCCCACCGGACCGGCCATCGAGCCTTTAAGTCCCCAGCCGGCCAATTTGCAACAGACCGTGCGCGTATTCCACGAAGACAACTTCGCCCGGCTGCCGCAGCTCACGCTGGTGTGGCCGACCGTCCCCCAGTACACCCCCGACGCCTACGCCCTCGACGTGCTGATGCAGTACCTCTCCGAAGGAAAGGAAGCCCCCCTTAATCAGGTGATCGTGGAGGAACAACAGCTCGCGCCCGACGTGCGCTTTAACGGCTACAACTCCGAACTCGCGGGGGATGCCCGCCTGCAGGTACGCGCCTTCGCCGACAAGTCCCTGGATTCCGTGCTCCTCGCCGTCCAGGAGGCCTTCGCCCGCTTTGAGGCCACCGGCCTTCCGGCGGCCGACCTACAGCGCATCCAGGCCGGCCAGGAAACGAACTTCTACAGCGGCCTGGCGAGCGTGCTCGGCAAGGGCTTCCAGCTGGCGCAGTACAACATCTTCGCCGGAGATCCCGGCTTCGTGGTGCAGGAGATCCGGAACATCCTGCAGGTCACCGCCGCCGACGTGCGCCGGGTCTACGACCAGTACATCAAGGATAAACCCTACGTGGCGACCAGCTTCGTGCCCCAGGGACAGGCCGATCTCGCATTGGCCAACAGCCGCCGGGCCGAAGTGGTGGAGGAAAAGATCGAGACCGGCGCGGAGGACCCCTTCGACCCGTCCGTTTCCGCCGAGTACACTCCCACCCCCTCCACCTTCGACCGTTCGGCGGAGCCCGCCTTTGGCGAGTCCGTCGCCACCGCCACTCCCGATATCTGGGAGCGGGAACTCGCCAACGGCCTGACCGCCTACGGAATCGCGAACGCGGAGGTCCCCCTGGTGAGCTTCACCCTGGTAGTTCGGGGCGGCCAGCTCCGAGACGCCCTCGGCAAGCCCGGGGTGGCCAACCTGCTGGCCGAACTGATGACGAAGGGCACCAAAACCAAAACCACCGCCGAACTGGAAAACGCCATCGAACTGCTTGGCGCCACCATCAACGTGCGGGCGGGAACCGAGGACATTACCGTTTCCGGCACTACCCTGGCCCGCAACTACCCGGCCACGATGGAACTGCTCACCGAAATTATGCTGGAGCCCCGCTGGGATGCCAAAGAACTGGAGACCCTCCGCCGGGAAACCCTTAGCCGCCTCCGGGAGGAGTCCGCTGAGCCCAACGCCATCGCTAACAACCAGTGGAATAAGCTGATCTACGCCGCAGACGATATTCGCAGCCGGAATCTACGCGGTACGGAGTCCTCCGTAGCCGCCATCGACATGCAAGACCTGCGGGCGTACTACACCCGCTACCTCTCCCCCTCCGTCAGCAGCCTCCACCTCGTTGGGGATGTTGACCAGTCGGCCGCCCTCGCCCCCCTGTCCGACCTGACCAACCGCTGGAAGGCAAAGGAGGTGCCCCCTCCTCCACACCCGGCGGTGCCGCAGGTGGATAGTGCCCACGTCTACTTCTACGACGTGCCCGGTGCCAAGCAGTCGGTGCTACTGATCGGCAGTTCGGCCCTCGCCGCTACGAATGCCGACTACTACCCCGCCACGGTCATGAACTACATCCTGGGCGGCGGCGGCTTCGCCTCCCGATTGACCCAGGAACTGCGCGAAGGCAAAGGATACACCTACGGCGTCCGCTCCAACTTCTCGGGAACGGGCGACACGGGCGAATTCCAGATCGGCACCGGCGTGCGCAGCAACGTGACCCTGGAGGCCACCCAGTCCATCAAGCAAATCCTGCAAGACTACGCCACCACCTTCACCGACCAGGACCTGGAGACCACCCGCAGCTTCCTTACGCGCGCCAACGCCCGGGCCTTCGAAACCGCCGGGGCCAAGCTCAACATCCTCGAAAACCTGAGCGCCTACGACTGGTCCCCCAACTACCTCCAGGAAAGGGAAGCCACCGTGCGCGCCATGACCCGCGACCGCATCCGGGAGCTGGCCAACACCTACTTACAACCCCATAAAATGATCTGGCTGATCGTCGGCGACGCCGAAACCCAGCTTCCCCGCATGCGGGAGCTAGGGTACGGGGAGGCGGTGAAGTTAAACTAAGCTAACGCGCCGCGATCCACTCGTCCACCTGCCGTTCCAGCACGGCCAGGGGCAGGCAGCCGCCCTCGAGTACCAGGTCGTGGAAGGCCTTGATCTCGAAGTCCTTGCCCAGCTTATCCTCCGCGCGGGCGCGCAGTTCCCGGATCTTCAACTGGCCCACCTTGTAGCTCAGTGCCTGACCGGGGATCGCCATGTAGCGCTCGATCTCGGCGATGATACTGGCCTCCCCCTCGGCCTCGTTGTCGAGGCTGTACTGGATGGCCCGCTCCCGACTCCAGCCTTTGCTGTGGATGCCCGTATCCACCACCAGCCGGATGGCCCGGTGCATCTCCGCACTCAGCATGCCGAAATACTGGTAAGGATCCGTGTACAGCCCCAGTTCCTCGCCCAGGCTTTCGGAGTACAGGGCCCAGCCCTCCCCGTAGGCGCTGTACCAGAGGTTGCGGCGAAAATCGGGTAAATCCTCATTTTCTTGCGTCAGGCTGACTTGGTAATGGTGACCGGGGATGGCCTCGTGGAGGAAGAGGTCCTCGTCGCTAAATACATTATACTCTTCCACATTCGGGATCGGTACGTAGAAAATACCGGGCCGAGTCCCGTCCAGGCTCCCGGGGTTGTACTCCGCCGAAGCGCTGGCCTCGCGGAAGGCCTCCGTCTGCCGTACTTCAAAGGCGGTCGTTGGCACCCGGTTGAAGAGCCTTTCAAGTTGCGGTTTCATCCGGTCGTAGATCGACTCGAAGTTGGCCACTACCTCCGCGGGATCCTTAAAGGGGATGAGTTCGGGTTTGGTTCGGACGTAGCCGAAAAAATCCTGGAGTTCCCCGTCAAAGCCCACTTCGGTCTTCACTTTTTCCATCTCGCCGCGCAGGCGCGCCACCTCGCTGAGTCCCAGCTGATGAATCTCATCGGCCGTCATATCGGTAGTCGTATAGAGCTTGATGAGATGACGGTAGTAGGCCTCCCCGTTAGGAATGGCATCGATACCGCTGCTGCTGCGGGTCAGGGGCAGGTACGCGTCGCGCACGTAGGCGGTCAGGTCGGTGAAGAGGGGAATGATCCGCTGGCCGACCATGGTTTTGTATTCAGCTTCCAGGCGGCTACGGTCTGCGCCGCGGATGCTGTCACCCAATCCTCGGATGGGCCCGTAGAAGAGGTGATCCTCCAGGGGCTCGGCGGCCAGTCCTTCCAGCTGGGGCAACAGCTTTTCGGCCAGGGGGCGCGGCAGGACGTAACCCGTCGCGGCCCCGCGTTGCA
The DNA here is from genome assembly GCA_963710195.1 of Lewinellaceae bacterium. Lineage (GTDB taxonomy): Bacteria > Bacteroidota > Bacteroidia > Chitinophagales > Saprospiraceae > Neolewinella. The sequence continues at coordinate 1,122,589 of CAVPZF010000008.1, forward strand.
TGTTCGCTTTAGCCGTGTCCATCATCACGGCGAAGTCCGCTACCCGCAGCAGCCAGTTTTCGTAATCTTCCACCGTCGTGAAGGGCTGGGTGCCCTGTCCGCTGGCCAGCTGCCCGATCGTGAGGTGGGCGCTGGCGAGTTGGTTCAGGGGCAGCAGTTCCTGGTGGAATTCAGCGGCCTGCAGGGCCATGTTCAATTCCCACTCGAGTACGTCGTAGCTCACCTGCCGGGTGGGGTCCAGGCCCTTCCGATCGGTGCGGCGCAGGCGGGCCAGCATGTCCTGGTAAAAGCCGCGGCTCTCGGCCTTATATTCCTGGGAGAGGCTGTTCGGCAGGCGGTCGTTGTAGCGGTTATCGCCCAGGGAAGTAGCCTGCAGGGGGTCCAGCTGCAGCCGCTCCTCCTGGTAATCGGCCAGCAACTGGTCAAATGTTTCGGCGCCGGCCCCATCGGTAACGGGGGCTTCCGGAGTGTCGGACGCACAGGCCGTAAGCGTGAGTAAGAGGAGTCCGATCAGGTAGCGCATAAGATGAAGATTAAGCACCAAAGATACTGCGGGGACGCGGGTGCCAGGTTTCCCCCAGCCTCACCTAACTATGAGTAACGGATCTCCAGCACCTCCAGTTTGCGTACCTCGCTACCCAGGTGGAAGTCGGCGATCTCCCCGACGTACAGCCCCGTGATGGCCCGCGCGATGGGGGCCGTAAAACTGATTTTCTTCGCCTTCACGTTGGCCTCGTCGACGCCCACAATCTGGAATTCCTGTACCCGGCCGCCGGGGCCCAATTGCTTGATCTTGACGTGAGCCCCGAAGCGCACCTCGTCCTGGGGCTGATCTCCGGGCGGCAGAACGCGCGCGGAAACTATCCGCTGCTGGAGCAAGGCTAACTTCCCGTCGATCACGGTCAGGGCGCGGCGGCGCTCGTCCTCATTGTCGGTGGGGAATTTAATCTTGTCTTTCTCTAGTTGGGCGCGCTCGACTTCCAGGGCTTGCAGGCCGGTGGGCGTCACGTAGTTGGTCTCCCCGGCCGGGAGGGGCGAGCGGGGGGGGATGACGGGTAATTCTTCCTGATCTGATTCCTTGACGAAGCCGCGAGACATATAGTAGTTGGTTTGCTAAGGTAACGGGTTCGGGACGTGCGGGGTTTCCCCCGCTTCCCGGGAGGGCTTCGCACGCTATCTTTGCACCCCATCCGTTTCCCCGCCGCTTCCCGTCCCTACGTGCCACAACTCGCTTACTGGTGGTTTCGCCTTACTTCCGCTATCCGCTGGTACCTGCGGGCCCGCACCCGCTACGACGTCCACTCCCCCTTCCTGAGCCGCTTCGCCCGGGAGGTGTACCACGACGACCGCCGCTACCACGTCTTTGGCTTGGTCGCGCAGGTGCGGCGGTACTGGCGCGGTCGCCGAGAGCTGGTACAACTCCACTCGTTAGGAGCCTCCAGCAGGACGACCACCCGCACCCACCGCACCGCCAGTAGCCTAGTGTCTACCAACGCTATTACCCGCCGGTCGGGGGAGCTGCTCTTTCGCGTAGCGCTGTGGGCCCAGCCGGCCCGCATCATCGAATTTGGCACCAACGCCGGTATTTCCACCCTCTACCTCCACGGTGCCGACACCCGTACCCCCCTATTTACGGTCGAGGGCAATCCGGAAGTGGCCGAGCTTGCCAGGGAGACCTTCCGGCGGGCCGGCACCTCGCCCGCCCTGCGCCCGGCTGTCGCCACCTTCGCACAATGGCTAGAGCAGCATCCCAAGGCAGCGGCCGGACGCCTGCTTTTCTTCCTGGATGGTGATCACCGTTACGCCCCCACCCTAGCCTACGTAGACCACATGCTGGAGAGCTGTGCCGAAGAGAGTGTGCTGGTCGTAGCCGACATTCACTGGTCCCCAGAAATGGAACGCGCCTGGGAACAACTCAAGCTTCGTCCCCGGGTCACGGCGTCGGTAGATACTTATCACTTCGGCTTACTCTTCCTACGGTCGGAGCTGAATGGGCCGCACCTGACGCTAATCCCGACCCGCTACAAGCCCTGGCGGGTAGGTTTTTTTTGACCCCGTCCAACGGCTTACCCGTTGGACGGGGTCGCTTCGAAGGCGGTGTGGTCGTCGACTGTCCGACAGCGGTACCCTTCGATTCGCTCCAGGAGGCGGAGGATGATGTCGATGCCGGCGGAGTTGACGCCCAGCTCGTTACGCAGTCGCAGGGCACGCTCGATGCGGGGCACCTGGGCCTCGGGGATGAGAATGATTTCCTGCTGCGGTGCCACCTCGCAAATACCGTGGTCGATGAATTCCTCGATTACGACGGTATCACAGTGGTGAAAGCTGCAGAATTGCTGGATGGTGATGTAGGCTACTCCAGACATAGTGCTTGCGGTTGGTGCCGGTTAGCGGCCGGCCAGTTTCGTGAAGGCTTCCCTCTCGGCGGAGCTTAACTGCTCGGGTAGCTTGACTTGGAGGTCAAGATAGAGGTCGCCGTTGCCCCCTTTCTTGTAATTTGGCAGTCCTTTGCCCTTCAGTCGTACCCGTTTACCGTTGGGCGTGTTCTCCGCCACCGGCAGATTTACCGCTCCGGTCGGCGTTTGTACGGTCACCTTGCCGCCAAGTAACATGGTGTACAGGTCAACGGACTCGGTTTTAAACAAGTCGGCCCCGTCCCGGCGGTACTCTGCGGGGGTACTTACCCGAAAGGTGATGTACAAATCCCCGGCCGGGCCGCCGCCGGCACCGGGGTTGCCCTGACCGCGTAGGCGTAGGGTCTGCCCGTCCTCTACCCCGGCCGGGATGGTCACGCGGAGTTGTTTACCACCGACGGTGAGGACTTGCTTGTTGTTCTCCAGAATGTCCTGCATCCCGACGGTAAGGGAAGCCTCCACGTCCCGTCCGCGAAAGGCCCGGCCCTGTCCACTAAACCCCGCACCCGCGCCCCCGCCAAACATGGTGCTGAAAAAATCGGAAAAATCGGCTCCTTCCGCCCCACCGGAATAAGTGTACTGGCCGCCAAAGGGGTTGCCGCCCGCCCCCCGCTGCTGGCGGGCCTGCTCAAAGGCGTCGGCGTGCTCCCAGTCCTTGCCGTACTGGTCGTATTTCTTGCGTTTCTCCGGGTCGGAAAGCACGGCATGGGCCTCGTTGACTTCCTTGAATTTTTGTTCTGCCTGGGGGTCATCCGGGGCCACATCGGGATGGTACTTTCGCGCCAGTTTGCGGAAAGCCTTCTTAAGTTGCTTATCATCGGCGGATTTGTCCACGCCGAGGGTCTGGTAGTAGTCGATAAATTGGGCCATGGGCAGTACTAATTTCCCTCCGGGTTGCGGTGGAGGGTCGGTACTACGATAGCAATGATCGTGCCGACGGCGGTACCGACCAGCACGTCGGTGAAAAAGTGACGCCCGGCGCGCATCCGGCCGTAACTCACCGCGGCGGGCAGTAGGGCAGCACCCAGCCACACGTAAGGCGTCGCCTTGCTTCCGGGGTAGAGGTCGTTATACAGTTTGGCGGTGGTGATGCTGAAGTAGGCGGTGGTGGCGCTGTGACCACTAAAGAAGGAGTAGCGGCTGGATTTTTTCAGCTTGGTGTCCAGGGGCGCGTCGATGTTGTAGGTGTAGGGCCGGGGCCGGCGCACCAGCACTTTTGTCAGGTTGATCAAGCCAGCGTTGATCATGGCCCCCTGAAAGACGACCATGGCTACATCGTTAAAGTTGTTGCGGCCGGGCCGGTCGAGCAGTAGAAAAAACGGACTGGCGAAACTGGCCAGCAGTAGCTTATCGGTAATTTCATCGGCGCCGAGCGAGATGTGCCGCAGGGAAAACCGGTCGATGGCGGGCACCCGGTCGATTTCCAGCACCGCTACGTCCTCCTCCGTCAGGGGACTTACGCGGCGGTCGAGCATCACGGAGGTCACCGTCAGGGCACCCCCGAGCCCCAGGAGAGTCGCGTTGACCCCGTTACTTGGATTGTAAGGGCGAATGGTGAGTCCCTGCGCCGGCAGGCACCCGCAAAGCAGTAAGGCAACTAGGAGAAATAGAGTCGAAAGGATGCGATACATAAAGCCGGAACATTGTAAGGTGGACAACCGGAGGGAGGCCTGTTTGTGCTACTTCAGGCCCAATTTGGCGCGAAGCGGCGCATCGGCATTGGCATTGAGCTGCCAGTAGGGTTCCTGGCGGCGGGCGCGCAGGGTGGCGGTGGTCGTCAGCAGCGTATCCCGGCTGGGGTAGGTTTCCGTCCATTCCTGAATCAGGTGGGGCGGGGCGGTCGCGAAGGTCACTGCTACCCGCCGCCTCAGGGACGGATAGTCGATGACGTAGCGGCGCAGGCTGTCCGCAACCTCCTCCAGGCTAGCCACGGATGCCGTGGCGCGGTAGGGCTGGTGGGTCATGAGCAGGTAGCCGGTGTTGGGGATCACATTGAACGAGCCCACGGGCAGCGCTCCGCCCAGGCGGATGCGGTTAAAGACCTCATCCTCCAGAAAATCCGCCGACAGCGATTCGGACTGATCCCCCTCGCGCTCAAAGTAGCTCCGCAGCTCCATCCCCCAGGCGTCCCCCCCGTGGTAATTGAGCTGGGTGTAACTCTGCCCACACCAGTCCTGAGAACTCGTCGTGACCTTTAGCGTCCGTGGCTGGGCGTTGGACTGGGCCGGCGTAAAGACGGAGGTCATCAGGGAATAGTCGTATACCCCGGTGGTAAAGCGGCGGAATAGGTTGGTTTTCAATACGCCCACGCTACTGGCATTTTCGTAGGCATCGTTCTTCACCTGCCGGTCCGTTAGGAAGTCCTCCGATACCTGGATGAGCACGGCCTCGCCCTGGCGGAGCTCCCCGTAACGCGCCTGCTCCAGGTCGTAAGTAGAAATTTCCGCGGTGCCCTGGTACCAGTAATCGTTTAACGCGCCGGAGAAGACCGCTCGGCTGGCTACCGGAGCCCGAGATGGAGCGATGGTTTCTCCGGCCCGGCTGGTACACGCCAACATGGCGATACCGAGAAATAAAACAAGGAAATTTTTCATTCCGCTAATTTAGGGAGCCCCTGCCTAAGGACGGAATATGGCCAAGGGGCGGGCAGGACAACCCGTTCCTTCCTACATATAGGAAGTAGTGCACGAGCACAGCTGCAAGGGGGCATGAACAAGCGATCGCCCCGTTCACCAACGAAGGGCGAACGGGGCGAGAATGTAAAAAAAACTATACATTAGCGTTGATAGTTTACTAATGCACTCATTGTACTTGTGGCTCCGTCTCCGGACGGAGCCCAAGCTTTTGCAAACGGTCCTCACTAAACCGGGGTATGCGGACCATCCACTCAATAGCCCTAGCCGGGTGCTTGTTCGTTGCGACAGCAACTTTTGCCCAGGGAAATCCTATCCGGGACCGGGCCGTCGCGGCCTTTGACGAGGGGGTGCAGTATCTCCTGGACGGGAAGGCCGGCCGGGCCGCCCGGTCGCTCCGTAAAGCAGTAGAACTCGACTCCACCTTCATTCCCGGATTGCGCATGCTAGGGGTGGCGTATGACCTACAGAATGACTACCCGGCCGCCATCGAAGCTTACCGAGCGGTGTTGCGCCGGGACCCTTATTTTTCCCGTCTCCTCTACTATAATACCGGCGATGTCTACCTGCGCAGCGGGCAGCCGCAGCTGGCCCTACAGTACTTCCTTGAGTTTCTTGATCTACAGCAGGAGGAAATTGGCCATTTTGGATTGATGGGCGAACAGGAATCCCCCGCCGAGCAGGAGGTAGTGGCGCGTAAGCTCGCGCAGCGCATACTTTCCGCGCGCATCTCCTCCGACAGCACCAACTACGTAAACGCCTCCGGGCTCTACAATTTAGGCCGGCCGATCAATACGGAGCAAAACGACTACTTCCCCTTCTTCACCAACAACCTCAACGGGTTACTCTACACCCGACAGGGCCCCGAAGGCGATGAGGACCTCATCGAGGGGGAACGGCGCGGGCCCGGCGCCGATTACCACACCACCCGGTTCAGCGACTTTAACACCGGGCAACCCGAGGGCATGTGCACCCTGGTGCGCGACGGGGAGACCATCTTCTTTACCCTCTGCTACGAAAACGCGAAGGGCGGGGGTTGCGACATTCATGCGGGCGTGCTCGCCGACGGGAAAATACGGGACGTCGACCGGCTGCCTACGTACCTCAATTCAGCGGCCTGGGACAGTCAGGCAGCCATCAGTTGCGATGGCCGCCAGCTCTTTTTTGCCAGTACCCGGCCGGGGGGCATCGGTGGCAGCGACCTGTACCGTAGCGAACGCCTGAATGACGGCAGCTGGTCTCAACCCGTCAACCTCGGGGACGGCGTCAATACGCCCGAGGATGAGGAGGCCCCCTTCCTAAGCAACGACGGGGAAACCCTCTACTTCTCCAGTATGGGTCACCAAAGTCTCGGCGATCAGGACATCTTCTTCAGCCGCTGGGATGCGCAGTGGAAACGCTGGAGTAAAGCGGTGAATATCGGTCCGCCCATCAACAGCCCCAACCGCGAGCTGGGTTTTCATCTTTCGGCCGACGGCAAAAAAGGGTTCTTCGCGAGTGACCGGCAGGGCGGGGAGGGCGGCCTGGACATCTACGGCTTTACGCTCAACGAGAAGCTGACCGGGAAGGACGTGACCTATGTGTCCGGCTACGTGACCGATAGCCTCACCGGAGCCCCTATCCCGGACCAGGAAGTACCCGTGACGAATGGCAGTGTGTTCCGCACCAACTACGCCGGGCGCTTCTTCATCTGCGCCCCCCCGGAGGCGGATCTGCCCCTGACCGTAGATCACGCGGCTTACCTTCCCTATCGGCGCAGTTTTTCCATACCCAAGTGGGACAACCGCAGCAGCTTCCGCATCGATTTACGGCTCGCCAAGCACCAGGCGGATGCTCCACCGGCCGGTCCTAAGCTAACCGATAAGCCGGTGATTAGGCGGGAACGGACGGAGAAGGTGCGCGTACTTTTCGAATTTGAGCAGTCGAGCTTGTCCGCTCAGACGCAGGAGGCACTCCGGAAATTGGTTACCTCAGCGGAGCCCGGGAATATTCGGAGCATTACCATCCTGGGGTATACGGACGAGGTGGGCAGCAGCGCCTTCAATCTTCGGCTGAGCAGCGCCCGCGCCGAGGCGGTAAGTAATTACCTCCAGCAGTTAGGCGTACCACCGGGGCAGATCCGGATGGAAGGCCGGGGGGAGGTCGCAGGCCCGGGGGAGCGACAAGAGAAGCGTCGGGTGGAAGTGATCGTGCGGATGCGGTGAAGCGAACCTTAGGGGCCCGGCCAAACGTTGTACTTGCCACACGAACTGAATCCTTACGTACGTTTTTTGGTTAACCCTTTCTTGCCATACCATTATCCCTCAATCCTATGCGCCTTCTTCCGATACTGTTCCTGGCCTTTGCCGCGTCGCCGCTCATAGCCCAGGACACCGCTCCCAAACCCACTTACTGCGAAGAGGCCCCGGCTACCTACGGATCACCCGGAGGGGATTCGGCTCCCTCCCTGCCTAAGTTCGCTACGACCCCTACCAAGGAATACAAGGTGCAGGTTGCTATTCTGCGCTACACCGATCCCTCCGAGTACCCCTTCCACCCTACCCTGGTAGCCCGCTACCGTCCGTGTGAGCAAGTCTGGGTGGTCGAGAGCCGCGAGAGTTTCAAAGACCGCGAAGATGCCGTGACCCTTCAGGAGACACTAAAGGATGCCGGCTACGGCGGTAGTTACATCACTGATCTGGTAGCTTACCAATAACTCCCTTCTGTATGCACTACACCCTCTCCCTTTTACTGCTGGCAATTATGGCCTTCGGATGTGCTTCGCGCACGATGCCGGCAGCTACCGAAACTTACGGAGCTGCCTTCACCCCGGACAATGTGTTGCCCGCCTCTTCCCTTACCTCTGACTATTCTACCGAAGCGTTAAGTGACTCCGTACGCGTCACCCTCCGGGGCACCGTTAATGAAGTTTGCCAGGCCAAGGGCTGCTGGATGACCCTGGATGCCGGAGACGGACAGGAGATGAAGGTCCAGTTTGCGGACTACGGCTTCTTCGTACCCAAAGATATTTCCGGCCGAGAGGTTATCGTCCACGGTTTGGCTTACTACCAAATCACCCCCGTTGACGAACTGAAGCACTTCGCCGAGGATGCCGGTGACTCGCCCGAGGAAATTGCCGCCATTACCGAGCCTAAGCGTGAACTGCGCTTTTTGGCCGATGGGGTTCAAATGCTCTAGGCACCTAGATTACGCAGAAGAGCCCGGGGACCATGTCTCCGGGCTTTTTTTATTCCCCACCCGCAGCTTAGCAGCTTGCCGGTCCCTGGTGAAGGGGGGACATCAGCGCGTGTGTGACTGTATTTAGTCATAGCCCTGGATTTAATCCTACTCACCTTCAAACCTAAAATTGTAAGTCCCTGATAAACAGAAAATTACATTTTTGGCACACCCTTTGATATGTTGTCGGCAAGCCATGTGGGCAACCACGGCCGATTTCAGAATAACAGTACAACACATCATGACCAACCAAGAATTCACCCAAGAAATTAACAAGCTCGAAAACTTGCTGTTTTCCTTTGCTCTCCGACTTACCCGCAACCACCAGGATGCTCAGGACCTTATGCAAGAGACGAGCATGCGCGCTTACCGCCACCGCGATAAGTTTACCATGGGGACCAACTTTAAAAGCTGGGTATCCACAATTATGCGCAATACCTACATTAACCGCTACCGGAAGGAAAAAAGCCGGAAGCACGTCAACCAACCCATCGAAACCTTCACCTTCGCCCTCGAGAACACCAGCGCCATCCCCAACCAGGGGGAGCACGACATGCGCCTCAAGGAACTCAATCGAATGATGGGTACTATCGGCGAAATCTACAGCGTACCCTTCCTCATGTTCTACCGGGGATACGAGTATAAAGAGATCGCCGCTCACCTGAACATCCCCATCGGCACCGTTAAGAGCCGCATCTTCCTGGCTCGCCAAAAGATGAAGGGAATGATTGGAAACCGGGTTTAATTCGGGGTTCAATCCCTCCCATTACCAAGCAAAATAAAGGTCTATACTCGATCTGATTCCAGTTCCTATAGACCGACCGTTTACACTGAGAGATGAGATTTTACTGAGACGAATTTATAAACACTAAGGCAACTTTGTATTCGTATTTCTTAGGTTTAATTTATTTGAGACGACAACGACCGCTTTATATCTTAACATAGTTTAGCAAATTTTCATAGACACCATTGAACAACAAGTTTTCATTACACTATTGAACAACAGGTTTGATCTTATCACGAGACACTACAATCACATGTTTTTACATTGTCTATTGGAGTATAAAAATCTATTCTAATCTATAGTTGATTTTTCCAGATTATTATACCAGTAACATGTGGGCGGCGGAGGCTTAGAGAACTTCCGCTTGTTCTGACCTTATCCAGGGGGCCGGCTTTTAGCCGGCCCTTTTTTGCGTGGTCCCCCCCCCTTACCTTTAAAAAATGGATGAAGGTTTCTTGCTTAGGCTCTATCGCGAACACCACAGCGTTCACAAGCTCCCGTCTCCTCGACTCATTGAGGAATGGCTGGATGGATTGCTGCAATTTCTTTTCCCGGAGCTCAGCACCTTACGGTTCGCCAGCGAGCATGATTTTCGGGAACACTACCGCACCAATGACTTCAAACTCTACACGATTCTTGATGCGCTTAGCGACTTGTTGGTCCAGCCGGCGGATGCTGTGCGGAAGCAATTCGAGGGGGAGCTCCCCCAAATCTACGAGGCGCTGCTTGCGGACGCGGAGGCCATACTGGCGGGCGATCCCGCTGCGCTAAGTCGGGTAGAAGTCATTACCACTTACCCCGGGTTTTACGCGCTAGCTGTATACCGGATTGCCCACCGCATCCACCGCCTCGGCGTGCCCCTGCTGGCACGCATGCTAAGTGAAATAGCGCACGGCAACACTGGGATTGAAATACACCCCGGCGCCCGGATCGGTGATCGTTGCTGTATCGACCACGGGACGGGGGTCGTAATTGGGGAAACCGTAGAGATTGGCAATGACGTAAAGATGTACCAGGGAGTTACCCTCGGTGCCCTAAGCGTTAAAAAAGAGATGGCCCGGACTAAGCGCCATCCAACCATTGAAGATCGGGTAATCATCTACGCCGGCGCAACTATACTCGGCGGAGATACTACCATCGGAGCGGGTTCCATCATCGGTGGCAACACCTGGATCGTAAAGAGCGTACCGCCCAACAGCAGAATTTATTACGACTGGCGGGTGCCTGAGTGATTAAGGTATCCTCGGTGGATTAATCCGTATCTTCGCCGCTTCATTAGCGCGCGGGCCGGAGAAAATTGGCTTGCGTATAGACAAGCCCCCATGGATAACCTCCCCGAACCTACCGCTCCCGAAGAAGTGGAAGTAGTCTATTTTGACGAACTTGACTTGGTAGACGAATTACTCGACGCCCTCGACGACATGGGTTTCGACCAGTGCACGCCCATCCAGGCCCGCGCGATCCCCCCCTCCCTCGAAGGCCGCGACGTGCTCGCCGTCGCCCAGACCGGAACCGGCAAAACCGCAGCCTTCCTGCTGCCCATCCTCGACAAGCTGACCCGCAATCCGGTTACCAAGGTCAATACCATAATTCTGGAACCGACCCGCGAACTGGCCATGCAGGTCGACCGCCAACTTGAGGGCTTCAGCTTCTACACACCGGCTTCCTCCATCGCCATTTACGGCGGCCGGGACGGGCACAGTATGGAGCGGGAAAAGAATGCCCTGAAGACCGGTGCCCCCCTGGTAGTCGCCACCCCCGGTCGCCTGATCGCTCACCTCGACCTGGGCTACGCCGACCTGAGCGGGGTACGCCACCTCGTGCTGGACGAAGCGGACCGCATGCTGGACATGGGATTCGTGAACGACATGCTGAAGATCATCGACCTGCTGCCCAAAGACAAGCTGCAGATCCTGTTCTACTCCGCCACCATGCCGAATAAAATTCGCAAGTTCTCGCGGGAGATCCTGAAGGACCCCGTGGAGATCAGCATCGCCATCTCCAAGCCGGCCGAAAAGATCGACCAGAAGGCCTTCGACGTCGCCGACTGGGCCAAGATCAGCCTCATCGAGCATATTCTCAAGGACAAGAAAGACCTGGAGCGCATCCTGATCTTCTGCGGCCGCAAGAAAACGGTCCGCGACCTCACGCGCCGCCTCCAGCGCAAGGGGCACAAGGCCGAGAGCGTATCTTCCGACCTTGAACAGCAGGAGCGGGAAGACCGCCTGAGCGATTTCCGCTCCGGTAAGATCCCCATCGTCATCGCTACTGACGTACTGAGCCGGGGCATCCACATCGACGGGATTGATCTGGTGATCAATTTCGACGTGCCCGGCGATGCCGAAGACTACGTGCACCGCATCGGGCGCACCGCCCGGGCGTCGGCCGAGGGCGAAGCCATTACGCTGATCAGCAAAGAGGATCGTCACCGCTTCAAGCGCATCGAGGAACTCGTCGAGAAGGAAGTCCGCCGTATTCCTTTACCCGACGAACTGGCCGACGCCAAGCACGCCCGCGGCGACGAAGGCGGACGCGGTGGTGACCGTCGCGGCGGCAGCAAGAACAGCGGGGGCCGGGGCGGCGGGCGCGGGCGCGGCGGCAACAACAAGAGTAGAGGACGGCGGCAAACGCGACGGCTCCCCCTCCACCGGTGAAGCACAGAACAGCGATACCCGGGCGGAGGGAAGTAAGGGCGGACCCAAGAAATTTGGCCGTCGCCGGGGCAAGGGGGGCGCGGACGGCAGTGCATCCGGCAGTACTCCCCCGACTAACTAGCGCCATTTCCTACACCGCCTTCTGGTAGCCTTCGCTGGCCATCGGCTCGCCGATGCTGAGTCCACCACCGACGTCGTAGCTCACGCCGCTGATGAAGGAGCTCTCGTCGCTGGCCAGGTAACGGACCATGCTCGCGATCTCGCTCGGATGGCCGGGCCGCCGCACCGGAATGTACTTCCGCTTGGTATCCAGGGAGTCCTCGGGGTGGGCGTCGTTCATTGGCGTACTGATTTCTCCCGGCCGGATACCCGTCACCGTGATGTTGGTGTCGGCCAGGGCGAAGGCCGCGCACTTGATGAAGCCCCCCAGGGCATGCTTGGTCATAGTGTACACCGTATCCACCGGACTGGCGATGTGCTCGTGTACGCTGGTGATGACGATGACCCGACCGGGCGTTTTACGCGGCGAGCTCACCTTGCCCGTCAGCACCTTGCGCGCCATGGTGGCGATGTCGTCGATCGAACCGTGGTTGCCATCCGCGTCCATGCCCAACATGTAGCGGACACCCCGCTGTACGGCCAGTACTGCGCCGAAGGTATTGACCCGGAAGAGGTGGTCCATGTCCGAGAGTTCTAATTGGGGAAAAACCTTCTGGGTCATCTGCCCCGCGTTATTCACGAAGATGTCCAGCCCCCCCAGGTCCTTCACCATCGCGTCTACGGCGGGAATGGCATTCTCGGGCATATCGAGGTCCATATGGTGCACATAAGCTTTCCGTCCGAGCCGGCGCACGGCCTCCGCAGTGATTTCGGCATCCTCCGGGTGGTGGGCGTAGGTGAAGGCTACGTCGCAGTTGTCGCGGGCCAGGGCCAGCGCGGTGTAGCGGCCGATGCCGGTATCGCCGCCCGTCACGATGGCTTTGCGCACGCGGTGGGGATCGCCCTGCCGGGCACCGGGGGGCGTCGTGGTTTCTAAAAGTTCTTCTACGGTAGTTACTTCGCTTTTCATCGCGGGGCTGATTTTGGTGGTTAAATGCATTTTGCCCCACACATTGTTCACTGGGGCGCGGACGCGGGTGCGGTGGTCGTCCAGTCCAGTGGAAAGACCGTCGGATCAAAGCCCCACAGGTAGGGCAGTACGAAGTAGACCAGCAGGGTCACCAGCACGATGGAAACTACATTCATGAATATGCCCGCGCGGACCATATCCGGAATCGTAAGGTAGCCGGAGCCAAATACCACCGCATTGGGCGGCGTAGCTACGGGCAGCATGAAGGCGCAGGATGCCGCTACGGTAGCACCCACCATCAGGACGTACGGATGCACGTTGACGGTCAGCGCCAGGGAGGCCAGCACTGGCAGCAGCATGGCGGTGGTCGCCAGGTTCGAGGTAATCTCCGTCAGGAAGTTCACCGACGCCACCAAAGCCAGCAGCAGCAGTAACAGGGGAATGCCCTCCAGGGCAACCAGCTGCCCGGCCATCCATTCCGCTAGTCCCGTCGTTTTGAAGCCCTGGGCGATGGCCAGCCCACCGCCGAACAGCAGCAAGATGCCCCAGGGTAGCTGTACCGCCTCGTCCCAGTTCACGATCGCCCGCCCGCTCCCGCGCCGCGCCGGCAGCATAAATAACAGCAGACCCGCGGCCACGGCAATAATCGTATCGTCGATGCCGGGAATGAAGCGTTCCAAAAAGAACGAACGGGTGATCCAGCACAGCGCCGTCAGGCTGAAAACCACCAGCACCGTCTTTTCTTCGTAGCCAATCTTCCCCAGTTTGTCCAGTTGCCGGCGGATCTCCTGCCGCCCCCCGGGGAAGGACTGCTGCTCGAAGGAGGTCGTAAAACTGGTCAGGTATTTCCAGCAGATCAGCAGGAGCAGGAGCGAGATGGGCAGGCCGAACCCGATCCACTGCGAAAAGGTGATCTCGATGCCGTACACCTCCCGCACGATCCCGGCCAGCACCAAATTCGGAGGCGTACCGATCAGGGTGGCGATACCCCCGATGGAGGCGCTGTAGGCAATGCCCAGCATGAGCAACTTACCGAAGACTTTATTCTCATTGGCTATGGTCCTGGGGTTATCCCGAAGTTGTTTGATGATCGCAATGCCAATGGGCAGCATCATCACCGAAGAGGCCGTATTGGAGATCCACATGGACAGGAAGGCCGTAGCCGCCATGAACCCCAGGAGGATGCTCCGAACATCGGAACCGATCAGGTAGATGATGTTCAGGGCCAGCCGCCGGTGCAGGTCCCAGCGCTCGATCGCGATCGCCAGGATGAAGCCCCCGATGTAGAGAAAAATATATTGGTGACCATAGGAAGAAGTCGTGTCGCTCAGGCCCAGGGCCCCGGTCAGCGGAAACAGTACGATGGGGAGCAGCGAGGTGGCCGCGATGGGGATGGCCTCGGTGATCCACCACGTCGCGATCCAGAGTGTACCGGCCAGGATGGCGTTGGCCTCCGTACTCATCCCCGCCGGCCGGTAGAACAAGAGGGTAAGGACGAACAGGGCGGGACCGAGCACCAGGCCGATGCGTTGGGGAGTAGTCATAGGAGCATAGGTAGATCGAAGCAAGCCTACCGTACGGAGCGCGGGGAATGCCGGGGGGGGGGCGGAAAGGCGAAAGGTAGGGCGCGGCCGCGAGTGGCCGGAATTTCGGTGAAGTGGCGCTACGGGCGCATAGGTACCGGCGCGGCTACTAAATCGCTCCGCTGACCGGAATGGCCCGGCATCCCTACCTCACAAACCCTAAATCCATACGGGAGGCATCCGATTCGGGCACCGTGACGATGATCGTTCTACCGGTCCCGCAGGTACAAGCTATACAAGTAATTACTAGCGCGGGGTCGACTACGTACCGCACGTCCAATACTTTACCCCCCGCCGCGTCAGGTACGCGCGTAGCCCGCCGTCGGGTCCGGCGAAGGGCCAGGGGTCTTCCTGCTGCCAGGGGTCGGCACACTGCGTCTCCATCCGCTGGAAGGCCACGGACTCCGGAACCTGGTCGTAAGACGGACGCGAAAACGAAATCGTTGGTACCCATGCGCGGCCGTTTTCTGGTGGAGCGCCCGTCGCCGCAGGCTTCCAAATGGGCGAAGGGGAATGCGGCCACGTGGAATAGCTTTGCTCCACGCAGCGCAGGTAAGCACCTGGCGTTTTAGCGGGCAGCAACCGGACGTTGGTGTCGGGGAAGGTATTGCACCTGCGTCCGCGCCCGCTTCAGCTGCGCTAACCGGCACTACCGCTTTGCTTAGCGCTTGTTTTCGGGGAAGAACCATTCGGGCTTCGTTCCCTTTCCTAATAAAGCTTTGCCCGTGCACCGCCGTCTACTCCCCCTCCTGTGCCTGATCCTTTTTACCAGTTGTACCGCCCGGCCGGACCAATCGCCGATAGAAGAAGGCTCCCCCTACACCTTCAAGACGCCCTCCCCGGACGGAACCGGCAAGTACTACATGGGGCGGGAGATCAGCTACGTGATGGGGCACCTCGCCGCCGACTGGTTGGAGCGACCGGAGCGCGAGCGGGAAGAGAACGTCAGTCAGGCCATTGCAAACATGGACATCCAGGCCGACGAGCGGATTGCGGACATCGGGGCCGGCTCCGGTTACTATACCTTCCGTATGGCCCGGAAAGCCCCCCGGGGCAAGGTCTTCGCCGTAGACCTGCAGGCAGAAATGCTGGACCTCATGCAGCAACGGATCGAACGGGAAGACATTGATAACGTAGCCCTGATTCAGGGCAGTGAAACGGATCCAAAACTGGAGGCCAGCTCCGTCGACCTGGTTACCCTGGTGGACGTGTACCACGAGCTTTCCCACCCTCGGGAAACGATGCGGCACATCGTCCGTGCCCTACGGCCGGGTGGGCGCTTCGTCCTGCTGGAATACCGGATGGAAGACCCCACGGTGCCCATCAAGCGGCTCCACAAGATGTCGGAAGCGCAGGCCGTGCGGGAGATGAAAGCCGTCGGGCTGCGGCTGCGGGAGAACCTAGATAATCTTCCCTGGCAGCACTTTATGGTCTTCGTAAAGGAGTAGATGGCGTACTCCGGTAAGCTGATCCGTCATTGCTCCGGAGATCTGCTGTCCGAGGAACGTATCTCAAACACACCTTGCCATTTTGGGAATTGGGGTTCCGTGGTTTCTTTTTCCTGGCTTCTTATTGCTTTACCGGTTTGTCGAGTCGCGGAGGAATGGATTTGACAGGTTACAGTAACCATCTATTATGCAGGAAAAAGCAACCTAAAATGGGAAATACATACATCCCTTTGCACAACTAGCTGAACTTCAGCTAGGTAGGTTATTATTTTAAGTTACACTTCTACACAAAATGTAACCTAACTCGGTAGGTCCAGATTGCAGGTATGCCAGATAGATTATCTAAATATGAAGGTCGCCCTTTTATGGGTGGGGGTCACCGCGTCATCAGCCGCGTGAACGAAAGCGAGGCGAGCTTCCAGGCGTCGTCTACCCTGGTGTACACCTCCGTTACCTCGAAGGGATTGGTCACCTCGTTGCCGCCCACCACGGCCAGCAGCGTGATGTTGTTGAGTACAATGGCCGTATTACCGATCACCTGTACCGAAGCCTCGTGGACGTCCGCCTGCTTGTAGTGGATGCCGCCGCCGCGGATGATGTCCACCTCACGGTCCTTACCCCAGCTGCCGCCCATGTGAACGAACATCGCCTGGTCGTGAAAGAGCTCGGCCAGTTTGTCGGCGTCCCTATCCGCCATCCACTGCCATTTTTGCTTCGAGAGTTCGAGTAGCTCCTGCTCCACGGAGATGGTAGTAGCCGTAGCTTCTGGCTTACCTTGCGTGCCGTAATACGCCTCGTCGGCTACCGGTTCGAGCCACTGCGTGGGTTCGTTGCCGGTGATGGCCAGGTAGGTCACGCCGCGGTCGGGCGTGGCGGCGTGCCAGTGCTCGACGCCCGGTTGGCAGTTGACCACGTCGCCCTTGCGGACCCTCATCAGCTCCCCACCGCGTTCCTGGTAGTAGCCCGTACCCTCGGTGATGATCAATTGCTGGCCGGCGGGGTGGCTGTGCCAGTCCAGTCGCGCATCCGGGGCAAAGGTGGCCACCGCCAGCCCGTAGTCGAAGGCCTCGTCGGTCTCGCCCGGATGGTACAACCATACGTCACCCTTGTGGTGGACGTTTGCCGCCTTCTCTCCGAGCGGGAAGATGGCGGACTCCTGCGCCGAAGTGCCGGCGGTGAACAGGGTAGTGAGCAGCAACAAGAAAGGTAGTCGGATCATGATCGGATAGCGTTTTGTCGGTTTAATAATCGTTAGTTCAGTCCCTTCTCTGCGAGCCAGTCCAGGAGCAGTTGGGCTACTTTTTGATTGTTGAGGTCGGACATCGGAAAGTGGGTGTTCCCCTCCAACCCCGCGTCGGGGAGCTGGACCAGGGTCACGTCGCCGCCGTGGCGGTTGACGGTTTCGGTCCACTGCCGGGCCATGGCGACGGCGGCGCGCCACTGTTCCTGAGCCGGGTTTTCCACCGCTTCTTCGGGAATGTAGTCGCCGTAGTAGATGACGATAGGAATCTCGGTCAGCCGCCGGAAAGTCTCCAGCGACACCCCGCGGGCGCTCAGGGAGCCGCCCACGTAGTCGATCGGCTCGGGTACCTCCCCCTCCGGAAAGACGAAGTTGCTGCCCGGCTCGTAGGAGGCGATGGCCCGGATGTTGTCATTTTCGAGGGCGGTCAGCCAGCCCTGCCCGCCGCTGTGGGAGTGGGTGACCAGAACGGCCGGCCCCAACGTATCGAAGAGAGCGGAAACGGCCGCTACGTTTACCCCGATGTCCAGCGGACCGGTATCGGGGGTCATCTGCCGGAAGAACTGATTGAGTGCCTCCGGTTCGCGCGAGAACTGGACGCCGGGGTAAAATTCCCGATCGGTGCCGAGGCGGAAGATGCCGAACCAGAGTTGGTCGTCCGTGGCCGCCGCATAGCTGCCCGGACGGGTCGTGCGACCGGCCAGGCCGCGGCCCGGTTGATCAAGTAGGTAGACCGGATAGCGGTACCGCAGGAAGATGGTCTGGAAACCTTCACGACCGTCGGGAGTAGTCTGCCAGGTCTTCATCGACTGGCCGTAGCCGTGCCAGAAGACCAGCGGCAGCGGGCGGGCGTGGGTGGGGCGCTGATACAGGACGAAGGAGTGGTCGCCGTGCAGGGTCTGACCGGCTACGGACTGGGCCGCCGGATTGAAAGCTCCGTCCGCAATTGGGTCAAAGGTGCCCGACGAAGTCTTGACCGTACCGCCGACGGTAAAGCTACCCTGCTCCGCCAGCGAGATGGCCCCGCCCGGCGCGGTGGCGCGGCGGCTGGCGCAGGAAGCAAGCAGCAGACACAGCAGTAGGTAGGAGAGCAAACGCATAGTTGGAAGGAGTTTAACGGGAGCGAACCGATGGCGGGAACCGCTTAGGGAAGTGCTCTCTCGGGGAGTTACAAAGTTGGGGTCGAGCGGGCGGATCGCCCTACCCGGATTACTGCATTGGGGACCCGGGTTACCGTTTCGGCGGCAGCCCCGGCCCCGGAAGGGATACGGCCGGGGCTTACCCTCACCGCTCCAGCACCCGGTCGAGTACGGAGGCGGCCGTCTGCGCGGACGCCCGGCCGGCGGTGGTGGCAATGACGTCCACGACCTCCCGCAGTTGAGCTTCCGGGACACCCAGGTTGAGCGCGATGCCCAGGTGACTACCGAGCATGGGCTCCACCCCTCCCAGACTGACCAGTATGCTCACGGTGGTGATTTCCCGTTCCCGGTAGCTGAGCACATCGCGCTCGAAGAGATCCGCAAAGAGGTGCTCCTTAAGAAACACGTCGATGGCGGGGGCGAAGTCGCCGTACGCGGAGCGGCCTGCGTGGGTACGGCCGACGAGGCTGTCGAGTACGGCCTTGCCCCGTTCGTACTTGGCGCGACGCTCATCAATGGGGCCGGCTTCCGACCCCGCTTCGTCGACGATGCCGCGTTCCCGGCGCTCCGCAAGCGTGGCCATCAGGGTCTGGATCCCGCGGATGCTGCGGGGGAAGCCGGCGTAGGCGTAGAGGTGGAGCATTACTTCCCGGCATTTATTAACCGTCAGGCCGGCATCCAGCGCTCTATCGCAGGCGGTTTGCAGGCGCTCAAGGTCACCGAGTGCGGCCAGCGATGCGAGCGTGGCAAGGTGACGGTAGCGCGTGCTCACCAAACCAGCCGTGTCGGCCGCGGCCCGCTGCACGGGAATTCCCGCCCGGTACTCCGTTTCGGTCACCGGGGCGCCCCAGATGACTCTGCCCTCCGGGTGTTCCGTCGTCATGGCCAGTTGCACGAACCAATGGTCGTTGGCCGCGCCGTGCCAGTGCTCGATGTCCGGCGGGCACTGCACCGTTTCCCCCTTGCGAAGCACACGAACCGCTTCACCGCGCTCCTGGTAGTACCCTACCCCGTCCAGCACTAGTAAGGACTGTCCGGCCGGATGATGGTGCCAGTTGCTGCGCGAGCGGGGCGGAAAGGTGACGTTACCGACCGCCACGGGCTGGTCCCCGGTACCGGCCTGCAGGAGTCGCTCGACCCACACGCTGCCGGTGAAGTGCTCACTCTCCACGCGCGCTCCGGCGGGGAAAACCGTATTTACCGTACCGGGGATGGTCTGAGCCCGCCCGGGCACCGGGGTCACGAAGTAGAGCAGGAGTAAGAAGAGCGGTAAGCAGTGCATAACAGTGAGGGACTCAAGGATGAAAGGCGCACGGGTGGTGAACCCGTTTAAGGTACAACGTTGATCTACCGCCCAAGGTCCGGTCGCGGCGGGCCTAATCCCTACCCTAACTACAGTAATACGTACCCGGATGACGGATTTGCCGGTGGCGGGACCGCAGGTGCGGGGGTGCACCCCTTACCTTAACAAGCCCTAACGTATGACCATGGAAGACACGCTTACCTTCGATACCGTCAAGCAGTACAGTGCCTTCAACCGGCAGGAAACCCGTCACCCGCATGTGGGACTGCTCGACCTGTCGCTGGCCGCCCCACGGCAGCTGCGACGGATGCGCTTCAACTTCTATGTCGTGTTCCTCAAGGAGATTCGCTGCGGCGATCTGCGCTACGGTTGCCGCAACTACGACTACGAGGAGGGGACGCTCGTCTTCCTGGCCCCCGGTCAGGTGATCGGCGAACCCGGTACCGAGTTCTACCAGCCCAAGGGGCGCGCACTCGTCTTCCATCCGGACTTCCTCCTCGGCTCCCCCCTCCGCTCCCGGATGCCGGAGTACACCTTCTTCGCCTACGAAGCCAATGAGGCGTTGCACCTCTCATCCCGGGAGCGCGACTTGATCACCGATTGCCTGAACAAGATCGACCAGGAACTGGATCAGCTGATCGACAAGCACACCCGGCAATTGTTACACTCCAATATCGAGCTGCTGCTGAATTACTGCACCCGCTTCTACGACCGGCAGTTCATTACCCGGACCTCGGTTAACCAGGGTGTAC
Source organism: Lewinellaceae bacterium (assembly GCA_963710195.1). GTDB lineage: Bacteria > Bacteroidota > Bacteroidia > Chitinophagales > Saprospiraceae > Neolewinella. Next base: position 1,142,824 of record CAVPZF010000008.1, read on the forward strand.
TGGCACGATTCGAGTCTCTACTGCACGACTACTTCATCAACGGCTTGGCCGATCGCGACGGCCTGCCCTCGGTTACCTACTTCGCCGAGCGGCTGCACCTCTCGCCCAACTACTTCGGCGACCTGGTGAAGAAGGAAACCGGGAAATCGCCGCAGGACCACATTCAGGTCCGGGTGATCGAGCTGGCCAAGGAACGGCTCTTCGACCCCGAGCGCAGCGTAGCAGAAATCGCCTATGCGCTCGGCTTCAAGTACCCCCAGCACTTCAGCCGCATGTTCAAGAAGGCTACGGGCATGACCCCAGTGGAGTTTCGAAACAATTGAGGACGGATGACCACTTGGGGTGCCTCAACTTCGCTATTCCGCAATGACTATGAAATATAGGCGCTTTCCTAGCGGATTTGCAGCCTAAAGTCATCGATTTGGGACTGTTTACTTCGCTCTCTGGCTAAAGAGTGAAGTTAAGCTGACGCCCAATAGCCGGCCACCGTCAACGGCAGCGCAAAGAGCTATGCCGCTGCGTTGGCCTATTCATTGGGCGAGGGGTAAGGGATACCTTGCTACCTTTGAGTTGGACAGTAATAGTGGATCACAAATTTACTTTCCCTGTTCTCTAGTCGATAAGAATACAAAGCATTAGTCTTTGAAGAATACAAGATGATGGACTGATGCATGTCCAGACTATCTAGGGGGCCTCGACCTATCTCACGAACCTTTAAGCTTTTCAGGAGATCATCAATAGTATGCTTATCCAAGTCAGTTTTAATATGCCAGGATTTCCCGAGCATTGTTTTTCTATCATGGTCAAACGAAGCTACGACCGTAGTATCCTCCTTTTCTTTGAATAAAAGTGGCATATCCACACCACTTACTTTCTCAAAGTCTTGACTAATTAAGTCAGACGCTGTATTGTCGCAACTCGGATTTAACGTCTCAGTGAGTTCATAACTTTGATTCTGACAAGTGGCACAGAAAAACGATAGCAGACAAATGACCGCATATATCTGATGAATCCTGAGGCTCTTCTCACTTTTCTTCATCGATCCATTGCTTTATCTCATTTAAATGAACACCATCGAACATATTTGATGTAGCGTCTCCAGCAGGGTGATCTGTACTTAGAGTATTATTGTTAGTAGCTATGTTAAAATAGCTTCTCATTAACTGAGGACGTCGGTTCTCTTCTCGCCCTAAAGGGTGAAGATGATAGATGAACTCATGCATGAACATTCCACCAATGGTATAATCAAATGAAGAAGGCTGACTACCTATTTCGGTATCTAGTAATTGATTGCTAAGTTTTACTGGGCCGTTCCCGCTACCGTAGGCTCCCATATCTCCGCCCCCTACCTCCCGGATGAAGGCCCATTGTTCATCGTTTGCTCTTTGAATGACTTCTTCTGGCTTGCCTAAATCAAGATCAGCAGGTAGCACTTCGGTTGCAGATGCTACGCGACGATCAGTTATAATGTCGATCTCAACTTCATCCGCTCTGGGATCTAATATATCTCTAAGAGCACGCGTATAGCGATCTTGCTCCCAGTTAAAGTCCTCATTCGCGGCCAAATAAGTTCGGGTCTCTTCGATGAACTCCGAATCTGTTCCAAGACCGAAACGATCCCACAAACCATAATCAGGATTAGCTATTTTCCTGACCTCGGTGATTGTTACTACTGCTGTTTTGGCTTTTTCGTCTCCATACTTTGAGAAGAAAATTGCATTGACGTCATTGGCTATTCGTTGGGCTCCCTCTCGACTTAAAACATACGGTTCAAGTCCATCTACATCAATCGCTTGGATGGGTGTATTGCCGGCGAATTGATACGGTGTCAGCATCGGATAACTTCGAGTTAGCGGGTCCACAGATAGGAACCTAGCCAGTCCTGGGTTATAAATCCTGAACCCATAGTCGTAAGTGGTGGTCCCCTGCCCCCACTCCCCTTCGTTGTCTAGTTCCTTTCCGTTAAAGGCGTAACGGTAGTCCAGCCCCCCACTCGCCGAGGACCGTTCCAGGTTCAGGCCAAAGGCCAGGTAGTCCTGGTGGCCGACCACCTCGGGGGATAGGAAGGAAATGCCCCGGTAATCGGTGTACTCCCTTAGATGCTCCGAAAACACCGTAGTGACGTTGCCCAGGTGGTTGGTTAGTTCGTACTGCCGCGTACCGTAGGCCACGGGCGGGCCCGCCTGGGCATCGACCGGCCGGTCAAAGGAGACCTCCCCCAGGCGGCTGGACCCGAACAGGTATTGCTGCCTGAGCGTGAAGGGCTGGACGTCCAGGGTAGTGCCGCTGGCTTGGTCATAATCCTGCTCCCGACCGTAGACCGCCAGGGTCGAGCCCTGCGCATCGCGCACGTAGTAGGTGGAAGCTACCGCGTCGCTACGTACGCCCGGTGCCGCGGTCAGCCGGTGCTTGGCCCAGCGGTTCTGATCCGGACCGTACCCGAAGGTGGTCCGGTACTGCCGGTCGATGCTGATGTTTTTATCCGCCGTTTGCACGCTACTCACTTTACCGTAGGGGTTCCACTCGATCACCACGTCCCTTTGGGGCTGTTCGGAGTTTTTCTCCCGGATCAAGTTACCACTTTTAGCGTGCCATTCCTCGGCGGACGAGCCCAATTGCGTCAGGCGCGGCCAACGAGGCGCCCATCCCGTGCGGGGCGGTGGCCGTTAACCTCCTGGTTGCCGTAGCGTACGCCGTCGAAGTACTGATTGGCGTAGCGGTGATGATCGCGTGGGTTTTTCCAGGCAGCGAAAAACAGGACTTTAAGCAGTGAGTAGGTTGGGCCCCGCCAGTTAATCCCAGGGTCAGAAGAATGTGCTTAGCCCACCACCTAGCCACGGAAAGCCAGCGGAAACCGCAACCAAAGCCCCCGCTAAGTGCTTACCTTTGCCACCCCCAAAACGCCCCGCCCCATGCAGGCCCTGACCCCCCGTTTCGACCAATTCCGTCACCGCCACATCGGTCCTTCCCCCGAGGAGACCGCGGCCATGCTCGCCACCATCGGCGTGGCCTCCCTGGAGGAGTTGATCGACCAGACCGTCCCGGAAAATATCCGCAGCCGGGAGGCGCTCCGGGTAGATTCCGCGGTCAGCGAGTACTACTACCTCCAGCACCTGAAGGGACTCGCGGGCCGCAACAAGGTCTTCCGCAGCTTCATGGGCATGGGCTACTTCGGCACCATCACGCCGAGCGTCATCCTGCGCAACCTGTTCAGCAACCCGGGCTGGTACACCCAGTACACGCCCTACCAGGCCGAGATCGCCCAGGGCCGCCTGGAATCGCTGCTGAACTTTCAGACGATGGTCAGCGACCTGACGGGTATGCCCGTGGCCAACGCCAGCCTGCTCGACGAGGGTACCGCGGCGGCCGAAGCCATGACCATGTTCTACGGCCACAAGAACAAGCGCGCCAAGTCCGACCCGGCCAAAGTGTTCCTCGTTTCCGATCAGGTACTCCCCCAGACGCTGGCCGTGCTTCGCACCCGCGCCGAGCCGCTCGACATCGTGATCGACGTGCGCCCCGTGGCGGATTTCAAGCTGGACGGCGACCGCGTCTTCGGCATTCTCCTCCAGTACCCCGGTGCCGACGGTCGGGTGGAAGATCACCGGGAAGTCACCGAGCGCGCCCGCGCCGCCAACATCACCGTGACCGTCGCCGCGGACCTGCTGGCCCTCACCCTGCTGGTGCCCCCCGGCGAGTGGGGCGCCGACGCCGTAGTGGGCAATACCCAGCGCTTCGGGGTGCCCATGGGTTTCGGCGGACCCCACGCCGCTTACTTTGCCGTACAGGACACCTTTAAGCGACTCATTCCCGGACGCATCATCGGCGTGAGCCAGGACCGTCACGGCAACTTCGCCCTCCGCATGGCGCTCCAAACCCGCGAGCAACACATCCGCCGCGAAAAGGCGACCTCCAACATCTGCACCGCCCAGGCCCTGCTGGCCAACATGGCCGCCATGTACGCCTGCTACCACGGGGCGGAGGGGCTCACCGCCATCGCCAAGCGGACCCACCACTTCACGGTGTTGCTGGCCGACACCCTCCAGGCTGCGGGTTATACCCTCTCCAGCGACCAATACTTCGATACCCTGCACATCGAGGCCTCCCCGGAAAAGGTCGCCGGCATCCGCCAGCGCTCGCAGACCGAGGGCTACAACTTCTTCTACCCCGGTACGGGCGGCATCCGCGTGAGTTTCGACGAGACGGTTGCCACCACCGACCTCCAGGCCATCTGCCGCATCTTCGGGGCCAAGCTTTCCTACCAGGGTTCCCCCCTCACCGCGGAAGGAGGGCTGGCCAGTATGGAGGAACGTTCCCCCTTTGGGGGCTGGGGGGCCATCCCACCCGCGCTCCGCCGCACGAGTACCTTCCTGACCCACCCGAACTTCACCAGCTACCGGACGGAGACGGAAATGATGCGCTACCTCAAGCGGCTGGAGAACAAGGATTTGAGCCTCCTACACAGCATGATCCCCCTCGGCTCCTGTACCATGAAGCTCAACGCCGCCACCGAGCTGATCCCGGTCAGCTGGCCGGAATTTGCCGACATCCACCCCTTCGTGCCGATCGAGCAGGCGCAGGGCTACCAGGAGCTGTTCCGCGAACTCGAGCACGACCTGGCCGAGATCACCGGTTTCACCGCTTGCAGCCTGCAACCCAACAGCGGGGCCAGCGGGGAGTACGCCGGGCTGATGATTATCCGCGCCTACCACCTGAACCGCAGCGAGGGGCACCGCAACGTCGCCCTGATCCCCGAGTCGGCCCACGGCACCAACCCCGCCAGCGCCGTCATGGCCGGCATGCAGGTGGTGGTCGTCAGGAGCGACGAGGCCGGCAACGTCGATATGGACGACCTGCGCGCCAAGGCCGAGCAGCACAGCGACCGGCTGGCCGCCCTGATGATCACTTACCCCAGCACCTACGGCGTCTTCGAAACCGGCGTGGTGGAGATGTGCGCCCTGGTACACGCCCACGGTGGGATGGTGTACATGGACGGGGCCAACATGAACGCCCAGGTCGGCCTAACCAGCCCTGGACTCATCGGCGCCGACGTCTGCCACCTCAACCTGCACAAGACCTTCGCCATCCCCCACGGGGGCGGCGGCCCCGGTATGGGCCCCATCTGCTGCAACGAGCAGCTGGCCCCCTTCCTGCCCGGCCACCCCCTGCAGCAAACCGGCGGTCAAAAAGCCACCTCCGCCGTAGCGTCCGCTCCCTGGGGCAGCGCGAGTATCCTGCTGATCAGCTACGCCTACATCAAACTGCTCGGCGCACGGGGCCTTAAGGAAGCCAGCGAATACGCCATCCTCAACGCCAACTACATCAAGGCGCGGGTAGAGGACAAGTACGACGTGCTGTTCACCGGCGAAAAGGGCCGCGCCGCCCACGAGCTTATCCTCGACCTGCGGCCCTTCAAGTCCGTGATGAGTGCCGGCGACCTGGCCAAGCGCCTGATCGACTACGGCTTTCACGCCCCCACCCTGAGCTGGCCCGTGGCCGGCACCGTCATGATCGAGCCCACCGAAAGCGAAAGCAAGGACGAGCTCGACCGCTTCTGCGACGCCCTTCTGTCCATCCGCGAGGAGGCCGACGCCGTTGCCCGGGGCGATGCCGAAGACAACGTCCTCCACAACGCCCCCCACACCCTCGCCGAGATCACCGCCGACGCGTGGACGCACGCCTACTCCCGCAGCCAGGCCGCCTATCCCCTCCCCTACCTCCGCCAGGGCTTCAAGTTCTGGCCCAGCGTCGCCCGCGTCGATGACGGCTACGGGGACCGGAACTTTGTGTGTACCTGCCCGCCGATCGAGGAGTACGTTTGAGGGGAGGGCTTAGGGATTGAAGGAGAGGACGTGGGAGCATTCCTTCACTCCTTACCCAAAGACCATTCCAAAATCCGTCGATCGTCCCCGGCCGAGATCAGCGTATGCGCATCGAGCCAGCAGAGGGTGTTGACGGAGTTTACGTGCCCCTTATCGCGCACCACCTCGATGACCTTGAGCAGGCGCAAGTCCTCGGCACTCCAGAGTTTGATGGTTTTATCCCGACTGGCCGTGGCGAGATATTTTCCCTGAGGGTGGACGGCAATGGCATTCACGGTCATCAAGTGGGCGGTAGCCTCCTGTATTTGCTCCAGGCCGGCCGCGTGGGTGCGCCAGCGGGAGAGTCCGGCATCCCGGCCACCGGCGTAGAGATAGGCACCGTCCGGGGAAAACGCGAGGGCAAATACGGAGGGCGGGTGCGCGGGTGCCCGGGTAAGCACGGAGAAAGTGGCACGATCCAGTAGGTAAATGGCTCCCTCACTGGACCCGACCGCGAGACGATCATGGACGGGGTCGTAGGCAATTCGGCGCAGGGAATTAGAGGATAAGGGGAGGCTTTCCAGGCTGCGGGCGTGGGGGATCGACCAGCGGGTGAGCACGCCATCACCACCGCCGCTGTAGGCCTCCTCCCCTACCGTGATCAACGAAAAGGTGCCGAGCCGGTGGTGGGCGAGGTGGCGGTTCCTTGCCGGAGTCTCGGGGTATAGCCAGTGGACGCCCCCGTCGAGGCTACCGGCCAACAGGCCCCCGGGAATCGTGGAAAGGCTGAGAAACTTTCCGCCCTCGACGGTAGCCACGACCTGACCGAAGTCGACGTCCTCCCGGTGCCAGTGGACCAAAAATCCGTCGGCCGCGGCGGAATAGAATCCGTCGGCCGCGGGCTCCAGATCGTAAATGGCGGCGCGGTGACCGGAACGAATTTGGGTACGGGTGAGCACTGGCAACGCGAACAAATTGTTAGCAATGAGAGTTTTAACCTGCAACTAGTCCTTGACGCTGATCGTCACCACATCTCATGAAGTACATCTTTCTAATCTTGCTCGGCTGGCTTATTGGTTTCTCGCTCCCCTTTTTCGCGCCTACTTTTCAGTTGTTGGCTTCCCTGCTTTGTTTGGGGATCGTGGTCCTCAGTGTGTATTATTACATCGACACCCGGATCAACGCGGTGCGCCCGTAGAATTCCGATCGTTTGCCCCTCCTTTTTCATGATTCCATCCTCCCCCCCGGCGAATGGGGCCTGTGGAGCATTACGGAAACTGAGGCCATACTGCGGGAGGGCATCCACCTGCACCCCCGAGAAGCACAACAGCTCGATGGCATCCGGGGAGCAGCGCGCCGAAGTGAGTTTCTTGCCGCCCGCCTCCTGCTACACCTTATGAGTGGCCGGGCCCAGCGAGCCGAACTCGTGAAGGACGATGACGGCAAGCCCCACCTGGAAGATTCGCTGTTCTTCGTTTCCATCAGCCATACCGTGGGCTACTCCGCCGCCATCGCGCACCCGCGCAGCTGTGGTATCGACGTCCAGCGCACCGTCCCGCGCATCATCAAATTAGCTCCCCGATTTGTCGGCCCCGAGGAGAACAAACGACTGGAAGCCCGGTACGCCCTTACCCAATTGCACCTGCTCTGGGCAGCCAAAGAGGCCATGTACAAGGCTTACGGCCGACGGCAGCTGGATTTCCGCGAACAACTGATGGTCGATCTCAGCAATTACACCGCGGGCACTGGAAGGGCGCACGGAAGCATTCGGCTGGAGCAGCAGGTGTTGAGTTTTCACTTGGAATACCGGGAATATCCCGGGTACGTCCTGGTAGCCGCCGTAGCAAGCACCTAGCGGAGGGGGTTCACTCCTTGAACCAGGAGGCGTAGTGCAGGTAAGCCGCGGCGATGCGTTCGATGGTGTCCTGGCGCTGCTCGGGGGCCAGGTCCTTGATCTTCTTTGCGGGGATGCCGGCGTAGACGGAATTGGCTGCGCACCGCATGCCCGCGGGAACGACCGCGCCGGCTCCGATGATCACGTTGCTTTCGACCACGGCATCGTCCATGACGATGGCCCCCATGCCGATCAGCACGCTGTCTTGGATGGTGCAGCCGTGCACGATCGCCCGGTGCCCGATACTGACGTCGTCGCCGATGGTGGTGGCCGCCCGCTGGTAGGTGCAGTGGATGCAGGCCCCGTCCTGGATATTGACCCGGTGCCCGATGGTGATGCGGTTCACGTCTCCCCGCACGACGGCGGTGAACCAGACGCTGCAGGAATTTCCCATAGTGACCTCACCGACTACGGTGGCGTTTTCGGCCAGAAAACAGTCATCGCCGATGACGGGATGCACGCCACGGACGGGTAGAAGTAGGGCCATGGGGATCAGATCAGGTCGTCGTCCTCGTCTTCCTCGGCCTTGCGGCGGCGGCGGCTGCGCTTCTTCTTGACAGGCTTGGCCTTGGGCGGGGGGGGCTTCTTGATCTTGGAGATGATCTTGTTGGGCCCCTCCTTGCGTTCGCTAGCCATGCGGGCCAGGTCCTGGGCGGTGACGTCCATGACGCCGCTGGCCTGTAGTTTCATCCCCTCCAGGCTCTTGGTGGTGGTGGGCACGGCTTCCAGCCGCTTCCGGTCGATGAGTTTGTTGGTGACGCTGCAGACGCCGTACACTTTGTTCTTGATGCGGAGCATGGCGTTCTGCAGATCCTGGACCTGATCGCGTTTGCGAAGCACCTGCTCGTTGAGTAGTTCTAGCTGGCTGACGGAACTGCTGTCTTGCGTGTAGTCGGCGCCGAAGCCCTCCGAGATGTTCTCCGAAAACTCACTCACCTGATCACGCAGCATTTGCAACTCCTTCTTGGCCTGCTGGTAGTTTTCTTTTATGATCACTTTGAACTCCTCGAGCTCTTCATCACTGTATCTTTCCATTCGATTCTCCGGTGGCTAAAATGTAGGGTATAGGTGCGACCCGGGGGGACTAAGCTCGCACGAATGCTAAAGGCATAATACGTCGCCCGGGCGATCAATGTTATACTTTTTTGCCTTTAATGCAAATTTGCCCCTGCTTTGTTAAGTAGGCAGCGCCCCTGCCTCTCCCTATTTCTGGCGATTTGACGCCTTGTACCCGCACCGGCGATCAAAGTAACCGTACTTTTGCCCCTTCTTAAAGCTTCTTCCCCATGGCCATAATGATAACCGACGACTGCATCAACTGCGGAGCCTGCGAGCCAGAATGCCCCAACAATGCCATCTACGAAGGTGGCGTGGAGTGGACGATATCCGACGGCACCACGATCAGCGCCCCTTATACCATAGAGACCGGTGCGAGGATTGCTCCCGACGCGGACCAGGAGCCGGTGAGTGATGAATTTTACTACATCGTGCCCGACAAGTGCACGGAGTGCGTGGGATTTCACGAAGAACCCCAGTGCGCGGCGGTATGCCCGGTAGATTGTTGCGTCCCCGATCCCGAGCGGGAAGAGACCGAGGCGGTGTTGTCCGCCCGCCAGCAGACCCTGCACGCCTAGTGCTTCTACCTCCGCAACTCTTCCCCGTGCGTCGACTAGCCTGCCTGCTCCTCGGGTGCTTTTCCCTACACCTGCTGCCTGCCCAGGGAGCCCCCCTGCCCATCAACGAAGACGGGTACGACCTGCTGCAGCGACTTTATGTACGCTACGGGTACGCCGGCTTCACGGCGCCGGCTTCGGATCTGAACCTGCGTCCCGCCAGTCGGGGTGACCTGGTCCGGCTAGCCAAAACCTACGAAGCCCTTTACGGGGAGGAAATGTCACAGGTGGACCACTACCGCTTGCAGCAATTCTACGACAGCAACAACGAGTGGCTGAGCCTGCCCACCTTTGCGGAGACGGACGATGCGGACCGGGCCCCTTTTTACCTGGGTGAGGATTTTGCGGTGGCCAGTGCCGACTCGCCCCTGTACCGCCGTTCGCACCGGCCGATTTTCAAGACCTTTTATGAGACCCCGGCCCACTTATTGGCCTACAACCGGAAGGATTTTTATTTGCGCGTCAATCCCATTCTCAACTTTAGGTACGGACGGGGGGAAAACGGCGGGCAGCCCTACTTTTTCAATCAGCGCGGGGTACGGCTGCGGGCCGGCATCGACGACCGGGTGTTTCTGCACTTCGAAATCATGGACCACCAGTTGGGGGCACCCAACTACGTCCAGCAATTCTACCAACAAACGCGCGGGGTGCCCGGGGCGGGTTTGGTTAAAGAAGCTACCCTCAGTATGCTCGGCATCGAGGATGGATTTGACTACCTCAACGGGGCGGGCTACCTCTCCGCCGACCTGACCCGCCACATCGGCGTACGCTTAGGGTACGGACAGCACTTCATCGGGAACGGCGAACGGAGCTTGTTTCTGAGTGACTTCAGCAACAACTACCCCTTCCTGGAGATTAACACCCGGATCTGGAAGTTTCACTACCGCAACCTCTTTGCGGAACTCACGGCGGGGCGGGGCGATCCCACCGTGGGCAGCCAGCTGCTACCCAAAAAATGGATCGCCGCCCACGAGCTTTCCTTGCGGATCGGTGAGCGCCTCTCCGTCGGCCTGTTTGAGGCGGTTGTCTTTAGCCGCGAGGCCGGTTTTGAATTGGCTTACCTCAATCCCATTATTCTGTACCGGACGGTGGAGGGGAGCGTGGGCAGTCCCGATAACGTCCTCATCGGACTAAGTGCCGACTACCACCTCCCGTTCCGGACCGAAATCTACGGGCAGTTCATCCTGGACGAATTCAAATTCGATGAGCTCTTCCTCGAACGCCGCGGCTGGTGGGCCAATAAGTGGGCTTACCAGATCGGCCTTCGCCACGTAGACGCGCTGGGCGTCGACCAGCTCGACCTGGTCGTGGAGCGAAACGTGGCCCGCCCCTACATGTATTCGCACAAGGGGCCGAGCAGCTACACCCATTTCGTGATGCCGCTGGCCCATCCGCTCGGGGCCAACTTTAGGGAGAACCTGGTGGGCTTCGACTACCGCCCGCTGCGCCGGCTGCACCTGAGTGGGCGCGCCTTCCTGATCGAGCAGGGGGAAGGGGACCGGACCACCGTGGTGGGAGAAAATTTGTTCCAATCCAGCGAATTGCGCAGCCAGGAGTATGGCAATGAGATCGGCCAGGGTATCCAATACACCAATACCGTTATTCAGCTACGCGGCGGCTACGAAGTCCGACCGAACCTCTGGCTGGAGGCCGACTACTTTTCCCGCAGCAAAAACTCGGCCCTCGACAGCCAGGACTTGGAAACCAGCCTACTCACTGCAGGCATCCGGTGGAATGTGACTTCCCGGCGCGAGGCCTTCTGATTACCTTCGCCGCATGTCCCTCCCCTCCCCCGCCTTCGTCATCGAGGCCGATAAGCTGCGTCGTAACCTGGAACTGATCGCCGATGTGGCCTCGGCCAGCGGCGTCCAGATCATCCTGGCGCTGAAGGCCTTTGCCTACTGGCCCGCCTTCCCCTTCCTTGCCGAGTACCTGCCCGGAGCCACGGCCAGCAGCATGAACGAAGCTACGCTGATCCACCGCCACTTCGGGCGCCGCCCGCACGTCTACGCCCCCGTGTACCGCCCCGCGGAGTTTGAGGCTCTGGCCGGACTGGCCGGTCACCTGACCTTCAACACCCTGACTGAACTGGAGCGCTACCGGCCCATCTGGGAACGCCTGGACACCAAGGTGGGGCTGCGCGTCAACCCGCAGTACAGTCCGGTGGAAACGGACCTCTATAATCCCGCCAACAAATTCGGCCGGCTCGGCGAGACCTTGCCCAACCTTCCGAGCAAGCCGCCACGGGGACTAAAGGGGCTGCACGTACATACACTCTGCGAAAGTGATGCCGCGGCAACCGCCGAACTGATCGAACGAACCAAGGCCCAGTTTGGCCATTACCTGGAGCAGGTGCAGTGGCTAAACCTCGGGGGCGGCCACCTGATGACGCAGGAGGGCTACGATCTTCCCGGCTTGCTTCAATCCCTACAGGCACTACGCCAGCGCTACCCCCACCTAGAGGTCATCCTGGAACCGGGCAGCGCCCACGTCTGGCGGACCGGCTACCTCAGCTGTACCGTACTGGACGTCGTGAATAATTACGGATCGGCTACCGCGATGCTGGACGTCAGTTTCACCTGCCATATGCCGGATACCCTGGAGATGCCCTATCGTCCGGTGCTGCCGCGGGGCCAGCGCGGAGGAGCAAGCCGGCTACGCCTATCCCTACCGACTCGGGGGCATGAGTTGCCTCGCCGGAGACTACTTGGACACCTACTACTTCGCGCAACCGCTGCGAGCCGGGGATAGGCTGATTTTTGAGGATATGGCCCACTACACGACCGTAAAGTCCACCATGTTCAACGGCGTACCCCACCCCGACATCGTGCTGGTGGATGCGGACGGCGAGGTGCTGCAGCACCGTGCCTTCTCCTACGCCGATTACGAGGCTCGCATGGGGTGAGGCTTCAGGTCCGCTAGCGATGCCACCCGCGCAGCGGCGGTTCAGCAAACTGAGCTTTACGGTGCCTCGTGGACCGTGTAGCTACGGTGGATTATTGACTGAAGTGCAGCGCCGCGATGGCAAGTCAAGGTGCAGCTTATTTCGGTACCGTCGGACGGGGTGCCGGACCGTCGGCCGTGTTGATAAAGTATACACCGCCAGCAACAGCATCCCCGCGAGCAGGGATTGTCCCGTGATGACCTCGTCGTTGTAGAGCCTCCCAGTAGAACGGCTACGACCGGATTGACGTAGGTGTTCGTCGATACCTTGTCCGCACTCACCTTTCCCAGCAAATAATTGAAGGCGGAAAAGGCGGCGATGGACCCAAAGATCACGAGGTACACCCAGGCGTAGGCCGAGCGGCGGGTCACCTGGGCGATCGACCAGCCCTCCCATTCGTTGATGAGTAGGCTGAAGACCAGCATGAATACGCCACCGATGATCATTTGCATGGCCGTCCCGCGCACCCGATTGGGACCAAGATCAAGTCGCTGCCGCAACAGCATGCCGGCGCCCCAGCACAACATTCCGCAAACGATGGCGGTCAGGCCCTTCCAGGCATCCCCACCACCAATGACGAGTGGCTGGGAGATGAGCAGCGCCATACCACTGATGCTCACGAGGGCCCCCTGGAACGCCCTTCGGGGCGGGCGCTCGGCCAGCAGTCCCCACATCATCAGCATGACGACCAGGGGCTCGAAGGCAATGATGAGGGAGGTCGTGGAAGTGGGAATGTATTGCTGGGACCAGACCACGGCACCCGTGCCCACGCTGAGTAAGAGCACCCCGATGATGCCTGAGTTGATGACGTACTTCCGCTTAGGCAGGCTGAAATCACCCCGCAGCAAGGTAGTAGGCGTACATGACCAGGCCGGCCGCCAGGAAGCGGGTGCCGCCCATGCCGAACACAGGGATCGAATCGATGGCCCAGAAGTTGGCCAGGTACGTAGATCCCCAGACGAAGTAAGTCATCGAAAAGGCCAGCAGGATGAGGAAGCGTTCACGTCCCATAACGAAGGTGTACTTTTGCGGGAAATCAACGTGTACTGATGACCGACTTCGCTACTATACTACCGGGCACCGCTTTAGTTCTGCTGGGCCTCTCCTTTTTTGGCTGCGACCGGCCCGCGGAAACGCCGGCGGCCGGCACCTCGGCCGCGGCCCCCGCGCGGGAAGGCAACGGCCTGAACATCGTATTCATCAAAGTGGACAGCCTGCAGGCGAAGTATACCGCCGTGGCGGATGAGCTCAGCCGCCTCGAAGCCAACTACAACGAGGCCGAAAAGAACCACCAGAACCGGGTAAATGCCTTTCAGAAGGAAGTACAAAAGCTGCAGAACCAAGCGCAGCAGGGCCTGTTGGCTCCCAATAAGATGCAGGCCGAGCAGCAGCGCCTGGCCCAGAAGGAGCAGGAGATCATGCAACAGCAGCAGCTGGCTATCCAGAGCATCCAGCAAAATCAACTCGAGATACAGCAGCGCTTTTCGCTGCGGGTGAAGGAGGTACTGGAGCAGATCCAGGAGGAAAATCACTACGATTACATCCTGAATCAGGGACAAAACTCCGCCGTGCTCATCACCAACGACGCCTACGACATAACCCCGATGGTGCTGGAGCGGCTCAACGCTGCCGCCGCGGCGGAGGCCGCCGAATAGCCCGTAGCGCATGCCTCCCACCCTGCTCTTTCAGATCGGCTTTTTATCGGTCGATATCTGGGACATCTTCGATGTGCTCATCGTCGGCTACCTGATCTACCGGCTGTACCGCCTGCTGAAGGGGAGCATCGCGCTGAATATTTTTGTGGGCATTGTGGCCCTGTTTTTCAGCTACCAGGCGTTTACGGCTCTGGGCATGGACTTGCTGAGCAACATCCTCGACCAATTCATTCAGGTGGGCTTTATCAGCCTGATCATCATCTTTCAACCGGAGGTCCGCCGCTTTCTTCTGTTGCTCGGTAGCGGGACGATCAAACAGCGCGACAGCTTCTGGAATCGCCTACTCGGCCGCGAGGAATTCGACCGGGAGAAAGCCCCCCAGACCGCCGTCGTCCTGCGCGCCTTCCTGCGGCTGGCCCGGCAGCGCACGGGGGCGCTCATCGTCTGTACCCAGGAGGCCGACCCCAGCACCGTGATCACCGGGGGCACGGAGCTCCACGCCGACATCAGCTACGGACTGCTGGTCAGCATTTTCCATAAGGAGAGTCCCCTGCACGACGGAGCGGTGCTGATCTCGGAGCGGCGCATCATCAAGGCCAGCGCCATTCTGCCGGTCTCGGAGAACAGCGAATTGCCCGCCGCGGTGGGCCTGCGCCACCGCGCGGCCGTCGGCGTTACGGAGAAGATCGACGTGACCTGCTTCATCGTATCGGAGGAGACCGGTAAGATCTCCTTCGCCTACAATGGCGCCCTGGAGCGCGGCATCTCGGAGGAGCGGCTCACGGAGCTGCTGGATATGTATCTATAGGCTCCAGCCTAGAACACTTCCTTCCCGTTGCGCCCGATGATGAAGTACAGGATGGCCCCGAGGTAGGGAATAAACAGGATGATGGCCCCCCAGATCAGCTTCTTCTCCATCGGGTAGGGCTTTTTTAGGAGGTCGAGCACAGCAAGGACGACAATGATGAGTAACAGGATGCTGCCGATGGCCCAAATGCCGATGCCGCCGGCCACGGCCTCTCCGGCGCTAACGTTTTCGCCACAGGCAGTGAGGAGGGTGAACAGGGAAACTAGGGGGAGAGAAACGGCGGAGATTCATAGTGGAACGGGTTTTTTCAGGGAACCGCTGCCGCGGGTGGGCGTGTTCGCTTTCGGAGGTAGCCTTTTGCCGGGGTTCCGATAGCTATGGGGAAGACCACGTTTTATTGACGCGGTCGGAGACCGCATTTTACTTTCTTTGCACCTGCGGGCCCGCCCCCGCGTTAACCCCACCAAAGCTACCGAATGACTACCCACCAATACATCGACGAGAACCGCGACCGCTTCCTGGAGGAACTCAAGACACTGATTCGCATCCCCAGCATCAGCACGGCGGCCGAGCACGATAAGGACACCCACCACTGTGCCGTGCAGGTGCAGGAGTACCTCGTGCGGGCCGGTCTCGAAAGCGCCAAGCTCTACCCCACCGATGGCCACCCGATCGTGTACGCCGAACGCCACGTGGGCGACGACCTGCCTACGATACTGATCTACGGCCACTACGACGTGCAACCCGCCGACCCGCTCGACGAGTGGGAGACGCCCCCCTTCGAACCCACCGTAAAGAAGACCGCCCACCACCCCGATGGCGCGCTGTTCGCCCGCGGCGCGACCGACGATAAGGGACAGATGTTCATTCACGTCAAGGCGGTGGAAGCGATGATCCAGACCGGTAATTTACCCTGCAACGTTAAATTTATGATCGAGGGGGAGGAGGAGATCGGAAGTCCCAACCTCGTCCCCTTCCTTACCGAGCACAAGGACCTGCTGGCTGCTGACGTAATCCTGGTCTCCGACACCAGCATGCTGAGCAAAGACGCCCCCAGCATCACCGTGGGCCTGCGGGGCCTGACCTACCTCGACGTCAGGGTGCGCAGCGCGCGGGCCGACATGCACTCCGGGCTCTTTGGCGGGGCAGTAGCCAACCCCATCAACGTGCTTTGCGAAATGATCGCTAGCCTCAAGGACGGGGACAAGCACATCACCATTCCCGGATTTTACGACGACGTGGAATTCCCCAGCGAGCAGGATCGCCAGCTGATGCGAGACGCCCCCTTCGACGAGCAGGAATACATGGACAGTCCCGGCGTTTTCGGTCTGGAGGGGGAAACCGGCTACACCACCTACGAGCGCACCGGCATCCTGCCTACCCTGGACGTCAACGGCATCTGGGGCGGATTTACGGGCGAAGGCTCGAAGACGGTCATCCCCGCCGTGGCCAACGCCAAGATCAGCATGCGGCTGGTTTCTAAGCAGGACTACCGGAAGATCACCCAGCTCTTTACGGACCACTTCAAATCCATTGCCCCCGCCAGCGTGAAGGTGGAAGTACACCCCCACCACGGCGGCCAACCGTACGTCACCCCCACCGATACGCCGGAGTACCGCGCCGCGGCCGATGCCATCAAAGCGGCCTTTGGCAAAGAGCCGGTGCCGATGTACGAGGGCGGCTCCATTCCCATCGTGCGTCAGTTCAAGGACGTGCTGGGTGTAGACACTATCCTGATGGGCTTCGGCTTCGACACCGACGGCCTGCACTCGCCCAACGAGCACTTCGGCCTGTGGAATTTTTACAAGGGGATCGAAACGGTACCGGAGTTCTTTGCGGCCTACGCGGCTAAGAAATTAAAAATTTAAAATTTACTGCCGCCGCACCCCCCCTTCCTCGATGTACTGCTTGCGGATGAGTTCGTCTACGCTGGCCTTGCGCACGTCGAGGATGGCGCCGGAGAAGAACAGGGTCTTGCCGGCCAGGGCGTGGTTGGCGTCGAGGGTGACGGTTTCCTCGTTCCAGTCGATGACCTTGGCGTTGACGTCCTTGCCGTCGGCGTCGGTGAGGGTGACGTATTGTCCCTTTTCCAGTAGTCCGGGCTCGATCTGCTCGCGCTCGTTGTAAAAAATACGGATGGGCGCGTGCAGGATATGGCCGTCGTTAGGTTGGCCGTAGGCATCGTCGGGGGAGAGCACGAAACTGAAGCCCATGCCGCTCTTGAGTCCGAAGATCCGGCGTTCCCAGGCGGGGAGCATGCGGCCGGTACCGAACATGAACTTGAAGGGGTAATTCACGTCCATCCGTTCCAGCAGGGTGCCCGAGGGGCCGCCGTCGCGGACTTCGTAGGTCATGGTTACAATGGCGTGGTCGTCGATCGTCATAGCGGGGTGGTTCGTGACCCCCGGTCGCGGACGTCACTACCAAAAACAGCAAAACTCCAAAGTGTTCAGGGGGCGGGGCCGCGGGTGCAGGAAGCCCGTACCGGGCGGTCTACGACCGCGCCCGTGCAACGCCGTTCCCGACTGCGCCGTCCCTAACGGTTCATTAGCGTACTTTCCCCCCAAATCCTTACCAGCATGGTCCGCCCCCTACTTTACCTGTTCTTCACGAGCTTAGCCACTAGCCTGGCCTCCCAGTCTGCCACCCGCCTGCTGGCCGATCCGGCCCTGAGTGCCGACCACATCGCCTTCGCCTACGCCGGGGATCTCTGGGTGGCCGACCGCAACGGATCACAACGTACGCCGACTGACCATCGACGATGGGCGAGGAGACCCACCCGGTGTTCAGCCCGGACGGCAAGACCATCGCCTTCACCGGCGAGTACGACGGCAACGTAGACGTATATACCGTGCCCACTACGGGCGGCGTCCCGAAGCGGCTGACCTGGCATCCCTACCCCGACGAGGTGCAGGCCTTTACCCCGGACGGCAAGCGCATCCTGTTTACCTCCCGGCGGACCACCTTCACCAACCGGTTTAACCAGCTGTTCACCATCGGACTGGACGGCGGCAACGACACCCCCCTTAATATTCCGACCGCCTTCCAGGCCGACTACTCCGCCGACGGCCAGTACATCGCGTATACGCCGCTCGGCGACCGCTCCGACCATGTGGAAGAATTACCGGGGCGGCACCGTCTCCCGCATCTGGCTCTTCGATACCGCGGACAATTCCGTCGTCGAGATCCCCAAACCCGAAACCGGCAGCAACGACAACTTCCCCCAGTGGCACGCCGGTAAGGTGTACTTCCGCAGCGACCGGAATAAGGAATACAACCTCTACGTCTACGACCCCGCCACCCAGGCCGTCGAGCAACTCACGAATTTTAAGGACTTCCCCGTCATCGCCCTGAGCGCCGGAGCGGGGGGCATCATCTTCGAGCAGGCGGGCTACCTGCACATCTACAATCCCACCACGAAGAAGACCACCCGGCAGGACATCACCGTGAATGCCGACATTCTTGCCGTGCGCCCCCGCTACGTGACCGGCGGCGACAACGTCCGCACGGCCGGGGCCTCCCCCACCGGTACCCGCCTGGTGTTCGACTTTCGCGGCGAGATTCTCACCGCCCCCACCGAGAACGGCGACGTAGAGAACCTGACCCAGACGCCCGGGGTCCACGAAACCTACCCCGCCTGGTCGCCCGACGGTAAGACGGTCGCCTACTTCTCCGATGCCTCCGGGGAGTACGCCCTGCACCTGCGCCCGACCGCCCGAAAAGAAGCCCGCGCAATCCTGCTTCAGGGCACGGGCTTTTACGCCCACCTGCACTGGTCGCCCAATGGGCAGCACCTGGCCTTCGTGGACAACGGCCGCAATTTTTATGTGGCGGACGTAAGCAGCGGTCAGGTCATCAAGGTAGACCAAGACGTACTCTATTACCCCGGCGACTACCGCGACCTGTTTGGCTCCTGGTCGGCCGACAGCCGGTGGCTGGCCTACTCCAAGATCACGGCGACCAACTTCGAGCGGGCCTACGTTTATGATTTAGACTCCGGGGCGTCTACCGCGATCACCGACCCCCTGGCCAACGTCACGGAACCCACCTTCGACCCTTCCGGTAAATACCTGTACCTGGCTGCCTCCACCGACGCCGGTCCCGTCGTAAACTGGTTCCAGCAGTCCAGCAACGACATGCGGGCCACCAATGGCTTATACCTCATCACGCTGCAGCAAGACCTGATCTCCCCCTTCTTCCACCGCAACGACCGCGAGCCCGACGAGGACGAGCAGTTCGAAGAGGCCTTGGCCAAGGAGCGAACGGCTAAGGAGGGCCAGCAAGCCTCCGCCCCCGATACTACTACCCAAAGCGCGGATAGCCCCACCCGGGTCGCCATTGATTTCGACGGGCTGGAGAGCCGCATCGTGCACTTGCCGCTGCCCAACGGCAATTACTCCAACCTCGCCGCGCCGGCGGAGGGGCAACTCTTATTCCTCTCCGCTACGGATGCCGGCTCCGTGCTGCACCACTACTCCCTGGAGGAACGGGAAAGTGAGGAAATGATGCCTGCCGACTGGTTTGAGGTCACGAGCAATGGCGAAAAGCTGTTGGTGGGCGCGTTCGGCAGGTGGGGGGTGACGCCGCTAGATAACCCGACCCTGGATGACCTGAAGTCACCCGACGACTACGGCCTGGCCGTCAAGGTCGACCCCACCGAAGAATGGAAGAACATCTTCCACGAAGCCTGGCGGGTGAACCGGGACTACTTCTACGACCCCAATATGCACGGCGTGGACTGGGAAGCCATGAAGAAAAAATACGCCGTCTTCCTGCCCGAGGTCAAATCCACCCCCGATCTCTACCGGGTCATGGAATGGATGGGCAGCGAGTTGGGCGTAGGGCACCACCGCTTCGGTAGCCGGGGCACTCCGCTTTACGAAGTGGAAAGTATCCCCGGCGGACTCCTGGGTGCCGACTACGCGGTGGCCAACGGGCGCTACCGCTTCCAGAAAATCTACGGCGGGCTCAATTGGAACCAGGACCTGGCCGCTCCCCTTAGCGAGCCCGGCGTAAACGTAAAGGAGGGCGAATACTTGCTCGCGGTAGACGGACAAGACCTGCGGGCGGAAGACAACCTCTACCGCCTCTTCGAGCGTACCGCCGGCCGTATTGTGGAACTGACGGTTGGCCCAAATGCCGACGGCAGCGGCTCCCGTACCGTGCAGGTGACTCCAGTAGAACAGGAATACGAGCTTCGCAACCGCGACTGGGTCGAAGGCAACCTAAAGAAGGTGAATGAGGCAACGGGGGGAAAGGTCGCCTACGTATACGTACCTAATACGGGCGGCGGCGGCTTCGAGTACTTCAAGCGCTACTTCTTCCCCCAGGTGGACAAGCAGGCCATCATCGTGGACGAGCGCTTCAACGGCGGCGGACAGATTGCCGACTACTACATCGAGCTGCTCATGCGCCCCTACCAGAACAGCTGGACCTACCGCTACGGACAGGACCAGCACGCCCCGGTTGCCTCCATCCGGGGTCCCAAAGTGCTGCTGGTCGACGAAACGGCGGGCTCGGGCGGCGACCTCTTCCCCTACCTCTGGCGGCAAAACCAGCTCGGCACCATGATCGGTAAGCGCACCTGGGGAGGGCTCGTGGGGGTCCTCGGCTTCCCGGAGTTCCTCGACGGCGGTTCGGTCACCGCGCCAAACGTAGCCTTCTGGGATAAAAACGGCTACCGCGTCGAGAATGAGGGTGTCGCTCCCGACATCGCCGTCGAGCAGTATCCCGCCGAGGTCATGGCCGGCCGCGACCCCCAGCTGGAAAAGGCCATTGAGGTCATCCTGCAACAGCTAAAGGAGCAGCCCATCGCGCCGCCTAAGCGCCCTGCCTTCGAAAAGCGGGGATCGGCGGCGTATTAGGATTTATCCGTAACTATTTAAGAAGTACCATTTACAATGGGCTGCCGCACGGCGCTGACGAGCATCCCTAGCGGCAACCAACTCGTAAATCGTAAATCGTAAATCATAAATCGTAAATCAAAACTGCTGATTCCCGTCCCCTTCCTTCTGGTCGTTGTTGTTGACGCGACTGCGGCGGTTTTGTGCCTTGAAATCGATCTGGCCGAACTTGTGGCTGAAGTTGAGGCCGAAGCTGCGAAAGGGAATGGTAAGGGAGCTCACCTGCTCGAAGTCCTGGCCGCGGAGGTCGGTGGCAAAGACCAGGTTCTCACTGAAGGGGGAAATAATGCGTAGGCCAAAAGTGGTGCGTTCGCTGAGCTCGTAGTTAAGCCCTACGCCGTAGATGCTGAAGGCCGGGGTGCTGCCCTGCAGCGTCTGCTGGACGCCGCGCCCGAAGGCGAAGAAATCGGCACGCAGCTTGTCGGTGAATGCGTAGCTGCCGCCCGCGTTGCCACTAATCACATTGGCCGACCGGGTCAGTTGCTCGCCGTTGACAAGACCGGTTCCGTTGTAGCGGCCGTAGTTGAGGCTGCCGCGGAGCTCGAGTTTCTTAAACAGCTTAAAGGAGGTAAACAGGTTAGCCCCGTACGTCATGCTGCTGCCGATGTTGAGGAAGGTCGTAGTACTGGCTACGCCGGTCGAGTCGATCTGCTGGAAGCTTTCGATCAGGTCCCGGGTATCCCGGATGTAGACCGCGCCGTTCAGTACGACCCCCTTCACGTAAGTATTGTAGGCTAGCTCATACTGGGTGACGATCTCGGGTTCGAGCTTGGGATTTCCGATCTGGATGCTGTTGGGATCGGAGATGGCCGTAAAGGGGTTGATGAAGAACAGGCTGGGCCGCTGGATGCGCTGGTTGTAGCTGGCCTTCAGGTTACTGAACTGGCTGAGCTTCCGGTTGAGGATGATGCTCGGCAAGAGGTTGTTGTAGGCGTTTTCGAAGGTGGGAATTTCACTTCGGAACTCGCCCCCAATTTGGGTATTTTCGTAGCGGGCGCCGGCGACCAGTCCCCAGTTTTCCGTGAGGTTCCAGTTGACGCTGAGGTAGCCGGCGTACACGTCCTGATCGTAGAAAAAGAGGTCCGTCAGGGTAGGATCGTCGCTGAAGGTGCCCTCATCAGTTGGCTTCACCTGCGTGCGGTAGTCGCTGTCGATGCGGCGCAGCACCGACTTGACGCCGGTTTCTACTTTGAATTTTTCGCTGACGGGGTGGACGTAATCGAGCTGGCCGGTATACTCAAGGTTGAGCCCATCGTTGGTATTGATAAGGTCGCGCTGGTAGACGGGCAGGTCGCCCCGTTGGTCGACGATATTGTCCGTGCGACTGTTCTGTCCGCTAAGCTGGAGCGCGAAGATCAGCTCCCGGTCGGCTTGGTTGGGGAAGGTCTTGCGGTAGTCCAGGGTGCCGTCGAAACCACTGTTCGCATTCTTACTGTCGTTGAAGCGGGAGAAGGTGATCGGGTCCTCTCCGAAATTATCGAGGAGGCCGGTGGTCGTGCCGTCCCCGCTCCGGGCGAACCGGTTGTACCGGCCGCTGAGGTTGAGGCTGTTGTAGGCGTTAAAGTCGTAAAAGGCGCCCAAGTTGCCATTGGCCCCAAAAAAGCCCGTGGAGTTGGTTCCTTGCTGAGTCAGGAGGCGTGCCGTCTCCCCCGTAGGACCGAAATCCCTGCGCACGAAATTGATGTCGGCGTCCCGCTTCCAGCTCCAGAATCCGTTGACCCCGGCGTTGATGCCGAACCGGCCGAGTAGGCTGTTTAAATTCAGCCCGGCGTTATTCTGCCGGGTGCCGATGCTGGTGTTGGCCGTACCGGTGAAGCCCTGGGCCTCCTGCCTTTTGGTGATGATGTTGATGATGCCGCCGCTGCCCTCGCCGTCGTAGCGGGCGCTGGGGGTCGTGACGACCTCGACGCTCTTGATCTGGTCGGAGGGAATGCTCTTCAGGGCGTCGGCCACGTTGTTGGCAAAGATGGTGGACGGGCGACCGTTGATCAGGATCCTTAGGTTGGAGGAGCCCCGCAGGCTGACGTTGCCTTCTAAGTCTACGCTCAGCAGGGGCACCTTACGTAATACGTCGCTGGCGTCGCCGCCGCTGTTGGTCGCGTCCTTTTCGGCATTGTAGACCAGCTTGTCGATGCGGTTCTCCACCAGGGCGGCCTCCGCGGTCACTTCCACGCCGTCGAGCATCACCGCGTCGGCCCCGAGGGAGATGGGGGCGAGTTCCAGGTCGGGGCTCTTCTTCGTGGTTTGGACGTCCGCTATTGTCTGCTCCGTGTAGCCGATGAAGGTGGCCTTGATCTGGTAGTCGCCGACGGGCACGTCCGTCAGCCGGAAGCTGCCGTCGGGTTCGGTCAGGGTACCGTTGATCTGTTTGGAGGCGTCGGCGGAAAGCAGGACGATCGTCGCATACTCCACGGGAGACCCAGTCTGCGCATCCACCACGGTACCCTTAATTACGCCTTTGATGGCGGGGGGGCCACCGGCGCCGGGGTAGCCCTGGGCGGCTAGGGTGAGCGGTGAAGAGGCACAGCAACAGGGGTAGTGATTTCATAACCGGAAGATCATCTAGTGACGTCAACAGGACGGATAAACCGGCCACTTGTTTCGGCAACGGACGGGCGATCTACCATCGACCCATTATTCTCTACTACCCGACCGGCTCGCCCCCTCGGCTCTTGTTCCGAACGGAGGCCTACATCCCCTATCTTGATCCCATGCCCGATCACGTCCCCCTACCCTTCGATCGACTCGCGCCGGCCAGTATGCGGGAGCGCGCGGCCGACTACTATATCGAGCTGGACCGCCGGCGTACCGTGCGCGATATTTCGGATGCCCCCGTTTCCCGGGAGGTCATCGAAGACGTCATCCGCACCGCCTCCACCGCCCCCAGCGGGGCGCACAAGCAGCCCTGGACCTTCTGCGTGGTGGCGGATCAGAAGGTAAATGCAACGAATCCGCGAGGCCGCCGAGCAAGAGGAATTCGAGAACTACCACGGCCGCATGTCTGAGGACTGGCTCGCCGATCTCAAAAAATTCGGCACCGACTGGCGGAAGCCCTTCCTGACTACGGCCCCTTACCTCATCGTCGTCTTCAAGAAGGCCTACGACCTCGACGCCGCCGGGGAAAGACACAAGAACTACTACGTCAACGAGTCCGTCGGCATTGCCTGCGGCTTCCTGATCGCGGCCATCCACCGGGCCGGACTGGTGACGGTCACCCACACCCCCAGCCCGATGAACTTCCTCCAGCGCGTGCTCGACCGGCCGGACAACGAGCGCCCCTACCTGTTGCTGCCGGTCGGCCTGCCGGCGGAGGGAGCTACCGTGCCGGTGATCGAGCGGAAGGGGCTGGAGGAGGTGATGGTCTGGTACTGAATAATTGGTATTGAATAATCCGTTATCTTGTACATTACAATCGACCGTCGTGTATTTCCCCCCCTTCCCGCTTGCCTTATCTCCTTTCTATTCTTCCGAACGGATTACCGCGGAAGACTTCGAGGCACTTTGCCGCGAGCAACCGGATTTACAGGCAGAACTTGAACCCGACGGAAGAATTAAGATCATGAGTCCGGTAGGAGGTACCAGCGGTAACCGCGAAAACGAATTTAACGCAGACCTCACGCTATACGCACGTGCGCGGGGTGGAAAGGCATACAGTTCGAGTACCGGTTTTAGGCTTCCCGATGGGTCGGTCAGGTCGCCTGATGCCGCCTACCTGTCCGACGCTCAGCTAAGTACATTGTCAGCGGAAGAGTTAATTAAATTCATTCCCGCAGTTCCCATTTTCATCATAGAGGTGCTATCCGATTCCGATTCCTTGCGCGAAGCCGAAATCAAAATGCGCGATACCTGGATCGCCAACGGCGTTCGCCTGGCCTGGCTGGCCGACGTAGACAACGACCGCCTCTGGGTATACCGGGCCAATCACTCCGTCGAACTCGTCAGTCCGCTCGATCGTACGATTACCGCGGAGAAGCCGTACTCCCCGGTTTCACCTTCGACCTGAACCTGCTCTCCTGACCCGCCGTTGTTGCGGGTATGTGGACCTGCCCGAAATGCCAACGCCCCTTCCGCCGCCCCGGACAGCAGCACATCTGCAGCGAAAAAACCATCGACGAGATCTTTGCGGGCAAGCCGGATAACGTCGTCCTGGCCTTCGATGACGTCCTCGTAGCCACGGCCGACTGGGAGCCCAACCTCATCACTCCCGCCCGCCGCGCCATCATGTTCACCAACAAGCGGGCGTGGCTGGTCGTCCGCCCCATGACGAAGGTGCTGGAACTCAGCTTTTTCACCGACGAGCTCATCAACAGTCCCCTCCTCCACCGCTCGGCCCTCGACAGCATGGGCAAGAACAAGTTCCGCCACTCCATCCGCCTGAGCGGCCCCGGCGAGCTCTCCACCGACGCCATCGACCTGATGCGTAAGGGCTACAATTACAGCAACCGCTAAGCCCGCTTCCTCCGCCTTTTGCCCATCTTTGCCCCATGGCGAATAAACTCTGGCAGAAAGACTACTCCCTCGACCAACGCATCGCTGACTTTACCATCGGTCGCGACCGCGAACTCGACCTCGAACTGGCCCCCTTCGACATCCTCGGTTCCATCGCCCACGTCACGATGCTCGAAGAGGTCACGCTGATCGATGCGGCGGCGGCGCGCAGGTGCAAGGCGAAACTCCAGGAGCTGTATCAATCCGCAGCGGCCGGTGATTTCACCATCGAGGACGGCGTAGAGGACGTCCATAGCCAGGTCGAACTGCTCCTCACCCGCGCCCTCGGCGACGACGGCAAGAAGATTCACTCGGGCCGCAGCCGTAACGACCAGGTGCTCGTCGACCTGCGCCTATACTTCCGCCACCGCATTCGGGGGATCGTCGAGCAGACCGCGGAACTGAGCCGTACCCTCCAGTCCCTCAGCGAAGAGCACCACGACAAGCTCATTCCCGGCTACACCCACCTGCAGATCGCGATGGTGAGCAGTTTCGGCTTGTGGTTCGGCGCCTACGGGGAGGCCCTGATCGACGATCTGCGGCTATGGAAAGCCGTCTACGATGGCGTCGATCAAAACCCCCTCGGCTCCGCCGCCGGCTACGGATCCAGCTTCCCGCTCGACCGCGACCGCACCACCGTCCTGCTCGGCTTCCGCGAGCCGGTGGTGAACGTCGTTGCCGCCCAGATGGGCCGCGGGAAGTCCGAGCTCATGGTAGCCTTCGCCATCGCCGGCCTCGCCCAGACGGTCGGTAAGCTGGCCATGGACGTCTGCCTCTACAGCAGTCAGAACTTCGGCTTCCTGCAACTGCCCGACGATCTCACCACCGGCTCCAGCATCATGCCCCACAAGAAGAACCCCGACGTGTTCGAACTCCTCCGCGGCCGCTGCAATCTCCTGCAGACGCTGCCCGCCC
The DNA here is from genome assembly GCA_963710195.1 of Lewinellaceae bacterium. Taxonomy (GTDB): domain Bacteria; phylum Bacteroidota; class Bacteroidia; order Chitinophagales; family Saprospiraceae; genus Neolewinella. The sequence goes on from CAVPZF010000008.1 coordinate 1,168,905, forward strand.
AGATGAGCCAGCTCGTCGGTAACCTGCCCAGTGGCTACCACCGCGACTATCAACTGCTGAAGGAAGCCATCTTCCCCGCGCTGGACCAACTAGAGGACGGACTGGCCATTGCCTTGTACGCCCTGCCCCGCACCCGCGTTCACGCCCAGTCCTTGCCCACCAATCCTAAGTTTGCCTACCTCTACAGTGTGGAGGCCGTCAATGCCCTGGTTTTGAAAGGTGTTCCCTTTCGCGACGCCTATCTCCAAGTCGGAAAGGACATTGAGGCCGGCACCTTCGTACCCCCGACGGATTTGCGGCACACCCACCTGGGCAGCCTCGGAAATTTGGGCAATGCGCGCATCGGCGAAAAGCTAGCAACGGTGATGGCGGGTTTCGACTTTGGGCGGGCTGAAGCAGCCCTGGAGAAACTCGCCACCCCTTAAGCCGAGCTTGGATAGAGCCTCTCTATGTCTTTACCGTGGGTCGTCATCCGGTGTGTCCCACTTCGAGCCGCCGATGTCTTCGCCGCGGGCGGTGGCGAGTTGCACGTCGAGCGCCTCGATGAGTCGGTCACCGATAAACCGGACCAGCGGCTGGTAGTCGCCACCATCCGCCTGTTCGAGCGACTGGTAATAGTCCAACCGGTCATTTACGGGAATTATGGCAACCGGGTAGCCCGCCCGCATTAAGGCGAAGTTCATGACCATCCTACCGATACGCCCGTTTCCGTCATCGAACGGGTGGATAGCGACGAATTCGTGATGAAGCACCGCTGCCCTGAGTAGAGGATGGAGGTCATCCCGTTGCTCTACCGTTTCGTACCAATCTAGCAGGTCGCGGATCTGGCCGGGTACCGCATTAGGCTCGGCAAAGTAATGCATGCTGCCACGCGCCGTACGGACGTGATTCGGCTCCCGCTTAAATCCGCCTACGTGGATCATTCGAAAAACCTCCCGCCCGTCCGGCGTAATGGCCCGCTGGGGGTAATCCTCCTTGAGCATAATCTGGTGCAGGTGGCGTACGTCCGTTTGTCTAAGTGGGCGGGACCCCTTCACCATGTCCAGCATGACGTCGACCGCGTCGCGGTGGCCGATGATGTCAAGGTGATCCTGGAGGGGCTTACCCTTGGCGGTGATGCCGTAGAGCAACAGGGTCAGTGTTTCTCCGTAGGTCAGTTTATTCCCCTCGATGGCGTTGGAGTTGTAATTCCAGATCCGGAGGGTCTGCTGCAGCACGTGCTCCTCCATATTCCGGCTGAAGGGGCGGCGGGCGTCGATGTCCGCCTTCATGGAGGTAGCTTGCGCCAGTACGGGAAGATCGACTAGATCGTTCCAGTTCACCTTCTCGGTGATGCGCTTGCCGGCGAGACGGTCCGGCTCGTTCAGTAGGGCCGGCGATTGCTCGGGGTAGCGGTAGGCATCCCGCCGTCCGTCCGTGAACACCAGCATCGGCTCCTTACCGATGGCAGCAGCCAGACTGGCGATGGTAGAGAGTTTGGTATCCGAAGGACTGTTGAGGAGCTTCGAAGCGTACCCTTTGCTGATGCCAAGTCGCCTGGCCAGCTCGGTTTGGGTGATTTTCTCACGTTGCAGGTATGCTCGGACTTCGTCCGAGATCGCGGCGTTTAGGCGATCGCTTACGGCGCTTGTATCGAGGGCGTTGAAGGGCAAGTTTTCCTCCTAACGAAACTTAACTCTCAAAAGTTTCCACCAAATGAAACTACACTTCCTGTAATTCCACCAACTTGCGGTATGCACCACCCCGCTCCAGCAATTCCCCGTGTGTACCCCGCTCGATGATATGACCACGGTCGAGCACCACAATCTGGTCGGCGTTCTGGATGGTCGATAGGCGGTGGGCGATGACCAGGGCCGTCCGGTTCTCCATGAGGCGTTGCAGGGCCTCCTGCACCAGGCGTTCTGACTCGCTGTCGAGGGCCGAGGTAGCCTCATCGAGGATGAGGATGTCGGGATTGCGGAGTACGGCCCGGGCGATGGTGAGCCGCTGCCGCTGCCCGCCGCTGAGCTTGGTGCCCCGATCGCCGATGTTGGACTGATAGCCCCCCGGCATGGCCGCAATAAAGTCATGGGCGTTGGCCACCCGGGCGGCGTGCTCCACCATTTCCGGGGTCACGTCGGGCATGCCGAAGACGATGTTGTCGTAAATACTATCATTGAAGAGAATGGCCTCCTGGCTCACGATGCCGAAGCGGCATCGCAGTTCCTCCAAACCATAATCCCGTAGATCCCGACCATCCAGGGTTATGCTTCCACTAGTTGGATCATAGAAGCGGGGCAACAGATCAGCGATGGTAGACTTCCCGCCCCCGCTGCCGCCCGCCAGGGCCAGGACTTTGCCGGTCGGGATCTCGAGGTCGAGGTGGTGGAGTACGGTGGGGCCGTCGGCGGTGTAGGCGAAGCTGACGTCGTGGAATTTTATGCCGGTTGTTGGGTTGGCGGGGTGTTGGGTGGTTGGGTTTCGCCGCACCCGCGCGCCGTCGCCCTTGAGCATAGGGTTGTCGACATCCAGCACCGCCTCCACCCGTTCGAGGGCGCCCAGTCCCTTCTGTACGTTGTACCAGGCCTTGGAGAAGTTCTTGGCCGGGTCGATGACCATGTAGAAGGCGAAGATGAAGGCAATGAAGGTGCCGGCCTCCAGGGTGCCGGCGAAGACCTGGCGCGAACCGTAAAGCAGCAGGAGGGCGACGGTTGCGATACCGAGAAACTCGGTGAGGGGGCTCGACAGGTCGCGGCGCCACAGCAGTCGGGTGAGGGTAAATTTGTACTCGTCGTTGAGTTGGCCAAAGCGCTGCGACTGGAAGTTTTCCGCCCCGAAGGACTTGATGATGCGCAGGCCACCGAGGCTCTCCTCCGTGCGGCTGACGATCTGGCCGAGCTTTTCCTGCACTTCCCCGCTGCTGCGCTTGAGGCGCTTGCCGATGCCGCCGATCACGACGCCGGTAAACACCATGAGGCCGAAGACAAAGAGGGTCAGCGAGGGGCTCACAAAAACCATAAAGGCCAGGGAGCCGATGATGATGAAGGGCTCACGGAAGATGGCCTCCAGTACGTTGAGGATGCTGCTCTCCACCTCCTGCACGTCGCCGGTGATGCGGCTCAGCAGGTTACCCTTACGCTCCTCGGTGAAGTAGGCCAGGGGCAGGTGGAGCAGGTGACGGTAGAGCTCGTTGCGCAGATCGCGGATGATGCCGTTGCGTACGGGGGCCATAAAAAACAGCGCCAGGTAGCGGAACAGGTTCTTCAGGAGGAATGACAGCAGGATGAAGCCACAAACGTATAGCAGGGCGGTCTCCCGACCGGCCGTATTAATCCACTGCGTGACCCGGTAGCCGGCGTACTGATCGGCGTCCGCCAGGGAGCCGATGCCGTCCGGGGCGGTCAGTACCGGCTCGGTTTGCTCAAACAGGATGTTAAAGAAGGGTTGAAAGAGCGGAATGGAGACCACCGTGAATGCCGCCGTCAGGATGTTGCACCCAATCGCCAGCGCGACTAGCCCGCGGTAGTTGCCCATATAGCCCAGGAGGCGACGGAAGGAGTTCATGGGGTAAAGGTAGGCAGGGGGTAGTTCTTTAGTTTAATGGATCTTGCGTTCTTTAGCCCCCCCTTCCCGGGCTGTTCTATCTTTGCGGTATGGCTCGGATCCACCCCTCTACCTATGATTTTCTGCGTGCGCTTGCCGCCAACAACGACCGTAGTTGGTTTGAAGAGAATCGGGCAACCTACGAGGCGGCGCGGGATAACGTGGCCGACTTTGCCGAAGAGCTCCTGCAGCGCCTGCGACCAACGGACGTCATCAGTACGAAAAACGGCAAAAAGGCGTTGTTTCGCATTTACCGCGACGTTCGCTTCAGCAAGAATAAGCTGCCCTACAAAACGAGTATGGCCGGCGGCTTTACGCGGGACGGGCGGCAGCGGCGGGGCGGCTACTACTTTCATTTGTCTCCCGGGGAGAACCTGGTGGGCGGCGGATTTTACGGCATCGAGCGCGATGACCTGATGCGCATCCGCGAGGAGTTGGGCGCGGACGCGGGGGAACTGCGGGCGATCCTGGGCGCAACATCCTTCCGGCGGCTCTTCGGGGAGCTCCGCGGCGACCAACTCAAGACCGCGCCGGCCGGCTACCCCCGCGATCACCCCAACGTCGATCTGCTGCGCTACAAGCAGTTTTATGCTGGTCGCGACTTTACCGAAGCGGAAGTACTCGCCCCCGACTTCATCGATCGGGCGGAAGAGGTGCTCCTCGGGCTGCGGCCCTTCTTCGACTACTTCAGCCAGGTACTAACCACTGACGCCAACGGGGAAAGCCTTCTTTAAATTTAAAATCGAACATTGGACAGTTTAAATTTGCTCGTCGTCTCCGACTACCGCGACAGCCTGAATGCCGTCCGCCCGGAAGGCCGCTGGTTCGTGGAACTGGCGACTCAGTACGGCTACCGGATCACGATCATGACGCGCCGGGACGGAGCCAACTACTTATCGGAAATGGAGGCTGCCGGCATCCGCATCATCGACTGGCACCCGGCTTCTAAGTTTGGCCGGGCGGACCGGGATGGCATCCGGGCGGAACTCGAGCGCGGCGATTACCAGCTGCTCCACCTATTCAACAATAAGGCCATAGCCGCCGGCGTCCGCGCCGCAAGGGGGTGGCCAGGAAAGGTGCTTACTTACCGGGGATATACCGGCAACATTCACTGGTGGGATCCTACGGCGTACTTCCAGCACCTCCATCCCCGGGTAGACCTCATCACCTGCGTCAGCGCCGCCGTGCAGGAGAGCTTCGAACGCCTGCCCTTTTTCGAGACCAACAAGACCGTAGTGGTGGGCAAGGGGCACGACCCGCGGTGGTACGCCGACGTAACGCCGATCGACCTCCATGCCGCCTTCGACATACCGGCCGATAAACTGGTCGTCATCATCGTCGCCAACGCGCGCCGGATGAAGGGCATGGACTACCTGGGTACCGCCATCCGCCGCATGCCGGCTGAGTTACCTATTCATTTTCTCTTCGTTGGGCGCGGCCTGGAGACCACGGCGCTCCTGGTTGACTTGGCGGACAGTCCCTACCACGACGCGGAAGATTTCACCTTTACCGGCTTCCGGGAGGACGCGCTTGCTCTCCTCGCGGCCGCCGATATCAGCTTGCTGCCCAGCGTCAAGGGGGAGGGATTGAGTAAAGTCCTGCTGGAAAGTATGTTTCTGGGGCGGCCCACCATCATGACCGACATCGGGGGCAATCGGGGCCTGGGCGTCGACGGCGAGACCGCCCTGATCATACCGCCCCGCGACGAAGACGCCATTGCGGATGCCGTCGTGCGGCTGGCAGAAGACGATGCGCTACGCGCCAGACTTGGTCCCGCGGGCCGGGCCTACATCACCGACCACTACCGCGCGGAACGCACCGCGGCGGAACTGGATGATGCCTACCGCCTGGTGTACGCGCGCTAAGCGGGGGACGTAGCATTTTAGGTTTTCTTGTTTATTCGTAGCTTTCTACCTTACCGGAGCAAAACCAACGATCTATGCAACAACGAATCCTTCAACTACTCGCCCTGCCCGTGCTCCTCTGGAGCTGTGGCAACGACGCCACCCGCGCCGATAACATGGCCACCCCCGAAGAACAGATGACGACCGAGGAAGACGTAGTCATCGAAGGCGACGGCGAGTGGACCGACCTCCTGGCCAACGGCAGCCTGGAGGCCTGGCACCGCTACGGCGAAGACGCCCCCGGCTCCGCCTGGAAGGTCGACGAAGAGGGCGTCCTCTACCTCGACGCCAGCAATAAAGGCGATCATGGGATCGAGGGCGGTGGCGACCTGGTCACTGACGAGAGCTACGACGACTACGAGCTGGAACTGGACTGGAAGATCGGCGAATGTGGCAACAGCGGCATCATCTACAACATCGTCGAATCCGACGACAACGACTACCCCTGGCAGACCGGTCCCGAAATGCAGATTCTCGATAACAGCTGCCACCCCGACGCCAAGATTATCACCCACCGGGCGGGTGACCTGTACGACATGATCACCGGCGAACCCGACAACGTCAAGCCGGCCGGGGAGTGGAACAGCATCCGCCTGGTCGTCAAGGATGGGTACGTCGAACAGTGGCAAAACGGCGCGAAGGTCGTCAGCTACACCGCCGAGGGGGAGCCCTGGAAGGCCATGATCGCCAACTCTAAATTTAAGGACATGGGCGATTTTGGGAAGTCTACCTCCGGCAAGATCGCGCTGCAGGACCACGGGGACCCCGTCTGGTTCCGCAACATCCGCATCCGGGAACTGGACGCCAAGTAACTTACCTATACACTCCAACGATAGATCATGTACGTAGAACCAACCACAACAGATCAAATACCCGCCGGCGTGCCGGCTAATCGAGACCGCCTCTTCCTGGCCGCCTGTGTGTCGCTTATCGTCACGGCGATGACCTTCGCCATTCGGGCGGGCATCCTCACGGAACTCGGAGAGACCTTCGCCATTTCCGACGTAGAGCTGGGCTGGGTCAACTCCATGGCCTTCCTGGGCTTTCCGGTGGCGATGATCGTCGGTGGACTCATCTACAACTCGGTAGGCCCCAAGAACCTCATGTGGATGGCCTTCGTCAGTCACATGGTCGGTCTGGTCCTTACCGTCTATGCCGGTGGGTTCTGGGGGCTGATCATTTCGACCTTCTTCATCGGCTTCGCCAACGGAAGCGTAGAGGCGGCGTGTAACCCGATGATCGTAGATATGTACCCCGATAAAAAGAGCCAGATGCTCAACAAATTCCACGTCTGGTTTCCCGGTGGTATCGTCATCGGTTCCCTGATCGCCAACTTTTTCGGGGCTGCCCTGGGCTGGCAGGGACTGATCTGGATCATGGTGATTCCTACCTTGGGTTACGCTCTGCTCATCTTCGGACAGGAGTTTCCTAAGTCGCAGAACATCGTCAACGACACCGGAGCTAACTTAAAGGGTCTGCTTAATCCACTCTACCTCTTCATGTTCCTGTGTATGTCGCTTACCGCGGCTTCAGAATTTAGTACTACCCAGTGGGTAGAGAAGATACTTGGTGCCACCGGTGCGCAGCCGCTTCTGGTACTGGCACTGGTCTCCGGCCTCATGGCGACGGGCCGCTTCTTTGCCGGTCCCATCATCCATCGCCTCAATCCGGCGGGTGTACTGTGGATCTCCGCCATTCTCACTACGGCGGGCATCTACTTACTCAGCACGCAGGAGGGCACTATGATATACGTTGCCGCAGTTGTATTCGCCCTGGGAATATGCTATTTCTGGCCCACGATGCTTGGTTTTGTGAGCGAGTATTCGCCCCAGTCCGGCGCACTCGGTCTATCCCTTTTAGGGGGCATCGGTATGTTCTCCATGGTCGTCTGGAATCCGGTGATCGGGGGCTGGCTGGAAAGCGCAACCGCGGCGGCAACGGCCATTGGGGCTACCGGTGCGGAAGCCGATCTCATCGCCGGTCGCGAGACCTTACAAGCCATGATATACTTCCCCCTTATTCTAATTGTCCTCTTTGGTATGCTTTACTTCTACATGCGCAATCGGCCACAGGTACGCGCGGACGAAGCCGTTTTGAACCCGGAAGCCATGTCCACTCCGGGATCGGCGCGTTAGGCATCCCCACCGACCAATAGCATTCGGGGACGGCCCGCCTCAAACCTTTGAGGCGGGCCGCTTCTTTTGGCAGCATTCCGTCCCCCGCCTGCCTCTAGGGGTAGGCAGGGGCTGGTAGGTAAGCGGAAGCCCAAATAAGCTCTAAGTTCCCGCGGCGGGCGCGCAGGTGCAATGCCAGTCAGTCCCTTGACCGGGTCAAGCTTGTAACAATCACCGCAAGTGAGTGACGGCGGTGCGTGCTGTTGGTATTGTTCGGTTAACGTGGAGGATCATGCTAGTGCTTAAACGCATATCCTCCAATAAAAGAATGCCGCTTCCTCGGATGGAGAAAGCGGCATGCCGTGGGTGCTAACCCGTTATTACGAAGTGGATTTAGTCTAACGCATCCGTCCGCTTACCGGCAGAGTAATTGATCTTGAGCTGGTTACTCTTCCGGAGCTTGGTCTTGACGTCCTGTACGATACCCATAGTCACCTCGCCGTCTACCCGGAGCGAGGAAGTTATGCGGGAACGCTTAGCTTCCGGGAGCTTCACCTTGTGCTGCTCGAGGAAAAGGGGAATGTCGTCGACCGTAGAGATCTTATCGCCCAACTGGATGCGGGGAGAGGTACCGTACACACTCTGGTACTGTTGCGTCGGGCGGCCCACGTAGATGTAATTGACGAGAGACTTCTCATCGAGCTTCGTAAGCTGGGTAGCTTCCGGCGTATTGACGGATAGCTTGAGGTCAGAGTCACGAAGCACCGTCACCATCATAAAGAAAAAGAGCAACATGAAGATGATATCGGGCAGGGAGGCCGTGGAGATCGCGGGAGATGACTTACCGCGCTTTTTCTTGAACTTTGACATAGTAGCTGTTATAATTTTGATGCGTTGGAGAAGAGATGCTGCCTGCCTGAGCGATTGGTGCATGCACCCCGAAAGAAGGGGTAGGGCACTTTCTGACCTACCCCTTTCACTTCGTTACACGCTATTGTTCCTCTCCAAAGTTGGTCGGCTCGGCCTCGGAGAGTACCATGGGAATCTCATCCCGAATGGCCTTGCGCTGAGCGAAGGGCATTTCATCGGAATAGGGCTGCCCGTAGCGGCGCTGGGAAAGCTCATCCCAGAGGTCGTCGTAGGCACCTTTCAACTCATTGTATACGGCCAAGTAGGTGTCGTAGTCGGTACCGCGGTCGTTCTTTAGCGAGATGATAGCATTCTTGGGCCCTTCCGCCAGGTCGAGGCGCTTGGCTGGATTGGTAATGAACTCCTTGGCGCGTTCGCGCAGTTCGCCGATGCGGGCCGGCTCCTCGCGGACGAGTAGCTGGTTCTGCGCATTGACGAGTACAGAGAACACATTGCGTTCCTTCAGCTTGGTGATGTCGGGCTCCTCGTCGGACCAGGGCGGCAACTTCACCAGGATACCCTTGTCTTCGGCAATGGTGGTGGTGACCAGAAAGAAGATCAGCAGCAGGAAGGCGATATCCGCCATCGAGCCTGCGTTGATCTCGTTGTTCATCCGGTCCCTTGTTTTGGTCTTAGCCATGGTCGTAGTAGATTTGGAGGGTTACTTGAAGATACTGCGGATACCAAACACGATCAGTGTGAGGAAAGCGAGTGCCATCATAATGAGGGCCGTGACGATCGATCCGCTGATAAATTTGAGGTTTCCGGAAGTAATCGTAGCTTCCTGGGAGGTCTCAAATTTATTGATCGCGTTGACGATCTCCGGATCGTTGGCTTCGCCGCTGGCCATCGAGTAAGCGACGAACATGATCACTACTAGCGCTACCAATCCGGCAATTCCCTTAAGCGACCCCTTGGGATTGCTGGCCATTTGTGCGATTCCGAAGATCACCGCGACCACGAAAGCCAGGACGGTGAGCGCCAGGGAGATCCAGATGCCGAAGTCAAAGATGCTGGTTTCGTAAGCCTCGGGGGTCTTATCGTTCTGCAGGAGCAGATCGAGGGTCGACGAATCGGCCGAGAAGATTGCAGCAAGGAAGATAACGGTGATCAGCACTCCAATCCCGAAGGCCAGGGCCTGGCCGTATTTGTTCAAAAATGAATACATATTTGATTGGATTTTCTGAGCGACCGGTTACAGCCGTGGGCGGGTGAAGGTATTGTTCGTCGCCATGATATCGACCAGAGCGATGGTAGCGTCCTCCATACGGTTTACGATACCGTCGATCTTGTTGACGATGTAGTTGTACAGGATCTGCAGAATGATGGCGACGACCAGTCCGAATACGGTGGTCAGCAGGGCTACCTTGATACCGCCAGCTACCACCGCGGGGCTCAGGTCACCCACCGTTTCAATTCGGTTAAACGCCTGGATCATACCAATTACCGTACCCATAAATCCGAGCATGGGAGCGATGGCAATGAAGAGGGCGATCCATACCAGGCCGCGTTCGAGCAGGCCCATCTGGACGGAACCGTAGCTCACAATGGCTTTTTCTACGGCATCGGGGCCCTCGGCACTGTGGCGCAAGCCTTCGTAAAGCACGCTGGCGGTGGGGCCAGGCGTAGATTTGGCTACTTCCTTGGCACCTTCTACGTCACCGGCTTCGAGACGTTCTCCGATGCGGGAGAGCAGCTTATCGGTATTGGTAGAAGCCAGGTTGAGGGTGATGATCCGCTCGATGCAGAATGCCAGGCCCAGGATCAGACAGATCAGCACGATCGCCATGAACCGCCAGTCACCGTCGATGAAGTTTTTCTTCAAAACCTGAAAGCCTTCAGATTCTTGAGCTGCCAGGTCCGCTGCGGAAAAGGCTACCAGCGAAAGAACCGCCAGTGTTTTGAATAGATGTCGCATAGCCGTAGTTAAGGTTTAACGAAGTTGATTGCGTAATAATAAGATGATGACCACCCACCGCTTTGGCGGGTAGTGCTGCGGAGAAAGAGGGATTCGAACCCTCGATACGGGGTTACCGTATATACGCTTTCCAGGCGTACCTCTTCAACCACTCGAGCACTTCTCCTATAATTTTGAACTGATAGCCATCCGTTGATGGACATTAAACAGGGGAGGCAAGTGAGGGGAGCTACCGTATCTACGCTTGAGCTGCGCTAATCGTCGTTCCTCCTCGGGGTTCCAGGCGTATCGCTGCAACCACTCGAGCACTTCTCCAATAATTTTGAACTGATAGCCATCCGTTGATGGACATTAAACGGGGGAGGCAAGCAAGGGAGCTACCGTATCTACGCTTGAGCTGCGCTGATCGTCGTTCCTCCTCGGGGTTCCAGGCGTATCGCTGCAACCACTCGAGCACTTCTCCAAAATTGATTTCCGCGCCACCCCTTGTAAGCAGTAAGCGGCCGATGTCGTCGCCCACGCATTCGTGGAGATCTGACGCAAAAATTGTAAAAACGATCAACAAAACAAAATTTTTAACCGGCTCCCGTGAAATAAGCAGGGGCATTTAGTCGTAGTAGTGCTTCGTTCAACCAATCCCCTCATTTGCAAAACGGTCAAGTTCAAACAGTTGCCGCGCGTTCGCGGAAGTAACTGCACCCACTTCTGCCGGACTAGATTCCCAAAGATCAGCAATTCTTTTTGCGATTAGGGGAAGGTAGGCCGTTTCATTCCGCTTTCCGCGGTGCGGGGTGGGTGCAAGATAGGGTGCGTCGGTCTCTAAAACGATTCGGTTGCGGTCCGTTTGCCGGATCACTTCCTCCAGTCCGCCATTTTTAAAGGTTGCTACTCCGCCTATGCCTAAGTAAAACCCCAAGTCCACCGCTCGTCCTGCTTGTGTAAGATCCCCCGTAAAACAGTGAAAGACGCCGCGCAACTTGGCATCGTTGATCCCTTCCAGTAGGTCAAGCAGTTCGTCTATGGCCTCCCGGGCGTGAATGCTGACGGGCAGGCCATAAGCCACCGCCCATCCACACTGCCGAAGAAAGGCCGCTTCTTGATGCTGCCGGTATGTCTTTTCCCAGTACAGGTCCATGCCGATCTCGCCGATGGCCACCCACCGGCGCTCCCGCAAGTAGGCTTCGACTACCGCTAACTCCTCCTCAAAATTTTCCCTGACACTCACGGGGTGGAGCCCGATCATTGCCAGACACTCGCTGGGGTGATTCCGTTCCAGCTCCAGCATGGCCGCGTGGGTACTGCGGTCAATGGCGGGCAGGAGTGACAGGTTCACGCCCGCCTCCCGCGCCCGCTGGAGTACGGCCGGCCGGTCTTCGGAAAATTTAGTGCTGTAGAGGTGGGTGTGGGTGTCAATGAACATTACACGGGGATGTACCGGGGGCAATACCCGGGGTGCCTACCTTGGCGGCTATGGCGAAAAAGAAATTCTACGTCGTCTGGATGGGCCACGTTCCGGGTATTTACACCGACTGGGCGTCAGCCAAGCAACAGGTCGAGGCCTACAAAGGTGCGAAGTACAAGTCCTTCCCCGACCGCGCGCAGGCCGAAGCCGCCTTCCGCAAGGGCTTCGGAACCTACTTGAAGCAAGCCCTCTCCCCGGCGGCGGGATCTTCCTCCCACCCGCGCACCCGCCGTACCTCCGCCGTCCCCTCCACCGACCGCATCATCGCGACGAGCATCAGTGTGGATGCGGCCTGCTCGGGCAATCCCGGCCGCATGGAGTACCAGGGCGTCACTACCAGCGGGAAAAAGCAACTGTTCCACCGGGCCTTCCCCCTGGGTACCAACAACATCGGCGAATTTTTGGCCCTCGTGCACGCCCTGGCCTTCCTGCAGCAACAAGAACAATCCGATCTGCCGATCTACACCGACTCCAAGATCGCCATGGGCTGGATCAAAAAAGGAAAGTGTAAGACCACCCTGGTCCGCAATGCTCAAACTGCCGAACTCTACGAAATGGTCGCGCGCGCCGAAGCCTGGCTAAAGGCCAACCGCATCACTAACCCGGTGTATAAATGGAAGACGGAGATCTGGGGGGAAATTCCGGCTGATTTTGGAAGGAAGTGAGCAAGCGGGCTTCACGTAAGGAGATGGGCTGCGCTTTAGGGTAGGGACTAAGCCAGCGAAGCGTCGTCCCCCCCGCTTATCGCACAAACTTCATCCGGTACTTCAACTCAATGTCCCCCTTGCGGATCTTCTCCAGTTTACGTTTCACGAGGCGGCGCTTAAGGGGCTTAAGCATTTCCGTGAAGAGGATGCCTTCGATGTGGTCGTACTCGTGCTGGATCACGCGGGCGTTCATGCCGGTGAAGGTCTTGGTGTGGCTCACGAAATTTTCGTCCTGATACTGGAGGGTGACCTCTTGCGGGCGCTCCACGTCGCCGGTGATGTCGGGAATGCTAAGACAGCCCTCGCCGTAGCTCCAGTCGTCGCCGGCTTCTTCCAAAATTTCGGCATTGATGAATACTTCGCGAACGCCCTGATTCCCTTCGCCTTCTGCTTGCATCGGGGTGCTGTCAATAACGAAGAGGCGGATGCTCCTGCCGATCTGTGGAGCGGCCAGCCCCACCCCGTTGGCTTCCTCCATGGTTTCCCACATATCGGCGATCAACTGGGCCAAGTCGGGATAGTCGGGCGTGATGGCTTTGGCTACCTGCTTGAGTACGGGTTGACCGTAGGCATAAATCGGTAAAATCATGTGCATTGATTTGCGCTACACTAACACACGAAGGCGGGCATGGTTAGCGCCGCTCCTCCATGAAATCTTGTAGGATAAGGGCCGCGGCAATGCGGTCGACTTCGGTTTTGTCACGACGTTGCTTCTTCCGCATGCCCATTTGCAACATGCTTTCCCGGGCGCGGCGGCTCGTATTAAACTCGTCCTGCCGGTGCAGGACGATCGCCGGGTACTGCTTGCGAAACTTTCGCTCGAAACCAACGATCTCGTGCTGCACGGGATTGCCCTGCCCCCCCAGATCGGTGGACTCCCCCACTACCAGGTCCCCGACCTCCTCCGCCGCCAGGTAGGTAGCCAGCCAATCGAATAATTTGCCGGTGGGCACGGTGGTCAACCCGGTAGCGATCAGCCGGAGCGGATCGGAAACGGCGATGCCACACTTCTTGCGTCCGTAGTCGATGGCGAGTATGCGCATGCGGGGTACGGATCAGGTAGTTTCTACTTCGAGGGGCTCCAGGACCGGCTCGTCATCACGGCTGTAGCGGGCAATCACCTCCCGGATTCCGCGCCGGGTCTTGTAGAGCAGCCACAGCATGACGGGCACCACGACCAGGGTGAGGAAGGTGGCGAAGATCAGGCCGTAGATGACGGTGAGCGCCATGGGCCCCCAGATGGCGGTGTTGTCACCCCCCAGGAAGTACTTGCCGTCCCAGGTAGCGATGAAGCTGAAGAAATCGAAGTTAAAACCGATGGCCAGGGGGATGAGGCCGAGCACCGTAGTGATGGCCGTCAACAGGACCGGCCGTAGCCGGGTTGCCCCCCCTTCGATGATGGTCTCCCGGATGTCGGACAAGTCCAGATCGGAGATCTTTTCTACCCCCCGTTCGTCCACTTTTTCCCGCATGAGCAGGGTCGTGTAGTCGATCAGTACGATGGCGTTGTTCACCACCACGCCCGCCAGGGAGATGATGCCTACCCCGGTGAAGACCACCGAAAAGGTGCCCCCGAAGAAGAAGTAGCCCAACAATACCCCGATCGTCGATAAAACCACCGAGGTCAGGATGATGAAGGGCGAGCTGATGCTGTTGAACTGGGCGACGATGATGATGAAGATCAGGAAGAGGGCAAAGACGAAAGCCCCCAGCAGAAAGCCGACGTCCTCCTGTTGCTGTTGTTGCTCGCCGGTGAACTCGTAATTGAAGCCCTGCGGAAAATCGTAATCCGCCAGCGCCGCCGCGATCTGGGGTACCACCGCGTTGCCGTTGTATCCATCCAGCACGTTTGAGCTGACGGTAATGACCCGGTCCAGGTCCTTGCGCTTGATGCTGCTGTACGTGGTGGTGTATTCCACCTGGGCTACCGTGGAGATCGGTACCTGGGTGATCCTGCCCGTGGCCGGGTCGCGGAAGGTGATGCGCTGGTCCAGCAGCCGGTCTACCCGGTTGCGGTCGCGCTCGTTCAGGCGCAGGAAGATGGGATATTCGTCTTCCCCTAGCTTGTACTTGCTGATCTCCTTGCCGTAGACGGAGGTACGCAGCGCGCTGGCGATCTGGAAGGTGGACAGTCCGTAACGCCGGGCGGCCTCCCGGTTGACGTTCACCAGCAGTTCGGGCTTGCCGAGTTTTACGTCCGCGGTGAGTTCTTCGATGCCGGGAATACCCTGGGCGTTGATGTAGCTGATGACGTCGTTGCCGAGCGGAATAAGCTTATCGAGATCCTCCCCGGAAATTTCCAGGTTGATGGCTTTACCCGTCGGGGGGCCGTCGGCATTCTTATCGACCGTAACCTTGGCGCCGGGAATACCCTGTACCGTCTCCCGGATCTCCTCCATGACCTGGGTGGTATTTACGCCGTCGCGTTCGCGGAAGGGGACGAAACTCACCGTGATGCGGGCTTTATTGGGGGTCACGCCCGGTTCGGGGGGCGTGTTGGGGTCGGAGGTATTCTCCCCGATCTGGGTGAGTACGGACTCTACAATATCCTCGTAGGGTTCCAGCTGCGCCAGCAGGCGGGTCTCTAATTGGCGGGCCACTTCGTTGGTGGCCTCGATGTCGGAGCCCAGGGGGAGCTCCACGAAGGCGTTGACGTAAAGGGGGTCCGCACTCGGAAAGAATTCAATGGCCGGCGGCCTCCAGACGGACAGGGCAATGGCACCGATGAAAAGGACGACCATACCGACCAGGATCGACCTGCCCCAGCGTAAGGAACCACTGATCACGCGCCGGTAGTTGTTTTCCAGCCACGGCAAAAATCGCTCCTGGAACACGAAAGAAAGCGGGCGCAGGGCAAAAAAGTACACCAGGGTGATGAGCGTTGCGATCAACATCAGGTTGCCCAACCACTGCAGGCCTGTGAGCCAGCCGATGGTGCCGACCACCATCAGGCCACCCGCGGTAAGCAGCGTACTGCGTACCCGCCGTTTGCGCTGGCGTTCCGTCGTAGCTTTTTCGTCTACCTTCATGAAGGTCTTGGCCAGCACCGGATTGATGACCAGGGCGACAATCAAGGAAGAGACCAGGACCAGAATCAGGGTAATCGGGAAGTACTTCATAAACTCACCGACGATCCCCGGCCAGACGGCCAGCGGACTGAAGGCCGCCAGCGTCGTAGCCGTGGAGGCAATGATCGGCCAGGCCACCTCACCGGCCCCGTACTTCGCCGCATCGTCCGACCGCTCCCCATTCTGCATGTACCGGAAGACGTTCTCTACGATGACGATCCCGTTGTCAACCAACAGGCCCAGGGCTAGAATGAGGGCGAAGAGCACCACGATATTGAGCGTCACCCCCGAAAGCCAGATCCAGAGGATGCCCATCAGCATCGATAGCGGAATGGCGATGCCCACGAACAACGCATTGCGCAGGCCTAGGAAGAACAGCAGGACCACCACCACCAGGATGACCCCGGAGATGATGCTGTTCTCGAGGTTATCGACCTGGTCACGGGTATTGTCCGACTGGTCGTTGAAGAACGTAATGTCGAGTCCGGCGGGCAGGCTGGCGCGTACCCGGGCGACGGTTGCCTGGATCTCGTCGGAGGTGGACAGGAGATTCTCCCCCGATTTTTTAATGACGTCCAGGCTCACTACCGGCAGCCCGTTGGCGCGGGCGATACTCACCGGATCGGCGTAGCCGAAGTTGACCGTCGCCACGTCACGCAGATACACCAGCCGCTGCTTCTCGTTTTTGATGATGGTGTTGGCCAGCTCCTCGGCGTCGTCGTATTCGCCTACGACGCGGATCGCGCGGCGCACCTGATTGTTGACAATCTCTCCGCCCGACAGCGTGAGGTTTTCGCCGCCTACGGCATTTTCGATGTCCTGAAAGCTAAGTTGCAGGCTCTCCAGCTTACGCACGTCCACGGCGATCTCGATCTCCCGCTCCTGCACGCCCTTGAGCTGTACGTCGTTGACCCCGTCGATGTCCTCCAGTTCGTCCTCCATCAGCTCGGCGTAGCGCCGCAGGTCATCCGGGGAAAAGTCACCGCTCATGTTCACCGTGACGATGGGAAAGTCGGAGGCACTGATTTCGAGTACCGTAGGGTCGGTATCCAGATCGGAGGGCAGCTCGGGCTTGGCCAGATCGATGGCGTCCTTCACCCGGCGGGTGGCCTCGTCGATGTCCTCGTCGGCGTTGAATTCCACCGTGATGACCGAAAAGTCCTGGATACTGGTCGACGTTAGGTTCTTGAGGCCGTCCACGCTCTGGAGCTCCTTTTCCAGGGGCCGCGTCACCAGGTTCTCGATATCGGCGGCGGAGTTGCCGAAGTAAGGGGTATTGACGAACACCTGGGGGAATTTGACCTCCGGGAACTGCTCCTTGGGTACCTGGTCGTAAGCGAACAAACCAAAGATGAAAATCATGATCGTCAGCAGGAATACGCTGGTCGCGTTGTCTACCGCTAGGTTAGTGAGACTGAAAGTCCGTTTGTTGTCCTTCATCGGAGTGCTATTGGATGGGATTCTGGCTGAGGGAAATGCGCTGGCCGTCGGTCAGGCCCCGGGCGCCGGAGGTGATGATGCGGTCGCCGGCTGCAACGCCCCCCTCGATGACGGCTTGATTGTTGTAGCTGCTGCCCACCGATACGTACGCTTTCTGAGCGCGGACTATGCCCTCGCCCTCCACGGCGGCAAAGACAAAGCGCCGCCCGTCGATCTCCTGTTGGATGTTGTCCTGGCTGACGGTCAGGACGTTTTCGGCCTCGTAGTCGAGTACCTCGACCTCGGCCAGTAGGTTGGCCTTCAGTTGGCGCATGTACTGGCGGGGGACGTCGATCTCCACCTCAAAGGTGCGGTTGGCGGGGTCTACCGTGCGCCCGATCCGGCTGATCGGGGCGTCAAACTCCAGCTTGAGCGCCGGTACCCGCACGTGCACGTTCTGCCGCACCTTCACCTTGCTCAGCAAGTCTTCCGGGGCATCGGCTATGATGTCCAGGTCGTCGGTGCTGATGATCGACAGGATCGGCGCCCCGGGCAGGGCGGCTTCTCCGGTGCGCAGCATCACCTGCTCCACCGTACCGCTGAGGGGTGCGTAGACGTTGCGCTTGTTGGCCTGCACGTCGATCGACTTGAGTTGCTGCTGGATCCGATCGTAGGTATTCTTGGCCTGCAGGTACTGGATTTCGGAGCCGATGTTTTGGTCCCACAGTTTCTTCTGTCGCTCGTACACCGTCTCGGCCAGGGTCGCGGCGGTTTCCAGCTCGGCGCGCTGGGTTTCGGTGCCCGCTACGTCCAGGGTCGCCACCAACTGGCCTTTACGGATGGGGTCGCCCTCTTCGAAATTCATGCGCAGGATACGTCCGGGAATTTCCGGGGTAGCCATGGCCGTTTCGGAGGCCCGTACGGTAGCCTGTACTTCGGCAAAATTACTGAAGCTACTGGGCGTGACGGTCTCGTAGGCCACCAGGGTAGCATTGGGGGCAAAGCTGGGGTCGATCGTGATCAACCTGTCTTCCAGTTCCTCGACCTCCTGGGTCAGTTCCCGAAGCTGATCGCGGCGGTCCTTGAGGGCGGCCTGGATTTCCTCCGACGTTTGGGGATTTTCCGCTGCATCCGGGGCGCGGCCGCAGGTGCAAAGAACGAGGGCGAGGCCGAGCAGGGAGAGAGTGCGGGTCATGGAGATAGTATTTAAAAGCTGATAAAAACGAAGGCATTAGCGTCCGAGGGCGAGGTAGAGTTCTTCCTTGGCCACGAGGGCATCGTACAGGGCGCTGAGGTAGTTGGCCTGGGATTCGTAGAGCTGCTGTTCGGCCTGTACGGTCTCGATGCTGCTCCCGACCCCCTCGGTGTATTTGATCTGGGTCACGTCGTAGATGCGCTGGGCCAGCTCCAGGTTTTCCCGGTTGACCTGCAGGCGGTCGCTGGCGGTACGGAAGGTGCCCCGGGCGTTGAGCACTTCGAGGGCGATGCTGCGGACCACGTCGTCCCGCTGGTTGACTACCTTTTCCTTCGCCAGACGGGCACGCTGGAGGCGGGAACTGCGTCCCCCGAAATCGTAAATGGGTACGAAGGCCGATAGGCCCACCAATACCGTGGGGGCCCAGAAACCATCGCTCAGGTTATCGCCCTGGTACTGGTACTGGGCGGCGGCCGATGCGGTCAGTTTAGGCAGGTAGGCCGCCCGCTGCAGTTCGATGTTGAGGTCCTGCAGGACGAGGGTCTCGTCCAGCAGCCGCAGCTCGCTGCGCTGTTGGTACGGAATAGCGGCGGTCAGGGCGGCCTCCTCGACTTCGAGTTGCAGTTGATCCAGGTCGTCGGCAACCTGGAGCTCCTGCTCCTCGGGGTAGTTAAGGGTAAATTTGAGCGCGCGTAGGGCGTTCTCCCGCTGCTGCTCCACGTTCGCGCGATTGGACTGCAGGTTTCTCAGGCTCAGGTTCAGTCGATCTACGTCGAGTTGTTCCACGAAGCCGGCCTCGTACTGTGCCCGGGTTTCGTCCAGTAGCCGCTGCAGATTGGCGATGTTGTTGTCCAGGATATCCACGTTGGTGGACAGCAGCAAGACGGGGAAGTAGCTCTGGGTGACCTGATTGCGCAACTGCCGCTGGGCGTTTTCGAGTTGGAGGTTAAAGTAGCTGCTGCTGGCCCGCGCGGCCCGTAGACCGACAAAGAAGGAACCATCGAAGAGCATCGCACTCATGCTCACCCCGCCCGTGAAGCTGTTTCTGAGCTGGAAAGCGATTGACGTAGGCGCATTGGGGTCGCCCATGGCAAAGGCCTCGGGCAGCGGCAGGACGGGTACCTTCAAGTAGTGAAGGAAGTCGAGCGAAGCATTGAACTGCGGCAGACCGGTGCTGAGCTGTTCGCGCACGTTCTGCTCCGCGTCCAGGATATCGACCCGGGCGTTGCGGATGGTGTTGGAGTTCAGGGCGGCGTAGTTCACCGCGTCTTCCAGGGAATACTTGGCCGGAGCCGCGGTCTCCTGACCCGACACGGTGCCGAGCAGCAGGAAAACAAGGGGGATAAGAAAGAAACGCATACGCAGGGGCTTAAGAAAGGTCTTCTTGCTTGAGGTAGTGGTCGAGACGGTCGCGACCGAATTGATTCACGATGCCGTTAAAGTGGTAAGTGCTATGCTGGCGCAGGATGTCGGAGAGTGAACGGTCCTGGGCCGGGAACACCCCCCGGTCGATGACCATCATGGTCATACCGACGTACAGGTTGGCAATGATCTCGGCATCGATGTCGTCGCGGTAGAGCCCTTCCTCCATTCCCCGCTCGATGTTGGCCGCCACCCCCCGGTGAAACTCCCCTTGGTGAGCCTTTACCTGGGTGTGGAATATTTCCGGATAGTACTTCCGCAGGTCGTGCATGGCCGTGGGGGAGATTTCCCGCATTTGTCGGATGAAGTAGCGGCTATTACGCAAGAATTCGTCGATGGCGTCGGCGGATTCCTGCTGGTTTCGCTGCAGGGTTGCCAGGTCTTTGCACGTGTCGTCTTCCAGTACAAGCTGTACCAACTCTTCTTTATTCTCGATGAGTTGGTAAAGCGTCTTTTTGGAGATGCCCACTTCCCGCGCGATGTCGTCCATGCTCACGCTACGTATACCGATTCGCTTGAAGAGCACGTGCGCCTTCTCGATCAGCTGCTGCTTTTCCTTAATCTGTGTCACGACGCAAAGAACGGGGGAAACTTTGATTAGTTCCAAAGTTTCCCCCGTTTTTTCTTGTGCGTAATGTTGCACCTGCGGCCCCGCCCACTGGTTCCTTACATTGCCCGGCATTAAGCTAGGTGATCTGCGTAACCGGCTGGCCGCCGCCTACCAATCGGGCGACCCATCCCAGGGGGGAGATTTTGGTCTAGGGGATAAAGTGGCCCGTCAGTCTGGCACTCGATTGATCAATAGTGATGGGGGTTTCAACGTGGTGCACCGGGGCCGCAGTCTCTTCGCCCCCTACAAGAACCTGGTGGAGATGAGCTGGCCGCGCTTTATTACGCTGTCCGTACTTGCTTACCTGCTGTGTAACCTGCTGTTCGCCGTAGGCTTTTACCTGATCGGACCGGAGCAACTTACGGGGATTGAGGGGTGGAACCCATTTGATCAATTCCTAGGCTGTTTTTACTTCAGCGTACAGACCTTTACGACCGTAGGCTACGGTACGATCTCCCCCGACTCGGTAGCCACCAATGCGCTGGCCGCGTTGTTGGCCCTGTTCGGGTGGATTGCCCTGGCCCTGGCGACGGGACTATTTTTCGCGCGCTTTTCCCGCCCTACCCGCATGGTGGTGTTCTCCGACAAGGCTATCCTGGCGCCGCTGGTAGACGGCCAACGAGGTCTCCAATTCCGGATCGCGAATGAGCGGGATACCAACCTGACTAACGTACACGCCAGCGTCGTACTGACCTGGCTGGAACGCGACTACGTACCGCTGTGCACCCGATCGAGGAGGACAGCCCGGTCGACGGCTGGACGGAAGACGACTACCGCCAGCGTACAGCGAACTACTGGTGGCCATCGAGGCGTACGACCAGACCTTCGCCCAGCAGGTGCAAGTCACCAGAAGCTACACCTACGAGGAGATGGAAGTGGGACGTCCGCTTCCGCCCCATGTACCGGGAGAAACAGCGAATGACGGAGCTCTTCATCGACCAGATCAGCGATACCTCACCCGGTGAGGAGCCGTAACCCGTGATCGATCAATCGCTCAACCGCCGCCGCCGGTTGCTTACTGAAGGTGCCCTGCTCGCGGTTGGCGAGCAGCACCGAGAGGGAGGCCGAGCGGTGGCCCAGGGCGTTCGCGAGGCCGTAGATACCGGCGGTCTCCATTTCTATGTTGGTCAGGCGCAGCCCCGTGGTACTCCGGAACTGCCGTAGGGCGGTCAGTAAGCCAGCGTACATGCGCGAAGGCAGCCGGAGACTACGTCCCTGGGGAGCGTAAAAGCCAGCGGCGGTGAGGGTGATGCCCCGGGCTAATTCGGGTATGCTGTCCCAGTTCAGGTCGGGTAGGGCGGGGCGCACGATCAACGGTAGTACCGGAAGTTGGACCCCACCATCCTTAAGGTGAGCCTTCAGCGCATCGGTTAGCTCGTCACCAGTCTCCTCTCGTGGGTAGAAAGGTAGCAGTCCGTCCAGCGCCAGCGCGGCTTCGGAGAGGAGGACACTGTCTAACGGCAGGTCCGCCTGGAACGCACCACTCGTCCCCAGCCGAAGGAAGGTGAGTACGCTCAGTCGTTCTCTGACCGTTCGCCGGCTAAGGTCGATGTTGAACAGCGCATCGAGCTCATTGAGGACGATGTCGATGTTATCGGTACCAATGCCAGTACCGATGACCGTTAGCCGCTTGCCGCGGAGCGTGCCGGTATGGGTGACGAATTCCCGGGCTTCTACCCGTAGTTCCACGGAGTCAAAGCGTCGACTCACCTGGGCTACCCGCTCGGGATCCCCGACGGTGATGATGGTGTCGGCGACTTGCCCGGGCAGGAGATCCAGGTGGTAGAGCGCCCCGTTCGGGCGCAGGATAAGTTCAGACGCTGCGAGCAACTATTCCTGGCGCTTCAATTGGCCCACCCGATCCTTCAGGGTGTCTTCCTGGATCTCCGAGCGCCAGAACTTTTCGATGGCCTTTCCCTCGTGTACGAGAATTGCCTGCGGGCTGGCGTGCTCGACGTCCAGCCGCTCCGCCACCTCGCTGGAAAGCGGTTTAGCGTACTGAATGACGAGGCCGTAGACCTCTACGTCGTGCTTCGCGTTGGAGATCTGCTCCTGGGCGCGCGCGCTGAAGGGACAGCTGTTGCTGTGCTTAAAGATGACGATGGGTTGGTCCTGGGAGGCAGCGATCGCCGCGTCGAGGTCCTCGGAAGTATTCATGGTGTGAAACATGCCAGCAGAACGACGGGTGCAGGAAGGCGGTTCGCTGCCTATAGTCGAAAGACCAAACTGGCCTGCACGCCCACCGTGCGGTCGCCGTCGTCTCGTGTAGGGAACGGGATACCGGCTCGCACGTATTGGTACACGGTACGGTCTTCCCGGTCCTCACTCACGTCGGTTAGGGTATGGTAAAGGCGAATGTCCAACCTAAGGCGGTCGGAGAGGGAGAGCATTGCCCCCGCGTTCAGGGAAAGGCAAAGCCGGCGGATGGCCGCGTTGGTGTACCGGTCGTCGCTGAGCAGGTCCACTTCCTCGCCGGCCGAAAATGGGGTCGACCCGGCAATGGATTGGTCTTCCCCCTCCAGATCGATTCGCCGGCGTGCCCGGACGAGGTAACTGAAGCCGGGGCCGGCATACAGGTCGACCCCCTTACCTGCTAGTGTCAGGAGTACGGGTAGGGTGACGTAATCGTAGCGGTCCTTGATGCTACCGTTAAGGGAGCGACTCGCGTCGGGGATCACTTCGTTGAAGTTCACATCCACGGCACTCCGCCGGACCTCATAATTGAGCTCCGCGCTCACGGAGAGCCTTTCGGTCAGGGAGGCCACCCGGCCGGCCACGCCGATCTGGTAGCCGAGGGCGGGACGAAAGGATTCGACCTTGTCCCCGCTGATTTGCTCCGACGGCCCGTAGGTGGTCCCTCCCGTGACCCCGGCCCGGAGGCCGAATTGTGCGGTGAGCGCATTGGTAAAAAGCAGACTGAGCAGTAAGACCGCTAACTTTGGCATGGTTTATTCATTTAAAAAGATGGCAGCCTAGAACGCTATGCGCGTGAGACCGGGATAGTATTAGTCTCTTCTAGAGGACGTACTTATCCTTACCGCAGCGCTAGTCCGGTGCGCGCACTTAACTATCCATTAACCAAATCTACCTACGTGAAATCCCCCCGCCGGTTCCAGCGCTCCCGGGCGCGCAACTCCGCCACCCCCCCGGGCATGGATCGGGAGCCAGCCGAGCTGATCGGCATGCGCCTGAATAAGTACATTGCCCACTCTGGCATAGCCAGCCGCCGGACGGCCGGCGATATGGTAAAGGCCGGCCGGGTAAAGGTCAACGGGGAGGTGCTGGACAACCCCGCCTACCAGATCGCGGAGGGTGATGTCGTGGAATACGACGGTGAGGTCGTGGCTCCTACGGAGCGGTTCTTTTACCTGCTTCTAAACAAGCCGCGCAACGTGATCACCACCACCGACGACGAGCACGACCGCACCACGGTCATGGACCTGCTGGACGAGCCCGGCCTGAAGGGTGTCCGCCTCTTTCCCGTCGGCCGCCTCGATCGCGATACCACCGGGCTGCTCCTCATCACCAACGACGGCGACGTCACTACCCGCCTGACGCACCCCCGCTTCGAGACCGCCAAGATTTACGAGGCTACCCTCGACCGCCCCTTCTCCCTGACCGACCTCGCGCAAATGCAGGTGGGTTACGACCTGGACGACGGCCCCTTCCTCCCCGACTGGGCCCGCTACGCCAGGGAAGACAACCCCCTGACCGTGACCCTCCAGATCCACAACGGCCGCAACCGCATCGTCCGCCGCGCCTTCGAGCACCTGGGGTACACCGTCGAAAAGCTCGACCGCACCTACCTCGCGGGACTGACCAAAAAGAATCTGCCCCGGGGCTTTTATCGGTACTTGACGGGAGAGGAGGTGAGGAGGCTGAAGTACTTTCAGTAGACCGCTATGCGGGGGTAGCGGGCGCAGCCTGTCTGAAGTGCACATCCATCTGAGGGAAGGGAATATTCACCCCGGCGGCATCGAAGGCCTTCTTCACGTGTTCGTTGAGGTGAATAAGGGCGGGCCAGTAATCGGGACTGGCGGTCCAGGCGCGGCAGCCGAGGTCGACGCTGCTGTTGTTGAGGGTACGTACGAAGATGTCGATGTCCCGATCGAGGAGGATTCCGGGGGCAGATTCTATGACGGAGCGGATGGTCGCGCGGGCATGGTCGATGTCGTCGCTATAGGCGATGCCGAAGGTGAGGTCGAGTCGACGGATGCCCTGAGCGGTTAGGTTTTCAATGGCATCTCCCATGACCTTGCCGTTGGGAATGATGATCAGGCGATTATCGATCGCAGTCAGGATCGTGTGAAAGACCTGTATGTCCTTTACGACCGCGGTATAGCCACTGGTCACGATTACATCCCCCACCTTGAAGGGGCGAAAAGTGAGTAGGAGAATGCCGCTGGCAAAGTGCCCAAGGTTTCCCTGCAGCGCCAAGCCGAGGGCGAGCGACATGGCGGACAAAATTGCGATAAACGAAGTAGTCTCCACTCCAAACAGGCCAACGATCGAGAGGATCAACAATATTTTTAGCCCGACACTCAGGAAGCTGGTAAGGAAGCTCGTGACGCTGATGTCTACGTCCCGCTTGTGCAGCATAGCGCGTACCTGGCGCGCGAGCCAACCAATCAACCAGAAGCCGACTATCAGTAAAAAGAGAGCGGCTAGGATACGGATGCCGGTCTGCAGCAAGATTGGCTCGTATTTGTCCCAGGTTTCCTGAATATCCATTGTAGGCCAAGTTTAGGGCCACAAGGTAAGTCTGTCGCATAGCTTAGTGACCAGGGACTAAACGAAAAAGGCGTACTTTTGCAACAAATCCTGGTATCTTCACCGTGTTTCCCCCCGAGAAAAAAGTCGTGTACACTGCCGAGCAGGCGCTGGAGGCCCTGCAGCATTACTGTGCCTATCAAGACCGCTGTCACAAGGAGGCCCGGGAAAAGCTCCACGAACTGGGGTACTACGGGGATCCGGCCGAAGAAGTGATCGTCGAGCTCATCCGCGAGAAGTACCTGGACGAGGAGCGCTTCGCCCGTTCCTACGCCCGGGGAAAGTTTAAGATGAAGCGCTGGGGCCGCTACCGCATCACCCAGGAGCTCAAACAACGCCACATCAGTGCATACTGCATCCGCAAGGCCCTAACCGAGATCGAGGAGGCGGATTATTTCGATACGCTCTGCCGGGAGCTCGAGCGACGTAACGCAATCGAGACCGCCGGACAGCATCCGTATCTACGGCGGCGAAAACTTGCGGACTATATGTTCAAACGGGGCTACGAATCCGGACTAATCTGGCAGGCCATCAACGATCTCGAACTCTGACCCACCAAAACCCCGCGGAAAGTCATCTGTTCCATTGATTAGAACCGCACCATCCATGTCCGCGTACCGCACTTTCTTCCTTTTCTTTTGCCTGGCCTGTTGCTACGGCCTGACTTCCTGTTCCGAGGACGTGCAGCGTAAGCTGCAACCCACCCCTTCCGCGTTCGGTCAGATCAACAGTTTGGTAGTCATTGCCGACAGCAGCGCCTGGATGGCGGGCGTGGGCGACTCCGTGGCCTACTTCTTCGAGGCACCCTACATCCTGCTTCCCCAGCCGGAGCCCATCTTCGACGTCCGCTTCATCGAACCGGGCCGCGTGGTGGCCGAGCCCACCTGGGGCCAACTCCGCAACTACGTCGTGCTGGCGGACCTGAGCGATACCGACAGCCCCACCACCCAGATGGTGCTCAACGACCTGAGCGACCAGAAGATCCAGCAGGTACGGACCGAAGGCTTTGGCACCGCGGTGGCCAAGAATAAATGGGCTACGGGACAACAGCTGGTTTACATCCTCGGTAAGAACCACAACGCATTGCTTACGGGCTTCAGCACGGTATACCCCGGAGTCGTGAAGCGCCTTCAGGAAGGGGAGGACGAGCGCATGCGGGTTACCACCTATTTTGAAGGCACCAACCGCCGCCTTGGCGATACCATCCGGGAAGTGGCTGGGGCTAACCTCGACATACCGGGGGGCTACGTACGCGTTCCCCTGAATACCGATGGCGTAATCTGGCTGCGCAAAGAGGTACAGGGGGCCAGCCTAAATATAATGCTCACCAAAGTGCCCTACGAAAATCAGGAACAACTGACCAAAGAGGGCTTGAAGGAGATCCGCAACCGCCTCGGGAAGGAGTACGTCAGTTCGACCACCGATAACACCTTTATGCAGATCAACGACACGGACCTGCCTCTCTTCACGGAAGCTACGGAACTCAACGGGGCCTTTGCGATTGAGGGTCGGGGCATCTGGGAGATCGAGAACGACTTCCTGGCCGGTCCCTTCGTCTCCTACCTGGTCAACGATGCCAAGAACAACGAACTGGTCTTCGTCGACGGCTTCGTGTACGCGCCCGGACGGAAGAAGCGTGACCTGATGGAAGAGGTGGTCCAGGTCATTCGTACGGCGGACGTCAACTAGTCGCGCGCAGGTTTCCTCCCCCACCTCCAGTGGGCGCTCTTGTTAATGCCGTGTACGCCCGGCCAGTGAGCGCGCATGGCCTATCATTCCGCCACCGGGATTACCTACTACTTGGATACGTACCCCGCTTGATCCTGAACCATGATTTAAGTGTCGGCTGCACAACCTATAGCAGCCGTCTAAAAGCCGTGGTAAACATGTAGCTGCCGCACCGGTTAAAACGACTGATTTAGATTTAGGCATTCGATTTTATTCCCATCAAACCAAATTTCCTTATGACACCTTTTCCCTCCTTCAGCCGGCTCAGCCTGCTGGCCCTTGCTCTTGTAGCCCTTTCCTTCACCTCCTGTCAGGATGACGACGATACCATACTCGGTATTGACTTCAACGATGACGGTCGGCTTTTCCTCTCCTCCAACACGACCGGCAACGTCGGTACGATTAATCTGGAAGGGGATGATCAGAGCCTGAAGACCTTCGCCGCTGCCGGCACGGATGCGGACGGCATCTATTACGATACAGATGGCAACAACCTTTTCCAAATAGACCGCACGAACAGCGTCTTGGTGAAGTACGACGATGTCATCAACGGAGCCGATAATGGCAACGTCAATATTGACGACCGCAGCACCTCCAACTTCTCCAACGGGAGGGGCCTGGATTACCGCAATGGCACTTTCGTGGTGGCCCAACAGGGCGGGGCCGATAACGACAACACCAATAAGTTCGTCCTGTACAACGACGACCTAGAGAATACCGCTACCTACACCACGCCGATTGCCCTCTGGGGTCTTCAGTTTGTAGGATCTTCCCTTTATGCCGTAGTCGACCTGAGCGATTCGGTAGCCGTATACGAGAACTTCGTCGGTAACGTCAACGGCGATACCATCATGCCTACCCGCTACATCAAAGTAAACGGCATCACCCGAACCCACGGGCTGGAATACGACGCCGACGACGACCTCATGATCCTCACCGACATCGGTGATGCCCGTAGCGACAGTGACGGTGGACTCGTAATCATTCGTGATTTCTCCACCCTCAATTCTACCGTCGACTCCGTGGGGATGGGTGACTACACCATGATCGCCGGTGCAGCTACCATGCTCGGTAACCCCGTTGACGTCGATTACGACAAAGACACCGATCAGATCTACGTAGCCGAGCGCGCCAACAGTGGCGGTGCCCTGCTGATCTTCTCCGCTTCCGCTTCGGGCAACGTGGCTCCCGTGAACACGGTACCGTTTCCCGGCCTGAGCTCGCTGTTTCTTTACCGCGACTAAGCTTAATGCCCTGCGCTTTTTGGTGTGGTGAAGCTTGCTACTGTTTCGGACTAAAGCGCCGCAGCAATCAGATTACCAAATTGCCGGGTACCCACCCTACGCGAAGGACGTAGATCTTCGGTACCTACTCCCTGGGCTAGGGTATCATTGACGGCCTGGCGGATCGCGGTCGCTTCTTCCCGCAGTTCCAGGTGGTCCAGCATCATGGCGGCGGACAGGATGGCGGCGATGGGGTTAGCGCGGTCCTGTCCGGCCCCTTCCGGCCAGGAGCCGTGGATGGGCTCGAACATGCCAACTGTTGCCCCAATGCTGCTGGAGGGTAGCAAGCCGAGGGAGCCCGCCAGTACGCTGGAGGCGTCCGAAAGGATATCCCCGAACATATTGCTGGTAACGATGACGTCGAACTGGGCCGGATTCAGGATCAACTGCATGGCGGCATTGTCCACGAACATGAAGTTCAGCTCCACGTCGTCGTTCTCCGCGGCTATTTCACGCGTCACCTCCCGCCACAGCCGGCTGCTCTCCATCACGTTAGCCTTGTCGACCAGGGTCAGCTTACGCCGCCGGGCCCGGGCTTCGACGAAGCCCATCTTTACGATGCGCTCGATCTCCATGCGGGTATAGGTACACGTGTCGTAGGCCGTATTGCCCCCGTCCTTGCGCCCTTTCTCCCCGAAGTAGATACCACCGGTCAGTTCGCGTACGATCAGCAGGTCTACGCCCTTGATGCGTTCGGGCCGCAGCGGGCTTAAGTCTACTAACTCGGCGTAGCCCGCTACGGGCCGTAAGTTAGCAAACAACCCGAGTTCCTTGCGGAGCTTCAGCAGTCCCTGCTCGGGCCGCACTTTAGCGGTGGGGTCGTTGTCGAAACGGGGGTGGCCGATGGCCCCGAAGAGCAGCGCATCACTGCGCTTGCAGAGCGCGAGGGTATCGTCGGGCAGGGGGTCACCGGTCTGGTCAATAGCCACGGCCCCCACGGGGGCGTAGGTGTAATCAAGGGTATGATTGAACTGGTCCGCTACCACGTCTAGCACCTTAATGGCTTCGGCGATGACTTCGGGTCCGATCCCGTCTCCGTCCAGGACGGCAATGTTAAATGTACTCACTTCAAGTAGTCTAGTGTTCGACCCGCTGCGCTTCAAAGGCTTCGATCTTTTCCCGCTGACTAAGCAGGAAATCGATGTCGTCGTAGCCGTTGATCAGGCAGGTCTTCTTGTAATCGTCAATCTCGAAACCGGTCACCGTGCCGGTCTCTTCGTTGGTCAAGGTTTGCTGCTCCAGGTCTACCGTGAAGCGGGCCACAGGATTCGCCTCGATGGTAAGAAAAATCTCGTCCAGGGCTGCGGGTGTGATGGTCACCGG
This sequence comes from Lewinellaceae bacterium, assembly GCA_963710195.1. Taxonomy (GTDB): domain Bacteria; phylum Bacteroidota; class Bacteroidia; order Chitinophagales; family Saprospiraceae; genus Neolewinella. The sequence continues at coordinate 1,198,319 of CAVPZF010000008.1, forward strand.
CAATAGGCCGTTGTTGAGGGCATTGCCCCTAAAGATATCCGCGAAGTAGCTCGACACCACCGCCCGGAAGCCAAAATCCTGGATTGCCCAGGCCGCGTGTTCCCGACTGGAGCCGCACCCGAAATTTGCACCGGCTACTAACAGCTCCCCCGCGTAGGTGGGATTGTTCAGTACAAAGCCTTCCTTAGGGTGATTCAGCTTGTCGTAGCGCCAGTCGCGGAAGAGGTTTTCCCCGAATCCTTCCCGGGTCGTCGCCTTCAGGAAACGAGCGGGAATGATCTGGTCGGTATCCACGTCCTCGATGGGCAGGGGGACGGCCGTGGTGGTTAGGGTTTTGAAGGGGTGCATGGGGGTTTACGATTTACGATTTACGATTTCATTTCGATTTACGATTTACGATTTACGATTTACGCGCATTTCTCAGCCCCTCTTGTTTGTTCGTGATCCGCTTGGTGGTTGCCGTAAATATGGACACCAATTCGTTCGCTTCTTTAATAAGCGGAGCTACACGATTTGATTCCAGGTATCCCATTCTGCGTATGTAGCGTAACTCAGCGTGCGATTCTCTCAATTCTTTGAGTAGTACTTTAATCTTGTGAAGAAAATCTTTCTGTGACTCTGCGGCTCTTGCTTCCGGATAGTGAAATCCTGGATGCGTTGCCGCACGCAGGAGTTGCCCCGCTACGTGCTGCGCATCAAAGTACTGCTTCGTTGGCAGCGCCCGGCAGAGTTTAGAGCACCGCACCCCATAGTCAAGCAACCTTTCTTCTAATTCTCCTGCAGTCATGTCATTTCTCTAGGTGACTACAAGCATACAAAATACTTAACAGACAAACAAATTGTTTTAAAATATTTGCCCTCGGTCGAGCCGTACCGGACGAAGCGAGTTGCCCCACCAATCTACCATCGTAAATCGTAAATCGTAAATCGTAAATCGTAAATCGTAAATTCTACCTTCTAACGTCCACAATCCGCCCAGCAATCGCCGCCGCCGCCGCCGTAAGCGGACTCGCCAAGATTGTCCGCGCGCCGGGCCCCTGCCGCCCCTCAAAGTTGCGGTTAGAAGTGGAGACGCAGTAGCGGCCGGGGGGCACCTTGTCCTCATTCATCCCCAGGCAGGCCGAGCAACCCGCACCGCGAAACTCAAAGCCGGCGGCCTCGAAGACCCGATCTAGCCCCTCGGCAACGGCCTGACGGGAGACTTGCTGGGAGCCGGGAACGACGATCGCCGTGATCTTCTCGTGCACCCGCTTCCCTGCCACTAGTCCCGCGGCAAGACGTAGGTCCTCAATGCGGCTGTTGGTACAGGAGCCGATGAAGACGTAGTCGATGGGCATATCCTGCATCCGCTGACCGATGGTGAGGTCCATGTAATTCATCGCTTTAAGCATGCTGGCCTCGCCGTGCAAGGCGCTGGCCAGGGGGATCGAGTCGGCCACGCCCATGCCCATGCCCGGGTTGGTACCGTAGGTGATCATGGGGGGGATGTCCTCCGCCCGGTAAGTGTACTCCGTATCGAAGAAGGCGTCGGCGTCGGTCGGGAGAGTCTTCCAGAACGCGACGGCGGCGTCCCATGCCGCTCCCTTCGGAGTGAACTTCCGTCCCTCCAGGTAGTCGAAAGTAGTCTGATCGGGCGCAATAAGGCCACCACGGGCGCCCATCTCGATGCTCATGTTGCAGATCGTCATCCGCCCCTCCATACTCAGATTCCGGATGGCGCTGCCGGCGTACTCCACGAAGTGACCGGTGCCCCCGCCCGTGCCGAGTTGGGCGATCACGTAGAGGATGAGGTCCTTGGCAGTGACGCCGGGCTGTAGGTCGCCTTCGACGTTGATGCGCATCTTTTTAGGCTTAGCCAGCAGCACGCACTGGGTCGCCATAACTTGTTCTACCTGGCTGGTGCCGATGCCGAAGGCGATTGCGCCGAAGGCCCCGTGGGTACTCGTATGGCTGTCGCCGCATACCATCGTGATGCCCGGGCGGGTGATGCCCAGCTCGGGGCCGATCACGTGTACGATGCCCTGGTAGGGGTGGCCGAGGCCGTAAAGCTCCACGCCAAACTCCGCGCAGTTGCTGGTGAGCATCTCGACCTGCTTGCGGCTGAGGGGCTCGGTGATGGGCTTATCCTGGTCCTTAGTCGGTACGTTATGGTCGGCCGTGGCCACGATCCGCTCCCGGCGAAACAGCGGAATGCCGCGCTGGCGTAGTCCATTGAAGGCCTGAGGGCTAGTCACTTCGTGGATCAGGTGCTTGTCGATGTACAGGACTTGGTTGCCCCCGGGTACGGAGGTGACGACGTGGGTGTCCCATACTTTATCGAATAGGGTGGGCATGATGGCTCTATTTGGGCCACAAAGATAAACAGATCGGGACGGGACGGCTCGCGACCCCCGGTCGCGGCAAAGCACACCCAAGCGGAGGTCGGGAATCGGATACCCTAGCTGCTACTCCCAATTTTTGCACCTTTGCTACCTCTTCGTACCCGCACCTATTATAGATAAACACCTCTTCATTCCATGTAGAGCTCCGAAACGTACCACCCGGAACCTTACTGGTCTACCGTAGCCAAGCGCATCCGACACCGGGGTGATGCCAACATCATTACCGGAGACGACGAGGCCTACTACCGCTACAAAAGGGAGCGGTTTTTAGAAATGCTCTCCTCTCTGGATTTCGGTGGAAAGTCGGTGCTGGAGATCGGGCACGGCCCCGGCGGCAACCTGCGGTTTATCCTCGACTCCCCCACCCCTCCCCCCGCTAAACTGATGGGTGTTGACATATCCAGCGAGATGGGAGCCCTCGCCCGTTCTACACTACCCGAGAAGGTGGAGCTGACTAAGATAAACGGGACCAAACTGCCCTTCCCGGATTGTTCGGTAGACCTGGTCTTCACTGCAACGGTCTTACAGCACAATACGGATGAGGCCATGCTCAGGCCATTGATTCAGGAAATTGCTCGGGTCGCGAAAACGGAAATTCACCTTTTCGAACGGATTGATGATCCTATCGCCGGTGATGAGCTGTGCTTAGGCAGACCCGTGAGCTACTACGCGGATCTTTTTCGGGTGGAAGGATTTGAGCTCGTTGATACCAAATTCATCAATATTCACGCCAGTTACCTCATGGCCGGCACCATCCGTAAAGTGCTTAATTCCAAGGACCGGGAAGAGGGGGAGCCCCTAAATGCTTTCTCGCTGAACCTTCAGGAGACCCTGCTGCCCCTATCCAAACGATTAGATCAGGCGATGCACAAGGACCGTGACCTGGCGAAACTAAGCTTCCGTCGAAACGGCAAGTGATCGCCAGGTCATGGTCCTTCAGAACTCCGTGAAGGTCTGCGGGTAAGCGAAGCGCCTCTGCGTCGACGCAGTGGCTCTGCGGTAAATCCATTACACTACGGTAGTGAGAGGTGAACAACCTCAGGCGGCGACCCCCTTCATCATACCCTCTAGATCGGTGTCCTCTACTTCTTTCTTCTGGTCGGCGATGGTCAGAAATTCCTCATACGCCTCGTCGAGCTGAACTTTAGTGAGATCGTAGCCGAGCAATTTGAAGCGGTAGGCCAGGGCGGCGCGGCCGCTGCGTGCGGTGAGGACGATCTTGGACTGGTCGACGCCGACCTCCGCCGGGTCGATGATCTCATAGGTGTCGCGCCGCTTGATGACGCCGTCCTGATGAATACCGGAGCTGTGGGCGAAGGCATTGTCGCCCACGATGGCCTTATTCGGCTGCACCAGCATACCCATACTTTCGCTGACCATATGGCTGGTCTCGAGCAGCAATTTAGCGTTGACGTTGGTGTACAGGCCCAGGTCGGCGTGCTGCCGCAGGATCATTACGACTTCTTCCAGAGCCGTATTTCCGGCGCGTTCGCCGATGCCGTTGATGGTGCACTCGATCTGGCGGGCACCATTCTGCGCCCCGGCAATAGAGTTGGCGGTAGCCAGACCCAGGTCGTTGTGGCAGTGGGTACTCAGGATGCAGTTGTGGATGCCGTTGACGTTGTCGCGCAGGTAGGCGATCTTGGCTCCGTATTCTTCCGGTAAGCAGTAGCCGGTGGTGTCGGGGATGTTGAGCACCGTTGCACCCGCGTCCACGACTGCCTGAATGACGCGGGCGAGAAATTCATTATCCGCACGGCCGGCGTCTTCGGCGTAGAACTCCACGTCTTCTACATAAGACTTAGCGTGCTTGACGGCCGCCACGGCGCGCTCGATAATTTTCTCGGGCGTAGTGCGGAGCTTGTATTGAATGTGGCTGTCGCTAACACCGATACCCGTATGAATACGGGGGTGTTTGGCAGGCCTCAGGGCTGCGGCGGCTACGTCAATGTCGTTCATCACGGCCCGGGTGAGCCCGCAGACAATCACGTCCTTAACCGTACGGGCGATCTCCTGCACCGACTTAAAGTCGCCGGGACTAGAAACCGGAAAGCCAGCCTCGATCACGTCTACGCCGAGCAGCTCTAGCTGACGGGCGATCACGATCTTTTGCCGAGTGTCCAGCTTGCAGCCGGGCACTTGCTCGCCGTCGCGCAGCGTAGTATCAAAAATCTGTACTTGCTTGGTATTCATACTTGGTCGGGCCGGTTAGCGGGCTTCTTATATCTTTAGGGCAGTAATTAAGACGGAGTTGTCGATCACCTAAAATTAGTATTTCCCCGTACAAAGCCATCGGGGCAGCAATGTCTATTATCTACCCTAATGCTAAACAAGTGCCGAAGCAATTGTTCTGCAACACTTTGGCATTCAAGTTATTACTGAAACAGTTTATACAATGCCTAAGCAGAAGACCGACGACTTACTTAAGCTGGTAGCTTCCCTCAACCGCGCCGAAAAGCGTCATTTTCGCCTTTTCGTGAAGCGCAATCAGCAGGCGGAGGCCGATATTCTTTTCCTCCAGCTCTTCGACCTTCTCGAACGGACCGGTGAATACGACGAGACTTACCTGCTTAAACGGATCGAAGGTATAAAAAAGTCGCAGCTCAGCAACCTCAAGGCGCACCTCTACAAACAGCTGCTTACCAGCCTGCGGCTGCTGAATCGGAACAAAGACGACGAGATCACCCTGCGGGAAAACCTCGACTACGCCCGCATCCTCTACAACAAGGGGCTTTACCGGCAGTCGCTCGACGTGCTCGATAAGACTAAAAAACGGGCCCTCGAAGTAGAATCCCACACCATTGCCCTGGAAACCGCTCAGTTTGAAAAGCTGATCGAAGGGCAGTACATCACCCGCAGCATCGCCGGTCGCGCGGAAGAGCTTAGCATAGAGTGTGAAGCCCTGACGACCAAGATTGCCGATTCCAACAGCTACTCTAACCTCTCCCTACGCTTATACGGTCTTTATCTGAAAGACGGCCTGGTCAGTAGCGAGGAGGAATCCGACGACCTGCTCGCCTTTTTCCGCGACAACCTGCCCAGGGCCGAGTTCGAGGAGCTGGACTTCTGGGGTAGGGTCTACTACTGCCAGAGCTATTACTGGCTGCATCTCATGCGGCAGGAATTCCCCCTCTGTTACCGCCATACCCAGCGGTGGGTCGACCTCTTCCGCGAGCAACCCAAGATGATCGAGGTGAATGCCCCCCTTTACCTGAAGGGGATGCACAACCACCTGGCTAACCTCTTCAATATGTGGCAGTACGACAAGTTTATTGCCGAACTGCACCGCCTCGATCTTTTCCCCCACCAGTTTGACCTCACCAACAACGTCAACGTCGCGGGGCTCTACCACCTCTATCAGTTCGATCACCAGATCAGGCGCCACTACATGGAGGGCACCTTTACTCAGGGCCTGGGTCTGGTGCCCCAGATCATGGAGGTCGTTGACGATAACCGGTACAACTGGGATGACCACCGCCATATGGTGTTCTTCTACCGCATCGCCTGCCTGTACTTCGGGAGCGGAGACAACGATACGGCCATCGACTACCTCAACCTCATCATTAATCAGCGCAGCCCCAATTACCGGTCGGACATCCAGGCCTACGCTCGCATCCTCAGCCTGATCTGCCACTTTGAAATGGGCAACGTGCAGTTGGTGGAGTACCAGGTAAAAAGCGTCTACCGCTTCCTCTCCAAGGTCGAGCACCTGCAGGAAACCCAGCAGATCATCTTCCGCTTCCTGCGCCGCATCCCGCGTATCCGCGAACAAGACCTACGCGAGGAGTTCATCAAACTGAAGGAACGGCTGGACGAAGTGGCGCTACGGCCCTACGAGTCCCGGCCGTTCACTTATCTCGACATCCCGAGCTGGCTCGAATCCAAGATCGAGGGGGTATCGGTGCAGGAAGTGATCCGGCGGCAGTTCGAAGAGAACCGGCAGTTGGTTTAGCACTAACGCTGAGAAAGCACGGCCTCCCGGGCGGCCTTCATGGGGATGCCGATGCACCGCTTTTCCATGTACAGCAGCATACGGTCCATGAGGGCGCGGGCTTCGGGATCGAGGTCCTCGATTTCCTTACGGAAGACTTTATTCACCGCATTATGGCGGATCGCCTTGATTTGCCCGGGCACCTCAGCCATGGCGCGCTCGATGAGGCGGGTCTGGTACAGGATTTCGGTCTCCTCCAGGTGGCGCTCGATGATGCCGTGGGCCAGGTCAACCTCCCGGCGGCGAAAGCTCATGTTTTCATCGGCTAGCGCGCGCAAGTGCTCGATGGCGATGTAGGTGAAGTCGTAGCGGGCTACGGTCGCCTCGGAGACGTCGGCCGGTACGCCCAGGTCCACGACAATCTTGCCGGTAGCGGCTTCCCCGGCCAGGAGGAAATTGAACAGCTCAGGGGTAATGACGGCCTGAGAGGCGGCCGTACACACGAAGAGCACGTCGAAGCCCCCCTTGTAGCCGTCTAAGTCGTTGAGCTCAATGGCCCGGCCATTGTCGAAGCCACTGACCAACTGCTGGGCCCGCTGCAGGGTGCGGTTGGCAACCGTCACGTTGGTGTAGCCCTGCTTCAGGAGAAACTTGGTCACCAGCAGGTTAGTCTGTCCGGCCCCAACGATCAGGATACGTGCCTTGCGGCTGGGGGCGTGGCGCTGCAATTGTTGCATGGAGAGGGACACCACGGATACCGATTTCTCCCCGATCCGGGTGTTGGCGTAAATGTCCTTGGCGGCCAGAACGGCCTGGTTACAGATGATGCGCAGGTCGTCGCCAATCAGGCCCCACTCGCGGCAGCGCTCCTGGCTTTCGCGTAGCTGGCCGAGAATTTGGCGCTCGCCGACAACGAGAGAGTCAATCGACCCGGCCACCTCGTAGAGGTGTTTGATGGCCCGCAGCCCGTTCAGGTGCTTGAGCCGGCTGAGGACGGGGGTAGGCGTTTCGAGCAGACTGGCTTTAAATTTGTCGTCCACCGCACGTTCAGTGGTGAAGAGCAGCAGGACCCGGTTGCAGGTGGAGGCATAATAAACCTCGTGCATCAAGCCCCGGTCGCGCAGCCGCATCAGGTGCTCCCGCAACCCCGCTCCGCCCTCAAAGGCGGTGACCAGCTCGCCGACCTCCTTCAGTTTGGCGTTCCGGTGGGTCAGGGTTAGGATGTGGAAGTGCTGCAGCATAGAGGGGGTAGAAACGGCCACAAAGATAATTTACCGAAAAAACGATTCTGTCACGTGGGGGTAGAATTAGCCCATGGCCGTAAGTACACCTACAACAACACCTAAGCGGCGTCCTGGATTATCGCAGAGAAGTACCATACGTAAAACAAAAGTAAAACGTAGCCCTCCCAGCGCGTGATCTTGCGGTTGTTGCTCATGACGCCGAGCAGGATGGTCATCACGATCATTAGGGGCAGGTAAGTGGAAATGATCTCGGGCGGTATGATGAGCGGCCCGAAAAAGCGCGGAATTGCCATCACGATGAAGGTGTTGAAGATGTTGGACCCAATGGCGTTGCCCACGGCAATGGAGGCCTTTCCCTTGCGGGCGGCGGCCAGGCTGACGGCCACTTCCGGCAGGCTCGTCCCTACGGCCACCGCCGATAGGGCAATGACGGTAGGTGCGATATTGAGAATCAGGCTGATGCCCGTAATGGCCTGGATAACGAAGGTCGCCGACAGGCTCACAACCGCCCCCCCCACCAGCAGGGAGACGTAATCTTTCGTACTGGCGCTCGGACGATCCTCTTTATCGGTCTTGTCCTGATCCTTAAAGCTGTAGGCCAGGAAGATTACGATCCCCCCCAGGAAGAGGAAGCACTCGAAGAGGGAAAGGTTGAAGTCCATCAACGAGAAGTACAGCAGAAAGGCGCTCCCCCACAGGAAGGGGATATCGATGTGCCAGAGGTTGTAGTCGAGGTCAATATTCTTCACCACTACGGCGGTCAGGCCCAGGACCAGGGCGATGTTGGTGATGTTGGAGCCTACTACGTTACCCACCACGATCTGACTACTGCCCTGCAGGACCGAAACGATACTGGTCGCCAGCTCGGGCAGGGAAGTGCCGAAGGCGACAATGGTCACCCCGATGATGAAGGGGCTGATGCCCAGCGACAAACCAATGCGCTCGGCCGAGTCCACAAAGCGGTCACTCGACCACAGCAGGGCGGCAATACTAAGCACGAAAATGCCAATTTGTAGGAGTAGATCCATAATCAGGCGGTACGGGTAGCGGCACCGGAGGTCGCCGAAGCTTCCCAATCAGGCAGTCCAGACAGCAGTTGTGACCGCAGTTCGCGGAGGCGGGTGTCGTATTTACCCCGGCCGCTGAAGCGGCCGGCCCAGAAAGCCCGGTAGGTGACCCAGTAGCGCAGAGCAAACAGCCCGGAGACCGGTAGGCTAATTAAGTAGACCCACCCCATCCCCTCCGGGTACACCCAGTTGAAGAGCAGCGTTTGCAGCAGGTACAGGAGGGGGAGCACGACCCACGAGCCGAGCGTTTGCACGGTGGCCTTATACCCCCGGTCAATGCCAAGGGCCTTCCAGATACCATTCATGGCCAGCAGCCAGGGCAGGTGGTTGAGCAGTCCGTACAGGAACAGCGGCAGTCCCAGAAACAGGCCGGCGGAATAACTGCGGTGGGGGTTACGGCTAAACTCCAGGTCCTGCTGCCCGGTCTCGCGCAGCAGGCTGTCGTATTCGGCGGCGACGGCGCAGCGGGCCTCCCGCTCCTCCGCCCCGAGCTCCCGCAGCCAGGCCAGGATGCGCTGCGTACGGTAGTGGTGGGCCGCTACGGTCCGGGGATGGTCGCTTTGCACGCTGCGCTCGATGCGGCGCAGGCAACGCTCCTCGGTCTTATCCTTGGTGTGGATGAGCAGTCCCTCCATGCGTTCGCCGAGCAAGTTGGTGAGCCCACGCACGGCGCGCATCGGGCTTTTTTCGTAGGCTTCCCGCCATTCGGCCGCCACGATGGGTTCGCCGTAGCGGACGAAAGCGCGACTAAAGGCGGTGGTCGGACTCTCATAATTCACGCCCACGGGCTGCAGGGTCACGCCAAGCTGCCAGTCGTTGCGCGCTTCCCCCTCCAGGGCCAGGCTAGCGGCACCGGCCTTGATCTTGCGCAGTTTTCGCTCTAGTTCCGAGTAGGCCTCCGGGGCGATGTACATGATCTTGCCCGTCTCTAAAGCATTGAACGTGCGGTTGAAGACTTCCTCCTTGCTTCCTTTATCGGCTCCGGCCTCCTTGTCCTTCGGGCGCGCCACGGGGATGCAGAAGGGATCAATGATGAAGCCGGTGACCGGGTTCATCCACAGACCGGCATTGGCCAGGAAGTAGGTCTGGTAGTCGAGGTGAATACCAGCCATCAGGGGGTCAGCCAGGGTATTCGGATGGTTACCGCACAGCAGCGTCGGCCCGGGATGGTTGGCGTAGTGTACCCCTTCCGTCTCCATCGAGGGATAGAAAATGCGCAGCATCCAGCGGCTCATAAAGTGAAGGACCCAGAAAAAGGGTTTAGACATAGATAGGGTAGCAAGGGGGTTGCAAAGTAGGCATTCTACCGCACCCGCTCACGCCCGGAAGTCGAGGAGGTAATCGCGTACCAGCCCATTAAAGGCCTCCCCCTCCCCGAAATGAAAGCGCACCTCGACGGGAAGTACGAAAACTGGCAGTTGCGACTCCTCGATGAACGCCCGATGCATTTCCAGGCGGGTGGCGTCCTTTTCCGTGGTCACAATCGCGCGGTGCTTGCCCGGCATCTCCTCGTAGCGTTGTCGGAGGTTAGCCAGATCGCTGCCGGTGAAAAAGTGGTGATCGGCGTAGTCCAGGCTACGGACACTTTGTGCGGCGGTGCGCAGGTGCGAAAGCAGGTACTCCGTATTGGCGATGGCGGAGATTAGCAGTACCGAAATTCCTTCTTCCAGGCGCAGGCGGTAGCGGTGGTCCAGCAGATAATAGGGCGCCGTATAGGCGTAGTAGCTAAAGAATACCCGCTGGTGGGGCAGTGGGTCGATCTCCCCGATCAGCGCGTCGGCGGCGGCGCGGTCGAGGGTCTCCGGGCACTTACTGACGACGATCACGTCGGCCCGCGCGTAGCCGCTTCGCCACTCGCGTAGGCGGCCGCTGGGCAGCAGGTGGTCGCGGGTGAAGGGGCGCGCCCATTCGGTGAGGAGGATGTTGAGGCCCGGCTTGACGGCGCGATGCTGAAAGGCGTCGTCGAGCAGTACCAACTGGGTATCCGGCCGCCGCCCCACGATCTCCGGAATGGCGAAAGCGCGCTCCTCGGCCACGGTCACCATCACCTCGGGAAACTTGCGTACGTACTGCAGGGGTTCGTCCCCCACGTCCTCTACCGTATGCTCCGGCCGCACCACCAGAAAGCCCCGCGTTTTGCGCCGGTAGCCCCGGCTGAGGGTAGCGATGTTCAGGTAAGGGTCGAGTAAGCGGATGAGGTACTCGATGTGCGGTGTTTTCCCCGCCCCGCCCACCGAGAGATTCCCGACGCTGATCACCGGTACCGAAAAGCTGATGCCCCGCAGGATGCCCCGCCGGTAGGCCCAGTTGCGAAAGCCTACCCCGGCCCCGTACAGGAGCGAGATCGGAGACAGCAGGAGTTTAGCTACGGTAGATTGGACCATACGCAAGGAAATGCAGCGGTACAATAGTACGGCGGGGCGGCCCATCCCCCCCGTTGCCGCGGTTTCGTCCCCGACAAACTGCTACAGGTCCAGGTACACCGCCGTCGATTGCGCCACCGGCGTACCGTCGTCGAGTTCCCCCTCCAGGGTGAAGGTGTACCTGCCCGGGGGGATTTCCGCCCGTTCCAGGAAGGAGGCGCCGAAACTTAGGTCCACCCCCTGGCCGTACACGAATGCATCCGCGTCGAATTCCGGAATACCCGCCAGCAGGGCCACGAGATCCGCCCCCACGGCCAGGGGCTGCCCGTCAAAGGTGATGCTGCGGTCGAGGAATACCCGCACGCTAGCGGGGTCCAGCGTGCGGTCGTAAGTCTCGTCGCAACTGAAGGCCAGCAGCAACTGAGCCGGACGAACTACCGGTACCTCCGTAAAACGATCGTAGTCCGCACGGGCCGAGTACCGGAAGGGACCGCCCAGGGTATCCGCCACTAGGCCTACGCTTACGGGCGCGCTGGTATTTTCCACGAGGCTAACTGCGATATCGCCACTAAATCGGTATTCTTCCTTGCAGCAGCCGGTGAGCAGCGCGCAGAGCAGGATGATGCACAACGGGTAATTCATGGATCACCAACGTTTGGGCTTGCTCCTTATTATGGGCGCTTACTTTGGGGAGGTGGCGTAGAAAAAGTCGCGCCGGGAGAGCAAACCGGAGCCCGCCAGCACGGTGAGTCCCACCGCACCCGCGAGGGCCGCCCAAAAGAGCACCGGCGCATCCTGCTGTTTGACGGCTACGGCCACCAGGGCCCAGGCTACCGTGAGGGCGTAGAAGCCGTCCCGCCGCAGGCCCAGGTAGGCACCCAGGGCAATCAGCACCAGCACGAGCCCAGTAGCGATGTAAATGGCCACCTGAGGAGGGAAGTCGATGCCAACCTGCCGCAGCGCCAGCGCCGTGGAGATGACGGTGGCCGCGCTGATCCACCCCAGGTACAGCGAAGGGGCGAAGTAGCTCCATCCGTAGGCGGGCTCTCCCACTTCGCGGACGTGGGCGCGCAGGGATAGGTACGCCCCGATGAGGGCCAGGAGGTGCCAAAGGAGGTCTACGAAAACGAGCAACTGGTTATCCCCCAAGCTGATCGGCACGAAGGCAATACTGGCCAGCCCCGCCACGATCAAAAATTGATAGGCGCGGCGCTGGCCGGCTGACTCGCGGTCGACCCGCAACTGCAGCGCGGCAAAGATGATCATCCCCGTAAAGATCACCCCCCAGATGCTGAAGCCGTAGCTCGCCGCGTCCACCCGGGTCTGCAGGCCGTCGGAGAAGCGGTCCTGGTTGGCGTCGAGAACGACTGGAATGTAGTTGGCGATCGGAACGAGGAGAAAGACGGCGAGCAGGGCGTAGCGCCAGTTGCGGGTAGCGGGGGAAACGGTCATGGGAGGGAGCTTGTGTGTAGATAAACCCAATCGCGGCTACCGGGTTAATTCGTTACATCAGTTTAATCCCCCTCACTTATGCCGCTTCAGTCGCACTACGGAAAACAGGGCGTCCTGCTCGTCAACCTCGGGACGCCGGATGCGCCCACCCCGAAGGCGGTCAACCGCTACCTGGGGGAGTTCCTGACCGACCCGCGGGTGATCGACAACCTGCCCGGCGTCGCCCAGCAGCTGCTCGTGCGCGGCATCATCGCCCCGATCCGCTCCGGCATCGTCAACCCCTTCAAGACGGGCGGCTCCACCAAGCTCTACCAGGAGCTGTGGACGGAAGACGGCAGCCCCCTCAAGTACTACGGCGAAATCGTGGCCGCTAAGGTCGCGGCCGCCCTCGGCGACGGCTACGTACTGCGCCTAGCCATGCGGTACCAAAACCCCAGCATCGAGTCGGCACTGAACGCCCTGCTGGCCGAGCAGGTATCGAGCATCCTGGTCTTTCCGCTCTTTCCCCAGTACGCCAGCGCTACCACGGGTTCCGTACACCAGGAGGTCATGCGGCTGCTCTCCCGGCAGCAGACGATCCCCGACGTGAAGCTCGTCAACAGCTACTACGAGCAGCCCGAGCTGATCAAGGTCTTTGCCGACAACGCCCGCGACCTCGGCGACCTCTCCCGCTACGACCACATCATTTTCAGTTACCACGGCCTGCCCCAGCGCCAGCTGAAGAAGGCCGACGAATGCAACCACTGCTACGTGCAGGCAGGTTGCTGCACATCGATAAGCCGCGTCAACCAATTTTGTTACAGCGCGCAGTGCCACGCCACCACCCGCGCCATCGCCGCCGAGTTGGGCCTCCCCCCCGACCGCTACACCACCAGCTTCCAGAGCCGCCTCGGCTTCGATGACTGGGCCAAGCCCTACACCATCGACACCCTGGAGAACCTGGCCAAGGAAAAGGGCGCGAAGAAGATTCTCTGCTTTAGTCCCGCCTTCGTGGCCGACTGCCTCGAAACGACCATCGAGATCGGCGTCGAATATCAGGAGGAGTTCGAGAAGTGGGGCGGCGATCACATCGACTTGGTGCCCAGCCTCAACGACGATCCGCGCTGGATCAACGCCCTCGTGAGTATGATCCGCGAGGAAACGAAGGAAGCCGTAGCGTGAGCGGAAAAGCATACTTCATTAGCGGCATTGGTACGGAGGTAGGCAAGACGGTTACCAGCGCCTTCCTGCAACTGGCCCTCGACGCCGACTACTGGAAACCCGTGCAGGCGGGTGACCTAGACTTCGGTGATCGCGACCGGGTACAGTCCTGGACCGGTATGGATGCCGACCGCTACCATCCCGAGCGCTACCGCCTGCGTACGCCCGCCAGTCCGCACTACGCGGCGCGGGTCGATGGCCTGGAAATTTCGCTTACCGATTTCACCCTGCCCGACACGCAGGGACGCGCCCTATTGGTCGAGGGTGCGGGCGGACTGCTTGTCCCCCTCAACGAGCAAGCCTGCATGATCGACCTGGCTGCCCACCTGAAGCTGCCGGTCATCCTGGTCTCGCGCCACTACCTCGGCAGCATCAATCATACCCTGCTGAGCCTGGAGGTGTTGCGGGGACGCGGGATGCGGTGCGCGGGCGTCGTATTCAGCGGGGGAGACAACCCGGAATCGGCGCGGATCATACAGCAGCATTCGGGGGTAAAGGTTCTGGCGGAGCTTCCGGAAATGGAAGAAGTAGGCCACACCGAAATGCACACGGCACTTGTAGTAACCGTTAATCAGAAATTGTACGACGCCCTAGACTAAGCTAACTTTGTCGGGTGTCCCCTGCTAAAATCCTCATCGTCCGCTTCTCCTCCATCGGCGACATCGTGCTCACCACTCCCGTCATTCGCTGCGTCAAGCAACAGACCGGCGCGGAGGTGCACTTTCTGACGAAGGCGAGCTTTGCGGCTACCCTGAAGCACAATCCTTACGTCGACCGTCTCTGGACCATCAGAAAGGATATCGGAGACATCGCTCCGGAGCTTACCACACAGGGCTTCACTCACCTGATCGACCTCCACGGCAACTTGCGGACGCTGGAGCTCAAGCAGCGACTGATCGTTCGGGAAATCTGCGCCGGGGTCAGCGCCCGCCGCGCATCCGCACCTTTGACAAACTAAATTTTCGCAAGTTCCTGCTCACCCGCCTGCGCATCGATTGGATGCCCGAACGCCACGTCGTGGATCGCTACCTCGCGGCCGCCGCCTTTCTGGGGGTACGGAACGACGGCAAGGGGCTCGACTACTTTGTGGGCGCGGGAGAGGGGGTAGAGCGGGCCGACGACCTACCCTTCGTGGCCTTTGTGATTGGGGCGGCCCACGCGACCAAACGGCTGGAGGAGGGGCAGATCATCCGGATTTGTGCGACCCTCCCCCACCCCGTCGTCCTGCTCGGGGGACCGGCGGAGGCGGCGCTCGGCGACCGCATCGCGGCCACGGGAACCCACATCGAGAACGCCTGCGGCAAGTACCCCCTGAATGGATCGGCGGACTTGGTTCGACAGGCTGCCGTGGTCATCACTCACGATACGGGCTTAATGCACGTCGCGGCGGCTTACCGCAAAGCCATTGTCAGCGTATGGGGAAACACCGTACCCGCCCTGGGCATGTATTCCTACCTCCCGGACGCGGAAGCTCAAGTTGTGGCCGAGGTGAAGGGGTTGGACTGCAGGCCCTGTTCCAAAATTGGGTACGCAAGCTGCCCCCAAGGCCACTTCCGCTGCATGCGGGAGCAGGACTTAGAACAAATTACCAAGGCGGCGCTACTCGCGGTCGAAACGTAACTCCTGCAGAACCATCTTATCGGCCTTCTTCACCACGTAGATGTAGAGGCGGTATACCCCGGTGCTGGTAGTGAGGTTACCGATACAGTACTCGGCATTATCGGACTTAGAGGAGCCCTGGTGGACCTGGCTGAAGCCGGAGGGGGCGTTGGTGGAGAAAAAGGCCTGTAGTTTCTGGCGGGCCTGGTCGCGGGTGTAAAGGTCCTCTGTGCCGAGGAGACTGAGCTCCACCTCGGAATCCATCATACCGGCCAGGGCGGCCGTGTTGCCGCTGCCGAGGGCCTTGGTGATGTCACCGATGGTCTGTGCCTGGAGTGAACTGCTGCCCACTAGGGGAGAGAGCACGAGGGCGAAGGTGAGGAAGAGGGAGTTCATAAGGGGTTCAATTTGTGTATCAATCGATCGTCGTCGGGCGAGCGGCAACAACCGAGCACATCAGTAAAACGTGCGGGGTTCAGGACGGGTTAACAAGGCGACGTTAAAATAAGAATTGCCCACCTTAGCGGTACCGGGCAAGCGGTCCCCTACTACGAAGAGGTTTGTAAAGATCTCGCTAGTGACCTGGAGAATGAGCGCTTAGGGACCGCCTTCGGCCCTTATGCCCCATTAGAACAGAAAAGTAAGGTATAGCTGTTTGTGGTTTGGTAGAATTAACGTTACCTTTGCGGGCCGCAAGCTGCGGTAAAAATTTACAGAAGCCATGGACGCCATCTCCTTCGTACACGAACAGGTCAGCAAACAAAAAGACTTTCCCAAATTTCGCGCCGGTGATACCGTCGTGGTCGATTACCTCATTACGGAGGGTGAAAAGTCGCGAATTCAGCAGTTTCGGGGCGATGTGATCCAGATTAAGGGGGAGGGACTTACTAAAACTTTTACCGTCCGGAAGATTTCTAACAGCATTGGCGTAGAACGGATTTTTCCGATCTCCTCCCCCTCCATTGATGCCATCACTATTGTAAAGAATGGTAAGGTGCGCCGCAGCCGCCTGTTTTACCTGCGCGACCGCGTAGGGAAGAAGGCCCGCATTAAGGAGCGCCGCATCTAATAATTGTCGCCCACTGCGGCGTCTGCGCCAGCCCGGCCCTTCCCCGTGAAGGGCCGGGCTGTGTTGTTTAGGGATCCACCGTTAGCCAGCACACCACCGGATGGTTCCCCGCCGGAGATTGCCGATATTGCAGGTATGACCCACGCAGAACGCGCCGCCGACTTCCTCCTCGACGAGCCCCGCACCAACTGGCACGACGAATCGCTCTGGCACGTCCGCTCCAAGCGCGATACCATCGTGCAGGGCATTTCCGAGTGGGAATCTATACGGCAATTGGGCTCGGACATCAAGGATAACGTCCTCAGCAACTTGGATACCTACCTAGAGGAGTTCGCCGCCCAGGCTACCGCGAATGGGGTTATCGTCCACTGGGCCGTGGACGCCCGGGAGCACAACGCGATCGTACACTCCATCCTGGTACGCCACCGGATCGACCGCATCGTTAAATCTAAGTCGATGTTGACGGAGGAGTGTCACCTCAACGGCTATTTAGAGGAACAGGGCATCGAGGTAATCGACACTGATCTGGGGGAGCGTATCCTGCAACTCCGCCAGGAACCCCCGAGTCACATCGTCATGCCCGCCATCCACCTTAAAAAGGAGGAGATTGGTCGGTTGTTCCACGAGCAGCTGGGGACGGACGAGGGCGCCAGTGATCCTCAGTATTTGACCGAGGCCGCCCGGCAGCACCTGCGGGAAAAGTTTCTGGCCGCCCGGGCCGGCATCACCGGCGTGAACTTCGCGGTGGCCGAGACCGGGGGAATCGTGGTGTGCACCAATGAGGGCAACGCCGACATGGGGGTCCACCTTGCCCCCGTACAGATCCACTGCATGGGTATAGAAAAGGTCATTCCCCGGGCCGAACATCTGGGGGTCTTCACGCGCCTGCTCGCCCGCAGCGCCACGGGTCAGCCGGTCACCATCTACACCAGTCACCACCACAAACCTAAGCCCGGCGGCGAGATGCACGTCGTGATCGTTGACAACGGGCGCACGAAGCAGCTCGGGCGGGAAGACTTCCGCAACAGCCTAAAGTGCATTCGGTGTGGCGCCTGCATGAATACCTGCCCGATTTACCGCCGCAGCGGGGGGCATAGCTACGACCACACCATCCCGGGCCCAATCGGCAGTATCCTATCCCCCGGCATCGACCTGAAGCAGCACGGCGACCTGGCCTTTGCCTCCACCCTGTGCGGGAGCTGCTCCGACGTCTGCCCGGTCAAGATCGATATCCACGAACAGCTCTATAAGTGGCGACAGCTCGTCAGTGAAGCGGGCCACCTAGCGCATACAAAGCGGGTGCCCCTGCTCGGTGCCGGCGCCGTCCTGAGCCGCGGCGGCCTCTACAACTTCGTAGGCAAAGCCGCCCGTAGCGCCCTGAAGCTGTTGCCCCGCGCCTGGGTATACCATCGCTTCAATCCCTGGGGGGAGAGCCGGGAACTGCCGGAAGTCCCCGCGGAAAGTTTCAAGGAGTGGTACGCCCGTACCCACAACGCCAACGCGTGAGCAGCAAAGCAGTCATTCTCCAGGCCATACGGGATAACAAGCCCGGCCCCCGGGAGCTCCCCCAGCTCCCCCCCGATCCCATACCGGAGGGGGCGGGGGCGCAGGTGTCGTGGGAGC
Source organism: Lewinellaceae bacterium (assembly GCA_963710195.1). Taxonomy (GTDB): domain Bacteria; phylum Bacteroidota; class Bacteroidia; order Chitinophagales; family Saprospiraceae; genus Neolewinella. The sequence continues at coordinate 1,216,248 of CAVPZF010000008.1, forward strand.
CCCGGTTTCGCGCGGTACTGGCCGCCAGCAAGACCACCTTTTTGGAGCGCGGGCAGCTCGCGGCCTACGTGAGCGGGTTTGCGGGTACCACCGTCGCCTCGACCCTCCCGGAGGTACCCGGCAACCTCGACCCCGCCGCCGTGGCCGACCCCTTACAGCTCGCCGGGGTCGACCTGGCCGTACTGCGGGCACAGATCGGGGTAGCGGAGAACGGGGCCATGTGGGTAAGCGAAACCGAAGCGGTTCACCGCGTACTGCCCTTCATCACGCAGCATCTGATCCTGGTACTAAGCCGCTCCGCCCTGGTTGGTACCATGCACGAGGCCTACCGGCGCATCGACATCGGAGCCACCGGCTTCGGTGTATTCATTGCCGGACCCAGCAAAACGGCGGACATCGAGCAGAGTTTAGTGATTGGTGCCCACGGCCCGCGGAGCCTGATCGTATGCCTGGAGTAAGTTCTTCCCGGTTAGGTGGATTACAAACTTTAACGTTTCTTCGTAATACATCCTCCGGTTAGGGCGTTTAGTAACCTGCCTGACGAACAAGCGGGCCATCTTTCGAGTGGTCTCCGGCAATTGCACCGTGCCGGTTTCGCACTCATCATCAAACCAACACTTTATGGCAACCATCCAGAGTAATCCTACTCCCGACCCTCAGTTTACCCCCACCCCGCGTCCGCAAAAGAATCGTACGCCTCTCCTGGCGGGCATCATCGGCGTATTGCTCATCGCCCTCATCGCCCTCGGCATCGGCTTCATGAACCGGGGTACGGATAACGCAAAGGTTACCACCGACCTAGTCGAGATGGAGCAGTTTAAGGCCCAGGCCGAAAAGCAGTACTACGAATCCCTCGCCGAGCTGGAGGAAATGCGCGGCAGCAACGAAGAGCTGAACGCCATGATCGATCAGCAGAAGGAAGAGCTTCGCCTGCAGAATGAAAAGATCACCAGCCTCACGCGCGATTCCCGCAACCTCGGCTCGGCCCGCACCGAGCTCGCGGCCCTGAAGTCGCAGGTGACCGGCTACTTAGCCGAACTGGAGGAACTACGCGCCACCAATGCGGCACTGGCCGAGGACCGGGACCGGCTGTCTAGCGAACGGGACCTGCTGAGCAGCGACCTTCAGGTCAGCCAGCAAACCAATGAGCAACTCAACAGCGAGCGGGCCGTCCTGGTCAGTGAGCGGGAGCAACTCGCGACCAAGAACAACGAACTGAGCCGCAAGGTGAATGTAGCGAGCGTACTCAAGACCAACAACGTCACGGCCGAGGGCCAGAAAATGCGCAATAGCGGTCGTTGGGTAGGTCGTAATAACGCCAAGAACGTGGAGCGTCTCTACGTGTGCTTCAATAGCCTGGACAACGCCGTTGCCCGCGCCGGAGAAGAGACTTTCCAGATGCGCATCATCAATCCTACGGGAGAGACGATGAGTATCGAGGCGGAAGGTAGCGGAGTGCTCACCACGGATGCCGGCGAACAGATCCCCTTCACCAAGAACGTTCCCTTCGATTTCCAGGGCGATGCCGCTAATCACTGTGCCGAGTGGAATGCTTCCGGCACCGAGTTTGCCGAAGGGATTTACAACATTGAATTATACAACAAGGGCTTCCTGGTGGGAAGCACGGAGTTGGAACTAAAGTAACCCGACCTGCATAGGTCAGCGCGGGCTGCCTCCGGGGGGGGGCAGCCCGCGCTATATTTACGCCATGCCCGTCCATCCTGCTACCGCCGACCTGCTCCGCCAGGATTTCGACCTCCCCCGTCAACCGCTCACCGAAGCGGAACTGCTGGAGTGGCTTGCCCGACGCGTGGCCGACCTGATGCGCCACCGGATGGAATACCTAATGAGTCTCTGCTACACCCTGGACCTGGACGAGGCCGCCGTTGCCCGCGCCCTGCATCCCGCTACACCCGCGGCCCCGCACGAGGCCCTTGCCCGCTTGCTGTACGACCGGCAGTGCGCCCGGGCCCACACCAAGGCTGTTTTTCGCAGTGCTCCGCTAGACGATGCCGATGCCTGGTAGATCACAACGCGACCGCCCCGACCCCCGGGCGGATTACGCCAGCTCCTTCAGCGGTCCCGTGCCCGCTTATCTCTCTGAGGTGGAGCGGCAGACGCACCTCAGAACCCTAGCCCCCCAGCAAATGAGCGGGCGGCTGCAGGGTCGGCTCCTCGCTATGCTGTCCGCCATTCACCGGCCCGAACGTGTGCTCGAGATCGGCACCTTCACCGGCTACGCCACCCTCTGCCTGGCGGAAGGCCTAAGCGCGGACGGTGCGATAGACACCATCGAGGGGGACGCGGAGGTCGCCTGGCTGGCCCAACACCATTTCAATGCCTCCCCCTATGCGGACCAGATTGATTTGCACGTCGGGCAGGCGGAAGAGGTGCTCGTGGCCTTGGTGGGCCCTTATGACCTCGTCTTTTTGGACGCCAATAAGCGCAGCTACCCGGAGTACTTTGAACTCCTGGCGGAACGCATCCGGCCCGGAGGACTTTTGCTAGCAGATAATGTGTTATGGGACGGCAAGGCCGGCCGCAAGACCCGGGACGCGGACGCCGATTCGTTGCACCGCTACAACAGCCTGGTGCACCAGGACGCCCGCTTTACGGTGACCGTCCTACCGCTCCGCGACGGGCTGTCGGTTGCCCGACGTCGTTGACCGTTGCCGGCCCCCAATTTAATTGCGGCGCTGAACAAAATATCCGTGTAGGCACATCTATAAGTGCGTGAATGCTACGCACTTAGATTATTAAACAAAGACAGAACAACATGCAATTCATTACCACTACCGACAAAGCATCAGGCCAAGAAGTCAAGCTGCGCTATCAGGAGTACGGAAGCGGAAAACCCGTAGTTTTCATTCACGGCTGGCCGCTGACCGGCGACATGTTCGAGTACCAAATGGAGCAGCTGAGTCGGGAAGGCCTACGCTGTATTGCCTATGATCGGCGGGGTTTTGGGTATTCTTCCAAGGTAGGAGACAGCTACAATTACGACACCCTGGCCGATGATCTACAGGCGGTGCTGACAGAGCTGGACCTACGTGACGTGACCGTGGTAGGCTTTAGTATGGGCGGCGGCGAGGTGGCCCGCTACATCGGCAAATACGGCGAGGACCGCTTGTCGGCGGCTGTACTCATCAGTTCCGTTACGCCCTACATGCTCGATACCGACGACCACGAAGGCGTAGAGTGGAGTGTATTTCAGGGCATGATCGACGGGATGCGAAAGGACCGAGCCGATTTCTTCGCCACCTGGGCTAAGCAGTTTTACGGCATTGGTCTGCTGAGCCACCCCGTTAGTGACGCCTTCCTGGGCTGGACCCAGGGGATGGCCCTGAGCGGCTCGTCCCGCGCGGGGATCGACTACATTACGGCCTTCGCTAAGACGGATTTCCGTCCTGACCTCGAGAAGTTTACGATTCCTACGTTAATTATCCACGGGCAGGACGACAAGATCGTGCCCATCAAAGTAGGGGGTGACGCTACCCACCAGCTGATCCCCGCCGCCACTTACCATAAGTACGATGATGCCCCCCACGGGCTCTTCTACACCCACCGGGAGCGCCTGCATCGCGACATCCTGTCCTTCGTCCGGACCAAAGCGAGCGTCAAGCGCGAGATCGCCGTCAGCTAGGTATGTTTGACCCCCGCACCGTAGAAGCGCCCACCCATCCCGATGAGTGGGCGCTTTTGTTATGCGTTAATGGAGGCTGCTTCCGCCTTTGGAAGTCCTTGGACTCCGTTGACGGTAGTATACTTAAAACTGAGCTTTTTGTCGGGATAGATATAGCTGAAGGCGGACTGCACGGCCAGCGTACCCTCGTGAAATCCACACAGGATCAACTTAAGTTTACCAGGGTAGGTATTGATGTCCCCAATGGCGTAGATGCCGGGGACGCCCGTGCTGTAGTCTCGGGTGTCGACCTCGATGGCATTCTTATCGATGGTGAGGTTCCAGTCGGAGATGGGACCGAGTTTCGGCGAGAGGCCAAAGAGGGGGACAAAGCTGTCGACAGCGATTGTTTCCTCCTCGCCCGCCTTGTGTTTGACGATGACGCCTTCTACTTTCCGGTCGCCGACAATGCCTACCGCCTGGGCGTTGGTAACGAGATTGATTCGTCCGGCTTTGGCCAACTCCATCACCTTTTCTACGCTATCGAGGGCGCCGCGGAAACTGTCGCGGCGGTGGACGAGGGTCACTTCGGCCGCTACTTGAGCCAGGAAGATGGTCCAGTCAAGGGCCGAGTCGCCCCCGCCGGCCAAAAGTACTCGCTTGTCGCGGTAGACTTCCGGGTCTCGAATGACGTAAGCCACCCCGTTATCCTCAAAATTTTCGATGTTAGGGATGGGCGGTTTGCGGGGCTCAAAGCAGCCCAGTCCACCGGCGATGCAGATCACCGGGGCTTCGATGGTCGTACCGCGGCTGGTGGTCAAGCGGTACATCTTTTCCCCGACCTGCTCCAGTTTGTCGGCGCGCTCCCCCAGGGTGAAGCCGGGGTGGAAAGGCTTGATCTGCTCGAGCAGGTTATCGACCAACTCCCCGGCCAGTATGCTGGGGAAGCCGGGAATATCGTAAATCGGCTTTTTGGGGTAGATCTCCGTGAGTTGTCCTCCGGGTTGACCCAGGCTGTCTATGAGGTGGCAGCGCAGTTTAAGCAGTCCGGCCTCGAAAACGGTAAATAGGCCAACGGGGCCGGCCCCAATGATTAGAATATCTGTTTGGATCATCTGGTTTTACTTGCTGTGGGTTCAGTAAATTAACTACAGGTGCAGCCCGCACTCCTCCTTGTCCGTCCCTGCCCAGCGACCGGCGCGGCCCTGCCCGGAGCGGGTGCAGTGGGTGCAGCCAATGGAGCCATACCCCAGGGCCTCGAGGGGGTGACGGGGCAACTTATCTTTTTCGAGGAGGTAGCGGAATTCTCCCTCCTCGATATCGATGAGCGGATGGAAGTGAATAAGTCCTTCCACCTCTTCAAAGATTTCCATGGCCGCCCGGTTCATCGTTTGGTAGCTGTGCACCCCCGACATCCATACCCGGTGGCCAGCCTTCACGGTTTTAAGCGGCATGACTTTATTATAGTGGCAACAGCGACCGGGCTGACTGTCCCACATCCTATTGTCCTGGGTGAGGGCATGTCGTTGGGGGTCGGGTAAAATTTCTGCCACCTCCAAGCCCGTAAGTTCGGCTAGGGTATTCCGATAAGCCAGGGTTTCGGGAAAGTGGTAGCCAGTATTTAAAATGTGGACCTTTTGCGCGGCGTTGGCCCGGCTCACTAGGGTCAACATGACTACGGACTTGGTTCCAAAGCTAGAAGTAAAGAGCACTTCTTGAACGGGAAAGTAGTGGTATAGCCGGGTGATCCGCTCCTGGAAGTCCAGGACGGCAAATTTTTCGTTCAGCGCGGCCAAGTCGAAGGTGACCGCCGCTCCGGGTTGGGGTGAGCTCATATCTCTTTGTTTTCGTCCGCTTCTTCAGGCAGGGAGGAGGGCATAGCGGCGACCCGCCTGGGCGGAGGCAAGTAAACCGCCGGTCCGCGCATTCGGTTCGACGCTTTAGTTTGCTCGCCCCTAAAGGCGATCCCGGATACCTGCTAGCCCTCCGCAACTAGTGTGGTCGCTTCTCTTTCGCACAGTTCGGTTTGCGGATACCACCGAAAGCGTCGGCTAACGTAAGGCGCTGGCCCGTAAGTTACCGTGCTGCCCGAGTTTTAATCGCTGCGGGATGGAGGGTAAGCGGTGATCGTGAGTCGGCCCTCCGCTCTCGTCACGTTTCGCAGGGTTTGGTTGACCTCGCGGAAGTTCGCGATTTGATGTCCAGGAGGGCCACCCGGACGTCCCCTCTATAGATACCTACCTACTTCAGCTAGGGCTGCTCCTCCTCCCCGCTACTAGGAGGGTACCGTGTCTCCCTCTCCCCATAGTCGCGGTATGTGGGTTATCCAATTAAGGGAGACCAACGGCGTCCTGGAGGGTCATGCTGCTACGAGCTTTCGTGACCCGGTCCTGAGCCTTCCAGGAACTGAGCATCTGATAGGGGAAAAGCGAGTCTAAAGCGGAGTATATTTAAAGCAATGGGGTATACAATAACCCCATGGGCTGTGAATATTGCGTAAAAAATTTGGGCACGCATAACTCTGCGCTATTCCAAATAATATTCTGTTTATTCAATTTATTCAGAATGCTACCAATTATAGTTAATTTTTTCAAAACAATATTTCCCAAATTGTGTTAAAAAGGGGTTAAAAGTCTTTCCTGACGACAAGAAAATTTGCTTGGGTGCGGAGAGGTAGCTTATATTTGATCGTAGAAAGGGGCTGCACCCCCTGTTAGTTTTTACTTTTCTCATTTCTCATTAAAGTCTTCCTATTAGTCTATACGTCTACACTAACTGATAACTGGCAGTAGCGCCGGCTCCCGCTTCGGGAATAATCCCAAATTGAAACATCGTTAGTTATGGACGTCAAGTCTCACACCGATCAGGAACTGATCAACCTCTACCTCACTGGAAACGATCGCGCATTCGAAGAATTGCTCGGCCGTCACCAGCAAAAGATTTACACCTCCATCTACCTTTTCACGAAGGACCACAGCAAAGCGGAAGATATCTTCCAGGAGGTGTTCATCAAAATTATCGATACGCTCCGTCGGGGCAAATACAACCACGAGGGCAAGTTCCTCCAGTGGGCCATGCGAATCTCGTACAATATGTGCGTAGACTCCTTCCGCCGCAACAAGCGCCGTCCCCAGGTCGGCCAAACCGAAACCTTTAACATCTTCGACGTACTTCAGTCCGACGAAAACAATGCCGAAGATGGCATGATCCGCAGCCAGACCCACGATAAGGTCCGCAAGCTGGTCGATGCGCTTCCCCCCGAGCAGCGTGAGGTGGTAATCCTCCGCCACTACGCCGACATGAGCTTTAAGGAAATCGCTAAGCTCACCCGCGTCAGCATCAACACGGCCCTCGGCCGGATGCGCTACGCCCTCATCAACATGCGCAAGATGATCGAGGAGAAGGAGATCGCACTGTAGTCGCTTCCTTTTGACCATTAATCCCGAAGCAGTAAACCCCGTTAGCACGCGTGCTAACGGGGTTTTTTTTGGCCGGGAAGCAAGCGTAGCTCAGACGCCCTCGGACAGCGGGATGGGAAATTGGGTGAAAATATCATCTCCCGCCCGGTCGATCGGCAAAAAAGTAGCGTTGAGGCGATTGTAGCGACGCAGGTCCCACATGCGGTGGCCCTCTCCCCAGAGGCTGTAGCACCGCTGGTAGAGCATCTCGTCGAGGAGGGCTTGCTGCGTGACCTCCCCGGCGTAGTCCCCGATTCCTGCAACAGTGCGAATCACGTTAAGGGCACGAACGCCTTCCTCGAGATTACCTAGGTTAATGTTAGCTTCGGCGTAGATCAGCACCAGTTCCTCGTTGCGGATGATGTCGATCGGTGCGGTCGCGGAGGAATAGAGGGCGGTTTCGAACCGTCCATTGAGGCCGTCCTGCCCATCGATCTGCACGCGCTCCCGGAACTTGTTCAAGCGCGCGTCGCCGGAGGTGGCCTCGGTGATTATACGGGGGTGAACAACGATCTGGTCGCCGCTCTGTCCGGGAGCCTTGTAGAGGGGATTGAGCAAATCCCCAGGATTTGTGCTGAATACGTGCTGGGGGCCAGTCTGTAGACTACCCTCCAAGTCGAGGAAGCTAGCGTTGACGTAATCAAGCGCCTGTTGGTAGCGGGCAGCGTGCACAGCTACGCGAGCGGCAATCGCCCGATTGAAGCCTACAAATGTTTCCGGCGTACTGAAGCCGTCGAAACCGTCGGAGAGAGTGAAAGAGAATTCAGCACCCCCCAGGGCACTATTGGCCTGATCCAGCAGCGCGAGTATAGCATCGTAACCCGCATCCGCACCGACAAAGGGCCCTAGGTTCTCCGAATCGTTGACGTCGAGCCGGACCCCATTGCTGCCCAGCATATCCAGCACCTGACTCAGCATGAAGGCCTTTATGGTGTTGGCGAAGGCGCGGTAACCCTGCTTCTCCGCCTCGGTGACGAGTTCGGTGTTGTCTACTGCCTGGAGAAGAATATTAGCGGTCTTTACCACCCGGTAACGCGAGGAAAAAGGTCCGGTGATGTAAAAGGTGTTGGCGTCGAGGGTCAGGTTGTCCTTACCTAGCAAATCAGTGGTGTTCCGAGGGTCGGCATCAAAGATGTATAGTTCGCGGGCGATGCTTCCGCTGGCCGTCACGTAGCTGGTGTAGCCGTTACGCATGGTCGCCTCTATACCCGTGGCTAGTAAATTCAGTTCGGCGGGAGTAGCATTATTCAAGACGCTGGCAATGCTGGGACCATCCGGATCGAACTGCTCTTCGATCTCGCAGGAACTAAGGGTAAAAAGAAGCAGGCAAAGGATAAAGAATTGGGATTTCATAGGGGAGGATTGATGGCGGCGGGCCGCCTGGCAGTAGTTGAAAGGGAGTGGGCGGGAGCTAGAAATCAAAGCCAAGATTGAGGTAAAACTGCTTGCTGCTGGGGAAGGGAGCTACCTCGAGGTTGGTGGAAAGCCCGCTGCCCCCCTTCACCGAAGTCTCCGGGTCGTAGCTGCTGTAATCGGTGATTGTGAAGATGTTGCGCCCGGACACTCCGACCCGCAGCCCCTGAAAGAACGTACTCTCGAGGGGAATCCGGTAACTTATGCCCGCTTCCCGGAGGCGGAAGTAAGACCCATCCTCGATTAGGCTGGTCAGGTTGTCGTACTCCCGGGGAGTGGTATTCCCTAGGTTAGTGAGTAGGCGAGTAAGGTTCAGTACGTCACTTCCCTCGCGCCAGTGAAAGAGAAAGCTCACGTCCAGGTTCTCAAATAGGGTCAGGTTGTTTGACCAGCCGAACTGAAAGGTGGGCTCGGTATTACCCGTGAGGGTGGGCACGCCGTCGACGCTGGTCCACAGGCCGGTGATGGGAGACCCCTCGTTGAGGTAAAAGGTGCCCAGGCCAAGACCGAAACCTACCCCCGGGGGAACGAAACTAGGGATGTCCTCCCCTTCGCTGCCGTCTTCCACCCCTAAGCGGGTGATTTCACTGCGGTTAAGCCAGAAATTGAAAGTGGTCCGGTACTGAAAATCTGCCCCCTGAAACGGAGCGAGGCCCAACTGGAACTCAAATCCGCGGTTGCGCAGGTCTAGGTCATTGCGTATCTCGGACGTGAAGCCGGTGGAGGTGGGAATGGAACGGTCGTAAAGTAAGTTGTTGACGTCGCGGATGTAGTAGGTCGCCGTGACGTTCACCTTATTGTCGAATAGGCCAAAGTCAGTACCGAACTCCAGTTCGGAGCTGGTTTCGGGCTCCAGGTCTTCCCGGCCCTGAGTTCCGACGACGGTTAGGCCAGAGCGCCCGCCAATGCTGTTGTTATTGAGTGAGGTGAACAGTCGGCCAAAACTGGCGCTGTTACCGGTCTGTCCGTAGGCGATACGCAGCTTCAGCTGATCCACCGGTCCCCCGTCCCGCCAGAAGTCAAACTGACTGACGTTAAGGGCGAGCGAGGCGCGGGGGAAGGCGAAGAACTTATTGGGGTCTCCGTTGAGGGAAGACTTATCGAAGCGCACCCCTGCCGTCATAATCACCTGATCGTTAACGTTTACTTCCTCCTGGATCAGGTAGCCGAACTCCTCCACATTGGAAAGGCTTTGGAATATCGCCTGGGCGCCACCCTGGGAGAGGTTGGTCTGTACCGGAATGAGCTGGGTAGACTGAGCTAGCAGGTTATCGGCCGATTGGTTCAGGTAGGTGATGCCCGCCTGGGTCGTGAAGTTGATTCCCCCGGGTGTGTAATAATCGTGCACGCCGATGGCGCTGTAGTTATAGTTGAAGATGTCATTCTTTCCCTCAGCTAGGAAACCGTTCTGCTGGTTACGTTGCGACTGGAAGGTTTCGGGTACGTAGACGAAGGTCTTGCCGAGAATAAAGTCCAGTCCGCCGTTGAGTACCAGTCGCAGGGCCTGATTGTCCGATTCCAGGATGCGGTAGTTGATGTTGACGCCCTCCAGCACCCGGTCGATGTTCTCCTCGTTGCGGGTTTGGTCGCGTGTCTGGAGAGGATTGCCGGAGAAGTTTGGGTTGTCCGGATAGACGCCGTTCTCGTCGGGAAAGAGGTTGACCCAGTCGCGGGTAAAGGCCAGGGTATAGCCGTAAGAAAGTCCGCCCTCGTTCTCGTTACCGCTGAAGGAGCGGGAGGCCTGGGAGCGGACGTAGTTGGTATTGGACTGAATCTTTAGCCGGTCGCTGATCGCGTGGGTGACGTTGAGGCGGGCGGTAAAGCGCTCGTAACCGGTGTTCTTGATGATGCCGTCCTCGTCGCGCCAGCTGCCACTGACGAAGAAGTTGGTCTTGTCGTTGCCCCCGCTGACCTTCAGTCGGCTGTCGGTGATGAAGCCTTGTTCGCCGTAGAGGATGTCTTCGTAATCAAACAGCTCACCGCGCGCGACGGCCGCTTCGTAGTCGGCGCGGGCCTGCCGGCCCGCTGCCTGCTGATCGGGCTTCTCGCCCCCGAACTCGTCCTCGACCTGCTGGGGGGTGAAACTGCGCCGGCCCACCTTACGAATAATGGTGTTGAAGCCCAGGTCCTGGTTGAAGGTGACTTTCGTCCGGCCGGCGGAGCCCTTTTTGGTGGTGATGATTACGACGCCCGCGTTGGCCCGGGTGCCGTAGATCGCGGCGGCGGAGGCCCCCTTGAGCACCTCGATGCTTTCGATGTCGTCCGGATTGAGGTCGGCTACCCGGTTGGAGGAGCCCTCCTCGTTAGCGGCGTTGGCCCCCGAGGCAAAGCGGGATCCACTGGGAATTTCTACGTTAGAGATGTAGACGCCGTCGACGATAAACAGCGGTTGGTTGTTGCCGGAGAGCGAGGATATTCCCCGTAGGCGCACGGCGTAGCCGCCCCCGGGGGCGCCGCTGGTCTGGGTGATGTTTACCCCCGTCAACTTGCCGTAGAGCGCGCCGTCCACGGTCTGCTGGCTGGTCACGCCGGTCAGTTCCTCCCCGCTGACGACGGAGACCGCGTTGGCCAGGTTAGACCGCTTGATGGTGGAGGCCAGGCCCGTAACCACCACCTGCTCCAGGTTGGCTATGTCTTCGCCGAGCTCGATCTGCAGCGGAGCAATGTCGCGGGTTACTTCCACGAGCTGGGAGGCGAAACCGGTATAACTGAGGCGCAGCGAAGCCGGATCGGTGGGGACGTCGAGGCTGAAGCGCCCGTCGAAATCCGTGACCGTCCCCGTCGTCGTACCCACCACCAGGATGGAGACCCCGATCAGCGGCTCACCCGTCGGATCGGTAATCGTCCCCGACACGGGGTACTGCGCGAACAGCGCAGTAGGCGCTAAAAAGAGAAAGAGCAAGCTTACCGCCGTAAGGAGTGGGCTGGGGTTCATGGTGTGATTGTTAGCAAGTGTAAAGAAGGCAGCTATCCTGAACAGTCCGGATATCCCGGCAATGATATTGAATAACCACTTAGCAGCCAACTATGCTGTGGCTTTTTTACCAATATACAGAAAGCCCCGGTCAATAAGCGAGGGTCCAGCGCCCCCCGGAGGAGACCACTATTTCTTCCCGGGAGGTATCCGGGGTTTGGGGCGGGGCTTCAACGGTTGGGGTTGCCGCCACACCCGCGCACCCGCCCCGGGTATTTCATACCTTTGCGCGCCCCATTCCTTGCCTACGTATGCTACAGACTTCTTCCCCGCCTACCCACCTGCTGGGCGTCCTGCGCACTCTCTGGCGGTGGCGGCGACCCATTCTGGCTACTACCCTGGCGGGCGCCGTGCTGGCCATTGTTATTTCGTTGCTGCTGCCCCCTTACTATACGGGCTACACCTCCTTCGTAGCCATCAGTCCCGAGCAAATTTCGATTGAAAGCACCTTTGGCACCACCGGTAACCGGGTGCAATTTTACGGGACCGGCGACGACATCGACCGCATGCTGAGCATCGCCGAGAGCAATGAATTGATCGACTTCATGGTCGATTCCTTTCACCTGTTCTCCGTTTATGACATCGACAGCACCACGGTCAAGGGACCAGTGTACGTACGGGAGGAATTTCAGAGCCTCTACGACGTGGAACGGTCTCCGCGCGACATCGTGGAATTGAGCATTCAGGATCGCGACCCCCGCCGTGCCGCCGCCATGGCCCGGGCCGCCCGCGATAAGATTGACGCCCTGCACCTCTCCCTCATTCGCGCCACTCATTCCCGCAATGCTGCGGGCCTCGAGGTCGATCTACGGCAGAGCGAGACCCAGCTGACCGACCTCAACCACCGGCTTTCCGATGTACGCAAACAGTACGGAATCTACAACACCCAAGCCCAAAGTGAGGCACTAGCTACGGCCTCCAGCCAACTGGACCAACAGCTTGCTACCACCGAGGCCCGGCTGGAAGCCTTCCGCGAACTGGGTCAGCGAGACAGCATTGCTAAGCTTTCGGTCAACCTAATTGGCCTGCAACGTACGCGCCTATCGCTAAACGCTCAGCTCGACCGCCTCAACTCCAGCATTGGACAGATCGAGAATATGGAAGAAGAACGTACCGAGGCCAATAATATGCTTAATGAGAACCGCAACCGGCTTAAGCAGTACCAGGCCATCCTTCAGGGCGACCGGCGGACCCTGGAGGTGATTGAGGAAGCGAACGTGCCCCTCGTCAAGAGTTCTCCTATCCGGTGGTTGATCGTATCCATCACTACCGTAGTGAGTTTCCTCATGGCCGCCGTTGGCGCGCTGCTGCTGGAGAACGGTCGGCGCTTGGACTGGGGAAGCATCACGCGGTGAGCCTGCCCCTGCGTCTATACATAGGTTACGCGGCCGGAGTGCTCCTGTGCCTAGGGGGGGCCATCGCGAGCGGAGCCTACTGGATCGGGGGCTTACCGCTACTCGTGTGGGCGGTGGGGCAGTCGGTCATGGATTTCCGGCCCCTCTTCTGGCTCATGCTGGTTTGTATTCCCCTGGGGGCGGAGGTCACGCTGCCGGGAGGGCTGGGCACGGATCTGCCCACCGAACCGCTGGCCATCGCCCTAACGGGGCTCCTCGTAGTGCATGCGGCGCGTCACTGGCCGCAGTACGACCACCGCTTGTTTCTCCACCCGATCGCCCTGCTGCTCTACCTACACGTGGCCTGGATTATTGTAGCTAGCCTATTTGGGGAGATCCGGCTCATCAGCCTCAAGTTTTCCCTGGCTAAGCTGTGGTACGTAGGGGCCTTCTTTTTGTTGCCCCTGCTCTTGCTGCGGACCCCATCTCGGGTCAGGATATTTGTCCACTGCGTGTTCTGGCCGCTGCTTTTCGTAGCGGTGCAGTCGCTGTTGCGTCACGCCACCTACCAGTTTAGTTTCGCCGATCAGTTCCGCACCCTCCATCCCTTTATGCGTAACCACGTGAGCTACGCCGGTTGCCTGACTACCTTCGTGCCGTGGCTGGCCTACCTGATCGTGGAGCGGCGGCGGGACGGAAGCAGCTACCGGTGGCTCCTGTACGGGGTAGGCGCGATTTGGCTCGTAGCCATCGGATTCGCCTTTACCCGCGCGGCATACATTGCCCTAGGGCTGGCCGCAATCGCCTTCTTCCTGATTCGCTGGCGGTGGATGCGCCCCGCCCTGCTGGCGGCGCTGGTGATGGGAGCCGGCTTGGTGGGGTACTTTACGTACCAACATAACTACCTCAACTACGCGCCTAACTTCGACACGACGGTCGCCCACCGGGAATTTGATGACCTCATTTCGGCGACCTACAAATTGGAAGACATCTCTACCATGGAGCGCTTCTACCGCTGGGTGGCGGGCGGCAATATGGTGCCCTACCGGCCCGTGACGGGTTTTGGCCCGGGCAATTTTGTAGAACTGTACCAGGGCTATACCAACAACAACTTTGAGACCTACGTCAGCGACAACCCCGAGCGCAGCGGCATCCATAATTATTACCTGATGACCCTGGTGGAGCAGGGGTACGTGGGCCTGTTTATTTTGCTTCTTTTCCTTTGCGGCACGCTACTGGCCGGAGAACGCCTTTACCACGCGCAGCGCGGTCCCTCCGCCCGCGCGGCGGTCATGGCGGGTCTCCTGTCGGTCATCATCGTGGGCGCCTTTTCCCTCATCAACGACGTGCTGGAAACCGACAAGATCGGTTCCCTCTTCTTCATAAGTGCCGCCGTAGTGATTACCATGGGGAAATACCGCTCAGCCCAGATCTCCCTGTAAGTAGAGCACCGCACACAGGGCAAGCATTCCGGAAGCGACGCTGATCGTCAGGTAGGCCAGGGCTACGGGGGCGTGTCCGTGCTGTAGCAACTGCAGGAGCTCCGCGGCGAAGGTAGAAAAGGTGGAAAAGCCTCCGCAGAAACCCGTCAGCAACAGCAGTTGCCCGGCTTTCGGCAGCTGCTCGCGGCCCACCAGCGATAAACCGAGGCCCACCAGTACGCAGGCCGCGAGATTGGCGACTAGCGTGGCCCAGGGAAAGTGACCCTCGGAAGGGGGATCGGGGGGCAGGAGGAGGGTGAGACCGTAGCGAGACATGGCGCCTAGCCCACCGCCCAAAAAAACCCACCACCAGCTCACGCGGCCTGCTGGATTCTTTCGGCGGCCTTACTGCGCCGGATCGCGCTGGCGTGGCGGCGCAGGAGTAGCGTCAAACCGACCGCCAGGCCGATCTCGATGAACAGGATCAAGTGGAGATCGAGCAAAGGATCAAGGAACAAAGCAAGGCTAATGAAGAGCAAATTGACCAAGCCCAGGACGAAGGTCGCCTGCATGTGGCTCAGCTTGGAATCGATCAAAAGGTGGTGGATATGCCGCCGGTCGGGCTTCATGGGACTCACCCCGTTGAGGGCGCGGGTGATGAAAACGCGAATTGTATCGAACAGGGGAATAATTAGAATGCCGACCGCTACGCTGATGGGATTGGAAAAGCGGTACAGCGTGGGGATAGCGGCCGTGGAACACACATCAATGAACTCTATGGTCATTACGCCCAGCAAGATTCCGATGACTAGGGCACCGGTGTCGCCCATAAAGGTCTTTTCGGTCTTCGACATGTTGTAGTAGAGAAACGCCAGCAGTCCGCCGGCCGCGGCAAGCGCCAGCACACCCAGATGAGCCATCCCCACTACGAAAAACCAGGTGCCAAAACTTAGCATGGCGATGATACCAATGGTGCCGGCCAGGCCGTCGATCCCATCAATCAGGTTGAAGGCATTCGCAATGACCAAGAGCGTGAAAGCGCTGAAGGTAATCGACAACCAGTACGGAAGCTCGGAAGTGGAGTAAAACAAATCATACAACTGCTCCAGACGGATTTCCCCGCGGGTGACCAGGATAGCTATCGCAATGACGAGCCCGGCCGTCTTCTTACCCGCCGACATCTCCTTGATGTCATCTTTCGTGCCAATCATAAATACGATTACGAGCGCGCTGAGAATGTACTGCAGTCCATCCCACTGCCCCATGGGGGTGAGGAGCAGGGAACAGAAGAGAATCCCCAGAAAAATAGGGATTCCACCCAGGCAGGGCGTTATGGTTTCGTGGCTGCTGCGGGCCTCCGGGTGGGCCACCAGCTTTTTCTCTATGGCAATGCGGATCACGTGGGGCATGATCGAAAACACTAGGGCGAAGGAGATGAGAAAGCTTAGTATAAAATTAAGCATACGCAGGTGTTAGAAGCCACGGAGAGACGCCGGAAACAAAAATAGGGCAAAGCAACAGACGCAAAGTCAACAGAACTTTAAATCTCGGCAAATATAGCGCCCCCCGTTCATTACCCTACGACACGCCATTCCGTCGTTGGGGCAAAGTGGACCTCCCGCAGGTAAAGTCCCGCCGCCGGCACACTAAACGGCCGGGGCAGCGGCTGCTGCAATTCCAGCGCCTCCCGTACTTCTGCCAGTGCGAGTTTCCCACTGCCCACCTGCAGGCACATGCCCACGATCAGCCGCACCATCCCCCGCAGGAAGCGGTTGGCAGAGATGTGGTAGCAAAGTTCTTCCTCCCCGAACGTCCACCGGCTCTCGGTCACCCTACATTTCATCGTGAAGGCATCCGAATTAGTCTTACAGAAGGGGGCAAACTCCCCGTAGGCCGGCAGGAGCGCGGCGGCGGCTTCCATTCGTCCGTAATCGAGATCCCGGATCGCCGGCAACCAGGCTGCGGTATCCGTCCGAAAGGGATCTTTGCGCAAACTCAACCGGTACACGTAAGCGCGGCCGGTGGGGCTAAACCGCGCATGCACTTTCGGGGGCACCTCCCACATCCTTCGCAGGGCAATGTCCTCCGGCAAGTAGCGATTAAGGCGCTGCAACAGGCACGTGGGCAACTCCCCGGCGTAATCAAAGTGGGCCGCGTAGTCCGAGGCGTGTACTCCGGCGTCCGTCCGCCCGCAGCCCACCAGCTTAATGGGCTGGCCCAGGATCAGCGTCAGGGCCGAGTCAATGGTTTCCTCCACCGAGCGGGCGTTGGGCTGGCGCTGCCACCCGGCATAGGCCGTGCCGCGGTAAGCCAACTCCAGCAGGTACCTACGCGAACTCATAAAAGGGGTGTCTTCTTGGAACGCGTGACAAAGGGAGGATTCAGATAGAAGGGCTCGTAGGTCGCTAGGTTAGGGCGGCGGCGCGCAGGTGTCAGGAGGTACCGCGCGGCCGCGACCGCGGGTTCACCCAAGGTGAAGGCGTTATCGTCGTCGAGGGCTTCCCGTAGCCGCTGCTGGCCGGGGCCACACCCGTAGATGTGCCCCAGGCCGGCCCCGCCCAGCAATTGGCCCCTCCAGGTGGGCTCGGTGAGCCGTACGTTCATGACCTCGGTGACGGCCTCCCCCGTCCCCGCCGCGAACACTTGTCCGAATACCTCCCCCCGCCGCGAGTCAATCACCGCGAAGCGATAGTCCGTCCCCACCGGAGCAACGCCGGCCAGGGCGAGGGCGCGGAGCGTGGGTACAACTTCCAGATTCAGGCCCGGCAGGGCCGCGCAGAGCCCCTTAGCCGTCGCTGCGCCAACCCGGAGGCTGGTGTAGGAACCGGGACCATCGCTCAGCACGACGGTGTCCAGCGCGGACAGCTTCACGCCCGACTCAGTGATCGCTTGTTGGATGTACCGGGTCAGGTGACTGGCGTGCCGGTGGGGAGCATCGGCACTTACCTCGGCGAGCAGTACCCCATCGCGGGCGACTGCCACCGAACACAGATCAGTGGCGGTCTCCAAAAGCAATTCGGTCATAGCTCCAGCAGTTCAGTCGGTGACCAGAAGCGGGTGGTAAAGTCAACGACCCGATCCTGCGCCACCCGAACACCTTCGGCCGCGAGGCGATCCTCCATCAACTGCGGGGGGCGGAAGCGGTGGCGGCCACTTAGTTCCCCTAGCCGGTTGACGACGCGGTGGGCCGGCAAGTCGCCAGCGCCCACGCCCTGGAACAAGGCCCAGCCCACCATCCGGGCACTCCCCAGCGTGAGAAAATCAGCGATGGAACCGTAGGTGGTCACGCGACCGGGCGGGATCAGCCGGACCACGTCGTGCACGTCTTCGATGTAGTGCCCCGCCACGCCTAACGGTGGATTTCCCGGGCCATCTGCTTATCCCTGACCGAGCGGGGAACGGTGCCGAAGACGTAGTCCCACAGGGGCTGGGAGACGCCGAAGAGCACCTCGTCCTCGCTGTAGTGGTGGATCGAATGGTTGACCCACAGCATCCGCAGGAAGTTGCGGGGCGGAGCGTAGATATGCACCGTATAGTGCACCATCAGGTAGAGCGCATAGCCCACCACGAAGCCGGCCAGGTAGGAAAAGGAATACTGCCCCAGCACGAGCTCGAAGAGAAAGAGCAGGCTGGTGGCCAGTGCAATAGCAAGGAGGGGAGGCATCGCCAGCCGCTTCTTATCCTTGGGGTAGTCGTGGTGCATCCCGTGCATTTTGTATGTCGCTTTCTTGTAGGCGTCGGAGGCGCCGTGGGGCGGGTGGTATACCCACCGGTGCACGGCGTACTCCATAAACGTAAACCCCAGGATGCCGGAAAAGAACACGATAACTACGGTATAGCCCGGGATGTCAGTGCGGGATAGGGTGTACCAGAGCAGCCCAATGGCGTAAAGGAAAAAGATGATAATCGGGGTGGCGATGTGCGTCTGGCTCAGCCGGTTGAGCAGTCTATTCTCAAACATCGGCGGTGACATGTCGGCATTCGACTTGAATTTTTGGGTGCGGGCTTTCATCGGAATGAATTAGCGGAGTGCGGCCTCAGCTGCTGTATACGAGGCTACACTAAGTTGAATCGTTGTTTAATCTTCCGACCGTACACACGTTTGTACACGCGGTACATGCGCTGAAGATGTTTGACACTGTAAGTAGCCGGCTCGCCGTTTGGTTTAAGGTAGCCCTGCTCCTGCATCCACTCGTCGTTAAAAATCTTGCCGAGGTACTTGCTTCCGTGATCGGGGAACAGGACAACGACGACGTCATCGGGGCCGAGTTGCTTGCGCATGGAGAACACAGCCTCCAGGGCCGCTCCGCTGCTGTACCCCAGCAAGAGCCCTTCCCGCTGGGCCAGCTCCCGCACGCGGAGGGCGGCAGCCCGGTCGCCTACCTTGATAAACTCATCAATCAGGTCGAAGGCAACATTGTCGGGAATGATGGTCTTGCCCAGCCCCTCCACCTTCCAGCTGAAAATCTCATCGGGATCGAATACCCCGGTCTGCCAGTACTTTTTAAGCACGGAGCCGTAGGCGTCCACGCCCACAATGGTGACGTCGGGATTCTGCTCCTTTAGGTAGCGGGCGGTACCCGAAAGCGTCCCGCCGGTCCCGGCACAGCACACGTAATGGGTGACCTTGCCCTCCGTGTCCTTCCAGATCTCGGGGCCGGTGCTGTGGTAATGGGCGCCGCTGTTGTCCAGGTTCCAGTTCTGGCGCAGGTAAAAGCTATTGGGGAGGGTAGCGGCTAACTCTTCGGCCCGGCTGTAGTAAGACTCAGGATCTTCGGGGGCGGCATCCTTGGGACACAGCACGATCTTTGCGCCGAGGGCCTTTAGTAGCGCCTGCTTCTCGGGTCCCGCCTTATCGGTGAGGGTGAGGATGCACTTATAGCCCTTAATGGCAGCGATCATCGCGATGCTGAAGCCGGTGTTCCCGCTGGTGGCTTCGATCAGCGTGGCTCCGGGCTGGATGCGTCCCTTGCGCTCGGCCTGCTCGATCATGTACAGCGCGGCCCGGTCCTTAGCGGAGTGGCCGGGGTTCATCGACTCCATCTTGCCGTAGACCGTAGCGGGAATGCGGCTTCCACAGATGCGGTCAAGACGAATCAATGGCGTATTGCCGATTGCTTGTAGAACACTTTCGTGGCGCATATAAGGGTGAGAATTGGTGAACCGGGGCAGCGAAGTTACGGCTATTGGCTAAACACGGTCACCGCGCCGCTGGTTGGCTCGCTATATTGCGGGGCCCCGGCGCGGCCGCTATTGGTCAACGCGGGCGCTTCCGCGATCACTCCCCTTACACCCGCCCTATGGCCAAGTTCAACGTTTCCCTCAAGGCCCGTCTGATTCTGGAAGACCGGGGCCGTATCCTGTTGCTCAAGCAGACCAAGCCCAACGGGGGCAATTACAGCCTCATCGGCGGCACCATCGAGTCGAAGGAATACGCCGTCGAAACCCTGATCCGGGAAAGTTTCGAAGAGGCGGGGATCGAACTGACGCCGGCTGACCTGACGCTGGTCCACGTGCTGCACAAGCGCTACAAGAAGGCCCACCGGATCGTGCTGTACTTCCGCGCCCACCACTACGAGGGCGAGCCCCAGAGCAAGGAGCGCAAGAAGTTCGAAAACGTCGAGTGGCACCCCTACAACAACCTGCCCCCCAACCTCACCACCACGGTGCGGCGGGTGCTGGACGCTTACAGCCGCGGCCGCCTGTATTCGGAGCTAGAAAAGTAGGCAAAGCGCCGGTGGGGGCTTACCTTAGTCCTTCGTTGCGAATCTGTACCTTCTTCCCGGCCGGCATTTCCCCGGACTATGACCCGTTTACTTCCCGCCCTGCGCATGGGCGATCTGGCCCCCGCTGACCAGCCCCGCGAAAAGCTGCTGCGCCACGGCCCCCGCTCCCTGACCGACGCCGAACTGCTCGCCATCCTCGTGCGCAGCGGCACCCGGGGCTGCTCGGTACTGGAGCTTTCCCACCGCATTCTTCGCTCCGTAGACCATGACCTTCACGCCCTGGCCCGCCTACAGGTGCAAGACTTGGTCCGCATTGGCGGCGTGGGCCGGGTAAAGGCTATGCAACTTATTGCCGCCCTCGAGCTCGGCCGGCGACGCGAGGCCGCCCTCCCCCACCGGAAGCCGCAACTCGACAATAGCGAAAGCTGTTTTCGTCACCTCAAGCCCCTACTGGGCGACCTCAACCACGAAGAGTTCTACCTACTGTGCCTCAACCGAGCAAACCAACTGCTGGGTACCCACTTAATCAGTCGCGGGGGCACCACCGGCACCGTGGCGGACGCTAAACATATTTTCCGCACGGCCCTGCAACACGGATCGGCCACTTCCCTGGTGCTGGCCCACAATCACCCCAGCGGCCAGGTGCAGCCCAGCGCGGCCGACGTCCGGCTGACGACCAAGCTCTGCCGGGCTGCCCGCAGTCTGGACCTACACGTGCTCGACCACCTGATCGTAGCCGGCCACCGCTACTACAGCTTTGCCGACCACGCCCTGCTGGAAGGGAACGAAGAGTAGTCTTGAAAGCATATCTTCGCGCTCTCTCACCAGATACTGCCCGGCTTCCTTACATTGGGGCAGCCGCAAACCACTTGCCCATGGCCTCTACCTCCGACATCAAGAACGGATTTACCTTCCGCCACAACCACGACATTTACAGCGTCGTAGAGTTTCAGCACGTCAAACCAGGGAAGGGCGCTGCCTTTGTCCGCACCAAGATCAAGAGCCTTTCCACGGGCCGCGTTCTGAGCGAGACCTTCCCCTCCGGCCACAAGGTGGACGAGGTGCGGGTGGAGCGCCACAAGATGCAGTACCTCTATAAGGACGAGATGGGCTACCACTTCATGAACACGGAGTCCTACGAACAGGCCCGTATCCAGGAGGTTATGATCGACAATCCCGGCTTCATCCGCGAAGGCGACACCATCGAAGTGCTCTACAATACCGAAGACAACACCCCCCTAACCGTCGATTTGCCCCAGTACGTGGAAATGGAGGTGACCTATACCGAACCGGGGGTCAGGGGAGACACCGCCACCAATACCCTTAAGCCGGCGACCATCGAAACCGGGACCGAAGTGCGCGTTCCGCTATTCGTGAACTCCGGCGACAAGATTAAGATTGACACCCGCAGCGGCTCCTACGTGAGCCGCGTCTAAACCACGCCCAACGCATGACGCTTAAAGACATTCAGGAGCTTATCAAGCTGGTTGCCAAAACCGAAATTTCGGAATTTAAATACAAGGACGACCAGCTCGCCGTACACATTCGGGGCAAGTCCTACGCCGTCGCGCCGGC
The DNA here is from genome assembly GCA_963710195.1 of Lewinellaceae bacterium. Classification (GTDB taxonomy): domain Bacteria; phylum Bacteroidota; class Bacteroidia; order Chitinophagales; family Saprospiraceae; genus Neolewinella. The sequence continues at coordinate 1,237,771 of CAVPZF010000008.1, forward strand.
CCCGTCCATCATCAACGTGCCGGCCGCCCCCCTGGCTCCCGCCTACGGCAGCCCAGCCGCGGCCCCTGCACCCGCGCCCGCCGCCGAATCCGCCACTCCCGGAAACGGGGGGGGTGACGTGCCCGCCGCCGCCGCCGAGCAGGCCACGGCGAGCAACTTGGTGGAGGTCAAGTCTCCCATGATCGGCACCTTCTACCGCTCCGCCTCTCCCGATAAGCCCGTCTACGTCAAGGTGGGCGACCGGGTCGCTAAGGGAGACACGGTGTGCATCGTAGAGGCGATGAAACTATTCAATGAAATCGAGTCGGAGGTGGCCGGCAAAATTGTCAAGGTCCTGGTCGAAGACGCTCAACCCATCGAGTACGACCAGCCCCTGTTTTTGGTGGACCCGTCCTAGACCTACCCATGGCTAATAAATTCAACAAAGTACTGATCGCTAACCGCGGCGAGATCGCCCTGCGCATCATCCGCACGTGTCGGGAAATGGGCATCAAGACCGTAGCGATCTACTCCACCGCCGACCGCGAAAGCCTGCACGTGCGCTTCGCCGATGAAGCCGTCTGTATCGGGCCGCCCGCTTCCGCGGAAAGCTACCTGAGCATCCCGCGCATTATGGCGGCCGTAGAAATCACCAACGCCGATGCCGTACACCCGGGCTATGGTTTTCTGAGTGAGAACGCCGACTTCGCCGAGATCTGCCAGGACTACGGCATCAAGTTTATCGGCCCCCGGCCAGAACACATCCGGACCATGGGGGATAAGATCACCGCAAAGGACACCATGATCCGGGCCGGTGTACCCGTCGTGCCCGGTGACGGTAACCTGCTAAAGAGCGCCGAAGACGGCATGGAGCGGGCCGAAACCATGGGATACCCCGTCATGATCAAGGCCACGGCCGGTGGTGGGGGGAAGGGGATGCGGGTGGTCACGCGCAAGGAAGACTTCGAGAACCTCTGGAACTCTGCCCGCGCCGAAGCAAAGGCCAGTTTTGGGAACGACGGGATCTACATGGAGAAGTACATCGCCAAGCCCCGCCACATTGAGATCCAGGTGATCGGCGACCAGACCGGAAAGGTTATCCACCTCAGCGAGCGCGACTGCTCAGTCCAGCGCCGCCACCAGAAGCTGCTGGAGGAATGCCCCAGCCCCTTCATGACCGACGATCTGCGTCAGCGCATGGGCGAAGCCGCCATCCAGGCCGGGGAGGCCATCGGTTACGAGGGCGTAGGCACGGTGGAGTTCCTGGTGGACGCCGACCGCAATTTCTACTTCATGGAGATGAATACCCGCATCCAGGTAGAACACCCGGTTACCGAAGAATCTATCGACCACGACCTCATTAAGGAACAGATCAAAGTGGCCTACGGCGAGACGCTGTCGGGCAAGAACTACTTCCCTAAGGGGCACGTCATCGAGTGCCGCATCAACGCCGAGGATCCCTGGCGTGACTTTCGTCCAAGCCCCGGCAAGATCACCAGCTTCCACAGTTCGAAGGGGCACGGGGTGCGCGTGGATACCCACGTTTATGCCGGCTATACCGTAAGCCCCTACTACGACAGCATGATTGCTAAACTGATCGTGCGCGCGCCCACCCGGGCCGAGGCCATTACCAAAATGGAGCGGGCCCTGGATGAGTTCATCGTAGAGGGCATAAAAACGACCGTCCCCTTCCACCAGTGGCTCCTGCGGCAGGACGACTTCCGCAGCGGCGACTTCGACACGGCCTGGCTCGGGAAGCAGGACCTACCCAAAAAGTAAGAGTTTGTATGGCATTCCGCTCCCCGCCGCAAACTTGTTCTTTCGCGTCAATTTTCGCCTCAAACAGCGTCATTTAGCCCGCTAGGCTCCCCTTTTTGGAAGCTCGAATCGACCCAACTTGGCGGCGTCTTCGACAGGCTCGAAAAGCTCAAACAAGCACTCAGTTCTACTGTACGCTAAGTAGGTAAGCCCCCCCCCCTGCGCCCTGTGCCGGGGGGCTTTTGGTCATACGGTGGGTCGCACCTTGCGCAGCAGCTCAATGGTGGCGCGGATGCCGGCGTCCTCCGTCATGGAATCGCCTTCGTACTCGATCCCCATCCACCCCCGGTAGCCGGCCGCCTTGACGAGCCCGAGCATCCGGCGGTAGTCAATGTCTACTTCTTGCCCCGCCGCCGTAAAATTGTAGGTTTTGGCCGAGACAGCCTTAGCGTAGGGCATCATTTCCTGCACGCCGCGGTAGGGGTCGTAGGCTTCGGCACACCCATCTGCCGTGCGCTCGATACAGAAGTTCCCGAAGTCCGGTAGGGTGCCGCAGTTGTCCATGCCGGTACCCGCGATAACACCGGCCAGCCAACTGCCGTCGCTGCTGTAGCCGCCGTGATTTTCTACGAGTACGTTGAGTCCCTCCTGGGCGGCGTACTCAGCGAGCTGCGCCAACCCTTCGGTGGCGGCGGCCGCCAGCTCCTCCCGGCTTCCCTGCCCGGCGGCGTTCACACGGATGCTGTGGCAGCCGAGGTAGTGGGCCACGTCGACCCAGGGGTGGTGATTTTCTACCGCCGTCTTCCGGGCCGCGGTGTCCCGGTCCCCCAGGTTCCCCTCGCCGTCCACCATAATCAGCAAGGAACGTACGCCGTGATCATCGGCTCGCTGCTTCAGCCGGCCGAGGTAAGCCTGGTCCCGTGCCCGGTCCCGAAAGAATTGATTGACGTACTCGACGCCGCCCAGTCCGTAAGTATTCCGGGTGATGCCGGCGAAATCCAGGGGATCCAACGCTTTAGAAAAAAAGGATCGGTGGAGGCTCCATTGGGCCAGGCTGATGTCGAACCAATCGCCCCCAACCGCGGCGGCGGCCGGCTGGGTGTCCGGGGCAGCGGTACGGCACCCGGTGAGCAAACCGGCTCCTAGGAGAGCGGTGGAATAGAGGAATTTTCTGCGTTGCATGATTGACGGACTTAGGGTAGAAAGGTAAGCGAAAGCCGTGGACTATGCGCACAATGGGCCATTGCCTATTTTAGGGGCACGAAATCGTGCCCTCGGAACACCCCGGCCGGGCGCCGCTACCGCCATATCCCCGCCATGAGAATCGTAAACCTGCTGCGCTCCGCCGAAGAGCGGGCGCTGACCAACCGCAAAAAGGCCGGTGCTCCTCCCGGCACCATGGTCTATACCGGTCAGCGGCAGACCGAACAGGTGCACATTCACCTGACGCAGTACCACGGCGAATTCTTCGAGGTACAGACCGCCCTCGATGGGCTGCCGGAGCCCCGCACCGAACGGGCGACCCTGTGGTTCGATATGCGGGGCCTCCACAACCTGGCCCTCGTGGCTGAATTGGGTAGCCGCTTCGGCATGCACCCCCTGGCCCTGGAAGACGTGGTCGACGTACACCAGCGACCCAAGATCGAGGTACACGGCAACGGCCTGCTCGTGGTCATCAAAGCCTTTGCCTTCAACAGTCAACAACTAGAGCTCAGCGCCGAGCAGGTGTCCATCTACCTGTGTGAAGGAACCGTCCTCACCTTCCAGGAAGACGAAGGCGATCTCTTCAAGAGCGTACGCAAGCGCCTGGAGACAGCTACCGGCCGCATCCGCAGCCGCGGGGCGGACTACCTGGTCTATGCCCTGGTGGACAATGTGGTGGACAAGTACTTTACCGTCATCGACCAGATCGAGGAGGAATTGGACAGGTTAGAAGAAACCATCATGCGGGCACCGGACGTAGCCACCAAGGCCAAAATACACGACCTGCGGCTGGCCCTGCTCACCCTGCGCAAGAGCATCAGCCCCCTCCGGGAACTCATGAATCGCTTCAGCGACAGCGAGAGTACCTTGGTTTCCGCCGATACCCAGGTATATATCCGGGACTTGCGCGACCACGTCATTCAGATTACTGACTTAGTCGAAACCTACCGCGACGTCACGAACGGGCTGTATGACCTATACGTGAGTGAAATCAGTTTCCGGATGAACAGCGTGATGCAGACGCTGACGATCGTATCCACCATTTTTATTCCGCTAAGTTTTCTGGTGGGCGTGTACGGCATGAACTGGGAAAACATGCCCGAATTGCGCACCAAATACGGCTACTTTGTACTCTGGGGAGTGATGCTGTCACTCATCGTGGGAATGCTCGGCTGGTTCCGCTGGCGCCGCTGGATCTAGGGCCGCGCCGAGATTGCAAAATAATTTGGTCGTAAATTTGCCGCTTCAACTACGCTCACCGCGCCATGAATAAACGCACGCTCACGATTATCGCCATCTTTCTTGCCCTTTTGTTCGTCGGAGCGCTGGTGTGGGGCATTTCCACCAAAAGTAAACTGGAGGCCAGCTACGGCGAGAAGTCGGAAGAAGCGGAGCAACTCACCCTGCTGCGCGATAACCTACAACAATCCGTAGACAGCCTCGATCGCGCCTTCACCGAAGTGAGCGGAGAGAATGCACAACTCCAGGGGGAACTTACCGAGGCCCAGGAAACCGCTAAACGCGCCCTCTACGATATGCGGGCCGCCCAAAAGTCCCGGAAAAACGACAACGACGTGGCGTACAAAATGCGCGTCCAGATTGAGGACCTTATGAACGTCCGTACCATGCTTGAGACCAGTATCGTGGAATTGGAGGAGGAAAACAAGGACCTGCGCACCCGCAACGTGGCGCTTTCGCGCGACCTGAGCACCGCCAAGACCGAAGCCTACCAAGCGACCAAGCAGGTGGATAACCTGAGCCGCATGAACGAAAGCATGGAGGCCGACATCGACCGCCTGACGCTGGGTGCCTTCCGGGCCTCGGCCATACAGGTGGACCTGTTGCGCAAGAACGGCTCCAACACTGCCAACGCGAACCGCGCCCGGCGTATCTCCGTGAGCTTCGACCTGACCGACGTCCCCGCCGAATACCTTGGGGTACGCCCCATTTTCCTAGTGCTGACCGATAACTCGGCCACTCCGGTCATCAGCGAAAATCCCGTGCGGGCCAAGTCCATTGTCAATGGGGCCACTAAGGACATCATTGCACTAGAGGGCCGGGACATCAACCTGGAGCGCAACCAGCGCATCAGCTTCACCCACGAACTGGACGATAAACTGGCCGAGGGCTTTTACCGGGCCGAAATCTACACCGACGTCGGCATGCTGGGTTCCGCCAAGGTGCAACTGCGCTAGGTCCCTCGTCGGCCGAGCGTCGCGCCAGCTTCGCTCATCCGCCGAGGGTGACTCACGACCACTCGGCCGACGAGCCAAACCACGCATGGCTCGGCGGACGAGTTAAACTTCACTGACTATGGTATTCCTGGAATTTGAAAAGCCCCTAGAGAAACTGTACGAGCAACTGGAAAAAGTCCGGGAAGTAGGCGACGATGGCATCGTGGACATGCAGGCCACGATCGAAGAACTGGAAGGCCGCATTAAGCAAACGCGGCGCGACATCTACAGCAACCTGAGCGGCTGGCAACGGGTACAGTTAAGTCGCCACCCCGAGCGCCCCTACACCCTTTATTACATCGAGCAGATGTGCCGCAAGTTTGTGGAGTTGCACGGCGACCGCCACTTCGGCGACGACAAGGCCGTAGTGGGCGGCATTGGGAATATGGACGGACAGACCGTCGTCATCCTCGGCCACCAAAAGGGCGTCAACACCAAAATGCGCCAGTACCGCAACTTTGGCATGGCCAATCCCGAGGGCTACCGCAAGGCCCTGCGCCTGATGAAGCTGGCCGAGCGCTTCGGCTTCCCAGTGGTCTGCCTGATCGATACCCCGGGGGCCTACCCCGGCATTGAGGCGGAGGAACGCGGCCAGGCCGAGGCCATCGCCCGCAACCTCTTCGAAATGGCGCAACTGCGCGTGCCCATCGTCTGCGCAGTGATCGGCGAGGGCGCCAGCGGCGGGGCCATCGGCATTGGTCTGGGCGACCACGTGATGATGCTCGAAAACACCTGGTACTCCGTCATCTCCCCCGAAAGCTGCAGCAGCATCCTGTGGCGCAGCTGGGACTATAAGGAACAAGCCGCGGAGGCGCTCAAGCTCACGGCCGAGGATATGAAGGGCTTCGGAATTGTCGATGAGATCATCAAAGAGCCCCAGGGTGGCGCCCATAACTCCCCCGAGGAAATGGCCAAAATGCTGAAGCGGCAACTGAAGAAGGCCATCGCCGCCATTCAGGAAAAACCCGTGGACCGGATGATCGACGACCGCATCGCCAAGTACGCCGCCATCGGCCAGGTCACCCACGCGGATTAGGGCATGGACACGACACACCCGAAGTTCGGTGGCACTGGTGTCGCCCTGATCACCCCGTTCGCGGCCGATAAGTCCGTTGATTACCCCGCCCTCGGACGGCTGATCGACTACGTGATCCAGGGGGGGGTCGACTACGTGGTATGCCTGGGTACGACCGGGGAAGCCATTACCCTCAGCAGCCAGGAGTGCCGGGAAATCCTCGATTTTACCATCCGCCACGTTGACGAACGGGTACCCATCGTCGCGGGTTTCTTCGGGGGGAACTACACCGAACGGCTGGTCGGGGTCATCCACGACTACAACTTCGACGGCGTGGCGGGCATCATGTCCAGCAGCCCCGCCTACAGCAAACCGCCGCAGGAAGGGATTTATCAACACTTCATGCGGGTTGCCGAGGTAGCCACGCTTCCCCTCATCATTTATAACGTGCCCAGCCGCACCAGCAGCAACGTGCTACCCGAAACCATCCTTCGCCTGGCGGAGGGCAGCGAACGCTTCGCCGCGGTCAAGGAAGCCAGCGGTCTGCTGAGCCAGGCAACTGAGATCCTCCGCCACCGGCCCGCTCACTTTGGGGTGCTCTCGGGCGACGATCCGCTTACCACGGCTATGATCGCGGTAGGCGGTCACGGGGCCATCAGCGTGATCGCTAATGCGTTCCCCTCCCACTTCAGCCGCATGGTCCGGGCCGCGCTAGACAACCGGATCGACGAGGCCCGTACCCTCAACTTCGACCTGTTCGACGTGCACCCCCTGCTCTACTGCGAGGGCAATCCGGTGGGCATCAAGGCGGCCGCCTCCCTGCTGGGGCTCTGTGAGAATCACCTGCGGGTGCCCCTGGTGCCCCTCAGCGCGCCCAACTACGAAAAGTTGCGCCACGTCCTGAAGCTAGTGCCCGGGCTCGCACGCTAGCGGGACGTAACTTGCTGGCTGCATGCGCTTCCTGAAATATACCGGCCTCACCCTGCTGTTCCTGCTGCTCTTCCCTTTCGTGGCCGTGGAGCTCTTCGGCGACCCCATTGCCCGCCGGGTAGTCCGGTCACTGAACGGCCGTCTGCAGACCGAGATCGTCGTCGAGCGCTACAACCTGAGCCTGCTGCGCGCCTTCCCCTACCTCTCGGCCGACCTGCAGGGAGTCACCGTCGAGGGCAGCGACGGCAGCGAGCTACTGGCGGCCGAACGGCTGGCCTGTCTGCTCGACCTGAGTAGTCTCTTCGGGAAAATTCACGTTACCGGCATCCGCCTCGAAGACGGCAAACTGCAGCTCTTCACCGATCGCGACGGCAACACCAACTACCAACTCGCCGGCTACACCTCGGTAGGCGATCAGGGCGCGGACGCGGGTGCTGCGAACGTGGAGTTTGCCGCGGAACGCGCCCACCTTCGAAACATCGTGCTCGTCTACCACGACGCCCGACTCCAAACCGACGCCCTGCTCACCGTGGAGGACGCCACCTTCAGTGGAGACTTCGGCACCCGCGAGTACGTGCTCGAAACGGCGGCGGACCTACGTATCGCTTACCTAGACCAGGACGGTCACCGCTACCTCGACCGGCAGTCCCTCACCCTGGAATCTACCACCACGGTCAACAACGAAGTGGGCAGCTATGCCCTTGCCCCCCTCCGCCTGGAGGCCGGGGCGCTGGAACTGGTGGCCACCGGGACCCTCTCCCCCACCGACGATGGCCTCAGCACCGCCCTCACCATCAGCAGCAGCTCCGGTACGCTGGCGGACGTGCTCCACCTGGTGCCGCCCGCCTACGCCGGCTCCCTCGCCGATTTGGATACCCGGGGCACCCTGTCGCTCTCCGCCGAAGTGAACGGCGCCTGGACCGGAACCTCCTACCCCCGCATTGACGGGCGGCTCGACTTCACCGATGGACGGCTCGGCAGCCCGCGCATGGACGTCACGGCCCGGGATCTGAACCTGCGGGCCACCTTTGCCTACCTCGACGGCCCGCGCGGGGGAGTACAAACCTTTGCCGTCGAGCAACTCACCGGTCAATTCGACGGGGAACCCTTCGATCTTAAACTGCGGCTGGAAGACCTCACCGATCCGATCATCACCTTCAGCGCCGACGGAAGTTTACCCCTCGCAGCCCTGACGGCTTTTCTCGGCAGCGACCGCTTAGGGGCTGGTACGGGGCTCCTCCGCTTCCGGGATCTTTCCCTCCGGGGGCGCTACGCCGATATGACCGTACCGCGCCACATGGGTCGGGTAGCCAGTACCGGGGTCCTGACGGTGGAGGACGGGGAGGTGGCCGTCGGCGAACACCTCATTCGCTTCCCCAGCGGGCAACTTACCCTGAGCGATAACCAGCTGCACCTCGAGGACCTGCGGATACGACTAGGGGAGTCGGACGTCCGTCTCACGGGGGAGGCGACCAACCTCATTCCCGTACTCTTCGCCGACAGCCTGAACAGTCAGGACGCCGCTCTGCAGTTCGAGGCTACGTTGACGGGCAGAGCGCCTGCACCTACAGGAAGTGCTGTCGCTCTCCCCGCCCGCCGACACGGGGACCCTCACCACACCCGCGCCCCGCGCCCCGCTGACCGACTTCCTGAATGGAAGCGTGGCGGTGAGCCTGGATGACTGGAGCTGGGACAAAATGCACGGAGCAGACTTTCGGGGTGAGCTGGAGTTCAGGCCCGGCCGCCTGGACGTGACGGGAATAAGCGCCGCGATGGACGGGCAGTTCCGCCTGGAGGCCACCAGCTACCTGCAGCAGCCCAGTCTTATCGAGGCCCGGGTAAGTGCGGAAGGAGTGAATGCCCGGGAATTTTTCTACCAGTCCGACAACTTCGACCAGGACGTGCTGACCGCGGACAACCTGGAGGGCCGCATGAACGCCCGCCTGCTGCTGGATATCCCTTACGATTCGCTCGGCACGGTGGATTATGATCGGCTGGGGATACTGGCCAGCATGGAGATTCTGGACGGGGAGTTGCACGACTTCGCCCTGCTGGAAAACTTCGCCTTTGCGCTAAAGTCGGGGGACCTCGAGCGGGTCCGTTTTACCCGCCTGGCGAACTTTTTCGAAATCACAAAGGGTACCCTCTACATTCCGGCCATGTACATCCAGAGCAGCGCCATGAACCTGACGCTGAGCGGCAGCCATAGCTTCGAGCAGTACCTAGACTACTACGTCAAGGTCAACGCCGGGCAGGTGATCACCAACAAGATCAGCCGCCACGACCGCAACCTGGAAGTGCTGCCGGCCCGCAACGGCCTGTGGAACCTCTACTACACGATCGAGGGGCCACTCGAAAATTACACCGTCAAGAGCAACAAGCAGGCGGTGAAGGACGACTTTCGGCGCAGTGAATACCGGCGGGAGCGGATCCGGCGGGCACTGGAACTGCGCTTTCAGCACCCAATTGAATTGCGGACGACGAAGCCCGACGAGGAAGATTTGTAACTACCGGCCCGTATGTCCGTTATTACTGCACTATGAATCACGGCCCGTTGCGCCCGCTTGCGGCCCTACTGTTGTTACTTTTCGTCGTGTCCGGGCTTTATGCCCAGGACAGCGGCCCGAGATTTAGGTGCACGCGTACGGAGTCCGGGGCCGAGACTCTGGTTTGGGAGAACCGTCCGGTAACCTGCGGTCCATACGTGGCCACCGCCATTTACCGCTCCTCGGAGGAAGACGGGCCCTACACCCTGCTCGATACCCTGCAGGACCTTACGGCCACGGAATACCGCGACCCCAACCCCAGTGGCGTTCGTAATTTCTATTATCTGGAGTATCTGGTAGACTGCCCCGGGACCCCACCACAGGTGAGCGATACCCTCGATAATCTAATCCCCCAGCTTCCCCGGTTGCGGTTCGTCAGCGTAGTGGATGGGGATCTGCTTATCGCTTGGGATCGCTCCGAGTCACCGGAGGTAACGGATTACGCCATCGTGGAGGTTACGCCTTTCGGAATTGTGCCCATCGGGCTCGTTGATTCTACCACGTTTCGCGTCACCGACGTACCCGCCGACGAACTCACCACCCGGCAGTACCAGGTCGTAGCGCTGGATTCGTGCGGAAACGACAGCCCCCTGAGCCGAATCGCTTCGGCCAACGAACTTGTCGGCCGGGGCGGCGAAGGTTGCGATTCCGATGTCGTGTTGTCCACGATTGGCAATGAGTCCAATTACGTTCTCGGTACCGCTTCCGGTCCGGCTGAGCTGTTCGTATCCGTTGACGGGGGGCCCTTCACCGCGGCGGAGTACTCCCTGGTCTCCGAGTTTGAACTGGGGTATTCGGGGGGGAACTCGGGCGAAACCCTGTGCTTTTACCTACAGACGAGCATCCTAGAGAGCACGGAAACCATACGATCTTCAATATTCTGTAAGACCCTGACTACCAGCCAACCGATCCGCGACTTCGAGTTGTACGGAGTCGACGTGCAGCCCGGAGGGGCGCTGCGCTTTCGTTACGCCTACCCCGACCCGCCCCCCACTACGTACGTCTCCGATCTGGAGCCTGAAGGCGCCGGCCTGCTGGAGGGCGTGCTGGGGGAAAACCTATTGTCCAGCACCGAAACCGTGACGCCCGACGTACCGGGGCTGGTGGGTCCGGGCACCCGCCTGCGCTTTGTATTGACGGACTCCTGCGGACGGCAGGGGACGACCAACTACGTCACGCCCGTGTTCCTCGCCGCGCAGACCGAGGGCGGGGGCTCGGTACGCCTCGACTGGAACCCGCTGGAGAACGGGCTGGCGGGCACCACCACCTACACGCTGGAGCGCCTGGAGGCGGACACCTCCGTCGCGCTCTACACCACCACGGACGCCGCCGCCCTGGAGTACACCGATCAGGAGGCCGCAGCGGGTGAGCAGCGCTGCTACCGGGTGGTCATCGCCTTTCAGCCGGCGGGTTCCGACGAGACCTACCTCTTTTACTCCCTCCCCGCCTGTACGGTACCGAACGTGGAGGTATACGTGCCCAACGCCTTCAGCCCCACGGCCATGCGGGAGGAGAACACCGTATTCCTGCCCCGCTTCAACGGTACCCTGGGGATCGTCGACTACCAGCTTGCGGTCTACGACCGCTGGGGGGGCCTCGTTTTCCGCTCCGCGGATCCCGACATGGGCTGGGACGGCCGGCTGAACGACCGGACGGCCCCCACGGGGAGCTACGTTTACGTACTGGCGTACACCGTCCTGGATCGCGCCCCGGTCCAGCGCAGCGGTGTGGTGAATCTTATCCAATAAAATAAAGCCGGAGCAAAGTTTGGCGCTACCCCCGGGTACGACCTACTTTTGCCCCCCTACGGTTGGGTGGCCGAGTGGCTAGGCAAAGGTCTGCAAAACCTTGTACGGCGGTTCGAATCCGCTCCCAACCTCCCTAAAACCGCGTCGGGCCTTGCCCTTCGCGGTTTTTTTAATGGGTGGTGAAGCGATAGCCCTACCCCCGAATCAGTATAAGCCGTATCTTTGCGCCCCCCTGCCGAAGCCCTCGGCCGGGAACCGGGGAAAAGCCGCCCCCGAAGTGGCCCAACTGTTTAACCATTTTAAACCCATCTCGCTATGCAAGTAGACGACGATAAGGACCCGCAAGTAGACGGGACCGAGCCTACCTCCACCGAGTCCATTACTCCGGAGACCACCCCCACCCCTTCCGCCGAAGCCACTCCCGCCACCGATGAGGAAGTGACGCCCGCCATCACCGAGACCCAGTCCGTGATTAAGCCCGGCCCCGAAGCCACCGCGGCCGACGTGGCCCAGGCCACCGAGGATGCGGAAGGCAGCCTCGACGAAGAGGAGGAGGAGGAGGAAGATAAAAAGCAAAACACCGCCAAGGTAATCCGCAAGGAATCGAGCAAAGTAGCCGTTGCCCTGACCGAAGAGGTCAAGGAAGAAGCCGTGGAAATCGATGAGGCTGACCAGAGCGGGGCTACCGGCGCCGCTCACGACGCCTTTGCGTGGGATGCCATCGCCAAGATCGACAACCGCTACAACGATGCGGAGCGCGAGGCCATGGAAAAGGAGTACGAAGCCTCCATGACCAACATCCAGGAGGCTGAGATCATGTCGGCCAAGGTGTCGGCCATTATCGACGGCGACGTCATCCTCGACCTCAATTACAAGAGCGATGGCCTCCTGCCCCTTTCGGAATTCCGTGACCAGGACATCGAGGTAGGTACTACCGTAGAGGTGTACGTCGAGCAACAGGAAGACGACCGGGGCCAGCTCGTACTCAGCCGCCGCAAGGCCAAGTTGCTGCGCGCCTGGGATCGTATCCGCGACTCCTACACCAACGGTACCGTCATTAACGGTAAAGTGATCAGCAAGACCAAGGGCGGCCTTATCGCCGACTGCGGCGGACTGGAAACCTTCCTTCCCGGTTCCCAGATCGACATCAAGCCGATCATCGACTACGATGCTTACGTCGGAAAGACAATGGAATTTAAGGTCGTTAAGATCAACGAGACCATTAAGAACGCCGTCGTTTCCCACAAGGCCCTCATCGAATCCGATCTGGCCGAGCAGCGCGAGGCCATCATTGCCAGCCTTGAGCGCGGTCAGGTACTGGAAGGTATCGTCAAGAACATCACCGACTTCGGGGCCTTCCTCGACCTGGGTGGCGTCGACGGACTGCTGTACATCACCGACATCAGCTGGGGACGGATCAACCACCCGAGCGACGTTCTCGAACTTAACCAGAAGGTCAACGTGGCCGTCCTGGACTTCGACGAGAACAAGAAACGGATCAGCCTCGGCCTCAAGCAGCTCCAGCCTCACCCCTGGGAAGTGCTCGACGAGAACATTACCGAAGGCAGCACCGTCGAAGGCCGCGTAGTTAACATTGAAGACTACGGTGCTTTCCTCGAGATCCAGCCCGGCGTCGAAGGACTGGTGCACGTCAGCGAGGTGACCTGGAGCAACCAGCCCATCAACGCCCGCGAGTACTTCACCGTCGGGGAGACCCGCGATGCCAAGGTGGTCACGATCGACCGCGACGACCGCAAGATGTCGCTCTCGATCAAACAACTGCAGCAGGATCCCTGGGATACCATCAACCAGAACTTCGCCACGGGGTCGCGCCACAACGGTAAGGTCAAAAACCTAACGCCCTACGGTGTATTCGTGGAACTCAACGACGGGATCGGTGGTATGATCCACATCAGCGACCTGATCCTGGACTAAGCGCTTCGGCCACCCCAGCGAGTTCGTGAAGGTGGGTGACGACATTGACGTAACCGTACTGGAAGTAGACGAGCACAACCGCAAGATGTCGCTCGGACACAAGCAGCTCGAGGAAAACCCCTGGGACAGTTTCGAGTCGGTCTTCCCCGAAGGCAGCTACCACGAGGCTACCGTACTCCGCAAGGACGACCGCGGCGCCATCGTGCAGATGCCCTACGGCCTGGAGGCTTACGCACCCATCAAACTGATGCGCAAGGAAGATGGCAGCATCGCGGAAGTGGACGAGACCCTGACCGTCAAAGTCATCGAGTTTGACCGCGACCAGAAGAAACTGATGGTCAGCCACAGCCGCTACGTCAACGACATCCGCCGCGAGGCTAAGGACACCGTCGTTCGGGAACGCCGCGAAGAGCGTGACATGACCCGCAAGGCCGTCAAGCAAACCAACTCCAGCAACGAGCGCTCCACCCTCGGAGACCTCAGCGCGTTCGAACAACTCCGCGAGCAGCTCAGCAACGAAAACGAAGACGAGGACTAAACTTCCCTGTCTTTTCCGAACTTGCAAGGCCATCCTACCCCGGTAGGGTGGCCTTTTTCATTTCGCTGCCCCATGTTGCAATCCCAGAAGTTCTACGGTCACGGCAAGCTGCTGCTCACCGGCGAGTACTTTGTGCTCGACGGGGCGCTAGCACTCGCCGTGCCTACCCGGGCCGGACAGCGGTTCACCCTCGCGCCGCTCTGGGGTGACCATCCTTACGATCTCCGTTGGAGTATGGATCGTCCTAACAGCCCGAAGCGCCCGGATATTTTCCTGAGCCTGGAGGACTGGTCTTCGACCATCCTCAATCCGGAGCCCGTCAAAGCACGCTTACAACAGTTATTTTACGCCGCCGAGCAACTCCGGCCGGGCTGCACCGACATACTCCGCGACCGGCACATCAGCACCGTCCTTGAATTTGACCCCGCCTGGGGATTAGGCAGCAGCTCCACGCTGGTGTACTTTCTGGGGGAGCTGCTGCGGGTGAATTGCTACGATTTACTCCAATTGTCCTTCGGGGGGAGTGGCTACGACCTAGCCTGTGCCGCCGCCGCGGGCCCGCTACTTTACCGGAAGTCCGTCCCGTTCCCTAAAGTCACTCCCCTTAATTGGTCCCCCGAATGGCTGCGGCAGACGTACTTTGTCTACCTGAATAAGAAGCAGAACAGCCGGGAAGGCATTGCCGCTTACCGGGCTACTGCCGGGGACCCGGAGCTGATCAAACGGACCAGCGGACTTACCCGGGAGTTACTAGCTGCCCCACACCTGCGCGCCGCCGCCCGGACCTTACGCGCTCACGAAGACTTAGTCGCCGGAGCGCTGCGACTGACGCCGGTACAGGAACGGTTATTCTCCGACTTCGGGGGTGTAGTGAAGAGCCTGGGGGCCTGGGGCGGAGACTTTGTGTGGGCACTAAGCGCGCTGCCCGCGGAAAAGGTAACGGCTTACTTCAACGGTCGGGGCTTCGGTACGGTTATTCCGTACGAAGCAATGACCCTCTAGGCAATGAGTAAATGGAAAGAAACGGTGATCAGCCGGATCGAACAGCGCAGCCCCAGTGTCCGCAGTTTCTGGCTGGCCTTTCCCGACCGGCCGGTCCTGGAGTTTCGGCCCGGCCAGTTTTTAACTTTGGAACTGCCGATCAGCGAACGCCGCCGCGATGGGTGGCGCAGCTACTCAATCGCCTCCGCCCCCAATCAGACCAATGAGGCGGAACTTTGCATCGTCCAGTTGCCCGGAGGAAGAGGAACCGCCTATCTCTTCAACGAAACGGAAGTCGGCACCAAGGTGATGTCCAAAGAGCCCTGCGGCGTCTTTACCCTCCCCGAGCGGCCGCTTGATTTCGATGTCGTGATGATCTGTACGGGTACCGGCATTGCGCCCTTTCGCTCCATGCTGCGGCAGCGCCTGGGCCACGAAACCCGCCAGTTTCACCTGATCTTCGGGTGCCGCACTCCGGCTGATGTCCTCTACCAAAACGAGCTGGAAGAACTAGCCGCGGTCTTTCCAAACTTCACCTATACCGTGACCCTGAGTCGAAAACTACCCGCTGAGAAGCCGC
Organism: Lewinellaceae bacterium; assembly: GCA_963710195.1. Taxonomy (GTDB): domain Bacteria; phylum Bacteroidota; class Bacteroidia; order Chitinophagales; family Saprospiraceae; genus Neolewinella. Next base: position 1,253,218 of record CAVPZF010000008.1, read on the forward strand.
CGTTCGAGGTAATGAGTGGATACGTGCACCAGGTGTACGAGCGGGACTACCCTACGGTGCGGCCGGACGTTCGTTTCTACCTCTGTGGTTGGAGTCAGATGGTCGACGAGGCCCAGCAACGCCTTGCGCGCATGGGCTACGCCGAGGAGCAGGTAATTTTGGAGCTGTACGGCTAAAAAACTATCTTTGCGCGCTTCCGGGCCCATAGCTCAGTGGTTAGAGCCGCGGACTCATAATCCGTTGGTCGTAGGTTCAAATCCTACTGGGCCCACCAACATATTGGATCGTTCGGGGCGGGGACGCAGGGGCAACGTTCCCCCCCGGCAACGAACCAAGCTCTGGCGATGCAGGTTGAAGGACAAACACCACGACCATGCGATTCAATCAGTCCTCCGCCCGTTACCAGCTCTTCGACGCCAAGTCCCAATCTCCGCTGTTTGCTGACGACAAGGATAAGAAAACCGACAAGAACCCCAAAAAAGGCTTTCCGGACCAGGACGACGATGACCTGAAGAACGTAGACCAGAGTAGGGGCGGCTACGGCGACGACACCGGCTTTGATAAAGAATAATTGTTATTGTTTCCGCGCCTCGTCGATAGCTTTGACCAGTGACTTCACTTCCGTGGTGAAGTCCTTTTCCAGTATCCAGCGTAAGTAGCTGGGCTCCTTGGCAAAAACCTCGGCCACGGGCTTCCCGGCGTGTTTCCCAAAATTAAAGTGGGGGGTGCCGTCCGGGCCCCGCTTGAGGCGGCGGGTGGCATCGAGGTACCGGTCATCCTTACAGAATGCCGCTACGGCATCAATATCGGCGAAGGGCTGAATCAGCGTACCGTCTTCTTTCTCAAAATCTGCTCCCGCGTAGCGGTCGAGTTGCCCGCGAAAGACATTAACCGTGGCCCGCACGTCCGCCAGCGCGTCATGGGCATTCTCCATGTCCTTACCCGTGTAGAAGCGCAGGGCCGCCCCGAGGGTGCGCGGTTCCATCTGGTAGAAAATGTGCTGGGCATCGATCAGGCGGCGGCTGCCCGTATCGAAAAAGATGCCCGCGCGGTAGAACTCTTCCTGCAGCAGGGGGACGTCGTAACGATTGGAGTTGTACCCGGCCAGATCGGAATCGCCGATGAAGGTGGCCAGCCGTTGGGCGACATCCCGAAAGGTCGGGGCGTCCCGCACGTCCGCATCGGTAAGCCCGTGGATGGCCGTGACCTCCGCGGGGATCGGGATGGTGGGATTGATTTTCAGCTCCAGTTCTTCATTGGCGCGGCCGTCGGCGAAGAGCTTGATGAGCGCGATCTGGACGATGCGATCGCGGGTTAGATTGAGCCCGGTCGCTTCGAGGTCGAAGAATACGAGGTCGTTGGGTAAGGGAAGCATGGGCGTGGATGATTTGAGGGGAGGCTGAACGTCAGCGCTCAAGGTGTTCGGTTTCCGCTTCAGGATCGGACTCAAAGCCAAGTTGCAGTTCGAGCTCCCGGGCGACGGCCAGGCCGGCCCGCAACTGAAGGGGGGCAAGGGAGTCGGCGTAGCCGGTGCCCCAGCGTTCCAGGTAAATGTTTTGGGCCCGGTAGAAGTTGGGCGTGAGGTCCAGTGCCCGAAGCGAAGTGACGAGTTCGAGGATCCACTGCCATAGGTCAGGACGCTCAAAGGCATCGGCAACCAGCTTACGTATGCGGTTCTCGGCAGCGTTCTCCAGCTTAGCGGTTTCCTTCCAGCGGTGACTCCAGTGGTGGTGGTCGGAAACGATGCGACCGAGGCGCGCGCGATCCGGGCCGCCCTTCGCCGTCAGTAGGTCGATCAGGCGGCGGCGGATGGTAAAATCAATTGCCGAGAGGTAGCTATCCGGCAGGGGCATGTCGTTGGCTCGCATGGAGCTCATCAGTTGGTAATTGTCGTAGTAGACGTTCGAAAAACTGGCGGCGGCGAGTTCCAGGGTGCGGTCGGTCATTTCCAGTAGGATCTTTTGCTTCTCGTCACGGAACAAGTGCCAAATGGAGAAGCTCGCCCCCCCAAAATTCTCCTTCATGAGGTTAATGACCTCACTGACGTGACCGACTCGAAACTCCCGCTCCAGGCGGGGCAGTAGTTCTTCAAAAGTCTCCATAGTCATAGTAGCGCAAATCTCCCCGATCATGGCCTGTTGTCCAAGGTAGAGGACGGCGAAGCTAAATTTGGAATGGCTGTTGGTGAGGTTGGAGAAAATACTCATCTGCCCGAGCGAAAGGCGGAATGCCCCGGCCCGGAACTGCCGGAGGCGCCGGGTCTGGCTGCGATAGTTGAACAGCTTGAGCGCGGACAGGTCTTCCTCGAACAGGCTCGACGCGGCGAAATGCATGCCTACACGCAGCAGACCTACGCGGGCCGGCACCACCTGGTCGTGGTAGGCTACGGCGGCATTGGGCATGACATTGCTCTCGATGTGTTGTAGTGCTCCCTGGAATTCGGGGTGGTAGTTGTCGCCGGTCAGCACTTCGCAGAGGTGGAGGGCCCGGTTGGCGTACTGCAGCACCTGGAGGGTTTCAATACCGGTCACCTCGTTAAAAAACCAGGCACAGCTGGTGTACATCAGCATGGCGTGGCGCTGCATTTCCAGCAGGCGCAGCATCCGCGTTTGCTGGGTGGGACCAATCTCCTCTGCAACGGACCACTCGGAGAGAAAGGCCTCGGCCCGTCCGGCTGACCGATCCAACACCAGGGAGATGTAGGCATCCCGCGCGTCCCAGGGTGAAGTGAAGAGCTTACTGCCCTCCCGCTCGAACACTTCGATCAAGCGATCGCGTACCACGTCGAGGGCCTCCCGCAGGGGGGCACGCCAGCGCTGGTGCCAGCCCGGGCCGCCGCCCGTTTCGCACCCGCAATCGCTGCGCCAGCGCTCTACACCGTGCACGCACGACCAGGAACTGGCCTCGTGGATCCGCGCTTCCCAGGTCGGAGGGTGCAATTCCAGAAACTCCCCGTAGTTGGTGAGGCGGTAGTGGGGATTTTGGTCTACGACGTCCAGGCAGGCGGCCAGGGCCATTTCCCCCTTCCTGTGGTGGTGGCCGTAACTTTCCCCATCCGTGGCAATGTGGGCCAGCTGTACCTGATCGTCTCCGTCCAGGCTATTTATCAGCTTGTCCGCCAGGTAACGGCCATCGTTCAGTAAGCCCTCGAAGGCCACCGCTTTGGCGACGTCGCCGTCGTAAAAAAAGAGTGAAATACTGCGCCCGCTGGGCAAGGTGCACCGGTAGGCCCGCCGGGAATCCACTGCGCCGTGCACCTCCCGCCAGCTTCCGGATTGATCTTCGCGCACGGATTTGCACTGCCGCGGGGCTAAGATGGTGTACTTAATTCCGTGATCTGCCAGGGCCTCCAGACAGGCGGTATCCACTGCGGTTTCCGCCAGCCACATCCCCTCCGGGTCCCGATTAAAACGGAAGCGGAAATCGGCGATGCCCCACCGGATCTGCGTTTGCTGATCGCGGGCGTTGGCCAGCGGCATGATCATGTGGTTGTAGCTCTGGGCGACCGCGGACCCGTGGCCACTGAATTGCTTGCGGGACTGGTCATCGGCCTGTCGCACACGCCGGTAGGTGCTGGGGTCGTGGGCTTCGAGCCAGGAAAGCAGTGTGGGGCCCATGTTCCAACTGATCCTCGAATAGTTATTGGATATCCCTTTTATTCGCTGGGCGTCGTTGAGGAGCCGGGCGGTGGCGTTGGGAGCATAGCATTCTTCATTGATGCGTTCGTTCCAGTCGTGGAAGGGCGCTGCACTGTCCTGAATTTCTATCGTCTCTAACCAGGCATTCTCGCGGGGCGGCTGGTAAAAGTGGCCGTGAATACAGATGAACTTGTGACTTCCGGAACTCATGGCCTAAAAGTACAACCACTCCGCAGTACGGCCTTGCCGCAATCTCCCAAGGCTCCCGAACCTGCCCCTTCGCCATCAGGTTAAATAAATACTCCTCCTAAACCTAATACACCTTCCTCATCATGAAACGCGACCTAACGAGGATCGGATTCTGGCTAGCATTAGCCCTCCTATTAATCTACTTCGTATTCACGGTATAGCTACCGGCAAATGTTCTTCGTTCTATATCGAGTATAGTCAACCCTGGCTATTCACTCACGTTGTACAGGGGCGGCTGCCTACCGGTGCCTGCCCATCGTATCACCTTTTAATTTACCATTTATGTTTACTCTACCCGATCTTCCTTATGCCCTCGACGCCCTTGAACCCAGCATTGATGCTCGCACTATGGAGATCCACCACGGCAAGCACCACAGCGGCTACACTACGAAACTGAACGCGGCCATCGACGGTACCCCGATGGCAGATAAGAACATCGAGGAAATACTCGCTGGCGTGAGCTCCGCAGGCGGAGCCGTACGCAATAACGGCGGGGGCTACTACAACCACAGCCTTTTCTGGACAGTCATGAGCCCCAACGGCGGGGGAAAGCCCAGTGGCGCACTCGCCCAGGCCATCAATCAGGCATTCGGTAGCTACGACGCGTTTAAGGAAGAGTTCGCTAGTGCCGCCGGCAGCCGCTTCGGCTCCGGTTGGGCATGGTTGATCGTAAAGGAAGGCGGCGACCTGGCCGTTACCTCTACCCCCAATCAGGATAATCCCCTTATGGACGTGGCCGAAGTGAAGGGGACCCCCATCCTCGGCCTAGATGTATGGGAGCACGCCTATTACCTCAATTACCAGAATCGCCGGCCCGACTACGTATCGGCTTTCTTCGACGTAATAAACTGGGATGAAGTAACGAAGCGCTACCAGGCTGCTAAATAAGTTCCTGGCATAATGACAAAAAAAACCGCCGTCCCTTTCGGGGCGGCGGTTTTTTTTATTCCGTGACCGGAGCGATACCTATTCGGCGGTCACCCCACGGGCGGCCTCGCGGTAGCTTTCCATGCGGGCGCTGTCGGCACTGCGGTAACGTGGGCCACATTTCGTCAGTACATCCTTCATATCGTCGTCGTTCAGTGCGGCGAACTGATCGACGGTGGTGATGCCAGCTTCCTCAAAGCGGGCAGCCATGGTAGTACCGACTCCAGGGATCTGCGTCAGCACGCTAGCGGGGCCCTTCGTGGACGGACGTCCCCGACGACCGGTGGTCGATTTCGCCGCGGAACCAGTAGACTTGCGGGTGGCCTTGGCCTGACCGGTGGTCTTGCGCGGGCGGGCGCGGCGGGGCTTAGCGGTCGTGGTTTCCGCTGCGGCTTCGCTAACACTGGAGGGAGCATCGGAAACTGCCTGGGCCATATCCTCCGCGGAAACCGTAGTGTCACTACTCATGGCCGTGGCGGGGCGGCCGCGACGGGCCCCGGTAGACTTGGACTTGGACTTCGATCCGCGCTTGGATTTGCTGGCACCGTTCTGCCCGGCAGTAGCGGAGGCTTTAGCAACCTTAAGCTCCTGCTCCAGGCTGGCGACCTTTTGCTTCAAGCTTTTAATTTTAGCCTTGGCAGCTTTCAGCTTCTTCTCGCTCTTACCGTGCTGTTGGGAGCCTTCTACGAAGGCTTCCTGCGCGGCGTCAAAGCGTGCCATAATTGCCTTTAGTTCTTTCTTAAAATTTGCCATTAAATATGGATTGAGTGAAGGAATGTACGGAAAACCAATCTCCTAAAACGGGGATCCAGTTTAGCCGTTGGATAGTTAAGGTTTAGCCGATTACAATTCAACTGCGGGGGTAAGCAAGTATCGTACCGGTTTAATTTTCGGGTACGGTTTGACCAGAAATAGGGAGGAAGGCTAAAGAACATGCCCGGTTGGCCCGCGTAGGCTGAATTTCCAATCGCTTTTCTTATCAAAATGATTATAAGGTAGCCGCCCGCGCATTGTTGAGTTATATCGCGCTTTTTTTCGGAATATCCCCCTATTAATGATTCCGGCGGTCTTCTCCCCAATTAAGTTTGCCGCGTAAGGTATCAATAAAGGTTATATCCGGCAACTTCACGAGGTCGATTCCAAAATCGTTCTTACGCACGGCGAGCTCATGGGCTGCGGTCACCGTTTCAAAGCGACTATCTAGGGTAGATAGGAAGTTATCGGCGCGGCCCTCGATTTGAAAGCTTATGACAGCATCGTCGCTAATTACAATGGGACGTACATTTAAGTTATGGGGGGCTACCGGCGTCACTACAAAGTTGCCACTGCCCGGAAAAATAATTGGCCCACCACAGCTTAGGCTATAGCCCGTACTCCCCGTTGGGGTAGCGACGATGATCCCGTCAGCCCAGTAACTATTCAGGTATGCTCCGTTGATGTACGTATGTAAAGTGATCATCGAAGAGGTATCCCGCTTCAGCAGCGTGAAGTCATTCAGCGCGTAGGGAGTATCTCCGAATACCGGCAAGTTGCTCTCTAAGTATAACATACCCCGAGTCTCCGTTTCAAAGCGGCCCCGGGCCAGGAGACGCATGGCATCCCGCAGCTTACTTTTTTCTACCCGTGCCAGAAACCCTAGCCTCCCGAGGTTAATCCCGAGAATAGGTATGCGGTAATCCTTGATGTTGAGTAGTGCACTGAGAATCGTCCCGTCGCCCCCCAGGGTAATCAACATATCAAATTTCTTGATACGAAAATCGAGATGGCTTTCGAATATGCCCACATCACGGGAAAAGTGAATGTGCGGGCGTATCTGTTCCAGATAAGGGCCGTGTACGTAAGTGGAAAAATCTTCCGCAGCCAGCACGTCGAAAAGCTCTTGCACCGGCTCCCGGTCCGTGTCCTTATATACCTGACTATAGATTACTACCTGCATCCGACGCTAAATTGTTCCGTTCTGCCGGTTACAAGGTTACGAAATATTGGGCGGCACCGCAGCTTGGATCGCTGTGGCCACCACCTCCGCGGCGCTGTCCCAGCTGAAGCGCCTACGTTGCAGCCGCCCTTCTACCACTAGGCTTTCGGCTAAATTAGGCTCGTTGACCAGCCGCAGCATCCCCTCCGCAATGGACGCTTCGCGCTGGGGATCCACGTACAGGGCCGCCCTGCCCCCAACTTCCGGCAAACTACTGGCGTAGCTGGTGATGATCGGCACCTCGGCGTGCATAGCCTCCAGTAAAGGCACCCCAAATCCCTCACTCAAGCTAGGGTATACCAGCGCCCGCGCCCCACCGAGTATTTGCACTACCTCAGCCTGCGGAAGGTAGCCCAGGAAACGAATATCGTTGCGGTTGACGCTGTCGCGGTACGCGGTCACTACCGCTTCGCTCTGCCAAGCCAGCCGGCCACCCAGGAGCAGGGGAAACGCCGGGCCCCGTAGCCGAAAATGGTCATATGCCCGGATGAGTCGGGCGATGTTCTTACGCGGATGGACAGCACCCAAATAAAATAAATAGGGCCTCCCTTCGGCGCAGCGCTGTCTTATCTCTTTCACTTCAAACGGGCTGAGCGGCCTGAAAGCGGGGGAAACACCATTAGCGGCCACCCTAATTTTGTCAAGATCCGTCCCGTAATGCTGGTATATATCCTGTCGTACAAATTCGGATACGGTAACGACCTGTTCCGCCCGCGCCAGAAAGCGGGGCACGTATCGCTCGTAGTAGCGCTGCACCCGTCGGGGTACCTGGTCGGGATAGTGTAAAAAGGCCAGGTCGTGGGTTACCAGCACCTGGGGAACGATGGTGCGCAGGCTACAGTATCCGTCGGGACTCAGCAATACATCCGCCCCCCACTGCCGCAGCGATCGGGGCAAGGCATAATCAAACCACGCCCGCCAGAGCAGGGGATCTCGTGCGGGGGGCCATAGGCTTCGCCCCGATACGCGGGGGTGAACAACCAAGGCGGGGTCAAAGGACCGGTCGAAGCAGAATAGAAATTCCGCTTTCGGCAGCAAGTCCGGCAACCGTCGGGAAATCTCCTGGGTGAAGTAGCCAACCCCCTCGAGTTTTCCCGGCAGCAGGAAGCGGGTATTAATCGCGATCCTCACGCTAGGCGAGCTGGCAGCCGAACGAACACCAGATTATCCGATTCCATTCCCTGTTCGTGTAAATAGGAGGCAGCACCCGCCACTGGCCGAAGCGTTCCGTTCTCCCGGATGCGGTAGGGAGAGTAACCGAGTTGCCGCAATTGCCCCTCCGCTCGCAGGTGGGCGGTATTGCCCCGCTCAGCACTCAGGTATTCCATGGCGACGAGCGGACTAAACCGCTCCAGATAGGTTTGAGCGCCGGCGAGTACTCGATCTTCGGCTCCCTCCACGTCAATTTTAATGAGGTCCGGTCGGAGGTCAGTCTCCATCAGGAAATCATCCAGGCGCACCGCGGGAACGTAAACTTGCCGCGGTGGGTTACCGGCAAACCACGGCTGACTCCGAAATTGCTCGATGTTGAGGGAGTTGTATTCGGCATAGAGATTCGGAAACTCGTAGAATAGCAGAGGATTGCTGTCGTCCGATACGGCGCGGTGGTGGGCCGTCAGGTTGTCGGTCGCGTGCGCATTCTGCGCCAACACACGGAAGGTGGCGGGTGCGGCCTCGAAGGCCGCCACCCTGCCCCGCGCCCCGACCAATGTGGAGGCCAGTAGCGCGAAATACCCGTAGTGCGCGCCAATATCGAGGAAGGTGTCTCCCGGGTTCAGGCGATCAATTAGGAAGCGCGCCAAACGCGTTTCGGAGGGATGCGCCTTACCACCGGTCAAATAGATATCCATGCCCGAGGGAAGGAGCAATTGCATGGCGTCCGCAAAGAAGGTCGGACAACATATCGCACGCTCCCGTTTTCGGTGCCGATATATGAATTCCCGGAAGAAAAGGGCACCCACGTAGCCTATCGGGCGCCGGCGCATCCTCCCCAGCCGGGAGCCGGCAGCAGTGGCCTCCACCTGGGCCAATCGGTCTAGTAGTTGTGCCTTGTCCACCCGCTTAAAAGCTTAGGTTCAGGTTGAGGTAAATGCCGTCCTCTCCGAGGTGATTGCGATTGTACTGTATTCCAGCTACCATATCATAGTATAGGATCAGGTCAATCCCCGCCCCCATCCCGGTCAGGAGGATATTATTCAATTCATTAGATCCATCTACGAAGGGCGCATTGGCAAGGCCCTGATTAAACTGCACCGATAGCACAGTCCGGAAGGGGATGTGTCGAAATGCCTCAATGAAGACCAATCTCCCCAGGTCCAACTTGGTTTTATATATCTCCCGCCTTACCCCCAAACGCCAAATCAGCATATCCAGGCCGTCGACCACATAAAATTGGTAGCCAATCAATCCGTTGTTTCCGAAGCCGATGGCGCGGTTTTCGAGAAAAGGTTGACGCGTCCGTATGAGGCTATACTTGCCAGCTACGGCATAATTCAGGCTATAGTGTTTTCCAAAAGGCACGTAGCGGCGAAAATCGCCGTGTACCTCCAATCCGTCCCGCTGTCCGTAAATGCCCAGTCCCTCCTTAGCCATCCCGAAGGTTAGCAATTTACCGTTCCAGGGGTAATTACGGACGTCCCGCCGGTCGTTTCGGAAGTTATACGCAATCCGGAAGAATTTTTGGGCAGTGCGACCACCGCCGTAAAAATTCGGATTAAGTACCTGCCCAATAATATCGGCCACCTCAGACTGCCGCCAGCCTAGATCCACCGCGTGGGAGATGTAAATTTTTTTGCGGTAGCTAAGGGTTAGATCCACACCCGTGCGCTGGTACACAAAGGCATCGGGATCCGAATAGAATTCCTGCCGGTTGGCGCGGGTGAGGTAGTTTTGCTCGCGGCGGCGCAAATAATCTAACCCAATGTCGAGGCCAATCGATCCAGCCTTATTAAGATAGGGGAAACCATAGCTAGCCTCCAACGATCGGGTATATCCGGTAGTAAAGCCTAGCTTCAGCCGATCCCGCTGCCCACTAAAGTTATAGTAGGTGAGTTTACCACCCACGTTGACGCGGTCCAGCGAGCGATCCTGTTCCGTCCACCAGACATTAAAGTTGCGGTCGGCGAGTTCGAAGACAGGGACGGGGTAAATGTACCAGGTCTCCCGCAGATTCACAGTGACGATCATCTGCCCCCCCTGGCGCAATTGGGTACTGTCGAAAGTCAGCGCCGCCGAGACAAACAGCCCCGTATTCATCAAGTTATTGTAGCTCCGACCCACCTCTTCGGTGAACGCATCCGTGGCGATGCGGTCCCCGGCACCAAAGGTCATCTCCCGAAAGACTACCCGGGGGCGGGTCTTGCGGTGGCCCAGTAGGATTACCTCCTGGACTACGAGCGTATCCCCCGGAGCTGCCCAGACAAGCAGCGGAAGGGCTAGCAGCACGTAGATGGCAAGTAACCTCATTTACTAAACACTTGGGCAGTTACCCGACGCAGGGCAAGGAGCAAACGCTAAGTTCGCAAACTTACCGAACTTCGTTTGTCCCATCACTTACGCTTACTTAAAAACACCCCGATCAGGACTAATCCGATAGCGGGCAGCTGCAGCCAGCCGAAGGCCTCCCCGTCCAGGAGACCCCAAGCCAGGGCGATGACCGGAATAAGGTAGCTGACAGTGCTCGCAAACACCGCTCCCGTGCGCTGGACCAGGCGGTAGAAGATTATGGTCGCCAGCACGGTACTCCCTACGGCAAGCAGGCCCACGTAGCCCACCGCCCAGGCACCCGCGGCCCCCGCCGCTACCGCCGTACTTACGATATCACTAACGGCAAAGGTCCAAACCAGGGCGGGTGCACCGACTAGAAAGAAACTCACCACCGTAATGGTCAGCGACGACAGCTCCCGGAAGTTGTTGCCCACCACATTGGAGGAAAACCCATAGCAGAGACAGGCCAGCAGGACCAGGCCAGCGTAGGCCAGCTGGCTACTCTCGCCCTGTTCGGCCGGCGCCACGTAGGCCAGCACCCCCGCCCCGACCAGACCCAGGCCGATGCCCGCAGCCTGCTGAACTGCCGGCCGTACCCGGAAGACCAGCCAGGCCACCAAAAAGGTACACAGGGGCGTCAGTCCGCTGAGCATACCCGCCAGGCTGCTGCTCAGGTGGGTTTGGGCCATCGGGTAGAGAAAGGTGGGCAGCGCGGTACCCGTGAGCCCCACCACGATGAGCAGTGGTAGCTGGGTGAGCTGGACCCGGCGCAGGTGCACGGCCGCCAGCGGAGCCAGGGTCATGGCCGATATACCCAGCCGCAGGAGGCCAACCTCGTGGGGAACGAAAACTTCCAGGCCGCGCTTGATGAGCACGTAGCTGGATCCCCAGATCAGGGCAAGGCCCAGCAGGGTGAGGTAGTCGCGCAGGACCGGGCCTTCTTGCATACGCATAAATGTACGTTGGGGCGCCCGGGGGGGGGCCTTACTCGCTGGGATAGTGGACGCCGATTAGCTTCCTAGCAGCCGTCAGCGTACGGTGAAGCAGCAGGCTATCGTTAAGCGACCAGCGCTGCGACTCGGTACGGCCCGCCCGGATATCCTCCATGACCGCCGTAGCCTCGAACTGGTAGCCGTTCCCCTCGAAGGTGTGGTAGTGGTTTTCGGGGGGCTCATCCCTGCCGTGCAGGATACTAAATCCGTGGGGCTCGTGAAAGCGGCGGTGAATGTGTAACTCCCCTTCCGTGCCGATCAGGAAGGCGTCGGAACGGGTCTCGGCCAGTAGCGTCGCGTAGCAGTGGGCTAATTTCCCACCGGCGTAGCGGAGGGTCACCTGGGTGTCTACGTCGGCCCCCAATTCCGTCAGGCGGGCAGTGGCATGGATCTCCTCCGGGGCACCGAACAAGTACTGAGCCAGCCAGATGGGATAAATACCGATATCGAGTAGGGCGCCACCTCCGAGCGCTGGATTAAACAGCCGATCGCGGCTAAAATCCTCCTGCGGCTGCCCCCGGAATCCAAAGTCCGCCCGCAAGCCCTGCAACTCGCCAATCGCGCCCGCATCGACCCGCCGCTTCATCTCCAGTACGGCCGGTAGGAAGCGCGACCATAGGGCCTCCATGAGGTAGGTGTCGCGTTCGCGGGCGGTCTTCACCACTTGCTCCACTTCGGCGTAGTTCAGGCCCAGGGGCTTTTCACACAGCACCGGAATACCGCGCTCCAGGCATAGCATCGTCAGTTCGAAGTGACCGGTGTGGGGCGTGGCGATGTAAACGGCATCCACGTGGGGACCATCGAAAATCCCGGCGTAGGTACCCGCTGCATACTCCGCGCTGTACTCGGACGCGAAGTGACGGGCGCGTTCCAGGGAACGGGATCCCACGGCTACGAGGCGGGCACCCTCAATTCGGACGAGATCCTGCGCAAATTTTTGGGCGATCTTGCCCAGGCCAAGAATGGCCCAGTTGAAGGTGTCGATGGCACTGGCTTTTAGTTCGGGCTAAAGTAGCACATTTGGGCGGCGGCACGCGAAGTGTAAGGAAGTTCTACGGCAAGCAAGCCGGGGCCCAAGCACTTAGTTTAAAATCAAAGCTAAGCAACTTATCGAACTGGCCGCTGTTATATATGCATTTCCTTACCAAAGCTCTCCCTATGTCTGCCGAAATCGATCTTGCCACCCGGAATTTAAAGCGCCGCGGTTTCCTCGACCTCGACGTAGATCCCACCCTGGACCTTGCCGCAGAGATCAACCGTTTGAAAAAGGAGCGCAATGCCGTGATTTTGGCGCATTACTATCAGGAGTCGGAGATTCAGGACATCGCGGACTACATCGGTGACAGCCTGGGGCTCAGTCAGCAGGCCGCCTCGACCGATGCAGACATCATTGTATTCGCCGGGGTGCACTTCATGGCCGAAACGGCAAAAATGCTTAGCCCGAGCAAGAAGGTGCTACTCCCGGACCTGAAGGCCGGTTGTAGTTTGGCGGACTCCTGCCCCGCCCCCGTCTTTGCGAAGTTTAAGGAAAAGTATCCCGACCACGTCGTAGTGAGCTACATCAACTGCACGGCCGAGCTCAAAACTCTCACCGACATCTGCTGTACCAGTACGAACGCCCGCCACGTCATCGATTCCATTCCGGTCGAACAACCCATTATCTTTGCACCAGACGTCAACCTCGGGCGTTGGCTCATCAAGGAAACGGGCCGCGACATGGTGCTCTGGAACGGCAGCTGCATGGTCCACGAGATTTTCAGTCACGAGAAGATCACCAAACTCAGGATGGCGCACCCAAGCGCCGCCTTCATCGCCCACCCCGAGTGCGAAGCCCACATCCTGGATATGGCCGACCACGTAGGCTCCACGTCTAGTTTGCTCCGCTTCACCCGCGACAGCGCCTACAATGAATTCATTGTGGCCACGGAGCCCGGCATCATTCACCAGATGGAGCTGGCTGCCCCCGACAAGGTTTTCTACCCCGCCCCGCCCAATAATACCTGTGCGTGCAACGAGTGCCCCCACATGAAGCGGAATACGATGGAGAAGCTCTACCTCTGCATGGAGTACGAGATGCCCGAGATCACCCTGCCCGAATGGGTCATCGAACGCGGCGTTAGGAGCATCGACCGGATGCTAGAGATCTCCGCCCGGGCCGGACTCTAAGTATTACCTCCGCTACTCGGCGATCGCGAAGCTGTATTCGACCAGTTCGATGACCGGACGGCCGTTGGCGTCGCTTTGCTCCAGAAAGATGTCAATGCCGATGGTCTCGGCCTCGGTCTTGCTGCTGCTGTCGAAGACGACCTCCAGTATCCCGCCTTCTCCCGGCGCGTAGACTTTGCTGTTGTCGTGATTGACCGTCGTACACTCGCAGGCCTGGATGAGCATGATCTGAGCGGGCACCTTGCCGACGTTCGTGAAGGAGTAGGTGAAGCTTTTCTGCTTTCCCTTCCCAACCGCGCCGAGATCCAGCGTGCGCTTGTCGAATTGCAGTACGGGCAGCCCACTAATTTCCTCGGCCGACTTCCCGTGCAGGGTGCTCATTGGACTAATGGAATCGGCCGGCGTTAGGGAGGAGCGGGGCTCGGCATTGCGGTCGGGGCCCTCGATGGCCCGTTCGATGATGTCGCGGCGAATAATGATGGTCGTGGGGCCCTCCAGCACCTTAAATTCAGTCCGGCGGTTGAGTTGGTGGGCAATCTCCCGCTCCTGGTCCTTGGGTAGGGCGTTGATGTAGGCCACGGAAAGGGTATCCCCGGCCTGGAAGAAGCCGGTGCGCTCGGCGAGCCGGGGCGTAATAACGGTCGGAACGGTTTCCCCGTACCCCTGGAACTTGATGCGGTTGGCCGCGATGCCTCCGTTTGCGATGAGCCAGCGGCGGGCAGCGTCGGCCCGGCGCTTGCTGAGGCTTAGGTTGTAGCGGTCGTCTCCGCGGAAGTCGGTGTGGGAACCCAGTTCGATGACCAAGTCGGGATATTCCTCCATCAGAGCGGCCAGTACGCGCAGGTCACCCTCCGCGTCGGGGCGAATGTTGGACTTGTCGAGGTCGTAGAGAATATTTTCCAGGGCGATGGACTCCTCGATTTCGATCGTATCGTAGACCGGAATGGTCGAGGGGTCGACCGGGATGGGTTTCAGGAAAAATATCTGCTCGAAGCTTTTGCTTTCCTCGAGGCCGAAGGTGCTCAGCTCCACCGTGTCGGGGTAGTACCCTTCGTGGCGGGCAATGACGCTGTACTCGCTTTCCAGGTTTAGCCCGAAGTCGAAGCGGTTGCCGTCGTCGCGCGACTTTTGCGTTCCGGCGCCGATGGGCCGGCCATTGGAGATAGGCTGCAGTTCGATGGTCCCGTTCGTCAGCGCCTTGCGGTCCTCGCTGAACAGGCCGACTACCAAATTGGCATAGAGACTGGCGATCTCGAAGCCGTAGATATCATCACAGCAGGTCTTGCTCTTGACGGAGCGGCCCTCGCCCGGCCGGTTGCTGGTCATAAAGCCAATAAGGCCATTGCCGTACACGCTGAGGCTGCGATCGTCCACGCTGCTGTTAAATCCGGTGCCCATGTTGAGGGCCTCGCTCCATTCGCTGCCGTTCCAGGCGGAGTAAAAGAGGTCGGTGCCGCCCATGGTGGGCCGGCCGTTGGTGCTGAAATAAAGGGTACCGTCGAAGTAGTAGGGCGTTTCGTCGTCACCGACCGTGTTGATGCGCTCGCCCAGGTTGACGGGGGTGGAGTAGCGGCCTTCGCCCTCGTAGGTGGCGTAATAGATGTCGTAGCCGCCGAATCCGCCGGCCATATCGCTAACGAAGAAGAGCACTTCACTGCCAAACAGCTCGCCGGTAGCGGGTTGGAGGGCCAGGTAGTCGTCGCTGTTGATGCCGGAGACGGGGTTCCCGCTCTTCCAGCCGTTGTCGTCGACGTCGCTCAGGTAGATCTTTGCTTCGGCCACCTGGTTGCTGTTCATCAGCAGGCGGTTGTAGTACAGTCGACGACCGTCGGCGCTAATGCTGGGGTTGGCTGAATGGACACCGGGGCGGTTGACCTCCCGGCCCAATTCCTCCGGCCGCTGCCACTCTCCCTCATCATCGCGCACGGATTGGTAAAGGCGCAGGAAGCTCTCCTCGTTGTTCGCATCCGACAAGTCCACGGCCGTGGAGGATTTAACCGTGGCGTAGTACAGCGTCTGTCCATCGGGGGATAGCACGGGCGAGTATTCGCTCCATACGGTGTTGATTTGCCGGTCGAGGAGTTCCAGTTCCACTTCGCCCGTTTCCCGCGGCGCGTCGCGGTACAGCCGGATGCCCTCCAGTTCCATTTGGGCCAGGTAGTCCAGCACCGTATCCTGGTTCATATTGCGGAAGGATTCCAGGTAGGTCCGGGCCTCGTCGTACTGCTCGTCCATCTTCAGCAGGCGTCCGAAGTAGAAGCGATGGAGGTTATTGGTGGTATCGGTGGGGTCGGCCCGGCGGAAGGCCTGGGTGTACCCGCGGATGCCGGCGGCTACGTCGCGCAGTTGGTAGTTCATCTCCGCCATGAGGGGCAGGAGCTCCTCCTCCTTGGTGTCGTCGTGTAGCGTTTTGTAATTCTCGAGGGCAACGCTCCAGTTGTAGGTTGCGCGCGCGGAGTCGGCGGCGGCCCGTAGTTGCTCGCGATTGGAGCTGCCGGCAAGCGGTTGGGCAATCGCCGGAAGGGCAAGCAGGAGGAGAATAGCGCCGAGGAGCAGCGATTTGATGTCCCGTGATGTATCCGTTAGGGTCCGTGGCATGAAGGAGCGGGGATGAATGAAGAATAAGAACGCAGGCAGCCGATGAATCCGGCGCTGGGACGCTAAATTTTCGGACACAGCATCGTTGGCGCGACCGTCGGCTTCTTATAAATATTGATGATGTACTGGGCCGAGAGCTCGAAGCCGCCCTGGTAGTTGGTCACGTTGCGCGATTGGCTCAGGCTGATGTCGTAGCTCAGGGCCGCCCGCAGCTGCTCCCAGTCGAGTCCCACCAGCACCTGCGCGGCGTCGCCCGTCCGGTAGCCTAATCCCAGGCGCAGGTTGACATCGGGTTTGAGCACGCGGCTGCCCCAGGCCTGGATGGAGGCGGAAGTAACGGAGGCCGAGCTCTGCACGAACAGGGAGGGTTGAAAGCGCCACGCGTCACTTACCTCCAGGTCGAGGCGCGCGTGGCCGTGGAGGGTGGCGCGGCGGCGGCGGGAATCGTCCCCCGCCCGGGTGCCAATCGTCGAATCTCTCCCCATGGTGTCCTGGCTCGCGGGAATGAGGGTATTGCGTTTCGGACCATTGAGGTGAAAGGCGGACAGCCCGACTTCCAGGAGGTTACCCTTGGCGGGATCAAGTACGGTACGCAGCATCAGTCCGGCGTTGATGTCGTTGTAGCTCTCGCCGTCGTTCCCTCCGTTCATGTTATCGGGACGAAGTTCGCCCTGCGACTGCCCGCCGCCGCCCAGGGTCGGATCGATGGTCAATTGCTGCAAAAGGCTGCCGGAACCGATGTCCAGGCTGTAGGAGGTGCTTCCGTACTGGGCACCGAGGGTGACGACGTTGCGGCGCTGATTGTCCAGGGCCAGGTGGTAGGCGGCACTGAAGCCGAAGTAGGTGGACTGTAGGGCCAGGTCACCGCCCGCGCCTGCCTTGTCGCTGAGGAGGTTGGCCCCTACCCCAATCCAGTCGTACTTGCGCAGGCCACGCACCACGGGGGCATCGACGTAGGCACTTGGCGTGTTGATGCCGTTGAGGGTGTACCACTGCCCGCGGTAAATGCCTCCCACGCGTACGGAGCCACTAAAGGCACCGGTTTGCGCCGGATTAAGCCAGAGCGGATTGTAGTCGTGCAGGGTATAGTGAATATCCTGGGCGCCTACGGTCAGCGAGCAACAAAAAAACAACAACGCAAGCAGGTAAGGACTCGATCGCATGGGCAAGGTTTACGGCCCAAGATAGGTAACTGCCGTTACTTCCTGACAAGGGGCTGCTTGTATACCGGAACCGTACTGCAGGGTTCCCCGAACATGATCGAACGGGCCACGGGGCGCAGCTTGGCGGTGATCTCAAGGTAAGCGGCCGGGGGGAGATCCCGGTCTCCGCATCCCTTGACCACCACGCGCTTACCGGCGAAGCGGGCGGGATCCAATTCACGTATCACCCGGCGATAATGAGCGCGCAGGTACTCCGGCTCCGTCCCCTGATAAATGTCAGCGGCGTAAGGGGAAGCGGCAGCCGCCACCAGCATATAGGCCCAGGCCGGAATGATGGCATCGGCGGAGCAATGGACCAGCAGCACTTTGTCCTGATACGGACTGAAATCGTGGGCCTTCACGGCCTCCCGAAAATCCTTCTCCTTCAGGATGAGCTCCATAAAGAGGTAATCCTTTAAGTCAAAGGATACCATGGGGTGGGTCGGCCAGTAGTCTTCCAGCTTAAGGGTAAGGAGTCCAGCGGCGGCAACTTTGTTAACCATGGGAACAAGGGTTAGTCTTCGGCCCGGTCGTCGGCGTCCACCATAAGCTCGTCCGGCGTACCGATGGAGTTTTCGGGAAGCTTGAAGTCTCTGGGTTGGGGCAGGTCGGCCAGCGATTGGATGCCGAAGTAGTCTAGAAATCGGTCGGTCACGCCGTACAGCAGGGGCTTGCCCACCGTGTCAGCCCGGCCGGTAATGGTAACAAGCTCCTTTTCCAATAGTTTCTGAATAGCGTAGTCGCAGCTCACGCCCCGGATCTTTTCCAGGTCGGATCGGGTAACCGGCTGCCGGTACGCGATGATGCTCAGCGTCTCGAGCGCCGAGCGGCTCAGTTTCTTCGTGCTTTGCTGCCGCAGGTGGACGCCGATGGTCTGGTGGTAGGCCCCCTTGCTCATGAAGCGGTAGCCCCCGGCGATCTCCACGATCTCGAAGCTGTGTTGGGCATGATCGTACCGCCTTCGCAGTTCGATGAGGGCATTCAGGATCACCGCTTCGGCAAAGTTTACCCCAAAGGCTTCGCTTAATACCCCCTGCAGCTCGGTCACCGAGATGGGGCGGGGGGCGGCAAAGATCAGGGCCTCAATGTGTTGGGGTAAAAACTCCACAGGCTACTCTTCCTCGAAGTTGGAGCGGATGTGCTGGAGAATTTCCTGAAATCGGACAAAATCCTGCTCCGTTAATCCCGCCCAGGTCTGCCGGCGCAAGTCCTTCACGTACGGCGTAATACGGGCGTGGACCTCCCGGCCGGCCTCCGTAATGGCCACCAGGTAACGCCGGCGGTCGTTGGGGAAGCGCTGGCGTTCGACCAGCTTTTTGCGCGCCAGTTTGTCGATGATGCGGCTGACCGTCGGGGCGTCCTTGAACGTACCGTTGGCCAGGTCGGTCTGGCTGGCGTCGCCCCCGGTGAACAGGCGGTCCAGCAGTACCCACTGCTCCGTGCTGATGTCGATCCCCTCCTCCCGGAAAGCACGCAGGTAGTGCTGCTTGAGCAGGCGGGTGGTTCGGTCCAGCACCGTACCGACATTAGGATATGAAAGTGACGACACGCGGCTAAGGTATGACGGACACCAGGTTTTTCCGGTAATATTCCGCCAGAAGTCTCTCCGGGAGCCAGTGGCTGCCGGCGTAGTGGTGTAGGGTCACGGAGGGCAGCGGTTCGTACATCCTGCTGAGGCGATCGTGGTGCAGGAGGGGATCTTTGTCCCCCACAAAAACCGTACAGTGCATGTGGCGGTCCCTCAGGGCGCGTTCAAAGGCGGCGGGGCGCGGGGGGAAGGTAAGTACGCTGCGCAGAGTTCCGGCCAGGCGACGACGAAAGGGCCGGTCATTCAGGTTATACTTCAGGTATTCGGCCGAGTAGCGGTTGATGATGCCCCGTTTGCCGAGCCATTCGGACAGCCGCAAAATGGCGCGCGGCCGTTCGGACATGCGGGCCAGCGGTTTAATCAGGGTGGCCGGCAGGGCATCGATCCAGTTGGTATAGCGTCCGCCGGCCCCGTCGGGAGCCACCAGGGCGAGGTCTTGCAGGTTGGCGTGGTGCAGTCCGTCCAGACACGCGCTGAGGTAGCGCCCGCCGAGGCTGTGCCCGAGTAGAAACACCGGCCGGTCCGGCACGCGATCCAGCAACTGCTGCAGCAGCGCCGTAAAGTCCGTCGTACTGTAGCGGTCGCTGTACCACTCCGACTTTCCGTGGTAAGGCAGGTCGGGGGCAAGGGTGGTAAACTGGTTGCCCAGACTCAGCCCCAGGCGCTCCATCCGCCCGCCACTGCGTCCAAAGCCGTGTAGCGCTACCAGAATAGCCCTGCCGGTACCGAACTGCCGCACGTAGAGCCGATCATGGGGGGCGGCGGGGTCCTGCTTAGGGGCGGTACTGGTGAGCCAGAAGTGGGAAGTCATAATGGAATATCTAGGGGATGGGCCTATAACAGCACGAACGGACTAAAATATAATCCTCACGTCCACTTCCCCCGCTCCGACTCCTCCTCCGCGACCGGGGCGAGGCGCTGAATAAAGTCAGCCCGGGAGATCGCCGTACCCCCTAAGCTCCTGAGGTGCTTCGTTTCCTGCTGGCAGTCAATCATCCGGTACCCGCGGTGGTGTAGCCGGCGGACGAGGGTGATGAAGCCGAATTTGCTGGCGTTGGGGCGCTTGAAGAACATGCTCTCCCCGAAGAACACTTTACCGAGCGCCAGGCCGTAGAGGCCCCCAACCAGAGTCTCCTCCTCAAAGACTTCCACGCTGTGGGCGATGCCCAACTCGTGCAGGCCCCCATAACCTTGAATCAAGTCTTCCGTAATCCAGCTGCCCCACTGCCCCGGGCGGTGGAGCGCACGACACTCCTCCATCACCCGACGAAAGCAGGTATCGTAGCTCACCCGGTATTTCTCCTGGTTGAAGTAGGGCCGCATGCTCTTGCTGACCTTCAGCTGATCGGGAAACAGGACGAAGCGGGGGTTGGGGTGCCACCAGAGGATGGGTTCCCCCTCGGCAAACCACGGAAAATACCCCAGGCGGTAGGCATTAAAGAGGCGCTCGGGACTCAGGTCGCCCCCAAAGCAAGCGGGGCCTTCTCCATTTGCCCGCAGGGGATCGGGGAACAGTTCGGGAAATCGGGGATCCAGGCGATACAGGGGCATTTAGAGCTTGTTTGGGTTTTCCGAGCCTGACAAAAATGCCGCTGTGTTGGGTCTATTCGAGCCTCAAAAGGGGAAGCCTAGCGGGCTAAGTGACGCTTTGTAAGGCGAAGAATAGGCGCAAAAGAGCAAATTTGCGGCGGTGAGCGGAAATCCGAACGGGCGCTTAGTTGCCTTTCCCCTCAATGACGGCGCTCAGACCGCGGTCGCACAGGGCGTCCTTCTTGGGGCGCAGTTCGTTAAAGGCGGCAGATTTGACGGTGGCCTTCCCCTTGAGGTGGATCATGAGCGCCAGTTGCTCGGACTGTTCGGAGGAGTGGCCCAGGATGTCGATGAAGCTCTGCATCACCCAGTCGAAAGTATTGTGATCGTCGTTAAAGACGATCAGGTCGGCGGGCTCGCCAATGCTTACGTCGATGTCTTCTTCCAGTAAGACATCTTCCTGTCCGGATGCGAATGTGCTCATATCTCTCGGGCTGATGTAAGAAAAAACTACTGCAGGCCGGCCAAAGTTTCCTTAATGGCCGAATAATCGGGCTGGTCGCCGGCCGAGGCCAATACCTCAACGTAGCGAACGATCCCCTCGGTGTCCAATACGAAAGCCGCCCGCTTACTGACGCCTTCCATTCCCAACACAAAGGTATCGTACAGGGCCCCGTACTGCCGGCTCACCTCCTTATTGAAGTCACTGAGCAAGGGGAAGTTCAGCCCTTCCGCCGCTTTGAATCGCTCCAGGGTGAACACGCTGTCTACGCTTATGGCCACCACGGACGTATCCAGTGCATTGTATTCGGCCAGCGCATCGCGCATGGTACACAGCTCTTCGGTACAGGTACCGGTAAAGGCCAGGGGAAAAAACAGCAGGACCAGGTTCCTCCCGCTGTAGTCCGCCAGGCTTACCTGCTCCTTAGCGTCGCTGTAGAGTTGAAAGAGGGGGGCTTTATCTCCAATTTTGAGGGCCATGCGCTTACGTTTAATTGAGGTGTTAAGACACTCCGCTCCCGCGAAGGTTTACCGTTAAGTCACTTCAGTAATCGCTTACCTTGTGTGGGTATCTCCGGCCGGCCAACGGCAGGGGTTCTATCTGACGTTAATTATACGAACCTTGGTACTCCAGTCCGCCAGCGCGGCGCATAACGTTCAGGTCCGCGGCTGTGCCGACGGCCCTCCCCTGCTGTTTGCCCACGGCTTCGGCTGCGATCAGAATATGTGGCGCCTCGTCGCTCCTGCCTTCGAGCGAGACTACCGGGTGGTCACTTTCGACTACGTCGGCGCGGGCGGGGCTACGCGGTCGTTTGACCCTCACCATTACGCCAGCCTGGAGGGGTACGCCAACGATGTAGTGAGCATTATCGAGCAGCTTGATCTGCGGGACGTCATCTTTGTCGGCCATTCCGTCAGCGCGATGATCGGGGTGCTCGCCGCGCGGCAGTTGCCGGACCGCTTCGCCCGTATGGTCATGATCGCCCCCTCTCCCCACTACCTCAACGACGGCAACTATCCCGGCGGCTTCAGCCGGGAGGACATCGATGAGCTACTCCTGAGCGTCGAGCAAAACTTCCGGAACTGGTCCGCGGCCTTCACGCCGCTCATCATGGCCAACCCCGAACGACCCGAACTGGCGAAAGAGCTCGAGGAGTCGTTCTGCCGCATGGACCCCGGCGTGGCGCTGCACTTCGCCCGCATCACCTTCCTATCCGATAACCGGGCTGATCTGCCGCATCACCTGATCCCCACCCTCGTGTTGCAGTGCGCCGAGGACTTCATCGCCAGTTCCGATATCGGTCGGTATACGGCGGACCAGCTTCGCCACGGGACCATCCACTACCTGACCGCCACGGGGCACTGCCCCCACCTCAGCGCTCCGGAAGAGACAGTCGCTGCCATCAACCGTTTCCTGCACGCTCCCGTACATGAATGATCTCGAGCCGCAGCGGAACAAACCTGATTGTCCGAACGGATCGACGAACAAGCCCTCGACTTTTTTGAAGCGGCACCCTGTGGCTATCTCTTCACTTCGCTCGACGGCAAGTTGCTCCGAGTCAATCAGACCTTTCGGGAATGGATGGGCTACGGCCCCGACGACCCGCTGCCCGGCACTAAACTCACCGACCTGATCAGCCGGGGCTCGCGGATTTACTTTGAGACCCATTTTTTCCCGCACCTCAACGTCCGGGGCACCGTGGAAGAGATTAACGTTACCCTGCTGGGCCGGGGTGGCCACCGGGTTCCCGTGCTCCTCTCGGCCAATCAGCACCGGGATGCCGAGCACCGCTTTCTCTTTAACAGCGTGGTGGTGGTGAACTATGCCCACCGCCAACGCTACGAATCCGAATTACTGGAGGCCAAAAAGCGGGCCGAGTCCTCCGACCGGGCCAAATCGTACTTTCTCTCCACGGTCAGTCACGAGGTGCTCACGCCGCTCAACGCCGTGATCGGCATGGCCGGCCTGCTGGAGGACACGGGGCTGGACAGCCGGCAGCGCGAGTACCAGACTATCCTATCCCAGTCGGCTAACCACTTACTCCAACTCTTCAAGAATATTCTGGTGGTCAGTAAGGATGGTCTGGGTAAACTTACCGTGGCCCGCCATCCCGTCGACCTGCGCCAGCTCATCCACGGCGTGGCCGGTAGCTTCCGGCACGGTAGTCTGCGTCCTGGGGTCTTACTCCACACCCGCGTCCCCGACCACCTGCCCCCGCTGCTGGAAGGCGACTCCATGCTGCTCAGCCAGTTACTCACTAACCTCATCGGCAACGCCGTCAAGTTTACCGCCTCCGGAGAAGTGAACGTGGCCGTTGAGGTACAGGAACTAAGTGCGGAGGCCGTGACCTTCGAGATAGCCGTCAGCGACACCGGCATCGGCATTCCCGCCGACATGCTGGACCGACTCTTCGTTCCGTTTACGCAGGCTAGCCACGACATTCACTCGCGCTACGGGGGCTCGGGGCTCGGGCTATCCATCTGCAGCCGTATCCTCGATAAGCTGGGCAGCCACATGGAGGTCAGCAGCGAGGAGGGCAAGGGGTCCCGCTTCTCCTTCGTGCTGCGCCTGCCCGTCTCCACTGCGCAGGCCAGTTCCTCCCCCGCGCGCCTGCCCGCGATCGGCCGGGGCCGGGTCTTACTGGTGGAGGACAACGAAACCAATGTCTACTTGGTCACCCGGTATTTCAGTCAGTGGCAACTGCCTTACGATGTAGCGACGGACGGTGCGGAGGCGCTCCGCTACCTCGAGCAGGAAGCTTACGACCTCATCCTGCTGGATATGCAAATGCCCGTGATGGATGGCTACGCGGCGGCCCGTAACATCCGCCAACTGCCCGGCATAAAGGCCCACGTACCGATCATTGCTTTTTCCGCCTCTTCGAGTGTTTCCATCAGTCAACGGATGCAGGAATGCGAAATCGATGACTTTCTACTCAAACCGTTCGAACCACGGGAATTACATGCCCTGATGTTACGTTACCTTCCCGCGTCCCCAATGCAAACGCAAGATTTGACCCCCATATCCTTTTCCCAACTGCGCGAAGCCTTCGACCAGGATGCCGAAGAGCTATCCACTTTCGCCCGCATTCTTGAACGGGAGCTCACCACGGCCGCCGCGGAGCTGGCGCAGGCCATTGCCGCCCGGGACACCCAGGCCGTCAGCGACCTCAGGCATAAGCTCAAAACGAGCCTGCATTTGCTGGATGCGGACCGGCTAAAGGAGCTTCTCGATCACGTCATCACGGAACTGAGGGCGGACCGTCAGCCTGGGCGGGGGGATACGCGAGCGCTCCTCCAGGAGGTGCGGCAGCTGGTACTCCGCTTACAACAAGAAGAGTGGTAATCACGCCAGGTCCCGACCCCTCATCGCCGCGGCCACGTTCCGGTCGAGCGCCTCGTGGGCCAGCGGGGTGGTGAAGGTATTGAGCTCCTCCAGCCGATCGTTGATGAGGTCCTTGTCTTCCCCCGCCACGCTCGCTTCGAGCAGCGTTACGAAATGCCGGATCTCGGCGATCTGACCCTCGGTCAGCCATCCTTCGTTTTGGGTAATGAACTTACGCGCGCTCAGGAGCACGTTATTGGCCTCGGTGCGGGCTTCGGCCAGGCTGCGGGCGGCCATATCTTCCTCGGCGTGGGTCAGGCTATCGATGAGCATAAGCGCCATTTCTTCCTCGCTGATGCCGTACTGCGACTTGATCGTCACGCTCTGCTCCGTTCCGCTGCGGTGTTCGGTGGCCTTCACCCGCAGGATGCCGTCGGCGTCGAGGTAAAAGTGGATCTCGATCTGGGGGATGCCCGCGGGCATGGGCGGAATGCCGGACAGCACGAACTCCCCGAGTTTGCGGTTATCGGCGACCAGGTCGCGTTCCCCCTGGTAGACGGCCACCTTGAGCTTGACCTGCCCGTCCACGCTGGTCGTGTACTTGCGCCCCACCTTGGTGGGTACCTTGGAGTTACGGGGGATAATGGGGTCCATCAGGCCGCCCACCGTTTCAATGCCCAGGCTCAGGGGCGTGATGTCCAGCAACAGCACGTCCCGTTGGTTGCCGGCCAGTACGTCCGCCTGAATGGCCGCTCCGAGGGCCACGACCTGATCCGGATCCAGGGAGTCGTTGACCTGCTTGCCAAAGAATGCGCTCACCTTTTCCTTCACCAGCGGGATACGGGTACTCCCGCCAACCAGAATAACGTGGTCGATGTCTTCCCGCCGCAGTTTCGCGTCATCGAGGGCGCGGACGCAGGAATGTAGGGTACGTTCAACGAGCGGAGCAAACTCAGCGTCCACCTCCGCCCGGGTCAGCGTGAGCCGCACACCGGCGAAGTCGGCGGTAAACTGGTCTTCGGCAGAAAGCGCCTGTTTGGCTTGTTCGGCCAGGAGGCGAATACCCCCCCGCGACTCCGGAGTGTCGATCAGGAGATCCGCGTGCCCCCGCGTCCATAGATCGACGATGGACTGATCGAAGTCGTCTCCCCCCAGAAAGGTGTCGCCGTTAGTGGCCAGCACCTCGAAGATGCCCTGCTCGATGCGCAAGAGCGATACGTCGAAGGTGCCGCCCCCGAGGTCGTACACGGCGATGGTGCGGCCCTCGTCGTCGTCCGAAAGCCCGATGCCGTAGGCGAGGCTGCTGGCGGTGGGCTCATTGACGATGCGCAGCACGTCCAGGCCCGCCAGCTTACCGGCGTCGCGGGTCGCCTGCCGCTGGGAATCGTTGAAGTAGGCCGGCACGGTAATTACGGCCCGACTAACGGCGGTGCCCAACTCCTCCTCGATGCGGGCCTTAAGGGATTGCAGGATACGGGCCGACAGCTCAATGGGACTGTAGTAACGGTCGCGGCCGTCAGCACCGGGGACGGCCACCTTCACCAGGCGGTCTTCGTCCTCGTCGATGATGCGGTAGCCGAAGCGGTCCTCCACGCCGCTGAGGTCACCGTAGCTTTTGCCCAGCAGGCGTTTGACGGAGTAGATCGTGCGCTCGGGGTCGGAGGTCAGGTGCTCCCGGGCGGCTTCGCCGACCACGACTTCTCCATCGCTGCGGAAGTGGACGATGCTCGGCACCAGGACGCTCTTGCCGTCGGGACCAGCCACCGCTACCGCGTATCCGTCGCGCACGTGAGCCACCAGGCTATTGGTGGTGCCCAGGTCGATACCCACGATGGTTTCGCCCCGCGACGAGACGGCTTCGTCCTCCTTTACCTTACCCGCCTGTAGGTCGATGCTGTATTTTGCCATGGCTGTAATACGCCTGGGGCCGCGTAGGGGTTCTACCGGGGCGCGGGGGGCAGGGGCGCGGCCAGCCAGCGCTCGGAGAGGTCGCTCGGGTCTGCCTGCCCGAGCGGCGCGAAGGAAAACGCATTTTTTGGAAGGCGGCATCGACCCACCGCCGCAGCTTGCGTTGGGTAGCCGAAGAGCGCCGGTAGATCGGAACGGCCCCGAAGTCGACCCCGCCGGCCGCTGCGATCTGGGCATCGAGGTCCCTTCCCTCCAGGTGACGGGCGATGAAAAAATTGCGGATCACCTCATTCCACCCCGGCTTGTTTCCCCAGTAGTGCCCAATGGTGTCATTGGCGGCTGCCAGCCGGCCCCTAGCGGCCAGGGCCATCGAAAGGGCAAACTGCTCGATGAGGCGGCGGGTCACTCCGGCGGCGCACATTTCATCGCAGATGCGCAGCGCCAGCTCCAGCGTGGGGCCGGCCAGGGCGGGCGAAAGGGCAACGACCCCGGCATTGTACATGCTGCTGTCGCCGTCGATCGCTACCCCGGCGTAGATTTTGCCGGCACACTGCTTCCACATTTTTCGCTCGGTCCTGGTAGGCAGTTCGGACAAGGCCCCCTCGCGGGCGTGCATCAGTTGAGTGCCCCCCTCCAGCCGCTGACTTAGCACGTCCAGAGACCCGAAGCAGAAGGTATCGGCATCCAGGTAGATTAATTGCTCGCCGGGATACAAATCGGCGAGGGTTTGAAGCGCCCGGATCTTAATGCGCCAGAAGAAAACATGTGGCCCCTTCCACGCATCGAGCACCTCCGGGCCGAGCGGGTGTAGTGTTGCCCGATCCCCGAGCAGGCCGTAATACCCCGGGGCATCGGTCATCACCACGATACGGATGGCTTCGCGTTTAGCCAGCAAACTCATGGCGGAGAACACGGCCTGTTGATGCACCTGCAGGTCGCTGCCAAAAGTGAGGTAGAGAAAGGTCACGGTCGGGGCGGGGGATTTCCCCAAAGGTAACGGCTGTGCGGCGCTCGGGCCGGCTCGGCATTGACGGTGGCCAGGTGCCGCTAACTGCCTATATTGCCGGACAAAACCCGCACTATGTTGATCTCCATTAATCCCGACAATCCCCAGCCCCGCCTCATCAAGCAAATGATCGACATCCTCGAGGAAGGCGGCGTCATCATCTACCCCACCGACACGGTCTACGGCATCGGCTGCGACATCACCAACAAGAACGCGGTAGAGCGGGTCGCCCAGATTCGCGGCATTGACCCCCAGAAGGCCATGTTCAGTTTCATCTGTCAGGACATCAGCCAGGTCACCGAGTACTCCGCGACGATCAACAACGACATCTTCCGGGTCATGAAGCACAACCTGCCCGGGCCCTTCACCTTCATCCTGAAGTCTAACAACCGCACCCCCAAGGTGCTCAAGAACCGCAAGGAGACCATTGGCGTACGCATCATCGACAACCCCATCGTCGACGCTCTGGTCCGCGGTCTCGGCCGGCCCATCCTCACCGCTAGCGTAAAGCACACCGACCCGGTACAGGAGTACTACACCGATCCCCACGAGATTAACGAAGTGTACGGCAAGCGCGTCGACGCGGTTATCGACGGCGGGCTCGGTGGCAATGGGGCCAGCACCATCATCGACTGCACCGGCGAAGAAGCCCTGCTGCAACGGGAAGGCGTTGGCGTGCTGAAGTAGCCATTTAAAATTTCACCGTTTAGCTTTTAAATTGCCCGCCTGACCCCCGTATGAAAGCTGCCCTCCTTTGCCTTGCCCTGTTACTCTGCACCTGCGTCAGCGCCCAAAGCGGCATTATTCGCGGCAACGTGTTCGGGGAGGAAGACGGGGCCCCCATTGCCTTCGGTACCGTGCGCCTGCTGGACGGGGCGGGGACGCTGGTGCAGGGGGAGAACACCGACGTGGCCGGCTTCTTCAGTTTCGCCTCCCTGACGCCGGGCGACTACCGCGTCGTGGCCACCTACGTTGGGTACGACAGCGTGGCCGCGGAGGTCAACCTGGCCCTGGCCAATGAGATCGAGTACCTGAGGCTTTCCCTGCCCGCCTCCGGCGTCAGCCTAGCTACCGTTGACGTCAGCGCCGCGCGGGAACGGGCCCGGGACGAGGTGGCCGTCTCGCGCATCACCGTCACCGGCGCCGACATCCTCAGTCTGCCCAGCACCGGCGGGGAGCCCGACCTGGCGCAGTACCTCACCGTACTGCCCGGAGTGGTGAGCAGCGGCGACCAGGGCGGCCAGCTCTACATCCGCGGCGGGAGTCCGGTGCAGAATAAACTGCTGCTCGACGGCATGACCATCTACAATCCCTTCCACAGCATCGGGCTCTTTAGCGTCTTCGAATCCGAGGCCATCCGCAGTGCCGAGGTACTCACCGGCGGCTTCAACGCCGAGTACGGGGGGCGCATCTCCGCCATCGTCGACATCCGCACGCGGGAGGGCAACAAGAAGCGTTTCGGCGGGCTCGTCTCGGCCAGCCCCTTCCAGGCGAAGGCGCTGATCGAAGGGCCCATTCGTAAACTCGGCGAAAACGGCGGCAGCGTTTCCTTCCTCCTGACCGCCAAGCGCAGCCTCCTGCCCGAGACCAGCCCCACCCTCTACGGCTACGCGGTGCAGGAGAACTTCTTCAACACCGACGACTCTACGGCGACGGCCACCGCCCTCCCCTACAACTACCAGGACCTCTACGGCAAGGTCAGCTTCGTGGGCGGCAACGGCTCCCAGCTTAACCTCTTCGGCTTCAACTTTACCGACGACTTCGCGGTGCCGGGCCTGGCGGCCCTCGACTGGACCAACTCCGGCGGCGGCGGCAGCTTCACCCTCGTGCCACCCAGCAGCAACGTAGTCATCGACGGGGTCATCAGTGCCAGCCAGTACGCCGTCACCCTGGACGAGGGCGAGCGCGGCCCCCGCAGCAGCGAGATCGCCAACTACACCGCCCAACTCAACTTTACCTACTTCGGCGCCCAACAGGAGATCGCCTACGGCTTTGAGTTCAACGGCCTCAATACGAACTTCACCTTCGTCAATCCGCTCAACGTTACCTTCAGCCAGGAGGACTTCACCTCGGAACTCAACGGCTTTGCCAAGTACAAGCGGACGCTGGGCAACCTCATCCTGGAGCCCGGGCTGCGCCTGCAGTACTACGCCTCATTGAACACCCTTTCGGTGGAGCCGCGGCTCGGCCTCAAGTATAACGCCAGCGAGCGCCTGCGCTTCAAGGCCGCCGGCGGACTGTACAGCCAGAACCTGATCTCCACCCAGAACGACCTCGACATCGTCAACTTCTTCTCCGGCCTGCTGGTCGGGCCGGAGGGCACGATTTTCGCCACCGACCGGACCACGGCGGCCTCCGATAACCTGCAAAAAGCCGTTCACGGCATCGTGGGCGTGGAGGTGGACGCCAGCGACCGCCTGACCTTCAACGTGGAGGGCTACTACAAGGGCTTCACCCGGCTGATCGAACTGAACCGCAACAAACAGCTGGCTACCGACCCCGATTTCGTTACCCTGGAGGGCACGGCCTACGGCGGCGACGTCAGCGCCGAGTACCGCGTCGGCAGCCTCCTGCTGGCCGGTAATTACAGCCTAGGCTTCGTCACCCGCGACGACGGCGAGCAGGAATATCCCACCAGTTTCGATCGCCGCCACAACGTCAACGCCTACGGCACCTACGCCTTCGGCCACGCCCGGCAGTGGGAAGCGGGGCTGCGTTTCAATTTTGGCTCGGCCTTTCCCTTCACCCAGACCCTGGGCTTTGTGGAGGACCCGAACCTGAGCGATAATCCCGTCCTGGCCAACGTACTGACCGGCAATGGCGACCTCTCGGTACTCCTGAGCCCCGACCGCAACGGCGGGCGGCTCAGCGACTTCCACCGCCTCGATCTGAGTCTGCAGCGCACCTTCGCCTTTTCCAGTTACGCCCGCTTGGAGGTGACGGCCAGCGTAACCAACGCGTACAACCGCGAAAACATCTTTTACGTAAACCGGGTCAGTAACGAGCGGGTCAATCAGCTACCGATCCTCCCCAGTCTTTCGGCCAGCTTCTACTGGTAATTAGATTTCCTCCCGCGACCAATCTACCTGCCCCACGTAGATCATCACGATGCCCCCCACGATCATCAGGAGGCGGACGGCGAAGGACAGGGCGACGTTGAACTCGTAGAGCCAGGACAGGAAGAAGATATCGACCCCCACGAAATTGAGCAACACGGAGACCAAGCCGAAGAACAGGAGTAGAAAACCGACGACGGTTAGGGTGGTGGCGTGCTTGAGCATGGGGAGCGGCTTTGAAACGAAACTACCGACGGGGGACGGGTGTTGTCGCAACCAGGGTGATATTCCCCCACAAAGTTAACGGCGGTGTCAAAAGTTAAGCTCATCGAGTGTCCGCGCGATGCCATGCAGGGTCGCCACGACTTCATCCCCACGGCGGTGAAGATCGACTACCTCCAGCAGTTGCTGGGCTGCGGCTTCGATACCCTGGACTTTGGCAGCTTCGTTTCCCCCAAGGCCATCCCGCAGATGCGCGATACGGCCCGGGTGGTGGAATCCTTAGACCTCAGCGCCACCGACACCAAGTTGCTGGCCATCGTGGCCAACCGCCGCGGAGCCGAGGCCGCCCTCGCCTACCCCCAGATCGACTACTTGGGCTATCCCTTCAGCGTCAGCGAGACCTTCCAGCTGCGCAACACCAACGCGACCCTGGCCGACAGCGTCGAACGGGTCAAGCAGATCCAGGAGCTCACCGTGCGGGCGGGCAAGGAGATGGTGGTGTACCTAAGCATGGGCTTCGGCAACCCCTACGGCGACCCCTGGAACGTCGAGGTGGTGCAGCAGTGGCTGGCCCGCCTGGCCGAGCTGGACATCCGTATCTTCCAGCTCTCCGACACCATCGGCGTCAGCTCGCCGGCCAGCATCAGCTACTTGTTTTCCGAACTCATCCCCCGCTACCCCGCCCTGGAGATCGGGGCGCACCTGCACACCACCCCCACCACCTGGGAGGAAAAGGTCGTGGCGGCGGCGGAAGCCGGGTGCCGGCGCTTCGACGGGGCGATCCGCGGATTCGGGGGCTGCCCGATGGCCCGCGACGAACTCACCGGCAATATGCCCACCGAACGGCTCGTTGGATACTTTGGAAGTACGCTTACCGACGTGGACCTCAACTGTTTCGCCAAATCGATGGAAGCATCGGTTGAAGTGTTTGAATAACACCAAAAGTCGCCCGCTAAGCATTTACTTTACGGAACATACCCCAAGCACATGCGTCATCTTCTCCTGGGTCTTTGTTTATTCGCCTCCACCCTGGCCGTGGCCCAGACGGGGTACACCAAGGTCGACGGCAAGTACTACCCCTACGCCCTCGACGACTGCGGCGACACCATCATCATCGCCCAGCTCGGCGACGTCTCCGTCAGCTCCCCCGAATTTTTCGCCAATGAGGATGAATACAAGCTCTACCGCCGCTACCGCATCTACGCCCAGCGGGCCTACCCCTACGCCGTCGACGCTATTCGCATCTTTCGCGAAACGGAATACATGACCCAGAACATGAGCAAGCGCGACCGCCGCCGCTACATTAAGCGCCTGCAGAACGAGCTGGAAGAAAAATTCGAGGAGCCCCTCAAGAAAATGTCCAAGACCCAGGGCAAAGTCCTCATCGCCATGATCGAGCGCGAGATCGACGTGCCCGTCTACGACCTCATCAAGGACCTCCGCGGTGGCCTCACCGCCCGCTACTGGGCTACCCTCGGCGGCTTCTACGGCCACCACCTTACCCGTAAGTACGAGATCGGAGAAGACCGCATCCTCGACGCCGTACTCGACGACTTCAACGTCAGCTACCAGTTGCCGGAGCAGCGGGTGACGCGGGTAGGGGTGGATTCCGTGAATCAGTAAGGACTAAGGGGTTGATCACTCCTCCCGAATAACAATATCCTCGATCAGAAACTCCAGCGGCGTATCGGCCGGGACGAGGGTGTCGCCGTTCGGGGCTGCGAGGCCTTCGGGGCCGTAGGCGAGGGCGCTGGGGGTGAGGATACGGAGGCGGGCGCCGGGCTTGACGCGCTGCAGGGCTAGGTTCCAGGCGGGGATGAGGTCGCCCAGGCGGAACTGTAAGGGGCTGCCACGGCGGTGGCTGTTGTCGAATTCGGTGCCGTCGAGGAACTGGCCGACGTAGTGGACGCTTAGCAGGTCGCCTTCCACGAGGTCGTTGTACTGCCCGGGATCGAGAAGCTCGTAGAAGTAGCCCTCGGGGGCGGCGTAGACGTCATAGTTGCGGTCGATCGCGCGGTTGATGATGGCGTTGCGCTGGCGGCCGGCGAGGTCGTCGGAGGGGCTGAGCTCGGTAATGAGGCGTTCCTCGATGGCGCTTTTTTGCTCGGCGTCGCGGACGGGCTCCTGAAACTTGGGCTCGGCGGGGCCGCAGGTGCATAAGTATAAAACCGAAAGGAAGCAGAGTAGGCGCATAGCGGAAAGGGTTGGGGCAGCGATACGAGAAGGAAGTTGCCCCGCGTTTGGTTGAACATGTACGCAAACCCCCGTATTCCATCGGTAAACCAATATTACCCGCCGCCCATGCGCGTATTGTTTGCCCTGCTCTTATCCTTGTTGCTGTACACCTGCGGCCCCGCCCTGGAGACCAAAGAAGAAACGGATGCCCTCGGCTACCGCACCGAATACCAGGTATCTCCTGAAACCGGTGAACGCGAAGGCCTGACGCGCCGCTACGATCCCCAAGGCCGCCTGGTGAGTGAGGAAACCTACGTCAACGGACAGCTGGATGGTACACGTACCGCCTACTACTCCGACGGCAAACCCGAACTGGTGGAGAATTACCGGGCCGGCCAGTTTGCGGGCGAGTACATCACCTATGACTCCCTGGGGCGGCTGCGGCTGCGCGGTGAATACGTCGACGGGGCCATGGCCAAGGTCTGGACGCGCTACTGGCCCGACGGCAAGGTACGCGAGGTGGTCACCTTCAGCGACAATAAGGAGAACGGGCCCTTCCGCGAGTGGCACGAGAACGGGAACGCCAGCGCCGCCGGGGCCTACCTCAACGGCAAGGAGGAGGGCCCGCTCTTTGTCTACAACGAGGCCGGCAGCCTGGAGGCCGTACGCGAGTGCCAGGCCGGCGTCTGCCTGACCCAGTGGCGGGCCGACCGGGAGGGAGGCACTCCGCCGGGTAGGCCACCCGACATGACACGCCCTAGGGATAATGAAGCCACGAAGTAGCCTGCCTAGGGTGTCAGGGTTGCGTAACTTGTGCCGTATGCGCCTGCGTTTCCTGACCGTTCTCTTGCTCACTTCCCTTTCCGCCGCGGCGCAGATCGGGGGTATCTCTGCCTACGAGTTCCTGAATCTACCCAATTCGGCCACCGTCGCGGCCCTAGGCGGTCACCAGATCTCCCTGATGGACGACGACGTGACCCTTGCGGCGCGCAACCCCAGCCTGCTCAACCGGGAGATGCACGGCCAGCTCGCCCTCAGCCACGCCTTCCTGCCCGCCGGCATCAACAACAGCTACCTGGGCTATGCCCGTCACCGGGAGGATCTCGACATGACCTTTCAGGCTGGCCTCCAGTACGTTAGCTACGGCAGTGACCTGGTACGCCGGGACGCGACCGGTCAGGACCTCGGCACCTTCAGCGCGGCCGACTACGCCCTCACCCTTGGGGCGGCCCGGCAGATCGAGGACCGGCTCTCGGTCGGCCTGAACATGAAGGTGGTCGCCTCCCAGCTCGCGGGCTACGGCAGCCTGGGCCTGAGCTTTGACGCTGGTCTGCACTACCAGGACACCACGGGGCGCTTCCAGATCTCGCTGGTGGCACGCAACTTCGGCCGCCAGCTCACGCACTACGCCGACGACGGGATGCGGGAGCCCATGCCCTTTGAATTGCAGGTCGGCATCAGCCGGGAACTCAAGTACCTCCCCTTCCGCTTCTCCGTCGTCTACCGCTACCTCGACCGCTGGAACGTCCTGTACGACGACCCCAACCGCGAAGACAGTTTCACCATCAACCTGCTGGGCGAGGACGCAACGGGCGGACGCGGCGCGGGTGCCGTATTTCTGGATAACCTGGCCCGCCACTTCGTGATCAACGGGGAGCTCCTACTCGGCAAGCAACGCAACCTGCGCGTGCGGGCCGGCTACAACCACGGGCTGCGACGGGAGCTGCGGCTGTCTGACTTTCGTTCGGGTGCCGGCTACAGCTTCGGCTTTGCCTGGAAGACGCGGCGGTTTACGCTGGCCTACGGACGGGGGACCTACCACCTCGGCGGGGGGGTGAACCAACTCGGAATCAGTACGGCCATTCGCTAGTCAGCGGGTTGTTTAGTATGTTCGTGGCGGGGGCACTTCGCCTCAGCGAGCGTGCAGTCAACAAACTTCCATGGTTCCATTCATCGGTGAGCTCATCGGCACCGCCATCCTCATCCTCCTCGGCAATGGCGTGGTGGCCAACGTGCTGCTTAACAAGACCAAGGGGCACGACGGCGGCCTGATCTCCATCACCTTCGCCTGGGCCATCGCGGTCTTTACGGCCGTGTTCATTACGGCACCCATCAGCGGAGCACACCTCAATCCGGCGGTCACCCTGGGCCTGGCGTTGGCGGGCAAATTTGCCTGGGCGCTCGTCCCCGGCTACTTCCTGGCCCAGGTCATCGGCGCCTTCCTGGGGCAGGGCCTGGTGCTGCTGACCTACCGCGACCACTACCGGGCCACCCCCGATGCCGGCCTGGTGCTGGCGACCTGCAGTACGGACCCGGCCATTCCCAACCACGTATCTAACCTAATGACGGAGGCCATTGGCACCTTCGTCCTGGTGTTCGCGGTGCTCTACATCACCGGCCCGAAATTTGGGGAGGACCCGGGTAGTCTGGGAGCCCTGGACGCGTTGCCCGTGGCCCTGGTGGTCCTGGGTATCGGCCTTTCCCTGGGTGGACCGACGGGCTACGCGATCAATCCGGCGCGCGACCTGGGTCCGCGCATTGCCCATGCAGTCATGCCTTTCCCCCACAAGGGCGACAGCAATTGGGGCTACACCTGGATCCCCATCTTAGGCCCGGCTATTGGCGCGTTGTTGGCGGCGGGGTTGTGGCACTTGGTGCCGGTGGTGCTGTAAATTTTACTTGATCTCGGCGCTGATCATATCCGAAAGCTCCGGCTCGCCCCCGCGCTTCCCGCAGCCGCTGGCCATGATGAGGGAGCCCCGATCGTTGATGATGCCCGTACCGTGGCGGCCCCGGCTCAGGGGGGGCAAAGTTGACCACGTGCGCGTTCGGATATTCAGGGCCTCCACCTCGGCGTGGGCGGCTTCCTGGCTACTAGACTCCCCGCCTACGACCAAAATGCGGTTGCCCAGGGTAATGGCGGTGGTACCGGCCCGCTGGGTGGGGATCGGGTTGGGTAGGGTAAACCAGGAACTGTCGACCGGGTCGTAGGCGTCGACCTTCCCGATGGTATTTTCAAAGGGATTTGTAGCCGCCACCGTCGTCCGGCCAGCCAGCGCGTAGAGTTTTCCATTGGCGAACACCGCGTGAAAATGATCGCGGGCCCGGGGGGCATCGGGTAACTGCGCCCACTCCCCGGTAGCCGGGTTATACGTATCGAGCCACTTCTTATGATCGCCGCGGTGGCCGTCCCGGATGCCGCACACTAGGTAGATCAGTCCGTCGTGCAGCACGGCCCCCGCCCCACCCCGGCGGCGGTCTTCGGGAATCTCGTCGCCTACCCGCCAGGTATCCTCGGCGGGATTGTAGATGTAAACGTTGGGTAGCGGTGTTTCGCCGGGGTATCCGCCGGTCATGGCCCCGAGTAGGTAAATCTCGTCCTTATACACCACCGGCTGAAAATGATGGATCTCTACGGGGGGCTTGCTGCCTTCCGTCCATAAACTAGTCCGGCTATCGTAGATAGACACCGGGCGAATGCCCCGCCCCCCGAGCAGGTAGTAGAATTTACCCACCTGGACGAAGGCAGCCTCGTGGCGGGCAATGGGTTGGGTTTCGTTTAGGAGGAGAGTCCAAGACCCGGTTACGGCGTCCGGGGTTGTGGTGCGTTTTGCGGTACAGCCCGCCAGCAGCAGCAAAGCGAGTGAGACAAACAGGTAGCATGTAAAGTGTCTCATAGCGCTTAAATTTCCTTGAGTTCGATGTTACGCCAGTGCACCTTAATGCCGCCGCCGTCGTGAATCTGGAGCGCGATACCGCCCTTGCCATCGCCGATCTTCTCGTCTTCCAGTTCCACCATCTCCTGGCCGTTGAGCCAGGTAGTGACTGTGTCGTCGACAACGCGGATCTTCATGGTGTTCCACTCGCCCATCTTCAGGTAGGCGTCCTTGGCGGGGTCGGGCTTAATGAGCCAGCCGCGGCCGTAGGATTCGTAGATGCCGCCGGTATCGTGACCGGGCGGGGCCACCTCCACTTGCCAGCCGCTGACCTTAACACCCTCCACGGTGGAGCGGATGAAGACGCCGCTGTTGCCGTCCGCTTCCTGCCTGAAATCCAGCGTCAGCTCGAAATCATCGTAGTCTTTGTCGGTGGCCAGGTAGCCGTAGGCGGCATCGGGCCCGCTCTCGCAGACGATCTCTCCGTCCTCCACGTACCACCGCTCAGTACCGTGGGCGGTCCAGCCGTCGAGGTTGCGGCCGTTGAAGAGGGCCGTGGTCGGTCGGCTGCAGCTGGTAAGGAGCAACAACAGGGCAATAAAGGGGCAGTATCTCATGGGTTAACTTATGTGCCAACCAATGTAGGTCAAGATATTTAAAGCCCGGCGCGGCGTTTTCCCCGTTCCGTTTAGTTGTCGAACCGGAGGGTCAGGGAGATGCCGGCTTCCAGATTAGCCACGGCCGTAGTCCTGGACTCCAGCCGAAATTCCGTGGGCCTCGGGGAGTAACTTACGTAAGGCTCTATGCCGAAGAGGAAGCGCGAGCTTACGTAGCGCTCGTAGCCCGCCAGTACCCGGAGCGCGTGGGGACTGTACGAGATGGGCGGATCATTGGAACTGCCCCCGAAAAAGGCGGTTTCCAACTGAGGATCGCCAATAAAACGGGTAACCACCCCCCCGAACCCTATCAGCAGGCCGTTGCCGTTGCGGAGGGAACCGAAGCGGTATACGACCGAAACCGGCACTTCCATCGCCACAAAGATCACCCGGTTCACGCCCCGCTCGTCACCCTCCCCCGTATTGGGCTGGCTCCGTCGGACATCGTAGGCATAGCGCTTGCGGGCCAGGTCGGCCCCGGCCCGCACGGACAGGCCCGAGCACACCTCGTATTCGAGGTAGGCCCCTGCACCGAAGCCCACAGCCACGCCGCCGCCGCCCTCGGAGTAGACCAGCGCATCGTCCCCAACCCCCTGCCGGGGCTCGGAATGCACCAACAGCGTCTGGGGCGTGAAGTGAACGCCCAGGTCAAGTCGCTGCTGGGCCCGTAGGGGAGAGAAAGACAAAAGCGCAAGCAGAACAATTGCGAAGAATGCACCTGCAGCACGTACGCAGATTGGCATAAGGAGTAGTTGATTGGGGTCTAGTCTATAGTAGTCCACACCGCTAACCATATTGCTTCCGCCGTCTCTTACCCCCCGGCTCCTAATTGGGGGCAGGAAGCCGGCCTACGCTGGAATGCTTAGCAGCACGTCGGTAGACACAACGTAGCGACTAATAGGCCAGGTTCTGCCCCGTGTCTCTTATTAAGGCAAGTCGACGCTCTCCTGACCTATTATCCTCTCGGTACAGGGAGCACTTACCTTCAACTTCCCGGGTACCTGCCTGCGTTCTACCGGCTCTGGTTCACCCCTTGCCCACTGAGCTTACTGACCATATTTTTACGACCGGGGACTGTGATCCGCCAACTGTTCAACGGTTGTATTTTGCTTCACACTCCGCGCGCCGCCGCACAACGCTTACTTATGTCAGGTCCTCAGATACCCATACGCCGCGAAGGCAGCCACCACGATACCGTAAGCATGCGCTGTATGGATGACGAGGCTACGGCGGCATTTAACCTAGCGACCGAGCGCTTGTACGCAATCAATCGCTGGCGGGCCCTCAATGATAAGATTCATACTGACTTTCTACACTGCGACGCGGAGGGCATCCCGGTAGATCGTCATCCCCAACTGGGGGATACCGTACGGATTGACCTGCCGGGACCGGGGAGCCCACGGGGTGGGGGCTATGACTGGGTGCGCATCAGCGAACTGGGAGAGCACGACACGCCCGTACCCTGCGTGTACCTAAGGTTGACGCCCTGCCCAAAACCGGGAACTTTCGACGGACCGGCCGCCCATTTCTACGCGTCCGCGGCAACCAACACCCTAATCCTGCGCCGCGTACAAAACTGTTTGCTAGCCGAAGTACACGGCCGGAACGAAATAGCTAACGTCAGCGACGGCTCCCTACTCGATCGGGTGCGCAACGAAGCGGTGGCCGTACTGGGCCAGGTGGGGTTAGGAAAGATTCAGTGGCAGGACTGGACCGACGGGCTGGTATCAGTTGTCGAGCCGTAGGCGCACCGAAATTCCCGCCTCTACCTGCACCCGGGCCGTCGTAGCCGATTCCAGCAGGAAACGGGTGGGTACGTAGGCCAGGTAGGGCTCGATGCCGAGGACCAGCAGGTCGTTGAGGTAAGTCTCGTAACCCCCAAACACCGTAAAGGACTGGGCGGGGAACAGGACCTTACTCTCGAGGTTCTTGCGTCCGGCAAAGCTGTTGAAGGCGTTGATATTTCCGTTGAACCGCTTGAGGGTAGTTCCGGCGCCCACTAGGAAGCTGTTGCCGTTGGACAGGTAGTTGAAGCGGTACAAGACGGACACGGGAATTTCGATACTCGTAAACACGATCTGGTTTCGCCCCCGGGAAATGGAGTCCGCTTCCGGCATCACTTTTTCGACGGCGTAGCGGTTGCGCTTGTAGCTGAAATCCACCCCTCCCCGCAGAAACAGGTAGGGGGTGACCTCTAACTCCAGATAGACGCCGCCACCGCCACCCAGGGAGAGGCCGTCTTTGCCCCGCGTAAACGCGCCGGTAGTGGGTTCCTCGCCCAGGGGAGAGGAACTGATGTAGCGGAGCTGGGAGGAA
Organism: Lewinellaceae bacterium; assembly: GCA_963710195.1. Classification (GTDB taxonomy): domain Bacteria; phylum Bacteroidota; class Bacteroidia; order Chitinophagales; family Saprospiraceae; genus Neolewinella. The sequence goes on from CAVPZF010000008.1 coordinate 1,292,390, forward strand.
AAATGGGCGCCTACGTCCAGCGGAGATTGGCTAAACAGTAAGGAAGGGGGAAGAATACAGCAGGCGAAGAAGAGAGCGGCTAGGTAAACTACTCGTGTGGTCATAGAGTGTTGGTAAATGAAAGTCGGTTTAGCAAGCAATGACTATCGGACTATTGACGCAGGAAGGCAAAGCGGGTCACTATGCGTAGCAGAATTGTCTTCAACTATTCAAAAGGCGAGGAAGGAGAGTACGGGCGTGAACACAATAATCCTTGGGCGAGCCGTATATTTGCGGCCCTCTGCGCAGCCGGGTCTGGGAGGCCCCGGTCGCAGCGTTTTTTTAACCATCCTTCTTCAACGTGGTGGTCCGCCCGATTCCGACGGCGGCTCCGCCGGAACCTAAATTTATATCTATGCAAGGCAAAGGACTGATCAAGTTTTTCCTTGTGGTCATGATCCTCGTGACGGTTGCGCAGTACCTCTTCGTCATTCCCACTAACGCAGTGGAGAACGAAGCGGATAACTACGCGCAGAACCTCACGGGGGATGACTCAGGCGAAGCTTACCGCATTGCTCGCGCGTCCTATCTGGACAGCATTTCCGACCAGGAGGTCTTTCGGCTTCCGCTCATCAAATCGTACACTTACCAGGACCTCAAGGCCCAGCAGCTCGCGCTCGGCCTCGACCTGAAGGGCGGCATGTCCGTCGTCCTGCAAGTGGACCTCCGAGAATTTCTCCGGTCCATGGCCCGCAACACCAAGGACCCCACCTTTGAAGAAGCCATTTCCGCAGCCTCCCAAGCGCAGCAGTCCGCCGACGACGATTACATCACGCTCTTCGCTAATGCGTGGCGGGAGAAAGCCGGCGACAAGCAGCTCAATACCATCTTTTCCCGCAACGACGCCCTACGCGATCAGATCGGGATCAACACGTCCAACGCCGAAGTCGAGCGCATCCTACGCGAGAAGGCCGACGAGACGGTCAACCTCACCTACGTCATGCTGCGCAAGCGCATTGACCAGCTGGGCGTGGTACAGCCCAACGTCAGCCTCGACGCCGAGCGCGACCTCATCCTGGTGGAGCTCCCCGGCGTAGAGAACCCCGAGCGCGCCCGCACCTTTCTGCAGGCGGCGGCTAACCTGGAGTTCTACGACGTGCTCAACATCGACCAGGCCAGCGTTAATGGCCTTGTTCAGGCCGACCAACTGCTCGAGCGCCGCCAGGCCCTGGCGGCCGGCCGCGACAGTTCGGAGCTCTCCCCGACGGAGACCATTCAGGACACCGTGTACGCCCAGGACGAGCTCGGTAACCTGACTGACAGCATCGCCTCCATCACCGAGCGCGAGGTGCCCCGGCAGACCGCCGGCCCGCTCTTCAGCCTCCTGACCCCCAACAACGGCAGCTTCGGCCCCGCCGTGCTCGGTATCGCCGAGGCCGGCAACCGGGCTGAAGTGATGCGTTACCTCAGCGACCCGGAGGTTACCCGCCTGCTGCCGCGTAACGCGTCCTTCCGCTGGTCGTCGACGCCCCTGGCGCTGGACGACGCCGGCACCCCCGGTAACCTTTACCAGCTGTACCAGCTCGCCCTGCCCCGCAGCGGCGAGGCGCCCCTGACGGGGGAATACGTTACCCGGGCCGGTTCCGGCCCCGAGCCGAATGGCCAGGTGGCCGTTAACCTCAGCATGAACTCCGAGGGTGGCCGCATCTGGGCGCGTATGACTACGGAAGCCGCCAACGCCGGTAACCGCCAGGTGGCTATTGTACTCGACAGCACGGTCGTTTCCGCCCCCCGCGTAAATGGTGCCATCACCGGCGGCAGCACCAGCATCACCGGTGACTTTACCGTGCAGGAGGCTACCGACCTCGCTAATATCCTGCAGGTCGGTCGCCTGCCCGCCCGCACGCAAATCATTCAGGAGAGCATCGTCGGCCCTTCCCTCGGGGAGGCCAACATCAACAGCTCCATCACCGCGTTGCTGATCGGCTTCGGTCTCGTGCTCGCCTTCATGCTCTTCTACTACGGGGGCGCGGGCATCGTGGCGATCGTGTCGCTGCTGCTTAACCTGGTCTTCATCTTCGGTGCCCTGGCCAGCCTAGGTACCGTACTGACGCTTCCGGGCATCGCCGGCATTCTGCTTACCATCGGTATGGCGGTCGACGCTAACGTGATCATTTACGAGCGCATCCGGGAGGAACTGCGGGTAGGCAAGACGGTGCCGAACGCCGTGCAGGATGGCTTTAGCAATTCCTACTCAACCATCATCGACGCCAACGTGACGACCATTCTGGTGGCCGCTGTGCTGGCTTACTTCGGTCTTGGGCCCATTAAGGGCTTTGCCGTCGTGCTGATTGTGGGTGTCATCGCCTCGGTCTTCACCGCGGTGCTGGTCGGTCGCCTGATGGTCGACTACTGGATCAGCAAGAAGGGGACCATGAGCTTCTGGACGGGCGCCAGCCAGAACCTGTTTGCCAACGTCAACATCGACTGGTTGGGCTTCCGCAAGGTGGCTTACGCGATCAGCGGCGTGTTGGTGGTGGCTTCCCTGATGGCCATTTTCGTGCGGGGCTTCGATCTCGGCGTGGACTTTTCCGGAGGGTACAGCTATACGGTCGTGCTCGACCAGGAGGTGTCCGCCCAGGACTTACGCAGCAGTCTCGAAGGGCCCTTCCAGGCCACCCCGACCATCAAGTCAGTCGACAGCGACAACACGTACAATGTTGTCACGAAGTACCTGATCGACCAAACCGACCAGATCGACGGCCAGGAGCCCCAGGACATCGTACTGGCCGCGCTTTACGAGGGCGTGACGGCCGCCACCGGAGATAATTCGGTGACCCTAGAGCAATTTAGTAACCCCGAGTTTACTGGCGGCACCCACATCACCAGCGTCAGTAAGGTGGGGCCGACCATTGCCGATGATATCAAGCGTTCGGCGCTGGAAGCGGGCGTAGTAGCCTTGCTCGGTATCTTCCTGTACCTTCTATTCCGCTTCAAGGGCAAGCGTTATTCGGCGGGTGCCGTGGCCGCCCTCTTCCACGATACCATCATCGTGATGGGGGTTTTCGCGGCTTGTTGGGGGTGGATTGGTTTTAACATGGAGGTCGACCAGGCCTTCATCGCCGCCATCCTGACCGTGATCGGCTACTCCATCAACGATACGGTGGTGGTTTTCGACCGCATCCGGGAGTACCTCAACAGCTACACCAAGCGCGATAACCGCTCACTCATTAACGACGCCATCAACAGCACGATCAGCCGCACGGTCATGACCTCCTTTACCACCATCCTGGTGGTGCTAGTTCTCTTTCTCTTCGGGGGGGCCAGCATCAAGGGCTTCGCCTTCGCCCTGCTGGTTGGTATCGTGGTCGGCACCTACTCCTCCATCTTCATCGCCAGCCCGATTGTCTACGACCTCTCCGAAGACCGGGACGTCAAGGAGGTCAAGATCGAGGCCGATCAGCCCGTGACCACTACCTAGTGCTTCAGGACCGAAATAAGCTGCACCTTGACTTGCCATCGCGGCGCTGCACTTCCCAGCCAAAAATCCACCGTAGCTACACGGTCTTACGGGTAGGGCACCGTAAGACTTAGTTTGCTGAACTTTTGTCCGCTCGTTCAGCATCACGCTGTCGGCGTCAAGCTATTGCTTAGTTCAATCCTGAAGCACTAGTAATTCGTGATCGGTTCACAAAAAAGCCCCGTTCGACCCCGCGTCGGACGGGGCTTTTCGTAGCGACGACTTCAGTCGTCATGCTGCCTATCCCCACACATCCTCCATCGCTGTACAAGCCGGTGCAAACCCGCCTAAGGTCACGCACGCTTAGCGTACCGGATACGCAACACCTCACCGCGAGGCCGGGGGCGCGGGCGCGGGTGCTAGAGAATCACGCTAACCTTGAAAAATTGACAGTCAATTACCAAATTTTCAAGATTCATGTGATTGTAGCCACCTTTAGCCATACTTCGATTTGATGGCATCGAAACTTTGTACCACGCGCTTCCTGGAACGGCTGGTATTGGATGTGCCTACTTGCTTCGCGCGACTACTGGCGAGTTCTACACACCTGCGCCGGAAAGCAAAGTAACTAGTGCTTCACCTCGCTCTGATCTTTACCTGATTCCAATCGGCTTTTCTCCCTTCCCACCCGCTGCTTTTCCCTATACTTGCCGGCAAAGAAACGATCATGCAGCAAGTCGGAAGAAAACTAAGAATGGGTATGGTGGGCGGCGGCCGCGGTGCCTTCATCGGGGGGGTGCACCGCATCGCCGCGGCCATCGATCAGCAGATCGAGCTGGTCTGCGGGGCCTTCAGTTCTGATCCTGAACGCTCCCGCCTGTCCGGCCAGGATTTTTACCTGCCCGCCGACCGGGTGTACGGCTCCTACGAGGAAATGATTACTAAGGAGAAGACACTACCCGAGGGGGAGCGCATGGACTTCGTTTCCATCGTCACCCCAAACCACGTGCACTTCGGTCCGGCCAAAATGGCCCTGGAGAACGGTTTTCACGTCGTTTGCGACAAACCACTCGCCTTTAGCGTAGACGAGGCCCGCCACCTGGTCGATCTCGTGGAGCAAACCGGGCTGATCTTTGCCCTGACCCACAACTATACGGGTTATCCCATGGTCAAACAGGCCAGGGCCATGGTGCGCGACGGAAAACTAGGAAAGGTGCGCAAAATCGTCGTGGAATACCCCCAGGGCTGGCTCGCCGACAAGAAAGAGGATGGTGACAACAAGCAAGCGAATTGGCGATCGGACCCCGCTAAGTCGGGGCTGGGTGGCGCGATGGGCGACATCGGCACACACGCCGAAAACCTGGCCGAATACGTCACCGGCCTGAAAATCACCGAGGTCTGTGCCGACCTCACCTCCTACGTCGAAGGCCGCCGCCTGGACGATGATGCCAATATTTTACTGCATTTCGAGGAGGGCGCCAAGGGTGTGCTTCACTGCTCCCAGATCGCCGTGGGCGAGGAAAACGGGCTCAACATCCGCGTCTGGGGCGAAACCGGCGGACTCGAGTGGCACCAGCAGAAACCCAATACCTTGATCTACAAGCGTCACGAAAAACCGGCCATTTACTACCGGACCGGCGTAGGTGAACTCGATCCCGCCGCCGTGGCCGCCCAGCGCGTACCGCCTCCCGGCCACCCGGAGGGTTACCTGGAGGCCTTTGCCAACATTTACAAAAACTTCGCCGCCACCGTCCGCGCCCGGATGGAAGGCCGCGAGCCGACCGTCATCGAACTGGACTTTCCCAGGGTGAAGGACGGACTCCGGGGCATGCGTTTCGTGGAGGTCGTGGTGCAGAACGCGCAATCTGGGGAGAAATGGAGTAGGGTGTAGTTCTTTAGTTCTTTAGTTCTTTAGACGTGTAGGGCTGAGGCGGGGAGTAGTTCTTTATCAAAGCTGGACTGAAGCGGTCCGGGGAGATAGGTATATTCGTCAGTCCCGGGGGCGTCAGCAACGAAGGCCTAACCAACTAAAAGCTGACGAACTAAGCCTGTAGAATTGACGCGGCCCGGGAGAATGGATATGTCTTCGAGTCCCGTGGCGCACCAGCAAGGCGTGCCTACCGAACTAATTTCTTCTGCAGTTCCTCCAACTCCACGCCCTTTGTTTCCGGCATCAGGAAATGGACGAAAGCGAGCTGCCCGACCATACACAGGGCAAATAGCGCGAAGATGGGTCCCTCGCCGAAGGTGCTGGCCAGGACGGGGAAGTTACCGCCAATGAGGGCAGCGAATATCCAGTGGGTGGTGCTGCCGAGGGAGGCGCCGAGTCCGCGCACCTCGTTGCCGAAGATCTCACTGATGAACACCCAGATCACAGCCCCCTGCCCGATGGCGTGGCTCGCGATGAATACGAAGAGCCAGAGGGGGACAATGAGCCCTTCCAGGTTACCGGTGAAGAAGGCCCACGATACGGCAGACAGGGAAATCAGGTAGCCGAAGGTGCCGATGTACATCAGGCGCCGGCGACCGCTGCGGTCAATCAGGTACATGCCTATGAGGGTGAAAATTACGTTGACCACCCCAATGCCCACGGAGGAAAGCAGGGCACTCTCCGTACCGAGATTCGCCGCCTCGAAGATGCGGGGGGCATAGTAGATCACGGCGTTGATACCGGACACTTGGTTAAAAAAGCCAAAGAGAAAGGCGTACAGGATCGGCCGATTGTACTTACCACTGAAGAAAGTGCGCAGGGCTACCGTCTCCCGGGTGGTATGGGAGCGCTCGATCTGGGCCAGTTCGTACTGGGCGGTAGCGGGGTCGATGCGTTCCAGCACGGACAGGGCTTCTTCGCGAAAGCCCCCCTTGGTGATTAACCAACGGGGGCTCCGGGGGACGAAAAACAGCAGGACCAGGAAGAGCACGGCCGGCACGACCTCTACACCGAGCATCAGCCGCCAATCGACCGCGTCGGCCACGCCCACGATGAGGTAGTTACTCAAGTAGGCCAGCAGGATACCGATCACCAGATTAAGCTGGAAGGCAGCCACCAATTGCCCGCGCACCCGCGCCGGCGCCACCTCCGTGATGTACAGGGGAGCAACGACCGAACTGGCCCCTACCCCCAGGCCACCAAGGAAGCGAAAAATATTCAGTTGCAGCGGATCGGCCGCCAGTGCCGAGCCCGCCGCGGAAATCAGGTAGAGAATAGCGATGGCGATCAGGGTAGCCTTGCGTCCGTATTTATCCGCCGGCACCCCGCCGAAGATCGCCCCGATGATGGTTCCGTACAGTGCCATGGCTACGATCTGACCAATAGCCAGGTCACTCAAACCGAACTCCGCCTGGATCGCCTTTTCCGCACCGCTGATGACGGCCGTATCGAAGCCGAAGAGAAATCCCCCCAGGGCAACGGTGATGGCCCAAGTCCAGATGCGTGCGGTGTTCATGTATGATCGGTTATGACCGGCAATGTACTACCCCCTAAGCAGTCGGCGCCACCCCGCCTCCCCGCGTCAGCTGCGGACGGTACAGCGCCGCCCCTACGTACAGCAGGGTATTGAGCACCAGGCCGATCACGGGCGGCTCTTTTTCCACCAGCCAACTGAACGCGATGATGCCGCCGATGTAGCTGGCCGCCAGGATGACGCCCAGCAAGCGGGTACGTGGGATGATCAGGGCGGCCACGATCAGTAGCTCGACCACCGCCAGCGTGAGCAGTGGCCCCTTACCCATCCCATCCACCATCTCCTGGGGCAAGGTAAATTTCATGATGCCGCTGCCGAGCAAGGCGAAGCCGACGAGGCCGATGAGACTGAGGCCAATGCGTTCTTTGGTCATAGGGCAATTGATTGTACCGACAAGCTACGCTAGATTCCTCACTTCCGTTCCAACCCAAACCCGCTGCGCCGCGCGATCATCCGCCCCTGCACCCGCGCCCCGCCGCCCGCTGCCGTGGAGTCGTTGACCGAATACTGATACAAGCGATACTCCCCCTCCGGGTCGAGCTTCCAACCGGCCCGCACGAGATACGGTAGGGCCGAGCTCAGCTCACTCTCGTCCGCCTCGTCGGGGGGCACCAGGGTAGTAGGCGTTACGCTAGACTGCTCCAACAAGCGCCCGGGCCAGGAACGCTCGGCTTCCAGATAGGGATAGACCTGCACCCAAAAGAACATGACCGTCAGCACCCCGGCCAGCACCGAGCCACCAATGGCAAACTGCCGGCGCTCACCGAAGACGCCCAGGGTGGCCAGCAGGCTGAAGATCCAGTACGCCCCCGCCATGCCCAGCGCCGCCCGGAAACCCGCCCCCGGAAAGGCAATGCCCCCGCCCGCCGTAACGAGAAAGGTAGCGATGAAGGCCCCGATAAGGTGGAGCACGAAGGCTGACTTGACGTAATCCTTCCAGGGGTAATTGGGCTCGGCAAAGAACAACTGCATTTGTTTGCCGGCCAGCAACGCCAGCAGTAACATAAAGAGCAACGACTGCGCGAGCAGGGTACCCACCAGTGCCATTGCGATAATGAGAGAAAACTGCTCGAATTTCTGCGTTTTAAAGATCAAATCGCGGATGCCCGCAACGAGCCAGCCGGAAAGGGGCAGCATGCCCAGGAGTCCATAATAAAGCAGATCGAGCACCCGGCTGTCCTCCTGCCCGTAGTACCAGTAGGTATTGGCGCCTTGCGGCCCCTGCACCAGCAGCACGATGCAGGAAACGAGCACGGCGATGCCCGCCGGTACCTGCCAGTTGTAGTCGGTGCGCTGAAAGACGGCCAGAATGACGAGCATCAGCCCGAGCAGCAGCGTAGACACCGGCGCGGCGATCGAAGCCAGGATCGCAAAGATCCCGAAGGGCAGCATCTTGCGGCTGTCCTTCGCCAGGCCGTAGAGCATGACGCACCAGAACATGCCGGAGTGCCCCAGCAAGGCCAGCGTGTCGGCGGTGGCGACCTTGCCGAAGAAGGGCAGGAACAGCGAGGCTGCGCTGCAGAGCAGGGTAAGTTCTGCGACCGAGCCACCGAAGAGTTGTTTGGTCCAGCGGTAAGTAAACAATGCGGTTAGCAATAGGCAGACCACCGAAACGAGGCGGGGAAAGAGGAAGATCGCGTCGGTGTCGGGGTCGAGGGCGAGGCCGAGCGGCAGCAGGGCGTGGTTGACCGCGGCGGGTAAGTAGCTGCCCCAAGTGGTCCCCACGGCCTTGGCCAGGGCGTAGCCTTCGGCCCCGGGCCAGGCGGTGATGACGTCCAGGCGGATCACTAAGGCGGCAAAGAAAAAGAAAGCCGTAATCCACAGGAAAAAACGCCAGCGGCTGGAGCGGGGCGGGGGGGCCGTCGTCTCCAGTACGGGCGGGGGGGTGGCCTTGCGGCGTTTTTTTCTACTCACCGGGTGATGCGTTCGCCGTTCTTCAATAGAAATTCTTCGGCGAGGTTCAAAAAATTCGTGGCGCCGCGACTCCCGGCGTTGATCATCACCACGGGCATGTGCATATTGGGCGCCTCGCTGATGCGCGCGTTGCGGTGGATGATGGTCTCAAAGGCCTGCTCACCGTAGCTCTTGCGTACCTGATCCACCACCATATTCGCGAGCCGCAACCGCTGGTCGTACATACTCAGCAGGATCCCCTCCAGTTCCAGGCGGGGGTTGAGTTGCTGTTGCACGAGCGTGATGGTATTCTGCAATTTCGACAGGCCCTCCAGCGCGAAATACTCGCACTGCACCGGCACGATCACTGAGTCGGCCGCCGTCAGCGCGTTGATGGTGAGGAGGCCCAGGCTCGGCAGGCAGTCGATCAAGATATAATCGTACTGGCTACGCAGCGGTTCGATGACGCTGTTCTTCATCACGTCCTCCCGCCGGAAGCGATTGATCAGTTCGACCTCCGCCCCCACCAAGTTGATCCCGGAGGGCACGATGTGCAGGTTGGGAGTTTCAGTTTCATAGACCACCTCCTGCACGTTGAGGCCATTGACCAGCACGTCGTAAATACTGTGCTCCAGTTCCTCGGCGGGGATGCCCACTCCGCTGGTGGCATTGGCCTGGGGATCGGCGTCGATAATGAGCACTTTGCGCTCCAGAATGGCCAGCGAGGCCCCCAGATTGATGGTGGTGGTCGTCTTCCCTACCCCACCCTTTTGGTTCGCAATTGCCACGACTTTAGCCATGGCCGCGAAGGTACAAAACGCAAAACGGCTGCGGGGACGCGGGTGTAGGGATTCAACCACAGCAAGCCCTCCGCGTTAAGTACCTCTGAAACGAGAGTGTTATGGGTAGAAAGGGCCGCAAGATGATTTATAAGACGCCGGAAGAAATTGAGCGCAGCCGGGCCGCCTGCCTGCTGGTATGTCAAACGCTGACCGAGGTCGGCAAGCTGATCCGCCCCGGACTTACGGGTAAGGAAATTGACGTCTTCGCCGAGGAATATATCCGCGACCACGGTGCCGTACCCGGTTTCAAGGGGCTTTACGGCTGTCCATCCACCCTCCTCGTCTCCAGGAATGAAGAGGTCGTGCACGGCCTGCCGGACGTCGATCAAGTATTCGAGGAGGGGGACATCCTCTCCATCGACTGCGGTACTATCGTAAACGACTTTTACGGCGACGCCGCCTACACCTTCTGCGTGGGAGACGTAGCCGAGCCGGTTATGGAACTCTGCCGGCGCACCAAACACAGCCTCTACCTGGGTATAGATGCGGCCCGCGCCGGCAACCGCGTTGGAGACATCAGCCACGCCGTGCAGTATTACACGGAACGGGAATGTGGGTACGGAGCCGTCCGGGAACTGGTCGGTCACGGACTCGGGCGCAGCCTCCACGAAGCTCCCGACGTCCCCAATTTCGGGAAGAGGGGCCGCGGTCCGGTGCTTAAGGCCGGCCTGATCATCGCCATCGAGCCGATGATCACCCTCGGCAAGCGGGCCGTGGTGAGCCGGGAGGACGGCTGGACCATCATCACGGTCGACGGAAGTCCCGCTGCCCACTACGAGCACTCGATCGCCATCTCGGCGGACGGGGCGCCGGCGGACTTGATGAGTGACCACCGCCCCATCGAGGAGGCGGTGCGCAACAACCCCAACCTAAAATTCGTGGACAACCTAGATGAGGAGCTAGTGGGTCGGTACCAGCCGCTCGCCCTGGCCTAAAGGGGACTGATATTCAACCATTTCGGGGGCCTGCGCCTTTGAATTAGTGAAAACTACTTCACAAAGCATTTGGGCGGACAAGAAAAGAATCTTACCTTTGCCCTCCGAAATTCAAAACATGTCCAAAAAAGACCTGATAAAGCAGGATGGCGTGATCGAAGAGGCCCTCTCGAACGCCATGTTCCGGGTACGGCTCGAAAACGACCACGAAATCAAGGCGACGATCTCCGGAAAGATGCGGATGCACTACATCAAGATTCTGCCCGGGGACAAGGTAGCGGTTGAAATGAGCCCCTACGATCTGAGTCGGGGACGTATTACCTACCGTTACAAATAGGCTGCCGCGCTGTCGCTGGTCGTAAATCAAACTATTATGAAAGTCAGACCCTCCGTCAAGAAGCGCTCGGCCGATTGCAAGATCGTCCGTCGCAAGGGCAAAGTTTACATCATTAATAAGAAGACCCCCAAGTTCAAGCAACGGCAGGGCTAAGCTAAGCTAGAGTTACTATGGCAAGAATTGCAGGAGTTGATCTGCCGCGTAACAAGCGCGGCATCATTAGTTTGACCTACGTCTTCGGCGTGGGTGACACCCGCGCCGGTGAGATCCTGGACCGGGCCGGGGTAGATCATAACACGAAAGTACAGGACTGGAGCGACGATGATATCCGTACCATCTCCAACCTGATCACCAACGAGTATAAGGTCGAAGGTGATCTCCGTACCGAGGTGAGCACGAATATTAAGCGTCTTATGGACATCGGCTGCTACCGCGGCCTGCGCCACCGGAAGGGCCTACCCCTGCGCGGCCAGCGTACCCAGACCAACGCGCGTACCCGGAAGGGCAAGCGTAAGACCGTAGCGAACAAGAAAAAAGCGACTAAGTAATGGCGAAGAGACAGGCAGCCGGCCGCGTTGTAAAGAAGCGCAAAGTAAAAGTTGATAACGAAGGATTAGTATACATCCAGGCCACGTTCAACAACATCATCATCTCGATCACCAACAAGCAGGGGGACGTCATCAGCTGGGGCAGCGCCGGTAAGGAGAAATTCCGCGGCAGCAAGAAAAGCACTCCCTATGCCGCCCAGGTCGCTTCCGGTAACGCTGCTCGCGTAGCCTACGAAGCCGGTCTTCGGGTGGTTGAAGTATACGTGAAAGGCCCCGGCAGTGGCCGCGAAGCTGCGATCCGCGCCATCGATGGTGCCGGTATCCGCGTAGCAAAAATTAAGGACGTAACGCCTATGCCCCACAACGGCTGCCGTCCCCCCAAGCGTCGTCGCGTTTAAGCACGATTGCTTTAGTCCGGGCTTACTTCCTATAAGTAAGACACCATTCTATCTCTCGTCCCGGAGGAGATTATTCAGCAACAATTAAAGACATCACGTCACTATGGCTAGATATACTGGTCCAAAGGCCAAAAAAGCCCGCGCCCTTGGCGAACCCATCTTCGGGTACAGCCGCGCCTTCGAGCGTAAAAAATACAAGCCCGGTCAGCACGGCAACACCCGCGCCCGCCGCCGCCAGCCCTCCGACTACAAGCTCCAGCTGACGGAGAAGCAGAAAGCCAAATACACCTACGGCGTACTCGAACGGCAATTCCGCAACCTCTTTGAGAAGGCCGCCGCTTCGCGTGGCGTGACCGGTGAGTTGTTGCTGCAGTTCCTAGAGGCACGCCTGGATAACCTCGTGTTCCGCCTCGGCCTCGCGCCCACCCGGCGTGCCGCCCGCCAGCTGGTTTCCCACCGGCACATCATGGTTAACGGCCGCCTCAACAATATTCCCTCTACCCAGATTCGTCCCGGCGATGTGGTTTCCGTACGCGGAAAGTCGCAGGGCCTGGAAGTTATTCGGGATACGATGAATGGCAGGAGCGACGTGCGCAACCACGGCTGGCTCACCTTCAATTCGGAAAAGATGGAAGGTACCTTCCTCGCCTACCCCGAGCGGGAGAACATCCCCGAGAAGATCAACACCCAGTTGATCGTCGAGCTCTATTCGAAGTAAACGGGACAGGGGTGGTTGCGTGTCCACCACCGGACGAGCCGCCTCCCCTGCCTTTCGCCCTAATTCGGCTGCCTGCCGGTTGGGGCAACCCAATTTAATAGCCTTGGTGTTGGTTGCCTCAGTCAATTCGCGGCCATCATACCCTCTAGTCAATACCTATACATATGAGCAGTATCCTAAATTTCCAGAAGCCGGACAAGATCACGATGCAAAAATCGGACGAGTTCCACGGCAACTTTGAATTTAAGCCCCTGGAGCCAGGATTCGGCCAGACCATTGGTAACTCTCTGCGCCGGGTGCTTCTCAGCAGCCTCGAGGGCTATGCTATTTCCGCCATCCGTATTGCCGGCGTCGACCACGAGTTCGGTACCATCCGCGGCGTCGTAGAGGACGTAGTGGAAATCATCCTCAACATCAAGCAGGTGCGCCTGAAGCAAGTGATCGAGAACCCCGATATGGACGAGGAGAAGATTTACCTCACCCTTAGCGGTAGAGAACAGTTCACCGCGGCCGACATCGACGAGCATACCAACATGTTCAAGGTGATGAACCCCGAGCTCCTGCTCTGCACCATGGAGCCCTTCGTTAACCTTGAAGTTGAGCTAACCGTCACCAAGGGGTACGGCTACATCCCCGCAGACGATAACCTGCCCAAGAACGCCTCCATCGGCGTAATTCCCGTGGATGCGATCTACACCCCCATCAAGAACGTCGCCTACCGCGTGGAGTCCACCCGCGTAGGTCAGCGTACCGACTACGAGAACCTGGTTCTGGAAGTCAAGACCGACGGCACCATCCACCCCGAAGATGCCGTCCGGGAAGCCGCCCGCATCCTAATCCAGCACCTGATGCTGATCACCGACGAGCCCATCGAGTTTCAGAGCACCGGTGCCCGCGAGGAAACCATCGTCGACGAGCACATCCTGCACATGCGCAAGCTGCTCAAGACCAGTCTCGAAGACCTGGACCTCTCCGTACGCGCCTACAACTGCCTCAAGGCCGCCAAGATCAACAGCCTCGGCGAACTGGTCCGCTACGACACCCACGAGCTCCTTAAGTTCCGCAACTTCGGTAAGAAGTCCCTCGTAGAAATTGAAGAGCTGCTCGTCGAGAAAGGCCTAACCTTCGGTATGGATCTTTCCAAGTACAAACTGGACGAAGAGTAGATCGTTAGTTCGTTAGATCGTTAGTTTTTTAGTTCTTTAGACGCGCAGGGCATTAGCCCCGCAGGTCTAACCAACTAACGTTCTAAAATACTAACCAACTAACGTACTACCACCCCGGGTCATCGGAAACGATGTAGTTTTCAATTAAAAACAACCGCGGCGAATTACCCCTTCCCTCGCAGAGGCCCGATCTGCCAAGAGCGGAAGGTGTGTGTCGCCCACAATTATTCCTGACATGCGTCACGGTAAGAAAGTTAATCATTTAGGTCGCAAAACTGCCCATCGAAAAGCGTTGCTCCGCAACCTGACCATCGCTCTCATCACGCATAAGCGCATCAACACGACCCTGGCTAAGGCCAAGGCGCTGCGGGTGTTCGCCGAGCCCCTGATCACCAAATCGAAGGCTAACGATACCCACAACCGGCGGGTGGCCTTCAGCTACCTACAGGACAAAGTGGCCGTCGAAGAACTCTTTAGTACGATCGCCGATAAGGTGGCCGACCGTCCCGGCGGGTACTTGCGCGTCATCAAGACCGGTTTCCGGCTTGGAGACGGTGCTGAGATGGCAATGATCGAACTGGTCGACTTCAATGAAGTCTACAACAAGAACGCCGATAAGTCGGGCGGCAAAACCCGCCGCAGTCGCCGCCGTCGTGGAGGCAGCACCAGCACCTCGGAAGCCGCTCCCGTTGCCGCCGCCGCCGTTGCCCCGGCCGTTATTGTACCCGCTGCCGAGGCACCGGCCACCGGCGAAGAGGAGTAAGCATTCCCACACCGCAAACAAAAAGCCCGGAACGCCCCGCGTTTCGGGCTTTCTCGATTTATGAGCAACCCTGTCCCATCTCGCCGGTTCCCACAAAAAATCTAGCACGATGGAAATCGGTTTCGACAGTTTTGGTTCTGCGGTACTCGACTCCGCCACCGGGGACGCCATCGGGGCGGAGCAGTCCATGAGTGATCTGCTCGCCCGCATCGAGTACGCCGATCGCATGGGCATCGACGTCTTCGGAATGGGGGAGCACCACCGGCCCGACTATTTCGACTCCTCCCCCGTCACCATTCTAGCGGCCGCCGCCGCCCGCACCGAGCGCATCAAGCTGACCAGCGCGGTAACGGTCCTCAGCGCGGCCGACCCCGTGCGGGTGTTTCAGGCCTTTGCCACCCTCGACCTGATCTCCAGGGGGCGAACGGAGATGACCGTGGGACGGGGCTCCTTCATCGACGCCTTTCCGCTGTTTGGCTACGATCTCCAACACTATGATGAGCTCTTCACCGAGAAGCTGGACCTCCTGCTCAAGATTCGTGATCACAAGCGGGTCACCTGGTCCGGCCGCTTCCGCCCCGCCCTCGACGATCAGCCCGTGTATCCCCGCCCCGCTCAGAATCCCTTCCCAATCTGGCTGGGCGTGGGCGGCACGCCGGCTTCCTTCGCCCGTGCGGGCACTCTGGGGATGCCCCTGATGGTAGCCGTTATCGGCGGGGAGACCCACCGTTTTCGCCCCCTCATTGATCTCTACCGGGACGCCTATGCGAAGGCCGGTCACGATCCGGCGGGTAGGAAGGTGGGCCTACACTCCCTCGGCTACGTGGCTACAACCACCGAGCGGGCCGTAGAAGACTTCTATCCCGGTCACACCCGCACCATGAACAAGATCGGGAGCGAGCGCGGGTGGTCGCCGCAGAGTCGCCCCCACTTCGACGCGCAGCGCGGTCCCCTCGGTGCCCTGCTGGTCGGAGGCCCGGAGGAGATAGCAGATAAAATACTCCGCCATTCTAAAGCCCTAGGCGGTATTGACCGCCTGACCTTCCAGATGGACAGCGCCGAACTCACGCACCAGCAGCGGCTCGACGCCATCGCCCTCATCGGGCAGGAAGTAGCCCCCCGGGTGAAAGCAGGCTAAAGCCCCCCCCTTCTCCACCACCCTTCAGCAGCAACCCCGGTGAACGATCCTACGGGCCGACGTGGCCTACTCATCCTAGTACTGGGTTCGCTGACCACGATCGGCCCGCTATCCATAGACATGTATCTGCCCGCCTTCGGGGGTATTGCCCGGGAGCTGGAAACCGAAATCAGCCGCGTGGCCCTGTCGTTGTCGAGCTTCTTCGTGGGACTGGCCGTCGGACAGCTTATGTACGGGCCGCTGCTCGAGCGCTTCGGCCGTAAGAAGCCGATGTATATCGGACTGCTCCTTTATGCTATCAGCTCCCTGGCCTGCGGTTTCGCGGGCTCGGTAGAGGAACTCCTTATTTTTCGCTTCTTTCAGGCCCTGGGTGCCTGCGGGGGACTGGTCGCCTCCCGGGCCATCGTGCGGGACCTCTTTGACACTAAGGAGATGGCCCAGGTCTTTTCCCTACTTATGATGGTAATTGCCATCTCGCCCATCATTGCTCCGACCCTTGGGGGCTTCGTCTCCACCACCTTTGGCTGGCGCTATATTTTTGGCATTTTAGCGGGCATGTCGCTGCTCATTCTGACCGGCGGCTACTGGCTGCTGTCGGGCTATGACCGCGTCAACCCCCAGTACTCCCTGCGCCCGCGGGCCATCCTCGCCAACTACCTGTCGATCCTGACCGACCGCCACTTCACCGTCTACGCCCTGACGGGAGCCTTCTCCTCGGCCGGGCTCTACGCCTACATCAGCGGCTCCCCCCACCTCTACCTGGAACTGTTCGAACTCCACGAGAGCCAGTACGGCATCGTCTTCGCCGTGATCGCCGCGGGGCTCATCCTGGCCACCCAGCTCAACCACCGCGTCCTGCGAAGTCACTCCAGCGAGCGGATCGTCCGCCTGGCGGTTACGGGACAGTGCGTCGTGGCCGCTCTGCTCGTGGCGGATATCGCACTCGGCCTTGCCGGTCTGTACCTGACTACCGGACTGATCTTTTCCTATTTATTCTGTCTCGGCTTTATCTTCCCGAATGCTTCCGCCCTTTCCCTGGACACCATGCGGCATACGGCCGGGAGCGCTTCGGCTTTGATGGGCTCCCTACAAATGGCGGTCGGTGCGCTGGCCTCGGCCCTGGTGAGTGTTCTTGAGGGGGATAGTGTGCTTCCCATGGCAAGCACAATGGCCCTGTGTGGACTCGCGGCCCTCAGTCTCCTCACGATGGGCACCCGGAAGCTGCCGGTGCCCTCCGGTGCCGGCTAGCCTATCTTTCGCCCTATGTCCGTAAGATTTTCCCGCCTCGGCCATGTCCTTGCCTCCGCCGGTGCGGCCATCGGGGTGGCTAACCTGGTGATCTTTCCCTACCGGGTGCACTCTTTCGGGGGTAGCGCATATATGCTGGCTTTCGTCGCCTTCACCCTCCTCATGGGCATCCCCCTGATGGTGCTGGAAAATGCCATGGGCAAACGCCGCGGGACGGACGCGACCGAGGCTTTCGCACTGCCCGGAGCCTCCCGCAATTGGCAGGGGGTGGCCTGGCTGGGTATCCTGACCTCAATCCTGGTCGCCTCCTTTTATCTGGTGCTGGCGGGCTGGACCCTCGATTACGTCTGGCAGTACCTAACCAACTACGCCGCCCTCGCTTCCACTCCCGCCGGACCGGCCTTTGGGGCAACCATCGGCACCACCCCCCGGGCGCTGCTGTTTACCGGCGTATTCACCGCCCTGGTGGCCTTTGTTTGCTCCCGGGAGCTGTATGCGGGCATCGAGCGACTCAGCAAGTTCGCCATGCCACTACTGGGCCTGCTGTTGGTCTTTCTCATTGTCTCCCTACCCATCCTGCGCCCCGCCGCCGTGGACTACGGAAATCTCCTGAGGTTTGATTGGCGGGCTCTGCTGATTCCTACCGCCAGTAATGAACTGGGGATCCTGCACGCCCTTGGGCAGGCTTTTTTCAGTCTGGGGCTGGGCGCGGTATCCATGATGACCTTCGCGGCCCACGCCGATCGAGAAACCGATGTACTGCGCAGCGCGCCGCAGATCGTCCACCTGGACACGGTGGTGGCCATACTCGGCGCCCTACTAGTCGTTCCGTTACTGGGAGGCGTACAGGGAGATATTTACGGCGGCCCGCCCTTGGTCTTTATCAACCTGGTAGAGATCTTCCGGACCTACGGCGAGGCGGGCCGCTGGGTCGGTCTGTTGTTTTTCTTCCTGTTGGGGGTGGCCATCCTTACCTCCGCGGTGTCCCTCTTCGAGCCGCTTCTCCGCACCCTGACGGAGCGCTACGGCTGGCGGCGCAGCTGGGGTGGCCCCGTGGTTGGCGTACTGGTCTTCCTGCTGGCCGTACCGGTCGTCATCTCCTGCTCCTCCGACGGCCCGGGCTGGCTCACCAACTTCGGCGGTATGGGCGACCCGGGCATGGGCTACTTCAATTTCCTCCTGGAGTGGTTCGGGAGCATTTCCCTGCTGGTCGGGGAGTTGCTGCTGTGTTGGTTTCTGCTGAAGGTCTGGGGCCTGCCGGCCTTCTTTGACGAACTCGTCTACGGCGGGCGGGCGGTGACGCAGGTGCAGCGTAAGCGAATGAGCGTAGCGTTCAAGTACGTGATTCCGATCGGGATTGGACTGCTGTTGTTGGCTAAGGTATGGACCTTGCTTTAACGGCTCGCAACCTCCAGTCGCGGCAACCGGCCCGACCGGAGGTCGGGAGCCATCACACCAGCCCCGCCACCAAAAAGCCCAGGTAGGTGCCCAACCCATTCCCCAGCGCCCCGACGAGGATGCCGGGCAGGTAAAGGTCCATGCGGTCGAGGCTCTTGGCAAGGGCCAGGGCGGAAGAGGAGCCACCGATGTTGGCCTGGGAGGCGATGGCGGCTACGTCCATATCCAGCTTGGCGAGGGAGGCCACCCCGAAGACGAGGGTACCGTGAATGAGCACGATCACGGTTACCAGTACGAGCAGTCGCCACGCCAGGTCGCCGATCTGCCCGAGGGCGGCGAGCTCGCAAAAAGCCCCGATGACGGCCAGAAAGAGGTAGACGAAAAAGAGGCCGAGTACCTGTCCGCCCGCGAGCCGGTGGAGGGCCGGTACCTGGGCCAGCAGCAGGGCGATCGTTGTCAGGATGAGGATGGAGGGAATGGCCAGGCCCTCCCCGGCAAACCAGGCCGTCAGAAAATCGGAAGCCGCCAGTGCAAGAAATCCGATTCCCAGCAGAATGCCGAGGGTGAGGACACTGACCGGTTCCGTTTCCCGCTCCACATCGTCTACCTCGATTCCCAGCTTGCCCCGCATCCTGCGTCCCCGCCGAAACGCCAGCGGCACGGCTAGGGTAACGATCATCCAGAGGGCGGTGATGATGTTGTCGACCGCCGTCATGCCCGCGTAGAGCACTCCCTCCTCCATAAAATTATAGTGGATGGCGATGGCGTTGTAGTTGACGCTGCCGCCGGTGTAGGTGCCCGTGAACATGCCGCTGATGGCGGGATACAGCGCACCGAAGTGGGCCGCCCCGTCGATCACGTACATACCCACGAAAACGCCCAGGGCCGTACCCGCGCTGCCCAGCACAAACAGCAGCAGCATCGGCGCGCCGGCCTGGCGGATACTGGCGAGGTTGACGTCCAGCAGAAGGTAAAAGATCGAGAGCGGGGCCAGGTAGCGGAACACCCCGGTGTAGACCACGGAGCCCTGAGAGGCGGAAGGAATCAGCCCCAGGTTAGCGAGCACGGCCACCAAGATGATCACTACGAGCGCCGTGCCGAGGTGGCGCAGAAAAGTCCGGCGGGCCAGGTATTCAGCGGCCACGACGCTTAGGCAGAGGATCGCCAGTAAAAGTACGGGTTCGGTGGCCATAGCGGTTTCCGACCTCCGGTCGGGGGGGATTGTGGTTCGTGACCTCCGGTCGCGGTCAAATGCAAGGCCCGCCCGGAGGTCGGGAACCATTAGGAACGCAGGAGCTTCTCCTTCTCGCGCAAAAAGGCCGCCTCGGAAAGGATACCTTCTTCCTTCAGCTTGGCCAGCCGCTCGATCTGAGTAATTAGGTCGTCCGTCAGCTCGAGGGTTTCGGGGGGCGCACCGGGGCGTTCGGTATCCGCTACGTCGGCGTCGGAGGGCTGCTGGGCGGCGGGAATCCGGTAGCCGTTCGCTTTGAAGGCTAGGTAGTCGGGCGTCGACCGTAGAAAGGCCAGGTGGTCGTGCTTTTCGATCGCGTCGAAGTCATAATAACCGTGCTCCAGCGCCTGGCTGAGGTGGTAGATCGCCGTATCGGTGCCCTCGTGGATGGAATAGAGGCAGGCCAGCTTAAAGTGGACGTCCGCCTGCCGGGGGTCGACGTTGAGGGAACGGCGGTAGTCCGCAATCGCCCCGTCGAAATCATAGTCGGCGTACTTCTGGTCGGCGCTGACTTGGAAAGGGTCCTTTTTGAGTCCGGGTGCCGGCTCGGCGGCGTAGGCCTGCCGGGGCGGCGGGGGCGGCGGGTTGTAACTCTGCTGGTAGCCCTCCGGTTGGCTTTGACGGCGGGTCCACAGTTCGGGATTGTACTTACGATCAAACTTGTCCTCATCCTGAGTGAGGAACACGATGCCATCGATCATCGCGATGATGGTGGGGATGAAGGTCCAGACGAAGAGCAGGTACAGCAGGCCCCTGCCGGGCTGGCCCAGGTAAAAGCGGTGGACACCGAGCCCGCCGAAGACCAGGGCAAAAATACCGGCGGTGGTTTTGTTCTTCATCTTCATTTGCGCGGGCGGGGCGGGGCGGGTTGATTTCGCTAAAGGTCGAAAAAATAAGGCGGGGACCCAAACCAGCGGCCCGGCATTTCGACGGGCGGCAAGATGCGCCCCGCGAGCGGGGCTAAAAGTTCTACATTTACTCCCCCTCCGTGCCCTACCGCCCATGATCACCACCCAGACCACCCACCGCGTCCGCTACGCCGAAACCGACCAAATGGGCTACCTCTACCACGGGCACTACGCCGTGCTCTACGAGATCGGCCGGGTAGAGATGCTGCGGGACCTGGGGCGCAGCTACGCCAAGCTGGAAACCCAGGAAGGCATCATGATGCCCGTGATGAGCCTCAATCAGCGCTTCGTCCGGCCGGCCCGTTACGACGAGGTGCTCACCATCACCACCACCCTGCGGCACGTGCCCGCGCGCACCATCACGTTTCACTTTGAACTACACAACGAGGCCGGCAAGCTGGTAAACGGCGGATCGGTCAAGCTTTGCTTCGTGGAGGTCGAGACCGAGCACCCCGTGTCCGCACCGGAATACCTCCTGCAGATTATTCGTCCGTACTTTTAAAAGGTGAAGAAATTCGACATAGCCGCCTTCCAGCGGTACTTCACCGAGCACCCGTGGGTGATCGGGCTGACGAAGTACACTAGGGAGAACAGCTTCATCGGATTCCAGGGCGTCCCCATCCACGACGTCATCGTCTTCGTCATTAAGGAAGCCACCCGCGACGATCTGTTCACCCGCGCTAACAGCGTCGCCTTCAGCATTTTCCTCTCGCTCTTCCCGAGCATCCTGACGCTCTTCACCCTGACGCCCTTCGTACTGGACATCCTCACGATCTGGTTCCCCGAGCTCAGTAACTTCAATATGACGCTTTACGAGGAGATCAAGCGCGTCATGCCCGGGCAGGCCGGTGACATCGTCTTCGGTTTCGTACAGGAGATCACCAATTCCCCCAAGATTGGCCTGCTCAGCTTCGGCTTTATCCTAGCCATCTATTTCTCCACCAACGGCATGATCGCCCTCATGCAAGCCTTTGAGAAGAGCTACGTGAAGGTCTTCCGCCGCCGCGGCTTTCTGCGCAAACGGATGGTGGCTACGGGCCTCACCTTTCTCATCGGCATCTTTATTGTAGCCAGCGTGGTGCTGGTAATCCTGGGTGATAAGGTCATCGGGTGGGTCAACGCTTGGGCGGGCTTAGGCAGCTTTGCCGTTTTCCTGATCAACCTATTGCGCTGGTCGACGATGCTGGCGCTCTACTACATCATCATTGGCACGGTGTACCGCTACGGGGCGGCTACGATCAAGCGTTTCAGCTATGTGAGTCCCGGCGTGACCCTGGCGACCATCCTGTCCCTGGCCACCTCCGTGGCCTTCAGCTACTACATCGACGGTTTCAATCGCTACGACACCTACGCTAAATTCTACGGCTCCATTGCCACCATCATCATCGTGATGCTGTGGTTGCAGCTCAACGCCCTCATCCTCATCATCGGTTTCGAGTTGAACGCAGCCATTGCCGTGCACCGGGATATTACTACGGTGGAGGATACGGAAGAGGAATAGGCGCACTCGATCTTGACCGCGAACATCCGTGCATCTTCCCCCACTCCACGGCCGGGAAGTATCTTGCCCGTATGCACCGTTCCTTTATTTACCTTCTCTTTCTCCTTCTCCTTGCTGCCTGTGCGCAGGAAGCAGATACCGTAAGCTCCCTGGATCCCAAGGATTGGGCTGCCCGCCACGCCGCTACTTTACCTAGCGACAGCAGTGTGGTACAGGGGGCTACTTACCTGTCGAGCTACTCCCAGATCTACACGGAGACCGAACACCGACTCTTTGATCTGACGGGGACGATCAGCATCCGCAACATCAATCTACGCGACACCGTGTACATCCGTCGGGCGGCCTACTACGACACCAAGGGGCAGTTGGTGCGCGACTACTATGAGAAACCTATCTATCTAGCCCCGATGGAAACCGTCGCCCTCATCATTGACATGACCGACCGCACCGGAGGAACAGGGGATAACTTCTACTTCGAGTGGACGGTGGCGCAGGGGATCCACGAGCCGTTGTTCGAGGGCGTGTATATCTCCACCTACGGGCAGCAGGGCCTGTCATTCAGTACGCGGGGGGTGCGGGTGGAGTGAGCGTTAACCGTATTGCTAGACAGCTTGCCGTTGCTGGCTATTATCCCCCGGCCCCCGGAGGGGGGTGGAAGCCGGCCTGCGCTAGGATGTCTAGCGGCATGAGCCTTACACCACGCGTTTGCGTACCATCCCTCCCCGTACGTCGTTGATGCTGGTCATCGTGATGAAGGCCTGGGGGTCGATTTCCTGGATCGCCAGGGTGAGCTTACGAATTTCCAGTCGGGTAATGACGGTGTAAAGAATATCCTGTTCGGCCGAAGCGTCGTGAAATCCGAACCCCCCGGCCCCTTTGTAGACCGTGACGCCGGTACCGAGCTCCTCGATCAGCATCTTCCGAATAGCGGAGTGCTGGGCGCTGATGACGGTCACGCCGGTGTACTCTTCGATGCCGTCGATGATGAAATCCAGGGCCTTGGAGGCTACGAGGTAAGTCAGTAGGGAATACAGCGCCTGCTCCAGCGACAGCAGGAGGGTGGCCGCTCCGAAGATGACTAGGTTAATCAGGATGACCCAGTCGCTCACCTTAGTGCCCAGCTTCCGGCTCAGAAAAATAGCCAGGATCTCCGTGCCGTCGAGCACGCTGCCCCCGCGCATGGAGAGTCCGATCCCCGTACCCAGGAAGAATCCCCCGAAGACCGCCACCAGCAGTCGATCCTCCGTGAGGTAGGGAAAGTCAATCAGCCACACCGCCAGGGCCAGCAGGATAATGGCCAGCACGGTTTTGAGGGCGAACATCTTGCCGATCACCACCCGCGCCAGGAACAGAAACGGAATGTTGACCACCACCAGCAAGCCGGCCAGGGGCCAACCCAGTGCCTGGGCCAGCAACAGACAAATGCCGGTGACCCCGCCGTCGATGAAGTGAGCCGGCAACAAAAAACCCTTTAGCCCGAGGGCGGCCAGGGCCACGCCGGCGGTGATGAAAAAGGCATCTTTAAGGTAGGCGCGGTAACTATGGGAGGTGGACATGGGTCGAAGGTAACTTGTGGGCGTGGAGCATCGTTCCCGCCGCGCGTCCCATCCCAAAGGGGAAGCCAGGGCCTAAGTCGACGCATTCCGAAGCCAACCTGGCGCCCGTTCCGCCGTGCGGAGAAACCATTCAGCTCGCAGGGGGGCGGGAACGCGGGTGCCGGGCTAACGGGAGATGGCGTGAAACACGGCCAGGGGTCCACCACGGCCCAGGTGCAGGGTTAGGGTATTGCCGCCGATGATGTACGTATCGCTCAGATTAAGCATATTCACTACGGCAGCCTCGTCGACTTCCACCCCCGGGCATACCATACGGGTAGTAGCGACCTGCCGAAAGCGGATGCGGTTGTCTTCCCCCAGATCGTAAAAGCCCCGCATATTATTGCATCCCGCAAAACCGGTGAGGCGATTCTCTGCTTCCCTGAGCAGCATATAGACCTCGCGGGCCTGCCGTTCGCCCGTCACTACCGCTTGTCCATTCAATTGAATGAGCTTCCAGTAGGTTTCGGTGATCTCTAGCTCCGAAGCACCTGCGTCCGGGTCTGCGGCATCCCTATCGGTAGGCTGCTCCTTAATCGGTGCGCACCCTACGACAAGAAAGAGGAGGATCAGGAGGAGAGCAGACGGGCGGGGAAAAGACATAACCGATTTTGTGATCAAAATACGCGGAATGACCGAATAGTTGCCGTTCTGGCCGCTGACGTAGCCCCCTAACCTTAGTACCTTTGCCCCCCTATGCTCCGCCCCCCCCTAACCGAACTATTCTGCCAACGCATTCTCGTCCTCGACGGCGCCATGGGCAGCCTGATCCAGGGCTACGGCCTCACCGAAGCCGACTACCGCCACGGCTACTTCGAGGACCACCCCAGCGACCTGCGGGGCAATCACGACCTGTTGGTACTTACCCGCCCAGACGTGATCGAGGAGATTCACCGGCAGTACCTGGAGGCGGGAGCCGACCTGATCGAAACCAACACCTTCAGCGGCACCGTGATCGCCCAGGAGGACTACGGCACCCAGGGCATCGTTTACGAGCTCAATAAGGCCGCCGCCCAGGTAGCCCGCCGGGCGGCCGACGCCTACTCCACTCCCAAAAAGCCGCGCTACGTGGCCGGGGCGATCGGCCCAACGAACCGGACGCTCAGCATCAGTCCGGACGTCAACGACCCCGGCTACCGGGCCATCACCTTCGGTCAGCTTGCCGCGGCCTACCGCACCCAGATCGAGGGGCTGGTCGACGGCGGGGCCGACTGCATCCTCATCGAGACCATCTTCGACACCCTCAACGCCAAGGCGGCCATCTTCGCCCTGGAGGAGGTGCGGGACGCGCGCGGCATCGAGCTGCCGGTCATCATTTCCGGCACCATCACCGACGCCAGTGGGCGCACGCTTTCGGGGCAGACCGTAGAGGCTTTTTACATCTCCGTCGCTCACGCCAAGCCCCTCTGCATCGGCCTCAACTGCGCCCTCGGGGCCCGGGAGATGCGTACCCACCTGGCCTCCCTGTCTAAGATCGCGGAGTGCTACGTCCACGCTTACCCCAACGCCGGCCTACCCAATGAGATGGGTGAGTACGACCAGGGGGCCGAGGAAATGCGTGGTTACATTCGGGACTTCGCGGACAGTGGACTCGTCAACATGATCGGGGGTTGCTGCGGCACCACCCCGGCCCACATCGCGGCCATGGCGGACGCCGTACGGCACCTGCGTCCCCGCCCCATTCCCGCGGCATCCACCAATACCCGCCTGAGTGGACTAGAACCGTTGGAGATCCGCCGGGAGACCAACTTCGTGAACGTCGGCGAGCGCACGAACGTCACCGGCTCCCGCAAATTCGCGCGCCTGATCAAATCGGGCGACTACCCCACCGCCCTCGACGTGGCCCGCGACCAGGTGGAGGGCGGCGCCCAAGTGATCGACGTCAACATGGACGAGGGCCTGCTCGACAGCAAGGAAGCGATGCAAACCTTCCTAAATCTCCTGATGGCCGAGCCCGACATTGCCCGGCTGCCCGTCATGATCGACTCCTCGAAGTGGGAAGTTATCGAGGCCGGTCTGCGCTGCGTGCAGGGCAAGTGCATCGTCAACTCCATCAGCATGAAAGAGGGCGAGGCGGAATTTTTGCGGCAAGCGCGGCTGGTCCGACGCTACGGGGCCTCGGCGGTGGTCATGGCCTTCGACGAGCAGGGGCAGGCCGACTCCATCGAGCGCAAGGTCAGCATCTGCGTGCGGGCCTACAAACTGCTGACGGAGGTGGCTTACTTCGCTCCCCAGGACATCATCTTCGACCCCAACATCTTCGCGGTGGCTACGGGCATCGAGGAGCACAACAACTACGGCGTTGACTTCATCGAGGCCACGCGGCGGATCAAGGAGCGCTGCCCGGGGGCCAAGATCAGCGGCGGGGTGTCCAATGTCAGCTTTTCCTTCCGCGGCAACGACGTGGTGCGGGAGGCCATGCATTCCGCCTTCCTGTACCACGCGATCCGGGCGGGCATGGATATGGGCATTGTCAACGCGGGCCTGATCGAGGTCTACGAGGACATCGACCGGAACCTACTGGAGCGGGTGGAGGACGTTATTCTCAACCGCCGACAGGATGCCACCGACCGCCTCATGGAGTTCGCCGAAGGCCTCCGGGACGTTGGCGGCCGCACCGTCCAGCGCGACCTAGGCTGGCGCGAAAGCACCGTACAGGAACGCCTACGCCACAGTCTCGTTCGGGGTATTACCGAGTACATCACGGAGGATACCGAGGAGGCGCGCCAACAGTATCCCCGGCCCCTCCACGTCATCGAAGGCCCCCTGATGGACGGTATGAACGTGGTGGGCGACCTCTTCGGCGCGGGCAAAATGTTCCTGCCCCAGGTGGTCAAGAGTGCCCGGGTGATGAAGCAGGCGGTGGCGTACTTGCAGCCGTTTATCGAGGAAGAAAGGGAGGCGCTGGCGCCCGGATCCGACCAAGCGGAGGATTCCCACCACAAAGGCTCCATTCTCCTGGCCACGGTGAAGGGCGACGTCCACGACATCGGCAAGAACATCGTCGGGGTGGTGCTGGCGTGCAACAACTACGAGATCCACGACCTGGGCGTGATGGTGCCGGCCGACAAGATCCTGGACGAGGCCGCCCGCTTACGGGTAGACGTGATCGGGCTATCGGGCCTCATCACGCCCTCCCTAGATGAGATGGTGAACGTCGCTACGGAAATGGAGCGCCGTGGACTCAAGACGCCGCTGCTCATCGGCGGGGCGACTACCAGCAAAACGCATACGGCCATCAAGGTGGAGCCGGCCTACAGCGGGCCGACCATACACGTACTCGACGCGAGCCGGGCGGTGACCGTGGTGAGCGAGCTGCTCAACTCCGAGGAAGACGCCCGGGAGGCCTACCGCCAGGGCATTATCGCCGAATACGAGCGGGTGCGGGTGCACCGGGCCGGCCAGCAGTCGAACAAGAAGTACCTGCCGATCGCCCGGGCGCGGGAGAACGGCTTGCGACTGGACTGGAAGACCTACACCCCGCCGGTGCCGACCTTCCTGGGCAACAGGACCTTCAAGAATTACCCGTTGAAGGAGCTGGTCGACTTTATCGACTGGACCCCCTTTTTCAGCAGCTGGGGACTGGCCGGTAAGTTTCCCGACATCCTCACCGACGCAGTGGTGGGGGAACAGGCCAGCGAGCTTTACCAAGAAGCACGGGTGATGCTGAACAAAATCGTGGATGAAAAGTGGCTGGAAGCACGGGCCGTCATTGGATTCTACCCCGCAAAAGCGGAGGTGAGCACCGACACCATCCAGCTTACCGGGGAACACGAAATAGAACTCTATCAACTCCGCCAGCAAAGCAAGAAGGCCGCCGGGCGACCGAATTTGTCGCTCACCGACTACGTGGCGCCCGCCGACAGCGGCAAGCAGGACTACCTCGGCGCCTTCGCCGTCACGGCCGGGATCGGCATCGAGGAGCACGTGGCGCGGTTCGAGGCGGCCCACGACGACTACAGCGCCATTATGATCAAGGCCCTGGCGGACCGACTCGCGGAGGCTTTCGCGGAGGCCCTGCACCTGCGTACCCGCCGCGAATTCTGGGGCTACGCACCCGACGAAGGCCTGGCCAACGACGAATTGATCGGGGAAAAGTACCACGGTATCCGTCCGGCCCCCGGCTACCCGGCCTGCCCGGAACACACGGAGAAGGCTAAACTTTGGGAACTGCTCGACGCGGAAAAGGCCACCGGCATCACCCTCACGGAAAGCTTTGCGATGTACCCCACCTCCAGCGTCAGCGGCTGGTACTACAGTCATCCGGAAGCGCGCTACTTCACGGTGCGGGGCATCCAGCCCGACCAGGAGCGCGACTACGCCCGCCGCAAGGGCTGGGATCCGGTGACGGCCGACCGTTGGTTGGCGCCAATTCGGGGATAGGGCGATTAAGTCCGCGTTAAATGCGGTTACCCGACGGCAATTGCCAGGGGTAGCCACTAACTTAGAGCGTATTTTCAACCTCCGGCCCCTATGCTGAAGCCCTTTTCCTTGATTGTTTCGTTGCTCCTGGCGGGTGGCATCTCCGCCCAGCTCACCCTCAGCACGGCCTACTTCCCCGCAGCCGGAGATACCCTGGCCTACAGCCGGGCCGACAGTACCTTCACCATCGATCAGCTTACGCCCGGGCCTAACCGCCGGTGGAATTTTGGTACCCAGGCCGCGGCTTCCTCCTTCGTACGTGTAGTAGAAGCGGTTACGGATACGCTCTTTTCCGAAGCGGACGTGACGGTGGCCCTCGACGGTGCGACCCGGGGATATTACGCCCTAACCGACACCGCCTACACCCTAGTGGGACTCGGTGGCAACCTAGAAGTTCTCGGTGACTACGCCTTCCGCGCTCCGGTCGCCCCCGGTCGCGCGGAACGACGGGCCCCCCTGATGTATGCTGATGAATTTGTGTCCTTAACCAGAAACGTTATCCTCATCCCGCGGGACGAGATCCCCGACGAAGCCTTTGCCACCTACGGGCCGGCCCTGGCCAACCTCGATACCCTGCGCATCACCTCCACCAGCAACCGGACTGACGTGGTTGATGCTCACGGAATGCTCACGCTAAACGGCCAGACCTACGAGGTGCTTCGGGAAAGGCGGACGGAAACGACCAACACCATCGTCGAGGCGAAGACCGGTTTCCTGGGCTACCTCGACATCACCGGGCTGATCCGGCCACAGGTACCCGACCTGGCTTCCTTCTTCGGGCAGGAGGAACCGATTGTCACCTACTACTACTGGACCAATACCGAAAAAGAGGCCGTGGCGATCGTCACGGTGGATGCGTCGGATACGCCCGTGTCGATGAACTTTATCCAGGGCGATTCGATCAACTCCACCCGGGGACCCCGGCTTTTTCAGGCACGGGTGGACGTCTACCCCAACCCAGCCTTCGGGCAGACCACCTTCGCGGTGGGCGGACTTGACCCTGGCACCTATACCCTGCGCTTAATCAATGTACTGGGTCGGCAAATCTCCGCTACGGAGTTTTCTCCCGCCGGGGACCGCACCGAGGTGCCCCTCGACCTAAC
Source organism: Lewinellaceae bacterium (assembly GCA_963710195.1). Classification (GTDB taxonomy): domain Bacteria; phylum Bacteroidota; class Bacteroidia; order Chitinophagales; family Saprospiraceae; genus Neolewinella. The sequence continues at coordinate 1,321,437 of CAVPZF010000008.1, forward strand.
GGGCCTTCCGCGGGGCACTTACCTCTACAGCCTAACGAACGAGCGGGGGCGTATTCTGACCACGCGCCGGTTACTGGTCGGACGTTAACGGCTCAGCTCTTGGCGTAAAGCCCGTATCTCATCGGTGAGGGCGTCCACCTTACTTTCCAGAGCCTGGTTATTATCCATCGTCATCTCGTCGACGAAGACGGCGTTGGCCAGCCCGATCCCGAAGATGCCGCCAATGACCACCACCATCGAAAAATAGAAACGGGTCATGCCCACGGCAAACGGACTGTCGCTCTGGTCGGTGATGGCCGCAGGAATCTCATTCCATCCCTCCAGGGTAAACATCTGGAAAATGCTGTAGATGCTGACCAGGGGATTGCCGAAGTACTGCGGAGCCGCCGCCGCGTAGAAGTGGCAGGTCACCATGGCTACGAGTAGGTTGAGAAACACCAGTCCGGCCAGTACGAGTACGGAAGACTTCAGCGCCCGCCCCAGGCCGCTTACCACCTGCTCGATGTTGGGGACGAAGCGGAGGAAGCGGACCAGGCGGACCAGCCGAAACAGCCGCAGTAGAACCAGCAGCGTGGTATCGGGCAGGTCGAAAAAGGCCAGGAACAAGACCGGCAGGCTGCCGATGACGATGAAAAAATCGAAGCGGTTCCAGGCGCTGGCGAAGTAAGCCTTGGGCTTGAGCACCGACAGCTTCACGACGACTTCGACCAGAAAGAAGAGGATGAAGGCGTGATCGAGGCCGAGCAACCAGGGGTGGTCGCCCAGGTTCGGAAAGTAAAGGGCGATAATGACTACGGCATTGAGGATAACCGCGGCCAGCATGGCGCGCTCGCTAAGAAATAATCGCTTCACGTTATGGCATCTTGTGTCCGCAAATTACCCCGGTCGCCGCGATAAAGGCCGTAACTTTCGGGGATGGAAGCTCTCGTCACCTACTTCGAAACCATCCCGAGCAGTCACCGCACCCTCATCTTGGTGGGTGGCCTGACCATCTTCTGGCTGCTCGAAAGCGCCGTGCCCCTCTTCACCCTGGAGTACAAAAAGTGGCGGCACGCGGGCATCAATCTCTTCTTCACCTTCACGACCATTGTGGTCAATTTCGTACTGGCCTTCATCCTGATCAAGGGAAGCCTGTGGGCGGTGTCGCACGAATTCGGTCTACTCCAGTGGCTGCACCTGCCGCTCTGGGCCATGGTGGTCCTCGGTTTGCCGCTGCTTGATTGGCTCGGGGCCTATTGCGCGCACTGGAGCGAGCACCATATTCCGCTATTCTGGCGCTTCCACTTGGTCCACCACACCGACCAACACGTCGATACGACCACCGCCAACCGCCACCACCCGGGGGAAAGCATCATCCGCTTCGCCTTCACGACCGCGGCCGTTGTGCTGCTGGGGGCGCCGATCTGGCTCGTATTCCTGTACCAGAGCATGAGCGTCATCCTCAGCCAGTTCAACCACGCCAACATCAGCCTCCCCAGCTGGTTGGATCGCCCGCTGCGGACCGTCTTCGTCACGCCCGACATGCACCGTGTACACCACCACTACGTCCTGCCCTACACCGACAGTAACTACGGCAACATCTTCAGCTTCTGGGACCGGCTCTTCGGTACCTACTCTGAACTCGACAAAGACCAGCAGATCTACGGCGTCGACACCCACATGGAGGAGCACCATCACCAGGGAATTCGGACTATGCTGGGGATACCGTTTTCTAGGAAGTAGTTAGTTCTATAGATCGTTAGTTCTTTAGACGCGCAGGGCTGATGCAGAGTAGTTCTTTAGAGTTGTTAGTTCTTTAGACGCGCAGGGCTGATGCAGAGTAGTTCTTTAGAGTTTTAGTTCTTTAGGCGCACATTACTGATGCCCCCCTTACTGATGCGAGGTATATCTTTAGAAGGGAGTGGGAGGGGCTGGAGGCCTGTGGATTTGTTCTTTTTGCAGGTGATGCGTCGGCCCGGTGGCGGGAGGCTCAGATGAAGCCGCTAAACCTGGTATAGATTCCAGCAAGTTGTTTTGCGCGTGCCTAAAAAACTAACGATCTAAAAGACTCCCCCGCGTCAGCAGCATGCGGCATCAGTAGCGCAGGCACTAAAGAACTAACGAACTAACTAGAATTGCCGCAGGCAATTCGCCCTACCTAACTACTTTCCCGGTTTCCAGACTCACCATCTTCCCCCCCTTCTCGCTGACGTACCGCTGAATGATTCTTGCGGTGTCCGGGTACGTGACGGAGCGCTTGACGCTGTCGATGGCGGTGTGGATATCGTAACGCTGTTCCTTGTCAATATAGCCGAAGCCCTGGTACTTGCCCTCGGAGACGAGAATGACCGAGGCTTCGTCGTGGGTGCGGCCCGTATCGAAGAGGAGAAAGTCGTCGTCGAATACGGAGCGGAGATGGAGGCGGGCTTCCTCGGCGCGGAGGTTATAGACATCGGCATCCTCCTGGCCCGCACAGCCGCCGTGGCACTGCTTGAGGTGGAAGTGAAAGCAGGCGGATTTACTGGGATATATATTGGTGAAAGCGCTGCAGAGTTCCAGGTGCTTGCGTACGAAATTGAGGCGGCCCTTGGCCCGGGTGAGGGAGGGGTACTCGCTGATGATGTCGAGCTCCTTGCGGGCCTGGGCGGTGTTGCGGACCACGTCGAAGCAGCGGAAGCCACGCTTCGTTGACGTAGCTGTGGATGGCGTGACTGAAGTGGTTGCCCCGCTGCGCCCGGTTGATGCGCGGCTGCAGGCGCTTGATCTCTTCGCTTTCCAGGAGGAGGGCGACCAGCTCGCTGCCCGTGATCTCGTAGCTGATGTCGGCCACCTTTTCCGCGATGCGGCTGCCTTTGGTCGTATGGTCATTGAAGTGCTGGGCGATCCGTTTACGGATGTTGGTGCTCTTGCCGACGTAGACGACGTCGCCGTTCGCATCGTGGAAGTAGTAGACGCCGGTTTCCTCGGGCAGTTCCAGGATCTGCTCCAGCTTGATCTGTTTAGGCAGGCGAGTTTCCTTAATGCCGTGGTTGATCAGGCGGGTAGCCTCGGCGGCACAATCCTCGCCGGCCAGGCACCGCTCCAGGAGCTCGGTAGTTGCCTGTGCGTCGGCCAGGGCGCGGTGGCGGGCGTCGACGTGAAAGCCAAAGTGCTGGATCAGGTTACCCAGGCTGTAGCTCCTGAGGCCGGGAAAGCACTTGCGGGCCAGCCGAACGGTGCAGAGCTTGCGACGGGAGAAGGTATAGCCGAGGCGGCCGAATTCCTCCCGGATAAACCCGTAATCGAACTTAGCGTTGTGGGCCACGAAGATGCGGTTCTCGGTCAACTCCACGACCCGTTTGGCGATTTCGTAAAATTTCGGCTGCCCACTCACCATCTCCTGGGTGATGCCCGTTAACTCCACGATGCCGGCGGGGATATAGCACTCGGGGTCGAGCAGGGTTTCGTACGTTTCCGTTACCTTCTCCCCGTCGAAGATCACGATACCGACCTCGGTGATTCGCGCGCGGGAGGCGCGGCCGCCCGTCGTCTCGATGTCCACGATCGCGTATTCTCTCTTACTCATAGCTCCATTCCGTCGTTTACGGCGGTCATACACTGCACTCGGATGGCCAAGGTATATTTATTAATTTGTTTTTCCTTAACGCTTAACGCAAATTGTTTTAAGTGGGGCGGGGCCGCGGGTGCCGAGAAAACCGGGGAAGAACAATCGATTTCCGGGGGTGAAACCCGGGAGAACCCGGCGCCTGGCGACTCCCTGGCACCCGCGTTTCCCGCCGCTTTTCATCCCGAAGTCTACCTGCCAAGGCTCACCGGGAAAAGACTGGGCTTGGTCGTGAATCAGACATCTACCGTGGGGCAGACCCACCTAGTCGACACGCTGCTGGCACTGGGTATGGACGTGCTGCGCATCTTCGCCCCCGAACACGGTTTTCGCGGCGAAGCCGACGCCGGCGCGACAATAACCGACGGTACCGATACCCGCACCGGACTGCCGATCAAGTCGCTCTACGGCAGCAACAAAAAGCCCAGCCGGGAGGACCTGATGGACTTGGACGTGATCGTCTTCGACATTCAGGACGTGGGCGCCCGCTTCTACACCTACATCTCCACCCTGCACTACGTAATGGAATCGGCCGCCCGCTACGGTAAAAAAGTGGTGGTCCTCGACCGGCCTAATCCCAACGGGCAGCTGATCGACGGCCCCGTGCGGCAGCCGGGCTACGAGAGCTTCGTGGGGCTGGACCCCATCCCCGTCGCCCACGGCCTCACGGTGGGGGAATACGCCCGCATGGTCAACGGCGAGGGCTGGCTGGGCGAGGGACTGGTGTGTGAACTGGAGGTCATCCCCTGTCCGGGCTACACCCACAATGCGGTGTACGAACTGCCCGTAGCTCCCTCCCCGAACCTGCCGAACCAGCGGAGCATCTACCTCTACCCCAGCCTGTGCTTCTTTGAGGGGACGGCCTTAAGCGTGGGCCGGGGCACCGACCGGCAGTTTCAGTTGTACGGCCACCCGCAGCTGACTGCGGCGCCCGATAGCTTTACGCCGCGACCCGGGCCGGGGGCCGCCGATCCTAAGCTCAACGGGGAGCTGTGCCACGGCGTTGATCTGAGCCAGCAGCCGGCGACTACGTTCCGGGCTAGGCAGCTCGACCTGGCGCCTCTCCTCACTACCTACCGGGATCTGACCGCGCAGGGGGTCCCCTTCTTCACCCGCCCCAACTTCTTCGACCTGTTGGCCGGCTCCGACCGGCTGCGGACCATGATCGAGGCCGGGAAATCGGGGGTGGAAATTCGCGCGAGCTGGGCGGAGGAGCTGGTCACGTACCGGCGGTTGCGGGAGCAGTATCTGCTTTATCCCTAGCCCGACCCCGTTGGACGGCCCCACCCCGTCCAACGCTAATCCGTTGGACGGGGTGGGGCCGTCCAACGGGGTCTGCATCCAGAATGAGTACCGAGGATGAGATTCTTCGCTACCTTTGCCGCAAGCGCTACCGCCACCGTTGGTCGTTCGCCAAATGGATTGAATGACCAGACTTGCCACCCTCACGTCCATCGCGGACGTGTTGCTGGATGACGCCACCGGAACCGACCTGCTAGCCGACACCATCGATCTTTATCGCGACTTGCTGCTGACCGCCTCCGGTATTGATCTGGGCGGCGAGGAAAGCATCGACCACTTCGACACCGGTACCGGAGTCGCCATCGGCGCCACCTGGGCAGCCCTTTGCGTAGACGACAGCGTACGCACCAAACGCTTTATTAGTGGCCTTAACCGGGCGGTACTGGACGTGATGGCCCGGAAGTCCGGCCCCGTCCACGTCTTCTACGCCGGTACCGGTCCGTTCGCCACCCTGGCCCTCCCCCTGATGACGCGCTTCACGCCGGAGCAACTGCGGTTTACCTGCCTGGAAATTACCGACGCCAGCTTTGCGGCCGTCAAGCGGCTGTTTGCGGAACTCAAGCTGGAAGACTACATCATCGACGTTCTCCAGACCGACGCCTCCACCTTCCGGATCGACAGCGAACTGCCCGTCGATATTATGCTCAGCGAGACCATGCAGTACTGCCTCATCGACGAGATGCAGGTGCCGATCGCGCTCAATTTAATGTCCCAGCTCCCCCCCGAGGTACTCATGCTGCCCGAACGCATCACCCTGATGCTCGGCGTGCTGGAGGATACCCGTGACCAGGCCGTTGCGGTCGACCTCGGCACCATCTTTACCGTAGACCGGGCGAGCCTCGCCGCTTACCGCCGGGATACTGAAAACTCAGATTTTCCCACTACGCGACTAGCGATCCCGGCCGCCAACGGCGTATCCTACGGCCAGCTGGCCATTCGGACCTCCGTAGACGTGTACGGCGGACTACGGACTGACCGACTACGAGAGCGGACTAACCGTCCCGCGCATCATCGGCGATTACCCCACGAAAGCACATCCGCTGGAGGCTATTGATTTTACCTACCAGGTAGATCCCTCCCCGCTGCTGTGGATGGACTTCGTCCTGCCGGACGTGGCCGAAGCCGCACCCGTGCTCATGGCCTAAGCAAGACGGCACGCGCAGCCACCGGTGCCGGGGAGCTTCTCGTTGGTTTATCCAGAGCAGCATTCTCCCCCACCCTAATTTATATGAGTAGCGTGATGACCTGCATCGGTTGGTCGTCAAACGGCCACGGGAGGACGGAAATCGCCACGGCGGCCACCACGTAGACGCAGGCCAGATTACGAGGGGCCGTGGTTCGTGTTTTAGTTAAGCGCTTGTTTAGGTTTTCCGAGCCTGATGAAAATGCCACTATTTTGGGTCTAATCGAGCTTCGGAAAGGGGAGTCTAGCGGGCTAAGTGACCATTTTCGAGGCTAAGAATAGACGCAAAATAGCAAGGTTGCGGCGGTGAGCGGAATCCCAAACAAGCCCTAAAGTGCGTGAAGAACGTTCAGCGGAGGTCATAAAGCCGCGATTCCGTCGCCAGAGACGCGCGAGGTGGACTAAAATATTTATCACTGAGGTACCCACCACATAGCCCCTGAACCTAGTCGGGAAGAAGTACGGGCAACAACACACTCACGATCAGGCTACTGCTGATGCCAAGGAGTGTCCGGGACTCCCCCGGTAAATCATCCTGCCCTCCCGTGACCAACATGGAAGAAAAGAAGAAATAGCCAAGAACGGTGGCCACCAGCAATAATTTGGGCGTCTCGATCCCCGACAAAATTGAAAGGATCAGTACTTCCAGCGCGCCAACCCCGGCGAGGAAGAACATGGGACGAAGAAACCAAGGGAAGAGCGTAGGCATAGATGCGGTATTCAATACACAGGAAATCATCGGAAAGTGCAGCGAGTAAACGGGCTCAACGGAGAACTAAATTAGTGATTCCTGGGAGATTTCACCAAGACGCCCTACCTTAGCTTAACACTTTAAACTAAGCTTATGTCTCTCTCTCACCTCCCCCACGTTTACCGCCCGGACTTCGGACTGCTCACCGATCTCTATCAGCTCACCATGGCGGCCGGCTATTTCCACGCGGGCCTGCACGAGCGCCGGGCCGTTTTTCACCTGTTCTACCGCACGGCACCCTTCGACGGACCCTTCGCGCTAGCTGCTGGGCTGCGACTGGCCATTGATCTCATGGAACGCTACCGCTTTAGCGTGGACGACATTCAGTATCTCGGCGGACTGAAGAGCGCGGACGGAAGTCCGCTATTTCGCGAAACCTTTCTGAACTACCTGCAGCGCATGAAAATCACGGCCACCGTCGACGCGGTGCCGGAGGGAGAGATCGTGCTGCCCCACGAGCCCCTGCTGCGGATTGAAGGTCCCCTAATGCAGGTGCAGCTCCTAGAAACCGCCCTGCTGACCGTGATGAACTTCTCCACCCTCATCGCCACCAAGGCCGCCCGCATCAAGGCCGCGGCGGGTGAAGACCCGGTACTGGAGTTTGGCCTCCGCCGCGCCCAGGGCATCGACGGCGGACTGACCGCCTCCCGCTCCGCCTACCTCGGGGGGTGCGATGCCACCAGCAACGTGTGGGCCGGCCGTTACTACGGCATCCCGGTGAAGGGGACCCACGCCCACAGCTGGGTGATGGTCTTTCCCGATGAACTCACTTCCTTCGAGGCCTACGCCGACGCCCTGCCCGCCAATTGTGTCTTCCTGGTCGATACCTACGATAGCCTCGAGGGCGTCCGTAACGCCATCACCGTCGGCCGGGAACTGCGCAAGCACGGCCACGAAATGAACGGCCTCCGGCTCGACAGCGGCGATCTCGCCCAGCTGTCCATCGAAGCCCGCCAACTACTGGACGCCGCCGGCTTCCCCGAAGTCGACATCGTGGCCAGCGATAGCCTCGACGAGTACGCCATCCGCGACCTGAAGGCTGCCGGCTCCCGCATCAACGTCTGGGGCATCGGCACCCGCCTCGTCACCGCCCACGACCAGCCGGCCCTCGGAGGGGTTTATAAGCTCGCCGCCATCCAGGACGAACACGGAGGGTGGCAAACCCGCATCAAAGCTTCCGAAACCGCCGTTAAGTCCAGCGACCCCGGCCGGCTAGCCATACGGCGCTACTACCGGGACGGCCGCCCCACCGCCAGCCAGCGCTACAACACCCTGGCCGGGGAGCCCTCCCCCAACCTGGTCGACGCCCACGGAACTACCCACCCCCTCCACGGCGAAACCCGGGAGCTGCTAGTCCCGGTATTCGATAAGGGTACCCTGGTCTATGCGCCGAGCGACCTTCCCCGCACCCGCGACCGCGCCCTGGATAACTGGGCCTTGTGGAACAGCCTCGACTGGAATACCTTCCACTACGGCCCCTCCCCCGAGTTGCTCGCCGAAAAAGAAGCGCTCCTGCAGCGATAGACGAGCGCAGCGAGCAGCGCCGCAAAGTGTAAATAGTACATCGTAAAGGTTAAATTTTAAATCCTAATGCCCACCTACAAATACCCCCGCCCCTCCGTCACCGTAGACGTCGTCGTGTTTGGCTACGACGGCGGGCCCGACCTCAAGCTCCTGCTCGTGCAGCGCGGCGGGGAGCCCTTCAAAGGCCAGTGGGCCCTGCCCGGCGGCTTTGTAGAAATGGAAGAGGACCTGGAAACGAGCGCCCTGCGCGAACTGGAGGAGGAGACCGGGGTGAAGGACCTGTTTGTCGAGCAACTGTACACCTACGGCGCCCCGGACCGCGACCCCCGCGGGCGGGTCATCAGCGTAGCCTACTTCGCGCTCGTGAACCTCACTGATCACCCCGCCCAGGCGGCCTCCGATGCGACCGAGGCCGATTGGTTCGCCCTGCACCAGCTGCCGGAATTAGCCTTCGACCACGCGGCGATCATTAAGCGGGCCACCGCCCGGCTGCGGGCCAAGGTGCGCTACGAACCCATCGGTTTTGAGTTACTTCCGGCAGAGTTCACGCTGGCCGAGCTGCAGGCCCTCTACCAAACCGTGCTCGGCGTACCGGCCTTCAACAAGCGCAACTTCCGTACCCGAATCCTCAAGACCGGCATCCTGGAGGAAGTCGGCCGCCAGGAAAACGTGGCCCACCGGCCCGCTACCCTGTACCGCTTCAACGAGGACACCTACCGCCGACTGGTTGAACAGCGGGACGCGGGCCTCCTCCGGCGGGCGCTGGATTTCGAACTTTAGCCCCCCCGCCGGTGGATTCGCGACCTTTGCGTCATAACGTTACCGCATGACACTATCAGCACGGGGAAACAAAAAGGCGGGTGAACCCCTGCGCCCGGACTTTGCCCTCTTTGAGCGCGCCACGGAGCGTCCATACTCCGCCGACGATCAGGACGGGGCCATCCCCCTCTGCATCGCCGAAAATCTGTTGCAGTGGGACATTATGCGCGAGAAGCTAAGGGACATCTTCACTACCCACGCCTGGCCCGACTGGCTACCCTCCTACGCCCCCCTAGCCGGGCACCCCGACTTCCTCGCCGCGGTCGCCCACTTCGTCAGCACCCACATCGCGGGCACGAAACTCGACCCCGGTAATTTTTGCGCGAGCGCGGGTGCCACGGGGGTGATCGAGGTGACCGCCATGGCCCTCGGTGATCCCGGGGATGTCGTCGTGTTTCCCGCCCCGGCCTACCAGGCCTACCGGCCGGACATTAACAGTAAGGCAGGGATGGAGCGCTACGACATTACCCACTACGCCGCGACCTTCGGCCGGGATTTTCACCCCCTTTCCGTCGCCGAACTCGATGCCGCCCACCAACAGCTAGGCGGCAAATTCCGGATGCTCGTCCTCACCCAACCCGACAACCCGACCGGAGCCGTCTACTCCGCCGAGCAACTCAAAGCCTTTGCGGATTGGTGCATCGAGCACGAGGTGCACCTAATCGTCAACGAAATTTACGCGCTGAGCCAATTCAGCCGCGACTCCCCGGACGTGCTCAACCGTTCTCCCTACTCGTCCTTCCTGCCGTTGCTGGAGCGGCGCGACAGTCCCTACCTCCACTGGTGGTACTCCTTCAGTAAGGATTTCGGGCTGTCGGGCATCCGGGCCGGGCTACTGTATACCCGCAGTGGGGAATTGCGTACGGCCTACACGAACTACAATGCACCCCACCAGGTCAGCAACTTGGCGCAGTGGTCGCTGAGCGTGTTGCTCCGCGACGACGCCTGGGTCACTGAATTTCAGGACAGTAACCAGCGCTTACTTACCGAAGCCTACCGGGTGGTCACCGATACGCTGGACGAACTGCTGGTGGACTACCACGCCGCGCGGGGGAGCCTATTCGTATGGGCGGACTTCTCGCGCTTCCTTTTCGACTCCACGCCGGAGGAGGCGGAAGCATTCTGGTCGGACCTCTTCGAAGAGACCGGCCTCCTCCTCACCGCACCGGGCGGACTGGGGCAGCCGGAGATTGGCTGGTTGCGGATCGTGTACAGCGGCATATCCACCCAGGCCCTGCGGGAAGCCATGTGGCGACTAAAGAAATACCTGGGGGACCCGGACTCAGGCTACCGCGACGGCGGCCGCTAGGGCGGTCTCGAGGTCCTTCACCAGGTCTTCGGCGTCCTCCACCCCTACGCTGAGGCGGATCAGGCTATCGGTCAGGCCGACACTCAGTCGCTGCTCCCGGGGGATGCTGGCGTGGGTCATCGAGGCGGGGTGACCGATGAGGCTCTCTACGCCTCCCAGGCTTTCGGCGAGGGTGAAGTAATGGGTGTTCTTCATGACCTGGGTGGCCGCCTCCAGGGTGTCTTCCTTCAGGTCGAAGCTGACCATGGCTCCGAAGTCACGCATCTGCTTGGCGGCGATTTCGTGGCGGGGGTGATCGGCCAGTCCGGGATAGTAGACGTTGGCGACCAGGTCGTTGTGCTGGAGCACCTCGACGATACGGCGGGCGTTCTCGCAGGCCCGCTGGACGCGCAGGTGGAGCGTTTTGATGCCGCGAAGGACGAGAAAGCAATCCTGGGGACCGGGCACCGCGCCCACTGCGTTCTGCAGGTAGTAGAGGCGTTTGGCCAGGTCTTCGTTGCGGGTGACGACGGCACCCATGACGACGTCGCTGTGGCCCCCGAGGTACTTGGTGGCGCTGTGGAGCACCAGGTCCGCACCGAGTTCGAGGGGCTGCTGCAGGTAGGGGCTGGCGAAGGTATTGTCCACGCAGGTCAGGATGCCGCGCGCTTGGGCCAGCGAAGTCAGGGCGGCAATGTCCACGATGTTGAGCATCGGGTTGGTGGGCGTTTCGATCCAGAGCAGCTTGGTTTGCGGACGGATCTCCCGGGCTATGGCCTCCGCGTCGCGCATGTCGACGAAGCGGCTTTTGATGCCGAAGGTGCCGAGCACGGCGGTCAGCAGGCGGTAGCTGCCGCCGTAGAGGTCGTCGCTGGCAAGGATCTCGTCGCCGGGCTCGAACAGGCGGATGACGGTGTCCATGGCGGCCAGTCCGCTGCTGAAACACACGCCGAATTTGCCTTTCTCGATGGCGGCCAGGTTCTGCTGCAGGGCCGTGCGGGTAGGGTTGCCGGTGCGGGCGTACTCGTAGCCCTGGTGCTCGCCGGGGGCGGACTGGGCGTAGGTCGACGTCTGGTAGATCGGGGTCATCACGGCGCCCGTCTGGGGGTCGGGCTCGAGGCCTCCGTGGATACACTGGGTGGCGAAGTTGGCGTCTTTGCTGGCTTTCATACCTAAGGTTTAGTGAAATTAACGTCACGCCGTGAGGGCAAGTTGCGGGGGACGCGGGCGAGAAGAGGTCGCTTCCCCCGGAAGTGCGATATTGCGGATATGATGCGCTCCCTCCCGTTTGTCCTATCGGTACTGGCCTGGGGATGTTCCCCGGCACCCGCGGCCCCGCCCGAAACGGCGGCGGAGAATTGGGGGCACTACCTGGGGGACCCGGCCACCACCCAGTACAGCAGCCTGCGGCAGATCGACACGGCGAACGTGGGCGAATTGCGCGTGGCCTGGTCCTACGCCAGCGGCGACCGCGACACCCTCAACCGCAGTCAAATTCAGTGCAATCCCTTGGTCATCGACGGCACCCTCTACGGTACCAATCCCGCACTACAGGCGTTTGCCCTCGACGCAGCTACCGGACGGGAACACTGGACCTTCAACCCCGCCGATTTTGGCGACGAAAAGCAGGGCCTGGGCACCAACCGCGGCCTCAACTACTGGACCGACGGAAAACGCAAGCGCCTCTACTTCCCCGCCGGCTCCTTTCTCTACGCCCTGGATGCAGTAACCGGCCAGCCGGTGGCGGACTTCGGGACCGACGGACGGATAGACCTGCACACCGGGCTGGGAGAAGCGGCCCGGGAGCTGTACGTGAGCTCGAGCAGTCCGGGTATCGTCTTCGAGGACCTGATCATCATGGGCGGCAAGGTGAGCGAGGACATCGGGGCCGCGCCGGGAAACATCCGGGCCTTCGATGTACGCACCGGCAAACTGGCCTGGATCTTCCGTACCCTGCCGGACGGAACGGCCGGCGGCGCAAACGCCTGGGCGGGACTCAGCCTGGACCCCGAGCGGGGCCACGTCTACGTACCCACCGGCTCCCTCTCCTACGACTTTTACGGCGGCAACCGCCCGGGGGATAACCTGTACGCCAACTGCGTGCTGGCACTGAATGCGCGGACCGGGGAAAAAATTTGGCACTACCAGGCCGTACACCACGACCTCTGGGACCGCGACCTGCCCGCCACGCCGGTCCTGCTTACCGTCCAGCACGAAGGCCGGGCGCGGGACGCCGTCGCCCAGGTCACCAAGGGCGGCTACCTCTTTCTACTGGACCGGGATACCGGCGAACCACTCTTTCCGGTGGAGGAACGGCCCTTCCCGGCCTCCGACCTCAACGGCGAGTGGACCAGCCCCACCCAGCCGATGCCCACCTTACCACCGCCCTTCACCCGCCAGGAACTGCTAGAGGAGCACCTCTACCCCTTCGACAGCACGATGAACCGGGAGGCCCGGGATGTACTGGCGCGCAGCCGCTACGGGGGCGCCTTCCTGCCACCGAGTGAGGAAGGCACGATCCTATTTCCGGGCTTTGACGGGGGCGCGGAGTGGGGCGGCGCGGCTTATTCGCCCACCGAGCGACTCTTCTACGTCAACGCCAACGAGATGCCCTGGATGCTGAAGATGAATCCGGTGGCGGGCATCACGGAAGGGGAGCCGGGGCGGGCCGTGTACGCCATCGCCTGCCAGGCCTGCCACGGGGCCGATCTGCGGGGAGGTGGAGTGTTCCAGAGTCCCTCCTTGCTCGGATTAGACCAGCAGGCTGGATTCGGACGGTATCCGCAAGACCGTACACCACGGCAAGGGGGCCATGCCCGCCATCACGTGGCTCGACGAACAGCAGGTCGGCGACGTAGCGGATTGGCTGCTGACCCTCGATGCGGATGCCGTGCTGGAGGAGATCGTAGCAGAAACCGGTCCGGCCGAAAAAAAGGAAGCCGGGGGCGAGGGCAGTTGGCCCTACCCGTACATCATGGACGGGTATCGCCGCCTCAAGACCAGCGACGGCCACCCCATCACCGCTCCGCCCTGGGGCACGCTCACCGCCATGGATCTCGATGCGGGCAGCATCCGCTGGCAAGTCCCATTGGGGGAATACCCCGACTTAGCGGCCCGCGGCATCCACAACACGGGCAGCGAAAACTACGGAGGGCCGGTCGCCACGGCCGGCGGGGTCATCTTCATTGCCGCCACCCTCGACGAGAAGATCCGGGCTTTTCGCAGCCGCGACGGGAAACTGCTCTGGGAGGCCGCACTGCCCGCCGCGGGCTACGCGACCCCGGCGGTGTACTCCGTGGCGGGTACCCAGTACGTCGTGGTGGCCTGCGGCGGGGGTAAACTGGGGACGCCCTCGGGCGATCGTTACGTCGCCTTTGCCCTGCCGGCCCGCTAGTCGCTGGCGGCGAGACGGAAAAAGGAGAAGCCGCCGCGCTGGTACAGCAGTTTTGCGTCGGGCACGTCCTCGCGGGCCCGGTCGGTGAGCCGCAGCGGGCAGGAGAAGTAGAGGTCGCGATCCCGGGCCCCATACAGGAGTTCCTGCCGCGTGCGCCCGCCCAGCTCCCGGGGAACCTCTCCGTAGAAGATGGGGGCGTAGGATTTGTAACGAACAGTCCCCAGGTAGTGGCCTTGCCCGGCCCGCGCGCGGTAGAAATCCACTGCCGCCCCCTGGGTATAGGCCTGTATACGCGGCAGGAAGACGGGCGGACTGATTACGCAGAACAAGAACATGCCCGCGAGGTGGAGGGCGGCGGCGCGCCGGATGCGCAGTTTAGTCCAGCGCTCCGCCACCAGGATACCCCCCACGGTCAGGGCCGGGAGTACGGCGTACCACGGCCAGTCTACCGGTAACTGGAGGCGGGACACCAGCTCCGCGTCCCGGAGATAGGGCAGCCAGCGTTCCATGGTCCAGCCGGCCAGGGCCGCCAGCAGGGTCGTAAGGAAGTATACTCCCCAGACGCCGCGTAGGCCGGCCCGCAGCCGGCGCGGCAGGCCCTCCTCCGGTCGGGCGGCGGCTACCCACCGGGCGGCAAACCAGGTCAGAGGGAAGTAGCATAGACTGGAATAGTGTACGATCTTGGTACTGACGATCGAAAAGACGACCAGCACTACCCAGAACAGTATCCGCAGGCCGCGGTCCGTGGACGTGCCAAAACGCCCGGGACGAAACAGGGCCGCCACGGCATAGAGGGAGGCTGGAAAGCAGCCCAATAACAGCACCACCACGTGATAGCCCGGAAAGCCGCCGTGCCCGGCGTCCTCTTGCACCAGAAGCCGCCACTGGTAATCAAGGAAGGCACGGAAGAAAAACCCCCCATCCGTTTGCCAGAGCAGGACAAGCCAGACCGCCGCCGGCAGCAGGGCGAGCAGGCCGACCATCAGGTAGGAGCCGAAGCGCTTGCCCCGATCAACGATCAGCAGCCCACCCAGCATCAATCCGACGAGCAGGGCGGCCGCCGGTCCCTTGGTCATGATGGCCAGGCCCAGACAAATCCCGGCCGCCATTCGCGGCGCAATCGAAATATGACCCGCCCGCAGCAGGGGCAGCAGGGCACACAGGATGAACAGGTTGAACCAGGGGTCGATGATCCCCGAGCGGAAGTAGAGGGAGGGCAGCAGGCTACCCGCGTAGAAAGCGGCCCACCACCACCCCACCCCCCGACGCCGGCCGTACCAGCCGAGCAGGGCCAGGGTAGCGGCTCCGCAGACAATATTCGGGAAGCGGGCGGCGAAGGCCCCTACGCCGAAGAGGTGGTAGCTCCCCCACTGCATCCAGGAAAACAGGGGCGGTTTCTCATGAAAGGGCAGGTAATTGATGGTGGGCTGTAGCAGCTGGCCCCCGTGGTACATTTCGCGGGCAATCTCGGCGAAGTTAATCTCATCCCAGTCGAAGAGGTCCAACCGTCCCAGCCCGATGCTCCAGATCAGGCAGCTCAGCAGCAGGCCGCCGAGGGCAAGTCCGTTTTTCGTACCACTATTCAAGAAGCTGTGCGTTAAGTAGCGTAAAGTTACCCCGCCCGCCTATGCTACGTCTACTGATTCCGCTGTTCCTGTTGTCCGCTTGCTACGCCGACGAGCTCCGCCAGGAAATGGAACAGGAACCTTTCTTCGACCTCTCCGGCTACATCGACGCCCAGGTGGACAGCCTGCAGCGCCTGCGCCCCGAGGTGGAAAAGACCATCGTTCTCAATGGGACCTCAGAAACGCAGCGACTGACCGATGTTCAATTCGCCACCGACCTGCGGGTCATCCGCGAGGCGGATATCAATAAGCCGGCGTGGCTAGACAAGTACCAAGTAAATACCCGCCGCGAGGGCACCGCTACGGTCACCGTCTATACCGCTACCGATACCACCATGCAGACCCGCACGCTGACGGTAACCCGCGAGGCGGGCATCCCGACGGACATCGAGGTGGTACGCAGGACCGGAACCGTCTTGTCTCAGGGAGAACATACGCTTTCCTACCGCCCCGCCTCCGGCTACCGCCTACGAACGATGCAGGTCAACCGCTTCGGCGACGATCTCGACGCAGACATTCAGGTGGGCTGGTAATCCACAAAAAAAGAGGCGGTGCCACCACAGCACCACCTCAGCCCTAACCAAATAAAACCAAATTAAATCCAGTGGGGAAAGCAGGGGTTGCTGTCCATGAATCAAATATAGAGACTTATTGTATAAAAGTTCATAACCTTCCCCCAAATTCAGCGCCCCCGTATAATTCTGTCTAGCTTCCAGGTCGTAGAAGTTTACGGGCGGTAATGGCAGAAATGGCAAATAAAAAATGGCCGTTGCACCGTCTTTCCCCATTGCTACAAGGCTTAACAGAACCTTAGCCTTTCTGTCTCACTAACGCCATACATCATTTGCAACTACCTCCTTAAACGCTACTTTTATTCCAAATTTGGAATTGCTGTATATACAGGAGTTGGTAGGTTACCGGGTTCGTTCAACGGCTCCGCCTAGCTTTGACATCGTAAAATACCCGGTAATTTTGTCGCGCTTATTTATTCCTGACCTCTTTTTGCTATGGATCATTTCCCCGAACGCGTACGCCTTCACGAACTGTACTTTCGTCTCTTTCTCCAGCAAGCGGAGATTCAGCGGCGGGTAGCAGAACTCGGGGCCGAACTGCAATCGCGCTTAGCGGACGGTCAGCCCAGTTTTCTCGTGATGCTCAAGGGAGCCTTCGTCTTCGCTGCCGATCTGGTGCGGGCCAGTGGGCTGGAGGGTGAAGTAGGCTTCGTACGGACCAGCAGCTACTCCGGCCAGGAGTCCGGGGGACAGGTGAAGCTGCTGCTGCCCCCCGAGGAGGATTTGGTACAAGACAAGGATGTGGTCCTTATCGAAGACATCGTCGATAGCGGATTGACCATGCGGGCTTTTTTGCCTATTCTGGAAGCTATGCAGCCCCGTTCGATCACGCTGGTCACCCTATTGCACAAGCCCGAGGCCCAGCGGGTCGAAGTACCGATCGACCTGATCGGCTTCTCTATTCCGGTTAAATTCGTAGTGGGCTACGGACTCGACTACGACGGTCTCGGTCGCCACCTACCCGCCATCTACCAGCTCGACGAATCTTACTGACTATGCTTACCCTCCGCCCCATTCGGGCCGCCGACAACGAAGCGGCGGCGCGCGTTATCCGTACGGTCATGCCCGAGTTCGACTGCGTAGGGGAAGGCTACTCCATCAACGACCCGGAAGTGGAAGACCTTTACGGAGCCTACACCCAGCCCGGCTCCAACTTTTTCGTACTGACTGATCCGACCCTAATTAGTGCAGTGGTGGGCGTAGGAGGGTATGCCCCACTTCTCGGGGGAGATCCTGGCACCTGCGAACTCCGCAAAATGTATCTGCTGGCAGCAGCGCGGGGCAAGGGTGGGGGACGACTATTGCTGGAAGCCTGCCTGGCGGGTGCCCGCCGTGACGGCTACGCCCGCATGTACCTGGAGACGGTTGCGGCCATGACCACGGCGGCCCAGGTGTACGCCAAGTACGGGTTCACCCCCCTGGACGGCCCCCTCGGCGCGACCGGGCACTCCCGCTGCGACCGCTTTATGCTCAAATCTTTTCGGTGAGGTACTTCCAGTAGCGCTTGGGTACGTGCTGCAGGTGAAGCTTGAGGTTTTTCCGCTCCGGGATGTCGACGGCCCGAAAGTAGGTCTGCCAGAGTTCCGCGTAATCGTTCTCCGCCGCGTCCAGCATCTCGGCGGAGAGGCTGCGCAGGGTGCCGTCCTGCACCGAATCGAGGGTGATGAATTCCGCTACCTTGCGGGTGCTGTCCCAGTGCAGCCCGTAGTGGCGCGTGGTATCGTAAATAAGCCACTGCATGGCCGGGTAGCGGGCGGCGAAGTGATCGCCGAGGAGGGGCAGGCAGTTGAAGTCGGGGTTGACCAAGGCCACGTACATGCCGTCGGGCGTCAGCTGAAAGCGCACGAAGGCGTGCATGCGGTGGACCTCGCGACCCATCTGCTGCTTGAGGCGCAGGAGCCGGCGGATCCGTTCGTCGGCGGCATCCTGGCTCACGTCGATGCCGTAAACGGCCACCTGCCGCTCGACGAAGTGCAGGATCAGGCGCTCCACTTCGGGCTGCTCGGTCAGAAAGGCGTGGCGCAGCAGGCGGGTGGTGCCGGAGTTGCCGCTGCGCTCCTTAAGGCTCTTCAGGATCCGCTTGGCGTGGCTCTCGCTCGTTGCTACAGGAACGGCCTCGGCGAATAGCTGTTGCTGAAAGCGATCTTCTGCTACGATGTCGACGACTTCCACCTTACGGCGAAAACGCTCGAAGATGGCGGACAGTAGTCCGGAAAAGGTGCCGTCGTAGGTAAAAATCACCCCAGCAGCTGTTCGAGGGCCTGGCTGAGTTCCGGGTAGGCGAAGCGGTAGCCGGCCGCTTCGACCTTGGCCGCCGACACCCGGGCGCTGTCGAGGACGGTGTGGCTCATCTCGCCCATCGCCAACTCCAGGGCCGGGGCCGGTGCGGGCACCACCAGGGCTTTTTTCCCGGCGGCCGGTCCGAGCGCGGCGGCGAAATCCTTGCTGCGCACGGGGTTGGGGGCGGTGCCGTTGTGGATGCCCTCCAGCTGGTGCTCCAGGGCGTAGGCGTAGATGCCAACCAGGTCCTCGATATGGATCCAGCTGAAGTACTGCCTGCCGTCCCCAAAGTAGGTGGAGGTCCAGAATTTGAGCGGGATCATCATTTTTTCCAGGGCCCCCGCCGCGGGGTGGAGCACGACGCCCGTGCGGTTGATGAATGTGGCAATACCCAGATCGGTGATCGCCCGAACGGAGGCCTCCCACTGTACGCAGGAGACGCTCAGGAAGCCCTCGCCGGGGGTGGATTCTTCGGTAAGCCACTCCTCCCCCCGGTCCCCGTAGTAGCCGATGGCGCTGGCGGAGAGGTAGAGGGTGGGTTTATGGTCGAGGCGCTGGAGCGTCGCGGCCAACAGTTGCGTGGACCCGGTGCGGCTGCGAATGATGATTTCCTTGCGCTGGTCGGTCCACCGCTCGTCGGCGATGCCGGCACCGGCCAGGTTGATCACGAAATCCACGCCCGCGAAGGCGGCATCGTCGATGGTTCCGGTCTTGATGTCCCAGACGTAGGTGGGGAATTCGGCTTCCGGCCGGGCCGAGCGGCTGAGGTGACGGACGGTGTAGCCGTCGCGGCGTAGGCGCCTAGACAGGTGCATGCCCACGAATCCGCTGCCGCCGCCGATGAGTACTGTTTTCATACGGACTTAGGCGTTGGCGGGTACGAACTCGTAGAAATAGGGGTCGTCCCCGTCCTCCTCGTAGGCCAGGGCGAGTTCGCGGTTCCGCATCTGGGTAAAGAACACCTCCCAGCTGACGGGCATGAGGTCGAAATCGTCCGGGTTGTCTACTGCGTCGAAGTGGATGCGCAGGGGTTGGCTGTTGTAGCCGTCCTCTATTTGGTCGACCAGCGCGGGGGAGCCGTTGCGGGCTTGGGCGAAGGCCCTAATGAGGTTGTGGTCGATGGTCTTGATGGTCCTGGCCATGGGTATGATCGTTTGCTTACCTGCATAAGCCCGGTACCCGCGTAATGTTTAGGCAGAGCGACGGCAAGCGAGCCGTGGCAATGCCCTACCTTGGTGCGCCTACCCTGTTTCCTCCGGACTACCGACGCACCATGGCTGAACAACTAGGCTTCCTCACCCTGCTCCCCCCCGTCATCGCCATCGTACTGGCCATCCTTACGCGGCAGGTTTTCATCTCCCTGATCGTAGGCATCTTCTTGGGCTACGTGATCCTGGCGGGCGGCAATCCCTGGCTAGGGTTTCTGGATACCCTGCAGGGGCTGGTGGATGTCTTTGCCGATGCGGGCAACACCCGGACCATCATGTTCTGTGCCCTCGTGGGCGCCCTGATCGTCTTTATGCAGCGCAGCGGCGGGGTAGCCGGCTTCATCCAGGCCATCGACCGCCGCCTGGTGAGGTACGAGCAACGCAAGGACGGTTCCAGCCGCACCATCGTGCAATTACTGGCCTGGATCACGGGCACGGTGGTCTTCGTGGAATCGAGCATCAGCGTACTCACGGTAGGCACGCTCTACCGGCCGATCTTCGATAAGATGGGCATCAGCCGGGAGAAACTGGCCTACATCGCCGATTCCTCCTCCGCCCCGAGCTCCATCCTGATCCCCTTCAACGGCTGGGGCGCCTTCATCATGACCCTGCTGGCCCTGGAGGGCTTCGAGAATCCCTTCGGCACGATGCTGCGGGCCATGGGGTACAATTTTTACGCCTTTGCCGCCCTCCTGCTGGTGCCGGTGGTGGTGCTGAGTGGCCGCGACTGGGGACCGATGAAGCAGGCCGAGCGGCGGGCCCGGTCCGGTAAGTTTCTTAACGAGGGAGCTACCCCCGTGGTCGACGAGTCGCTCACCAGCATCGAGGCCAAGGAGAACGTTCCGCTGCGGGCCACCAACATGATTATCCCGATCGTGGTGATGGTCGTGTGCATGCCCTTCATGTTGGCGTATACGGGCTGGGCGGATGCCCGTTCGCTACTGGGGGAGGGCGCGGGCGCGGGTGCGATGGTCTTCCAATCCATCGGTAGTGGTAGTGGGTCTACCGCGGTGCTGACGGCGGTGACGATCTCAATCCTCGTGTCGATGGTGGTTTATAAGGTACAGGGCATCTTCGGCTTCCGGGAGTCGGTCGACCTGGTGCTGAAGGGCATCGCCGGGCTGATCCCGCTGGCGTTGCTGATGCTGCTGGCCTTTGCCATCGGGGGCCTGTGCAAGAAATTGGAGACCGGTATTTACGTCTCCGAGTTGGCGCGGGGCTGGCTGTCGCCGGGCTTGATTCCCTTCCTGGTGTTTTTGGTTACCTGCTTCATCGCCTTCAGCACGGGGACCAGTTGGGGCACCTTCGCCATCATGATTCCGATCGCCGTGCCCATGGCCCGGGAGATGGACGCCAACGTGCTCATGGCCATCGCCGCGGTACTGGGCGGGGGCGTCTTTGGGGATCACTGCTCCCCGATCTCGGATACGACCATCCTGTCCAGCCTCGCTTCGGCGACCGACCATATCGACCACGTGAAGACGCAACTGCCCTACGCCGGCGTGGCGGGGGGGATCGCGGCGGGGCTGTACCTGATTCTGGGGCTGCTGTAGAGGCCATCGGGCCGCGCTTAAGCGGTCGGACGGGGTGACCCCGTCCGACCGCTTACCCGTTGGACGGGGTGACCCCGTCCAACGGGTAAGCACTATATTGCCTTTATTTAAGAAAATCCAGCAGCTCCTGCAGCTTTTCCTCCGGCATTACTTTGGGGAATTTGATCTGCCCGCCCTTTTTCTTCGTCTGTTCCAGGAAGGAGTACAGGCGGTCGGCCGTCTCTACCCGGACGCGGATGTCCTTGAGGGCCTTCCGGCGGGCGACTTGGTAATTCTTGTTGGCCTCCTGCAGGTGGGCATCGAGCACCTCCTTGGCACGCTCGCCGTCCAGCTCCCCTTCGGCGAGGCCGAGCACCCACTGGTGGATGTATTCTCCGTCTTCCTCCCGCTTGATCGCCCCTACGGTGAATTCCTTGACGGTAGCGCCCGTCTCCTCGTTGAGGTGGGCGATGGCCTTATTTAGCTTCTCTTCGGAGAGCTGACTACCCACGACGTTGAGGAAGTACTTCGTGCGACCGGTAATGACAATCTCCATTTTCTCCTTATCGGTGAACTTGATGGTATCGCCGATCATGTAGCGCCAGGACCCGGCGGGGGTCGAGACCAGGAGGGCGTAGTCGACATTCTCCTTCACCTGCCGAAAATCCAGCACCTCCGGCTCCTCCAGCAGTGTACCGGCCGCGTCGAAGCCCCGCTCATCGTGGGGGATAAATTCGAAATACATGCCGTGCGCCAGCGCCAGTTCCATCGACATAGTGCCTGGCCGGGCGTTGAAGGCAAAGAAGCCCTCACTGGCCAGGTAAGTGTCCATGATCGTGATTGGGTGGTCCAGTAGCGACTCGAAGATCTGCCGGTAGGGTTCAAAGGCCACTCCGCCGGTCGTGAAGATCGAGAGGTTCGGCCAGATCTCGTGGATGTTCTTCAAGTTATTGACCTCGATCACCTTGCGCAGCAGCATCACCATCCACGAGGGGATACCGGCCAGGGCCCCCACGTCCCAGTTAGGCGCTTCCTCGGCAATGCGCTGCACCCGCTCGTCCCAGTCGGGAATCTGGGCGATCTCCAGCCCCGGCTTGTACACGCCCTCCATGAACTCGGGCATGTTACTCACGTTGATGCCGCTGATCTCTCCCTCCTTCCAGCCGTCCTTCTCGGTCAGGCTGGCGGAGCTCGTGAGCATAAAGATGTCCTTCTCGAAGAGCTCGGGGGGCAGGTCGAAGTTCGCCAGGCACTCGGCCTGGGCGCGGCCCACCCGCTGGGTGCACTCGAGCATCTCGTCGGTCACGGGGATGCGCTTGCTTTTTTTGCCGGTGGTGCCGCTGCTGAGGGCAAAAAAGCCGGGACGACCCGGCCAGGTGATGTCCGGGTCGTACCGCTGCTTTTTCCACCACTCCTCATTCATTTCGTGGTAGTCGAAGACGGGCACTTCCTCCCGGTACGTCGTCCGAATATCTTCCGCCTCCAGGATCCGGGCGAAGTTGTAGTACTTACCAAAGGCCGTATCCTTCGCCGTTTCCAGCAGGTCGCGGAGCTGCGCCTCCTGAGCGGCCTCCGGATCGGTAGGTTCGTGGGGCAGCAGGGAGTGTTTGGTTTGGATCAGGGCTTTGATCACGTGTCCGTAGAAGGCCATAAGGTCTTGGAAGTGGGTGAGGAGGAAGGTTCGCAGGGGAAACGCCGGGGTGTCCTCCCACGTTCGCGGCCGGGACTAGATAAAGAGCCGGCGCACCACCACCCGCAGGCCCACTTGGTAAAAGTTGCGGTTTGCCTGGGTGTCCTGCTCGGGCCGGAGGTTGCCGTTGAGAAAGAACTGAAAGGTCGGCTGAAAACGGATGGCCCAGTCCGTCGATAACTTGCGGTCGTAGCCAATGCCCGTCATGAAGGAGGTCAGGAGGGATCGGTAAGGCGGGTCTTCCTCCAGCCGGCCGGTGGCCGTTTCCTCCCCTCCGGCATAGGTCGTCCGCTGCGTCCGGGTACCCAAGTGGTACTGCAAGCCGGCCCCCAGGATGAACAGCACACGGTCCTGCTCGGTCACGTCCTGGTAGAAGTTCAGTTCAAACGGAACCGACAGGTAATGGGCGGTAACGCGGTCGCGGTAGCTCGTCCCGAGTACGCCCCGCAGCGGCTGCTCAAGGGTACCGTACCCGACATTCGTGTACCGCAACCCGGTGCTAAACCCGATGCGGTCGACGCGCGACTCATAGATCGCTCCAATGCCGTAGCCAAAGGTGCCGGTTTCCAGGCTGTCGAGCTCCTCCAATTGCGCGATGGTGGCACTATTGGTCCCAGAAATACGGCGCTGGCTAGACTGGGGCGTCAACTCCAGGCCGAAACTGCGCTCCAAAGTCTGAGCGGAGAGCAGCGGGGGAAACAGCAGCAACAGGAGCAAGCAGCAACGGAACATCAGCACGGGATTTCCAGCTTGAACGCTCAGTTAAGCCTTCAGCGCATGTATCCCTCCCCGGGCCTCAAGTTTGGACGTCGGACCGGCATGCCTCACTCCTCTTCGCCCGCCGCTTGAAAGAAACTAAAGATCGTTTTGCCATAGCTGCGTACCTCGGTACAGCGAGCGTCGCCGCTGAAGTCGTGGTGGGGGTTATGCTCCAGTACAAAGAGCCCCCCCGGGGCGAGCAGGCCCGCGCCGAAAACCAGGTCCGGCAAATCGGGGATATTGGGCAGCGGGTAGGGCGGCCCGGCGAAGATGTAGTCGAAAGGTTTGACCACCGGACGCTCCAAATACTTAAATACGTCCATGCGCCAGACTTCGATGCAATCCTCCACCCCCAGCGTAGCGATCGTTTTTTTCACAAAGGCCACCGCCGGCGGGTGTTTGTCGACGTAGGTCACGTCACAGCAGCCCCGGCTGACGAACTCGTAGTCGTGACTGCCCGTGCCCCCGAACAGGTCCAGTACGCGCAGGTCTTCAAAGTACAGGCGGTTATTTAGCAGGTTGAACAGCCCTTCCTTGGCGTAATCGGTAGTCGGCCGGGTAGGCCAGTTGTCGGCGGGCGGAGAGAAGCGGCGCCCCTTGAATTTTCCGGAAATAATGCGCATGAGGGGGTGTTAGGGGGCAGTTACCGTAGGCAGAGCAGGTCAAAATAGAGGTGGGCCGGCAGTCCGTCAAACTCCGGCGGGGCCGCGGGTGGCGTGGCGTACACGCTGAAGCGGAGGTCCTTCACGTACTGGTAGAACTGATGGTAGACTTCTCCGGTGGCCGTCACTTCCCCGCATAGGTAGAGCGGAACGCGGGCCGGGGAAAAGCCACAGTGCTCGTAAGCCAGTAACAGGTAGTATACCGCATCCTGCGGACTCGCATAAGAAAAGCAGTTGTAGTATTCCAAGGTTCCATTGCGATGTCCGGCTACGAACATACGCGGTCCCCGCACCGCGCAGGACACCGAAGATTGCCCGAGGCGCCGGGAACGGGCCGCCCAGGCCGTCAGCAACCCAGCGGCGATGTGCTGCGGCCGTCCGCCGCCGAAGCGTTCCTGCACGGTATCCAGGTGGCTCCGGCGAGCGGCAAATACTAACTCACTTCCGATCTCCTGCAGCCCTTCGTGGCGCACTTCGTCGTCTAGCCCCACCACCGTCAGGTGTTCGAGATAGGCCGCGGGGTGGGCCTCGGTGAACAGCGGTTGCGGAACGAGCACCATGGTGGGCGTATCCCAAGCGACCACAGTGCGGCCGAAGCCCGGCGTCCGGAGCCGTTCGTCCGCAGCGACGAGCTGTGCCACGGCACCGGGCCAGTCCGCCTTTTCCGCGCCGTCAAAGTCATACGAGCGGTAGGCGAGCAGGCGGTTAGCGGTCCGATCGCGGATGGTATACGCAAAACTGTCCACCCCCGTAAGGATGGACAGTTCGTAATCTTGCGGCTGCTCCAGGCGCAGGGCCGCGGCGGTAATGTCGTAGTTGCTTACTCCCAATTCCCGGCCAGGCTGGGCTTGCTCAGGTCGCCAAATTTGAGGGGGGCGTTGGGGTCGTAGCGCTGGTCGTAGCGCTTGAAGCGCTCGTCGGCAAAGCGGTCCATGAATTCCTTGCGGGCAATCCCCACCTGAACGACCGGAACCTTAGTGGACTGGTAGTCGATGGTGTCTGCGGCAATGTCAAATACCTTATTGTCGGTGTAGGGGACGTACTCCAGCTTATCCAAATCGATACCCAGGGCGCGGACGCTGTCGATGGCCGGGGTGTACATGGTGTCGTAGGCGGTGCTGGGATCGAAGTTGGGATCGTCGGGATCGCCAATGATGCGGACTTCCGTAAAGCGTCCTTCGGTGAGCACCTGCTTCAAGGTGTCGAAACTGGGGGCAAACATGCCGGTGATGTCGCGGTACATTTCCTGGGTGGTGCGGATAATTTTCAGTTTGTCAGAAACCGCGTCTTCCCGCACGGCGCGCTCGTCGGCGAACGTAATGGGTTCTTCGATACTCCGGTAAAGCAGAAAGGCCAGGAAGAAGGCCAGTACCAGAAAAGCCAGACTGAATAATTTACGCATCGTGAGCAGTTAATTTGTGCAAGTATAAAACATTTTCGGTGGAGCCCGAAAAGCACCGGGAATAAATATACGTTTATCCCGGCGGCCGTCGTTCGTTCGGGTTACCCCCGTAAGATGCGGCCGGTTGCGGGTATGGCGTACTGCCTCCGCCCTTTCCGTGCTAACGTTCCGTTCCACCGTCCCAAGCCTTGCCGTATGCCCGTCATTTTAGCCATCGAATCGAGTTGCGACGACACCTCCGCCGCCGTGGTGCGCGACGGGGTAGTATGCAGCAACGTGACCGCTACCCAGGCCATTCACGTCGAGTACGGCGGGGTCGTCCCCGAATTCGCTAGCCGGGCGCACCAGCGGAATATCGTCCCCACGGTGGAGGTGGCCCTACGTCGGGCGGACGTGACCGCCGGAGATATCGATGCGGTAGCTTTCACCCGCGGGCCCGGCCTCATCGGCTCCCTAATGGTTGGCGTCAGTTTCGCTAAGGCCTTCGCCCTAGCGCGTGACTTACCGCTGATCGAGGTCGACCACCTGCAGGCGCACGTACTGGCCCATTTCGCCGAAGACCCCAAGCCAGACTTTCCCTTCCTCTGCCTAACCGTTTCCGGGGGGCACACCCAGTTGGTCGTGGTCCACTCCGCCCTCGAACAGGAGATCATCGGGCGCACGGTCGACGATGCGGCGGGGGAAGCCTTCGACAAGTCCGGTAAGCTCCTCGGCCTCCCCTACCCCGCCGGCCCCGAGCTCGACCGCCTCGCCGCCCTGGGTAACCCGGTACTGGACTTCGCCCAGCCTGATCCTGGCGGTCTCGACTTCAGCTTTAGTGGGCTCAAGACCAGTATCCTCTACCGCCTGCAACGGGAGGTTAGAGCCGATCCGGACTATGTGCGCACCGACCTCCACGACATCTGCGCCGCCATCCAGCACGCCATCGTCACCACCCTCCTGAAGAAATTGATCGCTGCGGCGGAACAGACCAAGCTGACCCAAATTGCCCTCGCCGGCGGGGTCTCCGCCAACCGGGAACTGCGGCAGCGGCTACGGGAAGAGGGCGCAGCCCGCGGTTGGACCACCTTCGTGCCCCGGCCAGAATACTGCACCGATAACGCCGCGATGATCGGCATAACCGCCACCTTTAAGTACGCCCGGGGCGAATTTGCCGACCAGTCCGTAGCCCCCGCCGCCCGCCTCTAAGCCGGCCGACCCTTCCACTCCGCCCTCAAGCCCAGCAGGGCAGCCAAACCGACGCTCACTAAGTAGAAGGGATAGATCAACTGCACCGGCACAAACCAGCGCATGAGCTCGCCCCGCCCGTAGTGCCGGCACACGGAAGCCAGCAGTACGGCATCGATAATGGCCTTAAGAATCCAGGCCACTAGCGCAGCCCACAAAAATTCTCGAATAAACAAACCAAGCAGTAAAGCGCCGAGAATGCTCGCCGAGGTCACGAAAGCGAGTACCTGGGCCAAGCTCAACGTAGGGCTAGCGTAGTTGCCCGCCTTCCCGGCCCACCGCAGCCGCTGCCGCCAGAAGGCACCCCACCCGGCTACGGGAGCGGTGGTTACCAGACCGGCGGGATCCGTGGCGTAGGCGATGCGCAAACCAGGCTGTGCGGCGAACTTGTGCAGCAGCAGCACGTCATCTCCCGAAGGCAGGTGATCCACCCCGCGATAACCTCCCACCGCGACGAAGGCTGATCTCCGATAGGCAAAGTGCGCCCCGTTCGCAAGCGCCGGCGTGCCTGCGGCGACGGTGGCCGCCGTGAACAGTTGGTAGCCCGCCAGGTCGAGGGCCTGTAGCGCGTCGCAGAGTCCCGCTACGGGAGCGATAAATACCGGACCAAGCACCACGTCCGCCCCCTCGGCAAACCGATGAGCCAATCGCCGCACCCCCCCGGCCGGCCAGCGACAGTCCGCATCGGTGGTGACGATCACGGCTGCCTCGGTATGAGCGATACCCAAATCCAGGGCAGCCTTTTTATGGGCCACGGTATGGGCTTGGGCGGGGAAGTCTTGCAGCCGTAACACCCGCGCGCCGCCGCCCTGCGCCGGAAGCTTTGGCTGGTCAGTAGAATGGTCGTCGATGAGTAGGATCTCAAGGCAATCGGCAGGATACTCCTGGGCCAGTAGGTCGGACACCAGATGGGGTAGATGCACCGCCTCGTTGCGAAACGGCACGATCACCGCTATACTGGGGAGTCGCTCGGCCGGCGGGGTGTTGGCGTTCGTCGCTCGTCGCCAGTTGCGGTAATTGTTCCACTGCCAGCCCGCATAAAGCAGGGAGAGGAGGGCGGGAAGCGCCGCAAACCACTCCAAAACTTACTTAAAATACTCGTCGTAGCCCGGCTCGTCGCGGCGGGGCGCCCGGGGCTCGGGGGGCGGCGGCAACACCTCGTAGTCGGTGTCAATGTCCATCGGCCGCTCGGGCAGTTCCTCGTAGTCCACCCATTTCCCGTTCTGCCGGACGTCAGCTTCGCGTCGGGCCTGCTTCACTTTTTTCTTGAACAGCGCCATACCCAGAAAGTAGAGAAAGACGAAGGGATAAAAGATGACCGTCAGGGCCGACGCCGCCAGGCCGTAGATCCAATTGCGCTTGAATAGCTTCTGGATGCCCGTCAAATAGCTGGTCACCACCCGGTAGTCGATGATCAGGGCGGCAATCAGGGCCAGGGGAGCGAGCCGGTAGATGATGGCGATGATCCACCCCACGATGGAAAAGAGGACGTACAACACCACCAGGGCGACGACAATGCCAAGGGCGGTGCTGACGGGAGAACGTTCGAAGGGGGAGCGGAAAGAGACCATACCAGAGGAACAGTCCAGAAGTGCCCCCGGTTGGACGCAGTCTTCGTGCAGGCCCCTATTTTCGTCGGACGGGGCCGATTTTCCGTCGAACGGTGGCGGGCGGGGCCGCGGGTGCGGGGGGGATTCCGTAAATTCGCAGTATGATCCGGCACCTTGTCCCCCTATTCCTGCTTTTTCTGATTTCCGGACTTGCGGCCCAGACCGGGGTGACCCTCACCGCCCGGGTGGAGGGGTGCAATCAGCCCCTACGCCTCTATATCTTCACCGGCTTCGGCTTTGAGGTAGACCGGGAACTGGAGAAACGGGAAGATGGAAGCTACGTGCTCACCTTCCGCCCGGAGGAGCCGGCCTTCCGTTACCTGGGGTCAGCCGCTAACGATGTTCTCCCCTTAATCTTTGGCGGACAGGGCAACCTGATCATCAGCGGCCGCTGCGGAAAATTGCGGGAGGCGACCATCACCGGAAGCCCCATCAATACCGCCTACACCCGCCTAAAACAAACCTTCGAGGAACAAAACGCCCTGTATACGACCCTGGTCCAGGACATCGAGGTGATCCAGGACGAGCGCGTCAACCGGGAAGGTCGCGCGGCCATGGCCGAACTTGACCGGGCCAAGCGGGAACTGGTCGATAGCCTACGCGAACAGTATCCGCTCCTTGGTCGGATCGCCAGCCTAAACACGTACCTGAGTTACTATTCTGCTGACCCGTCCCAGTATTCCAGCCCCTTCGACCACTTCGTCAGGGCTTACTTTCAGCTGGTCGACTTCAGCGACCCCGGTTTTGACGACCTTTCGTGGACGTACGAGGGGGCCCGCAGCTACACCAATAACCTACTCCAGCCGATCCCCGATGCCCGCCTAGCCGACCTGCTGCTCCGCGAAACTCGCCCGTGGCCGGCCGCCGGCCACGCCCGCTTCCTGGCCCGCAGCGGTGCCCTGGCCTCCCTGTTGCAGGCTAAACACCCGGCCGCCATGCCCGTCGCCGACAGTCTAATCGAGGAGTACGCTGACCGCTACCCCACCGAGCTGAGTGCCCTGCGCCAGCAGATCGCCAGTCTGCGCAGTTTTACCATCGGCGCCCCGGCTCCGCTCTTCACCGCCCCTACCCTGGAGGGTACGGAGCTTCGCCTGGAGAGCCTGCGTGGCCAGGTCGTGCTCCTCGACTTCTGGGCCAGCTGGTGCGGCCCCTGCCGCCGCGAGAACCCCAATGTGGTCCGGATGTACCACCGCTTCAAGGAGGCGGGCTTCGAAATTCTGGGCATCAGCCTCGACGACCGGCGCGAACGGTGGGAGCAGGCCATTGCCGCGGATAAGCTAGAGTGGCTGCACGTCTCCGATCTCCAGGGCTGGAAAAGCGCTTACGGAAAACTGTACGGCGTGACCAGCATTCCCCAGACCGTCCTACTGGACCGCGACGGCAACATCCTGGCGCGCAACCTCCGTGGCGCGGAGCTGGAACAGAAGTTGGAGGAAGTGCTTGGCGGAAATCCTGACTAACTTTGTCCCAATGAAGACTTTTAAATCACGCCTGCTGATTGTGCTGCTGGTCGTGCTCGTGTCGGTAGGTTTGGATCAGTGGACGAAGTACCTGGCAACCATTCACCTCCAGGGGGAGCCCGATCAGTTCTACCTCGGTCAGCTGCTGCGCCTCACCCACGTACACAATACGGGCGCGTTCCTCAGCATCGGTTCGGGCCTCGACGACTTCTGGCGCCCCATCTTACTCAACCTCTTCCCCGCCCTCCTGCTGATCGCCCTGCTGTTCTACATCTTCCGGGAAAAGCTCCTCAACGCTTGGCAGGTGGTGGCCCTGGCGCTCATCGTCGGCGGCGGGCTCAGCAACATCGTTGATCGCCTACTCTACGGCCACGTCGTGGACATGTTGCACCTCAAGGCCTTCGGCCTACAAACGGGCATTTTCAACGTGGCCGATATGGCGATCATGGCCGGTATGTTCATCATGCTGCCCTTTGCCCTGCGCCCGCAGAAACAGGTGCAGCCCGCTGAGGAACACTAAGTGGTGTCTGGCTCCTGGCTAAGGAAGTCGATGTTCCGCCGCAGCCCGCTAAACTTCGCGCGTTTGACGGCCGATTTCTGGAAGACCCGGCGGAAGACCGCTTCGGTCATTTCGGTCCATTCGCGTTCTCCCATACCGGGGAGGTCGGGATGGGGCGTGAACGCCGGCTCCGCGTGGGGACGGCTGAAGCGATTCCAGGGACAGACCTCCTGGCAGATGTCGCACCCGAAGGCCCACCCCTCCATGCGCCCGGCGAACGCTTCCGGGATGGCCTCGCGGAGTTCAATGGTGAGGTAGCTGATGCACTTGCTTCCGTCCACGACGTAGCCCCCGGGGCTGATTGCCTCGGTAGGGCAGGCCTCAATGCAGCGGGTGCAGGTACCGCAGTGGTCGCGGATCGCGGTATCGACCGCCGGCGCCAGGTCGGAAATGAGTTCGGCCAGGAAGAAGTAGCTGCCGGCCTTGGGTTGGATTAGGAGGGTGTTTTTTCCGATCCACCCCGCACCCGCGCGCGCCGCCCA
The DNA here is from genome assembly GCA_963710195.1 of Lewinellaceae bacterium. Lineage (GTDB taxonomy): Bacteria > Bacteroidota > Bacteroidia > Chitinophagales > Saprospiraceae > Neolewinella. Next base: position 1,352,349 of record CAVPZF010000008.1, read on the forward strand.
GTCCCGCTCCAGCACCGGTGCGCTGTCAACGAAAATGCGCCCTTCGATGGGTCGGCCCAGGGTTTCTTCCAGGCGGTCGGCCAGTTCCCGAAGTTTGGCGCGCACGACGCGGTGGTAATCGGCTCCGTAGGCGTAGCGGGCGAGTTTAGGAGGCGCCTGGCTGGGCGTATCGTCCTCCGGAAAGTAATTGTAAAGCAGGGAAACGACCGAGCGGGCGCCCGGCACCAGCTTGGTCGGATCCACCCGTTTGTCGAAATGGTTTTCCATCCACTGCATGGTGCCGTGGTGGCCGGCATTGAGCCATTCTTCCAGGCGACGCTCTTCGGGTTCCATGCGTTCAGCCCGCGCGATGCCCACGTGCCCGAAGCCCAGCGCATAGGCGGTCTGCTTGATGGTAGTAGCGAGCTGGGTAGGGTTCATGGTAAAACGGAACGGCCGCCCCGCGGAATGCGGAGCGGCCGTTAAGTTAGGCAGCGAGAGCTGGGCTAGAAGTCGTTGATGGAGCGGCCGGTGAAGGACATGACGTTCCGGAAGCCGATGTAAGACTTGGTGGTGTCCTGGTATTCGAACGTCCGGGTACCATTCTGGAGGTAGAAACTGATGTCCTTCCAGCTGCCGCCGCGGATAACCTTACGCTTGTAGGAGATGGGGTCATCATCCTTAGCGTTGTAGCGGATGTCGGGGTTAAAGTCGTGGACGAAGCTCGTGGCGTTCTCCTGGAAGGAGGTGATGGTCCACTCGGCTACGTTGCCGGCCATGTTGTAGAGGCCGTAATCGTTGGGGTAGTAGGCATCGACCGGCACGGTATAAGAACCGCCGTCGTCCGCGTAGTTGCCGCGGCCGGGCTTGAAGTTAGCAAGAAGACAGCCCTTGCTGTTGCGGACGTAGGGACCTCCCCAGGGGAAGGGCGCATTTTCTTTACCCCCGCGGGCGGCGTACTCGAACTCGTACTCGGTGGGGAGGCGGAAGTTTTCAATGAGGGTTTCCGGATTGTACTGGTTCCACAGGGTGGTCCGCCAGAAGCTGAATGCGCGGGCCATGTGCCAATCGATACCGACTACGGGATAGTTATCGTAGGCGGGATGGCTAAAGTACACCCGGGCCATGGGCTCATTGTAGGCGTAGGCAAAGTCACGAACCCAGACGAGGGTATCGGGGTAGACATTCACCGTTTTTTCGGAGATGTAGTCGGTGATGCCCTGACCATCTACGCCACGGGGGCGGGCCAGCGAGGCTTCGGTCCAGTCCACCTCACTGTAGACGTACTCGTACAGGTTGGTATTCACCTGCTTCTTGCCAGCGTAGTACTCTTCTAGGTACAGATCGGAGAGGGTTTCGTCGGTGTAGTCGATGGGGATTTCCCAGTCGATGTTGCCGTTCTCGTTTACGTCGCCGAGGATGACGTGGGCGATGGAGTCGCGCACCCAGTCCATGAACTGCCGATACTCGTTGTTCGAGATTTCGGTGTCATCCATGTAGAAGCCGTTAATGGTGACCGATTTGGGACGCTGGATGAAGGTGCCGGTGATGTCCTGATCGGTGTTACCAATGTGGACGGTACCGGCCGGCACATAAACCATGCCGTAGGGCTGGACGCCCTTCCAGGTGGGTCGATTGCTGGAGCCGACGAGTTCGCCGGTTTCCCGACTGCCACCACAGCCAGAAAATGTCAGGGCCATAACGGTAAGGGCCAACAAGATGTGTATAAAGTTTTTCATGCGCAGAACCGGAATTGTCCTCGGAGTTTTCTTAGGAGGGGGAGATGGGGAAGAAACGTCAATAAAAACATAGTTATTATCGGGGGTGGGTGTGCTGGACAAAGTTTAACAGTATGGCGCATTCATTCTGCGGGAAGGCGACAAATATGCTTACTGTTTGGTACGCGGGTTAAAAATTAGGGGTGGGGGGATACCGGCCCCGATGCGTTGTCGCAGATTATACTTCAGCGTAAGCTCGTGGCTTCCGTCCTGTACGGAACGAAGGTCGGAAAGCGTCAGGTCGTAAGCATAGGCCACGGAAATTTTTTCACTTAGGTTTATGCCGGCCATTATTACAATGGCGTCGGACGTCTGATTATTGTACCCCCGGTAGGCGGCTCCCGCAAATACATTGTCGTTGTAGCGGGCAATGGCACCCATACTCAATTGGTGCTGGGTGCCGTCGCTTACGGCAAACAAGAGGGGGTCGACCTCCCAGGAACGCAGTACGTCGAAGCGGGCGCGCAGGTAGCCGTGGTACTGCCGGCCGAGGGGATAATCCAGACCCGGAAAGGACAGCACGCCCTCAGTAAGGTTACGGACCGATAGCCCCCCCTCTACGCGCTCGGCTTGGTAATACACCCCGGCCGAGAAGGTGAAGGTGCCGGCCCCTTCGCTGCCCGTGGGCAGTAGGGGATCCTGATGGTTGACGTTGCCGGGCTCGGAGTAGATTCCCCCCGGAGTACGAAGGTCCCCCCCATTAAGGCTCATTTGCAGGTAGCGAGCCGAGAGGCCGGCGGACCACACCGCGGAGGAACGGACGAGTTGGTAGTTCCAGCTTACGCCGAAACGGTTAAGTTGGCGGGCGCCGATGACGTCCCGCTCCGCCTCCACTCCAAATCCGCTGCTGAGAAAGTAGACGGGCAGGTGAGCGCTGAGGGTCTGTCCGCTAGGCTGCCCTTCCAGGCCAGTCCACTGCGTACGGTACGTACCGGTGACGCTGAGGCTGTTATCGAGGCCGGCATAGGCGGGGTTAAACTGCACGGGGTCGAGCCAGTACAGGCTGTACTGCGCAAATTGCTGCGCACCCGCGGTCCCGCCCAGGAGCAACAAAAAGGCAACGTACAGTAATTTTTGGGACATCTACGATCAGTTCAGCAATTGGAGGGCCGCTTCCCTAGTCTCAACCGGTAATTGGCAGCTGCGGTTCTCGCACACAAAGTAGCGAAGTTCCGAAAGGTAACGTTTCATCAACAGGGGAACGTCGGGACGGTCGGCTTCGGACGCCAGGATCAACAGGCCGGGTCGGTAGTCCGACAAGAATTTCCGGGCCGCCTCCCGCGCCCCAGGCCCGGTGATCACCAACTCCCGTTCGGGACTAGCCAGCAGCAGCGCCGCCAGGCCCCAGCCTGCGAAACTTCCGGGGTAGCGCTCGATGGCACCGGACAGTGCGGCGACCATGGTCGCCGCCCGCCGCGCAAACGCTTCTTCCCCCGCGATACGCCCGAGGCGGTACAGGTTATGGGCCATCTGGGAGTTGCCGCTGGGCAGGGCGTTGTCGTAAAAGTCCCTGGTAGCTACGGGAAGCTCACTGTTGCCGGGGGGCCGCAGGTAGAACATCCCGTCCCCGGCATCGGAGAAGGTGGTCAGTACGTGGTCGACAAGGGTGCGCGCATCCTCCAGGGCGTACTTCAGATCAAAGGTGATCTCGGACAAGTCCAGGGCGGCCGCGGCCAGGGCGGCGTAATCGTCGAGGAAGGCGGGAGCCCCTAGCTGGCCGGCGGTGCGGTTGCGGTACCAGTCTCCGTCGTCGAAAAGTTGTTCCCTCAAGCTGTCGTATAGCTCGGTGGCCAACCTCAGGTAATGAGCGTTGCCGGTAGCCCGGTAGCACCAGGTCCAGCCGGAGACGAGCAGGGCGTTCCACTGCAGGAGGAGCTTATCGTCCGCTCCCGGAGGCACCCGCAGCTTGCGGACCTCGGCCAGCAGGCGGCGGGCTTCCGCTACGACTGGCGTGACCGGCGCGCGGGCCACCGGGCGGTAGGGAATGTTGCTGCGTTCCTCCTCCCAGTTGCCCTCCCGCGTGATGCCGTAGAAGTTGGCGACTTCCTCCACCACTTCCGCATCGAGCACATCCTCCAACTCTTGGTACTGCCAAACGTAGTACTTGCCCTCCACGCCTTCGCTGTCGGCGTCCAACGCGGCGCGGTAACCGCCGGTGGGTAGGGCCATTTCGCGGGTGAGCCAGTCGGTGGTCTCCCGCATGGCGTCGAGGTAGCGGTCGTCTGGGGTCACCGCGTGCAGCGTACCGAGGAGGCGCAGTAGCAGGGCATTGTCGTAGAGCATCTTCTCGAAGTGGGGAACCCGCCAGTGCGCGTCGACGGTATAGCGGCTGAAGCCGCCGCCGAGCTGGTCGTAGATACCGCCGTCGAGCATGGCGTGTACCGCATGGCCGGCCCGATAGATGTCCTGGTTGTTTCCCGTTAGCACGCCGTTAGCCAGGAGCAGTTCCAACGATTGGCTCTGCGGAAACTTGGGTGCCCCGCCGAATCCCCCCCGGGCCGCATCGTAGGTCTTGCGCAGGTTTTCCAGCATGGCGTCGGAGGCTTCCGACTGCCGCGCAATACCTAGCAGGCGGTCTGCGCCCTTGCCAAGGGTATCGACGAGTTGTTCGGCCTGGGCCTCGAGGGCGGGCCGGTCCTCGCGAAAGCTCTGCGCGATGTACCGCAGCAGTTCCGTCCAACTGGGCCGGTCGTACTTCCGCTCCGGTGGGTAGTAGGTGCCGGCGTAGAAGGGCCGCGCGTCGGGCAGCAGAAAGGCGTTGAGCGGCCAGCCCCCGCCGCCGCTGATGGCCTGGCAGGCGTCCATGTATACCTGGTCCACGTCGGGCCGCTCCTCCCGGTCCACCTTGATGCACACGAAGTGGGCGTTCATCACGGCCGCCGTGGCCTCCACCTCAAAGCTCTCCCGCTCCATCACGTGACACCAGTGGCAGGTCGAGTAGCCGATGCTGACCAGGATGGGCTTGTCCTCGCGGCGGGCGCGCTCCAGGGCCTCCTCTCCCCAGGGGTACCAGTCGACGGGGTTATGGGCGTGCTGGAGGAGGTAGGGGGAGGTTTGGTGGGCTAGGCGGTTCATAGGGGAAGGGAAGGATTGAAGGAGAAAGGGAATGAGGGATTGAAGGTTCAACCCCTCAATCCTTGCTCCGGTACCGTACCATCCGGCAGCCGCCACGGGCGGGTCGGCTCGAAGGGCATCTCGTGCAGGCGGACAATGGTCAGCTCCTCCGGGTCGCGCCAGGCGGGGATGCCGATGGTCAGCTGGTCCTGGGGGACGTCGGTACGGCGGGTACCCTGCAGCATATCCCAGAAGGGGAGAATGACCCCGAAGTTGGCGTTAAATTCTTCTTCTACGATGCTGTGGTGGATCCCGTGGGCCCGGGGGGTGATCATGATCTTGCCCAGTTTGTTCTCGATGGCCTTGGGGATCCGTAGGTTGCTGTGGTGAAAGGCCGTACACCCCTCGAAGACCGCCTCGTAACCCAGTACCAGGTCGGCGGGCGCGCCAATCAAGAGGATCATGCCCCCACGGTACAGGATGGAAAAGACCTGCTCCCCGAAGTGGAAGCGAAAGCCGGTGGTGACGTCCATATCCATATCCGAATGGTGCACCTGATGCATACGGTACAGGAAGGGCAGGCGGTGGGTGAGTACGTGCCAGTAGTAATTGGTGTAGTCCAGCAGCAAGAAGCCGGTCATGTACTGGGCCCACCGCGGCAGGCCGATCCAGTTGGTCAGTCCGAAACGCCGGCGCTCTGACCACTCCCCAGCGTACACCATGGCGGGCAGCAGGGCAGCGCGTACCACCGCGAAGCCGGTGGCGGCCACCGCGGTATTGATTACGGTGCGTTTCACCTTCGACTGCCGCTGCTCGCGGAGCACAAGTACTTCTTCCAGGAGGTAGAGGCCGACCACCACGCCGGCGAGTACGGGGAAGGCCTTGCGGTCGAACCAGGGGAAGGAGAATCGGAATTTAGGCATCCCACAAGGTATGATGCTGCCTCCGACTGCTCCAGTACCAGGCGGTCTCCGGCCGCGGTAGCAAAGTGCGGCCTCCGGCCACGCTGGAGTGAAACGTTATTTAGGAAAGACCAAAGCGACGAAGAGAAAATGGCCATAAGCAACCGCATTGATCAACGGGCGTCTTTGCATTACTAACCAGCCAATATGTCCACCCCTTCCCTTCGCCTGCTACCCGTCGCGTTCTTACTCCTGCTTTATACTCCTAACCTCACCGCCCAGGCATTTATCCCGCCTTACGAAGCAGAAGACACAGCGCTCTATACCACGATCCTCGCCATGGACCAGCAGTACTTCGAGGCCTACAACAACTGCGACCTCAAAACCCAGGCGCGTATCTACTCCGACAGCCTGGAATTTTACCACGACCGCGGCGGACTAAGCACTTCTAAGCCCGACCTACTGGCCGCCTTAGAAAAGAACATCTGTGGAAAGGTCCGGCGCTTCCTGTTGCCGAAATCGGTAGAGGTCTACGGCATTCCCGGCTTCGGGGCCGTGGAGATGGGCTACCACCGCTTCGAGAATGCCGCCGAGCCGGAGGCGCCTTCAGTGCCGAGCCGCTTCGTGGTCATCTGGCAGGAAACGGAGGAGGGCTGGCGGATGTACCGGGTAGTGAGTTTGCACTGAGCAGCCACCCCCGCGGAGGCGGTATCTTCCCCCCATGAACCCGGGGCAACTCACTTTCCGCTTCCCGTGGCGCGCCTACCAGGCCCGCGTCCTGGATCGCCTCGATCGCTACCGTGCGGACGGCAAAATCCACGTCGTGGCTCCCCCGGGAGCCGGAAAGACCGTGCTGGGACTGGAGCTCATGCGCCGCATCGGCAAGCGGACGGTCATCCTGGCGCCCAACCTAATTATTCGGAAGCAGTGGGGGGAGCGGCTGGTCCATGATTTTGGCGGCGACCCAGCAATGATCTCGACCGACCTCTACGCCCCGGGTACGGTCACCATCGCTACTTACCAGGCGCTCTACGCCTACCACGATAAACAGGGGACCGACGGGCTGGACTGGGTGGAAACTCTTATCGTCGACGAATGCCACCACCTGCGCCGGGAGTGGTGGCGGGTGCTGGACGCCCTCTACAACCGCTATTCCCCCGACCTGGTGGCCCTTACCGCTACCCCACCCTACGACGTCAGCGGCGTAGAGTGGCGGCGCTACTACGGCTTTTGCGGGGAGATCGACGAGGAGATCAGCATCCCCGAGCTGGTCGCTAGTGGGGACCTCTGTCCGCACCAGGACTACCTCTACCCCATCCTACCGCCACCCGGGGAATCCAGACTAATTACCGATTGGCAAGTGGGAAAATCCGCCCTGCTGGAGCTGGCCACTACCCGCTCCGCCCTCGCTTACGTACTGCGTGAACACCCCTGGCTGCAGGACCCGGAGGCCCACTACACCGAGATCTTCGAGTACCCCGAATACTTCACCTCCCTGCTGAGTGTGCTCCGTGCCCAGGCCAGCGTGCCCCCCGCCGCCGCCCTGGGCATCCTACACGGGGAAGCCACCCTGGCCCCGCCACTCGATGACTACTGGCTGGGGGTATTCCTGGAACGGGCGCTGCGCCACGACGACTACTTCGGCTCCGATTACGCCAAGCCGCTGCTCCAGCCCTTTCGCCGGGCACTATCCGGTATGGGCGCCTGGCAACGGGGTAAATTGCACTTCGACCAAGCCCTGCCCCCAGCTACCGACCGGACCGCCGACCGGCTGGAGAGCCCCGCCGCCCAGCTCGCCGCCCTCATCCACATCGCTCAATTGGAGAGCGAATCGCTGCTCGACGAGCTGCGCATGGTCATCCTCACCGACAACATCTACGAGGAGTTCCTGCCGACGACGGAGCACGACCGCCGGCCGCTGCTCAAGGTGGGCACGGCACCCGCCTTCGAGGCCCTCAGGCGGGAAGTAGGCACTCCCTACCACGACCACCTCTGCCTGCTCTCCGGTTCGCTACTGATCCTGCCCGCCGCCGCCCGCGCGCGTTTCCTCGAGCTGGCCTACGACGAACTCCCGGCTACTACGGTGATCTCCTTTCTGCCGCTGTTCCCGGGGGCGGACTACCTGATCGTCGAGGCGCCGTCCGGGGCGGGGAAGTATACCGTAGCCTGGGTCACCCAGCTCTTCACCGAGGGCGATATCCGGCTCATCGTGGGCACGAAGTCCCTACTCGGGGAGGGTTGGGACGCGCCGGTCGTCAACAGCCTGGTGCTGGCCAACCGCGTCGGCAGTTTCGTGCTCAGCAACCAGATGCGGGGGCGGGCCATCCGCACCGTGGCGGGGCAGCCCGACAAGACGGCCAACATCTGGCACCCCGTGGTCGTGCATCCCGACGTGCGCAACGGCGGCCCGGAGGTGGAGCGCATGCGGAGAAGGTTTCGCGGGTTCGCGGGTCCGAGGCTCCTCGGCAAACCGGCGATTCAAAACGGCCTGGAACGCTTCGACGTGGGCTTCACCGCACCCGCGGCCGCGCCCGATGGAGTACGCTTTTCCACCACCGACGCCGGCTCGATGGAACAACTGCGGGAGGTGACGGTGGCCCAGGCGATGTCCCGGGCAAACCTGGCGGAGCGGTGGCGGGAAGCGCTGGGCTCGGGCCGGCAACTGGTGGAAGCGATCCGGCCGGCCGCCGAGCACTACTACGAACGGCAGGACCCCCTCACCCTGCACTACCGCGAATCGGTCGACCGCCACGTGGAGGCCCGCTACCGACTCCGGTTGGTTCAGTTGCAGGTGGCTAATCTAGGCGCGCTGCTGGTGGGCTTGGTGGGTGGATTGCTGCTCCCATCGACCGTTTTCCTGCTGGCTGGCGCGGCGATCGTGGCCCTGGTGGGTGCCACCTACTTCCTGCCACGAATGCTCCGGCTGCGCCGCGAAGCCCTGCCCTTGCTGGAGCGGACCGACCGGCATCCGGCCTTTGGGAACGAGCTGCGACTGACGCCTCATTGGGTGTACCCGCTGCTCTTCTCCCTGTCGCTACTTGCGGTGAACGGGTGGGCACTATTCCTCTTCTGGGCTACGTATTTCGGCGGCCTGGCTACCGTCACCCTGCTGCAGCCGGAGGTCCAGCGGGCCGCAGCGGCACGGCGCCACACCCTGCTTGCCGATACCCGCACCCGCTTGCTGGCCTACGGCAAGGCCCTGGCGGAGACGCTGAGTGGCGGACAGCACTTTCACGCCGCCACGCCGGCCCAGCTAACGCTGGAGGAAGAAGCCGACGAGCAGTACCTCTACCTTTCCGACGCGGAGCACCACGACAACCAGCTCTTCGCCGGGGCACTGGGGGAACTGATGTCACCGGTGGACAATCCGCGCTACCTCCTGCGGCTGCAACTCCCCGACGAATGGACGCGCGGGGAATACTACCTCGGGGTGCCCGCCGCCCTGGGCAATCGCGCCGACGCCGACCGGTTGGCCAAACTCCTGAGCGTGGCCGTAGACCAGGAATTCGAGGCCATTTACACCCGCGAGCCCGCCGGCCGCCTCCACCTCCTCACCGCCCGCCTGCAGGCCAGCAGCAAGTCCGCGGACGAACTGGCGCAGCGGGAACAACGCTGGCGCTAATGATCCTGCGACTCCTCGCCGTACTGCTTTTTGGCCTGTCCCTGCTGCGCTTCGTACGCCGGGTGGTGCAGGAGATGCGCCGTCAACGCACGCTGACCTGGCCGCGGGCCACCGGTAGGCTGGAAGGGGAAACGGACGCCCTGCGGGCCGCCTCGGTGAACGGGGAAGGCAACATCACCCTTTACCACGCCGAACTGGAGCAGCCCTACACCTTTTATGCCCAGGGCAAGCGCTACACCGGCACCCGGCTGGCTCCCGGACTGGAGCGCATGAATGCCTCGGAAGCGGGCCTGTTCCTCAAGGAGTTGGCGAAACACCGGAGCTACGAGGTCTACTTCGATCCCGGCAACCCCACCGATAATTACCTGACCGTCGGGGGCCGACTGCTGAGCTACGGCAAGCAACTGCTCTTCCTGGTCTACGGGCTGTTCGTCCCGGCGGCCCTCTGGTGGCGGGGAACGGTGGCAGTACCCACGACCCTGGCCGCCACCGTTTTCGGCGTAACGCTGGGTTTACTCGCCGCCCTGCTGGCCCTCTACTACCTAGTGCAACCCCTGTTTAACCTGGGCAACCTGCTGCTGCCCGCCAGTGGCTACGGACCGCCGGGAACGGAAGATGAATTGTTGAAGAGCCTGGCGGAACGTCCCCCCGCAGGGGCGACCCCGACGAAAGAGAAGCGCACCCTGACTAATCCACGGGCTTAGGGTTAGAAGCACTAGGGTGTTCATCTCTCCTCGACGGAGAAGGTTTTCCTGTCCGGCCCTACCCCGGTGATCGTCAGCGAGGTCCAGGCTTTGGGCAGTCGGCCCGTCCCCTGCACGATGCCTTCGTCCGTAAAGTCGAGCCCGCCGAAGCCGAAGAGGACGGCCTGCAGCATGCCCCCCGCCCCGGTCGCGAAGTAAGGATTGGTGCCGCCCGCCGTTTCGGCCAGGACGCCGAAGGGGGGTACCTCATTGGGTTGGTAACTTTTCTCGAAGAGGTCGTAGGCTTTGTCCAGCTCTCCGAGGCGGGTGTAGAGCAGGGAGAGGATGGCGTTGCCCATCGCGGGGCCGTTTTTGGCCAGTTTCGGTTCGTAAAAGGCCAGGTCTTTTCGGATCTGGGCCGGTGCACGGACGATGTCCATCGGCCAGGCCAGCAGGTTGACGTCGGCCTGCTTGATGGTGGCGTCGACGTAGGTGGCGTTCTCCCGGGTGGTACCGTCGGAAAATTTGAGGAGGGGGATATTGGCCCCCACTTCGGCCCACTCCGGATCGGGGTCCATTCCCAGCACCCGCGCCGCGTCGCCCGCATACCGGAGGGCCGTGATCGCCATGCCGTTGGTGTACGCATTGTTGTCGATGTTTTCCTCCCACTCGTTGGCACCGATCACGTTGTTGATGTTGTACTGGCCCGGCCCCTCGCGATCGACGCGGCTGACAAAGAAGTCGGCGGCTTCCCGCATGACGGGATAGCCCGTGCTGCGTAGCCAAGCCGTATCGCCGGTGGTCTGGTAGTAGCGCCACATGGCCCAGGCTACGTCACCGGTGATGTGGTGTTGGAACGGCCCGGTCAGTGCCCACACGGGGGTATCTTCGGAGCCGTCGTCGGCGCTCTCCCAGGGGAACATGGCCCCGGCGTAGCCGTGCATAAAGGCATTCATGCGGGCGGCGGGGAGGCGGTCGTAGCGGTACTGCATGATGGAGCGCGCCATAGCGGGCTGCAGGGCCAAGAGGCCGGGGTACATCCAGATCTCGGTGTCCCAGAAGACGTGGCCGTTGTAGCCCAGTCCGGACAGGCCCATCGGCGAGAGGCTGTAAGCTTGTCCCGCCCGCGCGAAGCTGTAAAGGTGGTAGAGGGCCGAGCGTACGGCCAGCTGGTCGCGCGGGTTGCCTTCGATCCGGATGTCGGATTGCCAGAGTTCGGCCCAGGCGGCGCGGTGGCGGGCCAGGAGGCGGTCCAGGCCCTCCAGCTTGGCGAAGATGGTCAGGCGCTGGGCTTCGCTCAGGGGGTCGGCGCTGTGCTGGCTGGCGATGGCGCTGCCCACCACCCCGAAGGTGTAGGTCTCCCCGGCGGCCAGGGGCCGGTGAAACTTGGCGAGGTGCAGGTTGAAATGCCAGTTTTCGTGGATGATGTTGGGCTCGTCTTCCTTGTGCTCGGGTAGGACAAAGCTGGTCGCGGCCGCTACCCGGTGGGCACCGGTGGGGCTTTCGGCGACGCTGCTGAGGACGCCGAGGAGGACGTGGGGCTGGTCGACCTCCGCGTAGTTCTGCCGCACGTCGCGCAGGTGATCGGGGGCCTCGATGATGGAATAGGCGGTGATGTGGGTGGGCCGGTCGGCGGTGATCTCCACGCGGGCCAGGGCCGTGAAGGGCAGGTGGCGCAGCGACAGCAGGGTGTGGCGTACGGTCAGGGAGTCGCCGATGCGGAAGGTGGTCACCAATTCAGCGTGCTGCATATCGAGCGCCTGGGTGAAGTCGGTCATGTCCCCCGCCCCGATACGCCGGCCGTTGACGTTCAGGGCCATGTTCATGTGGTTGAAGGTCTTGAGGATATTGGAGACGCCGCCGCGCTGGTAGTCGTCGTACACCCCATTAAGCACCACGTCGCTGACCTGCATGGGTTGGGGGCTGCTGACCAGGCCGACCATGCCGTTCGCTACGGTTATGCCGTAGTAGTTTGTCGGGTCGATGTCGGTCGCGCTGATCATCCATTGGGCGCGGACGCAGGTGGAACACAGCAACAGCAGGAAGATAGTACGCATGATCAAGACTTTAGCCCAATGTACACCAGTGAGACACAACGCTGCTTCCGGCGGTGCCAGTACCAAAGAGTCAAGGTGACCCCGGCTGACCCCGTTGGACGGGGTGACCCCGTCCATGCAAAATCGGTTGGACGGGGTGACCCCGTCCAACGGCTTGAGCGGTCGGACGGGGTAACTGCGACACCCGCGCCCCCGCCAACGTACGGGACCAACCCTGAGCTATGCCCAGGCGTTAGGTTCGAAATATTTAGCACGTATGGGCGCCGACCTCCAGAACAATACCTCCACTTCCCCCGGCATACAGGCAATGCTTCCGTTTTTGTACGCGGCCTGGACCGACCGCCACCTCAGTGTGCCGGAGATCGAGTCGCTGCGACGGGATGCCGGCAAGCTGGCCTTTCTCAGCAAGGCAGACCGACAAGTGCTGGCCGAGTGGAGCGATCCGGTAAACCCGCCCAACCGCGAACGCTACCAGCAGTGGCGCAGTAGTGGGCGGCAGGCGGCGGAAGTACTCCCCGCCGACCGGACCGCCAGCCTCGCCGAACTCGGAGCCTGGCTCGGCCTGTCCGCAGAAAAGGATCCGGAGAGTCGCCGGGAGTACTGGGCGGAGCAAGTCGCTCCACTACGCGAGATCGAAGCCGGACTCGGAGCGGTAGCGGAGGACACCTACCGCTCCCTCTTCCCCCGCTTTGACGAGCGCGAGCAGTTGGTCGAAGCGATCACGGAAGCTAGTGTGGACCCCGCCGACCTCCAGGCTATCTTAGACGGGAAGCATACGAAGACCATCAAGCGCGTAAAGGAGATTCTGTTGCGCCCCTCCTTCGAGCGCGCTACCCTGCGCATCAAGGAGGACCAGCGTGACCAGGTCATGCGCTGGTGCAGGGAGCTTGCCCAAGACGGCATCGGATCCCTCTCCTATCCCGAAGCTTACGGCGGTGAAGACAGCATGGCGGAATACGCGGCGGCCTTCGAAACCATCGCCTACCACGACCTCAGCCTGACGATCAAGTTCGGCGTGCAGTTCGGCCTCTGGGGCGGGGCGGTGTACAACCTGGGCACGAAGCGCCACCACGACCGCTGGCTGCACGCGACGGGTACCCTGGAGTTGCCGGGCTGCTTTGCCATGACGGAAACCGGTCACGGCAGCAACGTGCGCGGACTGGAAACCACGGCCGTCTACGACCACGAGCACCGCGAGCTGATCGTCCACTCGCCCAGCGTGGGGGCCGGTAAGGAATACATCGGCAACGCCATGCACGCCCATATGGCGGCGGTGTTCTGTCAGCTGATCGTGAACGGCGAAAGCCACGGCGTACACGCCGTGGTCGTGCCGATCCGGGGGAAGGAAGGACTGACCCTGCCCGGCATCCGGGTCGAGGATAACGGCTACAAAATGGGTCTGAACGGCGTGGACAACGGCCGGCTCTGGTTCGATCAGGTGCGGGTGCCGGTGGACAACCTGCTGGATAAATACGGCGGCATCACGGAGGAGGGGACGTACACCAGTCCGATCGAGAGCCCGACCCGCCGCTTCTTCACCATGCTCGGCACGCTGGTGGGGGGCCGCGTCTTCGTGCCGCGCGCCGGCCTGAGCGCCGCGAAGTCCGCCCTCACAATCGCGGTACGCTACGGGCTGCGGCGACGGCAGTTTCCGGCGGAGTCGATGCGGACCGAGACCATCATCCTGGACTACCCCAACCAGCAGCGCCGGCTGATCCCGCTGGTGGCCAAGGCGTACGCGGTGCAATTTGGGCTCGACCACCTTCTGGAGCGCTACGTCCACCGCAGCGAGGAGCAGATGCGGGAGATCGAGGCGATGGCCGCGGGGGTCAAGGCCTACGCCACCTGGTTCACGACGGCCGCCATCCAGGAATGTCGGGAAGCCACGGGGGGCAAGGGCTACCTGGCCGAAAACCGCTTTGCCGACCTGAAGGGGGACACCGACATCTTCACCACCTTCGAGGGCGACAATACCGTGCTCATGCAGCTGCTGGCGAAGAGCTTGCTGACCGAGTTCAATAAGTCCTTCCGGGAAGACGGCAACATCGCGGTCCTAAAGTTCGTGGGCCGGCGGGTGAGCACCATCGTCACCGAGCAGAACCCCTACGTCGTGCGGCAAACCGACCGCGAGCACCTGGAGAGCCATGGCTTTTACGTGGCCGCCTTCCACTTCCGGACCCGGCGGTTGGTGAGCACCCTGGGACAGCGGCTGCGGGCCTACATCAAGTCGGGCATGAGCAGCTACCAGGCGGGGCTGCTGTGCCAGACCCACATGATCGAGGCGGCCGAGGCCTACGTCGAACAGCTGATCGTCGACGCGAGCCTGGAACGGCTGGATGGTTTGGAATCTGCCAAAGACCCGGTTGCCGAGCTTTTAGAAAAGACGATTCTTCTTTACGCCATGCACACCATCGAGTCTCACCGCGGTTGGTATATGGAGAGCGACTACATCAGCGGGCAGAAGAGCAAGGCGATTCGGAAGTTCGTCGATGTCCTGTGTGCGGAGTTGCGGCCGGAAGTGGGGGCACTGGTGGATGGGTTTGGGATACCGGATCGGTTGCTGGGGGCGCCAATTGCATTGTACTGAAAGTAAACAGCTTACCCCACCATGACCGACCCCGCCACCAACATCCACGCTTTCCGCCTCCGGCCCGGCGAAGACCTTCGCGAACGCATCCAGGCCTACGTCGAGGCCCACCGCATCGAAGCCGGCTGGATCGTCACCTGCGTCGGCAGCCTCACGGAATACCACCTCCGCTTCGCCAACCAGGATACCGGAGCGGCCGGCCGGGGCCACTTCGAGATCCTCAGCCTGGTCGGTACGGTCAGCATCCACGGCAGCCACCTCCACCTCAGCGTAGCGGACGAGCACGGCCACACCACCGGGGGCCACCTCCTCGACGGCAACCCCATCTACACCACCGCGGAAATCGTGATCGGCGTAAGCCCCACCCACCGCTTCCTCCGCGAGGCCGACCCCCAAAGCGGCTACCAAGAGCTCACAATAGAACGCAAAGTCTAATCCACCTTCACTCCCTCACCCCTTCACCCCTTCAGTGTACCTACACCCACCAAAACTTACCCACCTGCCCCGGGTTACCCTAGCAAACGACTGACATGCTAGAGCACCTCCTCTCCCCCTATACGCTAGGCAAGGCCGAATTGAAAAACCGCGTCGTCATGGCCCCCCTCACCCGCAGCCGCGCCGAGGGCAACGTACCTAATACCATGATGGCCCAGTACTACGGCAACCGGGCCGGGGCCGGACTCATCATTACCGAAGGCACCTCCCCCAGTTTCAACGGCCTGGGCTATCCGCGCATCCCCGGTAATTTTTCGATCGAGCAGATGGAAGGCTGGAAGCTTACCACGGAGGCCGTCCACCAGGAAGGGGGAAAGATATTTCTACAGCTCATGCACTGCGGCCGCGTCGCCCACCCCGACAACCTGCCCGCCGGCGGCCGGGTGCTGGCCCCCAGTGCGGTGCAACTGACGGAAACGAAGATGTACGTCGACGGCAAGGGCGAACTCGACATCCCCCTGGCCGAGGAGATGAACCTCGACGATATCGTATTCGCCGTGAAAGAGCACGCCATGAGCAGCAAGGTGGCCATTGACGCCGGTTTCGACGGCGTGGAGCTGCACGCCGCCAACGGCTACCTCATGGAGCAGTTTCTCTCCCCTATCACCAACAAGCGCACCGATCAATTTGGCGGCTCCATCGCCAACCGCATCCGCTTCCTCCGCGACGCCGCCGAAGCCACCGTGGCCGCCATCGGTCCCGATCGCGTGGGCATGCGCATTTCCCCCTACGGCTACTTCGGAGAGATGGGCCCCTACGACGGCATCGACGAAACGTACGTGCAGCTCGCCAAAACCATGAGGGAGATCGGCCTGGTCTACCTGCACATCGTGGACCACGAGGCCATGGGCACGCCCCACGTCCCGCAGTCCATCAAGCAAAAGATCCGCGCGGCCTTCGGCGGCACCATCATCCTCTCCGGCGGCTACAACGCCCAGCATGCGGATCGCGACATCGCCGACGAAAAGGGCGAGCTCGTCTCCTTCGGTCGTCCCTTCATCGCCAACCCCGATCTCGTAGAGCGCTTTAGGCAGGGCGCCGCCCTCAGCATCCCCGATTCCGACACTTTCTACACGCCCGGGCCGGAAGGCTACCTCACCTACCCGATGCTCAGTCATCAGGACTAAACCTAAAGTAAAAGGGCCGGCGATCGTACGATCGCCGGCCCTTTTTTCGGCTTACTTAGCCCCCTTGAAGTCCTTGATTTGCTCCCCCAGGTCATACACCCTGACCTTGGGGCCCAGGAACCTACGCAGCAAACTCGCTCCGATGGCAGACTGGTAGCCTCCCCCGCAATGCACGACGATGGGCCGGTCTTGGGGGATTTCACTCCACCGGTCGCGCAGCGTCCACACCGGCACGTTTAGCGCACCGTAGAAGCGCGTATCCTCGATCGCGGCATTCGGAGGACGAACGTCTACGATAGTATATTTTCCGATCTGATGCTCTTTGAAGTCCTCGAGATTCAGGGGCTCCTCCAGCAGCTGATCGAGTCCGCTAGTCCAAGCACTTACCCCGGTGACTTCCCGGTCATAACCAATTTTGGCAATGCCCTCCGCGACTGGGTAGGCCGTTTCAGCGCCCTCTACGACCACGTGAAACTTTTCCCCCGGCTTAAGAATTGACCCCAACCACAGGGCAAAGGGTCCGTCCGCCTGGATGTTCACGGCCTTGCGTGGGTGTCCGGCACGGAAGTCGACGGCCGGGCGCGTGTCCACGATCCACACCTGGTCTCCTAATGGCAGGGCACTGGGCGCGTACGCGGGTGTGGGGGAACCGGCCCGGGTAGCAGCGGCGGCGTCTTCGGGAGTAAGAATGATGGTCCCCCCCGCACTCTGCACGATCGGCTGAGTGAGGGTGAGGTCGTCCCGGTGCTCCTCGCCGAGCAGGCTGCCGAAGGGGGCCAGGGCGGCACTCCAGTCGGGGTAGCCTTCTCCATTGCCCTCCAGGCAGCCGACTACGTAAGCGGGTACGAAGGGGTAATCTTCGAGCAGCCAGTCCGCGAACTGGTCCGCGTTCTTCTTCTTAAACACGGGGCTCTCACTCTGGGCCTCGGTCAGGTTAAACCGTTCGTGGGTACCATCTTCCATCTTGCTGAAATGCGCCTCCTCTCCAAAGCTGGAGTATACCGTAGCCTTCGGCGCCAATCCCTTGACGATGCCCTGGATGCTCGCAAACATCTCTTTGGCGTAGGTACGCTCATTGTGCAGGGGATTTTTATCGATCGGGCGCGGCAGGGGGTAGGCCGCCCCGTTATGCAGCAACGTGGCCCCACAAAATATCCCATCCGCTTTCCCATCCGCATCCATCGAGATGGCCGTGATGCTATCGGGTGTATAACCGGGCGTCAGTTGCGTCATGAGGTGGCAACCCCCGCCAAACTCGATCATTGTGGCCCGCTCCGCCTGGGTGTACAGGCCTTCCCCGTGAAATTTGTACTTGGCCGCGCCTACTAATGTAGCCCCAGTTAGCCGCCGTAGCTCGGCCCAGCCGCTGGCGAAGGTGCCGGGAAGGTGGGTCATCACGATGGCCACGGCTTTCAGTTTATGCTCCTTAAGGTACTCGAGGTAGGGGATTATCCGCCGGCTCGGATCCACCACAATGGCTTCACCGTCCTCGCCGATGATGTAGGAATACTGGTCAATGGTCTCGTCGTGGAAGCGTTGGGTTGTCATACCCCCCTAACCGTGCCGCGCCCCCGCAATGTTTAGTACCGCCGGGTGATGAGCGGGGAATGCGCCCCCGGGCCCCCCGGTCGTTTGCGCAGCTCGTCCAGGCGGTCGCGGCACGGCTCGCAGCTGGCCAAGTGCTCACTGATCTGCCGCTGGGCCGCTGGGTCCTCCGCCCTGGTCACCCCATTCCAAAAGTCCAGCAGCTCCTCATCCTCCGGATGGCGAAAGCTACCCATCACCTCCCTCCCGATCCGAAAGATGATATAAGCCGCTACGATGGAGATAATCACGATGTCCATACCCCCCCTAACCCCTACCCCCGCCCCTCAGTTGAATCCCTCCGCCTCAGCCCCATCCATCTAAAAAACTAACGAACTAAAAGACTACCCCCCTCCCCCCTCCCCCCCTACCCCACCATCCATCCCGCCCACCCGCACCTTAGTAGAAAATCCCCCGCCCCTACCTTGCCGCCCCCTTACTTTACTCCTCATGTCCGTAGCTACCCGCGACACCCCCCTCAGCAACTTCAGCGACCGCCTGGGCAGTACCCTGGTGCGCCGCCCCTTTTACCACGGGATCGGCTGGCTCGCCTTTTTCGGTATCCTGGTCATCCTGCAACTGCAGGCCGGCGAGTACAGCATCGGACTTGTCCTAGTCAATGAGCTGATCACCGTGCTGGTCTTTGCCGTGGTGGTTTACACCAACCTGCTCTTTCTCTTCCCCACCTACCTCAAGCCCGGCCGCTTCCTGCTGTACCTCGCCGGACTCATCGGGCTGTCGGTCGTCTTCACCCCCATGGAGCTGGTCATCAAGTATTTCCTTTTCTCCTACCGGGAAACCATTCAGGTGGACTTACTCAACAATATGGAAGCCTACTTTTTCGGCAACTTTCTCATCGGCGGGGTCAGCTCGGTGGGCAAGATCATGACCGACTGGATCGCCGAGAACCGCAAAAAGCAGCAGGTCGAAAACGAGACCATGCAATCGGAACTGCGCTTCCTTAAGTCACAGATCAACCCCCACTTCCTCTTCAACACCCTCAATAGCCTCTACGCCCTCACGCTCAAGAAGTCCGATAAGGCCCCCGACATCGTCATCAAGCTCTCCGAGATGATGCGCTACATGCTCTACGAGTGCAACGAACCGAAGGTGCCCCTGCGCAAGGAGATCAACTATTTACAGAACTACCTCGACCTGGAGCGTCTGCGCCAGCGGGAGGGCATCGATATCACCCTAGACGTACACGGAGCCGTGGTCGATCAGCTAATCGCCCCCCTACTGCTCATCCCCTTTCTTGAAAACAGCTTTAAACACGGCATCAATGCCGCCATCCGCGGGGGCTTCGTTCACGCACAGCTCGCGGTAGAGGCACGGGCCATCAGCTTCAATTTGGAAAACACCAAGGGCAATGTCCTCCCCCGCTCCCCCGATCGTGCCCGGCCCAGCGGTGGTATCGGTTTGGTCAACGTCCGCCGCCGCCTCGAACTGCTCTACCCCGACCGCCATATCCTCGACATCACCGAAACCCCCTCGACGTACTCCGTCCGCCTGGATCTCCAGCTCTAAATTTTAAATTCCACCTCTTAAATTCCAAATTTCATGATCAACGCCATCATCGTCGACGACGAACCCTTAGCCCAGGACATTCTGGAAACCTACCTCGAGCGCATCCCCGAAATCGAGTTGGTCGCCAAGTGCGACAACGCCTTCGAGGCCAACGAAGTCCTAAAGAAGGAGGACGTCGACCTCATGTTCCTCGACATCAACATGCCCCAGCTTACGGGCACCGACTTTTTGCGTGGCCTCACCGATCCCCCGGTCACCATCTTCACGACGGCCTACCCCAACTACGCCCTCGACGGCTTCGAGCTCAACGCCCTCGACTACCTCGTCAAGCCCATCAGCATGGACCGCTTCCTCCAGGCCTGCAACCGCGCCGTCGAGCAAGCCGAACTCAAGCAAAAGGCCAAGGCCCTCCCCGTCCAGGACGGCGGCCCCGGCTACTTCTTCGTCAAGGCCGACAAAAAGCTCGTGCGCGTCAACCTCGACGAGATCGTTTATATCGAAGGCCTCAAGGACTACGTCATCATTCGCCTCCCCAACGACCGCGTCATTACCCTCCAGACCATGAAGTCCCTCGACGAACGCCTCCCCTCGGCCGATTTCCAGCGCATCCACCGCAGCTACATCGTCAACCTCAACCGCATTGAAGCCCTCCAGGGGAATATGGTAGAAGTAAAGGAAAAGGGCAAAGTCACCACCCTCCCCGTGGGCAAGAGCTACCGGGATGTTTTGGCTGAACGGATTGAGCGGCTTCGCCTTTAGGTAGTTTTTTAGTTCGTTAGATCGTTAGTTTTTTAGTTCTTTAGTTCTTTAGGCATACGTTGCTAATGCCCCGCACGGCGTCAGCCCCACAGGCCTAAAGAACTAACAGACTAACGAATTAACACCCCGCTTCAGCCCCACACGTCTAAAGAACTAACAGACTAACGAACTAACACCCTCCCCCCAACAGTATTCCCCCCGAATTCCGGCGCATACATACACTGCACCCGCCCCAGGCCATTGCTGAAGGTTCCCGCGTAAGTCGTGAAGAGGTCGTATTCGAGCGTGTAAGTCCCCTTGGGCAGTTCATCGAAGAAGAAGTTCGTGGCGAGGTCGCCCGGCGCAAAATAGTACCCCAGGCCGTTTTGGTAGCGGTAGGTCGACAGGGCATCCACGGGCTCGAAGGCGGCGGCACGGCGGTCCTTGAGGTGTACGTAGTCGAGGTCGCGGTCACTGCGGAGGGTCAGGCGGACGGTCACGCGGTCACCGGGGCGGAGCGGAGCGTTTTCCGTGATGGCGATGAGCCGATCGCCTACTTTCTTATAGAGTTCACGCTCCAGTTGTAGCGGCCCGTCGTCGTTGGCCTGCACCCGTTCGGCAAGCTCGGTGTACTGCCAGTAGACCCCCCCCCAGATAAGGTCGCTGCCCCGGTTTCTCACCTTTACGGTGCCCAGTTCGCTGTTCACCTGCGGCCCCGCCACCCGTACGCTGAATTCCCCGGTACCGGCTTCGGGGGTCTCCTGAGCGGCGCGGACGCGGGTGCCAAGTTCCTTCCCCAAAAGTCCGGACCAGCTGGCTTCGAGGGGTCGGGCATTCTCCTCCGCCACATAAGTTTCACCCGAATTCAGGATGGCGTATACGGCCGCGGCGGTGGCCTTGGTCGTAGGCCAGCGGTTAGTCCGCTTATTGGTTAGGAGCCAGAGGCGCATCTCGTCGAGCTCGTCCTGGCGGGGATCGATGCTCCGGAAGGCCTCCAGGATGCGGGTGTGGGTCTCGATGGGCAAATTATTCCAGCGGTAGCCCCGCTCGTACTTCCAGTACATCCCGAATTCGTCGGCGTGGAGGGCGCGCTCGCGGAGGCTTGCGAGGATGGTGGTGGCCAGTCGGTCGCCACCGGCTTTGGCCGTGAGGGCAATCAGGGCTTGCTCGTAGAACCCGTATGCGGTCCAGGTAGCAGACGCCCGCTGCCGGAAGTACACTACGGCTTCGGTATCGGATGCCGTCGCGACTTTACTCATCCCCCGGGCGTAGAGGTAGTGTACTTGCAGGGCGGAAGGCCGGTACTCCTGGCGCAGTTTCACGGAGTCTTTCGTGTTGGCAAACATGCGGGCATAATCATCCGCCAGCTGGCCGTCGAGGTAGGCGATCGCGGCGCTCGCGACGCGCTTTACCGTGCCCTCTTGGTCGGTACCGACGACCTGCAATTCCCGCATCCGGGCCAGGGTTTCCAACACGTACTGCGTCATGTAGCGGTTCGCCCGACCGCCGGGAAACCAGCTGTACGACCCGTCGCTCTCCTGGCGGGCGGCGAGCTTAGTTAGGGCCGCCTGCTGCTCCTCGGCCAGCCGCTTGAGCTGAAAGAGGTCGGCAATGCGGGCGCGTTGGGCGGTTTCGGACTGGGCCTCGCGCACCCAGGGGGTTTCGGTGAGCAGGGCGTTCTTGAGGTCCTGCCGCTGCTCGAGTTCACTGAGGAGGGCGGTGCTGTCGGATTGCCATTTGCGGAAGACCTGTTCCAGTACTGGCTTGGTGGATACCGTCGCGTAGGCCAGCTGGTTGGCGAAGTAGCGGTTGGCCAGTTGCTCGGTGCAGTCGTAGGGATACTCCATCAGGTAGGGCAGTGCCTTGAGGGCCAGCCAGGCGGGATTGGTCGTCGCCTCGAAGGTGTAGCTCACGTTCGTCAGGCTAGGGCTCGACGTATTGACCAGCCCAGGGAGGGTGACCGTCTTCGATTCCCTCCGCTTCAGGTAGAAGGGCTGGCTGACGGTCATCAGCGTGCGGTCGGTCAGGACGGGCACGACGTTCTCCTCGCCGTCGCTGAAGTTGGCGCTGCGGGCGATGACCCGGTAGCCGAGCGGCCCGTTCAGGGAGGCGCCTTCAGGGACGGTTAGCGGGAAGCGGGCGGTCTCGGAACCGTTGGCCTGCAAGCCCAGCAGTTGGCGAGTAGACGCGGCACCCGCGTCCGCGCCAAAGCCCGTCACCGGCGCGTTGGTGCCGGGGTCGAAAAGTTCCAGGCTTACCTCGACGTCCATCGGGGCGTCGGTCATATTGGACACCCGGGCGGTAAGCTCGATGGCATCACCCTCCCGGAGGAAGCGCGGAACGTTAGGCAGCACCATGAGCTCCTTCTGGGTGACGATCTCACGCTCGGAGATCACGTAGTTGAGCGATTGGTCGTGGGCAAAGAGCCGGAAGCGCCAGGCCGTCAGCGCTTCGGGACTCGTGAAGCTCACCCGCAAACTGCCGTCGGGACCCGCGGTAAGCTCCGGCAACCAGAAGGCGGTCTCCTGGAGATCCGTACGGAGCTGAACGGGGGGCTGATCCGTCGATTCCGCGGGGGCCGTGGGTACGGGGGGCGGCGGTGGAGCAAAATTGCCGGCGGAGGAGGCATCTTGCATTTCCACCGCTTCCTCCTGAACCGCCGAACTGCGCATGGCGTATGCTTCCCTGAACTTGAGCTGCATCCCCCGGCCGTAGTTCCCGCCGGCACCGCCGATGAGCTCCAGCACGGGCAGTTGGGGAATGGTGTCGCCTGCCTGCCGGGGCGCGGCCGGACTGTAGAACCTCCCGTAATCCGACCCGAAGGAGCTGCCGTCGACCAGGGCCTCCCCGCCGTAGAAGTCGGGATACGGGCCAAAAGCCCAGCCCTGCCCGGGATAGAGCTGATCGAGGCTGGCGTCGTACATCGTCGCCAAGGCCGCGGCGGCGGCGGGAGCGTCATCCTCGGTACGGAGGGTCAGCGTCCACTGCTCGGGGGCGCCGGGCCGCAGCTTGTCGCGGAAGGTGGCGTAGGTGACGTCCAGTTGCTTGTTCTTCCAGGACAGCTGCAGGCGGCGCTGCTCGGAAAAGAGCTTGTTAAAGCGGACAAAAACCAGGTTAAAAACCACGCCCCCCCGATCCGCCTCACTGGGGGTGTAAGGCATGCCCAGCTTGCGGCCGCCCCCATCGCGAATAAACTCCGTGCCGCGTCGGCTATCCCATTGAGCGAACACTAGGGGCAGGTCGACGGCGGAGAGCAGCGTGAATCCAGTAGGTGCACCAACGCGCAGGCTATCCGTATCACGATCCAATTGGTAAAGCACGCCCGCAGGCAGCTCGGCGGTGGCGGAGTTGTAGACGCTAAAGGTCGTCGGCTCCCCGGCCGTGCCGTCGGCGTAACTCCACTCGATGCGGTAGTGGCCTACGGGAAAATCGGCGGGCAGGGTCAGCGCTGCCTGCCCCCCGCTTAGGGTTAGGGCGGAAGTGTACACCGCGGCTCCGGTAGCCGGCCAGGCCGTCAGCTCGGGCACGGATGCATAGGCCAGTTCGGGAAAGTTCCGGGCGAAAGCAGCCGGATTGATGACCGGCCGGTCGGGTACCGCCCACGTCCGTTCCAGCAGCGCGGCATTAGGCTTGGTGACCGGAAGAATACGGAGGGTGAGTTCCAGGGTGGTGTCCTGTACGTCGCTGATGGCCCGAATGCCGAGGCTGTCGCCCCGGTCGAGGGTCTCCTGATTTGGGGTAACGGCAACGGCTGGTCGCGCACCGCGCAGTCCGAAGGTCGTAGTGGCCACGTGGGTTTCGCCGGTTTCATCCGCCACATCAGCCTCCACCACGAAGCGGAAGCGGCGGTAACTACCAATAGCCAGGTTGATCGGGCTAGTGAAGTCGAAGGAAAAGGCTCCATTGGCGTCGGTGGTGGTATTCCCACTCATCAGCAGCTCCCGCTCCCCGCCGCCGCCGCCGCCGCCGCCCCGGAAGTAACCGTACGCCCAGCGCACCTCCTCCACGTAGATACGGTAGCTCACCCCGGCCTCCGCTACGGCGGGACCGGCGTAGGTCATGGCTACCCCCGTAATCGCCACCTCCTCCCCGGGGGCGGTCGTTTCCGGGGCCTCTAAAGTGGCCGCAAAGCGGGGCCGTTTGTATTCCTCGACGCGGAAGGAAGCGTTACCGCCCTCCGTGGACAGGCTAAACGCACCGGTCAGTCCCCCGGCGGGCAGCTCGAAGTCCAGGCTGAAGCGACCGTAGGCGTCGGCGGTGGCCTCCTGTCGGGCAACTTCCTGGCCGTTAGCATCGGATAGCGTGACGGTCGTCGCACTATTGGGCAGGATTGCGGGCAGCTGATCCCGATCGGTGCGGTAGCGCAGGCCATAGACGTAGACGGTCTGCCCGGGCCGGTAGAGCGCGCGGTCGGTCAGGAGGGTGGTGTGGGTTTGCGGCCGGATTTCGCCGTAGTTGGCTTGGTAGTCGTATTGCTCAGTGACCATCCGGTCTCCGGTCGCGGGATCGGTGAGGATGAGCTGGTAGTTGCGGTAGTTTCTATCTCCGGTAGGCAGGGTAAAATTTCCTTCGGGATCGCTGGTGC
The DNA here is from genome assembly GCA_963710195.1 of Lewinellaceae bacterium. Classification (GTDB taxonomy): domain Bacteria; phylum Bacteroidota; class Bacteroidia; order Chitinophagales; family Saprospiraceae; genus Neolewinella. The sequence continues at coordinate 1,377,067 of CAVPZF010000008.1, forward strand.
GGGTGGCGACCCGGCGGTAATTCTCGCCCCGGTTTTGCTCCCGGATCTCCACCTGAACGTCCGGGCGGGCGGCACCGCGGCTGCGGTCGGCGACTTGCACGAAACTGCCGTCCTTCCCGCGCAGCTTCATCACGGTCAGGTCGGTCACCTGAAAACTGACGATCGAAAAACTGCTGCGCTTGGGGTCGAAGCGGTCGTCGGAGGAGATAACCAGGCGGTACCCGCCGGCGGGCAGGGGATTCAGGTCCAGCTCGGTCGTGTGGCTGCTGTAGTCGTCGTTGGCGGCGAGGCGCTGACTGCCACTGGCGGCCAGTTTGCCCTGCAGGGCGGCGGCGAGGCGCTCGTCGCTGCGGTAAGACTCCCGTCCCGCCGTCACCGGATCGTAGGCATGCACCCGGTAAAACACCCGTTCCACGTTGCGGTAGCTCAGACCGACCAGCAGGTGCTGTTTGCGGGGGTAGAAGCTGTTCACCTGCCCCTGTACAAACAGGGCGGTGATGGAGGCGCGTAGTTGCTGGGCCTCTACCCGGGCCACTTCGTCTTCCTCCCCCACCCGGTCGAGCAACTCCAGGGCGCGGACGCGGGGGCGGGCACCGAGCTGGCCGTCTTCCCGGTCGAGCAGGCGGGCCATCTCGATGAGGATGCGATCGCGCTGGGGCAGGTCAGCGTACCCCGCGTACATCTGCTCCAGGGCTGCCAAGTAAGCGGTATCGGGGGCCCCGAGGCGGTGCACGAAGCGCATGCGTTCCAGGTCGGCGTAGAGCAGGGCCGGGCCGACCGCGTCGAGGTGATAGCCGATCCACTGCTGGTAGAGTTGCAGCTTGCGGGGGGTACCCTTTCTCATATCGTACACGCGGAGGAGCTCCAAGGCGCAAAAATCGATGGCGGGCAGCAGCAGCGACTCCGTGTCGGCGGGCCGGTCGTCGGTGACCGACCCCAGGGAACTGCCGAGGACGTTCATCGCCCGGTCGATCAGCAGGTCATAAAGCGTAGGTACTTCGCTCACCCGGGCCTCGCCACCCTTGATGAGGGCGGGCAATTGGGTCAGCGGCGTGCGGTTATCGCGGGCCAGCTCCAGGGCACGGTAGACGTGTTGCTCACTCCGCGTGAGCAACTGCGGCAGGGAATACTCGGCCAGTGGTAGGAAATCGGCCGGTGCCGCGCCGGCCACTTCGGTGAGTTGCTGGAGGCGGTAGGCGTTCTGCTCGGCGTAGCCGTGGTAGTACTCTCCGATCATCAGGTGCAGCAGCGGGGCGAAGACGGGCAGGTTTTCCCGGTCCGCCAGCTCCCCTTCCAGCAGGCGCAGGGCGGCCTGTTCGCCGTCTTCCTCCAGGTTGCGGGTAAAGGTGGCACGGTAATCCAGGGCCTTGACGAGTTGGTCTTCCCTCCCGTTCGCCTCGGCCGTGACGTAAATTTGCTCGGCCAGTTTCAGCGCGCTCTGGTATTTACCCTGGTTGGCGAGGGCGTCGAGGCGTCGGTACTGGTCGGAGTAGTTCTGTGCCATGAGGCTGCCGGTCAGGAAGGCGAGGAAGCATAACAGGCAATAGTGCATAGAGGGTCGATTGTACCGGCTAGATGTCTCCGGGAACCGCATTGCACACCGTACCCACGTTAAGGAAACGTGAAAAGCGCTGCATTTCCTTCCCGGCACCCGCGGCCCCGCCCACTGTAGCTCATGGCGGGAACGCGGGTGCTAAGGTAACTACTTCACTACCCGGGTGATGAATTCGCTATTGCCTGCGCGCAGCCGCAGTACGTAGACGCCCCGGGGCCAATCGAGCGTATTCAGCGTATGGCGAGAACCCGCGGGTAGCTGAACCTGCTGCACCCGCCGCCCGCTTACGTCGAGCACTTCCACCGCGACCGATGACTCCCGGAGGGGAGCGGGCACCGTCAGCCAGAGCCGATCGGTCACGGGCACGGGGGCCAACTGCCAGCCGGCCGAGCGGGCGTCCACCAGGGACGTACCCGTCGTACCCGACAGCGACTCGGCGGCCGGGTGGACGAAGAATTCACTGAAGGAGGTGACCTCGATATCGACGTAGTAGCCCGCGCCGTAGGGCCCCGCCCCCCGGAAGGTCACCGGTTCGCCGTCGCCCGGATAGCTCGCCGAGCACACCGCGGCGGGCACCTTGGTCACGTCGAGTTCTCCTACGGTGGTGATGGCCCCCGCCGAGATGAGCTGATTGACCTCGTCCTTACTCAGGTACAGACGAACGCCGACCGGCCCGGCCGGCTGGGTAGTGGGTACGATGCTGATGTTGCGGCTGGCGTAGCGGGCCTGGGTGGAGTCGGTCGTGCGCAACGCCCCGTCGTGTCCGTAGAAACTGACGTTGACTTCCCCGAGTGGCTGGGTGTTTTCGAGGCTGACCACTACCGCGCCGTTGGCATCCAAAATGTCTACGAAATCGCCCGCACTTCCGCTGCCGTCAAAGGTCACGGGGGGCGCGTCGATGCAGCCGGTTCCCGTGGCTACCTCCAGGTCAGGAAGGCGGAAGTTGCAGTACTCAAAGTCGGCGTAGCCATCGCTGCCCTTGGTGAACACACGGAAGAATACCTCCTCGTCCTCCTTTAGGTCGAGTGCGTCGTAGGACTCTGCTTCGCCGTCCGCACCGGCATCCACGCAGGCGACAAATTGCAGGCTCCCGTCGTAGACTTCGACGACAATGTCTTGGTCGGTGCCGGCAATCGGGCGGAAATTGACCCGGTAGCTGTTGTAGAACTGCTTTAGGTTGAACCAGACGTCGTCGTCGTCGACCCCGCTGCAGGCCCCGCCCTCCACGTCCGGCCCCGTGGCGTCGCGCGTAGTGGCCGGGAAGTAGACGCACCGGGTGGCGGCACCGGCCAGGATGCGGAACCGACCGGGCGTATTATTGACGGGCGGGCCGATGGAATCGGTCGTAAACAGATCTCCGCGCCCGCTGGAAGCGCTGGCCTCTGCCCCGCAGAAGGACTGCGCGATCACCCGGTAGCGGGTATTGGGCTCCAGGTCGTACAGCGTGAAAGCGCCCCGGCCCAAGTCCTCGGTGAAGGTGTAGACGGTATCGTAGGCGTCGCGGAGGTCCAGAAAGAACTGGTCGCCCAGGAAGATCTGCAGGCTGTCGACGGTCGTGTCGACCTGACTGACGTAGACGGTGGCGGCTCGCTGAAACTTCACGACCTGCGTAAGATCGGGGGGTGGACACTGGGCGCGGAGGGTAAAGGCGAAACCGGTCAGACAAAACAGGGTAAGTGTACGTAACATAGTGAGTAGTTTGCCCCTTAATATACGCAGCATCGGAGTCGTTACTTGGGCTGGCACGGTTATTTTGGCCCCAATTGCTGCCATACTTTCGCCTCAGCTACCGGACCGTTTGCCATGACCGACTTCCTTCGCCGCCGCCGCGCCACTTTTGACCCGCCCCGCTTCCAGGGATGGGGGCGCACGCGGCACTACTTCGAAGGGTGGTACTTCAAGGTCGTCGTACCCGAACATCATCTGGCCTATGCCTTCATTCCCGGCATCAGCTACGGCATGGACGGCACTAACCACGCCTTCCTGCAGGTGCTCAACGGCGTGGCGGCCACCTCCGCCTACCACAAATACCCGACTGCGGACTTTCGGCCGGCGGAGGATCACTTTTCGCTTACGCTTGGTCCCCACCGCTTCGCTACCGGACAGCTCTACATCAACCTCCCCGACCTACAACTCGACCTGATGTTCGAAGACGTCACCCCCTGGCCCGCCCGCCCCCTGGCACCGGGGGTAATGGGCTGGTACGGCTTCGTGCCGCGGATGCAGTGCTACCACGGGCTGGTGAGCTTTCACCACCGCACACGGGGCTCCATCCGGGTAGCCGGACGTACGTACGATGCGGCCGGGGGCGTGGGCTACACGGAAAAGGACTGGGGCACCGGCTTCCCCGATGCCTGGATCTGGGGGCAGAGCAATCACCTCAGCGCCACGAACCAGCCGGCCAGCCTGATGGCCAGCGTGGCCAGTATTCCGTGGATGGGCTCCAGCTTCACCGGCTTCCTCTGCACCCTGCTGGTAGACGGCAAACTGTACACCTTTACGACCTGGACGGGCGCGCGGGTGCGGGTGCACTTCCCCCCGGACTCGGAGGCGGTGACCCTGACGTTTACCGACCGCCGGCACATACTCACCCTGACCGGCCATCCGGCTCCGGGGGGGCATCTGGCCAGTCCGATCGCCGGGGCCATGACCGGCAAGATCAACGAGAGCCTGCGCGCGGAGTTGGACGTGCGGCTGGTCACCACCGCGGGGCGGCAGGTGTACCGTGGCACGGCTTCCTGGGCGGGGCTGGAGGTGAGCGACAATGCGCGGGGGTTGCTGGGGTCCGGACCCGGTTGGACGGCTTGAGCGGTTGGACGGGGGTACCCCGTCCAACGGATACCCGTCGGACGGGGTACCCAGACGATGCTTCAGACCCAGTTGTCCGAAGGTCACCTCACCACCGAAGTCAACGCTACAGAAAGCGTGGCTCAGGTAAAATACAGCACCTCCGCCTCAGAAAATTGCTCCGCGATCTGCTCGGTAAACCACCCCTTCAGCTCCTGCATCTGCTCTTTGGGGTACACAAATTTGTGGCTGCCAAACTTGTTCCGCTTCTTCGACCGCTTCTCCTCGTCAAAGTCGAGCGAAGTGTTGGGATACCAGTCGAGCAGGATCTCCTTCGAGCCCGGGGTAAAGCGGTGCGTAATGAGTTCGAAGGTGAGGTCTACCGGAAGATCAAGCGCCTGCCGCAGGCGCGCCAGCATATCGCCGTAAGCTTCCCGCCAACCCTCGAACGGCATCAGGGGGGCCAGTACCGCCCCCACCGGGTACCCGGCCTGCGCTAGCCTACGCATGGCGGCCAGCCGAGCAGCCAGATCGGCGGTCCCTCCTTCCAGCCGCCGGGTGACCCAGTCCGCGTTCAGGCTGATGCGGCAGCGGGTGCGGGCGTGGTGGGGAAGTTCGAGGAGGGGCTCCACCCCATCGTACTTAGTGACCCACCGCAGGCGGGCACCCGGTTGTCCGCCAAACCACTCAATCGTTCGGCTAAGGGAGCCGGTCAAATGCTCCACGCCCAAAGGGTCGGTGTAGCAGCTCGCCTCGAAGGTGGTTACCTGCTTATTAGGATCGATGTAAGCCGCATTATTTTCCAGGATGGCCTCCAGGTTGGCGTAAGCGCGCGTCACCGGCGCCCCGGGCAGACTGCCCGCCAGGTAGCAGTACTGACAATGGGCCGGGCATCCCTTCGCCAGGTGAAACTGCCAGTCGGCCGAGGGCGGGATGGGCGTCAGGCGCAGCGCGCTGGGGGGCGCATTGACGATAGCCAGGGTATTCTTTGCTTTTTTATAGGTCTCCCGCACGCTCGATCCCCCCAGTTTGGGGAGCCGGTTAGCGGACTGCACCTCGTAGGTCAGTCCTAACTCCTTTAACCGGGCGGCAATGCGCCGACCGTGTTCCTCGCGGTAGGCATCCGCCGTAAAGTAGATGTGCTTCGGCTTCCAGTCGCGCGCCGACCGGCCGCTACCGGCAAAGGTATCGATGGCCGGAGCGTCGGCCTGAGAGATGACGGCCGGTTGCTCCTGCTCGGTGGGGATGCGGCCGGAGATGTGGGGCGCTTCGGTTAGCGGACGGGACATGGGTCAAGATTTTCCCGTTCTAACGGCCGAATGAACGGGAGTGTTCTGGATGCTGCAGGGGGAGCGACCCGGGCCGACGGGGGTACCCCGTCCAACGGGTTAGCGGTCGGACGGGGTACCCCCGTCCAACGGGGTAGCCCGCCATCAGCCACTCGCCGCTGCTACTCCACCAGCGCCTGGTACACCAAAATCCGGAACTTCCGCACCACCTCCCCGTACTGCGGAATGGGATGCACGTTGAAGTACACCAGCAAGATTAGCTCCTCCGCCGGATCGATCGTGTACTCCGAGCAGTACATCCCCCCCCAGGTGTAGGCCCCCGGGGTCACCAGGTCGCCGTACCGCGTGCGGTCGGTAAACACCATGAAGCCCAGCCCGAATTTGTCCGCGCGGTCCCACACCTCCAGCTCCCCAATCTGGTTACGGGTCATATAGGCCACGGTCTTCGGACTCAGGATGCGCACCCCGTCCAGCTCCCCACCGTGCATCATCATCTGGCAGAAGCGGGCGTAGTCGTCAATGGTGCCCACGCTACCCGCGCCGGCGGAAAAATAGCGGCGAGCTCCGGAGACCGGGAAGTCGCGGTAGGTGTCATTAGCGTGCAGCACCAAGGCTCCATCTCGGCTTGGCTTGCTGTACAAAGATACCAGCCGGGCAGCCTTTTTTTCCGGGAGGTAGAAGTAGCTGTCGTCCATCCCCAACGGGTCGAAAAGGTGCTCGCGCATATAGACGTCCAGGGACTGGCCGGAAAGGACCTCCACCAGGCGGCCCAGCACGTCAACGCTCAGTCCGTAAACGAAGGCCTCCCCCGGTTGGGACACCAGCGGCCGACGGGCAATGCGATCGACCACCTGCTCGGTGGTTTCGTTTTCCAGGCTGGCGAAAAAGGGTACGGCGGACAGACTGTCCAGTCCGTCGGGTAGGCCGTAGCTAAGCCCCGAGGTGTGGGTCAGCAGATGACGAATAGTGATGGGCCGTAGAGCGGGCACCAGCGCATACGCGCCGGACAGGGAGTCTTTCTCCCCCAACACCTGCATCTCCCGGAAGGCCGGAATGTAGTCTGCGATCGGGTCTTCCAATAGGAACGCCCCCCGTTCGTAGAGCTGCATCAGGCCCACGGTCACGAGTGCCTTGGTCTGGCTGGCGATGCGGTAGATGTCATCGGCCCGTGCCACCCGGCCGCTCTCCACGTCCGCCAGACCGTGGGTGGACCGCAATACCACCTCTCCCCGACGCACGACCAAGGCCTGGGCGTTGGGAACAATCCCCTGTGCTACGAGCTCCTGCAAAAAACTATCCACCCGCGCCAACCGCCCCGCGTCAATCCCGAGTTCGGATAGCCGGTCGGGCTTTCGTTGGGCACTGAGTCCACAGGCCAGCAAAAGAAAAATAAGGAAAAGATAGGTGCGCATCGGATCGGCTTTGGTCCGCCGAAAGATAGCCGACTAGAATTCTTTGAGGCGGCGCTTCGTAGTCTCTACCACCTGAATCTGGGCTTCGATTTCCCGCTGTTTGATTTCCTGATCGCTGATGTTCTGCTGGATACCGGCCTCCAATTCGGCAATGCGCTGCTGGGCGTCGACAATGTCGCGCTCCGCCCGCTCCTTGTCCTTACGCAGGCGGTCGAGTTCTTTTTCCAGGTTTTTGAGGTTGTCTTCCTGTACGCTTACGTCTTCGGAGATTTGCGCGCGGCTCACCTCCAGGGCAAAGTTCATCAGCATCTTCTCGGCCTCGAGGTACTGCGTGGCGTCCAAGTCGGGGTTGACGTAGCCCCGCGGGGTGGCGATCCAAACGGTCAGCTCACTGCCGTCGCCTACGTTGTTGATGGTGCTGTACATATCTACTTTCCCGCCGGCACTGACGCCGGGAATACCAAAATTGAGGGAGGATAACTCCCCGGTTTTCACCTTCCTCGTCTTGCTGGTCTTCACCCTGTAGGTATCCTTCAGCCAATCTTGCCAGAGGTCGTCGACCAACTTAGCCCGGGCGCTGGGCAGTTCGAGCGTCAGGGCAGCTTGATTGCCGCGGCTCATTAGTTGCTGCTGACTGGTTACCTGGGCCGTCAGGCGGGCACCGGCGAAAACGAGCAAGGACAAAAACGTAAGGGTGAAAGCAAACGCACGCATGGGTTAAAGCTTGTGGGTGGGTGGTTAGGACGGACAATCCCCGAAAAGGTCACCAATATAGGCCGCACCAGGTCCCGGGCGGCGGTGCGCAGGTGTGGAGTCGGCCACCCACGCTCCTCCCGCAGTACCTTACCCATCGATTCGGCGCCCGGAATCCCAGCCAACCCCTTTGCACCTGGCCCGTTCCCACACCGCTTCCATCCGCCCACCTATGACCGCCACCGAAATTCTCGCCCACCTCGTTTCCTTCCCCGGCCTCGGTGGAGAAACTAACCTGCCCGTCCTGCACTGGATCGAGCAGTACCTGACCAAGCACGGGGTGGCCTACACCCTGGTTCCCAACGCATCCGGAGACAAGGCCTGCCTTCACTGCCGCATCGGCCCGGCCGTGGACGGCGGCATCATCCTGAGTGGGCACATGGACGTGGTGCCCACGGTTGGCCAGCCCTGGGACACCGATCCCTTTGAGCTGGTGCAAAAAGACGGCAAGCTGTTTGCCCGGGGCAGCTGCGACATGAAGGGCTTTTTGGCCTGCTGCCTGGCCTCCGTGCCCCTGCTGCAGGCCACGGAACTGCAACGGCCGGTCTACTTTGCCTTTAGCTACGACGAGGAGATAGGATGCCGGGCCGGAGACATCCTCGCGGAGGCCATCCGGGATCACTATGCCGAACGTCCGCTCGGAGCCATCATCGGTGAACCCACCATGCTACAGCCGATGGTGGGCCAGAAAGGGATCATGGTCTACACGACGGTAGTGCGGGGCAGCCAGGGGCACAGCAGCCGCATCAAGGACGAGGTGGATGCGGTGCACGAAGCGGCCCGCCTGATCGTCTGGCTGGAAAATAAGATGGACGCCCTCATCGCCGCTGGCCGCACCGACGATCGCTTCACACCCCACCACACCAGCATTCACGTCGGCAAGATCACGGGCGGCTCGGCCTTCAACATCATAGCCAACGAATGCCGCTTCGACTGGGATTACCGCACCATCCCGATGGACGACGCCGACCAACTCTTCACGGACTTCCAAGCCTATTGCCATGCACGGGAAACGGCGGGCCGCCACCGCTACGCCGACTATAGCATTGCCCACCTGGCCATGCACCCGCCCGTGCCCCCACTGGATACGGCGGAAGATGCTCCTATTGTAGACCTCATCAAGCGGATATCCGGCCACTCCACCACCGGCACCGTGGCCTACGCCGCCGAGGCCGGGCAGTTCTCCCGAGCCGGCTTTCCGAGCGTGATCTGCGGTCCGGGTGACATCGCCCAGGCCCACCGGGCGAATGAGTTCGTGGCCGTGGACCAACTCGAAGGGTGTAAGCGGATGATTGAGCGACTCGCAACGGAGGTGCTCAGTCAGCCATAGCGCTCCTGAAAGGCTTCCTTCTGGCGGACGTAGTCGGGGTGGACCTTGGCCTCCTCCCACTTCGCCTTGAAGATGCGAGCCGACTCGGCTTTCTCCGGGTCCTCCTCCTGCCGCTCGAGCTGGTCACGGCCGTGGGCGCCGCTCTGTCCCTTCTTATCGTCGGGTACCGGACCGTCGTACTTTTTCCCCCCCGGTAGTTGGCGTACCGGCGCGAGCGGGTATAACCCATTTGTAGAAATTTCCGGGCCATATCGGCCCCGACAAAGTCCTTCTGGCGCAGGTAATCCAGGAACATCGCGTAAATTGCGGCGGCGGATGCGGTGGCGATCTCCGGGGTACGAAAGCGCCAGTGGGGCAAAATTTCCGACTTATACGGCTCGACCAGCAACACCCCCTGTTCACCGCGCCCGACGGCGTACAACTCGGGTTGGCGGCGCAGGTCCAGTTGCTTGTAATCCAGGGAGTAATCAAACTTTCGCACGGGTTGGTAACATTTTATTTGCACCAATTTGTTCCCTTTCGCGTTACACACGGACTATGGACGACGATCATCCTTCCGCTCCAGTATGCAGGATGTCGACTGAACTGAAACGAGATGCACTACTTCTACCTGTCGCTACTTACCCTGCTCAGCCTTCGCTTAGGAGCCCAGGAGGAAGGGGTCATTCTCCTCACCAACCCCTCCTTTGAAGACAACGTTCCGCGGGTGGGCGCCGCCCCCCGGGGATGGACCGACTGCGGCTTTCCCGGGGAATCGGCCGTTGACATTCAGCCCGATCCTCTGCGGGAATTCAAGGTGGTCAAGCCCGCCCAGCACGGCAGAACCTACCTGGGTATGGTCACGCGCGACAACGATACCTACGAGCGGGTGAACCAGCGCATCAGCGCGCCCATGCAGGCCGGTCAGTGCTACGAATTGCGCATCCAACTCGCTCGCTCCGAGCTTTACCTCTCGCGCAGCCGACTTACGGACAGCAATGAGAACTACGTCACCCCCATCAAACTGAACGTACGCGGCGGCTTCGCCGTCTGCGACGTGGGAGAGATCATCGGCGCCAGCCCCCTGGTCTCCAACTGGGACTGGCAGGAATTCCGCATCAAGCTAAGCCCCCAGCAAGACTACCCCTTTATCATGCTGGAGGCCTTCTATAAGCAACCCATTCTCTTTCCTTACAACGGGAACATCCTCCTGGACAACGCCCAGCCCCTGGAGCCCATCGCTTGCGACGAGAATTTGGACCAACCTAAGCCGGACCGGGAGGACCAGCTAATGGTAGAGCGAGCGGCATCCCCCGCTTCGCCCACGGCTACCTCCCGGCCCCGGCCCCAGACCGGCGTACACAAACCCCAAGCTCCAGCTGCCCCCAGCGCCCCGTTAGTGGAATTGGGTAGGACCCGGGGAGAACTTAAAATTGGCCAGGTTTTTGAGATTGAAGACATCACCTTCAAGGCCAACAGCGCGGAGATCGAGCGGGAGAGTCAGGAAGCCCTCACCGAGATTGCCGATTTCCTCCGCCAAAACACCGACGTCATCGTCGAAATCGGCGGCCATGCCAGCTACCAGGCCGGACCCGTCTACGCCAACCGCATCAGCCAGGAACGGGCCATTGCCGTAATAGATTACCTCACCGCCCTCAATATCGGTTCCTCGCAGTTGCTGCCCCGCGGCTACGGAAAGACCCGGCCCGTTTGCGTCGAGGATAATGAGCCCTGCAATCAGCGCAACCAGCGCGTGGAAGTAAAAATTCTAAAGCTGCGCGCGAGCCGTTAGTGGACGACCGCACTCAGTATCGTTCACCCCAGGTACCCCGGTCCAGGGTCCGAAAGTTGATCGCTTCGGCAAGGTGGGCGGGGGCAATGACGGCGCTACCCTCCAGATCGGCCACCGTCCGCGCCACTTTGAGAATGCGGTCGTAGGCGCGCGCACTCAATTGCAGCTTCTCCATGGCGGTTTTTAGCAGTCGGTTGCCCGCTGCGTCGAGCCGACAGTACTGGCGGACGAGCCGACCTGGCATCTGGGCGTTGCAGTAGATGCCCTTGTGATCGCCGAAGCGTTGCTCCTGTACGTTGCGGGCTTCCTGCACCCGCCGGGCAATCTCGGCGCTGCCCTCCCCCGCAGTGGTCGGTCGAGCGGTAAGTTTATCCAGGGACACCGGGGTCACCTCCACGTGCAGGTCGATCCGGTCGAGCAGGGGGCCGCTGATGCGGTTGAGGTAGCGCTTGACGACGCCGGGGGCGCAGACGCATTCTTTCTCAGGGTGGTTGAAGTAGCCGCAGGGACAGGGATTCATGCTGGCGATCAGCATGAAACTCGACGGAAACTCCACCGTCAGTCGGGCGCGGCTGATGACAATGCGCCGCTCCTCCATGGGTTGCCGCATCACTTCCAGGGCGCTGCGCTTAAACTCGGGGAGCTCGTCTAGGAACAGGACGCCGTTGTGGGATAGGCTGATCTCGCCCGGCGTGGGAAAGCTGCCGCCGCCGACGAGTGCCACGTCGCTAATCGTATGGTGGGGAGCCCGGAAGGGGCGGGTGGTGATCAGGGCGGCGGCCTGCGGTAGGGTGCCGGCTACGGAATGGATCTTGGTGGTCTCCAGGGCTTCCCGGAGACTGAGGGGCGGCAGGATGGTCGGCAAGCGGCGGGCGAGCATGGTCTTGCCCGCTCCCGGAGGACCGATAAGGATAACATTGTGCCCACCGGCGGCGGAAATCGTGAGCGAACGCTTGATGTTCTCCTGACCGCGGACGTCACGGAAGTCCACCTCATACGCCATCCGCTCCCGGAAAAACTCCGCCCGGGTATCTACCTGAGTAGGGGTCACTACAAATTGACCGCTGAGAAATTCCGCGGCCTGGCGGAGCGTCTCCACCCCGTAGACCTCTATGCCATCTACAATCGCGGCCTCCCGGGCATTTTCGCGGGGCAGCAGCATGCCGCGGTAACCGAGCTGTCGGGCCTTGATGGCCATGGGCAGGGCCCCCTTGATGGGCCGCAACTCGCCGCCGAGGGCGAGCTCCCCCATAATCATAAACTCCTCGGCGGGGGGTGCATGGATTTGCCGGGTGGCCTGCAGGTAGGCGATGGCGATGGGCAGGTCATAGGCCGCCCCTTCTTTGCGGACATCAGCCGGGGCTAAATTGATGACGGTGCGGACCCGGATGTTCCTAAAGCCGCTGTTCTTGATGGCGGTCTCTACGCGGTAGGAACCCTCGCGAATGGCGCTATCGGGCAAGCCGATCACGTTGTACCAGGGCTTGTTGTCGGGTACGCTGCCCCCGGCATTGACTTCCACGATGATGGAACGGGCGTCGACGCCCTGAACGGCGCTGGCGAAACTCTTAATTAACATGGGCTGCGATTAGCAGCGCGCTTCATTCACCACAAGTATAGGCGGAATGTTGATTTTTCCCAAATTATGATACATTTTATTTAAAGTTATCTTTGTGGCCGATGGGAGGACCAATGACGGAACGGTTTATTCAGCACGCGGTCGCCGACCGGCTGAACGCGGTCTACTACCGACGCAAGCCCGCCTTCGTAAGCACTGAGGTATACACCAAACTTAAGCGGGCCGACGTACTCCTGGCCTTTATGCGGGCGAAGGGGCGCCCCTACGTCGTAGTGGTGGAGGCCAAGAGCCGGACGACCATCCACCAGCTTAAACTAAAGACCGATCGTTTGAAGGCCGCCTGGGCGGGTCGCCTCGCCAGCATTGCATTGATTGGGCTTCTCTCCGCGCTTCTCGGTTACGAATGGTACTTCAATGCCCTCAATACCGTGACTCTGATCGGGCTCTTCCTGCTGGGTGCGGCCCTAATCACCTCCCTGGTCACCCGCCTGCAGCTCAGCTTTACGCACTCGATCTCCGCCATTCAGCAGCTGGGTCGCTACCCGGCCAACGAGAGTTGGGTTGCCGTCGGCACCGACACTTTCGTCAATCCGGCAGAGCTCCGCACCCTGGAAAAACAGTGCCAAAAGAACGGCGTCGGACTGATCGTAGTAAACCAGCGGGGAAATCTGCAGCTGCGGCGCATCCCCCGCCCCCGCCACACCTTCAACGACTACCTCAACCGCTACGGAAAGCGAAAGGAAATCCTGGAAGAAATCGAGCACCGGCCAGCCTACGGCCCGACGCCCCCCGAGCGTCGGCAGAATCGGCGGCGCTTTTTTAACATCGCCGTCCTAGTGGGCATTACCGGCCTGCTCGTGTTGCTAGGTTACGAGAAGCGCTACGGGCCGGTCATCCCCGACCCCTTCAACGACCCGCGCTTCCGTACGCCGCGCGACATCCGGATCGGAGCAGGCACGGCACCCTTTGGGGAAAACCCGGTACCTGCGGCCGCGCCGGCAGATTGTCCGGCGGGAGCAACGCGCAATGCACCCCGCTTCGTGGTCGTAGACGCAATCGTAGCTGCCGAGGAAGTGGAGGTGCGTCTAGCCCAGCTCGCCGCGGCCGGGATGCGGGGACAGGCTATCCTGGCTACGGACTGCCTACAAGAGCCTTCCCGCCCCGGCTGGGTAGCAATCTATACGGGTAAGACGTATCCCGATGCCGTGTTGGCCCGGGAAGCGGCGACCGCTTACCGTAAGCTCCTGCAACGGCTTGGGGTCAGCGTGATGTACGGCGCGGAAGCGGAAGTTGCCCGACAGCGGCAGCGATAGGCGACTCCGGTAGTGATCCAAAAACCCCTCCGCTTGGTTTACTGACCATGCCCCGGAACCACACCACACGGTCCTACTGGCGCCTGTTGCTCCCCCTGCTGGTCGCGGGTATCTACCTCGGCGGTGGGTGCACTAACCTGCGCACGGGACTGGAGCGGTGGGTAGAAAAGACTTTCGGTCGGGCGACGCTGCGCGAGCGCTACGTGTGGAGCAAGCCCTACAACCCGGCCATACTGGCGCGCTGGGATACGGCCTACTTCGCGGCCCGACGGGATACCCTCAGCATCAGTTTGCCCCACCTGGAGGCTGTGGGCGCCGACACGGCAGTTGCGACATCGGCCCTGGCTTGGCGTTTCTGGCTTCCCCCGGGTCGCCTACTGCGGGTAATGGCCGGCCCGCAATCGCCGGAGGCTACCCTATTCGGGGAGCTCTACCGGGTAGACGGCGAGGGCGCGCAGGATCTCGTCGCCAGCTGGGATACCTCCTCCACTTACCTTTCCTACGAAAATAGGCGGCCGGAAGAAGCGGCGCTCCTATTAGTCACCCAGTCCGCTCCCTACGCCACGGGGCCTTACGAGATCACCTTCAGCAGTGCCCCGGCCCTACTCTTCCCAGTGGCCGGTGGCGATGCCGGGGACATCAGGAGCTTCTGGGGAGCCAGCCGCGACGGCGGGCGACGGAGTCACGAGGGAAATGACATTTTTGCCCCCCGCGGCACGCCCTTACTGGCCACGACGGACGGGCGGATCTCGCGCGTAAAGATCGGCGGACTGGGAGGCAAGACGGTCTGGCTGCGCGACGGGGAACGCCGACTAAACTACTACTATGCCCACCTCGATAGCCAATTGGTTACCGCCGGGCAGTACGTGTCCCGCGGGGATACCATCGGATTAGTAGGCAACACCGGTAATGCCCGCACCACCCCGCCCCACCTGCACTTCGGCATCTACGCCGGGGGAGCGCGCGACCCCCTACCCTACCTGCTCGGTCCCGACGCCGAGCCGATAGCCCCGGCCGCCGCACCGGGTACGGTGCGTCAGGTGCCCACGCGGGGACGGCACTACCTCCGGGTGGCCCCGGCGGGGGGAGACAACGTGATTCGGGAACTGCAGGGGGGTGAAGCGATCAGGGAGTTGGCTACCACCGGCAGGTATCACCGGGTCAGAACCCAGTATGGAGAGACGGGCTACGTAAACTTTGACTGAACAAAAACGCCCTTACCGAAGGGTAAAGGGCGCTATTAAATACAACCGAGTTTTGTTCAAAGTGTCTAACTGTAGCCAATAAAATCTTCCACGAAGATCGCATTTTAGTTGTCACCACAAATTCACATCGGTTAATAAGTCGGTAATTTTTTGTCTTCTCGGAGCGTTTGCCGGATTCGGCTGAGGGATTGTGGGCGCACCCCGATATAGTTAGCGATCGTAGCGGCGGGCACGTGCTTGACGAAGTGGGGGTAGCGCTCGATAAAATAGAGGTAGCGATCGGTAGCCTTGAGGGGAAGCATCGCCGCTTTCTCCTGCATCGCGTCGAGCAGGCGACGCACGATGATGTCCTGCATCAAAAGGCGAGAGCGGTCTTCCTTGCGAATCTCAGACTGTAGGAAGGGGTCGATGATCATCAGCTCACAGTCGGCGATACACTCCGCGGAGTAGAACGCCGGAGAGCCGTACATCGCGGAAACGACGCAGGCAATGATGTCTCCCGGGCCCACAATGAGGCGTACGGAAACCTCCCCTTGCTCATCGGTGGTGTACAGCCGCACATAACCAGAAACGACGAACGCCATGGGCGGCCGCTTGTCGCCCTGGGAGAAGAAAAAATCTTTGGCTAAATAGCTGCGGTGTTTAAGCCGGGACATAAATCGCTGAGCGGAATCCTGTCTCATGCCGGCGGCCACCAGCTCATCGAGGAGTGGTCTTAATGTATTGGCAGTCATGTTGGAGAACGTGTGCGAAAGGAGCGTTTAAGTAGTTGTCGGACAGGGGGGTAATAGGCATTCTCGCCCTACAAGTTACGTAACGTAAGTTTGACAACGTTTTCGACGTGGCTGGTATGGGGAAACATATCTACAGGGCGGGCGATTTCTACCACGTATTTTTCGTCCAGCAGGGCCAGGTCCCGCGCCTGGGTGGCCGGATTACAACTGACGTACACGATAACGGGCGGCGCCAGTGCGAGGAGCATGTCGACCACTTTGGGGTGCATGCCCGCCCGCGGCGGATCGGTGATGAGCACGTCCGGCCGTCCGTGTTCGGCCGCGAAGGCGTCGGTAAATATATGGCGCACGTCCCCCGCGTAGAAGGTCGCATTCGTCACCCCATTCAGTTCCGCGTTGACGCGGGCGTCGTCGATGGCCGCGGCAATCTCCTCGATGCCTACGACTTTCTTGCAGCGGTCCGCCACGTAGAGGGCGATCGACCCAATGCCGGTGTAGAGATCGTAGACGTTCTCCTCGCCGGTGAGCCCGGCCAGCTCGCGGGTAATGGCGTAGAGGCGTTCGGCCTGGGCGGTGTTGGTCTGGAAGAACGACTTCGGGCCGATGCGGAAGCGCACGTGGCCGAGGCGCTCGGTGACGTAGTCGGGGCCGGCGTAGCAGACCATCTCCAGGTCCATCATATACTCGTTGATCTTCGGATTGATGCAGTAAAACAGGCTGGTGATCTGCTCGCCGAAGCGGGCGAGGGCCGCGTCCAGAAAGCGCCGGATTTCCGCCCGGTCGTCGTGGTAAAAGGCCACCACCAACATGCACTCACCCAGGGTAGTGGTGCGCACCATCAGTTGCCGCAGCAAACCGTGGCGTTCCCGCATATCGAAGAACGGGATACCAAGTTCTACGGCCAGCGCCCGCAGCCCGTTGCGCAATTCATTGCTGGGTCCGTGCTGCAGGTGGCAGTGCTCGATCTGGATCAGCTTATCGTAGGCCCCGCCCTTATGAAAGCCAATGACGGCCTCGGCGTTGGAGATGTCGGTCCCCACCTCTTCGGTGGTCAGCCAGCGGCGGTTGGCGCAGCCGAATTCGAGTTTGTTGCGGTAGTACCGGATGTCCTCGCTTCCGAGAATCGGCTGCCACTCGCCGACCGCCACCTTGCCAATGCGGGCGAAGGCATCGTGCACCATCCGCTCCTTTTCCCGCAGCTGCCCGGCGTAGGCGAAGTGTTGCCACTTGCAGCCCCCACACACACCGAAGTGCTGGCAGAAGGGCTCCACCCGCTCGGCCGACCGCTCGTGGAACTTTAGGGGGGCGGCAAAGAGTACCTTCTTTTTCTTCCGGAAGGGGCGCACGTCCACCACGTCTCCGGGGGCCACCTCCTCGACGAAGACGGTCATGCCCTCCGGGGTCTTGCCCACGCAGAAGCCCTTGTCGGCTAGGCCCGTGATCGTGACGTTATCGATGCGCGCGGGGTAGCGCGATTTGGGGCGGCGGGCCATAGGGCAAGGTTTAACAACACCAGCGGCGCGGGGCGCGGGTGTCAGGGGAGGGAACGTGGGGGCAAATGTAAGTCGTGGGGTTTGGGCGCCCCGAACTACCCAATTATCGCCCCGCTGGCGCCAGGTCAACCCCAGAGCCCCGGAGGGCCACGGGGGTGGAACCCACGGTACCCTTGCCCGGTGTACCTGCGTGTCTCGTTGGTTGTTACCTATGCCCGCTATGAAGACAACTACAGCGCGGGGCTAACCGAGACTCCTGGGAAATTCCTTAATTTTGGTACCGCCGTCCGCAAGCCGTGGCGGCTAGATTGATCCCATGTTCCTGGCTGATTTTTCCCTCTTCGTCGGTCGTTTCCATCCCCTAATCGTCCACTTGCCCATCGGCCTGCTGCTGTTAGCGGTGGTGCTGGAGTGGTGGCCGGGCCGGAAGGCCCGCCCCGCGGTGCACGTCGCCTGGGTACTGGGGGCGGTGTCCGCCATCACGGCGGCCGGCTGCGGCTGGCTGCTGGCCGCGGAGAGCGGCGGCGGGGATACCCTGTTCTGGCACCGGTGGCTCGGCGTGAGCGTCGCCGTATTCTCCGTGGGTGGGATCTGGGCCACCCGCCGGGGCGGTTCCCTGGCTAAGGGCTATGGCCTGCTCGTCGCCGGTCTACTCGGGCTGGCGGGCCACCTGGGCGGCAGTCTCACCCACGGCGAGGATTACCTGTTGGAGCACGCGCCGCCCATCGTCCGGCGACTGACCGGCCACGCCCCGGACTCCAGCGCAATGACCGACTGGAATGCCGTTGACCTAGATTCCATCAAACTGTATGCGACCTTCCTGCAGCCGGCGCTGGATGCCCAGTGCGTGCAGTGCCACAACGCGGACGAGCAGCGGGGTGGGCTCCGCCTGGACGCCCCCCGCTTCGCCCTCGCCGGCGGGGAGGACGGCGCGATCCTGGAACCCGGAGCGCCCCTGCACAGTCGCTGGGTCGAGCGCGTCACCCTCCCCCGCAACCACGTCAAGGCCATGCCGCCCAACGGGGACCCCTGGAGCTTCACCCAGATCGAGTTGTTGCGTTACTGGATCGCGGAGGGCGCCGATACCACCTTCGTCCTGGACGTAGAGGCGACGCCCGCTGAACTGAAAGCGCTGCTGCAACGGGACTACGGACTGGAATTGCGCGCGCGCCGCTACGTGGAGCAGGTACGCATCCCGGCCCTCCCGCAAGCACGTACCGAAGCCCTACGCGCCCTCGGCTGGCAACTCTCGGCGGTGCAGGCCGGTGGCGGTGGCCTGGAAGCCCAGCCCCGGGCCGGCAGCGCGGTCAGCGCGGAATCCCTCCTGGAACTGGCCGACGCCGCCGGCGAGCAGGTCGTCTACCTCAACCTCGACCGGCAGGCCCTCGACGATACGGCACTGGCGCCCCTCCCCCAATTCACGAACCTGGTGCGGCTCCGCCTCAACGGTACCCGCCTGACTACGGCGACGGTGGAGCGCCTCGCGCAGCTACAACACCTCGAAAGCCTCAACCTCTACGGCACGGAGGTCGACGCCGCCATCTTCGCCCACCTCGACCGCTACCCCAGCCTCCAACGCCTGTACCTCTGGCAGACAAAGGTCCCCCCCGCGGCGGCCGCGGCCTTCGCGGACAGCCACCCCGGCATCGCCGTGAATCGCGGAACCGGAACCGGCGAACCGCCAACAAATCCGCTCAAATAATTAGACTTATGCCTAAGCCGTCCTCCCGCCGCTCCTTCTTACAAACCGCTACGGGCCTGTGCGCCGCGGTTGCCGCCCCCTCGCTGCTGAGGGGCGAGGGGGCGGGCGCCCCGCCCCCCGATACGGTCGGACACGGGGCGTTCCAGTACGTGGCCGACCACCAGTGGAGCCAACTGGACGGTCGGAGCACCCCCGTGGTCCACTTCCACGAAATGGTGGTCGACGCCCGCGGCCGGCTGGCCTGCTCGGTGGTGAGCAACCACTTCGACGTGCTGCTCTACGACGCCGACGGCCAGGTGGTCGCTACCTTTCAGCATAACCTGCCGGAACCCCACGGACTCAGCCTGGCGGGGGAGGGTTCCGACCAGACCTTCTGGCTCACCGACTCCGCCGCGGGCCGGGTCATCAACCTCGACCTGGACGGGCGGCTCATCCGCGAGCTCCGCGTCCCCGAAGATGCCATTCCTGCTGAGACTAGTTTTAAACCCACCGAAACGACGGTCACCGGCAGCGGGGACATCTACGTAGCGGACGGCTACGGCACCAACCAGGTTTTCCACTACGACGCCCAGGGGCAACTGGTGAACGTGTTCGGCGGGCCCGACCACTTCAATTGTTGCCACGGCATCCTGGTCGACGGCCGTCGCGGAAAGGACGAACTGCTCATCACCAGCCGCGCCGACCAGAACTTCCAGCGCTGGTCGATGGACGGCCGCCACCTCGCTACCCACCAGCTTCCGGGCCTGAAGATCTGCCGCCCCGTGCTGGCCGGCGACCACACCCTGTTCGCCGTCATCTGGACGAAAAGCAACTGGAACTACAACGGCATGGTCGCCGTCCTGGACGCCGACTTCAAGGTCGTGTCCCTACCCGGCGGCTCCGCGCCCACTCGTCAGGAAACCTTTCGGGACGTGGAGTGGGACGGGCGGACCTTCCTCAATCCCCACGACGTCTGCACCGACCGCGACGACAACCTGTACGTACCGCAGTGGCTGTCGGGCATGACGCAGCCCGTGCGCTTGCGGCGGGTGTAGCTAGAATTCGGTATATTTCTGAAGCATTACCTAAGCTTTCGATCATGCGCCTACTACCCTTTCTCATCGTGTTGTGCGTGTCGGCTTACGCCTGCCAGCCGGAACGGACGGTCAGCTTTAATGCGGATATCCGCCCCATCTTCAACGAGAAGTGTGTCGGCTGCCACGGCGGCGTGAAGCAGGCCGGTGGCTTCGGCCTGGTGTTTCGGGAGGATGCGCTGCACCAAACGGAAAGCGGCCGCTACGCCATCGTGCCCGGTCATGCGGGACGGAGCGAGATCGTGGCCCGCATCCGGCACGCGGACGAGGAGTACCGCATGCCCTTGGACGGAGCGGCCCTGTCGGAGGAGGAGATCCGGCTGATCGAAACCTGGATCGATGAGGGGGCCGAGTGGGAAGAACACTGGGCCTACCAGCCCCCCGTGCGGCCGGCCCTTCCGGAGGTGGCGGACGGGGAGGACGTCCAGCCCATCGACGCCTTCGTCCGGGCGGCACTCCTGGCAAAAGACCTTGCACCCGCGCCCGCCGCCCCAAAAGGCGAACTGCTGCGCCGCGTCAGCTTCGACCTGACCGGACTACCCGCGCCTAAGGCTTTGGCCGACGCTTTTTTGACCGGCGAACTGGACTACCCCGCCCTCGTCGACAGCCTGCTGGCCCAACCCGCCTACGGGGAGCAGCAGGCCGGCCGGTGGATGGAACTGGCCCGCTACGCCGATTCTAGGGGCTACGAACGCGACCGGCCGCGCAGCATCTGGCGCTACCGCGACTGGGTCGTCAGGGCCTACAACGAAGACCTCCCCTACGACCAGTTTGTCACCTACCAACTGGCCGGCGATCTGCTGCCGGAAGCTACCGAGGAACAGCTGGTGGCCACCGGTTTCCACCGCAATACCATGAGCAACGGCGAGGGCGGTACCGACAACGAGGAGTACCGCGTCTCCGCCGTGATCGACCGCGTCAACACCACCTGGGAAGTCTTCCAGGGCACCACCATGGCCTGCGTGCAGTGCCACTCGCACCCCTACGACCCGCTTCGGCACGCGGAGTACTACAGCAGTTACGCACTGTTCAACAACACCGTGGATCACGACCACGTCACCGAGGCGCCGCTGTTGCGTACGCTCCATGCGGCCGACGAAGCCAAGTACAAAAGCCTGGAGAGTTGGATCGCCGAACACGCGGAAGCGGAGGCGCGGACGCAGGTGGAAAGTTGGCGGCAACTCATCAAGGTCCGGGAGCCCCGACTGCGTCCTAACGTCTTTGAAAACGTCGTGGGGGGCGTGTTTACGGCCCGGGCCGACGAGGACTTTATGTACCTGGGACCGGAAAACTCGTTCTCGCTGCCGCAGCGTGACCTGCACGACCTAGCTGCCCTGCAGGTGGAGCTGCGCATGATAAAAGCAGGGACACTGGAGGTGCGGCTGGACGGGCCGGAAGGCCCCCTACTGACGGCATACCCCTTCGAACCGAAGGGATGGGGACTCTACGACGTCCGCCTGCCCATCGAAGTTCCCGCTGGCGAGCACGCGCTTTACCTCGTGGCGCGGGGCGCGGAGGACCATAAACTGGTAGCCATCAATGCCGTCGGCTACGAACCCCGGCTGCCCGGCGCGGAGGCCCCCGGCGTGGAAGAGATCAGGACGTACATCGCCGAACTGATCGCGGCAGAGGATTCGATCACTACGCCCATCTTGGTGGAGACCAGCGGGGAAAGTCGACGGAAAAGTTACGTGTTTGAGCGGGGCAACTGGCTGGTCCACGGCCAGGAAGTCAGCGGCGGCGTACCGGAGTTACTGGATGGGCGGGCCGGTGCCGCCGTGACCGATCGGCTGGAGTTTGCGCGGTGGCTTACCCGTCCCGAACAGCCGCTCACCAGCCGGGTGGCCGTCAACCGCGCCTGGGCCCAGCTCTTTGGGGCCGGCCTGGTGGCCACGCTCGAAGACCTGGGTAGCCAGGGTGCCCAACCCACTCACCCCGCACTCCTGGACTACTTGGCCACTGAATTTAGCGGTCCCCTGGGCTGGAGCCAGAAGGGCCTCCTGCGCACGATCGTGCTGTCGGAAACGTACCGACAGTCTTCCGAAGCCGGTCCTCAGCTGCTCGACCGCGACCCGCACAATGAATGGCTGGCCCGCGGGCCCCGCAAGCGCCTCACGGCTGAACAGATCCGCGACCAGGCCCTGGCCGTCAGTGGACTACTTAGCAACAAACGCGGCGGCCCCGGCGTGATGCCCCCCCAACCCGATGGCCTGTGGGACAACATTCCCTACAGCGACATCAAATGGGTGACCAGCACGGGAGAAGACCGCTACCGGCGCGCGCTGTACACCTACCTGCGGCGCTCGGCGATGCACCCGGGCATGACCACCTTCGATGCCTCCACCCGGGAGTTTTGCCTGAGCCGCCGGACGATCACGAACACGCCGCTGCAGGCGCTGATGACGCTTAATGACCCGGCCCTGCTGGAGGTGGCCGACCGGCTAGCGGAGGAAGTAGCTCCCCTACCCGACCTGGAAACCCGCATCGATGGGCTATATCGGCTGCTGCTCCGGCGCCCGGCGGCACCCGACGAACAGCGCATCCTCACTAAGTTGTACCAAGCGGCGTACACCACGGACCAGGACGCCCACGCCGCCCTGGCCGTGGTAGCCAATGCCCTCCTGAACACCGACGAATTTTTGACAACCAGTTGATATGAGCGGGCTACTACACGAATTTCGCCACCGGGAGGCCCACTACAACAGCCGCCGGAACTTCCTGCGGCAGGGCGTCCTGGGGCTGGGTGGACTGGCCCTGGCGAGCCTCACGGGATGCGGGGCAAAGCCGGAAGCGGGGCTCGGCGAGGAGCAGCTACTCGCAACGGCGCTGCAGTACGCGCCGCGGGCCAAGCGGGTGATCTACCTCCACATGGCCGGCGCGCCCTCCCAGCTAGAGTTGTTTGATTATAAGCCAGAGCTGCAAAAACTGCACGGGCAGCCCTGTCCGGAGTCCTTACTCGCCGGCAAACGCTTTGCCTTCATTCAGGGCACGCCGATGATGCTGGGGCCACAGGCCACCTTCCGGCAGCACGGGCAGAGTGGGGCCTGGGTGTCCGACCTGCTCCCCCACTTCAGCGAAGTGGCCGATGAGGTCGCTTTTTTAAAGGCGGTCCACACCGAGGAGTTTAACCACGCACCGGCGCAACTGCTGATGCAGACGGGCAGTCCCCGCCCCGGGCGCCCCTCCTTCGGCTCGTGGGTGACCTACGGCCTGGGCTCCGAGAACGAAAACCTGCCGGGCTTCATCGTGCTGGCTTCGGGGGCCCGTAACCCGAGCGCCGGCAAGCAGCTCTGGGGGAGTGGTTTCTTACCGTCCATTCACCAGGGCGTGCAGTGCCGTACGGCGGGCGACCCGATTTTATACCTCACCGATCCGGAGGGCATGTCGCGTGACCTGCGTGGCCGGTCCATCGCCGCCATCACCGAGCTCAACCGGCGGCAGTACGAGGCGGTGGGGGACCCGGAAACGCTCACGCGCATCCAGCAGTACGAAATGGCCTTTAAAATGCAGGTGTCCGTCCCCGAGGTGATGGACATCAAGAAAGAGCCCGACTACATCCACGCGATGTACGGCACTTCGCCGGGCCAATCCACTTTCGCCAACAACTGCCTGCTGGCGCGGCGGCTGGCGGAGTCCGGCGTCCGCTTCGTACAGCTCTACGACTGGGGGTGGGACAACCACGGTTCTGACCTATACACCAGCCTCGAGGAGGGCCTGCCGCGGCAGTGCCAGGGCATTGATCGGCCGATGGCCGCCCTGATCAAGGACCTCAAGCAGCGGGGCATGTTGGAGGACACCCTGGTGGTCTGGGGCGGCGAGTTCGGCCGCACCCCGATGCGGGAAAATCGCGGCGGGGTGGAGATGCCCTTCCTCGGCCGCGACCACCACGGCGAGGCCTTCACGATGTGGATGGCCGGCGGCGGCGTCAAACCCGGGGTCGTCTACGGCGAAACGGACGCGATCGGCTACGCCGGCGTCCGCGACCGGGTGCACGTCCACGACGTGCAGGCCACCGTGCTGGGGCTCCTGGGCTTCGACCACGAGCAGTTGACCTACCCCTTCCAGGGGCGCCACTTTCGGCTAACGGACGTGGCGGGGCGGGCGATCCGGGAGGTGATGGTTTAGGAAGTACCTTAAAGCCCCTTAGCCCGTATAACTAACTACCAATGACCACGAAATATCTTGTATCCGGCTGTTCGTTGCTCTGCCTAGCCCTGGCCTGCACTGCGGCAAAACCCGCCACCGCCGTCGCCGCCACTTCGGACGGCTGGGTCTCCCTATTCGACGGCAAAACCTTGGCGGGATGGCGGGCCAGTGAACACCCCGCCACTTTTCAGGTCGAAGACGGAGCGATCGTGGTCCACGGACCCCGGGCGCACCTATTTTATGAAGGGCCGGTGATGAATCACGAGTTCCAAGATTTTGAGTTTAAGGCCCAGGTGATGACGACGCCGGGTTCCAACTCCGGCATCTTTTTTCATACCACTTACCAGGAAGACGGGTGGCCGGCGAAGGGGTATGAGGTGCAGGTCAACAACTCGCAAAAGGACTGGCGCCGCACCGGCAGTATTTACTCCTTTGCGGACATCAAGGAGGTGCTCGTTCCGGACGACGCCTGGTACACCCAACAGGTCATCGTGCGGGGCAAGACCGTTACGGTCAAGCTTAATGGGGAAACGGTCGTGGAGTACACCGAGCCGGACAATGTAGAGCGGCCCGCTAATGGGGAGGGGCGGAGGTTCTCCAGCGGCACGTTTGCGTTGCAGGGGCACGACCCGGATAGTAAGGTGTACTTCAAGGATATTATGGTGCGGCCGTTGGCTCGCTAAGTAGTGGCACCCGTAGCGACGGGTGAGTTGCGCCGCTTCCCGCGGAGGTTAGCCGTTAGGCTGGGTGCCCAAAAAGCGCATACAATACCTGGAAGTACGGGCAGCAGGTCCACTGAAGTGGACGCTACGGTACGACAACGGAAGCGCTTCCACCGCGCAATGCAAATATGCCGCCGGAGCAAGGAGTGATCTGGCCCACCGCCCCCGAATTCGTTAAGAGCTTGTTTGGCTTTCCCGAGCCTGACGAAAACGCCGCTATTTTGGGTCTATCTGAGTCTCGAAAAGGGGAGCCTAGCGGGCTAAGTGACGCTTTTCGAGGCGAAGGATAGGCACAAAAGAGCAAGTTTGCGGCGGTGAGCGAGATCCCAAACAAGCGCTAAAAAGTGGTCCGCCTCCGGGGCCGAATCCAGCAACGCCCAAAGTTTTACGAATGACTTCTGTGCGTTGATCGGCGTACCGAAACCGGACCCCAGCCTGCCGGATGAAAGTCAGAACACCTATGGCTTCGAAAAGCGGGTGACCGGCCAGAGTGGTAACACCAAGTTCATCGACTGCTACCGCCGCGGCCGCTTCATCCTGGAGGACAAGCAGGGGGCTACCCTAGCGTCCGCCACGGCCCTCACCGCGGAAAGAACCGGGCACCTGCGGGCGCGTAAAACGGGACACGGCAAACCGGCTACCCAGGGCTGGGACGTGGCCATGGAAAAAGCCCGCAAGCCGGCCGAAAACTACGCCCGCCTCCTCGACGACATAGAGCGCTAGACCCACGAACGGGGACTGGTGGGTATCCTGCGGCACCTGCACGATGAGCTGGACGCGGACGCGGCCCCCGTGGCCGTCGCGCCATCGCCACCGCCTTCAAACCGAAGCTAAATGCCAGGCGGCAGGCGGAGTGGGTGGCGGGAGGCTGGCGGGGGTAGCCGGCGTCGGGCGGCTCGTTACTTTATGGTACACGGCTTCGCTTACCCCTTTCACGCTTACTCTAATTTGGCGAAGAAAGCTCGGAGATCCTCGAACAGCTTATCGGGCTTATCGAATAGGACATTATGGTAGGTATCCGGATAAACTCGGTGTACGATCAACTCTGGATGCAGCTCCGCTAGTTCCCGATTCGCTGACTCGAAATCCATAAGCCAATCCCCCTCCTTCACGGGGTCGATGAGTAGGAGCGGAACGGCTAAATTTCGGTAGACCACTCTGGGTTCGACCAGCAAGTTGCTCGCGGCGAATAAGGGCAGGGTGAAAGGTCGGTAGGCCCCATCCAGGAGTTGATCGAGCGAGCGCTCCCACAGCCACTGCCGCAGTCCGTAGTGCGAACTCCACCGCACGCGGTTGCCTACTTCAAGCCGCTGGAGCCGATTGAGCGTCTTCCAGGCATCCGGTTCGCCGAAGTAGTTGAAGTGATGGAAGGCCGCCTCCCGGGACTCAAATAGAGTATCCGGAGGTACGGCGAAGGGGCCGATTCGCGCCCCGGCTACGGCTTCCGGAAGCTCCTGTACGTTTATTGTCCAGGGAACGCTTCCTCCGTCAATCAAAGCCAGCCCCCGTACGAGCTCCGGGTATTCGTCGTACAGCGCCGTCGCGATCATCCCCCCGCGGGATACGCCAACCACCAGACAGCTGCTGATGCCTTCGTGCACCAGCAAATCCTGGAGATCATCGGCCAGGTGGTAGATCGAAACGCTATCCTGGTACAACACGGTTTGGCCGTGCCCGTAATAATCCACCGCAATACTCCGGTACCCCGTCTCCCTAAATTTATGGGCAAAGGAGAGGAAATCATAGGCATCCCCGAAGGTGCCGTGTAGCCACAGGATGCACGTATCGCTTTCCCGGCCGATAGCGAGGTAGTGCAGCTTGCTGTTGCTAGCCGCGAAGTAGTTGCCGCTTTCTTGCTCGGCATCTTCGTATTGGCTCAGGAGCGTCGCAAAGGCCGGTGGGGCTGCCGCCACTTTTTCCTGCGCCCCCACCGCAGCAGCATTAAAAAAAAGCGCAATCACCAGGATAAGCCGGAAAGGGTAGTGTGTTTCTTCCCTACCCCTTTTTCGACCGCGAATGCAGGTTTTTATCGGCACGTTATGGTTTGATTTTAGGGGAGGGAGAAACTTTGCTTAAATAGATCCAAAAATTGTGCTAACCCGCTGTTATACTCGCCAGGTTTTACCCCGAAGATAGAACAGCTGATCAGCTTGCTGTATTCTCCACGATTGCCTACCGAATCCGCCCGCGCCCGCGCCGCTCGGCACTCTCCGCGCCCCGCTCGAAGCGGTAGGCGACGCTCAGGCCGTAGCGCCAGCCCGTCCATTGGAAGTAGTCTTCCTGGCGGAAGGTGGGACGGAAGGTCGCGGTGCGGAAGAAGCGGGGACTACGGACATTCACCGACAGCGTAATCTTTTCGCCGAGCTTGCGGCTCCAGCTCGCATCGGCGGTGTAGGTGCCGTAATTGATGGTCTGCACGTCCTCGGAGCGGGCGTCGTAGGCCACCCGGAGCTGAAAATTGCTCTCGCCCACTTTCAACTGGGTGCGCAGACTGGCCGACCAGGTGGCGAAGTCGAAGTCGAAGTTGCGGTACCCGATGTCGCCCCGCTGCCGGTAACCGCGGTAGTGGACGTCACCGGCTAGGTTCAGCGCCTCCGTAGGCCGATAATTGGCCGTGAGCTGGATGCCGTAGCTGTACTCCCGTTGTAGATTGATTGGCCGACTGAGGATGGTCCCGTCATTCAGCCCGAAGAGGTTGTCCGGCTGCTGCTCGATGAGGGTCTGGAAGTAGTCGCTGGTCGTGGAGGCGTACACGGCGGGATTGAGGGTGAGCTTGTCCCAGTTGGCCACCAGGTTAAGCTCCAGGCGGTCGGTGTAGGCGGGGTCGATGTCGGGGTTGCCGAAGAAGATGCCCGTGGGCAGGCGGAGTCCGCCGAAGGGATTGAGCTGCCAGAACTGGGGCCGATGGATGCGCCGCGCGTAGGCCAACTGGACGGCCGCCCCCTCACTCACCTCCAGCTTCACGCTGGCGGAGGGAAATATGCGGTTGTAAAACTTGGTAAAGTCACTGCTGGTCTCGACCTCATTCTCCGCCCGGATGGCCGTGTATTCGTTACGCAGGCCCAGTTGCACACCCAGCGCCTCCCGCTGGTAGGCGTACTGCAGGTAGGCCGAGCCGATGCGCTCGTAGTAGTCGAATACGTTTTGGAAACCGGGGATCACGGTGTACGTGCCCCCGACCTCGTTTTCGGCTACGTAAGCGGAGCGGATCAGGCGGGTCTCCAGCCGCAGCCCGGTCTCGAAGGTGCCGTACTCCCCCAATTTTCGGGTGTAGTCGGCCTGTAATCTATAGTCGCGGCTGCTTTCCTCAGTCAGGGTGCGGTAGTTCACGACATTGGTATTCCTGGGCAACCGCTCATTGATGGTAATACCCTCCTGTTCCGTCTCCCCCCAGGCGTCATGATTAAGCTGCACGGTCAGCTTGCCGTCGGTCAGGGTGCGGTCGTAGATGAGGTCGACCTGGTGGTAGGTGCCGGGTTCGAGGTAGTCCTGTCCCTGCACCAGGTTACGCAGGGGGCGGTCGTCGCCGTCGGTGTAGAAGTAATCATTGCGGGTGAAATCGTCGTTGATCACGTCGTAGATCGAGTAGGAGGCCGTAAGGGTGTTCCGGTCGTCGGGGGAGTAGTCGAATCCGGCGTAGCTCGACCAGGCGCGGTCCTGCCGGTCCATATCGGGAATGCGCAGAAGCCGGGTGGTCCGGCCGCTCAGTACGGAGGTCCGGGTCAGCTCGCCGTCGCCGCGGAAGTTGGCGTAGCGGCCCCTGAAGTTGGCAAAGGCGCTGAATTTCTCGTGGCGGTAATTGAGGTTAAGGATTGCCTGGTGGTCGGCTGGGTAGCCGGTGTTTAGGGTGAAGGAGCCGCCGTAGCCCCGCTCCCGTTCTTTCTTCAGGATGATGTTGATGATGCCCGCCGTCCCGGCCGCTTCGTACCTGGCCGAGGGGTTGGTGATGACCTCCACGCTTGCGATGCTGGCGGCAGGGATGCCGTCCAGGGCCTGGTTGTCGGCCAGGGCCGAGGGGCGGCCGTTGATCAGGATCTTGACGCTGGCGTTGCCCCGCAGACTCACCGCCCCTTCCGCCGAAACGGCCACGGCGGGCACCTGGGCCAGCACCTGGTTAGCCGAGCCGCCCTGGGCCAGGGCATCCTCGCCCACGTTGAACACTTTTTTGTCAAGGTGCAGGTTCATGCTGCTCCTTGCGGCGCGCACCTCTACCGTTTCCAGGTCGACGCCGTCGGCGGAGAGCGCCACCGTGCCGATGTCCCGCTCCGCGGCGTGCTCGATCGTCACTTCCCGCGGGGCGAAACCGATGTATTCAATGACGAGCCGGTAGTCACCCACCGGCAGCTCCAGGCTAAATCGGCCGCCAGCATCCGTGAGGCTGCCGTCGACGAGCACGCTATCCGGCCCAAAGGCGGAAACGGTGGCGTATTCCAGGGGGGCGCCGGTGGCGTCCACCACCCCGCCGGTGAGTGGGAGGGGGCTAGTAGGCACAGCGGTGGCTAAGAGGCTGCCGGACAGTACCAGCAACCCCAGTATAATTAGGGTTTTCATGATTGAGGGGTTAGCGCAGCAGGGCGGCGATGTCCGCGTGACCGAGGTCGTCCGCCAGGCTCAGAGCCGTCAGGCCCTCCGGCGTCCGGTGATTTTTATCCGCTCCGGCTGCGAGGAGTAGGCGTACCAGGCTGCGCTCTCCCGTCTCCACCGCCTCGAGGAGGGGTCGCCATTCGGTGGTGGCGTAGCGTCGCTTGCCCCTGGCTTCCAGTTCCGTATCGGTGAGCCCGTTTATCGCAGACCAGTCATGTATTCCAGCCAGCACGTAGGCTGATTTTGCGGAAGTGGAGTTCGGGTCGGCCCCTAGCTCCAACAGTTTGCTTACCGTGGCGGGATTATTTTCTTCAATCGCGGCAAGCAGCGGCGTCGCCCCCGCGTAGAGGTGCACGGTTGCTACCCCATCGTCCAGATTGACCTCCCGGTAATTGCAGCCGTCTTCTAACGAGGCGCCGTTACCGACCAGCAGGCGCACGACTTCGGGGTAATCCTCGCGGGCGGCCAGGTAGACTGGCGAGCACTGCCCCCCCGATGCACCCTGCACCCGCGCGCCGCGCCCGAGTAAGAAGCGTACTACGTCCAGGTGCCCTTCCCGCGCTGCCAGCGATAGGGCCGTGTTCCCGTCTCCATCGGGGATGTCGACGTCGATGCCCGTTTCGAGCATGGCCTGCACCGTTAAGAGCATGCCCTCCCGTGCCGGGCCCAGCAGAATCTCGGGGCTGGATCGTAAGTGCTGTACGGCGGCCGCTTCCATACCGGCGGTTAATTCCTGTAGGCTGAGGGTGGCCCCCTCCTCGGCGGCGTAGAGCAGGGCGGAGTAGCCTTCCCCGTCCAACGCTTCCCGGTCGGCACCCGCGGCCAGGAGTATGCGCACTACTTCCGATTGGTCCTCCGCGGCGGCGTGCATGAGCGCCGTACGTCCCCTTTCGTCCCGTTGATCGATATCCACGCCGTAGTCCAGCAGGAGCCGCACCACTTCGACCTGCCCCTCATTGGCTGCCCTGTGTAGGGGGGGATGGCCATGCGTTACCTTAAGGTCGGCCCCCTTGGCGACGAGCAGGCGGATCATCTCGATATGGCCCTCCGAGGCCGCGATGGACAGCGGGGTGTCGCGGGCCTTATCGCCCCGCAGGTTTACATCGGCCTCCGCTGCGAGGAGCAGGCGGGCAACGGAGAGGGAACCTTCGTCGGCCGCTTCCGTGAGGGCCGTCCAGCCCTGCGCATTCAGGAAGTTCACTTCAGCCCCCCGGTGCAGGAGCAACTGCGCGATGCCCAACACGTCCTCCGAGGCGGCGGCCATGAGGGGCGTGAAGTCGTGTTCATCGGTCTGGTTGAGGTCTTTCACCTCCTCCAGCAGGTAGGCAACTGTTTCGAGCTCCCCATCGTAGATCGCCTGCATCAGCAGGTGAAAGGCAACGCCTTGCCGGTCGCGGCCTTCGTTCTCCACGAGCTGCTTTACATCGCCCAAATTCAGGTCGTAATGATGATCCTCGTTCAGGTTAAAATCAATGCCATCGACCCCATCATACACCTCGGTAGGCGGATGCAAGGGATGCATCGGATGCGGCGGGGACGCGGGTGCAGGGCCACCGGCCAGGTGAACGTCCTTCCCGGCAGCGGCCATGGCCAGGGAAAGCGTAGCGCCCAGGATCAGCGTCGTCACCACCCCTTCCCCGAAGGAGGCCGTGCCGAGGTAATTGCTCAGCAGCCGGCGTATCCGGTGGCCGAACCCGCCCCCGCCGTAGGCCAGGGCGAGTTTGGGCGTGACCAGTGCCTGCTCCTGCAGCTGCACCAGGGTACGGGCGTAGTCGATGCGCTCCCCCGTGGCGGCCACGGCCAGGTCGTCGCAGCAGTGCTCGCGCTCGTCGTGGATGCGGGCCGACATCCACCACACGCCGGGATGGTAGAAAAAGAAGGTACCGAGCAAGGTTTGCAGCACGTTGACCGCAAAGTCGTGGCGCTTGATGTGCGCCAGTTCGTGGGCCAGGATGGCGATGAGTTGGCTCTCCCGCAGCTCCTCGAGCAGGCGCCGGGGCACCAACACGACCGGACGGAGCCAGCCGGCGGTGAAGGGGCCCGTGACCCGGTGGGAGGTCAGGTAACGTACGGGGCGTCGCAGTCCGAGTTTGGCCTCTAATTCGCGCAGCGAGGCAGTCCATTCCGGGGGAAAGTGCTCCGTGGCGTAGCTCTTTAAGCGTTGCACGTACACCAGCTGGCCCAGGAAGCGCAGTTGCAGGATTAACACGCCCAGCAACCAGAGCGTGACGAGCAGCGGCAGGTGGCGGTCGAAGTAATCACGGGTCCGGGCGAGCAAACTCTCGGTGGCAGCGGGGCGCGCCGAATCGGCTGCGTGAGTAATGCTGGGTTCGGAGGCAGCCGGAGCTTCCGCTGCGGTTGCATTGTTGGGGTTCCCTTCGCCATTACGGGATGGAAAGGTCTGCGGCGGCGCGCCCGTATACAGTTGGGCGAACGTCAGGCCGGCGGTCACGAAAAATGCCGCCAGAAAGCCTACCGCCACCAGGTAGCGAGCCTGGGCGCTGTAGGTGCGTAGCGCGATCAGGACCAGACCGAGCAACACGGCAAACAGGGCGCCCTGCCAGAGGGTATGCAGCAGCGTCCAGCCGAGGGCATCGACGAGTGGGGGGGAGAGGAGTTGCTCGATCATTGTCCTTCATTTTCGAGGCGATCGATGAGGTCCTTCAGTTCTTCGATGTCGGCGCGGGAAGCCTTGTGGTTACCCAGGGCGCGCATGACCAGTCCCTTCACCGAGCCCCCGAAGGCCCGCTGGAGGAAGGTGTCGAGCAGCTTGTCCTGGGTAGCCCCCTGGGCAATGGCGGCGTAGTAGAGGTGCCCCCTACCCTGGGCTTCCCGGCGCAGGAAATTGCGCTCCAGCATGACCTGCATGGTCTTTAGCGTCGTGGTGTAGCCGACTTCTTTCTGTTCCGATAGCGTATCATGAACCTGGCGGACGGTAAGCGGGCCGCGGTCCCAGAGGAGCTGCAGGATCGCCAGTTCAGAGGCGGTGGGGGGGGATTGCATAGGCAGTTACGATTTTTCTCGTAGCTAAAGTACGGGAAGAATCGTAGGTACGCAAGTTTTGGTACGATTATTATCGTAGATGGGGTGCGTAGGGAGTCCTCCGTTTGGCTATGCTAGTTACGGCGAGGCGGTAATGGCGTAACTGTAGGCTGAGTACCGGGGCTCCGTGAACCTCCGTGCAAGACTCCGTGCGGCCCTGCAGGGGCCTCCGTGGTGATTCATTCTCCCGTAGTAGCGCAGCCATAGGCTGCGTTTTACTAGCGCTGCCGGAGGCAGCATTGTACTGACGTGCGACCCTCCGTGGTGATTCATACCCCCGCACCAGCGCAGCCATAGGCTGCATTTTACTAGCGCTGCCGGAGGCAGCATTGTACTGACGTGCGATCCTCCGTGGTGATTCATTCTCCCGTAGTAGCGCAGCCATAGGCTGCATTTTACTAGCGCTGCCGGAGGCAGCGTTGTACTGACGTGCGACCCTCCGTGATGATTCATGCCCCCGCACCAGCGCAGCCATAGGCTGCGTTTTACTAGCGCTGCCGGAGGCAGCGTTGTACTGACGTGCGACCCTCCGTGATGATTCATGCCCCCGCACCAGCGCAGCCATAGGCTGCGTTTTACTAGCGCTGCCGGAGGCAGCGTTGTAAAGGGGACTCCGTGGTGAACTTTCCTTTACTACCGTGCATCAGACACAGGCGGCAATACCCTACGCCAGCGCCGGGCTCCGCCTCCCTGCCTCCTGCACCTGCTCCACCGTACGGGGATTAGCCGCCCCCTGGTGCAGATGATCGGGCAGTGCCCGCAGCTTGGAGAGGTTGTAAAAAGCGAAGCCCGCCTTGGACACAATCGGCAAGATGATGAACAGCACCGAGGTCAGCAGCGGATTAAAGATAGCCAGTCCGGGGGAGCCGAGGGCCCACACCAGGGGGTACAGCAGCCACTGTACGCTCAGGAAGATAGCTGATCCCTTGTAGGCGGCAGTCAGTTCCGGTCCCTGGATTTTGGCCTTTTCGTAGAGCTCTTTCCACATCAGGCGGTAGACGACCAGCAGGGCTACGCAGCCGGCAATGTACCAGAACCAGCGGTTCTCGGCGGCCGACAGGTCGGCGATCAAGCCGGTCAGGATCATCACGACCTGAGAACCCAGTAGGCCGGCCGTGATGGCTCCCTCCAGTTTGAGGGTGTACTTGCCCGTCAGCACCAGGGAGAGCAGCAGCAAGGGCGTACTGACCACCCAGTCGAGGTAGCGGGCGAAGTAAACGGTTTCCCCACCGATCTCGATCGTTCCCTGCCCGAGGGCAATGGCGGAATAGGCCAGTCCCGACCAGATCACCACGAAGGCGTGGATCAGGTACTTGTACTGAGGAACGCCCTTAGGCTTACGGGCCATGGAAAGAATAGCCACGGCGCTCAGCGCCATTACGGCCACGTAGGACCAGTGGAGGATTACGTCGGTAGATGTCATAGTGTGTCCGGTGTTTCTAGGGGCCTAACCTAGCCAGTATGCCCCATGTTTGGATAAATCTTGTTATCCGTGCACCTACCCTGCCGGGGCATACACCGCCTCCCACGACCGACCGGCCTGCTCGAGTAGGGCCCCCAGGCGAATTTTGCTCTCCTGAAGGGAGCCGGTGGAAGTGGCCAGGGCGGGTACGCGATCGGACCATTTTTTTCGCAGCAGCACCAATTCCTCGTCGCCCCCGACGTACCGATCGGGGTTCCGGACGAGCTCCAGGAAGTGGCCGGTGACGCGGTCCAGGCGCTCCAAGTGGCGCATGACGACCGCATGTTCAGCGTAGGTGATCCGCATGGCCGTGGCCGCCTCGTGGAGGGAAGCCAGCTGCACGACGGCAGAGTAGGTCGTCCCGTCGGACAGAAAAAAGCGCACGATGGGATAGCAGCGTTGGTTGTTGATGTGGGTATTGCAGAGGGTGATTAAGTCGTCGATGCGGTCGGTAAATAGTTTGGCGTCTTCGGTGGTGGTGAAATAATCGTACAGTTCCAGGGGGGTATTGCCCATGCTGGAGATGTAGGTAGCCAGGTTTTTCTTGCGGTTAGCCGCGCTCATTACGTTGATGATGTAGGTGATGGCCGTGGTCAGCACCCCAAAGCCCAGGATAGAATACACCACCGTGAAGTACCGGCTAAAGTCGCTACCGGGCACGTAATCGCCCGTCCCCAGCGTCGAGAACACGAAGCCCGTAAAGTAGGCCCGCTGCGGCAGGGTAGCCGGCACCTTCGTCGTGGAGTTAAGCACCATATCTTCCGGTACACTGTACACCAAAAAACCCGCCCCGAGCAGCAAGACGATCCACGTAAAGAGCACCACCACCAGGTGGATGGCCCCCTTCCAGCGGCGCCAAGCATCCGTGCCGGGGTGAATGAGCCGGCTCACCACGCCGTTCACGAACGAGGTGATGCCCCCCGAGCCATTGCAGGAAAGCGTAGTAAAGAAGAAGTCGGAGAGCGTAAAGCCGATGAGCAGAAAGCCGAGTACGGGGAGTAGAATGTTCATAATTGCCTGCGGGTTAATGGGTAGCGGGTGCTTTTGGCGAAGGTCGTTAATCTTAACCACCCAGCACCAAGCGGCTTCTCCCAGTAGCTATCGGGGCGCAGTACCATGCGGCCTACGGCCGCGAAAGTAAAATGCAGTTTCCGGCTGCGGTCCGACTCCAACTGGTCTACCAAGATTAGTGCACCGATCACAATGGAGCCAAGGCTGGTACCCTCCCCTCAAATAAACTGCCGCAAATAATCATGACTCTTCTGCAGGGCGCGGCGGCGCAGGTGCAAAGCCCCCTCGAAGGCCCGGTCCTCTACCTCCACACACACCGGACCGGTATACCCCGCGTCCGTCAGGTGGCTGAAAAACTTGCCCCAGTGGACATCCCCCAGCCCCGGCAGCTTGGGGGTGTGCCACAGGGCGGGGTGGGCAAAGACACCGTGGCGATCCAGGCGTTCGCGGTCGATGCGCAGGTCCTTGGCGTGAACGTGAATCATCCGGTCTGGATAATCGCGGAAGGGCTTGGTGTAGTCCATGTGCATGAGCACTAGGTGACTTGGGTCGTAGTTGAGGCCCCAGACCTTGCTCGGAATGGCTGCCCACATTCTTTCCCAAATTTCCGGACTCACCGCCAGGTTATTGCCGCCCGGCCACTCGTCGGCAGTGAAGCGCATGGGGCAGTTCTCGATGCCGATGCGGACGCCGAGCTCTTCGGCGCGGGCGACCAGGGGTGCCCAGACAGCAAGAAAATCCGGCCACTGCTGCTCGACGGTCCGGTCCTTGTCCCGCCCCACGAAGGTGGTCACGGTGCCGATCCCCAGGGTGGCAGCCGCTTGCAGCAGGGCGTACAGGTGATCGGTAGCGACTTGCGCGGCACCCGCGTCCCCGCCCAGTGGGTTGGGATAGTAGCCCAGGGCCGAAATGAAGACGCCGTGGCGCTCCTGCAGCTCCCGGATGCGCTCGATCTCTGTTTTGTCCAGGGTGGAGATGTCAATATGGGTGACCCCCGCGTAGCGACGCTCGGCCTTGCCGGGGGGCCAGCACATGACCTCCACGCAGTCGTAGCCGATCTCGGAAGCGGTGCGCAGTACTTCTTCCAGGGAGAGCTCGGGGAGGATGGCGGAGACGAAGCCCAAGTGCATAAAATCCTAATTTTTGGTGTCCCCGTTCCCGAGGGCAATGAGATTGGCGAACAGGCGGTAGGCCCCGGGCACGCCCGCGGGCAGCTCGCGAAAGAAGCTGTAGCCGGTGTAGACGAAGTGGCCCGTACCGTACCCGGCCACCAGCAAGCCGCCGTCGTGGGCGTCCTCCCCGGGGTCCTGGCTGCCGAGGATGGCCGTGTATTCGGGGGCCCACTTATCGGGGAAGTAGAGCCCCCGCTCCTGTACCCAGCCGTCGAAGTCGGCCGGGGTGATTTTATTGGGATAATTCAGGACGGGGTGATCCGGAGCGAGCAACTTGACGGGGGCTTCCTCCACCGTGACCCGGTCGCGGCTCAGCTCCAGGGGGTAGGGCCCGAGCTCCGCCTCGGGGATCTCCAGGCCCCGGTTAGTGTTGTACTGCACGATGAGGGTGCCGCCATCTTTAACGTAGTCGAGCAGGCGGGGCTGGTAGACGGGCATCCGGTCCAGGGTGTTGTAGGCGCGTACGCCGACGACGATGGCATCGTACTGGTGCAGGTCGCCGATGGAGGCCGCCACGTCGTCGAGAACGGTGACGTCCATGCCGATGGTCCGCAGGGCTTCGGGGATGGCATCGCCGGCACCGGGCAGGTAGCCGACGTGGCGGCCGGCCGTACGCAGGTCGACGCGGGCCACGGCCGCCCCCCCGGGCAGGGCGGCCCGCTGGGTGGGCAGGTGGGGGTGGTCGATGACGACGAGGCGGCGGTCGTAGACCTCCGTCCTGCCCTCCAGGGTGAGCTGGGGGGTGATGCGCCCCTGGGCCTGTGCCGCGGGCGGCGTCAGGGCGAAGGTGTAGAAGCTCTCCTGCCCCTTTTTTTCCAGGACGACGGACTGTACGTCCGGGGTGACCGACCAGCCTTCCGGCACGGCAAGGCTGAGTTTTCCCGCCCGCCCACTAACCGCACTGGTGACCTTGACGGTGACTTGCTTGGTCGAGTCTGCGGTGAACAGGTAGCTCGTCTCGCTGCACTGCACGAAGGCCGGGGGCAGCAGGCCGAAGGGCTGGAACTGCTCGCCGGCGACGGGGTCGGTGTAGCGGTAGCGCACGGGGATGTCCATACTGCTCGCTATTCCCGCGCCCCGCAGGAAGGCCCTTACGCTGAGGTAGCCGGATTCTTCCGGCAGGCCGCGCAGGTACTGGTCGGAGACCCGGTACATCCCCAGCTTCCACCCTTCGCGCAGCCAGTAGGGGTTGCTGTCGGTGTCGTTTTCCTTGGCGATGCGGTACAGGGTATCGTAGCGGGGTACGTGGGGGAACAGGGTATCGGGATCGGCGACCTCCCCGAGGGCCATCCAGTCTTTGCCGCTGAGCTCCCGGGGGGTCACCGTCAGGGGCCGGTCGCTCCGGTTCGTGAGCTCCACGATCACCTCCACGGTATCGCCCGGCACGGCGTAGGGGGAGCGGGTGCTCGCCGCGAGGTAGAGGCCGAGCGCCCCGTTGATGATCTCGCGTACCTCCCGGAGTTTGCGGTCCTTTTCCGGGGAGTCGGGGAGGTCCTGGATGCGGTAGCTGAGGGCGGTGAGGGCGGGGGCGGAGGCGGCGGGGTCATCGTAGTCGAAGTCCGCCGCGATCTCCTCGACCAGCGCGCTGATGCCTTCCCCCCCGGGTAGGCGGCTCCAGTCGGTCACGATACCGGCAAAGGGGTCACCGTCTGCCCCGTTGTCCTTCCCCTTGAGCAGCTCCAGCTTCTCGACCGTCGCGGCGCGGTTACCGGAACTTCCGAAGCCCTGACTCTTGTGCTGGCTGCGGCTGCGGGCGGCAATCTCCGCAACGCTCTCCCCGAGCTTGGGCAGGAAGCGGTTGATCTCTACCCGGATGACGTCGTTGGTGTCTACGTAATCAGGCAGCGTGTCCGTTCCCCAGCTGTAGGCATTCCAGTAGAGCCGTCGGGGCTGCCAGGGCTCGACGCCGCCCCGAAGTTGCTCGGGAAAGGCCGTGGGGTCGCCCGCCAGGTCGAAGGCCTCCATGCCGATGATGGCCGAGGCCGTGTGGTGGCCGTGGGTGGAGCCGGGGGCGCGGGGATCGAAACGTAGGATCATCACGTCGGGCCGCCAGCGGCGGATGACCCAGACGGCATCGGCGAGCACCTGCTGCTTGTCCCAGATGGTAAAGGTCTCGTCGGGGTGCTTCGAAAAGCCGAAGTCGTTGGCCCGGCTGAAGAATTGCTGCCCCCCGTCGATGCGGCGCGCGGCTAGCAGTTCCTGGGTCCGGGTGAGGCCGAGTAGTTCGCTGATGTCGGGGGCAATGAGGTTTTGCCCGCCGTCGCCCCGGGTAAGGCTGAGGTAGGCCGTCTCTACCCGTTCGACGTTGGCCAGGTAGGCGATCATGCGGGTATTCTCGTCGTCGGGGTGGGCGGCCACGTAGAGGGCGGAGCCCAGCACGTTGAGCTTCTGGATCGCCGCGTGGAGCTCCCCGGAGGTGGGCCGGGCGGGGGCCTGGGCGAGGGTGGCGGCGGCAAAAAGAAAAAGAGCGACCAGGGTTACGAATACTCTCACGCGTTAGAAGGTTGTTTAGGATAAAGGTAGGAAGAAGCGCCCGGCGCGGACGCCCGCTGCCCGCCCGATGTCAATGCTCCATCAATTAAATAGATCAATCCGGGACGTGCTCGGCCTGCCGGCCTACTGGCGCGGCAGCGCGCGGGCGCGGAAGCGTATGACGGCCCTGCGCACGACCCTCACCTACGGCGCTTCTTCCCGGCAGTACGCCCTGCTGCTGGAACCCGCCGGGAGTCGGCCGGAAGAGCTCCTGCCCTGGGCCTTCTACCTCCACGGCGGAGCCTGGACTTTCGGCACCCCCGAAGCCTTCTCCCCGGCCGCCCGACCGTGGTTGGCGCAGGGCTTCCGCGTGGTGCTGCCGAGCTACCGCCGCCCGCCGCGGGTAGGCTTATCCGCCATCGCCGCCGACTGCCGCAGCGCGCTGACCATCGTGGCCGATTTCGCCCGCGAGACCGGCCGGCCGCTCTCCATTCCCCAGGTCGGTGGCATCAGTGCCGGCGGTCACCTGGCCGCCCTGCTGGCCCTGCACCCCGACTGGTGGACCGCCGCCGGCTGGCCCGCCGGCCCCGACCGTGCCCTGCTCTGCGCCGCGCCCCTGGATTTCTCGCTGCTCCGTCCCCGGTGGCTATTCTCCCGCTTCCCGGCCCAGAACCCCCTCGACCGCCTGGCCACCGCCGCCCACGTACGCTGGCTGCTGCTGCACGGCACGGCCGACGGCATGGTAGATTACCAACATGCGCTGCACTTCCATAAGGCCCTGGATCAAATCGAGGCAGAGGTGCGCCTCCTGACCCTCCCGCAGGGCGGTCATCTGGATGCCGGCCGCTGGACGTACCATGACGCTGATCCCCGCGCCGCCGCCGTAGCCGACTTTATCCGTTCAGGCGCGCCAGGCCGTCCTGGGCCAGGGTGAAATCGGGGGCCATGCGCAGGGCGGTCTGGTAGTCGCGCCGCGCGGCGTCCAGGTCGCCGAGCAGTTCGCTGGCGTAGCCGCGGTAGAAGAAGGCCCGGATGTGGATCGGGTCGTTCTTGATCGTGATGTTGAACTCGTTGTAGGCCTGGGCCACGCTGTCGGCTTCCATCAGCAGCAGGCCGGCGTTAAAGTTGCCGGCCACGTACTGCCGGTCGATGGTGCTGAGCCGCCGGTACTCCCCGATGGCCCGCTCCCGGTCGCCCCGGTCGCGGTAATAATCAGCCCGGGCGTGGATGGAGATGACGTCTGCGGGGTCGATATCCACGGCGGCATCGAAGTACTCCAGGGCGCGGGGGTTCTCCTGATCGGCGTGGAGCTCGCCGAGCAACAGGTAGGCGTCGATCATATCGGGATTGATCTGGGTGGCCTCCTCGGCGGAGTTAATTGCGCGGACCGTATCTCCGGTTTCGGCAAAGACCTGGCTCAGCAGGTAGTAGGCCTCGGGGTTGCGGGGATCTAGCCGTACCGCCTCATTGAGGGAGCGGATGGCCGCGTCGTACTGCTTCAGGATAAGCTGGGTCTCGGCCAGGCGGAGTTGCGTTTCCAGGCGGTCAGGATCCAGGGCGGCGGCCCTTTCCAGCGTCCGCAGGGCCAGGCGGCTGCGGTAGTAGTCGAGATAGACGTCCGAAAGGCTATAGAAGTAGTCGAGCTGAGTGCTGTCCAGTCCGAGGGCGGTATTGAGGTCGGCGATGGCGTTGTCGTAGTTTGCTAGGTCGTAGTACAGCGAGGCCCGCCGGGCGTAGAGGTCCGCCTGGCCGGGGGCAGCCGCAATCTGGCGGGTCAGCAGGTCAATACCGGGGTCGCCCGCGGCGGGAGGGGCCGGGTCCGCCGGTGCCTCGGGACCGCACGCCAGGAGGCCGAGCAGCAAGAGCGGAAACAGGTAGCGCGACATTGTTTTTCTTTGCTAAACGCCCCAGCGTCGATAAATCCTATGTCTGATTCTACCCCCCTTCTAGAATGCGTCGCCAACGTCAGCGAGGGCCGCCACGCCCCCGCCCTGGAGGCCATGGCCCGGGCCGTCTCGGGCGTAGCTGACTGTCAGCTGCTGCACCAAGACACGGGTCAAGGCGCCCACCGCACGGTTTTCACTTTCGCCGGGTCACCCGCGGCGGTATTCGAGGCGGCCTTCCGATTGTACGAAGCGGTCGCGGAACACGTCGACATGCGGCAGCACCGCGGGGCCCATCCCCGCAGCGGGGCGGTGGACGTATGCCCCTTCGTCCCCATTTCCGGCGTGACGATGGAAGAAGTAGCGGCGGGAACGCGGGTGTTAGGTAAGCGGCTGGCGGAGCGATTTGACTTACCGGTCTTTCTCTACGCCGACAGTGCTAGTACCCCCCGGCGGGCCAAGCTCGCCGAGGTACGACGGGGAGAATATGAGGGACTACCCGATAAGCTCAAAGACCCGTTTTGGCAGCCCGACTTCGGTCCGGCGGTCCCCCACCCCACCCTAGGCATCACCATCCTGGGCGCGCGGCCCTTTCTCATCGCCTGGAACATCAACCTCGCCCCGGAGGCTACCCTACCGCAGGCCAAAACGCTCGCGGGAAAATTACGCGGCAGCGGCAGCGGGGGCCGGCCCGGGCTCTTTCCCGGCCTGAAGGCCATCGGCTGGTACATCGAAGAATTCGGGCGCTGCCAGATCAGCTGCAATGTCTCGGACCCAGACCGGGTGAACCTAACCCGCGTCTATCTCACCGCCGTAAGCCTGGCGGAGGGCATGGGCGCCCGGATAACGGGATCGGAGCTCATTGGCCTGGTACCGGCCCGGCACCTGCGCGCCGCCGCCCGGGATTTCTGCTGGGCGGCAACCGATGAGGAAGAAATGGACACCGCCGTTGCCGTGCTCGGCCTGAACGATCTCCGTCCCTTCAACTGGCGAGAGCGGGTGCTGGAAGCGGTAGTTCAGCACGCCGCGCAAACAGATCGTCGGAGCCAATGAAGTAAGACTGGCCGTCGCGCATCCGTACGTAAAGTCCCTTGCGGCCACCAAAATCGATGCAGTTAAAATCGGAAGCGGGATGGGCTAACACGCCGGACCAGCGGGCGGAAGGGGCCACATCCACGAAGGTGCACTCGACCATATCGCAGGTGGATAACTTCAAGCTGCCGCCGATCAGCCCCTTCAACTTGAGCTTGAGGCACTTGTCATCCACCTTGATGCGCAGCCGGGACCGGGACACGACCACCCAGGCGGCTGCCACTACCATGGCAATGGCCCCCGTGATCGCGAGCACCCGCAGATTGGCCCCCTGTACCAAAGAAAGGCTGAGGCGATAAAGCACCAATAAGCTCATCAGGGCGAGGAGGGCGAGCAGGCCGGGATTGCGAAAACGCTGTTCTTCTTTATAGTAAGTCATAAGTATTTGGTGGGCGTGAAGAAATAGAACGCCCCAACGTAACGCTTAGTTTACCCTGAATTTACATTAAGTTAACATTGCTTTGATTTCGACTATTGCCGCACCACCCGGACTTCCAGCCCGGCCCACCGCAGGAGGTAGACGCCCGCGGGCAGGGTGGAAGTGTCCAGGCGGGCCTCGGGGCCTTCCACCCACTGTGTGAGGGCGCCGGTCACCTCGCTCCCCCGCACGTCGTACAGGCGGGGCTGCTCTCCCGGTACGGGGGCGGCCGGGGCCCGCACCGTCAGTTGATCGGCGAAAGGATTAGGAAAAATTTGCAAGGCGGTAAGTGCCGTTCGCCCTGCGCGTACAACCGTAGAGCGGTGCTCCGTGCCGTCAAAATCGACCTGCACCAGCTGGTAAAAGTTAGTCCCCCCACCCGGGGTCGTGTCGGTGTAGGCGAAGCGGGCGTACGCCTGGGTGGTACCATTCCCGGCTACTTCACCGATGTCGGACCACTGGCTGCCGTCCGGCGAGCGTTCCACGCGAAAGTAGTCGTTGTCCGTCTCGGAGGCCACTTCCCAGGTCAGGTAAACACCGGTCGCCTGAGCCTCGGCCCGAAAGCTTAGCCAGTCCACGGGTGTGGCGGCGTCCGCCAGGAAAGTGACGGCCAGGGGGTCGCCTCCACTTAGGCGCAGGCAGGCAGGGTTACCAGGATCATCGCCCGGCAGGTCGTTGACGGCTTGATTCACGAAGGTGGCCTCCTCCAGGGTGGTGGTATCGTAGTTGACGCCCCGCAAGGTGTAATCACCGGCCGGCAGCGTACGGAAATCACTTACCGGACTGGCGGCCCGTACGGTATCCGCCGCGTCGATGGCCAGGTAGGTGTAGGCATAGTCGGGGGCCAGGGGGGTGGCGGCGTACAGGGTGGGGGGCGGCATCCCGTCGTCTGCCGGATTCTCGACGAAGACCTGGTAGGAACGGGGGTCGGTGACGTCGGAATCCTGGCCGGGCAGTACGACCAGCACGTAGGTTTCGCCCGCCACCAGATCAACTACGAAGCTGGAAACGTTACTGGTCGGCGTGAAAGTGGAGGCAACTATCCGCGGGCAGTTATTCTCCGCAGGAACAAA
Organism: Lewinellaceae bacterium; assembly: GCA_963710195.1. Classification (GTDB taxonomy): domain Bacteria; phylum Bacteroidota; class Bacteroidia; order Chitinophagales; family Saprospiraceae; genus Neolewinella. The sequence continues at coordinate 1,420,140 of CAVPZF010000008.1, forward strand.
GGCTTCACGAAACAAGGTCAGGGAGGTAGCGTCACGGCTAGCTTCGGAGGCGTCCTGCCCGAACCGCACCGGTCCGCTCCGGTCGGGCACGATCACGTAAGCGTCGTACGGGAAGGGCGTCACGCCGGCTACAATGGCGCAGGTCGGTACTGGAGCGTCAGCTACCCGATAGCTGAAGGCACTTGTGGGGTCCGTGACAGCCAGGGAGCCTACGATCGGGGTGGTCTGGGGAGACCCCGTGAGGTAGAACAGGTCCAACTGCGTTTCACTGCTTCCCACCGTAGCGAATACTAGGGTATTCTCCGTCCCGATCGTGGAGGCGACCGTGTTGCAGGGCTGCGCCAGTATCGAAGCAAAGCACAAGCAGCACAAGGCGGTCAACCCGAGTGGGCGAAAGGATTTAAATCTATTCATGGGAAGCACGTACTACGAAGGAAGGATCACGTTCAAAAACTGGGCACCGGTGGCATACGCCCCGTCCGTCAACCTGTAGAGAGCTATTATTACGGAAGACGTTGTGCCCATGTTTGGCCTAACAGTTGTTAATCTCCTTCCCAATGTTTCGCTCATGCCCTACCCGCTACCGGTTGCCTTGCTCTTTCTTCTACTGGGATTTTCCACCTGCCGGACGGCCCCCGACGCCGCGCGGGCACCCCTGGCGTCCGCTTCCCCCTGGCTGACGGGCTTTACCAAGCCGGCGGCCAATCCCATCCTACGGGCCGATAGCAGCTACCTATTCGACGATCCCCTGACGGGCACCTCCGTGCGCTGGCAGCGCGCCGACGTATTTAATCCCGGCGCCGTCGTGCGGGGCGACAGCGTTTACCTGTTCTTCCGCGCTGAAGACAACCCACGGGCCACCCTGGGGCGCCGCACCAGCCGGATCGGTTTGGCCGCCAGCGCCGACGGCATTCACTTCGCCCGCCGGCCTAGTCCCGTGCTCTACCCCGGCCCCGACAATAACCGGGAGTTCGAGGACCCGGGCGGGTGTGAAGATCCCCGCGTCGTGGAACTGCCCGACGGCCGCTACCTCATGCTCTACACCGCCTACAACCAGCAGGCGGCGCGGCTTTGCTCGGCGACCAGCACCAACCTAACCGACTGGACCAAGCACGGACCGGTATTCCAGGACGCCTACGGCGGAAAATTTCATGATACCTGGTCGAAATCCGGCTCCGTGGTCTGCCGGCTGGACGAGCGCGGCCACCTCATTGCCACCCCCATTAACGGCAAATACTGGATGTACTGGGGCGACGCCGTGGTCGGCCTAGCTTACAGCGACGACCTGCTCGACTGGACGCCCGTCCTCAATCCCGACTCCACCCTCCTGGATCCCCTCCCCGTGCGGCCGGGCCAGTTCGACAGCCGCCTGAGCGAGCCTGGCCCCCCTGCCCTGCTCACCGACGCCGGCATCCTCGTGCTGTATAATGGACAGAACGAGCTGACGGACTCCCTGCGGTATATGGAGGCCGGCCCGGGGGCCTACTCCGGGGGGCAGGCGCTGTTCAGCGCCGAGGACCCCACCCAGCTGCTGCAGCGCATGGATCGCCCCTTCATTCAACCCAGCTTGCCCCACGAGGTGACCGGGCAGTACGCTTCCGGTACCACCTTCATCGAGGGCCTGGTGTACTTCAGGGGGAAGTGGTTCCTGTACTACGGCACGGCCGACTCCATGGTGGGCGTAGCCGTCAGCGATCAGTAGGGGCCGGGTACGAATGCCTGGCCGTCAAAGGTCCAGACCTCCTTCACGCCCAGCGCCCGCAACATCCCGTAGGCCTGCCCGAAGGCCCCGTCGATGTGGCCGGGCGCGTGCGCGTCCGAGTTCACCTGCAACCGAATATTTCGCTCGTGGGCCCGCCGCACGATCCACTGACTGGGGAAGGTGGCGGTGGTCTCGCCGAGGTAGATGCCGCGGGTATTCACTTCCATGATCAGCCCGGCCGCGGCTACGGCGTCAAGGGTTTCCTCCACTACTTTGGTGTACCAGTCTGCCCCCTCATCCCAGTACTGCCCGCCGCCGTTGCGGCGCTTGATGCGGTCAAGATGAGCTAAAATGTCCGGTGGATGACGTTCGATCATTTCGCGAACGAGGCCGTAGTAGCGCTCCACCATGCGGCGGGCGTCCCCGCCGAAGATGGTGTTGATGCCCCGCTCGAAGGTGGGATTGCGCTGCTGGAAGCTCCACGGTCGTCCATCCTCCAGGTAGTCGACGTAGTGTACCGCGCCCACGGTATAATCTAGGTTAGCTGACTTAATGTGGGGACTATCGACATTAATCACGTCGGGAATGTAGTCGACCTCTAAACTCCGAAACAACTTCAACCGCCCCGCGTACGCCGTGCGGAGCCGCTCCGTTTCCCGCACGTACTGGGGCAAATCCGCCATGTTCATGGAGCCCACGTCTCCTGGGGGGATGGGCGCATGGTCGCTAAATCCGTAGGCAGTAAAGTGTGCGGCGAGGGAGGCGCGGACGTAATCTTCCGGTTCTCCGACGCCGTCGCTGTAGCGGGTGTGGGCGTGGTGATTGGCATACATGTTCAGTTCTTTTCGGTGGAGTAAAAGTAAGCCGTTCTGTCAGGGACGCCCGGTGGCAGTACTTCCCCACATAAGATTTTCCCCATTTGCCGAACTACCTGCAATACGCTCGTACTGGCAGCTAAAAAAGCAATAGTGTGCTGAGAAAAGGCTGTTTCGCGATTTTAGGTGCTACCTTCCCCGCCTGAATTCAACGCCTACCCTCTCAACCCATTCCTATGCAGCTTAGACTTCTACTCTTTATGGCCTTGCTGGCCGTTTCCGGTTTGGCCTCCGCCCAGCGCAATTGCGGCTCGATGGACTACCTCCAACAGCAAATCCAGCAAAACCCCCTTCGCGAGCTCCAGCTGGAGCGCCTCGAGCGCTTCACCGAAGAGTACGACCCCATGAAAGAGAAAGCCCTTTCGGGCGGCATCCTCACCATTCCCGTCATCGTGCACGTCGTGTACCGAACCAGCACCGAGAACATCTCCGACGCGCAAATCAACAGCCAGATCGCCGTCCTCAACGAAGATTTCCGCCGCCAGAACGCCGACCGCAGCGATACGCCTGCGGACTTCCGGCCCGTAGCCGCCGACTCCGAAATTGAGTTTTGCCTCACGCAGGTGATCCGCAAATCCACCACCCGCACCAGCTTCGGCACCAACGATGCGGTAAAGTCTTCCAGCAGTGGCGGCTCCGACGCCGTTACCCCGACTCGGGCCCTCAACGTGTGGATCTGCGTGATCGGCAACAACATCCTGGGCTACGCCCAGTTCCCCGGCGGGCCAGCCGCAACGGACGGCGTCGTGCTGGACCACCGCTATGTCGGCACCACCGGTACCGCCACCGCGCCCTTCAACCTCGGCCGCACCGCCACCCACGAGGTCGGCCACTGGCTCAACCTGCGCCACATCTGGGGCGACGGCGGCTGTAGCGTCGACGATTTCGTGAACGACACCCCCTCCGCCGGCGGACCGAACTACACCGGCGGTGCCTGCATCTACCCCGGCCCCAACAGCTGCCGGCCCCGCGGCAAGAACGCGGAGCAGGACTTCCCCGATATGTTCCAAAATTACATGGACTACTCCGACGACGGCTGTATGAACCTGTTCACCATCGGGCAGAAAGACCGCATGTGGGCCGCCGTATCCGCGGCACGCCCGGAACTTGTTTCCTCCACTTGCAGCGGCACGCCTCCGCCCCCCGCCCCGACGGAGATCTGTGACAACGGCCTCGACGACGACGGCGATGGCCTGACCGACTGCGCCGACCCCGACTGCGCGAACTTCAGCGACTGCGCGCCGCCGCCCTCCACCTGCGCCGCGCCGACCGGACTCTCCGCCCGCACCGGCAAGGGAGGCCGGGAAGTCACGCTTTCCTGGAACGCCGCCAGCGGTGCCCAGAGCTACCTGGTGGAGGTGTATGTAGGCAGCAGCCTCTATGCTTCCGGCACCGTCGCCGGTACCAGCGCCAGCCTCAGTGGCCTCAGCAAGAGCACCAGCTACACCTGGCGCGTTCGTTCCAACTGCGCCAATTCGGCGGTCTCCGACTGGGCCAGTGGCTCCAGCTTCCGTGAGCTCCGCCTCAGCGGTAACGGGGTGGAACTGGGTGTTTACCCCAACCCAACCAATCTGGCAGAAGTAACCGTCACTTGGGAACTGAACTCCCCAGCCCTCCTCAATGCCGCAGGTACCCTGACCGAAGGAACCAACGCGGCCGACATCCGTGTCGAACTGCGTGACCTCACGGGCCGCCTCCTCGGGCACCGGACCGTCGCCGACAACGGACTGACCACCCTCGACGTCAGCGATCTCGCCGCCGGCGTCTACCTGATTCACGTACGGGACGCCGAAGGCTATACCGTCAGCACGAAACTGGTGAAGCTCTAGCCTCCCCGGTCTACCGGAAGGAGAAAACCCCGGTGTGGCAGTGGCCGCACCGGGGTTTCTTTATTGGTACACAAGCAAAGGCTTAGCCCGGCAAATCCTGGGGTGCCGCAAAGGGCTGATCGTACACCCGCGTACCGGTGGCCCGGTACATCGCGTTGGCCAGGGCCCCGATGATGGGTGGCAGGGAGGGCTCGCCGAGTCCGGTCGGGGCAATCCCGTTGTCCACGAAGTGGGTGTGGATCTCGCGGGGGGCTTCCTGGTGGCGGATCAGGCGGTAAGTATCGTAATTCTGCTGATCGGGCTTGCCGTCGGTGAAGGTGATGGCCCCGTACAGGGCGTGCCCCACCCCGTCGATGATGCCGCCCTCGATCTGGTTGCGGGCCCCTTCGGGATTCACCACGATGCCGCAGTCGACGGCGCAGTGTACCTCGGTCACCCGGGGCTCGTTGCCCCACATTTCCAGTTCGAGTACCTGGGCGACGTAGGAATTATGGCAGTAGTAGGCCGCTACCCCGCGCTTATCATCGTTGGTGGTCCAGCCGGACTTGTCCCGGACGTGTTCTAGTACGCCCGCGTAACGCACGGCATCGTAGTCGTTTTCCTCGCCTACTGGGTCGGTTTTGGCCCGCTCGAAGAGTTCCAGGCGGAAGGCGATCGGGTCCTTACCGGCGGCTTCGGCTACCTCGTCCAGGAAGGCCTGCTCGGCGCCCGCGATGAAGTTGGATCGGGGGGCCCGCCAGGCACCTGTGGAGACGTTGGTTTCGGTGACGACGTTTTCGACCAAGTAGTTGTCGACCGTACCGGCGGGGAAGCGGTTAGCGAATACGGGGCTCTCGTTTGCCCCCGTACCGCGTACGTGGAAGGCGATGAGCTTGCCGTCTTCGTCCAGTCCGGCGCGGTAGCGCACCAGGTACTCGGGCCGGTAGGTGCCCTGGGTCATGTCGTCTTCGCGAGTGTACACCAGTTTTACGGGCACGCCCGCGGCTTTGCTGATAAGGGCGGCCTCTACGCCAAAGTTGCCGTAGAGCCGCCGGCCGAATCCGCCACCCATGCGGGTCATCATGATGCTGATCTGCTCTTCGGGTAGGTCCAGCAGAGCACTGACGGTCTTACGCAGGAACTCGGGCGTCTGGATCGGCCCCACCAGTTCGGCCTTATCGGCGGTCACGTCGGCAAAGAAGTTCATCGGCTCCATCGTGTTGTGGGGCAGGAAGGGGGCCGAATAGCTGCGCTCCACGATGGTGGTGGCGCGGGCGAAGGCGGCTTCCGGGTTGCCGTCGCGGCGGGCCTCCTCGGTTTTGCCGTTATCGAGTTGCTGAGTTAGGGCGCTGCGCTGTTCGGCGGAAGATTCCGGGGCGCTGATCTGCTCCCATTCGAGCTTCAGGGCCTGCTTGGCCTGGAGTACGTTCCAGGTGCTGTTGCCTACCACGGCGACCAGGTTGGGGAAGGCGTTGACGTCCGACCACTGCAGCTCCACGCCCTCCGGGGCGGCGTTGATGGTGACCACGTCCGTGACCCCGGGCATGGCGCGGGCGGCGCTGTCGTCGACCGACTTCAGCTGTAGGCCGAAGGCCGGCGGATGCACGATCGCGGCGTACTTCATGCCCTCGCGCTGTACATCGAGGCCGAAGAGCGGCTGCCCCGTAACGATCTTTTTCGCATCCACGTTCTTCTTGCCGTGGCCGATGATCTTGAAGTCGGCGGGATCCTTGAGGGTTACTTCGTCGGGCGGCGTGAGGGTGGCGGCCAGGGAGGCCACTTCCCCGTAGCCGAGGGTCTTGCCGCCGTAGGAGATCACCCCGTTCGCGGTGGTCAGCTCGCTGACGTCCACGCCCCACTGCTGGGCGGCGGCGGCAAGCAGGAGGGCGCGGGCGGTGGCCCCGGCCTTGCGCAGGGGTTCCCAACTAGCGCGGATCGACTGGCTGCCCCCGGCGATCTGCCGCTGAAAATTATCGGTATCCAACCCGGCCTGTTCGACGACGACGTTCTTCCAGTCGATGTCGAGTTCCTCAGCCACCAGCATGGGCATGGAGGTCTTGACGTTTTGTCCGATCTCGGGATTGGGCGACATGATGGTCACCACGCCGTTGTCGCCCACTTTCAGGTAGGCGGTGACGGGCACCCAGTCTTCCGGCATCACCAGTTCGGGCTCGCCCTTCGCTTTAGCTTCCGAGCGTTCGCAGGAGGAGAGCCAGCTGAGTCCGAGAAGGAGTCCGCCCCCGGTAGCGGCCGAAACTTTGAGGAAGGAACGACGGGTATTCAGGTCTGACATCTTAGCTTAGTTTTTGGGCGGCGGTCTTCACGGCGGCGTGGATTCGGGTGTAGGTTCCGCAGCGGCAGATGTTGCCGTTCATGGAGGCGCTGATCTCGGCGTCGTCCGGATTAGGACTGCCGCTCAGCAGGGAGGCGGCACTCATCATCTGGCCGGCCTGGCAGTAGCCACACTGGGGCACGTCGTGCTCGAGCCAGGCGAGCTGCACCGGGTGGTCGCCGTGTTCACTCAGCCCCTCGATGGTCGTAATGGCCTCGCCGCTCAGGCGGCTGACGGGCAGGGAGCAGGACCGCATGGCCGCCCCGTCGACGTGGACGGTGCAGGCCCCGCAGGCTCCGATGCCGCAGCCGTATTTCGTGCCGACCAGGCCGAGGCTGTCGCGCAACACCCACAGCAGGGGGGTGTCGGGTTCCGCTTCCACGGTTTGGAGTTGTCCGTTTACGGTGAGGGAGAAGGTCGCCATGGCGTCGGGTTTCGTTAGTCGACCAAGATAAGCCCAATATTTAGAAGGAGACGCTAAACGGCAGGCGGGCTCCACTACCGTGGCGCAGGTGCGAAGAAGATCTCCAAAGCGCAAGGACATCCCTCAGCAACCAGCTGCTATTTATCTCTTTATACCAGGCCGGGGAAGGACTGCCCAGCCGAACCTTCGTTCACCTACCCCGGATGACCACGGGGGATACGGTATAGGATTTAACCACAGAGGGATGCACAGAGGCGGGGGGGGGCACGGTATGCGCCAGGCATCTGGCAAACCCAGAAACGTCTTAACGCTCCGTGCATCCCTCCGTGTCTCCGTGGTTCACCGCACGTCGCGCAGCGACAACACTTCAGCTGTCCCCCACCGCGACCAGAGGTCACAAGCCGATTCTAGCGGGCCAGCAAGAGCTCGATCAACGCCTCAGCCGAGGCCACGCCTTTTCGCCGGACAAACGCTCGATCGGTGTCATCGCCGATCCACACCTCGATGCCTTGCAGCCAGGCATCCTTGAAGCCGGGCAGGACGGAGGGGGACACCCTTACACCCGCGTTCCCGCCCGCTGGCGCGCGTGGGCATCAGTTATCCCAGAAAATAGGCTCGGTGATCGGCTGCAGGGGTACGTTACCCAGGTTACGGTCGGTCTCACTGGCGGGGTACAGCACCCGGGCCGGCACCTGATTGATCGCGGCGTTGGTGGCGAGCGTGAAATCCTCGTAGGCGAAGTCGTAGCGGCGGGCGTCTACGTAGGTTTCCGGACTGAGGAAAAGGGCAACGTACTTTTCGCGGAAGATATCGTCCCGGTCGATGGCGTCCGTACCGTAGGCTTCGGTGAGGTAGCCGGCGGCGGTCGTACTATCGACTCCGATTTCCGTCATGCTGGCGATCACGCCCTCCCGGAAGGCCCGGTCGGTACGCGACTGGTCGCCGGTAGCCAGGGCGGCCTCGGCCTCGATGAACTTGAGCTCGGCAAAGGTCAGGATGTCGAGGGGGCTATCGGGGCTCGACAGGGCTCCTTCCGTGACCAGGTAGGATTCGCTGACCTCGGTACCGTCCCCTCGGCGGCCTTCCCCGTTGACCGTACCAACGTAAAGGCTATCCGTGTTAAGATTCGTAAGCAGTGGCAGGCGGGGGTCCATCACTGCAAAGGTGGTACCGTTGAGGGCATCTATGAACTGCTCCGAAAGCCAGCCCCCCAGTAGCAAGTTAGCGTTATTATCGGCTACCTGGGCCCAGGGGTTTTGTACCTGAAAGGTAGAGACGTCGATATCCTGAGAGCTGTTCTCCAGACCGGCGTCAACGGCGGCGAGTACCGCGGCGGGGTCGTAGCTCCCGGTTTCGCTAAGGTGATTGAGGTAGCGGGCGCGCAGACTCGAAACCGCCCTGCCCCAGGCTGTGAGATCACCGTCATAAATGAAATCGCTACCACCGCGTACGGCAGGGGCATCTTCGGCGGTGGACAGCTCCGCTTCCGCCTCGTCGAGTAAGCGGAAAATGGTGGCGTAGAGTTCTTCGGCGCTGTCGTAGGTGGGCTGCAGGGTCTCACCGGTGAAGGCGTCACTGTAGGGAGCATCGCCCCAGTTGTCGACCACCAGCCCTAGATTGATGGCCATCATAACCTTAGCGATCGCTACGTGGCGGCCGAAGCCGTCCTCCTCTCCGAAGCGGATGAGGTCGTAGAGGTCGGTCATGGTGTCGTAGAGGCTGAACCAGGTGCCCTCCGGTCCGAATTCCAGATAGGTGTCGATGGTATTGGCCTCATTGGGGCTCGCCAGGTACTGTACGTAGAAGGCCGCGAAATCACCGCTGACCTCCTGCTGGTTGAGGCCGGTCTCGAGGGAGGTGGTGGCCATCAGCCCGTCTAGGGGGGGGCGGGTAGCCGCGTTGGGGTTATCGTTAACGTCGAGGTAGTCGGCTCCGCAGCCGGCGGTCAGTAATACTAGACCCGCTAAGAGTAGGTTGAGTGAGTAGTTCATGGGGAGTTGCTTAGAAGCCAAGGTTGAGGGTCACGAAAAAGGTGCGCACCCCGGGGTAGGTAAAGCCGCCGAAGCCATCGTCACCGTTGCCGTTGCCGCGGTTGCCCTCCGGGTCGTAACCGCTGAAGGGGGTCTGCAGCCAGAGGTTATTACCGGTAAGGGTGATGCCGGCCGTACGCACGAATACGTTTTCGAGCAGGTTGCCGGGCAGGCGGTAGCTGAGGCTGACGTTACGCAGCCGGAACCAGTCTGCCTCCTCGACGAAGTTCTCCGTCGACCCCCGGTAGCGGTTGCGGTAGTAGCCGGCACCGTAGTCCTCTCCGTCGGGACCCTCGCCCTGCCCCAAAAAGACCGGTGTCGTATTGGGCTGACCATTAGCCGTGACGCCCTCGAAAACGATGGTTTCGTTACGGTTCAGGGTGTAGGGTGCGAGGCCGAAGGCGCTAAAGAAGTTGCCCTGCTGGTTGTATTTCTGTACGCCCTGCCGGGTATCGAACTGGAAGGAAAATTCCAGCCCCTTGTAGCTGATCGTATTGGTCAGCGCCCCGAACCAGTCGGGCTGGGTATTGCCGAGTATTTTCTGGGTGGTCTCGATGACGGGGAAGCCGTCTTCGCCGATGAGTAAGGGGGCGTCTCGGTCCAGGAATAGGTCATCCTCATCCGCGCCGAAGCGAGCGTAGCTGCGGCCGTAAATATTGCCGTAGGGCTGCCCTTCAATGAGGCGGATACTGGCCGACGAGCCGGCGTAGCCGAAGGAGCTGCCGATGAAAATGTCTTCCACCCCATCGGAGATCTCGAGCACCTCGTTGCGGTTGCGCGTGAAGTTGACGTTGACGTCCCAGCGGAAGTCGGTCGCCACCACGGGGGCACCCTTCAGCAGTACCTCGAGGCCTTGGTTACGCATGGAACCGGCGTTGAGCACGAAGCTGCTAAAGCCGGTTGTATTAGATGCGGGTACGGGGATGATCTGGTCGACACTCTTGGCGTTGTAGTAGGTCACGTCAATGGCCAGCCGGTTCTCCAGGAAGCGCAGGTCGGCCCCGATCTCGAAGGTGTTGGTCCGCTCGGGTACCAGGTCGGGGGCACCCTGCTGGTTGGCGCGCGTCCACCCCGTCACCCCGTTAATGGGGAAGCCGGAGGTGTTGCCGTACACGACGTTGGTGCGGTAGGGTTCGGTGTCCTTACCGATACCGGCGTAGGAGGTCCGTAGCTTCGCGAAACTCATGAAGTCAGGTAGGTCGGTCAACTCACCCAGCAGCACGCCCAGGCTTACCGAAGGGTAGAAGAAGGAGCGGTTTTCCACCGGCAGGGTGCTCGACCAGTCGTTGCGCCCCGTCAGCGTGAGGTAGACCGCGTTGAGGTACGACAGGGAGACATCCCCGTACAGGCCCAGCAGGCGGCGGTCGACCTGCAAGCTGCTGGTCTGTACCAATGACACATTGTTGAGACTGAAGAAGTCGAATATATCCAGCCCCTGCCCACCGGTGAACACCCGGTCGAGGCTGGAATCGAAGGCATCGAAGCCGACCAGCACGCGCACGTTGAGGTCCGAGTTCAGGTCTTTGGTAAAGACACCGTTGATGTTGGAGGTGACGTCCCGGCGGCGGATCCGCGTTTCATTGTTGAAGCCACTCAGGCCGTTGACGGTATTGTCCTCGAAGTTGGGAGCGCCCGGGAAGACGGCGCCCTGCCCGAAGTTGTGCCGGAAGTCGGTGTACTGGTCCAGCCCGATCGTATAGTTGAAGCGCAGTTCGGGGATCGGCGAGTAGCTGAAGTTCAGGTTGCCGATGTAGCGGTCCACGTCGTCGATAAACTGGTTGGTGGCCTCGCCGTAGACCGGGTTGTTGCCGATCGTACCGCCGTTGCGATAGCCGATCATGCTGCCGTCCTCGCGGATGTAATTATTAACGTCGGACTGTGGGGCCCAGTACACCAGGCGCTCGTTGAAGCGGTCGGCGTTGACGCGATTACCCCCGCTGCGGATGTAATTGACCCCGCCGCCAAAGTTGAATTTCTCGCTGGCTACGTAGTTGGCGTTGATCCGGAAGCTGGTGTTTTCGTAGGTGCTGAACGGTAACACGCCTTGGTGATCGAGCCGGGAAATGGAAGTCCGGAAAGTGGCCTTCTCGTTGCCCCCCGATACACTTAGGGTGTTGCGCCACTGATCGCCGCGCTGAAAGGCATTCTCGAAGTTGTTGAAGATCGTGGCCGGGTGGTCGGGGTCGATCGCCCGGGCTTCCTCTACGGTGGGGCCCCAGGTGGGCCAGAAGCTGTTGGCATCGTACACGCCCCCGAAGCCCTGCGTGTAGGTGCGCTGCGTTTCCGGAAACTTGTTGACCTCTTCGGTGCCGTAGGTAGAGCTAAAATCGACACTTAGCCGTCCCGCCTTTCCCTGCTTGGTCGTGATGATGATGGCCCCGTTGGCCGCCCGCAGTCCGTAAAGCGCCGTAGCCGGACCGCCCTTCAGCACCGTCATCGAAGCGATGTCTTGCGGATTGACGTCCGCGATCCGGTTACTCACGTTGCGCGAGCCACCACCCCCCACGGTAAGCGTTTCGTTACTTACGGGGATACCGTCGATCACGAAGAGGGGCTCGTTGTTGGCGTTCGGGTCCAGGGAAGTGATACCCCGGATGATGATGCGCGAGGCCTGTCCCGGTCCACCGCCGTTGCTACTGATCTGCACACCGGCTACCTGTCCCTGCAGCGCATTGACCAGGTTGTTCTGCTGGGCGCGCACGATCTGATCGCTCTGTACTTCTTCTACGGCGTAGCCCAGGGCCTTGCGCTCGCGACTAATGCCCAGGGCGGTCACGACCACTTCGTCTAGTTGGGCACCCGCCTGTAACTCTACGTCGATGACGGTCTCGCCGGGGTTGACCTTGCGGCTTATCGTACCGTAGCCCGTGTAGCTGAAGATCAGGGTGTTGCCCTCCTGAGTCGTGAGGGAGTAGTTGCCGTCCAGGTCGGTAACCGTACCGGTACCGGTGCCTTGGATGATGACACTCACCCCGATGAGGGCTTCGCCTCCATCCCCCGTTACGGTGCCGGTAACGGTTTGCTGGGCCCAGCCGCAGAGGCCAAATAGGAGGAGGACCGGCAGGAGAAGCCGGCGGGGGTTAGTGAGTTTCATCATATACGGAGTGATTAGAAAGGCCTGGCGCAACTGCCGTTAAAGCACCCAAAGTAAGCGACGCACCGTCTATATCAAACGAGACCGCCCATCTTTTTTTTCCGGTCATCCCCCTCCCACCCGTTCCCCGCCCTCCCCTACTCCTGTTCGTTGGTCACTGGCAGCACCTCATTTACGGGCAATCCTTCGGCTTCGGCGGCCTCCGCGTCGGGGTCTTCCTCGGGAATTTCTACCGGAGGAATAAATTCGGAGCACGAGAAACTTCGCCGCAACTCGTCGGACAAAGCCGGGAAGTCCTCCCCCAGGCCGGCCGCCGTGGACGTATCCGCCTCCATGTTCTGCAGGAAGTAGGCCCAGATGGGCAGGGCCGAGCGGGCGCCATTGCCCATGTTGCCCGAGCGGAAGCGGACGCCAGGGTTCTCGCCGCCCACCCAGGCCCCGCCGGTCAGGCTCGGCGTGCTGCCGACAAACCAGCCGTCGGCCATGTTCTGGGTGGTACCGGTCTTGCCGATGGAGGGGCGTAGGACGCCGTATTCCCAACGTAGTCGGCTGGCCGTACCGCGATCCACGACGTTCCGTAGCAGCTGCACCATGGTGGCCGCCTGGTCGGGGGTCAGCACAGACTCGGGTGCCTTGGTATGTTCGTAGATCACCTCCCCATCCGCATTCTCGATGCGGGTGATGAGGTAGGGCTCGGCGTGGCGTCCGCCGTTGGGGAAGGTGCCGTAGGCCCCGACCATATCCCTAAGCGTGCTCTCCACGGTGCCCAGCGCGATGCTCGGGATGGGGGGAATGTCGCCCCGGATGCCCATCCGGGAAGCCAGGTCCGCCACCTGCTGGGGGGTGGTCTCCAGGATCAGCTTCACGGCGGCTACGTTGACCGAGTGGGTCAGGGCCCCGTGCATGCTGTAGGTACCCCCGTGGTTCCAGTCGGAGTTGTGGGGGGTCCACGGCCCGTCCTCGTCGGCGTAGGTGCGCAGGGCGTTGCTGATGCGGTAGCAGGGGTCGAAGCCCTGCTGCAGGGCGGTGGCGTAGACGAAGGGCTTGAAGGTGGAGCCCGTCTGCCGGCGGCTCGTGACGTGGTCGTAGCGGCTGAAGTTGAAGTCGGCCCCGCCTACCCAGGCGCGCACGGCCGCGTCGGTGTGGTCGAGGACCAGGAAGCCAGCCCGGAGGTAAGACAGGGAGTGCTGCACGCTGTCGAGCGCACTAAAGTCCCCCACCAGCGGCTCGTCGTTGGGCACGGGCAATTCCATGGGCCGCTTGATGCGGAAGGAGTCCATGAGTACCAGGCTGTCGAGACCGGCGGCCCGGCCGTTGCGCCAGCGGTCGCTGTTGCGGATCGCGCCCTGGAGGGAGGCTTCCGTTTCCCAGGGATCGCGCCGCCCGAGGTGGCGCTCGAAGTCGCGCTGCAGGATCTTCATCTGCCGCACCACCGCCCGTTCGGCGTGCTCCTGGTAGCGGAGGTCCAGGGTGGTGTAGATGCGTAGGTTATCAGTATACAGGTTGTAGGGGCGGCCCCGGGGGTGGGGCACGTCGGCCAGGAGGGTGGCGGTTTCCTGTTTGACGAGCTCCGTGAAGTAGGGCGCCCGGGTGGCTCCGGCGGGCGCGCGATAGTAGACCAGGCAGAGGGGCGCGGCGCGGGCTTGGGCTACTTCCTGGGAAGTCAGGTAGCCGGCCCGGCCCATAAGTCCGAGGACTAGGTCGGTGCGCGTGGCGTTGCGCTCGGGGAAGCGGCGGGGGTCGTAGCTCGTCGTCCCCTTTAGGGAGGCGACCAGACTGGCGGACTGGCGGACGCTCAGCGCGGCCGGCTCGATCTGGAAGTAGCGGCGGGCGGCGGCGGCAATGCCGTAGGTGTTGCCGGGAAAACTGACGGTATTTAGGTAGCGCTCCATCACTTCCTCCTTCGGCATCACCGCCTCGAGGCGGCGGGCCAGGATGCCCTCCCGCAGCTTGTGCAGTAGGAGGTCCACCCGGGGGCCGTACCCGATGACGGGCCGGCTGTAGGCGTTCTTAACGAGTTGCTGACTGAGGGTCGAGCCGCCGCCCTGGTCTTCCTCTCCAAGCAGGAGCGTCCGGTAGAACACCCGCCCGTAGGCCTCCCAGTCGACGCCGCCGTGGGTATAGAAGCGGCTGTCTTCGGTGGCCACCAGCGCCTCCACGAGGTGGGGCGGCAGGTCTTCGTAGGCGGTTTCCTCCCGGTCCTGGCGGTAGAAGCGCCCCAGGGGCTGACCGTTGACGTCGAAGGCCGCACTGCCAATGTCATTGCGGTAGTCGAGCAGTTCCTGTTTGCTGGGCATGTGCCCGAAGGCGCCCTGGCTCACCAGCAACAGCAGAAGCCCCACGCTGACCAAGCCCAGCACCGCCCCCGTGAGCAGCCCGGCCGCCGTGTAAAAGGCCTTCGGTCGCGCCGTGCGCCAGCGGCGGATGCGCGTGCGCGCAGCGGAGAGCCGTTGGAAGAAGTACTGCATTGGGGGGTGGGGCTAAAAAGACGGAGCGGCCCTGTAAAACAGCCAGAACCGGGGGATGTTTTGGCGGGCGCGCGGGTGCGGCTTTAGGGAAAGTGCTATTGTTCCGGAAAAGATGGCTATGGAACGGTGGAGGGAAAACCGCACAGGGCTTGATTAGCGCCAGGTGCTTCACTGCCCCGGGAAGTGGGGGCCGCTGCATAGCCGTATACCGTAGACCGGCAACGTTTGCGGGAATGAGACCATATTACGAGTAGGAACCTCAACCCGGAATCGTACCAAGTGATATACCAAGCCTACAAGGCATGTATGGAGGAAAACGTAGGCTTGGCGGCCACTGGGAAGGGCAAGAAGAAGGTCTATCTAGCGCGGAACTATCGGTAGTCACCCCCTACTCCACTAACACTCGCCGCACCACCGCCTGTTCGCCGTCCGCGAATTTCAGAAAGTAGAGGCCGCGGGGTAGATCGCCAACGTTCACCGGAAGGCCGCTGAGGCCCGAGGGCAGGGTGACCTCCCGGTGGCGCAGCCGCCGGCCGGCAGTATCGTGGAGGGTAGCCGAGACGACGCGGGGCCGGTCGCTGCGGTAGGCCAGGTACACCCACTCGCCGCGGCCCGGATTGGGGTATACCTCCCCTACCACCGGGGCGGCCACCGCAAACCGGACGCTGATAACGTCGCTGTACGTTACCCGCCCGTCGTGGTCGAGCTGCCGCAGGCGGTAGAGGTTGGTTCCGGCGGCCGGGCGGTCGTCGAGGAAGGCGTAGCTGCTTCGCGCATCGATTGTTCCCCGGCCGTCCAGGACGGCGATCCGGTCGAAGGGCTGGCCGGCGCGGCTGACCTCCACCTCGAAAGCTTCGTTGTTGCGTTCCCGGGCCGTCGACCAGTCGAGGGCCACGCCGTGCTCCTCCGGATGCCCCGTGAAGCTGAGCAGCTCCACGGGCAGGGCGGCCGCGACGGCTTCCGGCCAGCCAATCCCTTGCATCACGCGGGCGGCCCGACCGACGTCGTGGTTGGCACTGCCGAACGATAGGGAGTAGTACATGACCTCCGCGGGGTCGTTGAAGTGACTGTAGGAACTGCCGGGTCGAAACGCGACGGGCGTATAGAGTGGATACTGGTCAGAACCGGCAAAAAAGGGGTCGTGGTTCGTCTCGTCGAAGCGGATGCCGCCGCCCTGCCCGGTCAGGGCATCTCCGATGTCCACCCCGGGGTTGGGGGTCACGTCCGTGATCGCCGATCCATTCGCGGTGAGGTCGACAAATAAGTCGTAGGCGATGGGTATGCGGAATGTGCTGTCGCCCGTACTTACGCTAAGCCCGATGCATCCCTGGCCGGCTATCCCATCGCACTCCGGGGGCTCCTCCCCGTCGTCAACCCTACCGCTGCCGGCAAAGCCCAGCCCGTGGCCCATCTCGTGAACGGTGAGCGTCACGAAGTCGATCTGACTCGGCGGCGGAGCCGCGTCCAGTCCGTAGTAAAAGTTATCGGCAAAATTCCCGTTGATGAACACCTGGATGTCCGCTCCGGGGATGGAAGCGTCGGTCAGTTCTTCCGTAAGGGCCTTCGGGAAGAACACCGACGCTTGGCCGAACACCGGCCCTAGGGTATATAAGTTAGTCGCCCCGGCGGAACCCAGGGTCCCCGCGGGCAGGTCGAAGGAATAACAGGCATCCACGTCGATCTGCTGGCTACCCTGCAGCACGTCCGACCAGATGGATACTCCGTACTCGAAGGCCAGTTTCGCCGAATCGGGCCAGGTCGAGCAGGCCCGCCCGCCCAGCGAAGTACCGTCCTCTAGGTAGTTGATCGCGTAGGTGAGTGCTTTCGGCCGCACCCGATCGCGAAAGACGTAGGGGCGGGAGTAGGTCATGATGTTCTCTACCGGCGGCAGGTAGCAGCCCCCGGGCGGCTCGACGGACGAAAAATGGAGCTTCTGGGCCGCGGCGGGTAGCGACACTAGGAGCGGTACTGCGGACAGCAGCCAGAGAATACGGTACATGATCAGGTAGTGAGCGGTGCGTCTAAAAAGACCGGGTGGTTGGTACAACGCGGAAGGGCAACGCACTATTGCTCCAGCGCCGGGATCTGCCTCCGCACCCGCGTCCGCGCCGCGCCCCGGAAATACGCACGATTGTAGTCAGTGTCACCAACCCCTACGGGGCAAGATAAACGAATCGATAAGCGGTATATATTACAGCCTAAAGAGTGCGCACTGCCCCATCTTCCCGTCGAAACTAAGGTCGCTCAGCTGATCGAGCAGTTCGCCCCGGGAGGGAGCCACGGCCACCACCGAGTTGTTGTACACGGCAAAGTGGCGTTCCCGAATGCCATTGGCCTTCAGGTCCTTCTTGATGGCCCGCGCATTGAGCTTGGAGTGCATCTGCATATAGACGTCGTGGAGCTCCGGGAATTTACTTAGGATTTTTTCGATGTCGGCCGCATGCTGGTCGCGGGTGGCGGCCGTCTTAAGGTACTGCCGCATTTCCTTTTCCGCGCGTTGGGCTGCGGGGCTGACTTGTTTGTCTTCGGTCAGGGGATCTAGGGTCTCTGTGATTCCGCGCACGTCTTTGATCTGTTTAAATTCGTATTCAATGTCACTCCGGCTGGGGGCCATTTCCCGTCGCTCGGCGGGCGTGATGTCGGCCACCACGATCTTGTTACCAAAGGGCAGCAACAGGGCGTCGACCAGTACCGGCAGATCGCCGTGGAGGGGCGACTCCGGAAAATCCCCCGAGCTGACCACGCCATAAAGCTTGTAGTCATCCATGAGCACCGCGTACTTTTTGTACTGCTTCACCAAGTAGAAGCGCCCCTTGCGGATGGTGCCAAAATTGCGCACCCGCCGTTGCTGCTTTTCACTCAGCGCCCGTCCGGCTTCACTCGACAGGAAGGTCTCAATCAGTTCGGCGTCCCCGTAGGCATTCGCTCCCCCGGCGAAGCCCTGCAATCGCTGGTTCAGATCGGCAAATTCCTCGCTTTCCGCGGCGGTGAGGTGCATGGTACGCTGGGTTATGAACGATAAACACCGGCCGAAAACTCCCCGGGCAGGGAGGCGCGGACGCGGGTGCAATGGAATAACGGGTAGCTAGGTCATTTGGTTAACGCAGGTAAATTTAACCGCTTACCGCCGATAAAAAAACTCAGCGCCGCACGGCCACCACTTCGTACTCCACCTCGGGGCCGGGCGGGGTACCGAAGCGGGCATTGACGGCATAAAGCGTCGAGCCCTTGCGGGTCACGGTGGTCGGCACGCGGAAGTCGCTGTCGGTGATGATGTCGGTGATGCGGCCGGACAGTAGGTCCGCGGCCAGGGTGATCTCGGCAATCTGATTGTTTCTATTCTGTACCACGTAGAGGGTCTTGCCGGTGAGGAGGAGGCCGTCCCCGTTCTCGACGGTCGCGCCCCCGAGGTCGATCTGGTCAGCCTGCCCGCTTACGGGGTCTACCCGGTAAAGGGTGCCGAAGGTGCTGTTGACCACGAACAGGTTCTTTCCGTTGGCGGAAGCCTCGATGCCGTTCGCATTAAAGCTGCCGGCCTCAAACTGAAAGTCGCCGCTCAGGACCAGGAAGGTCGTCGTGCCGGTGGGCTTCCCGTTGTTGCCCAATTCGACCACGTAGAGGCGGGGGGAGGTAAAGGACTCCGTGAAGTAGACCGCATCTTTCGTCACGATGGCATCGTTGACGAAGCCGCCGCCGAAATCAAAGCGGGCGACCTCCCGGCCACTGCGGGTGTCGAGCACGTAGGCGCCCCCCGTCGGTCCGCCGGATACGTAAAGGTATTTCGTGGCCTGGTCGTAGGCCAGTCCTACCGCGACGTCCCCGGTCGGTGGGGTGTACAAGATCTCTCCCGAGCCACTTTTGAAATCTCCCCGGTAGATGGAGCCGTCAACGAGGGAGCCGACGTAGTAAGTATTGCCATCCCCGGCGACGATCCCTTCGGGTGCAAAGCCATTGGGCAGGGGCAGCACGTCGGAGAAAGCTCCGCGCAGGTTTACCTCCTGATTCGTCAGGTCGGTCGTCTCCTCCGGATCACAGGCCGTGAACACACACGAAAAAAGGAGTAAAATTAGGGTAGCTTTTGGAAAGTTCATGTGTCGGTAGTTAGCTGGAAATATACGCTACGGCAACGGAAGCCCGGGGCCTGATGTTTGGGCCGGGCGTCGGCCGAGGCTTACGCAGCTGGGCTCGTCGGGCGACCGATTTCGGGGTAGCCCCCGGCCCACGGATTCCGTTAAGGTTAAGTTAGCGCCCGATCTTCCCACCCCCGGCTTACGTCTACTCCATACCAGCCTCCTACCCATGCCCCTACTGCTCCTCCTGTTCCTATTCCCCCTCGGCGGGCTGACGGCCCAGACCGATTCCCTGCTGCGCGCGGCACACTGGGCCGAAGAGGGTACCGACTACCGCCTGCTGCTGACCCCGGATGGGACCTTTCAGCAGGACTACGGGCCCGAGCAAAAGATCCGCTACCTCATGGGGCGCTACGCGCTCGATCCCGACCACGAGGAGCTCACGCTGTCGGTCGATTACTACCTTGGGAAGTCCCGCATTCCCGCCCGCTACCGCCGGGAACAGGACTTTTATTTGGTGTACCGCATCGATTCGCTAACCACCGACCGGCTCGTCCTGCACGATCTACTTACGAACGACCGCCGGCGCTTTTCGGCGACGCCCCTGGAGGAGGCCGAAGACCCCGCCCTGCGGCGCGTACAGCCCGGCGCGCCCGGTAAGCTCAAGCTGCCCCCGGGCTGGGGCGGGCGGCGGCGGCCCTAAAAAAACCGGCAACCCCATGGGAGCTGCCGGCCGTAAAATTATAATGCTTACTGGAATTACCGGATCTCAAAGACCGTCTCGGTCCCCTCGATCGAAAAATAGCTTGGCTGCGCACCACCGAGGTAGGGCGTCAGGTCAAAGGTGAACTCGCGGGTGAGGAAGGCCGCGCAGGTGCCGCCTTCTACCGCGTCGTCAAAGACCAGGCGGGCGCCGGACTGGGTGGGCAGACTCAGCAGAACCAAGCCATCGGTCAGCAGGCGCAGCGTCCAGCCCTCCGCACTACAGCCGCTGGCGCCGATCTCGACGGTGAGGCAGAGGCCGTCCACCCGGGCGTCCAGCAGGCTATAAGCATCCGAGGGCGGGAGCTGCGGCTCCGCTACGATCTCGATGTCGGGGCCGCAGGGCAGGGTGAGCTTGTCCTCGTCGTCGCCGCAGGCGGAGAGCAGGGGAATAAGCAGCAACAGGCAGTACCTGGTCATGGGGGGATTATTGGAAGGTCTGTCGGGTAAGACGGACTTCCGTTCCCCCGCGTTGGTGGCGGAATCTAATTTTTACAAACTGTCGAGCACGCCGCGGGCCCGCTGCCCGAAGGTCAGGGCCTCCATCATGGTGGCGCTCATCATGTCTTCCAGGTTTCCGTAGGCGGTGGCGTAGTCCTCCTGGCTGCGGCGGATCACTTCCTGGGCCTCGGCGCAGCCGTAGGTGTGGGTGATTTCGCACTTAGGTGTTCTGCCCGGCATCTGCTTATAGGTGAGGAAGTAGTGGCGCAGCCGGTTCAGGATGGACTCTGGCAGGTCGTTCACGTCGTCCCAGTTGCCGTACACCTCGTCATTTTCCAGTACGGCGATGATCTTATCGTCGGCCTCGCCACCGTCGAGCATCCGGAAGCCCCCGATGGGTTTGGCCTTCACGATGATGTTGCCGTGGGTAACCTCCCGCTCGGTGAGCACGCAGATGTCCAGGGGGTCATCATCGCCGACGATACCCTCCCGGCCGGTCATTTCCGAGCACATGGCCGCCACTTGTTCTTTGCAGTAGGTCTGCGGAATGAAGCCATACAGCGCCGGGACGATGTTGGAGAACTTCTGCGGCCGATCGATCATCAGGTAGCCGGATTTCTTGTCCACCTCGTACTTCACCGTATCCGAGGGGATCACCTCGATGAAGGCACTCACTACGCGGGGGGCGCGGGTGCCGATGCCGATGCCGTGCCAGGGGTGACTCTTGTAGCGGAGTCCGATGAGTTTCCAGAGTTTGTCGTAAGCTTCGTGGCCCATAAGTCAGGTCATTTGGGGGGGTAGGGGAAATTAAGGCCGCAAAGGTAATCCTTACCGGGGCGGCGGAGCACGGGTGCAAAGTCTCCGACCGATCCGCGCGGCATGGGGGAAACGTTCCTGCGGCCGCCGACAGTATCTAGCGAAGGGAGTGGATCAGCGGCAATACCTCCGGACGGAGCAGGTCGGCGAGGCTGTCGTAGGGCAAGCGGAGGGCGATCTCTCCTGCGGCGTAGGGGCCAATAGCATAGGGATCGTACAGGAATTCCAGGCTGTCGGGCAGCAGGGCGAAATTACCGGTCACCGGCACGGAGTCTACGTAGAGTAGCGGCTCTCCGGCCTTGGCCCGGGCGTTTAGCAGCGCACCGAGGCGGGCGTCGCTCCCGGATTTAAAAAGCACCCCGGGGCCGATGCAGCGGGGCGGGAAGGTGGTGAAGTTGAACAGGCTCGTCGCATAATTACCGTGCGCACCACCCGTGTACTCGTAGTACCGCAGCGCCAGTACCAGCAAGCTGTCGGATTGAAAACGGACTTCCATCCGCTGGTCGACCTCCCGGGCGTAGGCGTGCGGTGCTTCCTGTAGGAATTCCGGATCGACCTCCTGGGCCCGGTAGTCGGCAAACTCCCCGGCCAGGTAGGCGGGCAGGGCCTCGGTCACGCTGGAGTCGGCGGGCAGGAGCCGGTACAGCAAATGCCTCGCCAGGGTGTCGTTAATCAGTTGGCGCAGGGTGGGATCGCCCCCCGTAGCGCGCAGGCCGTCGAGGCGATAGGTGTAGTAGGGGCCGTAATCGGTCAGGGCCGTGGAATCCGCATACGTATAAGGTTCCAATACCAGGGGGCTGGGGGGTGGAATCTCCTCCGCTACCGGCGGCGGCGGGGTGTCGGATTGGCAGGCCGGCAAGGAAAGAAGCAAAAGAGGGATCAACAGACGGTACACGGGCGAGGCGCTAGATTTGAACCCCAATAATACGATCCATCGTAGCGCTTACTCCTTTCCACTGTCCACTCCCTCAAGTTCCTGCAGCAGTTGGCGCGCCCGGACCTCGCGTTCGGGATTGCCGGACACCAGGCGCAGTTGTTCGCGGGCCGCGCCCACGCGGCCGAGTTGCAGTTCCGCCAGGGCCAGGTAGTAGTGAGCGGCCGGCATCTCGTAGGGATAGCGTTGCAGCTCAATCAGGGAGGTCAGGAGCGTTTTGGCTTCCCGGGGCTTCCCGGCTCCGAGGGCCGATACGCCGGCATACAGCAGGTTAAGGCTGTCCAGCGTACCGCTGCCGATATCGCGGACGAGGAGGGGCCAGGCCGTCGTGTAATCCTCCCGGTCGTAGGCCAGCAGCGGATCCGTTTGATCCGTTTGCGGGCCTAAGCGGGCTTCCTGACGGGGTTCCCATACGAAGTAGTCGTAGGCCAGGAGGGTGGCCGCGTCCCGCCGGTCGAGCAACCACCAGGCAGCCAGCAGCACCAGCAGCACGGCGGCGGCTAGTCCCAGCCAGCGGTAGGCGGAGCGGGGGGAGCGCACGGCCACCAGGCGCGGTTGCTCCGCCTCCAGGCCCGCGAGGGTGGCCCGTGGCCGGCGGCCTTCGGCGATCTCATCGGGGGCGGGGGTGAGCAGTGTGTGGCGAAGCACGGTTTCCCACTGCTCCACCGCCGCGGCCAGTTCCGCATTTCCCGCGATGTGGGTGCGCAGGCGGCGGACGGCATCTTCGGATAGTCGGCCCTCGTAGTAAGCTTCCAGCTCGGACAGGAGCTCGGGACTTAACGGGTGTGGTGGAATCATGGTCTAGTTACTAGGTTTAGTCACGCCGTACAGGGTACGCAGGCGCTTCATGCACTTGGCCTTATTGTTCTTCGCCAAATCGGCGTTTTTGTAGCCCAGGACGTCCGCAACGGAGTGCCAATCTAGGCCTAAAAATAAACGTGAACCAGCAATTGACGACAGCGTCCTCCCAGCTAATTCATATTGCGGGAGAGTTCCTGACGCACCTCTGCCGGGTCAACGTATTCGGCGGTCTCGACCAGCGGGGCGGGTAAATTCTCCGGCTCGCGGTATTCCTCCCGCTTTTGGCGTGATGATTTTAGGGATAAGTTTCGTGCCACCGCGTTGAGATAAGCCTCCGGACTGGCGTAGAGTCCGGTAAGTTTACCGGAGCGAACGTTTTCGACCAGGATGATGAGGGCCTCGGTGTACAGCTCCCCCACCAGTCCTTCCCGGTTGATTTCGGTGCGGAACACAAGCCTGCCCAGCAGAATGTGGGTACAGGGCGTGCGGTGCCTGAGGTACAGCTCGTGTAGTGCGGCTTCGTCCCGCGCCCGCAGCGCGTTTAGCCACTCCTCTCCGTCCTTAGCGCTCTCCAGTTGATCGTCCTTAATGCCGAACGTAACCCATGAGAGGTAAGCTTAAAAGCTTGTTTGGGTTTTCCGAGCCTGACGAAAACGCCGCTAATTTGGGTCTAGTCGAGCCTCCAAACGGGGAGCCTGGCGGGCTACGTGACGCTTTTTGGGGGGAAGGTTATGCGCAAAGGAGCATGTTTGCGGCGGTGAGCGGAAACCCAAACAAGCCCTTATTCCCCGCTTCCGGGAAAGCCGGGGAGTGGAGATCCTACTTAATCCGGTGATCCCCTATCTTCCGGTCGATTACCGTTGCTTGCGGGGATAAGTCCGGCACCCGCGGCCCCGCCCCCGAACCCTAGCCCGCTGATTCCGTTTGGAATAAGGCTGAGGCCGACCGGAGGTGTCCCGCTCTGGCCCCGACCGCCACTATTATGGGAAAAAAACTGCTGCGCTGGATATTGATCGTCGCGGGCCTGGGGCTACTGCTAGTCGCGGGCCTGACCATCGGCGGCGCGGCCTACCTGAGTAACCACCGCCACGAACTGGTCGACCGGGCGGCGCGGGCGTACGGGCTGGACGTGGCCTTTCGTTCGGTGGACGTCACCGCCTGGGAGAGCTGGCCGCTGGCCACCTTTACCCTCGACAGCCTGGTGGTGCGGGATACCACGCCCGGTGCGCTCCTCCCTCCCTTACTGACGGCCGGGTCCTTCACCGCCCGCGTTTCCCTGGCGGGTTTGCTGGACACCATTCAACTGCAGCGCGCCGAACTGCGCCACGCCAGCTTCCACCTCGAAACCGACTCCACCGGCCGCAGCAACGCCGGCCACCTCTTCGCCGGTCGGCCCACGGAAGACCCGGCCGACTCCACGTCCTCCTTTTCCCCGCCGTACTTCGACTGGAACGGCCTGGACCTCGACCTGACCGACGTGGCCGTCACTTTCATCAAGCCCGCCCGCAACAAGGACCTGCGCTTGCACGTGAACCATCTCCAGGCGAGTGGGATCACCACGCCGGATGGCATCCTGCACGTCTATGCTACGCTCAACACCCAGATCGGCGGCCTGGCCTTTAACACCAACAAGGGGGCCTACCTCACCGACGCCCCCGTCCGCGGCACCCTGGAGCTGCAGGTCACCCCCGACTCCCTGCTCGTGGCCCCGACGATGCTCCAGATCGCCGGGGCGCCTTACCGCGTGGCGGCCCGCTTTAGCCGGACGAAGGGGGAGGTGAACCGCCTCACCTTTGCTAACGATTCGGTCGACTACGCTAGCGCGCGCGCCCTGCTGCCGGCCGACCTGCAGGAGAAGATCTCCCGTTTTGACGTGTCCGGCCACTTCCCCGTGCAGGCTGATATCCGCAGCAACTTCCAGCGGGGGGAGAATCCGGAGGTGACCCTGCAGTTCCGGCTGAATGGGCAAGATGTGCGGGTCAAGCAGTACCCCTTTCGCCGGGTGACCACCCGGGGGACCATCATCAACCGCCTGACGCCCGCGGAGGGGGGCATCCCGAACGACAAATCCAATGTGCGCGTCACCCTCGATAGCCTGGGCGCCTACTACCTGGGGGCTTACCTGGAGAGTCCCCACGCCGTGGTGGCGGCCTTCGGCAAGGACGCGCGGCTGGTGGGCCCCCTGCGCCTCAGTGGACCGGCCGTGGCGGTGAGTGACTACCTCGACAACGAGAACTTCTTTTTCGACCGGGGCCGCTTTGAGTTGGAGACCGCCGTCGACGCGTCCCTGCTGTCCTTCGAGGAGATCGCTTCGACCAGCAACGGTACGATGCGCTTTTCCCAGGTTGACGTGGTTTACAAGCCGGCCGGCGTGCGCTTCCCCTTCGACGCCATCAGCGTGCGGAAGCAGGACGAGGACGTTCGCTTTCGCATTCAGAGCAGCCCCCTGCCCACTGGACTGGCGCTGGAACTCCGCGGCGGCATCAACAACCTGACCCCGCTGCTGGTCGACGTGCCGGGGGAGGACCTGCGGGCGGACGTGACCCTGTTGGCACCACGCATCGACTGGAGCGACTTTCTCTCCTTCTTCGGCCAGGACGGCTATTTCCCCGGCCCGGAGGAAGTGCAACCGAGGCCGGAGGAGATCATCGCAGCCGCCGACACCTCCGCTAGCCGCCAGGCCGCGGCCATGAAAACCGCCCTGCTGGGCCTGCAGCACACCTTCCACCCCAGTGTAGACGCCCGCTTCGATACGGTAGCTTACTACGACGTCTTCACCCTGACCGACTTTTCTACCGGTCTGCACTTCGACCGCGACAGCCTTATCCTGGAGCGCACCGCCTTCAACTGGGCGGGCAGCGACCTGGCCTTCGGGGCCGGTCTGGACCTGGGCGGATGGGAGGAGACGCCCTTCCGCGTCAACGTGAACGCCGAGCACCTGGACCTCAACCGACTGCGGCCCGCCCTGGAGTACTTCGGCGTGCAGGTACCGGTCGGGCTGGACTCCCTGCCCGAAGACCTGAGCATCGACTTCCGCCACGCCGGGCGGATCGACGATGCGGCCGGCATCAAGCCGGGCTTCAACACGGGCCATTTAGAATTTAACGACGGGCGCCACCACCTCTTTTCCGGCCTGCTGGACTACGTACCCAGCCCGGCCGGCCTGTCTACCCGCTTCCACCTCGGCGGCGACCCCCAGATCGTCAACCAGCTCTTCGGGGCCGAAGACTTTTTCTTCGGCACCGGTCGCTTCTCCATCGACTTTGCCGTCGACGGCAACCCCATGAACGTCGGGGAGCTGGTGGACAAGGGCAAACTCCTCCTGCGTATCGACAGCAGCCGGGTGACCTACCTGCCCGCTAACGTTTCTCTGCCGGTCGAAGAATTCCGCGTGGACGTCCGCCAGGGCGCCGGGGACTATAACATGCGCCTCCTGGCCGGGGAAGACCGCAAGCCGGTCGATCTAAGGGGGGAGCTGGCGGGCTTCGCTTCCTTCCTCGACCCCACCTCGGGCCAGGACTTCCAAGTCCGCGCCGACCTGACCGCCACCTCCCTGCGGGCGAGCGACTTTAGTGACTTCACCCGCCCCGAACAGGATACGGGCACAACCGACAAAAACTTCGACCTCCAACTCTTGCTTTCGGCCACTGGTGGGGTGTTCCGCAACTTCCGTCCGAACGTCAGCCTACGGATTGACACCCTGTGGACCAGCGAGCGCAACCCGCTCGTCCGCCTCTTCTCCGGGGTACACCTGCAAGATTCCACCCGCTTCGTACTGGAGCGCTCGGGTTTTACGCTGGGAGAGGGGCTGGTCCGCTTCGACGCTGCTTACGACCTGGACGAAAAGCCGCAGTCGGCCTTTACCGTTCACTGGATGACGGACACCCTCGTACTGGAAAAACTGATCGGTGAGCTCGAAAACATGGGCCTGCCGATCTCGACTAACTTCGGCAAACTGGCGGGCCGGCTCACCATGAGGGGTTCGGTAACCGGCGAGTTTGACGAGGAGCAGTACGCCCCCGTAATGGCCACTACCTCCGGGAACCTGGATTTTCTGCTCACCGAGGCCGAACTCGGGGAGTGGGCTACCCTGCAGCGCATTGGCAAAAAGGCATTCATGAAGAAACGCTTCGACGTGCTCCGCTTCGCTCCCCTCCAGGGGCACGTGACGCTCGACAGCGGCCTGATGACCATTACACAAACGGAAGTACAATCCACGGGGATCCAGGCCTTCGTGCAGGGAGTGGTGGACCTGGCCGCCGGGCCGGACCTGCTGGTGTCCGTTCCGCTCCGCAACATCGGCCGCGGCGTCCTGACTGATCCGCCGCCCCCCACCGGCTACGCCCTGGCCGGCTGGAAGATCTACCTCGTCCAGGAAGCCGGTAAGGACGGCCAAGCCAAAATGAAGTTTCGACTGGGCCGCCGCAAGTTCTACCGCGAGCGCGGCCGCCTGGAGGAATTACGGGAACTGCGGGCGGCCGAGCGCGCCGCGCGCCAGGCCGCCCGGGAGGCTAATCGTAAGGTGAAGCGATAGGCCCCGCCACCCCCTTACGCTTTTTCCCCGTATCCCCGCAGCCCGCTAGCCATAAGTGATGAGGCTGGCGAACTCCGATTCCGCCCGCTGCTCCTCGTCCAGGCAGCTGCAACCCGTGAGCGGGTCGGGGGGACGTCGGCACCCGCGTCCCCGCCCGCCCAACCGTAAATAGCAGTTATGAGTAGTCGGGCAGGAAGCAGGTCCTTTCGTCCCTAACTACCCGGTCGGGTGGGAAACGGGGGGTCCGGAAAGGGACACATTTGGGTCTTCATTATACGAGTCCCCCGTCTGCTATGCCTCCTCCTCGCTTCACTTTGCTCTTCCTGGTGGCTTGTTTTGCCGGAATGGCCACGCTGTACGGACAGCCCGTTATCAGTCGGCAGGTATTTGGAGTCTTTGCGACGAGTAGTGCCCCGCAAGATGGTCGGGTACTACAATTCACCGCTCACGCCGGGGAGTGCTTTACCGCTTCGCCGACTACCGCGGCCGCGGCCGTGTTGGCATCCATCGGTTTTCAGCAGCCCGATGACCGGGCCGTGACGGCTACGCGCGCGGCGGAAAAGGCCGTAGCCGCGATCCGGGTCTTCCCCAACCCGGTCACCAGTCGGTTTACCGTGGACCTGAGGGCATCGGATGAGCGATTTACCGACCTACAGCTCCTGGACATCTTCGGCCGGGTCGTGCTGCATCAAGACCTTCCAGTCAGATCCGGCTTAATCGAAGTCAATCGACTTACCCACCTGCCCGCCGGGACCTACCTGCTGCGCATACGCGGAGGAGTCGGCCCCTGGCATACCCTCCGCCCCATCGTCAAAACTCTCCCCTAAGTACTGTTCCGCTACTTGCGGTACGGGCGCAATCCCTTTGCTATGAACCTGCGTACTTTTTTCTTCTCCATAATATTGATTTGCCTGTTTTCCCTGGAGTTAGGGGCGCAGACAAGTACGGCACTGAACTGGCAGGCGGCGGTCCGCGACGGCAGCGGAGCGATGCTGGAAAATGAAGCGGTAACCGTCAATTTCCGGATCCGCCAGGGTAGGGCCGACGGCGATGTCGTTTACGGGGAAATCATAGACACCAAAACCGACCGGTTCGGACTGGTGACCCTCAAGATAGGAAGCGGTGGCGGGCTCGAGGATATCGACTGGGAGGACGGCCCTTACTTCTTCGAGACGCGCATCGCAACCCGTACCGGCGCTACCGAAATAACGACGAA
This sequence comes from Lewinellaceae bacterium, assembly GCA_963710195.1. Classification (GTDB taxonomy): domain Bacteria; phylum Bacteroidota; class Bacteroidia; order Chitinophagales; family Saprospiraceae; genus Neolewinella. Next base: position 1,448,447 of record CAVPZF010000008.1, read on the forward strand.
CGAAATCAGTGCCGTTCCCTTCGCCCTATTCGCCCTCAATGCCGATGGTGCGGGGGAGGCGGGACCGCAGGGTCCCGCGGGAGTGCCGGGAGAACGTGGTCCCCAGGGCGAACGCGGCCCCAAGGGCGATCAGGGCATTGCCGGTCAGGACGGTACAGGCATTTCTATTGTCGGTACCGTGGCGACCGTTGCCGATCTACCGGATACGGGCAAAGAAGGCGACCTTTACATCGTCGGGGCAGACGGATTAGGCTACGTCTGGGACGGACGCCAGTACACCGAGGTCGGCCGCATCCAGGGACCGCGGGGACCCCAGGGAGAGCAAGGCGAAGAAGGCGGACGCGGTCCTCAGGGAGACCAGGGCGTTCCGGGCGAACGCGGCCCCAAAGGCGATCAGGGCATTGCCGGTCAGGACGGTACGGGCATTTCTATTGTCGGTACCGTGGCGACCGTTGCCGATCTACCGGATACGGGTAAAGAAGGCGACCTTTACATCGTCGGGGCAGACGGATTAGGCTACGTCTGGGACGGACGCCAGTACACGGAGGTCGGCCGCATCCAGGGACCGCGGGGAGGCGAGCAAGGCCCCAGGGAGAGCAAGGCGAAGAAGGCGGACGCGGTCCGTCAGGGAGACCAGGGCGTTCCGGGCGAACGCGGCCCCAAAGGCGATCAGGGCGGCGGGGCGAACAGGCCGGTCAGGACGGTACGGGCATTTCTATTGTCGGTACCGTGGCGACCGTTGCCGATCTACCGGATACGGGTAAAGAAGGCGACCTCTACATCGTCGAGGCAGACGGGTTAGGCTACGTCTGGGACGGACGCCAATACACGGAAGTCGGCCGCATCCAGGGACCACGCGGTCCGGAAGGCGAGCAAGGCACCCGGGGTGAGCAGGGCGTACCCGGCGAGCGGGGCCCCCAGGGCGAACAGGGTACACGAGGCGTGGATGGTGTACAGGGTGACCAAGGCATCCCAGGCGAGCGCGGCCCCCAGGGCGTTCCGGGCGAGCGGGGCGAACAGGGCATCAGGGGTCAGGACGGCACCGGCGTAACGATAGTAGGCACGGTGGCCACGGTCGAAGACCTGCCCAACACCGGCGCGAAGGGCGACCTCTACATCGTCGAGGCGGACGGCCTGGGCTACGTCTGGGACGGCAGCCAGTACACGGAAGTCGGCCGCATCCAGGGACCACGCGGTCCGGAAGGCGAGCAGGGAACCCGGGGTGAGCAGGGCGTACCCGGCGAGCGGGGCCCCCAGGGCGAACAGGGTACACGGGGCGTGGATGGTGTACAGGGTGACCAAGGCATCCCAGGCGAGCGCGGCCCCCAGGGTGTACCGGGCGAGCGGGGCGAACAGGGCATCAGGGGTCAGGACGGCACCGGCGTAACGATAGTAGGCACGGTGGCCACGGTCGAAGACCTGCCCAACACCGGCGCGAAGGGCGACCTCTACATCGTCGAGGCGGACGGCCTGGGCTACGTCTGGGACGGCAGCCAGTACACGGAAGTCGGCCGCATCCAGGGACCACGCGGTCCGGAAGGCGAGCAGGGAACCCGGGGCGAACAGGGCATTACCGGCGAACGTGGCCCCCAGGGCGAACAGGGTACACGGGGCGTGGACGGTGTACAGGGTGACCAAGGCATCCCAGGCGAGCGCGGCCCCCAGGGCGTACCGGGCGAGCGGGGCGAACAGGGCATCAGGGGTCAGGACGGCACCGGCGTAACGATAGTAGGCACGGTGGCCACGGTCGAAGACCTGCCCAACACCGGCGCGAAGGGCGACCTCTACATCGTGGAGGCGGACGGCCTGGGCTACGTCTGGGACGGCAGCCAGTACACGGAAGTCGGCCGCATCCAGGGACCACGCGGTCCGGAAGGCGAGCAAGGCACCCAGGGCGTTCCGGGCGTCCCCGGCGAGCGGGGCCCCCAGGGCGAACAGGGCGAACAGGGTGCCGAGGGTGCGGACGGCATGCGGGGCGAGGCGGGTCCGCAGGGCGAACGCGGGCCGGAAGGGGAAAAGGGAGACCGGGGCGAGCGAGGTATCACGGGCCAGGATGGGACCGGCGTAACCATCGTCGGTACCGTTCCGACCGTCGATGATCTACCGGCCACCGGTAACGAAGGCGACCTCTATATCGTGGAGGCGGACGGCCTGGGCTACGTCTGGGACGGCAGCCAGTACACGGAAGTCGGCCGCATCCAGGGACCACGCGGTCCGGAAGGCGAGCAAGGTCCCCAGGGCGAACAGGGCATTCCGGGTGAACGCGGCCCGCAGGGAGAACAAGGAATTCAGGGAGTAGACGGTACCCGCGGCGAACAGGGTATACCCGGCGAACGTGGCCCCCAGGGCCCCCAGGGCAACCAGGGTACGGATGGCGTACGGGGTGAACAAGGTCCACAGGGAGAACGCGGCCTCCAGGGCGTTCCCGGCGAACGTGGCCCCCAGGGCGAACAGGGTGCCGAGGGGGCGGACGGCATGCGGGGCGAGGCTGGTCCGCAGGGCGAACGCGGGCCGGAAGGGGAAAAGGGAGACCGGGGCGAGCGAGGTATCACGGGCCAGGATGGGACTGGCGTAACCATCGTCGGTACCGTTCCGACCGTCGATGATCTACCGGCCACCGGTAACGAAGGCGACCTCTATATCGTGGAGGCGGACGGCCTGGGATACGTCTGGGACGGCAGCCAGTACACGGAAGTCGGCCGCATCCAGGGACCACGCGGTCCGGAAGGCGAGCAAGGTCCCCAGGGCGAACAGGGCATTCCGGGTGAACGCGGCCCGCAGGGAGAACAGGGTATAAGCGGTACGGACGGCACCCGTGGAGAACAAGGCATTCCGGGCGAACGCGGTCCGCAGGGAGAACGTGGTCCGCAGGGAGAGGAGGGTGTACCGGGAGAACGGGGCGATCAAGGGCTGGCCGGTCAGCGCGGTCCAACGGGCGAGCCGGGCAAGCAAGGGGAGCAGGGTCTGACGGGCGATCGCGGGCCCCGGGGTGAGCAAGGCATCACCGGAGAAACCGGTTCCCAGGGACCCCAGGGCGAGCCGGGCAAGCAAGGGGAGCAAGGTTTGACGGGCGATCGCGGCCCCCGGGGCGAGCAAGGCATCACTGGAGAAACCGGTTCCCAGGGACCCCAGGGCGAGCCGGGCAAGCAAGGGGAGCAGGGTCTGACGGGCGATCGCGGGCCCCGGGGTGAGCAAGGCATCACCGGAGAAACCGGTTCCCAGGGACCCCAGGGCGAGCCGGGCAAGCCAGGGGAGCAGGGTCTGACGGGCGATCGCGGCCCCCGGGGCGAGCAAGGCATCACTGGAGAAACCGGTCCCCAGGGACCCCAGGGTGAGCCGGGCAAGCCAGGGGAGCAAGGTCTGACGGGCGATCGCGGCCCCCGGGGCGAGCAAGGCATCACCGGAGAAACCGGTTCTCAGGGACCCCAGGGCGAGCCGGGCAAGCCAGGGGAGCAAGGTCTGACGGGCGATCGCGGCCCCCGGGGCGAGCAAGGCATCACTGGAGAAACCGGTTCCCAGGGACCCCAGGGTGAGCCGGGCAAGCAAGGGGAGCAAGGTCTGACGGGCGATCGCGGCCCCCGGGGCGAGCAAGGCATCACTGGAGAAACCGGTCCCCAGGGACCCCAGGGTGAGCCGGGCAAGCCAGGGGAGCAAGGTCTGACGGGCGATCGCGGCCTTCAAGGCGAGAAAGGCATGCAGGGCGAAAAAGGCGTGCAGGGCGACCGCGGATTACGTGGACTACCGGGCAGTGACGGCGCCGACGGCCGCAGCATCACCGGCGAGTCCTACAACGGCAGCACCGGTCAGCTCACCCTTGCCTTTTCGGACAAAACCGAGTTCACTACCGGCGACCTGCGTGGCAGCGGTAGTGGTGGCGGAGGGGGCGGTGATGCGGGACCGAAAATCCTAGTCGCCGCCAATGGCCGCCAGTCCGAAGAAGACGGGTTTGGCTTACTGAAATCTTCCGGCGCCGAAGTAGAAGTTACTGCAAATGAAGAAAATGAAGTCTTCACCGTCCGGTTGAGGGACGGGACTAAGCTCTCGCCTTTCAATCACCTAGTTCAGATTCAGGTCAGTGCGGGAGGAAAATTCAGCTCCAACCCCATACTTGCATCGGGCTTTTTCGACGCTGAACAAGGCATCTACCTCTTCCGGGTAGTGGAGACGGAAGGACAATCGGCCTTTGGTGATTTCACCTTCTCCGTCGTCATCATTCAACTCTAAGCCGGTATGCGGAAGTATATACTTTGCCTACTGTTGCTGAGTACCGGACTGCTGGTCGGGCAGGGGGGCGCGGACGCAGGTGCGGTGCCCACGCAAAAGGAAGATGCCAAGGGCAAACACACCGTCAAATTTACCGGCGGCATCAACTTCGGGGGCGAGCTCTACGAGGTCAACGGCATCGGCAACCGCCGCAGCCCCTGGTCGTACACCCTGAATGCCAACCTGGGGCTGACGGTCGGTAAGTTCCGGGTGCCGATCAACTTCGTCTACCGCGACCGGCAGGTGGACTACGACTTCACCTTTAACCGCTTCGGGATGAGCCCGACCCTGGGATGGGCGACGCTTCACCTGGGATGGCGGAGCATGAACTTTTCCCCCTACACCCTGGCGGGTCGGACCTTCTTCGGCGTGGGTACGGAGCTGACCCCCGGTAAGTTTTACGTCGGTGCCCTCTACGGAACGCTGCAAAACCCGCTGGCCGTCCGCGACGAGGAGTTACTCGGGACGAGCCTGATCCCCATTTTCGACCGCAAGCTGTACGGGGCGAAGGTGGGCTACCGCCACGGTAAGCGGCACCTGGAAGTCATGGCCGTAAAAATTTACGACGACCCGGAGAGTTTCGACTACCCCGAGAACTACGACGCGCGTGGCTACCAGGTGCTCACGGCCAAAGACAACCTGCTGGCCGGCATCAACGCCGGCGTAGAGATCGCCGAGGCGGTAGAGGTCTACTTCAAAACCGGCGTTTCCCTACTGACCGACAACGCGCAGGACCCACGGACCGAGGAATTAGGGCGGGATGGGCTCGGTCGGTACCGGGACCTCATCACCGTTAATACGTCCAGCCGGGCCACCTTCGCGGGTGACGCGGGACTCAATCTCCGACTGGGGCGCTCCCGGATCGGACTTCAGTACCGCCGGGTAGAGCCGTTTTTCGCTACCCTGGCGACGCCCTTCTTCCAGAGCGACGTCGAACAGTTCACCGGACTCCTGACGACGGCCCTCTTCAAAAAGAAATTGAAGCTGAACGGCCGCGTAGGCCTGGAGCGAAATAACCTCCGCGAATACCGGACGCACGAGACCCGGCGGCTGATCATGAATACAACGGCGGCCTACCGGCCTACCGAGGCGTGGAACCTCAATCTCCGCCTGGCTAATTTCGTATCGGAGGCTAATCCCGCCATCCTGGAACTCAACGATACGCTCCGCTACGTCACGGCTACGAGCAACGCCAGCTTCTCCGGCTCCCGAACTTTAAAGAACGCGCGCCGCGACCTCACCATCACCTTGTACACCAGTTTTCAGCGCATTGACGACCGCAGCGTTATCGCGCGCATCGACGAGCTCGATACCTACTCGGCCTCCCTAAACTCCGGCTGGCGCTGGAAGGGTAGCGAGTGGACCCTCGGCCCCAGCCTACAGTATCATCGCTACGATCTGAAGGAACGGGTACAGGAACGGTTCGGGGCGGGGCTCAACGTAGGTAAAAGTCTATTCAATAAAAAGGTGGCGGCGAACTTCTCGTCTACCCTATCGCAAAACGATGTCGACGGGCTACGGGACGGGACGGTGGGGCTGCACCGCCTGCGCTTCCGTTACCGGCTGAACGAGAAAACCAGTCTGGGGCTATCGAGTAGCCTACGCCACGTCCAGTCCATTCAGCGCCGTGATTTCCGCGAGTGGCGTAGCCGACTGCAAGCCAGTTACCGACTCTAGCCCACGCGTGAGCCACCCACTTCCCTTCCACCCGCGCCCGCGCAAAGAAAGATTGATGAAACGCTTTTTCTTTTTCTTGCTTCTTCTGCATACGCTGCCGCTGCTGGCCGGCACGCTGAACCGCCCCCTGGAGATCATCGTCAACTTTCCGCCCCCCTACCCCACCCAGGCCAGCTACTACTTCGACAATCCGGACGCGTACAGCATCACCGTGATCAACCACACGGATGCCGACCAGGAGGTCTACTTCGTGGCGGAATTGCGCGGGCTGATGAATGGGGTCCTCGTGACCACGGTGGAAGGCTACCGGTCCGGCCTGAGCGTCCTCGTTCCCGGCCGCGGTACCCTCGAACTGACGGGGGACGACATCGCGAACGTGAATGAGGGGCTTACGCTGGCCGACCTCGTCACGGTGGGGATCCCCCTGGACGAACTCAACCTCAATGGAAACCTACCCGAGGGAATGTATGAGTTCTGCATCAAGGCCTACGACTTCAACCTCCCCGAGGATCGCCCCCTCAGCACCGGCTGCGGCACCCTGATCGATATCTATTACGGGGACCAGATCACCATCCTTTCGCCCCAGGAGGGGGACATCGTCCTGGATAACGAGTACAACCCGACCAGTACTTTCAACATGCTGTGGGACCCTAATATCGCCGACCCCACCAAGCTGAATCAACTGGAATACGAGGTGCGGCTGATCGACATCACGGAGGCGGAGGAAGGCGGGTTTGCCCTGGACCTAGAGTACGATACCCGGGGCGGCGGCATTCAGGGGATCTTCGACCAGACGCTCCTCCCGCTTACCGAATCGAGCTACTTCTACAACGGCCTGGGCACCGACCTGGAACTCGAATGGGGCCACCAGTACGTAATGCGGGTGCGGGTACTGGACCCCTTCGATGAGGTGCTGTTCAGCAACGACGGCTGGTCGGAGATCCGCACCTTCTGGTACGGGGAGATTCCCTCTCCCGACGACGAGAGCGGCACGGAGATTTCCGAGTGCGTGGCCAATTGCAACTTCACCGATCCGATCGCCGACGTCCCCACCGCTAACGCCCATGCGTTTACCGAGCTGGCGATCGGAAATTTCACCCTAACGGAGGTCGAGTATACTTCTCCTCCGGGTGCCTCGGCGCATACGGGGACCGGCACGATCGTGATGGACTGGTTGAATAATTTTCCGCTGGCCGTCGCCTTCACCGGTATTCAGATCAATGAAGCGGGGCGCGTCTTTAACGGGGAGGTACGGGCCGCGGACCACGTGCCGGACGATAATCTGAGCCTGCTGGGCGACGTGGACTGGCGGCTCGGACTGGCGGAGAGCCTGCTCACCGGTGGCTTGGTACCCGAAAATCAGATCACCGACTTTTACAACCAGTTGATGAATAATCGCATGGTGGAATTTCTGCTGAGTGACAATCCCCAGGGCCTGCCCCTAGGCTTCAGCCGGGAGATCCAGGGCCACCACTTCAACTTCGGGATCACCCAGGCCGTGTTCCGACCCACGGATGCGGACTTCGACGTGGTTGCCTTCGTCGATATGACCAGCCTGCACCCGAACTTTCTAATACCGCTGGCTGCCCGACAGGTGTGCGTGGGACCGAACGGGCCGGGGGCCGAGTGGACGCTAGAGCTCACCCAGGACCTGCCGAAGACCAGTTTCGGGAATATGGAGTTCGTCCTGGAAGGGGCGGACGTGAGTGGCGTTAATAACGGGAGCTGCTACCTCAAGATGGACTGTGACGGGCTGCGGGAAGCGGCCATCCACGGCACGGTGACCTTTAGCCGCGACCTGCTCATTCCGGACGACGGCGGAGAAGCGCTGCCGCAGGGAGAGGTGATGGGATACTTCGGCTTTACCCTGGACCGCAACGTACCGATCGAGCAAAGTGAGTATGCCTACCGGGGCGAAGAGGCATTCGGGGCCGCAGCCGGTAACCACCTCATGCTGGGCTTCGACATGGACCCCTTCCAGGTACGGGGGCTGGACGGGTGGAGCTTCCTGGTGCAGCAGGCTACGCTCGACCTCTCCGATCTGGCAAATCCGGATAGCATTGCCTTTTCTCAGGAATATATCGATGACGCCGGCACCGACACGAGTGCCATCTGGCAGGGATTTCACCTACAGAACCTGACCGTACTCACCCCGCCGGAGATGACCAAAGCGGGCCGGCGTTCCTTTCAGTTGCGGGATGTACTGATTGATGAGGCGCCCACGCTCAGCCTGTACGCCGAAGCGCTGAACCTGGTGTCGGTAGAAACCGGGGACATGGGCGGTTGGGGATTCAGCCTGGACACCTTTCAGCTCAACATCGCGCGTAACGTGCTGATCGACGGCCGCATGATCGGAGCGGTAAGTACACCTTTGGTCGGCTCGGCGGACTACCTGGATTACCGGGCGGTGATCAACCGTAACGAGGATGAACAGTTGGAATTTAATGCGATTGCCGTTCCCCGGGACGTGGTGGAGATTCCGCTGGCCATTGCTGATGCGGCACTCTGCCCGAACAGCTTCATCCACTTCGAGACGGCCGGTGGAGAAACCCAACTGACGGCTTTCCTGGCCGGGCAGATGTCGATGAACGTCGCCCGTAACTTGCCGGCGGAACTGCAACAGCAGAATCTAGTGCCGGATGTATCGGTCCGACTGGCCGAATTTCAGCTACACTTCAACAGCGAGGACGGCTTTATCGACGACGGGCCGGCACCGAGTAACTTCACCTTCGGCATCCAGATTGAAACGGAGACCTGCGGCTTCGCCTACCCCGAGGAGATTTTCGAGGACACGGATGCCCCCGACTACGCATACGACATCTCGGAGATGGGGGATATCCTGGCCAGCGGCATCGAGCCCGACGCCGGCGCGCCGGCGGATACCGACGTAGAGAGCAACCAGGAAACGCTGAGCGGCTTCCCGATCGGCATCGGCGACGTCGGCTTTGCCTTTGCCGGCAACGACCTGACGCTCAGCGTAGAGATCACCCTGGAACTGGGCGGCGACGGGGAACGGGCGATGGCTGGATCGGCCACCGTCGGGATCGAGAGTACGCTCAACCTGGAAGCCAATGGCCTGAAGAAAATCAAACTGACGGGTATATCACTAGAGTGCGTACGGGTAGGGAGTGATGATGAACCACTGGACCTCGACTTCATGACCGTTTGGGGCGAGGTCTGCATGGTCGAGTTCAACGAGGGCAAGGGGTTCACGGGAGAGATCCACCTGACCGTCGGGAGCAACATGACGCTCGACCTGGAGGCCGGATTCGGGAAGAGCGGCACCCGGGACGCCGGTGACTTCGGCACGCCGGAATACTTCGCCTGGTACTACCTGGACGGGATGTTCCGGATGGACCCGGGTATCTCCGTCGGGCCGGTCACCTTCAATGGGGTGGGGGGGGCCATATACTGGAATTACCCGGCCCCGAACCTGACGCTGGATGTATCCGACGTGATGGCCATGGCCGACGGCGGGGCACCGATGCCGCCCAAGGACGATAACATCGTCCCGATCTTCGGCGACCGGAGCCTGGCCTTTCGAATGAGTCTCTCGCTAGTGAGTACGCAAACGGTAGTAGTCGATCCTGAAATCGCCGTTCGCTGGGTAGCGGGGGACGGGCTGCAACAGATCACCATCAACGGGGCCTTTTGGATCATGGCGACCGACTACTTCGACCGCGAAGAAACTTCTCGGCTGTGGGGTAACACCAGTACGGGCATCACCTTCGAGCGGGGAAGGGATGGGAAGAAGAAGGTGGCCGTAGTGGGCACCAATTCGATCTACGCCAACATCATCCCGGACGTCCTCTTCGGGGCGGGGCCGGACAAGCTGCTGGTCAGCTCCGCCTTCGCGATCGGAAGCGAGGAACTCTTCGACGGTTATGGCATCGACCACAGCGATAAGGATTCGACCTATTGGTTCCTGAACGTCGGCAACCCCTACGAAGGAAATATGGGGGGCATCAAGTTCGAGCTTCCCGGTTTTAATATGGACAAGGCGGACAACGACGGCGATGCCCTGACCGATAACGGTCAGGGGCTCGGCGGGGCCGGCGGTGGCGGCGGAAGCGGCGGCCTGAGCGTTCAATTTTATATGATGACCGGGCAGGCCGTTCCCTTAGAACTACCGGAGCCGCCCGGTCTGATCTACGATATGTTCCAGACCATCGAGGACCACCAAAACGGCGGGAACAGCTTCGCCGGCGACGGGCTGGAAACCGAACGGCAGGGAGACGGGGCGCAAATGGAAACCGGAGCAGGTATTGTCATGGGTGCTCACGTGATGGCCTCGGCCGAAGTCAATGCCCTGATCTACGCCAACTTCGCCATCCTGTCGGGCATGGACATGATGCTGGTGCGCGACAACACGCCGGAAAGCTGTCTCACGCGTCAGGGAAAGTATGTCGAGGAAAAGGGAGTCCAGGGGTGGTACGGTACCGGCCGGGCCTACATCGGCCTACAGGGTGCGCTCGGTGTAAGGGGCAAGATCCTGGGCTCGGAAGTAGATGCCAAGATCATGGATCTCGTCGCTGCCGTCATGGTGGAAGCGGGCGGACCGCGCCCCATGTACCTGGACGGACGTGCCGGGGTCTACTTTAATATCCTCAACGGCTTCATCGAGGGAAGTGCCCTAATGCAGATACAGGTGGGTGATAAGTGTCTGCCGGCGGAAGGCACGCCTTTCGGCTTCGAGGTGATCGTCGATTCGTCACCGGATGAAACCGCAAATGACGACGAACCGCTTTCTCCCTTCATCGATCCGGCGGCGGCCTTCTCCATCCGGCTGGCAGAGGACCCCGACAATCCGGTACCCAACGACTACGTCCAGGTCATCAACGTCGAGGGAGACCCCGTTCGCAGACTGGGCTACATCCATGAATTCAGTATCACACCGGTGGGCGGCGGAGCGCGGGCGAATTACGAACGGGATGGGAGCAAGGATATGCTGATCAACGAGGGGCGGGCGGCGCGCTACGTGCCGGTCACGTCCATCAGCGGGACGTTGGAGGAGGAGATGATTACCCGCTGGCGCTACCGCCTCGTCATTCGGGGCAAGCAGCAGACCGAAGAGGGCGACTGGGTACCCATACCCGGCGAGAACGGTAACCAGTGGGAGGAGGTACGCGACTTTGAGTTCACTACCGGTCCGCTCCCCGAAGCACTCCCCCACAGCGAGATCGGAATTACTAAGCCGTTACGGTACCAGCATTACTACCTGCAGGACGAAGTCGGTGGCCACCAGGCCTTCGTCAGGACTCGCGCGGACTGGAGCGAAGAGTACTTCGACGACGAAGACGAGAACGGTAACCCCTACACCTACCATGCGCTGGTTTTGAACCCGGAGACCGGAGAGGAATACGCTGATGTCAACGCGAGTTGGAATCAATCTAGCCGGCAGGTCAGCATGACCTTCCCCCAGCTCCCGAACGCTACGGAATTTACGGTATACCTCATCAAGAAACTCAACGGACGCGCCGGGACGATCCTGATCTCACGGGATCAGATCATCGCCAGTGGCAGTTCCCAGAACGAGGAACTAGGCGTCAGCGAGGAATACGAGGTAGAGGCCCCCGTAGCCGATCTGTCGGATATGGTCAACCTGGGCAGCTTTGAAACAAAGATCTATGAGTGGACCTTCCGGACCAGCGCCCACAACACCCTCACCCAAAAGCTGGCCGGCCTGGAACTGCGTGCCGACCCCTTCGGCAACGGTTTCCAGAACGTACACGTCGAGGGGACCTACGAGGGTTTCGATCGCTACGAGATCAAGGGCAAGCTGCACGTATTCGGCACGAACTTAAATGAGGAGGACCCCTACTTTCAGACCGCTCCGCTGATCGAGATGGCCGACCCCTTCAACAGTAGCTTCCACAATACGCTGAGTAAGCCGAAGATCGGCGGCTTCGTCGGTCTGTACCAGGATGAATACGCCGACGAGCGAAACGGGCTGCGCTACCTGATGAATACCCAACACCTGCCGGGCGGGGGGGAGGAGGAAGTGGTTACTTCTACGGCGAGTGGCCCGAGTGGGTGCCCTGGGTACACTACCACTGGGATGCCACCGACTTCCTGTACGAAACACTCAATGATGAAATTCCGACTAACCAACTGATTAGTAATAATAACTGGGCCTTCCTGATGGATAACCGGACTCAACAAAGCGTCAATGCCCGCTACTACGTCGTAGATAAGGTGCTGGAGGACGCCGCCCACTACGTAGACTGGTACGAGGACAAGCGGGACCGCATCCTGAATTACCAGGATTACGATTGGGGGAATGCACTCTACTCCGTCACCCCGCCCGACCGCCGGGAAGCGTGGATTGCCGATTTGGACGCAGCCTACTACGGAATTCTAAATTCCGACCTGATCCAAAACGACGACCTCTCCATGCTGTCGGGCTCCCTGAATCAGGAATACGGAAGCGCGTTCAATCCGTGGACGCTGAACCTGACTACCGTTGGCTCCGGTCAGGCCATGACCGATTTGCCGGGTAGCAACGCTACCGGCTCCAATAACGAAAGCGGCATGCTGTTCCTAGTCGCCACCCTATTCGACTTCGACGATCCGCCGCCCTATACGGTAACGGCCACCGTAGCGACGCAGAATAGCAGTACGTCCCCCATCCAGTTTGACGGAGAGTTGTCGGATATCGAATTTGAGCTTCCGACCCTCTACGGCTTTTCTAATCGACTCCGGTTTCGCTACAATCGGGGCTTCTCGATGCAGCCGGCCTGGGGGACCCAGAAATACATATCCGTCACTAATTAGTCCGCACCTGCGTCCGCGCCAAAAGAACTTTCCATGCGAGTCCTGTTTCTCTTACTTCTCGGGTTTAGTGCGCCCCTCTTGACGGCGCAATCTGAACCGCGCACGCCGAGTATCCATATCGTCGGAAAATACACCCCTGACGGTACGGTATTGCGCTGGGGATACGGGGATGTGGACACTTGGCTGGCCAACTACCGCGAAGGGGTGATCCTGGAACGCCGGCAGGTGCAACCCGATCCGGGAAGCTATGCGGAAATAGCCCGGCTGCAATTGCTGGATTCCGTATCGCTGGAAATGCAGGCGGCCGCTACCGGAAGTGATATGCTCGGCACCCTCCACGCTACCGCCTACCAGGATTGGGAGAATTCCCGCTATACGGGCGAGGGCGATGATTTCATGGCCAAACGGGATAACCTGAATAACCGCTACGTATTCTTCCATTATGCCGCGGATCGTGACCGGGAGGTCGCCGAGGCAGCCGGACTGAGCTATACCGACCGGGACCGCCAGGCAGGAGCCACTTACGCCTATCGGGTAAGGACACGGGGAAAGACCACCGCCATCGGTATTAAAGTCATTCCGCCGAATCCGAACAGGGCGCGGCCGCTGGTGCAAAGCGTACGGGAAGACGAAGGCAGCATCATACTCAGCTGGGACCGGGCGCTTCACGACCGCCATTTCAGCGGATACTATATCGAGCGCAGCACGAATGAAGGACGGGATTGGTCAAGACTGAACGACTTGCCCTACGTACAGGGCTACGATAAACGCCACCTGGGGGAGGCACCGGCTACGATCTCCTATACCGACCGGGTACCCAACGGGGAACCCACGGGGTACCGCCTGATCGGACTGGATGCCTTCGGTGACGAGAGTCCGCCCTCTCCGACCGTGGTAGCTCAGGCGCGCGACCGGACCCCGCCGCCGCGACCGGAATTACGAGCGGACGAGTCGGTGAAAACCCACCTCACCAAGACCCTCCTCTGGCGGCAGGAGCCGGGAGAGGAGACGGTGACCTACCACCTGGCGCGGCAGTTCAATAACCAACCGAGCGTCCGGGTCGACTTTGCCGCGACCGGCGATACCCTCATGCTCGATACCCTCGACGAGGCCGGAACCTATCAGTACAGATTAGCCGCCCAGGACTCCGCCGGGAACCTTGCCTGGAGTGAGCCGTATACCACCATCGTCCACGACCTCGATCGCCCCGCAGCACCTACCGGACTGGAAGCCCGGACGGATACCAACGGGGTGGTCACCCTGACCTGGGATACCGCGAAGGAAAAAGACGTCGTGGGGTACTATGTATTTGCCGCCGACGGGGAGGGGCGGGCCTTCAGTAAACTCACGGGCACGAGCTACCCGTACCGGCAGTTCCGCGATACCGTATCCCTGAGACTGGGCAATCAGTACCGCTACTACCGGGTCATGGCGCTGGATAAGGACTTTCTGTACTCCGATTTCAGTGATACGCTGCGGGTGGTGCGGCCCGACGTCATTCCACCGGCGCCGGCCCACGTGAGTGATTTTCGCATCGTCGAGGGCGGCGTTCACCTTAACCTACGGCATTCGAATAGTAGCGACGCTCACCGCCATCAGTTGTTGCGACGTACGAAGGGAGAAAACACTTACCGGGTCCAGGAAGAATGGACCTACCCTCCCTTTAATTACGTGGATACCACGGTGAAGGCCGGAACTACCTACCTCTACGGCTACCGGGGAGTGGATCTGGCCGGTAATGAAGGGGCGGTGCCTAGTTGGGTTCAGGTCACCACCAAACTGCTTCCCCTGGCTCCCCCCGTACTGGATACGTTTGTTCGGAATGATATTCACTACCTGAGCTGGGAGCCCAGATCGGATGCGCAAGCCTGGCAACTGTACCGGCAGGTGGGCGGGGAAAAGGAAATCCGGCTGGTTACCCTGGCCGGAGATTCCATCATTTACATGGACGGCCGTCAACCCCGGGGGAGGTCGCTGCGGTACCGACTTCGCTACGTCGGGACTGACGGTCGCCGCAGCGCTTTCAGTGAACCGGTGTCAATCCAACTGCCATGAGCATAAGAACTATATTCCTGCTTGTCGGTCTGCTATTCGTACTGCAGGCCTGCGCGATCGAAGACGTAGAGCCACTAGCACCCGTGCCCGGACCGGACGAGAGTTTTTTCGAACCCCGGCCCGAAACGGTGATCCTGGATGAGGACACCAACACGGATGCCCTGACCTTTGACGGAGAGAGCGGGCGGACGACGTACCGGCTCGGTAGCCCGCAGTTGGACAGCATCCGGATCGGCTCGGTAATCGCCAGCGGCCCCAACCCGGCGGCACCGGCCGGCTTTCTGCGGCGGGTGACCGGCCGCCGGCAAAGCGGTGGGCAGTTGGTGCTGGATACCGAGCCGGCAAATTTGCCGGATGCCTTTTCCAGTTACCGTTGGCGGCTGGGAGCTACGCCCGGTCTGCGACCGCGATCGGAGGGTGAACCCGGTATATTCTCCCTGTCCGATGCGGTAGATACGACCTTCGTCTTTCCGGTCCCGGGGGAGTCTTATTCCTTCGAGCTGGAATTTCAATTCATCTACACCCTGGATTTCCGGAGCGAGTTCGACTTCAATCTGTCGGGCGGGGGAAGCGGGATTGAGTACATGAACGTCGGGGTTGATCGCTTCTCCATGGACAGTCTCGTACTCGACATGGGCTTCCGGATAAACGGGGAGCGGAATACGGACTTGAATTTTTCGGACGACGAAGTGCAGCAGTTCTTGCTAAAGGTGTTCGAGATCAGCTTGTCCCCCATTCCGGTCGGGCCGGGTGCTTCCCCGGTGTACATCACCCCCTCCATTGCGATCGACCTGAGCAATGCCCTGGCCTACGACGCTAAGATCGGACAGCGCTTTACCTTCTATACCACCAAGGATTTTCAGGGATTACTGCAAGTCAATGGGCCGGGACTGGGACCGACACTGGATTTAGACTTTCCAGAATTCAATATGAATGCGGACTTTTACTTTGAGGGGGAATTTTCCTACTCCACCGGTTTGTCCATTGCGCTGGGTATTTCGCCCTACAGCCGAAGTCTATTCACGTTAGGATCCAGGCTGACCGTCGGGCCGAGATTGAATGTGGCCGGTACGGCATCGGCGGGACTGCGGGCAGGGGTACCCACGGGCGAATTCAGTGCCCAACTGGATATTAACCTGGATGGAAGTGCGGGGGTGTTTATTGACGCCGATTTCTTCGGATGGGCCCCGGACAGCTGGGACCAGGACACGACCTTGTGGGAAGGTACCCATACCATCTATAGCCTACAGCTCGATAACAGTTGCGGGTTCTACTTCAGTAGCCTGTTGGCGGAGGTCGAATGCGTCAACGATACGGCTCGCCTGTACTACACGGTTCGGACGGCGGGTGGCAATCAGAGCAATTTTGACCTCGACGGGACCTACGACGTGTACTTCGACGGCCTACTCGTAGAGACCGACGCGGACCCGATCCAGACCAATATCTTCACCCTGCCCGCAGACGTCAGCCCCGGCATACACCGGGTACGCTTCATCCGGCAGGGGGGGCAGAGTATCTTTCTCTGTGAGAAGGACGTGATGGTGACCGTCCCGGATTGCGCGACCCTACCCTGTACCGGAGACTTCCGGGTGCAGGATGATAATCTCGACGATCAGGCCTACTGTGCCCAAGTGTTCCGCAACGACCGCTGGCTAACGAGCAATCTGTTCACCCCCCTAAGTGATGGTAGCCTCCCGGACTGTCTCGATAATGAGGCGGCACTGTGTCGGGCCTACGGGGGGTACTACACCTTCAACGAAGTCCTGGATGTCGCGGCGGAAGAGTCCCCTACCGATGCGGAGGGCCTTTGTCCGGATGGCTACCACGTGCCATCGGTGGAGGAGTGGCTGGCCCTGTTCGGCCTGTCCGGATCCACCCAGCCCAATAGCGACGGGGAGTACTTCATCCCGGACGTGGTGGGGCCCTATAAAGATCCATTTAGCTGGACAAGCGGGTCGACTGCCGACAACTTACTGAACGGATTTCGGGCGCAGGCGGCCGGCGTGTACACGAAAAGTTCCAACCCGGTATTTACGGATGTCGGCGACGCCGCCTACTTCTGGACCTCCACGGTTACTCCGGACGATCCGGACGGCGCTTTCGCGGTCGAATTTAACGGACTGAGCAACGACGTCCTGATCCGGCCAACGGTCCGCCAGGAAGCCATGGGCTGCCGCTGCATTCAAGATTGAATCGACCGGCCTTCGGGTCCACGGACGGACTACCCAACCGGGTAGGCGGTGTCCTGACGTTTTGGAGCATCTTTAGGAGGTTAAGGTAAAGCGCAAACTGCTTCGTTCCCGCCGGCTTTGGCCCCCCAGCCCCGCTACGCACTCGATTTACCCGCGTTACGCGTGTCCGCCACCCGGTTTTGAGAGGACGTTCACCATTTTGAGCCTACCTTAAGCATAGATTAAGAAAATTTATTTTGGGCAAAGGTCATTGAATTTCGGGCGCTTCAGGGCTAGGGCAAGATAGACGGCTATTCCAGGCGACCGGCCTACAACCTAGCGTAGCACCCACTTTAGCCGGTACCGCCGGAAGGCCACTTTCCATCATCCTTGAAACACCCCTTATCTCCCCCGCCGTGCAGACCTCCAACAGCCCCCGAATCCTGATCGTTGAGGACGAGGCCATTATCGCGGCCGAGATCGAAAGTTGCCTGCGCAAACTCGGCTACCGGATTGCCGGCAAGGCCCGCAACGGCGATAAGGCACTCGACCTGCTTGCCGCCCGCAATACCGACCTGGCCCTGCTGGACATCAATATCCGGGGAAGTCGCAACGGTATCGACCTGGCGCGGCTGATCCGGCAGCAGTATCGCTTTCCCTTCGTCTTCCTGACGGCCTATTCAGATCGCGAAACCCTGGAGCAGCTCAAGGATACCATGCCTTACGGCTACATCGTCAAGCCATTCAACCGGGGCGAACTGCTGACGACCATCGAACTCGCCCTTCATAAATTTGCCGCCGAGGATGACGGGACCTTCCCCAGCCAGGAGCAGATCAACGAGCACCTGGTCGGGGAGCTTTCGGATCGGGAGTACGAGGTCCTTCGCTTACTCGATGAGGGGATGACCTACCGGGAGGTCGGTCAGCGCCTGTTCATCAGCACCAATACCGTCAAATATTATCAAAAAGCCCTGTTTCTCAAACTCGGGGTTTCCACCCGACTGGAGGCGCTGCGTCGCGTTCGGGGCGGGCATAATAGTCCCCATGCATAGCCCACTTTTCCCGGTACTTGCGGTACTGCTTTGCACCTGCGTTCGCGCCCAGTCCGTCGTACCTCCGCCCCCCGCGGAGCTCCTGACCCACCTCGATACCGCCTGGCGGACCGACCCCGCGGCGGCGGCTAGTCAGCTGGACAGCCTACGTAAACACGCCTCCCTCGATAGCGCGCGGTACATCCATTCCGTGCAGCTCAGCGGGCGGGCCCACCGGCTCATGGGAGATTACGTGGCGGGCATAGCCGACTGGCGCGTGGTATACGATTACGCCGGCCAGCACCGGGACAGCAGCATGCTCGTGGAAGCCGCCGACCAGATCGGCATTATGAATACCTTTATGGGTAACCTGAGGGAGGGGCAGCAATACCTGCTTCAGGTCGCGGAGATATACGATCGTATCGGCTCCCTAACCGATCGCGCCGGGGCCCTCAATGGGCTGGCCATCCTACACAACGACCTCGAGGAAGAGGCCCGGGCCATCGCGCTCTACCGCCAGTCGCTGGAACTATACGAGACCGCCGACGACACCATGGGGCGGGCCAACGTGCACGCCAATCTCGGTCTGCTGTACCTCAACCTCGGGGAACTGGACCTGGCCGAAACCCACCTGCGGCTGCAGGGTCACCTCGATACCCTACTGCAGACGGACTGGGGGCTGGGGTTCCACTACGACTTCATGGGCGCGTTGTACAAAGCTCGGGGGCAGTACCCCGAGGCCCTGCGCTGGAGCGAACGGGGATTGGCCCTGCGGCAGGCCCTTCCGAGCCACTACAACCGCGCCGAAAGTCACAACAGCATCGCCGCCATCCTGCTGCTCCTCGACCGCCCACGGGAGGCCATCGGCCACGCACGGGACGTACTGGCGTTTCGGGACCAGCACCAGTCGCTAAGTCAGGAGGCGACCGCACTGGAAATTCTGAGCGAAGCCTACGCGACGCTGGACGATCACCGACAGGCGCTGACCTTTTACCGCGATTACAAGACGATTTCCGACTCCATTTACCAGCGCGATCACCTCAGCGAGATCACCACTAAAAATGCCCTTTACCGAAAGGCCAAACAGGACGAAGAGATCGCCGAACTGGGCCGGCTGAACGTGGTCAAGGAAACCCAACTGCGGCAGAAGAACATGGCCCTGGCTATTGTCGGGTTGGGACTGGGGTTAGCGGCCTTCTTCGCGGTGACCGTCTGGTTGTTGTTTCGAAAGATCAGTGCCCAAAAGACGGTGCTGCAAAAGCTGCACGATCAGAAGGAACTGCTGCTGCGGGAAATTCACCACCGCGTCAAGAACAACCTACAGATGGTCAGTAGCTTGCTGTCTCTGCAAGGCGACTACATCAAGGACGCGGCGGCCCTGGACGCGATCGAAATGGGTCGGCAGCGGGTGCGCTCGATGGCCATCATTCACCAAAGAATGTACCTGCAGGACGAGGTGACCACGGCCGTCAACGCGCGCGAATACCTCGAGCAGCTGGTCGGCGAGCTGATGAGCACCCTGAACGTGCGCGGGGTGGCCCTGAGTCTGCGCAAGCAGCTGGAAGATATCGAGCTCGACATCGATCGGCTCATCCCCCTGGGCCTGATCGCCAACGAAGTGATTACGAACAGTATGAAGTACGCCTTCGAGCACCGGGAGGCGGGAACCCTGGAGGTAGTCCTGCAGCGCCTCAGCAGCCACGTGGAACTTCGCATCACCGACGATGGCCGGGGGCTGCGGGGGGATGAGCTCGGACGCCAGGATAGCTTCGGTAGCCTGCTTATCCACACCTTCGCCGAGCAACTCGACGGTACCCTGTGCATCGACGGCAGCGACGGTACCGAGGTCGTCCTACGGTTTCCGGCCTGACGGCCCGGGCATGATTTACACCGGGTAATTTCGTTGCACCGGCGGCCCCGCCCTAAATTAGCGAAGAACGAATATATGATGCCGCACGCCCGGGACTTTGCCCACCAAATTAATAATACCCCACGCGAAGACTTCGAGGGCCTGAGCCCCCGCTTGATGCACGGCTTGCTGCGGGATTTCCTTGGGCCCGGCAGTCCGGTTAAGGTGGGGGGGGTCAGTGAAGACGACCTGGAGGCGATGCCGCTGCTGTACTTCCTGCGCCGGCTGATGGGAGAACTGGAGGCAAAGGAGATCAAACTGACGGCGAAGGGCAACCTGCCCGGAAAACTGGTCAAGGACTACTATGCCACCCAGCGACTGCCCGATCCCTTCGTCGAAGGGGGGTACTCCACGATTCGCGGCGAGGACGACTACCTAGCCCTGCGGGTGATCAAGCACCTGCTGTACATGCTAGGTTGGACCAAAAAGCGCAACGGCAAGCTGAGCCTGACCAAAAAGGGGCGGGACGCGCGCAAGCTTGCCCCCCGGGAGTGCTTTCTGGCCGTTTTTACCACCCACGCCCGAAAGTTCAACCTGGCCTATGCGGATGGGTTCGCGGCCGGCGGGGAACTGCAGTTCCTGTTCCCCTACCTCCTTTACCTGCTGCAACTGCTGGGGAAGAAAACCCGGCCGGTAAGCGCCTACCGCGAGCGCATGTGGCGGGCCTTCCCCCGGCTGGTGGAGGACGTGCCCCAGTATCCCGATGCCGTATTGCAGAGTCGCCTGCTCAGTCGGTTCCTCGATTTCTACCGGGTGCTGGACCTGGACCCGGGCGGCGGACGGGAGCGGCGCCCGGCCACGGTAGCTACCAACACCCTGTTCTCCCGGGTATTTTACCTCGACAGGGAAGCCCATTCGGCGCCGCCCCCGGAAGCGGAGGTCTACGACACGCAGTTGAGAACGGCCCTCTTCGATGCCGAGATGGGGAGCCAGAGCTGGGTGAGTGACTACATGCCGCCGGAGGTCCTGGAACAGTTTCAGGCCAGCATCCGCGCAATCGAGGAGCGGCAAAGGGCGGGGGAAACCGTAAGCGTGGGCAGCCTGCTCGGCGAGCTGCGGCTGGTTCCCCCGGAGGAAGCGACCACCGACGAAATCGCCAGCCGGGAAACCGCCCGGCTGACCGAGGCCCTGGAAAAAGCGGGCCTCCTGGTCGAGCACCCGGAGGGGATGCCGCCCCCCGATGTGTACGCCTACCTACACGACCTGGTCCTGCCCTACGCGGTGGTGCCGCCGGCCGCCGGGCAGCGGTGTCTCCTCCCGGTGGCCGAAGTGCTACTGGCCTACGACGATCCCCTCGAACTCACGACGGAGGCCTTCCTGTTGTCGCTGTTCGACCTGGAGGAATCCTTCGACGCGGGTTTACTGGCCGCCAAGGTGCGCCTCGGCCCGCGCATGGTGGACCGGGAGCGGGCCCTGCGTCACGTCCGCGACTGGCGCGCGCAGTTCACCGGCATCGACCCCCTGGCCTTCACCCTGCTCGACATGCCCGAAGCGCCCCCGACGGGCGTACCCAACCAGGAGGTGTGCTTCTTTGGCGTGGAGTACCGGGTCACGCACCGGGGCGGTCGGCAGGAAACGTACCACGGCGAGGGGCTGGTGCAGCTCACCCTGGAGGAGGAAGTGGGGTGGAGCGTTTCGGGGGCGCAGTTTCCGGGTTTTGAGTTTTAGACTTATGGTCCCCACGCGCCCGAAGTTTTCCCCCTAAAGGATTGCCCTCCCCAATTTCTTGAAGAGGGCAACCGTTCAGTCGGCCCACGAGCGAAGCTACCGCAACCCTCGGCGGACAGCATTGTCACAGCCTAAGCCGAGCAAGCAATACAATCCGGGTCATCCAGGCTACACGTCTTGGCGACCTCGGCCGTCTGCGCCGCGCTGATCTCCTCGAAGCCTTTGGTGCTTGTCGCGACGGCTTTAGCCGTCTTGCTAGCTTCTACTTTTGGTACAGATAGCGTGTCGGCGGAAGCCGACGCTACGGAGCGACTCCCCTGCTTCACCTGTCCGTCCCCTTCCTCGCCCTGCTTGACGAGCTGGTCCTTGTCCACGGTAAATTTGATGGCATCGCGGGCGGCCTTGGTGCGCAGGTAGTACATGCCGGTCTTCAGGCCCTTCTGCCAGGCGTAAAAGTGCATGCTGGAGAGCTTACCGAAATTGACGTTCTCGACGAAGAGGTTCATCGACTGGCTCTGACAGACGTACGCGCCGCGGTCGGCGGCCATGTCAATGACGATCTTCTGGCTGATCTCCCAGACCGTCTTGTAGAGGTCGCGGAGGTGCTGGGGAATGTCGTCAAAATCCTGGATGGAGCCGTTGCTCTGCATGAGGCGGTTGCGCATCTGGTTGTCCCAGAGGTCGAGGCCGATGAGGTCCTTGAGCAGGTGCTGGTTGATGACTACGAACTCTCCGGAGAGGGTCCGGCGGGTGTACATATTGGAACTGTAGGGCTCGAAGCACTCGTTGTTGCCGAGGATCTGGCTGGTCGAAGCGGTGGGCATCGGGGCTACGAGGAGGCTGTTGCGCATGCCGTACTCGGCGAGGTCCGCCTTGAGGCCCGCCCAATCCCAGCGGTCGGAAGGGGTCACGCCCCACAGGTCGAACTGGAGGTTGCCCTGGCTGGCGGGGCTGCCGGGGTAGCTTTCGTAGTGACCGAGCTCCTTGGCCAGTGCGATGGACTCGGTACAGGCGGCGAAGTAAATGGCCTCGAAGATGTCCCGGTTAAGCTGGCGGGCCTGCTCACTGTCGAAGGGCATGCGAAGCATGATGAAGGCGTCGGCCAGTCCCTGTACGCCCAGCCCGATGGGGCGGTGGCGCATGTTGGAGTTGCGGGCCTGCTCGATCGGGTAGTAGTTCCGGTCGATCACCTTGTTGAGGTTACGGGTGACCACGCGGGTGATCTGCACGAGCTTATCGAGGTCGTAACCACTACCGTCTTCCTTGACGTACTTAGGCAGGGCCAGGCTGGCGAGGTTACACACCGCAACTTCGTCCGCGCTCGTGTACTCCATGATCTCCGTACATAGGTTGGAGCTGCGGATGGTGCCGAGGTTCTGCTGGTTGCTCTTCTTGTTGGCCGCGTCCTTGTAGAGGATGTAGGGGGTGCCGGTCTCGATCTGGCTGTCGAGGATGGCGAACCACAGGTCCTGGGCCTTGACCGTGCGGACGGCACGGCCTTCGGACTCGTACTTATGGTACAGGGCCTCAAACTCGCCGGAGTGGACGTCGAACAGGCCGGCGCACTCGCCCGGGTCGAAGAGGCTCCAGTCGGCGCCGTCCTTCACGCGCTGCATGAAGAGGTCGTTCATCCACAGGGCGTAGAAGAGGTCGCGGGCGCGCATCTCCTCCTTGCCGTGGTTCTTCTTGAGGTCCAGGAATTCGAAGATGTCGGCGTGCCAGGGCTCCAGGTAGACGGCAAAGGCGCCCTTGCGCTTGCCCCCGCCCTGGTCGACGTAGCGGGCCGTGTCGTTAAAGACCTTCAGCATCGGAACGATGCCGTTGGAGGTACCTCCGGTGCCCTTGATGTAGCTGCCCGTGGCGCGGATGTTATGGATGCTGAGGCCGATGCCGCCGGCGGACTGGCTGATGCGGGCACAGCGACGCAGGGTTTCGAAGATGCCCTCGATGGAGTCATCCGTCATGCTCAGCAGGAAGCAGGAGCTCATCTGCGGCTTGGGCGTACCCGAGTTGAACAGCGTGGGCGTGGCGTGGATGAACCACTTCTCGCTCATCAGCTGGTAGGTCTCGATGGCGGCGTCGACGTCGTCCTGGTGAATGCCGACGGCCACGCGCATGAGCATATGCTGGGGGCGCTCGACGACGGCTCCGTCGCGGCGCATGAGGTAGCTGCGCTCGAGGGTCTTGTAGCCGAAGTAGTCGAACTCAAAGTCGCGGTCGTAGATGATGGCGGCGTCGAGTTTGCTGCGGTTATCGCGGATCACCTGCATGGTATCTTCCCCGATGAGGGCGGCGGGCTTGCCGTTCTTGGGGTCGACGTAGTTGAACAGGCCTTCCATGGTGGCGCTGAACGACTTGTCGGTCTCCTTGTGGAGGTTGGAGATGGCGATGCGCGCCGCCAGCTGGGCGTAGTCGGGGTGGACGGTCGACATCGAGGCGGAGGTCTCCGCGGCCAGGTTGTCGAGCTCCACGGTCGTTACGCCGTCGTACAGTCCCTGAATTACCTTCTTGCTGACGTCGATGTGGTCGACGAAGGTTTCGTCCAGGCCGTAGCACAGCTTCTTGATGCGGGCGGTGATCTTGTCAAAAGAGACGTCTTCGCGGCCTCCTGATCTTTTAATTACTTGCATTAGGTTTTGATATGCGATAGGCGATATGCGATTCTCGATATGCGATTTGGTTACCGCATGGCTCAGCTCAATTCGTTCGTGGGGCGTGTGCGAATTAAGTAAGGGAGAAAATCTGTGGTCGCCGTATCAGTTTTTAGTTTGATTAATCCGATTGTCCAGGGTACGGACCGTACGGACGAAAATGCTGATAAGTTGATTCGTTTCGTCTAGTAGTTCGTCGAGGTGTACTGTTTCTAGCAAACCCGATTGGTCGATGATTTTCAGGTTGATATACGTTTCACGTAATTCTTTCAGTGCGATACTGCATTTATGGCGAAAGTCCTTATCGGATTCGGCTCCACGTGCCTCACCATAATGCAGCGCTGGTGCGCTTCCCGATCGTAATATTTGTTTTCCAAAGTGCTGCCCGGCAAAGCTCTTCGGCAGCGCATTCGAAAGACGGACAATCCGAACGGCGTAAGCAACAAGGCGAGTCTCTAATTGAGCAGAGCGTGAATTAGGAGATACGGACATGAGTAATTAATAGTTATAAAAAATGCCTCGCGCTACTACGAGCGAAGCGAGCATCCACGTGCGGCAGCCACCTCCAAGCTCGCCTATCGAGAATCGCATATCGCATATCCCCTCCCGAGCGAAGCGAGCATCCACACGCGGCAGCCACCTCCAAGCTCGCCTATCGAGAATCGCATATCGCATATCCCCTCCCGAGCGAAGCGAGCATCCACACACGGCAGCCACCTACAAGCTCGCCTATCGAGCATCGCATATCGCATATCCCCTCCCGAGCGAAGCGAGCATCCACACACGGCAGCCACCTCCAACCTCGCCTATCGAGAATCGCATATCGCATATCGCATATCCCCTCCCAAGCGAAGCGAGCATCCACACGCGGCAGCCACCTCTAACCTCGCCTATCGAGAATCGCATATCGCATATTCCCTCCCAAGCGAAGCGAGCATCCACACGCGGCAGCCACCTCCAAACTCGCCTATCGAGAATCGCATATCGCATATCCTAAAAGTCCTCATCCAGCGAAAACACCTGCTTATCCCGCTCGCTGGTCACGCCGGCCTTCTGGTACTCCCCTACCCGCTTCTCGAAGAAGTTGGTTTTGCCCTGCAGGTTGATCATATCCATCCAGGGGAAGGGATTTTCGACGTTCCAAACTTTGTCCTGGCCCAGCTCGACGAGCAGGCGGTCGGCGACGAACTCAATATACTGGCACATCAGGTCGGAGTTCATACCGATCAGGTTGACCGGCAAGGAGTCGCTGACGAATTCCTTTTCGATCTCGACGGCATCCTGGATGATGCCGGTCACGACGCCCGGGGCGAGCTTGTTGACGATGTGGTCGTTGTAGAGCAGGCAGGCGAAGTCGCAGTGCATGCCCTCGTCGCGGCTGATCAGCTCGTTGCTAAAGGTCAGCCCGGGCATCAAGCCCCGCTTCTTGAGCCAGAAGATGGAGCAGAAACTGCCCGAGAAGAAGATGCCCTCCACGGCGGCAAAGGCGACGATCCGCTCGGCAAAGCTGCCGTTGTCGATCCAGCGCAGGGCCCATTCGGCCTTTTTCTGCACGCAGGGCATCGTTTCGATGGCGTTGAACAAGTGGTCTTTCTCGGCCGCATCGCTGATGTAGGTGTCGATCAGCAAGCTGTAGGTTTCGGAGTGGATGTTCTCCATCATGATCTGAAAGCCGTAGAAAAATTTGGCTTCCGTGTACTGCACCTCCGCCACGAAGTTCTCGGCGAGGTTCTCATTCACTATGCCGTCGCTGGCGGCGAAGAAGGCCAGCACGTGCTTGATGAAGTAGCGCTCGTTGTCGCTGAGCTTGTTGTTCCAGTCGTTGAGGTCGGAGCTGAGGTCGATCTCCTCGGCCGTCCAGAAGCAGGCTTCGTTGTCCTTGTAGTACTTCCAGATGTCGTCGTGGACGATGGGGAAAAGGACGAAGCGATTCGGGTTCTCTACGAGGATCGGTTCTAAATTGGCGGTCATGGTGGACAGTTTACTTAGCGGCAGCGGCGGGCTGCGTTGGTTAGAAGGGAGCGACGGAGGGCCGTTTCCCCTCCCGATACCGGAAAAGAAAAGCGGTCAAACCGTACAGTGGTGTGGTTGGTCAGTGAACTGAGGCGGCAACCCGTGAGAGAAGCCGCCTCAGCCTAAGTGGTATCAGCAAGCCGGAGCTCCGGAGGACAACCCTCAATTTGTTGGTTTCCCCCGTATAAGGGCCAAGATAGGCGAGGGGTTGGGTGAATTTCGACCCTATTTATCCACACTGTGTGGATAACCTTTGTTAACTCAATGTAAACCAGCTAGTTAGTAATCAGGCCTTATTTATCCACAATGTTGATAACGTTATCCACATTGTGGAAAACCCGAGGTTTTTTCCACAGGGAGGGGTGGAAAGTTAGGCGGGCGGGGCCGCGGGCACGGCGTGTATCGCAAAAAGCTACGATTGTTTGGATATTAGTCAGGACCTCGTAGTGTCCGCAGGTCCTACGAGTGTCCGGGTATCCGAGTGTCCGGGTATCCGAGTGTCCGGGTATCCGCAGGTCCTACGCGTGTCCGGGCTGGCAGGTCCACTACCCCTCACCCGCGCGTACATTAGCTTTATGAAGCTTCTGTGCACCATCTTCCTCCTGGTACTTCTCCACACCAGCGTCCCCGCCCAGTACTATCCCACCCCGACCGACTGGGGACAGCGCCCGGCCACCGAACTCGGCTTTACCCAGCCCGCCCTCGACTCCGCCATCCAGTTTGCGCTGGACCACGAATACACCGGTGCCCGCGATCTGCGGCAGGCGATTCTGGAAAGCTTTAGCCGCGAACCCGGGCATGCCCTGCGCGGACCAACTAAGGGGCGTGGCGGTCCGACGGGACTCATTGTCAAGGAGGGCTATGTAGTGGCCACCTGGGGTGACCCCGCGCGGGTAGACATGACCTTCAGCGTGACCAAGAGCTACCTCTCCACCACCGCCGGGCTGGCCCTCGACGACGGCCTCATTCGCGCGGTGCAGGACTCGGTGGGGAATTACGTCTGGGACGGCACCTACGCCGGTGACCACAACTCGGGCATCACCTGGGAGCACCTGCTGCAGCAGACCTCCGACTGGTCGGGCACCCTCTTTGGACTCGACGACTGGACTGACCGGCCCGACCCAGCGGGTAGCTACGACGACTGGAAACACCGCGAGCTGCACCCGCCCGGCACCCACTTCAAGTACAACGACGTGCGCGTCAACCTGCTGGCCTACTCGCTGCTGCAGGTCTGGCGACGCCCCCTGCCGCAGGTGCTGAAAGAACGGATTATGGACCCCATCGGCGCGTCCGCCACCTGGCGCTGGTATGGCTACGACGACAGCTGGGTGGACGTGGACGGCCTGCACATGCAATCCGTCAGCGGCGGCGGCCACCACGGCGGTGGGTTATTTATCAACACCTTCGACCACGCGCGTCTCGGACTACTCTTCGCCCGCGCGGGCAAGTGGAATGACCGGCAGTTGATTTCGGCAGACTGGGTGAAGCAGGTCCGTACCCCGGCCCCGGCCAACGCCAGCAATGGCTACATGTGGTGGCTCAACGCCGGCGACCGCAGCTGGGCGGGGGTGCCCGACCACGTCTACTACGCCGCCGGCTTCGGGGGAAATTTTATCGTCATCGACGAGGAGCGCGACCTCGTGATCGTAACCCGCTGGCTGGAGCCGTCGCAAATCGCGGAATTCATGCGTCGCGTCTACGCCTCTCTATAAAAAATTGCGGAGGGACGTAACGCACGGCCGTTCGGAGACATAAAGGAGTATTGATCCCACATTCCCTGCCGCCCCCTGCGGTGGGATACGCGTGCACTACACCCTGAACGACACGCCTAGTTAGTTTCCCGGCACCCCGATAATCGGGGGCCGGGAAACCTTTTTCTGGGGCTTCCCGCCGCGCAACTCCTTAACCTTTTCGCCCCGGCGCGTATTAGTGGGCATGGACATCCGCTATATACCCCAGGACGAGATCGACAAGCAACTCTACAACAGCTGTGTCCACTTTGCGGTGAACGGCAGCCTCTACGGCTACCACTGGTACCTCAATGCCACCGCCAAGGAGTGGGACCTGCTCGTGGAGGGCGACAACTACGTGTCCGCCATGCCGCTGCCCCGGACCGCCAACTGGCTTGGCCGCACCCAGCTTACCCAGCCCAAGCTCGTACCCGACCTGGCTGTCTACAGCGTCAAGCCCCTCAGCCCTAAGCGCATCCAGGCCTTCTGGGATGCCATCCCCGACGACTTCCGGGGCGGCGGCCTCACCGTCGAGCCCGCCTCGGTGCCCCAAAATCCCGGCCGCTTCACGGTCACCCAGGCTATCGGTGACGCCGTGTTTCTCAATCGGCCTTACGCAGAGATCACCGATGATTTCCCCCCCGACTACTACACCCGCCTGGCCCGGGCTGAGGCCGCCGACCTGCTCCCAGTCCCCGTGCTCAAACCCGAAGCCTTCGCCGATTTTTGGCTCCAGGTCCACGGATCGGGCGGCGACAACGAGTGGAAATTCCACGCCATGCAGCGCATTATGTACCAGGTGCTCCACCGCAGCTGGGGCAACGCATCCGGCGTGCAGACGCGCGACGGTAAGTTGCTGGCCGTCTCCTTCAACGCCTACAGCCACAACCGCGTTTTTCCTCTTTTCCGGGCGGAGAGCACGGCGGGCGCGGACGCGGGTGCCATGACCCTCCTCTACGACACCTTACTCCGGAGCCACGCCGGCCGTTCGCTAAAGATCGAGGCATTTTAGGGGTCGCGGTCGGTCCTCCCGGTTACAGCTTAATCACCTCACTGCCCGCCATCAGAAAGGCCCCCGTCCCAAAATTCTGCCAGCTGGCCGGCGAGGCGGGTTTGGGGTCGTACCCAATATCCTGCACCCAGGTGATCTTGCCGTCGGCATCCTGGATATTCCGCAAGGCCGCCCAGGCTTTGGTGACGGCGGGGAGGTATTCCTTACGGTCGAGCAGTCCACTGTTGATGCCCCAGGCGAGGGCGAAGGTGTAGAAGCCGGTGCCGCTGGTTTCGCCGTGGGGCCAGGCTTCGGGCTCGAGGAGGCTGACCCGCCACATGCCGTCGTCCGGTTGGATTGACTTAACCTTGGCGGCCATCTCGCGAAAGAGATCGACGTAAAAGGCCCGGTGCAGGTAGTCCTTGGGCATTTCCTCCAGGATGAGCGCCAGTCCGCCGATGACCCAGCCGTTGCCGCGCGACCAGAAGATCTTCTTTCCGTTACCGCCTTTCTGGTCATTGGGCGAGCCCGTCCAGCGGAAGCGGGTGTCGCGGGCAAAGAGGTGTTCCTCCTGGTCGTAGAGCAGTTCGTAAGTTTCCAGGTAATAGCGGTGCATTTCATCCAGCAGCTCGGGCCGTTGCATCAGCGTGGCCCACTCGGTGATCACGGGCGGGGCCATGAACAGGGCGTCGCACCACCACCAGAGGATCTGTTCCATTTGGGTCGTGTCCCCCTGTTTCCAGGCGTGATCTTTGTTCAGGTGGTCTTCGAGCCAGGCGGCAGTCGGTCCGAGGTCTACCAGTCCTGGCTGCTGCTCGTTGAGGTAGAGGTAGGAATAGCTGATGGCGACGTCGTCGGCGTGGTAGTAGCGGTTATGGGTGTCCCAGTTGGTGAGTTCGCCGCGGCGCTCAAGGGCCTGCAGAAAGGCGGCGTTGCCCGTGGCCAGGTGGGCGCGGGCCACGCCGGTGTAGTAGGCCCCGTTCGTCCAGTCGGTGGGGGACTGGGATTGAATGGGGTTGGCCTCCTGCCACTGTAGGGCTCCGACCATCGCCGTTTCGATCGCGCTTCGGTCAGTCCGGGGCACGCCGGCACAATTACTGAGGAGGAACAATAGAAGAAACAGGTAGCTCGGATGCATGTGAGGTCGACTGGCGGAGCGTGCTCCGGTGGGTAAAGGGAACAGCCTGTAAGCTAAAGCAGGCCGGCGAAATGGGTCGGTGGTGGGCAGCCACGTCCCGTGCCCCCGGGGCTACTTGCCGGATATCCGCTTCCTTTTATTGGGCAGGGCCACGGGGTAGCGGTGGACGCTAGTGCACTTATTCCTAACTTTATCGGATTATTGTAGATTATACACGAACTAGCGCTACCAAGCATATCCCATGACCGACCACCAGAATACCAAGATCGTTGCCACTGTAGGTCCCGCCTGCAATTCCTACGCAGGACTGCTCGAACTTATGGAAGCCGGCGTAGACGTTTTCCGGCTCAACTTTAGTCACGGCACCCACGCAGATCACAAGCAGGTCGTCGATCATATCGTACGCATCAACAAGGAGCAGGGTACGCACGTGAGCATCCTGGCCGATCTGCAGGGGCCTAAGCTGCGGGTGGGGAAGATGGAGGGCGAGGGACTGGCCCTGGAGGCCGGCGACGTAGTTACCTTCGTCAATGAAGAGTGCGTAGGAAATGCCGAGCGCATCTACATGAGTTACCCACAGTTCGCCCAGGATGTTACCGTTGGCGAACGCGTCCTCGTCGACGACGGCACGCTGGTCTTCGAGGTGGTCGACACCAACGGCCGCGATACCGTCAAGCTCAAGGCCCTCTACGCCGGTACCCTGAAATCGAATAAGGGCGTCAACTTACCCAACACCAGGATTAGCCTGCCGAGCCTCACCGAAAAGGACCTGGAAGACCTCGCTTACATCCTTACCATCCCGGAGATCAACTGGATTGCCCTGAGCTTCGTGCGCCAGGCCCAGGACTGTAAGGAACTACGCGCGCACATCGACCGCGCCGGCCACCAGGCCAAGATCATCTCCAAGATCGAGAAGCCCGAGGCGATCGAGAACATCGACAAGATCATCAAGCACTCCAACGCCATTATGGTGGCCCGCGGCGACCTGGGGATCGAGATGCCTATGGAGCGTCTGCCCATCATCCAAAAGGAAATCATCCGCAAGTGCATCCAGCGGGCCCGGCCGGTCATTGTAGCCACCCAGATGATGGACTCCATGATTACCAACCCCGGCCCTACCCGCGCCGAGGTCACCGACGTAGCCAATGCCGTGCTCGACGGCACTGATGCCGTGATGCTCAGCGGCGAAACCAGCGTAGGCAACCACCCTGCCCTCGTCGTCAAGTGGATGAACAGCATCATCGAGGAGGCCGAAAAGATCTACGAGATCGGCATCCGCCGCCCCAAGTCCAACGCCAAGAGCGGCACCTTCGTTAGCGACGTGGTCTGCTCCTCCGCCGCCTGGTCCGCCCAGAACGTCGGGGCTCGCGCCATCACCGGCCTGACCCGCACCGGCTACACGGCCTTCAAGCTGTCGAGCTTCCGGCCCACTTCCAAGATCTACGTCTTCAGCGACCTGCCCGAGATGCTGAACACCCTCAACCTGTGCTGGGGCGTGCGCTGCTACTACTACGACGGCTTCGAGAGCACCGACCAGACCGCCGAGGACATCAACCAGATCCTCACGGAAAAGGGCCACGTCCAGACCGGCGACATGATCGTCAATACCGGCAGTATGCCCCTGGAGAAGCGCGGCCGGATGAACATGATGAAGATTACGGTAGTGGAGTAGGTTTTTAGAACTTTAGTTCGTTAGTGCTTTAGTTGGTTAGACACGCGTTGCTGAAGCGCGCGTCCAACCAACTAACAGACTAACGAACTACGCGTTAGAAACGTTAGTACTACCAAGCCTACCGTCTACTTCCCCATGCGTACCCGTTTCCTCTGTTTTCTACTCTGTATTATGTGCGGTCTGTCGGCCCAGCCGGGGGCGGTAAGCGAGCGGGAAATCAAGCTAGAGACGCGCTTTATCGAGGCCAAGCAGGAGGCGTTACTGGGCAAGACGGAGCAGGCCATCGCGAAGTTCCGGGCTCTGCTGCTCGAACGCCCCGGTGATGACGCGGTGCTTTTCGAGTTGGCGCGCCTGGAGTACGCGGCGGGCAACACCACGGAGGCGATCGAAGCCCTGCAAACCGCCTTCGCCGGTGAGCCCAACGAGGTGTACGCCGCCTTCCTGGCCGAGCTCTACCAGGCCGCCGGCCGCTACGCGGAGGGGGCCGAACTGTTTGCCAACCTAATCCGTAAGTACCCCGCCGAAGCCGAGCACTACCTGGAACGGGCCGCCTTCCTGGTGCGCGATCAGGACATAAGGGGGGCCGTCAAAACGTACGAAGACCTCGAAGCCCGCATCGGCGTCAATGCCGAACTCGCCCGCCGCAAGCACGCCCTTTACCTCGGTTCCGGCGACCGGAAGCGCGCGGAACGGGAACTCGTTAATCTGGTAGATGCCTTTCCCAAAAACATCAGCTACCGCCACCTGCTGGCCGGCTACTACGCCAGTCAACAAGAGGACGGGAAGGCTAGACGCACTTACGAAGCAATCCTACGCCTCCAGCCCGACGACGTCCGCGCACAACTCGCCCTCCAGGACGGCGCCCCCCGCAGCAACGGCAGCACGACCGACGATACGGAGCTCCTGGCCCTCCTCGGCCGCACCGACGTCGACCTCGACCTCAAGATCGGCCGCCTCCTGCCCCTGATCCAGCAAGTTGCCTCCACCAATGACCGAACCCTGGCCGACCGCCTCCTGGCCCTCACCGCCGAGCTGCGGCGCGTACACCCCGACGCCGCCAAGGCCGCTGCCATCGAGGGAGACCTTTACTACCACTCGGGCCGACTACCGGAAGCCGCCGATGCTTACCGCGTCACCCTCGAACTGGACGATACCGTCTACCCCGTCTGGGAGCAGCTGCTCGCTACGCTCTACCTCAGCAATCAGACCGTCGAGCTGCGCAAGTACGCCGAGGAAGCGCTGGACCTCTTCCCCAACCGCCCCGCGGTCTATGTTCATTACGCCCTGGGCGAGGCCTTCCGTGGGGACTTCGCTGCGGCCGACAACCTATTGGAGCAAGTTCAATTAATGGTGAGTGGCAGTCCCGAATCGTCCGCCGCCCTGCGCGAGATCGTCACCGCTGTGGCCCGGCTCGCCGATCCCACCGCTTCCGAAAAGATCAACCTCGCCCTGCTGCCGGGCGGCGCGGCCGCTCCCCTGGCTTTTTACCTCGGTCAACAGAATACCCCGGACGCCGCCGCCCTCCAAGCCGCCGATCAGTCCCTGAATACCAACGCCCTCCTGCTCGAGCTCATGGGCGATGCCCGCAGCGCCGCGGGGGACAAAGCCGCCGCCGCCGACCTCTACGCCCGGGCCAGGGCCGCCGGAAGCAAGACCCCCACCCTCTCCCGTAAAATCTCCGCGCTCAAAAGCTAATCTCCCCCATGCGCCTGCCCCTCCTCGCTCTCCTGGCCGTCTTCCTGCTGGCCAACTGCAACCGCAAACTGGCCGGCCCCGCTACCGACGCCGCCACCGTACCGCGTGGAAAACTTCGCGTCGCCCAGGTCCTGCGGGCGGTGACCGACAACCGCAGCACCGCCGAGTGGATGGACGCCAAGGCCCGCGTCGACCTCGAAAGCAGCAGCCTCAACATCGGCGGAACCGCCTTCCTGCGCCTCCACCGCGACGAGGCCATCTGGATCAGCGTCAAGAAGTTTGGGTTCGAAGGCGCCCGTGCGCTCATCCGTCCCGACTCCTTCTTCCTCTACAACCGCCTCGAGAACGAGTACATCGCCGAGCCGCTCAGCTACGTGGAGGAGAAATACAAGGTACCCGCCCGCTTCGACCTGCTGCAGGAGATCTTCTTCGGCAACGCCGTCTTCCTGACCGACGACCTGGCCGTAGCCCGCGCCGACGACGCCATCCGCCTCACCGGTAGTAGCCCGGAATTCGCCACCGACTACCGTATTGACCCCCTCACCTACCGCCCCCTCTCCATGGAGCTGCGGGAGCTCGGTCAGGACCGGATGCTGACCGTCACCAACGGCGACTACGGCACCCTCGAGGGGGTCGACCAGCCCTTCCCCCGCACCCGCAGTATTCAGGTCGACGGTGGTCCCGACAAGCAGGCGCGTATGCAACTCAACTTTACGGACGTCTCCTTCCGGGGCCCCGTAGCGATGCCCTTCGAAAAGCGCTGATGCCGGCGGGGCCACGGGTGTAAGGAGCTTCCCGCAGACGGCTACAATTTCCG
Organism: Lewinellaceae bacterium; assembly: GCA_963710195.1. Classification (GTDB taxonomy): domain Bacteria; phylum Bacteroidota; class Bacteroidia; order Chitinophagales; family Saprospiraceae; genus Neolewinella. The sequence continues at coordinate 1,482,702 of CAVPZF010000008.1, forward strand.
CAGGCCAGTCCCCAGCTGTTCACTTAGGTAGGCAGCCGGTGCGTCTTCCAGGCGGAGGTACACTCCCCCGCCGTCAAAGCCGGGAGGAAACGTGAAGTAGTAGTCGCCGGCTAATTCTGGTAGCGGGTCAAGACTCTTCACGGTATCGAAGAACAGCCCCTCCCGCTGCGGTTCCGTGAGCGTAGGGAAGCAGGAAAAGAAACCCACCGGCCCCGCTACCCCCTCCCGCACGCACGCACGCCCCGCGGCGCGGTCCTCCCCGGAAAGCGGGGCGAAGAAACCCCGAGCGTCCAGGGAATCTAGCCAGGTAGCCGCCTCCTCCGGGCTAAGGAAGCCGGCGGGATCGGGCCCCGCCATTACACCCTGCGCCCGCCGCACGATTGGTTGAGCGATGGCCCGTGCGCCCCGGGAACCCAAGGGCAATACCAACAAGTCCCTCCGGTGCAGGCCATCGTGCTCCTTGGGGAAGGCGTAGTACAGTCGGTAGGGCGCGTGGAGGGAGTCTAGGAGGGTATTGTAGGGGGCCATGAACACATGGAGGGGGGAGCGGCCGACCCAGGAAAGTAGATCCCGGTTCTCGTCTGGCATAATCCAGTCGGCTGACCGGCTGATCTCCCGCTCCCGGTAGGTGCCGATCACCCGATACCGGGCGTCGTCCGGCTGGTCAGGGGCGGTAGGAAGGGTCACTACCTCCACCCCGAGCGGGCAAAGGATGGGATCGTAGTCGCAGAGTGCCGGGTGAAACTGACGGGAAAGGGCGGCCACGTCCGTTGGGGTACGGAGCGGGATCGTCACGAGATCGCGGAAAAGAGCGTACAGCCCGTATTCCTCCGTCGCGCCCAGAAAGCTGGAGTCCTGACCAAACCGGGCCACCGAACCGGGGGCCAGCAACTGCCGCTCCGCCAACCACTCTAGAGCCAGGGAGCGCAGCCCCGTGCGCCAGTTCCGGGTGTCCCGGTCGTTGGCGGCCGTAGCCAGCTGCTGGAGGAGGCGGTGGTCCGGTAGCCCGCCGTTCTGCCGCAGGTCCGTCAGGTAGCGTTGGTAAGTATCGTCGTCCATAAGCCGCAGGGTGTGGAGACTGTTCAGGGTGCCCCAAACGTCGTAGCCGAGGGCGCTTCGCGATTCCGGTACGGCACGATCCTCCAGGTATTTCGCCTGTCTGGACCAGCCCATCCCGTAGTCCTCCCGGAGCGGGAGAGCATCCCGCGCGTGGTCCGCCGCCATTCGCTGCTCGGTTTGGTAGCCGGGGCGTTGTTGCAGGCGCTCCCGCACGGCCGCGTCCAGGGTGACCCGTGCGAGGCTATCCAGTTCCTCGCTAGAAGGTAAGCCCGCTTCTAGGAGCAGATCGATGTAGATGTCCATGCCCTGCCGGTGCAGGTGGGCCGCTTCGTACGCCTCCTGCAAGAACTGTAAAATTTGGGCGGCCGACACGCGGCCCGCCTCTTCCAGGCCGGCCAACTGGGCGTCCGGACTACGCTTCAGCTGCCCCTCCCGCGCCCGGAACTTCAACTCTTCCTTGCCGAATTCCGACAACACGTTGTCTAGGTACAGGAATTCGGCGATGGCTTCCGTCTCCGGAATGGAGAACTGCTGGGCGGTGAGCCCGCCGCCGGGGCCCGGGAGCAGCCACAGTAGACCTACCAACATGCAAATAGGCTTCATCACGCGTACCTTAAATTAGCTTCCGAAGTTACTGCCTGCTCCCCGAGCGGCCATCCCCCACCGTATGACCCTAACCACCCCCCGCCTGCTGCTGCGCCGGGCCGACACCGGAGATGCCGCCTTCCTGGTGGAATTACTTAACAGCCCTGGTTGGCTGCAATTCATCGGCGACCGCCACGTGTACACCCCGGCGGAGGCCATCACCTACCTCGAAGACCGCATGCTGCCCGCTTACGCCGCTCCCGGACACGGCAGCTACGTAGTAACGGCGCGGGACTCCGGGACCGCGCTCGGACTGGTCGGCGTGTACCGCCGGCCGGAACTTAATACGCCCGACTTCGGCTTCGCATTTCTGGATCACGGACAAGGACGGGGATACGCGGAGGAAGCCTCCCGGGCCCTGCTGTCCTCGGAGGCCGTGCGGGCGCTGCCGGAGCTGCTGGCCATAACCCGCCTGGATAACGTCCGCAGCCAGCGGCTACTGAATAAACTCGGCTTCGTACACGCGGGCACTACCGCGGTGTCCGGGCACCCCAACCTCCGGTACCGCTACTTCCGGCCCGGTACCGCAGTGGCCTCAGCGGAGATTTAGCGAGCTTCCGGGAACAAACGCTTTTAGGAATTGGGCCACCCGGTCCTCCAGCTTCAGGTAGATCAGCTCCCCTTCGGGCGATGAGGAGTAGAAGAGATAGTACGTTCCGGGAAGAGCGCGCAGAGGATCGGAGTCGATCAAAACCTCCGCGGTTGCCCCGCTGGATGCCGGCAGGTAGAGATCGGGGTAACAGGCTAGCAGGGCAACTAATCCATCCCGTGCGTCAGCTTCGGCACAGGATCTTCCGGGGCTTCGTTGTTCGGGGGTTAAGGATTGAAAAAAGCCCAGCGCCTCCAGGGTATCCAAAATTTCCACGGCCTCGGTGGGCGAAAGGAAGCCCTGGGGGTCAGGCCCCTGTAGTCCTCCGGCCACCTCGGTGACCACACTTGCCGATAGTGCGCGGGCCTGAGGAGAGGTGAGGGGGAAGGCCCGCAGGAGCAGGGTATCCCCACCGTCCTGACCGGAGGGGGCAACGAAGTACAGGCGGTAGTCGGCCCGGTCGCGGCGCAGAAGGGCGTTGTAGGGGGCGGTCAGCTGGTCGAGCATGTAGGTACCGCCCCACTCGGAAAGTGGGTGCCCCAGGGGCGGAAGGAACAGATCCGGTCCCGTATAAAACACCCCGGAGCCCGTGCTGCCAACCAAGTTAAAGTGACGGTTTTCCCCGCCCGAGGCCCGCGCATACGCCGGATCGGGGGTTGCCGTTACGCGAATGCGGCAGAAACGGGGATCGCGGGAACAAAGCTGCTCCGTCATCTGCGCGTAAAAACTACGGAGGTCCCGGGGGGCCTGCAGGGAAAGGAAGAATTGGGGCTGAATTTGGGCGTAAAGGTCCTGTCGACTTTCCGACTGGAGAAAATTCGTATCTGCCAGCATGGTCCGGGCCACCGCGCCCTCCAGCAGGCCCTGACTACTGAGGTAACTGATGGCTTCCGATCGGTTGCGGACGCGCAGGCGGGTGATCTCCCGTTCACCCGCCGCTTTGGCTAACGCTTCGAGTGGTGCGTAGTCCGCCACCGGGCCGAAACGCGCGATCTCCAGCAGTTTCTCGTTGAGGGCGTCTTTGGAAATGAGTCCCAGGCGGGCGATCACCTGCAGGGTGGTCGCTACCGAGTAGCCGAAACTGCTGCGGTCTACCGGAATGAGGTCATCGGAATATGTATTCGGAAGGCCGTACATCACCAGTCTAAGGCTGCGGGGATGCGCCTCGCCCGGCGGCAGGGCGGCAGCGGCGGCCGCTTCGGTCGCCCGACCGGGCATGGCATCAATTCTCGCCCGGACTGCCGCGGCCAGTTCCAGCTGCTGGTCGTCGGTAAGTTGCTGATGCCTTGTAATGCCCCGTTCCTGCATCAACTCCTCCCTAGCCGGAATGCCCTGGCGGTACACATAGGCGGACTGATAGGCCACATACAGGTAACCAAGCAATTGGGCCACCGAAACGGTATCCCCATACTTGGGGAGGGCAGAGCGGGTGGGACCGTGGACGACCAGGTGACCCTCCGCCATATCCTGCTTCAGGCGGTCCCTGCCGGCCAATGAGAGCAGGTCGTTGGCGTAGAGGCCGTCCGCCAGGCGGTAGCCATCGGCCAGGGAATAGTACTGCCCGGAAGCGGGGAAGCTGCCCAGCAGGCCGGCCAGCAGGGCCAGGGTACGGAAGGAAAAATCAAGCTTCAAGAGGGGGAAGAGACTACTTTGTGCCCACAAGTTACCGTTCGACAGCGGCTTCGCAGCACCGGGTGCCCCCCACTGCGGTGACCAATCCAACTCATTACCGGCGAACGTTTTGCTCCTGCCGAATTTTGCCCCCCGGCCCCCAAGGGGGGAGGAAGCCGGCTTTCATTAAGTCCAGCAGGACATCTTCAACTCCCTGTCCCATGACGTATTCCAGGCTGCTACTGATCCTCCCCCTCCCGTTGCTCGCCCTGACGGGTTGCCGGACCGACACCACTTCCCCGGCTTCCACCGCACCGGCGGCCCCGCCCATTGACTCCACGACGATCGATCGCCACATTGCCGAACTGGCCAGCGACCGCTACGGCGGGAGGATGCCCTTCAGCGCGGGCGAGACCCTAACGCTGGACTATCTGGAAAAGGAATTGCGGGCCCTCGGCATCGAGCCCGGTAACGGCGACAGCTACCGCCAGGAGGTACCCATGGTGGAGATCACGGGGCAGCCGGACGAGCGGATCAGCCTGGATATGCCCGGTGGGCGGGTGGACTGGACCTTCCGCAAGGACTACGTGACCTACAGCGAGCGCGGGGAAGTGAGTACCGGCGTGGAGGACTCCGAACTGGTCTTCGCGGGCTTCGGCATCGTCGCCCCGGAGTACGGCTGGAACGATTACGCGGGCCTAGACGTGAAGGGCAAAACCGTGGTGGTGCTCGTCAATGACCCCGGCTACTACCTCGAGGACAGCACCCAATTTAAGGGCCGCGCGATGACTTACTACGGCCGCTGGAGCTACAAATTCGAGGAGGCTGCCCGGCAGGGGGCCGCGGGCTGTTTGATCATCCACGAACCGGGCGCGGCGGGCTACCCCTGGTTCGTGGTGCAGAGCAGCTGGACGGGCAGCCGCCTCACCCTACTCGACGACGGGCAGCCCAAGCTGGACGTGGCCGGCTGGATCACCCTTGACGCCGCCCGTGAGCTGTTTACCAAATCGGGGGTAAAGGACGTGAAGTGGTTCGAGGCCGCCTCGCGTCCGGACTTCAAGGCCATTCCGCTGAATACTAAGCTGACAACGCGCGTACGCAACACCCTGCGCTTTGATCAGAGCTACAACATCATCGCCCGCCTGCCGGGCAGCGAACGCCCCGACGAGTACATCTTATACTCCTCCCACTGGGACCACATCGGCACCGGGGCGGTCATGAATGGCGACAGCATCTACAACGGGGCCCTCGACAACGCCAGCGGCACGGCCCAGCTCCTGGCCATCGCCGAGGCCTATACCCGACTGCCCGAGCCGCCGGCCCGCTCGGTGGTCTTTCTCTTCGTCACGGCGGAGGAGCAGGGACTCTTGGGCAGCGCCCACTACGTGGCGAACCCCATCTACCCCCTCGGCCAAACGGTAGCCGACATCAACATCGACGGCATCAACTTTTCCGGGGAGGCCGCCGACCTGACGATCACCGGCATGGGCCACAGCGAGATGGATGAGCTCGCCGCCGCGGCCGCCAGCGTCCAGGACCGCTACACCCAGGGCGATCCGGAACCCGAAAAGGGCTACTTCTTTCGCTCCGATCAGTTCAGCTTCGCCAAGCGGGGCGTGCCCGTCCTTTACGCCACGGGTGGCTACGAGCACCGTATTCGCGGCAAGGCCTACGCCCGGGCCGAACTGGATAAGTTTGTCGCCGAGCGCTACCACCAGCCCGCCGATGAGTACACCTCCGGCGCCTGGCCCCTCGGCGGTGCGGTGCAGGACGGTGAGCTCCTCCTCCGGGTCGGTCTCGACCTCGCCAACGGCGAGGGATGGCCCAAGTGGCGGAAGGATTCTGAGTTTTACGTTAAACGCTAGTACAAAGCGGTCTCCGGCCGCGCCGCCAAAACGGAGCCGCTCCCAACACCGGTCAGAAGCGGCTCTTCATGTAGCTCGGTAGGGTATGACCTACCGCTGCACCATCACCTTCCGCTGGATACCGCCTTCACTAGCGCGTATTTCCAGCAGGTAGGGACCATTAGGCAGATCGCTAACCTCCAGTCGCTGCAACTCGCTAGTGGCACGCAGGCTGCGGACGACCCGGCCGCTCAGGTCACGCAGGGTCAGCGTAGCCGTACCGAGTATGCTGGGGGGAAGTCCGATCGTGAAGTAGCTAATGGCCGGGTTAGGGGCAATCGTTACCTCCCGAGCGAAGGCCGGCTCCTGGCGCACGTTGACGCTGGTATCCGCCATGGAGGGCATCAGCACGGCGTTGATGACGTGTATTACACCATTGCTGGCGATGACGTCGGCCATCGTGACCATAACGCCGTTTACCGTGACCATACCTACGGTGTCGATCGTCAGGCTATCGCCCGTTAGGCTGGCCACCTTGCCGTTGAAGAGGCTGTCGGCGGGAAGCGAATCGGCCACCACGTGGTACTGCAGCACCGTCGAGAGGCTATCTACATTATCCTCGTTGGTAAAGTAGTCTAGGTCTTCCTGAGAAAGCAACCCGAAGGCCGCGTCAGAGGGAGCAAATACGGTGAAGGGGCCGTCACCGGAAAGCGTTTCGGTGAGATCGGCCGCATCCAGCAGCGATTCGAGGGTAGACAGGGTGTCGGCGCCGATAATGAGGTCGGCGACCGTGTTTTATGCCAACAGGGATCCGCCCGTGGCGGTCAGGAGCAGGGCAAGAATAGCGGGTAAGAATCTTTTCATAAGGGTTTGGGTTTGTGCGGAGGCAACGGGCTCCCGCGAGATACGTGCATCGAGCAAAATTTACTTGCCGTTGGTTTAATAGTATGTACAAAAACGTAGCAAAATGTCCAAAAAGCGACTTGAACCCCTGTTTCTGTTCGGGTAAACCCTGTTACAAGAAGTTCGCCGGATCCGCGGTTGACTGTCACCCCACGAAAGTGCACCCCACCGGGTAGGTCAGCCACGGCTCGGTTGCGCCCGAGCTTGGCCAGGTGGCCCTTGTCGAAGTAGGGGAAGGGCTTCGCCTCCCTACCCCGGGCCCGGCGGTTGAAGGTACCCGCCAACCGCTCGCCCAGCTGGATGGCCACCTGAGCTACGCCGGGGTGTCCCTTCGGCCATTCCACCCTGATGAGGTAGGCGCCGTCGCCGAGCGCATAGATGTTGGCGAGTCCTCCCCGCGCGGATAAGGTCACTGAGGTAGTGGGGGTGCTGCACGCTGTCGTCGCGGAGTCCCGTCACGATTTCGCCCGTCACGCCCGCCCCCCGGATCACGGTGCTGGTCTCGATCGTAGTGCCGTCCTGGAAGGTGGCGGTGCGCCCGTTGTAGTCGGTCATGAGCTGGCCATAGCGAAGCTCGATATCCTTAAACGAGGTTCCGTGGGGCGTCCTCGCTTGATTTACCCGTAAAGGTGGACAGCAACTGATTGCCCCGCTACATACCGGTCGCCACTACCAAGTGGTCGTAGGGGATCGATCCCGCCTCCGTCCGCACCTGGCGCAGGAGGGGGTCGATGCCGTGCACGGCAAGCATACGGAGGTGAAAGTCATCCTTATTTCGAAAAGACTTGCGCAGGGGCCCGCAGCTGTCGGGGGCTTCCAGATCGGCCCTGGCTACCTGGTACAACAGGGGGCAAACGTGTAGTAGTTGTGCCGGACGAGGAGCACCACCTGGTAGTACCTGGTATCCGACTGGTTTACGAAATTAAAACCGGCGATTCCTACACCGATGACGACGATCCGGGGCTTGCCTCCGGAAGCAGGAATATGCAGGGTTTTCGGATCTGATACAACTCCGGCGCGGCCGCAGGTGTCACGAAATGCCCGGGGAATCCCAAGTTCTGACGATAAGATGTGACTGCGGGGGGGCGGCGCACGCTATGACTGCCGGAGGCTGCCCTACCCCAGCTGCACCCCCTGGCGGATCACCCCGGCGAGTTCGGGCAGCCAGCCAGCGTTCAGCTCCAAGCCATTGCCGACAACGATCAGGTCGGCCCCCGCGTGCAGGGCCTGGCGGGCGCGCTCGGGCGTACGGATGCCGCCGCCGACGACAATGGGCAGCGCTACCTCACTGCGTACCGCCCGGATGGTGCGGGCATCGACCGGGGTTAGGGCCCCGCTGCCGGCGTCGAGGTAGATCAGGCGGAGGCCGAGCTGCTCTCCGGCCAGGGCCGTCGCGGCGGCAATGGCGGGCTTGTCGGCCGGAATTGGCGTCGTGCCGCTCATGTAAGAAACCGAGGTCGGCTTCCCCCCATCGATGAGGATGTAGCCAGTTGGAACTACCGACAGGCCCAACTGCTTGATGCGGCCGGCTACGGTGACGTGGTGGCCAATGAGCAACTCCGGATTCCGCCCCGAAATCAGGGAGAGCAACAGCAGGCCGTCCGCCGCCTCGTCGAGTTGGTAGACCGAGCCGGGAAACAGCAGTACGGGCACGGAGGTGAGGGCCTTGAGCAGGCGCAGGTAATACGAGGATTGGGGCTGATTGACGAGGCTGCCTCCCCAGAAGAAATAATCGATCAGGCCCGCGTTGGCGTAAGTGGCTAGCGCATCCAGATTACTGCGGCTGGCTTTGTCGGGATCGACGAGCACGGCCAGCAACTTGCGGCCCTCGTTACGGGCCCGGGAGAGTGCGGTGAGGAGCATCCCATAAAGGTAGGACGGGTACGCGGCAACTAAAAACGGCCCCTCCGCCGAAGCGGAAAAGCCATTTTAAAAGTGCCCAGAACAGGACTTGAACCTGCACGTCCGCAATGGACACCAGCCCCTCAAGCTGGCGTGTCTACCAATTTCACCACCTGGGCAGGGGGTGCGCGCCGAAGCGGTCGCAAAAGTAAGTCGTGCAAACGGAATTTACAATCGCCAGGCCAAAAATTACCGTGCCGGCCGGCACCCCAAACCAGTCCCGCCGGCTGGTGAAATTCCCCCACACTCCGCGCCCCGCCGCTAAACTTTTGGGGGGTTCGGAAATTAATGTGGGTACAACAATAAATACATGAGCCTCATTGAATCCCTCGCGTGGCGCTACGCTACCAAACGTTTTGCCCCCGACCGCGTGATCCCCGACGAAGATTTAAGTACCCTTAAGCAGGCCATCAATCTGTCCGCTACGAGTTTCGGCCTACAGCCGTTCCGCGTGGTGGTCGTTCGCGATCCCGCCGTAAAGCAGCAGCTGCGCGCCGCCAGTTACGATCAAGCCCAGCTGACCGAATGCTCCCACGTATTTGTGTTTGCCGCAATGAAAGCGATGCCCCCCACGCACATCGATGCTTTTTTGGACCGGATGGCGGAGGTCCGCCAAACCTCCCGCACCCAACTTAACGGATTTGGCGATTACATGAAGGGCTCCGTAGCGAGCAAGTCTGCCGAAGCCACCGAAAATTGGAACCAGCGGCAGGCCTACATAGGTCTCGGCACCCTGCTGGCCGCCGCCGCGGAACTCCGGATCGACTCCTGCCCCATGGAAGGCTTCGATGCCGGCGCCTACGACCGCCTCCTGGGTTTGGCGGAGCGGGGACTTACCGCTACGGTCATCGCGCCCGTCGGTTACCGCTCGGCAGCGGATGCTACTCAGCACCACGCTAAGGTGCGGGTGGCTTTGGGGGAGATGTTTTTGGAGGTTTAGATTTACGATTTATGATTTACGATTTACGATTTTGACCGCGGAACTGACGCCAGGGCGCAGCGAGCAGTTATCAGCGGCAGCAAATGGTATTTTGTAATTGGTAAATCAAGGGCCAGCAAAAGCTCCAGTTACTCTTCATAAAACCTGATCTCCCGCTCGCCGCCGGCCTTCAGGTAGCCGCGGTACATGCCTGGGGTGTTGAAGGGCATGGCGACATTGCCGCGGGCGTCGAGCGCGATGAGGCCGCCGGTGCCACCCTTATCCACAAGCGTCTGGTGAATGACGGCGTTGGTAGCCTCCTCTAGCGTGGCCCCGGCGTAGGCCATACGGGCGTGGACGTCGTAGGCGACGGCGTAGCGGATGAAGTATTCGCCCCAGCCGGTGCAGCTGACGCCGCAGGTGGCGTTGTCGGCGTAAGTGCCGGCGCCGATGAGGGGGCTGTCGCCGAGGCGGTTGTAGCGCTTGTTGGTCATACCCCCGGTGCTGGTGCCGGCCGCCAGGTTGCCCTGCCGGTCGAGAGCGACGCAGCCGACGGTACCGTGCTTCTTATCTACATCGATCTTCTCCTGCTCCACCTGCTCGCCTTGGAGGGCTCGTTGGAGGGCATCGTAGCGCTCCTGAGTGAAGAAATAGGCGGGGTCGACGACCTCCAGTCCCTGCTCCGCGGCAAATTCTTCGGCCCCCTTGCCGGTCAGTAGGACGTGTTCGGATTGTTCCATCACGGCCCGGGCCGCGCTGATGGGGTGCTTCAGGTTCGTAACGCCCCCGACGGCCCCGGCGTTCTGGTCGGCTCCATTCATGAAGCTCGCGTCGAGCTCGTTGATGCCGGCGTTGGTGAAGACGGCCCCCTTGCCGGAGTTAAAGAAGGGGCTGTCCTCCATGACCCAGATCGTGGCTTCCACCGCATCGGCGGCGCTGCCCCCTTCCCGGAGCACCTGCTCGCCCGCGTCCAGAGCGGCGTTCATGGCGGCGGTGATGCCCGCGGCACGCTCGTCGGTCATGTCTTCCTTCAGGATGGTGCCCGCCCCGCCGTGGATAACGAGCGCATATTCGGGGGCTTTTGCGGCTGGTGTCCCGGCAGACCCATCGCCGGCAGTTGCTGCGGAGGCTTCCTGGCAGGCGTAGGCGGCAAAGCCGAGGCAGAATAAGACCGTTAGGCGGAGGAGTTGGCGCATGGTAGGCGAGTTTGGGTTCTCGCTAAGTTACTACCGGTTCGTGACCTCCGGTCGCGGCTGGCTATGGGATACGTCGCGACCGGAGGTCGCTAACCGAGCCGCTAGTCGTTCGCGTGCCGCTGCTTGAGCGCATCTTCCCGCAGGCGCCGCAGGAAGGGACTGGCGAAGATGAAGTCCTGCAACACATCCTTGTCGCTCTCGAGTACCTGGGTCTTATCGCCTTGCCAGACGAGGTTACCGTCCTTGAGCAGTACGATGTTTTCGCCGATGCCCATGACGGAGTTCATGTCGTGGGTGTTGATCACGGTGGTGATCTTATTGTGGTGGGTAAGCTCGCTGATCAGCTCGTCGATGAGGATGGAGGTTTTGGGGTCCAGGCCGGAGTTGGGCTCGTCGCAGAAGAGGTACTTAGGCTCCAGCACCATGGCCCGGGCGATGCCGACACGCTTCTGCATACCCCCGGAAACCTCCGAGGGGAAGCGGTCGTTGATGCCCTCCATATTGACCATCTCGAGGCACTCGTTGACCCGCTTTTCCTTCTCCGCGCTGGACTTCTTGGTAAACATATCCATGGGGAAGCGAATATTTTCCCCCACCGTCATGGAGTCGAACAGCGCGTTGCCCTGGAAGAGCATACCCACCTTCATGCGTACTTCCCGCAGATCCTCGTCGTCAATGGCGAAAAGATCAGTGTCATCGTAGAATACCTTGCCGCTCGTTGGTCGAAAGAGCCCCACCAGCAGTTTGAGCAGTACGGTCTTGCCCGCCCCGGAACTGCCGATGATGAGATTGGGCCGGCCGGCGTAGAACTCCGTGCTGATGCCCTTGAGGACGTCATTCTCCCCGAATGATTTGATAATATCTACCGTACGGATCATGACTGGGGCGGCTTAGGTAAGTACGAGTGCGATAAGAAAGTCGAAAACTAGGATGAACACGCTGCTCATCACTACGGCATTCGTACTGGCTTCCCCGAGCTCAATGCTGCCGCCCCGGGCGTAGTAGCCCATGTAGCAACTGATGGAGGTGAGCAAAAAGGCAAAGACCGCCGCCTTGACGAACATCATAAACACGTAGCGGGGCACGAAGAAGGACCGCAGCCCCAACACGTACTCGGTGTGCGAGAGGGTACCGGGGACCACCGTACTCAGGTAGCCACCGATGATGCTCACGAAGGCCGAGATGGCCACCAACATCGGAATGACCACCACGGCCGCGATGATCTTCGGCAGGATGAGGTAGGCCGCCGTGTTGACCCCCATGATCTCCATGGCATCAATGTGTTCTTTTTGCCGCATCCCCCCGATCTCAGCCGCCATGTTGGAGCCCACCTTACCAGCCAGGACCAGACAGGTGATGGTCGGGGCCATCTCGATGATGGTGATGTCGCGCACGATGTAGCCGATGTAGTAGGAGGGGACGAAACTGTCCCCCAGCTGATCGGCGAACTGCACCGCCGTTACCATGCCGATGAAGACCGAGATGAGTAGTACGATAAAGACTGACCCCACCCCGATGGCGTCCATCTGGCGCATCGTTTCCTTGTAGTACATGGCAAATTTCTCCGGCCGGGTCAGGGATGACCGGAGGAGATTTACGTACCGGCCTAGGTTGTAAAAGAACTTGTCAATGACCATGTGGGGGTGGCTGGGATTCGTGGTGTAACGCCGTGTGATGGAGATAGGTTTGGGCAGGCCGGCGGACTACTGCCCCGATTGCCACTCGATCGCTCCGGCGTCGGGCCGCTCGGTGTCTCGGGTGTTGCCCTCCAGGTCCGTAGGTAAGGTAGGCAGGAAAACGCCCAGGCGGCGGGCTACGCTGAGGCTGTCCGGCCGGTAGTCGTCCTGGCTGATGGATTCGAAGAGCGCGTCCCCCGCCTGCAGGTTGTAGCAACCCGTGCAGAGGGTACTGTAGAAATCCGCGTAGCGGGCGGCCTGCTCGGTCAGAAAGTCCGCGTCCGTCCGCACGACGGAATTCTGGATGCTGACCCGGAACAGTTCCGGCTCGGCTCCCTCGAAGCCGTCGATGAGCAGCAACTCGCTGCCGTCGGAGCCGCCTAAGATGGAGTTGCGGATGCGGGCGTCGAGGGGGGCGACACACAGAGCCGCACCCGCTTCACACTCGGCTACGTTGGCGAGCGCTAGGGCCACATCCGTGGTGCCGTAGTTGGCCAGGGTGCAGTGATCGAGGATCAGGGTGCCCCCCTTGAGCGCCTGTACGGTGTTCCCGTAATTGGAGTGAAACAGGCTGTTTCGGGCGGTGACGAAGGACTGGTAGGTAGAGATTGCCGGGCCTGCCGTATTGGCGATGATACTGCTTTCGATAGTGACCTCGGCCAGACTGTCGACCGTGATACCCACGATGGCATTGTTGATGTGGGTAAATTCGATCCGGTTGTTGGTGCTTTCGGGGCCGAAGATGAGGCCACGGTAGCCACCGCGACTTTCCTCGAATCCCTCCTCCAGGCGATCGGTGGCCAGAATGACCGGCTCCTCCAGTGTTCCGAGCAAGTGTAGGCTGCCGTTAGGCAGGGTATAGATGAAGCCGTCGTTGAAGATGCCGTTGCCGGGCAGCCCGTCGTTGCGCTGGATACCGCCGTGAAAGTAGATCCGCGTCCCGGCCAGCGCCCGCACGATGCAGCTGTCGATGAACATCGAACCGTAGATCACCGTGGGCAGATCGGTCGGCAGGGTGAAGGTGCCGTCCGCGCAGATGGGCGCGAAGAAGCCGCCCCGATTGAATCCATTGAGGTAGTTCGCGTTCTGCCCGAAGGCTTCGAGCACCACCGACTTCTGTATGGTGCCGGTCGCGAAGACGAGTGCATCCTCCGCGATAAAGGGGCTGACGTCCTCCGGTGAAGTGGGGTCCACCTCGGCCTCCACGAAAACAAAAATGCTGTCCTTGGCCCAGATCACCACATCCCGCGCCTCCGGCCCCATCGTACCGTCGACGTTGAAGGTAAAGTGGACCCCGGTGCGCCCCGCTACGCTAATCCGGTCGATCCTGACCGGGTCGTTGGAGTCATTGTAAACTTTAAAGGTGCGGGTGGCGCTGCCGCGGGAGGTGAAGACGGTATCGAAGCGGAGGGTATCCGTACCGAGCCGCAACGCTACGGCATCGCCGGTGACGAAGTCGCGGTCTACGTCGCAGGCGGCAAACAGGGCCAGCAGGATGCCGAGGCAGAGAATGGGGCGCATAGGCGGTAGGGAGCTCAGGGTTTTAGAACTGATCGGGCGCATCGGCTATTGTGGTGCCCGGCCATTCCCCGGGACCGAATGTCCCGAGAATACCCGGCCGGCGCCCGTTGCCGATCAGTACGGGGATGCCGTGGCGGGCGGTTTCCGAAGCGATGCGCAGTTTAGTGGCCATGCCGCCCCGTCCGCCGCTCGTTTTGCGCGCCTGGACGAAGGCGTGGACGCCCTCATCGAGGGGGTCCACCCGCCGGATGAGCCGGCTGTCGGGGTCATCGGGTGGGCCATCATAGAGGCCCTCCACGCTGCTCAGGATGACCAGGGCTTCGGCGCCGAGCATACGGGCGACCAGTCCGGCCAGTTCGTCGTTATCGGTAAACATCAGCTCGGTGACCGCCACCACGTCGTTCTCATTCACCACCGGCACGATCTCGTCGAGCAGCAGGGCCCGAAAACAGTTGTGCATATTCTCGTAGTGGAGATCGTCGCGGAAGTCGCCCTTCGTGGCCAGCACCTGGGCGCAGAGCAGTCCGTGACCCGCGAAGAGCTGACGGTACAGTTCCATAAGCCGCACCTGTCCGATGGCGGAGTAGACCTGCCGCTGGGCCACCGCTTCGTGATCGTCGCGGCCGGGGAGCAGCTCGCGCCCCGCCCCCACGGCCCCCGAGGAGACCAGCACGAGCTCGACCCCCGACTGCTTGAGGGCGGCGATCTGGTCGACCAGGGCGCTGATGTTCGTTACGTCGAGCCGCCCGTCGGGGCGGGTGAGCACGTTGGTGCCCACCTTGATCACAAGGCGCTTGTACATCCCGCGAAGGTAAGCCGGCCGGCCCTACCGCCGGCCCCGGGCGGAAGCCCGCTGGGTTGTTGGCAGACGCCACGGTAAGGCGCAACGGGGGACTGCGCGGCGGCAAGACGACTGAGGCTAACGGTGCCCCAATTAAGTCCGTACTCGTGAATAGCCATCCCCTACTTTTGCGGCACCTCGCTTCCGTACGTTGCATAAGGCCTGTACCGTGTCCCTTCCCCGCTTGTCCCGCGTTCCCTTCCCTTCCGCCTCCTGGCTTCGTTTGCTGGCCTTCTGCGGGCTGGCGGTGCTGTTGCGTTGGGGGACCTTCTTTCTCTCCGTCATCGATCACGACGAGAGCACCTACATCGTGGTGGCCGACGAGTTGCTGCGCGGGGAGATATACCTGCGCGACGCGATCGACACGAAGCCCATCGGCATCTTCTGGGTGTACGCGGGGCTGATCAAACTGACCGGCGGCAGCATTCCCCTGCTGCGCCTGGCGGCCGCCCTGGTGGTGGGGCTGGGGGCCTGGGGACTCAGTATAGCCAACTGGCGGGCGACGCATCGGCGGGTGACGGGCGATGTCGCGGGGGTGGCCTACTGCCTCCTGTGCAGCGTTTATACCGATTACGGCAACTCCCCCAACACCGAGATCTTTTTCAACGCGTGCACGATAGCGGCGGTCGCCCTGGCGGTGGCCCCCCGCATCGGCGGTCAGCGGGAGGATGCCTTCTGGCACTGGCCGGTGGCGGGCTTGCTGCTGGGACTGGGCTGCATCATCAAACCCTTCGTGGCCGCCGAGGCCCTCGCGATCGGCCTGTTCGCGGTGTGGTACTACGCCCATCGCGGAGACTATCTCCGGCTACTGACTGCGGGTGCCGCCCTGGTGGCTGGCTTCGCGGTGCCGGTGGCGGGGGTGGTGGGCTACTACGCCTCCCTCGGCCTGCTGGACGCCTTGTGGTTCTACACCTTTACGGTGGCGGGAGATTATCCCGTCGAACTGGCCTGGTACCTGCGCCTCAAGTTTATGGGGGATTACCTGCTGCGCTACGCCCCCCTTGTACTGCTGGGCGGCGTCGCGCTGGTGCGCAGGTCCTTCCCGCGGGAACTGCGCGTGTGGAACGCCTACCTGCTGCTGCAATTCCTGTTAGTCACCGGGGTAATCCTCCTTACGGGCAAGCGCTTTGGCCACTACCAGGTCCAGCTGCATCCGGTACTAACCCTCTGGGCGGGGGCCTGCGCCGGCTACGTATGGCGGGCATATTGGGGACGGCGCTGGGTAGCCCCGGCGGTCGTCGGGCTTTCCCTGTTGTTGGGCGTGGCGCAAGGGATTTATTACGCGCAAAAGCGCGATACGGGCCGGGAGATAGCTACCTACTTCCGGGAGCGTTTGCGCCCCGGAGAGGAGGTGTTCGGGATCAATGCACCCCAAATCGTGTACCACCTGCTGGACCGCCCCTGCCCGACGCCCTACGTACACACCAGCCTCCTGTACTATGGCCATCACCTGGAAGCCTTTCAGATCGATCTGGAGAGCGTCAGTCGCCATCTGATCACTAATCCCCGGCTCACCTACGTCTACGGCCGGGTAGGCGACCCGGAGCTGGAAACCCCCTTCACGCGCCAACTGCTGGAGCACTTTACGGAATACGCCCGCATCGGCGCGAACCAGGACTTCATCGTGTACCGGCGAGGTACCTAGCATTGAGGCTGCGGTTAGGTAAGACCGCGCTTAGTGCAAAACGACGAGCTTATGCGTGAGGAAGTCACCGGTTTCCCCCCACAGACGCACAAAATAGTTTCCCTGCGGCAAGGTTACCGGAATGGTGATCGTGCAGTCAGTGGACGCGGTGCGTTGCGCAGTGGTGTAGGCAACGCGGCCCACTTCGTCAACAATACGGACTTGGTATTCCGTATCAGCGTATCGGCTGACGAGGTGGACCACAATCTCTCCCCCAATGGACGGATTTGGACTGAGGCTAAACTTTAGCCCACGCGGTGCAAGCTCGATCTGCTGGATCTCGGAATAGGAATCGGTGCCGTCCAGGTCGATCATCCGCAGGCGGTAGAACGAGGTACCATCCAGGGATTGATGGTCCTGAAATCGGTACTTTTGGTGGCCTCCAGGGAGGGCGGGTGCCCCGGCCGGCAGCTGCGCCAGCCGGTAAAATTGCCGTCCGTCCGTGCTGCGTTCCAGTCGAAAACCCTCCATTTCCCGTTCGTTAGTGGTTCTCCACTGCAGCACGGCGGTTCGCGCCTGCACTTCCGCGGTGAAGGACAACAGCGTGAGGGGCAACGCGCGGTTCTCAACGAACACGTCACTGTTATCGCCGGCCCCGGCGCCCCCCTGGAAGATGTTGATCTGCGCTGGCGTAGCCTGAGGGAGCGCAGCGAGTAGGAGGGTGAGTAGGAGTAAGCGCAAAGTCCGGGGTGCGGTTGGGGCTTCGGAAGGTGGGTAAGGCAGGAAATAGGTCATCATCAATTATTGGAGCGAACGCCACGAAATCCAATAGACTCCGACGCCAGGGTGGACACCTCGGCGGGGGGCCGGTAGGACACCTGCAGGGAGACCGAGCCGGTGGCGTAGGATCCCCCCGGATCGCGAAGGCGTCCATTGATACTGGCCAGGGGGCATCGGTAGATCCGTCTTCATCCAAGTCCCCGTCGCCGTGGTCGGCAGTGAAGGATCTCCCCTCCGCGTTGGAGACGCTGACCACCGTCTCACTGAGGTTACCGGAGAGTTCCATAATGCCGTAGTAGCTCCCTCCGGACCATGCCCGCGTATTCTCACCTACGCTGGCGGCAAAGATACCGGAACGGAGCGGGCCTCCCATAGATGTGTTGCCGTTAAATAGCCCATTGCCCCGTTGCGTAGTCAGGCTATCGGGATTAGTCACCCACTCAGATTCCGCGTACGGCTCGGCAATGGCGTAGGGAAGCGTACTCACCGAAGCAGTGCCCCAGGCGTATTCCTGCTCCAGCGGCGTCGCAGTTCCCCGACAGGCTTTTTCAAATTCCAGTTCCGTCATGGGCCGCAGGCCGCTCCAATCCAGGTAGGCGAGCACCTGAGTGAGGGAAAGAGAGCTGACGGGAATGCAGGGGGCGGTCGTAGCCATTTCTCCGTCTGCATCCCACGCCATGCCGTTACGGGCCACTGGGCTGCCCAGCATCCGGGAGTCCAGGTGGGAGATATTCAGGCCCTCCTTTTGGGTTTCTGAGAGGGTATTATAGAAGGATACGAACTGCCGCTGGGAGGTTTCATACTTCATGCAATAGAAGGATTGGAACCCTTTGGGAAAACTTGCCGGAATCGGGGCCCCCATCGCAAGAATATTGGGATCGGAGAGCGCACCGCCCGTCCCCTTGGATATAGGACTTTCGTCCGCTACCACATATGGATTTCTAGTCGGAGAAAACAAGATCGACTGGTAAAATTCACTGCCTTGTTCTCCCCCGGACCCCAGTGCGTACTGCCCCTCGGGCACGTATATCATCTCGTCCGCGAAAACCTGTACACTCACCTGGGCACCCGCGTCCACGCCATCTAACCTGTAATCCCACGCGAGTACCAGGCTGTCATACTGTACGGTGCCGGCTCCTGCACTAGCCCGGTACACGAAAGCTCCCACGCTGTCCGGAGTAATGGTTACGGTGCAGCTAGCGGGTGCTGCGGCCAATTCGTGGAGTGAGGCGTGGTGCCAGTCGCCCTCATCCACGCGGTATTTAATAAATACCCAAGCGGCATCCCAGTTGAACGGTACGTCAGTGGTGCGCCAGGAGTTGTCCCATCCTAAATTAAAGCCAAGGTCGAGCGTTCCAGCGTCCGCATCGCGGGTGAGAAGCGTGACCTCCGAAACGGTGATATTATTAGCGAAAAGCAGGTGCCCGCACCCACCCAAGAGCAGGACCAAGATTAATCTATCCATTATTTAGCAGATTTGGAGGTGCCCGGCATAAGCCAGAACCCTTACATAAGTTAGTGGTAAGTACCACCAATTCGTTCCAGTTGCATGGGTCAAGGAACGCGGTCCGAATTATATTCATTGTTTTCGTTGTTAAAACATTTTCCTTCATCTCCTATCGCTGGCCCCTTTGCTCCTGCGGGCAATCCCCAGAACCTTCCTACCTTCGCCCCCCAAATTCAGCCCCTCATGTTTCGCACCCACACCTGCGGTCAGCTCCGCCTTCCCGATGCCGGCACCCCGGTGACCCTGAGCGGATGGGTACAGGCCGGTCGCGACTTCGGTGGCCTGACCTTCGTGGACCTGCGCGACCGCTACGGCATTACCCAGGTGGTCTTCGACAGTGACGGTGATGCGGCGCTGGCCGAACGGGCGCGGAAGCTCGGCCGGGAATGGGTGGTGCAAGTCCGGGGAGAAGTGCGCGAACGGACCAACAAGAACCCCAACCGTCCCACGGGCGACGTGGAGATCCTCTGCCGCGAGCTTACGGTGCTGAATAAATCCAAAACGCCCCCTTTCACCATCGAAGATGAAAGCGACGGCGGCGACGACCTGCGCATGCGCTACCGCTACCTCGACCTGCGGCGGGGGCCGCTCCAGCAAAACCTCCTCTTCCGCAGCAAGCTGGCCCTGGCCGTGCGCGCCTACCTGGGCGGGCAGGACTTCGTGGAAGTAGAAACGCCCAACCTGATCAAGAGTACCCCCGAGGGGGCCCGGGATTTCGTAGTTCCCAGCCGCCTGAACGCGGGGCAGTTCTACGCCCTGCCGCAGAGCCCCCAGACCTTTAAGCAGCTGCTGATGGTGGCCGGCTACGACCGCTACTTCCAGCTGGTCAAGTGCTTCCGCGATGAGGACCTCCGCGCCGACCGCCAGCCGGAGTTCACCCAGATCGACTGCGAAATGGCTTTCGTGACCCAGGAGGATGTACTGAACACCTTCGAAGGACTGACCCGCCACCTCTTTCAAACCATTAAGGACATTGACCTAGGTAATTTCCCCCGCATGCGGTACGACGAGGCCCTACGCCGCTACGGCTCCGACAAGCCGGACCTGCGCTTCGGCATGGAACTGATCGAACTCAACGAGCTTGCCCGGGGGCAGGGCTTCCAGGTATTCGACGCTGCGGAAGACGTGGTGGGCATCTGTGTACCCGGTAAGGCAGACCTGACGCGCAAGCAACTCGACGGGCTTACCGACTGGGTCAAGCGTCCGCAGATCGGGGCGAAGGGACTCGTGTACGTCAAGTGCAACGAAGACGGCAGCTACAAGTCCAGCGTCGACAAGTTCTTCGACCAAACGGCCCTGGCCGGCTGGGCGGAGGCCGCGGGTGCGGGGAGGGGCGATCTCCTGCTGGTCCTTTCCGGCGACAGCGAAGCTACCCGCAAGCAACTGGGCAGCCTACGCCTGCACGTGGCCGCCACCAACGGCATGATCCCGGAAAACACCTTCAAGCCGCTCTGGGTGGTCGACTTTCCCGCTGCTGGAATGGGACGAGGGGAGCGGCCGCTTCCACGCCATGCACCACCCCTTCACCAGTCCCAAGCGGGAAGAGGTGGAGCGCATGCTGACCGGGGACCACGAGACCATGAAGTCGCTCAAGGCCGATGCCTACGACCTGGTCATTAACGGGGCCGAGATCGGCGGCGGGTCCGTGCGGATTTACGATCGCGGCCTGCAGGAAAAGAACTTCCAGCTCCTGGGCTTCACGCCAGAGGAGGCGGAGGAACAGTTTGGCTTCCTGATGGGGGCCTTCGAGTACGGCGCTCCCCCCCATGCCGGTATTGCCTTCGGATTCGACCGCCTGTGTGCCGTCATGAACGGACAAAGCTCCATCCGCGACTTCATCGCCTTCCCCAAGAACAACCAGGGACGGGACGTCATGATCGACGCGCCGGCCGCCGTAGAGGGTCAGCAGTTACAAGAACTTCACCTCCGGGTGATCCCCTCCAAAGAGCAAAATTATTGATTGTACCTACTTTCTTTGCAAAAATGCGGCAAGTGTGAATCCTAAGTCTTATCTTTGCCGTAGATTAGGCACAAGCGCTTTACAGCAGCTTTGCATTTTCGGATTATGACTTTTGTTATCGGGCACTTCTCCCCTTTTTGGGGCTCTTTTTAGAAGAGTACGCCTGAACTTTGAGACCTGAACTAAACACACTTGAGATTCCCCTTCCCCTTTGCCCCCCTTGGGCATTTATCGTTTGTTGGTTCACTACCAACGCAGCTCCGGTATGCATTGAATACCGGCTATTGATGGCGCTCCTGTTTGGGTGCCCGGCTACATGACATTGAGACCACTTTTGAACAACACAACACCCCTTTTCCTTTTTTAAGCATTACTCAAGATTAGGATCCATTGTAGCAATACAAGGGTAGTCCTACCTTTCTTTAAGACACTATTAAAGTGGGCATAATGCCTGCTTTAGAACAACACATCTCCATGAACAAATTTTACCCTACCCTGGGCCTGCTCCTCGCGGCCCTCCTCACCTCATCCGTTGGTACCGCGCAGGACTGCAACTGCGTCATTGAAAAGATCAATGACCGCACGGTTTACTCCCCCGCCTGCAATCAGCCCCGGGAGATCTGCGGCCTCGAACTGATTGGCGATCTCGGCCGCATTAGTATGGTTGAATTCTCCGACCTGCGCGACATCACCATCACCTTCAATGGCAATTCCCAGCCCCGATTCCTGGCCTCCGCCTTGACCAATACAGGGACCCAGTTCACCAACGTCGGCAGAGCGACCGTCGAGCTGAGGTTAATGGACGACGACCGCTTTACGGAAGTGGCGCGTTTTACCAGCAGAAACCCAAACAATGCGCAGAGCCTAAGCTACCTGAACGGTGAACTGGCCGAGTGTACGGACAACTGCACCCTCGGGCAACCGGCCGTCGCCTCCACCCCGCCAGTAAATACGGATGATAACTGCGAGTGCCACATCCAGCACATCAACAACACCGTCGTGTACTCCCGCGGATGCGACTATCCCCTGGAAGTCTGTGGCCTGGAGGTCGGGACGAATGTAAGCCCGATCGACCTGACCCGCTTTGCCGACCTGCGGGACGTCTGGGTGACCCTACACGCCAATGTTTACGCTTTTTTCAAGGGAAGTACGCTCTCGAACCGCCACACGTTCTTTAATTTTTACGGCGGCAACATTCAAATCATTGTGGAGTACCCCGGTGGAAAAGATGCCTACCGGTCCAGTAATGACCCCAACGATGAATTCTCCGTACAGCCTTTTAACCGGGCGTTAGCAACCTGTGAGGGTACCTGCAGCTTGCGGGAGCCAAGTACGAGCAACCAAAGTTTTGCCGTCATGCCGATAACCCTAACGGAGTGGACAACAACGGCTGAACCCACCTACGTGAAGTTGCAGTGGCACACGGCCACCGAGCGCGATAACGACTTCTTCCGCATTTCCCGCAGCACGGATGGCCACCACTTCGAGGAGCTCGGGCGGGTGCTGGGTATGGGGACAACCGACGAGGGGACGGACTACACCTACCATGACCTATCCCCGGTGGCGGGCGTTAGCTACTACCGCCTCGAGCAGTACGACTTCGACGGCAGCAATACCAATTTGGGCATCCAGACCGCCCGCATGGGGGGAGCTATGGCCGCGGCCTTTTCCGTCAGCCCCAATCCCGTACAACCCGGAGCCCAGCTTAGCGTCCATACGGCGACCCCGCAATTGGATAGCCGGGTGCAACTAATCGGCCCGAACGGGCGCCTACTCGGTGGATATGAGATCAGCAATGGCAGCATCCAGTTGCCGGAACTGCGCCCCGGCGTCTATACGCTAAAGATCGGGGACACCACTTCACGCTTCGTCGTCCTGCCCTAATCTCCGCCTCCGAAGGCGCGCGAGCAAAATTATTAATTACCATAATTAACCTTCCCGGCGCTCCAGTATATACTGGGGCGCCATTTTCGTGGATTAGCGGGTCCGGCTGACCAGGCGGTAAACGGCGCGAAACCGGTCATCCCGCTGCCCGTCCTGATCCTGATCCACGAGGCCACTGAGTTCCAACCGGTCTCCAACCAACCGGTGCAGATAGGAGTAGGTGATGTTGGGCTCAATAATAAACAGGCTGTCTCCTTGCTCCCGCCAGAGGCCGTTGACCACGTTAGCCACTTCTCCGGTTCGCAGCTGGTGAGTGCGGCGCAACTTTCCGTCGGGGGTAAAAATAGTTCTTGGTGGTTTTACCCCGTAGGTTCTGCCCCAGTCGGCCTCCGCAATACGCTCCACATAGGCCGTGTCTCCGCCGAGGTAAGTGGGGTAGTCAACCTCGTAGCTGATGGTCTCCCACGTGCCGAGGAGGTCCTTGCTCAGCTGACCGGGGTTGGCGGTGACCGAATCCGTAGACGTCTCCCCCTCGCTGCAGCGGGCAAAGCAGGCACTCAGGACGAGCAAGATCGGCAAGTAAGATAGTTTCATAGTTCGGCGAATATCCGAAATAAACGCCTTCTCCTCCCGCCCGCCCGAGCAGGGGGAAAGGGGATCGACAAATGCACTTCGGGCTAAGTCACCCGATGTTGCACCGGCGTATCACCAGAACTGCAGGTCACGCAGTCAGTCGGAAGTAATGCAAGTTAGGCTTCACCTAGAGTAGTCGTGCCCAGCAAAGCATATCGGCGGTGGTGGGCCTTGCTCCATTATTGGCTCGACCGTGGTCGTCAGGCAGCACGTGATGCTACCTGACACTTTAACAGGTCATAGTAGTTGATATTAAAACAATATTTGCTCAGGTGGATATGTAGCACAGGATCTATTATAAAAAACCTTTATGCCACATATAATAATATTTTATCGGTAAAAACCAAATTATCTCTGCCGACCTAGAACATGGCTGACGTTTCGGGCTTCTAGGTGAAAAGACGGTGATTGATCTAAGACTTCTTGATGATTAGACCATGATCATCTTAGTATTTTATCGGATATCAACCTCTCATAACATGTTAATAAACCTTACGCATCGCGTCCGGTACGCGTTTTCTCCTCCGCCGCCTCCCGCTCGCTTCGTGGAGTTTTGGCCAGCTCCCTAATCATCACCTACTCCTTAAGCGTACCCATACGTATTTGGGGCCGCCCGCCGCGCGCACGGTGGTTCAAAAAGTGAGCCGCACCTTTTTCACCCCTCCTGTTGCCGTGTCGGAGACTTCCCACGCTGCACGGTAGGGTGCATAGTGCCCCGAGATGCCGGGCTACGTGCACCGGTCGACTCCCAACGTTTACCCTGACGCCTCCGTAGGCGGCCAGCTACTTTACCAACTCCCATAACCCCACCTGCCGGCACGATCAGCCCGCCGGAATTGAAATCGGCCCCGCTCCGCGTGGCCCCGCACCAAAGTGTGTATGTTTAGTTCGTCGTACGGAATGGCCTCACCGATCTTTTGGTTGGTGAGGCCATCCATTTTGCGCGGGGTACATCCTTACCTTTGGCCCGTGCCGCCGTCCCGATCTTTCATTAACCCCCTATACCTTTTACTGGCGTGGCTGTTCATCAACCTGATTCAGGCCGCCGCCACGCCCCTCGACCCCGACGAAACCTACTACTGGATGTACGCCGGTCAGCTCGCCTGGGGATACTTTGATCACCCGCCGGCGGTTGCCGTCCTGATCAAGCTCGGCCGGGACTGGCTCCCTGGATCTCTCGGCCTACGCTTTGGTCACGTCCTGGTGGGTACGGCTACGGTGGCCGTGATTTATCAACTCCTGGACCGGCCCCGGGGGAAGGAACTGCTTCTGGCCGCCGGGCTCATCGCCGCCCAGCCTATGCTGCAGGTCTATGGATTCATTGCGACGCCCGATGCTCCCCTGCTCCTCTTTACTGCCCTGTATTTACTTGTTTACCGCCAATTCCTCCGCGCACCTACGCTTTCCCTCGGTCTTCTCTGGGGGATAAGCATGGCCGGGCTCCTCTACAGCAAGTACCACGGGGTGATGCTGATCTTCTTTTCGGTCTTGCCCAACCTCGGCTTTCTACTCCGACAACCCGGGGCCTGGCTGGCGGCCGGGAGCGGAGCGGCCCTCTTTGCCCCCCACCTTTACTGGCAGTACCTGCACGATTACCCCTCCTTCCGCTATCACCTCAGCGGGCGGGATGATCCTTACCGTTTTTCGTTTACCCTGCAGTACCTCGCCAATCAGTTGCTGATCTTCAGTCCGTTGCTGGTAACGCATTACGTACTGGCCTTCTACCGGGCCAGCGCCGCCGATAGTTTTGAGCGGGCCTGCCGCTGGCTGGTGGCCGGTCTGCTCCTCTTCTTTCTTTACACCACCACCAAGGGCAGGACGGAAGCCCACTGGACGGCGCTCCTCAGCATCCCCCTGGTTTACGTGCTTTATCACGCTGCGCTGCGTTTTCCAGCGTGGCAACCCACCCTCCGTAAACTCGCCTGGGCAACGGTGGCCCTGCTTCTGGTCGCCCGGGTGGTCCTACTGCTACCCCGCGACTGGTTGCCCTTCGACAAGCCCTTCGACCACGCCCCCTGGGTCCAGCGTCTGGCGCTTTTGGCGGGAGACCGGCCGGTCATTGTCGAGAACAGCTACCGCCTCGCCTCGCTTTACGAGTTCTACAGCGGAGGAAAGCCCGCCTGGACCGTGACCGACGTAGAGTACCGCCCCAGCCAGTATGACCTCTGGCGCGGCGATTCCGCTTTCCAAAGCAGGACGGTGCTGGTGATGGGACAGGCCGCCTGGAAAACGGAAGGTGCCCGCCCCTTCGCCACCCAGAAGCGCAACATGCTGCTCAAAGAAATTACGAATTTTCAGGTGGCTAAGGATGCCCGCCTGGCCCTGGCCGGCCCCCTTCCCTCCCAAGTACGGGCCGGTAGCGGAGTGAGCATAGTGGTAACGGTGACGTGTCCCCGCTCAATCGACCTAGCGGCCGGCCTGCCCCTGAGCCTGTTTGCTATCCTCCAGTACCCCGACGGCGAGCAGGTTTACTGGAAGCTTGCCCCGCTCAAGCAAACCCGCATCCTGGCCGGCGGCGCGCCAGGTGTACGGGGGCAGCCGGGGCAGGTCCTGTACGTAGGCTCCCTGTTCATTCCCCCGCTGGCTCCCGCGGGGGAAGCAGCATTGGAGTTCGGACTGGGCTACCGGGGTATGCCGCCGTTGCGGGGACAAAGCGCGTCGCTGCCCTGGACAATACTGTCGCCCGACGAATAGCAGATGGAGGACAAATACCGGGCGCCGGCTGTACCGTTCCCGCTACGCGGCGCGTTACCTTTAAGGTATACGCTTTCCCCTTCGCTGTCCTTCAGCCCGTACTAACCGGATTTTTTATGTTGCGCACTTTTACTACGCTCTGTTCTTTCCTTCTTGGCCTCTCCCTCTGTGCACAGATGCAAACGGAGGCGGGTGCACGCTTCGGCAACGAATGGATCACGGTGGGGAAGTCCTACCTGAAGATGCAGGTGGCCGAGGACGGCATGTACCGTATCGATGCCGCCACCCTGCGGTCTGCCGGACTACCCGTAGGCGAGGCAGCGGCCGGTAAACTTGCCCTATACCATCAGGGACAGGTAGTACCCGTAGAGCTTACCCCGGAAGGGCTCACTTTTTACGGGGAGCAGGCACGCGGAGAACTTGATGGCTACCTATTTCCTGAAGGCCCCAGCCAACAGCTGAATCCCCGTTACGGGATGTACACCGACACCGCCGCTTACTACTTGGAACTGGCTCCGGCGGGAGGGGCCTCCCCGACCTACCTGTCCGGACCGTCTTCCGGAGGAACACCGACTACGACCATTTATCGGACGGCGGAGCGCGTGTTTGCCGAACAGCAAAGCAAATATTACCGCCGCAGTTCGGGCAGTAGCATCATTTTCTCCCGCTACGAATTGGCGGAGGGCTTCGGCTCGCGTTCCAACAATGACCTGCTTTCGAGCAACGGCAGTACCAACACGACGTTCACGCTCCCCCTCCCCGGCGGCACGGGGGGGGAAGCCACCCTGGAACTGCGGTTTGGCCTAGCATTCGGAGACGCGCACCTGCAGCGCATCCGGGTGGCAGGACAGCAGGTGGGCGAGGTGAGTGCCTCGGACTGGAGTGTTGACGACTACCGCTACGCCTTCACGAGCAGCGGGGAGGAAGCCGCGGTGGAAATAGCCGGACAGGCGGGGCCCCAGGATAAGGCCAACCTGGCCTACGTGCGCATCACCTATCCGGCCGGCCTTGCCCTTACCGACAAGCAGCTGCCCTTCCGCTTGCCCGCCGGTGGGGAAGTCGCCCTTTCCGCCGCTGGCCTACCGACCGGAACCCGCCTATACGACCTGACCCACGCCCGGGTGCACGTCCCCACGGGAGGAGCCTTCCACCTGCCGGCCGCTACGACAGAGCGGTCCTTGGTACTCGTGGGAACCTTCCTGACACCCGCGGCTACCGCCCCCCTTGTACCTACCGCGCTGTTACCCGAGGCGAACGCGACCTACCTCATCCTAAGCAGCCGACGGCTAGCCGGTCCAGAGCTGGAGGAACTGGCGACTTACCGGAGCTCCCCCGCCGGCGGCGCGTACCGCGTCCGGACGACCTACGTGGAGGACCTGTACGATGCCTTTGGCTACGGTGTCGACCGCCATCCCCAGGCCCTGCGCAACTACCTGGCGGCGGCCATCGCACGGGCGCCGGGGCTGGAGTACCTGTTTATCGTGGGTAAGGGTCGTGAGTACCCCGACCTCCGCACCCCCGCGGAACTGGAACAGGCGTGGTCCACTTTTTTTGTTCCTGGCTTCGGGCTACCCGCTTCCGACAACCTCCTTACCGCCTTACCCGGCAAGGTGACGCCGCGTCTGGCCACCGGCCGCCTATCTGCCATCACCCGGGCGGAAGTAGCGATCTACGCCAAAAAACTGCGGGAGGTGGAACGGCAAATTGCCCAAGCCGACCAGACCATTGGGGATACGGATTGGATGAAGCAGGCCCTGTTCCTGGGCGGGGGCGGCAATGCCGGAGAGCAGGCCTCCATTCAGTACAACCTGGGCACCATGGAGGAAATCTTTGAGCGGAGTAAACTGGCCGGGAACGTCACCAGCGTATTTCGTACCAGCAGCGACCCGATTGAAACCTCCCGGCAGGAGACCATTTTTAGCCGCATCAACAACGGCATATCGGTACTCACTTTCTACGGGCACTCCAGCAGCCAGGGATTTGATTTCAACATCGATAATCCGGAGAACTACAAAAACAAGGGCAAGTACCCTTTCATGATGAGTTTGGGATGCTACAGCGGCGACGCCTTCACCCGGTCGCGCAGCATCAGCGAGCGATTTATCTTCCTGCCCGAAGGGGGGGCGATCACGTTTGCCGCCTCTAAGGGGTTAGGATATATCAGTGCCCTGGGTACCTACGGGAGGGGGGTGTTTCGCCACCTTTCGGGAGACCGTTACGGGGAGGGGGTCGGAAAAGTTATCCAGGCAACCGTAGCTGATTATGCGAACAGCTCGAACTTTACCCTCGGCATTCTGCTGGAGCAGTTTTCGCTGAGCGGAGACCCCGCGTTTCGGTTACATCCGCGGCCAGGCCCCGATCTGGTCGTCGATCCGGCTTCGGTCACGATCACTCCCGCAGTGGTGCCCGCTCAGGATGCCACCTTCACCCTTTCGCTGCGCGTCGTTAATCTGGGGACCCGGGAAAAGGATCTGCCGGACTCCATGCAGCTCAACTTTTCCCAGCGCCTGCCCTCCGGCGAACTGCGGGAACTGGCCCGCCGGGCGGTGCCAGTCCCCTACTACGACGCGGAGATGACCGTCACCCTGCCAAATATTGGCTTTGAAGCGGTAGGACTGAACCGGCTTCTGGTGGAGGTCGATGCGGATAACGGTATCTCCGAGTTGCCCTCCGCTCGGGCGGAGGCGAATAATACCCTGCGGATTGGCAACCAGGAAGGTACTCCCCTGACGGTGGTTGCCAATACCGCCAAGGTGGCTTTTCCTCCCGACTATGCGGTAGTGGGCCCGGGCATTGAGCTCATTGCCAGCTCTTCGGATGCCCTGTCTACGAGCCGCGGCTACCGCCTACAGATTAGCCTGGCGTCTAACTTCACCAACCTGCTGACGGATGAAGTAATCAACAGGCCGGGCGGCGTCATCCGCTACCAGCCGCAGCTGGCGTTTCAGGACAGCACGACCTATTACTGGCGCATCAGCCCGGATAGTACCAGCAACAACGACCTTGGTCTAATCTGGAGCAGCAGCAGTTTTACTTACTTAACTGCGCAGGATTCGGAGAAAGTGGGTTTTGCCCTTCAGCACCCCGGACAATTAGCCGATGGAATACCGGAGAACCTTACCGTAAGTCCCAATCAGCCGATCTGGAATTACGCACGCACGGTTACTGACGTCGCGATCGACAATGGACGGTACGAGAACCGGGATATGCCCCGGCTGGTCTGGAACGGACAACGTTTCAATTCTCCCCACCCGTGGAAGACCAGGGCCGGCATTCAGGTGCTGGTAGTGGATAGCACCAATAACGGCAAGTGGTACAAGGGGGGAAGCGGCGCCTATCAACTCCGTGCCTTCGGGGGAGGTTTCCCCCTGGAGCTTTGACACCAAAACGGACGCAGGCCGGGCGGGCCTCATCGACTTTCTGAAGAACGGAATCGAGCCGGGCCGCTACGTGTTCGTCTGGAGTGTTCAGCGGGGCAACGACATCGCCTACCACAACGCGGGGTGGATGCAAGACTCCGCGCGCCTGGGAGAAACCATCTATGGGGTGCTGGAATCCGAGGGAGCCGAACAAGTCCGCCTGTTGGAAGAACTGGGGAGCGTTCCCTACACCTTCATGTACCAAAAGGGGTACGGCGCCCTGGGGGAGGTGGTCGCGGCATCACAGGAGGCGAACACCAACCTGCAAATCGTCATTCAGCAAAACTTATCGGAAGGCACCTACGCCACCGATCGCATCGGCCCCGCGCTAGCTTGGGCTGACCTGCGCATCCAGTTCCGGCCGGAGCACCTTGGTGCCAGTGACAGCTGTTACTTCCAACTGCTGGGAGAACGGCCGTCCGGAGAACGGGTACTCCTACAGGAAGGAGCCCTGGACATCCGCAGCCAGCAGGTTTTCACCTACGATCTGAGTGAGTACTCCGCTGTCGCCTATCCCTACTTGGTCCCTACCTTTGAATTCTTCGACGAGGCCGACCGGACCGTGACCTCCATCGACGAGATCTACCTCGATTACCAGCGCCCCGGTGATGTGGCGGTGAGCCCTTCCATTGCCTACTTAGCCCCCGATAGCCTGGAACAGGGCCAACTGGGCCGCTTCGAGATCGGCTACGAAAACATCTCCCGTACGGCCATGGATAGCCTCCTGGTCGAGCTGGTCGTCATTGATGCCCAAAACCGGGTAACGACCTTGCTCGAACGCCAGGCTCCGGTGGCCGCCGGGGGGTCCGGGGTAGCGGCCTTTACCTTGCCTACGGAGGACGTCAGCTCAGGGCTCCGCCTGCAGCTTACCCTGAACCCGGGCGAAGACCAGCCGGAGGCGATCCGCTTCAATAATTTCCTGAACAGCAAGATCGGGGTTTCTACGGACCGGATAGCCCCGGACCTCAAGGTCTACTACGACGGGCGGCGCATTCGCGATGGCGAACTCATTAGCGGCCGACCGGAGATTCTGGTCCAGCTCCGGGACGAGAGTACCTTCCGACGACTCGACGACTCGAGTGCCTATCAGGTGCAACTTATTCATCCCGACGGGACCAGTGAAACCATCCGCCTGTCCGATAGTCGCGTCGATTTTGTGCCCGCGCCCGCCGACGGGGATAACCTGGCCGAAATCTACTTCCGCCCGGAACTGCTGCAGGATGGGGAGTACAGCCTCGTCGTACAGGCCAGTGACCGCAGCAAAAACGCCGCCGGCCGCCTGGAGTATCGCCAGTCCTTCGAAGTGATCAACCAACAGCTGATCACCAACGTGCTCACCTACCCGAACCCCTTTACGACCCAGACGAGCTTCGTCTATACCCTCACGGGCAGCACACCTCCGGAAACCTTCCGGATCCAAATCATGACCGTCAGCGGACGTGTGGTGCGCGACATTGACCTGCTGGCCTACGAGTCCGTTCGCGTGGGCACCCACCAGACGGACTTCGCGTGGGACGGCACCGACGAATACGGCGACCTGCTGGCCAACGGCGTCTACCTGTACCGCATCATCACGTCCGATGGCAACGGAGCGGCCCTGGAGGCCTACGACAATGGCACGGATCAGTACTTCCGCAATGGCTTGGGTAAGGTGGTAATTCTGCGCTAGCTTCACCGCAAAGAAGCGGGGGCGTATGGGCTCCTGACCTACGCGAAAATTGAAGGTGCTTCAATACATCCTGGTAACTGATTTTTCTCCGGGTGGGCGGTAATTTCCTGTTGAACCACGTACGCCCTAGCGATTATAACCCGCACGGGAGTGCCAACGGGGTGCGTTGCGGTAGCGGCAGTATTTGGGTCGTGCCTGGGTAGTGGGGCTAACCTCGGCCCTGTGCATTACGCTCACTTATCAGCCTTCCGTGGGGGGCTCGGGCTGGTGCTACCGGGCGTAGGTCCCTTGCTGAGGAAGGGCGTGGTCGCTTTTCCTTTGTCGTGTCTATTCACTAACGGACACTCCGGAGGACGGGCACCACCCTCCGCCGGTCGGCACTACAACCGTCCACGGCCACTAGTCGGTTACCCGCCGCAGGCGCAGCTCCTTCACCCACAGTCCCGTCTCCCCGCCTACCTGCGTAGCCGTTCCCATAGTTAGCCGCGTACTGCCCGCCGGCACGCGCAACAGGCCGAGGGTTCGCTCCGCCCAGGCCCGGGGATAAACCTCCCTGCGGGGTACCCGATCCGCCACGGGCAATTGCCGGGTGATTGCTACCGGCAGGTCCGCCGGCAGCGTGGCTTTTTCGTGTGCAGAGATTTGGACGGTCTGACTCCCTGGGGCATCCAGGTGATAGCGCAGCGTGACCTCGTACGTGGCGGCTTTTTGGGCGACCACTGGCCAGTAGACACCCGCTACGCCGACGTCCACGAAAAAGTCGTTCGCCCAGCCGTAAGCGTCGCTGAAGCGGGCACTGCCTAGCGGCTCTCCCTCGTGGGCCAGCAGGCGGATCTCCCCCGGCCCGCCGGTAAGATCGATGGGCGGGGCCACCCGATCCGGCCGGCCCACGGCTGCCGCAAACCGCCGGTAGTGATTCGCCATTTTCTCCCCTACGCTGGGAAGTGAACTATATATGTCGTGCGCTTGTCCCGGGTCTTCCGCCAAGTCGTAGAGTTCCTTCCGGTTGCTGTCGCGGGCCACATAGAGGTAGCGGGCGTCGCGCATGCTGCCCGGAAAGCCCGTGTAGGGATAGCCCTGCCCGAAAGTGTATATAAAGCGGTCGGGCAGGTCCGCGTCCTCCAGCAGGGGCCGCAAGCTCACCCCATCGAGGTCGGCGGGCACGGGCTGTCCGATGAGGTCCAGGAGGGTAGGCAGCAGATCCACGTGGGTGGCCGGCACGGAAATGACGCGCCCGTGGGCGGGATGCGCACCGGGAAGTCGGATACTGAAGGGCACCCGGACTCCCCCTTCGTCCACCTGCCCCTTGGTTCCCCGCAACCCCATGCGGTAGCGGTCGCCGTTGGGTCCGTTGTCGGTAGAAAAGACCACGATGGTGTTCGCCAGCTTCCCCGCAGCCCGCAGCCGCGCCAGCAGCTCCCCGATGCGGTCGTCGATCGACTCCACCATCGCGTAGATGCCGGTGTTGTAGTCGGTAAGTCCGCGCTGCTTCACCGCCCGCCAGTAGGGGTCGGCCACCTGCACGGGGGTGTGGGGGGCCTGGTAAGCGAGCATGCAGAAAAAGGGCTGGGTGGTGGTTTCCATAAAGTGCGCCGCCGAGTCGGTCAGCACTTGGGTCAAATCTCCGCGGAAGGGCACGGCCTCGTCCCGCTCGTCCCGTAGTTCGCCCAAAAAGTAGTCGTTGAAGTGGCCCAGGGTAAAGCCAAGAAATTCGTCGAAGCCCTGGCCGCCGGGGTGGTAGGGAAAGGTGGCGCCATTGTGCCACTTGCCGTAGAGCCCGGTCCGGTAGCCCGCCCGTTGCAAATATTCGGGTAGCGTGACTACGTCCTCGGCCATGGTTTCCAGGCGGCGGGTCACGAAGACCGCCCCCGTACGTGGGGGATAGTAACCACTGAGAAAGCCGGCCCGCGTCGGGGCACAGACCGGGCTCACGTAAAAGCGGCTGAAACGGGCGCCGCCTCGAAGCAGCGCATCCATATTGGGGGTCTGGATGCTGTCGTTGCCGTGCAACGAGAGGTCGCCGATGCCCTGGTCGTCGGTCAGGATAAACAAGATATTGGGCGCAGCCGGAGGAGCGGACGGGCGCTTTCCGGGGGCGGGGCCGCAGGTGTAGAGCAAAACAAGCAGGACGTAAGCTGGAAGCAAGCGCATGGGGAGGGGGACTTAGAACCTTAATGTACACCTTGTGGGTTTCCTACCCGATGGCCCTCCCTACTTGCCCCATAGCCGTACGGTACTTACTCGCCCTTTTCCTGGTGGTGGCCGCCCGGCAGCCCAACCAAGCACAGCCGCTGCTCGACACGCTGGCCAGTAAGGTTTGCCGGTGCATGGCGAACGAGCCGGAAATCATCTACCCCCGTCTACAGGCCGCGCGCTGCGTCAATGAGGTGGCTAGCCGCTACGCCCCGCAGATTCGGCGGGGGCTGTCCCTTACCATGGCATTGCCCGAAGAACGCCGCCGCCTCACCGAACTGTTGATCGATCCGCTTACCAGCGGCTGCCCCATGCTGCAGGGTCTGACCACGGACAAGCGGGAGCCCGAGTTGAATTACAGCGACTTCCCCCTGTTCCGCGCCAGGACGCCCATGCGATTCCAAAAACACCCGCCGCCCGACCCGCCGGCAACTACGCTGCGGGAGGGAGAGGACATGTTGCGGGTCAACGGCACCGTAGCGGCGGTAAACGCGGGGAACCTCCTCGAACTCCGGCTGGAATCCGGGAAAACCCTATCCTTTTTGCTCCGTGCGCGCCACCTGCGCCGCACGCACTTCTCCGTAGGCCAGCCCCTTCGGGTCACGTATACTTACGATTGGCAGAGCGACGCGAAACGCGCCGTACCGGTTGCCCTTACTATAGAGTAGGGGCAACTATTTTACTTTCAGTAGAAACTGAAAGTTGTGTGGGGTGTTGTAATTACGACTCCAAGTTAACCGTCTATGCACGCCCCCTCCCTCGATACCGTACTCCGCGATTCCCAGCTTGCTCCACACCTGCGCGCCGCCGCCCGGAAGGTAAAGGCGGGAGAGCGGATCACGACGGAGGAGGGCCTGATGCTGTACGAAGAGGCTCCTCTCGGCTACCTGGGCGCCCTGGCGAACTTCATCCGCGAGCGCAAACACGGGGACCGCACCTACTTCAACCGCAATTTCCACGTGGAGCCGACCAACGTCTGCCTCTATACGTGCACCTTCTGCAGCTACAGCCGCCGCATGAAGAAGCGCGAGGACGGCTGGGAATACACCAACGACGAGATCATGGACATCGTCAGAAAGTACGACGATCAGCCCGTCACGGAGGTGCACATCGTCGGGGGGGTCCTGCCGCAGTACGATGTGCCCTTCTACACCGACCTGTTTCGCGCGATCAAGGCTCACCGGCCCGACCTGCACGTCAAGGCGCTCACCCCCGTGGAGTACCACTACATCTTCAAGAAAGCCAAGATCAGCTATGAGGAGGGCATGCGGCTCATGAAGGCAGCTGGTCTGGACAGCATGCCGGGGGGCGGCGCGGAGATTTTCGCCCCCGAGATCCGCGACCAGATCGCCGGCGGCAAGTGCACGGGCGAGCAGTGGCTGCGTATCCACGAAATCTGGCACGAGCTGGGCATGCGCTCCAACGCGACCATGCTCTACGGCCACATCGAGGAGTACCGTCACCGCGTCGACCATATGGAGCAGTTGCGGCAATTGCAGGATAAGACCGGCGGCTTCCAGACCTTCATCCCCCTCAAATTCCGCAACGAGAACAACGAGCTCAGTCACCTCCCGGAAAGTACCGTAGTGGAGGACCTGCGCAACTACGCCATCGGCCGCATTTACCTCGACAACTTCGACCACGTCAAGGCCTACTGGCCCATGATCGGCCGCACCACGGCCCAGCTTAGCCTCGCCTTCGGGGTCGACGACCTGGACGGTACGATCGACGATACGACTCGTATCTATTCCATGGCCGGCGCCGAGCAGCACCCCGCCATGAGCACCGAGGATCTGGTGAAAATGATCCGCGCCGTCGGCCGCCGCCCCATCGAGCGGGATACCCTCTACGACGTCATCGAGGACTTCACCGACGTGGAATTCGCGGGGGATAAGGAGTATCGGGGGTATACGGCTTTGCCGGTGGTGTAGAATTAGTAAGTTGTCGGGTTGTTGCGTTGTTGCGTTGCGGTCATATGAGGCGTGACAAGCGTGACGAGTGTCGACGTGCACAGCAGTAGCGACGCGCAGTAAAGATTGACGATGAGCGCAGCGAAGAGCATTCAAGTTGATGCGACAACCCCACAACTCGACAACCCAACAACCCAATAACTAAAATGAAAACCATCCACCTAGTCCGCCACGGCCAGACCGACTACAACCTCCGCGGGATCGTGCAGGGAAGCGGCGTAGATGCCAGCCTTAACCATACGGGGAAAACGCAGGCGGCGCACTTCTACCGGCACTACCAAGATGGGGGCTTCGATGTCGTACTGACGAGTGCGCTCAAGCGGACCTGGGAGACGGTGCAGGGGTTCATCGACGACGGTCTCCCCTGGGAACAGCATGCCGACATCAACGAGATTTCCTGGGGCAGCCACGAGGGCAAACTCGGTACGCCGGAGAGCATGGCGGAGTACAAGCGCATCAAGGACGAGTGGGCCGCAGGCCAGCTCGACGGCCGCATCGGGGGTGGGGAGAGCGCCCGCGAACTCGGCGAGCGGCTGGAGCGATTCATCGCCCACCTGGGCCAACGCCCGGAAGAAAAGATCCTAATCTGCAGCCACGGCCGGGCCATGTGTGCCCTGGTCACGCTGATGATGGGCCGCCCCGTGAGTATGATGAACGAGCTGACGCACCACAACCTCGGCCTCTGGGTGGGAGAGCTACAGCCGAGCGGACTGTATAAATTCAGTCTGCAGAACGACCGCGGGCACATTCCCGGTCCCCTAACCCTCGGTCAATGGTAAGCCCTCCCCTCCTCCCCCGCCTGGTCGCCGTCAGCTACCTAAACACGAAGCCCCTGCTCTACGGCCTGCTGCGCAGTCCGCTCAGCGACCGCCTGCGCATGGACCTGGCCCACCCCAGCGAGTGCGCCCGCCGCCTCGCGGCGGGGGAAGCCGAGATCGGCCTGGTACCGGTGGCCGTCCTGCCCGAGCTCGGGCACTACCGGATCATCAGCGACTACTGCATCGGGTCCGACGGGGAGGTCGCTACGGTATGCGTGTACGGCGACGTGCCCCTGCGGCAGATGACGCACATTTACCTCGATCACCACAGCCGCACCTCCGTGCTGCTCACCCGGTTGCTGCTGGAGGAGTACTGGCAGCACCCGGTGACCTTCCTCCCGGCGCAGGACGGCTATATCGATCACATCGACGGTCTGGTCGGGGGACTCGTGATCGGCGACCGCACCATCGGACTAAACAAGCGCTTCAAATACGTCTACGACCTGGGGGCCGCCTGGAAGGCCCACACCGGTCTGCCCTTCGTCTTCGCGGCCTGGGTAACGACCAGCGAGCTCTCCGCGACCTTCATCGCTGATTTCAACGCGGCCCTGAAAGAGGGGCTGGATCACCTGCCGCAGCTCAAGCTGTTGCTGCCCTCCCCCCACCCCGATTTTAACCTGGAAGAGTACTACACCCGCCACATCGACTACGCCCTCGATGCGGGAAAGCGGGAGGCGCTGGAGCGGTTTTTGAAGTACGTAGCGGCGACTTCCGTCGCCTCGCTGGCCTAGTTGATGTGATTGGCAACGACCTCTCCAGGCTCCCCCGCCTAGGGCACCGTGGGGTCATCCCGTTACGTGCACACTTTAACGTCTATTCGCACCAGCTTATCCTATCTTGACGAGCACACTGCGTCTCGGCTACTGAATGGCGGACGCTACCCCACCATGGTCCGACGGAAGGCGCGCGTGACCAAATCCCAGCCCGGAGTTTCTCTTTATTGCCTTACTATCTTTCAGTGCCTTTTTTTGCGCTTCCAGTGCCCTGAGCTGTTCGCGCAAGCCCGCCTCTTGCCGGTCGAGGTACTCCATATCGCTCTCGCCGCTCCTCCGAAACACACCCTCGCGCTGGAAGGTGAAGGGTCGGAGATAGGAACTATCCCGGCGATTACTCCAAGAGAAGCTCAAAGAATCCAGCTCGAGGTGCTCCTGGCTTAGTTTAGAAGCCGCACCGATGAGGGAGTCCAGATTTATGCGGGTGATCGTACGCCCGTAAAGTTCACGTAGGCTGTCGAGATCGACAGTAAGGGCTTCGAATCGTTTGGCTTCTGATTCTGCGTCCATACTCCATTGGAACGCCCGGCCACTGGGGCTACTAAACGTACTGTCGAAGAAGTACAGGCCCTTTCGTTTCCGCAGGCTGTCCATCATAGGCATGGTCGCCTCTAACGTGCGCTCGGCGAGGCGCAGCAGGCTGTCGGGAGGAAAGTTGAACTCCCACTTCCGGTCAAAACGCTGCGGTAAGGGCTTGATGCCCAGTAGCTCTTCCGCTAGGCCTTCCTTCGCCTCATAGTCCCCGGGGGGCACCACTCCGTCGATCGTCAACTCCGTAATCTGCTGATCGGAAACCCGCAGCTTCGTGACCTGGCCGTTGGAGATGCGGGTGACTTCGTGGGTACCCGGCGGCAAGGTATCAAAGGGGGCGGCCAGCGCGGGTGCGGAGGGAATTTCCACGGAGAGCGGGGCCTCCATAGCCTTATCTGCCGGCGCGTATGCTGCGGTGCCGACAAATGTTGCAACAGCAAGAATAGGGAGGATAAATAAGCGGCTTTTCATCGTGTATTTGGTTTCCTGGTGATCGATAAAGCGGCGGACGCGGGCCAGCAGGCCGCCGCCGTCGGTGAGGGAAAGAGCAGTCGCTGCGTGATTCCGGGTTTGCTCACTGAAGTACAGCAGGGCGCGGGCGTAGGGCAGTTGTCCCGGTCCGTAGCGCAGGACGAGATCATCACAGCAATGCTCCCGCTCTTCGCGGATCCGCGCGCCGATCCAATGGATAGCCGGGTGGTAATAAAACAGTACCTCGAGCAGGCACTGTAGTAGATGAAAGAGGTGATCGGCGCGGCGCAGGTGGGCCAGTTCGTGGAGTATGACGGTCTCGGCCTCCTCGGTCGTCAGTTGGTTGACCATCGCGACGGGAAAGAGCAGTACCGGCTTGAGGTGACCGACGAGCATTGGACCGGTGATGCGGTCGGTGAGTCCCAGGCGCACGGTCCCACGGTAGCCGATGCGGTCGGCGAGGGCGGTGACGTGACGGTGCAGTACGGCAAAGGCCGTATTAGCGTGAAAGCCTCGCGCACTGCGCTTTAGCCTATGGATACTTTGTTGGGAAATAAGCAAGCGACTACCGCCTACCAGGAGCCCGGCAGCCCAACAGATGACCAGCAGAACGAGCCAGAACTCGGCGGTTGTCCACAAAGAAGTGGGAGAATGCGTGAGTACGATCACCGCATTCCGCGCGCCGCCGCCCCCTGCGTTTGTGGCTACTACTTCCGTCACCGCAGGCTCGTAGTAGTACCCGAACGTGAAGCCGGAAACTGCCGCCTGCAACAGGAGCGTACTGAATGCCAGGCGGTAGCGGCCTTCCGCCTTCAGTGAGGTATACCGGGAAACCACCCAGAGCAATATTGCCAGCAACGTCGCCTGCCACAGCGAATGCAGGATGGCCATCCCGGCGGCCTGTAGCAGGGCGGAGGTAAAGAGCGACTCAAACATGGCGGTTGTCGTTTTCGAGTTTTTCGATGAGCTGCTTGATCTCGGCGAGGTCGACCGCGGAAGCTTCTCCGTCGCCGAGGGCGCGCAGCACCAATTCCGTGCGGGAACCACCAAAAGTGGCCTTGACGAACCGACTGAGCAGGCTGGCCTGAGTCCCTTTACGAGCGACGGCGGCGGTGTAGATATGGCTGCGGCTGCTCATGTCGCGGGTCACCAATCCTTTCTCCACCATCAGCTGCATCAGCTTCAGGGTGGTGGTGTAGCCGATGGACTTTTCACTGCCTTCATTCAGTCGCTCGTTCACCTCGCGGACGGTGAGGGGCCCGACTTCCCAGAGCACGCCAAGAATCTGCAGTTCGCTTTCGGTGGGGGGAGGAGTCATCTACGAATGGTTTCGTACAAAGTTATACGAAAGTATTCGTAGTTGCAAGTTTTTTTGAGTTGTTGAGTTGTTGAGTTGGTGGGTTGGTGGGTGGGTGAGTTGTTGGATTACGCGTGATGCTGACGCGCTAACGCTGGCGAATAGCTCACCGGTTCTCCTCCGGTACTCACCCGAGCGACGCGAGGGGCAAACGAATACCCGCCAACCCAACAATTCAACAACCCCAAAACCCAACAACCACCCGAGCGACGCGAGGGGTAAGCGAATGCGGGCCAACCCAACAACCCAACAACCCAACAATTCAACAACCCAACAACCACCCAAGCAACGCGAGGAGCAAGCGAATGCGCGCCAACCCAACAACTAAGCCTTAGCCAGCGTAATCCCAAACGTAGACCCCAGCCCCGGCGTACTGCGCACGTTGATGGTCTGCTGGTGCGCCTCCATGATGTGCTTAACGATCGAAAGGCCCAGGCCGCTTCCCCCCTTTTGCCGGCTGCGACTCTTGTCGACGCGGTAGAAGCGGTCGAAGACGTGGGGCAGGTGCTTTTCGGGGATACCGATGCCGTTGTCGGCGACTTCGCAGAGGATGTAACTCTCCATGTCGTAGAAGCCGATGCGGGTAGCGCCACCTGAGTTGCCGTACTTGACGGAGTTGGTGACCAGGTTGATGAGCACCTGCCGAATACTCTCGCGGTCTGCGGATACCATGAAACCGGTATCGGCGCCCTGTTTTAGGCTTAGCGTGACGCCGGACTGCCGGCTCTTGAGGTCCAGTTCCTCGATGACCTCCTGGGCCAGTTCCTTGATATTGAAGGGCTCGGGGTCGAACATGAGGTCGCCGCTCTCCAGGCGGCCGATGGCGCTGAGGTCTTCCACGATAGTCTGTAGGCGCTCGACGTTCTTGGCGGCCTTCTTGATGAAGGAGCGGGTGATCTTGATGTCGTCGTAGCCATGGTCCATGAGGGTGTGGAGGTAGCCCTGGATGTTGAAGATGGGCGTCTTCAGTTCGTGACTGATGTCGCCCACGTAGCGGCGGCGGTACTCGGCGAAGCGCTCGTACTGGTCGATTTGCTCCTGCTGGTTTTCGGCCCACTCGGCCACTTCCTGCTCAACCTCCTCGATGATGGGCTGATCGGGATCGATGCCCTCCCGCTTGACGTCGGAACTGACCTTTTGGCTGTGGATAGTCTTGTAGATCAGTTTAATCTTGCGGTAGATGTAGCGGTCAAGGGTGGTGAGTACGATGGAATAGCTAATCAAAAAGGTAGCCGGTCCGCAGAGCAGCACCAGCCACCAGCTGAAGGTTACCGTTGGGATGGCCAGCACCAGCAGCAGCGCGCCCTCGGTCGCCAGGGCAATAAAGAGGGCGGTGCGAATGGAGATCTCGCGGGGGGTGCTGTTTTTGAGCATGCTGCTGCTGGCTGAATGTTGCTTGCGTCCCGCTAGCTATCGGGAGAGACCGCGTTGTACGGGCCTAAAATTCGAATTTATAACCGATGCCCTTGATAGTCTTGATGTAGTGGTCGCCGAGTTTTTCCCGCAGTTTGCGGATGTGGACGTCGATGGTGCGGTTGCCCACAATGACGTCGGTGCCCCATACCTTATTGAAGATCTCTTCCCGGCTGAACACCTTGCCGGGCTTGGAAGCGAGCAGCGTGAGCAGGTCGAACTCTTTCTTGGCGAGTTCGATGCGTTCCTTACCGCGGCGGACCACGATTTGCTCCAGGTCGATCTCCAGATCACCAATGACGATGGAATTATTTTGTTCCTCATCCTCCTGCCGCACGTTGCGCCGCAGCAGGGCTTTAACGCGGCTGATGAGTACCCGCGGCCGAATGGGTTTGGTGATGTAGTCGTCGCCCCCGGTGTCCAGGGCGGCGATCTGGCTGTAGTCTTCCTCACGGGCGGTCAGGAAGGTGATGACCGTGTTGTCGAAGTCGGAGTCGGCCCGGAGTTGGCGGCAGACCTCTACCCCGTCCATGATGGGCATCATGATGTCCAAAACAATGAGGTCGGGACGAAATTTCCGGGCGAGTTGCAAGCCTTCCTCCCCGTTGCTGGCGGTGGCGACTTCAAATCCCTCCTTGCGCAGGTTGAATTCAAGGATCTCCAGAATATCCG
Organism: Lewinellaceae bacterium; assembly: GCA_963710195.1. Taxonomy (GTDB): domain Bacteria; phylum Bacteroidota; class Bacteroidia; order Chitinophagales; family Saprospiraceae; genus Neolewinella. Next base: position 1,523,776 of record CAVPZF010000008.1, read on the forward strand.
GTTCGTCGTCTACCAGAAGTATCTTCGCCGGGGTAACAGTCATGCGCTTGGGATTGAATGGACGCAAAAGTAGTCCCCCCGTATGGCATGCACCTTAACTGACCGTTAAGTGCAGGTAAAGCCACCCCACAAAATAATCCCGTGAAAAACGTCTACTTCGTCCGCCACGCCAAGAGCAGCTGGGCCGACATGAACCAGAAAGACCACGACCGGCCGTTGAACGGCCGCGGCAAACGGGACGCCCCCCGCATGGCCGCCCTCCTGGCCAAACGAAAGCTCCGGGTCGACGGACTCCTCGTTTCCAGTGCCAAACGGACCCAGCAAACCGCCCAGGCCTTCGTCGAAGCCCTCGGTATCGGCAAGGACCGGATCATCAGGGAAAAGAAACTCTATCACGCCGGCCCCAAAACTATTCAGGCCTGTATCCAGGAATTGCCCGACAGCTGGAATACCGTCCTCGTGTTTGGTCACAACCCCGGATATACCGAAGTTGCCAACCTGCTGACGAACGACGACTACATCGGCAACGTCCCCACCTGCGGCATCGTCGGGAGCTCGTCTGACGCCAAAAAATGGACTAAGTGGAAACTGGCCGAAGCCCACCGCACCGTATTCCTCACTCCAAAGGACAGGAAGTGACTCGGGGAATACTCGTGTTACTAATCGGTCTGCTGGCTCACCGCTGCGCGCAGGTAGACCCCGGTCCGCCCCCCGTAGACGCCGATAAGATGGTGCAGGTCATCGCCGACCTGAACTTGGCCCAGTCCCTAACGAGCGAGATTCCCGTGCTGGTCCGCGATTCCATGGAAGCGCTCTACCACGACTCCGTCCTCGCCGACTACGGCTACACCCGCCCTGAATTTGACAGCCTAATGTGGATCGTCCGGCAGGAACCGGTGTGGATCGATAGTATTTTCTCCCGGGCGGGGGCTATCGTGGCGCGGGGAATGATTGAGGAGTAGCGGGCGGTACCGGTAGCGGGCGGTACCGGTAGAGGAGTGTAAGTGGAGGATTAAAGCCGGTTCTACCGCGAGCCCAGCGAGCCTTTACCGCGGAGCCCAGCGAGCTTCTACCGCACCGCCTCTAAAGCAAGCGCAGCGAGCTTATCTTTACCCCGATGAGCAAATTCGTAGTATCCGCCCGCAAGTATCGCCCCGTACGCTTCGACGAAGTGGTGGGGCAGCAGCACGTGTCGCAGACCCTTAAGAATGCGCTACAAACCGATCACCTGGCGCACGCCTTCCTGTTTTGCGGACCACGGGGCGTGGGAAAGACCACCTCGGCGCGCATCCTAGGGAAGGTGCTGAACTGCCAGGACCGGACGGCCGACTTCGAGCCCTGCAATGTCTGCGCCAGCTGCGAGGCCTTTAACAATAACGCCAGCCTCAACATCATGGAGCTGGACGCGGCGAGCAACAACTCCGTCGACCACATTCGGGCGTTGACGGAGCAGGTCCGTTTTCAGCCGCAACAGGGGGAGTATAAGGTGTTCATCATTGATGAGGTCCACATGCTCTCGCAGCAAGCCTTCAACGCCTTTCTCAAAACGCTCGAGGAGCCGCCGCCCTACGCGGTCTTCATCCTCGCGACGACGGAAAAGCACAAGATCATTCCGACCATCCTGTCGCGCTGCCAGATCTTCGACTTCAAGCGGATCCAGCCGAACGACATCATCGAGCACCTGCAGGGCATCTGTGCCCGGGAGGGCATTACCGCCGATGCAGACGCCCTGCACATTATCGCGCAGAAGGCCGACGGTGCCCTGCGGGATGCGCTGTCGATCTTCGACCGCATCGTCAGCTTCAGCGGCGACACGATCACCTACGACGCCGTGATCGAGAACCTGAACGTGCTCGATTACGACTACTTCTTCCGGGCCGTCGACTTCGTGCTGACGGAAGATCGGGCCGGCATGCTGCTGCTCTTCGACGAGGTGCTGCGGCGCGGCTTCGATGAGGATCTTTTCCTTAACGGGCTGGCCGCCCACGTGCGGGACCTGCTCGTCTGCAAGGACCCCGCTACCCTCAAGCTCCTCGAGGTCGGCGAACGCCTCCGCCAGCGCTACCACCAGCAGGCCGCCACCGCCCCGCCCGACCTGCTGCTGACCGTACTGGACCTCGCCAACGACTGTGACCTCCACTTCAAGCTGGCCCGCAACAAGCGGCTGCACGTGGAGATGAGTCTGCTGCGCATGGTCACCATCCGCCGGGCCTTCCGCAACGAACCCGTGGTGCTGGCTCCCGCAGCCGCTTCCCCCGCACCCGCGACCCCGCACGTGGTGGAAACGGTGCCCGTTATGGAACCCCTAGCTGAGGATATCCACCCCCTGCCGGAGCCCGAGCCCGAGGGCGATTGCCGCCCGGAACCGAAACCCGCCAGCCCCACCGCCTTCGCGAGTATCGACCTGGATGCGCTGTACCTGGAAGCGGAGGAAGAACTGGATTCCACCCCCTCCCCCGAGGAACTGCCCGAACTGGACGATGAGCACCTGCGGCGGGCCTGGGAGGCTTTCCTGCTGGAAAACAAGGGGACTACCCTGGCCATCTTTCTGAAGCAAGCGCTGCCGCAGGTACGGGGCGACGACGAGATCGTGGTCCGCGTCGGTTCCGCCCGGGCGATCGCCTCCCTACGCGACGACGATAGCCTGATCGGCCACCTGCGCCGGACCTTCGAGCGGCCCAATCTCGTCATGATCCTGGAACACGACGAAAGCCTCAAACCGGTACAGACCACCATCAAAAAGCGGCTGACCGCCAAGGACAAGTACCTCGCCATGCGCGAAAAGAACCCCGCGCTAGACGAGCTGCGGCGGCGCTTCGACCTGCGGCCCGAGGAATAGGGGGCTACGCCGGAAAGGGCTAGTTTTGGACCATGGAGAATACCCTTGCCTGGCTTCGGGAGCAGTCCGCCTCGCGCGTGAAGGTCGCCGTCACCGACCTCGACGGCATCCTGCGGGCCAAGTACCTGTCTACCCAAAAAGTGACCGCCGCCCTGGAGGAGGGTTTTGGCTTTTGCAACGTGGTTTTCGGCTGGGATTGCCAGGACGTGGTGTATACCAACCATGTCGCCGATCCCACTTTCGCCGACGCCCACGCCCGGCTGATCCCCGAAAGCCGCCGCACCCTGCCCTGGGAGAACGGTACGCCCCTCCTGCTGGCTGACTTCCGCGACGACGGGGGGCCGGCGGGGGTGGCCTGTCCGCGATCCTTGCTGTTACGGGTGGTGGAGAAAGCACGGGAGATGGGCTTTACGGCGCGCTTCGGTCCGGAATACGAGTGGTTTGCTTACCGGGAGAGTCCCGCTAGCCTGGCCGCGAAGGACTACCGCTCCCCCACCCCGCTTTCCCCCGGCATGTTTGGGTACTCGGGCCTGCGCACGGGGCAGCGGGCCGGCCTGCTGGAGACGCTTTTCGACCAGCTGGCCGCCTTCGGGGTAGACTTAGAGGGGCTGCATACGGAGACCGGTCCCGGCGTACTCGAAGCCGCCATCACCTACTGCGAGGCCGTGGAGGCCGCCGACCGGGCCGTGCTGTTTAAGGAGGGCGTCAAGCAGATCAGCTACCGCCACGGGCTGGTCGCCAGCTTCATGGCCAAGCCTTCCGCTGAGTTGCCCGGCTGCGGGGGCCATCTCCACCAGTCGCTCTGGCGCGACGAGGTGAACGTCTTTCACGATCCGGCCGGCCACCACGGCATGAGCGCCACCTTCGAGCACTACCTGGCCGGGCAATTGAAACTGCTCCCTGCGCTCATGCCTTTTTTCGCGCCCAACGTCAACAGCTATAAACGCTACGTGCCCGGCTCCTGGGCCGCTACCCGCGCCAACTGGGGCGTCGACAACCGCACGGTGGCCCTGCGCGTGGTGCCGGGCTCTCCGACGTCCACCCGCCTGGAAACCCGCGTTCCCGGTGCCGATGCCAACCCTTATCTCGTTATAGCCGCCGCCCTTGCCGCGGGCCTCTACGGCATCGAGCAGCAGCTTCCCCTGGATGAGGCGCCCGTCGCCGGCAGTGCCTACGACCAGCCAATCGGCCTCCCCCTCCCCAATAACCTGGGCGCGGCCACGGGTGCCATGAACGCCTCCGAAATAGTCGCTTCCCTGCTGGGCGGTCCCTTCACGGAGCATTTCGTGCGCACCCGCGCGTGGGAGTGGGAACAATCCCTGGCCGCCGTCACGGATTGGGAATTGCGGCGCTACCTTGAGCTCGCCTGATGACTCCCGCTATGCCCCGACCGCCGCTCATGACGAATTACCAGACCATCCTGCGTTACGCCTGGCGGGCGTACGACCACACCCGCGCGATCCGCTCCATCGAGGACATTAGTGCCCAGGTGTCGACCAACCACGTCTTCAAACTCATCATGGAGGACGGCAACGTGCTCATTGCCAAGGTGACCTACTTCGGCTCCTTCGAGGGCTTTGCCGAGGACCATACCATCATCAACGTGCTGGCCAACAACCTGCCGGTGCGCTACGCCAACTTCCTGAGCCGCGGCCTGATGAAGGGCAACCAGCTCTTCTTTCACCGCCACATCGACGCGGAGCAGGATGCGTGGATCATCTTCTACCGGCCGATCCAGATCCAGGAGAATCCGCCCCGCCGCCTCACCGAGGAGCAGGTGCAGCAAATGGGCCGGGAGATGGCGTACTTCCACCGCGACTGTACCCTGGTCACCAACACCCTGCCGCGCAGCGACCGCGACATGACCGCCGACGTCAACGCCCTGCTGACTTCAGCCCAGGCGGACTACCCCGAGCACTTCGACCTCATTGAAAAACACTGCCGGCTGTTTCTGGAGAATACCTTCAAGATCAACGTCTACGGTTTCCAGAAGATCCCGGTTTTCGTCGACTGGAACATCGGTAACTTCAGCGTGGACCGCAGCGGCCGCCTGGCGAGCCGCTGGGACTACGATTGGTTCCGGGTTTCGACGCGGGTGGCCGACTTCTATTTCCTTAGCCGGGTGGTGAGTGAGGTGGGCGACAGGACGGCCTTCACTTATGAGGTGGACCGCTTATTGGAGGACCGCTTTATACTCTTTCTCCAATCCTACCACGAGGTATTCCCGCTTTCGCGGCAGGAGGTGTTGTTTATCAAGGAGGCCTACCGCTTTTTCCTGCTCAACTATGTTCTGCGCCTCGGTCGGTACTTCTTCCGTCCCGCCTTCGCGGAGAAACTGGCCTACGACGCCCTGCACGTGCACTTGCCTACGCTGGATGAGAAATTCAGCGTGGAACCCCTCCTCGCCGCCCTGAAACTCTAAGTACATGAACATCCAGGTATTTGCGGAAGTCGCCGCTGACTTTCCCGTCATCTTCTTCGATAGTTACGGCGTGCTACGGAACCACCGGGGCACCATCCCCGGAGCGCTGGAGACCGTGCTGCGCCTGCGCGCGGCGGGCAAACACATCCGGGTGCTGACGAATAATGCCGCCCGGAGTCCAGAAGTGGCAGCCTCCCGGCTCGAGGATTACGGGTTGAGCGGGATTTGCGCCGCGGAGATCATTACTAGCGGGGCGACTACCCGCCATTTCCTTGAACAGAAGGTGAAGCACGGCAAGGTGGCCTACCTGGGCACCCCGGCCTCGGCGGCCTACATCATCGGGGCGGGGCTGGAAGCTGTTCCCGTTTCTGAGGTCGACCTCGACCGCCTGGAGGAGATTCGCGCGGTGGCCTTCCTCGACGACGAGGGCTACGATATGAACGTGGACATCAACCGCCTGATCAACATTCTGCGCAAGTGTAAAATCCCGGTCGTCGTGGCGAACACCGACCTGCTCTACCCCACCACCAGCAACGAGGTGGCCCTGGCGACCGGCAGCATTGCCCGGCTGGCGGAGTACGTACTGGGGCGCAAATTCGTCAAGTTTGGTAAGCCGGCCAGCCAGATGTTCCAGATGGGCCTCGACAGTGTGGCGGCCGATATGCCCGACGTGCAGCCCGCCGATATCCTGATGGTCGGGGATACTCTACATACCGATATCCTCGGCGGCAACACCTACGGGATGGCCACTGCCCTGGTGCTGAGTGGCAACACCCGCCCTGAGAGCGCGGAGACGGAGATCGCCGCTTCCGGCATCATCCCCGACTTCTTATGTAAATCCATTGGAGAATAAAAGTTGATCGCTATGCCCGACCACACCGAAGAAGACCGCCTGTTCATCCGCCTGCTCCGCAGCCAGATGGGGGAGGACTGGGCGGTGGCCAAGCCGTACATCCTATCCCGCTTACCTGCGGGTACCGACCCTACGCTACTCGCTAAATACGTCGATGACCGGGAGGAGCCGGGCATTCACCTGAACGCGTGGGGGGTGGAGCCGCTGTTTTATGCGCACCGGACGTCGCGGCGGCTGCTGGAGTTTTACCAGATCCGGGGGCTAAAGTAATGCCATAATGACAGACCTCCGAGGTCTGTCGAAACGTCATGCGCCAGCCAGCATCATCGTCAGTAATTCCTCGGCCGCGGCGGCAATGTTAGTGCCCGGGCCGAAGATGCCCACTACGCCCGCTTCCCGGAGATAGGGGTAGTCGGCGGGGGGAATGACGCCGCCCACGACCACGCGGATATCGGCGGCATCCTGCTCGGCCAGGGCAGCAATGACCTCCGGCACCAGCGTCTTGTGTCCGGCAGCCAGCGAACTGATGCCCAGCAGGTGAACGTCGTTCTCCACGGCCTGACGCGCGGCCTCGGCGGGGGTCTGGAAGAGGGGACCTACGTCAACGTCGAAGCCCAGATCGGCAAAGCCGGAGGCGATCACCTTGGCGCCGCGATCGTGGCCGTCCTGCCCGAGCTTGGCAATGAGGATGCGCGGCCGGCGCCCCTCCTGGGTGAGGAACCGGTCGGAGAGTTTCCGCACTGCCTGCAGGCGGTCGGCATTCGAATGTCCGCCGTAGACCCCGCTAATCAGCTGGTTGGTGGCCCGGTAGCGACCGAAAACGTTCTCCAGCGCACTGCTGATCTCGCCAAGCGTGGCACCCGCGCGCGCCGCCGCAACGGCAGCCGCGAGTAGATTTGCCGTTCCCCGGGCGTCCGTTTCCAGGGCCTGTAGCGCCCGGTGTAAATCGGGTTCCGAGCGCTTCCCTTTGGTTGTCGCGATCTGCTCGAGTTGTTCCCGACGGACGCGGGCATTGTCTACTTCCAGCAGGTCGAATTCGGCCCCCTCGCTGGTCCGGAAGACGTTGACGCCCACAATTTGCTCCCCCCCGGAGTCGATAGCAGCCTGCTTGCGGGCGGAAGCTTCCTCGATGCGCAGTTTGGGCAGACCGGTCTCGATGGCGCGCACCATGCCGCCGGCGGCCTCGACTTCCTCCATCAGCTGCCGCGCGTCGTGGATCAGCCGCTGGGTCTCGGCTTCCAAATCGTAGCTGCCGCCCCAGGGGTCGATCGCCTGGGTGATGCTCAGCTCGTTTTGCAGGTACAGCTGGGTATCTCGGGCGATTTTGGCGCTGTAGTCGGTGGGCAGGGCGATGGCTTCGTCCAGGGCATTGGTGTGCAGACTCTGGGTGCCGCCAAACACGGCCGCCAGCGCCTCGATGGCCGTGCGGGCCACGTTGTTGTAGGGGTCCTGCTCGGTAAGGCTGTAGCCGCTGGTCTGGCAGTGGGTACGAAGCATGGAGCTCTTCGGGTTTTTGGGCTGGAAATCGGCCATTAGTTCGGCCCAGAGGTGGCGACCGGCCCGCAGTTTGGCGATTTCGGTGAAGTGCCGCATCCCGATGCCCCAAAAGAAACTGAGCCGGGGGGCGAAGTCGTCGACGTCGAGGCCCGCCTCCACGCCGGCCCGGACGTAGGCCAGTCCGTCCGCCAGGGTATAGGCGAGCTCCACCGCTGCCGGGGCGCCCGCCTCGTGCATGTGGTAGCCGCTGATGCTGATGCTGTTGAAGCGCGGCATGTGCTCGGCCGTATAGGCAAAGATGTCGGAGACGATCCGCATGCTCGGCGCCGGGGGGTAGATGTAGGTGTTCCGTACCATGAATTCCTTAAGAATATCGTTCTGGATGGTGCCATTGAGGCGGGCGGGATCCACGCCCTGTCGCTCGGCCGCCACCAGGTAAAAGGCCATGATGGGTAAGACGGCGCCGTTCATAGTCATACTCACCGACATTTTTTCCAGCGGAATTTGATCGAACAGGCGTTCCATGTCCTCCACGGTATCGATGGCCACGCCGGCCTTGCCGACGTCGCCGCGCACCCGCTCGTGGTCGCTGTCGTACCCCCGGTGGGTGGCCAGGTCGAAGGCGACGGAGAGTCCGCGCTGCCCGGCTTCCAGGTTGCGGCGGTAAAAGGCATTGGACTCGGCCGCCGTGCTGAAACCGGCGTACTGCCGAATGGTCCAGGGGCGGCCCACGTACATGCTGGCGTAGGGACCGCGCAGGTAAGGTGGGAAGCCGGCCACGGAAGTCAGGGCCGGCGGCAAGGCTTCGGCGGCGGGCTTGCGGGCGAGGAAATGATTGGCGTGCTTGGAAAAAGTGGTGCGGGGCATAGGCTACGGATGCGGGGCAAAATACATAAAGTAAAAGCGGTGAACACCGCTCGCTTTATCCGCCTTTAAGGGACTAAATCCCTCCCCTTGGCCAAAGAGAATGTTTTCAAGCGCGTCCTGTCCTTCGCAAAAGAACTGTTCGGCAATTACGGCCAGGATGATGCCTTTACGTTGGGAGCCGCGCTGGCCTATTACACCGTATTCAGCTTCGCGCCCCTGTTGGTCGTCGCGATTGCCGTAGCCAGCTACTTTGTCGGCGAGGAAGCCGTGACTGGCCGCCTCTACGGGGAACTTGACGGCCTCCTCGGCCCCGAAGCGGCCAAGACGCTGCAGGAGATCGTCAGCAACGCATATTCTACGGGCGATAGCCTGTGGGCCACGATCCTGAGCGTCGCGACCTTGGTGTTTACAGCCACAACGGTGTTCGCTACGCTTAAAACGAGCCTCAATCGCATCTGGGGCCTGGAAGCCCGACCGGCTAACAACATCCTGGGCTTTCTGATCGTGCGCCTCCTGAGCTTCAGCTTCGTGGTGGGCCTGGGCTTCATGCTCATGATTACGCTAGTCGTCAATGCCCTGATCATCGGCTTTATGGACAAGCTGGCCGCCTTCGTACCCTCCCTCGGAGCCGTGGTCCTGGGCATCACCAGTTGGGTGATTTCCACGATCGTTACCGCGGTAATCTTCGCCCTGTTGTTCCGCTTCCTACCCGACGCCAAGGCGCGCTGGAAGGACATCTGGGCCGGCGCCATCTTTACCGCTTTATTGTTTGGCCTGGGCCGCTGGCTCATCGGACTCTACATCGGCAACTCCGACTTCGGCAACACTTACGGGGCCGCCGGGGCACTGGTTACTCTCATGATCTGGACGTACTACAACAGCCAGATCCTCTTTCTCGGAGCCGAGTTCACCTACGTGTGGGCCGAGCGCCGGGGCTTCCCCATTCGTCCCGATAAACACGCCGTACGGGTGGTCAAGAAGGTGCGGAAAGTGGATGGGATAAAGGTGTAAGGCATTCAAAATTTATCTTTTCCCAGCCAGTCTCGGGCGATGGCAAACACCTCGTTCCGACTCACGCCCGAATCCCGTACGCTCCGGGCACCCTGGCGTTTGGAGAGCTTTTCGCCTCCTTCGGTCAGCAGTGGGTGGTGGAGGAAGCGGATACGTTCCGTTAGCTTGGGATATTCCAGCGCGTCGGAGAGCATAGCCTGGGCCGCGGTACTCGCCCGCAGATCTTCCCCGCGCGCACAGACGGTGATGCCGTAGTGGTAATCATCTACCGCGCAGGCGAGCTGGTAGCTGGGGCGGCCGTCCTTTTTCCGTACTGCAAACCAGGGCATAGTTTCGTGTAGGGCGGTACCGCGGGTGTCCAGTCGCCACGCTATGCCGGCCCGGTCGAGCTCCACGTGTCCCTCCAGACAGCCGTGGGCGTGCCCCCCTTTCGCCAGTTCCTTCCGCGAGCAGAGACAAGCGAAGACCAAGCCTGAGGTATTTCCCCGCAGTGTTTCGAGAGCTTGGCGGTAAAGGGGCATACGGTAGTCCTGGGACCAATGGGCTTCAAAATCCGCCGCATCCTTTGGCCCCCGGGTCGGACGAATATCTAACCAATCCAATACGTCGAACACGTCCCGCAGGTACTCCGGTCGGAAGCGCGCGCGGTCTAGGTCATCGATGCGCAGGAGCAAGGGACCTCCTTCTGCCAGCAAGCCATTGGCCGCGAAGTTCGCCGCGTTGCCGAGGTGCAGGTAGCCGGAGGGGGTGGGGGCTAGGCGGTGCATTGTTAGACTGTTAGATTTTTAGTTCTTTAGTTCTTTAGTTCTTTAGTGGAGGTGCTCAAATAAATAGACAGTGGGTTCGGCCTGGCAGGTTTGGTATCTTTCAAATCTTCAACCCGACATAATGTCCAAACTACGAAAACGATTCACCCGGGAGGAGCGCCTGGAACTAGTCAAACAAAGCTTCGAACCGGATGCGGTGGTCACTCAGATCGCCGATAAGTTCGGTATTGCGGCCACTACCTTAACCCGCTGGCGACAAGAGTTCCGCTTGGAAAACAAGGTAGAGCCATCCGGTCAGGGGATTAAGATCATGACCGACGAGGAGCGTCAGATCACCCGCCTGAAAAAGCAGTTACGGGAAGCCGAACTTGAGCGGGACATCCTAAAAAAAGCCATCGGCATCTTCTCCAAGAGCGACGGGAAATCTACTCCTTCATTATGAATCACCGCATGGAGTTCCCCGTTGAGAAGATGTGTCAGGTCCTGGGTGTCAGCCGCAGTGGCTATTATCGGTGGAGCCGGCGGCGATTGCCGCAAGACAAGCTGGATGGACTGATTCAGCAGTCGTTCGAGAAAAGCCGGGGTACTTACGGCAGTCCCCGGATCTGGTACGATTTAGCCCGCCAGGGTATCCGCACTTCGCAGGCCACCGTAGGTCGGCGGATGCGGCGTAAAGGCCTGTCTCCCAGGGTCAAGAAACGTTGGATCACCACCACGGACTCCGCCCATGATCTGCCGGTAGCGGATAATATTCTCGATCGTAACTTCCAAGCAGACTCGCCGGCCACCAAGTGGGTCAGTGATATCACTTACTTCGAAATTGATCGCCAGTGGCACTACCTGACCATCGTATTGGACCTGGCGGATCGGGCGATCGTCAGCTGGGTAATCAGTGATGAGATGACGGCCAAAACCACGACGGTGGCTGCCCTGAAGCAGGCGGTAGCTAAGCGCAAACCGCAGGACGATTTAATCTTCCATTCCGACCGCGGCTCCCAGTACAGCTGCGGGAGCTTCCGGAAAGAATTAGCCTCCGTGGGAGCGACCCAGAGCATGTCCCGCCGGGGCAACTGCTGGGATAATGCTGTAGCGGAGTCCTTCTTCAAGACGATCAAGACCGAATGTATCGACCTACACGAGTTCACTAGCCGTCAGCAGGCCTGGTGCGTGATCTTCGACTACATCGAAGGGTGGTACAACACGAACCGCATCCATACTACCCTGCGGGGGCTAACGGTACGACAAGCCTACGAAAAGAAAACACAACACCTTAACTAGCCAAGCAGCCAGCGAAGCTGCTGTCCACTATTTTGAGCACCTCCATAGGCTAACAGTGCTGATGCCCCGGGGTGCTGATGCTGGGAGTTTGTTCGTTTAGTTCTTGCAATACTAATGCCTCACCATACTGATGAAACGCATCGGCATCACGCGTCAGCATCACGCATCGGCATCACGCATCGGCACCACGCGTCTGCATCAAGCATCGGCATCACGCATCGGCATCAGACGTCAGCATCACGCGTCAGCATCACGCATCGGCATCACGCATCGGCATCACGTGTCAGGACCACGCATCGGCATTACGCGTCGGCATCACGCATCGGCATCACGCGTCGGCATCACGCATCGGCACCACGCGTCTGCATCACGCATCGGCATCACGCATCGGCATCAGACGTCAGCATCACGCGTCAGCATCACGCGTCAGCATCACGCGTCAGCATCACGCATCGGCATCAGGCGTCAGCACCACGCATCAGCATCAGGCGTCAGCATCACGCATCAGCACCACGCATCAGCACCACGCATCAGCACCACGCGTCAGCATCACGCATCAGCACCACGCGTCAGCACCACGCGTCAGCACCACGCATCAGCATCACGCATCACGCATCAGCACCACGCGTCTAAAGAACTAACGAACTAAAGAACTAGAGAACTACGTTCCTCCCCTATGCTAAAACACACGCTTACCCTGCTCCTCGTGACCTTCCTTTGCACCTGCGTCCGCGCCCAACAGCCCTACGGGACGGCCAAAAGCGCCGAGACCCTACAGGGACTGAGTGATCTGACCGCCATCGACCAGCAGATGTTTTACATCCCGGGCATTGGAAGTCCGGCGCGGGAAGACCTGCTGCGGCAGAACATCAAAAACTACATGATGCCCATCCGCCAGGTACCGCAAACCGGTATGGAGTGGGCCTACGCCCTGGCCGATTGCCTCGAATATTACGTGAACCTCAACAGCAACTTTAAGGACAACCTGAGCCCCGACTACATCGTCATGAGCCTATCCAACGCGGGACAGCGGCCGAATCTCGTGGACGGCTTCGGACTGCTCATCAACTCCGGCACCGTATCGGCGGCCATCGTACCCTACAACAGCAGCACCATCCCCAACTCGGTGTACAGCGTAGCCCGCTTCGGCATCACCAACTTTGGCTACCTTTTCCGGGAAGAAACGCGGGGGCGCAACCGCATCTTCGAGGTACGCAAGGCCCTGAGCCGGGGCAATCCGGTGCTGGTGGAGCTGGCCACCGACGCCTCCTTCATCCGCCTGACCACCAACGACTACGCCCCCACCGCGCCGGCCACCGAGACCCACTTCCTGACCGTAATCGGTTACAATGGGGAAGACGAGACCTTCGAGCTGCGCAGCTCCCTCGGCCGCGCCTGGGGCAACGGCGGCTACGTCACCATGACCTACGACGACTTTGGGAACTTGGCCAAGACGGGCTACGTGCTCATCCCCAAGGAGTAAATTCCCGATTCCCGGGGGTTGGGTAGTTTTGTGGGATGAAGTGCTGTCTAATCGTGCTCTTCTGCTGGCTTGCCGTGGCGACCTCCGCCCAGTCGACCCTTCACGTCACCGACGCGGAGGGGGCACCGCTGGTGGGAGCGACCGTCCTTCGCCAACCCACCACCTTGGTCGGCGTAACGGACGAGGCGGGTGATCTGGTCTTACCGGAATTCATGCGCACGGACACTTTCCAGATCAACTACCTCGGCTTTCTACCGGCGCTGCTGGCGGGCACGCAGGTGCAGGAGGAACGCACGGTGCTGCAACTGACCGAACAGTACGGCGGGCTCCTGCTCGATGCCGCTACCGTAGTCGGCCGCCGCGACGAGCTCGCCGCCACCCTCCCCTATCAGATCCAGACCGTCGATGCGGAGGCCATCGCCCGGGTCCAGAGCCTCACGACCGCCGACGCCCTGGGCGCCCTGAGTGGCGTGTACGTGCAGAAGTCCCAACTCGGGGCGGGCAGTCCGGTCCTGCGCGGCTTCGAGGCCAATACCTGAGTTCCGCCTAGGACGGCTAGCAGCTGGTACAGAGGGTGAACGCCGACAGAGCTGCCGACCAAGAGCGGATCGAGAATGTAGGTCTCAATATTTTGAATAACGATGTAGAAAAGGATGACCCATAAGACTGTCCAGCCGCCCTGAGGAATGGCAACGACTAGGGCCGGATGGCGCCCAGGACGGGCCTAAGAAAGGAATTAGGTTGGTAACACCGCGATCGCGCCTAGACCCACTGCAAAATCCTTTAGTCCTAGAAAGCTAAGCCCAATGCCAGTCACTAGAGATAGCGTGAAGGATACGATTAGCCGACCGCGAATGTAGCCCCCGATGCGATCGCCAATTTCGGGCAGCTGCTGAGCGATCCTCGGTTCCAGGGCTGCGGGAACAGGCGAACAAAGTTGGTAGTAGGGTATTGCTATCGGCCAGCATGTAGCCGGAGATAAAGATAGCCAGTACTAGGCTAAGCAGCGTACCTAGAATGTCGGTGGTGACGCTAAAAGAGCGCAGCGCCACCTGACGAGTAGATCGGATTGCCCAAGCTGGGATCGCCTGGCTACGTCTTAGCTGATCAAACACCTGAGAGGTAAAGTCTGGCCGATTGTCATTTAGCGATAGCGCCCAGGCTTCGGTCTGAGTGATGGCTTTGCGCAGCAGCAGCGGTAGCTGACGGACCAGCAGCTGAATCTGGTCGAGCACAGTAGGCCCAATCAATAAGACCACACCGACGCGCGTGCCAATAATTGCCACGTAGGTAAGCAGCGCTCCAGCCAACGGGGCACTTTGTACCTTTCTGCCCGGCCACAATAGGTGCAATCGAGCAGGCTAGGAGACGGAGATCATCACCAGGAGTAGCAGTCCCCGCAGCTGCCAGCCGACGATAGCAGACGCGATCGCAGCAAAATCAGAACGCCGCCTCAATGAAATAGACAGTCTCTGTTCAGAAGCCATGAATTAGCGCCAGGTTTCAGCCGATCTAGGTTTTGCTGCTCTATGATATCCGGCCTGTAGCAATCTGACTGTCAGGCTAAAGTCGTAGAACTAAAACGTGCTATCGGAACTGATCTATCAGCATACCAGGCACCCACATTCCACCCAAAGAGCGTTGACCATAGGTACCCACAGCAGGAATGAACGTTTGTTGTTCGGTTGATCGATCAGTCCTTCTCCTAGAAAGCGATAGAGATAATCGTCAAAACGCAAATTCTCGATGGGTGCGACAATCTCTCCTTTCTCAACCCAAAAGCAAGCATAGCGGGTCATACCAGTAATCTCTCCCAGCATTCAAGTCGCTCCAGTTGAGGTAGTGCAGATTAGATAGGTAAAGCCCGGTGTCTAGCTGCAAGAGAATCTGTTCGGTAGGCAGATTGCCAGCCGCAACAGTCGGTGCCCTCATCGACTTCGCGCGCATTCGCGGCATTGTTAGATTTGCCATATTCTTTAGCGCTGCGACCGCTCACTAGCGAGTTTGCCCACTTCCCTTGGTCGATTATGGGTAGCTGGCTTAGCGAAATTTCACCCCTATCGTTGAATCTAGGGATAGGCGATTTTCTCGAAGTTCTCACTCAAAGAGAATTTCTCAGAAAGTGTAGCTTCACCTTGTTCTATTTTTTTGAAAGCACTATTTCCCTGACGCAGCGCAGCTTCTCCTAGTCCGCCCCACGTCATTGTTTCAATCAGCTCAGAGACAGCAGCAGGCGCTAAATAGGTGCGATAGTTTCCTCTTGGCACCGCTTTGACCGGATGCGAAAGTAATTCTAGCCGCTTCCTAGTCTCTAAAATGTTTTGGCGGTAAGCTGCCTCACTTCCAGCGACTGCCTGCGATAGTGCCCTTTACAGCTTGATCTGTTTTGCTAAACAAAGAGTAGTCCAGCGTGAAAGAAGGAGTCTCGAACCAGTGCAGCTTCTGAGCAGAGTCTGCATACGCCCGGTAAGATATCCCCCCGGCGTAGAGGCCAGAAAAGTCAGCGACCTGACAGGATACAGCAACCAATCAGCAATATCTGTGACTGCTGGCAAATCTCCGCTTCGGGACTTCTCGACTAGTGCCGTTTTCAGCCGTTGATGGGAGCACAATATACGGATCGATGGGTAGCTCGCTCAAATCCTGCTGTAGCTGTGAAAGCATACTTTGCGTAAGTGACCAGTCAGCAGCAAAGTCTCCGGTGAAAGGGAGGGTGGCTGCGGTAGTCCGACTTTCTGTCATCACGCTTAGGTGCAGTCGTCCATCACGCACCTGTCCCGTCTGTCGCACCTTTGCATGGTTAAACCGGGTGAACTGACTTTCCTCACCTGAAACAGAAAGGGTAAAGTGCTCAGCCAGTGGAAAGCTGTGACCCGATAGCTTGAACTAGCTGTTTGAAAGTCTTTTCGTAGGCGCTACGCTCGGCGTTGTTTTGTTGGCTCTGCTTGATCAAGGTGGGTGAGATCATGCGTCTACACCTCCAAATACTTCAATATTCTCAAAGGTGCAAACCGGCGCAGCATGACCGACTCGAATTAGCTGATTAGGTTCACCTTTGCCGCAGCAGGGAGTGCCATACATTCCTACGGTTTGAGCGTCTCCTATCTGGGAAAGACTGTGCCAAAACTGCGGTGTTGTGGCTCGGTAGTTTGGATTTTTTAGGACCGTAGTCAGCTGGCCGTTTTCTATCTTGCGAGCATATTCACAGCCAAACTGAAACTTGTGCCGCTGGTCGTCGATTGACCAGGACCGATTGGATTCCATATAAACCCCGCTTTCGATACTGCCGATCATGGCTGCGAAGCTGGTGTCTCCTGGCTCTAGATTGATGTTAGCCATTCGGTCAATGGCCGGACGGTTCCAGCTACAGGCTCTGGCGCAGGCGACACCGGGAATCTCTAGACGGGTTTGACTTTCTAGGCTGCCTAGTCCGCGCTGCAAAACGCCTTTATGAATAAGGTATTCACGCTTGGCAGGGGTGGCGGTGTCGTCATAGTCGTAGCTGGCTAGCTCTCCAGAGCGGGTGGCGTCAAACGTGACGTTCATCAGCGGTGAGCCGTAGACCAAATGACCAAAATCCTGGGGCTGGACAAAGCTGCCGCCTGCATAGTTACGCTCGTCTCCTAGAATGCGGTCTAGCTCTAGGGGATGGCCGACGCTCTCATGTAGCTGTAGCATCATCTGGTCTGGCGCGAGGACAAGAGTGGTGATATCGTTAGGACAGTCCGGTGCCTCTAAAAGCTCAACGGCCTGTTCGCCAATCCGGGTGGCTCGTTCCCACAGGTCCGCTGTTTTGAACTTTTCCCAGCCGCCCTGATAGCTGTGCGCCATTGGGCCATTGTTAGTCCGGGCCTGGGTGACACCTGCTGTGTGGGCGATCGCACCCAAATGACTCTCGATCAGGCTGAATTTCTGGTGGACTTGCGAGCCGTTGCTGCTGACCAGCCAGGTTTCAATCTCGTGGGTGCGGGCGATCGCGCTAGTACGTACCACATTTGCTGACACCTTCAGGTGCTCACAGAGCTGACGGAGCAGGTCATTTACTTCGGCACCGCTGACGCTATCAAACGGTCGATCTAGCGGCGAGACATAGCTACCGACGACGGTCGGTCGGACCGCTGCGGTAAATCGATAAACGGCCCACTTACTAGCAGCAATAGCCTGATCATAAGCCTGCCGTACAGCGGCTAGAAGCGATTCTAGCGTGAGCTGATTAGTCGCGCTGTAGCCAAACTGTCCGCCAGCTAGGACTTCTATCATGGCCCCCCGATTGAGAGCATATTCATTTTGCTGTGGATGGCCATCGCGCATAGATCTAGTGGTGCTAGACCCGTGCATGGCTCGAATGCCGATCCAGTCGGCAGGGAGATCGATGTGTTCGAGAACGCAGGTGAGATACCTAATCATAAAAAACTTCAAACTCGTATGTAGATGCTTTTGCGCACTGATGCTGATTTTTTGACGGTAGAGAGACTCTCGACCGTGCAGTAGTTGACCTTTAATACCATAGACTCTCAAGGAAATCTGCGTATTGCTGCGATTCCTCTTCGCTAGGCTCATCAAAGAAAGGATATAAAAACTAATATTTTAAGTAAAACTCGCAGTTTTAATTTTTATAAGTAGACTAAAAGACAACGAAAATTTGTTTTATAATCTTAATTAGGCTTTGAAAGATATTTTATGAAGTATGGATATCGACGATTTAGACCAAAATATTCTGACAGTCCTGATGGTGGAAGGACGGGTTAAATGGTCTGCGCTGGCAGAACAGTTTGGAGTGTCTGCACCAGCGATCGCCGATCGCGTTCGCCGACTAGAAAAGGCTGGTGTGCTAGTAGGCTATACTGCTCAGCTCAATGCTGAACTGCTTGGATTTGGGCTAACGGCTTTTGTGGTGGTCACGCTAGAGCATCCTCGGCATCGTCAGAGCTTCGTGGACTACGTACAGACAAACAATCGCGTGCAGTCCTGCCATCACGTCGTTGGCGAGGGCGACTATCTACTAAAGGTTTGCTGTCGCTCAACAGCGGAATTAGAGCAGTTGTTGAGCGAGGAACTGAAGGCGCTACCGGGCGTTCAGCAGACGCGGACAACAATTTCGCTGCGATCAATCAAGGACACTTCAGTAATCCCAATTGAGAAAGACGACTCTGCCGAGGAGAACAAGTAATGCTGATATTTGTACTGCTTAAAGGGATTGCGATGGGACTGGCGATCGCAGCTCCAGTCGGCCCAATTGGACTGCTGTGCATTCGTCGCACCTTAGACAAAGGTCGATTGATCGGCTTACTATCTGGCTGCGGTGCGGCAACCGCCGATGGCTTATACGGAATGGTGGCAGCATTTGGACTGACCGCCGTTTCTGACCTGCTAGTGGAATACAGCAACTGGTTGCGCATTGGCGGCGGCCTGTTCCTCTGCTATTTAGGGCTGACTACTTTCTTGAGTGGAAATAAACGGCTAGACTCCTCCCCGATTCCCTCTTCTTCCCGCTCTCCCTCACCCACTCTCCCTCTCACCACCGCCTACACCTCCACCCTTGCCCTCACCCTCACCAACCCTGCTACCATTCTCTCTTTCCTCGCTATTTTCGCTGGTCTCGGTATTACGCAAAGTGCCTACCTAGATTCTGTAACCCTTGTATTTGGCGTATTCACGGGCTCAATCCTCTGGTGGCTGGTGCTAGTCTCAGGAGTGGCTTATCTGCGCGATCGCCTCACGCCCAAGCGACTTTTTCGGTTCAACCAATTTTCGAGTAAGGTCTTCGGCCTACTGATCTGCGGGTTTGGAGTAGCGGCTTTGGGATGGCGGCTTTGATGATTGCGATCTGACCTATAGTTTTCGGTAGCTGGTGAAGAGTATGGTTCTGTGGTGTCAACGCTGGCAGCGATATCGCGTCAATCGGAGCTGGTGGGTTAGAGCAGCGATCGCACTTTTTAGCTGCATTTTGCTCAGCGGGCTTTTGGGCACTAGTCAGCTAGCCAAAGCGCAGGCTGTCGGTCAGGCCGTCGATCCGTCCGTCGATCAGCTACGGCAGCAGCGACAGCAGCTAGACCAGCAGCTAGAGGTTTATGACGAGGCCAATCAGCGCTATCAAAAAGCCGAGGACCAGGCCAATCAAAATATTCGCGACCTGTCTAAAACGATTCAAAGCACGGATGCCTGGATTACCAATACTGAATATCAACTGGGTGAAGCAGAGACACAGCTGCGCTTGCTAGAGGCTGATCTCGGCAAGAATAAACAGGATTATGAGGATGCGCGGACGGCGGTTGTGGGCCGATTGCAGTTTATGCAGCGTCAGCAAGGGGCACAGGGATGGGCACTGCTGCTGCAAAGTCATAATCTGAACGATTTTTTAGACAGACGCTATCGGCTAAAGCAGGTGTACGAGGCGGACCGGGCTTTGCTGATTGACTTAGAAGATAGATCGGTTGGGATTGTTGAACAGCAGCAGGGCATTGAGCAACAGAAAAATGCGATCGCCCTTCTCCGTCAGCAGCTGCTGATCAGCCGACAGCAATATACCACCCAAGTTCAGCAGCAAAGCGGTCTGGTCACCCGTTTGAAGGAAAATCGTGGCGCGCTAGAAGCAGCGATTGATCAGCTCGATCGCGATTCTGATCAGCTAACCACGCTAATTTTGGAAAGAGTAGCAGCGGCAGGTACCGCAGGCGAACGGATCGCCCGCGAAGAAGCGCTACGATCAGCGAGATCTTCTGGCAAGATGCTGCGCCCTGTATCCGGGCCAATCACCAGTCAGTTCGGCAAGCGCTACCATCCGGTATTGGGCTACAGTCGCCTTCACGCCGGGACAGATTTTGGCGCGGCGCACGGTAGTCGAATTTCGGCAGCGGAGACGGGTATCGTCATTTTTGCGGGCTGGTACGGCGGCTATGGAAACTCAATAATCCTGGATCATGGCGGTGGGATGACGACCCTATACGCACATGCTAGCAAGCTCAGCGTAGCTGAAGGGGCAACCGTGAGAAAAGGCGACATGATCGCGGCTGTAGGAACAACGGGATTATCGACAGGACCGCACCTGCATTTTGAAGTGCGTCAGGCTGGTAAGCCCGTTAATCCGATGAATTTTCTGTAGCGGTGGGCTAAATCCTAGCTCTAGACCTGTAGGCAGCAGGCAGGATACCCTAAGCCTATGAGATATCAAATCATTGGCTATCTAATCGGTGTTGTTGCAGGTTTTGGCGCTCTGGCAGCGGGCACTGCTGGCGCTGAGCTCGAACCCGCTACACCTTTTACAGCGGCATCACCTACCGACGCTGACCCCCCTTCACTTGATCAACCGCTCACTCTGCCGCCAGAGACAATAGAGCAAAGTCCGGTGCTACAGCAGTGGTTAGAGGAAGTGCCAAACGTTCGCGCTGATATTCGCAACGACCCCAGCTTTAAAACTCGGGTTCAGATCGGCTACAGCTTTTTTCCGTCTTCGGATAGCACCAGCGGGTTTGTAGTCGGGGTAGATGACGTGTTTATTGGTGATACCGCGCTGACGGTGAGCGCGGATTATCAACAGAATTTTAGAGGCGATCGCACTGCCTACGGCGCGGACCTGCACTACTATGTCTTACCGCTAGGTAGCTATGTCAATTTCTCTCCTATCGTCGGCTATCGGCACGCTGATTCTGGCGACGATTACCGCGTAGATGGCGCAAATCTAGGCGTACGGTTTCGATTTGTTCCTTCTCGCACCAGCGCGGCTGATCTGACGCTCGATCAGTCTTGGATAGTCGGAGATAGTGAAGGGCTAAGCATTACGCATCTGAATTTTGGCTATGCGCTCACCTCAAATCTACGGCTTTCTACAGATTTGGAATGGCAAAGCACTGCTGATGAGGGCGATAGCCGCGTAGGCGTGAATTTAGAGTGGATGCTTCGGTAGTGGTTTTAGAGGTTCGGCAGGCTGAACCCCTACTGGTAGCGTACATTTCTGTAGTCGATCCAGCCGTCTTCGTGGCTGCTTTGGGGATCTTTGTGAGTCCAGTGGACTAGGCCGCCGCGTTCGTTCCATTCGTATTCGCCTTTGACAGAGACGCGATCGCCCTTAATCAGGCCGTCAACTCTTGGCGCTACGTCGATATTATGAACAATTAGCAGCGTCTGATTTCTGGCAATGCGGATAATGAACCGCTGATGCCTGTCTCCTTCAATGTCATCCGGTAGCAACGCTTCCACCGTGCCCGCCACATTTTCAACCATCACGTTCGACTGTTTATTCTTGAACGCATCTAGCAATGACTTTGTTCCTTTTACTTCTGCGCTGCTCTTGCGGTAGAGATAGCTCGGCGCTGCCAGTACCGGGACTATTCCGCTCAAAAATACTCGTCTATGCATCTGGGTTGAGATAGTCGCCGCGACTACTTCTAGAGTTAGGAAGGTTTACAGAGCCCTATAATAGCGTGCTCCGTACCCTCGTCTTTGCCTTCTCATTCGCCTCTAGCGTTCTCGAAGAGTAGAGTATGCATCCGGGACAGGCTATATATAGCTTTCCGCACTTTGCTTGCTACACCACGAAAGGCTACACCCCTTATTCCATAACGCAAAGTGCCATAGCAAAGTGCGAATGCATCCGCGCTTTGCTATATCTGACTGTTTTAGTAATCCGTTGACATGATCATAGAGGCTTTGTACTTGAACGATCCTAACTTGACGGGCAATGGGTTTCTCATCGGAACTGACTCCGAGATAACGGATCTGTTCGGCGAAAGCACTGAATATTGCCAAGTCTGTATAGTCGGAAACGTTGCAGTTTAGTGTTTGTAGCTTTCTGAATAGACGGATTAAGTTGTGGGTATATGGATAGACTTCGCCTAAGATTGCCAGCCATGCTTTGAGCGTTTTTTCGACTGCTTGCTGTACGTGAGCACCGAATATCTCGTCTTCAAATATGTCAGTATCGAGCATGCCTGTAAGCGCTTTTAGATCCCGATAGGCTGCTTTCAGCAGCGTTCTAGCTTGTAACAGGTCGCTCATAGAGTACTTTTCCTTCTCTTAAGGCACAAGAGACGACGTGATTGAGGCTTTGGCTCCAATATTCCATCTCTTCAATTGTGAAAATTAGAATATCTGTAGAGACATCAAACCGAGAAAGGGCCCAAGCGATTTCTGTAGATGCTTCGAGGCGGCTACGCTCTCTATCAAAAGGCTGCGCATCGACAATGAGAAAGTCGTAGTCGGAATACGGACCTGCGGTGCCTCTACCTTGAGAGCCAAAGAGAATGACTTTGACAGGGGCCGCAGTGTTGATGATGACGTTAGTCATTTCATCAAGTAGACATGACTGAGATGTTTGCTGTTGGTGGTCGTTTGAAGTGCCATACTTGGGCATTTGCCTCTGGCTCTAGTGGCTTTGTCGCGTGGCTGCATCTTAGTATATGAATACGGCTTGGCTGCGCGCTCAACGGGTCACAATGCCTAACATTTCTAACTGCTGACTGTTTGTAGAAAGGGCGATTTTGGCGATCGCAATAAAATCACTCAGCCATGATCGCAGCTCAGCAACGGCTGCATTTCTGTCTTGTGTAGCTCTTTGGGCAGTGGCTTTGGCCTGCACTTGCTCAAGGCTAATGGCTTCTACGGTCTGTAGGGTTTTCTGAGCGGCTTTTAGCTTTTTGGCGGTGATGCCAAAGGTACCTAAGCTGACGAGCACGGTGTCGCTGGCGATCGCGTTGCTATAGAACTGGTTGGCCTGAGCGAGCCAAGGGGTGAGGGCTTTGGCGCGATCGCCTTTTAGCCCCAGTTCGGCAGCGGTGGCAGGATCACGCTTACAGGCAATGCGGGCGATCTTCACCAGCGGCATGTAGTCTTCATGGGCTTCTTCCCAGGCGGTCTTGAGCGCGGCAGTGGCGGTAATTTGCTTTCCGTAGGCGGCTCTTTGCGCTAGCTGAGCGGATTGCAGCGTCTGGTAGAGCTGGCGTCCGGTTTGCAATCGGGCTTGAGTGTAGCCAAAGCCTGTGAGGGCAATGCGAATATTATCGATATGCAAAGCATTCTCGGTGGCAGTGCGAGCCTGATCGATCAGGCGGTCGATATTTTTGCTGAGAGTCATGGACAGAGGATGGTGGCTGCTGGTATTGAGGATGCCCAGCTTGAGAAAAAGAGTATGCAGGCATGCAGCGCCATTGTCTGAGGTGGTGGCCTTACTTTCTAAGCTTTCTCTGCATTGCTCTAGTGCCCCAAAGCATTTTTCTGATGCTCCTGATCGATTTTCCCGTGCTGCTGAGCCTGGTTAGACCAAGTAGCAATGAATAGTGAAAGCGTCTACCCTATTTTCAGAGACTTTCCTTTGGATTTCCTGATGTGCTAATCCAATTGGTCGAGCGTATCTGGTTCTACGTCTGGAACTTTTGCCAAAATAGTCTGGAATCGTTGCCAGCTTCCTTTTTCAGCTTTTTCTGTCAGGTAGGACTGAGGTAGCAAGGTGGCAATGTGTCCAGACAGCGCCATTGAGATAATCATGTCGATGGAGATGCCTTCTTTTTTGGCGATCGCGTCAACCTGCTTATACAAATAGTCTGGAATCTGTGCCTGAATAGTCGTCATAGCTCCCCTACACTCTCTAGAAATACTTTTGGTGTAACAACTCGAATGCCAAAAATGACAAGCTGATAGGGCTTCACATTAGTAATCCTTGGGACCGCAAACGAGCAGCAAAGGCTGATTCTCCAGCAGTTTTTTCCTGCCGTTGCACAAATTGCTCTCTGCGTTCGATATCTGCATCGAGCGCCTGTTGATTGTCCCAGTAGTAAGCCAGCGCAGCGTAGATCTGGCTCATACTCAGATATCGGTGATTAATCTGGATTTCTTCGGGGGTCCAGCCATAGCTTCTCTGCGCCAGTACTAGCTCGATGACCTTCATCGTAGTTCCTGCAATTACAGGAACGTCCTGGGCGGTGAGCGCAATATGTGGGTAGTCGGTAGGGCGTAGCGCTTTGGTGTCTAGCATGGGTGAGCTTTGCAGTTGAGTGCAGAGGGCTGTGTAACTGATGCTATTACATTTTGAAGGCTTCGAGCATGGCGCGGCTTTGCTA